>CANLXA010000002.1 GCA_947494975.1 uncultured Roseicyclus sp. | reverse complement strand
GCGCCCTAATTTCTCTTTTTAGCCGCGGCCCCGGTGTGGGCGGTCCCCCGCGCCCCCCCCCCCCCCCGGGGGCCCCCCCCCCCCCGGGGGGGCCCCCCGCGGCTTGGGCGTCAACTCCGAGATGTGGGCGTCTTGGCTGGCGCGGGAGGGGGGCTGTCTGCCCCCCGCCTCCGGCTCCCCCCGAGGGGATTTGGAACCAGTGGAAGGGTGGGTTCAGCGCGTTACATCGTGCCGGTAGAGCCAGTTGAACCGGTTGGTGACGGCGTGGGGGGCAAAGCGGGCGGCGGCGCGGAGCGCGGTATGGGCGGCAAAGCGATAGGGACCGGGGCGCAGGTGGTAGTTTGTGGCGTTGTCGCTCGCGGCATTCACGATGCGTGCCGTGCGCGATTTGCGGAGCGCCGCGTAGTTGTGGAGCGCATCGGCCGGATCGGGGTGATCATTCAGGCAGCGCGCCAGGACCCATGCATCTTCCAGCGCCATGTTTGCGCCCTGGGCCAGGAATGGCAGCGTCGGGTGGGCGGCATCGCCCAGTAGCGCCAGAGAGCCCTGATGCCAGGTGGACGCGACCGGGTGGCGGAAGAGGCCCCAGAGGTGGGTGACTTGAATGTCGGCCAGCAGATCTCTGATTTCAGGGCAGAAATCGGTGAAGGCGGCGCGCAGGTTTTTCGGATCATCGGCGTGGTTCCAATCCTCCGCCGCCCAGGCATCGCGCTCTTCCACCGCCACGATATTGGTGACCTCTCCGCCGCGCAGCGGGTAACGCACCAGATGACGACCCGGGCCCATGAACACATGGGCCTCCGGCGGCAGGTCCTTGCCCGGCACCAGCGCGCGCCAAGCGACCTGCCCGGTGAAGAATTGCTGCGATTTGGGGTTCAGCATACGGCGGGCGGGGGAATGCAGACCGTCCGCCGCGATGGTTAGCCCATGGGTTTCGGTTGACCCGTCGGCCAGCAGCAACTCCACCGCCGCCCCGTCCGGCGTGGCCTCCATCACCTCTACGCCGAGACGGATATGGACCCCGGCGGCGATGGCGGCCGCGCGAAGGCATTCGATCAGGTCCGCCCGGTGCACGAAATGGAACGGCGCGGTGAGAGGCATCGCGAACACCTCACCCCCGCGCCGGAAATCGCGCAGGCGGACGGCCTCCCCGCGGACGGAGATGAGTGCTTCGGCGAGCCCGAGGGCCTCCAACACCACCCATCCATTCGGCGAGATTTGCAGGCCCGCCCCGACCTCCGCGATCTCGGATGCCTGCTCCAGCACCGACACCTCGGCCCCCCGCTGCGCGCAGGCCAGGGCAGCGGCCAACCCGCCGATCCCGCCGCCGATCACCGTGATCGTTTGTCCTGCCAACATCCCGCGATCCCAACCGAAAAAGGGCACCCGCGATGGGTGCCCCTATTCTTGCGAAACTGCCAAGCGGTCAGTCGTCGCGGTGGACCTTTTCCCGGCGCTCGTGGCGCTCCTGGGCCTCCAGGCTCATGGTCGCGATCGGTCGCGCATCGAGGCGCTTGAGCGAAATCGGCTCACCGGTCACTTCGCAATACCCGTATTCGCCCTCATCCACGCGGCGCAGCGCCGAATCGATCTTGGCGATCAGCTTGCGCTGACGGTCGCGGGTGCGCAGCTCAAGCGCGCGGTCGGTTTCTTCCGACGCACGATCGGCCACATCCGGGATGTTGCGGGTTCCGTCCTGCAGCGTCGTCACCGTGGAGCGGCTTTCGTCGAGCAGGTCGTTTCTCCAGCTGAGCAATTTCCGGCGGAAATACTCAAGCTGACGTTCGTTCATGAAGGGCTCATCCTCGGCGGGACGATAATCCTCCGGCAGGAAAATCTCTGCTTTCATCGTGCTCCCCTTAACGGGGCTGGTGTCGTTCATAATCCCTCGCACGTGCTAGGTCATGCAGCCCCTTGCGCGTCGAATTACACGGGCATGGATGGCTTGTCACCTAGATACTGTGTGAGGTAGCAACTTTGCAAATGCAACGAGACGCTGCAGCGCGGAGAACACGACAAAATGAAGTTTGACGGCACCGCCGATTACGTAGCGACCGAGGATCTGACCGTGGCCGTAAACGCCGCCGTCACGTTGGAACGGCCGCTTCTGGTGAAGGGGGAACCGGGGACCGGCAAGACCGAACTGGCGCGCCAGGTGGCCGGTGCCCTGGGCCTTCCGATCATCGAATGGCACATCAAATCCACCACCCGCGCGCAGCAGGGCCTCTACGAATACGATGCCGTCTCGCGCCTGCGTGACAGCCAGTTGGGCGAAGAGCGCGTCCACGACGTGAAGAACTACATCCGCAAGGGCAAGCTCTGGCAAGCCTTTGATGCAGAACAGAAATGTGTGCTTCTGATCGATGAGATCGACAAGGCGGATATCGAGTTTCCCAACGATCTTCTGCAAGAGCTCGACCGGATGGAATTCTTCGTCTACGAAACCGGCGAGACGATCACGGCGAAGGTCCGCCCCATCGTAATCATCACGTCGAACAACGAAAAGGAACTGCCCGACGCCTTCCTGCGCCGGTGTTTCTTCCACTACATCCGCTTCCCCGATGTGGAGGTGATGAAGAAGATCGTCGAGGTGCATCACCCGGGCATCAAACAAGCGTTGCTGACCACGGCGCTCACGCAATTCTACGAGATCCGGGAGCAGCAGGGGCTGAAGAAGAAGCCCTCGACCTCGGAGGTTCTGGACTGGCTGAAGCTGCTGCTCGCCGAAGATCTGCAGCCCGAGGATTTGCGCCGCGACGGCGCGTCGGCCCTGCCGAAACTGCACGGGGCGCTGTTGAAGAACGAACAGGATGTGACGCTGTTCGAACGGCTGGCCTTCCTGGCACGCGGCCAAAGGTGAGCATGCGGGCATGGCGCGCGGGCAACTATGGGCGCGCAAACCGTACCCCGCCCCTAGGCCTTTGCCCGATTCCTGCCATAATTCGTCCTCAGACTACATGAGACTCGAACTTCAGAGCCAAGGTGGGCGCTTTCTTGACAACGGCTTTCGACATCCGCCCCCTCGGGCGGCGGGATCGGCCCGAATGGGATGCGCTATGGCGTGACTACCTTGCGTTTTACGGGGCCACGCGGCACGAGGCGGTCTTTGATCTGACCTTTACGCGCTACACGGATCCGGATCGCACGGATATGCAGGCCTGGATGGCGTGGGATGGCGATCGGGCGCTGGGTCTGGTCCACGCGATTGCCCATGCCCATGGCTGGCAGGACGCGCCGGTCACCTACCTGCAAGACCTCTTTACCATTCCCGAAGCGCGGGGCCGTGGCGTGGCGCGGGCGCTGATCGAGGCGGTCTATGCGGATGCGGACGAGGCCGGGCGATCCAACGTCTATTGGCTGACCCAGACCGGCAATGAACAGGCCCGCATATTGTACGACAAGATCGCGCAGCCCACTGATTTCATGAAATATTCCCGAGTGTGAGGCATCGTTCCGTGTTCAATCGTTTCCTAAGCCTCATGGCGCCCGCCTTCGCGCTCGCCCTGGCCGCCTGCGCGCCGACCACCGGCACGGATGTGGCCGAGCGCAGCGCCGCATCGCTGCCCAATGGCCTGCCACCGATGAATACGTTCGGCAATCAGCGGGTCGGCGGGCTGTCGCGGTCCAACTCATCGATAGCGGCGGATTTTCTCGATCTCAGTTTCCAGATGGAATCGGGCCGTGTGATCGAACGGTTGAGCCGGTTCGAGGGGCCGGTGACCGTTGCCGTGGCCGCCGGGGCGCCACCCTCGCTCAGCAACGATCTTGATCTGCTTCTGGCACGGTTGCGCAGCGAGGCGCGGATCGACATCACCCGGGTGGGCGGGCAAGGGGCGTCGATCACCATCGAAACGATGCCGCGGGCGCGGATGCAGCGGGTGGTGCCGCAAGCCGCCTGTTTCGTGGTGCCGCGCGTCAGTTCCTGGTCCGAGTTCCGCCGCTCCCGCGCGGGCCGGACGCTGGATTGGACCACGCTCGATCGCCGCGAGCGCGTGGCCGTCTTCATCCCATCCGATGTCTCGCCACAGGAAATCCGCGATTGCCTGCATGAGGAAATCGCCCAGGCCCTGGGTCCGCTGAATGACCTCTACCGCCTGCCCGACAGCGTCTTCAACGACGATAATTTCAACGCCGTCCTGACCAGTTTCGACATGATGATCCTGCGGGCCTATTACGATGACGGGCTGCAATCGGGTATGACGCGCGGCGAGGTCGCGGCGCGATTGCCCGCGATCCTGTCGCGGATCCATCCAAGTGGCGGGCGCGCCTCGGCGGGAAGCGGTTCGGCCACACCCCGCGCCTGGATCACCGCCATCGAAACGGCCCTTGGGCCCGGTTCCTCCGATGCCGCACGCATCGCCTCGGCCGAGCGCGCGGTTCGCCTCGCACAAAGCGCCGGTTGGACCGATACCCGCACCGCGTTCGCCTATTTTGCCCTGGGTCGCCTGACCCTCAGCCGCGATGTCGAAACCTCGATCGAGGCGTTCCAGGCGGCGGCATCGATCTTCGAGCGGGTCGCGCCGAACGGCATCCAATCCGCCCATGTCGATATGCAGTTGGCCGCCTTCGCGCTCAGTGCCGGACGGTCGGCGGAGGCGCTGCAACTGACGGCGCGCGCGCTTCCGGCCGCCACATCGGCGCAGAATGCCTCGCTCCTCTCGACCCTTCTGATGATCCGTGCCGAGGCGCTGGAGGATGCGGGCCGCGCGTCCGAGGCGCGCTCCGTCCGTCTCGACAGCCTCGCCTGGGGCCGCTATGGGTTCGGCTCGAACGCCGCCGTGGGCGCGCGCCTGACCGAGGTCGCGGCGCTGTCGCCCTGACCGTAACCCGCGACAGGAACAGGCCCGACATGCTGAATTTCATTGGTGCAGGCCTCGGCATCGTGCTTGGCATCGTGCTGGCCCGCTATCGGGGCGGCAACGGGCCCGACATGGCGCAATACGGCGCGGTCTTCGCGCTGATCGGCTTTGTCCTCGGCACCATCGTGATGCTTGTGGTCCCTGCCCCGGTCTAGTTAGATCGCAGCCCATGTTCCTGCCCTTCTTCCAAACCCTCCGCGCGGCGCGCATCCCGGTCTCTCTCCGGGAATATCTTGCGTTTCTGGAAGGGATGTCGGCGGGCCTCGTGACCTATGATGTCGACGGCTTCTACTACCTCGCCCGCGCCGCGATGGTGAAGGATGAGCGCCATCTCGACCGGTTCGATCAGGCCTTTGCCCATACATTCAGCGGGCTAGAGCAGATCACCACCCAGGATGTGCTGGAGGCCACGGAGATCCCCCGCGAATGGCTGGAGAAGCTCGCCGAAAAGCACCTGAGCGCCGAGGAACGGGCCGAGATCGAAGCCCTGGGCGGCTTCGACAAGCTGATGGAAACGCTCCGCGAACGCCTCAAGGAACAGCAGGGCCGCCATCAGGGCGGCAACAAGTGGATCGGCACGGCGGGGACATCGCCCTTCGGGGCCTATGGCTACAACCCCGAAGGCGTGCGGATCGGCCAGCATGAAAGCCGCCACCGCCGGGCCGTGAAGGTCTGGGACAAGCGTGACTTCAGGAACCTCGACGGCGACGTTGAACTGGGCACCCGCAACATCAAGGTGGCGCTGAAGCGCCTGCGCCAATGGGCGCGCGACGGCGCGGCGGAGGAGCTGGACCTCGACGGCACGATCCGCGCCACGGCGGAGCAAGGCTGGCTCGATGTCAAAACCCGGCCCGAGCGGCGCAATGCCGTGAAGGTGATCCTGTTTCTGGATGTCGGCGGATCGATGGACGATCATGTGAAGGTGGTCGAAGAGCTGTTTTCAGCCGCCAAGGCTGAATTCAAGCACCTCGAATACTACTACTTTCACAATTGCCTCTATGAGTCCGTCTGGCGCGACAACCGCCGCCGGTGGTCCGAAACGATCCCGACCTTCGAGGTGATGAACACCTACGGCTCGGATTACAAATGCATCTTCGTGGGTGACGCGGCGATGTCACCTTACGAAATCGCCTTTGCGGGCGGCGCCAATGAGCATTGGAATGAGGAAGCGGGCAGCACGTGGCTGCAGCGCGCCCGCACCCAGTGGCCCGATCACATGTGGATCAATCCGACGCCCGAACGGCACTGGCGCTACACGCAATCCACCCAGATGATCCACGACATTTTCGAGGGCCGGATGGTGCCGATGACGCTGGAAGGCCTCGACCGCGGCATGCGGGAACTGGGGCGCTAACCCCCTCCTGCTAAAGAAAAAGCCGCGGCCCGATGGGCCGCGGCGATCCTCATTAAATCTCAGAAAGAATTCAGGTGCGCGCCTGGCGACGCTTCACCGCCGCGAAAGCGCCCAAGCCACCGAGCATCAGCACGAGACCTGCGGGCAGCGGAACCGGCGTCGGATCATAGGAGCCTGCCAGAAGGTCCTGGCGACTGCTGGACAGAAAGTAGTCGAAAGCATAGTCGGCCGGTCCGGCCAAAGCGGTCAGCCACGTATTGGCCTGAGCGCGCGCCGCTGCGTTGCCGCCGCCGGATTCGGCAAAAACGCCCCCGGTCACATCAAGCGCATTGCCCTCATCTTCGTAGATGATCTCCCAGATCGCCATCTGGAACGCCGTGTTCAATACCGAGGACCCGAACGCGCCGAGCGCGGAATAGTTCTGCGTGAACAGCTGGCTCAGCTGGGTTTCTTCTGCGTCGCTGATCTCCGGAGCACCGAAATCGCCGGTGTCGCCGTTATCGGAGCTCTGGTTGTAGTCGTAGGTGCTGGTCCCAATGGTCTGAGCCAGATCGATGCACCACGCCACGAAAGACGTCACAGGGCCAGGCTGGTTGTCGGGCCGCACATCGACGTCGAAAGGTCCGCCGCGGCCGTCTTCAAACGTCGTAACCATGAAATCGCGCGGGCCGAGTGCGCCGTTGTTGGTCAGATCGACCGGCGTCGCGTTTGCCTGGCTCCCCATCGCGATCACCGCAGCAGTCGCAGCAATAGAAATCGTTGTCTTAAAATTCATCATAACCCTACCAATCAAGCCGTTACAAAACGCCAACAGAATGTTCGGGATCGTCTTTGCAACAAAATTTGAGGCAATGCTACGGCAAAATTCCGCCGACACCCGCCCCACGGCGCCTTCCAATAATTAACACTTTGTTAATACGCCATAATTTCTAGAGTTTCGCGTTTAGAAACAATATCATTTTGGCCCCTAAACCGCCATTTTTTCGCCCAATTCTGGTAATCCGTCACGAATCGCCCGCCGTTTTCCATGCGGTATCCGCGGCGGTTGCCCGTCGCGGAAGCGCTCATGCCGATCACCCGCGCGACGGCGAGTATATTGCTTGACAGACCATCGGCTGAGTCGATCATTCCGGCCCGACAGGAAAGGCAAACCCCATGACGCGCGTCGAGTCGGCCCCCCGTTTTGACATCGACCCGGCCGCGTTCTGGCATGACCCCTACCCCACGCTGGCCCGGATGCAGGCAACGGCGCCCGTGGCCTTCGTGCCGCAATTGAACGCCGTCCTGCTGACCCGCCGCGCCGATATTCATGCCGAGGAGAAACGGATCGAGGTCCTGTCCTCGCGCCAGCCCGAGGGTCTGATGACCCGCCTTATGGGCGAAAACATGATGCGCAAGGACGGCGCCGATCACATGGCCGAACGGCGCGCCCTGTTTCCCGCGCTCAGCCCCCGCACCGTGCGCACCCATTGGCTGCCGATCTTCCGCGCCCGGGCGGCGGAGGTGCTGGACCGGCTGGCCCCGCGCGGCACCGCGGATCTCGTGCGCGACTACGCGATGCCGGTCTCGGCCGAGGCGCTGAAGGCGATCACGGGTCTGACCAACATGGATGCCGCCGAGATGGACCGCGTGAGCCAGGGCATGATCGACGGATGTGCGAATTATGCGGGCGATCCGGCCATCGAGGCGACTTGCCATGATTGCACCGCCTCCATCGACGCACATATCGACGAACGGTTGCCCGATGTGTGCGGCCGCCCCGACCTTTCGGCGCTGAGCGTGATGGATCAGGCGGGCCTGCTGATGGAGGCGATCCGGGCCAATATCAAGCTGATCATTTCCGGTGGCCAGAATGAGCCCCGCGATGCCATTGCCGGAGCCGCCTGGGCCGTGCTCACCCATCCCGGCAGCGCCGCGGCGGGCTGGGAGGCGGTGTTCTCGGAATACGCCCGCTGGATCAGCCCCATCGGCATGTCGCCCCGCGAAATGGCCCGCGACGACGTGGTGGCCGGGACGCCTTTGGCCAAAGGCACACGCGTGTTCCTGATGTTCGGCGCCGCCAATCGCGACCCGGACGTGTTCGATGCCCCCGACACCTTCGATCCGACCCGCGACACATCCGCCGCGATCCCGTTCGGCGCGGGGCCGCATTTCTGCGCCGGGGCGGCGGCGTCCAGGGCCCTGATTGCCGGTGTCGCCCTGCCCATGCTGTTCGAGCGCCTGTCCGGCCTGCGCCTGGCAGGGGACGCGTCCTTCGGCGGATGGGCATTTCGCGGACCGGTACACGTGCCGGTCAAATGGTCCGTCTGACGCATTGCCGGGGGGCCGCTGGAGCCCCATATCCCACCTATGTTGAAGTTGACCCCCATTCTGCTGGCCGTGGGCTATGGCCTGGTGATGTATCTGTTCTCGGCCTGGCGGACGAAGCGGGATCTCGATCAGCGCTCCACCGAACTGGCCGACCGCCCCCTGAAAGAGATCACCGACCGGTTCGCCAAGGTGTTGGGCGTCGACCGGATCGCCGTGAATATCTATGAGGTCGACGCCGTCAACGGCCTCGCCGCGCCCGATGGGCGAATCTTCCTGACCCGGGGGTTCTACAATCGCTACAAGCAAGGCGAGGTCTCGGCCGAGGAACTGGCCAGCGTGATCGCCCATGAATTGGGGCATGTGGCGCTGGGGCATACGCGGCGGCGGATGATTGATTTCTCGGGCCAGAATGCGGTGCGCGCGGTGCTGGCCGGGGTGCTGGGTCGGTTCGTTCCGGGGATCGGCCCCTGGATTGCGGGCATTGTCGCATCCCTTCTCGCCGCGCGGCTGAGCCGTCAGGATGAATATGAGGCCGATGCCTATGCCTCCGCCCTCATGGCCTCTGCCGGGATCGGAGTTGGCCCGCAAAAGACACTGTTTACCAAGCTTGAGACTCTGGTGGGTCTGAAGGGCGGCGGGGCGCCAGCCTGGCTGATGAGCCACCCAAAAACCGCCGACCGGATTGCCGCGATCGAGGCCCTGGAGGCGCGGTGGGCGCGGGAATTGCCGCCGGAGTGAGGGAATGAGCGGGGCGCCAGCCACGTTCTTCTTCTGGGGCCCACCGCCAAACATATCTTACCTTGGGGGCTCACCCCCAAACACATCGTCCCTTGGGGGCCAGCCCCCAAACACATCGTTCCTTGGGGGCCAGCCCCCAAACCCCCGGAGTTTTTCGCCAAGATGAAGGAGGTTCAGGCCGCGAGCGCCTTGCCCAATCGCGGCAGGCGGGCGCGTTTGAGCAGCGCCCGGAGCGGTAACGTCTGACCGGACAGGCGCTCGGCCTCGGCATGGGTCGCCGTGACGACGGCCTCGACCGCATCGGGCCGGTCCAGCCAGAGCTTCATCAAACAGGCATCGGGATGCAGGGCCGTGACGCCATGGGGGCTGAGGTCTCGCGCCGGGAAATCCCGCAGGTTCATGGTGATGATCGTGCCCGCTCCGCTGGCAATCGCGGTCGCGAGCACGTGGATATCGGCCGGGTCCGGGAGCCAGAGCGGCGCTTCGTCACCCGGCACATTCATCGCATCGGGGAAGCGGGCCTTGGCCGCCGCCGCCTCCGCCGTGGCGATCGCCGCATCTTGCTTGCCGCCATTGCGTGCGGCGGCCCGGTGCCATTCCTCCAGCAGCCGCTCCGACCAGACCGGTTGGATCAGGCCCCGTTCGGCGACGCCGAGCAGGATCTGACGCAGCACGGTGGGGTACAGCACGCAGGCGTCGAGGACCGCCCTCATGGCAGCCGGAAGGCCAGTGACTTGAGGTAGCCGGTCTCGCTCAGGCTCGGATGCACCGGGTGGTCGGGCCCGGCGAAGCCGGTATGGAGCAGCCGGGGCTCCCGGCCCGCACGGCCGATCCCGCGCAGGCAGGCGGACCGGAACTTGCCCAGATCGGCGGCGTGGGAACATGAACACAGGATCAGCACCCCGCCATCGGCCACCAGGGCCGTTGCCAGCCTGGCGGCGCGCTCATAGGCCCGGAGCCCCTTGTCGAGCGCGGGTTTGGACGGCGCGAAGGCGGGCGGATCGACGACCACGAGATCAAAGCGCGTACCGTCCTGATCCAGCGCCTCCATCGCGGCGAAGGCATCACCCTGGCGGGTGTCGAACCGAGCGGCGCAGCCCATGGCCTGCGCGCCCCGCTTTGCCAGATCGAGGGCCGGTTGCGACGCATCGACCGCAAGCGCGGAGGCCGCGCCGGCGGCCAGGGCGGCAAGCCCGAAGCCCCCCACATGGGCGAACACATCGAGTACCCGCGCCCCACCCGCCAGGGACGCGGCAAAGGCGTGGTTGGGGCGTTGATCGTAGAACAGGCCGGTTTTCTGCCCACCCATCACATCGGCGAGGTAGATCGCGCCATTCATCGGCACGGCAATCGGCGCCTCGGGCGCCGTGCCCACCAGAACGGCATGGTCGTCCGGCAAATCCTCCAGCGCGCGGGCCCGCGCCGTACCGTTCTTGATGAGTGTCCGGCAGCCCGTCACTTCGTGCAGCAGCGCCACCAGATCGCTCAAACGATCTTCGAGCCAGACCGCGTTGGGCTGGATCACCAGAACATCGCCGAACTGATCCACGATCAGGCCGGGCAGCCCGTCACCCTCCGCGTGGATCAGCCGGTAGAACGGCGTGTCGTAGAGCGTGGCGCGCAAAGATGCCGCCCGGGCGATGCGCGCCCGCAGCCACTCGGTGTCGATCACAGCCGCCGGATCGCGGTCGAGGATCCGCAGGCCGATCCGCGCGCCCACGCTTGCCACGCCAATGCCCAAGGCCTGACGATCCGCATCCTCGAGCACGGCCAAGGCGCCGGTCGGGACCGCGCGCGAGCGCCGATCCAGTACGAGATCATCGGCCCAGGCCCAGGGATGGCCGTGCCGGATGCGGCGGGCATCGGCCTTTGGTTTCAGGCGGAGAACGGGCAAAGGGGGCGCTGTCATAGCGCCCCCTCTATCGGGTTCGATGGGCCGGGGAAAGCGTCAGCTGGCGTCCGACAGAAGTACGGGGCCAGCGCGCCCGATGAATTCCTGGGTGACCCAATTGCGCAGGCGCTGGGTGATCCGCACGGCCTGGGTCTCGCCGCGGGCCTCTGCCGCAACGGCCCGGTCACCGCCATAGGCGTCGAAGGTGAGGTCGACATCGCTCGGCCCGGACAGAATCTGACCGGTTTCGGCGTGGCGGACCAGCAAGATGAACTCGATCTCATGCTCGCCACCAAATGTATAGCGCACACGCTGCGTCTGGCAGTGGAAGCGCGTCACCTCTAGGGTCACGATCACGGGGATATCGCCGTCGACGGCCGCAAAGGCCGGTTCGAGGGCCGCGGTCATCAGGGCATCGACCTGCTCGTAGCGGTCGCCCAAGGGATCGCCGCGCCAGACGATATCGGCGCGCGGCTTGATCGTATTGGCCTCCGACACCTCCAGCGTGCGCGGCACGATCACCTCGAACCCGGCCACACGCCAATTCTGCACGGCGATGTCTTCGACCGCGGGGGGCACGTCGAACGCAACGTCGCGCGACACCTGGCTGGTGCTGACGCAACCGGAGACCGCCAGTGCGACCCCCAGGATCAGGGCGGGGATGAAACGGGGCTTCATCATCGAATGTCTCCTCAACCACGGGGCGGCCTCCGCCCGATTTGCCGATTTCTTCTTGTTTTCAATCACGGTCTTCGCGCCGCGACAGGCAAAGGATGGTGGATAAGGCGGGCAGAATGTGGATGGCCGTGGGCCCTTTCCGCGGTCATAACCGGGAAAATTCGCGCCAAATCCACGGCAAATTTTAGGCAAATGTGGTGGAATTGTGGCGGACGGGCGGGAGCAGGAGCTAGTCGATCTCGCGGATACCGGCGATCTCGGCGCGGGCGCCTTGCAAGATCCATGCATGTTCGGAGGCGATGAAAAACGCGCCGAAGCCATAGGCCCGCAGCTCTTTTGCCCTGTCTGCGTGGGCCACGAAGGTCATGTAGGCCGTGCCGTTGGCCCTGGCCGCCTCGCCCACGCGGGCCATCGCCGCATAGAGCTCATCGCTGGTCTGATTGCTTTTGCCGTAGGCCACCGACAGGTCGGCAGGGCCCAGGAACAGGGCATCGATCCCGTCGGTCCCGGCGATGGCATCGGCGTTGTCCACGCCCTCGGGATCCTCGATCTGGGCGATGATCACGGTCTCATCGCGGCTTTGCTGCAAGAGCTCCGGCATGGTCCGGGTGGCGAACCCGGCCCACCTTGTGGAGCCCGCATAGCCACGCCCGCCATGGCCGAACCGTCCGGCGCGCGCGACCCGTCGGGCTGTCTCCGCGTCGGTGACATGGGGGACGACAATGCCGCAGGCGCCCAGATCCAGCACATGGCCGATATTCTCCGCGCTGCCCGATGGAACGCGGACCAGAACCGGGTAATCGGCGGCGCGCGCCACGGCGAGGCAGGCGTTCAGGGCCTGCGTATCGAAGGGCGCGTGTTCGCAATCCAGGCACACGAAATCGAGGCCGGCGAGCATCAACACCTCAAGCATGTCGACCGAGGGCGTCTTCATGAACGTTCCGGCCAGCGGGGTGTTGGCGGCAACGCGGGCGCGAAACTCGGCGATGGACATGGGGCGGGGTCTCCGGTGGCGGTCGCGCGGAGAGTGCCGGTGGCCTGGGCGGATTGCAATGGCTGGTCGTTGGGGCCGGTCGTCGGGGCGGCGTCTGTGGCGATCAGCCGATCGGTGCGTTCGGGTCGAATCCGGCCATCGGAAGATCCGGCAGTCCGGCCGCTTCCGGCAAAAGCCCGTCGCCCATGGGGGCGTCGGGATCGAAACCGGGTTGCGGTGCCGGATTGCCCGCCGCTGCCATTGGGTCAGGGCTGCGAGCAGCCGGAACATCTGCCATGGCCGGGGCGGCGGCATCATTGAGAGCCGCGTTGGATGGCGCGGCGGGGGCCGGGATCCGGGTGCCTTGTGCCACCGCGCCGCGCCCAACGTCATCGGGCGGGCCCAGACGCACGGCGCGCTTGCCGCCCAACTGGCCCAAGCTGCCCCTGGCAAAGACGTGATCGCCTTCACCTTCCAGCGTGACCGAGCGCAGATCGGACGGATCGAACGGAATCAATTCGCCTTCCTCCATCGCCTCGACCTGGCCAAGAGGCAGGGTCACGCGCATCAACACCGCGTTGAGCGTCAGCGGCGCGGGTCCAAGCGCCGTCAGAACCTGCGTTGCCCAATCCTGCGGCCGTTCCTTGGCCGGCGCCTTTGCCCCGGCCGCGCGCCTGCGGGCCATTCCGGGATCGCGCGGCAGCACCAGAACGATCTGGCCCGACCGGTTCTGCCCCACGGTGACATCCACCTTCAGGCGGTGATAGCCGCGCTCGGGCAACAGCAGGTTGAGCTGACCGCGATCCTTCACGCGGCTGCCATAGGTGATCCGGTCGGGCCAATCCCGCCCCGCAGCCTTGGCGGTTTCCTTGGCGAAGGCGACAAACAGCAGATCCAGAAAATCCCGGCACAGGGCCTCGTCGATCCGGGTGACATTGCGTGCGGGAAGCTCCGCCTCCTCCACACGCCCGGTGGTCTGGATCTCGATCAGCGCATCGACCAGCGGATGGCTCAGCGCCACCAGGCCCCGGCGGCCTTCATGATCCTCGATCGCAGCCAGAAGGCCGGTCTCCGGCAAGGCCTCCACACTGTCGGACAGGGTGGTGCTCCGGCTCACCTGAACCTCGGCCGGGCGGGCGAAAAGCCCCTCAAACGGGATCGATGCCATGCGGATCGCCCGCGACAGGCCCGATTGCAGATCTGCCGTGGGGTCCGGGCCGCCATCGCCCATACCTTGATGGGCCGCAACAATGCGGGCCAGAACGGGGCGCGGGGCGGTTTCGGACATGGGGATCTCAGGGGCCTTCTGGCGGTGCGGTCGGAAAACTCCTCCGCTTGTCGCATGACGGTGGTTAAAAAACCCCTTACGCCGCGCGCAAGGCCCGGGCCGGAAGGCGCACCCGGAACCGGGTGCCATCGGCGCTCGGACGGTAGCTCAGACCGCCCCCCAGACGCGCCATCACCTCGCGGCTGATCGCAAGGCCAAGCCCCGCCCCCGGCGCGCCTTTCGCGGTGTCGAGCCGGGCGAATTTCTCGAAGATCAGCGCCTCCTGCCGGGCGGGAATTCCCTTTCCGTTATCGGCAAATTCCACCTCCACACCCTGCCCGTTCGCCACCACGTCAATCCGCAATTCCGGGGCCTCCGCGTCACAATATTTCTGCGCGTTCGAGATCAGGTTGATGAAGACCTGCGCCAGCCGGTCGGCGTCGGTCCAGAGCGTCACGGCCTCGGCCTCGGGATCGCGCCGGATCGCGATCCGCCCGCCCGCCTGGGCACCGGCGGCATGGATGGCCCGGTCCAGCACATCGCCCAACGCGACCTCCCCCATATTCAGCGTCACGCGCCCGTTTTCCAGCACGCTGAGATCCAGCAGATCGTCCAGCAGGCGGGTCAGGCGCAGGCTTTCATCATGGATGATCCGGCTGAACCGCCCGCGCGCGGCGTCGTCCATCGGGTCGGTCTGCATCAGGATTTCGGAGAATGACCGGATGGACGTCATCGGGGTGCGCAATTCATGGCTGATCTGGGACAGGAACGCATCCTTTTGCACCGACAATTCGGTCAGCTTGGCGTTGGCCTCCCGCAGGCGCCGCGCGGTCTGGGCGAGTTCTTCGGACTTGGCCTCCAACTGGCTGGAATATTCCATGATCTGCGCGGTTTCGTCAGCCACGGCCAGCAGATCCCCCACGCCAACCGAGGCCGCGCCGGTGATCTGGGCCACCATGGCATGGGCGGTGGCAGCCCCCACCGATCCCGCCAGTTCACGCTCCAGCTTTTCCAGGAAATCCGGCGTCGGCTCGGGCAGATCGCCATCCCGGCCCTGCCCCCGCGCAGCCTCCTGAAACAGCCGCCCGGCCCGGCCCGTGCCCATGATCCGCTGCGCCATGATCAACAGGTCATCGGCCGTGCCGACGGAGCCGCGCCACCCCAACAGGGCGCGGGAATGCTCGAACACGTTGACGAATTGCGCGCCTTGCAGCCGTTCCAGCGGGTTCGGAAAGCTGAAGAGCGACCCAAGAATGAACAGCAGCGTGTTGACGCCCAGGCTCAGCACCAGGGCGGTCAGAAGCGGATCGGTGGATTGCAGGCCGAGCGGCGTTTCCGGGCTGAGCCAGAAGATGCCGAACGGCCCGTTGGACAGGACCGGCGCGATCAGCCCACCCGTCTCCGCCACATTGGGCAGAAGCAGCAGCCACGCCCAGATCAGGAAGCCCGATCCGATCCCCAGCGCCGCGCCCACCCGCGTCGCCCCGCGCCACAGAATACCGCCGACCAGCGCGGGCAGCACCTGCGCCACACCCAGAAAGGAGATCAGCCCGATGGAGGCCAGCGCCTCAGCGCCACCTGACAGGCGATAATAGATCAGCCCGAGGAAAAGAACGCCCGCGATGGAGAGCCGCCGGGCGGTCAGCGCGACGCGCCGCATATCACCCGTCATCGGATCCTCATGGCGCGTCGCGCGCAGCCAGAGCGGCATGACGATATGGTTCGACACCATGGTGCTGAGCGCCAGGGCCGCCACGATCACCATCGATGTGGCAGCCGAGAACCCACCGAGGAATACCAGCAGGGCCAGCCCGTCCTGCCCCAACGACAGCGGCACGGTCAGCATGTAGAGATCGGGGTTGTCCCCCGTTCCCGGCAGGCTCAGCCCCGCCACCGCCACCGGCACCACGAAAAGCGAGATCAGCATCAGGTAGAGCGGGAACGCCCAGCCCGCCACGGCGAGATGCCGCTCGTCCGAGTTTTCCACCACCAGCACCTGAAACATGCGCGGCAGGCACAGGATCGCGGCCCCCGCCAGCACCGTCAGCCCCAGCCACCGCGCCCCGTTCAGTGGCTCCCGCGCAATGGCGCTTGCCTCGATCCGCGCCAGCATGTCACCCGGACCGTCGGCCACGCCCCAAACCACGAACGCGCCCACGGCAAGGATCGCGGCGAGCTTCACGATGGCCTCGAACGCAATCGCGCTCACCAGACCCGGATGGCGCTCGTTCAGGTCCAGCGAGCGGGTGCCGAAGACGATGGTGAAGAGCGCGAGGCCACCGGCGACCCACACCGCCGTCTGCTCCGTATCCGGCGCACCCAAGGCCCCGGGGCGGGCGAAAACCGAAAACGACAGGGTCACCGATTGCAGTTGCAGCGAGATATAGGGCGTCGTGCCCAGCACAGCCAAAACCGTGACCAGCACCGCCAGCCCGCCGGATTTCCCGTAGCGGCTCGAAATCATGTCCGCAATCGAGGTGATCCGCTGCGCCCGCCCGATCCGCACCATCTTCCGCAACAGCCAGAACCAGCCCACGAACACCAGCGTCGGGCCCAGATAGATCGTCAGGAATTCAAGGCCCGACCGCGCGGCCGATCCCACGGCGCCATAAAACGTCCAGGCCGTGGCATAGATCGACAGGCTCAGCGTGTAGGTGATCGGCGAGTTGAGCCACCGCGCGCCGCCCTGCCGCGCCGCCTTTTCCGCAATGAAACCGATGGCAAAGAGGCCCATCACATAGACGACGCAGACCGCGACGAGCCCGTCGAAGCTCAGCATCTCAGCTGTCGTCCCCGGCCGGTGGCAGGGCCGACGGGCCGTCCGACCCATCGGTCTCCGCCGCATGTGGCGCATCGCCCACCAAGGCGCGGGACACCAGCGCCGTCAGGCCGATCAGGATCACCCAGATCGCGAAATAATAGATCAACCCGCCCGCAAGGGTCAGGGCCCCCGCATCGTCACCCCGGATCAGGATCGGCCCGAAAATCAGGATCAGCCCCAGGATCGGCAATAACCGCGCGGCATCTTGCAAGCGGTACTGGCGATAGGTGCGGCGTTCCAGAAACAAGCGGCGGGCCATGGCGCGTCAGCTCCCCTGCCCGGCCGCGGGCCGAAAATCATCCACGCCCGACAGGCGCTCGACAATCTCCAGAAGCTCGCTGTTCGAAAACGGCTTTGTCAGGAACGCATCGGCCCCCATCGCCAAGGCCTGCTCCCGATCCTTGGCCTGCCCCTTGGCCGTCAGCATCAGGACGGGCAGATCCGCCGTTGCCGCATCGGCGCGCAAGTCGCGCAGGATCTCGAGGCCCGACCGCCCCGGCAGCATCACGTCAAGCACCAGCATGTCTGGCGCCACCCGCGCCACTTCCTCCAGCGCGCTCTCTCCCTTGCCGTGGCCGCGCACATCCCATCCCGCCCGGCGCAGAATGAAACTCAGCGCCTCCAGAATGTTGCCCTCGTCCTCGACAATCAGGATCGTCCCGGTGCCGGTCTTGGTCTGTTCCGTCATCGCCAGTCCTCCCCCCGGCAGGGCAGTCTACCCCCCGGGCCTGGTGCGCCGAGTGTGCCCCCAGATCGTGCCCCGCGCAATGCTCTCGCGCGTTGGCCTGCCCTGTGCAAAAGGCCGGGCCGCCTATCTCCGCGCGGCGCAGGCCGCCCGCGGGCAGGATTGGCAGCCGGGGCCGGCCTCGATCAACCCGGCCCCCGGCATATCCGCGCCAAGCGGCATGACCAGCATCGTCGCATGCATCAGCGGCGCCGCGCCAAAGCCTGCGCCGCCCACCGGCTGCGCCACCGCCCAGGCCCGGAACCGCGGCCCGCGGGGCATATCCAGCACGGCCGCCTCCGCCTGTCCGGGCCGCGTCAGGGCGCGATATAGCGGCCAGAGCGGGCAACCGGGGGCCACGCGGGGGATCGGAAACCCGGGCAATCGACGCCGCTGGATCAACGCGCCCGACGCATCACAGATCGCCAGGCCGCGGTCCGGTGCACCACTCTCCACCGGCAGATGCGCCAATCGGCGCAGCACCAGCGCCACATCGCCGGCGGCCCGCTCCACCAGTGCCGCCGGATCATAGGCCGCCGCCTTGGCCGCGGGGGCAAACTCCGCCATCGGCAGGCGCGCGGCATCGGCGGCATAATCGCGCAGCCGCCGCTCCGCCATGGCCCGCGCCCGCGGCTCATCCAGCCCCGCCGCCCGGGCCAGGATCATCGCGATGGCACCTGCCCCCTGCGCCTCGATCTCAGGGAAATGGTGGCCCGCCGCCTCGAACATCGCCTCAACGGTTTCTTCCGGGGCTGCGGCGGCGGCATCGGCCCCCGGTGCCTCGAACTGAGCCAGAAGGCCCGTCGCCCGGGCCGACAGCCGCTCCGCCTCCTCATGCAGATTGCGGTGGAACCGCCCGCGCCAGGCTGCATCCAGATCGGCCTCGCGTACAAGGATATCCGCCGTGGATCGGATCGCCGCAACCGATGACAGAACCTCATGCATCGCTTCGGCCAGCGCCGGGTCCTGGCCCAACCGGTCGCGCAGCGCTTCGATCTGCCCTTCCAGATCCCGCGCCCGCCCCTCCTGCGCCGCGATCAGGGCGGTCCAGCCGGGGAACCGGGCCGCCAGCTCATCGATCCGGTCGGTCTCCGCCGCCACACCGCCCTGGGCCCGGGCCGCGGCGTCCAGTACCTCGCTGACCCCCGCCTCCGCCCCTTCGCTCAGGACCGATGGCTCCACCTTCAGGGCGCGCGCCAGCTCCAGCAGGAGCTTGCCGCCGATGCGCCGATGATTGTGTTCGATCAGGTTGAGGTAGGAGGGCGACACGCCCACGGTTTCGGCCAGCGTGCCTTGCTTGATCCCCCGCGCCAGCCGCCGCTCGCGAATGCGGCTTCCGGTCAGATCTGTGCGCCGCGCCTCAGCCATGGTCCCTCCGAAACTTTACAGAGTTTTCCATGAAACGGTTGCGCTTGTGAAGCGGCGTCTCACGTCTGCGCGCGTCACGGGGCGGATCACCTCGATACCATGCCCCCCGGCTTGCAATCCGGCTCGCAATTTTATAACCATATAGTTATGGAACGAATCGGTTATGATCCAGATCCCACCCTCGACGCCGTATTTCACGCGCTGGCCGACCCGACCCGCCGCGCGATCCTGGCGCGGCTGACCGAGGGGGAGGCCTCGGTGGGCGAACTTGCGCAACCCTTCGCGATGAGCCAGCCGGCGATTTCCAAACACCTCAAGGTGCTGGAAGGCGCGGGCCTGATCGACCGCGCCATCGACAAGCAGCGCCGCCCCGCCCGCCTGAACGCCGCCCGGATGTCCCGGGCCGTGGAATGGCTCATCGCCTTCCGGGCCCATTGGGACACCCGCCTCGACACGCTCGACGATCTGCTGTCCGAGCTTCAATCCGACCCATCCGAAAGGGACACGAATGACTGACCTGCCCACCTACACCCTGACCCGCACCTTTGCCGCGCCCCGGGATCTGGTCTGGCGCTGCTGGACCGATCCGGAGCTTCTGGGCCGTTGGTATGGCCCCGGCGTGGAGACGGTGGTGCATCAGGTCACGGCAAAGGCCGGCGGCCAGTGGCTGCATGAAATGAAGCTGCCCTCGGGCTCGATGTTTCAGCGCATGGATAATACCGAAGTTGTCGCGCCCGAGCGCATCGTCATGCTGATGTCGAGCGCCGATGCCAATTGGGCCGTGACCGACAATCCGATGATGCAGAACTGGCCCCGCATCCTGCGGACCGAGGTGACGTTTTCCGAGGTCGACGGCGGCACCGAGATGGTGCTGACCTGGACGCCGCACGAGGCCAGCCAAGCCGAGATCGACGCCTTCGCCAGCGCCTTGAGCAGCCTCGATCAGGGGTGGGGCCGTGGCATGGACATCATGGCGGAGATCCTCGAAGAGCTTACGGCATGATCGGCTATTATATTGAATTTGCTCGATATCCGCTGGCTGCATTAACCCTGTGGTAAGATGCGTCGTGCATCGTGCACGGTGGAGAATTGGGGGCCTCACCGCGCAAGCACTTGAGGAGGGTTTATTATGGATATCATGACCACTCCGCCTCGGGCGGATGTCTCGACGCAAACATCGCAACCCGCCGCGCGGGTTGCGCAGGACGCGGTCAGCGTCAGGCCTGAAACATCGCGGCCCGTCATGGGCGCCAGCGAAGCCGACAAGCCGACCCCCGGTCGATCATCGGAGTTTCAACCGCTCGACGTGGTTCAGGTCGGGGACAATGACGATATTCCCGTGCCGCCGGAACCGCCGCGGGAATCGGCCGTACTCGCCATCATGGCGGCTGCCCAGGAACCCGATGACAGCCCGGGAACTGAGGCGGAGGCCAGATCCGAGGATAAGGGTTCGAATGCGGCAGCCCCGGCTGACAACGCAACCGCCGCAATCCCGGCCCTGTTGAAAGATATCGAAGACGGCCCGGTCAATCCGACCGTCGATATTCGCAGCTGATCTGCCGCAAGAGAAGCATCAGACGCCCGGCGCGGTGCAGCGCCCGGGCCTGATGCATTTGCCCCCCACGTTCAGCGCCGCTGATCCAGCACGGCGCGCCCGTCCGGCGGCGTCGCCAACAGGACGGACGTATCTTCATACCGCGCCGCGGTCAGGCTCGGGGCGTCCGGCGCATCCGCAGCCGCAGCGTCCGGGGTTGCGGACCCTTCCGCCGATGCCTCCAGAGCCGCGAAGATCGTCTCTGCGCGGGTGCTCTGCTGAACGGCCTCCGCCATCGCACGCGCCTCCGCCTCGCTCAGCGGGCCGGGCGCGGCGCTTTCCTCCGGCGCGATCGTCAGGCTGCGTTCTACCTCGGCTGCGGCGATCCGGGTCTCGACCGATGGCGATGGTGCGGTGACCGGGCCAGCACTTGCGCCCCCGGCACCGCGGCCGCCTGCATCGGCACCGGGTTGGGCGGTATCCCCGCCGACGCCCGTGTCGGGCGAGTCCTGCGTCGCCCGCGCTTCCTCCACCGGCGGTTCGTTGGCCGGTTGGGGCTCAGGCGGCGTGGGATTGCTTGGATTGGAAGAAAACGGGGTCATCCCCCCTACGCTCAACATCGATGGCACCTCATTCGGATCCCCACCCGAATGGGCGGACGGAACCACGCCGCCCGTCGATTAACCAACGGAAAAGTTCATACAATTCAGCTAAAAGACCGTCGTGTAGATCGTATGAAACCCCGGTGGTTGATCCGGCCCACCGGCCAACCCGCGGCTTGCCGAACGGCTCTGCAATCGATCCCCCAGATGGTCCTGAATGATCGCAACGTGCCGCTCGGCGCAATCGGCGTGGTCAAGGCTGGTGCCACCCCACCAGGATACAGCACGTGACGTGTGGCGATCATGGATCGCCCTATCGACGCAATGGCGAGCCGACGCCGCTTTCCATCACGGGAGCGATGCCGTCAGACGAAAACCGGCCCCGCGCCGGATGGGACGCGGGGCCGGTCTGGTCAGGTGACGCAGGGCTTATTCAGCCAGCGCAGCATCCGTGATGACATGGGTGAACGCGCCTTCGGGCGGCGCGGAAATCACCGGATCGGACCCACCGGCCAGCAATGTATCCACCGTGCGCTGATAGGCGGCCTCGTCCAGACGGCCGTCACCCCCTTCAACCAGCAGCGCAATCTCCCCCATCATACGGGTCTGATGCTCTTCGGTCTGGGCGCCGGTCTCGTCATAATCAAGCACGATCAACGCCGCCTCATCGGGATTCTCCGCCGCCCAGGCCCAGCCGCGCATCGACGCCCGGACAAACCGGGTCATCCTGTCGACGAAATCGGGATCATCGAGATTTTCCTCAAGCGCCCAGATGCCATCTTCCAACGTGGACACGCCGTAATCCTCGTAGCGGAACGTCACCAGTTCCTCCGGCGTCACGCCCGCATCGATCACCTGCCAATATTCGTTGTAGGTCATGGTCGACATGCAATCGGCCTGCCGCTGGATTAGCGGATCGACGTTGAAGCCCGCTTGCAGAAGCGTCACGCCATCATCGCCGCCCTCGACACCGATGCCAAGCTGGCTCATCCAGCTCAGGAACGGATATTCGTTGCCGAAGAACCAATGCGCCACCGTGTGACCGGCCAGATCGGCAGGCTCCGTGATGCCGCTATCGGCCCAGCAGGTCAACATCAGGCCCGAGCGCACAAAGGGCTGCGCGATATTGACGACCGGCAAGCCGTTTTCCCGGGCCGCCAATGCGCTTGGCATCCAGTTCAGCATCACATCCGCGCCGCCACCGGCCAGCACTTGCGGCGGTGCGATATCCGGCCCGCCGGGGATGATGTTCACGGC
Source organism: uncultured Roseicyclus sp. (assembly GCA_947494975.1). Lineage (GTDB taxonomy): Bacteria > Pseudomonadota > Alphaproteobacteria > Rhodobacterales > Rhodobacteraceae > Gymnodinialimonas. The sequence goes on along the minus strand of CANLXA010000002.1, from coordinate 1,057,014 downwards.
AAGGTTTTCCTCGTCGTAATAGCCGTTCTCCAGCGCCACGTAGTAGCCCGCGAATTGCGCCTGGGTGACCCATTGCAGCTGCAGGTTCACCTCATCTGCGTGGCCATCGGCCAGGGCCATCCCGCCAGAGGCCAGCAGCGCGGCCATGCCAAATGTCAGTTGTTTCATTTTCTTCCCTCCAAGTTGCGTTGGTCTTTTTCTATCTCAGCCCCGCCATCGCGCCGCAGGCATGTCACACCTTTCGCTGTGACGGGTGCCAGAATGTCAGTTGCTTCTCCAGCAGTGCCATGAGCCCATAGAAGCCCGATCCGGCCAGGGCCGCCACCGTAATCTCGGCCCAGACCACATCCATGGCCAGCCGTCCCACCTCGATCTTGATGCGGAACCCCATGCCGACGGTGGGGGAGCCAAAAAACTCAGCCACAATTGCCCCGATCAGCGCAAGTGTTGTGCAGATTTTCAATCCGTTGAACAGGAACGGCATCGCCGTGGGCAGGCGTAGTTTTATCAGGCTCTGCCAATAGCTTGCGGCATAGGTGTGCATCAGGTCGCGCTGCATCGCGTCGCTGGCCTTCAGCCCTTGCACCGCGTTGACCAGCATTGGGAAGAACACCATCGCAACAACAACGGCCGCCTTCGAGGCCGGGCCGAACCCGAACCACATCACGAAGATCGGCGCGGTGCCGACAATGGGCAGAGCGGCGATGAAATTGCCGACGGGCAGCATCCCCTTTTGTAGGAAAGGCGACCGGTCGATGGCCAGTGCCGCCAGCACCGCCGCGCCGCATCCGATCACGTACCCCACCAATGCACCCTTCAGGATCGTCTGCACGAAATCAGCCCAGAGGATATCGGTATTGGCCGCAAAGGCCTGCGCGATGGAGCTTGGCGCGGGCAAGATCACGGGGCTCACATCGTGGAGCCGCACCGCCATCTCCCAAAGCGTTAACAGCGTTAACCCGAAGATCAGCGGCACCAACAGCCGCGCACCCGGCGTGGCATTGCGCGACAGAACCAGGTTGACCCCCCAGGCCAGAAACCAGACTCCAAGGATCGCCGCCAATCGCAAATCGACGAGAGCACCGAGAACCAGAATGACCAGCCCGGCCCCCGGCACGACCCATCCCCGCGGCGCCATCTGCATCACCGCACTCATCGGTCCAGCCCCATGCGCCGCAACGTCGTCCGCTCGATGAGCCCCAGCAGCGCCACAAGACACGCCGCGCAGATCGCCGCCATGAACAGCGCCGACCAGATCTGGATCGTCTGGCCGTAATAGGAGCCGGTCAAAAGCCGCGCGCCCAACCCGAACCGCGCGCCGGTCGGCAGTTCCGCCACGATGGTGCCCACCAAAGCCGCCGCGATCGCAACCTTAAGCGAGGCGAACAGGAACGGGATCGAGGCCGGCAGCCGCAGCTTGACCAACGTCTCCGACCGGCTGGCCGAATAGGTCCGCAGCAGGTCCAGATCCATCGCGCCGGGCGAGCGCAAGCCCTTCACCATGCCAACAACCACCGGGAAAAACGACAGATAGGCCGAGATCAGAGATTTCGGCACCACCCCGGTCAGCCCGACGGCGTTCAGGACCACGATCACAATGGGGGCAATGGCAAGGATCGGGATGGTCTGCGACGCAATCGCCCAGGGCATCACCGACATGTCCATCGCCCGGTTATGGACAATCCCGATGGCCAGCAGCAGGCCCGCCAGCGTTCCAATCACGAATCCCAGAAGCGTCGGCGCAAGGGTCTGATAGGCATGGAAAAACAGACTGCGCGGATTGGGTTGGTATTCGCCGCGCCGTTCCCGCAGGATCGGCTCTCCGGCAGTGGTGTTCCACAGCTCCGCCACCACCTGATGCGGTGCAGGCAGGCGCGGGCGTTCTTGCGCCATCGTGTCGGCAAAGACCTCCGCCGCGCTGATCTCGATCCCCCTCCGTTCTGCCGTGTCGAGGGTGGAGACGCGGTTCATCCCATAGGCCGCCGCGTACCAGATTGCCACGATCACACCGACCACAACCAGCACCGGCAGGATCGCCATGCTGATCCGCCGCATCGCCATGCAAAACGCGCAAGGAGGGGTCTGATCGGCCGCGATGCTCATGCCGCCTCCCAACGCAGCAAGATATCCGGCAGCCCTTCCTCATTGTCGCCGTCCGTCCGCCGCTCCTCCTTGAACCCCTCGCGCCGATAGAACGCCTGCGCCGCCGTATTGGCCTGAAATGTCCAGAGCCGGAGCACGTTGCGGCCCGTCTTGGCGAAATCAAGGAACCGTTTCCCCAGGCCCCTGCCCGGCTCCGCCACGTAAAGCGCGGTGACATAGGCATCGTCGCGATCCAGCGCCATGAACCCCAATGGCGGGTCGCCCGCCACGTAGAGGTCGCGGGTCGTGTAAACAAAGTCACGATAGAACTCGCGCACCTCCTGGACCGTGTGAATGCGTGGCATCCAGTCGCGGCTGTCGATCCAGTGGTTCAGGATATCGGCGCAGGCGTCGATATCGCTGTCGCGGGCGCGGCGGATGGTCGGGGGCTCAGCCATGGGTCCTCCGCACAGAAACCGCGTCGGGCTGCCTGATTGGTGCGTACTTCGCGTAAGCACAGGGTGTGCACAGGAGGTGTACGGATTGTGCAGGCGGGTCGGGCCACTCACTCGTCATAGGCATGCCCCTCCCGCAGGCCTTCCCGCACCCGGTGGGCCAGCGCCAGGAATTCCGGCGTATCACGGATATCGAGCGGCCGGTCGCGCGGCAGATCGCTCTCGATCACATCCGTGATCCGCCCCGGACGCGGCGACATCACGACGATCTTGGTCGAAAGGTATACGGCCTCCGGGATCGAGTGCGTCACGAACCCAATCGTCTTCTCCGTCCGCGCCCAGAGCTTAAGCAATTCCTCGTTCAGCCGGTCCCGCACGATCTCGTCCAGCGCCCCGAACGGCTCGTCCATCAGCAGGATATCGGCATCGAAGGCCAGCGCCCGCGCGATAGAGGCCCGCTGCTGCATCCCGCCCGAGAGCTGCCATGGAAACTTCTTCCCAAACCCTTCCAGATCAACCAGTTGCAAGACGTTGTTCGCGCGCCTTTCCTGCTCGGTCCGGTCGAACCCCATGATCTCCAACGGCAGCTTGATGTTCTTCTCGATGGTCCGCCACGGATAGAGACCCGCGGCCTGAAACACATACCCATAAGCCCGCGCCCGCCGCGCCTCGTCGGGCGTCATCCCGTTGACGGTGACCTCACCGCCCGTAGGCTGTTCGAGCGCTGCTATCACCCGCAAAAACGTCGTCTTGCCGCAGCCCGACGGCCCGATGAAAGAGACGAAATCGCCCTTGTTGATGTCGAGTGAGACATCCGAAAGAGCCTGCACCGGGCCGTCATTCGTCTGAAACGTGAGGTCCAGCGCATCAGCAGAAATCACGGCCTCAGGCACGGTCCATCTCCCGGATACGCTCTACCATCAACTCCGTATTCCTCTGTAAAAACGGATACTTGACCCGCTCGGCCGTCACGAAGGGCGCCAGCCGTTCCCAATCTTTCAACAGCACATTTCCCCAGTACGAGTTGATCATTTCCGCCTTCCCCCCACCATGGACATGGGCCAGCGAAACAAGCCCGTAACGGTGCAGCACGGCCTTGAAGGCGGCGCGTGTCTCGTCGCTCATTTTGTCGGCGGCCTGATCCGCCTTGGCTCCCAACACGCGCCGCTCCTCGCGAAACGCCTCGTCCCCGAAAACGGAGTAGAGAAACACCGCGCTCTCTCGCGCAAGACGCGCTTCGTCCGCATTGACCGACCGCCGCTGGAGCAGAACCTGAATGGCAATCCCGATGATTGCAAACGCCGCTAAGGTGGTGGCGTAAGGTTCTACGGCCTCGATAGAGGGGAGGTTGGCCCAGAGGTCAGTCATTGGCGGGTCGACTCCGGTGATCCGATGAACGAGACGAAATCGCCCTTGTTGGTCTGCAAATTCACGTCGCTGAGGGCCTCCACCGGGCCATTGTTGGCTCGAAACGTCGGGTCAAGTTTGCGGGCGGAGATAATGGGGGCATTGGCCGCCGCCGCAGCTGCACCTTGGGTGTGTTCTCGATCTACTGACACGGGTTGAGCGCCTCCGCGACGCCGCTGCCGGGGTACGCGAATAACTGATACCCGTCCCGGTCGCCGTAGGGCACCAGTGAGAGGTTTTCGCCGTTGTAGGTGGGGCACGGGGCGGACACTTCGAACGTTCCGTCGCCAAGGTCTGCGATGGTCAGACCGGTGCATTCGTCGTCGAAGAACCGGAAACGATCCGAAGACAGGATGAACGTCTCGTCCGATCCAACCTCTTGGCCCCGCGCCAATATGCAGCCGCGCGCATTTCCGTATACGCCATCGAGTTGCACACTGTGACCATCGGCCCCGGCGACCGAAGCGATGCAGGCTAAGATGGACCCGAGGAAACCGACGCGCAGGCCTTTAACACTCATCCAGCAATGCCTCCCAATCATAGCCTTCGTGGTACAGCCGCGCCGAACCATCGACATTCGCGGCAAACTGATAGACCTCCTGCCGGGTCTCTTCGAGGCCTTCGCAGGTGGCCATGACGATGAGGGATTGACCGTCCGCATATTGCGTATCGTTGATGAAGCACGTGGTTTCCCAAAACCGGATTTCCTCGCGGGTCACGATGGTGAAGGCCTGCCCGGACCAGCCGCCCGTAAGGACGTTGCACCCCTCGGCGTCGGCCCAGGTGCGGTCTGGCGAGATAACGTTTTCGGCGGAGAGGCATGCGGGAACGACGGAAAGAAGCGAGGCTACGGCGCAGAGAATCAGTGAATGTCGCGGCATGAATGCTGCTCCTGAACGAGATTTCAAATCGATAGTGGCGGTCAAACCCCCGCCGGGATGTTCAAAGGATCGCGTTCGATCTTGCGGGGGGTATTCAGCGCTTTCCACTTGCTCAACGCTTGGCTCGGACTCGCCGCGGGCGGGCGTTTCACGAAACGGCCCCTACCCGGCTGCGGTTGCGAGTTCTGCCCCGCGGCCCAGACCACATCCCCGCGCGACAGCGTGTAGCGGGGCGAGGCGCTGACCTCCATTCCCTCGAACACGTTGTAATCAAGAATAGATTTTGCCGTCGCCGTGTTAATCGTCCGCCCCAGCTTCGGGTCCCAGACCACCACATCGGCGTCTCCGCCCACGTTGATCCCACCCTTCATCGGGTAGATGTTCAGGATCTTGGCGATGTTCGACGACGTTACGGCCACAAACTCCTCCGGCGTCAGGCGGCCCGTTTCGACCCCCTTGGTCCAGAGCATCGCCATCCGCTCCTCAAGCCCGCCGGTCCCGTTGGGAATCATCGCGAAATTGTCCACGCCCATGCGTTTCTGCTCATCCGTGAAGGCCGCATGGTCGGTCGCCACAACCTGCAGCGACCCCGCCGCGAGGCCGTTCCACAGCCCATCCTGATGGTCCTTCGACCGGAAGGGCGGCGACATCACGCGGCGCGCGGCATATTGCCAATCCTTGTTGAAATACTCGCTTTCATCCAGCGTCAGGTGCTGGATCAGCGGCTCGCCATAAACCCGCATGCCCTTCTGGCGCGCACGCCGGATCGCCTCATGGGCCTGCTCACACGACACATGCACGATGTAGAGTGGCGTGCCCGCGGCATCCGCAATCATGATCGCCCGGTTCGCGGCCTCACCCTCCACCTCAGGCGGGCGAGAGTATGCATGCCCCTCCGGCCCGAACACACCTTCTTCCAGGTATTTCTGCTGAAGCTCCGCGACGATGTCGCCGTTCTCGGCATGAACCAGCGGCAGCGCCCCCAGTTCGGCGCAGCGCTTGAAGGAGGCGAACATCTCGTCATCCTCGATCATCAGGGCGCCCTTATAGGCCATGAAATGCTTGAACGTGTTGATGCCACGCTCTTTAACGACGGCTTCCATCTCGTTGAAAATGCTCTCATTCCAGCCGGTGATCGCCATGTGATACGAGATGTCGACGCAGATCTGATCCTTCGACTTGCGGTCCCATTCATCGATGGCATTAAGAAGCGAGCCGTCTTCGCCCGGAAGGCAGAAATCGACCAGCATCGTGGTCCCGCCCGCCGCGGCGGCAAAGGTGCCGGTCTCGAACGTTTCGGCCGCCGTGGTGCCCATGAAGGGCATTTCCAGATGGGTGTGGGGGTCGATCCCACCGGGGATCACATAGGCGTCGGAGGCGTCGATCACCTCGTCACCGCTCAGGTTCTCACCGATCTCGGCGATCTTCTCACCCTCGATCAGCACATCCGCCATCCACTGACGGTCAGCGGTCACCACCGTGCCGCCCTTGATCACCTTGCTCATGGGATCCCCCTGGTTAACTCCGTTTACCCCTGCGCGGTCACGCAGATCATCCGCTGTTCCCGCGTCAGAAGCGGGATGTAGGTGCTCTCGACCGGCCCGCGATGCAGGAACCAGTAGCAGCCATCGGCCTCAAGCCGAACGGTCGACGTATCCTGGCCAGGCGCGACAAGGGCCAGCACCTCTTCGGGCAGCACCTCGCTTTGGCCCTCGGGCGTGGTCGTCACACATCCCGCAAGGGCCACAACCGCACCCAATGCAAGCCATACCTTTGATTTCATTCCACTATCTCCGCCGTTTCCACGACCGCATGGAACAGCACATTCGCCCCGGCCGCCGCCCATTCCGGGCTGATTTCCTCGGCCTCGTTATGGCTCAACCCGTCCACGCAGGGACACATCACCATTGCCGTCGGGGCCACATCATTGATCCAGCACGCATCGTGCCCTGCCCCGGATACGATATCCATGTGAGAATATCCAAGCCTTTCAGCCGCTTGTCTGACAGCTGTGACACATCCGTCATCAAAGGCGGGCGGGTCGAACTGGCCCACGATCTCGGCCTCGAAGCTCACTTCGATGTCTTCGCAGAGCTTCGGCGCACGCGCCATCAACTCATCCACCATGGCGTTGAGCTTGTCGAGGATGTGGGTGCGCATATCGACCGTGAAGACGACCTTGCCCGGAATGATGTTCCGCGAATTCGGGTAGACATCGACATGGCCTATGGCGCCCACCGCATTGGGCTGGTTCTTCATGGCAATCTCGTGGACGAGTTCCGTCACCAGAGCCAGGCCGCGCCCCGCATTCTTGCGCATATGCATCGGCGTGGAGCCGGTATGGCTCTCCTTGCCGGTGATCGTGCATTCGATCCAGCGGAGCCCCTGCCCGTGGGTCACGACGCCCACATCGATGCCCTCCGCCTCCAGGATCGGACCCTGTTCGATATGCAGCTCGAAAAACGCATGCATCTTGCGGTCGCCGACCTTTTCCTCGCCCTTCCAGCCGATCCGCTCCAACTCATCGCCGAACCGTTTGCCGTCCGCATCGACGCGGTCATAGGCCCAATCCTGCGTGTGTTTTCCGGCGAAGACACCGGAGGCCAGCATCGCGGGCGCATAGCGCGTGCCTTCCTCGTTGGTCCAGTTCGTCACCACAATCGGGTGCTTTGTCTTGATGCCCAGATCATTGAGGGATCGGATGATTTCCAAACCGCCGAGCACCCCGAGCACGCCGTCATACTTGCCCCCCGTCGGCTGCGTATCGAGGTGAGAGCCCACATAGACCGGCAGCGCATCGGGATCGGTGCCCTCACGCCGGGCAAACATGTTGCCCATCGTGTCGACTCCCATCGAACAGCCCGCCGCGTCACACCATTTTGCGAACAGATGCCGCCCCTCGCTGTCCGCGTCGGTCAGGGTCTGGCGGTTGTTGCCCCCCGCGATGCCGGGGCCGATCTTGGCCATCTCCATCAGCGAGTCCCACAGGCGCTCGCCGTTGATTTTCATGTTTTCCGCGGGAGAGGCCATGGGGTGTTCCTACTTCAGTTCCGTCTCGATGAAGGTCATCGGCGCGCCTCCACCATTGATGACATTGTGTTCCACACCCTTGTCGCGGCGATAAACCGTGCCCGCCGCAACAAAGACGTCCCGCGTGTCGCCGCCCGGTTCCTCCAGGCGCATGGCGCAATCGGTCAGCGTGGTGATGACGTAATCCATACCATGGGTGTGCCAGCCGGTCTCATCGCCGGGCGCAAAATCGAACCGGGTGACCCGGACACGGTCGTCGTCAATCAGGGTTTCTGCCTTTGCGTCAGCCATCTAGTCCAGCCCCTGCAACACGTCCCGAAGTGTGCCGAACAACGTATCAATCTCGGATTTGGAGATGATCAGCGGCGGTGACATGGCGATGATATCGCCGGTCGTGCGGATCAGAACGTTCTTGTCGTAGCAGTCGAGAAACGCCTGGAACGCGCGTTTCGTGGGCTCGCCCGCAATCGGCTCCAACTCGACCGCGCCGATCAGGCCCATATTGCGGATATCGATCACATGGGGGCAATCGCGCAGGGAATGCAGGCCGTCTTCCCAATAAGGCGCAAGCTCCGCCGCGCGCTCGAACAACCCGTCTTCCTTGTAGGTCTCCAGCGTCGCCAGACCGGCGGCCGACGCAATCGGATTGCCGGAATAGGTATAGCCGTGGAACAGTTCGATCAGGTGGTCGGGCCCGGTCATGAAGGCGTCGTGGATGGCCTTGGTGGCCAGCACAGCGCCCATCGGGATCACGCCGTTGGTCAGGCCCTTGGCGCAGGTGATCATGTCGGGCATCACGTTGAAATGCGCCGCCGCGAAGCTGCTGCCAAGCCGCCCGAACCCGGTGATCACCTCGTCGAAGATCAACAGGATGCCGTGCTTGGTGCAGATCTCGCGCAACTTTTCGAGGTAGCCCTTGGGCGGCATCAGAACGCCGGTTGAGCCCGCCATCGGCTCCACAATACAGGCGGCGATGGTCTCTGCGCCATGCAGCGCCACGATCCGTTCCAACTCGTCGGCCAGATGCGCGCCATGCTCGGGTTGACCACGCACGAAGCTGTTTTGGTCCAGCAGATGGGTGTGGGGCAGATGGTCCACACCCGTCAACAATGACCCGAAAACCTTGCGATTGTTCACGATTCCGCCAACGGAAATGCCGCCGAAATTCACCCCGTGATAGCCCCGCTCGCGCCCGATCAGGCGCGTTCGGCTCCCCTGCCCGATGGCGCGCTGGTAGGCGATGGCGATCTTGAGGGCGGTCTCCACGGATTCAGACCCGGAATTGGTGTAGAAGACATGCTCGAACGGGTCGGGCGCCATGTCGCGCAGACGATTTGCAAGTTCGAAGGCTTTCGGATGGCCCATCTGGAACGCGGGCGCGTAGTCCATCTCGGCGGCCTGTTTCTGGATCGCCTCCACGATACGCGGTTGGTTGTGGCCCGCATTGCAGCACCACAAACCGGCAGTGCCATCCAGCACCTGCCGCCCGTCGGCGGTGGTGTAATGCATCTTGTCGGCGCCAACGAACATGCGCGGCGTCTGCTTGAACTGCCGGTTGGCCGTGAACGGCATCCAGAACGCGCTCAGGTCATTGGGAACCGGGTTGGAACGGTCGAGTGCCATGGTCTGATCTCCCCAACGCCTGTCGGGCAGGCGCATTTTCTTTTTGACCAAATGGTCAAGGGCACGCTAGCAAAAGCCCTGTGACAGTCAACTTAAACGATAGCACATTGCAGGCATCCGGGCGCGACCTGCGCTCTTCGGCAATCATCGGGCCCGCAATCGCCCGGTTTGCCCCCCAATCAGGCAGGAACAGAACCGCAGGATGAGCAGCCCCAAAACCCGCACCCGCATCCAGGAGAAAAACCGCGCCCGCGTGCTGGAGGCGGCGCTGGATGTCTTCTCCCGCCACGGCTTTCGCGGGGCCACGTTGGACGAGATCGCCACCGAAGCGGGCCTCTCCAAGCCCAACCTGCTCTACTATTTCGTCTCCAAGGAAGAGATCCATGTGACCCTTCTTGAGGGGCTCGTGGACACTTGGCTCGATCCGCTCCGGGATTTGGATGCCGGGGGCGATCCGCAGGAAGAGCTGCTGGCCTATGTCCGCCGCAAGCTGCAGATGAGCCGCGATTTGCCGCGGGAGTCGCGGCTCTTCGCGCAGGAGATCGTGCAGGGGGCGCCCCGGATGAAGGACGGGCTGGCGACGGATCTCAAAGCGCTTGTGGATGAAAAGGCAGAGGTTCTGCGCGGCTGGTCCGCCGCAGGTCGGCTTGCGCCCGTGGACCCACATCACCTGATCTTCTCGATCTGGTCGCTGACCCAGCATTATGCCGATTTCGATGTGCAGGTCCGCGCCGTTCTGGGCGAAGGCCGCGAGCCGATTGACGAGGCGGAGGTGTTTTTGGACGCGCTGTTTCGGAGGGTTTTGGCGCCCTGATTCCGGTCTCTCGGCGCGGTTTAGGCCTTGATCTTCGACACTGTGAAGGCTTCCAGATCCAGCCCCTCGGCCTCTGCCGCGTCGAAATCCACATGCAGATGATTGCCGTCCGGGTCCCAGACATTCACTTGTACAAGCGGCATATTCGGCACCTGTACCACCCTGTGCGGCTCCTGCCCCGCCGCCAAACGCCCCAAGAAGCCCGGCAGGCCCTTCGCCCGAAACGCCGCATGTTCCAAGGCCAGATCTGCGGCCTTGGGCGGCGCCTGCGCCACTTCAACCAGATGCACCACAGGCAGATCGCCCGCGTAAAGCCACGCGCCGGGAAACGGAAACGGCGGGCGCGGGCCGCTCTTCAACTGCAGATACCGTGTGTACCACGCGATCATCGCGTCCATCTGGACCGTCTGAAGGTTCACATGGTCAAGGCGTTCGATCATCCAGGTCCGCTCACTCCGCCGCCTTGACCGCGCCGGGGTTGTTGGGATGCGTGGTCCAGTTGGCGTATTCGGGCGACACGGGCTTGCCCGTCCGCTCATCTATCTCACCCGGGGCCAGTTCGACCATCGTGATGCAATCCTCCACCGGGCAGACATTCACGCACAGGTTGCAGGCCACGCATTCGGCGTCGATCACCTCGAACACCCGGTCCTCGGACATCGAAATCGCCTGGTGCGACGTGTCTTCGCAGGCCGCGTAGCAGCGCCCGCATTTGATGCAGGCATCCTGGTCGATCCGCGCCTTGGTGACGTAGTTGAGGTCCAGATACTGCCAATCCGTCACGTTCGGAACGGCGCGGCCGACCAGATCATCGAGGCTCATGCCCTTCTCGTCGAGATATTGCGACAGGCCGGAAATCATCTCCGCCACGATCTTGAAGCCATAGGTCATCGCCGCCGTGCAGACCTGAACATTGCCTGCCCCCAACGCCATGAACTCCGCCGCGTCGCGCCATGTGGTGACGCCGCCGATGCCCGAAATCGGCAGGCCGCGTGTTTCGGCGTTGCGGGCAATTTCCGACACCATCGACATCGCAATCGGCTTCACCGCCGGACCACAATATCCGCCATGGGAACCTTTGCCGCCAATCGACGGCTCGGGGCTCATCGTGTCGAGATTGACCGAGGTGATCGAGTTGATGGTGTTGATCAAGGACACCGCATCCGCCCCACCGCGATGCGCGGCCTCGGCCGGCTTGCGGATATCGGTGATGTTGGGCGTCAGCTTCACGATCACGGGCCTGGAATAGTATTGCTTGCACCAGCGCGTGACCATTTCGATGTATTCCGGCACCTGCCCCACCGCAGCGCCCATGCCGCGCTCGGACATCCCGTGCGGACAGCCGAAGTTCAGCTCGATCCCATCCGCGCCGGTATCCTCCACCAACGGCAGAATATCTTTCCACGCCTGTTCCTCACACGGCACCATGATCGACACGATCATCGCGCGGTCCGGATAGTCAGCCTTCACACGCTTGATCTCTTCAAGGTTGGTGTAGAGGTCCCGGTCGGTGATTAGCTCGATATTGTTGAGGCCCAAAAGGCGCCGGTCCGCCCCGTAGATCGCGCCGTATCGCGGGCCGTTGACGTTGACGACGGGCAGCCCTTCGGCCCCCAACGTCTTCCAGACGACACCGCCCCACCCGGCCTCGAAGGCGCGGCGGACGTTGTATTCCTTGTCTGTCGGCGGGGCCGAGGCCAGCCAGAACGGGTTCGGCGAGGAAATGCCGATGAAGTCGCTGGAAAGATCTGCCATGTCAGGCTCCTTCTGCCGTGAAGCTCTCAATCAGGATGATGTTGTCTTCGGTGTCGCGGAGTGTGGCCCAGCGGACCCCGGCCGCCCACGGCGCGTCGTCGGGGCCCTGGCTGATCGCCACACCGGCCTGGGTCAAGCGGGCACATTCTGCATCGACATCGTCAGAGACGAGGCAAAGGGCCGGCTTGCCGTGTACCTCCATTTCCGTCTTCGCGGCGAAATGAAGCCGCGTCTGCCCGCCGGGCAAAGTCAGGAAAATCCAGCGCCAGTTGTCGCCATAAGGCGCGTCGGTATGCACGTCGAAGCCCAGTTTGTCCGTGTAGAACGCCAGGGCGCGGTCCTGATCCTCAACCGGGATGGACTGAAAATGGATATGCAAGATCATGATTCGGGTTTTCTGAAAATCAGCTCGGTGGGCGTGACACGGCCCGATGTCAGGTTGGCGACATAGTTTCGCAATTTCTGCCCCGGATCACCCGACATCAGCAGGTGGATACCCACCGGTGCGGCGCCGTTGGCCGCCATCGCCTGAAACACGCGGTCGAAGTAATGTTGGGCGAATTCGGTCCGATCGCGGCGCGCGACATTTTCAAGCCCGGCGTCATGGGCCGCGCCGATATAGGCGTCCGGCGCGTCGACATGGCTGGTCTCGGGCGTACCGGACCACGGCAGCGGAAAGACCAGGTCATCGCCATTTTCGCCCCGCATCACATCGAACAGCGCAAAATGCCCGCCGGGTTTCAGTACCTGCGCCACCTGCGCGAACAACGCCGCCTTGTCGGCAACGTTCATGCCGACATGGAACATCGTGACAAGATCGGCACTGCCTGCCTGCCACGGCAGCGATAGAACCGAGCCCTGATGCAGCGTGATCGCATCGGACAGCCCCAGCCGCTGGTTCAGGGCCCGGCCGGTTTCAACGTATTCTTCGGTCAGGTCCACGCCCTCGACCTGCGCGCCGTACCGATGCACGATGTGGCGGGCCGTGCCACCAATGCCACAGCCCAGATCGTAGACCACCATGCCGGGGTCGATCTGCAATTGATCGAGCAGGGCCATCGTCGATTCGATCCCCGCGGTGTGGAATTCGTCCACCGGCTTGAGATCGTCGAAAGATGGATGTGCGGGGTCCGCGCCCGCATCCTTGAGTGCAGCATCAATCCGGGACATCAATCCACCCGTCGTGTAATGCTGCGCGACATCAACCTCCAGGGTCATCGCGGCCTCCCAAACCTGTTGGACAGGGCACAAGATACCACATTATCCCACCAGACTGGCATGAATGTCTTCCGCGGCGTCTCGGCCCTCCGCAACCGCGGTAACGGTCAGGTCCTCGCCGCCTGACGCGCAATCGCCCCCGGCCCAGACGCCGTCGGCGGAGGTGCGCCCCGCCCCGGTCACGGCGATCTTGCCGCCTTCGATGGCAAGCCCGTCCGGGGCGCCATCGAGGGTCTGGCCGATGGCTTTCAGGATCTGATCGGCCTCAAGGTCAAAGGTTTCGCCGGTGCCCGTCAGGCTGCGCCCTTCGGACTTGGTGTATTCGCAGCGCAGCGCCGTGGCGGCCCCGTTGCCGAGCACCTCCAGTGGCATCGCGTTGAAGATGAACCGCACACCCTTGGAGGCCGCAAGGTCCTGTTCATAGGCGCTCGCGGGCATCGCGGCGCGATCGCGGCGGTAAACGAGCGTCACCTCATCCGCACCCAGAAGTTTGGACTGAACCGCCGCGTCAATCGCCGTCATCCCGCCGCCGATGACCACAACCTTGCGCCCGACGGGCAGCGCGGCGAGATTCTCGGCCTGGCGCAGGTTCGAAATGAAATCAACGGCATCCACGACGCCGTCGCGTTCCTCACCCTCGGCGCGCAACGCATTCACACCGGCCAGCCCCATGCCAAGGAAGACCGCGTCATACTCCGCGCGCAGGCCCTCCAGCGTGATGTCGCGGCCAAGCGCCTTGCCGTTGTGCATCGTGATGCCGCCGATCTTCATCAGCCACTCCACCTCAGCCTCCGCAAAGCCATCGGTCGTCTTGTAATAAGCGATACCGTACTCGTTCAGGCCGCCGCCCTTTGGGCGGGCATCGAAGATCTCCACCGCATGGCCATGCATCGCAAGCCGATGCGCACAGGCCAGGCCAGCCGGCCCCGCGCCAACAACGGCCACCCGCTTGCCGGTTTCGGGCGCACGCTCGAACGGATGCACACCGGCCGCCATGACCGTGTCGGTGGCGTAGCGCTGGAGTTGCCCGATCAGCACCGGCTTACCCTCCGCCGCTTCGCGCACGCAGGCCTCTTCACACAGCGTCTCGGTCGGGCAAACGCGGGCGCACATGCCGCCAAGAATGTTCTGCTCAAAGATCGTCCGCGCCGCCGCTTCGGGTGTGCCGGTGGCGATCTGGCGGATGAAAAGCGGGATGTCGATATCGGTGGGACAGGCGGTGATGCACGGCGCATCATGGCAGAAATAGCAGCGATCCGCGGCCACCAACGCCTCGTGCCCATCCAGGGGCGGGTGCAGGTCCGAGAAGTTCTGCGCCAAGATCTCCGCCTCAAGCCGGGCGGCGGCAATACCGGGGGTTCGGGGGCTGTTCGTCATGTCTTGCAGGCCTCGCTGATCGACTGGCTTGGTCGGGATTAGGCTGGCACGGGTTGAAAAATTTATCAAATGGTAAAATTTCTGGAGCGCTTGTCCTATCCTCCAGGCCGCCCCTTTGTCCAGATTTGCCGCCTTTTTGGGCACGGGGTGGCTGCAATTGGCGGATGAACCCTCCATATGCGTCCGAACGGGGCGGCTTTTCCCCGGGTCAACCCTGCGCTATAGCGCTTGGGACAGAGACCCCGGATGCGGGGCGCGCGACAGAGCGGACGGGGAGAGGTGCAGAATGGCGGAACGATCGCACGACAAGGATGTGGCCTTCATCAAGGCGCTGGCAGAGGTACTGCAGGATAACGACCTGACCGAACTACATGTGAAACGCGAATATGGCGAAAACGATTGGCTGAACGTCCGCGTCGCCAAGCAGCATAACGTGGTGACACACACCGCTTCGGCCCCTGCTCCGGCTGCGGCCCCCGCCGCGCCCGCGGCATCGGGACCTGCCGCTGCTGCGGGGCCCGCACCAACCCCCGAGGATCCCGCCCAGGCGCCCGGAGCGGTTACCTCGCCCATGGTTGGCACCGTTTATCTGCAGGCCGAGCCCGGATCGCCCGCCTTCGTGAGCGTGGGCGACAAGGTGACGGAGGGGCAAACCCTGCTGATCGTCGAAGCCATGAAGACGATGAACCAGATCCCCGCCCCCCGCGCCGGCACGGTCAAACGCATCCTCGTGGAAGACCAGGCGCCCGTCGAATACGGCGCGCCGCTGATGATCATCGAATAACCAAAGGGCGAGCGTATGTTCCGCAAGATCCTGATCGCCAATCGTGGCGAGATCGCGCTCCGCGTCATCCGCGCCGCCCGCGAGATGGGGGTGGAATCGGTCGCTGTGCATTCCACCGCCGACACCGACGCGATGCATGTGCGCATGGCCGACGAATCCGTCTGTATCGGGCCGCCCGCGGGCACCGACAGCTATCTGAGCATGTCGGCAATCCTGTCGGCCTGTGAGATCACCGGGGCCGAGGCGATTCACCCCGGCTACGGTTTCCTGTCCGAGAACGCCGCCTTCGTGCAGGCCGTGGAAGACCACGGCATCAAGTTCATCGGCCCGTCCGCCGAACATATCCGCATGATGGGCGACAAGATCACCGCCAAGGAAACCGCCAAGCGTCTGGGCATCCCCTGCGTGCCGGGATCAGAGGGCGGCGTGGCCGACTTGGCCGCCGCGCGCCAGATCGGTGAGGATTTCGGCTATCCGGTGATCGTGAAGGCCACGGCAGGCGGCGGCGGGCGCGGCATGAAGCTCGCCAAATCCGCCGCTGAGATCGATACGGCCTTCGGCTCCGCCCGGTCCGAGGCCAAGGCCGCGTTCGGCAATGACGAGGTCTATATCGAGAAGTATCTCGGGCGGCCGCGCCATATCGAGGTACAGGTCTTTGGCGACGGCAAGGGCAATGCCGTGCATCTCGGCGAACGCGATTGTTCGCTTCAGCGCCGCCACCAGAAGGTGTTCGAGGAGGCCCCCGGCCCCGCCATCGATGCGGCGACTCGGTCCGAAATCGGGATGATCTGCGCCAATGCGGTGGCCGAACTGGGCTATGAAGGCGCGGGAACCATCGAATTTCTGTACGAGGACGGCGAATTCTATTTCATCGAGATGAACACACGCCTTCAGGTTGAACACCCCGTAACCGAGGCGATCATGGGGGTGGATCTCGTGCGGGAGCAGATCCGCGTCGCCGCCGGTTTGCCGATGTCGTTCCGGCAGGAGGATCTGCAGGTGAACGGCCACGCCATCGAGGTGCGGATCAACGCCGAAAAGCTGCCGAATTTCGCGCCGTGCCCCGGCACGATCAGCCAGTATCACGCCCCCGGTGGCCTTGGCGTGCGTATGGATAGCGCGCTTTACGATGGCTACCGCATCCCGCCCTATTATGATTCGCTGATCGCCAAACTCATCGTGCATGGCCGCGACCGGCCGGAAGCGCTGGCCCGCCTGAACCGCGCGTTGGGTGAGTTGATCGTGGACGGGATCGACACCACCGTGCCGCTGTTTAGCGAGTTGTTACAGGCGAATGCGGTGCAGACGGGCGATTACACCATCCACTGGCTGGAAGGCTGGCTGGAAAAGAACCTCGGCTGATAACGGCGATTGTGCAGCCGAAGGTCAGGGCGCGCCGATGAATGGCGGCCCCGTGATGCGGACCTCTCGGAAATAAGGCACTCGGGGCTGCAACGGCCCGTCGCGGCAATGTGCAAGGAGGGCGGCGCCGCCCGAAAGCAGACCGATTGTGCTGCCCAATGGCTTGGGCAGTCCGGATGCACATGGTGGATCGGATCATCCGACGGTCCCGTTTCCGGGAGCCCGCAAGGGGGCCTGACATCCGCCGGATCGGAGAGCCGATCGCAACTGCAACCGGGCGTTGTGCCCGGCATCTTGGAATTCCAAGCCATCATACCAACATGGCAGCCTTAACATCGGCTTAATCCGAAGTAATCGCCCAAAATCGGGGAAAATGACCCAAGTTTTAATGGGCTTTTGAGGAATTCGACCCTAGGTGATGGATATGGCCCATGACATGTATCAGCCGCCCCAACCCGCGATCAGCCCCGAGCTGATGGTGCGGGCCTATGCGGCTGGCATTTTTCCCATGTCCGAGGGCGCCGCCGACCCTGAAGTGTTCTGGGTCGATCCCAAGCGGCGCGGCGTGTTTCCGCTCGACGCGTTCCACATCTCGCGCTCACTGCGGCGCACGATCCGGCGTGGCGGCTATGACGTGCGGATCGATCACCATTTCTCCGAGGTGCTGGAGGGTTGCGCGGACCGGGAACCAACCTGGATCAACGATAGCCTGTCGGCCTGCTACCTGGCGCTCCATGCGCGCGGCATGGCGCATTCGGTCGAGATCTGGGATGATGAAGGGCTGGCGGGCGGCGTATTCGGCGTGGCGATGGGGGCCGCGTTTTTCGGCGAAAGCATGTTTTCGCGCCGCACCGGGGCTTCGAAACTGGCGCTGGCGCATCTGGTGCATCGCTTGCGGATGGGCGGGTTCATCCTGTTCGACACCCAATTCGTGACGGACCACCTGCAAAGCTTGGGCGCGGTTGAGATCGCACGCGCCGATTACCGGGCGCAACTGGCTCATGCCCTGATGCTGCCTGCGGATTTCATGGCGCTGCCCGCATGCGCGGCATTGGACGTGTGATCCGGATCCGTCAGGCGTCGCAGCCCAGAACCCACACATCGTATCGCGCATGTTCCAGGGCGTTCAGCGCCGGTGACGATGCGATCATCCAGCCGTCGAAGAGCGTCACCCCCTCAAGGTCGAGCACTTCGAGATGGGCAAAGGCATCCCCGCCCGGATCCGCCGCCGGATAGCGGCATTCGATCACCCGGATCGCGATGCGCCCGAACACCACCGTTTGCCCCATCGACAATTCGATATCCGTCGGCTGGCCCAACATCTTGTCGAGCGCGCGAAGCGACACGACACTCCCCTGCCCGGTCGCGGGCTGGCTGACGGAGGTGACGGGGCCGGTCACGCCGGGAAAGGTGCTGAACGTGCCTTGCGGCCTGGCGCCCAGGTTCAGCGTGATATCACCCGCGCCCGCGTCATTGGGCACCAGCCCGCCCTCATCGGACAGGCTCAGATCGGTGTCGTCGACCGCGTCGCCGGGCTCAAGCTGAAAACCTTCGAACGCGTCATTGGCGGTGCCGTCGAAATTGTCGAACTGCTGCGCCCACGCGGAAGGCGGCGCCGCGACCGATAGGGTCAGAAGGGCTATGGGGATCGCGCGGAACAGCATGATCTAGCCGTCATCGCTTCCGGAGACGAAACGCAGCAGGAGCGTGATCAGGCTGACCGAGGATTGCGTATCGAGGATTTCGCCGCCCGGTTCCAGATTGAACGGCGAGCCGCCCGGGATCACCTCCACGAACGAGCCGCCGAGCAGGCCTTCGGAGGCCACCGCAATGGCGCTGTCATCGGGCAGAATGATCGCGTCGGCCACTGAAAAGGTGGTTTCGGCCAGGAACGTATCGGGGTTCAGTTCCAGCGCCGTGACGGTCCCGATCTGCACGCCGCCCAAGCGCACCTCGGTGCCGACCGAGATCCCCTCGGCGGAGCGGAACGAGGCCTGCAATTCGTAGGATCCAGCCTGCGACACGCTGCCGGTGCCGGAGGCGTAGAAGAAAAAGCCGATGGCCGCGGCCACCACAACGGCGCCGGTGGCGATTTCTGTGAAGGAATGATCGGTTTCAGCCATGACACCGGCATAGCCGTCGCGCGGCGTAAGGCCAAGGGGCGGATTTCGGTTGGCCGCCCACCGGCAGGCTTATTCCGGGCTCCACGCCTCGTAATCGCGGCGGTCGGCAGGTTCGGCATGCCGCAGGGAGCCCGCGGGCGCGTAGGCCCGCGCCGTGCCTGTCAGGTTCGGCAGGTGCGGCTTTTCCCAGGATTTGTGGGGAACCGGGCGTTCGGACGGTGGCTCGTCCCAAGTGTGGTGCAGCCATCCATGCCATTCGGGATCGACGCGCGAGGCTTCGACCAGGCCGTTGTAGATGACCCAGCGTTTGCTGTCGTCGGCATTTCGGTAGAAGATATTGCCCTGCCCGTCCTCACCTACCTTCTCACCATTGCGCGCGGTGAAAAGCTGCGTGCCGATGGTCTGGCCGTCCCACCAGGTAACGAGGCGTTTGAGGAAATTGAGCATATCGGGTGTCCACACAAGTACGTTGGCGCCTATGTGCCTGTTTGATTGCGGGGCGTCCAGTGCCATGCCGTCGCGCTTTGACCCGGCGACGCGGGCCCTGCCCGCATTCTTTTTGCCTCGCAGGGCTCAGGTGGGGGCGCTGCCCCCGTCGCCGGCGGCGACGCCCCCGGGATATTTTTGAAACAAGGAAGGGAAGCCGGGGTATTTGGGGGCGGAGAAAGGATGCCGCCATGGGCCGGGCCGGATCGGGGGCGATTGCAGCCGGGGGGCGGCTTGGCGTAGGAGAGGGCAACGGAGATCGAGGGAGAGAGAAACATGACGGACGGCCCCAGCTACGGCTTCGATACGCTTCAGATCCATGCAGGTGCGCGGCCGGATCCCGCGACCGGTGCGCGGCAGACGCCGATTTATCAAACCACGGCTTATGTGTTTCGGGATGCCGAACATGCGGCGGCTTTGTTCAACCTGCAGGAGGTGGGCTACATCTATTCGCGCCTGACGAACCCGACGGTGGCGGTGTTGCAGGAGCGGATCGCCACACTGGAGGGCGGTGCGGGCGCGGTCTGCTGTTCGTCGGGCCATGCGGCGCAGATCATGGCGCTGTTCCCGCTGATGGCGCCGGGGCGCAACATTGTTGTGTCGACACGGCTTTACGGCGGCTCGGTCACGCAATTCAGCCAGACAATCAGGCGCTTTGGCTGGTCAGCCAAGTTTGTTGATTTTGATGACCTCGACGCGATCAAGGCGGCGGTGGACGACGATACGCGGGCGATCTTCGGCGAGGCGATTGCCAATCCCGGCGGCTACATCATGGATGTGCGCGCGGTGGCCGATATTGCCGATGAAGCGGGCCTTCCACTGATTATCGACAACACCACGGCCACACCCTACCTGCACCGCCCGATCGAGCATGGGGCGACGTTGGTGGTGCACTCCACCACGAAGTACCTGACCGGTAACGGCACGGTGACGGGGGGATGTGTGGTGGATTCAGGCACATTTGATTGGTCGGCCTCGGACAAGTTTCCGTCGATGAGTGCGCCGGAGCCTGCCTATCACGGGTTGAAGTTCCATGAGACGTTCGGCCCGCTGGCCTACACGTTCCACGGCATCGCCATTGGCCTGCGCGATCTGGGGATGACGATGAACCCGCAGGCCGCCCATTACACGCTGATGGGGATCGAGACGCTGAGCCTGCGCATGGATCGGCATGTGGAGAATGCGGTGAAGATCGCCAATTGGCTGGAGGCCGACCCGCGCGTCGATTTCGTGACCTATGCCGGGCTGGAAAGCTCCCCCTATTACCACCGCGTCAAGGATGTCTGCCCGAAGGGCGCGGGCGCGCTGTTCACGTTCGCGGTCAAGGGCGGGTACGAGGCCTGCGTGAAGCTGGTCGATTCGCTGGAGATCTTCAGCCATGTGGCCAATCTGGGGGATACGCGCTCGCTGATTATCCATTCCGCCTCCACGACCCACCGGCAATTGACGCCGGAGCAGCAGGAGGCCGCCGGGGCCGCGCCGAACGTGGTTCGGGTCTCCATCGGGACGGAGGATTGCGACGATCTGATTGCGGATCTGGACCGGGCGCTTTCCGCCGCAACGGCCTGATCGCAAAACGTTAACCTTATCCGCCGTATCGTGATCGGCCGCGGGGCCGAGACAGAACGGGGCATGGCCGGATCATCCGCCATGCCCCCTTTTGCGAGGCCCCGGAAAGATTTAGACTGAATCTCGCCGATCCATGGAATTGGCTGCGGGGAGGTGTTTTCCCCGCACGAAAAGCGCTGTAAGAGGGGGCGGTTGTGGCAGGTCTGCCACGCCTAAAGAAGAATGACCGAGGTCTGACTTGACGGTGAATATCGCACTCTTCCTGTCTTCGGATGGCATCGCCCTGGCCCATCGCCAGGTTGCGGGCCATTGGGCGATGATCGGAGAGACGGCACTTGACGTGCCCGACCTGACCGAGGCGCTGGCCGCGCTCCGCGCGCAAGCCGTGGACCGGGAAGGCGATGAGTTCGAGGCGCTGCTTGTCCTGCCCGATGACCAGATCCTCTATACCTCGCTGACCGCGCCGACAAGCGATCCGGAGCTGACGGCTTTTCGGATCGAGGAGGGGCTGGACGGCCTGACGCCCTACACGATCTCGGAGCTGGAATACGATTGGCGCATGCAGGAAGAGGACCGCGTGAAGATCGCGGTTGTCGCCCGAGAGACGCTGGACGAGGCCCGGGGCTTTGCCCTCCAATACGGCTTTGTCGGCGCCGGATTTGCCGCGATGCCGCCGATGCAACGATTCCCCGGCGTGCCGCTCTTTGACCTAAGCGACGCGGCCAAGGGCATCGATTTCGCCGCCGATGGCATTGCATTTGGTCCCGACACCTACGGCGTGCCTGAAGAAGAGCCGGAGCCCGAGGCCCCGGAAGAGGACCTGGCCGCCTTGGAGTCCGAAGACACGGTCGAGGCCGCAGAGTCCGAGACAGAGGTGGTGGCTGAAGTCGAGGCGGACACGCCCACACCAGAGCCCGAGAGCTTCGTTGAGGCGGTCCCTGAGCCCACGCCCGCTGTCGAGCCTGAGCCTGAGCCTGAGCCTGAGCCTGAGCCTGAGCCTGAGCCTGAGCCTGAAATTGTCGAACCGGTCGCATCGGACAACCCGGCCCTTGCCGAGGCCTTGCAGATGGCCGCGGCCGTTGACGTGGCGCAAACCGTGCAACCCATTGCCGACCCGAGCCAATCGGGGCCGGTGACGCCGATCTCCTCTGAGGCCGCCGACACACCCGCGCCGGACCCGGTGGAGGATGCCGATCCCGAGGATGCCGACCTGCCACCGGCCCCCTCACCCGCCGCCGCCGAAGCGCGGGCGCGGGCGCGGGCGATCCGGGGCGAAGCCGCCGGGCCGAAACCCACATCGGATGACAGTGCCGGATTTGCGGCCCGCCGGGGCCGTGTTGCTCCGCCCGATGGCGGCCGTGACAGCCTTGTGGGCCAGCGCTCCGCTCGGATCGGCCTTGGGGGCGCGGTTGAGCGGCCGGAGGGCCTGCCCGATCCTTCGGGTACTGCCCCCGACGACGGCGCGGCGAGCAAGATGCCGCGCCTGTCCGAGCAATTGGAGCGGGTGCGCGCCGCCAGCAAAGCAAAGCCCAAGCCTACCGCAGGGGGCGCGTCCGCGCGGCGCCCGCGGGTGGAAATCGATCCGCAGCCCCCAACCAATCCGACCGGCCTGAGCGCGGAGCGCCGCCCGACGCCGTTTGACGGTCCACCCCCCGGTGCCGCCACCGCGCCGGCCGAAAAACCACGTGGTGGCCTTCTGTCCGGTCTCAGGCGATCAAAGGCCGAGGCGGCCCCGGTCGCACCGATGGACAGCCCAGCGGCCGAGCCGGCCTTCCGCCACGGTGAGGGACCCGGCGCGGTGCCCGCGGGCGATGGAACCGCGACGGCCGAAGATGGCGGTTTTACCTCCGGGCTTCTGGCGCGCAAGGCGACGCCATCGGCGGGCCCGTCTTTCCGCACCGGGCTGATCCTCACTGTGATCCTGTTGCTTCTGTTGGCCATGGTCGCGATCTGGTCGGCGGTGTTCCTGCCCGACAGCCCGCTGGCCCGGCTCTTTGGCGGATCGGACCGCGATCAGGCGGGGCTGGCCGAACCACTGGACGCGCCGGTTGCGCCCGATGCCTTCACCTCGGCGCCCGTGATCGGCGCCAGTGAAGCACCGCAGCCGACCCTGGCCGACGAAGCCGCGGCAGATGGTGTCGACCTGGCCGCATTGGAGCCCGAGATCGGCCTTGAGGTTGCGCCGGAGGAACCTTTGGTGGATCCGCCCGAGGCCGACATCGCCGCCGAAGAGGCGGGCGAGCAGATCTTTGATATTGATGCCGAATTTGAACTCCCCCCCCTGCCCGAAATTGATCCGGGCCAAAATCCCAGCATCGAAGAGGCCGAAGCGCTTTACGCCGAAGATGGCATCTGGGCGCGGTCGCCCGAGCGTCCGGACCTGCGGCCCTTCGATCTTCTCGATCAGATCTACACCGCTTCGATCGATCCGGAGGTGTCGGCGCTGGATGCCGTCGCCCTGCCCGATCCCGGCGTGAATCCCGGTGAGTTGTTGCGTCGCTTTCCCCCGCCGCCCGCCTTCGGGGCAGATTTCAACCTGACAGCGCGGGGCCTTGTCGCGCCGACCGCGGACGGCGTGTTGACCCCCGAGGGTGCCTTCGTGGTTGCCGGGCCACCGCCGGTTACGTCAACACCGCGCCCGCGGGATCGCGAACTCGTCGAAGCGGCGCCCGAGATTGACGTCAATGCGGCCCTTCTGTCGGTTTTCCGGCCCACGCCGCGCCCCTCGAACCTGTCGGAGACCCGGGAACGGCAGGTTCTGGGCGGTTTGACCAATGATGAACTGGGCGCCGTGCGGCCCCCCGAACGCCCCGTCTCTCCGCAAGAGGCGGCGGCCCGCGCCTCCCTCTTTCCCGGTGGCGAGGGTGCCGCCGATGGCCTGATTGACGGCGAGGTTGTCGAAAGTGCCGTGGCCGCAGCCATCGGCGGCTCGGATCTGGCCACGTCCCGATCGCTTCTGCCCGCCCAACGGCCGGCCAATATCGCGCAGATCGTGGCCAGTGCCGATCGCGCACCGCAGCAGCCCGTGACCGCCGTGGCCGCCGCCGCCGTGGCGCCTGGCCCCGACATTCCCTCCAACGCCGATGTGAGCCGTGCGGCGACGGAACGCAACGCCATTCGTCTGCGCAACGTGAACCTGATCGGGGTAACCGGCACGCCGTCCGATCGCCGCGCCCTTGTGCGCCTGTCGTCCGGGCGCTTCGTCCGCGTGGGAGTGGGCGACAGGCTCGATGGCGGACGGGTGGCCGCGATTGGCGAGACAACCTTGCAATATGTGCGGTCCGGCCGGACAGTGACGCTGGAGATCCCGGGCTGATCCCGGCAGGTATTCTCGACGGCGCTACTCCCTGATCCAATCCCAAGGCTCTCCCGTGACCCGGACATGCGCTTGCGCATGTTCCGTGTCTTTGGGCCGGGCGCAGCGGGCGCGGCCAGGGCCGCGCGACGCTGCGGGCGTGCCCCGGTGATCAAGGGCGGGAAGAGCGGCCAACCGACCCTCCGGGGGGCATATTTATCTGAACAAAGAGGGGCTCGGGGGTCAGAGCAGGAGCAGTACCGCCAGACCCAGAAACGCAAAGAAGCCGACGACATCCGTCACCGTCGTCACAAAGGCGCCGGAGGCCAGAGCCGGGTCGATCCGCAGCCGGTCGAGCACGACGGGGACGAGGATCCCGGCCAACCCGGCAACCAGCAGGTTGATGACCATCGCCGCCCCGATCACAACCCCGAGCATCGCGGTGCCGAACCAGACCACGCCCACAATCCCCATCACGACCGCAAAGATCGCACCGTTGATCAGGCCTACCCCCGCCTCGCGGGTGATCACGCGGACAAGGTTGGAACTGGTGAGGTCCTTGGTCGCGATGGCGCGGACGGCCACCGTCAGGGCCTGGGTGCCCGCATTGCCGCCCATCGACGCCACGATGGGCATCAGCACGGCAAGCGCCACGATCTGGGCAATGGCGGCCTCGAACTGAGCTATGACCAGTGAGGCGAGGATCGAGGTGATCAGGTTCACGAAGAGCCAGGGGAAGCGTTGTTTGGTGGTCTCCACCACGCCATCGGACAGGCTTGATTCCTCACCCACACCGGCGAGGCGCAGGATGTCTTCCTCG
The DNA here is from genome assembly GCA_947494975.1 of uncultured Roseicyclus sp. GTDB lineage: Bacteria > Pseudomonadota > Alphaproteobacteria > Rhodobacterales > Rhodobacteraceae > Gymnodinialimonas. The sequence goes on along the minus strand of CANLXA010000002.1, from coordinate 1,031,933 downwards.
GCCTCGTGGTCCAGCACGATCATCGCGTCGTCGATGGTGATCACACCGACGAGCCGCCCGTCATCATCGACGACCGGGGCGGAAATCAGGTGATATTGGTTGAAAGCATAGGCCACCTCGTCCTCGGGCTGGCTGGCCGGGATCGGACGGAAGCTGTCTTCCGTGATCTCTGTCAGAAGGACCGGCCGGACAGAGGCCAGAAGCCGCCCCAGCATCACGTAACCGGTTGGTTTCATGCGCGGGTCGGTGAGGATGACGTGGTAGAATTCCTCCGGCAGATGCCCGGCCTGCGACCGCAGATGATCGATCGTCTCGCCCACCGTCCAATGCTCGGGCACCGCGACGATCTCGCGCTGCATGAGGCGGCCGGCAGTTTCCTCGGGATAGCTGAGCGCGGCCTCCACCGCGGCGCGATCCGCCGGCTCCAACGCGTCGAGGATCGCTTCTTTCTGCTCCACCTCCAGATCCTCGACGAGGTCGACGACATCGTCGCTGTCAAGCTCGCGGACGGCGTCCGCAATGACCTGGTCCGGCAAAAGCGACAGGACCTCTTCGCGCAGCCCCTCTTCCAGTTCCGACAGGACCTCACCATCGATGCCCGATGACCAGAGCGTCAGCCAGCTTTCGCGTTCGGGTGTCGAGACCTGTTCCAGAAGGTCGGCGATGTCGGCGGGATGGAGCGGATCCATCAACGCGTCGACGGCGGCGACATCCTGTGCCTCGACCGCCTCACGCAGGGCTGCGCGCAGGCTGTTGTCCAGCGCATAGGCGTCGCGCGCATCCTCGCGGATATCTTCGGCGATCTGCTCCGGATCTGCGACCATGATGCCCCCCTTTGCGCGCGTTCACTGCCCTCTAACATGGGGCGCGCGGAAGGGCTATCAATTGGGGCGAATGCGGGAGGTTCAGATGGTGGAGCGGTTGATTCTCGGGCAGATTCTGGCCTTTTCGGGCGACCCGAGGGCGCTGGGTGTCGAGAGCGTGCGCCACGAGACGCGGGGCGGCGTTTTGCTGCGTGACGGCGTGATCGCGGAGTTGGGTGACGGCGCGGCTTTGCGCGCCGCCCATCCGCTGGCCGAAGTGGTGGATCATGGCGATGCGCTGATCCTGCCGGGCTTTATCGATGCCCATGTCCATTATCCGCAGACCGCAATCATCGCGTCCTGGGGCAAGCGGCTGATCGACTGGCTCAACACTTACACATTTCCCGAGGAGGCCCGGTTCGGGGATGCCGATTACGCGGCGGATGTGGCGGGGCGTTACCTCGACCTGATCCTGTCCAACGGAACCACAACGGTGGCGAGCTATTGCACCATCCACCCGGCCTCGGTGGAGGCGTTTTTCGGCGCGGCCCGCGCGCGGGGGATGCGGGCGCTGGCGGGCAAGACCTGCATGGATCGCAATGCGCCCGACGCACTGCGCGACACGGCCCAATCGGCTTATGACGATAGCCGCGCGCTGCTGCAGCGCTGGCATGGCGTGGATCGCCTGAGCTACGTGATCACGCCGCGCTTCTCCCCGACCTCGACGCAGGCGCAACTTGAAGCGCTCGGCGCGCTGTGGGCGGAGCATCCCGATTGCCTGATGCAGACCCATCTGAGCGAACAGGTGGACGAGATCGCCTGGGTGCGAGAGCTTTACCCCGCTGCCCGCGATTATCTGGATACCTACGAGGCCCATGGCCTTCTGGGTGCGCGGGGCCTTTATGGCCACGCGATCCACCTTGAGCCGCGCGAGATCGACCGGCTGGCAGAGGTCGGCGCCGCCGTCGTCCATTGCCCGACATCGAACACGTTCATCGGTTCAGGGCTGTTTGACATGGGATTGGCCGACCGGACGCGGGTGGGTCTGGCCACGGATACCGGGGGCGGGTCGAGCTTTTCGATGCTGCGCACGATGGCCGCGGCCTATGAGGTCGCGCAGCTTCGCGGCACGGCGCTGCACCCCGCCGAGTTGCTTTGGCGTGCCACCGGTGGGTCGGCCGAGGCGTTGCATCTGGGCAGGTGCATCGGCCGGTTGGCGGAGGGGTTCGACGCCGATCTGTGCGTGCTCGACCTGGCCTCTACGCCCGCCATCGCACAACGCGCGACCCGGGCCGAGGATATCTGGGAAGCCCTATTCCCGACGATAATGATGGCGGATGACCGCGCCATTGCGCAGGTCTACGTGGCGGGAGCGCCCGTCAGACCCGCGTGATCGTGCCCTGAGCAACGCAGCACAACACGTCGCCCGCGAGGATCCGCGCCTGCACGATGGCTTGGCGTTTCGTCACGCCCAAGGCCTCGGCCCGGACCAGCACGCCTGAGCCCTTGGCCGGTCGGATGTAGTTGATCTTGAACTCCGAAGTCACCGCGTCCGATCCCATCGCAAGCCCCCCGGCAAAGGCCAACGCGATATCTGCCAGCGCGCTGAGTACGCCGCCATGCACAATCCCGTGCTGCTGCAGGTGGCGGGGCGCCAGATCCAGCGCGACGACAACGCCGTCGGCCGAGGCTTCCAGCAGTTCCGCCCCCAGATCCTGAGTAAAGGGCTGCGCGGCGAACACCTGTTCTGCCAGTGCGGAGATGGTCATTGCATATCCTCCATGCGGCTGGCCCGAGCCTGCGCCGCGCAAGGTCCCGCCCAAAGCGAGACGTTGCGTCAAATCCTGAAATGCCGTCACATCCCCCTGCTACGCTTCACCGATACCCAATCCAAATACGGAGCACGCCCATGGCCCACAGCCCCACGATTATCCCCTATCTGAGCTACGAGGACGGCCCCGCCGCGCTTGATTTCCTTGAACGTGCCTTCGGGTTTCACCGAAATTTCGCGCAGATGGGCCACGATGGCACCCTGCTCCACGCCGAGATGGCCATCGGCGACGGCGTCATCATGATCGGAACGGAGGCGCGGCCCAAGGGCTCACCGGGGATCTATGTGGTGGTGGAGGATGTCGAGGCGCACCACGCGCGAGCCATGGATGAAGGCGCGACGCTGGTCTATGGGCCGGAGGAAACGGAATGGGGCACCAAACGCTACCGCGTCACCGACCCCGAGGGCCATGAATGGAGCTTCGGCAGCTACGCGCCATCAACCGAGGCCCCGGCCTGGGGATAAGCGATCGCGCTCGGGCTGTGGATGTCAGGCGACGGCTTCAACCGCGCCGACGATGTCATCCACCACACCTCGCATCAGCGCCTCGTCCTCGGCCTCGGCCATCACGCGGATCAGGGGCTCGGTGCCCGATTTGCGGATCAGGAGCCGCCCCGCCCCGGTCAGCCGGGCCTCGCCCGCCGCAATGGCGGCCTGCACCTGCGGCGTGTCGAGCGGTGTTGCGCCAGCCCCGTAGCGCACATTCTTCAGAAGCTGCGGCACCTTCTCGAAGCTTTTGGCAAGGCGGCTGGCCGGTTGGCCGGTGCGCACCATTTCAGCAAGGAATTGCAGGCCCGCGATCAGGCCGTCGCCAGTGGTGGCGTAATCCGTCATCACGATATGGCCGGATTGCTCCCCACCCAGGTTCAGGCCATGGGCGCGCATCGCTTCAACAACGTAACGGTCCCCCACCGGTGTGCGGTGCAGGCGAATGGCATTGTCGGCAAGATAGCGCTCCAGGCCCAGGTTCGACATCACCGTCGCGGCCAAGGTGTGCCCGTTCAGCCGCCCCTCCTGCGCCCATCTGTTGGCAAAGAGCGCCATGATCTGATCGCCATCGGCAATCGCCCCGGTCTCGTCGATCAGGATCACCCGGTCGGCATCCCCATCGAGGCAGATGCCAACATCGGCACCGGTTTCGCGGATCTTGGCGGCGGCGGCCTGCGGCTCCGTGGAGCCACAGCCGAGATTGATGTTAAGCCCGTTGGGCTCAACCCCGAGCGGGATGACCTCGGCGCCCAACTCCCACAACACCTCCGGCGCGGTGCGATAGGCGGCGCCATTAGCGCAGTCGCAGACGATCTTCAGGCCATCGAGCCGCAAATTGCTGGGAAAGGTCGATTTGACCCGCTCATTGTAGCGAAACCTGCCATCATAGACATGTTTCGCACGCCCGATGCGTTCTGCCGCGGCCAGCGGAATATCGGCCTCCATCATCGCCTCGATCTCCGCCTCGACCTCGTCGTTCAGCTTGTAGCCATCGGGCCCGAAAAGCTTGATGCCATTGTCCACGGCGGGGTTATGGCTGGCCGAGATCATGATACCCAGATCGGCCCGCATCGAGGGCGTCAGCATGCCGACGGCGGGTGTCGGAACGGGGCTCAGCAGGAGGACGTTCATGCCCGTGGAGGTCAGCCCGGCGGTCAGCGCGTTTTCAAACATGTAACCCGAAAGCCGCGTGTCCTTGCCAATCACCACCCGGTGCCCCGATGAGCCATCACGGCGAAAGTACCGACCCGCTGCCGCGCCAAGGCGCAGCGCCATTTCGGCGGTCATAGGATGGGTGTTGGCCTGTCCGCGCACGCCATCGGTGCCAAAGAGTTTCCGTGTCATGCCTGATCGTCCCCTACTTGCTCACTCACTCGCCCGCCGCACTGGCGCGCCACAGGTCGATAGCCTGCTTGTGGAGGCTTATATCATGAACGCGCAGAATCTGAACGCCCTGCGACAGGGCCCATAGGCCAATGCCCGCCGATCCGGGGCCGCGACGGTCGGCCTGCGGTTCGTGCCCGATCGCGCCGATGAACCCTTTGCGAGACACGCCCAAGAGCACCGCACATCCCAGCGCGTGGAACAGCGACAGGCGTTGGATCAGGGCGAGGTTCTGGGCCTGCGTCTTGCCGAACCCGATGCCGGGATCAACGACGATATTGCTGCGGGGCACGCCGGCAGCTTCCGCCTGCGCAACGGCCGCTGCCAACCCGTCATAGACATCCAGAACCACGTCGTCATAGGCCGTGCCGGCCTCGGCCTGCATCGTCTCGGGCGTGGCGAGCGAGTGCATCAGGATCAGCGGCACGCCCGCCTTGGCGGCCACCTGCGCGAGATCCGGATCGAACCGGAGCGCGGAGACATCGTTGAGAATGCCCGCCCCTGCCGCGATCCCCGCCTCGGCCACCGCGGATTTGCGGGTGTCGAGGCTGATCAGCGGGGGATTTGGCGCGCCGCACAGGGCTTCGATCACGGGCGCGGTGCGCGCAATCTCTTCCGCCACGGGCACCTCGGCGGCGCCGGGACGCGTGGATTCGCCCCCAATATCGATGAGATCGGCCCCATTTCCCTGCATCTCGGCCACGCGCGCGATAGCCGCCTCCGGCGCCGCATACTGGCCGCCATCGGAAAAGCTGTCGGGCGTCACATTCAGGATGCCCATCAGGCGGGGACGATCCAACGTAAGCCCCGCGAGGGGATCGCGCGGGCGCGTCAAAGCGTTGCTCACGGCGTCCGGCAGATCTGAAACGGGCCGTATTTCCGTTTTTTCTCCGCGCCTTAAGACTTCAACACGGTCAAACCACGTCCATCCCCCGGCAAGGGGCAATGCCCCGGACGGACGAGCTGGATCGGTGCTGGGGATCGGGCGATAATAGGGCTGCATGGCGCCGCCTACCGCGGAGGCCACGCCCAGACAAGAGTGCAGATTTCGTCACGTCATCAAAAAACAACCCTCGTCGACCGCCGGAATCTCTGCAAGGCTACGGCCATGACAGACGAGATCACCTTTCGAACCACGCGCCTGACAGGTCGCCCGCCCCGACCGATGGCGCTGCGGCTCTATCAGGCCTTGTTCGGCAAGGCCGGTGAAGGCGATCTGAACCGCGACATTCAGGATTGGGGCCGCCACCGGATCGCACCCTGGACGCTGAGCCATGCGGGGCATGAGGTTGGCGTGGGCGGGTTTCGCATCGGATTCGCGGAAAACGGGCTCGAAGTCGTGTTTCACTTCCTGCCCGACGTGTGGGGCCAAGGCCTGGCGAGCGAATTTCTGACCGCGGCGCTCGATCACGCCCGCCGGGAACTCCGTGAGGATCGATTCTTCGGCCATGTCAGGCCCGATGACGAGGCATCGCGCCGGGTCATGGAAAAGGCCGGGTTCGGCTATAGCGGCAACGATAGCGACCCTGATCTGATGCGCCTTAGCTGAGGGCCGCGACGTCGGGCATGGCATCGGGCGCGAAAGTGGTAACCGGCACTTCGGCCTCCACGTCGAGTTCCGAGAAATTCAGCAATGCGCGGGCTTCGAACGCATCGGCCAGCCATGCCGCCAGCGGCAGCGGATCGGTAACATCGCTGCCCGGCCCTTCGACGGCGTCCAGTACCAGTTTGGAGGGGGCCCAGACGCTGATCTGTCCCTGTTTCATGGCCCAATCCAGCTCTGTCCGGCTATTGACGACGACGCATCGCGGGTCGCGCGCGGCCAGCACCCAGGCGGATTGCTCTATGGCCAAGAGCGCGATGCGCCGCTGGGGCATGGCATGGGCGGCCCGCGGCGCCGGAAGGTCAGGCGCGTCCACGCACAAGATCACGGGCGCGCCGGTTTCCTCAATCCGGTCAAGGAGTTGGGAAAGATCCCGCCGCGCGATAGCGGCGCCTGACAGGAACACGACAATGGGGTGCGGCACGGCTTCCGCGAGCAGGCGCAACCGGCGCCGCCCCTTCGGCGCCTCGCGCACGATCTCGACCCCCAGCGTGTATGGTCCACGATCCAGCTTGCCGATCCGCACGAAGACACGCGCAGCCAGGGGGTGTTCCATGATCGCGTCGGCAATCCGCGCGGCGAGAGTTTCCAGAAGATTCACCCGCTCCGCCGCTAGGCTCGCATCGATGGCTTCGACGATTGTGTCGTAACTCAGGATCCGGTCGACATCGTCGACGGCACTTTCCGCGCGTGTCTCGACCTCGACCACCACATCGAAGCGGATCTTCTGGGTCACCCCGCGCTCGGCCTGAAACGCGCCGATCTCGACCTCGCGGATATGGTCGGTCATCGAGATCCGGTCGAGCGGTGCCCCATCGGCCGTGGCCTTGGCGCGTTCCGTCGGATGGCCGAAGGCCTGTGCAATCTCGTCACTCATGTCTCGGCCCCTCGCTGTCGGTGAAGGCCGTTTACCATGGTCCGCACCGACGGAAAGAGCCACCTTGCGGCGCAGATCAGGCCAAATCCGACTCGTGGATCAGTATTGCTGGCGGTAAAAGTGGTGAATACCGATCGCCGCCGTCTGGGGATACAGGCTGGCCCAGCGGGGATTGACCCAATTGGCATGGTAATGCGTGGCACCAGCGGTCAGATCGCGCGGGGCGCCGTCCATCATGATACGCGCGATATGGCCCAGACGGTGCCACGCGCCGTCATCAGCCACATCTTCGGGATGACCATCGCAGGTATAGGTGAACTGGCACGCATATTGCCGCCCCGTCCCTTGCCTGATCACACCGCAGATCGACCCGGGATAACTGGGGTGATCGACGCGGTTCAGGATAACCTCGGCCACGGCATATTGGCCCTCGATCGGCTCGCCGCGGGCTTCAAAATAAAGTGCTTCGGTCAGACATTGCCATTGGGCATCTCCCGTGGCCGGTTCAAGGGCGTCCAGCTCTGCACCGGTCATCAGGCGCGTATCATCGGGGCTGCCTGTGGCTGGGGCGTAGGGCGATCCGAGCCTGCGAATGCGGCGTTCCGTCAGGCCCGAGAGGGAGGCGTTTTCCATCCCCATCAACTGGTCCAGCACGCCCGACAAACCTGTGGCGGAGGCAGATGTCGATTGCGTCACATCCAAAGCCGAGACGTTCTGCGCCATCGCCCCGGTTGCAAACACCAGGGCACACAAGCCAGCGCCAAGCGCGGCCGGAATACGTTCCATCATCGCTGTCACCCTTCCAGGGGTTATGGCCGAACCCATTCTGCTCGCGGATTCTGACCCCTTTGTTTGGGCGATGACTTAATGCAAATCGTCATTTAGACAAAATGCGAGCTTAATGTTGCGGAAACCCGTTAACGCGCCCCAAGGGGTTGAGGTTAACCATCCTCATCCATCGCATCAACATCCTTCGGCAAGGCATTGTCTTTGATGGCTATTTGCGCTGCGGCAAGTTTGGCCAAGGGGACGCGGAACGGGGAGCAAGACACGTAGTCAAACCCTGCTTTTCTGCAAAATTCTATGGAATCCGGGTCGCCGCCATGTTCCCCGCACAGGGAGATCGTAAGGTTGGGGTTCGTTGCGCGCCCCCGTTCTGCACCAATCAGCAACAGTTCCCCCACACCGTCCAGGTCCATCTGGCGGAAAGGATCCTCGGGGAAAACGCCCTGCTGCACATAGGCCGACATGAAACGGCCCGCATCGTCGCGGCTGAGCCCGTATGTCATTTGCGTCAGGTCGTTGGTGCCAAAAGACAAGAAAGCCGTGTGCTCTGCAATGTCGCCAGCACGGAGCGCTGCACGCGGCGTTTCGACCATGACACCCAAGCGATAAGTGAAATCCTGACCCTTATTGGCGCTGACTTCGGCAGCGATGGCATCGACGCGGGCTTTCACAATTTCAACTTCACGGCGGGCAGAGACCAGCGGGATCATGATCTCCGCCACAATCGGCGCGCCTTTCCTGGACGATTTGATGGCCGCTTCGAAAATGGCGCGGGCCTGCATGTCGTAAATCTCGGGGATCGTTACACCGAGGCGCACGCCGCGCAGCCCCAGCATCGGGTTGAACTCTTGCAGCGACTCGATGCGCGCCGCGACACGGCTGACCGGCAGGTCGAGCGCATCGGCCAAGGCACGGATCCCGTCGCGCTCGGTGGGCAGGAATTCGTGGAGCGGGGGGTCAAACAGGCGGATGGTCACCGGCTGCCCTTGCATCAGCTTGAAGAGCTTAATGAAATCAGCGCGTTGCATGGGCAGAAGCCGGTCGAGCGCGGCCTGCCTGTCTTGCGCATTTTCGGCGAAAATCATCTCGCGCATCACCGTCAGGCGGGCCGCGTCGAAGAACATATGCTCCGTCCGGCAGAGTCCGATCCCGTCCACGCCAAAGCGCTGCGCCATAGCGGCATCTTCTGGCGTGTCAGCATTGGCGCGGATTCCGATGTCGCGCGCCGCGTCGGCCCAATCCATCAGCGTGGCAAAGGCCCCGCCAAGGGCCGGTTCGACCATTTCGGGCTTCCCGGCCAAAACCTCTCCGGCGGACCCGTCGAGCGTAATCACGTCGCCCTCATGGAACACTTTTCGGCCCGGCACGGTGAGCGTCTTCTTGCGTAAATCTAACTGAAGCCGTGTGGCGCCCGCCACGCAGGGCAGGCCCAGGCCCCGGGCAATCACCGCCGCGTGGGACGTCATGCCGCCCCGTTCCGTCAGGATCGCATGGGCCGCATGCATGCCGCGGATATCTTCGGGGCTGGTGTCGCGGCGCACGAGGATGCACGGCTCCCCCTGCGCGGCCATGGCCTGGGCGGTTTCCGAGGAAAACACGATCCGTCCCGACGCTGCGCCCGGCGCCGCGGCAATGCCAGAGGTCAGCACGTCACGATCTGCGCCTGCCTTGATCTGCCGGTGCAGCAACCCGTTGAGCGTAAAGGGCGGAATGCGCGTCAGCGCCTCGTCGCGGGGGATCACGCCGTCTTGGGCCAAGGCCACGGCAATCGCCACTTCGGCGCGGGCGGATCGGGGCGCGCGCACGGCGTCGAGGATGAACAATTTGCCGTCCATCAAGGTGAATTCGATCTGCATGTCTTCACGCAGCCGCACGCGCATCAGGGCGGCGGCGTCCCGAAGGGCCTTCACGATCTCGGGCGCGGCGTCTTCCAGGGCCGGGCCGCGCGGGTCGCATTCGATGAACTGCGCCGCCCCTTCGGTGAGGGCCTGGCGCCCCTGCCCCCGTGGCAGATATCGGCCGTGGACCTCGGGCTCGCCCGATTCGGTGGACACGAACTGAACCACGCCTGCCCCTGACAGGGATTGCGACGGACCCAGCGCCATCTGCTGAACGACGAGCCCGAGGCCCGCATCGGCGGGTGCGCCCCGGGCCTGTCGCAAAAGGCGCGCGGTGGTGCCATCCCACGCGCGGGCCATGGCGCGCAGAACTTCGGCCAGCTGCGTCGCCGTGCTCTGGGGAAATGGCTCGTCCATCTCCTCCTCGTACCGCTCTTTGGCGATGCGCGGCGTGATCGGACCCTCGAATTCGTCGGCGTCGAGCCGGTGCACCTCGACCGCGTAGGTGCGAATGAAGGCGGTGTAGAGGGCGTTTGCCACGTCCGGCCCGTGGGTTTCGGTCAGCCTTTCTGCGGCTGCATCACCCATCCCGATATTCAGGATCGTACCCGGCCCGCCCCAATCGGGCATCTCGGAGGATGACCGCACCGACAGCAAGGCGCCATTGCCGAACAGGCCCACCAGCGAGTCCAGATCCGGCATGCGGCCATCGGCGATGGCCCCCACGGTCTCGAAGCTGAGCGCGACCGTGGGTGGGACCGGCATGTCGAGACGGATCAGGCGCTGCAAACACTTCGCACGATTGCCATGCCGATCCTTGCGGATATCGGCACTGGGCGTGATCTCGGTAAAGTCGGGCGTGGTTAACATGAGCGCGGATCCGGATGCATACGTGGGCTTACGATACAACCAGAGGGGCTTCTGTCCAGTTAACTAGACAGCTTTCGGCGCGTTAAGGCGGCTTTTTTCTGCAATTGCAAAGAAAAGTGATCGCTGCGGCGCGGCAAGAGAAGGTTAATAGCCGATTTTGTTGAAAAACTCTTTCTTGATCGGCACGCGAGCAGCTGATTCATGTGTGGATGTCCCCCAATGTGCAAGGCCCTTCAACATTTGGGCGCGTGATCGGGTGCGGTCATGTGTCAGGCCTCAGTTTGCGACGCTGTTCATGGCCGCGGGCCGGTATGGAGATGCGGGGAACGGGTCCACATCAATTCGGCGAGCTCTTGGCTCATTGAATCAGTCTGGTTTTCCCTTTCCGGATCTTAGCGATCATTTGCCCTTACTGTTCTTTGACCTCCTCACACCCGACTAGCCGAAGGGATTTGACATCATGCCATCACCTTCGGATCTCGATAACCTTCCCCCTTCGTCAGCATGGCCCAGATTCCTCTGGCCATTTTGTTCGCAAGCGCGATTGCAACCACCATACGTGGCTTGCGCGCAAGCATCCGCGCCAACCAGGTCCCTTCTTGTGGGCCATTTCGAAGAGCGGCACGGATCGACGACATAGCGCCGATAATCAGCAACCTTCGGATGTCTCGCTGCCCCATTTTGGACGTTCTGCCGAGTATCTGTTTACCGCCGCTGGACTGCTGGCGCGGCACAAGACCAAGCCAAGCGGCAAAATCTCGACCGCGCCTGAACTCCTCCATGGGCGGGGCGAATGCCTCGATCGCAGTGGCTCCGATCGGACCAATTCCCGGCATAGTCTGAAGAAGCCTCGCCCTTTCTGTCATGGATGATTTGGTGCGGACGGTTTTCTCCAAAACGGCGATCTTTACGCTGCAATCGTCGATTTGATCAAGATAGATGAACGCCACCTCTGATACCGCTTCCGGCAGATCTTTGGATTGCAGGCATACTAAGTCTCGGAGCTTCTTCAGGTGTAATGCGCCTTTCCCAGCAATGATCCCATATTCAGCCATGTGGCCACGGAGGGCATTGATGACTTGTGTCCGCTGACGGATCAGTAAGTCGCGCGCGCGAAAGACCATCGCGCTAGCCTGCTGCTCTTCAGTCTTAACCTCGACAAACCGCATGGTGGGTCGTGATGCGGCCTCGACAATCGCTTCCGCGTCCGCGGCATCGTTCTTTTGACGTTTGACAAACGGCTTCACATAGATCGGAGCGATCAGCCGCACTCTGTGGCCAAGTTTGGCGATCTCTCGTCCCCAATAATGCGACGTCGCGCAGGCCTCCATCGCGACCACACAGACAGGATGTTTCTCTAAAAATGGTAGGAATTGTGCTCGGCTGAGCTTCTTACGAAACACCACCGCTCCATTCAATGTTGCTCCGTGGACTTGGAATACACGCTTGGCAAGGTCGACGCCGACTATGCTAACTTCTGACATGGATGCTCTCTCCTTTGCAGGGTGACACTGACATCACCAGTCTGGCACATTGCGATGCCGTCGGGACGGGGGCATCCACCCCATCAATTCTCTCAACAATCGGGAGGTTTGGGGATGATGGGACCGAGGCAAGAGGCGCAGGCGGCTTTGTTCTACGAGTTCTCGCTGGACGACCATGTTCCCCATAATCATTTGGTGCGGTCGATTGATCGGTTTGTTGATCTGACCAGCGTCCGCGCGCATCTGGCGGATTTCTACAGCCATACGGGTCGCCCCTCCATTGACCCAGAACTTTTGATCCGGATGCTTTTGATCGGATATTGCTTCGGCATTCGATCTGAGCGGCGGCTTTGTGAGGAGGTGCATCTGAACCTCGCCTATCGGTGGTTCTGCCGCCTTGATCTGACCGACCGCATCCCGGATCACTCGACCTTTTCCAAGAACCGTCATGGTCGGTTCCGCGAAAGCGATCTGCTGCGCCATGTGTTTGAGACGACTGTTGCCCGTTGCATGAAGGAAGGCTTGGTTGGTGGTCAGGGCTTCGCGGTCGACGCCAGCCTGATCAGCGCGGATGTTCAAAAGCAGAACTCGAGCAATCCCGATGACTGGGCCGCCCGCGAGATTGATCCCGATGATGCACCGCGTGCCGTACGCGAATACCTTGACACGCTGGACGACGAAGCCTTCGGCGCGGCGACCACCGCAAAGCCCAAGTTCACAGCCCACGCCGACCCTGCCAGCCAATGGACAGCGGCGCGCAAAGGCCCCGCGTTCTTTGCCTATTCCGACAATTGCCTCATCGATACGGACCACGGCATCATCGTCGATGTGGATGCCAGCCGCTCGAACAAGACCGCTGAGGTCGGCGCGATGCGCAAGATGCTCGACCGGACCGAAGAACGCTTTGGCGTACAGCCTGATTGGATTGCCGCCGACACCGCCTACGGGGCGTCTGACAATCTGGTCTGGCTCACGCTGAAGCGCCAGATCGTTCCCTTCATTCCCGTCTTCGACAAAGGCGAGCGGACCGACGGGACCTTCTCACGCTCCGACTTCACATGGGATGATGAGAACGATCGGTACATCTGCCCCGGCGGCAAAGAGATGCGGCATACATGGCGGACCTATTCTGATCCAAAACGGAATGCGCCAGTTTGGAAATCCAGAAACTATCGGGCGCTGAAATCAGACTGCACAGGATGCGAGCTGAAGGCCAAGTGCTGCCCCAACGCTGAAATGCGTTCGGTACATCGCGATAAATATGAGATCGTCAGAGACTTTGCTCGCCAATGCACCGCTTCCCAGTTCAATCCGAAAGCGCAGGCGCGAAGGAAAAAGGTCGAAATGCTCTTCGCCCACCTCAAACGCATCCTCGGCCTCGGACGGCTACGATTACGAGGCCCATGCGGCGTTCAAGACGAGTTTGCCCTCGCAGCCACCGCCCAAAATCTCCGGAAACTCGCAAAGCTCAAACCGATGGAGACCGCCGCAAGCTAAAGCGACGGCTACGCCTTAGGCCTCTGAACGAAATCAAACCGATACCTCAAACAAGCCCGCCGAAACCAAAGACTTTTGCAACGAAATCGGCGTTAACCCTCCAGCCGCGTGAGGTCAGCCACCGCCCCGCAGGTTTCGGTGATCTGGTGCAGAAGGTTGAGGCGATTGCGCCGAATGATGTCATTGTCGGCATTGACCTGAACCGCCTCGAAAAACGCATCGATGGGCCCGCGCAGATGGGCCATCTGGGACATGGCGGCGGCAAAATCCTCGGCCTTGAGCGCCGGGGCGATGGCCGTGTTGGCGGCCTCGAGCGCCTTGAAGAGCGCGCGTTCCTCGTCGGTTTCCGCGAATTTCACATCGGCCCCGTACCGGTATTCAACGCCGTCCTTCTCCTCGGCCTGGGTCAGGATGTTGGCTGCGCGTCTGTAGCCTTGGATCAGGTTCTCGCCTTCCGGCGTGTCGAGGAACGCCTGAAGCGCACGCGCACGGGCGACGATCAGGGTGAGGTCATCGGTGGGCGGCTTGGCCAGCGCGGCATCGATGACGTCGTGGCGGATGTTCTCGGCGCGGAGGTGAACCTTGAGGCGGTCGTGGAAGAAGGAGAGGAGGTTCAAAGCCTTTCCCGCATTCCATGCATTGCGCTCTGGATCGTGCCAGGAAGGTAGATTTTCTGCAACCGATTGTGTCAGCGCATCCGCATCGTCATCTCGACCGTGATCATAAAGGGCTTGGATCGCGTCGTCGTACGGAGCGAATGTATCGTCTGTTTCGATCCGTTCCTGATGCGGGACCAGCGCTCCCGAAATTGCAGCTTCCAACTGAATTCTGTGATCGCCATCCAAAACAATCCGAATAACCCCCAATGCCGCCCGCCGCAGCGCAAACGGGTCCTTCGACCCTGTCGGCTTCTCGTCGATCGCCCAGAACCCGGTCAACAGATCCAGCTTGTCGGCCAGCGCCACGGCCACCGAAAGAGGCGCGGTGGGCACGTCATCGGTGGGCCCCAAGGGTGCGTAGTGCTCTTCGGCGACGGCGGCAATCTCCGCGTCGAGACCGGCCTCAAGGGCATAGTATTTGCCCATGATCCCTTGCAATTCGGGGAATTCGAAGACCATCTCGGAGCTGAGATCGGCCTTGGCGATCCGCGCGGCGGTCTCCGCCGCTGTCGGGTCCGCGCCGACCATCGGTGCGATCTCTCGGGCCAGCGCTGCGATGCGCTCAACCCGCTCAGATTGGCTCCCCAAGCGGCGCTCGAACGTGACCGATTTCAGGCTTTCGCGCCAATCGCCCATCCCGTCGCGGGCGATCCGCAAATCATTGTCCCAAAAGAATTTTGCATCGGCCAGGCGTGCCGACAGAACCTTGGCGTTGCCCGCGATTATCGTCGCGCCCTGATCGGCCGTGTCGCGGTTGGCAACGGTGATGAAGCGCTCGATCCGGCCCGTGGCGGGATTGCGGACCGAGAAGAATTTCTGGTGCTCGCGCATGGAGGTTTGCAGCACCTCGGCGGGCAGATCGAGGAAATCGGCGCCAATCTCGCCCATCAGGACAACGGGCCATTCCACAAGGCCCGCGACCTCGGCCAGAAGGCCCTTGTCGTCCACCACCTCCAACCCGGCGGCGAAGGCCATTGTGGTGGCATCATGCCAGATCGCCTCCGCCCGGTCCTCGTCCGACAGAACCACGAAAGCGCGCTTCAACTTCGCGGTGTAATCCTCGAAAGACGTTACCGAAAATCGTCCTGGCGCCATGAACCGATGGCCTTCGGTCGTATTGCCGGACGGGATGCCGTCGACCTCGAATTTCACCACCTCGGCCCCGTCGTCCCGGTTCAGAAGGCACAGGATCGAGTGGAGCGGTCGCACCCAGCGGAGTGACCCGCTGCCCCAGCGCATGGATTTGGTCCAGGGGAAGTTGCGGATCACCTGCGGAACCATTTCGGCGATGATCGCGGCGGCGGGGCGGCCTTCGGTGGTGATGCGGGCGTAGTAGAACCTGCCCTTCTTGTCCTCGCGCTCTTCCAGATCCTCGCGCGCCACCCCGGCCCCGCGCAGGAAACCCTCCATCGCTTTGTCGGGCGCACCGACCTTGGGGCCGCGCCGCTCCTCGGTGGTGGTGGGCGAGGCCTCCGTCAGATCCTCAACCGTCAGCACCAGGCGACGCGGCGTGGCAAACGCACCGGCGGATGCATAGGTCAGCCCGGCCTCGACCAGACCATCTGTGACCAGCCGCTTCAGGTCATCTGCAGCCTTGCGCTGCATCCGGGCAGGAATTTCTTCGGAGAACAGCTCCAGCAGAAGATCGGGCATGGGTTTCAGATCCAGTCGAGATTGACGCGGGTGATCGGGTGATGGGCGGCGACAGTGTCGCGCAGCGCGGCAAAGCGCGGGCGCAGGTCGGCGAATTTGCTTTCGTGGGTTTCGGCCACCGTCAGGCGGACGATATCGAACAGGTCGTGGGCCTGCATGTGTTCCAGCAGGTCCAACTCCGCCCCCTCGATATCCATCTTCAGGAACGCAACCTCGCCATGTGTGGCGGCCAGATCGCGCAGCAGATCGGGCAAGGCGATCACGTCCACGTCGATGCCCTCGCTTTCATCGATGTTGCGCCCGCCGGCAATCAGCGTGCTCTTGACCGATCCGGCCTTGGGGTTGTCGTCAAAATTCGCGGCACGCATCAGGCGCAAGGTGCCGGCCTCGACGGCCACGGCGGCATTGTGCAGGACCACATTGTCGAGGCCTTTGACCCGGCTGGATACCTGCTCAAAGGCAAACGGATCGGGCTCAAAAGCGTGCACCGTCGCGCCGGTCTCGGCCAGCGGCACGGTGACGTCGCCCACATTGGCCCCGCAATCCAGCACCACGTCACCGGGTTTGAGCATCGATAGGATGCCTTGCAACAGCCCGCGCGCGAAATGGGCGCGTTCGTTGCGGGCCTGACGGCGCTTGAGCTTGTCGAACCGGGCCCGGAGCATGTCGAGATCAGATTGCGGATCAGCCATCGCTCTACTCCTATTCCAACGTGCCGTTCAACTGGTGCCACGCGTAGGCGCGTCCATCGGGATAGAGCGCAACAACCCGGTCCACCCCCCGCTCGATATTGCGCAGGCCAAGCCAGGCCTGAGCCTCGCCCGCTTCAAGATCCGCTCCGATGGCGGCGGCATCGAAACAGTCGAACCAGTTGGGCGCGGTGAGCGGCGTCGGATCCTCGTAGGCCATGGCCTCCGGCGTGATCACCGGCAGCACGGCCGCCTCCACCGCGAAACAGGCGCGGAACCGCAGCGGGGAGGTTTCGGCATCGATGCCCTCGAACCCCGCCACTTCCAGAAACAGGACGCTGCCATCGGGGCGTTGCAGCCCGATCTCGGCGCTGTCGAGTTGCTCGTAATAGGCCCGTGTGCTGGCGTACCAGACCCCGATCCCGAACAGGATCGTGATCACCACAATCGCGATCACGGTGAGCCGCCCCGTTGTCATCGGGCCGTCGCCCCGCCCGCATCGGTTTGGACGAAGGCGTCGGCGCACATCTTGGTCAGCGCGCGGACCCGCCCGATATAGGCCTGCCGTTCGGTAACGGAGATCACGCCGCGCGCATCGAGCAGGTTGAAGACATGGCTGGCCTTGATCGCCTGATCATAGGCCGGAAGCGCCATGATGATATGGCGGCCGGTTTTGGGATCGTCGGCGGGTTGCTCCAGAATACGCGCGCATTCGGCCTCGGCATCCTGGAAGTGCTGCAGGAGAACGTCCGTATCGGCGACGTCGAAGTTCCAGCGCGCATATTGCGCCTCGGCCTCGCGGAACACATCGCCATAGGTGAGCGGGATGGTGGCATCGGGGTCGTTGAACGGCATGTCGTTGCCGTCATCACAATCCAGCACATACATCGCCAGCCGTTCGAGCCCATAGGTCAGCTCGCCCGAGACCGGGTGACAATCGTGTCCGCCAACCTGCTGGAAATAGGTGAATTGCGACACTTCCATGCCGTCGCACCAGACCTCCCATCCCAGGCCCCAGGCGCCCAGTGTGGGCGACTCCCAATCGTCCTCCACGAAACGGATATCGTGCAGGTCCATGTCGATCCCGATGGCCCGGAGAGAGCCAAGATAGATCTCCTGCAGATCCGGCGGCGACGGTTTGATGATCACCTGGAACTGGTAATAATGCTGCCAGCGGTTCGGGCTGTCGCCATAGCGCCCGTCGGTGGGGCGGCGCGACGGTTGCACATAGGCTGCGCTCCACGGCCTGGTGCCCAGAGATCGGAGTGTTGTGGCGGGGTGAAACGTGCCTGCGCCCACTTCCATATCGTAGGGCTGCATGATCGCGCAGCCCTTCTCGGCCCAATAGGCCTGAAGCCTCAGGATGATCTCCTGAAAGGAGCGGGGTGTGGTCAGGTCGGCCATGTCTGCGCGTCCTCGGTCGGGCGGTTTGCGCGCCTGGACAGACACGCTCGGTTGGGCGTCTGACTAGACGCGGGCGCGGCAAGGGTCAACGACGCGCACGGATGCCCGGCACCAAGGCTGGCGCATCTGCGCCACGCCATCGGAAAATTGAACGTGAGGTGGGGTGCAATCGGGCCAATCCGTGGCTATGAACGCGGGCGGACCGGCCCGCGACCTGTTTATCGGGGGAATGGGGCCGGAAACAGACACGGTTGACAGGGTTTTGAGACAAACATGGTGATGCACTTTTTGCGCGGCGCGCTGGCACTGACCGTCTTCGCGGTTGCGGGGCTGCTGAATGGGGGCGCCGCACAGGCGCAGGACCGGGTATGGGTCCAGATCGAGGCGCATCCCAATCTTGGCACCGCCGAGGCCCGGGTGAGGGCCTATGCGCAGCTTGTGGAAAACGTGAACGGGTTTCGGGCCACGACCGGTCTTTATGCCGTGGCGCTTGGCCCCTACGAGCCCGAGGTGGGTCAGCTGGTCTTGCAGCAGCTTCTGGGCCAGGGCCTGATCCCGCGCGACAGCTTCCTCGAAGACGGCGATCTTTACGCCACCCAGTTCTTCCCGGTTGGCGCCGGTACGCTGCAAAGTGACGAGGCCGCGGATCAGGCGGTGATCGACGGAGAGGTTGTGGACACCGCCACCGACGTCGCCGTCGCCATCGCCGAGGAACCCGCGCCGGAACCGGTTGTGGCTGTGCCCGACGAAACACCGCAGCAAGCCCGCCAATCCGAGGCGCAGTTGACCCGCGAACAGCGCGATCAGCTTCAGATCGCGCTGCAATGGTTCGGCTTCTACAATGGCGGCATCGACGGGGCGTTCGGGCCCGGCACGCGCGCCTCCATGCAGGCTTATCAGGAAGATCGCCAGATGGAGCCCACGGGCATCCTGACCACGCGCCAGCGCGCGCAATTGCTCAGCGAATACCAGGGCGAGTTGAACGCGCTGGGGATGCGCAATGTCCTGGATCAGGGCGCGGGCGTTCAGATCGATCTGCCGATGGCGATGGTGGCGTTCGACAGCTACAACTTTCCGTTCGCGCAATACAACGAGATCAACGACAGCGGCGTGCGTGTGATGCTGATCAGTCAGCCGGGCGACCGTGCCACCTTGTTCGGCCTCTACGAGATCATGCAGACGCTCGACATCGTGCCGCTCGAAGGCGAGCGCGAAAGACGGGGCGACAGTTTCCTTCTGACGGGACAATCCTCCGATCTGCGCTCCCACACCGAGGCGCGGCTTGTGGGCGGCGCCGTCAAGGGCTTCACCCTGATCTGGGAGCCGTCTGCAGACGAGCAGATCGCGCGGGTTCTGCCACTGATGCAATCGAGCTTTCAGGCCGTCGCTGGCACGCTTGATCCGGCATCGGTGCCCGAGGGGCTGGACGAGTCGGTCGATATGGTGTCGGGCCTGACGGTGCGCCGCCCCGATC
Source organism: uncultured Roseicyclus sp. (assembly GCA_947494975.1). GTDB lineage: Bacteria > Pseudomonadota > Alphaproteobacteria > Rhodobacterales > Rhodobacteraceae > Gymnodinialimonas. The sequence goes on along the minus strand of CANLXA010000002.1, from coordinate 1,012,593 downwards.
TGGTGCGCACAGGCTTCTTCCTGGATGGGCAGGGCACGGTTCTGACGACCACCGAAGTGACCGGCCAGTGTGAACGCGTGCTGATCGATAACGCGTTCGAGGCCAATGTGGCGTTCCGCGACGATGCCCTTGGCGTCGCCGTCCTGCGCCCGGTTCAGGCGCTGGCCCCGCTTGGCTTCGCGCAATTGGCCGAGGAACCTGCGCGTCTGCGCGCCGATATCGCCGTAGCGGGGTACCCCTTTGGCGGCGCGCTCTCGGCGGCCTCCACCAGCTTCGGAAGCCTCGCGGATCTGCGCGGTGTGAACGGAGAGGAGAATGTGCAACGCCTCGACGTGGCCACGGCCGATACCGAAGCCGGGGGGCCGGTTCTGGATGTCTCGGGCTCGGTCATCGGGATGGTCCTGCCGGGCACCGTAGCGGGCCGGACGTTGCCCAACGAAGTGACGCTGGCGCTGCGGGCCGATCAACTGATCGCTGTTCTGGAAGCGGCTGGCATCGGCATCAGCCGCGCGCAGCCTGCGGGCGCCATGAACCGCGAGAACCTCAGCCGCGAGGCCGCGGATATGACGGTGCGCGTCAGCTGCTGGAACTGAACCACGCCATCTGGCCGGACCCCTTCTGCCGGAACCGTTGGATGGCCGGGCGTGATGCCCGGCCGTCTTTCGTTTCGGCGGCTCGATCATGTCGGGCCGCCCGATGTGTAGGCCCATAGGTCCAGGGCGCCCTTCCCCTTGCAGCGCCCCGAGATATGTTGCATCCCGACGCGACGCGAATTTCCGACGAATTTGAGGGCACCATGGCCGACGGCAGCTTGAGCATCGATGCGAAACCCACCGAAGAATTTTCGGTCCGTGAGGTCTTTGGCATCGACACGGATATGAAGGTCAAAGGCTTCTCCGAGCCAACCGACCGTGTGCCGGCCATTGATCCCACCTACAAATTCGACCCTGACACCACGATGGCGATCCTTGCGGGCTTTGGCCACAACCGTCGCGTCATGGTTCAGGGCTATCACGGCACCGGCAAATCGACCCATATCGAGCAGGTCGGCGCGCGGCTGAACTGGCCCACCGTGCGCGTAAACCTCGACAGCCACATCTCCCGGATCGACCTGATCGGGAAAGACGCGATCAAACTGCGCGACGGCAAGCAGGTGACGGAATTCCACGAAGGCATCCTGCCCTGGGCGCTGCGCAATCCGGTCGCGATTGTCTTCGACGAATACGACGCGGGCCGTGCGGACGTGATGTTCGTGATCCAGCGTGTGCTGGAACATGACGGCAAGCTGACCCTGATGGACCAGAACGAGATCATCACGCCGAACAAGAATTTCCGTCTATTCGCCACGGCCAACACGGTGGGTCTTGGCGACACGACCGGCCTCTACCACGGTGTGCAGCAGATCAACCAGGCGCAGATGGACCGGTGGAGTCTTGTGGCGACGCTGAACTACCTGAGCCATGACGCTGAGGTGGCCATCGTGCTGGCCAAATGCCCGCATTACAACACCGAGGCGGGGCGGCGCACGATGAACCAGATGGTGACCGTTGCCGACCTGACCCGGACCGCTTTCATGAATGGGGAGCTGTCGACGGTCATGTCACCCCGAACGGTGATCAATTGGGCGCAGAATGCCGAGATCTTCCGCGATGTGGGATACGCCTTCCGCGTGTCGTTCCTCAACAAATGCGATGAACTCGAGCGCCAGACGGTCGCGGAATTCTACCAGCGCTGCTTCGATGAGGAATTGCCCGAAAGCGCCGCCTCCATGAGCCTTGGCTGAGCCGACCGAGCCCGCACCGCTTAAGCGGCGCGCAGTACGGTGGGTTCTGATCACTTTTGTGGTCCTGCTGGTCCTGCAATCGGGGCCGGCGATTTACATCGTTTTTTCGCGTGATCTGGCCGGAAACTTCAATTGGCCGGGATTTCTCGGATACACGCTTGGCGCGGTCGCCGTGCCGATGGCAATCGGCTGCCTCGGATTGCTCTGGCGAAAGCGGCCCGGCCTAGGTTTCTCCCTTGTGGCGTTCGGCGCCTACCTCTTTGCCGAACTCGGCGCGCTGGCAGCCTGAGCGTGGCGCGACAATGCTGCAATCGGCGTTGTCGGGCGTCGCAGAGTGTCCCAAAGCCGGTTCGGTCCGGAACGTCGCGCCGCGGGGGAGAGAAACAGGCGCATTTCCCCTCGACCCGAGGGGCTCTGATAAGGCCTAATGGAACGGTCATGAGACTTGTCGCCCCCCTTCTTGCCCTTTTGGCGCTTGCTGCGTGCCAGCCGGCCTATTCCCCCGGCCAGACCGTGACGCTTGCGGGCGGCGAAATATGCACCGTTTTGGGGACGACACCGAATGGCACCCGCTTGGATTGCCCGCAGCGCGGCGTGATCCTCGCCGATATTCAGGCGCCCGATCCTGGCCTCGAGTTGAGCGACATTCCCGGCGTGCCCAACCTGCCGCCCATCCCCCAAAGCCAGGCTGAGGCCGAGTGCCGCGCGGGCCAATATGTACAAGGTCAGGTCACGGGGCGGGTGCGTGGCGCAGTGGAAGGCGCGGTTCTGGACGCGGCGGGCCTGCCGGGCAACACACTCGGCATCTGGCGCCGAAGCCAGGAGATTGCGCGGCGGATCGAAGGACGTCCCGCCTCCGCCGCTCCGCCCGATCCTTGCAGCGGGTTATAGGATCGGCGAAAAATCGCTTCGCCGTCCGTCCAGTGAGCATCAAACCGCCACCGCTCAGACAAATTCCACTCCATTAACCCCATCTTAGGAGATCCAACGCAGGGTCGTCGCATGTCTCGATTGGCCCCCCTGCTCCTTGCCGGAATCGTGTCCGGCTCTCTCGCGGTCGCAATTGCGGTGTCGACGGGTTTGGGCTGGGGCTGGGTCGCCCTGTCCTACATGGTCGGCGGCAATATCGGCCTGATCCTGACGGGCCTTTTGCTCACGCGGGCCACCGAGTCCGACACGATCTCCGCGCAGCACGATTGACCCCGCCCATCGGCGCGTTCATCGTCGCGTCTATGATTGATCCTACCCCCGATGCCATTGGCGCGGCTGCGCCCCTGATCGCCCCTTACATCCGACGCACACCGATCCTACCCGTTGAAGGCGGCGCCCTTGGGGTGCCCTACCCCGTCACGCTGAAGCTTGAACACACGCAAGTCACCGGGTCGTTCAAGGTGCGCGGCGCGTTTTTTAACATGCTCACCCGCGACGTCCCGGAAAACGGAGCGGTCGCAGCATCCGGCGGGAACCACGGCGCGGCGGTGGCCTATGCCGCCACGACACTTGGCCATAGCAGCCGGATCTATGTGCCGCGATCCATCGCCAAGGAGGAAAAACTGCGCCGGATGCGGGCCTTCGGGGGCGAGGTTGTGCTGACGGAGGGCTCCGTCGCGGCGTGCATGGCGGAATATGCGGCCTATGCAAAGGAAACCGGCGCGCTCTCCGTGCATCCCTACGATACCGTGCCGACCCTGACCGGCCAGGGAACGGTGGCGCGCGAGATTGAGGCGCAGATGGACGGCGTCGATACGATCCTCGTTTCCACCGGCGGCGGCGGGCTGATCGGTGGCGTCGCGGCCTGGTGTCAGGATCGGATCAAGGTCGTCTCGGTCGAAACCGAGGGCACGAACACGCTGGAGCGCTCCTTGCGTGAAGGGCCGGATATCGACGTTCCGGCCAGCGGGATTGCTGCGGGCTCCCTCGGCGGGCCACGGCTTGGGGTGCAAAGTTACGAGGTGATCCGGGCCCATGTGGACAAGGCGATCATCTTGCCCGATGCGGCCGTGTTCGAGGCCGCCAGACGATTATGGGACGCCACGCGCCTGATCGGTGAGCCCGGCAGCGCCGTGGCCCTCGCGGCGCTGACCTCGGGGGCATATGTGCCTGAAGCGGATGAGCGGGTATGTGTGTTGCTCTGCGGTGGCAACGAGACACCCGATTGGTTCACCCCATGAGGATGACCGGCCTGACCCTCACGCTGGCCATGGCCATGGCGATGACCATGCCGGCGGCGGCACAGGAGGGCGGGCTCGAATCCGATCTGTCGGGCGTATTCTCCCCCCTCGCCCATGTCGAAAACGTGCCCGACACGCTGAATTGCGCCGCCCTTTTCCGGTCGCTCTCCGTATTGTTGGATCCGGAAAGCGAGGCCGGCGCAAGCTTTCAGGCCCGCGAGGGGTTCATGGCCTCCATCGCCGCGATCCTGTGGGGCGCGGAGGAGGCCGAGGTGGGCACAAGCGAAGATGAAATCTTCGACGTGCTTATCCCGCCGCTCGATGCGGCCACGGGTCTTTACCTGAGCCACATGGACACGGTTGCCGAAACCACGGACAGCCCGTTTGACGAGGTGATCCTGTCGCGCGTGGAATACTGCATCGCCATCCATGATGCCCTGCACGAAGGCTAGGGCCGTCGGGCAACACCGCTCTTTGTAGCAAACATTTCGTCTTTCGTGATTAGGGCCATGGCCCGTCCTTTGCTATGTTGTGGGGCGAGGGCCGGACATCCACACGATCTGGCCCCGCTTGTGTAAGGGGAAGATAATGCGTTTTTCACGGCTTTTGGCCGCAGCTTGTGTTGTGGCCGTATCCGCCCCGTCTGTCGGGGCCTCACCGCTCAGCTGGCCGGACGAGGAAGAGGCGATGGCGCTGCATTGCGCTGCCGTGCTGTCGGCTTATGGCCACGCTTACGAATTCGCGGCCGATCTGGCAGGCCGCACCGGCGCGATCCCGGTCAGCAGGTTGCCCGATCCGCTGCTCCAGCAGGCCGGCGGCACGACGCGTCTGCCAGAGATCGCCGCCCGGGCCGAAAGCTATTTCAGCCATGCCGAAAGCGTGGCGCGCACCAGCTTCTACCCGGCGCTGATCGGGGATGGCACACCTTACCTGGCCGATGATGGCCGCGAACTGGTGGTCGCGGTGCAATCCTGCGTGGATCGGTACGAGCTGAGCTGAGCCTTTACCGGTCGGCCAAGATCCGCAATCCTTGGGCCGACGGTTCGGGGAAGGAATGTCATGCGTGTCTCTGCAATACCGATGGTCGCAGCCTTCGCGGCCGCACCGGCCTTGGCCCAGGATCTGACCGAGGCCGAGATGCTGACCTTGCCCCGCATCATCGACGCGCTGTGCGTTGAACTGGTGGATGCGTCCAACGGCTGCGAACACGCCCTTGTGCTGGCGTCGACGTCAGAGCCTGACCGCGCCGACCTGCTGATCCTGCCCAACCGGTTGGCGCGGGATGCCGGACCACCCATCGCCGTCTTGCGAAACCTGGCCTATGCGGGCGGATTCTTCGGGCAGCAGCCATCGCTGGAACCGGGCCCGGAGGGCGGTTTGATCCTGCACGAGGAACAGATCGCAATGGGCCGGACGCCTTGGATGCAGAGCCTTGAGCTCCGGCATCGCGACGGAGCGTTCATCGTGGCTGCGTTTTCCTATTCCAGCTATGACCGGCCCATGGGCGGCGGGTTCGGCTGTGACGTGAATTACCTTGAGCGCGCCTGGTTCGTCAGCGCGGATCGGGTCAACCCCGAGACGGGTGAGGTGACCTACGACATTTCGGAAACCGGCAATCTGCCGGACGCCACCCCCGCCCTGGACGATTGGCGCGACCGCCGAGATCTGCCAGCGGTTTGCCGGGATGCCCTGGGCGCGTGGTTCGACGCAGCACCGTTGTAACAACCCTGCACCGTTTCGATGCCGCGCGCGCCCACGCAACCCTTGCCCTTGCCCCTCGACCGGTCCACATATCGGCTATGAGCAAATCCGCCCCAACCGACAATCCTGCCGATCCGTTCAAGAAGGCCCTGGCTGAAGCCACGCGTGTTCTGGCCGATGATCCGGAGCTGGCCGTCACCTACACCGTCGACCCGCCGGGCCTGTCAGGCGATTCCGTGCGCCTGCCCCAGGTGAGCCGACGGATGACGCGCGATGAGGTTCTGTTGGCCCGGGGGACTGCCGACGCCTTGGCACTTCGCCACAAGTATCACGATCTGGGCACTGCCTCGCGTTACGCACCGCAAGGGGCGATGGCGCGCGACCTGATGGAGGCGATGGAGACTGCGCGCTGCGAAGCGATGGGCGCCCGCGACATGCCGGGAACCGCGGGCAATATCGACGCCAAGATCGGGCACGAGGCGCGCCGCAAGGGCTATGGCGAGATCCGCGAGGCCTCCGACGCGCCCTTGGCCACGGCGGCGGGATACCTGATCCGGCATCTGGCCACGGGCCGCGACCTGCCGCCCGAGGCCGGGAACGTCATGGAGCTGTGGCGCGGGTTCATCGAGGATCGCTGCGACGGTACGCTGGAGGATCTGGGCAACGTCCTGTCGGACCAGAAGGCCTTCGCCAAATTCGCGCGCCAGCTGATCGACGATCTGGGCTATGGCGACCAGTTGGGCGATGACCCCGACGATATCGATGACGAGGCCGAGGACGACGCGGGCGAAGATCAGGAAGACGACGCGCCGGATTCGACCGGGGAAGATGACAGCGACGAGCAAGACGCCGAAGCCTCCCCCGAGCGGTCTCAAGACGAGCAGCAGGATGCCAGCCAGGCCCAGGTCGAGATGGACGATCAGGGTGATATGGAAGAGGCCGAGGAGCAGGAATTGCCCGATGGCGAGGCCCCGATGGAGCCCCCTCCCCCCTCACCGCATTCCGATGCCGATCCCGACTACGTGGTGTTCTCCACCGAGCATGACGAGGAGATTTCAGCGGAGGAGCTGGCCGAGACACAGGAGCTGGAACGGCTGCGCGCTTATCTCGATCAGCAATTGGAGCCCCTGAAGGGCGCGGTGTCGCGGCTGGCGAACAAGTTGCAGCGCCGCTTGCAGGCGCAGCAGAACCGGTCCTGGGAATTTGACCGCGAGGAAGGCATTCTGGATGCGGGCCGCCTGGCGCGGGTGGTGGCGAACCCGACCACGCCGCTGAGCTTCAAGGTCGAGCATGATACCGAGTTCCGCGACACGGTTGTGACGCTGCTTCTGGACAATTCCGGCTCCATGCGGGGCCGCCCGATCTCCATCGCCGCGATCTGTGCCGACGTGCTGGCGCGCACGCTTGAGCGCTGCGGTGTGAAGGTGGAAATCCTGGGCTTTACCACGCGGGCCTGGAAGGGCGGACGCGCGCGGGAGGAATGGCTGGGGCAAGGCCGGCCGCAGCAGCCTGGTCGCCTGAACGATCTGCGCCACATCGTCTACAAGAGTGCCGATGCGCCGTGGCGCCGGGTGCGCGACAACCTGGGCCTGATGATGAAAGAGGGCCTGCTGAAGGAAAACATCGACGGCGAAGCGCTGGAATGGGCCCATCGCCGGATGGTGAACCGGCCCGAGGCGCGCAAGATCCTGATGGTGATCTCCGATGGTGCGCCGGTGGATGATTCCACGCTGTCGGTGAACCCGGCCAACTACCTAGAAAAGCACCTGCGCGACGTGATCGCCATGGTCGAAAAGCGGCGCGCGGTGGAATTGCTGGCGATCGGGATCGGCCATGACGTGACGCGGTATTACGAACGCGCCGTCACGATCACCGATGCGGAGCAGTTGGCGGGCGCGATCACCGAGCAATTGGCGAGCCTGTTCGACAACGATCCAAGGGCACGCGCCCGGGTGATGGGGATCAAGCGCGCCAGCTAGGGATTGCGCCCGCTGCGCGGACGCCGGTGGCGATTTTTCGTAGAAAAATCGCGGGTGCGTTTGACAAGGGTCGCGTGCCTGGTTCAACCGTCCTGCATCGCGCAGCCGACGGATGCCTCCGGCGGGAGTTTTTCGGCCAAGATGAAAGAGGGGTCTGTCCGCTTGTCAGCCTGCTGACGAAACAGCGGAGCGCCACGGCGATCTTCGCCCGTTTTGAAGATCGGCGTGTCCTGCCCCATCTCGAAACGGGGGATTTGGGAGCCGTTGACGGCGAGCAGTCGGGTTTCCGTTGGCGCATTCCTGATCGGCATGGCAACCTCCGTCCGAGTTGCATTTCCCGCCCACCGGATCCGATGGAAGATCATGTTTCAAACCTTCACCTCCCAGACCAATCCTGAAGACGGCCCGCCGCGCCTGGCGGCATTGCGTGCGCATCTGGCCGACGCCGGGTTGACGGGCTTTCTGGTGCCTCGCGCCGATGCGCATCAGGGGGAATATGTAGCGCCCTGTGACGAGCGCCTGTCATGGCTGACCGGCTTCACCGGATCGGCCGGGTTCGCGGCCATCTTGCCGGAGGTTGCGGGAGTGTTCGTGGACGGACGGTATCGCGTGCAGGTCAAGACGCAGTTGGCCGATGTGTTTACGCCGGTGGACTGGCCGGACACCGCGTTGGAAGAGTGGCTGATCGAGGCGCTGCCCGGCGGTGGCGTGGTGGGCTATGATCCCTGGCTGCATACCGGCGCCGAGATGGCGCGGCTGGAAAAGGCATTGGGGCGGCACCAGATTTCACTGCGCCCGATGGCCAATGCGGTTGACGCGATCTGGGAGGATCGGCCCGCGCGGCCGGACACTCCGGCAACGGCCTATCCCGAGGCCCGCGCAGGCGCGTCAAGCGCCGAGAAACGCGCCGATGTGGCGGAGATCCTGCGGGAGGCCGGGGAGGCCTGTGCGGTTCTGAGCCTGCCGGATTCTATCAATTGGCTGCTGAATATTCGGGGCGGGGATCTGCCCCATTTGCCGGTGGTACAGGCCTTCGCGATTGTGAAGGCGGACGGCACGGTGACGCTGTTTTCCGATCCGGCGAAGTTCGACGGCCTCGATCTCGGCGACGGCGTTCATGTGGCGGATTGGACGGCGTTCGAGGCGGCGCTGAACGGGTTGAGCGGCCCCGTGCGCGTCGATCCGGCCACGGCCCCGGTCGCGATGCGGCAGATCCTTGAAGCCGCCGATATCGAGGTATCGAAAGGCGCCGATCCCTGCCTGCTGCCCAAGGCGCGCAAATCCGCCGCCGAGATCGCAGGCACCAGGGAGGCGCATCTGCGCGACGGGGCGGCTGTGGCGCGATTCCTGCATTGGTTTGATACCGAAGCGCCCCGCGGTAACCTGACGGAGATCGACGTCGCCAGGCAATTGGAGGCGTTCCGGGCCCAAACCGGCGCCTTGAAGGACATCTCGTTCGATACCATCGCGGGCGCCGGGCCCAACGGGGCGATCGTGCATTACCGCGTGACGGAGGATACCAATGCGCCGGTCCGGCCCGGACAGCTGTTCCTGATCGACAGCGGCGCACAATATGAGGATGGGACCACCGACATCACCCGCACCCTGCCGGTGGGCGACGTCGGCATGGAGGAGCGGGATTGCTTCACGCTGGTTCTCAAGGGCATGATCGCCATTCACCGGGCGCGGTTTCCGAAAGGCGTTGCCGGGGCACATCTGGATGCGCTGGCGCGTGCTCCGCTCTGGGCGACGGGACGGGATTACGACCACGGAACCGGCCACGGCGTGGGCGTCTATCTGAGCGTGCATGAGGGGCCGCAGCGGCTGGCGCGCTCGGGCAAGGCCCCGTTGGAGCCGGGCATGATCCTGTCCAATGAACCGGGCTATTACCGTGAGGGGGCCTTTGGCATCCGGATCGAGAACCTGATCCATGTGGTAGAGGCGCCTGCGGGCGCGGACGCCCATCGCACAATGCTGGGGTTTGAAACGCTGACCTTCGCACCCATCGACCGCCGGTTGATCGTGGCCGATCTGCTGGCCCCGGAGGAACGCGACTGGCTCAATGCCTATCACGCCGATGTCGTTGCCAAAATCACGCCACGCCTGGAGGCTGATGGCCATGGTGACACCGCCGATTGGCTGCGGGCGGCCTGCGCGGCAATCTAAGCTGACCCAAGCTGACATGAACCTGTCACACGTCTTGTGCAGACCTCTGCGCACGGGGTAAGAGTGCCGTTCACAAAAGAGGAGGGGACCCATGGCTGACCACATCACGATCCGCAAGGCATCCGGAACCTGGGTTGTGCGCGCCAGCGGCGCCGTCCTTGGCGAAAGTGTGAATGCGCTGGAACTCTCCGAAGGGTCCTACCCGCCGGTGATCTATTTTCCGCGCGAAGATATCGGGATGAGTTTCCTGGAACAGACCGACAGCACAACGCGGTGCCCGCACAAAGGTACAGCGACCTATTACACCGTGTCGGGGCCGGATGGCGAGATCGTGGATGCGGCGTGGAGCTACGAGACGCCGCTTGATCAGGTGTCCCAGATTGCCGGCCACGTCGCGTTTTACAGCGACCGGGTGGCGGTGGAAAAGCTCTAGGCCTTTCGCCCGTCCCCGGGGCGCTATTCGGCCGCCGCGACGTGGCGCGAGATCAGGAACCCGAGCCGTCCCCCGTTCAACGCCGCCAGAAACGCCTCATATCCCGCATTGCTGGCTGCACCGTCCGCCCCCCAGTCTGAGCGGATGGTGATCGTGATCGTGCCGCCACCCGCGGTGATCTCCGGCTCTGCCGGGCTTTCCACATCGCTCAGGATCGGCCAGGCATCGCCCAGCCCGGTGGCAAGGGCGTCTGCATCGACGGCATCGGCCAGCAGCAGCACCATGGCGGCACCTTCGGTTTCGCGGTTGGCGTAATCGGCCAGCGCCAGACCTTCGATCGGGCCAGCCTCTGCACCGGCAACCGGCACCGTTTCCCCGTTGCGCAACCAGCAACGCACCGAAACGAGAGCACCAAGGTTGCCGACCCGGCGCAACCCGGCGATCACTGCCTGCGCGTCGGCGCGGCTGGCAATTGTCTGGCCCGAGGGCTGCATCAGAAGGTCCAACGCCTGCCAGCCCGTGGCCCAGATCGCACGATTTCCGCTGAACGCCATCCGCAATGGCAACCCCATATCGCCGCCGAAGGGATTGGCCGGATCAACGAGATCCGGGCTGCTGCGATAATCTGCGTCACCCTGCCAAAGCACCGGTGCGCCGCCGCGCTCTGTCTCCGCGAAACCCTGCGAATAGAGCGCGCCGCGCAGGCGCATCTCGCTGTCGGGAAAGATATCCATCGCGCCCATGCGAACATTGCCATGGGTCACTTCGAACGTGTCCACCCAATCCCCGGGGCGCAGGCCAACGGCCGCCCGCAGGGCCTCGTCCGGGGTAGCGGCAATGATCGCCTGCTGGCTTGGCGGGGCGGAGCGCAGGGCGGCAAACCGGTTCGGCGTGTTGGCATTGACGCCCGCCTGCGCCCCGCGCACGGCGATCCAGCGCACCGCATCACCATTGCCGAACCCGGCGATGATGGGGCCCTGCCCGCCGTCCAGCGCGGCAAGCGGCACCCGTGACAGGATCGTCTGCAACCGGTCGGCAGCGCCTTGGGCGTGGGCAGCGGTTGCGATCGTCAGACAGGCGAAAACGAGGGGTAGAAGCCAAGTATATCTCATGGCGTTAACCATGCCCCGACAGGGCGCATTCGCCAAAGGGAAAGTGTGTGCCGGCGGAACCCCTTAGCTGTGTTCTTCCGCCGCCGTCGCCGCCAGGGCCCGGTTATAGGCCTTCAACGCATCGACATGGAACAGCGCACCCTCCAGGGCCGGGGCTCCGCCGGTGGGCGACAATTGCACAACCGGCACGAAATCCAGCCCCGTGCGCTCGAAAATCGGCAAGGCGCTCTCCAACGTCGATTGCGTATCGGTGAAAATCCCCTGCTCGATCAGAGTCAGAAGCCGGTCCTCGGGGGCGGAGTTCTCATGGGTCATCGGCCGCATCACGCGGCCCACGCGGAACATGCTGAGAAGATAGGCCTGCGGGCCCGCGGCCAGATGGATGTTGCGCCGCTCCAGCTGGGTCAGGAAGAAGGACCGGTCCACCAGCCTGGACGACACCGCCGTCGACATCGACACCGCCACCATGACGGCCAGCCCTGTCTGCCAGTCGCCGGTCAGCTCGAACACGATCAACGTGGTGGAAATCGGCGCGCCCAGAACCGCCGCGGCCACCGCGCCCATCCCGGCCAGCGCATAGAGCGTCTCGGAGCCGGACACGTTGGGAAAAATTCCCGTCGCCACCAACCCGAAGGCCAGCCCCGTGATTGCCCCGATCATCAGTGACGGGGAAAACACGCCGCCGCCCATACGGCCCGCGATGGTAATCGCGGCGGCAGCCGCCTTGAGGATCGCAAAGACAACGGCCTCCCATAATAGCAGCTCACCGGTGAGCGCGGCGGAGGTCGTCTCGTACCCGACGCCGATGATATGCGGAAACCAGATCGCCATACCGCCCAGAAGCAGCCCTGCCACCGCCGGGCGCAACCAACGCGGCAGGCCGGTGCGCCGTTGCAGGGCGGTGCCGACATCTTCGGCCCAGAACGTGCCGCGCATGAACAGGACCGCCACGAGGCCCGAGAGAAGGCCAAGGATCAGGAAGGCGGGCAGTTCCACATAGAAGCGCAGCATACCGTCACCGGCCAACATGAATTCCGTCACATCGCCGAATTCGAGGCGGTTGATCACTGTGCCCGCAGCCGATGCGATAACGATAGGCGCGAATGCGTGAACCGCGAAGTGACGCAGCACCACCTCAAGCGCAAAGATCGCGCCGGCAATCGGCGCATTGAACGAAGCACTCACCGCCGCCGCCACGGCGCAGCCCAGAAGGTCGCGCCCGGTAATCCCATCGGCGTTGATCCAGCGGGAGATCCGTGACGAGATCACGGCGGCCAGGTGCACCACTGGCCCCTCCCGGCCCGACGATCCCCCCGATCCCAGGGTGATCAGCGAGGCAAGGGCCGAGGCCAGCCCCTCCTTCTCCTCCACTCGCCCCTCATTCAGCGCGGCGCCCTCGATCACATCGGCCACCGACCGGACGCGCCCATCGGGGGTGAACCAATGCAGGATCAAACCCACAACCAGCCCGCCGCCGACGGGGATCAGCAAGATCACCCACCACGGCAGGCTTTCCGCAAAGGAATGCAGCATTCGCACATCCTCCACGCCGTAAAGCGTTTCTTGCAACCAGCTGATCGCCTTGCGAAAAAGCAGGGCAGCGAACCCGGCGGAGACCCCGATGAACAACGCGATCAGCCAGAATTGAAACTGGCTCGGGCCCTTTTCGAGCAGAAGCGACCACGCCCCGCGCGCGCCCATTGCGGCGCGGTGCGCCTGGGCCTGCAGATATCCGCGCGGTGTCTCGGCCACGGGTGGGTTCGCTTTCCTGCGCGGTTGGCGTGGGCGGTGCCTGTCCGAGGGCCGCAGCCGCGCTGCCGTCAGCCTCTCTGGCGGAGTATTCCCAATGTGGTAGAGAAGCGGCAAGGCTTTGGAAAGCCTCAGGTTCTTCAATTCAGCGTTTCCACGGCCGCTTCATCTTCTCCGAATGCACAGATCACCGTCATGATCGGCGTGATATCCGCGTCGGGGATGGCTCAGGTCTCGCCCACGCCGTTCAGAAGCGCGCGCGCCGCATCGCGGGCCGCATCGGTGATCCGGTCGCCCGAAACCATGCGCGCCACTTCATCGATCCGCGCGTCTTCATCCAACGGAATAACCCGGCTGAGCGTAACATCCGCTTCAACGCTTTTGGCCACCTGCCAATGATGCGCCCCCAGGGCCGCGACCTGGGGCGAATGGGTTACGACAAGCACCTGACCGCCCTCGGCCAGGGCCTTCAGACGCCGCCCCACAGCATCGGCGGTGGCCCCGCCTACCCCGCGATCGATCTCGTCAAAGATCATCGTCAGATCCTCGGCATCCGCCGTCAGACAGACCTTGAGCGCCAGAAGAAATCGCGACAGCTCCCCGCCCGAAGCGATCTTGTTCAAAGCACCCGCTGGCGCGCCGGGATTCGTGGCGACCGTGAAGGTGACCGCGTCGCTGCCATCAGGCCCCGGCGCGGCGCCCTCAACCTTCGTCTCGAACACGGCACGCTCCATTTTCAGGGGCGCCAACTCCGTGGCCATCGCCGCATCCAGATCCCGCGCCGCCCCTTGGCGCGCCGTGGTTAGACGGGCAGCAGCGGCCTGATAGGCGGCCTCAGCCGTGTCCCGCGCCGCGATCAGACCGGCTATCTCGGCCTCCCCGCCGTCCAGGGCCTCCAGCCGCGCCGTCAGATCATCGGCCAGCCCGGCCAGATCATCGGCCAGAACGCCATGCTTCCGCGCCAATCCGCGCAGCGCAAAGAGCCGCTCTTCAGCCATCTCCAATTCGGCGGGGTCGAACTCCAGCCGCTCGACGAAGCTTGCCACGCCCGCCTGCGCTTCCCCCAGTTCCACCAGCGCGCGTTCGAGCGCCGCCAGCGGCAATTCCAGCCGCCCGTCTGCGTGCTCCACAACACCGTCGAGCCAGCGTTGCGCGTCACTCATCGCCCCTTCGGCACCGTTCAGGCCCAGGGCGGTGACCGCCTGCGCGATATCTTCACGCATCTTTTCGGCGCTCTGCATCAGGCGGCGGCGGGCATCCAGTTCCGCCTCCTCCCCCGGTTCGGGGGCCAGCTTCTGCAGTTCCGCCACCGCGTGGCGCAGGAAATCCTCTTCATCGCGCATCGCTGCGAGCCGTACCTCGGCATCGGCCAGCGCCTTCGCCGCCGCCGCCCGCCCCCGCCAGGCGGTTTTCACCTGATCCCGCAGCGTGGCCAGATCGCCGAATTGGTCCAGCATGGCCCGGTGGTTCTTCGGGTCCAGCAGGCCGCGATCGTCCTGCTGGCCGTGCAGTTCCACCAGCACATCGGACAGCGCCCGCAGGACATCACCGGACACGCGCCGGTCATTGACCCAAGCCGTCTTGCGCCCCTCCGGCGTGTTGATCCGGCGCAGGATCAACTCATCGGCAACGGGCAGGCCTGCGTCTTCCAAGATGGTGCGGGCCGGATGCCCGTCGCCGATCTCGAACTCGGCCACAACCTCCCCCTGCGCAGCACCTGCACGCACAAGATCGGCGCGGCCACGCCAGCCAAGTACAAAGCCGAGCGAGTCGAGAAGGATGGATTTGCCGGCGCCGGTTTCACCGGTCAGCACGTTGAGGCCAGGCTGGAACGCCAATTCCAGCCGGTCGATAATCAGCATGTCGCGGATATCGAGATGGCGCAGCATGGGACAGGGTGTTCCTTAACCCAAAGCCGGGGTCAAGGCCGTTACAACCAGTCGCCGCGCACCGTTTGCTGCCAAACCTCACGCAGCCAGTTCTCGCCCGCTGCTTCCAGTGCCAGGCCCTGCCCGTTCAACTGCCGGAAGGCATCGTCGTAGAACGGCGACGAGCGGAAGTTGTAGCCAAGGATTGCACCGGCTGTCTGCGCCTCATCGGTCAGGCCAAGGGCGAGATAGGCCTCGACCAGACGCAGAAGCGCTTCGGGCGTGTGGGTGGTGGTCTGGAAGTCTTCGACAACGGCCCGGAACCGGTTGATGGCCGACGTATAATGTTCGCGCCGCAGGTAGTAGCGCCCCACTTCCATTTCCTTGCCCGCCAGATGATCGAAGGCCAGATCGAAGCGCAGGATCGCATCCTGGGCATATTCGCTGTCGGGATAGCGTTCGATCACGACGCGCAGCGCCTGCAAGGCCTGATAGGTCACGCCCTGGTCGCGGCCCACCTGATCGATCTGGTCGTAATAGCTGAGCGCCAGAAGGTACTGCGCATAGGCCGCATCTTCGTTGCCCGGATAGAAATCAAGGTAGCGCTGCGCGGCCACGCGCGCGGCCTCGTAATCGCCGTCCTCATGGTAGGAGAACGCCGCCATGATCAGCCCGCGTTCCGCCCATTCCGAATAGGGGTGCAGACGTTCCACTTCGATGAACAACGCCGCGGCATTATCCGGCTGTCCGCGCTCCAGCTCGAACTCGGCCTGGCGGTAGATGGTTTCGGCATCAAGCTCTTCCAGCGGCACGTTGGAGCCGCGGCTTGCAAAGAACCCGCCGCCGCCGCCGGAGCCGCCCCCGAACAGGCCGCCGCCATTGCCCCCGAACAGGCCACCACCGCCGCCACCACCGCAGCCAGCCAGCGCAAGCGTCAGGATCAGGGCCGTACCGGACAGCCGAACCCGGGTCAGTCGGAGGGGGGACAGTTTCATGCGATAAAGCCTCAAACCCAATCTTCTGACCCTGTTCGGGCCCGTCTTAAGCAGCGTTTAGCACATTCCTTTTGCAGGCAAAACACCTCAACGATCCCACGGGCAGCCTTCGCGGAAATGTGTGTCAAGCGCGTGGTTCAGGCCACATGGGCCAGATCGGCGGTTTTGACACCGACACCCGGCAAGCGCGCGGCCTGGTTGCTGGTGCATTCCACCAGACGCACCGCGCCGGGCTTGGCAAACAGCGCGCGCAAAAGCTGGTTGGTGATCATGTGGCCCGCGCGATAGCCGGTATAGCGGCCCAGAATGGGCGCCCCTGCCAGCGCCAGATCGCCAAGCGCGTCCAGCATCTTGTGGCGCACCGCCTCATCGGCGTGGCGGAAGCCGCCGGGGCTCAGCACCGCGTCGCCATCCACCACGACGGCATTGTCGTATGTGCCGCCAAGGGCCAGGCCCGCCTGATGCATCATCTCGACATCCGAGCGGCGGCAGAATGTGCGGCTGTCACACAATTCGCGCACGAAGCGGCCATTGGCCAGATTTTCGATCCGTTGCTGACGGCCGATCGCGGCGTCGTCGAAATCGATGGTGTAATCCATCTCGAGCCCGTCCGCCGGGGTCAGTTCGGCCCAGGCACCGTCCTCCTCCACCCGCACGGGCTGCAGGATTTCGAGGGCATAGATCGGCGCGGACTGGCGTTGGATGCCCGCATCCAGAATGCCGCGCACAAACGGCGCGGCGGAGCCATCGAGGATCGGAAGCTCGGGGCCGTCCACTTCGATCAGGGCATTGTGAATACCGGATCCCACCAGCGCTGCCATGATGTGCTCAACGGTCGACACCTCGGTGCCATCCTCGGCAATCAGCCTGGTGCACAGGCGGCTTTGCGGAACCAGATCGTAGCGGGCGGGGATCATCTCGGCATCATCGAGGTCCGTACGGCGGAACCAGATCCCGACATTGGCGGCCTGGGGCAGCAAGCTGACCCGGGCCGGACGGCCCGAATGCAGGCCAACGCCCACAAAGGATACCATTGTTCGGAGTGTTGCCTGCATCAGATTACTGCCCGCATGTCCTGTCCCAACTCGTTCCCCGCGCGCCTATTGCGTCAAGACGCTCTGCCGGGTGGCGGCCCCGTCTCCACCCAAGGTGGTTAACATCGGTTTACCGCTTGATATGGGGTTACCGGGGCATGGCGGAAGGGGCAACTCAACCTTTATGACGTGCTGCAACAATGGCTTGCGGCGTCGGCGGGAAATCGCCCAATACTTGAGCAAATGATCCTAAATATCTGAAATTAAAAGAGAAAGGACCAGTCATTGACCGGCCCTTTCATCTGGATTGTGATTCGGATTCAGTTCGCCTGACGCCGGAGGAAGGCGGGAATTTCGATCCGCTCCTGATCGGGGTCAACGATGCCATCGTCGATGGAACGCGGCGGTGCTGCCGGTGTGGGCGCCGCGGCCATCGGCGGCTGGCGGCGCTCCACCGGTGCCGGGCCATCATCGGCACTTCCGGTCATCCGGTTGATCAGGGAATTGATCCCGAACCCGCGCTTCTGCTGCGCCGTTTCACCTCCGGCAGGTCCGGCATCCGGTGCGGCCGCCATCGGTTGCGGACGCGGCGTATCGCGCTGGATCGCTGCACGCAGACGGGCCAGAGCCTCGGGCGTGGGGGACCCGGCCGCGCCTGCCTTGGGCGCGACGTATCCGGCCTGGGCATCCGCGGCCATCTGGGCGCGGGTCGGCGCAGCGTGCTGCATCGTCGGAGCGGGAGCCGGGGCCGGTGCGGGCTGATAGGCCGGGGCCGGCACGTCATCGGCGCCCAGATCTTCGGCCACTTCCGCTCCGGCGTCGAAGCTTTCGAACAGCGACGGTTCGGGCGCGTTTTCGACCCCGTCGTCGGCCAATTCCGGCTCGGCTGCGGCGGCATCGTCCACCGCAGATTCCGACGCGGCGGCCATCGCCGCGGCGGCCGCGGCCAAATGGCGGGCGGGCATCGGCGCTTCGGCCTGCTCCACCGCGTCGATCCCTGTAGCCACAACGCTGACGCGCATCTGGCCTTCCATGTCGGTATCGAGCGTTGAGCCCACAATGATGTTGGCCTCCGGATCCACCTCTTCGCGGATGCGGTTGGCGGCCTCGTCCAGCTCGAAGAGGGTCAGATCGTAGCCACCGGTTACATTGATCAGCACACCGCGCGCGCCGCGCAGGCTGATTTCGTCGAGCAGCGGATTGGCGATGGCCTTCTCGGCGGCTTGCAGGGCGCGGTTGTCGCCATCTGCCTCGCCGGTGCCCATCATGGCCTTGCCCATCTCGTTCATCACGGCACGGACATCCGCGAAGTCGAGGTTGATCAGGCCGGGGCGCACCATCAGATCGGTCACACCTTTCACACCCTGGTACAGAACATCATCCGCCAGGCTGAAGGCTTCGGTAAAGGTGGTTTTCTCGTTCGCCAGCCGGAACAGGTTCTGGTTGGGAATGATGATCAGCGTGTCGACAACCTTTTGCAGAGCCTCGATGCCCTCATCGGCCTGCCGCATCCGCTTGGCGCCTTCGAACTGGAACGGCTTTGTCACGACGCCGACGGTCAGAACGCCGAGTTCCCGGGCCGCTTGCGCGATGATCGGCGCGGCGCCGGTGCCGGTGCCGCCGCCCATCCCGGCGGTGATGAACGCCATGTGGGCACCCGCCAGGTGATCGACGATTTCCTCAATCGATTCTTCCGCCGCACTTGCGCCAACGGCGGGCCGGGCCCCTGCGCCAAGCCCTTCGGTCACGCGCGCACCCATCTGGATGCGGCTATGGGCGCGGGATTGCGCCAGCGCCTGGGCATCGGTGTTGGCGACCACGAATTCGCAGCCATCCAGCTGCTGATCGATCATGTTATTAACGGCGTTGCCGCCTGCCCCGCCAACGCCAAATACGGTGATACGCGGCTTAAGCTCGGGCTGAGCGTCGGGCATGGTAAGATTGAGAGTCATGAATACTGTCCGCCTGTTTCTTGTCCGGGCCCCCGATCTTTTGTCGGATCGCCATATCTGCCTCTTTTATTGCCAAACAGACTAACGCCATCTCGCCCCGCCGTCACGCGGAAAATCGGCAGAATGCGCGAAATGTGGCCGGTTTGGCGGGGGAAATGCGGCTATTTAGCGTACCCACCCAAGATGGAGGGGACGGCAACGGCCGGACAGGCGATCCCGAAGCGCAAGGCTGGCCGCCGCCATCGTCATATGACGATGGTCCGCACCGTCACCTCCGTTAACCATGCTTCGGCAAACAAAAAACCAAACCGGGGATCACGCCGCCATGTCTGTTCATGTCCAACCGGCCCGCAAGTGGCCCACACGAACCCTGCTGGCCGCCGCACTGGCGATGGGCGCTGCAGGTCAGGCCGCTGCCGTGCCCGTTTCGATGACGCAAACCCACTTCGGGTCACATGTGAACGAGTATTCCTTCGACGTTCTACCCCCGTTTGACGTCGGCCGCCTGTATGGAGAGGATAGCATTAGCGTGCTCGACACCGACGCCAACGATATTTTCTATGCCGACAGCTTTGATGCCAGCCTGGGAACGCTGGAGCGGGTGGAACTGACTTACCGCGCGCGGCACGGTCGTGGTGACCGGATCGAGGTTGATTTTCGCTGTGCGGACTCGGGATTCAATTCCGATTGTGAAAGCGGCTTCGGCGGTGCCAGCTTAGAGATACTGTTCGGGGTCATTGACCCCAACGGGACGTTTGGAGCCACACGCTTTGCCCAAGCGTCGCAGGAAGGGAATGGAAATGAACGGGGCGCGCTTAGCGTCGACGGCAGGGTCTTTAATGGACTTGACCCCCGAATCGAACGCAACATGACCCGAGTACAAGAATACACATCGGCGTCGGATCTTGCTGGATTCCAAAACGGCGGGCCTGTGCAGCTGACGCCATACTTCGAACCATCAATTCGGGTCTCCGCCAGTTGCGATCCAAACGGCATTGCCTTGATCACCGCATGTGTAACGGAATCTTACACCAGGTATTCGGCGAATTACTCGATTGAGCTGACCTATATCTACGATGACGGGACGCTGCCGCCGCCTGCTCCCGTACCCCTACCGGCGGGCGGCGCGTTGCTGTTGGCAGGTCTGGGTGGCCTGGCATTCATGCGCCGCCGGGCGCGCCGTTGATCACCAATTGTCCTTGAACCACTTCACCGCGCGGCGGATGGACCGCGCGGGCAGGCGGTCGGCGGGCAGGTCGAAATCCCACCATTCGTCTTGCGGGGACGCCGCGAAAAGCGCGAGGCCGACACAGGCCGAAAACGCGGACCCATAAGCTGTCTGCGGCAGGCCCGCGACCCGCATGGGCCGCCCAAGGCGCACCTGATTGCCCAAGATCCGCGATGCCAGCCCGTCAAGGCCGGGGATCTGTGACCCACCACCAGTGAGGACAATGCGTTGCGACGGCAGATGCTCGAAGCCTGCCGCATCCAGCCGCGCGCGCACGTCTTCGAGGATTTCCTCCACACGCGGGCGCATCACGCCGATCAGCTCGGCCCGGCTCACCGTGCGGCGGTCGTGGTGCCAATCGCCGGTATCCGACGCCAGCTCGATGATCTCGCGATCATCAAGGCCCGTGGCCACGAGGCCGCCGAACTTGGTCTTGATCCGCTCGGCATCCGTCATGGGGATCTGCAGGCCCTGACTGATATCCTGGGTCACATGGGCCCCGCCCATGCGCACGGTATCGGCAAAGATCATGTGCTTCTTCATGAAGATCGAAAACGACGTGGCCCCGGCACCCATGTCGATGCAGGCGGCGCCAAGTTCCTGCTCATCCTCCACCAGCGAGGACATCGCGGCGACGTAGGGCGCGGCGGCCAGGCCCGCAAGCTCCAGATCGCACCGCTTCACACAATGGAGCAACGTCTCAAGCGCACCGCCATCCACCGTCAGGAGGTGCATGTCGACCGACAGGCGGTTGCCCACATGGCCGCGCGGATCGCTGAGGCCGGTGCGGTTATCGAGCGAGAAATTCACCGGCTGCGCATGCAACACTTCCCGGCCCGGCCCGATATCGGGCATGTCGCAGACCGATAGAACCCGGCCGATATCGTGGTCCTGCACATGGCCCGTCTGCAAGTCCACATCCCCGGTCAGGCCGTAGCTTCGCGGGCGCGCACCGGACAGGGACACGATCACGTGGTCGACGCGGGCATTGGCCATCTTCTGGGCCGCCTGAACCGCCGTGCGGATCGCGCGCTCGGTTTCCTGCACAGTGTCAATTTCGCCGAATTTCACGCCACGGGATCGGGTCGTGGACGCACCGATCACCCGGAACGCCGATTGGCCCGCCATCGCGCCGATGCCCTCTTCCTCCACCTGAACCCCGTCGAAGCGCAGCACCAGGCAGCCGACCTTGAAGGTGCCGATATCGAGCACGGCGATCACCCCGCGCCGCATCGCCTCCTGCCGCTTGGCCCGCATTGCCCGTTGAGTCTGGTAAAGCAGTGTCATCCGCGTTCGTCCCCATTCGTGCCATCGGCAGTCAGCGATCTGATCCGCCGCAATTCAACCAAGGCCGCATCCGTCAACCGCACGGTCAGCCGACCGGGGTTGCGCAAATCCACCACCGTCACGTCGCGTGACAGGATCTCGCCCATGTCATGGAGCGCCAGCACCCGGTCGAGCGCCGCGTAGGCCCCCGTCTCGGGCAGCAAGATCCGCGTGCCGTTGGACAGCACGACGTCCCAGCGGCGCTCGCCCATCCGCACCAGGCCATGGACCCGGGCCCCCAGGGGGGCTGCGGCACGGATCAGCGCCAATGCCTCGGGCACGGCATCGTTCGCCCCTTCCCCGCCCAGAAGCGGCAGCGGGGCCGGAAGCTCGCGCGTACCGAACCCGGCGATGAAATGCCCTTCCTCATCGATGATGCTCAACCCCTCATGGGTCAGCCACAGGGCGGCGGGCTCGCGCTCATCGATGCGCACCGCCAGATAGCCGCCCGACTGGATCCTCAGATCCGCGGCGCGCACCGTTGGCAGCGCCTCAAGGCGGCCCCGCAACTCATCCAGGTCCAGATCGAAGGAGGACATCGGCAGGTCGAGCGCCAGGGCGGCCCGAACCTCTTCCGTCACATCCTCGCCCGCGCCATCGATGCCAAGCACGTTGACGCGGAATTCAGGCCGGTTCTCGATCTCGCGGCGGATTTCGGAGGCGGCCTCGAACAGCCCGTCGATCCGGCTGTCATCGCTCAGATACCACGACACGGCCGCAAACAGCACAAATAGCGGCAGCCCGATATTGAGCGCCTTGCGAAAGATCGGTGTCAGCCAGAGCCTCGTGACCCGGTAGCTGAGCTTGGAGGGTGCCGGATCATGGGCGGCAGGCAAGGCGGTGTGCCCGGCGGGGCGGCGGGCAATCAACGGTCGCATGAAGCGTCCTCCACAAGCCAGCGGCACAACGCGCCGAAGGACATCCCCATGGCTTCGGCCTGCTCCGGCGTCAGGGATGTGGGCGTCATCCCGGGCTGGGTGTTGGTTTCCAGGATGATCAACCCGTCGAGCCCCCGGCTCTCGTCCCAGCGGAAATCGGTGCGGCTGACGCCCCTGCATCCAAGCGCCGAATGGGCTCGGGCGGCCATGTCCATACAGGCGTCGAAGATCTGCTGCGGAACCTCTGCGGGGATAACGTGGCGCGAGCCGCCGGGCTTGTATTTGGCGTCGTAATCGTACCAGCCGTCCGTCAGGATGTCGGTGACGGTCAACGCGCCGGGATCTCCGGGCCGGTCGCCCAGAACCGTTGTCGTCAGTTCGCGACCCGGCGCAAAGGTCTCCACCATCACCTCATCGGGCATGTCATCGGAGAGTTGTGGCGGGCCGTTTGCGGCCTCATGCACCAGATACACCCCCACCGACGACCCTTCGTTGTTCGGCTTCACCACGTAGGGCGGGGCCATGACATGCTCGGCACAGACCTGGGCTTTGGGTGCGATGATGCTGTTGACGACCGGCAGGCCATGGGCGCGGAACGTGTCCTTGGCCCGCGCCTTGTCCATTGCCAGCGCCGAGGCCAGGACACCGGAATGCGTATATGGCAGCCGCAGCCATTCCAGAACGCCCTGCACGCAGCCATCCTCGCCCCAGCGTCCGTGCAGCGCGTTGAACACCACATCGGGCTGGATATCGGACAAGCGTTCGGACAGGCCGGGCACCGTCCCGAAGGGCCCGGGATCCACCTCGATCACGTCAAATCCCTCACCGCGCAACGCCTCGGCGCACCCTTTACCGGTGCTCAGCGACACCTCCCGCTCAGCGGAGGGGCCGCCCATCAAGACGACGACACGGGATGGGAGGCTGCTCAACCCTGCCACCACCTGGTCCTCAAACTGCCCTGCGGATACGTGCCCGCCGGATCGATTTCCCCCGCTTTTTGCGGGGCCTTGCCGTTATTCCACGCGGGACGGTCTGCCCACCCGCATGATTTCCCATTGTAATTCTATGCCTTGGGTCTCGAAAACCCTTTTTCTGACCTCTTCGCCCAATCCCTCCAGATCTGCGGCAGATGCGCCACCCTTGTTGATCAGAAAGTTGGAATGCATCTCAGACATCTGCGCGCCGCCCCGCGTGGCACCCCGCATCCCGGCCTCATCGATAACCTTCCAAGCCTTGAGGTCATGGGTGTCGTCCGCCCGCCCGGTTGAGGAAAATCCGGCGGGGTTCCGGAAGGTCGATCCGGCCGTCAGCTCCTTTGTGGGTTGGGTTGCATCGCGTTTGGCGAGCTGGTCATCCATCTTTTCGGTCAGCGCGGCGGGGTCACCTTTTTCGGCGCGCAAGGTCACCGATGTGATGGTCGCGCCGTCCGGAATGTCGGTCTGGCGGTAGGTGAAGGTGACGTCATCCGCGCCGAGCGTTACCGGCGTGCCGTCCCGCAGCACGGCTTCGGCGCCGACAAAATGATCGGCAAGATATGACCCATAGCACCCTGCATTCATCTTCAACGCCCCGCCGATGGAGCCCGGGATCGTCCGCAGGAATGTCAGATCAAGGCCCGCGGCCGCCGCATCACGTGCCACGCGGGCGTCCAGCGCCGCTGCCCCCGCGATGACCCGATCCCCATCGATCTCTATATCCATGAAGGGGCGGCCCAGTTTGATGACAATACCGGCCAGGCCCCCATCCCGCACGATCAGGTTCGAGCCGACGCCCATGGGAAAGACCGGGATCGCCGGGTCGAGCGCCTTCAGGAAGCCGGATAAATCATCCACGTCAGCAGGCTGAAACAACCAATCGGCAGGCCCACCCACGCGCAGCCACGTCAGCGATGACAAGTCACGATCAGGCGTCAGCCGCCCGCGTGCGATCGGCAGGTCGCTCATGATTGATCGTCAGCGCCCTGAACAGCCCGGCGCATCCCCTGCACGGCGCGGATCAGCGGCCAGCGCAAGACCGATGCGCCCGCGGCCAGCACGATCAGGCCCCAAAACGGGCCGGTCTGATACGTGACCCAGCCCACCAGCGGGATGCCGGTCACGATTAGGAGCCACGCGGCGGTCCAGTGGTAGCGTTGCGGGCCCATCGCGGCGGCGCAAGCCAGAAGCGCCCAGATACAGGCGAGGATCAGGGACACCGGCATCAGGTCTGTCTTCCCATTGCGCGTTTTGCGAAATATCGCAAAGGGTTACGGAACATCGAGATCACCGCGATCAGGACAATGGCCACCCAGAGCCATCCATGGCTATAGCCCACGAAGATCAGCATCGGCACCGACAGGATCAGAAGCGCGATGCCCGGCGGGAATTGCATCCGGTAGGGCAGCATCGCCACGATGGCCGAGGCCACGACCCACAGGCAGGCCAGTATCAGGGCGAGGCTCATGCCCCCACCACGCGTTTTTCGAGATCGGCCAGCCGGTCGGGCAACCCGTTGGCCCAGGCGCTGATTGTCCCGGCGCCCAGGCAAACGACCATATCACCCGGTCGCGCCTGTTCGCGCACCAGGCGCTCCAGGTCGTCTTCATCCAGGATCGCGCGGGCATGGCGGTGGCCATGACGGATCATGCCCGCCACCAGATCGTCCCGCGACGCGCCTTCGATCGGGTCTTCGCCCGCCGCATAGACCTCGGCAATCGCAACGACGTCGGCCTCGGAGAAACAGCCGCAGAAATCATCGAACAGCGAATGCAGCCGGGAATAGCGGTGAGGTTGATGCACGGCGATGACGCGGCCCTCTGATGCTTGTCGCGCGGCCTTGAGAACCGCGGCGATTTCCACCGGGTGGTGACCGTAATCGTCGATCACCGTAATGCCCCCAACTTCGCCGACTTTGGTAAACCGTCGGTTAACGCCCTTGAATCCATCGAGCGCTTCGCGGATTTCGTCACCCTTCATGCCCAGATGGCGGGCCACGGCCACGGCCGCCAGCGCGTTGGAGACGTTGTGATCGCCCGGCATCGGCAGGCGGCAGCCTTCGATCACCATGTCATCGGCCTGCAGCGCAATGTCGAAATGCGCGGCCCCGCCCTTGTAGGTCAGGTTGATCGCCCGCACATCGGCCTGCGCGTTGAAGCCGAACGTCACCACCCGCCGGTCGGTGATCTTGCCCACCAGCGCCTGCACTTCCGGGTGATCGGTGCAACAGATCGCCAGCCCGTAGAACGGGATGTTGGACACAAAATCAAGGAAGCCCTGTCGCAGGTTCTCGATACTGCCCCAATGCTCCATATGCTCGGGGTCTATGTTGGTGACGATGGCGATGGTGGCCGGCAGCCGGTTGAAGGTGCCGTCGCTCTCATCGGCCTCCACCACCATCCAGTCGCCCTGCCCCACACGGGCATTGGAACCATAGGCATGGATGATGCCGCCATTGATCACCGTGGGGTCCACCCCGCCGTGGTCCAGCAGCGTGGCGACCATGGTGGTGGTCGTCGTCTTGCCGTGGGTGCCGCCGATGGCGATGTTGGAGCGCAGGCGCATCAACTCGGCCAGCATCTCGGCACGCCGCACCACCGGCAGGCCCGCCAAACGCGCGGCGTCCAGTTCCGGGTTGCCCGGCTTGATCGCCGAAGAGATCACCACAACCTCCGCCGCCTCAAGATTTTCCTCTTTCTGACCGATGAAGATCCGCGCGCCGAGCGAGGCCAGACGGTCGGTGATCTTCGATGGCTTCAGGTCCGAGCCCTGCACCTGATAGCCGTGATTCAACAAGACTTCGGCAATGCCGGACATGCCGATCCCGCCGATGCCCACGAAGTGGATCGGGCCAAGCTGAGTCGGCAATTTGGTGGCCGCGGCGTTCATGATGATCCTTTCTGCGCCAGGCCTTCGACAAGGGCAACCAGACGTTCCGTGGCGTCAGGCACGGACACGCTGAGCGCCGCAATGGCCATCTTGGTGGCGGCATCGGGCTGGGTCAGGATGGCGGTCAGGGTTTCGGCAAGAACCTCGGGCGTCAGCAGGCGCTCGGGCATCAGGGCGGCCGCCCCGGCATCGACGGGGCCACGGGCATTGGCCGATTGCTCATCGCGCACCGCAATGGCCAGCGGCACATAGATGGCCGGGCGGCCCACCACGCAGATATCGGCCACCGAGGACGCGCCGGAGCGGCAGATCACCAGCTGCGCCTCGGCCAGCCGGGTGGGCATGTCGTGCAGGAACGTCTCCACCTCCGCGCGCAGACCAAGGGCGTCATAAGCCGCGACAACACGATCCACATCCTCTTCGCGGGCCTGCTGCGAAATCCGCAGATGCTCGCGCAGATGATCCGGCAACAGCGCAATCGCCGCCGGCACCACATCCGACAGGATGCGCGCGCCCTGCGATCCGCCGAAGACGAGCAGGCTCATCGGCCAATCGCCCGGCGGCATGTAAGGCGCCCCTGCCCGCTCCACAATCGCCGCGCGCACCGGGTTGCCGGTGTGCTTGGCCACCGCGCCCTCGGGCACTTCGGTGGGCCAGGTGCCGCAAGCCACGTAGGCGACGCGTTTGGCAAAGATCCGGTTCACCCGGCCAAGAACCCCGTTTTGCTCATGCAACATCCGCGGCCGCCGGGTGATCGTGGCCGCCGCCATGGCCGGGATCGTCGGATAGCCGCCAAAGCCGACCACAACGTCGGGTTTTTCGCGCAGCATCCGGAATGTCGCCGTTAGCACGCCCCCGAAAATCCGGAACGGCACGGCCAGCTTGGCCAGGGCCCCGCCCCGCGTGAACGTCGCGCTTGAGACCTGCCGGATTTCAACGGCATGGGAAAAGCCGCCGACATACCGCGCCCCGCGCGGATCGGTCGACAGGGTGACACGCCAGCCCTTGCGCAGCATCGCCTCGGACAGGGCCTGGGCCGGGAACATGTGCCCGCCCGTGCCGCCCGCCGCGATGATGAGATGGGGTTGAGACATGTCCTATCCGTGGCCCTATCGGTTTCGGTTCAACAAATGATCCGCAATGTCACCTTGCGGCCGGGTCCGTGTGAAAACCAGAAGCATGCCCACGGCAATGCCCGTCGCGATCAGGGACGAGCCGCCATAGCTCACAAACGGAAGCGTCATGCCCTTGGCGGGCAGAAGCCGCACGGCCACGCCCATGTTGATGAAGGCCTGCAGCGCCAGAAGGCTCACCAGCCCGGTGCCCGCAAGGCGCGAAAACGGGTCGCGCTCCTTCATCAGGCGAAAGAAGCTGCGCAATGTGATCGTCAGGTACAGCGCAATGATCAGCCCCACCAGAGCCAGCCCATATTCCTCGGCCGCGACGGCAATGATGAAATCGGTATGCGCGTCGGGCAATGTCCATTTCACCGAGCCCTCCCCCAGACCGGTCCCGAAAAGGCCCCCTTCGCGGATCGCATCGGTGGCATAGCCAAGCTGCGTATTGGGCGCGACCTCGTCGCTCAGGAACCCATCGATCCGGCGGGCGAAATGCTCTGACCCATTATAGGCCGCCACGCCCCCCAACGCCACCAGACCCAAGAGGATCGCCAGGATCAGCATCGGCGCGCCCGCCACGAAATAGATCACCGACCACGCAAAGATGATCAACGCCGCTTGCCCGAAATCGGGCTGGAGGGCGAGGAATGCGACGATCACAGCCGTCACGAAGAGCGACACGGTCTTGCCCGGCGGCCCCGCCACCTCCTGGCTCGCGGCCATCATCCAGGCGGTGAAGACGATGAAGACCGGCTTCAGGAATTCCGACGGCTGAAGCGAGGCGAAGCCGAGCGAATACCACCGCGTTGCCCCCTGCCCGTAATCCGTCCCGAAGGCCGGGAGGAGCGCCAGCGCCGCCACCGCCCCGAAAAAGCCGACCACGCCCCAGCGGCGCACGGTGGTGGGGGTCATCATCGACACCAACACCATGACGCTCAACGCGATACCGCCAAAGAAGGCCTGACGGATCACATAGTGAAACGGCTCATGCCCATTTCGTTCCGCAAGGGGGGGAGAGGCCGCGAAGCCCAGAAGAATACCGATGGCAAACAGCGCAAGGATACATCCCAGCGTGACCCGGTCCACGGAGGCCCACCATCGCGGAATAACCGCGTCGCCCGTATGCACAACGACTGTGCCGTGCGCCATTTCCGTCATGGATCGCCTGCCTTGCCCTCATACGACGTTGACCGCCGCGAATTCTGCTCATGCCCGGGTTGTCCCGGGTCTATCGAACAAGAATAACGCGAAAATGCCGTCGGGGCTAGGGAAAACGGGCACGCGCGCCGCCCAAAACATGCAGGCGGGGGTATTCGATGCGGGAGCGGCCTATCGCGGGATCAGGAAAAAGTGGTCGAACTGGCAACCCGCGGGACCGGTCGGCATGCACGACACGTAATTGGCCGTCTGGACGTGTTCCACAAGGATCACGTCTTCACCGGCGAATTCATAACCCTCGATACGGTTCTCGATGCCGACATGAGGGTCTTCGTTGAAGCGGCGGACTTCTCCATCCGGCATGATCACATCGAAGCAGAGACCGCTTGCCGGCCATGCGCCGGCCTGCTGGGAACATGGCCCGGACTCGCCCGTGATCCGCAATTCGATCTGGCTGACCGACAGCACGGTCTGCCAGTTCGGTATCACCACACCCGGCGTGGCCGTGCCCGACGTTTGGGATTGCGCCAAAACGTGCAGGCTTTCGGCGGCAGGGACCTGGAGGTCCAATGCATGGGCCTGCGTTGCAAGCGCGAGCGACAGGGCGAGAAGGGAGAATGTCCTGGTCATCGAAACCTCCTTTCAGGGAGGGAAGTAGGAACCCGGGCTGCGTAAGGTGAAGGGGATGCGCCCGGAATGACCATGGAATGCCACGGGATGCGCGCCCCGGATATGGAGGGGAACCCGCACATGGAGCAGTCGGGTCCGGTCGACGGGTAAGGTTTACCTGCCCAGTTTCTCGACCTGCGCGATGAAATCCGCGCCCCGCGCCTCGAAACTGTCATATTGGTCGAAGCTCGCCGCCGCAGGCGCCAGAAGCACCGTATCGCCGGCCTCAGCCTCCGCCGCGGCCCGGGCAACGGCCGTGCCCATATCCCCGCAAATCTCGGCGTCGACATCGCCCAGATGGAGCGCAAAGGCCTCCGCCTCGCGCCCGATCACATAGGCTTTCACCACATCGCCCATTGCTCCTGCCAGCGCGGCCATCCCGCCATCCTTCTCCAGCCCGCCACAGATCCAGCGAATGCGCCTGAACGCGCCCAACGCCTTCACGGCGGCATCCACATTCGTGGCCTTGCTGTCGTTGACATAGGAAACGCCGTTGATCTCCGCCACGCGCTGGCTGCGATGGGGCAGGCCCTCGAAGCTCGCGAAAGCCGCCTCGATCACCCGCGGTGCAAAGCCAAGCGCCCGGCACACGCCATAGGCACAGGCGGCATTCTGGTGATTATGCGCCCCGGGAAGCCCCGGCACCCCGCGCAGGTCGATGGAGGCCACCTGCCGTCCCTTGCGCATCTCGCTCAACCAGCCCTTGCGCGTCACCAGGTCCCAGCCCGGCCCGCTCAACTTGTGGGAGGCCACGCGGATCAACCGACCGTCCCCCGGCCCTTCGGACAATTGCCCGGCCAGGTACTGCCCCTCCACCTCATCCACACCGATCACCGCCCGCTCCGGGCCACCCTCCGCAAACAGGCGCCGCTTGGCCGCGAAATAGCCCCCCATCCCCCCATGACGATCCAGATGATCGGGCGACAGGTTGGTGAAGACGGCAATATCCGGCGTCAGCGCGCGCGCCAGCTCGGTCTGGTAGGACGACAACTCCACCACCACAACACCGCCATCGACGGGCGGATCGATATCCAGCACCCCGCGCCCGATATTTCCTGCCAACTGGCAGGCAACGCCCGCCTCTTTCAGAATATGCGCGATCAGCGCCGAGGTCGTGGATTTCCCGTTCGACCCCGTCACCGCGACGATCCGCGGCGCCACTTCGAACCGGTCCCAGTCGCCCTGCCCCAACGAGCGGAAAAACAGGCCCACATCGTTGTCCACCGGCACACCGGCCGCCAGCGCCGCCGCGATGGCCCGATGCGGTGCCGGATACAAATGCGGGATGCCCGGTGACGTCACCAGGCACACGACGTCCTCGAACGCCGCCGCCCGCATCGGATCGTGAAGCGGGAAGCCTTCGGCCTCGGCCCGCGCCCGGCCCGCCTCGCCGTCGTCCCAGCACACCACCTCCGCCCCGCCGGCCTCAAGCGCCCGCGCTGCAGTCAGGCCGGATCGGCCCAGCCCAAGCACCAATATCCGTTGCCCCTCGAAGCCCATGACCGGGATCATCTCTCACGCTCCGTGCTCATCTTTGTTCCCCGAATATGCCCGCCGGAGGCTCCGACATCGGCCACATGGCCCACCGATCCGGCACAAGGCCACTCGGCCCGCACCACGCGCCCCTCCAACCAAACGAATGACGGCTGTGCCGTCTCAATGTGACAGGCGGCGCCACCGCTCACCGCAATTTCAGCGTGGCCAGCCCGATCAATGCCAGGATCAGGGAAATGATCCAGAACCGGATCACGATCTGCGGCTCGGCCCAGCCCTGCTTCTCGAAATGGTGGTGGATCGGCGCCATCAGGAACACGCGCTTGCCCGTCGCCTTGAAGTACAGAACCTGCACGATCACCGACACGGCCTCGGCCACGAACAGCCCGCCCACAATCGCCAGAACGATCTCGTGCTTGGTCGTCACGGCGATGGCGCCCAACGCGCCGCCGAGCGCCAGCGACCCGGTATCGCCCATGAAGACGGCCGCGGGCGGCGCGTTGTACCACAGGAACCCCAGCCCGCCACCAATCAGGCCGGCGGAAAAGATCAGGAGCTCGCCCGTGCCCGGCACGTAATGCACATCCAGATATTCGGTGAAATCGACCCGGCCCACGGCATAGGCAATCACACCCAGCGTCCCCGCCGCGATCATCACCGGCATGATCGCAAGGCCATCCAGCCCATCGGTCAGGTTCACCGCATTGGCCGATCCGACGATGACGATCATCGCAAACGGGATGAACATCCACCCCATGTTCAGCAACACATCCTTCAGCACGGGAAAGGCCAGTTGGTTCGACAATTCCTCGGGGTGCAGCTGCGCCGCGATCAGGGCGGCGACACACGCAATGGCAAACCCGGCGCCCAGCCGCGCATAGCCCGACACGCCCTTGCTGTTGTTCTTGCTGACCTTCGCCCAATCATCGGCAAAGCCGATCAGGCCGAAACAGACCGTCACGCCGAGGACCAGCCAGACATAGGGGTTATCGAGCCGCGCCCACAGGAGCGTCGACAAGGTCAGCGCCGCCAGGATCAGCAAACCGCCCATCGTCGGCGTCCCGGCCTTGGTCTCGATATGATGCGCGGGGCCGTCATCCCGGATTGGCTGGCCGCCCTTGTATTTGCGGCGCAGCAGGTTGATCAGCGGGCGGCCGAAAATGAACCCGAACACCAGCGCGGTGAAGAACGCACCACCGGCCCGGAACGTGATGTACCGAAACAGGTTGAAGAAATCTCCGCCGTCCGACAGCTCATTCAGCCAATACAACATCTAGCGGTTTCCTCACCCTCGACCATCAACGGACTGCCCCAGTTTCCTGAGCGCGTCAACCACGCGCGAGACCTTGCTGCCCTTGGAGCCTTTGACCAGAACCACGTCGCCCGGGCGCAGTGTCCGGGGCAGTTCACGGCAGAGTTCGGCGGCACTTTCCCGGTGCAGCCCGCGCCTGGCCCCCGGCAGGGCATCGCGCAGATGCGCCATCAACGGCCCGCTGGTATGGATTACGTCGATCACCTCGACCGAAGGCAGATCGGCCACCTCCGCATGCATCGCCTCCGCGTCCGGGCCCAGTTCGAGCATATCGCCCAGCACCGCGATCCGTCGCCCGCCCCGCACCGGTCTGGTGGCGGCCAGGACCTCCAGCCCTGCCGCAAGCGATGTCGGATTGGCGTTGAATGCATCATCGATCAGCTCGATCGCAATATCGTCGGTGCGGCTCAGCTGGATGCGCTCCCGCTGGCCGCGCCCCTCCACCGGTTGCCAATGGGATAGCGCCATGGCCGCCCGCGTCGGATCGGCACCCGCCGCCTCCGCCGCGCCCAGCGCGCAGACCGCGTTGCCCGCATAGTGCCGCCCCGAAACCGAAAGCTTCACCAGCCGCTCACCCTCGGGCGTCGACAGGCGGAGGATCGTCGCCTCATCGCTCAGCCGGATATCCGTCAGCCGCAGATCCGCCGTCTCCGCCTCCCCGAAGGTCAGACATCGCGCGGCGCAGCTTTCCGCCTTGGCCAGCAGGATCGGCGCCGTCTCTACATCCACGGGCACAATCGCGATTCCGCCCGGCTCCAACCCTTCGTAGATCGAGGCCTTTTCGTGGGCGATCCCCTCGATCACGCCGAATGCCTCAAGATGGGCGGGCGCAATCGTGGTGATCAGCGCCACATGGGGCCGCGCCATGCGGGTCAGCGGCGCGATTTCGCCCGGCGCGCTCATCCCGATCTCGATCACCGCGAAATCCGTGTCCGCCGGCATCCGCGCCAGCGTCAGGGGCACGCCCCAATGGTTGTTGTAGGACGCCACGGCGGCATGGATGTTGCCCTGCCCCTCCAGCGCCTTGCGCAACATATCCTTGGCCGTCGTCTTGCCGACGGAGCCGGTGATGGCGATCACTTTCGCCGCCGTGTGCGCCCGCGCGGCGATCCCCAGGCGCTCCAGCGCGGGCAGAACATCGTCGACCACAAGGCAGCGCGCGGCGTCCACGCCCTCCGGGATGCGCGAAACCATCGCCGCCGCCGCGCCGCCCTCCAGGGCCTGGGCCACGAAATCGTGCCCATCGCGCTCGGCGGCCAGGGCCACGAACAGGTCGCCGGGTTGCAACGTTCGTGTATCGATGGAGACACCCGTCGCGGCCCAGTCCCCGGCACTGTGTCCGCCGGTTGCGGCGGCGGCGGTCGCGGCATCCCAAAGGCTCATCGGGTATTTCCTTTCATTAGATCTGCTAATGATCCGATGCGAGGATAAGCAAAACTCAAATTGCCCCCTCCAAGGCCGCTACCGCCACCGAGGCCTGTTCGACATCGTCAAACGGGTAGACGACATCGCCCACCTGCTGGCCGGTTTCATGGCCTTTGCCCGCGATCAGAAGCGCATCGCCGGGCTCCAGCAGATCGACGCCGCGCAAGATCGCCTCGGCGCGGTCGCCCACTTCGTTGGCGTCGGGGCACCCCCCCAAAACGGCGGCACGAATGGTGGCCGGATCCTCCGAACGGGGGTTGTCGTCTGTCACTATTGCAACATCGGCATGGTCCGCCGCCGCCTTGCCCATCAGGGGCCGCTTGCCCCGGTCCCGGTCGCCTCCGGCCCCGAAAACAACGATCAAACGGCCCAGAACATGGGGCCGTAATGCCTTCAATGCCACTTCCAAAGAATCCGGCGTATGTGAATAATCAACATAGATCGGCGCGCCGTGGCTGCGCCGCGCGGCCAGCTGCATCCGGCCCCGCACGCCCTGCATTTTCGGCAAGACGGCGAAGACCGCATCGGGATCCTCGCCGCCCGCAATCACCAATCCGGCCGCCGTCAGCACGTTCATCGCCTGGAACGCGCCGATCAGATCAAGGCGCACCTGCCGCCCCGCTCCGCCCTGCCAGCGGAATAGCACATCCTGCCCGGTTTCATCGATCCGCCGCCCGGTGATCTTCAGCGCGGCGTCGGTATACTGCGCCACGCCCATCACCTCGATCCCCCGCGCGGCGCAGGCCTCGGCCACCCTCACCCCGTGATCGTCATCCAGGTTCACCACGGCCACGCCGTCCTCCCCGAGAAGCTCGGTGAACAGCCGCAGCTTGGCGCCGAAATAGGCCTCCATCGTGCCGTGATAATCAAGGTGATCCTGCGTCAGGTTCGTGTAGGCGGCAGCGGCCAGCTGCACGCCGTCCATGCGCTTCTGCACCAATCCGTGGGACGAGGCCTCCATCGCGCCATGGCTGACGCCCGCGCGCGCCATGTCCGACAACACCTTATGCAGGGTCACGGGCTCGGGCGTGGTGTGGATGCCGGGTGCTGCAAAGGCGCCTTCAACGCCGGTTGTGCCGATATTGACGGCATCAAGGCCCATCGCCTCCCAGATCTGGCGGGTGAAGCTGGCGACGGAGGTTTTGCCGTTGGTTCCGGTCACGGCCACCATCGTCTCGGGCTGCGCCCCGAAGAACAGCGCGGCGGCATGGGCCAGTGCACCTGCCGGGTCCTCCACCACGACGAGGGCGGCATCGGATGCCGCCAGTTCCGCCGCCGCGATCTCGGCCCCGGCCCGGTCGGTCAGAACGGCACCGGCGCCCATGCGCAAGGCATATTGGATGAATTCACCGCCATGAACCCGCGTGCCGGGCAAGGCCGCGAACAGCGTCCCGCGCTCCACATTGCGGCTATCGAGCGTGATGCCATCAACAACCGCATCGCCGCCCGATTGCGGGGTCAGACCCAGATCGGACAGTCTTTTTTCAGGCATCCTCGCCCCTCCTCAATTCGAGGAGCTGGATAGCTGCAAACCCAAGGGATGTTCAACGTCCGGGCGCAGGCCCAGAAGCGGGGCGGTGCGGCGGATGATCTCGGCGGCCACGGGCACGGAGGTCCAGCCGGCGGTGCGGCGCGGCTCGGGCCCGCTCAGTTCGGCGGCCTCCTGCAAGGTCACGATCAGCACATATTGCGGATCGTCCATCGGGAAGGCGCTGGCGAAGGTGTTCAGGTTGCGGTCCTCGTAATAGCCGCCATTCGGGCGCGGCAGATCGGCCGTTCCGGTCTTGCCGCCCACGTAATAGCCCTCAACCTCGCCGAACGACGCGGTGCCATCGGTCACGACCGAGCGCAGCAGGGTGCGCATTGCGGCGCTCGTGGCCTCGGAAATCACGCGCGGGCCGTTTTGCGGCGTTTCGCGGCGCAGCAAGGTCGGTTCGATCTCGGTGCCGCCATTCACGATCGTGGAATAGGCAGCGGCCAGATGCAGCGGCGAGGTGGAGACGCCATGGCCATAGGAAATCGTCATCGTGGCCAATTCCCCCCAACGCGGCGGCAGAAGCGGCCGGCCGGACGCGGCCTCGACCATCTCCACCGGTGTCGGTTCCAGAAGGCCCAGTTCGTCGAGGAAACTGCGCTGCCGCTCCGCCCCGATCACCTGTGCGATCCGGGCGGTGCCGATATTGGAAGAATGGATCAACACGTCGGCGACGCTTTGCTCCGGCCCGTAATTCGAGAAATCGCGGATTGCGAACCCGGCCATCCGCAGCGGCCCGGTCGTATCGATCATGTCGTAGACGTTGAACAGGTTCAGTTCCAGCGCCTGGGCGATGGTGAAGGTCTTGAACACGCTGCCCAATTCGTAGACGCCCTGCACCGAGCGGTTGAAGAGCGGGCTGTCGGCCTGATCGCCCTCCAGAAGCGGACGGGGCCGCGCATTGGGGTCGAAATCCGGCAAGCTCGCCATGGACACGATCTCGCCGGTATGGACATCCATCAGAACCGCCGCCGCGCCGTGGGCATTCATCAGTGCCATACCGCCCGCCAGCACCTCCTCCACCGTCGCCTGGATCGTCAGATCAAGCGACAGCATCAGCGGATCAACGCGGGACGGGTCGCGCAACTCGTCGTCAAACTGCGCCTCCACACCCGCCACACCGATCACCTCGGCGGCGTTCACGGCCTCTTCGCCAAAGCTCGCGCCGCCCAGGATGTGCGAGGCGATGGAGCCGTTGGGATACAGCCGCATCTCGCGCGGGCCGAACAGCAATCCGGGCGAGCCGATATCGTGCACCAACTGCTCCTGCTCGGGGCTGATATAGCGCCGCAGCCAGATGAACCGCGCGCCGGAGGTGAAGCGGCGATGCAGGTCCTCGACATCCATTTCCGGGAAGATCGCCGCGAGGCCTTCGGCGGCCTGACGCGGATAGATGATGTCTTGCGGGTGGGCATAGAGCGCGTTGGTCGCGAAGTTCGTCGCCAGGATGCGGCCATGGCGGTCGGTGATATCGGCCCGCGTGTTCAGGATCGTCGGGCCCTCGGCCACGATGCGCGGCTCCGTCGGCTCGGACGTGGCCAGCGCGGCCATGCGGCTGCCGACCGCCCCGAAGGCCAGAATGAAGCAGATCGCCACCAGAAGCAGGCGGCTTTCGGCGCGCACGCGCATCCGGTCCCGCTGCGCCTCATGGCGCAGGCGTAGGTTTTCCTTCTCTACGTTGTCGGGGTTTTCACCCCGCTCGCGTGCATCCAGGATGCGGGGCAGCGGGCGCAGGGGGACGCGAGGGCTCATAGCGGCTCCTCCTCGGCGTTGGAGGCGTTTTCGAATAACAGGTCTTCAACCTGCTGCACCGGCCGCGGATAGGGGATTTGCGCCACATCACCGAATTGATCGGGCGCCAGCGGCAGCAGGCCCAGACGGTCGAAATTGAAGTTCGCCAATTCGCGCAGCCGGTCGGGCCGGTTGAGATAGGCCCATTCCGCGCGCAACACGCCAAGCCGCTGGCGTTCATTGGCGATGTCGCGCTGCAGGCGATCCACGTCGCGCAGCATCACATGGGTCTGGATCGTCTGATGATAGGCCCAGTAGCCGAGACCGATAACGAGGATTGCGGCAAGGATCGTGGTAAGGCGCATCAGGAAAGCTCCACCTGCGGCAGGCCCAGTTTGGCCGGGTCAACAGGCACGGCGGGCGCATCGGTGCGCCTGGCGATCCGCAGTTTCGCGGACCGGGCGCGGGGGTTGCGGGAAATCTCGTCCTCGTCTGGCGCGATGGCCTTGCGGGGCGTCAGCGCAAAGCCGGGGATCTGCGCAGCGGCCTCGGGGGCATACCGCGATCCGCCGCCCCCGGTGCTGGAGCGTTCGGCCAGGAAGCGTTTGGCGATCCGGTCCTCCGAGGAATGAAACGTCACCACGGCCAGCTTGCCACCGGGCTTCAGCGCGCGTTCGGCAGCCATCAGGCCCTCGGCCAATTGTCCGAACTCATCATTCACCGCGATGCGGATCGCCTGAAAGCTGCGGGTAGCGGGATGGCTCTGCCCCGGCTTCTTGCGTGGCAGGCATTTCTCAACGATACCCGAGAGTTGCAGGGTGGAGTTGATGCGCCCCTTGGCGCGTTCCGCCACAATCGCGCGGGCAATCCGGCGCGCCGCGCGTTCTTCGCCATAGTGGAACAGGATATCGGCCAGAAGCGCTTCGGAGGCCTCGTTCACCAGATCCTCGGCCGACAGCCCCGCCTGCCCCATCCGCATATCCAAGGGCCCGTCGCGCATGAAGGAAAAGCCACGCTCGGCCAGGTCCAGCTGCATCGACGATACGCCCAGATCCAGTGTCACGCCGTCCAGCTTTTCACCGGCCAGCTCATCGAGGGTCGAGAACGTCCCCTCCACAAGCCGAAGCCGGTCCCCGAAGGTCCCGGCCCAATCTGCTGCCATCTCGAAGGCCAGAGGATCGCGATCCACCCCAATCACCAGATCCGCGCCCCCCTCAAGCAAGCCACGGGCGTATCCACCAGCGCCGAAGGTTCCGTCCAGCCACACACCAGAAACCGGCGCCACTTCGCGGAGGATGGCCCCAAGGAGCACGGGAATATGGGGGGCTGCGGAAGCGTCTGTCATTCGGCATCATCTGTCACCGGGTTGGATTTGGGCACGTTGGCCAATGAAACGGGATTGAAGAACTCCTTGCCCGAGCTGAGCTTGGCCAGCATCGCGGCCAGCTTGTCCTTGGACGCTTCGCTGTCGGCGGGCTTGAGAATGTGGAATTTCGTGCCCTTGCCCTGGAAGACGGCCTCGCCATCCAGCGCCAGCTTTTCGCGGGCGGGGCCCGGCAGCACGAAGCGGCCGGTATCGTCCACCTGCACCTCGTCGCACAGCGAATAGAACAGGATTTCAAGAACTTCGCGCTCTTCCTCACCCTCGGGCATGGATTGAATACGCCGGTCGAGCGCGTCATAGGCATTGCCCGACAGGCACTCGACGAAATCATTCATGGGGTTGCCGTAGGCGACATAGAGGCGCGGCGTATCTCCAGGTCCGCAGGCGGCGTCCTCGGCCTGCAAGGCACGACGGAATTTGGCCGGGAGCGACACCCGGCCCTTTCCATCCACCTTGCACACATTGGTGCCCTGAAACCGCGTATCCACGTCCCTTGCGCCTCAATTTCGCCACATCGTGGCCGTAATTACTGTTCCCGAAATGGAAACGGCGGTTGAGGAAGCTGCCACTCCTCAACCGCCGCCCTCGTCCCATTTCTGGGGTGTCCGGCTACGCAAACTACCTGGGGGGGATGTCTGCTCGTTTACGCGCCGGATCTCTTCGTTTCGGCGAATGAGATGCCTGTATGAACCTGCCTTGTTTTTGTTCTTGGTTCAGATCTTTGCGATCCGTTTTTGTTGTCTCGTTGCCGATGACCTGTTGTCTCATGGGACACTTTCCCAATCAACACCTTTTTACTCCACTTTATCCCAATACATTGATTTTTGCCCCTCCCAAACACAGCATCTAGTGGTCGCGCTGGCGGCCCCAACGCCCCATGTTGTGCTACAATGGTGCAAAATCCCATGATATGGGGTCCACGATGTCCGGGGGAGGAAAGTGGGGGATGGTGGAAGATTTTTCCCAAAATCTCCCGCGCCTTCCGCAGGGTCACGTTTTGTTCTTGTTTTTCAAGCGCGAATCACCCTCCGTGGGGCGCAATCCCGCGTCGCGGTGGGGCCTGTTCAGGCCATTCCACCGTCGATGAATCGTTTCGCAAGGCTCGCATAGGCCTCGGCCATCGGCCCGTCGCCCGCCGCGATCGGCGTCCCGCTGTCGCCGGCGATGCGTGTGTCCAGATCGATCGGCAGCGCGCCCAGGAACGGCAGGTCCATCTTCTCGGCCTCGGCCCGCACGCCGCCTTCCCCGAAGATATGCGCCTCGTGCCCGCAATTGGGGCAATGATAGACGGCCATGTTCTCGATCAGGCCCAGGATCGGCGTTTTCAACGTCTCGAACATGTTGAGCGCCTTGCGCGCATCCAGAAGCGCCACGTCCTGCGGCGTCGACACCACTATCGCCCCGGTCACCTCGGATTTCTGGCACAGCGTCATCGCCACATCCCCCGTGCCCGGCGGCAGATCGACAAGCAGAACATCCAGCTCCCCCCATTCCACCTGCGTCAGCATCTGTTGCAGCGCGCCCATCAGCATCGGGCCGCGCCAGACCACGGCCTTCTCCTCGGGCAGCATGAAACCGATGGACATGCAGGTGACGCCATGGGCATGCAGCGGGATGATCCGTTTGCCATCGGGCGAGGACGGGCGCTTGTTCACCCCCATCATCCGCGGCTGGCTCGGCCCGTAGATATCCGCGTCCAACAGGCCGACCCGCCGCCCCAGCCGCGCCAGCGCCACGGCAAGGTTCGATGCCACCGTGGATTTGCCCACGCCACCCTTGCCCGATCCGATCCCGATGATGCGTTGCACGCCCGCGGGCCGCATGGAGCCTTCCTGCGGCCTCATATGGCCGCCGACCTTCAGGCTTGGCGGCGCCTGTTGCGGCTGCGGCGCGGGTTTCGCCGGGCCATGGGCCGTCAGCGCGACGGTCACCGCCTCCACGCCGTCAAGCTTGCTGATCAGCGTCTCTGCCGCCTGCCGCACGCCGCCCATGGCCTGGGCGGCCTCGGGCGTCGGCGCCTCGATGATGAAGCTCACCTTGCTGCCCTGCACCTGCACGGCGCGGATCATGTCCTGGCTCACCAGATCGCCACCGCCGGGCAGGGTCATGGTGCGCAGGGTCTCAAGGATCGTCTCACGGGTCTGGGGCATGTCGGGCATCCATCGCAAAGGCGTTTTGCCTCACATAGGGTGATTTGCCCGCCCACGCACCCCCACCGCGATGGAGATCATGCCAAGCGTCCCGATCGCCCCCAAGGCCATCAACGCCCCGCCGATCCCCGTCACTTCGGCAAGGATACCGATGGCAAAGGCCCCGATGGCCACGGTGCCGAAGCCCACGACGAACCACAGGCTCATCACCCGGCCCCGGTAATCGTCGGGCAACCCGGTCTGAATCGCCGCCTGCAGGCTGACGCCGCACCAGGTCGAGGCCGCGCCCGCCAGCATGGTTGCCGCCAGCGCCAGGGGCCAGGTCGGCGCCGCCCCCATTGCCAGAACGGCCGCCGGGCCGATGATCGCCGCCATCCAGACGGCCACCGGGATCCGCGCGCCATTGGCCCCGATGCCCAGCGCCTTCAGGCTGGCCGCCAGCACCGCGCCCGCCCCCGCCGCCGCCGTCAGCAGTCCGAGGCCCGCCGCCCCGCGCCCGAAGCCGCCATCGGCCAGCACCGGCAACACCTCCAGCGCGCCGCGGGTCACACCGGAAAAGACCATCGTGATCAGAAGCGCCGTACGGATCAGCGGGACGGAAAAGGCGTAGTCGAACCCGTCGCGCAGATCGGCGAGGAACGAGGCGCGGGCGCGCGGCGGGAGATCGCGGGGGCTCAGGCCCGGCAGGATCACCAGCATGGGCATGTAGCACAGCGCGGCAATCCACAGCGCCACGCCGCCGCCCAGCGTGGCGATGATCCAGCCGGCCACCACCGGCGCGATCAGACGGGCAAGGTTGAAGTTGAGCGCGGTGACGGCCACCACATGCTGCACCATATCGGTCGGCACCAGACGCGGGCCAAGAGACGTGCGAACGGGGTGATGCGCCGCGCTCACGATCCCGATGGCCAGCGCCCCGATGGACAGGCCCAGCGCCCCCACCTGCCCGGCCATCAGCGCCAGAACCGCCAGGATCGCCGCCATCGCGCCGTTGGTGGCAAGCGCCGCACGCTTGATATCGGCCCGGTCGATCAGAACGCCGAAGAACGGCCCGGTCACAAGTGTCGGCACCAGGCTCAGCGCGGCGACAATGCCCACGACACCCGCGGATCCCGTCCGCTCCCAGGCCAGCCATCCCAAGGTGACGCGCTGGATCCAGATCGCCTGAACCGCGCCGAAAATCCCCACGAAAAACAACCGGAACTGCCGATCTTCGAACGCGCCACCGGCAATTTTCACGTGGTTAACCCTAAGGAAAGTAACATAAATGTGTTATGCATATGCTGCATAGCAGCATTTCGCGATCCGGTATTGTGCATCCGCAGCATCCGCTTACATTTGGTCTCAACAGGGCAACGACCCGATCACTCGGACGGACCGGAGATAAGAGCACCCGCCGTCCCATATACGAGAATGAGGACATCATGGCCTACGTTGCAGGCAACCGTACGAACACCCTCTCGCTTGGCGCACGCCTGGCCGAGATCCGCACTCACGCCGTTGAGGCATACGCCAATTGGCGCGTCTACCGCCAGACGCTGGAAGAACTTAGCAACCTGTCGCCGCGCGAGATGAACGATCTGGGCATCAACCCATCGATGATCAAGCGCATCGCGCTGGAAGCCGCCTACGGCCCCGACGCGTAAGCGTCGGTCACGGAATACCGGGTGCCTTTCCTCCCATCGGCATCCGGGTCAGCGGGCCCTGCCCCCCTCCTCCCTAGGGGCAGGCCCATACCACAACCGCCCGACATGGGCGCGCAAGATCGGCTCCACCTCCTCCCTAGGGGCCGTTACGACCGGTGAAGCTCCTTCTCCTCCCTTAGGAGCGGCACCACACTCACAGCACCGCCTTTCCTCCCATCGGAGGTGCTGAATTCAGGCGGTGATGGTCCTTCTCCTCCCATTAGGACTGTCACCGCCCTTTTTCCTTCCAGATCAGGCGCGCAGATCCTTGGGTGATCCCATGACCACAAAGGTCGTGATCGTGGCCACCTGCGGCAGGGCGCCCAGAATATCGGTGTGAAAGCGTTTGTAGGCGACCAGATCGGCCACCTCCACGCGCAGCAGATATTCGACAGTGCCCGTGATGTTGTGGCATTCCCGCACTTCGGGCGCCGATGCCAGCGCAGCCTCGAACGCCGCCTGCGCCGCCTTCGTGTGCAGGCCCAGACCCACCGTTATGTAAGCAGCAAACCCGGTGCCCATCTTCGCCGGGTCCAGCACCGCCCGATACCCCTTGATCACCCCGGCCGCTTCCAGTGCCTGCACCCGGCGCAGCGTGGCCGAGGGCGACAGCGCCACCCGGTCGGCCAGGTCGAGGTTCGATATGCGGCCATCGCGCTCAAGCTCACGCAAGATCTGGCGGTCTTTTTCATCTATCTTGGTCATTTGTTGCGCATCTTATACACCAACGGCGCATTTCGCAATTTCATTGCCAGCAAACCTCCCTAATGTTGCGCCATGACTTACGAGCTTTTCACCGGCCTTGTGCTCTTCGCCTTCGCGTCCTCGATCACACCGGGGCCCAACAACATCATGCTGATGGCCTCCGGCGCGAATTTCGGCCTGCGCCGCACCGTCCCGCATATGCTCGGCGTGTCCCTCGGCCACGGCGCGATGACGCTGATCCTCGGCCTCGGCCTGGTGCAATTGTTCGAAACCCTGCCCTGGCTGCGCCTGACGCTCACCGTGATTTCGGTGGGATATCTGCTCTGGCTGGCGTGGAAAGTCGCCAATGCCGCGCCGCCCGCCGACGCGCCTGACGATGCGCGCCCGCTCACCTTCCTGCAGGCGGCGGGCTTCCAATGGGTGAACCCCAAGGCGATCTACATGTCGATCTATGCCCAGACCACCTATGCGCCCGACAATGCGGGCTGGCTCGGGGCCGTGGCCGTGGCGGCAATTTTCGTGATGGTCAACCTGCCCGCCGTCTCCACCTGGTCCTGGGGCGGGGTGCAGGTGCGCCGCTGGCTTGACGGGCCGGGCCGGCTCCGCGCCTTCAACTGGACGATGGCCGCCCTTCTGGTCCTGTCGCTCTACCCGATCCTCGCCAGCGCGATCAGCCCGGGTTGATCGCAACGCCCCCGGCGAATAGCGGGATCAGCGCGATCGGATCCCGATCCTGCTGCTCCTCACCGCCATAAAAGACATGCTGCAACAACTGCCCCGGATTGTCCGGGTCATTGGTGTAGCGGAAACAGGCATCGGGGCTGGAGCTGTCGCGGAACTCGCGGATCATCTCTGGCAGGCCGTCATCGGGCAGACGCTCCAACCCCTCCAAATCGAACGGAAACCGGTAGCCCTCGGCCTCCCGCATCGACAGCAGGCCCTGGCTCTCGTGATCGATGCACAATGCATCGCCGTCCCACTCGATGCGGAATTCCAGCACCGACATCGGCTCATCCCAGACCGCACTGGCCGATTGCAGCACCGCGTGATCGGCGTTCAGATCGGTGTAAAGCTCGGCCCAGGCGCAGGAAAACCGCGGCGAGGGGTAATAGCAAAACACGCTCTCGCGCATATGCGCCTCAAGCTCGGCCCGCGTCAGGTACTCGGCACTCTGGGCGCTCAGCGGCCCCGTGGCGCACAGGGTCAGGCAGGCGGCGGCAATGGAAAAACGGGCAATCATGAAACGGGCCTCATCGGGAACGGATTGATGTTTTGGCTAACCTAGGACGCGGGGTGCGGTCGGTCGAGGTGGGATCGCTGTGGCACAAGGACCGTCCCATCACTGCACCAGCAAACGCACGACATTTTCGCTCAGCGGCACCAGATGCACCCGGCTTTCGCCGGTCTGGCGCACGCTGTCGGCGAAGATATGCTGTACCAACGCGTCGGGGTCGGACGGGTCGCGGACAAAACGGAAGCAGGTCTTGGATTGCGCCCCTTCGGCAAAGGCGGCGATCACCTCCGCCGTCCGCTCCGGCGATTGTTGAACCTGCCCGCGAAAATCGAAAAAGAACGCCGTGTCCTGCAGGACATACGTGCGCAAAATCCCCAGATCGCCATCGCGAATGCACAGCGCATCACCCACAAGCGTGGACATCTGTTCAAGGATCAGCATCTGGCCTGGCCCCGCCATCAACGCCAGGCGGGAGGTCACCTCCGGCCCATCGGGCTGATGGAACACTTCGGCATAGGTGCAATCCCCGAAGGTGTTGGGCTCGTAACAAATCGCATTC
The DNA here is from genome assembly GCA_947494975.1 of uncultured Roseicyclus sp. Lineage (GTDB taxonomy): Bacteria > Pseudomonadota > Alphaproteobacteria > Rhodobacterales > Rhodobacteraceae > Gymnodinialimonas. The sequence goes on along the minus strand of CANLXA010000002.1, from coordinate 968,197 downwards.
TCGCGCAACAGCGCCACAACCTCCTCCCGCGGCAGATAGTCCTGCGCCTGCGCCGTCCCGGCCAGACAAAGCGACAGCGCCACAAGCAGCGCCGCACTCTCAAGCAGATCGCGCAGGGATGTGGGGATCGAACGGGGCATCATCATCGCTATCACCTAGGTCTCGCCCCCCCGCGGGTCGAGTATGGGATACCTGCGCCCGCCTCACGCAAACATGATCAGAACGGTACGTCGCCGCTGTCACCCGCAGCCACAAGGAACCGGCCCACCACGTGCTTGCTGCCCGCCTTGTCGAACTCGATGGCCAGCTTGTCGCCCTCGACATGCATCACCTCGCCATAGCCGAATTTCTGGTGGAACACCCGGTCGCCGATGGAAAAGGCGCTCACCGCCTCCGCATCGATGGTCATGGTCTTGGCCTCGGACGGCTGGCGCAGGCCGCGCTGGCCCTGATTGGCCTGCAAACGCCGCCATCCCGGCGAATTATACACATCCGCGCGCGCCGCGCGCTCATGCAGGTTGCTGCCCGCCATGGTCTGCTCAACCGGGCTGGCGCTGGCCGACATCCCGCCCTGATGGCCATAGAGGCCCGGCGGCGTCAGCACCTCCACATGGGCCTCGGGCAATTCGTCGATGAAGCGGCTCGGCATCTGGCTCTGCCATTGGCCATAGACCCGGCGGTTCCCGGCAAACGAGATCGTGCACACCTCCTCTGCCCGCGTGATGCCGACATAGGCCAGCCGCCGCTCCTCTTCGAGGCCGGTGATGCCGCTTTCATCCATGCTGCGCTGTGACGGAAACAACCCGTCTTCCCAGCCCGGCAGGAAGATCGCCGGAAACTCCAGCCCCTTGGCCGCGTGCAACGTCATGAGCGTCACTTTCGGGTCCTGATCGTCGCTTTCATTGTCCATGATCAGGCTGACATGCTCCAGAAACCCTTGCAGGTTCTCGAAGCTTTCCAGCGCCTTGACCAGTTCCTTGAGGTTCTCCAGCCGCCCCGGCGCCTCGGGCGTCTTGTCGTTCTGCCAATGGGCCGTGTAGCCGGATTCGTCGAGGATGATCTCGGCCAGTTCGACATGGCTCACACCTTTGATCGCGCCGTCTTCCTCGATCAGATCATCAGTGGGGCCAACCTGCCGTAGCGGGCCGGTGATCATCTGCCGCCAACGGGCCAACCCGTCGACGAGCACCCGCAATTCCTTGCCGCCCTTCCCGCCAATCGCCTGCGTCTCCACGCAGAGCCGCGCGCCCTCCAGCAGGCTCACGCCGTTCGACCGGGCCATACGCTGGATCGTCTGCTGCGCCTTGTCACCCAGCCCGCGCTTGGGCGTGTTCACGATCCGCTCGAAGGCCAGATCGTCATCGGGGCTGACGACCATGCGGAAATAGGCCATCGCGTCCCGGATCTCCATCCGCTCATAGAAGCGCGGCCCCCCGATCACACGGTAGGGTAGGCCGATGGTCAGGAACCGGTCCTCAAACGCGCGCATCTGGTGGCTGGCGCGCACGAGGATGGCCACTTCGTCCAATTCAAATCCCTGCGGCAATGGCAGATTGTCTTTGCCCGCGTCAGAAAAAACCTGTTCTCTCGCCAGCGTCGTTTGGTGAATATCTCCTTCACGATGCTTAGAAACAGCGCCGCCCTTCGATAGTCTCTCGGCTTCTTGTTGCGGGCTAACCGATCTTACGTTGACGCGGTACTTGTACCGCCCCCGCGCCGCCTGCATATCTTCTATCTCTTCGCCCACCCAGCGGGCTTCCTCATCGCCGTCCCAGTGACCGATCAGGCGAACCTTTTCGCCATCTTCCCCGGCGGTCCAGAGCGTCTTGCCCAACCGGCCCTTGTTGCCCTCGATCACGCCACTGGCGGCCGCCAGAATATGGCCGGTGGAGCGATAATTCTGCTCCAGCCGCACGACCTTCGCGCCCGGGAAATCCTTCTCGAACCGCAGGATGTTGCCCACTTCCGCGCCGCGCCAGCCATAGATCGACTGATCGTCATCGCCGACGCAGCAGATATTCTTGTGCCCCGCCGCCAGAAGCCGCAGCCACAGATACTGGGCCACATTCGTATCCTGGTATTCGTCCACGAGGATATAGCGGAACCAGCGCTGGTATTGCGCCAGAAGGTCCTCGTTCTCCTGAAAAATGCGGATCACATGCAGCAGCAGGTCGCCGAAATCACAGGCATTCAGCTCGGTCAGGCGGGTCTGGTATTGGGCGTACAGCTCCACCCCGCGATGGTTGAACGCGCCGTGATCCGCCGTCGGCACCTTGTCGGGCGTCAGCGCCCGGTTCTTCCAGCCGTCGATGATCGAGCCCAGCGCGCGCGCGGGCCAGCGTTTGTCGTCAATCTCCGCCGCGATGATCAGCTGCTTCAGAAGCCGGTTCTGATCGTCCGTATCGAGGATCGTGAAGTTGCTCTTCAAGCCCGCCAGTTCCGCATGGCGGCGCAGCAGCTTCACACAGATCGCGTGGAACGTGCCGAGCCAGGGCATCCCCTCCGCCGGTTGGCCCAGCAGGTGGCCCACGCGGTTTTTCATCTCGCGCGCGGCCTTGTTGGTGAACGTCACCGCGAGGATCTCGTTCGGGCGCGCATGGCCGGTGGAGAGCAGATGCGCGATGCGCGCGGTCAGGGCGCGGGTCTTGCCCGTCCCGGCGCCCGCCAGCATCAGGACCGGGCCATCCAGCTGATGGACCGCCTCCAACTGCGCGGGGTTCAACCCGTCAAGGTAGGGCTGAGGGCCACCCGTCAGCCCCGATGACGTCCGCGCCGACATCGCGCGGGCGGCCAGGGACGAGGAGGCGGCGGCCTCGAACGCATCGGAATCGTCGTAACTGCTCATGGCGCGCAGAATAGCGTGCCGGTTGACCAAACGAAACCCGCGTTTCCATTTTGTTCACCCCCCGGCGTGGCGGCGCCCGGATGGCCTGGCGCTCAGATCGCCCCGGCCCCGTGCTGATGCCGAAATCGCGTCAGGAAGATCCGCATCGCGCTCACCACGGTCTTGTTTTCCCAATCCAGCTGCTTCGTCCGGGCCTGGTCCAGCCGCTCGGACAAGGCGGACAGGCTGCGCACGCTGTCGGCCAGATCGGCGGGCATGTCATCCACGTTGGCCACGCCCATATACCACGTCTCGAACACCCGCGACCGCGCCTTGATGCGCGCGCCGGGCTGCACGTTGGAATGCCGGGGATCGTGCATGATCCGCTCGTAACAGGCCCGCACCTTGTCTTCCGGCCCTTCGAGAAACTGCATCACCCGGTCCCCGTGCAGGATCAGCATTCCGGTGATGCCCTCTTGCCGGTTGCGGGCGCGGGCCACCTGCAGGATCTTGCCGATCTCGTCGGCCGGAATGCCGGGCTGCAATTCACTTGTATAATACAGTCGGATCATCTGTCCCGTTTCCCCTCCTCACACCCATCGGCGCGTCGGACCGTGCGGGCTCCCGACTGTATGACGGATCGAGGTAAAGGAAGTCTTCACGTCAGGACGGCGGACACCCAACGGCAAATTATGCAGCCGACGGGTTGAGTTGTCCGGCAAGGCCGGGTTCTGTCGTCGCCATGGATCTGCATGCCCGATATCCCGCCCTGGGCGACCTGAAGGCCCGCGCCCGGCGCCGCATCCCGCATTTCGTCTGGGAATACCTGGATTCGGCGACTGGGGCGGAGGCCACGGCGCGGCGCAACCGGGCGGCGCTGGACGAAGTCCTGTTCCGCCCCGCCGCCCTGCGCGGGGAGGTTGCGCCAGATCTCTCCTGCTCGGTTCTGGGCCGCACCTACCCGGCCCCCTTCGGCATCGCGCCGGTGGGGATGTCCGGCCTGATCTGGCCGGAGGCGGAACTGCTGCTGGCCCGCCACGCCGCCCGCGCGGGCATCCCCTATACCCTGTCGACGGTGGCAACGGCGGTGCCCGAAAAACTGGGCTCGAAGGTCGGCGATCAGGGCTGGTTCCAGTTATATCCGCCCAAGGCGCCCGAGGTCCGCGATGACATGCTGCGCCGGGCGAAAGCGGCCGGGTTCCACACGCTGGTCCTGACCGTGGATGTGCCCGCCGCCTCCCGCCGCGAACGGCAGACACGCGGCGGCCTTGTGCAGCCCCCCCGCCTGACGCCGCGCCTGCTGGCTCAGGTGGCGCTGTGCCCGGCCTGGGCCATGGGTATTCAGGCCGGTGGCCTGCCCCGGATGCGGCTGATGGACAGCTACGCCGCCGATCTGGCCACCAAAGGCCCGCTGCCGTCCACCGCCCATATCGGCTACCTGCTGCGCGCCGCCCCGGATTGGGAGTATGTCGCCGCCTTGCGGGACGGATGGGAGGGGGATTTCATCCTCAAAGGCGTCTGTGAACCCGACATCGCGAGCCAGGCTGAGGCCGCGGGCGTGGACGCCATCTGGGTCTCCAACCATGCCGGCCGCCAGTTCGACGGCGCGCCCGGTTCCCTCTCTCTGCTCCCTGAAATCCGCGCCGCCTGCACCCTCCCGCTGATCTTCGACAGCGGCGTCGAAGGCGGCCTCGACATCCTGCGCGCGCTGGCCCTGGGGGCGGATTTCGTGATGATGGGCCGGGCCTGGCACTACGCGCTCGCCGCCCTGGGCCGCGACGGGCCCGCCCATTGGCACGATATCCTCGTCAAGGACATGCAATCGAACATGGCCCAGATCGGCGCGCGCACCTTCGCGGATCTGCCGGACCGGTTAATGCGCGATTAACCGATTTCCTTAACAGCGGGTTAACATCCCCGAGCGATGTTCCTATATCGTTCCCACGATGACCGAAGCCCAGGCCATAGCAATCCTCTGCGCCATGTTGGGCGGGGAACCCGAGCACCGCGAGAGCTACACGCTCCACGCGGTCTCAACCCATGTGCGGATCGATTGTATCACTGATACCCACGCGATCGAGATCGGGCTCGACCACACACGCGGCTCCTATGACAGCCTGCATCAGGCCACGTTCAACGCCATGCTTACGGAGCGCGAACCGATGGTGATCCTGATCGACACCGACAATATCGAAAGCCAGTACGAGTATCAGATCGAGGCCGTCACCCGCGCCCATGGAGTCGATTACGCTGTGTGGGATGAGCATTTCCTGATCCGCTGGCAGATGACCGCGCCCTTCCGCGCCCGTCTGGCGCGCGCGGCGGGCGCGGGCAGTTAACGCCGTTAACCCGTTGCCTCGACCGGCCGTGGCAATACAATCTGGATGCCTGTCTGCAACCTCAAAAGGCCCCCGCCCCCTTGCGCGTGCCGTTCATCGTATCGGCCGTTGTCTCGCTTCTGCCCACAGGCCTGATTGCGCAATCGCAAGCGCTGTCCTCACCGGCAGAGGCGCGCGCATGGTACATCGCGATGATGCGCGAAAACGGCTGCGAGATGTCCGCCCTCGACATACGGGAGACGATCCAGGCGGCCTTTCCCTATGAAGATGAAACGCTGCGAGAGTCGGGCTTCATGGTGGGTGAGGCGGGAATGGCGTTGCATGGCGACGGTTTGATCGAGCAAACCGGCTTCAACGTGGTGCGCTATACCGGCCCCGGCGGCTGCTGACGCCGCGCGCGGCTGGCGCCGGGACGCTAGGCCGCCCAAACTAAACTGCATCCCCTGTTGCCCTTCGCCGTTCATCCGTCCTACGAATGCTGCAACTGCGAAGGGACCTCCATATGCCCTACCGCTTCGCTACTTGAGGACGTGCGCCCATGGCTGAATTCCAGAAGATTCTCGTTGCCAACCGCGGAGAGATTGCGATCCGCGTCATGCGCGCGGCCAATGAATTGGGCAAACGCACGGTGGCGATCTACGCCGAGGAAGACAAGCTGTCGCTGCACCGCTTCAAGGCGGACGAGGCCTACAAGATCGGCGAGGGTCTGGGGCCGGTAGCGGCCTATCTCAGCATCGACGAGATCATTCGCGTCGCCAAGCAATGCGGGGCGGATGCGATCCATCCCGGCTATGGCCTCCTGTCTGAAAACCCGGACTTCGTGGATGCCTGCACCAAGAACGGCATCACCTTCATCGGCCCCAAGGCCGAAACCATGCGCGCCCTGGGTGACAAGGCGTCTGCCCGCCGTGTGGCGATTGAGGCTGGTGTGCCGGTGATCCCGGCGACCGAGGTTCTGGGCGACGATATGGACGCGATCCGGGCCGAGGCGGCAGAGGTCGGCTATCCCCTGATGCTCAAGGCCAGCTGGGGTGGCGGCGGGCGCGGCATGCGCCCCATCGCCGATGAAAGCGAGCTGGAAGAAAAGGTCCGCGAGGGCCGCCGCGAGGCCGAGGCCGCCTTTGGTAACGGTGAAGGATATCTGGAGAAGATGATCCTGCGCGCGCGCCATGTCGAGGTTCAGATCCTCGGCGACAGCCACGGCAATATCTACCATCTCTACGAGCGCGACTGCTCGGTCCAGCGCCGCAACCAGAAGGTCGTGGAACGCGCGCCCGCCCCCTACCTCACCGACATGCAGCGCAACGAGATCTGCCTGCTGGGCAAGAAGATCTGCGAACACGTGAACTACGAATGCGCGGGCACCGTCGAATTCCTGATGGATATGGAGACGGGCAATTTCTACTTCATTGAGGTGAATCCGCGGGTACAGGTCGAACATACGGTGACGGAGGAAATCACCGGCATCGACATCGTCCGCGCCCAGATCCTGATCGCCGAGGGCAAGATGCTGTCGGCGGCGACCGGTGTGGCCAGCCAATATGACGTGAAGCTCGACGGCCACGCGATCCAGTGCCGGATCACCACCGAAGATCCTGCCAACAATTTCATCCCCGATTACGGCCGCATCACCGCCTATCGCGGGGCCACGGGCATGGGCATCCGGCTCGATGGTGGCACGGCCTATTCCGGCGCTGTCATCACCCGCTATTACGATAGCCTTCTGGAAAAGGTCACCGCCTGGGCCCCCACGCCCGAGGCCGCCATTGCCCGGATGGACCGCGCCCTGCGCGAATTCCGCATCCGGGGCGTCAGCACCAACATCGCCTTCGTGGAGAACCTGCTCAAGCACCCGACGTTCCTCAACTACCAGTACCACACCAAGTTCATCGACGAGACGCCGGAGCTGTTCGATTTCCGCCCCCGCCGCGACCGGGCCACCAAGATTCTGCGCTACGTGGCCGACATCACCGTGAACGGGCATCCGGAAACGCAGGGCCGCCCGATGCCGCCCGCCGACATCAAGCCCGCGCGGCCCCCGAAGGTTTCCTATGACGCGCCGCCTCCGGGCACGCGCAATCTGCTGGACGACAAGGGGCCGGAGGCCGTCGCCAAGTGGATGAAGGACCAGAGACAACTCCTCATCACCGACACGACCATGCGCGACGGGCACCAAAGCCTGCTTGCCACGCGGATGCGGTCTCTCGACATGATCAAGATCGCCCCCGCCTATGCCCACAACCTCTCGGGCCTCTTCTCCGTCGAATGCTGGGGCGGCGCGACCTTTGACGTCGCCTACCGCTTCTTGCAGGAATGCCCGTGGCAACGCCTGCGCGACATCCGCGCCAAGATGCCCAATATCATGACGCAGATGCTCCTGCGCGCCTCCAACGGGGTGGGCTACACCAACTACCCCGACAATGTCGTCCAAGGCTTCGTCAAACAAGCCGCCGAATCCGGCGTCGACGTCTTCCGCGTTTTCGACAGCCTCAACTGGGTGGAGAATATGCGCGTCGCCATGGACGCGGTGGGGGAGACCGGCAAGATCGTCGAGGGCACAATCTGCTATACCGGCAACATCCTCGACCCCTCGCGCGCCAAGTATGACGTGAAATATTACGTTGACATGGCCAAGGAGCTTGAGGCCGCCGGCGCTCATGTCCTGGGCCTCAAGGATATGGCCGGCCTCCTGCGCCCCGCCGCGGCGGAGGTCCTGATCCCCGCCCTCAAGGACGCAACGGCCCTGCCCATCCACTTCCACACCCACGACACGGCAGGCAGCGCCTGCGGCACCATCCTCGCCGCCTCCGAACATGGCGTGGATGCCGTCGATTGCGCCATGGATGCGCTTTCTGGCAACACCTCCCAAGCAACCCTGGGAACAATCGTCGAATCCCTGCGCTTCACCGAACGCGACACGCAGCTCGACATCGGCGCCATCCGCCAGATCTCCGACTATTGGGAGGCCGTGCGCGCCCATTACGCCGCCTTTGAATCCGGCATGCAGGCCCCCGCCTCCGAGGTCTACCTGCACGAGATGCCCGGTGGCCAGTTCACCAACCTCAAGGCCCAAGCGCGCTCCATGGGGCTGGAGGAGCGCTGGCACGAGGTGGCGCAGATGTATGCCGACGTGAACCAGATGTTCGGTGATATCGTGAAGGTCACGCCCAGCTCCAAGGTGGTGGGCGACATGGCCCTGATGATGGTCTCCCAGGGCCTCACCCGCGACCAGGTGGAAGACCCCAACACCGACGTGTCCTTCCCGGATTCCGTGATCGACATGATGCGCGGCAATCTGGGCCAGCCCCCCAACGGCTTCCCCAAAGCCATCGTCGAGAAGGCGCTCAAGGGCGAAAAACCCAACCTCGAGCGCCCGGGCAAGCACCTCGACCCCGTCGATCTGAACGCCACTCGCAAAGACCTCGCCGCCCAACTCGACATTGAGATCGACGATGAAGACCTCAACGGCTACCTCATGTACCCCAAGGTCTTCACCGATTACGCCACCCGCCACGCCGAATACGGGCCCGTCCGTACCCTGCCCACCAAAACCTTCTTCTACGGCATGGACCAGGGCGAAGAGATCGAGGCCGAGATCGACCCCGGCGTCACCCTCGTGATCCGCCTGCAAGCGGTGGGCGAGACCAACGAGGAAGGCGAAGTGCGCGTCTTCTTCGAGCTCAACGGCCAGCCCCGCACCATCCGCGTGCCCAACCGCCTGGTCTCCTCCGCCACCCAAAAACGCCCCAAGGCCGAGGCCGGAAACGCCGACCATATCGGCGCCCCGATGCCGGGTGTCGTGGCCTCCGTCGGCGTGCAGCCGGGCCAGAAGATCGCCGCCGGAACGCTCCTGCTGACCATCGAGGCGATGAAGATGGAAACCGGCCTCCACGCCGACCGCGACGCGGTGGTCAAGGCGGTCCACGTGACGCCCGGCGGCCAGATCGACGCCAAGGATCTGCTGGTGGAGTTGGAGTAGACGGCGCGGGGCGGAGAGTAACTCAAAGGCCACGCCAGCCGGGCAGATCGGCCGCAAATGCCCCAGCGGCGTTTGTGGTGCCGTGGGCATGTGTTAACCTTTCTTAATCCATTTTCAGGATCGGAGCAGCACCAATGACGTATTTGAAGTCCTTGTCCCTGGCCGCAATTCTCGCGGCCTCCACCCTCCCCGCCTTCGCCAACGGCTACGTGGAACCGGCGGTTGTGGCGCCCGTCTCCATCACACCGCCCAGCGCCGACTGGACCGGCGCCTATGTCGGCGGCTCGCTCGCTTATGGCCGCTTCGCCGGAACCTTCTGCGAAAACGGCAGTACGTCCGATTGTACGAACTTCACCAACCCCCAAACTCTTGTCGTCGAACCGGATGGCGCATTGTTCGGGATCACCGGCGGCTATGATTGGCAGTCCGGCGATATCGTCTATGGCGTCGCGGCAGATGTGATGTTGGGCGATCTGTCGGCCGTCGAACCAACTTCGGCGGCCTATGCCTGCGGCGGTGTGGGGGGATGCGAATTGTCGGTCAATTGGCTGGCCATGCTGCGCGGTCGCGTCGGCTACGCGGCATCGGATCAGCTGATGCCCTACGCGACAGCCGGCGTCGCGCTGACAAACGTGACGGTCAACTTTCCGGCTTTGCCACCTTCTATCGACGACACGGCAACGAATTTCGTGGCCGGCCTCGGTGGGGAATACCGCCTCTCCGATACGATGAGCATCGGGGCGGAGTATCTTCACATCTTCGAGCGGGAAGAGCATTTGGGGTCCGGGATCGGTGGCGATCCCGATCTCGGCGCCACGCGGTTCAATGCCGATCTGCTGCGGATCAACCTGACCTACCGGTTCTGATCCACACCCCGCACCACCCACACCTCTCGAACAGGGCGCCAATCCGGCGCCCTGTCCGGTTTCAGGCCAACGCCGGTTCACCCACCCTACCCGGCGGCGACGGCCGCCTTTACGGGGCCTTCCAACGCCGGACAGGGGCGGCCTCCACCAGCCACACCCTCGAAAACCTCCTCAACGGTGGTATCGACATGCCCGGGACACGGCGCGCAGCTCGGTGCAGGAAAAAGCTGTCGTTGGTTCGAACATGAAGCGTAGCCAGATGAGGCTCCTACCACGAGCTTTGTCTCAACGGCCCCAATCCGAGCCTGCTAACAAGGAGATGCCGCAATGTCTGCCAAAGACTTCGTCAGAGACTATGAAGCCGCCCTTGCCACTCAAGACTGGACGGTCGTCGCGCCACTCATAAGCGACGAAGCCAGAGTGGTCTTTTCAAATGGCTCACTGCTTGCCGGAAAAGAAGCAATCGGAGCCGCATATCAACACAACTTCAATACGATAGAAGGGGAAGAATACCGTGTGGAGAACGTTCACTGGCTAATAGAAACGGCAGACAGTGCTGCCTACATGTTCGAGTTTTATTGGACCGGCGTTATTGACGGTCGAGCAGCATCAGGTTCCGGAAGGGGTACTGCAATTCTGGTTCGGGTCGCCGAGCGTTGGGTGCTTACTGGAGAGCAATTGGGCCCAATGTCCTAGTGCTTTGCGTTTTGAACGAACAGCATTGAGCATTGCTCTGCGCCGCGGAAAACCAGCGAAAAGGGGCTCATTTCCGCCATTTGGACCGCCATGGGATCCCCTCTCCAAAGCCCCGCCCTGGCGCCACCGGCAGTGCCGCCGCGCGCGCTCCGGTCTTTTGCCGAGAGTTGGTGCGCAGGTCACGATACGCTTGGTATTCTGCCAGTCACCGCCCTCTCGGTCGTCGTCGCAGCGATCCCGCACCGGCCCACGAAAGCACTGCCCTCATCCCCGTCCATCCCAAGGGCTGCGTCGAGGGCGGATCCGTCCACAATTCCATATCCAGCCGGGGTTTTCTTCTCAGGGACAGGCCCGTTTTCACCGCCAGTCAGGTCCGCGATATCCCGCCACTGACCGCTCCGTCACACGGCGTAGAGGGATTAACAAATTCCTAACGAAATCCCGCTTATCTTTCATAATCAATAGTTTAAGCCCCCTTATCAACCTTGATAACCCCTGCAAATCCCCCTTGCCCCGTCGCGCCCCTTGGGCCACCCTCCCCCCCATGGGAGAGCATTTCGACAAGGCCCTGATCTTCACCGATCTCCACATCATGCCACCGGGCGAGACGATCATCGGTCTCGACCCCCTGGCGCGTTTCGCCGAGGGGCTGGCCCACGCCATCGCCCATCACCCCGACGCGCGGCACCTGCTGATCCTTGGCGACCTGAGCCATAACGGCGATGCGGCGTCCTATGCCGCGCTGGCGGAGGTTTTGGCCACCTGCCCGATCCCCATTACCGTGACGACGGGCAACCACGATATCCGCTCAACCCTCTATTCCGCCTTTCCCGGCACCGCCAATCCCGACGGCTTCGCCCAGACCGCGCTGGATCTGGGCCCGATCCGCCTCCTGATCCTCGATACGCTGGATGATGACGGCAACGCGCCGCTGGAACATGATGGCTGGCTCTGCGAAACGCGCCTCGCCTGGCTCGATGCCGAACTCGCCCGGGCGGCCACGGACGGCAAGGATGTGGTCGTCTTCTGCCACCACCCGCCCTGCCCCGTGGGGTTCTGGGCGATGGATGCGATCGGGCTGGCCAATGCCGACGCGCTCCTCACCCGGCTCCACGCCGCGCCCCATGTCAAACACCTGGTCTGCGGCCATATCCACCGCACGATCCATGCCAGCGCGGGTGGGCTGCCGGTGAGCATCCTCAAAAGCCCGTGCCATCAGATCCCGATGATCCTGGGCCAGGGCACCTTCGCCGACAGCGTGGATGAACCGGGCGCCTATGGCATCCTCCTGGCGCTGCGGGACACGATTGTGGTCCATACCGAGGATTTCGCGCTCGCCTCCGGTGAGGTTCAGACCTACTGAAGCGCCGCGTCGCCCACGGGCTGGTTGTAGAAGAACAGGCGGTAATCCCCCGCAGCGCCCGAGCCCAGGAAGAACAGCGTCAGCTCGATTGTCGGCCCGCCCTCATCGCCCACCCACGAGGCGGAACTGGAATAATTGTTGCGCAGGCTGTCACCCACGCTCCGCCCCAACGGCAAAAGCGGCAGGCCCTCGGGCCCGACCAGCGCAAAGGCCGTATTGCGAAAGAACACCTGGTGCTCGCCCGGCTCCACATCCGTGCGCGCATTGACCGAGGGCGTCACCTCCACCTCGAGGCGCACGATGTTGGTGCCCTCCATCGGCGTGATCCGCCCCGCAATCTCCTCCCGGCTCAGCCGATCTTCGGTGAGCAGCTCCGACGTGCTGGACATGCCGGTGATCTTGATGTCGTAGAAGCTTGCCGCATTGGGGATCTCACTGACCGGGCCGGGCAGATCGACGGGGATCTGCAACAGATCCTCCCCCTCGCCGATATTGAGCGTCGCGGCGCTGGCCCCGGCAGGCACCAGGTAGATGATATTGAGATAGGCGCCTGCATCCTCCTCGGGCCAGTCCCGCGGGCGCCGCGCCGTCAGGCCCGCGCCGCCGCGTTCGATCTCGGGAAACTGGTTGATCCGCGCCCAGGCCTGCCGCGCATCGGTCTCGTTCGGCAATTGCAGCGTCACGTCACGCGACGAGATGTTGATCCGCTCCAGATCCTCCGACCACGCCACCGCGAAATCCAGGTCGAGATAGACGAAATCAAATTCTGCGCCGCTTTCATAAACATGGGGCGCGCAGCAGGCCGACGCCACATCGGTATCGATATTGGGCAGCGTGTCATAACGCGTCACCGTCAGATTGCTCATCGTCAGGGCCTCGACCTGCGCCATTACGGGCAATGTCAGAAGGGCCAAACCCAGCGCGGCACTCAACGGCTTCAGAAAACGCATCTCTAAAATCTCCATTCCTGCAATGGGGCCGAAGGTGGCGGACCCGCCCGCGCCCCGTCAATGGATTTCAAAACTTTTCCACGCTGTCGCTGCGGACGCGAAGGCGAATACGCCTCGTCCCAATTGGCTGCATCACGCCCAAGACCTTCCGCCGGATCGGCCACAGATGTGGCACAACCAGCCACCGGCGTTGCGATGATCGGCGACCGCGCCGGGTTCGTCATATTGGCCCGTTGAAGGGATTTTCCCCCTTGCGCGCCTGCGAGAGACTTTATAGATACCGCCCACATCAAGAGAGCGGGTGTAGCTCAGGGGTAGAGCATTACCTTGCCAAGGTAAGGGTCGGGCGTTCGAATCGCCTCACCCGCTCCAGATGTCCCTCCCACGGGAGAGATCGACAGGGTCGCCATGGGGCGGCCCTTCGTCGTTTCAGGGGCGCCGCAAACGGTGCAGCCGCAGCACCCCGCACGTCACGGCAACCCGCCCGTTTCCGTCAACCACGCCCCCAGCCGACGGTCGAACAGCGGCACCCGGTCCGGCAGCGCCAGAAACGCCTCAACCTCATAGAGCGTCCAGCCCTGCCCCTCATCGCCCAACCGGATGTCAGCCTCCGCCTCCGCGCCCATCTGTGCGACGTAGAACGCGTGCCACCGCTCGCTGCTGTGGTCCGACAGGAACGCCTTTTCCCACAGCACCGCGCCCATCGGCAGGATCAGGCCGATTTCCTCCTCCACCTCCCGCGCCAGGGTCTCAAATGGCGTTTCATCGTGTTCACGCCCGCCGCCGGGCAGATCCCACAATCCGGGATAAGAGATGCTGGGATCGTCATCACGCTGGATCGACAGGAGCTTGCGGCCAAGAAACAAGGCCACCTTGGAGCCGTGATGCGGTTTGTCGAGCGGCGGGATCATCGGCCCCAACCTAAGGCCCTGTGGCCCATCGGCCAAGGCGCGGCGTCAATCCCCCGCGCCCCGCCTTGGCGTGGCCCCGATGCGGGCCTATAAGCGCCGCGCAAGACAGGAGTTTTCGCCATGCGCAGCGCGCAGATCACCCGCAAGACGGCCGAAACCGAAATCAGCGTCGAGATCGCTCTCGACGGCACCGGCAGCTACGACAATCAGACCGGCGTGGGGTTCTTCGACCATATGCTCGATCAGTTGGCGCGCCACGCCCTGATCGACATGACAATCCGGTGCACCGGTGATCTGCATATCGACGATCACCACTCTGTCGAGGATGTCGGCATCGCGTTGGGTCAGGCGCTGACGCAGGCGATGGGCGACAAGCGCGGCATCCGGCGATACGGCGAATGCCACCTGCCGATGGATGACGCGCTGGTGCGCGCGGCGCTGGATCTGTCCGGGCGGCCCTATCTGGTGTGGGATGCGGAGATGCCGACGGCCAAGATCGGCAAGTTCGATACCGAATTGGTGCGGGAATTCTTCCAGGCCCTCGCCACCCATGGCGGCATCACGCTTCACGTCACGAAATTGGCCGGGATCAACAGCCATCACATCGCCGAGGCGGCCTTCAAGGCCGTCGCCCGCGCGCTTCGCGACGCGTTGGAAACCGATCCGCGCAAGGCGGACACCATCCCGTCGACCAAAGGCAGCCTGTGACCACCGTTCTAGTCGACTACGATGCCGGTAACCTGCATTCCGCAGAAAAGGCGTTCCAACGCATGGCCGCGGAGGTCGATGCCGGGGCGCTGATCGTTTCGTCCGACCCCGACGTCGTGGCGCGGGCCGACCGCATCGTCCTGCCCGGCGACGGCGCCTTTCCGGCCTGCCGCCGGGGCCTTCAGGCCATCGATGGGCTGGAAGAGGCGATCCTGCAGGCCGTTGAGCAAGAGGGGAAACCCTTCCTCGGCATCTGCGTCGGCATGCAGATGATGACCGAGTGGGGCCGTGAATATGAGGATGTCGCGGGCTTTGGCTGGGTCCCCGGGGAGGTGAGGCAGATCGCGCCCGCCGATCCCGCCCTGAAGGTGCCCCATATGGGGTGGAACGACCTTGTGATCGATCAGCCGCACCCGGTGCTGGACGGTATCACCACCGGCGATCATGCCTATTTCGTGCATTCCTACGCCATGCAGGTTGCCGATCCGGCGCACCTGCTGGCCCATGTTGATTACGGCGGCGCGGTGACGGCCATCGTGGGCCGCGATAACAGGATCGGCACACAGTTCCATCCGGAGAAAAGCCAATCCGCCGGTCTGCGCCTGATTGCGAATTTCCTGCGCTGGCGGCCCTGAGTGCTCTGGCCTGGCCGGCGCCTGTCGGTTTGGTGCGGCATGGGCGACACCCGGGATGACCGTGGCCCAATCAATTGGCGAAAACCGTCACTATCCGGTGGTCACTGTCCCACAGCCCTGTAGAGTTCACGCATTCGTGACCACGCTTAACCACGAGGAGAGTCCCGTGATCCGTTTTCTTGTTGCCGTTCTGGCCCTTGTCGGCCTGTCGGCCTGCACCCCCACAACGACCACCACCATCGTCGACGGCAACAGTTATGCCGAGGCGGAGTGCTTCTCAGGCCCCCACGTCCTGGACCTGAGCCTTTCGGTGCCCGCCCAATACGGCCCGATTGCCGAGCTGACCCAATATGCCAATGGCCCCAACGGGTTGGAGATGAGTTGCAACCTCATCGGGTTCGGCTATCCGCTGACCAGCAGTGCGTATCCGATCTATCTGGGCGAAGTGTATGGCGGCACGGCCGGCCTTTGCGTCAGCGCGTTGACCGTCAATTCCGGCCGGGTCCTATCCTGCGCATCCGACGCCGAGGTGCGCCGCGCCATCGCCGCGCCCCTTGGCACCTCGGGCTCGGTGATCCGCCTGACGCGCTGGCAACCATTCCCCAGCACCTAACCGGTGACACCAACAAGAAAGGGCGCCACCGGGGCGCCCTTTTTCGGTCACGACCCGCGTCAGCTCAGTTCACACGGCTCCAGCGCCCGCCTTCGCGACAGATGCCAAGCCGGCAGCCCGACACGACCAGCGTATTGCCGCTCAGTTGCAGCCGGGAATTGTAGGTGCTGTCGCGATCCGGCGAATACAGACGCCCGCGATATTCGGTGCCGGAATGCAGTCGCGTATCCCAGATGATCTGGCGCCCCACATTCTCCGATTCCATCACGTTCCCGCTGGCGTCATAGGCCTGGATCAACACACCGCAATAGGCATCGCCACAGGGCGCCACGCGGATCAGCCCGGTATTGCCGTTGTCATCGGCCGCGGTGCGCCAATCCCCGGCGATATCCTGCGCCATGGCGGCGCCACACATCAAAATCAGCGCGATCGCGCCTGCAAAAAGCTTGTTCATAGGAACCTCCCTGGTCTCGCTCCTGCCGAATGCTGCGGGCATTGCCGCGTCGAGGCAAGCATGACGTTGCGGCTTCCCGACCTTGCGCCGCCGCGCGTCTTCAACGAAAAGCCGGGCAACGCAGTATGTTCAGGACCCTCCGACCATGATCCTCTACCCGGCCATCGATCTCAAGGACGGCAATGCCGTGCGCCTCCTGCGCGGCGAAATGGCCGAGGCCACCGTGTTCAACACCGATCCGGCCGCCCAGGCCCGCGTATTTCAGGATGCCGGGTGCCAGTGGCTGCATCTGGTTGATCTCAATGGCGCATTTGCCGGGGAGCCGGTGAATGGCACAGCGGTTGAAGCGATCCTGGCCGCCACCGATGTGCCCACCCAGCTTGGCGGTGGCATCCGCGACATGGCCACGATCGAGATGTGGCTGACCAAGGGCATCGCCCGCGTGATCCTGGGTACGGTTGCGGTCGAAAACCCCGATCTGGTGCGCGAGGCCGCGCGCGCCTTCCCCGATCAGGTTGCCGTGGGCATCGACGCCCGCAAAGGCCGCGTGGCCACCAAGGGATGGGCGGAAGAAACCGATGTGATGGTCACCGACCTTGCCCGGGCCTTTGAGGATGCGGGCGTGGCGGCCATCATCTACACCGATATCGACCGCGACGGCGCCATGGGGGGCCCGAACGTCCACGCCACCTCCGATCTGGCCCGCGCGACGTCAATCCCTGTTATCGCAAGCGGCGGCGTGTCATCACTGGCGGATCTTCAGGCGTTGAAGGCGACGGGCGTGATCTCAGGCGCGATTTCCGGTCGGGCGCTGTATGACGGGGCCCTCGACCTGCGCGAGGCATTGGCGGAGTTGGGATGATCAAGATCACAGGTCCACTTGTTTTGGTCTTCGTGGGGCTGGCCATCATGGTGTTTGCATGGCTATCTGGAACGGGCCCGGCGGATCACAATATCGGACGGAGCATTGCAAACAGCGTGATGCGCCAAGGCTTTACCCTGTTGGGCGGCGCGACCAGCTTGGCAGGTGCCGTCTGGCTATTGCTGCGCTGGCTCGACCGGCCCGGCGAAGGCGACTAGGTCATTCGCCCGCCGCCGCCCCTGTCAGATTCTCAAGCGCACCGCGCATCCGGCCCAGATATTCGGCATCCTCGCTGATATCGAGATCGTCGAACATCTCGGCGGGATCTTCCCAGACGATCACGCTTTCTTCTCCATCGGCATGAACCAACACGCGCAGGGGCAGCAAAAGCCCAGCGCGAATATCATCTTGCATCGCGGGCGTGCCGATCATTGGGTTGCCGAAGATCAGAAGCTGCGCCTGTGGCAGGTCCATCCCGATCGTCTCGGCCCCGGTGGCGTGGTTGACCCGCGCGAAAATCGTCGCCCCGGCCGCATCCACGGCGGCCTCAAGGCGATCCATCACGGTCTCCACGTCATCGGCGCTGCGGCGCTCTTCGAAATCGGCCAAGGCAGGGGACGCAACAAGGGCGGCACAAACGGCGGCGAGGATCAGGCGGGGCATGGGGCATCTCCAGTCAATTCTTCCTTCGAGAGATCAAGCCCGCACCGCGCCGAAGGTTCCAGCCCCTCTTTCCCAAGGGCGCGTTTCGGCCTAAACCCGCCTGCATGTTGAAAACCCGGATCATACCCTGCCTTGACGTCGCCGAGGGCCGCACCGTCAAGGGTGTCAACTTCGTCGACCTGATCGATGCGGGCGACCCTGTGGAGCAGGCCCGTGCCTATGATGCGGCGGGCGCGGATGAGCTGTGCTTTCTCGACATCAAGGCGACCCACGAGAACCGCGGCACGATGTATGATCTGGCCACGCGTACGGCGGAGCAATGCTTCATGCCACTGACCATCGGCGGCGGTGTGCGCACAGTCGACGACGTGCGCAATCTGCTCCTCGCAGGCGCCGACAAGGTCAGCTTCAACTCCGCCGCCGTGGCCGACCCCGATTGCGTGGCCCGCGCTGCCGACAAGTTCGGCTCGCAATGCATCGTCGTGGCGATCGACGCCAAAACCGTGGCACCCGGCAAATGGGAGATCTTCACCCATGGCGGCCGCAAATCCACCGGCATCGACGCGGTGGATTTCGCGAAAACCGTAGTCGAAAAGGGCGCCGGGGAAATCCTGCTCACCTCCATGGATCGCGACGGCACCAAGGCGGGCTTCAATCTGCCGCTCACGCGCGCAGTCAGTGACGCGGTCCACGTGCCTGTGATCGCCTCGGGTGGCGTGGGCACGTTGGATCACCTTGTGGAAGGCGTCACCGAGGGCGGGGCCTCGGCGGTTCTGGCCGCCTCCATCTTCCATTTCGGCACCTACACCATCGGCGAGGCCAAGCAACATATGGCCGAGGCTGGCATCCCCGTGAGGCTGACATGAGCGCGTTACAACACCTGGCGAACACCATCGAGGCCCGCAAAGGCGCGGACCCGGACACATCCTGGACGGCCAAGCTGCTCTCAAAGGGGCCGGAGAAATGCGCCGAAAAGTTCGGGGAAGAGGCGATCGAGGCCATCATCGAGGCCGTCAAGGGCGACCGCGAGAAGCTGACGGCCGAGGCGGCAGATGCACTCTACCACCTGCTAGTCATGTGCGCCGCCCGCGATGTGAGCCTTGCCGATATCGAAGCCGAGCTGAACCGCCGCCATGGCACCTCCGGCATCGCGGAAAAGGCGTCGCGTGGCTGACACGATCTATTTCTACGCCCAGACCGACGCCTATGCCGAGTTCTCAAACTTCGCACCGTTCGGAGTGGAGATGGAGGGCGTCTACTGGCGCACAGTGGAGCATTACTTCCAGGCGATGAAATTCCACGACCCGGTCTACCGCGAACAGATCCGCAGGGCGTCGAAACCCAAAGACGCCAAGGCGTTGGGCATGACCCGCGCCCTGCCGCTCCGCCCCGATTGGGAAGACGTCAAGGACACCATCATGTACGATGCCGTCCTGAAAAAGTTCCAGACCCACGACGCCCCCCGCGCGCTTTTGCTTGGCACGGGCGACGCGGAGATCGTGGAAAATGCGCCGATGGATGCCTATTGGGGCTGCGGACCGGATGGCCAGGGCCTCAACAAGCTGGGTCAGATCCTGATGCAGGTGCGCACCCTGCTGAACCAGGCGTCGTAGGGCGCGGTTCGCTCCGCCATCGTTGATGAGCGCTGCGGATATACCGAAGATATCCTCCAGATATACCGGTTCTATACCGCCGGATCTGGCAGATCGTCACAGCTTCGAGCTGATGATACCGGTGTTGAACCCGCCCATCCGAAGCTCCCCGAACAGGCGCTGATATTCGATTTTCGGGCAGCGATCCTGAATTACGATCAGTCCCTCGCCCTCGGCCCGCGCGGCGGCCTCCGCATGGGTCACGCCGATCTGCATCCAGATGACTTTGGGGCGCTGGGGCATCACAAGGGCGGCCTCCACGATCTCCGGCACGGCTTCGGGGCGGCGAAAGATGTCAATGACATCAACGGGATCAGCGATTGCCGCAAGATCCGGCACGATTTCCGCCCCGAACAGATGCGCGCCTGCATGCACCGGATTTACCGGCACGACGCGATATCCCTTCAACTTGAGGTATCGCGCCACGTAGTGGGACGGGCGCACCGGATTGGGAGAGACGCCGATGCAGGCGAAGCTGTTCACCTCGCGCAGGATACGGCGCAGCAGGTCGTCTGACGGAGACGTGGTCATGCCCTTGCACTATCACACAAAAAAAGCGCCCGCAGCAGGGTATTGCCGGCGGGCGCAGTGCGGAACGAGGGACAGTGATGGGCGCGCGGTGTTCCAATTCCGCGACGCCTACAGGTTATATGGGTCCGGTTCGGTCCCTTGGGTAGGTTTGCTACGAAAAAGTGAACGGCTGCGCGATCAGCCCAGAATTCCGGGCCAATTCGCATCCCCATCCGCGATGGCGTCCGGGATCTGGCGCAGCCAGCGGCGGCGGATGCGCAGCGAGTAATTCAGGAACAATCGCCCCTCCACCACCGACCACGCCTCGGGCACCGTCTCCGCCACATAGCCGCGCGCGGCGGCAAAGGCGCAATAGCCGCCGAAAGCAGGCGCATAAGCCTCCGGATCGGCCTCGAACGCCGCGCGATTTTCCGCATTCGCGAAATGCCAGGTGGCGCCGTTCCAATCCAATGCGAATTCGGGGCTGCCCGGGATCGGATCTTCATCCGCGGCAAGGGCAAAATAGGCCACGGGATCGGCCCCGTTGATGGCAATGCCGCCCGGCTGAAACACCGCGGGGTCCGACGCCCGGGCGCGGGTGGCCAGCAGGGCGGCGGGGGCGGATACGGCCAATAGGCGAAGGGTCTTGCGGCGGGTCAGCATTCGTATTCTCCGTCGTGTCAGAACGCGCGTGTCTCCTTATCTGCGCGAAACGGCCCAGGTTGGAAACCCGCCCTGACCAAGCTGTTATCCCCCGTGATCTAGTCGAAGATATCCTCGATCAGGTCGAACGCCTCATCGAACACCTCCTCGAAGACCTTCTTCCAGCGCGGCTTCCGTCGCTTCTTCTTGCGCGATTTATAGGCTCTTTCCGGCCGGTCGATGGGGCGATGCCCGTGGGGCGCGATGCGTTCCGGGCTGCGCTTGACGCCTTCGCGCCGTTGCTCCGGCGGCTTCAGCCACTTCATCTCATGGAGCGGCGCGCCACAGGCCCCGCAGGCCAGCTCATGCCCCTCGCGCGCCGTGAAGCGCAGGGTCTGGCGGCGCCCGCAATAGGAACAGGTGGCGATCTTCGTGTTGATTGGCATGCTCTATCCTCGTGTCAGAGCATATAGGGCTACGGCGGCCGCATTTGAGACGTTGAGAGAGCCGAAATCGCGCGCGAACGGAATTTTCGCCAGTTCGTCACACAATCCGCGTGTCCGCTCGCGCAGGCCCGGCCCTTCCGCGCCAAGGACCAGCGCCACGTTCCCCTCGGCATGTCGCGCGGCCAGAACGTCGATCTCCGTCGCGCCCTCTTCGGCAAGGCCGATCATCCAGAAGCCATCGGATTTGAGCGCCTCCATCGCGTCGCCCAGATTGCCTACGCGGGCATAGGGCATCCGCTCCAACGCGCCCGAGGCCGTCTTGGCCAGCGCCCCGGTTTCCGGTGCGGAATGGCGGGCAGGTGCGATGACGGCGCGGGCCCCGAACACTTCAGCCGAGCGCAGGATCGCACCCACATTGTGGGGGTCGCTGACCCGGTCGAGCAGAACGACAACGCTCCGCCCGGCGCCATCGCCCCGCGCCAAAGCCCGCCAATCGCCCCAATCAAGCGGTTTGACCTCCACCGCAGCACCCTGATGAACCGATCCGGGATCAAGCGGGACGGGAAACTTGCGCGGATCGGCGATCTCGGCCTCAAGTCCCCGCGCCGCAATTGCATCGGCCAGCTTGTCGGCCGCGTTTTTCGACACGACCAGCCGCAAGATATCCCGCGCCGGATTGGACAGCGCATCGCGCACGGCGTGCAGCCCGAACAGCCACAGCGTCTCGGCAGCGGCCGCGCGTTTTCCGCGTTCCTTGTCGATCACCCAGGTCGGTTTCTTGGCCATGCGCACCTCCGCGCGCCATCCTTGCGGGAGAGCGCCGACAAGCGCAAGCTGGCCCCATCTGCAAACATGGGAGCATGGGCCATGAAACTTGCGACACTGAAAATCCCGGTCTCGGATCTGGAGCGGGCGAACGCGTTCTACACAACGCTGTTCGACACTGAACCGACATTCACCGCCGCGCAATTCGGCTGGACCCAATTCGATCTCAGCGGCCTGCCGCTGGCGCTCTATGACCCGGCCAAAAGCAACCACAGCGGCGTACCGGGCCACGACCTCGACTTTCACCTCGCGTCGGAGGAGATCGAGGCGCTGCGCGACCGGATTGCGCCCCACGCACCCGATGTCACCATCCACACCAATGCCGATGACAGCCGCACGCTGGAGCTGTCGGACCCGGACGGAAACAAGCTCACCATCATGGCGGCCTGAGCCGCGGTTTTGAGGCTTGACCCCCCGCGCGCGCGCCGATAATTCCCCCCAAGCGTTTCGCACTTCGCTGCGGAACCGGATGGGCGACAGGCCGCAAGGTGTGGCAGGGGACTGTAACTCCCTCGCGGAGACGCACGCCTGGTTCGATTCCAGGGTCGCCCACCATCCCCCCAAAACCAGAGAGTTAGGCTGCGAAATTCGCAGGTGGGCCACAACATACGCCTCGCGACCTATCTCTGCACCTCACGTCACGGCATTTTCTACTTCCGATACCCCCTCCCGGCATGCGCCCATCCGCTGGGCAAGCGCAGCACCTTGAAGGTCTCAACAGGCACCTGACAATCACGCGATGCCCGACGACTTGCACGCCTCCTCGCGGTCGCCGCCCAACGGCTCTCATGCCGCCCTGCGCCCTCCAAAACCATCCGCAGAGCAGTTTCACGCACTTCTGGTGAATGCTTTTGTTCGTTGTCTTTGTCATGATGCTCCATCCTCCTCATGAGTTGGAGCCTCCGGCAAACCCAGTACGATTCAGAGCATGTCCCAAGCAGACGCCTAAGCTGGCCATCAATTCTAGGAGCCAGTCGACGTAAACCTTCGGGTAGCAGCGGAGATGGCCGGGCGCCGACTGGGCGAAATTCATTACGCAAAGCCGACGATCGGTTCGCAAATGCTCATGGTAAGCACCGATCGACGCTTGCCACTTGAATCTAATCCGAAAAACGTGCCGACCAACCTGTACGGCTTAGGCGTTCGGGGGGCATGTTGACCCGACTTACGCCGACAATTCCCCAATCTTCAGGCGAAACCTTGTTCCAGTTTAGTGCTCTTCCTCACATCTCCACTCAGCGCAGCGGTATTCTACTGGCATTGCCATCGTCCTGATCAAGGGGCGTGGGAACACGTCACTCAATCCCGGTGATTGGGCGACGTGCAGGTTAACCCGTTCCAGGGGCCTTGAAGATGTGGCCGCCACGCCGCTGCCATGTCCCACCCCTGTTGCATATCTAAGGAATACCTAATGACAGTTTCGAACTATCGATCGACACGGCTCTCGGCCATGGCCCTGCTGGCCAGTGCGGCCACCGCACTTGCCTTGACAACCACAGCCTATGCCGATGGCCACACGGCGGCCTTCGCCGACATGGAATTCGATGCGGAGGTGAACCTCAACGCGTCCGAGATGATCGGAAGCCGCGTCTACGTGTCCGAGATGGACATGAGCGATGGCACATTGCCGCCGGAAGGTGAGCGTCAGTGGGACGATATCGGAGAGATTCACGAAATCGTCCTGACCCGGTCGGGCGATGTCGGTTCCGTGATCGTCGATGTGGGCGGTTTCCTCGGCATAGGTGAGCGTGAGGTCGCGATCGACATGTCGCAGCTTCAGTTCGTCTCGGACGGGGAAGATGCGGATGAATACTTCATCGTCGTGCGGGCAAGCGTTGCGGGTGTCGAAGACGCGCCTGAATATCGTGGCCGGGACGCAGCGATGGAAACAGACGCCGGTACGCAGGACGCCGATGGGCGTATGCGGTTGACCGCGCCAGCCGTGACGCGCGAAGGCTATGAGCCCGCCGATATGGAGCAGTTGACCTCCGAGATGCTGACGGGTGCCCGCGTCTATGGTTCGGAAGATGAGGACATCGGCGAAATCGGCCAGCTGCTTCTGACCGATGACGGCATGATCGATCGCGCCGTGATCGATGTGGGTGGCTTTTTGGGACTCGGCGAACACCATGTTGCCGTCACCATGGAAGAACTGACCATCCTGCAAAATGACGGCGATGTGCGGGTCTACATCGACGCCACGCAAGAAGCCCTCGAAGCGCAGCCCGAATACGAAGGCTGACGCCTGCCGCCATCGCGGCATTATGGACATCGGACAATATGCTGTCGCTGGAATTCCGGCGGCAGCATTCTTGGTTCCGGCCTCACCCATTGCCTGTCGATTGGGGGAACCCAATGGCGGTACGGGAGGTCGGATGAGTTCAAAGCCCCGATCCCGGGGCAACAGAGAAGGAATTGGAGACAATGGCTGGAATAGGTTGGATCGGGGCGCTGATCATCGGTGCCTTGGCGGGGTGGATCGCCGAAAAGATCATGAAGTCCGAGATGGGACTGTTGATGAACATCGTACTCGGCATCTTGGGTGCGCTGGTGCTGAACGCCATTCTGTTCGCCGTCATCGGCAACACGCTTGGTGGCTGGATCGGGCAATTGGTTGTCGGTGCCGCCGGGGCTTGCATGCTGATCTACGTGGTTCGTCTGATCCGCGGCAGAGCCTAGCTCACGGCCCGTTAAGCGCCAATTATGCGCTTAACGGGCTTTCGCTATTTCCAACGCGTCCGGATCGTCATCGTCCTGGCCGCCCAGGAACCGCCCGAGGGTGCGTAACGCTTCGGTCTCGTCGCAAGCGATCTTGACCACGATCAGGATTGGCAGCGCGACCACCATCCCCATCACCGACCAGATCCAGGCAAAGAAGGCCACCGTCAGGAAGACGACGGTTGTGTTCAACCGCATCCGCCGAGAGATCAGCAGGGGAGTCACGAATTGCCCCTCGATCGATGTCAGGATGATGTAGGTCGCAAAGACGCCCGCTGCGACCCACGTCCCGTCCAGGCTGACGAAGGCCACAGCCGCCGCGATGCTGGCACCCAGAAGCCCGCCGAGGAAGGGAACAAAGTTCAGGCAAAAGGCCATGAAGCCGAAAACCAATGCACCCGGCACGCCCCACAATCCCATCGCGATGGCAACGGCGATGCCAAGCCCCAAATTGATCACCGTGATGCCACCGAGATAGTAGCCAAGGCGATCTTCGATGGAATGCAGCACCTCGACCGCACGGCGCTTGTCACGGAAGCGGTCAAAGCTCTGCACGGTCTTGGTCAGGAACATATCGCCAGAGGCGATGAGGAAGAAGAGCAATAGAAGCGCAAACATGATGCGGCTCAGAAAGCCGGGGGCCATGCTGAACAGCGTGGCCGCAAGGCCGGTATCGGACACGACCTCCACCTCGACCGTTTCCTGATCCTGGTCGGCCATGACATCCTCTGCCGCGACGGCGGCGTCATTGATGGCCTCCAGCGTTCCACCAGCCGCCTGAAGCTTCTCCTGAATATCCATGATGAGGGAGGGCAGATCCTGAATGAACTGGGCCGCAGGGGCGCTGAGTTGGACCATCAGAATGGCGATCAGCACAGCCACAACCGCCGTGAACAGGAGGGCCGACACGAAAGGGGGAACGCTGAGCTTTTCCAGCCAGCGCCGTGGGCGGTTCAGGACGAAATAACCAAGGCAGGCGGTGACGAGCGGGATCAGGAAGTCGCTTGCCCAGACCAGCCCCTGAAGCAACAGGATGAAGAATATGCCTGTGATTGGGATGCGGAGCGCGCGAATAGCGCTTTCCCTGCCATCCTCCGGCGCGCTGCCAGAGGGGTCTTGTTCGGTCCCGCGTGTTTCAGTCATGTTTTTATCCAGTCGGGGCCGAAAGGCCTGTTTTAATGCGCGTTATTCTACAACGATGCAAGGCCGAGACGCCCGCCAAATTTGTGGCGATGCTCCAAGCCTTACCCGCTCCGGGCCGCTTCGCCCATCGTATCGGCCTTCACCGCGCCGCGTGCGCCCATGGGCTGGTCCTGGCCAGTTGTCGTGTCCTTCCGGGTCTGCGCCTCAAGCTCCGCGTTCAACTCGGCACCGAGCAGGATGATAAAGGCCGAAATCCAGAACCACATCAAAAGCACGATGACGCCCGCCAACGTCCCGAAACTTTCGTTGTAGGAGCCGAAATTGCTGACATAGAAAGCAAAACCTGCGGACGCGGCGATCCAGACCAGGCAGGCCACGATCGCCCCGACCGAGGCCCATTTCCACTCTGCGTCTTCGCGCGATGGCCCGTAGCGATACAGGACCGACAAGCCGACAATCGTAAGGGCAATGAGGGCGATCCACATTGCGACCGTGGCCAGCGCCTCGACCACCGGGCCGAGGTCTACAAAGGCCAAGGCTGCGGGCAAGGCCAGCATCGCCATCAGGGCGATCAACAGACCCAGCATCAGGAACAGAGTGAGGCCGAAAGTGACGAGTTTTAGTTTGACGAACCCACGGTCTTCGTTCTCGTCATAGGCGACATTGATCCCCTGCATCAGACTCGTCATGCCCTTGGATGCGGAGTAGAGCGCGATCAGGATGCCCAGAATAGCCGCTAAACCAAGCCCGCCCTCGCGCGATCCGGCCACCTCGGTCGCCTGTGCCGTCACGATATTGATGACTTCCTGTGGCAACAGGCCCGCCATGCTTTCAAGCCGCTCAACGATGGCGTTGGGTTCGATCAAAAGCCCGCCAATTGCCATGATCGCCGTAACAGCGGGGAACAGTGCGAGCAGCCCGTAAAAGGCCACGCCCGCAGCGATCAATCCGATACGATCCTCGGCTATTTCGTCCTTCAACCGAAAGGCTATGTCCTTCCATCCTTTTGCGGGGATGTCGGTGGGGGTATCGGCGGAGCGACCGCGTGCCATGGAGTAGACCTTTCGTTTCCAGTGCTGGAGGGGGGCGATAGATACCCCCCCTCCGATATCGTTCATGTGTTGGGCTTGCCCAACTTTTCATCCTTCGCCGCGGTCTCTGCCGCATCTGCCACCCGGTGAACGGCGGATTTCGCCTTGTCACTCACCGCTTGCGCAGCAGATTTGTCACCCGGCGCGCCACTGTCGAGATCGGCTTTTGTCTCGGCCGCAATGTCCTTAACCTCCTCTTTCACCGATTGACCGACGGCCATGGCCTTCGCCTTCTCTTCCTCAAACACCCGCTCGGCCTCCCGAAACAGACCGTCGCTCTGGCTGCCCATCAGATCATCCTCGACCTTGCTGCGCGGCAAAGCCCCGCCCAACGCGGCACCGATGGCGATGGCAAGTGCGCCCACGACCAAAGGCTGCCGATCATAGAAATCCGCCGCGGCATCACTGCCTTGCTGGACCGAACGCGCTGTCTGGCGACGAAGTTCCATCGCCTTCTGACGGGCGGCGATGACGCGGCGGCGCCCCTCTTCGGACAGCGCCTCCGTGCCTTCCGCAATCCGGCGGCCTGCGACTGACAGATTATCGCGGGCGGTACTGGCACTGTCGGCGAGGCTCGCCTTGGCCGATGCGGCCGCATCGCTTACCTTGCCCGCCGCTTGCGAGGCCGTGTCGGATGCCGATTGCGCTGACGACGTGACGCCTGCTTTGGTCGCGGCGGCACCCTTCGCCACTTGGTCCCGCGCGCCCGAGGCGGCATCCGCGATCCGTTCCCCAACCGATGGGCTATCATCGTCATCGTCGCGTGCCCATGACGGTACGCTGTCGTACCCCACGCTGCCGCGTGTTGCGAGTGATGCGGGCCGGTGGCTTTGAACCGGGTCATCGACCCGCCCACGATGATCGTGGCCGTCATGCTCGACCCGCGCAGAGGATCCCACGGACGGGCCCTTGCCGCTGCCGAACATCAGCCAGGCCAGGCCAATTCCCGTGAGTGCGAGCGGCACCGGGTTTGCCTTGACCTGTTCGCTGATAGAGCGGCCCATATCGCCGCCATGTTCACGGAACTGGTCGCCGATCTGGCGCACGATGGTGTCGATCGAGAACTTGTCCTGCAAATCTTCGATATTCGATGTCAGGTCCGAGCGCTGCTCTTCGATCTCGCGTTCGATCTCTTCCGGGGAGCGGGTCTCATTTGTCATCGTATGCGTCCTTTACGGCTGCGGCATCGCGCTTGACGTTTTTCATCGTCCGCGTCGGTGCAAGGCTGGAGAGTTTGAGGTCATTGACGCCCTTGGTGATCAGTGCGAACGCGATCCCGGCGAGCAGGACGCCGACGATCAACGCGGCCCAACCGCCATCCAGGCCAAGTTCCGTCAATGCGGCAACCAGGGCGGCGGCCAGAACGTTGAGCGCGACCAGTGCGATGATCGCGGCCCCGGCGATCAGGCCAATGGCCACCCCCGCCTGGGTCAGGTTTTCGCTGATTTCCGCGCGGGCCAGATCGACCTCGCTCCGCACGAGGCCGCTGATATTGCCAAGCGCGTCCGATAGCAGACCGCCAGCACTCTTGTTTGTGGTGTCATCGCTCATCAGACATCTCCGTGCATGTTGGAATAATGGTCAGGCGCAGGAAGGGAGGCCGTCTCAGGCTCACTCGACGCCTTGGCAAAGCGGGTCGCCGCGAAACCGATCAACACGGCACCACCCAAAAACACCATCGGGTTGCGACGGGCGAAGGTCGTGACATCGCGCACCAGCTCACCCAGATCCTTTTCGCGCATCGCGTCCGACGCGTCGGCCAAGCCCTCCGCGATCTGGCCGAACGTGCGCTCCTGCGGAGAACCGCTGCGCAATTCGTCCGCAGCCGTGCGCAGGGCCGAGGCGACGCCGGATACCTCGTCGGCCATCGATGATTTGGCGGCTTCTGCGTGGCCGCGCGCAGTGTCGGCGGCATCTCTTGCGACGGTACTGGCCGCGATCTTGGCCTGTTCCGCCACGTCAGCTGCGGCTTGTTTGACCTGCTCGGCGGCAGGTTTCTTGGGGGTCGACATGAGTGATCTCCAATTCAGAGTTAGAGGATGAAGCCGACAACGGCCAAAACGACGACGATCAGTCCGATCAGGTAGAAAACGCTATTCATGGGACATCCTTTTCCAGAGCCGGGGCAATGGCAGCGGCCCCGCATGGCTTAACGTAAAGGCTGGACGGCGCCCTTGCGGTCCGCAGGCGCTAATCTGGTTTAGGGTTTTCGAGGTAAACCGGCGGTCCGGGACGATCCGGACTATTGGCACAGCACTTCTGCGGTAGCGTGAAAGTCCAACACCGAAAGGACAGACCGTGACAATCAACACATTGGAAGACCTCTACGTCGAGCAACTCAAGGACATCTACAGTGCAAACTCGCAAGCGCTGGATGTCACCAAAGCCATGGCGGAGGCGGCCACGGATACGGGCTTGAAAGACGCGCTGCAGGCGGGTGCAGAGGGCGTACAAAACGGCATCGATGCTCTGGAGGAGATTGCCGCGCGGCATGACGAACGGCCAAGTGGCGAACATTGCAAAGGTATGGAGGGACTTGTGAAAGAGGCCCGTGCCCATGCGCTGGAGGAGAGTATTGGCGAGGATGCAACCCGCGACGCCATGATCATCACGCAGTATCAGCGGCTCGTGCACTACGCCATTGCGGGCTACGGATGCCTCGCGGCTTTTGCGACGCGCCTGGATCTGGCAGAGGACGTGACCGTGCTGAAAGAGTGCCTGGATGTCGCATATGAGGGCGACCGGACGATGACCGGTCTGGCGACGGGCGGCATCAACGAAGCGGCGCAGGCGTAAGCCTTCAGGCGGGCTCGGCGGTGTCGAGTTTGCCGATGGGCCCCGGCTCAAGCGCGGACGGGAACCAGGTTGTGTCCATGTCGACGAAGGCGTCTACGAACTCTACGTCTTTCTCCCACTTGTCCCGGGCCAGGAGACGGACGTAAGGCCGCTCGATCTCGATCTCACCGGCATTGACAAAGGACCGCAGCAACTTGTTCACGTAGATGGAGGTCAGGCCCACGGCCTGCCCGATCTCGACTTGGCTGAACGGAACCTGAAACCGGTTGCCCAACCCGACATTGGCCACGACCAGCCGGGAGCGCAATTGCAGCAAGAAGAACTTCAGCTTGTCGGTCGCGTCCATGGCGCCAAGGCATCCCGCGTGGTGGCGAAGCGCAATCTGATCCAGGCTTCCCACCGCCAGCAGCAAGGCTGCCAATCGGGGATAGTCGGAGAATAACGGCGCCAGGCCTTTGCGTGGGAATGGGCAGATAATACCATCGGTCTGCATGACGATGCGGTGGTTGGCATGGGAGGATCCAATCTCGGCCAGCCCCATCACTTCGCCCGGCAGGTACACACGCAAAATCTGGCTGCGCCCGTCCGACGTGTCGTACTTCACGACCGCCCATCCGGATTTCAGGACCATGATGCCATCGGTTGGGTCGCCCACGCTCACGACAGGACGCCCCTTTTGGCGGGGGTGCTCATCCTTCTCCAGCTCGGCAATGAACGCGCATTCGTGCTCGGTAAGAGCAACGAACCGGGACAGGCGGCTGACGAGGCAGCTTTCATAGGATGACGACATGCTTGAAGGTAACATGACGGCATACTGACAGGCAATTCAAGCTCCTCAAATTCGCGTTTCAGGGCGTCGTCTGCACTGTCATCACCGTGCCGCTAGTCCCCGACACGACAACCAAACCCCAATCGGTCAACCGAAAGTCACGCTCATGCATCTCAACATCGACGTTCAGCTCGATTATCAGATCGACACACCGATCGATCTCATCCTTCAGATTCAGGCACCCAGCTTCGCGGATCAATCGGTACTGCACGAAAACCTGGACCTTGGTAACGTGCAGCATAGCGCCCGGGTTGCCGCCGAGGCCGGGATGGGAGAGCGAATCTTGCTCCAAACCAGCGGCGACCTGTCTTGCACCTACACAGCAACGATCGATGTGAAGCGACCGGCGCTGGATATCTCGACCTTGCCCGCCGTCGCGGTGCACCACCTTCCCGGCGATGCTGTGCGTTACTTGATGCCGTCCCGGTTCTGCCCTGCCGATCAGTTGCAGAGTTTCGTCGCGGCGGAGTTCGGCCAATACCAAGGGGGCGCCCGGATTGCCGCGATGCGGGATTGGGTCTTTGAGCGGTTTCAATACGTGCCCGGATCCAGCAACGCGCAGACCACCGCCATTGATACCTTCGTTCAGCGGCAGGGGGTGTGCCGGGACTATGCCCATGTGATGATTACACTTGCCCGGGCATCGGCGATCCCGGCTCGTTTTGCCAGTGTTTACGCGCCGGGCGTCACGCCCCCGGATTTCCATGCGGTCGCCGAGGTGTTTCTGGACGGGACCTGGCATCTGGTGGATGCAACGGGCATGGCGCGGGCCGATGAAATGGTGCGGATCGGTGTTGGGCTGGATGCCGCAGAGGTTGCTTTTCTCAGCAGTTTCGGGCCGATGACCTTGCAGTCGCAAACCGTCAGTGTCGCGGTCGCGGACTGAGCAGGCGCCCGGTCCGCGATTGGTCGTTGTGGTCAGTTTCGGACGGCGTCATCGAGAAAGAACCGGACCATTTCGGCGCTGGCGTCGGACCCTTGCGTGTTGGTGTAGAACTCGCCGGGCCGCGTGCCCGAGCATGCATACCCCAATCCCATTGAATTCCGATCAGGTCGTTGTGAGCTGCTGCCGGTTTCGTGGACACCGAGATAAGGTTCTTAAGACATTGGAGAACATCAATGATGAGAAGAGTTACAGCCGGGAACACGCGAACCGGCTGGGTGCTTGCAGCGCGCGGTGTGTGACGCGCGTGCGAGAGTATCTCGGCAACGGTCTCGCGGCCCACCGGCACCGAGGAAAAGGCGCGGCAGGCGAAGCGCTCTTGGATCGCGTCGTCGATTGCGTTTCTGGTTTTCTGGGGATCGGGCATAGTCGTAGTCTTCGGGTCGACCCTCTGCGATGTCGAAAAGGCATCGGGTATTCAGGTTGAAATTCATTGGTGGAGGCGCCCGCTCTCTGCATCGAGGTCCGGGGGCGTCCGCCGTCCGACTTGTTTTCGGTCGGCAGATCGCCCGCCGAGTTCCCCTCCCGGACCCAGTCAACGACTCGATAACACGGACATTTGGACGGGTTCCTCGCCTCCGAGAGTTCTGTTCGGCCTTCACGCGGTGCATCGGCAGGTCTTTCCGGGCTTCCCGCCTGAGATACCTCGTGCGGTCGCGGGTCCGAGAAAATCACAACCGTCTCGATTTGGGAGTGCCGACGAGCGTCAGGACGGTTTTGTCACAACGGCATGGATTGCCGGCACCATCACCGCTCCGACACCTTCAACTTGAAGTCTCGTCGTGATCCGGTCTTCCAGAGTGCAACGCTCATCCACCGTCAGCTGGTCGATTTCCCACCGGGATCCGGAGCCCATAGCGATGATCCACCAGTCACGGTGCGTCGCCAGCGGCTGTCGGTCCGGCTCGATGTGAACGATCGGCACCACACCAGTCGCCGAAGAAACGAGGTCCGTAACCGCACTTCTCGTCGTGAAGCGTTCCCATGCACGCACGGGTTTCGGGATGTCCGGACGAACATTGCCGAGTTCCTCCGCAAAGATGGTAGCGCCGGGTTGGAAAGCGGCCTTGCCCCAGAACGTCAGAACCAATCGGCCGCCGGGCCGGACCACGCGCCAGAGTTCAGCGACCTGGGCGGCGATATCCTCGACGAAGAAGACCGAAAAGACCGAAATCACGGCATCAAAGGTTTCGGGCCGGAACCCCATCGATATCATGTCCATCTGCTCGAACCGGATATGCGTCAGACCCTGCTGTGCCGCCTTCTTCCGCGCGCGGTCGAGCATCGCTGCCGCAATGTCGATCCCGATCACCGAACCCGTGGGCCCGACAGCTGCTGCGGCAGGCAGCGCTGATGCGCCTGTCCCGCACCCGACGTCGAGTACGCTTTGACCGGATTGCAAATCCGCGTGATGGATCGCGCGCCGACCGTGACGCTCCCAGAAGCCGAGGGCTGGCGCATCGAAGTGATCAGCTGCGGAATTGTAGGTTGCGGCGACCCGTGGCCGCCTTGGGTTTTCTATTGTTTGCATGACTAGCTCCTCAATGGAATCCGACCCCGCCTCATGTGACGCGGGGTCCTTTGCGTTACCCATCCGACCCGATCGCTGTCGGGAGGTCGCCCGCCGTGCCCCATTCGGCCCAGGACCGGTGGTAGACCCGAACCCGCGGATAGCCCAACAGCCGCAGGGCGACGTAGCTGTGCGACGACGCAAGACCGACCTGGCAGTGGAAGACGACGTTACGATCCGGCGTGACGCCGCGGGCCACGAAGTGAGCCATCAGTTCATCGGCAGGTAGGAACCGCCCGTCATCACCCAGGTTCTGCGACCACGGAATGTTCACCGCCCACGGAATATGTCCCTCTGCGAAGGCCGTGGGTGGGCGGACGTCGATCACCACGGTCTCAGTGTCTTCTGAGTGCTGGAGAATGTAGTCCGCCGTCGCGAGCCGTCGCGGGGTCGGTGCCGGAGAGAACGTCGCGGAATCGTGCTCGTAGGAAGCAGTCGTGACCTCGCCACCCGCTGCGCGCCACGCGCTGAATCCACCGTTCAGGAGGGCCACGTTGCGGTGACCGAGATGTTCCAGCAGCCAGAACATGCGCGCCGCGTGAAACCCTCCTCGATCGTCATAAAGCACGACCCGCCGCGCGCTGGAGACGCCGAGGCGTTCGAGGATCGGCACGATCTCTGCCGTGGAGAGCAATTCTCCGGTCACCGGCGCCGCGCCCGCGACGACGGCATCTGGATCCAGATGGCGGGCGCCTGGGACGTGGCCCGCCTCGAATTCTTCGAACGGGCGGACGTCAATGAGGATCATGCCGGTGGCTTCGTATTCCGGCCTCATGTCCTCCCCGAGACCGGTCAGCGGACGAAGTTCGTCGACCGACTGCAGAAGCTCAGGAAAGGCGTAGCCGCTCGCCTCTGCAAAGACGAGGGTTGGGAGGATAGCCGCCGCGGTAATGAGACCGCCAAGACTGCGGCGCGTAAGTTTGATTGTCATTTCATTGCTCCTTTTGCCGCTATCAGGCCGGATGCGGCACGTAGCGCAGATATGGTAACGGCGCATTCCAGCCGTCGGGAAAGCGTTCGCGCGCCTCGTCGTCGGACACCGCGGGCACGATGATCACGTCGTCACCCGGCTGCCAGCCGGCGGGCGTGGCGAGCCTCTCGGCGGCGGTCAGCTGCAGGCTGTCGACCACGCGCAGAAGCTCGGCGACGTTGCGGCCCGTGGTCATCGGATAGGTCATCGTCAGCTTGATCGTGCGATCCGGACCGATGATGAACACGCAGCGCGCGGTGGCATTGTCCATGGCCGTGCGACCTTCGGCGCCCCCTCGCGTATCGGCCGGAAGCATCCCGTAGAGCTTGGCCACCGTCAGGCTGGGGTCGGCAATGATCGGGTAGTTGGGTGCGATGCCTTGGGATTTCTCGATGTCGTCCAGCCATTTCATATGCGATGCGTGCGGATCGACGCTCAGTCCGATCAGCCGCATGCCGCGGCGCGCGAACTCGGGCGCGGCATGTGCCATTGCGCCCAGTTCTGTCGTGCAGACGGGCGTGAAGTCCTTGGGATGCGAGAACAGAAGGCACCAGTCGCCGTTCATCCATTCGTGGAACCGGATGGGGCCCTTGGTCGTCAGGGCTTCGAAGTCCGGCGCGGCGGCGCCAATGGTTAAGGTCATGTCAATTCTCCAGGTTTGTTCGGTCGGTGAGTCCATCGCCGCCGGGCAGGCGGTCGATCGACGTCACAGGGGAAATGCCTGAGATGCCGGGGTCAGGGCCTGAAGAAGTTCTGAAGCTTTTCTGAAATCGCCCGGTCGGCGCATTGATCACCATCTCGTGACGCCGTCTGCCCTTCGATTTACCGTTTTTGAGCTTCGTGATACGAGCACCGCATAAGAATTAATCAAAACAGATTCTCCGTGATCGACCAATTTCACATCGGCACGCTTTACGTGGATCCTTGCAGTCGGCGCATCATCAACGGGGCGGCGGAAATGACCGTGTCGCCGCGGGCCATGGGTGTTCTGAACACGCTTCGACAGTCCGCGATGCAAGTCGTATCCCGCGACGCGCTCCTCGACGCCGTGTGGCCTAACTTGACGGTCACCGACGAGAGCCTGACGCAGGCCGTGGCCGAGATTCGGCGCGCCTTCGCTGTGATCGGCGCGGATCGCGACCTGATCGCCACTGTCCCGAAGGCAGGCTATCGCCTCGCCTCAGCAGCGGTTGTCACCGCGCCGCCGCGAACGCTGGCTGCGCCTGGGTCGGTCCTCGAGGCTCACGTCTGCGTGCACGAAGCGCGGCGGCTCGTTGCGCGGGACGGACACCGGGCAGCGCGGGACATCGTGGACCTTGCTCACGAGGCCGAAATGGCTGCGCCTAAAGACGCGCGCATTCTGGCCCAAGCCGCGAAACTCAGGGTCATCGCCGCGGCCAGCGCTGGCGACAGCTCGCTTTGGCTCGCCGCTGCGGCGAGTGCGGCCGAGAAAGCCGTTCAGCTTCGCCCCGACCTGGCGAGTTCGCATATGGCCGCCGGGCTTTCGGCTGCTGCTCTTGGTCGAGAAGAGGCTGGCCGCGCAGCCTTTTCCTGCGCATTGTCGATCGCGCCGGACGACGCTGAAATACACTATTTCGCAGCCCATGCGCTCTTCCGGTTTGGCGACGCTCGCTCAGCAACCGCGCTCGGGGAACGTGCAGCGGCGCTTGGGCCGAGTGCGCATCGCCCCCTATTCGTGGCCGCTCGCGCGGCGCTTGCGCGTGGCGAGACGCTGCGCGCTCGGGCCTCCGCGAAGGCTGGACTTGAGCGGGTCGAGGCGAGCCTCGCAGAAGATCCGGTCTCTCCCCGACTTGTTTCTGCCCGCGCCGCGTTTCGAGCCATGCTGGATGGCCCGGAGACTGGAACCTATGCGCGCGCATTGTCCGCCGCCACCGCGCCTTATTTCTACGATGTTTTGGCGCACGACGCCGCCGGGCAACCCCGTCGGGCTCTTGATGCGCTGGAGGCTATCGTCGACGACGGTTGGCGCAATGGGGCCTGGCTTCGAGCGGAACCGCTTTCGGCGAGACTACGGAGCATGAAACGCTTCAGGACTCTGTCGAGGCTCCTCGCGGCAGCCTGAAGGCTGACCCAACGCGTCGCAAATGCCCTCTTGAGCGGCATCCTCAGGCCGCAGAACATGGCTTCCACGTCGACGCTTTGGACCTCGGCGGAACCGGTTGCGCGCGCGGCCTTCGGACGCCGGCAACCGGGTTGCAAACTGCTCAGTCCGGACGGCCTGCTTCAAGTTGCAGACGTGGAGCCCTTTCTGGAGGGCAAAGCGGTTGCAGCGCTGGACGACGCCACCTTGGCGTCTCGGCGGCACCACAACTGAGTTGCGGCTGGACCTCGAATGCTGAATGGCTAAACTCGACTACGCCGCATGCCCTTGTTTTCACAAGGGTATTGGGGGGGTGGTCGTCATGGATTTCCAACTGCTTTGCGTCAAAACATCACCAGTTGTTCGGGGTTTTTCCGGGCCGCTCGTCTCCCCTGATCCGAGAAATGCACGATATCACGGTACTGGCGGTCCGTGAAGTTGAGGATCTGTACGTCCCCCATGGGCGGCAAACACCGCTCGATTCCGTTCACGCGGGTTTTAAAGGCCTCCTTCCCGTTCACGAACCGGGCGTAGACGGAAAACTGGCTGCGTTCAAGGCCTTCATCCAACAGGAAGTTGCGGAACTGCGTGGCGGCCTTGCGCTGCGGTTTGGTGTCGGTCGGCAGATCGAACATCACGAGGATCCACATGAGACGATATCCTGACAGAATGGCGGGGTGCGCAGTCATGCTCCCAGACTCGAGAGGGTGAGGGCGTCCGGCGGTCTCGGCAGGCTGAGAGAGAGCTTGCCCGTCTCGAAGCTTTGCCCGAGGGATGTCGCAAGTTTGGTCAGGGCGATCGAGACGGGGCTCATCGTGTCATCAAGCGGCCAGTAATGGCGGGCAGCTTGTGCTTCGATGTTCGTGCTATCGCCTGACGTGATCTTGCGGATCATCATCTGCAACGGCGCAGGCGACTGTCCGACAGCCTCCAGCGCCGCGGCCTGCATGGTGACCTTGCAGGTGATGACCTGTTTCCAGGCTTGTTTCGTCAGGGGGGGTTTGGCTTACCATTGCGCGCGGAGCCGTCCGCCCTGGGCGTGGTGTCCTTCCAGGGGCATCAGCACGGAACGCGGCGCGTGATTGCCTCCGCACAGCACCACCGGGGCGCCGCGATCCGCAAGTTCGGTCAGAAGTGAGGTCGACCAGGTCGTTCCATGCCCGTGGACAAGGACACCTGCGATTTGGTCCAGCGGTGTACGCCCGATTTCAAGACCGTCTTCGGAGATCTTCAGAAATCCGCGATCCCGCGAGAGATGCCGTCCGTCCGTCGCAATATCTATAATCTGATCCACTGGTTACACACCTCAATCAAGCATGAAGTGTGTCACATGTTCCCGATCCGCGCGCTTGGCGTCAATGAATTGGAGCACGGTCTCGGAGACGGCCCATTTCATCGACATGAACACGGCGGATTTGCGCTTTGATAAGGGAACCCGCCGCCATCTGAATGAAGCGAAAGGGATTGCCTTTATCTCTGTCACGGGCATCCGCATTGGCTTCGTGATGTGGCGCGAGGAAAAGGCCATTGCTGATATGCATGGTCTGCACGTAGCAAATCAGACGCTCTCCATTCCGGTCGATTGCGACCATATCCCGTTTGAAGACACGAAGGAGACGCTTGGCCGCCGGATGCGGCTTGCGGATTGAATTTCCGTGCGCCTCGAATGTGGTGATGACCTGCGCTTTCGGCTTGCCATCCGGCATTCGCCAGATCTCGTAACAGTGGTTGCTGTCGCCCTTGTAGGCTTTAAGCGGCGTACCGTTAGCGTCGGTGATTTCAACCCTGGCCGATGCCTGCAAGCTTTCGACAAGGCGCACATGCCTCAGCCCGCGATATGGGTTCAGACTATTGTCGGGCAGTCGTTCGGCCTGTGCAAATTCGACGAGAGTCGCTTCAATTTCCTTTGGGGTCGTCTTTCCGCGTGTCACGCGTGCCAGGTGTCTTTGCAGAAAGGGATCGCGGATATTCTTGCCGCGCGATGTTATCTCGATATCTCCGGGTTTCAGCGACAGAAGCGGTACGCGGCTGACCACGGTTTGGTCGTCGACGATACCGTAGGCGGTGTCGTTATGCAGTCGGCCAGCGGTGCTATCGCGTCCTTCCTTGCGGGCGTCGCGATCAATTCGGCCATGATCGGGCCGATGGCTGACAATGATCTTGTCCAACTGGACCCGGATATCTGACCGAAAGCCGGCCCACGGCTCGGGGGTGTCGCGGGCGATAAGCTCCGCACTCAGCCCATCCTCCTCCCCACGACCGGCGGCCTTGCTGATGCGATTGACAAGGCCCCGGTCCATGGCGGCGTCGATAGCGTGATGGCGGTGATCCGTCCGGTTCTTGACCTTGCCCGCGCCCGCATCGCGATCCGTCAGAAGAGAGTTGAGCCCCCAGTGGCGCCGCAGCATTTCCGTCAACTTTCCGGGGACGACCCAGACATGGCCACCCTTTGTGAACAGCGCCTCCAGATAGGTCTTGGCGATGCGCGAGAGGTACTGCGTGTCGACAAGCGCGCGGTCGAGGAAATCATTTTCCCCTTCGAACCGTTCCATCGCGTCGGGGGCAAAGCGCCATGACTTGTTTTCGGGCAGGTTCTTGAGGTTCGCCTCGATCACCGGCCAGCGATCCGTCCCGCCCCAGGCCTCCCAGGGCGTCTGGTTGCGCTTTTCGCGGTTCGCCTCGCGCAGGCACAGCGTGCGGTTGGCGAAACTGTCATCCAGCGTGCGGGAATAGGGGAGGATGTGATCGACGTCGCCATGAGTGAAGATCATGGCTGGGCTGATGGTCTCGCCTGTATACGGGCAGCAGCGTGGTCCGATTGCAGGTCCCAAGTCTTCCCAGAGCCGCAGCATCATCCGGTTTGCACCGGTTTGCGGCTGATTGAGATGCGTAAGTTCTTCGTTCCGCCTTTCCGCCGCCGCCCGGTTATTGCGGTTCTTGCGGTTGACCTCGGCTTTCTGTTTCTCCGACATCTTCAACTCGCGGGCCAGTTCCACCACGACCTCATCGGGCCTTCCGTGGACCGTGATGATCAGATTGACCAGCCGCCGCAATTGATTCAGGCCGATATGCGCCGTCGGGTTGGTGATCCGGCCAAAGCGCTTCACGTCATCATCCGCCCGGTCGCCCGTACCGGGAATGACGTGCCGGTCCAGGATTTCGCCATAATACGGCAAGGCGTCCAGCATCTCGCCCGTGCGATGATCGGAATGGTGCCAACCGCAGGCCGCCACCGCGTCGCTATAGGTGCGCACGTCGTCCATGAGCGCCGCAAGAATGCGTCGCGTCGCGGTCTCGCCAAGCCGACCGTATCCATTGGGCAACGGCGCGTTGGCGGTTCTTTCGGCATGGGCGCGATCCAGCCCATAGGTTTCCCTCAGCCACTCCACCACCGCCGAATGGTCCGCGTCGCTTTCGACGGATCGGAGACGCTGCACGACCTGCCACTGCTGATCCACGTCCAGCTTGGACCAGTTCGGGCCAAGCGGTCCGGATGGCTCAGGCTGGCTCTGACCGGGTCGCAGACGATCGCGTCCCGGTTCGCGGTTTCCAGCGTAAAGCGCTCATCCGGACGCAGCTTCATCGCTTTCGCCAAAGCGGGCAGCTTCATCGCCATCGACGCCATCGATTTTGTGGGTTTCTTGGTGTCGAGTAGACCGATGACCTGATCGCGCTCTTCCAGCGTCAGCGGTCGGCGTTCGCGACCATCCGCAGTGATGCGCAAATTGTTGACCGTCTCATACAGCGTCCGCCGCTGCGTCAGCGGATGCGCTTTCGGCAAGCGGCGCTCACGCTCGGGCACGTCTCCGATGCCGGCAAACAGGCACAGACCGACCTCGGGCGTCTTGAGGGGACGCTGAAAAAAGATCGTCTCGTAGAGCGCCGCCTTCAGATCGTCGGTGAGGGTGTCGGGGTGATGAGCGGCCTGCGCCTCCCAAAGCCTGTGAAACTCCTCCTCCAGATGGCGCCGGTCCGGATAGAAATCATACCCCGCCTCCGCCTTGTCGGACATGTCCCGATGCGCCACCGTCAGCCGAGTGCGGACCGACGGCACCTGACGTGGGGTCGGGCGCCGCCGCACGGCGCATATGCAGGAACTCTCCATAGGTCCGCGCACCCTTGGCCATCATGGCCTGGTCCAGCCGCGCTGTTGCGTCCTTGATCTTGCCGGACTCGTTGTCGCCCCGGTCTGTCTTGCGGTTCGATTTGAAGCCGCGCCGCTGGTTCAGGTGGAACAGAGCCCGGCCCAAATGGCGGAGCGGCAGCGGCTGGTCGAGCCCGGCGGCGCGCAGCGCATGAGGGTCAAGCGCCTCCAACGCCTTTGCCTGCGATGGCTCGTCAGGCATCAACTCGGCCTCGGCCAGCTTTCGCATCAACGCCGCGCGGCGTCGCAGATACCGGTCCCGCCGCCGCCGCATCGATCGTGCCGCGCGCCGATCCACGGCAAGGGACGTGCCGGATTTCGGATCGCGCCCGTCTGAGAAGATGCGAACGCCGCCGTCGAGCAAGCCTATGATCCGGTCGCCATCGGTCTCGTATAGCCACCAGCCGATGGAGTTGGTGCCGATGTCGAGGCCGAGACGGGTGTGCATACTGCGATCCTTACCAACTCCATTGATCTAAGGCCAAACGACCCTCTCCATAAGAAGATTTTCTGTGTCACGGATTGTAAATCTATGTCATCGCTTACGAGCCCATTGGGCGGCAAACTCTGTTTGATTCCCGAACATATCGCAGGCCTCATTGACTTCGATTGACGTCGTCGTCGACGGTAAAGAGAACAGCCTTCGGTTTCCATCTCCGAAGGTTGCCGCTGCTCTAAACGAGCGATGTGCGATTTTTCCGCCCGGAGGCTCTATGTTGGTTGCCGCTGGACGCTCAAATGAGAATGTGTATCTTAAGAATACATTCAGAATTCGTGGTCGAGCCGTTAACAAGCACTCGATTGCACCACATTGAAACGCGGGCCACGGCCCGCGTTTTCCGTTTTGACTGAGGTCGCGGGCCGCAGCACAGGTCGGATGCGCAATGGATGTCCGCTCTTTCGCATGTGTTGAACATCTGTTTTGCTCGCAGCGAAAGTCGGCTTCCCCGCCACGTCCGGCGTCAGAGTGTTTCTTTGACATGCGGCAACCTACGAGACTCATAGGTGGGACAAATCGCAAATCGCCCGCCGCGCGGTAATAGCACGTTCAATGGTTTACCGGTCTGATAGGCGATCCAGGGTCGCCCACCATTCCTCTCCAATAGCCGCTCCGATGGCTGAGGCGCCAGGGCTCGCCACAGTGGCACCTCCGACAACCATCTGGCTCACATCCCGTAGCCGGTTCCGCGCCCCACCCCACCTATGCCCACGGGGCTTTTTGCGACCGTCCCTGTCGCGCTTTGGCCAGAATCACGCGACGCCCGCTTGCAGGCTGGGGCAGAGCGTTGAGGGAGCGACACGATGAAAACCCATGCCCAGGCTGTTGTGATCGGCGGCGGCGTTGTTGGATGCTCGATCCTCTACCACCTCGCCAAGGCCGGTTGGAGCGATGTGGTTCTCCTGGAGCGGGATGAGCTGACATCGGGCTCCACATGGCATGCCGCGGCCAATATCCACGGCCTCCACGACAGCACCAACATCTCGCGCCTCCAGCACTACACGATGAACCTTTACAAGGAGCTGGAGGAGGAAACCGGCCAATCCTGCGGGGTATTTCAGCCCGGCTCCCTCTACCTCGCCCAGACCCAGAACCGCGAATACCA
The DNA here is from genome assembly GCA_947494975.1 of uncultured Roseicyclus sp. GTDB lineage: Bacteria > Pseudomonadota > Alphaproteobacteria > Rhodobacterales > Rhodobacteraceae > Gymnodinialimonas. The sequence continues at coordinate 926,350 of CANLXA010000002.1, read as the reverse complement.
ATTGCGCCTGCAAGAGGCCAAGGCGCGGCGGTACGGCATGAATTTCCACGAGGTCAGCCGGGATGAGGCCGAGCGCCTGCATCCGCTGGTCGACTTCGACGGTATTCGCTGCATCATGTTCGAGCCCGATGGCGGCAACGTGGATCCATCGGGCGTCACCAACGCCTATGCCATCGGCGCGCGGCAACGCGGGGCCGAGATTATCCGGTTCTGCCCCGTGACCGGCACCGAGGCACAACGCGATGGCACATGGATCGTGCGCACCGCAAAGGGCGACATCCGCACACCATGGGTCGTAAACGCCGCCGGTCTCTGGGGCCGCGAAGTTGCGGCGATGGCCGGTGTCGACCTGCCGCTGATCCCCACCGAACACCAGTATTTCGTGACCGAAACCATCGCCGAGATCGCCGCGATGAGCACCCGCTTGCCTTCCGTCGCCGACCGGGATGGAGAGTATTACCTGCGCCAGGAGGGCCAGGGACTGCTAGTGGGCGCCTACGAAAAGGATGTGCGGTTCTGGGCGGAAGACGGCACGCCGCCGGACTTCGGACATGAACTGTTTGCCGATGATCTGGAGCGGATCGAGGACAACATGATGCGCGCCATCGACCGCGTCCCGGTCGTGGGACAGGCCGGCATCAAGCGCGTCATCAACGGCCCGATGATCTGGTCGCCCGATGCCAGCGCGCTCTTTGGCCCGGTGCCGGAACTGACGGGCTATTTCTGCTGCAACGGCATTATCCCCGGCTTCTCGCAAAACGGCGGCCTTGGCCGGTTGGCGGCGGAATGGATGGTCGAGGGCGAACCGTCGCTGGACCTCTTTGGATGGGACATCGCTCGGTACGGCCACTGGGCGGGCAAAGCTTTCACCAAGGCGCGCGTAGGCGATCAATACGCTCATCGCTTCAAGATCCACTTCCCCGGGGAGGAACGCGAGGCCGGACGCCCCGTCCGCACACGGCCCGCCTACGAGATGCAGGCCGGGATGGGGGCTAGGTTCGGGTTGAACTATGGCTGGGAACACCCTCTTTTCTTTGATGAATCTGTAACTGATAGCGCCGGATTCGAACGGCAGCCATGGTGGGACGTTGTCGGGCGTGAGGCCCGCATGCTGCGCGAAAAGGCCGGGATCATCGACATCTCGAACTTCGCCAAATACCGGGTGAAAGGCCCCGGCGCGGAGGGTTGGCTCAACGCGCTCTTTCCGAACATCATGCCGTCATCCGTCGGGCGATCCTGCCTGACCCCCCTGATTGGCAAACGTGGCGGCGTGGCCGGGGATTTCACCGTCACGCGCCTGGCCGACGATGAATTCTGGATCCTCGGCGGCGGGGCAGCAGAACGGTTCCACCGACGCTTCTTCAACGCAATCCCGTTGCCGGGCGGCACCACCTTCGAAAGCCTTACCGACACCACCTGCGGCTTCAACGTTGCGGGCCCGCAGGCCCGGAAGCTGCTGTCCCGGCTTACAAATGCCGATCTGTCCAATGATGCCTTCCCGTTCTTTCGATCCCGGCGCATCACGGTTGCCGGCATCGAATGTGTCGCCATTCGTGTCTCCTTCACCGGTGATCTGGGCTGGGAGTTACATTGCGGCGAGGCCGATCAGGCCACGCTTTACTCCGCGTTGCTGCAGGCAGGCCGCGCCATCGGCGCAGGCCCGGTTGGAAGCCGCGCCTTGATGTCTTTGCGGCTGGAAAAGGGCTATGGCTCCTGGGGCCGGGACTACTCGCCGGAATACTGGCCACAGGAATCCGGCCTTGCCGGTTTGATCAAATCGGAGAAAAAATTCCTGAACAAAGACAGCTGGTTGAAGATCAAAGCTCATGCGCCACGCGAACAACTGGTCTTGCTGTCGGTCGACGCAACCATAGCCGATGCCAGCGGGTCCGAGCCGATCTTCCTGCCCGACGGCACGCCGATCGGACAGGTCTCGTCCGGTGGCTATGGGTACACTGTCGATCAATCCCTTGCGCTGGCCTATGTGAAATCCGGCACCGCTGCCCCCGGAGACACCGTCCATGTCGCCATCCTTGGCCAGCCCCATACCGCCCGCATCCTTGCCGAACCGCCATTCGACCCGACCGGCGCGCGCCTGCGAGACCGGGCACCGATGTCGGAACCCGCCGAGTAACCCCGTGGCACGATCCCGATGATCCCGCTATAGTCCGCGCAAAAGAGCAAGAGCAGCGGGACAACCGGACATGGCGCGCAAAGCCAAACCAGCCCCATTCAACGTCATGATCGTGGGCCAGAACGGGCGCCTGCAATACGAGGCAGCACTGTTCGCGGCCTCTTTTCGCGCGACCAATCCCGATTTTCCGGGCCGGTTTCTTGTGTGTGAGCCGCAGCCCGGCCCCAATTGGTCACGCGATCCGCGCATGGCCGATACCGCCGCTCGCGCACTGTTGTCAGACTTGGGTGCCGAGATTATTCCATTTGAGAGCAAACACTTCGGAGAGATCTACCCCTATGGCAACAAGATCGAAGCGCTGAGCGCCTTGCCCAAGGGCGAGCCGTTCATGTTCTTCGATACCGATACGCTGGTGCTTGATGACCTCACGAAGGTGCCCATCGATTTCGCGAAACCCTCCGCCTCCCGCCGCGTCGAAGGCACCTGGCCGCGGTTGGAGTTGTACGGGCCGGGCTACACGCAGATCTGGCGTTCGCTTTACGACCAATTCGGCCTCGATTTCGAAAGCTCGCTCGACCTGACGCAGCCGGATGAATACTGGCGGCGCTATCTCTATTTCAACGCGGGTTTTTTCTACTACACCTGCCCCAACGTGTTCGGGGAGCGGCTGACGGCCTATGCCACGGCCATCCGGGACGATCGCCCGCCGGAATTGGTCTGTCAGACCTTCGATCCGTGGCTCGATCAGGTGGCCCTGCCGCTTGTGATCCACGCCCTGGGCGGCGGGCGTGACGCGCTGGCGCCGGGCTGGATCGACGGCAAGACAAGCTGCCATTACAGGGTGCTGCCGCTGCTCTATGCCCGCGAGCCGCAACATGTTGTCGATACTCTGGAGGCAGTGTCCGCCCCCAACAAGATCAAGAAGGTGCTGAAGGGCTATGAGCCGATGAAGCGGATGATCTATCAGGGCAAGGGCGACAAAGCGCGCGCGCTGTTTGATCGTGACAACCTGCCCCGCCGCGAGCAAGCCATCCGCAACACCCTGAAGCGGGAGAACCTCTGGCTGCGCTAAGCTCAACCCGCGCCCGGATCAATCCGGCAAGACGGCCGTTACCTCGATTTCGATCCGGTCCGCAGGGTCGATCAGCTTGGCCTCGACGATCGTTCCAGCCGGCGGGTTGCTCCCGAAGGTCGCCCTGATGACGGGCAGGCACTCGTCGAAGTCGCGAATATCCGTCAGGTAGTACACGACACGCACGACATGGGCGAAATTGGTGCCTGCCTCCTGAAGCGCCTTGTCGATCACGGCGAGCGCAGAGGCGCATTGGGTTTTCGTGTCCGCCGGGATCTCGTCGCCTTGGGCGCAGGTGCCGGCAACGAAGACCATGTTGTTGGCCACGACAGCCCTGCAATAGCCCGCCGTCTCTTCAAAGGCGCTGCCGGAGCTGATGCGTCGGATCATCCCGCGCTCGCCGGCTCTTCCTTCTTGCGTTCCGCATGGATCATCAGGGGCTGCGCCTCGGATGAGACGGCCTCTTCGTTCACCACAACCTCTTCCACGCTGTCAGTTCCCGGCATATCGAACATCGTGTCGAGCAGGATATCTTCCATGATCGACCGCAAGCCACGAGCGCCGGTCTTGCGCTGGATCGCGCGTTTGGCAATCGCGCTCAGCGCGTCCTCCGTGAAGGTCAGCTTCACATCTTCCAGCTCGAACAGACGCTGGTACTGCTTGACCAGCGCGTTTTTCGGGGCCGTCAGGATCGTGACAAGCGCGTCTTCGTCGAGGTCTTCCAGCGTCGCGATCACCGGCAAGCGGCCTACGAATTCCGGGATCAGGCCGAATTTCAACAGATCCTCCGGCTCCAGATCCTTGAAATACTCGCCCACTGACTTGCTTTCCGGATCCCGCACATCTGCGCCAAAGCCCATGGCCGAGCCCTTGCCACGCTGCGCGATGATCTTGTCGAGGCCCGCAAAGGCCCCGCCGCAGATGAACAGGATGTTCGTGGTGTCGACCTGCAGGAATTCCTGCTGCGGATGCTTGCGCCCACCTTGCGGCGGAACGCTCGCCACAGTGCCTTCCATGATCTTGAGAAGCGCTTGCTGGACCCCCTCGCCCGACACGTCGCGCGTGATCGAGGGGTTGTCCGACTTGCGCGTGATCTTGTCGACCTCGTCGATATACACGATCCCGCGCTGTGCGCGGTCGACATTGTATTCGGAAGCCTGCAGGAGCTTCAGGATGATGTTCTCGACATCCTCCCCCACATAGCCCGCTTCGGTCAGCGTGGTGGCATCGGCCATCGTGAAGGGCACATCCAGAATACGCGCCAATGTCTGGGCGAGGAGCGTCTTGCCACAGCCCGTGGGGCCGATCAGCAGGATGTTCGACTTCGCCAGTTCGATCTCGGATTTTCCGGAATGGTTCAGGCGCTTGTAATGGTTATGGACGGCCACGGACAGAACCCGCTTGGCGTGGGCCTGGCCGATCACGTAATCGTCCAGCACGCTGCAGATTTCCTGCGGGTTCGGCACACCGTCTTCACCGCTTTTCAGACCAGAGGATTTGGTTTCTTCCCGGATGATATCCATGCACAATTCGACGCATTCATCACAGATGAACACCGTTGGACCCGCGATCAACTTGCGGACCTCGTGCTGGCTTTTGCCGCAGAACGAGCAGTAGAGCGTATTCTTGGAATCGCTGCCGGAATTACTTGCCATATCGTCTTCCTCACGCGCGCCCGACGATGCGTAATGGCACGCCGGGGGCCGGATACCGGCCCGGATTTCCTTCAGCCTAATTGACCCCTGCCCGGGTCACAATCGCAAATTCCCAAGGCAGGATCACGGCCCCGTCAGGTGGGGCCGCACTGCATCATCACTCCGCGTCACCACGGCTTTCAACGATCTCGTCGATCAGGCCCCAGTCCTTGGCCTGTTCGGGATCCATGAAATTGTCCCGCTCCAATGCCTCAACAACAGATTCAAAGGTCTGTCCGGTATGCTTCACATAGATTTGGTTAAGGCGGTCTTTAAGCTTTTGGGTTTCCTGCGCGTGGATCATGATGTCGGTCGCCTGGCCCTGGTAGCCACCGGAGGGCTGGTGCACCATGATGCGCGAATTGGGCAGTGACATGCGCATCCCCTTCTCGCCCGCCTGCAGCAGGAGCGAGCCCATCGATGCCGCCTGCCCCACACACAAAGTGCTGATCTTGGGGCGGATGTACTGCATGGTGTCGTAGATCGAGAGGCCGGACGTCACCACCCCGCCCGGGGAGTTGATATACATGCTGATCTCCTTGGACGGGTTTTCCGCCTCAAGGTGCAGCAGCTGCGCCACGATCAGGCTCGACATGCCGTCATGCACCGGCCCGGACACGAAAATGATCCGCTCCTTCAGGAGGCGCGAGAAAATGTCGTAGGCCCGCTCCCCCCGGCTCGTCTGTTCGACAACCATGGGCACCAGGGTGTTCATGTAATATTCTGCGGGATCTTGCATCGGGCCTGCCTCTCGAATTCAGCGTTGCCCCTGAGTCTTATGTCTGCCCCCGGGGGGCTGCAAGGGCACGCCCCGTCGAATTCTCATGGGTTGACGGTTTCAGGCGGCACAATACCTCGCGCAAGATGAACAAAGACTTTCCCGCAACCCGCGCCGCAGCGCTTGAGCGTCTCTCGGCTTTTGTCCCCCGCGCCGGGCGCGACTATGCGGCCAAACGCAATTATGACCTGCCCAATCAGGGGCATCCCCATGTCTCGCAATTGTCGCCATACCTGCGCCATCGGCTGCTGACCGAGGAGGAGGTTTTGCAGGCCGTGCTTGGGCGGTTCTCTCCATCTGGGGCCGAGAAATTCGTGCAGGAAGTGTTCTGGCGAACCTATTGGAAGGGCTGGCTGGAGCTTCGCCCGCAGATTTGGGCGGATTACCTGAGGGATCTCGACGGTCTCGGTGACGTTCCCGGGCTCGCGGAGGCCGAGGCGGGCCAGACCGACATCGCCGCTTTCAATGATTGGGCCGCCGAACTGATCGAAACCGGGTACCTGCACAACCACGCCCGCATGTGGTTTGCCTCGATCTGGATTTTCACCCTTGGCCTGCCGTGGCAAGCCGGCGCGGATTTCTTCTTGCGGCATTTGCTGGACGGGGATCCGGCATCGAACACGCTCAGTTGGCGATGGGTGGCGGGGCTGCAAACCAAGGGCAAACACTACATCGCCCGCGCCTCCAACATCTCGAAATACACCGAAGGGCGCCACGATCCGGGAGGGCGGCTGAATATCCAGGCCGAGCCGTTGTCCGGTCCGCCTCACCCGGTTTGGCGCGATTCACCCATTGGCGATGAGGTGCAACCGGGCCTGCGCACCGGCATCCTGTTACACGAAGATGATCTGTCGCCCGGCTTTCTTTTGGACCAGATCGACGGGCCGGTGGCCCACGCGGCTCTTGTGGCAACCGGTGGTCGCTCCCGCCGCCCCGTGACACCCAATGTGGCGCGCTTCACGCAGGGCGCGTTGGACGACGCGCGAGCACGATGGCGTGGCCGGATGGGGGATGCCGGACCATGCTCCGCAACGCCCGATATCATCGCGACCTGGGCCAGGGAGATGGGATTGGAACAGGTCGTGACCCCTTATGCCCCGGTCGGCCCCACGGCCTCCGCCCTGGGGCGGTTGCGAACGACATTGGAGGCCGACGATATCCGTCTCGTTCAGCGGATTCGGCCTTGGGATGCCACCGCTTGGCCCCATGCCACTCACGGCTTCTTCCGTTTCAAAGCCCGGATTCCAGATATGCTTGAGACGTTAACGTGATGTGTGGAAGAATGTTGGAAATTGTAAAGATCAGGGTGCAGTTGACGGAGGATAGTGGCGAATCTCATCCAGAAATGGTTATAGAAGATTAACCGATCGATAGCTCTCCTGTGGATAACTCATCCCTTTCGGTATCGAAACACGCCGGTCGCACTGGCTATGAGCTCTCCTGTCTCGTCGCACACGTCTCCTTCGGCGAAGAATGTCGAACGCCCCCCACCTATACGTCGCGCCGTCGCGATCAACCGGTTCCCCTTGGGTCGGGACAGGTAATTGACAGTCAGGGACAATGTCAGCGCCATCTGCGCATTGTCCGGATCGCCGGTGAAGCAACCGGCATATCCCATCGCCGTATCCAGAAGCGTTGCGTGAACGCCGCCATGGGGCAGATCTAGCCGGTTCTTCACATGATCCGCCAACGGCAGTTCCACCACCGCGATATCCTTGGACCAATCCGTCAGCGTGTATCCAAGATGCAATTCCAACGGATAGGCGGTTTCCTTCAACCGGGGGTCCAAACCGCTCATCCCAACGCCTCCAGACCCGCTTCGGCATAGAGCGGAACAAAGGCCCCGAGCCGCAGGCCGCGCTCGGGGTCAGAGGCGTTGCCATCCAGCGCGCGTTTCATCACCCCTTGCAAGATCGCCCCCATCCGAAAGAAGCAAAACGCAACGTAGAACCCAAAATTATCAATTTTCTTCAGCCCCATACGCGCACAATAGGCCGCCACGAAGTCCGCGTCGCTCGGAAGCCCCTGAGCCACCCGGTCGATACCGCGCAGGCCGCGCCCTTGGTCCCCCGGCGGCATCTGCCATTGCATGATCACCGCGGCGAGATCGGCAAACGGGTGGCCAAGCGTCGATAATTCCCAATCCAGCACGGCAAGGATTTGAGGCCGATCCGGGGCAAACATCAGGTTGTCGATCCGGTAATCGCCATGGACCAGCGCCACCCGGCCGTCATCGTCCGGACAGGCCAAATCCATCGCGGCGATCAGCCGGTCCATTGGTTCGATCTTGTCGGTTTCGCTGGCGCGGTACTGGCCCGACCAGCGATCGACCTGGCGGCGAAAATAGTTGCCGGTCGGTCCGTAATCCGACAGGCCGGTCGCCTCAAGATCAACTTGATGCACCGCTGCAAGAACGCGCCCCATCTCATTGATATAACTTGACCTCTCATTCAACGGCAGCTCGTCGAGGCGTGGATCGTCGAAGGTACGTCCGGCGACATGGCCCATCACGTAGAAACTCGATCCGATCACATCATCGTCTTCACAAAGGGCCAGCATCTGCGCCACGGGCACGGCGCTGTCGGCCAGGGCGCGTTGCACGCGAAACTCCCGATCCACAGCATGGGCCGATTTCAGCAATTTGCCCGGCGGCTTTCGGCGTAACACAAGCCTGCGCCCGTCGCCCTTCAGCAGATAAGTCGGGTTCGATTGCCCGCCCTGAATTTTGGTTGCGGAAACAGGGCCTTGCCACCCGACATTCGCCTCCAACCAGGGAGTCAGACGGTCAAGATCCAGGCTCATGGCGCGTCGTTGGAATACTTGCGCAGCTCGGTGCGCGCGACCTGCCGCCGGTGCACAGCGTCCGGCCCGTCGGCCAGCCGCAGCGTCCGCAAGTCCGCCCAAAGCCGCGCCAAGGGCGTGTCTTGGCTCAACCCCGTCGCGCCATACATCTGCATCGCTTCGTCCACGACCTTAAGGGCCATCAACGGGGCCTGCACCTTCACCTTGGAGATCCAGGGCTGGGCCGCACGCACACCGGCATGGTCCATCATCCACGCCGCTTTCAGGCACAACAGGCGCGTCATCTCGATCTCGATGCGGGCATTGGCGATGATGTCGTAATTCGCCCCCAAATCGACGAGGCGTTTTCCAAATGCCTCGCGCCCGAGGCCCCGTTTCACCATCAATTCAAGGGCATATTCGGCGCGGCCGATGGCACGCATGCAGTGATGGATGCGCCCCGGCCCAAGGCGCCCTTGCGCCACTTCGAAGCCGCGCGCCTCGCCCAATACAACCGCATCGCCCCCCACGCGCACATCCGTGAACCGGATATGCATGTGGCCATGGGGGGCGTCATCGTGGCCGAACACTTCCATGGGGCGCAGCTTCTCGATCCCCGGCGCGTCCGACGGCACCAGCAGCATCGTGTGCCGCGCGTGTTTCGGCCCGTCTGGATCGGTGCACGCCATCACGATGTAGAGGGCACAGCGCGGATCACCGGCGCCGGTTGCCCAGTATTTCTCGCCGTTTAGGACCCAACCTTCACCCTGTCGTTCGCATTTTAGCGAAATCTGGGTCGCATCGGACGACGCGACATCTGGCTCTGTCATCAGATACGCGGACCGCGTTTTGCCCTCCATCAAATCCGGCAGCCAGCGCGCGCGTTGCGGGTCCGTCCCATAGCGCTCCAACACCTCCATGTTGCCGGTATCGGGCGCGTTGCAATTGAATATCTCGGGCGCGATGGAAACGGCTCCCATCTCTTCCGCCAGATAGGCATATTCCACCGTCGACAAGCCGTAGCCCTTGTCGGAATCCGTCAGCCAGAAATTCCAAAGCTCAGCCTTTTTTGCCTTTTCTTTCAGAGATGTAAGGATCTCAATCTGACGGTCCGTCATCGCGAACCGGTCGCCGGACGGATGTCGTCCCACCTCCGCGTGGTACTCCGCGTCCTGGGGTGCAATCTCGTCGCGCACCATGCGGCGCACGGCCTCCACCAATGGTTTCACCCGATCCGAAACACCCAGATCCATCACTTGCCCCCAATCGCGGCGCGCGCCGCCACATATTCCCGCTCCAACCGGTCGACCAAGGCGGCCACGGGCTCTACCGCCTTCACCGCACCGATGCCTTGCCCGGACCCCCAAATCGCGCTCCATGCCTTGGGTTTCGATGACCCACCGGCAAAATTCATCGACGTTGCATCAGCGCTGTCCAACGTGTCCGGATCCATCCCGGCCGCCGCGATGGACGGCTTTAAGTAATTGCCTGAAACTCCTGTAAACAATGAAGATGTCACGATGTCTTCCGCCCCGCCATCAACGATCATCTGCTTGTAATCCGCCACGGCGTTGGCCTCTTCCGTGGCAATGAAGGGGGAGCCGATATAGGCCAGATCCGCCCCCATGGCCTGCGCCGCCAGAACCGCGCCACCGGTGGCGATGGAGCCACTCAGCAAGAGCGGGCCGTCGAACCATTCCCTGATTTCCTGCACCAGTGCGAAGGGCGATTGCGGGCCCGCATGGCCCCCGGCCCCGGCAGCCACCGCAATCAGGCCATCCGCGCCCTTGGAGATCGCCTTCCGCGCAAAAGTGTTGTTGATCACATCATGCAAGGCGATACCGCCACAGGAATGCGCGGCCTCGTTCACTTCGACCCGCGCGCCAAGCGAGGTGATCCAGATCGGCACCTTCCATTTGGCGCAAATCTCAAGATCCCGCTCCAGCCTGCTGTTGGAGCGATGGACGATCTGGTTCACGGCGAAGGGCGCGGCGGGCCGATCGGGATTGGCCTGATTCCAGGCATCCAGCGCCTCGGTAATCCGCTGCAGCCAAATCTCCAACATCACTGGGTCGCCCTCGGCCTCGCGGGCGTTCAGGGCGGGAAACGAGCCGATGATTCCCGCACAACATTGCGCGATCACCAGGTCCGGGCCGGACACGATGAACATCGGACTACCCACGACAGGCAAGCGCAAACCCTTCAAAATATTCGGCAATTCCCGTCCTGACACGCTGCACGCCTCCCCGCTCCGGAACGCTAACCTGCCCGCCGGGGCGCGGCAAGCCACCACCCTTGCCAAGGCGCGTCCGGGCGCCCAAATTGCCCAAAGCCAACAGGAGGTTCCCATGCCCGACGGTCAAACCCGCCATACCGGCCCGTCCCTTGCCCCGTTCGACTGGACCGATCCGTTCCACCTGAACGACCAGCTGCACGAAGACGAGCGCATGATCGCGGACAGCGCGCGCAGCTTTGCGCAGGACAAGCTGCTGCCGGGTGTGAATGACGCCTACCTGAATGAGACGGTCGTGCCCGAGGTCTTTGCCCAGATGGGCGAAATGGGCCTTCTCGGCACCACAATCCCCGAGGAATATGGCGGCCTTGGCGCGGGGTACGTGACCTATGGCCTGGTCGCGCGGGAGGTGGAGCGGGTCGACAGCGGCTATCGCTCGATGATGTCGGTGCAATCCAGCCTCGTGATGTATCCGATCCACGCCTATGGAACCGAAGAGCAACGCCAGAAATACCTCCCCGGCCTCGCGGCGGGGACGCTGATCGGGTGCTTTGGCCTGACAGAACCAGATGCGGGCAGCGATCCGGCCGGCATGAAGACGACTGCCAAGAAGACCGAGGGCGGCTATGTCCTGAACGGTGCGAAGATGTGGATCTCAAACGCACCCATTGCCGATGTCTTCGTGGTCTGGGCAAAATCAGACGCCCATGGCGGCAAGATCCGGGGCTTCGTGCTGGAAAAAGGCATGAAGGGCCTGTCCGCGCCCAAGATCGGCGGCAAGCTGAGCCTGCGCGCCAGCGTCACCGGTGAGATTGTCATGGACAATGTCGAGGTTGGAGAAGACGCGCTTCTGCCCGGCGTAGAAGGCCTCAAAGGTCCGTTCGGCTGCCTGAACCGGGCGCGCTACGGCATTGCCTGGGGCACGATGGGGGCCGCGGAAGATTGCTGGCACCGCGCGCGGCAATACGGGCTGGACCGGGTGCAATTCGGCAAGCCCTTGGCTCAGACCCAGCTGTTCCAGAAGAAGCTCGCCGATATGCAGACGGAGATTGCATTGGGGTTGCAAGCCGCCCTGCGCGCCGGCCGAATGATGGACGAGGGCACCTGCGCACCGGAGGTGATCTCCCTGATCAAGCGCAACAATTGCGGCAAGGCGTTGGAAATTGCACGCCATGCCCGCGACATGCATGGGGGCAACGGGATCATGGCCGAATACCACGTCATGCGCCACGCTCAGAACCTGGAGACAGTCAATACCTACGAGGGCACGCACGATGTGCACGCCCTGATCCTGGGCCGGGCGCAAACCGGGCTGCAGGCATTTTTCTGACGTCCGTTTGACGCGCATCAAGGCGCCATCGAAGGCGCCTTGCTAGCGTGCTGGCATCACATGTCTTCGACGGGAGGAATACGATGTCAGAGGCTCATTTCACGGTGGACCGCATCGGCCCCAATTCCCTGCGTGTCGCGCTGTCGGGGGCGCTGGACGCGACGACCATGGAGGTCGGGCTGCAGGCCATGTCGACCGAGATGGACGGGATGGCCCATGGCGATCTGCTGATGGTGGATCAGGGGGCGGAATGGCCGAGCCTGGGCGCGATTGGCGTGGAGCTGCGCCACTGGCCGCAGATGATGGCGATGCTGCATCAGCTCGACCGTTGCGCCCTTGTCACCCACAATCAGCTGTTCCGGGCCGGCGCGGCCTTCGAAAGCGCGCTGATCCCGGGATATGAGATCCGGTCCTTCGACAATGAGGCCAGCGCCAAGGAATGGTTGGAGGAGGCCCGGCAAACGGCCTAGGCGCGGCCATTCCCCGTTGTCTGGGCCGCTGTCGGTTTGGGGGGATTGGAAACCGGGGGCGCCGGTTTTGTGGCAACCGCATCGCCCTCGGTGATGGCGGTCTTGGCGGTCGGGTTTGCAAGCGGCTCGGCGGCGGTGTCTTTCGCGGGGGCGGGATCGGGTGCGGGCAAGGCCAGGGCCTCATCGGCGAATTGCTCCGGCGTCTCGGGCAGAATGTGGCCGGTTGCGGGATCGAAGGTGACCCGCGGCTTGTCGGACAGGCCATCGATCATCTCGTTGAGCTCCCGCGTCAGGCGCGCAAAGCGATCCCGATCGCTTTCGATCGTGACTTCGGGGGTGTTTTTCTTGCCGCCAAAGAGAAATTTGAACATGTGTGCTCCCGCCTCTGCCTCGTGATCCACTTGATATGTAGGCCATGCGGCGGTGCAGAAAAAGGGGCCCGCCGCGCCGATCGGCGCTGTGACGCTTGGCAACCGGGCGGCGACGGGGCAGAACAGCGGGCAAATGGGGGACGGGCCATGCGGATCGCGACATTCAACATCAACGGGGTGAAGGCACGGATCGGTGCACTTGGCGATTGGCTGGACGACGCCAAGCCGGACGTCGCGCTTTTGCAAGAGATCAAATCGGTTGATGAGAATTTCCCGCGGGATCTATTTGAGGACCGCGGCTACAGTGTCGAAACCCACGGCCAGAAGGGGTTCAACGGCGTCGCGATCCTGTCGAAGCTGCCGCTGGAGGACGTCAATCGTGGCCTGCCCGGGGATGACAGCGACGAGCAGGCGCGGTGGATCGAGGCCACCGTGATGGGCGACAGCCATGCCGTTCGGGTCTGTGGCCTGTATCTGCCCAACGGCAATCCCGCGCCGGGGCCGAAATACGACTACAAACTGGCCTGGATGGAGCGCCTGCAGGCCCATGCCGCGGGTCTTTGGGCCAGCGAGATGCCGGTGGTGATCGCGGGGGATTACAATATCATCCCACAAGATGAGGACGCCGCCCGCCCCGAAGTCTGGCAAGAGGATGCGCTGGCCCGCCCGGAAAGCCGCGCCGCGTTCCGGCGGCTCTTGAATCTAGGGTTCACCGAAGCCTTCCGCGCCCGCAATCAGGCGCCGGGCATGTATTCGTTCTGGGATTATCAGGCCGGCGCGTGGAACCGCAATGACGGCATCCGCATCGATCACCATCTGTTGAGCGCGGAGGCCGCCGATCTGCTGCAGGAATGCTGGATCGAAAAGGAGGTGCGGGGCCGCGAGAAGCCATCGGACCATGTCCCGGTCTGGATCGACCTGGCGGCCTAGCAAGATTGTGGCTTTCGCTCCGGCTTTGCCGGACCGACCGTGGCAGGGGGGCCAGCCCCCCTGCACCCCCCGGGGTATTTGGGACCAATGGAAGGGAAGGCCGGCCCTAGAGGCCGTTGAGCGGAACCTTCAGAACCGGGCGGCCGTCATCATCTTTGGGGATGTCGCCCGCGCGCATGTTCACCTGCAGGGACGGGATGATCAGCTTGGGCATGGCAAGCGTCGCGTCGCGGCTTTCGCGGGTTCTGATGAACTCCTCGCGGCTGGTGCCGCCCGCCAGGTGGATGTTGGCGGCCTTCTGTTCGGCGACGGTGGTTTCCCATGCGATGGCCCGCCCGCCGGGGCCGTAATCGTGGCAGATGAACAGCCGCATCTGATCGGGCAGGCTGAGGACCTTCTGGATCGAATCGTAGAGCTGCCCCGCATCCCCACCGGGGAAATCGCAACGGGCTGAGCCGCCATCGGGCATGAAAAGCGTGTCGCCGACGAACGCGGCATTGCCCAGGACATGGACCATGCAGGCGGGGGTGTGGCCGGGCGTCGCCATGGCAAAGCCCGTCATCGCGCCGACCGCATAGGTGTCGCCGTCGGTGAACAGGGCATCGAATTGGGAGCCGTCGCGCTGAAACTCGGTGCCTTCGTTGAAGACCTTGCCGAAGACCTCCTGCACCTCGGTGATTTTCTCGCCGATGCCGATCTTTCCGCCCAGGCGCTCCTGGATATAGGGCGCGGCGGACAGATGATCGGCATGGACATGGGTTTCGATCAGCCAGGCAACCTCCAGCTCCTCGGCCTCCACGAAGGTGATGATCTTGTCAGCGCTGTCATGGGTGATGCGACCGGCGGCATAATCGATATCGAGGACCGTATCGATAATGGCACAGGCGGGGCCGTCCGGTTCCTGCACCACGTAGGAGATCGTGTTCGTGGCCTCGTCAAAAAACGCCGTCACCTTTGGGGTCACATTCATCTCGACCGGATAGGACATCGCTTGTCTCCCTTTTCATCCCGTCGCGCGGCAACGGATGCGCCACGATCGGCGCGCGCCAAGGATACAGTCGAACGCGCCGCCCGTGAACTCCCTGACTGCACGCGCCCGCGCCCGGCGCTGGACATGTCCCGCGCAGACCGCCAATACTCCGGCCCATCGGCAACGACCGACCCCAGACACGGGGACCAATTGGGAGAAGACCATGATGAACCGCTTTGCCGCCTTCGGGGCGGCCCTTCTGGCCACAACCGCGCTGACAGCGACATCGCTGAGCGCTGAAACCCTGCGCTGGGCCCGCGCAGCCGAGGCCCTGACACTCGATCCGCATTCGCAGAACGAGGGCCCGACCACCACCTTGATGCATCAGATCTATGATCCGCTGATCGTTCGGAACATGGCCGGTGAAATGGAGCCCGCGCTCGCCACCAGCTGGGAGCCATCGGCCGACAACCCCAATGTCTGGGTGTTCCAGATCCGTGAGGGTGTGACGTTCCATGGCGGCGAAGCCTTTGACGCCTCCGACGTGGTGTTCAGCCTGAACCGCGCGATGCAGGAGACCTCGAACTTCAAGGAACTGCTCTCGGGTGTCGTTGACGTGCGGGCGACCGGCGACTTCACTGTCGAGATCGAGACCGAGGGCCCCAACCCGCTTCTGCCCAACAACCTCACCAACATCATGATGATGGATGAGGGCTGGTCCGTCGAAAACGGCGCCGAGAACGTGCAGGATTACGCCGCGGGTGAAGACACGTTCGCCGCGCGCAACGTCAACGGCACCGGCGCGTTCGTGCTGCAAAGCCGCGAGGCGGACGTGCAGACGGTGCTGACCCAGAACGCGGATTACTGGGGCATGGGCGAGTTCCCGATGGATGTGACCGAGATCATCTTCACGCCCATTCAGAACCCCGCCACCCGTCTGGCCGCGTTCCTTGGCGGCGAAGTGGATTTCATCCAGGACGTACCGGTACAGGATCTGGCACGCGTGGTGGATACCGACGGGATCGGCCTCGGCACCGGCCCGCAGAACCGGGTGATCTTCCTTGGCCTGAATGTCGGCGCGGATGATCTCGAGCGGGACAATGTGGATGGGGAAAACCCGCTGGCCAACCCGCTGGTGCGCCAGGCGATGAACATGGCAATCAACCGGGACGCGATCCAGGAGGTCGTGATGCGCGGCCAATCCGCTCCTGCCGGTGTGGTCTCTCCTCCGCCGGTCAATGGATGGACGGCGGAGCTTGATGAATACCCGGCCTATGACGTCGCCGCCGCCCGGGCGCTGATGGAAGAGGCAGGGTATGGCGACGGTTTCTCGATCCAGCTCGACTGCCCGAACGATCGCTACGTCAACGATGAGTCGATCTGTCAGGCCGCCGTCGGCATGATGGCGCAGATCGGTATCACCGTGAACCTGTCGGCCCTGCCCCGCGCGCAGCACTTCCCGCTGATCGCCAATGGCGAGACGGATTTCTACATGCTGGGCTGGGGCGTTCCGACCTATGACAGCGAATACATCTTCAACTTCCTCTACCACACCCGCAACGAGGGGCGCGGCAGCTGGAACGGCACCGGGTTCTCCAATGCCGAGATGGACGAGATGATCGTCTCGCTGTCGTCGGAAACGGACCTCGACGCCCGCAACGGCACCATCGCCGATCTCTGGGCGATGGCCGAGGAAGAGCTGATCTACCTGCCGATCCACAACCAAGTGCTGAACTGGGGCATCTCGGATGCATGGTCGACACTGGTGGATGCAGACGACCAGGTGAAGTTCAAGTATTTCGAACTGAACTAAGGCCGTAGCCGCCTCAAGTCTGAGACAATCGATGCGCGCCCGGATCCGGTCCGGGCGCGTTTTTCTTGGGTATTTTTCAGGTGTTGACCAAGATCAAGGCACCTGGCCCGCCCCTCTGCCACTCTTGCAGGCGCAACACCGCGCGAGCCAGCAAGGGGACTATCCATATGTTCAAGACCATCATCGCCGCAATCGACGGGTCCGATCCGTCCGCAAAAGCGCTCGAGATGGCGTGTGACCTCGCCAAGATGTCCGGAGCGGAGCTTCATCTGGTGCATTCGCCGCAACTGGAAACGACCACCATCGCGGTGGGCTATGCCGCCGTGGAAATCCCGATCACGCCCGAGCACATCCGGGAAGCGGGCCAAAAGGTCATGGACAAGGCCATCGAACGCGCGACGGAGCGGGGGGTAACGCCAAGCGGCTCCACCATCGGCACCGGGGACGCAACCGATGACATCCTGAATACGGCCAAATTGCACGATGCGGACCTGATCGTGATGGGACGGCGCGGGTTGGGGTCCCTCGCAAGCCTGTTCCTCGGCAGTGTCAGCCAGAAGGTCAGCCATGGCGCGACCTGTTCGTGCCTGACCGTTCACCACTAGGGCAAGACGGCTGCTGGACGCTGTGCATCGTCGCCCGCTAGGCTTTCCTTGGGTCGCCTGCGTTCCATGCGGGCGGCCTTCCCACGAAAAGGAGCCCTGCAAATGCCCGCCTATATCGTCTCCATGATGCACATCACGGACCCGGAGACCTACCGCAAATACACCGACCGAACGCCGGAGATCGTCAAACGCCATGGCGGCAAGTTCCTGACCCGTGGCCAGCCGTTTGACTGCGTCGAAGGGCAACCCTATGACGGGCGGCTGGTGATCCTGGAATTTCCGTCCAAAGCCCATGTGGAGGCTTGGTACAAGGACCCGGATTATGAAGAAGCGATGACCTTCCGCCACGCGGCGTCGACGATGAATTACCTTCTGCTCCAGGAAGGCAGCGGGAACACCGAAAACACCGACCCGAAGCTCTGACCTGTCATGATTGTTGTTCTGAACGGATATCCCGGCGTCGGTAAACTGACGGTCGGGCGTGCGCTGATCGAGCGGATCGGCGGGCGCCTTTTGGACGTGCATTCCGTCTACAACGTGGCCTTTGCCCTGACGGAGTTCAAATCACCGGAATTCCGATCGACGGTCGAGAAGGTCGAGGCGATTGGCCATGATCTGATCCGGGCCCTGCCCGAAGACGTGCCTATCGTGCTGACCCATGTGCTGACCGACGACACCAGCGATTGGGGGCAGACCGAATGGGACAGGTTGCAAGAGCTGGGGCGCCTCCGGCCGCCTTTCTGCGTCGTGCACCTGTCCTGCACGCTTGATGAGAATATCAAACGCATCGGGGATCCCGGCCGCAATGCCATGCGCAAGCTCCGCGACGAAGCCACGGCACGGCGGAACCAGGATCAGGCCCGGCCCCTGACAAGCAGGGGCGCCGATCATCTGCTCAAGCTCGACACAACGGGGCTGACGGCTGCCGACGCCGCCGATCGCATCGCGGAATGGCTACCCGCCGCACCGAGGCGTCGGGACAACGTCCAGCCCGCCACCCCCGATCCGGGGCGCTGATCCCGGGCGCGCCTAATCGTTCTGCGGATCCCGGCGCGGGACAGATCCAAGGTCAAATACCCAATCGGCGGCGGACCCGCACCAGACCTGTATCTTCGGAGGCAAGGCCTCACGCTGTCGGATCGTACCCCATCGCAGGCCGAAGAAGGCCGCCGGATCCCCCTTGGTACGGGCATGAATGCGGGTGCCGCAGATGCCGCAAAAGCTTAAGGTGCGCACCCGTCCGCTCTCCGCGATCTTGTCAAACTCGGTCAACTCACCGCTGAGCAGGTTGAATTGGCCGTCCGTGACGCTGGCCACCATGCCGAACGCCGTCGCCGCGTTGATCTGGCAATCGCGGCAATGGCAGATCGCCACGCGATCCGGGTCAATGACAGCCTCGTACCGAATCTCTCCGCACAAACACCCGCCATCGACCTTCATTTCATGCTCCTCCACACCCGCGCCCCTGATATAGCACCACACCGGCCACCTGCGTGCCCCCTTGCACATCCCCCCTGCGCCAGTTCACAGTTTCGTGACCATGCGACCCCTCGCCCTATCTGTGGCAATGCGTCACCCTCCGCGCTTATCGCGCGCCGCATCCGGGCCGCGCCAATAAACATATCTCTGGGGAGAGACTTCTGATGAATCGCCTACTGACCGCCAGCGTCATTGCCTTGGCCACCGCGCTTCCCGCGCAGGCCGAAACCTTCCGCTGGGCCGCCACCACCGATCCGCAAACCATGGACCCGCATGCCGTGTCCTCCGCGCCCGTGCTCGGGTTTCTCAACAACGTCTATGAAGGCCTGGTCCGCCGCGGCCGTGACATGGCAATCGAAGGCGCGCTGGCCGAAAGCTGGGAACCGCTTCCCGATGGCGCGGGCTGGCGCTTCAACCTGCGCCAGGGCGTGACGTTCCATGACGGCGCCGCCTTCACCGCCGAAGATGTGCTGTTCTCGTACGAGCGCGCCTCATCGGAGGACAGCGACGTGGCCAGCTGGTTCGCGCCGGTCTCCGGCGTCGAGGTCGTCGACGAGTTCACCATCGATATCCTGACCGCCACGCCGCAGCCGATCTTTCCCGACAGCATCGCCAACTGGATGATCATGGATAGCGGTTGGGCCGAGGCCAACGCCGCCGAACGCCCCGCCCGCGATGCGGAGAACTACGCCACGCGCAACGTCAATGGCACCGGCGCGTTCATGCTGCAAAGCCGCCAGCCGGACCTCGAGACCGTCCTCGTGCCGTTCGACGGCTGGTGGGGTGAGGTTGAGCACAACGTCACCGAAGCCATCTTCACGCCGATCCAGAACTCCGCCACCGCCGTGGCCGCGCTTCTCAGCGGCGATATCGACCTGATCGACCCGGTGCCGGTGCAGGATGCCGCGCGGGTGAACGAAGCCGAGGGCGTCTATGTGCTCGACGGGATCGAGGCGCGCGTGATCATGCTTGGCTACGCCCATGACCACGAAACGCTGCGAAACGGCGGCGACAACATCTTTGCCGATGTGCGCGTGCGCCGGGCCGTGGGCCATGCCGTGAACGTGCCCGCGATCCTGCAGACGATCATGGGCGGCACGGCGGAAGAGGAAAGCCAGCTCGTCAGCCCCGCCATGCGCGGCTACTCGCAGGCCAACGCGGCACGCCCCGAATACAATCCCGATCTGGCGCGCCAACTGATCGCCGAGGCCGGGGCCGAAGGCGCCAACTTCAACCTGTCCTGCCCCAATGATCGCTACCTCAACGACGAATCCGTGTGTCAGGCCGTGGTGGGCATGCTCGCGCAGGTGGGCCTGAACGCGACGCTCGATGCGATGCCAGTGTCGAATTACTGGCCGGAATTGCGGGCCGACAATTTCGACATGTACCTGCTTGGCTGGTCGCCCGGCACATTCGATGCCGAGCACCCGATCCGCTTCCTTGTCCACACCAATGGCGAGCGCCTGGGCACCTGGAATTTCGGCGGATACTCGAACCCACGCATCGATGAATTGTTGCCGATGATCCAGTCCGAGATCGACGATGATACCCGCCAGGCGATGCTCGATGAGGCGGCGGCGATCATTCAGGAAGATGTGGTCTACACGCCGCTTTACGTGCAACCGCTCCTGTGGGGCGTGCGCAACGGCATCGAGCTGACCCAGCGGCCCGACAACTTCTTCATCCTGCGCTGGGTGACGGTCGGCGCCGAGAACTGAAGCGCGTATTTCTGAAAAAGAGGAAGGGGCCGCGCGGGATGCCTGCTGCGGCCCTTTTCGATGGACATGGGGGAGCGACACTGTGGGGGTGATGATCGAAGGCCGGTATCACGCGGAGGATCCGGCGCCACAGACGGCCTTGGGTGGCACGTTCGAGCGTGCCAAATCCACCATCCGCCATTGGATCAGTGCCGATGGATCCACGCCGTTTCCGGCGGAGGCGGGGCGCTATCACCTCTACGCCGCGTGGAATTGCCCCTGGGCCCATCGCGCGCTTTTGGCGATACGGCTCAAGGGGCTGGATAAGGCAATCTCCATTTCCTATGCCAAACCCCGGCGGACGGAGGCGGGTTGGGTGTTCGACGCCGACGGCCCGTTTTCCGATCCACTCATGGGCATCGCGGCACTGGACGAGGCCTATGGCCGCGATAAGGCGCCCTATACCGGGCGCATCACCGTGCCGCTTCTGTGGGACAAGGTCGCCGCGCGCGCTGTCTCCAACGAAAGCGCCGATATCGTGCGGATGCTCAGCGATGCCTTTCCCGGCACGGATCTGGCGCCCGCGGCGCTCCGGCCTCAGATCGACGCGTGGAACGCACGGATCTACGCGGACGTGAACAACGGCGTCTACCGCGCCGGGTTCGCCCGCACGCAAGAGGCCTATGACGCCGCGGTTCAGGGGCTTTTCGCAACGCTGGATGAGATCGACACACATCTGGGCCGAAACAGATGGCTGGCAGGAGATACCTTCACCGAGGCCGACCTGAGGCTGTTCCCGACGCTGGCGCGCTTCGACGTGGCCTATCACTACGCGTTCAAATGCAACATCCGCAGACTGAGCGATTACGCCCATCTCTGGCCCTACGCCAAGGCGATCTACGCAATGCCGGGCGTGGCGGAGACGGTGAAGTTCGACATCTACAAGCAGGGCTATTTCTCACCCTCCGCGCTGCGCAACCCGTTGGGAATCGTGCCGGCCGGCCCGGATATCGACTGGGGCTAGGCGCCGTCAGCGCCCGAGATTGAACCGCCGCACGATCGTGACACCGGCGCGCATCTGCGTCGTGGTCCCGCCCTGAACAATCGGGCTGTCCGCCGCATCGCCGACCAGTTCCGACACTTCCAGACGCCCCCGCAGCGACCAATCCTCGTTCAACTCGTGGATCACGTTCATCTGCAGCCCGGCCGACACCAACCCGCCTTGCGGGTCATAAGCCGCGAATGAGCTGGCAAGGGCCTCGGCGGCGGTGATGCCATAATAGGTGTCGGCATAGGCATCCGAACCGAACAGCAGGCGCGGGCCAAGTGTGATGTATGTGTCTGGACCGGCGTGGAAAATCGCGTCACCACCCAGTTCGGCCACGACGCTTTCATGGCCGATCACGCCATAGCGCAGATCGCCGAACACTCGCCAATCGCCGGTGCCGTATTGCGCGCGCAGCCCCGCCTCGATGGAGAAATCCACATCGGCCAGACCCGCCAGTTCGGGATTGTCATCGGCGCTCCGGCCCCGGACGGGCCGCACTGCGCCACCGAAGGTGAAGCCTTCCCGCAATTCGCGGGGCCCGACATCGCCGCGGGAGATTGGACCCCATTCGATCTCGTGGAGCGAAAAGTAGCCCCAGGGCGACACATCGTAGCTGTCCGAGCCGGAATAGGTCGGGCGAACCTGCCCGCCAAACCCCAGCGACAGGCTGATGCCGTCGGCCAGCCCGGGTGTCGGCGCCAGCATCCCGAAGGCGACGAGCAACGTCGCCCCAAACCGCCATTTTCCGTTCAATCGACGCGCCATGATGTGCCCCCAATGGATCTGTTCCAGAAGTGGGGGAATAGGCGCGCAAGGCAAGGGCGACAGACAGATATATTTTGGAGACGTCCGCAGGCGTACTCAGCCGCCCTTCATCGCAATCCAGGCCCGCACGATGGCCTGCAATTCATCGCGCTTCTGCTCCAACTCCTCCAGGCTCGCCACCTTGAAGCTCCGCGCCTCCTTGCCGTCACCCTCCAGCGACGGAAACGTGCCGGGGATCTCCGCGCCCTTGTGAAACATCAGGCTCGCGTGTTTCTTGGCCTTCGGAAAGAACGACGCGATATTGCCCTCAAACATGAAGGTCGGCGCCTGCCACTTGATCGCCTCGCTTATCCGGGGATCGGTATCGAGGATCACCTGCCGCACCGCCTGCACCACCGGTTTCATCGGATTGTCATAACCCGCCAGCCAATCGTCGACCTCGCTCATGGGTCCAACTCCGTCACCAGTTCCACGATCAGCCCGTCGCGCAGCACGAACCGGTTCCGCCCGCTGCCCCGCCCGCCGGGGATCGACGGCGAATGGCAGGCCCAGGCTAGTTCCACCACGGCTCCGTCCACCGATGCGGAGAGGACCTCCAGCCTTGTGTCGACCATCGGCATCTCCCATCCCAGCGCCATCGCCTTCAGGATCGCCTCGTTGCCCTCATGGCGGCGCGTCTCTCCGGTGAACGGCTCCACATAGACGGCGTCTTCGGCGAAACACGCCATCAGGGCCTCCGCCCCGATCTTGCCCGCCTGCATCGCCAGAAAGAAATTCGTGATTTCCCTGGGCATCTCATTCATTGCATCCTGCCTTCCATGTCTCACTTCTCAAAATCCGATACCGACACGCTGTCCAGCGCACTCGCCGCGTTGACCCGCGCCGATCAGGCGCTGGCGCCCGCCGCCCTCCCGCATCTGGCGGCCCTGGCGGAGACCGGCCACAGCTTTCACATCGACCTGACCACCAGCCACACCCTCGGCACACCGGTGATCATCGCCCGCCCCGCCGCACGCGACCTCACGGCGCTGACGCCGCGCCAGGCGGAGGTCGCCCGCGCCGTCGCCGAGGGCCTGACCAACAAGGACATCGCCCGCGCCCTCGGGATCAGCCCCGCCACCGTCAAGGATCACGTCCACGCTATCCTCGACCGCCTGTCGCTCAACCGCCGCAGCGCGATCGCGGCGTGGTTGCATTCCGCGCAACGCTAACACGCACGGCGCCCATTTCCCCATCCGCCAAAGGATGGACGCCATCACATTTCAGCATATCCCCCCGCGCGATGGCTTGACCCGCCCTGCCGCGCGGCCCACAACCGTTGGATGCTCAGCTTCATCCTCCGCCGCATCTTCCAATCGGTCCTGGTCCTTCTGGTCGTGGGCCTTGTGGCCTTCGCCATGTTCCGCTTCGTGGGCGATCCCATCGACACGATGCTGGGGCAGGAACGCACGATGGAGGATATCGACCGGCTGCGCGAGGTCCTCGGCCTCAACAAACCGTTCTTCATCCAGTATTGGGATTTCCTCGTGCGGGCGGTGCAAGGCGATCTGGGCATTTCCTACCGCCAGGGCCGCCCGGTGGCGGAGATCATCGTCGAGCGCCTGCCGGCCACGCTGGAACTGGCGCTGGTGTCGGGCTTCATCGCCCTCTTCGCCGGGATCGTTCTGGGGATCTTCACCGCGATCCGCCGCGATGGATGGGCCGCCAATACGATCATGACCGTCAGCCTGATCGGCGTGTCGCTGCCCACCTTCCTGATCGGCGTTCTGCTGATCTACGGCTTCGGGGTGGGGCTGGAAATCCCCCTGCCCTTCACCGATGCCACGATCAACACCGGTGGCATGCCCACCTTCGGGCGCGGCGATACGGTCGATCTGGGCTGGTGGACCACCGGTTTCCTGACGACCGACGGCCTGCGCTCCATCATCCTGCCCGCGATCACCCTGGGCCTCTACCAGATGACGCTGATCATGCGCCTGGTGCGGGCTGAGATGCTTGAGGTTCTGCGCGCCGACTACATCCGCTTTGCCCGCGCCCGCGGCCTGAAGGATCGCGCGATCAACTTCCGCCACGCGCTGAAAAACACCATGGTACCGGTGATCACGGTCACGGGCCTGCAACTGGGCTCCATCATCGCCTTCGCCATCATCACCGAAACGGTGTTCCAATGGCCCGGCGTCGGGCTCCTCTTCATCAACGCGATCCAGTTCGTCGATATCCCGGTGATGGCCGCGTATCTGATGCTGATCTCGGTGATGTTCGTGTGCATCAACCTGATTGTGGATCTGCTCTACGTCGCGATTGATCCGCGCCTGCGCGTGGATGGGAAAACCGCATGACCGATACACCCGAAACCCCCGTCAAACCCGCCGCCCCCGCGCCACGCCCGATGGGCCGCTTCGCCCGCGCGATGGACAGCGATGTGGGCTATGCCTTCCGCCGCTCGCCCGTGGCGATCATTTCCTCCGCCGTCACCGTGATCATGGTGCTGGCCGCGATCTTCGCCCCGCTCATCGCGCCCCACGATCCGTTCAACCCGGCCACGCTGAACCTGCTGAACGGCCTGACCGCGCCCGGCGTACCGTCCGCCTTCACCGGCGACACCTTCATCCTCGGCACCGACGATCAGGGCCGCGATATCTTCTCCACCATCCTCTACGGCCTGCGCATTTCCCTCTTCGTGGGCTTTGCCGCCGTCACCTTCGCGCTGGTCCTCGGCGTCACCCTTGGCCTGATCGCGGCCTATGTGGGCGGCTGGACCGAGACCATCATCATGCGCATTGCCGATATCCAGCTCACCTTTCCGTCGATCCTTGTGGCCATGCTGATCTTCGGCATCGCCAAGGGCATCACCCCCATCGAATACCGCGATCAGGTCGCCATCGCCGTCCTGATCCTCGCCATCGGGCTTTCCGATTGGGTGCAATTCGCGAGGGTCGTCCGAGGCGCCACACTGGTCGAGAAGAACAAGGAATACGTGCAGGCCGCCCGCCTGATCGGGCGCTCGTCCTTTGTGATCATGGGCCGCCACATCCTGCCCAACGTTCTGTCGCCCGTTCTGGTCATCGCCACGATCTCGCTGGCGCTCGCCATCATCGCCGAGGCCACCCTCAGCTTCCTCGGCGTCGGCGCCCCGCCCACCCAACCATCCCTCGGCACGCTGATCCGCATCGGCCAGACGTTCCTGTTCTCCGGCAACTGGTGGATTCTGGTCTTCCCTGCGGCAACGCTGCTGGTGCTGGCGCTTAGCGTGAACCTGCTGGGGGATTGGCTGCGCGATGCGCTTAACCCGAGGCTGCGGTGATGCGCACGTTTGCGTTTCTCATGGCCGTGGCGTTAGCGCCCGCACCCGCTGCCGCGGACATACGGCTGTTCCCTTTTGAAGCGCCAAGCGCTTGCGAGGATTTCCCTGACTGCGCGCGCGGAAATCTAACCTCCCTTCGCTACTATTTGCTCAGCGCAGTGCGTTTCGCGCGCTACTGTGAAGAACGGTTTCCAGAATATGTCATACGCGCAGAGTTTCTCCATCAGGAATTTCTGGATTACGTCAATCTGGCTTTTGGCGAAGAAATGCTCACCGTTCTGCTTTCTATTGACCCTGTAGGGTCAGCCGGATCCCTCGGAGACTACTGCCGTCAACACGACCTTGAGACCCTTGAGTCGATTGTGAACTATGCCATTGGCTCTTCGAGCCGTTTTTTTACCTCTGTTCCCGAAGTTTGGCCCATCGAGAGGCATCAAGTCAGCGATCCTGATCTTTTGACGCACTTCTGTTTGAGCCCTTCCTGCATCGAGTCCCGCGGCGACGATTAATCACAGGTATCGCACCCCCAATGCCCCTCCTCGAAATCGAAAACCTCACCGTCGAATTCCCGACCCGCCGCGCCCTTTTCACCGCCGTGAAGAACGCGCATCTGAGCGTCGAACCCGGCGAAATCCACGGGCTTGTCGGCGAATCCGGCGCGGGGAAATCCACCATCGGGGCGGCGGTCATGGGCCTCTTGGACCGTCCCGGGCGCATTGCGGGCGGCATCATCCGCTATAAGGGCGACGAAATCTCGGGCCTTGACGCCGCCGCTATGGCGAGCCTCAGGGGCAAGAAGATCTCGATGATCTTTCAGGACCCGCTGACCTCCCTGAACCCGCTTTTCACCGTGCGCCAGCAGTTGGTGGAAACGATCCTAGAACATCTCGACGTCAACGAGAGTGAGGCCAACGAGCGCGCCCGCGCCCTGATCGACCGGGTCGGCATCCCCGATCCCGAAACCCGGCTTGACCAGTACCCGCACCAATTCTCCGGCGGGATGCGGCAGCGGGTGGTGATTGCGCTTGCCCTCTGCTCGGAACCCGATGTCATCATCGCGGACGAACCAACCACAGCCCTCGACGTCTCGATCCAGGCGCAGATCCTTGAGCTGATCAAGGAACTGGCCCGCGAACGGCAGGTGGGCGTGATCCTGATCACCCACGATATGGGTGTGATTGCCGACACGACCGACAAGGTGACGGTGATGTATATGGGGGAGGTGGTGGAATCCGGCACCACCGCGCAGGTGCTGGGCCAACCCAACCACCCCTATACCAAGTCACTCATCGCCGCCGTGCCGCGCCCGAAGGTCAAGCTGCACCGCTTCCCGCTGATCTCCTATGGGGGCCGCGTCACGGAATTCGCCATCGAAGACCTCAAGCGCAACTGGCCCGAGGTGCAGATCGACCGCGGCAAGGCGTTGGTCGAATGCGAGGGCCTGACAAAACGCTTCGTGCAGAAACGCGCGCTCCTGCCCCGCAACCGCGAGTTTTTCACCGCCGTCGATCAGGCCACGTTCGATATCCGCGAGGGCGAAGTGTTCGGCCTTGTCGGTGAATCCGGCTCCGGCAAATCCACCATCGCGCGCATGATTGCGGGCCTCTATTCCGTCGATGGCGGCTCGGTCCGCTTCGACAGCGCCGATGTCGCCCCCCTGCCCGGCGGTGTGCCCGACAGCTACCGCAAGCAGATCCAGATGATCTTTCAGGATCCCTATTCGTCGCTCAACCCGCGGATGCGCGTGGACGAGATTGTCGCCGAACCCGCCCGCCATCACGGGCTGCTGCAAGGCGAACCTCTGAAAGCCCGCGTCAGCGAATTGCTGGACCGTGTGGGCCTGGGCGCCGAGGCCGGTCTGAAATACCCGCATGAATTCTCCGGCGGTCAGCGGCAGCGCATTTCCATCGCCCGCGCGCTTGCCACCCAGCCCCGCTTCCTGATTTGTGACGAGCCGACATCCGCGCTCGACGTCTCGATCCAGGCGCAGATCCTGAACATCCTGAAGGATCTGCAGGAGCATCTGGGCCTGACGATGCTGTTCATCTCCCACGACCTGCCGGTTGTCCGCCAGATGTGCGACCGCGTGGGGGTCATGAAGAACGGCCAACTGGTGGAGGTGGCGGAAACCGAAGCCCTCTTCGCCAGCCCGCAGCACCCCTATACCCAGCAGCTTCTGTCCCTGATGCCGCGCCTTGACGGGCTCAGCGATGAGGGGCTGGCCGTGGCCTAGGCCCCACGTCCCGGACCCGGCCCCTGATGAGCTTTACGCCAGAAGATCGCCAACGCCTGCTCGATGCCCTTGTGTCGCTGGCCGCGCAGGACGGGTTGGGGGAACAGGTCTACTGGACCAAAGTCGAACCCGCCCTGATGGAGCTTGTCCGCAACCCCGTCGCCGACCGCGACCTGCGCCGGTTCCTGCCGCTGATCAACGATGTCACCGTGGTGCAGACCCTGGAGGACTGGCTCACCCGCGCCGCCCGTGAACGGGACCGTGACGCCCGCGCCTCCCAACGCAACGCCGAGGAACTTGTGATGCCGCTCAAGCGCTTCGGCTATGGCTTCGGTGCCTCCGGCATCGCCGTGGTCCTGCTCGGCACCGCCGCCCTGGGCGTGGCCCTGCCCCTCATCGGGGCCGGCCTCGTGCTGACCGGCGGGGGCATCTATACCGGCCACAAACTGCGCAAGAACGCCGATGAGGCAGCCTTTGACCGGGACGTGCTCACCCGGCTCGCCGATATCTGCCGCGAAGACCGGGACGTGCGCCAAATACGTGGTGGGTAGGAATCTTCACGATTTGCCCCTATATTGACGGTACGTGCCCCCAATGTTGGGGGAAATAGGAGATCATGTATGTTTGATCCGATCGCAACGCTTCAGGTTGGCGCCATCGTCCTCTCGGTGGTCGGTGCCGGTGTGTATGTCTACGCGTTGAAAACCTCCGGGCGGGCCCGCCCCCATGATGAGGTCGCCGTGCGCGCCCTTCTGGACACGGCACCCTATCACCGGCTGGACAATATCAGAACCTCCGACCGGGGCTGATTGGCCCTGATCTGATACCGCACAGGTAAGCCCGCCGCGTCGCCTGGCCGCTACGCTTATCGCCATACACTCATTCTTCGCCGCACCAACGGCCGTTCAGGCGTGACTGCCTGCCAAACCGGATGGATCGCGGAACCGGATCAAACCGATCCCGCCAATCCTCTCGGCCCTACGAAATCTTGCCGGTGATCGACACGTCAAGATCCACACCGTTATCCCCATCTCCATCCAGATCGGGCAGGCGGCAGAACCCCGGCACGGCCTCGATATGAACGCCATCCACGGGGATCTCGGCCTCGAAATTGGATTCGAAGGTCAACTCGTCCGGCACATCCATTCCAAAGCCGGGAACCAGATCATCCAACTCCTCCACCACGTCGCCCAGATTGCCGCTGATGTTGGACGGCACAACATATTTGCTGTCCTCCACATAACCCCGTTCAAAGGCGAAGTTCTCGGCCAAACTCGCCAGCGGCGGCAGGCCCTGCGCCACGAAGGTGGGCATCAGGCTGCGTAACGTGTCGCTGAATTCCACCTGCGACAGGCGCTCGGCGATGAACTCGACGTAACGCTCGCGATAATGCCCGTCATAGGCCTGCAAATGCTCCGCCAGACGTGCCTCAAGGGCGGACAGGCGGCGATCACGGGCCCGCGCCGGGGCGTCGCCCGCGCGCCGGTCGGCAACCATGCTCAGCACCATGGCGCGAAACCCGACAAGCCGGCGGAAGATCTCCGTGCGGTTGTTGAGGTCCGTGACCAGTCGCATCTGCGCCTCCTCCACGGCACCCAGATGCTCCGACAGGAAATCTGCAATCGCCACCGCTAGATCGGCCTTGAATTGGCTGATCTCGCTTGGATCGCCAAACTGAACAAGTTTCAGGCCGTCCAACGTGTCGCTATCGATAGTCGTGTAGCCAATGCCACCGGCCACCTCGTTGCGGACCAATTGGAGATAGATGTTATAGAAATAGGCAAGCCCGGTATAAAGCTTTGTCATCTCGGCATTTTCCAGCAGCGCATCGCTCAGCGCGGACTGGTCGAAGGGCCGATTGCTGCCTTGCGTGACAAAGCTGTTATGGACCAGGTGGCGGCCATTATCGTCCGGCAGACCAAACAGATCATCGACACGGAACAGGAAATCCAGCGCAACCTCGGCCACCCGCTCGGTCTCACTGCCATATTCCAGGTCAAAGCTGGCCTCGGTATTCGACAGAAGCGCGGAATATTCGTCCATCAACGTCCGCTCCACCAGATGTTCCAGCAAGAAGGCCGTGTTCCGGCGCACGAAATGCACTGAAAAATACAGATCCTCGAAATCCAGCACCAGCGCGACACCCACATTCGTGGCGGTCGAAGAAAACTGGCTGGAGACGCGGTAACGCTTGAGCATGTCGAAGAAATGGATCTGGCAGGCGCGGTCCTTGTAGGGATTCTTTACCTCGCGCTTCTCGGTGCGCTCCTCGGTGGTTTCAACCTCTTCGCTGATCTCCACCTTGTAGGTGAGCTTCAATTGCTCCGACGCGTTCAGCATCGCCTCACGCAGG
Source organism: uncultured Roseicyclus sp. (assembly GCA_947494975.1). Lineage (GTDB taxonomy): Bacteria > Pseudomonadota > Alphaproteobacteria > Rhodobacterales > Rhodobacteraceae > Gymnodinialimonas. The sequence goes on along the minus strand of CANLXA010000002.1, from coordinate 896,290 downwards.
CTTTCGCTGGTTGCCGCAATCGTGTTGCCAAAAGCGGTCGTGAACTCATTGGTTCCGCCCAGATCCAGCCCGCTGAGGGAAATCTTGCCCGACGACGTCACCTTCGCGTTGGTGTTGGCCACAAACGTCCGGGCCAGCGACAGCACGTCCTTGTCAACGATCTTGCTTTCTTCGGACCGGATCTGGGCCTTTTCCTCCACGGTCTTTCGGTCGATCTGGCGCCGCTGGCTGCGTTTCACCGAGAACGTGGCCTTCTCCCCCGGGGCCAGCCCATAGGCGTTGACCAGATCGTTCAGGACCACCTCTTGCTGGGTCCAGATCTGGTCCAGCGGCAGATCAAGCGCGATATGCGCGGTCGCCCGGCGCAGGGTCGCCTCGCCCAGGGCGACGTTGGGATCCTCCTCGCTGGCATCGGCATAAACATACCGCCGGAGTGATAACAATTTGCGGAACCGAACGGCGTATTGCGGGGCAAGTTCGGGTGTAAGCAGGGAACAGATGTCAGGCATCGGAAATATCCTATTGAAAATGAAATCAAAAAATGTGGAACAGGAAAAAAAGACAGTATGTCTGCGAAAAATGCAGCACACACAGTCTACCATATGCGGCAGGTTCCACCGATGCCGGCATGCCGCCATGGGTGGAATGCCGCCGATCCAGGCGGGCGCGGGTTCAGGTCAGGCGCAGCCGCAGCGTCGCGATTTCATAGGGCGCCAAGGGCACCGAGACACGGTGATCGCGCAGGTCCAGCGCCGTGCCGCCCTCTTCCAGCAGCCCGACGCGTTCCACCACACCCACATTGTCGGCAAGCGCCAAATCCACCGGCCCCCGCGTGTTATGCGCCTCGAACAGCCGCACGATCACACCGTCGCCGTTATCCGCCGGCTTCACCGTCTCGATCACCGCGCGGTTGCTCAGGCACTGCACCAGCGGCCCGCCGACACCTTCGCCGCGCCCCGGCCCCGCAAAAACGCGCGGCGGGTAATTCAGCGCATAGGCCTCTGCCCGCACATCTACACGCGTATCGCCCAGATGGGGCAGCAGCGCATAAGTAAAGTGATGCGCGCCCTGGTCCGCGCCGGGGTCGGGCATCGTCGCCGATTTGATCAGCGACAGGCGCATCATATGGCCGCGAATATCGTAGCCGTATTTGCAATCGTTCAGCAGCGCGACGCCATAATCGCCTTCGCTCAGATCCGCCCATTTCTGCGCCGGAACCTCGAATTGCGCCGCGTCCCAGCTGGTGTTGCGATGGGTGGGCCGGTCGATCTGGCCCCATTGAATATCGAACGTCGCGCGGGAGGCGCGGATATCCACCGGGAACGCCGCTTTCAGCAGCAGATGGGTTTCGTGCCAATCCACGAACGTGTCGAAATCCAGCCGCGCCGAGGCCCGGGTCAAGGATATCCGCTGCACGATACGGCTCTGCCGAAACGCGCGCTCGATCTCCACCGTTGCGCGCAGGGGGCCGGTTTCCACCACCTCGATCCGCGTCAACCCGCCGACCACCTCTCCGCGATCCTCGAAGAAGATGTCGATGTCCCACGCATCCCAGGACACGGGGCGATCCTCGAACAATTCCAACCGGTTGCCAAGCGTGCCAGGCTGCAGCACGTCTCGCCCCGCCCGTTTGTCATGGACGCTGTGCAGCATCCCGTGATCGCCAATCACCACCCGCAGCGCCTCGTTTTCCAGAACCGCGCCGCCGTCGGCCGGTTCGGCCCATGCACCACGTGATACCTCCGCCGGCGCGGCGGCCGCCTCCAGGACCCGCGGTGACAGCGGGGCGCCTTCCGGCAATTCCACCAGAACCCCGCCTGCCACCGCCTGCATCGGCAGGGCTGCACCATCCTCGGCCACCGGCCCCGCGCCCTCCGGCAATGCCACCAGCCGCCGCCCCGGCAATTGCCCGCCATCCAGCACCAGCCAGTCCGCGCCTTCGGGCATCAGCGCCTCCGCCGCGCGGTCCAACGCGCCCCCGACCTCCCCCATGATCCAGTCGAAATCCGCCCGCGCATCCTCGAACACCGCGCCAATCGAGGTGCCCGTCAGGATGTCGTGGAACTGGTTCATGCACAGACGCTGCCAGACAGGCGTCAGATCGGTCGGCGCCTGGCCCGCGCCCATCGCCAGCGCCATGGCCAGCTCCGCATCGTGGAGCGCCACCTCGGCCTTGCGATTGGCGCGTTTGATCCAGCCCTGCGAGGTCAGAACGCCGCGATGGCCCTCCAGATAGAACTCCCCCGCCCAGACCGGCAGATCCTGCGCGTTCCGCTCCAGCGCCTCAAAAAACCGCCGCACGGTGGAGGGCGTCAGTTCCGGCGCGCCGGGCATCGCGGCCCAGGTCTTGGCCTTGCGGATCAACTCATCGGTCGGCCCGCCGCCGCCATCGCCATAACCGTAACAAATCAGCAGGTCGCGCACCCGATCCTTGACCGTGTTGCGCCCCCAGGTTCCCACCACCTCCTCCGCCGTCAGGTCGGATTTGTAATTGGTCGGAAACGGCAGATGCTGCACATCACGGGGCGTCGTCAGGAACTGCGCCAGCACGCGGCTCCCATCGATCCCCTCCCACCACGTCGTCGACGCGGGCATCTGGTTATACTGGTTCCAGTTCACCTTGTTGGTCACGAACCAATCCAGCCCCGCCTGCTTCATCAATTGCGGCAGACAGCCGGGAAACCCGAACGTATCGGGCAGCCATAGCACGGGCGTTTCCGCGCCCTCCCCGAACGTCTCGACGCAATAGGACCGGGCCAGCGCGATCTGCCGCACCAGCGCCTCGGGCCCCGGCATATTGGCATCGGGCTCCACCCACATGCCGCCCAGAACCTCCCACCGCCCCTGGGCCACGCGCGCCTTTATCCCTTCGAAAATCTCGGGGAAATCTGCCTCCGTCCATTGGTAGAGCTGCGGCTGGGAATGCGAGAAATGGAACTCCGGGTGCCGCTCCATCAGGCGCAGCACGTTGGAATAGGTCCGGGCGTTCTTCTGGCGGATCTGCGCGATGGGCCACAGATAGGCCACATCCATATGCGCATGGCCCGCGGCATGAAGCTGGATATCAAGCGACGGCCCCGCCTTTTCCAACCCCTCCAACAGCCGCGCCGTGGCGGGCGCGACCGAGCGGCGAAACGCCTCGCCCATCGGATCGCGTGTATCGAGGGTCAGGAACGCGCCGTCGAGCGCCGTCAGGATCCCGTGTTTCTCGGGCCGGTTGTCGTTCAGCTCCGCACACAGATCCAGCGCCACCTCGGCCATCGTCAGGAAGCCCTGAAGCTCCCGATCGATGTCGATGACGGCGCATTCCCGCATCAAAAGGCGGGTCTTGTTCGACGGGTCCGGCGGCCACCCCGTCAGCCCGGTCCAGCCATGCAGCAGCAGGTCATGGGGCAGCCCGTCGGCAAAGCGTTCGGGCACTTCGATCGTGTGATGATAGCGATCGGCCGACGCCACGGCCTGCCCGTCGATATAGAGCAGCGCCTCGGGATGGGTGAATATGTCGCCCGCCACGCCAAGCGGCAGATGCAGCGCCGGGTTCTTCCAGCCCTTGGGCACCGTGAACCGCGAGCGCAGGGCAAAATGCAGATCCTGCCCGCCCCAATAAGCGTCCCATTCCAGCACCGGCCCCCCGGCATTGCAGGCAAACAGGCCCAGATCCGGCACCGCCTCGGCGCTGCCCAGATCCTCCAGCACGAACCGGTCAATCGGCCCGCGCCGCAAGGCCACCTCCGGCGCGATCAACCGCAGCCGCTGCGCGACCTTTTCCGCGGTCAATCGCATCCGGTGGGAGACCATGTCAGCCCTGCCCCAAGGTGAATCCGGGGATGTCCCCCCGATAGACGGTCTCCGGCGTTCCCCCGATCCGCGCAAGCTCGTCCAGGGCCGCGCGCGCATCGTCGGCATCGCCCCAATCGCGGTCCAGATCCGGCCACGGGATCGAGTCGATCAGCAGGCGGGTATAGGCGTGCTGCGGATCGCCGATCACCTCCTTGGGCGGCCCGGCCTCGACCACGTGGCCGTGGTAAAGCACCATCACATAGTCGCTCACATGATAGGCCGTGGCCAGGTCATGGGTGATGTAAATAATTGAAATCCCGTGCTTATCCTTCAGGTCGTGGATATTCGCAAGGATCGTCGCGCGCAGCGACGCATCCACCATCGAGACGGGCTCGTCCGCGATCAGCAATTTGGGCGACAGCATCAGCGCGCGCGCCACGATCAACCGCTGCCTCTGCCCGCCCGAAAGCTGGTGCGGGTAGCGCCCCAGCACCAAAGACGGATCAAGGCCCACGGCTGTGCAGGCCTCTTCCATCGCGGTCTGAACATCGCCGCCCATGCCGAAATTCTCATAGGGGAATTTCAGGGCGTGGTTCACCCGGTAGAACGGGTTGAAACAGGCATAGGGGTCCTGAAACACCGCCTGAACCTGCTTGCGAAACGCCAGTTTCGCCCCCGCCGACATGGCGTTGATATCATCCCCCTTGAAGCGTACCTGCCCCGCACTTGGGTCATTGAACCCCAGCATCAGGCTGCCCATCGTCGATTTGCCACTGCCCGATTGCCCGACAATCGAGATGATCTTGGGCTCCTCCCCGTCCAGCGCGAACGACATCGGGTGCAGCGCCGTAACCGCGCCGTATTGCTTGCTGACGCCGTCCAGTTCCAACAGGGGTTTGTCCAGCCTCTCGCCCTTGGGCGGGCTGGCCTGCGCCGACAGGAAGCTGTCGCCGCCCACCAGCGGGACGGAGGCGATCAATTCCCGCGTATAGGGATGTTCGGCATCCTCGATGATCTTGCGCACCGGGCCGAATTCCACCAGCACGCCCTTTTTCAGCACTGCGATATCGTCGACCGATTGCGCCATCAGCCCCATATCGTGCCCGATCAGGATCAGCCCCGCGCCGATCTTCTCCTGCATCTCGCGCAGGGTCTGCATCACATGGCGCTGGGTGATCACATCCAGCGCGCTGGTGGGCTCATCCGCGATGATCAGATCGGGCGTCAGGCAGGTGCCGATGGCGATGCACACCCGCTGTTTCATCCCCCCGCTCAGCTCATGGGGGAACAGCCGCCCGACAACCTTCGGGTCAAGCCCCACGCCGTCCAGCGCCGTGTCGCTGCGCGCCTGCAGATCGGCCTGCGATAGCCCCCCTTCATGGGCCACCACCGCATCCCAGATCTGCGCATCCACCCGCATCACCGGGTTCAGCGAATTCATAGCGCCCTGCGGGATATAACTGATCTTGCGCAGGCGCACCCGGCGCATCTGCTCGTCATCGAGATGCAGGACGTTGGTATCCCCGTCGAGCGAGTTCAGATGCACTTCGCCGCCCGCCACGAAGCCGGGATTGGCCAGCATCCGCATCGCGGCCAGTGCCGTCGTCGTCTTGCCCGACCCGCTTTCGCCGATGAACCCGATGCGCCGCCCCTTTTCGATCGACAGTGTCACGTCGGTGACCGCGTGGACCACGCCCTTGGAGGTGGGGAAATCGATATGGATGTTCTTGATGTCGAGAACGCTCATCTGTCGTCCTCCGCCAACTGCCGTGTCCCGCCCGGGCGACCAGCCCGGGCAGCGCCCGACCCTCCCCCGGGAGGGCGCCTTTGCACCGTTTGACTGCCCATATCGGTCGGATGTGGATCGCACCATAAAGTGCCCCGATCTCCCGTTCCGATCCGCACCCCCAGGGTCGGGCGCTGCCCTCTGCATCGTGCCATCACAACTTCCTCAACCGCGGGTTGGACACCTCATCAAGGCCGAGGTTGATCAGCAGCAAGCCGATGAACATGACCCCCAGCAAGATCGTCGGGAAGCCCCACCACCACCACATGTTCTGGGTCAGCGCGGCCGACGAGATCGCGTCATAGATCACCCGGCCCAGCGTCGGCACCCGTTGCGGGCCAAGGCCCAGAACCTCCAACCCCACCGCCGTCACGATGGATGTCGTGACGTTCGCGATGAACGAACCGAACAGATACGGCACCAGGTTCGGCAACATCTCCCGGAACATGATGTGCATGTTCGACGCACCCGACAGGCGCGCCATCTGCACATACCCGCTTTCCCGCATCGACAGGACCTGCGCGCGGATCAGGCGGGTGGGCGATTGCCAGACGAAGGCGGCGATCAGGATCGCCATCATGGTCAGCGTGATATCCCCGAAACTCGCCTGCACGACCACAAGGATCAGCAAAGGCGGGATCGTGATCATCACGTCCGAGCTGACGCGGATCACGTCATCGACGCGGCCCCCGGTATACCCGGCGGAGAACCCCAGGAAGATGCCGATCGACATCCCGATCAGGCTCGCCAACACGCCCACGTAGAGCGAGTTGGGCGCCCCCACGATCAGCAGCGCCAGAATATCCTTGCCCGACACATCCGTGCCCAGCGGATGCGCCCAGGTGCCGACCTGCCCGCGCAGGTTCTCGATGCCCACCGGACCCTGGCGCGGCATCCCCGCACCGGTAAAGACCAGCTCCGGATCCCAGAAGAACCGGCCCAGAACGCCCAGCAACACGATGCCGAGCAGCAAACCGATGCCCCAGATCAGCTTGGGGTTGTTCCACGGATTGTCGAAGCGCCTCATGCGCTTGAGCTGTTTCCTGGTGATCCCGGTCATGTCCGGGGCGGCGGTCTCGGGGGCGGCTGCGTTGTCATGGCTCATGGCGTCACGCTCCATGCCGAATACGGGGATCGATGAAGGGGTAGATCAGATCGACCAGAAAGACGGCCACCGCCGTCATCAGGATGATCACGAACGACACGCCCTGGATCACCGGGAAATCCTGATCCAGGATCGCGTCGTAGAGCAGCTTGCCCATCCCGTTATAGGCGAAGATCCGTTCCACCAGCACCTGCCCCGCCACCAGCATCCCGATCTTGAGCGCGAATGCGGTGATCTGCGGCAGGATCGCATTGCGGATCATGTAGCGGTAGAGGATGTAGCGTTTTCGCAACCCCTTGGCCTTGGCAAGGATCGTGTAATCCTCCCCCTGCACGGTGATCATCAGGCCGCGCATCCCCAGCGCCCAGAAGCCGAAGGTCACCACCACAATCGACATGGCCGGCAGGAACCCGTGGTACAGAACGGATCCCGCGAAATCCAAACTCCAGCCCGGCTCCGTGTTAAGCCCATAGGCGCCGTTCAGGGGAAACCAGCCCAACTGGCTGGAAAAGATATACATCAGCAAAAGCCCCGACAGGATCGGCGGGATCGACGTAAAAACCATCGCCGCCGGGATCGCGACCTTCCACAGGCGCGGCGTGTGTTCCCACACCATCAACGCGCCCAGCAGGTTGCCGATGATGAACGTGATGATCAGCGACACGATCATCAGGCCCAGGGTCCAGGGCAAGGCGGCGGCGATCATCGAGGCAACGGGCGTCGGGAAACTCGCCGTCGAAATGCCGAAATCGAAGGTCAGCGTGTTCTTGATATAGAGCCAGAACTGCACGTACCACGGGTCGTTCAGGCCGAACCGCTCTGTCAGTTGCGCCAGGATCGCGCCGGAATTCTCAACCGACCCACCGCCCGACGCCATCCGCCCCAACATCACGTCGACCGGATTCACCGGCGACAGGCGCGGGATGATCCAGATCAGCGTGGCGGCGATGAACACCGTCAGAAACAGCGTGAACAGACGGTTCAGCAGATAGGAAAGCGGGATACGTCCCATGGCCCAGATCCTCCCCGGCGGGCTGGAACCGGGACGCACCGCGCGCCCCGGCCAATCGCTCGATCAGGTCACTCGGCCCGCGTCAGGTTGTGAATGATCTGATGGCCGCTGTTCCAGTGGAAGAACGGATGGTTGTAGTAATTGTCCGCCGACGGCCAGCCCTCCCAATAGGTCGTGGAAAACGGCATCAGCTTGTAGGCCTGAACCAGCGGGATGAACGGCATCTCGGCATCCAGATACTGGTAGGCCTCCGCCACCATGCCCGGGATCGCGTCATCGCCCAGGGGCATCGTTGCCATCTCGTCCACAATCGCGGAATAGGCCTCGGCCGCCTCGGTGTCCCAGCGCGGCGTGTTGTTGAAGCCGGGGCTGCGTTCGCCCACCGGCACCACATCGGCCACCGTGTAGCGGCCCATGGACGCCCAAGGCTCATTCACCGATCCGCAAGACAGCCACGAATAGGACATCGTGAACGCCCCGAACGGCAGGACCTCGCCCCAGAAGACGGAGTTTTCAACCGGAACCGACCGTGCATCCACGCCCGCCCGCTGCAACTGCTCCACCACCATGTCGATGGTCCGCGTATATTCGGTAGAGGCCGAATTGACGTGGATCTCGACCGACAGCGTCTCGCCATCCTTCATGTAATAGTCGCCCTCGCGGACCCAGCCTTCGCCTTCGATCAGCGCCTGCGCCCCTTCCACATCCGCCGTGGCCGACAGGCCGTGACCGGCCTCCACCACCGCATCGATGAACGGCGACATGGCCCCATATTGCGCGAACATCGTGGATGACGCCGTGGTGGCGCCCTCCGCCGCGATATTCACGATCTGGGTGCGGTCGATGATCATGCTCACCGCGCGGCGCATATTGGCGTTGTCCCACGGCGCGACGGTTGTGTTGATCTCCATCTGGCGGGCACAGGGATCGGCCACCGCATAGGGATAATCGGCATACCAGGCGATCGCATCGTCATTCTGGGCCCGGATGGCTTCGAACGTGCCAACGCTCAGGTTCTGCGCCGCATCCAGATCACCCGCGATCATCAGCTGCGCCCGGCTTTCCTCGCCGCCCGATTCAAGGAACACCACGCGCTGGGGCTCCGGCATATCCATGAAGCCCGTCTCGGCGCCCCACCAGCTGTCGGCCCGGTCCCAGATCGCCCGGTTGGACGCGCTCGATTCGTACACGTAAGGCCCGGTGCCAATCGGCGGGTAGAAGGCGAAGGTCGCAGGATCTTCCACGTCCGCCCAGATATGTTCCGGCATGATCAGGAAACTGCCGAAGATGCGCACGCCGAAATTTTCGACCACGAAACGCGGATTTGGCTCGTTAAGCGTGAAGCGCACCGTCAGGTCATCTACCGCCTCCACGCTGGCCACCTGGCCGCGCAACGTCGCCACTTCGCGCGCCGTCAGCTCTTCGTTTTCAAGCGCCATGTTGACGGTGAACACCACGTCATCGGCGTTGAACGCTTCCCCGTCCGACCATGTCACGCCCTCGCGCAAAGTGATGGTGAATTCGGTGCTGTCGTCATTGCCCTCGGCCCCTGTGGCCAGCCACGGGTCCAGCTCGCCGGTATTGTAATTCAGGATGAACAGCGGCTCCCACATCGCCTGATGCGCGCCGTGCATGCGCCGGATGCCGGTGCCGTCGGTCATCCAGTTGAAGTTCTCGGGGTCCCGGATCGTCCGGTCGAGATCGAAGATCACCGTGTCTTCGCGCGCCACATCCTGGGCGAAGGCGCCGCCGGTCAGGGCCAGCGTCATCGCAACCGATCCAAGCAGCATCTGAGTTGTCTTTTTCATTCAAAGTCCTCCCTAGGGTCTTGTCGTCCTCATGTCGCGGCGTTCCGCGATCGTCCTTGGTCCCGGCCGCCCCTCCTTGGGCGGCCACGGCTATCGCATGTAATCCATCACCATCACCCGGGTCTGATCAGGCAGATCGCCCTTGCTCAATTCGATGGTATGGGCCGAGGCGAAATCGACCGCGTCATCACGGAAATGCGCCAGGAAGCTCTCGATCCACATCGTGTTGCGCGGTTTGTAGGTAAGCGTGCGGAAATGCATCGGGATGATCAGCCGGGGCTTCACCCGGTGGATCATCTCCATCAGGTCGGGCAGTTCAATCGTCAGGTAGCCGCCCGCCAGTGCCAGAAGCACATCGGTCTCTTGAAAGAAGTCCTGCTGCGCCTCGGTCAGCGGGTTCCCGACATCCCCCATATGGGCGATCCTGATCCCGTCGAGGTCAAACCGGTACATCCCGTTCTGGCCCGGCACCGCGTGTTCCGGATGATGGTCCCATTCCGCGGCCTCGATGGCCTGCACCGCGAGGCCCCCGGCCTCACCGGCCCCGCCCGCCTGCGCAATGGTCAACGCGTTTAACACTTTCGGGTCGCCGGGGATCAGATCGTGGCGGCAATGGGCGCTGTCGTCATCCGATGAGATGAGGACGACGTCCGCGGTCTCACGGATCGGCGCATATCCCACGCCCTCCGGCGTGTAGGGATCGGTGATGACCGAAAAGCCCCCGGCGTCCTCCAGCTTGAATGCCGCATGTCCGAACCAGGTGATCTTCATCGGCGATCATTCCCGGATATACCGGAGATATCCTTCAGATATACCAGTTCTATATGGCTGGAATCCACGGCCCGGCGCATCAATTGTTCCCCACCACATGGGGGCTCGACGTGGCCCGGATATCGTCGTTTTCGGGCCGCGGATGGTGCCGCCAATGGCCGGTTGGATCATCGCCGCGCGCGATAATGGCCTCCACCCCCTTGGCCCAGTCCGGATCGGTGATCCGGCTTTCCGGCGCGCAGTAGCGCAGCGTCAGGCCGCAGCGGCGGCGGGTCGATCTGTTGATCTCCGACCCATGGACGAGCATATCCGCATGTAGCGAAATTTGTCCTGCTTTCAACGCGTTAACGAAGGGCGCGCCATAGCGTTCCGCCTCCGCGATGCCCTTGTGAAACACGCTGTCCGCGCCCATGTCCGAGGTCTCGATCTCACCCTTGTCGTGGGTCCCGGGAATGAACCGCATCGCGGCATTGCCCTCATCCGCATCATCAATGGCCAGCCAGACCGTCACGGTCCGGGCCGGTGACAGCTTCCAGAACGAGGCATCCTGATGCCACGGCACCTTCCGCGATCCCTCTGGCTTCTTTGACAAAATCGCGCTGGCCCAACAAATGATATCCGGCCCGATGATATCCTGAACCAGGTCCAGAATCCGCCCATTCGTCGCGATATCCCAGATCCCCGCCATACGCGCCTGGTAACAATTGATGCCATAGGCGCCGCCCTCGCCCATATCGTCCATCAATCGGTCGAAATAGGCCCGGATCGCTCCGATCTCGGCATCGTCAAACACCTGAAACGGCTGCACAAATCCGTGCGTGTTGTAATACTCGATATCTGCCGGGCTCAACCGCCGCGCGGCCGCTGCCAGAGCTGGTTTGAAGCGCAAATCCAACGGCGCATGCACCAAAGACATCTCATCCCTCCCCGTCACCCGTTAACCATAGATCAGGCATTCAGGGCTTTGGCAGACCCGGACTTGACGAAAACATGTACTATCTTGATAATGATGGCCTCTTTGCACGTGCAGAAAAGCCCTTATTCCCATGCGTTTACCGCAGAAGGTGTTCAAAATTGATACGTATCTCCCGCCGGGCGATGCCTTTCATTTCATTCGAAAAACCCTGCCTGAAACGCCGCCGGTTCTGGAACACAGCCACGATTATTATGAGCTGTTTCTGGTGGAGCAGGGGCAAGTCCATCACTGGATCAACGGGTTGGAGGAACTGCTGGAACCCGGCCACCTTGCCTTCATCCGCCCCCACGACCGTCACGCATTGCAAGCCGCCCCCGGCACCGGTGGCCGCATCCTGAACGTGATGTTTCGCAAACCAACCGCAGATCACCTTGTTCAGCGGTACGCCGCTGATATGGAGGGAAAGTTTTTCTGGACCAAGGCGGAATTCCCCGCATCGATCCGCCTCGCCGGCCCTCAGAAAGAGCGGGCGGTGAACGCGATGTTGGCCCTGCAATCGAGCCATCGAAGCCTCGCCATGATCGAGCATTTCCTCCTGTCGATGATGACCCATGTGCTCGACGCCACGGCCCGCGCCCAGGATCGGGCGCCGGCCTGGCTGATCCACGCCGCCCATGCCGCGCGGGAGCCGCGTGTGTTCCGCCAGGGCGCCGAGGGCCTGATCGCCGCCGCCGGCCGCTCGCAGGCCCATGTCTGCCGCGAAGCCCGGCGCCATCTGGGCCTCTCTCCCACCCAATACGTGAACCGCATCCGCATCCAGCACGCCGCCATGATGCTGTCGGGCACAAGCCAGCCCATCGCCAATGTCGCCGAGGATTGCGGCTTCGAAAACCTAAGTTATTTCCATAAGTTATTCCGCGAACAATACGGAACGACTCCACGCGGATACCGGCAGCGCCACGCGAAATCTGCCCCTATCGACGCCCCGATCTGAGTGGACATCGGCATCCCGAGCGGGCACGTTCGGGCCGATAGCGGAGGATCCCATGCCACAGCCCGACCATGTTTCGACTTACGATCTGCCGGATTTCGACAACCTCGATGAAGATACCAAGCGGTATTTCGAGGTCTGCCAGGAGAAGCTCGGCATGGTCCCGAACGTCTTGCGCACCTTCTCCGCCAATCAGGACAAGCTTCGCGCGTTTGGGCAGTATTACAACACGCTCATGCTCGCCCCCTCCGGCCTCAGCAAGCTGGAACGGGAGATGGTTGCCGTGGTCGTCTCATCGGCAAACCGTTGTTTCTACTGCCTTGTTGCCCATGGGCAGGCGGTTCGGGCGCTGTCGGGCGATCCGCAACTGGGCGAGATGCTGGTGATGAATTACCGGGTGGCGCAATTGGAGCCCCGGCAACGGGCGATGCTCGATTTCGCGTGGAAATTGACCACGACACCTTGGGAAGTGGATGAGCCCGATCGCGCGGCCCTGCGCGAGGCCGGCCTGTCGCAGGACGAGATTTTCGACCTCGCCGACGTCGTCGCCTTCTTCAATATGTCGAACCGCTTCGCCATCGCGTCGGACATGATGCCGAACGCCGACTACCACGCGATGGACCGTGGCGAACTTGAATAATATCAGCGCCTTACAGCCTGACGTTCATTCGGATCATTCGGCCAAGGCGCGGGCGGCGGCGCGGGTCCGCGGGCCGATATCGCCGTCAATCGCGGCGGTGTAGAGGCCCCGTTCGGCAAGGATCTCCTGGAATGCGATTGCCGTTTCGGGATCCCAGGGCGGCGTCTGACCATTGATCGTGCCGCGCATCGTGTCCACATCGACCTCGCCGGTTTCAAGCGCGGCAACGTAATCCGCAGCGGCCCGCTCCGGGTTTCGCCCGCGCCCGATCCCCTGCTCATAAAGGAACGCGCGCGCCGCGATACCCTCGGGATTACCGTCTTCGGCGAGCAGTTCAACCCACCCCCCGCGCAGGAAATCGCTTGCGGGCACACCCTCTGCTCCATCTGAATAGAGGCTGATAAGATCCTGAACAGCCTCCATATTTCCCGAATTCGCGGCGGCGACCAGATAGGGCACGGCGCGGCGAGGATCGGGAATGCCAAGCGCCTCGTCGGAGCCACCGGCGATTCCATCGCCGTTCAACAAGGTGCGGCCGAGATTGAATTGCGCAAACGGATAGCCTGCATCGGCGGCCATGGTCATCAGGCGCACCATTTCGCCCGCATCACGCGGCACCCCGCGCCCAAGGCGGTACATGAACCCCAGCGTGGCCATGCCCGCGGGATCGCCTGCCTCGGCCGCCTCACGGTAGAGGCGCGCCGCTTCCTCCACATCCTCCCGCACCGGGCGCAGGCCGAAATTGTGGTAGTCGCCCAAGCGCGTCAGGGCCGCTGCGACGCCGTTTTCAGCGGCCTGCTCGTAAAGCGGAACCGCCCGGCGGTGCCGCCCGGCGGCCTGGGCTGCGGTAGCCAGATGGAAGAACGGCGCGCCCTCCTCGGGCAGGGCCTCGGCCGCCGCGCGACAGGCGGGCAAGGCATCGCGGAGCGCCGACAAAGCCGCACGCTGCGCCTCCTCTGTCGGGTAGTTTTCGGCGGAGGGTTCTCCTGCCAGATCAATGCATTGCGCAAGGGCCGCCTGCGCTGCCGCGCGGGCCTCCGCCTCGGCGGCAACCGCCGCAAACGCGGATTGCGCCTCGGCAACTGCTGCAGCGCGGGCGGCGGCGGCCTCTTCCTCCGCGCGGGCGGCGGCTTCGGCGGCCAGAGCCTCGAACGCCGCGCGGGCATCATCAACCGCGGCGGTCCGGGCGGCGGCGGCCTCTTCCTCAGCACGGGCGGCGGCTTCGGCGGCCAATGCCTCGAACGCGGCACGGGCATCATCGACAGCAGCCGTGCGGGCTGCGGCGGCCTCTTGTTCCGCACGGGCAGTGGCTTCCGCTGTCAAAGCCGCAAACGCCGCGCGGGCATCCGCAACGGCCGCGGCGCGGCCAGCGGCCAACTCTTCCTCGGACGGCCCCGCCTCAGCTGCTGCAATAGCCTCGGCCAGCGACGCCTCTGCAAGCGCCTCAAACGCGGCGCGCGCCTCCTGCACGGCGGCACTACGTTCCGCGGCCACATCCTCTTCGGTCTCCGCTGGACTGGACAGGGCCTGAAGCGCGGCAATCGCCTCTTCCGCGGCGGCGGCCCGCTCGGCTGCACCGTCATCGGATTGTGCAATGGCCCCACTTGCGCAAAGCGCCAGAACCGAGATCACACAGAACGGACGGAGAGCAATGGGCAGCGGCATATCGCGGAAATCCTCAAGCAAAAACAACCGCTATGACGATAGCCAGCAAGTCCGGACCTGTCGATAGCGATCCGGTGCGGGCAAATCAGAAAGCACTGGCCAAAACCCCTTGGGCTGAGGCACCTTCTGCCACGCATTTCCACGGAGCCCGAACCCTGACCCACACGCCCGACGATATCGCCGATGCGGCACCGGCCACGCGCCCCGTTCTGGTCGTGGGCCTGAACGGCACGTTGCTGAAGTCCGACATGCTCCATGAACGCCTTTGGTCGGCGTTGGCACAGAACGGGTGGGGCACCCTGCGCGCGATCAGGTCTTTGCCGGAGGGCCGCGCTGCACTTCAGGCACGCCTGGCCGAGTACGCACAGGTGGATATGGCGACATTACCTTATGATGCAGCCATCCGGGACCGCCTTGCCCGCTGGCGCGCCGAGGGTGGGCGCACCGCCCTGGTGACGGTGTCGGACCAGTCCGTGGCGGAGGCGGTGGCGGCCCATCTTGACCTGTTCGATGAGGTCCACGGCTCGGACGCGGCGCGCCATCTGGATGCGCGCGGCAAGGCTCAACTGCTTGATGAACAATTTGGTCGCGGCGGATACGCCTATATCGGCACCAGCGCCGCGGATCTTGAGGTTTGGGCCGGGGCGAGCCGGGCCATCAGCGTGGGGGCCAGCGCAAACGTTCGAAGCAAGCTCGACGCAGGCCCCATCCCGGCGGAGCATATCGATCGCGAGGGGGAGATCAGCGCCTTTCTTCGCGCCATCCGCCCGCAGCAATGGCTGAAGAACCTGCTGGTTCTTGTTCCCCTGATCGCCGCGCCGGGCAGCGGAATTTTTGCCCTCGCCGCGATTATCGCCGCGTTCTTCGCGCTCAGCCTCGCGGCATCGGCGGGTTATCTGATCAACGATCTGCTCGACCTGCGGGATGATCGCAGCCATCCGCGCAAACGCGACCGGCCCTTCGCGTCCGGTGCCCTGTCAACGGCCCACGGCACCCTGGCGATCCCGATCTTGCTGTTGGCGGCGCTGATCCTGGCCGTGCTGGTTTCACCCGCGCTCTTGGCGGTGGTCGTACTTTATTTCGCTGCGACAGTGGCTTATTCCGTAAAGCTCAAGCAGCACACGATGCTTGATATCTGCCTTCTGGCGTTTCTCTTCACGCTCAGGATCATCGCGGGCGGCGTGGCCATCGGCTCCGGCCTGTCGGTCTGGCTGCTGGCATTTTCGATGTTCATCTTCTATGCGCTGGCTGCCGTGAAGCGCCTGGCCGAACTGACCGATACCGAAACCGCCGGGCGCGAGACGTCGCGGCGCGGATACCTGCCTTCGGATCGCCGGATCATCAGCCAGATGGCGATCACCTCGGGCTATCTCGCGGTGCTGGTCCTCGCGCTCTACGTGGATGAACCGACGACGCAGGAGAAGTTCTCCACCCCGTGGCTTCTGTGGGGGATCTGCCCGCTTCTGATCTTCTGGATCAGTCGAATGGTGCTTGTCGCCGATCGCGGTGAGATGCATGACGACCCCATGGTGTATTCGATTACCAATTCCACCTCGCGCCTCGTCATCGTGTTTTGCGGGATCGTCATGGCCGGAGCGATGGTCCTGTGAGCCGTGCCACGTTGATCACGCGTTATGTTGCCTTCGCGATTGTCGCCGTGGTGGTGAACCTTGCGGTGCAGCGGGTGGTTCTTCTGGGCGGTGAGACCGCGCTGTGGTTCACTCTCGCGCTTGGCGTCGGAACGCTGGCGGGGCTGGTCGTGAAATACGTCCTCGACAAGAGATGGATTTTCTACGACCGGACGGCGGGCACGGCGGCGCAGGGGCGGCAATTCGGGCTCTATTCGCTGATGGGCGTGGTCACGACGGCAATCTTCTGGGTAACGGAAACCGCCTTCTGGCTGATCTGGAACACCGATTTCGCGCGGGAGCTTGGGGCCATTATCGGCCTGAGCATCGGTTACATCACCAAGTATCAGCTCGACCGCCGCTTCGTCTTCACGGAGCGCGCCACATGACGCGTCTGGGCGGTTGGGGCCGGTTTCCGCTTGCGGAATGCAAGGTCGTGACGGCCCGGTCCGAGGCCGATGTGCGCGCCGCCATTAAGGCCGCGCCGCTGATCGCGCGGGGCAACGGGCGCGCCTATGGCGATGCGGCGCTGAATACCGGCCAGACATTGGACATGACCGGGATGGACCGGATGTTGTCCTTCGACGGCGGCGTGCTGGTGGCAGAGGCCGGGGTGCTTCTGGGCGACATCATTCACACGTTCCTGCCGCGCGGCTGGTTTCCCTGGGTCACGCCGGGCACCAAATATGTCAGCCTCGGCGGGGCGATCGCCGCCGATGTGCACGGCAAGAACCACCACCTGGACGGCTCGTTCCGCTCCTGCGTCGACTGGATCGACCTGATGGGGCCGGATGGCTCTGTGACACGGGTCACGCCCTCCGATGACCTTTATGATTGGACCATCGGCGGCATGGGGCTGACCGGCGTGATCCTGCGCGCGCAGATCCGGTTAAGACAGGTGGAAACGGCGTGGATCAGTCAGGAAACCCGCGCGCTGACATCGGTGCAAGAGACCTTGGACGCCTTTGAGGAGACGCAAGACGTCCCCTATTCCGTCGCCTGGATCGATTGCTCCGACGGACCGCATCACGGCCATTCCCTGCTGCTTCTGGGGCGGCATGCCCGCGCCGATGAATTGCCGGAGCATCGGCGCCCGCTTGAGGTGCGCCGCAAAGGCAAGCTGCCCGTCCCCTTCGGTGCGCCGCCCTTCATCTTCCGGGGCCTGTGGCTCAGGGCGATGAACGGCATCTACTGGCGACGCGGTGCCAAACGCGCAGGCACCAGCCTGGTGAATTGGGACAGCTACTTCTATCCGCTCGATGCGCTGGCCAACTGGAACCGGCTTTACGGGCGCAACGGCTTCGTGCAGTTCCAATGCGCCCTGCCCGAAGAAACCGCCGCGGCGGGCCTGAAAGAGCTGATGGACACGATTGCGGCTGCGCAAACCGGATCGGTCCTGTCGGTGCTGAAACGCTTCGGGCCGCAATCGGGCCATGTTTCCTTCCCAATGCCCGGCTATACGCTGGCCCTCGACTTCCCGGCCAATGAACGGAGCCTTGCCCTGATGCAGACCCTCGACCAGATCACACTGGCCCATGGCGGGCGATTCTACCTCGCCAAGGATGCACGGATGCCCGAGGCCGTGGCCAAGGCCGATCCGCGCGCCGAGGCCTTTGCCGCGATGCGCAAGCAGGCGGGCCTCACCGAAAAATTCACGTCTCTGCAATCCGAAAGGTTGGGCTTATGAGCGGTCCCGTCCTCATCCTTGGTGCCACATCGGGCATGGCCCGCGCCGTCGCGCGCAGCTTTGCGGAGGCCGGGCATCCCATTCAACTGGCCGCCCGCGACATCAACCGGCTCGACGATGACGCCGACGATCTGCGTACGCGCTACGGCGTCGACGTGACGCTGCACGCCTTCGACGCGCTGGCCACCGACACCCATGCCGCCTTTGTCGAGGGGCTCGACCTTCCGCAAATCGCCATCTGCGCCGTGGGCGCCATGGGCGACCAGGATCAAAGCGCGGCGGACCCTTTGGGAGCGGCCATGGTGATCCGTTCCAATTTCGAAGGCCCCGCCTCGATCCTCGCCCACCTGGCCAACGCGATGGAGGCCCGCGGCTCCGGCACGTTGGTCGGCATCTCATCGGTCGCCGGTGACCGGGGGCGCGCCTCGAACTACGTCTATGGCTCCGCCAAGGCCGGGTTCACCGCGTTTCTGTCGGGCCTGCGCAATCGGCTGGCTCGGAAGGGCGTGCATGTAGTGACGGTGCTGCCCGGCTTCGTGCGCACCGCCATGACGGACGGCATGGACCTGCCCGGGCCGCTCACCGCCGACCCCGAAGAGGTGGGCACAGCGATTCTCAAAGCCGTCGAAAAACAGAAAAACATCATCTACACCCGGCCGATCTGGCGGGTCGTGATGGCGGTGATCCGGAACATTCCGGAACCGATCTTCAAGAAAACATCGTTGTAGAACGGATTGCCGCCGAGACGACACGCTCGGCTGGCAAGAATCCGCGCAACTTGCAACAGATTCGAGAAATCGAAAGTGGTGTTGTTGCCAATTTAACACTTCCACAATAGGGCTGATGGACCACGAGGGACAACTAAGCGCGGCGGGCACCGCGTGACGGCCGCAAAGGGGCAGTGCGTTCTCATGAACGGGACAAGTTTTGCGCAGGGTATTGCGCAGTTTTCCATGGGTAAGGCCCGGACGGGTCTGGGCTTTTTCGAACGACCCAACGGGGTGCTGGCGATGGTGTTGGCCTCGTCCGTGATATCGTCGGTCTGCACCTATGTCGTGGCATCCAATGTGATGGATGCGCAACGTGGCACACAAGATGAACTGGCCGCCGCCGATCCGGCGCCGCAACCGGCGGCCGGGCGCATCTACCCCCGTCCGGAGGTGTTCGATACCACCGTATCCGTCGTTGTCGATAATGGGCCGCGCGTGCGCGCAGCCCCGTCCCTGGCCCCTCAAACCGCAGATATCGCCGCCGCCCCTTCCACCATATCCGGCCCTGATCGCCGGGAGGGTACATTCACGCTTGTTCTGGGCAGCCCGCCTGTGATGCCGGTGCGTCGCCCCGCCGCTGAACTGGAAGTCGTGGCCATGGCCCGTGGCATGACGCCCGCACGTGCGCTGACCATGCCGCGCCCCACCGCACGGCCCGGCACAACCACACCGGCCTGGCCCGATCCCGAGACCGGGCCGCAAACCTCTGCCCTTCTCGCCGCAGCCAGCCCGCGCCCAACCGCGCGCCCGCAAGCGCTGGTCCGGCGCGTCGCAGCCGACGCCGCGGATCTCAGCATCGAAGTGGCCCGCGCCGAAGCGCCCGAAGTGCTTGGCGGCGTTGGGGAGAGCCCGCGCGGCACGCTCTTTGGCGGGCGCGGCGGCAACGGCGACTGCTCCGCACGCCTGTCTCGTGACATCCCGCGGCGTCCTGGAAGCGCAGCCAGCGGCTCCGCCGTCATGGCCGCCGTTGGCAACGGCTCAGGCTCCGCACGCGACAACCGGCTGGTGCAAGAGGCGCTCAACGGAAACGTACCCGATTTCATCCGCGATCTGCAGCCCGTCACTTTCAACGGCACGGTTGGTGGACGCTCCGTTGATGTCACGATCTGCGTGACGCCCGATTATCTCGCCATCGGCTCGGATACCGACCATGTCCGCGTGCCGCTTGGCCTGCCCGCCGCCCTGCGCGTGGCGGACGCGTTCGACATGATGCTGCCGACGACCACGATGGTCGATGCGATCTACCGTCAGGCCGATGTGCGGATCGCGCCGTCGCCGATGACGCCCGGCTCCTCCATGTCCTCGACCAACTATTTTGTGCGCCATGACGAGACGCTGGATGCACAATTCGCCCGGGCCGGGGCCCGCCCGGGCATGTTGGTGGCCGGTCACAAGAAGGACCTCGTCATGACCAACCGGCTCAGCCGCAATCCCGGCCGCGTCGCGATTTACGGTTGGCACCGCACCAATGGCGCGGCGATCCAGCCGCTCTCCACCGTCCACGGCGCCTACTACGCCGATTACAGCCACGGCATCCGGCTGGTCAGCCGCACGGCCTATGTGAATGGTCAAGCCGTCGATCTTCGTGACCTTCTGACCGACGAGCGCTATGCGGGTTTCCTGAATGGAGATGGCGTGCTCAGCGGCGCGACCGTGCGGCTCGCATCACTTTAACCTCACGGCACAACTGACTGTCCTGAAACGAAAAAGGCGCACCACTTGGGCGCGCCTTTTCTTGTTGATGATCTCGCCTATCGCACGTCGCGGAAGCAGCGGAAGCCAAGGTGGTAGTTCCGGTGGCTGCCCTCGCTCAGCACGCGGGAGCCATGCCAGAACGGCGCGCGCCAGCGGGCCCAATGCTCATGGGCGCGGATCGTATCCCAGATGAACCACGAGCCCTTCATCTCCGTTACACCAAGGGTGGTGGAGCCACGGGACGCCATCTGATCCTCGGCCAATGGCAAGTTCATGTGCTCCGCCGCGTTGCCGTCGATATCGAACACACCCAAAGGCGATTGGCATTGCGGGAAGCTGCCCGCCGGATATGTGTTGGACCCGCAGCCCGTGAAGCTGCCGCCATTGCACGAGGCGTTCTTGAACGATCCCGTGGCACAGACGCCGGATTGCCAGGCCCCGATCGAATAGGTGCCACTGGTGCTGGAATACTGGTTATTATGCCAATTCCGCATCGTGTTGACGGCAGCCGACGCACCCATGCCGCGGATCATGTCGAACGGGTAGTCGGGTGGCAGCAACTGGCCCGCAGCGGCCCCTTCCCATTCATGGGCATCGCCGATGCGCCCGCCCTCCGCCGCGCAGAGCGCTGCGGCTTCGTTTGCACGCACCCAGACCACCGGGTAAACCATTGGAATGTTGGGGTATTCGAACATGTCCGCGCAGACCGTCGCGTCGCGCGCGGTTTGGGTTGCGGGATCATACAGCGGCACCATGAAGGGCCCACCGCAGATCCGCTCATATTCGCGGTTGCGGTAGCTGGCGCGCACCTGCTCCACCGACCCGCCAAGGCGCGCGGCGGCCTCTTCGGGCGTCAACGGGTGTTGGGTGACAGCGGGGTTGCCCTGCCCCATCCAGCCATTCGGCGAATTGGCAAAGATCGTGCGCACGCGGTTGATCTCGGAATTCGACAGCCCCCGGATCTGTTGCAACTGCTGGAACAGCAGTTCGTTTCGCTCGGCCAGCGATTGGGCCGTCGCGGCCCCGCCGCCACACACCAAGGCCGCCGCCGCAACGGCCGCCTTCAACGTCACTCCAAAGCCCATCATTCCCTCCGCAAAAGATAGAAGAAGTCGCGGTTATCCGGCGCCGAGATAAAGCGCGGAACCCGCCCGTTATCCGGATCCGCTTCCGCCATGCCCGAGACAAGGTGCTGAACGTCCATCTCACCGCCATCCTCGTCATGCACGTAAAGCGCCATATAGGTGTGCTCCTGGCTGTTCATGTCCAGAAGCATGGCATAGTCGCACTGATACGCTTGGAACGTGCGCGCCATCGCAGACGGCGTTGCCGTTGAAAAGTAAGCGTAAATCAGGAATTGCCGGTCTTCGACCGTCCGCATGCAGGTGCCACCGCGCAAGGTGCGCAGGGTCGCGTTGGCGTCGCCGGACCAATTTCCACCGCCCCAGGACGTCACGCGCGGGCCGGGCACGCCGTCTTCGATGATGGCAACACCGTTCTGGCGCGCGAAGGTCAGCTCTGGCAGCAGCGCATCATCCTCTTCCCGCCAGGTGCGCATGGCGACCTCGCCGTCCTGCGTCAGGTAAAGCGTCGCGAGATTGGGCCAGAGGCGAGAGATCAATACACCGTTCTGCATGAAGCCGTAATGGTGGCCGTAATTGAACGTCGAGTAATCACCGAAGCGCCACGCGCCGTGGTCGCGTTTGAACCCGCCGGTAAAGGTGGCGGCCACCCGCTCGGCGAAGGCCGGGTTCAACATGCCGGTGCGGACCACCGGGTCGGGACGGTCGAAGCCATCGGGGCCCCGCCCCTGCCCGTGCCGGTTCGAAGGGCGTGATGACCAGCCAAGCCGCGGATGTTCGGTGCCGAGTTCATATCCGATATCGAATCGCGCCATGTCGAAAGCCACCAGATAGACATCCGCGCGCCGCTCGATCCCATCAAGGCCGTTGGCACCGGGCACCTGAAACACCTCATTGGCGATCATGCCGGGCTGCATGACGGACGCGTATATGCCGGGGCTGTCCTCCACCTCGTACCAAGCGCCCGCGGTCATGGCGCCGGCATCGGTGCCGATCAACTCGAAGCCCATATAGGGGCGCATGTTGGGCGTGTTGTCGAGAAGCGCATTGCCAAGGAGTTCGACACCGTCGATTTCCTCCAACTCCTCCTCGCCTTCGGACGAAATCATGAACGCGTCCTCAAAGAACGCGCCTTTGATCAGGTTCACGATGGATTCGCCGAAGATCACGTTGTCGCGCAGGAATTCGGCCACGGCCTCCCGCGTCGTGCGATTGCCGCTGACGGGGTTGCGCACGAAGATGCTCCAATCGCAGATCGGCGCGAATGGCAGGGAACTGTCCTGGGCCTCGGCCAATTCGCCATCATCCCACGGCGCGCAGGCAAAACTGTCGCCATCGCCCTCGATCAGAAGCGCGGGGCCGTCTTCGTCGATCAGGGAGATATCCCAGATCTCTGGGGCCGCATTCTCGAAATGCGCAAAACGCGAGCGGCCGTTTGCGGGCGTGATCTCCAGAATAAACCAGGAATTCACATGGGGGTTCAGCGAGGTCAGCGTATAGGTGGTGCCATCATCGGCCTGAAGGCTCTGATCATTGCGGAACGGCTGCATTGCAAAAATCGACCCGGGCACATTCGCGCCCAATTGTGCAAGCTGCGCCTCCACGACGTCCTCTTCCGGCACATCGATACCTTGCGCAAAAGACGGACCGCTTAGGGCGACTGCTGCAGCAGCCAGCAGGGGAGTTGGGGAAAAGATACGAAACGGGGGCAACACGGGGGCAGGCTCCATCGGTCAAAAAGGCTCCGCGCAAAGGGCAGCATGCGGATGGGAAAGAATATTTTCGCTGTCAATGTTGCAACAAAGCGAGAGGTGACGCAACGCCGCCGGTGGCACTTGTGATTGCGAATCCGATGGCGGGAAATTGCCACCGCAGAACGAGGCCTTGAGGTTCTGCCGCGCCGAAGTACGATGAACAGAGTAACCGGCTTTTCCCATTAACGAAGTATTAACTGCTCTCACCGTTACGATCATGGAGGGGCAGCATTCAAATCCTTGGCTTTCAAGGGCGGTATTGGCTGGTTCAATCGGTGAGATTTGGGGAATCGCATGGCTATCAGGGGTACGAACGAAATCGATCAGCGTGCGGAGCGCCAATCCGCGCCAGCGACGCATGGCGGCGATAGCCGCGTGCCTGCGCCAGATCGCCACGGATCAACAAGCGCGCAGCAGCCGGTCGCCATGGGCTTCGAGGCCAGGTTGCATGCCGCATTGGACGGCGGCGATATTCGGGCGGCCCGGCAACTTGTGGCGGAAACCGAGGCCGAAACCACGCCTGGAGCGATCGCTCCGTCGACAATTGCCGCCGCGAAGGCCCATATCGCGGTGGCCGACGGGGATATGCACGCGGCCCGCGCGATCTTGGTCATGGCCATCGAAGCGGCACCGGAGGTGAGCTATCTGCGCACCCTCCTGACCGAGGTGATGCTGGCCAGCGGACGTGCGACCGATGTTCGCCCGGTGCTGACCCACCTTGGGCGCGCGCCATCGGGTGGCCCCGGCGAGGCGACCACGCCCGAGCGCCCCGCTGACCGAAAGGTCTGAATTGCGCCCACCACCGATGCAGTCACCCGCGCCGCTTTGCGGTTGAGCGCGGGTCTTCAAAACAGGATTGCGGTGTCTTCTGGCGGTTCGGAGCCGGAACGGTCCGAATGGCCGCTGTTGAGTGGTACCCCCTTCAGACATGCATCAAGGACGGAGGCCAACGTGACCCCCCTTGCCAGTCTCGCCCCGGAAACGCGGGCGGATTGTTCCGAGTCGAGGTCCTGCGAGGCGTTGCGGTAAATGGTGGCGATGGCCTGCAAAGCCTGGCGGAGATAATCGATGTCCTGCAGCTTGGCGCGTTGTGCCGACGACGGAAGATGCGCCACCAGATCTGCAATCAGCAGGTCCATGCCCTCCGCGATTTCGGCCAGGCGGTCCAACTCGGTCGCGGTATTGCGCATCAGGGTTCCGACCGAAAGCCGGTCAATATCCGCCATGTCCATCAAAGGGGGCCCACCACCCGCTCGATACAGGCTTTCAAGGCAGTTGGGGAAAACGGCTTTTGAAGGAAGTTGTTCATTCCCAGCCGCTTGCCCCGGTCAATGATTGCCGGATCGGTGGTCCCGGTGATCAGGATGAATCCCGTGCGAGCGGTTCTCTCGTTCGATCGCAACATCTCCAGGAGTTTCAGGCCGTCCACGCCGGGCATGTTATAGTCCGAAATGACCATATGCACGGGCGCCGAGGATATTTTCTGCAAGGCAGCATGGCCATCGGCGCAATAGTCGATCGTGCCAATCCCCATCCATTCAAGGGCCTGGACGATCAAGCCGCGGCTGGTCGACATATCGTCCACCACAAGGACGCGTAGCTTGTCTTTGGTACTCATCTCATCTCTTCCGATTGGATGTGTTTGTAGAGGGTCACGCCGCAAGACCGAAGCCGTGGCAGAGCGGGCCCCGTGACCCGTTCGGAATGCCCGATGAACAGGTATCCGCCGGGCATCAGCGCATCGGCAAACCGCGGCCACAGCGATTGTTGCGTCACCATCGAGAAGTAGATGACGACATTGCGGCAGAAGATGACGTCGAATTTACCCTTCATGGGCCAGGGATTCTGCAAGTTGAGCTCCGCAAATTGCACCAGATCACGGGCCTTTTGCGGAACGTCGAACAGCTCCGCTTCGCCCGGAACGGGCGCCATTTCCCTGGCCAGCAGCGGATGCACCTGAAGATCATCCGACGTCAGGTGATATCGGCCGGATCGGCCCTTCGCCAACATGTTGCGGTCGATATCGCTGGCGAGGATACGGAAATCCGTCTCCGGCGCCTCCGGGAACGCCGACAGCAACGTCAAGGCGATCGAGTATGCCTCTTCGCCCGAGGACGACCCCGCTGACCAGATCCGAACGCGACCACCGGCCCGGGCCCGCGCCACAAGATCCGGAAGGACGTCCGTCCGCAAAACATCGAAGTGATGCGCCTCGCGGAAAAACCGGGTGACATTGGTGGTCAGAAGCAGGATTGCCTCCTGCAATTCGCTCGGCCCGTTGCAGCCACGCAAGACGGCGCAGTATTCATCGAAGCTCCGCATGCCCAACCGGCGCAATCGAGGCGACAGGCGCGAGATCGCCAATGCCTTCTTGGCCTCCGACAAAACGATGCCGGTTTCCCGCTCCACCAAGTCAGCCAGGGTCCGGAACGCGGCATCCCCGATGGCGGCGTTGGACCAGCGCGGCGGCGCGATTCTTTCCTGGGCAAGGCTCATGCCGCCTCCAGGCCCGACGGCGGCACCACGCGGCTGAGATCCAGTTTTCGGATCATACGCTCATCGATCAGCACAACGCCCGAGATGAACGCCTTGACCTGGTCGGCCACCATGTCCGGGATCGGGTGCAGCGCGTCATCGGGGATCGAGAGGATATCGGACACAACGTCGGCAAGGAGTCCGATGGTCTGCCCGTTGACAACTGCGATGATAATGACGTGACGGGCATTCGTCTCCGTCACCCCCAACCCCAACCGATCGGACAGATCCAAGACCGGCACCACCGATCCGCGCAGGTTGATGACACCTTTCACGTAACTCTGGGCATGGGGCAGCGTCGTCGTTTCGGTCCAGCCGCGAATTTCCCGGACCGACATGATGTCGAAACAGAAATCCTGCCCCCCGACGCGGAAGGCCACGACTTCGTTGTTGCGCGACTTCGGATCATCATCAGGCTGTGACAAGGCTGTCTCCTTCCACGATATCGGGATTGGCGGGGGCCACGAGGGTTGCGGGAACGGGCGAAACACCACCGGCGACACCTTCGGGGTCGACAATCAACGCGATACGGCCATCGCCAAGGATCGTGGCCGCGGAGATTCCGTCGATCTGGCTGTAATTCGTCTCGAGGCTTTTGATGACGACCTGCCGCTGATCTTGCAGAGCATCGACGATCAGCGCGCACCGCCGATCAGTGTCGGTTTCGATGACCAGCAGGACATGGTCGTCAAGCTCCTCCGGTGGCTCCCGAAACCCGAAATGGGCGCCAAGATCGGCCACCGGCATCAACGTCTCCCGGATGGACAACACCTTTGTACCGGGCCCGATCGTGTGGATCCTGGCAGAAGCAGGTTGCAAGGTTTCCTGGATCGCGGTGATCGGCACAACCATGGTCTGCCCCGCCACGTTCACGACCATACCTTCCAGCACCGCGAGAGTCAGGGGGAGGCTGATGGAGAAGACCGTTCCAACCCCGAGCTCCGACTGGATGGACATGCGTCCGCCCAGGGCGGTGATTTCGCTTCGCACGACATCGAGCCCGACACCGCGCCCCGAGAGTTCCGAAACCTCGTCCTTCGAGGAGAAGCCCGGCATGAAAAGCAGCGCATCGATGTCAGACGAGATGAGCGGCGCGTCCGGTGCGATCAGGCCCTTTTTTTCGGCCAGTTGGCGGACCTTGTCGCGGTTGATCCCGCCCCCATCATCGGAGATTTCGATCACGACGCGGCCAGATCGATGGGCGGCGGACAAGGTCACACTGCCCTCGGCCGGTTTGCCGGCCGCCATGCGCGTCTCGGTGTCTTCCAATCCATGATCGACCGCGTTTCGCACCATATGGGTGAGCGGATCCACCAGCCGTTCGAGGACCGTCTTGTCGACTTCAGCAGCCTCGCCCTTCATGACGAGACGCACGCGTTTGTTCGTCATCGCCGCCGCCTCGCGAATGGTGCGCCCCATGCGCTGGAACAACGGTTTGATCGGCTGCGCCCGGATGGCCATCACGCCCTCCTGGATCTCACCAGCCAGTTGCTTAAGGCCATCAAGCTCCTGCAGCACTTCGTTGCCGGTATTCAGGGTGAGCTTGCCCACTGCCTGCGACAGCATGGCCTCCTTGATGACCAGTTCGCCGACCAGGTTGATAAGCTTGTCGACCCGCTCGAAATCGACACGGATGGTCTGGGGCGCGGCAATCCTGGCGGAGAGCTGTGGGGGTGCAACCGCGGGCTCGGGCAGAGCGGCGCGCGCAGGCTCATGCCCCCACCCCACCGTTTCGGAATTTGGTGGCTGGCCCTCAGCGGGCGCTGCGGCATCAGCCCCGGCCGCGGGCGCGATGTCATCGGAGGCCGGAACGGTGGACCGATCAGGAGGGGCGGCAATATGCTCCAAGGGGGCGATCTCAACACTTGCGCAATCCGATACGAAATCGAAGACATCGAGCACGATGTCGGCCGGGCAATCGCCATCCAGCTCGATCTCCCAAGACAGGTGAGACATCGTTGGATCCAGCAACGAGAGCGGTGGGACATCCGAGACATCCGCACCAACCCTTGTCGGCCCAAGTGTGGCGAGGGCGCGAAACAGCAAGGCGGGTTCGTTGCCGCTGGAAAACAATTCAGGCTCAGCCGTGAAGGTGATGTGATGACCGATCCCGGAAGACATCGGATCATCGGCATCGGATTCTTGGGGATCTTCCAAGGCATCAAGATCCAACGCCAGCGGCACGAAGTCGTCCGCGGCCTGTGACACCGCCTCGGACGTATCGCAATCCGGCCCCGAAGCCGCATCGAGCCGCCTGCCCAGTGCGTCCGCCGGGCCGGGATCGACCGCGGCATCCGCCCGCGCCGCCGTCACAAGATCGGAGAGGTAATCTCCACATTGCTGGAACAGGGTCAGCAAATCCGGCGTGGCCTCGATCTTGCCGGAGCGCAACCGCTCCAACACGGTTTCGAGTTGATGGGCAAAGGACACGAGCGCATCGAGGCCGAAGGCCCCAGCGCCGCCCTTGATCGAATGCACGGCGCGGAAGATGACATGAACCGTTTCGCCGTCGCCTGCGCCATCTTGCATCAGGCCAAGGCCGTCATGCATCGCCTCCAGCAACTCATCGCATTCCTCGAAAAAGGACGCGCGGAAGTCGTCGCTGCCCCCGGTCGTCATGCCGCGCCTCCGGTTGGGGCGACCCGCTCGATCGCCCAAATCAGCTTCTCATCGTCGAACGGCTTCACGATCCAGCCCGTCGCGCCCGCCGCGCGGGCCCGTTGCCGCAATTCCGGCGCGCTTTCGGTGGTGAGAACCAGGATCGGCACAACGCGGCCAGGCGCCATGGACCGAACGCCTTCGATCACGCCAAATCCATCGAGATTGGGCATGTTGATATCGGTAATGACAACATCCGGGTTCGTCCTTGCGAACCGCTCAAGGCCATCTTGTCCATCCTCTGCCAATTCAACCGAATAACCGGCCCGGCCAAGGGCCGCGCTGAGCAGGTTTCGCATCGTGCGGGAATCATCGATGGCAAGAACGGAAAGACTCATGCGGTGCGCTCCATATCGTTCTGGTCGTCCTGGGATCCGCCGATATCCGTCAGCGACAGACCCAGATCGGAACAGGCCGCACCAAGCGCGTCGCTGAGGGGATGAACCGAAAAATCCCGTCCGTCCTCCAGCCATTGCCGCCGGGCAGCGATCAAAACCTGGAGGCTCAAGGTTCCGGCAAACCGGACGGCGCCACCATCCACACGCACCGGTCTGCCGCGCAGCGCCTTGAGGTCCGCCGCGAGGGCGGGCGCGGCGGCGCTATCAAGATGCGTCTGTAGATTGTAGCCTTCCGACATCGCATTCTCCTGTACAGGATGACCCGGGTGGCGGGCTCCGAGGATCATCCCCGCGCCGCGAAGACCGGGCCCCGGATCCAATCGCCACGGCCGAGAATTAGGCACATGACGTGAAGAGGTGGTTAACGACGCGGGAGAAAAAGCGGCGCGGGTAACTGGGGTTGGAAATTGCCGGTCACCCGACCCGGAGACAGGGATTTTTAACCTTTCCTCCCTATCAGCCAGGGCGAACTTGCGCGCCAGTCCAATGCTGCGTCGCGTCGATCCTTGCGACGAGGGCCCTGGTGCTGCACGCAACGACCCAACGCCTTAGGACCATGCTGGTCTTCCCGGTTGTGACCGACCGCGAAGACGTGATGCTGTCGCTGGCGGGGGACCCGCGGTTCCGGATCGACGCGTCTTTCGCCGATTTGGCCTCAGTGCGCGCAGCGCTGACGCGTGGGGGCGCGGATCTGATCCTGTGCCATTCCAGCTTTCGAAAACACAGCGACTTCGCCGAGCTCCGCGCCGAGGCCGAGGCGCAGGGCGGCCGGGTGCTCGCCGTTCCGTCCGGCGCCCGCATCCCAGTCATCGCCCAGGCGATGGGCCTGCCCCTGCTCGGGTCCGCAAGGGGTGCGCGGCGCCATACCGGTTCCCCGCCTGACGCAAGATACCGGCTGGTGGTCATCGGGGCGTCAACCGGCGGCATCGACGCGTTGCAACATGTGCTCTCATCTTATCCTGCCAACTGCCCACCCACCGCGATCGTGCAACATATCAAACCCGAATTCCTCAGCGGCGTTGTCCGCCGACTAGGCCGCCATTGCGCGGCGGAGGTTGTGGAGGCGACGCCGAACACCATCTTGCGACCCGGCCAGGTGGCCCTGGCGCCCGGATTGCCGAAGCATCTCGAAATCGAGCCCGCCTCCCTCCGGTGCCGATTGCGCGATGGGCCAGCGCAGTCCGGCCACAGGCCGTCGGTCGACCGGCTCTTTCAAAGCGTCACGTCGCTTGGCGCAGATGTCGTGGGGGTGTTGCTTACGGGCATGGGGCGGGACGGGGCCACCGGGCTTGGCGCGATGCGGCGCGCCGGGGCCTGGACCATCGGGCAGGATGCCCGCACCTCCACGGTGTTCGGCATGCCGCGTGTCGCCCATGAGGAGGGGGCCATCCGCGAACTCCTGCCTTTGCACCGGATCAGTCGCGCGATCCTGAGCGCGGCCGAAATCCCGGGCAAGGCATCGCGGTGATCCTCGTAACCGATCCCCGCACCCTGCATGTGATGCAGGGAAAGGTCCGCATCTCGGAAGAGCCTGATGACGTGCTGGTTGCCCTGCTGGGGTCCTGTGTGGCGGCATGCATCCGTGATCCGGAACTGCGGATCGGCGGCATGAACCACTTTCTCCTGCCCGGGGACGATCCACGCGACAGCGGCAATGTCCGATACGGCGCGCGCAGCATGGAGGACCTGATCAACGCGCTTTTGCGGCGTGGCGCGGACAGGCGGCGGCTGGAGGTCTGGCTTTACGGTGGGGCCAGTGTCCTGGGTGGCCCGACGGGGATCGGCGCCAGCAACGCCACCTTTGCCCGCCTGTTTGTCGAGGCGGAAGGCTTTGCGCTCAAAGGCACGGATCTGGGCGGCATCTGCGGGCGCAAGGTGCGGTTCCATCCCCATTCCGGCCGCGTGGAAGTTTCGCTTCTGGAGCGCGCGCCGATCGAACGCCCCATTCCCGACCGCCCGGGTCGCGGAACAGTGGAATTGTTCTGAGCCAGATCCACGCCCCGGGGCATCAAGGCGTTCAAACGCGCTGAGCCCGACGAACTGCGTGAATCCGCCACTCCACCCATTCTTTTTTGACTTTCTTATGGGTTGGCCATATCCAACGGGCAATCTGGCCCTACCGAAACCGAGACTCGTAGGCTCATTACCCGTTCAAGCGCGGACCCACGGGGGAGTCCGCTCAGAGGAGATTCGCCATGAAAATGACCACCGAAGAAGCCTTCGTCAAATCGTTGCAACGCCACGGCATCGAACATGCCTTCGGGATCATCGGATCGGCCATGATGCCCATCTCCGACCTGTTCCCCAAGGCGGGTATCAAGTTCTGGGATTGCGCCCATGAGGGCTCTGCCGGGTTCATGTCCGATGGCTACACGCGCGCCACCGGCAAGATGTCGATGATGATCGCGCAAAACGGCCCGGGCATCACCAATTTCGTAACCGCGGTGAAGACGGCCTACTGGAACCATACGCCGCTCTTGCTGGTCACCCCGCAGGCCGCCAACAAGACCATCGGGCAAGGCGGTTTTCAGGAAGTCGAACAGATGGCCTTGTTCCAGGACATGGTCGCCTACCAGGAAGAGGTCCGCGACCCGTCCCGCGTCTCCGAAGTTCTGACCCGCGTGATTTCCCAGGCCAAGCGCCTCAGCGGTCCGGCGCAGATCAACATCCCGCGCGATTTCTGGACGCAGGTCGTGGATATCGAAATCCCCGATCCCATCGAGTTCGAACGCTCCTCGGGCGGTGAAAACTCCGTCGCGAAAGCCGCCGAGATCCTGTCGAACGCCAAGAACCCCGTCATCCTGAACGGGGCCGGTGTGGTCCTGTCCGACGGCGGCATCGAGGCCTCCAAGGCGCTGGCCGAACGCCTCGATGCGCCGGTCTGTGTGGGCTACCAACACAACGACGCCTTCCCCGGCTCGCACCCGCTCTTCGCCGGCCCGCTTGGCTATAACGGCTCCAAGGCTGGCATGGAGCTGATCAAGGAGGCCGATGTCGTCCTCTGCCTCGGCACGCGCCTGAACCCGTTCTCCACCCTGCCTGGCTATGGCATGGAATACTGGCCCGCCAATGCCACGATCATCCAGGTCGATATCAACCCCGACCGGATCGGCCTGACCAAGAAGGTCACTGTGGGTATCGTGGGCGACGCGGCCAAGGTCGCCAAGGGGATCCTCAACGGCCTCTCCGACACGGCAGGCGATATCAACCGCGCCGAACGCAAGGCCAATATCGCCCAGAAGAAATCCGCCTGGGCGCAGGAATTGACCTCGCTGACCCACGAAAACGACGATCCCGGCACCGACTGGAACGTGCGCGCCCGCGCGGCCAAGCCCGATTGGATGAGCCCCCGCATGGCATGGCGCGCGATCCAGCAGGCCCTGCCGCGCGAAGCGATCATCTCGTCGGATATCGGCAACAACTGCGCCATTGGCAACGCCTATCCCGACTTCGACGCTGGTCGCAAATACCTCGCACCGGGCCTGTTCGGCCCCTGCGGCTACGGCCTGCCCGCCATCGTCGGCGCCAAGATCGGCCAGTCGGACGTCCCGGTTGTCGGCTTTGCCGGTGACGGCGCCTTCGGCATCGCAGTCAATGAGCTGACGGCCATCGGCCGGGGCGATTGGCCGCCGGTCACGCAGATCGTCTTCCGCAATTACCAATGGGGCGCGGAAAAGCGGAACTCCACGCTGTGGTTCGACGACAATTTCGTCGGCACAGAGTTGGATGAAGATGTCTCCTATGCCGGCATCGCGCAGGCCTGTGGCTTGGAAGGCGTCGTGGCCCGTACCATGGACGAGTTGACAGCCGCGCTGAACAAGGCGATCGAGGATCAGATGAAGCACGGTAAAACCACACTGATCGAGGCGATGATCAACCAGGAACTGGGTGATCCCTTCCGTCGCGATGCGATGAAAAAGCCCGTGGAAGTGGCTGGGATCTCGGCGGCGGACATGGTGCCGCAGAGCGTCGCCTGATGGCGGCGGCGGCGAGCGCGCCTGACACGGGGCCGCTGGCCGCCATCGCCGCCCGTGCGGCGGCGGACATCAAGCACATCGTGCTGAGCGAAGGCATCGACCCGCGCGTGCAACAGGCCGCGCGGGCCGCCGCCGACCAGGGCCTGGCCCGGATCACCATCCTGGGCCCGGCTACCCTGGCCGATCAGGTGGGCGACAGCGTCGCCATCGAAGATCCCGACACCTCAGATCATCACCCCGACTTCGCGGCCGCCTTTCACGAGCTGCGCGCCCATAAGGGCATGACGGCCGAGCGAGCCGCCGAAACCGTGCGCCAGCCGCTTGTTTTCGCCGCCATGATGGTGCGGCAGGGCCTGGCCGATGGCACCGTGGGTGGTGCCATCCACACCACCTCCGACACAGTGCGCGCCGCGCTTCAGGTGATCGGCAAGCGCAATGGCGCGCCGCTGGTGTCCAGCTTCTTCCTGATGGTCCTGCCCGATGGCCACCCGATGGGCCGCGGCGGCATGATCTTTTCCGATTGCGGCCTTGTCATCGAGCCCACCGCCGAGGAGCTGGCCACCATCGCGCAGCAGGCGGCAGCCTCCGGGCGCGCCCTTCTCGACACGGTCCCAAAGGTTGCCATGCTGTCGTTTTCCAGCAAGGGCAGCGCCCGCCATCCCGCAGTGGACAAGGTGGCCCAAGCCACCCGGATCGCCCAGGCGGCCGCGCCGGATCTGGCGATCGATGGCGAACTGCAATTCGACGCGGCGCTGATCCCGTCGGTCGCGTCCTCCAAGGCCAAGGGCTCCCCCGTGGCGGGGCAGGCCAATGTGATGGTCTTCCCGAACCTCGATGCGGGCAATATCGGCTACAAGATTGCGCAGCGGATTGGCGGCGCGACGGCGATCGGTCCGGTGCTTCAGGGGTTGGCCCAACCGGCCAACGACCTCTCGCGCGGCTGCAGCGCCAATGACATCGTGCAGATGGTCGCCGTCACCGCCGTGCAGGCCCAGAACAACGCCTGATTTTTCTTTCCGTGTCCAAGCCCCTGAAACCGCCTCGGCGGGGCCGATGCCATGTCGGAAACCCCGATAGAGCAAGCCCTTAACCTGGCCTTAATCATCGTCCGCGCTGGCCCTACTCCGACTCTCGGCGCGGAGCGACTTTCGCGCATCTTATTACGGGTCCTGCGGGGCCCTTTGGGGAGGTTCCAGACATGGCCTATGATGCATCGACCAACTCGCTTGAAGCCCATTGGATGCCGTTTTCCGACAATCGCGGGTTCAAGGAAGATCCCCGTCTGGTTGTCCGCGCGGAAGGCGTTCACCTCTATGACCATCGCGGGGGTACGCTGATCGACGGCTCGTCGGGCCTGTTCTGCTCGCCCGCGGGCCATTGCCACCCCAAGATCGCCGAAGCCGTCGCCAAGCAGATGACGGAATACACCTACGTCATGCCCTTCCAGGCGGGCCATCCGGGCTCCTTCGCGCTGGCCGAAAAGATCAGCCGGATGCTGCCCGAGAAGATGAACCACGTCTTCTTCACCAATTCCGGATCCGAAAGCGTCGATACGGCGATGAAGATCGTGATGGCCTATTGGAACGCCCGCGGCGAAAGCCGCCCCCGGTTTGTGTCGCGTGAGCGCGCCTATCACGGCGTGAACATCGGCGGCGTAAGCCTCTCGGGCATGGTCAAGAACCGCGACATTTTCCACGCCACGGTGCCCGGCGTGATGATGCTGCGCCACACCTATGACCCGTCGGAAACCTTCATCCCCGGCGGCCGGTCCGCGCACAATGGCGTGGAGCTGGCCAATGATCTGGAGCGGATGGCCCAGACCTATGGCGGCGGCAACATCGCGGCCGTGTTCGTGGAGCCCGTGGCCGGCTCCACCGGTGCGCTGCCCCCGCCGCAAGGCTACCTGGAGCGTCTGCGCGAGATTTGTGACCAATACGGTATCCTGCTGGTGTTCGACGAGGTCATCACCGGGTTCGGGCGTCTGGGCACGGCCTTCGCCGCCCAGAAATACGGCGTGGAGCCCGATATCATCACGATGGCCAAGGCGCTCACCAACGGCTCGATCCCGATGGGCGCTGTCGCCTGCCGCGACGATATCTACGAAACCGTCGTCGGCTCCTCCAAGCGGGGCCTGACGGAGTTCTTCCACGGCTACACCTATTCCGGCCACCCGGCGGCCTGTGCAGCGGGCAACGCGATGATGGACATCATCGCCGAGGAAGATCTCTTTGCCCGCGCCGACGCGCTGATCCCTTATTTCGAGAGCGCCCTGATGGACGGCCTCAAGGATCACGAGATGATCAGGGATATCCGCGTTGCAGGCCTGATGGCGGGGGTCGAGGTCCATGCCGAAGGCGGCCCCGGCATGCGCGGGACGGAGCTTCAGAAGCGGATGTTCTGGCAGGGCCTGTCGGTGAAATTCACCGGCGACAACGCCATCCTCGCGCCCCAGTTCATCGCCGAGCGTCACCACGTGGACGAGATCATCGATCGCTTCCGCAAAACGCTTGACGACATGCGCGACAACGGCTGACCATTCCGGGCGGGGCTTGCAAGGGTCCCGCCCTTTTTCTGCACGCCATAACCGACCGGGTCCCTCACATGTCCAAAGTCCCTTCCCACGCGCGCGTTGTCATCGTCGGCGGCGGCGTTGCCGGATGTTCCGTGGCGTATCACCTGACGAAACTTGGCTGGACGGATGTGGTTCTGCTGGAGCGCAAACGCCTGACGTCCGGCACCACGTGGCACGCGGCGGGCCTGATCGCGCAGCTGCGCGCCACCAAGAACATGACGCGGCTCGCGAAGTATTCCCAGGAACTCTACGGCAATCTGGAGGCGGAAACCGGCGTGGCCACGGGCTTCCGCCGCTGCGGGTCCATCACCATGGCGCTGACCGAACACCGCGCCGAGGAGATCCGCAGGCAGGCGTCGATGGCCCGCGCCTTCGGGGTGGAGGTCGAGGAGATCGGTGCCGACGACGTGCTGGCGCGCTACCCCCATGTGAATACCGATGGCATGACAGCCGCCGTCTGGCTGCCGCTGGACGGGCAAGGCGACCCGGCCAATATCGCGCTCAGTATGGCGAAGGGCGCGCGCATGGGCGGCGCGACGGTGCTGGAGAATGTGAAGGTCACCGGCGTGGATACGACCGGTGGAAGGGTTAACGGCGTTAACTGGGAGGCCGATGGCGACAGCGGCACGATCCAGACCGGGATCGTGGTGAATTGCGCCGGAATGTGGGCGCGCGATTTCGGGCAGATGGCGGGGGTTAATGTGCCCCTCAAGGCCTGCGAGCATTTCTACATCGTCACCGAGCAGATCCCGCAATTGAAACAACTTCCCGTCCTGCGAGTGCCCGACGAATGTGCCTATTACAAGGAAGATGCCGGCAAGATGCTCCTCGGCGCGTTTGAGCCGGTCTCCAAACCCTGGGGCCCGATCCCCGAAGATTTCGAGTTCGACCAATTGCCCGAGGATTTCGACCATTTCGAGCCGATCCTTGAGGCCGCGTGCGAGCGCCTTCCGATGCTGGCCGAGGCTGGCATCCATACCTTCTTCAACGGGCCTGAGTCCTTCACGCCCGACGACGCCTATCACATGGGCCCCGCGCCCGAGGTCGACGGCTACTGGGTCTGCGCCGGATTCAACTCCATCGGCATCCAATCCGCCGGCGGAGCCGGTTGGGCGCTGGCAGAATGGATGGAAAACGGCATTCCCCCCTTCGATGTGGGCGATGTCGATATCCGCCGGATGCAGCCGTTCCAGCGCAATAAACGCTATCTGAAAGAACGCGCGTCCGAAACGCTCGGCCTGCTCTACGCCGACCACTACCCCTACCGCCAGAAGGCCACGGCACGTGGCGTCCGACGCTCTCCCCTGCACGAGCATCTGAAGGCGCAGGGCGCCGTGTTCGGCGAATTGGCCGGATGGGAGCGCGCGAACTGGTTCGCGAACGAGGGGCAGGAACGTGAATACATCTACGACTGGAAAGGCCAGAACTGGTTCGGCAATCAGGCGCAGGAACATGATGCGGTGCGCAACCAGGTGGGCATGTATGACATGTCGTCCTTCGGCAAGATCCGCGTCGACGGGCCAGATGCGGAGGCCTTCCTGAACCGCATCGCGGGCGGCAACATGTCCGTGCCGGTGGGCAAGATCGTCTATACCCAATTCCTCAACGAACGCGCGGGGATCGAGGCGGATGTGACCATCACCCGCCTCGCGCGCGACAGCTATTTCATCGTGACCCCGGCCGCCACGCTGATCCGCGACATGGCATGGCTGACCATGAACCGCCGCGATGAGGTCGTGGTGATCTCCGATGCCACGGCGTCGGAGGCCGTGATCTGCGTGATGGGCCCCAACGCCCGCGCGCTGATGCAATCGGTCAGCCCCCATGATTGGTCGAACGAGGCCTTCCCGTTCGGCACCGCGCAAAGCGTGGACATCGGCCTTGGCATCGCGCGGGCCCACCGGGTGACCTATGTGGGTGAGTTGGGGTGGGAACTGTATGTAAGCGCCGATCAGGCCGCCCACGTGTTCGAAACCCTGCACGAGGCGGGCGCGGATCACGGGCTGCGACTCTGCGGCCTGCACATGATGGACTCGGCCCGGATCGAAAAGGCCTTCCGTCATTTCGGCCATGACATCACCGGCGAAGATCACGTGCTGGAGGCCGGTCTCGGTTTTGCCATCTCCAAGCAGAAGAACAACTTCATTGGCGCGGATGCCGTGGCGCGCAAGCGGGATGAGGGGCTGCAAATGCGGATGGTGCAGTTCAAGCTGACCGATCCCGACGCGATGCTGTTCCACGCCGAACCCATCGTGCGCAATGGTGAGGTCGTCAGCTATATCACCTCGGGCAATTACGGGCACACTCTCGGGGGGGCCATCGGCCTTGGCTACGTCCCATGCCCCGGCGAAAAACCCGATGACGTGCTGGCGTCGAGCTACGAGATCGAGGTGGCGGGCACGCGCGTGGCCGCGGAGGCGAGCCTCAAACCCATGTACGATCCGAAATCGGAGAAGGCGCGGGCTTAAGAAAGCCATTAATGACTGGACGGTCCCGGGCTCACCTCAATCCCACGGTGTTATCCGACCTGCTCCCTGATGGCCTCGGCGATCAGCGCGACACCGTCGGGGATCAGCGCCGTTTCGATGGTCGCGAAGCCAAGGCGCACCCGGTTCTTCGGCTGATCGTCTGTCGCATAGAAAGCCGACCCAGCCTCCACCAGCACGCCCCTGTCCTTCAACGCAAGCGCCAGGGCATCCGCATCAAGCCCGTCCGGCCCCCGCAACCACAGCGTCGTGCCCCCCGTTACGCGCTTCAGCGCCGGCTTCAGGCCATGGATCGCCAGTGCCTCGCGCAGCACCTCGTTACGGCGGGACATCCGCATCCGCATCCGCCGCGAATGGCTGTTGTAATGCCCTTCCGACAGGAAATAGGCCACCGTGCGCTGGGTCAGGCCCGGCGGGTGGCGCTCGGACAAGGTCCGGATCGCGCGGGCATGGTCGACCACGTGGGGTTCCGCCGTCAGGTAGCCCAGGCGCAGACCGGGAAAGATCGATTTCGAGAAGCTGCCGATATAGACGATCCTCCCCCTCAGATCGAGCGATTTGAGCGCCGGGAGCGACGGTGACGCATAGCTCATCTCGTAGTCGTAATCGTCTTCGATCACGATGAAATCTTCGGCCTCGGCCCGTTCCAACAGGGCCCGTCGGCGCGCCATGGACATGGTCGCACCGGTCGGCGCCTGATGCGATGGCGTCACGAACACCGCGTCCATCCCCGCCGGGATCTCCGCCACCTTCAGGCCCTCCCGATCCACCGGCACCGGGTGGATCTCCAATCCCTGCTGATGCAGGAGGTTGCGCAGTTCCGGATAGCCCGGCTCCTCCATCGCAACATGGCCACCCCTGCGCCCGAACAGCACCTGCACCATTAGCCACAGGGCGTTTTGCGCGCCAGCTGTCACCAGAACATCGTCGATCGATGCGGCCACCCCGCGCCCGGAGACCGAACGGCGCACGATCTGCTCCACCAGAAACGGATCGTCGCGGTCGCTCGCGTCATCGGCGATCTGCTCAAAATGGCGTTTGCCCAGGGCGCGCCGCACGCAATCGCGCCAATCATCCACCGGAAACCGCGCGACATCGGGTTCGCCGAAGATGAACGGGTATTTGAACCGCCGCCAATCGGCAGGCGTGGCCTGCGCACCCAGTGCGGCGGGCGGCGGCCCCAGGCGACCTACCCAATCCAACCGGTCGCCGGGCACTGTTTTGCCGGGTTTCACCACCTCCATCCGCGTCGGTGCGTCGGGCGCCACGAAATAGCCGGACCGGGCCACCGACACGATGTACCCCGTTGCCAGAAGGCTATCATAGGCCAGGCTCACCGTGATCCGGCTGATGCCCAGATGCTTGGCCAGGGCACGCGTTGCGGGGAGCCGGTCGCCCGGCGAAAACCGTCCGTCCCAGATCGCGCGGGTGATCGCATCCTTCAAACGCGTCTGCAGCCCGACATTGGCGTCTTCGGACAGGAAAATGTGGTGTTCGGAAATGATGGCCATATGGAATCTCGGCTTTGATAAGGCCAGCATGGTCGCGTCAGGGGCCATGGGCAAGACGTGACGGGTTGGAGGATCAGGATTTTCGATGCAATCTGGCCGCCATGATCAGCCATTCCATCAACCTCAAGCAGCTTGAGGCCTTTGTCGCCGTAATCGACCTCGGTACGTTCCGCGCGGCCGCCACCCATCTGGGCACCACGCAACCCAGCATCTCGGCCCGGATCTCGACACTGGAGGATGCGTTGGGCAGCACGCTGATGCTGCGCGATGCGGGCTCGGTGCGTCTGACCGAAGCGGGGGAGCGCCTTTTGCCCAAAGCGCGCACCGTTCTGGAGGCCGCGATTGCCGTGGTGGAGGAAGCCGGACGGCGCGACCTGATCGAAGGCCGCCTTCGGATCGGCGTCAGCGAATTGGTCGCCGTGACATGGGCGCAGGACCTGATGCGGGCCCTGCGCGCGGCCTACCCGACCGTTAACCTTGAGCTGGCCGTGGCGCTTGCCCGCGACCTGGATCGTGATCTGGCCTCGGGGCGTCTGGACCTTGCGATCTACAACACACCCTTCGACTATGCCGATGCAACCGCGATCCCCCTGGGCGAATGCGCCTATATCTGGGTGGCGTCGCCGGATCTGGCCGGGCCGCTTCCATCGGAACCCGCCCTTGGCGACCTTCTGGACCAGACGATCTTGACCCACGGCAAACCGACCGCCGCGGTGGTCGAATTCGAAAGCGCCTGTGCCGCTCGTGGCCTGTCGGCGCGGCAGGTGGTGCAATCCACTTCGCTCACCTCCACCTTTCAGATGGCGCTCGGCGGCATGGGCCTCGCGCTCCTGCCGCGCGCCCTTGTCGCGCCAGCTCTCCGGGATGGGGCATTGGCCGAGATCCCCTGCAATTGGCATCCCGAGCCTCTGCGGTTCTACGCCCGGTACGATCGGACACGCGCCTCCCCGATGGCGCGGCAGGGGGCGGCAATGGCCTGTCGATTGGCCCAGGAGGATCAGGATTTTCTATCCTAGAGATCCTATAAAATAATTGGACGTGATCCTCTGCCCGCGCCACCCTCCCGCAAAATGCTTCCGGGAGGCCATCATGACCACATCCACCAATCGCCTCGGCGTCGATATCGGCGGCACCTTTACCGACGTCGTGCTGGAAACGCGGCATGGCCTGCATTCCATCAAGGTGCTGACGACCTATTCCGCCCCGGAAGACGCGATTTTGGACGGTATGGCGCAGGTCTGTGCCAAGGCCGGTTTGGCGCCTCGGGATCTCGATCAGATTATCCACGGCACAACGCTCGCCACCAATGCCCTGATCGAACGGCGTGGGGCCAAGACAGCGCTGATCACCACCGAAGGTTTCCGCGATGTCATTGAAATGCGGACAGAATCCCGGTTCGAGCAATATGATCTGAACCTCGTTCTGCCCGACCCGCTGCTGCCGCGACAGCGGCGATATACGGTGAAGGAACGTGTCGATGCGCGCGGGAAAGTGCTGATTGATCTGGACCGGGCGGAGGTTGAGGGGCTGGTAGATCGCCTGATCTTCGCGGGATATGACAGCGTCGCGGTGGGCCTGCTGCATTCCTACCTCAACCCCGCCCATGAGCGCCTGATTGGCGAGGTTCTGGCACAAAAGATGCCGGACGCGATGGTGTCGCTCTCCTCCGATGTCTCCCCACAGATGCGCGAATACGAGCGCTTCAACACGACTATCGCCAATGCCTATATCAAGCCGCTGATGAAGTCCTATCTGGGCCGGCTGGAGGGGCGGCTGCGCGATGCGGGCGCGGGCTGCCCGATCTTCCTGATGCATTCGGGCGGCGGGATCATTTCGCTGGCCGATGCGGCGGAATTCCCCGTCAGACTGGTGGAATCCGGCCCCGCGGGTGGCGCGATCTTTGCGGCGGATATCGCGGCAAAGCACGGAATTGAAAAGGTGTTGTCCTTCGACATGGGCGGGACCACTGCCAAGATTTGCCTCATCAAGAACCAGACGCCCAAGACCGCGCGCGTCTTTGAAGTGGCGCGGTCCTACCGGTTCAAGAAGGGATCGGGAATGCCGATTTCCATCCCGGTGATCGACATGGTGGAGATCGGGGCGGGCGGCGGTTCGCTGGCCCATGTGGATGCGATGGGCCAGATCCGCGTGGGCCCCGAAAGCGCGGGATCGGAGCCGGGGCCGGCCTGTTACGGACGCGACGGGACAAGGCCCGCCGTCACGGATGCGGATCTGATCCTGGGCAAGCTGGACCCGCACAATTTCGCTGGCGGCTCCATTCCGCTTTATCCCGAGGCGTCCAAGGCCGCGATGGATGCGGTGATCGGCGACCGTCTGAACATGGATGCGACGGAGGCGGCCTGGGGGTTGGCCGAGGTGGTTGACGAGAACATGGCCAATGCAGCGCGGGTCCACGCCGTGGAAAACGGCGAGGACCTCAGCGAATACACGATGATCGCCTTTGGCGGCGCGGCCCCGCTGCACGCGGCCCGGTTGTGCGAGAAACTGGGCGTGTCGACCTGCCTGATTCCCGAAGGTGCGGGTGTGGGTTCGGCCATCGGCTTCCTGCGCGCGCCGTTCAGTTTTGAGGCCAATCGCTCCGTTTTCATGCGGATGTCCGAGTTTGACGCAGGCACTGTGACCGCTCTGTTCGCGGAGATGGAGGAGGAGGCGACGCGCTTCGTGCGATCCTGCGATGCCAAGGCCGACGTGTTGACCAGCCATCGCATCTACATGCGCTACGCGGGCCAGGGTTGGGAAATTCCCGTCGATCTGTCAGCGGATCTGGCCGCCGCCCCAGATGGCGATGCGATCCTGGCGCTGTTCGAGGCGGAGTATGGTCGTCTGTTCGGGCGCGTTGTGGCGGATATGGCGGTGGAAATCACCGTCTGGTCGGTCAATGCCCACACGGCGACGGGCGCCGCAACGCCGGAGCCGGCACCCGCAGAGGTGGTGGACGTTCCGATGGGCGACACCCGCGCCCTGTTCGATCCGGGCCTCGGGCGCAGCGTTGATGCGGGGTTGATCGACCGCGACGCGATGCCCGTGGGCGGCATGGTCAAGGGCCCTGCCCTGCTGACGGAGCGCGAAACGACCATTGTTGTCCCCTCCAGCCGCGATGTCACGAAATCCCATGACGGTACCTTGATCTTGCGCGAAGCGGGGACGGTTGCGCGGGCCGAAGCCGGGCGCGTCGCCTATCAGGTGATGTGGAACCGCTTGATCTCGGTCGTGGAAGAGCAGGCGCAAGCCCTTGTTCGTACGGCTTTTTCTACCTCCGTCCGCGAGGCCGGGGATTTGTCCGCCGGCGTCTATGATATGCAGGGCCGAATGCTGGCGCAGGCCGTCACCGGCACGCCTGGGCACGTGAATGCGATGGCCGATGCCGTGGCGCATTTCATTCGGCGGATCGGGCGGCAGCAGATGTTCGAGGGGGACGTCTACATCACCAATGACCCGTGGGAAGGCACCGGCCACCTGCATGATATCACGATGGTGACGCCGTCTTTCCATCGCGGCCAGCTTGTCGGCTTTTTCGCCTGCACCGCGCATATCGTGGATATCGGCGGGCGGGGGTTCGGGGCCGATGCGGCATCGATCTACGAGGAAGGCCTGCAAATCCCGATCATGAAATTCGCCGAGCGCGGCGACGTGGACCAGACGCTGGTGCGTATCATTCGCGGCAATGTCCGCGAGCCCGATCAGTTGATCGGCGATATCTATGCGCTGGCGACCTGCAACGAAATCGGGCACCGGCGACTGATTGACATGATGGACGAATTCGGGCTGGACGACCTGACCGGGATTGCCGAGTTCATTCTGGACAGCTCCCGCCAGGCGACGATCGAGCGGATCGCGGCCCTGCCTCAGGAAGTGGCGGATGGCGAGATGGTGATCGACGGGTTCGATACGCCGATCACGTTGAAGGTGCAGCTGCGCATCGAAGGGGACCGGATCGTCAGCGATTGGGCCGGGACCAGCGGGTTGGACAAGAAGGGCATCAATGTGCCGCTGGTCTATACCAAGGCCTATGCCTGCTACGCCCTGAAATGCGCCATCGCGCCCGAGATCCCGAACAATCACGCTTCGCTGGCGCCATTCGAAATCACCGCGCCCGAGGATTCCATCGTCAACGCGGTGCACCCCGCCCCGGTCGCACTGCGCCACATCATCGGGCATTTCGTGCCGGACGTGGTCTATGACGCGCTCGACAAGGTTTTGCCCGGCGTTGTTCCGGCCGAGGGTGCGGGATGTTTGTGCAATTTCCAGGTGTCGCTGCGGCCGCGCACCGATGCCCCCGCCCCGCCGGACGCGCGGCGCTCCGAGGTGCTGACGTTCAATTCCGGCGGCTCCGGTGCGCGGCCCACGGTGGACGGGCTGAACGCCACGGCGTTTCCGTCGGGCGTGATGACGATGCCGGTGGAGGCTACCGAACATGCGGGGCCGGTGATGATCTGGCGCAAGGAGCTGCGGCCCGACAGCGGCGGCGCGGGAGAGACGCGCGGCGGGTTGGGGCAGGTGATGGAGGTCGGTGCGATCGAAGGGCACGAGTTCGACATCCAGGCGATGTTTGACCGGGTCGATCATCCCGCGCGCGGCCGGCGCGGAGGGAAAGCCGGCGCGCCCACGCTGATTGGACGGTCCGACGGGGTCAAAATGCGCGGGAAAGGCAAGCAATTCGTGCCCCATGGGGCGCGGGTTCAGATGGAATTTCCCGGCGGTGCCGGATATGGCGATGCGTCCGGAAGAAACGTTCGAAAAGTACAACAAGATCTGGCGAAAGGGTACATATCCGCCCAAATTGCGCGGGATGAATATGGGCTTTCGGAAAAGGATGTCGCCCAGATCGAGGGCGCTGTGGCCCGCGGAGAAGAGGTTTAGAAGAGAAAAATGGCTGATGTGAAGGTTGCGCCGGTCACAGCAGGTGCATGGGGTATGGGCGCTGGCTCTGGCGGCCTTCACCACGCGTTTCGCGGACAAATACGCGGGGCGGAC
This sequence comes from uncultured Roseicyclus sp., assembly GCA_947494975.1. Classification (GTDB taxonomy): domain Bacteria; phylum Pseudomonadota; class Alphaproteobacteria; order Rhodobacterales; family Rhodobacteraceae; genus Gymnodinialimonas. The sequence continues at coordinate 852,068 of CANLXA010000002.1, read as the reverse complement.
CATCCGCATGAACAACGTCCTGCCGGGCTTCATCGACTCGCTGCCGGAGAAAGAGGAATTCCGGGCGGCGATCCCGATGGGGCGGTATGGCAATTCACTGGGTGAAATTGCCAGCGTTGTGGCGTTCCTGGCGTCCCCCGGCGGCGCGTACATCACAGGGCAGAATATTCGCGTGGATGGTGGCATCACGCGGTCCGTCTGAAGGGGTTGCGAAGCGGCGCCCGGCATGATGCCTTGGCCCCCGATAAAGGAGCCCGCCGATGTCCCAATACGCCCAAGCCGCCGCCCCGAGAGGCCCCGTGATCGCCGATCTGCGGTCAGACACCGTGACCCGGCCCTGCGCCGAGATGCGCAAGGCCATGGTAGCGGCGGAGGTGGGGGATGACGTCTACGGCGACGATCCGAGCGTGAACCGGCTGGAGGCGGCGCTGGCCGAACGGCTTGGCAAGGATGCGGGCCTGTTCGTGCCGTCGGGAACGCAATCCAACCTGTTGGCCATGCTGGCCCATTGCGGGCGGGGCGAGGAAGTGATTGCGGGCGAAAGCTATCACGTGATCCGGTACGAGGCGGCGGGCGCGTCGGTTCTGGGTGGCGTTGCGTTGCAGGCTTTGCCCGTGGCCGACGATGGCGGACTGGATGCGGATGCGATCCGGGGCGCGGTCAAGGACGATGACAGCCACCACCCGATCAGCCGCCTGCTGTCGCTGGAGAACACCAATTACGGACGCGCCGTACCGTTGACGCGGATCCATGCCGCCGTGCAGGCCGGCCGGGCGGAGGGCCTGTCCATCCATCTCGACGGGGCGCGGTTTTTCAACGCGATCACCGCATTGGGCTGTTCCGAAACCGACCTTGCGGGGCCGTTTGACAGCGTGTCGGTTTGCCTGTCCAAGGGCCTCGGCGCGCCGATTGGATCCGTCCTGCTGGGGCCGCGCGACCTGCTCGCGAAGGCGCGGCGGATGCGCAAGATGCTTGGCGGCGGGATGCGGCAGGCCGGTGTACTGGCTGCGGCGGGGCTGTTCGCGCTGGAGCACAACGTCGCGCGGCTTTCCAAGGATCACGCGCGGGCGGAGGCCTTGGCGGCGCATCTTCGCAGCCTTGATCTGGGTGAGGTGCGGCACTCGACAAACATGGTGTTCCTGACCCCGCATTCCGGGGCGGATCTGGTGCCGGGCCTTGTGGCGCGGGGAGTGCAGGTTTCGGCGCCCGACCCGGATTTCCGGTTCGTGATGCACAAGGACATCACCGATGACGGGTTCGACGCCATACTTGAAGCCTTCAGCGCCCTGACCAATACACGCGGCGCGGCCTGATGCGGGTTCTGATCACCGGGGGCGGCGGCATGATCGGCGCGCGGCTGGCAACCCGTATTGCGCGGCATGGCGCGGTGGCGGACCGGCGCGTTGCGAGCATGGTTCTTGCCGATCTTACCACCCCCGTGGCGCCGGAGGCGGACTTCCCCATCACCGCCATGGCCGCCGATCTGACCCAGGCCGAGGGACGGGCCGCGGCTTTGTCCGACGCGCCCGACCTGATCTTCAATCTTGCCGCCGTTGTCTCGGGCGCGGCGGAGGCGGATTTCGATCTGGGTTATGCCGTGAACCTTGAGGCGACTGCCGCCTTCCTGAACGATATCAGGGCTTTGGGCGCATCCCCTATCGTTGTTTCAACCTCATCGGTCGCTGCCTTTGGTGGCGACTTGCCCGACGTGGTGCCGGACACCCACTGCCTCACCCCGCAGAACTCCTATGGCACGCAAAAGGCGATGGGGGAGCTGTTGCAGGCCGACCATACGCGGCGTGGCCATCTGGACGGGCGCTGCGTGCGGCTGCCCACGATCTCCGTCCGGCCCGGCCGCCCGAACGCGGCGGCATCGAGCTTCATGTCCGGGATCATTCGCGAGCCGTTGGCGGGGCAAGAAGCCCCCCTGCCCGTCGATCCTGCCCTGAAGGTCTGGATCGCATCCCCGGATTGCGCGGTGGACACGCTCCTTCATGCGGCGGGGTTGCCGAAAGGCGCGCTCGGCCCGGGCGCAGTGGTGTCAGGCCGGGGTCTGAGCGTGAGTGTGGCGGAGATGCTGGACGCATTGGAGCGGGCCGCCGGCGCGGAGGCGCGGGCGCTGGTGCGCGCGGAACCTGACCCGGTGGTGGCCGATATCGTGGGCGGCTGGCCCAAGGCCTTTGCCTGCACGTTGGCCGAAGACCTCCGGTTCCCGATCGATGACGGTATTGACGCGATAATCGCGGCCCATATGCGCGAAACCGCGAGGGCATAACGCGCGGCCCGGGCGCGTTTACTGAGCGATCTCCACGGGTCCGCCCCGTTCGAACATCAGCCCGGCCAGGTAGGGGATGCTGAGGCCAAGGGCCACAACCACCCCGATCAGGATCACCCAGCGCAACCCGCTGACCATCCGGCGCAGGATCTGCTCCAAGGCGAACCATGTGAAAAGGCCGAGGCCAAAGGCAACGGTGCCGGGCAGATCATTCACCGACGTCCCGATCCGAACGACCCAATCCGTGAGCGTCTGCACCAGGGTTCCGAGATCCATCGCTGATTTGCCTTTTCGCCAAACGTTCGCCCATGGCTTGGCGGAGTTTTCGGCCAAGTTCCAGTTCTGAATGCACGCGCGACCCGATCCTGGCCCCGATCCGCGCAGCGAGGCTTTGACAGGCCTGGCGGCGGCTGGCATCACGTGGCCAACCAACGGGACACATTCATGCCGTTCTCCCTTTTCGCCACGCCGTGCACCGCGAGTTGATCATTCTGGCGCGCACTTACCTGATTGCCGGGATCGGGGTGGCCTTGTTCCAGTGGCTGCACCTGCCGCTTCCCTGGCTTCTGGGGCCGATCTTTGCCTGCCTGATCGCGGCTTTGTTGGGGGTGCAGCTGCGCGGGGTCGAGTTGGTGAACACGCTGATGCGTACGGTGCTGGGCGTTGCGGTGGGCGCGACGCTCAGCATGGCCGTCGTGATCTCCATGGCCTCGATGTGGCCCACGCTCCTGATGATGCCGGTCATGATCCTGGCCTCCGCCGTGATCGGGGTGCCGTATTTTCGACGGCTCTGGGGCTTTGATTTCCCGACGTCCTACTACTCCGCCATGCCCGGTGGATTGCAGGATATGCTGCTGTTTGGAGAGGAGGCCGGGGGCGACGTGCGCGCGCTGTCGCTGATCCATGCCACGCGGGTTCTGGTGATCGTCGCAAGCCTGCCCTTCATCCTGAGCTACTTCTGGGACGTCGACCTGAACAACCCTCCCGGCGCGCCGGCCACCAGCATAGCCCCGGAGCAATTGCTGTTGATGGTGATCTGCGGCGTCGTGGGCTGGCAGATTGCCAAACGCGTCGGGCTGTTCGGCGCGTCGATCCTTGGGCCGCTCATCCTCGCCGCGATCCTTGCCGTGGCTGGTATCCTGCAGCACCGCCCCCCGGCCGAGGCCATCTGGGCGGCGCAGTTTTTCATCGGCATGACGGTCGGCACGAAATATGTGGGCGTCACCATGGAAGAGATCCGCCGCGACGTGGCCGCGGCGCTGGGGTTTTGCGTGATCCTGCTGATCCTTGCGGCGCTTTTCACCGAGGCCGTCGTGCTTCTGGAGCTTGCCCCGCCCCTCGAAGCGCTCTTGGCCTTCGCGCCCGGGGGGCAGGCGGAAATGACGATCCTGGCCTTGATGGCGGGTGCGGATGTGGCGTTCGTGGTGGCCCATCACCTCATGCGGATTGTCGTGGTGATCATCGGTGCGCCGGTGGCGGCGCGGCTTTTCGGGGATCAGACGTAGGGCTGACCCAGATCCGACAGGATGGCTGTCAGGAGTTTTCGCGCGGCGATCCGATGGCGGCGGTGGATCTTGCGCGCGCCCTCGGCATCCCTGGTCAGGATCGCCTCGTAAAGGGCCCGGTGATCGGCGTTGGACGCCGTCGGCAATGGGCGCGCGTCAAGCGTTGCGGCCCGCGCGCGGCGCACCTGATCGTTGTACATCTGCACGATCCCGATGACGCGGCTGTTTCCACCGAGGCGCACAAGCTCCGTGTGGTAGGCCTCGTCAGCAGCGGCCCAGGCGGCGCGGTCCTCCTGCGCCAAGGCGGCATCCATCTCCTCGGTCGCCTCCTTCAAGGCCATTAGATCATCCGCGCTGTATCCGGCGGCGGCGGCCCGCGCGGCGGCAAGGCTCTCAAGCTCCGTCAGGATCTCGTAGACCTCCTCCATGTCGCGGATGGTGATCGGCTTGATCCGCACGCCTTTGCGGGGCCGAACCTCCAGCAAGCCCATACCCTGCAACACCAGCGTGGCCTCGCGCACGGGCGTGCGGGACATGCCGAGGCGCGTGGCCAGTTCGGCTTCCAGATGGTCGGATTGGGCGGACAATTCGCCGGTCAGGATCATCTCGCGCAGCCGGTTCAGCGCGGCGGCGGTCGATGTCTTGGGGCGGTCGGGGTCAGTCATTACAGGGCAAGCTTACACCCGTCCTGCGCGGAGCGATAGGCCGCCACCTCCATCCGCAACACGCCCAGGTAGTCGCGTGCGATGTTCTCGAAATCGCTGTTCCCCTCCAAGGCCTGCACAAGATGCTCTTGAAGCGCGTAAACACAATCGCCCGCGAAGCCCGGCCAGTCGCGGGCCTCCAGAAGGGTCTCGGCGGTGGCTTGCCCGAAGGCACGCAGGATGACCCGGCCCGATCCGTCGAGGCTCAAACTGCCGTCATTGCCTTCGATCAGAGCCTCGCCAAAGGTGCGACGGGTATTGTCGCTGGCGTGATCCAGAAGCCGGTTGCCATCGAGCATCGCACGTGCCTGTCCGGGATAATCGAACAGGACATGACCCGCATCTTCGCCGGCAATAGCTGGGTTCATCCGCCTGAGATCGGCATAGATATGGGTTGGATCCTGCCCCATCAGAAACCGGAACGTATCGAAGTAATGCACGCCGGTTTCGTGGATCAGCAGGCGTGGCATGGTCTGAAAATAGGGCTGCCGGTCAAGATAGGCGTCGCGACCCTGCCCGTCGCCGGTGCGCAGGCGGAAGGTGATGTTCTGAACGGCGCCGATCCGATCGTCCGCGATCGCCTGGCGCATCACGCGAAACCAGGGCTGCCAGCGGAAATTCTCGTGGATGACCAGCGGGATACCGGCGGCCTCCGCCTCGGCGGTCAGGGCCTCGGCAGTGGCCAGATCGGATGCGAACGGCTTTTGGCAGACGATGAGCCGGGCCCCCGCGGCCAAGCCCATGCGGATCGCGTCGGCATGGCCCTCGGGCGGGATCGCGATATCGAGGATATCGGGTGATGTTTCGTGCAGCATCCGGGCCGGATCACCAAAGGCGCGCCCGCCATGGGCCGCGCAGGCCGCCTCTGCGCGGGCGGGGTCCAGATCGGCGATCCCGACAAGGTCCACGCCCGGAAGCCGCGCCCAGGCCTCGTGCTGGAACCGCGCGAAATAGCCGCCGCCAAGAACCGCGACCTTGAGGCTCACGCCAGAACATTCAAGGCATTGGACACGGCCTGCGCGGCCTCTGCCGTGCCCGCCTTGCCGCCCAGATCCCCGGTCAGCGCGTGCCCCTCGCGCACCACGTGATCGACGGCCGCCTGAAGGGCCGCGGCATCGGCCTCCATCTGCGGCACGCCGTGCTTGTCGCCCAACCATTCCAGCATCATTGCGCCCGACAGGATCATCGCAAACGGGTTGGCGATGCCCTGCCCGGCAATGTCGGGCGCCGATCCGTGGCAGGGTTGGAACACCGCATGGTCATCGCCGATATCGGCCGAGGGCGCCATGCCAAGCCCGCCCATCAGGCCCGCGCCCAGATCGCTAAGGATGTCGCCGAACATGTTTTCCGTCACCATGACATCGAAGATCCACGGCTTTTGCACCATCCACAAGGCGGTGGCATCGACATAGGCGTGATCCGCCATCAGGTCCGGGGCCTTGGCCATCTCGTCATCGAAGATCTGCCGAAAGAAGGCGAAGGCGCGGAAGACATTGGCCTTGTCGACGCTTGTCACCCGACCCGGCCCCTGCCCGCGCGTCTTGCGCCGCCGGGCCAGATCGATGGCGAAGCGCGTGAGTTTCTCGGTGGTGGCGCGGGTGATGCGCAGGGTTTCGCGGGCGTCATCCTGTGTCACCTCACCCGCGCCCTTGGTGTAGAACAGCCCCTCGGTGCTTTCGCGGATCAGTACGAAATCAAGGTCCTGCCCCGTGGTAAGTTTCAGCGGGGTCGGCCCGCCCGGCGCGATGCGCACGGGGCGCACGCCGGCATAAAGATCAAGCGCGATCCGCAAGTCGATCTGCGGGCTGATCTCGGTCCCGTCCGGATAGCGAACACTGGGCAGACCCATGGCGGACAACAAGATGGCGTGAGCCGCCTTGGCGGCCTGAAACGAGGCTTCGGGGAACGCCTCCCCGGTCTGGGCATAATGCGCGGCACCTGCCGGATAGCTGCGGAAAGTCATCGCATAGGCGCCGGATCGCGCCGCAAGATCCGACAGGATCGATCGGGTGGGGGCAATGATCTCCGGCCCTATGCCATCGCCTTCAAACACGGCGATATCAAATGCCTGCCCCATGGAATGCCCCTTCCTGTGCCGCAAAGATCGCCTGGCGCGCCCAATGCATCTTGAGGGTCTCCTTTTAATGTATACGTAATCGAATTCAACACCTGATGCGGCCATAATCCCCGACACCGCGTTGGGGTTCAGGCGAGGCCCATCGCCTCGGTGGTGGCGCTCAAAGCCCGGGCGAAGGTGCGCGCCGCGGGTGATGGCACCTCCTCCGCGCGGCTCATCATGCCGACCGCGCCGATCGTGGCGCTGGTGTCGAGGTCGAGGCGCGTCAGCGTGCCATCGGCCACGTCCCGGGCCACGACGCCACGGCTGATAATCCAGACGGCGCTCGGATCCCCCAAAACCAGCGCGCGGCCTACGGTGGCAGAGGCGGTATCGATCCGCTTGCTGAACAGCGGCACGCTCTGCGCGATAAGCATGCGAGCCACGAGCGACCGGATCGCCGTATCCTTGGGCGGGTAGATCAGGCGAAAGGCCTCAAGATCCTCAAAGCGACGGACCCGTGCCGCGGGGCTACCGGGCGCGGTGACAACGACAACCTCTTCGGCATAGAGCTGGCGAAAGACGAGGCCCTCCATGCTTTCGGGGCGTCCGAGGCGACCAATCACGAGGTCCAGATCGCCGCTGCGCAGCCGCGCGGTCAGATCGCGATGGGCGCCGTCATGGATCTCAAGCCCGATATCAGGGTGCGCGTCGACCATCCGAAGCGCGGCCTGCGGCACCAAGCCCTGCGCGACCGAGGCCAGCGCCCCGACCACCAGCCGACCGGCGCCGGGACCCGTGCCTTTCAGACTCCGAAAGCCCTGGCGCAATGCCGATGTGCTTTGTTCCGCGAAGTGAAGAAACACCTCGCCATCCGGCGTCAAACGGACACCGGCGCGGCTGCGCTCCATCAGGATCGTGCCGAGGATGTCCTCCAGTTCCTTGAGTGTCTTGGAAATCGCGGGCTGGGTCAGCGACAGCGCCTCGGCCGCACGTTTCAGGCTCTGCGCGCGGGCGATGGCCGAGAACGCATCAAGATGGCGGAACTTGATCCGGCGATCCAATTTACTTGACTGTTTTGATAATCATTTTGTCCGATAACTCAATTTAAGTGCAAAAATCAATATGCGATGTTTGGAACGGAGCGGGAGGGCGAAGGATGCGGACACAAGTGGCGATTATCGGCGGCGGTCCGTCCGGGCTTCTGTTGTCGCAACTTCTGCATCGGCGCGGGATCGACAGCATCGTGCTGGAGCGCAAGACCAAGGCGTACGTCCTGTCGCGGATCCGGGCCGGGGTGCTGGAACAAGGCCTTGTGCGCCTGATGGAGGAGGCCGGGTGTGCCAGCCGCATGCAGGCCGAAGGCTTCACCCATGACGGCACGCTGATCTCCTATGGCGAAGAGTTGTTTCGCATTGATTTCAAGGAGCTGACAGGCACGCCGGTGATGGTTTACGGCCAGACGGAAGTGACGCGTGACCTCTACGCAGCGCGCGAAGCGGCGGGCGGGCAGATTGAGTATGAGGTGGACGACGTTACGATCCACGGCGCTGAGACCGACGCGCCCTACCTGACCTACACGATCCATGGTGAGGCGCGGCGGATCGATTGCGATTTCATCGCCGGTTGCGACGGGTTTCACGGGGTCAGCCGCCGGTCGATCCCCGACACGATCCGAACTGAATACGAGAAGGTCTACCCGTTTGGCTGGCTTGGCATCCTGTCAGAGACGCCGCCAGTAAGTGACGAGTTGATATATGCCAATTCCGAGCGCGGCTTCGCCCTTTGCTCCATGCGCAACGATCAACTGAGCCGCTATTACATCCAGTGCAAGCTGTCAGACCGCCCCGAAGCTTGGAGCGATGAGGCGTTCTGGGACGAGTTGAAGCGCCGCATCCCCGCGGATCAGGCGGCGCAACTGGTCACCGGGCCGTCGATTGAGAAATCCATCGCGCCGCTGCGATCTTTCGTCACCGAACCGATGCGTTGGGGGCGGTTGTTCCTGTGCGGGGATGCAGCGCATATCGTGCCGCCGACAGGCGCCAAGGGCCTGAACACCGCCGCATCGGATGTGCATTACCTTTATCACGGGCTTGTCCAGTATTACGCCGATGGATCAAGCGACGGCATCGATGCCTATTCGCAAAAGGCCTTGGCGCGGATCTGGAAGGCGGAGCGATTTTCGTGGTGGTTCTCGTCGCTGATGCACCGTTATCCTGATCAGACAGAGTTCGATCACAAGATGCAGATGGCTGATCTGGCGTTTTTGCAAAGCAACCGGGCCGCGCAGCAGGCAATGGCCGAGAATTACGTGGGCCTGCCCTACTGAACCGGCCTGAAAGGCGACGGGATGACAGACAGATACGAGATGGGCATGGCCACACGCCGCGCGGTTCTGGGCGAGGCCCATGTGACCCGTGCGGAGGCCGCCAAAACCGCATTCGATCAGCCGTTTCAGGACCTCATAACAGAGGGGGCGTGGGGGCGGGTCTGGTCCGATGACACGATCAGCCAGCGGGAGCGATCCATGCTCACCCTTGCGCTTCTGGCGGCGACGGGAAATTTCGAGGAAATCCCGATGCATGTCCGCGCCACCGCGCGCACCGGTGCCAGCGCCGAGGATATCATGCAGGCCTTCTTGCACGTCGCGATCTATGCCGGCGTGCCCAAGGCGAACCATGCCATCAAGCTCGCCAAGGCGACCCTGGCCGAGATGGAGGAGGAGCAGCCATGACCAAGCCAGCCGAGTTCTATCAGCGCGACACGGCGCGCCACCCGCCCGCTTTCACCCCGGATTACAAGACGTCTTACGCGCGCAGCCCGCGCTTCTCGCTGATCAGCCTGGATCAGGGCGTGGGCGAAGTGACGGGCCCGACCTTCGGCCACGGCGATATCGATGCGGGCGACAATGATCTGCTGAGCAATTACGCCCAACCGGGCCAAAGCCCTATTGGCGAGCGGATCATCTTGCATGGTCGGGTGCTCGATGAAAACACGCGACCGGTGCCGAACACCTTGGTGGAGATCTGGCAGGCCAATGCCGGCGGCCGGTATCGGCACAAGAATGACCGCTACCTCGCGCCCATCGATGTCAATTTCGGCGGCTGTGGCCGGACACTGACGGATGACGAGGGACATTACCATTTCCGCACCGTCAAGCCGGGTGCCTATCCATGGCGCAACCGCGTGAACGATTGGCGCCCGGCCCATGTGCATTTTTCGGTATTCGGCACAGCCTTTTGCCAACGCCTGATCACGCAATGCTATTTCGAGGGCGATCCCCTGATCCCGCGCTGCCCGATCGTGCAGACGATCCCGGACCCCGACGCAATCACCGGATTGACCGCGAAACTCGACATGAACGCGACCATCCCGCTCGACACCATCGCCTACCGCTTCGATATCGTCCTGCGCGGCCGCCGGGCGACGCTCTTTGAAAACCGGATGGAGGGCACATGATGGCGGACGATCTTGGATATCTGAAGGAAACCGCCTCCCAGACGGCGGGGCCTTACGTACATATCGGGCTGGCTCCCGGCGCGGCGGGTTTCGACATCTACGACCAAGAGCTCGGCTGGGACATTGCCGGGCCCAACGCGGCGGGGGAGCGGATCCGCGTGCAGGGCCGGGTGATCGACGGCACCGGAAGCCCGGTCAAGGACGTGTTGCTGGAGGTCTGGCAGGCCAATGCCGCCGGGCACTTCGCCCATCCCGACGGCGGGGGCGAGGTGGAGGATGGGTTTCGCGGCTGGGGCCGGGTCATTACCGATTTTCAGACCGGGGATTGGGCGTTTGACACCGTGAAGCCGGGCCCATGCCCGGGGCGGAACGGGGCGACACAGGCGCCGCATCTGAACCTCTGGATCGTGGCGCGCGGCATCAATCTGGGTCTGCACACGCGGATGTATTTTGCTGATGAGGGCGCCGCCAATGCCGCCGATCCCGTCCTGACCATGATTGAATGGGAAAACCGGCGCACCACCTTGCTGGCCGAGCGTGTTGAGGGTGACGGCCCCGCGACCTACCGCTTCGATATCCGCCTTCAAGGTGATGGCGAGACCGTGTTCTTCGACATATAAGGCCCCCATGACCCAACCCTGCATCATCTGCGTGGCCATCACCGGAAGCGTTCCGCGCAAGGCCGACAACCCCGCCGTGCCGATCAGCATCTCAGAGCAGATCGAAAGCACCCATGCCGCGTTCGAGGCTGGCGCCAGCATCATGCATGCCCATGTGCGCAATGCCGACGAGACGCCCACATCCGACCCCGAGAAATTCGCGGCGCTCAAGGAGGGGGTGGAAAAGCACTGCCCCGGCATGATCATTCAGCTCTCCACCGGTGGGCGCTCGGGCGCAGGGCGGGAACGGGGCGGCATGCTGCACCTGTCGCCGGACATGGCATCGCTGTCGGTGGGGTCAAACAACTTTCCCACGCGGGTCTATGAGAACCCGCCCGATCTTGTGGCGTGGCTGGCCTCTGAAATGATCGCCCATGGCGTGAAGCCCGAAATCGAGGCCTTCGACCTCAGCCATATCCTGATGGCCAAACAGATGGCGGATCAGCGCAAGCTGGCCGGCACACCTTACGTGCAGTTCGTGATGGGGGTGAAGAACGCCATGCCCGCCGACCGCGACGTGTTCGATTTCTACGTGAAGACCGTACATCGCCTGTTCGGGGCTGACGCGCCTTGGTGTGCCGCGGGGATCGGCGCCAATCAGATCGTGTTGAACGAGTGGGCCATCGCGGCGGGGGGCCATGCCCGGACGGGGCTGGAGGACAATGTCCGCCTTGACCGGGAGCACCTTGCACCGTCGAACGCCGCGCTGGTGGAGCGCGCGGCGGAGATCTGCGCCCGCCATGACCGGCCCGTCGCCACTTGGCAGCAGGCGCGCGAAATCCTGGGATTGCGGGCGGCGTGACCGCCCCTAGCGCCGGAGGCCCTTGCCGCCGAAGTGGATGTTGCTGTCCTGCCCCAGGATGGAGCGTGCACACAAGACGATCACCACAACGCTGATCACCAGCCACAATCCGCCCCAGAGCATCGTAGCGCCGCCGAATTCCTCGGCCAGCATCCGCGCGTCCGAGCGCAACTCGGACCGGGCGATGGTGTCGCTGAAGATGTCGTAGGGCACGTAGATCACGCTGGTCAGCCCGATCAGGCGCAGGATCAGGTCATTGACGGGCTCGCTGAGGTAGCGCGAGGCGGCCAGCATCCCCGCGCCCGTGGCGATGCAGAAGGCCAGTGGAAACAGGTCACGGATATAAAGCACGGCGACGAGAAGCGTGATCACGCCGCACATCGCCATGATGGCGCGATCCGCCCGCGTTCGCAGCGCCGCCCAAAGCAACAGCACACCCAGAAGGAGCGATCCGACATAGCCCGCCGACAGGATCAGGAACCGGCTGCCCCCGATAGTCGTGGCAAGGCCACCCTGCTGCATCGACAGCGAAATCGAATGAATCGAGCCGCCCGTCAGGATCGCGGCAAGGCCGTGGGACAACTCATGAAGAAAGACGACGAGGATCTTGAGCGGGAACACGATGGGTGTATTCCACAGGGCAAACACCACCACGATCAGGGTGATCAATTGCCAATGGCCGGTCAGACGCTGCATGGCGCGATCACGACCGGATGCGCACGGTTTGTCAATTCGGATGCGGGGTAGCGCGTTTGGCTCAGACGGCTGCCATGTGCCCGGCCCACCAGTACTCGATGGCATCTTCCGTGACATGTTCGGCCAGCCCGATACCAACCAGAGCCGCCCGGAGAACGGCATCGCACCGTGTCAACTCCACCTGACGGCCGACCACCTGCACGCGCCACCAGATGCCGTCCGGGCTGCAGATCGTGCCCTTCACACGGAAGAGGCCCTCGGGGCGCGCCGCCAACGCAGCCCGCAGGGTGTCGACCGGCATCGGATCGGGGGCATCGCAGGACCACGCGACGTATCGGGGATGGGTCGGCAAGGGCGACTGGTCGGGTGCCGTTTTCGGGGCCTGCGCGACCAGATGCAGGAGGGTCGAAACGTCGCCATCGATCAGGATCGGCGCGCGGGTGATGTCGTCGAGAAGTGGAGATGGGCCACCCGGCGGCTGTTTGCTGATCCAGACCAGATCCGCCTGCGCGACCTGCTGCACCACTTGCGCCCCAATCAACGGGTCCTGCCGCAACTCATCAAAGGCCGGCCCATCGACCACCGTGACGATCCCGGCATAATCCAGATCGGGCTCGGCCAAGGCCGCGTTTGCAATCTGGGCGGGCGCGGCCACACCGCTGGCCTCCACAATCAGGTGATCGGGGCGCGGCTGCCGGTCCAATGCGTCGCCAAGCGCCATGAACAGATCTGCCCCCATCGTGCAGCAGACACAGCCATTGGCGAGCGCGATCGTGTCCTCGTCCTTCGACGCCAGCAGCCCTTCATCGATGTTGATCGCGCCGAAATCATTGACGAGGATCATCAGCTTCAGCCCATGATCCGCCGCCAATACCCGATTGATCAGAGTGGTTTTCCCGGCGCCCAGATAGCCCGCGACAACACTCATCGGGAGCGGAGTCATAGCAGAGCAACCCGCCCGCCAAAGACCGTCCCCAAGACGGGGACGTCCTTGAGCGCCGCCGGATCCGTCTCGGTCGGGTCGACCCCCAACACCGCGAAATCGGCGCGTTTTCCGATCTCGATCGACCCGATCTCATCATCCAGCTTCAAGGTGCGCGCCGCCCCAAGGGTGATCGCATGCAAAGCCTCCGGCACGCTGATCCGCTGCGCTTCCCCCAGTAAACGGCCGGACATGGTCTGGCGATTGACCGCACACCATGCGGTGAAAAGCGGCCCCATCGGCGTGACGGGCGCGTCGGAATGTATCGCCACGATCAGGCCCGCATCGAGCGCCGCGCGCACCGCATCCATGCGGTTGGCGCGGTCCTGTCCGACGGTCAGGGCCTCATGCTGATCGCCGAAGTACCACAGGTGGTTGGCAAACAGGTTCACGCACAGGCCCAGTTCGGCGGCACGGTGAAACTGATCCTCTGCCATCAACTGCCCGTGCTGCAAGACGTGCCGATGGCCCGGCCACGGATGGTCCCGCATGGCGTCTTCCAGGGCATCGATCACATAGTCCGAGGCCTCATCGCCATTGACGTGGATATGCATCTGCACCCCGGCCCGATGCATCGCAGCGCAGGTTTCACGGATCTGTTCGGGCGCCATATTCCAGATACCGTTGGGCTGGCCGCCGACATAGCCCGGCCATTTCACCCGCGCCGTCCAGCCCTGGATCGAGCCGTCCGTCATCAGCTTGACGGCCCCGAGGCGCACCTTGTCGGTGGACCGCGCCCTGAGCGCGCGGGCGCGGTTGGCCAGCGCCTGCAGATCGCCACTGGCCCCAAGCGCCGGGATGATCCGCAAGGGAAACGCGGGCTCACCCGTGACGTTGAGCATGATTTCGAGGTCATCATCTTCCAGCTGCGAGAACAGGTCCGTCACCGTGGTGACGCCGACCCGATTGGCCACCTTGGCGTAGGACCGGATCGCACTTTCGCGCTGTGACAGGGCGCGGAAATCGATGCCGAGACGGCGCATGATGGGAAACATCGCGGCCATTTCCTGCAACTCGCCCGTTGGTGCGCCATCGGCCCCTGTCACGACGCCTTCGATATTGCTGCCCGCCGCAAATCCCGCCATGTCGAGCGCAGTCGAATTCACGCACATCAGGTGAAAGTTCGAGAACAGGATCGCGATCGGGCGCGTTGTGGAGACCTGATCGAGATGCCTGCGCCCCAGCCGGTCATCGGGCAGAAAGATCGGATCGAAGCCCCAGCCGATCAGCGGTTCGCCTTGTGGCAGGGTTGCGTCGATCTCCACCAGACGCGCGACGACATCATCCAGGCTCGACAGACCCGGCCAAAGGGTTCCGTCGGGGTCGATGCGGTCGTGGAAGCCGGTATAGGCGTAGTCCCAGATCGCACCGGCCATCATGTGGGCATGCCCCTCCACGAAGCCCGGCATCAGGACCGCTTTCGCCAGCGTTGCATCATGGGCGACACTTCCCCACGCATCGGCACAGGTGGCGTCGCCAACGGCCAGAATATGGCCATCACGCACCGCCACGTGGGTTGCCTCGGGCCGGTTGCGATCCATGGTGAGGATCTTTTTCGCTTCAAAAACAGTGATTTCCGACATGTCACCCCTCACTCGCCTGCCCTAGCCCTACCGCGTTCCGCGGCGAAGACAAATCCTTTTGGCGCTTATCGCGGATCGGCCGGCACCGGGAGGTCGGGCAATTGGTGGAGGTAATCGACAAAATGGCGAACCGGTCCGATCATGCGATCCCTCCGCCAGATCGCAGTGGTGATCAGCCGCTCGGACACATCCGCAATCGGGACCACGACAAGGCCCGGTCCAAGGGCGACGCAAACCTTCTCGGTCAACACAGTCACCCCCATTCCACATGACACAAGGCCGAGAATACCGGCGGTGTTGAAGGCCTCTTGCACGATGCGCGGCACGAACCCGGCGCGGCGACAGAGCGGGATCAGGTAATCATAGAAATGCTGCCAATCCTTGGAGCTTCCATGCACGAAATCCTGATCCGCGAGATCCGTGATGCCGATGGCCGCGCGGCGCGCGAAGGGGTGGCTATCGGCGCAGACGCAAACAAACGCCTCCGATTGCACGGGCCGCTGGTCGAAGCCGGGCTTGTTCACCGGGCCGGTCACGAAGCCGATATCCAGCTTGCCCTCCTGCATCCGCTGCATCTGGGTGAGTGTCACGCCGTGTTGCGGCTTGAGCGTAATCCCGGGTTGGTGCTCCTGAAACTCTTTCAGGATGATCGGCAACGGGCCGACGATGGCAAAATCCGTGTACCCGATCCGGAGCGAGCCGACGCGCCCATCGTGGGCATTGCGTGCCTCTTCGACGCTGCGCTCCATGGCGGTCAGGATCTCGCGGGCACGATCGAGGAACACCTGCCCGGCTGTGGTGATCTGCACGTTGCGGTTGGTGCGCAGGAACAAGGTGACGCCAAGCTCCCCCTCCAACGTCTGGATCGCCCGGCTGAGCGCCGGTTGCGCGATCCCCAGCCGCTCGGCCGCGCGACGAAAATGCAGCTCTTCCGCCGTCGCCACGAAGTATCGGACCAGCCGCAGGTCAGATCGCATGATGCTGTTTGGGTATCAAAGTTGTCATAATTGATATTATGCCCACACGATTTCCCGTGCAAAGCTGAAAAGAAAACGATCACCAACAAGGAGAGAAGCTATGGGATTTCAAACCAGGAGTGTGGCGACTCTTGTCGCGCTGACGCTGTCGACGGCGGCAGTGTCCGCGCAGGACATCACGATGAATGTGGGTTTCGGCGCGCCGGAGGATTCGCTTTACGGCCGGTTTGGCGCGATTTTCGAGGAACTGGCGGAAGACTACACCGATGGCGCCGTCGATGTCCGCCTGCGCTGCTGCAACCAGATCGCGACCGAGGATGAAGGCTTCCGTGCGATGCAGCTTGGCACGGTGGATGGCTTCTTCATCACCGCCAACAACGTGTCACCCCATTGGCCGCTGATGGATGTGACGGTTCTTCCCTACATCTTCCAGGATACCGACCATATGGCCCGCGTTATCGACGGCGAGGTGGGCGATTTCATCCGCGCGCAGTTGCTGGAAGATACCGGCGTGCATCTGCTGAGCTTTGGCCCGGCGCTCTATCGGGATTTCTACAATTCCGTGCGACCCGTCGAGACGATGGCGGATATGGAAGGCCTGCGGATCCGCACGCCCAACAACGCCGTGATGCTGGCCACCTTCGAAGCCTTCGGCGCCAACCCTGTGCCGCTGGCCTGGTCGGAAACGCCCACTGCGCTTCAGACCGGTACGGTCGACGGTGGCGACAACGGTACGTCCTTCATCCGTGACATGAGCTTCTACGAGTTCATGCCGAACCTCGTGATCCTTGAGCATTTCGTATCGATGGCCCCGCTCTTCGCATCGTCCTCCTTCATGGATCGGTTGAGCGAGGAGCAGCGCGAGCAGATCATGCGCGCCGCCGTCGATGCCGGGAACCGGTTCAGCGAGGAGGTCCGCACCGAGACCGAGGAAGTCCGCACCTGGCTGGTGGAAGAAGGCGGCATGGCCCGGACCGATCCGGATCGCACCGATTTCATCGCCGCCGCCCAGGAGGTGCAGCAAACCGTGGCCGCCGAGCGTGGGCAGGAATTCGTGGATCTCGTGAACATGATCAACGCCGCCGCGGAATAGCCCC
Organism: uncultured Roseicyclus sp.; assembly: GCA_947494975.1. Lineage (GTDB taxonomy): Bacteria > Pseudomonadota > Alphaproteobacteria > Rhodobacterales > Rhodobacteraceae > Gymnodinialimonas. The sequence continues at coordinate 835,273 of CANLXA010000002.1, read as the reverse complement.
GATACCTTGGATGGGGGCCGTGCATAAGCGGCCTCCGCCCATCCAAAGACCCGACATAGCGCCGAGGGGGACCGGGCATGTTCGTGCTCAGATGGCTCGAAAAGCACTTTGAAGAGGCTCTGTGTTGCATTGCATTGGTGATCATCGCGGTCGCCGTCTTTGCGCAGGTCCTCGCGCGCTACGTCTTCGAAATTGCCTTGCACTGGACCGAGGAAACCGCCGCGATGGCCATGGTCTGGGCCGTCTATATGGGCGCGTCGCTCTGTGTGCGCGAGCGGTTTCATATTCGCATCCTGGTGGCTGTTCAGGCGCTGCCCACCGGACTGGGCCGCTACGTGATCTTCCTGGCCGATATCGCATGGGCGGCCTTCAGCATCCTGATGATCAAGGTCAGCTGGGAATACCTGGTGGTGCTGTGGCAATTCCCGTCGCGCTCCCCCAGCCTGGGGATCAACCAATTCTACCCACAGACCATTCTTGTCATCGGCTACGCCTTCATGCTGGCGCGGCTCTTGCAGACTTACATCCTGTGGATCCGGGACGGGGCAGAGGGCCTGCCGGGGATGCTGACCGAAGATGGCGATGCCCCCGATGAGGAGCATCTGTTTTGAACGATCTTCTGATCCTCGCCCTGGTCTTCTTGGTGCTGACTGTGATGGGCGTGCCGCTTTTTGCCGCCGTGGGCCTGACCACCGCGCTGGCGCTGTTCCTGATTGAAATCCCCTTCACGCTTCTGGCGCAGACGGGATATTCAAGCCTCACCCCCTTCCCGCTGCTGACCATACCGCTCTTCGTGCTGGCCGGGCGCTTGATGGAAACCGGCGGCATGGCGAACCGGATGATCGGGATTGCCACGAAACTTGTGGGGGCCTATCGCGGCTCCATGGGGCTGGTCACGGTGTTCGCCTGCATGCTTTTCGGCGCACTCTCGGGCTCCGGGCCCGCCACGACAGCCGCCATCGGATCGGCCACCGTGCCTGCGATGAAGAAGGACGGATATGACGTCCCCTTCGCCGCCGCCATCACCGCCAGCGCCGGGGCCCTCGGCAGCCTGATCCCACCGTCAAACCTGATGATCATCTACGGTCTGGTCTCCGAAACCTCGATCCCGCGGCTGTTCCTGGCGGGCATCATCCCCGGCTTCCTCGTCACCACGCTTCTGATGATCACCGCCTATGTCATTGCTCGGCGGCGGGGATATGGCGGCGGCGGCGATCCGTTCACATGGCGCCCGTTTCTAAGCGCAGCGTGGGATGGCAAATGGTCCATCGGCGCGCCGGTTCTGATCCTCGGCGGCATCTATGGTGGCATCTTCACGCCAACCGAGGCCGCCGGTGTGGCCGTGTTCTACGCGCTGTTCGTGGGCCTGTTCATCTATCGCGAACTGACCCCGAAAAAGGTGCTGGAGGCGTTGCGCTTCACCGCCCTTCTCACCGGTATCCTGATCCTGCTGACGCCCACGCTGGCCTTTGGCCAATTGACGGCCTTCTATGACGTCCCCGCCGCCGTACAGGCCGGGATCACCTCGATCACCACCAACCCGTTCCTTGTGCTGATGCTGATCGGGATCTTCTACATCTTCATCGGCACGTTCATGGAAAGCCTGGCACAGATCGTGCTCTTTACGGCGGTATTCCTGCCGCTTGTCACGTCGCTTGGCGTCGACCCTGTGCTGTTTGGGATCTTCACCGTCATCACCTGCGAGATCGGCTTCCTGACCCCGCCGCTTGGCGCGAACCTGACCATTGCCTCGCGGATTTCGGCGATATCGCTTGAACGCATCTCCGTGGCCGTGCTGCCGTTCATCGGGGCCTATATCGTGGGCATGATTATCCTGATCCTGTTCCCCGATCTGACCCTGTTCCTGCCCAACTGGGTCTATGGCCCCGCATCGGTGAGGTAGCGCACGTGTTCGATCTGGTTCTGAAAGGCGGCGATGTGCATGACGGCACCGGCGCGGCGGCGCGGCTGGCGGACGTGGCGATCAAGGACGGGATGATCGCCGAAATCGGCAAGATCAAGGCAGAGGCAGCCGAGATCATCGACGTGTCGGGCCTGGCCGTCTCGCCCGGCTTCATCGACATGCACACCCATTCCGATTTCACGCTCATCGCCGATGGACGCGCCGAAAGCCAGGTGCATCAGGGCGTGACGACCGAGGTGATCGGCCAATGCGGAATTTCGTGTGCGCCGGTCTGTTCCCACGCCGCGATCCGGCAGGTGGCGCCGTGGTTCACAGAGAAAGCGCAGCACCGCAAATGGTTGGGCTTCGGCGAATATCTCGACGTGCTGGACGATACGGAATTGGGCGTCAACGTGGTGGCGTTTGTCGGCCACGGCACCATCCACCGCGCGGTTCTTGGCGGAGAACTCCATGCCGGCGAGCCCGACGATGTGGCCAGGATGGCGAAGCTGGTCGATCAATGTATGGAGGAAGGCGCGGGCGGGTTTTCATCCGGCCTGGAATACTTTCCCGGCATTCTCGCTGCCCCCGATCACCTTGTGCCGATGGTCGAGGTCGCGGCCAAGTACGGCCGCCTCTATGCCACCCATGTCCGTAACCGCGATACCGAATACGATCTCGGCTTCACGGAGGCCATGAGCACGGCCCGTCAAGCCGGAGCACGCCTGCAAATCAGCCATATACAGCCCAAATTCGGCGCGCCGGATCACGCCATGACCCACACGCTGGAAATGATCGATATCGCGCGCACCCATGATGGCGACATCGCCTTCGACGTCATCCCCCATGATTGGAACCACACGCTGATGGCGGCGATCTTGCCGAAATGGGCGCAGGCGGGCAGCATCGATGACGTGTTGAAGCGGCTGGCCGACCCGGACATGCGCGAGAAGATCAAGGCCAACCCCAAACCGATGTGGCTGATCGTGAAGGCGCGGCGGTGGAAGGATATCGTGTTGCTCAACGCGACCGAGAACAAGGATATGGTTGGGGCCGATTTCGAGGAGATCGGCCGGATGCGCGGCGTCGATCCCTATGACGCCGTCCTCGATATCCTGCTGGAGGAGGGCGAAAACCTGATGGCCACCATGTGGTCCTCCAAGAGCTTCCGGAATTCGGATGTCGATCTGTGCCTGCAGCAGCCCGAATGCGCCGTGATCTCCGATACCGTCGCCATCGCCAATGACGGTATCCTCAGCGATCATATCGGGTCCCTCAGCGGTTACGGATGGGCGGCCCGGTTCCTGCAGCACTATGTGCGGGACCGGAATGTGCTGACCCTGCCAGAGGCGCTGGCCAAGATCACCTCGATCCCCGCCGCCCGTCTCGGCCTGAAGGCCCGCGGCAAGCTGCAAAAAGGCTATCACGCGGATATCTGTGTCTTCGACCCGGCGGCAATCACCAGCAACGCCACCGCGCGTCATCCGCGCCGCTACGCCTCCGGCATTGCCCATGTGATGGTGAACGGCGCCCTGTCGATGCGCAACGGCCAACGCACCCCCGACAATGCAGGACGTGTCGTCCGGGAGTTCCACCCCCAGGGATGAGGCGCCCTGCCCGTTGCGATGAAAGAAGAGTTCGCCCGGATGGCCAGATGCGTCGGAGGGCGGCTGACAATTAGAGGCGGAACGCAGCAGGTATCTGGCGCGAAGCCATCCGGAAAACCTGGCAAGTGCCGCCACGCTGAACAAAGACGAAGTGGTGCCCGGGGGCGGAATCGAACCACCGACACGAGGATTTTCAATCCACTGCTCTACCCCTGAGCTACCCGGGCACGGGTTGGGCGCGGTGAGGCGGCCCTGCGGGTGGGGGCGTTCTAGGGCCTTCGCCGGGCACTGTCCAGAGCGGCAAATGGATTTTTCGGCTTGGCGCGCTCAGTGGATTTTGGGGGTCGCGCGGGCGGCCTCTTCGGCGGCGCGTTCCACGTCTTCAGGGTCGTTTGAGGGCACGGCGTAGCTCTCGTTCAACCAACGCGCCAGATCAACATCTGCGCAGCGACGCGAGCAAAATGGACGGTAGTCTTGAACAGTCTTTTTGGAACAAATCGGGCAGGCCATCGGCGTCTTCCTTGCAGCATCTAGCCCACAAGATGGGCCAGCACGGGCCCGCCTTCAACCGGGCTTTGAGTGCGCGGGACTTGCACGTAGTGCAGGCGCGCCGCAAGGTCGGTTCAAATGAGGCTGCTAGGGTTGGACACCATGATCACACGGCGCGCGTTTGGAGGTGGGGCGGCCTCCCTGACCCTTTCGGGCTGCGTCGGTAACCTGACTTTGCCGACCATCGGAACGCCCGGCGACAGCGGGCCCTCGACCGACCCGGCGTTTCGCCCGCAAGCAAATCCTGACTACGACGCATGGCTGACGGCGTTTCGCGGACGCGCGCGATCCCGGGGGATCAGTGAGGATGCCTTGACCCGTGGCTTGCAGGGCGCGGGCTTCCTGCCCGGCGTGATCGAGCGAGACCGCAACCAGACCGAATTCCGCCGCTCGACTGAGGATTACCTTGCCCTTGTTGCGTCGGAACAGGACGTGGCGCTTGGGCGTCGCCGGTTCGCGGCTCAGCGCAGTGTGTTGAACGATGTGGAATCCGCCTATGGCATACCGGCTGCGGTTTGCTGTGCAGTCTGGGGCGTGGAAAGCGCCTATGGTACCCGGCTTGGCGACATCCCCGTCATTTCGGCCGTATCGACGCTGGCCTGGGAAGGGCGGCGCGGGCAGTTCTTTGAGGCGCAGCTGATCGCGGCGCTGAGGATCGTGCAGAATGGCGACACAACGCCGGACCGTATGTTGGGATCATGGGCGGGGGCGATGGGGCATACGCAGTTTATCCCGACAACCTATGAGGAATATGCCGTCGATTTCCGCGGCGACGGGCGGCGCGATATCTGGAGCAGTGATCCGACGGATTCGCTGGCCTCCACCGCCAGCTACTTCAATCGGTTTGGCTGGCGGGCGGGGCAGCCCTGGGGGATGGAGGTGCAATTGCCGGCGGGGTTTTCCGCCTCCACCGGGCGCGACACACGGCGCAGCGTGGCGGAATGGTCCGGCCTGGGGGTGCGGCGCGCGGGCGGTGGCAGCCTACCCGATCACGGGGCGGCAGCGATCCATGCGCCGGGCGGCGCGGGGGCACCGGCCTGGATTTTATATCACAATTTCAATGTCATCCTGCGTTACAATGCATCCACGAACTATGGGATCGGCGTCGGTTACCTGTCGGACCGGATCAGCGGCGGCGGACCGCTGCGGCAGAGTTTCGGCGCCGACGCCAGCGGATTGACACAAGCCCAAAGAATGGAGCTTCAGCAGCTCCTCAATCGCGCGGGGTTCGATGCGGGCACGCCTGACGGGGTTGTCGGTTCGGGGACCGAAGAGGCGATCAGCGCCTATCAGGCGGCGAATGGATTACCGGTAACGGGCGAGCCGTCGCTGGCGCTTTTGCGGCGCCTGAGATAGCGATTTCGGGCGTACACAGCCTTTGCACACCCCGTACACGCGTTTTCAGAACCAGACCGCGGATCGTGCGACAATGACCCGCGCCAGCGCGTGGAGCATCAGGCGCGCGGCCAGACCTGTGACAGGGGCAGCCGGTCGCGTTTGCGCGTCAGCTCAAGGTGGCCGAGCGGCGTCCATCCCGCCACGACCACATCCGTTCCGTCCTGACGGAAGGCCTTCTTGACCGCGTCTTCCAGTTGACGGCGTTCTCTCTTGGGCATCGGGGCGAGATCCAGCGTGATCTGTCCGCCGAGCCCCTTGATCCGGAGCAACCGGGGCAAGTCGCGGACCAGGGCCAGGTTCGCCTTCAAACCGGCCGCCATGGAATGATCGGAGCCCGTGTTCACATCCACCGCGATCAGCGCGCGTGTCGTCTCGACAAACGCATAGGCGCCGCCGGTCAGCGTCTGGCAGGGGGCCAGGGCCGCATCGACCGCGTCCAGAACGCCGTGATCCTCAAACCCGCCTTCCACAACCTCGTCGGGCGTGTCCCAATCGCGCCAGGCCAATGTATGCGCGTCTTCGGCGCCGAGGAGCCATTCGATGTCACCATCGCGCTGTTCGAGGACCGTCGTGGCCGTCTTGCACATGGCGTAGATGTCTTCGTGGAGTGTATCCGCCTCCACCCCATCCGCCGAGGATCGGATGATCAGGCCGTATTCGTCGCTGGCCGCGCGGCTCTCATGGGCGATTTCCAACAGGCGATCCCGTTCGTCTTCGTCCCGGATGGCACGGCTGACATTGAGGCCGGGGGCAAACGGCGTGACGATGGCATAGCGGGATTTGAAGATCAGATCCGGCGTAACGGGGATGGCCTTGCCCGGCTCGGCCACACCCGAGACCTGCACAAGAAACGTATCGCCGGGTGCGATGTCTTTGGCGCGGCGCAGATAGCCGCTCAACCCGTCGCCCAATTGCAGGGTCAACCCGCCCTGCCCCTTTAGCGGACGGTCGGCCCTGGCCAGGGAGATCGCGCCCACACCGGGGGCGGCCCCCTCCGGCGGGTCGATCAGAAGATCCTCCAGCCGCCCATCCACCATCAGGGCCGCAGCCCGGCGACCGGCCACCTCATCAAGCAGAACGACACGGCCCTTCATGGCTGCCACAAGGGCACACCGGCCCCCTGCAGAAGCTGCGCGGTTTCGGCCAAGGGCAGACCGACAATTGCGGAATGGGAGCCGCTGATCCACGGAATGAAGGCGCCGGCGGGGCCCTGGATCGAATAGCCGCCCGCCTTGCCCTGCCAATCGCCGGTGGCGATGTAGCCCTCCAACTCGACCTTGCTCAATCGCTTCATCTTGACCCGGCTTTCCACCACCCTGACGGAGGTTCTTGCACCGACCCGGACGGCGATACCGGTATAAACACGATGACGGCGCCCGCCCAGGAGGGTCAGGAAGGCGCGGGCTTCTTCCGCATCAGCGGGTTTGCCGAGGATCCGGCGACCGGCGGCAACGGTGGTATCGGCCACCAGCACCACATCGTCCGCGTCGGCCTCAACGCCGGCCGCCTTGGCGCGGGTGATCCGCTCCACATAGGCGCGCGGCAGCTCTCCGGTCCGGGGATCTTCATCGATGTCGGGGGGGCGGATATCGTCTGGCTTGAGGCCGAGGACGGCAAGCAGTTCCAATCGGCGCGGACTGCCAGAGCCGAGGATCAGCTTCATGTCAGGGGTTTTCCCAAAGCGACCTTGGCCGCCGCGTTGTAGTCGCGCTGGAGCCGTTCCATCTTGCGCATATCCTTGCCCGGTGCAATCGCAAGCTCGGACCGTTCGCCCTTGAACCGCGTATTGCGCCATTTGAACGTGTCGACCTCATCGGCGAGTTTGGCCCATTTCACGACATCGGCATCCTCCGTCAGGAGATGCCGTTGCGGGCGGCGGGGCGGTTTGGGGTTGGCGTAATCGAAGACCCAATCGGGGTCGCGGATGAACAACACGGAGGTCTCGCCGTCAATCGGCGGGGTGATGTCCACCAGGGTGTCGTCGCGGTCCAGCACCGCGTGGCGTTGCGCCTCCAGCCAGAACCCGGTGAGTTCCCAGACAAGCCAGCCGAAGACCGGCGTTGCGCCCTCCCCGGCCACGATCACGTTGTAGAATGGCTGATCTTCCACTGCGCCCTCGGCGGGCGCGACGTCGACCAGCTCCGCCACGCCATTTCCCAAGGTTTCGGCAAAGGCTAAAACCTCTTCAGACAGCGTTGCGGGGGTCGTTATGGTGCGCTCTGCACTCACTTGAATCGGTAGTTAATGCGACCCTTCGTCAGATCGTAGGGCGTCATTTCCACCTGCACTTTGTCGCCAGCCAGAACCCGGATGCGGTTTTTCCGCATCTTGCCTGCCGTATGCGCGATGATCTCATGGCCGTTTTCGAGCTCGACCCGGAATGTCGCGTTTGGCAGGAGTTCCTTCACGACACCAGGAAATTCGAGCATCTCTTCCTTGGCCATGGTCACTCCATTGATTGCACCCCATGCGTTGGGGCAGATGCGGGGTAAATGCGCCGAAAGCCCAAAGGTTTCAAGGCAAATCGATTTGGCCCCGGCTTTCGGGGGCGGGATCGGGTGTCTCGCACCTGCGCGCGCGCTGTTCGGACTCGGGCCAATGGGCGCGATTGAACACGGCCCCCTCGCGGCGGACCCGCCCCACGGCGCCGAGATCCACATCTGCGATCACCCAACCGGGCTCATCGAAGTCACCCTGCGCGATCACGCCGGTGGGCGGAAAACCCAGATCGGGGGGGCCATAGATCCCGGCCGCTCCCACGTTCTCGTCCACCGCCGGGGACCACGGGGCCGCGCCGGTCGTCGGGGAGTGGGCCACCACGCATTGCCCCTCCAGCGCGCGGGCCATGGCGCCGATGCGCACGCGGGAATAGCCCGCAAGCGCATCGGTGCAGGACGGCACAAGCAGGAGGTCCGCCCCCTGCTCCACCAGCGCGCGGCCCAGAAGCGGGAATTCGGCGTCGTAGCAGATCAGCACGCCGATCCGGCCAAGGGGCGTGTCGATCACCTGCAGCGGCTCACCGGGTACGACATTCCAGGTTTCCCGTTCGAACCGGGTCATGACCTGTTTGTCGGCATAGTCCAGGAAATTGGCGCCGGGCTCAGGGCCCAGAAGCCAGGCGCGGTTCACCGGGCGATCCGCGTCTTCCTTGAAGACCGGCCCGGAGGGGCAGAGGATGTGCACGCCGTAGCCTTCGGCCAGGTCAGCCATCAGGTGATCGGCCTTTTCGGCGAGGTGAGAGGCGGCGTGCAGGCTCGCCTCCAGATCTCCGGCCACGTCCGGGCCAGCCAGCCCGGCCAGTTCCATGCGGCCGTATTCCGGGAACACCAACAGGTCCGCCCCCTGCCCCGCGGCCTCGCGGACCCAGGCGATCTGTTTCTCGGCATAGGCGGCCCAATCCGGCAGCAGATCGAGCGGGTACGCGGCGGTAGCGATTCTCATAGGCGTTTCATCCAGACTTGCAGCGTTTTGGGAGTGTCGCGGGCCTCGCCGACATCTGTCCACGAAAACTCGGCAGTGACGCCCGGCACCGGGGCATAGCCGCGCCTGCGCCAGAACGGATCGAGCGGCCGGTAATCGGCAGGACGGCGGGGGTGGGTCTCGTCGCGGAGAACCGCGCAGAAGGCCGAATGCCCAAAGCCATGCGCCCGCGCATGGGCCTCGCGATGGTCGAAGAAGGCGTGGCCGACGCCACGGCCCCGATAGTCGGGCAGCAGGACGCTTTCGGCGCAATAGAAGATATCCTCCGCCGCGAAGGGCGCGTTGGTGATCTGGCCCGCATCGGCGTGATCGGCCAGGGGCATGCCGGTGGCGGCGCCGATGATCCGGTCGCCATCGCGCGCGGCGATCAGAACCGCGCGGGGCGTGTCGCGATAGGAGCGGAGATAATGCGCCTCATGCGTCAGGTTTCCCTGGTAAAGGTAGGGAAATGCGCGGAAAACACTTATCCGCAGGCGGGCTAGATCCGGCAGCGCCGCCTCGAGTGCGGTACCCGTCAGCGGCTCAATGGTGATGGGTGGCATCGGCAAGATCCCAAAACGGTTGCGCCGGGATCATACGCGCCGATCTGTCCTGCGGCCACAGGGGGCGCGGCGGTTGCCCAAGGCCGCCGCGCTTTCACGCGGGGCGGGCCGAGCTTGCGCTAGGCGGATGCCGCCCGAGCGGCGTCCGCGTCTGACGGCGGCGCGGGCAATCCTGCATCAAACGCGGCAGGGTTGAATTGCGAGGGGAACAGGCGAAAACCGATCTGATCCCGCAGGACCTTCCAGACGTGGTAATCGGTGAAATAGCCCGTATGCCCACCGGCTTCGACGGCATAATTCGTCGCCAGATCCGGCGCGTCATGTTCCCGATCATCGCCAATGCGCGTGCCGACGAAATCATCTTCGCGATGAATGTTGTACCACGCCTTGCGCACCGGATCATCGGGCCGTTCACAAAGCGGCATATCCACGGTCGAGACCTGAAAGAACTCCTTGAAATAGCGCCGATAGATATGGGTTGCCGGAGAGCCCATCGTGATCAGGACAACCTCGGGATTGCCGTTTTTCTTCAGCAGCGCCTTGACGTCTTTGTCCTGCAGCATCTTGACGGCGATTATGCTGCCAAGGGAATGGGCGATTATGGTGATGCGCGTGGGCTCGAACGCCTCAAGGCCATAATGCAAGGTGCGCCGGAAGCGGGCGTTGATCTGATTGCGTTGGGTGAAATTCTTGGCGCGTTCGGCCCGGTTGCTTTTCCAGGCGCAGCTTTCCTGCACGGAATACGTAACGATATCACGGAAGATGCCCAACCCACCCGATATGTGATTGGACAAGCGGTAGATGATGACGCCGAGCGCAAGCAGAAGCGCCGTGACCTTTGCGTTTTGCGCATGGAACCAGCACAGGCTGAAGATCCGGTCGGTGGCAGGGTCGCACGACATGCGGGCATTGAGGTCGGGCATGGAGGCCAGAGCGAACGCCACCAAACCCAGACTGACCATCAGGAAATAGTGCAGCACGGGGTTCAAGATCAGGCGACTGCGCCATTCCGCTTTCTCATAGAGCTTGTCGGGCCACGCCTTGCGGATGCCGACCAGAATCCCCGCCACAAGGATCAGCGTGATGAAGATGGCGGTGGTGATGCTCATGGTTTGCAGGACGGACCGTATGTTCCCGTCGAGCGTTGTGAACAACAGGCTGTCGGACTTTACCGAATGGATGTGATCGGCGAGGGTTTCGTCCGGCAGGGGCGGAGCGCCCGAGGTGACGCCTTCACCGCCCGCCTCTGCCATCTCGTCAATCCCGTCCGCATCGTCTTTGTCCTCCGCCACAGCGGGTATTTCGTGGACGACCTGGCTGCTCAACTGGCTGGAGATATTCAGCAAGAGCAGCCAGAGACTTGAGGCGATCACACTCCAGAACAGCACCATGGCGGCGCAGATGCTGGGAAAGATCGCGCGGAGGCCGGGGACATTGTCGTCGATCGTATGCGTCTCACCGTCCTGCATCGGGAAGTCGTGTCGAGAGGCGCCGGCAAAGGCACCGATCAGGCCCACCAGCCCGATCAGCAAGGCCACGGCCACATTCATCACCCAGCTTGTCCCCAAGGCGAGCAACACAAAACCTGCGTAGCAATCTATATCATGGGTCAGCGTTGTGACCTGCCCGCCCTTTACATCGCAAAAATACGTGTTGACCCCGCCCGACGCAAAGGAGAGGCCCAACATGAGCAAGACGGCCACTCCGACCACGGACAGACCGTTCCCAAAAATCCGCACCAGATAGGTTTTCGAGAGCACCAGGCGGACATAAAGGCCGATCAACAAGGTGCATAACCCATGGCCTGCGATGATCCAGGGCAGATGATCCGGCGAGAATTCCGTCCAGAGCGGCGTAAGATCGAGCAGCAACAGAACCGAGCCGATCAACAGCATCGCATTCATCGGCGCCACGAAGCCGTAGAAGATCCATGTGAACAGATGCACCAGCCAGATGCTGAGCTTGCCACGATTGCTTTCGGCGTTTTCCATCGCCAGGTAACCAAGGCCCAAAACGATTTTCAGAAGATCGAAGATCGTCCAGAACGGCCCGCTGGGGGCGGGAGATTTATCGGCCCAAAAGACCTCGGAAAAGATCGCGCGCTCGGGTTTTTCTGCGTTCTTGGCCTTCTGCACCTTGCGCAGATGCACCGGAAAAAAACTGCCGTTTCGCGGTTTGACGGAGAGTCGTTCGTCGGCCAGCTCCACCACGTCGCGATCCACGGTGACGGGCAAAAACAACGGGTCCCGTTTGGCGATTTGCGTTGTCGCGGCGCCGACAATCTCGTCAACCGTTTCCCCGGGCTGTTGTTCGCCGATCCCATGAACGGCAATGACCAAATGCGTGTCCATGAAATGCACCGAGCTATTCGAATCATCTCGACGCTATCACGTCGAGGTCCGCTCATAGGCGTGAGAAACGCGTGAGAAATCGGGCCGGGGCCTGGTTGGATGAACCCTGCTCAGCCGTCTTTGGTCGGTTCGCCGAACCGCGCAATCATCCGGTCCGCGATCTGATCGCGGGCCTGACGATAGGCGGCGAGCTTGGCCTCGCGTGTTTCGCCGAGGCCCGTGGGATCGAGGATGGGCCAGTACTCGACATCGATGTGATAGGTCCGCGTCATGTCAAGCGCGCGGCGTTGGCTGGCCGGGGAGAGCGCCACGATCAGGTCAAAGCCCGACAGGTCGTCGCCCCATTGCTCCATCTCGTCGAAGCTGCGCACGCGGTGGCGCTCAAGCTCGACCCCAAGTTCGGCACAGACGGCCACGGCGAAGCCGTCAATCTCAAGCTCATGCTTCACGCCCGCCGATTGGACGTAGGCGCGGTGGCCGTAGAACCGTTTCATCAACCCCTCGGCCATGGGCGACCGCGTGGAATTGTGGTCACAGCAGAACAGGACCGATTGGGGAAAGTCCCGAGACACGTCGATCATGCTCCGAAATGGAGAACACAGATCAGGGTGAAGAGCCGCCGCGCCGTATCGATATCGACAACCGCCTTGCCCTCGAGCCGTTCCTGCAACAGGCGCGCGCCTTCGTTGTGGATGCCGCGCCGCCCCATATCGATGGCCTCGATCTGCGAGGGCGGCAGGGTTTTCACGGCCTCGAAATAGCTTTCGCAGATCTGCCAGTAATCCTTGACCACTTGGCGGAACGGGCTGAGCGACAGGTGAAATTCGGCGGCGTCTTCGCCACCTTCGGTATCGACGTCGAACACAAGCCGTTTCTCGCGAATCGCAAGCGTCACGCGGTAGGGCCCTTGGGGGACATCGTCGCGGGGGATGGAGAAGGTATTCTCCTCCAGAAGATCGAAAATCGCGACCTTGCGTTCCTGCTCGATCTCGGGCGTGGGGGCGGGAAGACCGGTGGTGTCAATCTCGATGTGACAGATATGCATGGTCATCTCTCCTCTCCCCGGTTCAGGCGGTCCAGACGCGCGCGCACGGAGGCCGCGTGGGCCCCCAGCCCTTCGGATATCGCCAGGATTTCCGCCGCCGGGCCGATGGCCTTGAGCGCCTCGGGCGTCATCCGCGCCACGGTTGTTTTCTTCATGAAATCCAGCACGTTCAACCCACTGGAAAACCGCGCCGAGCGCGCGGTGGGCAGCACGTGGTTCGGCCCGCCGATGTAATCGCCGATGGCTTCCGGAGTCCATTGGCCCAGAAAGACGGCGCCCGCATGTGTGATCTTTTCGAACAGCGCGTCGGGATCGGCCACGCAGAGTTCCAAATGTTCAGGCGCGATGCGATCGGACAGGGTGGCGGCCTGATCGAGGCTGTCGGCCACGATGATCGCGCCGTAATCGCGCCAGGACGGGCCGGCAATGGCGGCGCGGGGCAGCGTTTCGAGTTGGGTTTCAACCGCCTGGGCGACGGCGCGCCCGAAGGCGGCATTATCGGTGATCAGGATCGATTGCGCGCTTTCATCGTGCTCGGCCTGGCTGAGCAGATCGGTGGCGATCCAATCGGGATCATTGTCGCGGTCGGCAATGACGAGGATTTCCGAGGGGCCCGCGATCATGTCGATGCCGACCTTACCGAAAACGCGGCGCTTGGCGGCGGCCACGAAGGCATTGCCCGGGCCGGTGATCTTGTCGACGGCTTCAATCGTTTCGGTGCCGTAGGCCATGGCGGCAATCGCCTGCGCCCCGCCAATCCGGTAGATCGTGTCGACACCCAAAAGCTGTGCGGCCAGCAGAACCAGCGGGTTGGCGACGCCGTCGGGCGTGGGCGCGCAGATCGTCAGGCGCTCCACCCCCGCAACCTGCGCGGGGATCGCGTTCATCAAGACGCTGGACGGATAGCTTGCCAAGCCGCCGGGCACATAAAGGCCGGCCGCCGCAACAGGGCCCCAACGCCAGCCAAGCGTGGCGCCGTCCGGGTCGGTCCAGCGCGCGTCTTCGGGCATCTGACGGACGTGGTAGGCGCGGATGCGCTCCGCGGCCAGTTCCAGTGCGGCACGTTCCTCGGCGGGGACCTGCGCCACGGCATCGGCGATCTCCTCGGCGCTGAAGGCAAGGGTTTCGGGGGTGAGTGTAAGCCGGTCAAACCGCTCCGTCAGCTCGATCACAGCCGCGTCGCCCCGCGCGCGGACATCGGCAATGATACCGGCGACGACGTCATCCACATCGGGGCTGTCTTCGCGCTTCATATCGAGAAGCGCGGCGAAGCGGGCATCGAAATCGGCGTCGCGTGTGGTCAGGAATTGGGGCATGGGCTCTGCTCCGATAGGGTCAGGGGCAGATAGCGCGGGGGGACCGGGGGCTCAACCGTTTGAGAGGGGGCAGACCATATAAAGCTGGTTGTGGATATGGCCTGCGTGATTCAGCGCACGGGGAGTGCCGCCGGTAACGGTGAAGCCATGGGCCTCGTAGGCGGCGCGGGCGGCCTTGTTATCGGCACCCACGTCAAGCTCGAACTGGATGATACCATCCGCCACGGCTTCCGCCTTGGCCGCATCCAGAAGCGCGCGGACGTGGCCGCGCCGTTGCGCCTCGGGCCGTGTGTAGACAGCGACGACATGGCCGCGATGGGCCTGCACCTGCCCGGGAAACCGGTGCCAGCCGAGGCATGACAGGATGCGCCCGCCTTCTACCACGGCCCACAGGTTTGTCTTGCCGATCCAATCCGCGACCTCGTCGGGGGCCTTGGCAGTCCATTCCTCGGGCATGGTGCCGAAGCTGTGGGTGCCCAGCGTCAGCATTTCGATGCGGATGTCGTGGAACGCCCGCCAGTCGGCACGTGACAGGCGATGGAGGCCGTCGTCGCAGCGGCGGAGCAAAGGTGCCGTGAGGTCGCGCCGCATGAGGACATCGCTGAAGGTTGCGCCGCCCATCCGCGCGATGCCCGGATGGGTCGCGAAAGCCTGAAAGCCGTGGTCGGTGTAGAACGCACGGGCGCGGTGGTTGGAGGATTCCACCGACAGTTCCAACTGGGTGGTGCCATGGGTCGTGGCCGCGGTCACGGCGGCTACCATCAGCGCGTGGGCCGCCCCCGTACCCTGGTGGTCGGGGCGCACGTAGAACGGGCCGATCTCCGCGCGATGCGCGGTTTGCGTCAGGCGCATCGGGTGTTGCGCGATGAACCCGACGAGGTCCGTGCCGTGGAACGCTCCGATGAAGCCACCGTTCCCCAAGGCCGCCGCGACACGCTCCCTCGGCATGGCGCGCGCCTCCGCCTCCGTCAGCAGGAACGCGGTTGGATAGGCGCGGATACCATGGAGGCGCAGGGCGGCGAACCGCTCCGCATCCGCCTCTGCCAAGGGGCGGTATTCAATCGCCATGTTCGGGGGCGCGGCCCGACGGCGCGCGGTAGGGCTGTGTGACGTCCTTGAGCGTGAGTTCCAGCGCCTCGACCTCCAGCGCCACAGCGCCGTCACCCGCGAGGGTCAACTCGATACGTCCCGTCCCGTCTTCGCCCGGCTGCCAGTCCAGCGCCAGCAGGGACAGGACCATATCGGCGTCGGATCGGTCGATCCCCTGCGTCGCGACGTGCTGGACATCCTCGATCGCCAGAACCGATTGCACCCGTTCCGGCGCGGATTTCTGGCCCCGCCGTTCCCAGCGAAACCGGTTCACGAGCAGGGCAAACCGGCGCCGCGCGCGGTCATATTTCATCTCGGTGATCGGAAAGATCGCGTCCTGAACCAGCGCCGAGATCACCGGCACATCCTCGGCCTCCAACGCGCGCAATGCGACCGGCTGGTCGCCACCATCTTCAAACCGGGCGTCTTCAGCCATCGCTCACACGCTCCACATTCGCGCCGACGCCGCGCAGTTTCCGCACCAATTGCTCATACCCGCGATCCAGATGATAGACCCGGCTCACCACGGTTTCACCCTGCGCCGCAAGGCCCGCGAGGATCAGGGAGACCGAGGCGCGCAGGTCCGTGGCCATGACCGGCGCGCCATTCAGGCCATCGACGCCGGTGACTCTGGCGGTGTTGCCATGCACTTCGATCTTGGCGCCCATGCGGATCAGTTCCGGGGCGTGCATGAAGCGGTTTTCAAAGATCGTCTCTTCCAGCACGGCTTCGCCATCGGCAAAGCACATCAGGGCCATCATCTGGGCCTGCAGATCGGTGGGGAAGCCCGGGAACGGCGCGGTTTTCACGTTGACGGATTTCACCCGCCCGCCCGTATGACGGACCTTGAGGCCCGCTTCGGTTTCGGTGATCTCGAGCCCGGCCTCTTCCATCTTGTCACACAGCGACGAGACCAGCACGCGGCTTCCGCCGAGGCATTCGACCTCACCGCCCGCAATCGCAGGCGCGATCATGTATGTGCCAAGCTCGATCCGGTCCGCGATCACGCGATGGGTCGCGCCATGCAGGCGGTCCACGCCACGCACCACGATCTGCTCGGTCCCGGCCCCTTCGATATCGGCCCCCATGGCGATCAGGCAATCGGCCAGCGCCTTGGTGTCGGGCTCGCGCGCGGCATTGCGGATCACGGTTGTGCCCCTGGCGCGCACCGCGGCGCACATGATGTTTTCCGTGGCTCCGACGGAGGGGAAGGGAAATTCAATCTCCGCGCCTTTCAGATCCCCTACGGCATGAACATAGCCATCCTTCAGCTCAACCGTTGCGCCCAGCGCCTCGAGCCCGGCAATGTGGAAATCCACCGCCCGCGCCCCAATGGCGCAGCCGCCGGGCAGCGACACGATGGCCTCGCCGGTGCGCCCGATCAGCGGCCCCAGCACGTTGAACGAGGCGCGCAGCTTTCGCACGATATCGTAGTGGGCCAGATGCGACGACAGATTGGCGGCCGAAAGGGCCAGCGTTTGCCCATCATCCAGCCGCCCGATCTGCACACCGAGGCTTTCCAGAAGCTCGCTCAGCGTCGCCACATCCGACAGGCGCGGCACGTTGGTGAGCGTCAGCGGCTCATCACTCAGCAGCGCCGCGCACATCAGTTTCAGGCACGTGTTCTTGGCCCCCGCAATCGGGATCTGCCCCGTCAAGGGGCCATTGCCGTTCACAATGATCCTGTCCATCTGCCCTGCCTTTCCTCATCAATCCGCCGGTTTTCCGGCTTTTTCATCATCTGTCGGGGCGTCTTCGGCCTGTCTGATGCGGGCCTGCGCCTTGCGGCGGCCCAGATTTGCCTTCAGGGCGGCTTTCAACCGGTCTTCCCGCGCCTCCGCCGCCGACTTGCCGGCCCCGCCCTGCTTGGAATTCGTGCCCATGGCACAGCCTTACCGTGCCCGGCCCGGAGCGTCCAGATTGCGCTTGCAAGGTGCTCCGTCAGCGTCTAACACGCCGCCACCCGGCGCTGCTGTAGCTCAGAGGTAGAGCACTCCCTTGGTAAGGGAGAGGTCGAGAGTTCGATTCTCTCCAGCAGCACCATCTTCCGCCTGCCGGCTGGCTTCATCGCCAGAGGTCATCCGGGGTCCGGTCCCTCTCCCGCTCAACGAACAGCTTGCGCGGCAGGCATGTGATCGGCGCGCGAGGCTTATGGTGCCAGATCGTCCGGGCCGACACGGTCGATGATGAAGATCATCGCCCCCAATATGTCCCGCTGCTCCTTGGAGAGGCCCGCAATCTCCCTGATCTGCTCGGCCTTGTTGCGCTCGTCTGGCCACCGGTTGAAGAAGTCGACGAGATCCGCAAATTCTTTCTTGGACGACATGGAATCCCTACCCAATCCACTTGTTGACAGGATCACGCTACCCCCGGCTCTCATGGGGGCGACCGTGAAATCGGTGTGAATGCCTTGGCGCTCTCAGGTGCCGGTGATAGCGTTGACGTAAGGGGAAACCTCATGCGCACCTGCCTTGAAATCAGTCTGTTCGGCACCTGTTCCGTCCGTTTGAAGAACGGTGACGTGCTGGATATTCGCGGCGTCAAACATCGTGCGCTGATCTGCATGCTCGCCACGGCGCCGCTTGGGCGACGGACGCGGACCTACCTGCAAAACACGCTGTGGGGCTATTCCGGCTATGACAGCGGCCATCAGAACCTGCGCCGGGCACTTGCGGATCTGCGTAAGATTTTCGGCGCCGAATTCGATACGTTTTTCCACACCACCAATGCCGATGTGGAACTGGACCTTGAGCATGTGCGCTTTGTCGGGGACCAGAATACCGGTCGGTTTCTGGAAGACCTGAACGTACCGCAGGCCGACTTTCAGGATTGGGTCGCCTCGATCCGCTCCAACCCCGCGCAAATCGCCGCCCTGCACCGATCGCCCGGGGGCGGCACCGTGCGGCGCCCGCGGCCGCGGGTGATCGTGCTGCCGCTCAGCTATCTGGGCGATGATCCGGTTCTGCGCGCGCTCGGCGATTGGATCGGTGAGCAATCGTGCCGCATCCTGTCGCGCTCGAAGCTGTTGAGCGTCCTGTCGCACCTGTCCGGGCGCGCAGCGGTGCAAACCCCCGTCATCGTCTCCGAGATCCGCCAGACGCTGGAAGTGGATTACCTGGCCACCGGATCGATCCGGCGCTCAGGTAATTGCATCGTCTGCGACATCGACTTCATTGCCGCCGAAAGCGGGCAGATCCTGTGGAGCCGTGAGATTCTTCTGGAGGACGGCAACGATCTGGACCGGCTCAACACGGATCTCAACGCCATTGCCCATTCCATCGCGCGCTCCATCGCGCATTCCGCCGTGGCCCATGTGAAGGCGCAGGCGCTCAGCGACATTGCCGACCACAATCTGACGATTGCCGGCGCGACCTTGATGCACCGCCGCACGATGCGGGATTTCCTGAAAAGCCGGGAATATCTGAGCGAGGCGACCTCACGTATGGACGGCGTGGCCGAGCCGCTGACATGGCTGGCGAAATGGTACGTGCTCAACGTCATCAAGGGCTACTCGCTGGATCGCGACCACGACAGGCAGAAGGCCGTGGAATGCTGCGCCCGGGCGCTCGACATTGATCCTGAATCGAGCCTCGCGCTCACCATCGACGGCTTCGTCAATACCATCCTTTCCCACGATCCGGACGTGGCCGAGCAGCGGTTCGATGCCGCCCTGCAGATCAATCCGAACGAAAGCCTCGCCTGGCTTCTGAAGGGCTCCCTGAAGGCCTTTACCGACCAGGGGGCGGCGGCAGTGGAGGCCACGACGCGGGCGCGGAGCCTCTCGCCCATTGATCCGTTCGGATACTACTATGACAGCCTGGCCAGCACGGCGCATCTTGCCGATGCGAATTACCAAAGCGCACTGGATTTCGCGGACCGCTCGCTGGCGGCCAACAACCAGCACCTGTCGACGCACCGGGCACGGATCATCGCGCTGCATTTTCTTGGCCGATCCGAGGATGCGCGCGAGGCCGCAACCACACTCAAGAAGCACTTTCCCAAGTTCAGCCTCGGCCAATACCGCAACAGCCACCCGGCGACCGATTACCGGTTGGGCCGGGATGCGATCGAAGCGCTGGCGGCCGCCGGCATCAATTGACGCGACCAACTGGAAGGACAACACCCTATGGGACAATACGGCGGAATTGGCGGCATCGGTGGGATTGGCGGCATCGGCGGCATTGGAGGGATTGGTGGCATCGGCGGGATCGGTGGCATCGGCGGCTTCACCGGGCTTGGCTCATTCCTGGGTGCGGAAGATACCGGCGGCTATGATGCCACCACGACCTATGGGCTGCAGACAACCGCCGAGGGCCTCGCGCATCTGGCCCCGCCCGGCCCCGCTGTCGCGGGCACGCCGCTTGCCTTCAACACGACCGAGAACAACGACCGGTGGGCGACGTGGGTGCGTGGCTCTCTCTATGTTTCCGAATTCCTGACCCGGATCGGGTATGAGGCAACGGAGGCCGGCGGACAAAAATCGGCAAAGCTGACATTCGGTGGGCAGACTCTGGTTGAACTCGTGCTTCCCGGCGACGATCTGCTGGCCAGCCAATGTGCGTTTGTGAATGACTATGCCGATCTCAGAGCTGATCGCGGGGCCGAAATCACCTCGCAACTCGGCTTCCCGACCGAATATTTCGCCATGATCCTTGGCATGCATCTGGGCCAGCACAAGGACACGTTCGAGTTGATCACGGCCACGCAGGTGGCGGCGGCCCATGCGGCGATGATCCTGAAACATGCGCTGGCCGTGCGGCGGCCCGATCAGATCGACGGGCGTATCCTGCCGATGATCCCGACGCCGGGCCATGGCAGCTTTCCCTCTGCCCACGCGACCGAGGCCTATGCCGTGGCCACGGTACTGAGCGGGCTTATCGAGGATTGGGACGGCTTCACCGATCTGGCCAATCGCACCGCGATGGTGCGGGGCCTGGCCGAACGGATTGCCGTGAACCGCACGGTGGCCGGTGTGCATTACCCGATTGACACCTGGGCGGGCGCGTCGCTCGGCACCAGCCTGGGGCAAGCCATATTGGGCATGTGCGGGCGGGCCGGGGCGACGGCAGAGGCCCGTCGCTACGTGCCAGATAACCACGACTTCACTGAACATGATTTCGCGAATGAGGCCGCGGCGATGGGCGTTGAGGTCGGTGCGGCCATCCCCATTGCCGCCACACCGCATTTCAGCTGGATCTGGCAGCGCGCGCTGGCCGAGACGCAGAAGGTCTGAGGCCGGTCATGAAGTATCAGGAGCGCGAACCAGAGGAACGGATTGATCGCTATGCGGGGCCCTATGAGCGCTGGGTGTTTTCCAACGAGCTTGGGCGGCCCTATTCCTTTCCCCTGATCGCCGGGGAGACGTCGGGGATCTACACCGCCCTTATGGAAGGCGGCGAGCCGCAATCCGACGCCACGATGGCGGTGCGCCTGCCGCCACTCTGGAACCCCACGGAGGGCCGGATGAACATCACGCCCTTCGCCTTCCAAAGCCTCGCCCCGCCACCCAACACGCCCGATATTGGCCAAGATGCGGAGATTGCGCGGTTTCTGGGATCGGTCCGGCGATCCGCCCAACGCACGCGTGCCGCGTTCAATCCACGGTTTCGGGTGAATTTTCCGATTGTGCCGGAAGCCTGGGTGCCCGTGTACAATGAGGACAGCGCACCGGATACATGGACGGCGCCCGCCACCCCACCCAAGGCGATTGTGGCTGTCATCGACGATGGCCTGCCTTTTGCCCATCGCGCGTTTCTTGACAGCACGGGGCGCACCCGGATCAGCCATTGCTGGCTGCAATCGGGCGTGGCCGAGCCCGAGGCCCATGTGCCGTTTGGCCGGGAATTCGTGAATACCGGTATCGACCTGCTGCGCGCCGATCTGGGCCATGACGAGCCTGAGCTTTACCGGCAGGCGGGGGCCATCGCGGCAGGTATGTCCGAGCTTGGCAACCACCTGAGGCGAAGTGCGACCCATGGCTCCCACATCCTGGGGCTGGCGGCGGGAAACGATACGCTCTTCCCCGACCATCCGATGGGCGACGACATCCAGATCATCGCGGTGCAACTGCCCAATACCATCGCGTGGGACACGTCCGGGTTCGGCAAGGAGATGTATATGCTCTCGGCCATCCACTACGTGTTCGAGCGCGCCAGCCGGATTGCCGCCGCCTGCGGGTTGGATGAACTGCCGCTGATCCTGAACTTCTCCTATGGGTGGAGCGCAGGGCGTCACGATGGCCAATCCGAGATGGAGATCGCGATCCAGGATCTGTTGGCCGAACGTCAGGCGATTCAGCCGGACACGGCCATCATCATGCCCACGGGCAACAATTTCGCCTCGGAGATGCATGCGCGGCTGGATGAGACCAATTTCGATACCGACGCCTACACGATCGGCTGGCAGGTGCAGCCAGATGACAAAACCTCCAGCTATCTGGAGCTATGGTTTCCGGAAGGCTTTGACCCCGATGGCTACACCGTCACCCTGACCCCGCCCCACGGCGTTGCCCTTGATCTGCCGGGAGAGTTGGACGTCTCCGCCGATCCCGGCACCAATGGCGGCGATGATGGGGACCCCCGACGGTTCATCGAACTGGAAGCGGGGGGCGAGATTATCGGCCAGATGTCCGCCGACCATCACCGCGGCACGCGCTGGCGTGTGATGGTGGCGCTGGTTCCGACGGCGTTTACACGGGGGCAAGGACGGCGGGCGCCATCGGGCCTTTGGCATTTCGCCCTTTCGCGCACTGCGACTTGCGCCCCCCTGGCCCCCGCGCAGGACCTTTTGATCTGGTTGCAGCGGGACGACGACCCCAGCGACCTGAAATCCCATGGGCGGCAGAGTTACCTCGTCGACCTGAACCGGGTGGCAACGCCGCACTCTGCCGAGCGTCCCCAGGCCCCGACGCAGACCATTCCGGCGCAATTGGGCATCATCTCGGGCTATGGCGCGCTGAATGGCGTGGCCTCCAGCGCCGCGACAACGCGGGTTGCGGGATATGTGCAGCAGACCGGGCGGCCCGCGATCTATTCCGGAGCGGGCGGGTTGCGCACCGAAACCGGTGGCGACGTGCGCCAATGGGGGGCGCATTCAGACGTGATCGCCGTGTCGGACCACAGCGCCGTCCGCCCCGGCATTCCCTCCATCGGTGTGTTGTCCGGCGCGCGGGCCCGCTTGATCGGCACCAGTTGTGCCGCCCCGTCCGTGGCGCGGCTCATGGCATGCAATGCGGCGGCGGGCCGACCGCTCTTGGACGGTTTCGATGCGCAATTGCCCCTGCCGGCCACGGAACGCCCGGTGCCAAACGTCGAAATGCAATATGGCGCGCGCACCGGCCCCGCCACTGCCCCGCCGGTCGCCAGAAACAGCCACCCAACTCCAGGCCCCTGAATTCCCGAACCTCCCTGAAGGTGCCGACTGCCCCCGTGGATCCGTCCATGGGGGCTCTTTTTTTGGCGGCCGCCACATATCGCGCCAGCTTCACGGGATCGGCGCGCGTTTTCACGGCGTTTTCACTCTGGGTCGGGAGCAGGTTTCGGTAGGGTTAATGCAGGCGATATCAACCTGGGCATTTTCCCGCAACGACATCGCCCCACACGACCAAGACCATTTTAGACGACCCAGTTTTCTACCCTCCGCCGGACGCGTTTGACCGGACCCCGCCTATTTCAGCACGACCCTTTTACGACGAATTTCAGCAAGACTTTTTCATAGCAAAGCATTTTCCCGGTGGCTGCGCCTATTAGTACACGTGCGCAGCCACCCCCCGTTTTTCATCTGTTGCAGGCCGACCTTCCGGTGCCTTTCGGGCTGACGAAGAAGGTGCGCCCTTGCCTGCGCCATCCGCACGGACCCGTTGCCATGTATGATCTGGACGCCCAAAGAGATGCCCTCCGCGCGCTTCGTGCGATGGCCCGGTTCGGAAGCGGGGTGAGGGTCGCGGTTCTGGATGGTGGTGTCGATATCGACCATCCGGACCTCGACACGCGGTCCCTGGCGCCCATCGATGCTGCGCAGAAGACCCTGCATGGAACCGCCGTGGCCAGCATCATTGTCGGCAAGAGCACGGGCATCGCGCCGCATGCCGATGCATTTCAGATCCCCGTATTCACCGAGGATCGCGCCGGACGGCTGACCGGGTGTTCGCAATTCACCCTTGCCCGGGCGATCAAGGCCGCCTGCGACCAGGGTGCCGAGATCATCAATGTGAGCGGCGCGCACCTCTCGAATACTGGCCAGCCCAGTGACGAGATGCGCGATGCCGTCGAGTATTGCGTGTCCAGGAACGTGCAGGTTGTCGCGGCCGTGGGCAACGACGGGCTGAATGCCGACACCGTACCGGCCGCCATGGCTCATGTTCTGGCCATCGGGGCCCATGACGCCGAAGGTCACGCGGCCCATTTCAACAATTTCGGGCCCGGCCTTCGCAACAAGACGATCCACGCGCCCGGCGTCGATATCCGCTATGCCTCCCATGATGCGGAGGCCAGCATCTCCGGCAGCAGCTTCGCCGCCCCGGTCGTGTCAGGCCTCTGCGCGCTGATCCGCGCGCTGGTGCCCAACATGCCGATCGCCGACCTGCAAAGGATCTTCCTTCAATCTTGCGTCCCCTGCCCTTCGAGTCCCTCGGGAGACGACAAGCCCCCCCGCCCCGCCCGGCGATTGGATTTCGTGCTTTTACACGAACATCTGGGCCCATTTCGGGCCGAAAAGGTGACTCCCCAAGCTCCCATTTCAGAAAGGAACATTACGATGTCTGACACCGATCATGCCGCCGATCTCGTGACCCCTGCAGGCGATATCGACCCCGCCCAACTGGCTCCTGCCGATATTGAACCCGCTGCCGCAGAGGCACCCGCCCCGTCGGCGGCCCCCACCCCATCGCCTGCGCCTGCCGTTGCGGTCGCAGATGTCGCGCCTGCCTCTGCCGCTCCGACCCCGGCCCAACCCCGTCACACCGTGCGGGACCCCGCCGCCAACACTTTCGTCCATGCCCCGCAAGACGACGTGCGCCCGCAGCACTACGCATCCAACCTGCTGGCCGACGACAAGGTCTTTGCGCTTGGCACGATCGGGTACGATTTCGTGACCGAAACCAACATGGATTACTTCCAGCAGGCGATGGACGGTCTTGTCGCGCAAAACGAGAAGCTCAAGCCGCTCATGCCCAACAACGCCATCTCCATGGCGCGGTTCCTGGCCTATCGCGATCCGTCGGGCTTCCAGCCCAATATGGACAAATCCACCGCCCTGGAATGGACCCTGGAGATCGACGGCATCCCGGTCTTCGCGATCCGGCCGCAAAGCCAGTTCGCCGTGTTGGAGTTTGCTCGCCTCGTCCAATACATGATCGAGCAGACCGGCATTGACCCGAACAAGTTCGTCGATGCCGATCAGGAATCGGCGGAGCTGATGACGGCCCAATCCGATGCCGTGGATTGCCCCACCAAGGTCGATCGGGTGTCCATCGCCGGTCATATCGAAGGGGAAACCCGGCTCTATAACGGCCATGTCGTGCCCGTCCTCGTCCCGGTTCTGCGTGGCATGTTCTCTTGGAACCCGGCGGCATTGACCAAGGCCGTTCTTGGGTCCAGGGCGAAAAAGGCGGAGCTGGATGCGATGCGCAATTTCCTGGATCGCATCTACTACGAATTGCGCAACAAGGGCATCGAACCACATTACCGCGCGATGAATTTTGCCGCGACCAACGCCCACCAGGTTGGAGAAGTCTTCAAGGATGCGATCGCCAACAAGCTGGAGCTGAACGCCATCGAGGTGGAACGCAGCCCGATCAGCCGCCCCGGGTCGGAATGCTACGATGTGGTGATGCAATTCTTCAATCCGCAACGCCGCGAGGAAGAGGCGCGCAAGCTCTACCGCTACACGATCGATGTCAGCGGCATGATGCCCGTCACCTTCGGCCCGCTGCGCAGCTGGCGTGCGTATTAAGCGCCGCGGCGGCGCCCGCCCGGTGCCGCCCGACATGCGCCACAGCCGGCCCCACCCGCCTGCGGCACATCCACGGCATGGATTTCCCCATGTTGATCCGGGCCCCCGTGCCCATCCCATTTGAGAAAGGAATTATCATGAACCTCCCCTATCAATCCCCCGCCATTGACCGCGAAAACCGTCTGTCTGCGGCGATGGGGCAAGGCGTCGATCCGGCTCTGTTTGGTTTGAGCTGGGACGATGTGACGGGCGGGATCGGTTCCGCAATGAACTACCTCGCCCCTCACGCCAAAACCGCGGCCAAAGACTTCGCGGTTTCGGCGATTTCCGGCCTGTAAAGCACGGGTCATTTTTCAACTTTAATCAAGGAGACTTTCCATGAACCTTCCGTACCAATCCCCTTCTGTCGATCGTGAAGACCGTCTCGGATCCGCTCTCGACGCGAACGTCGCACCGGCCTTCTGGGGCGCGCTGGCCTCCGCGGCAGCACCGATTGCGATCAACCTCGGCAAGAAGCTGATCAAGGACCTCTTCTAGGTCCCGGGTCCCCCCCCCGAAGCGGCCCCGCGCCCCTGGGGCCGCTTCACCCCGCAGAGGTGTTCTCCCCACCTCTCAGAGCCCCCCGGGATAGGTCTCGGGGGGCTTTTGCGATCTCGCCACCGACGCATGGCGGTGCCTGATCTGCGTGTCGGGCGGGTTTTCCACGGGCCCGCCTGCCCCTACCGGCGCGATGCTGGCGGCCACAAGCGCCTAGTCCCCGTTGGTTTCTATGCAACTGATCAAATTTTTAACGCCGTTCGCAACGCGATGTTCACTTTCATCAGGCACAGGTGCCCCGCGGCCTGACCTATGGTGGAGCGTTCTGAATGAACCGGATCCTTGAGTGCCTCACTCAAGAACATGAGCTTTGGCTTTTGTTGGTGGCGGCCCTTGTCTGCGTCACGGGGTCGTGCCTGTCGGTTCTGGTGTCGCGTCGGCTGTCGGTGGCCAGCAGCACGCGCAAGCAGGTGCAATTGCCCTTATCGGGCCTGCTTGCAGGCGCGACGATATGGTCAACGCATTTCATCGCCATGCTGGCCTATGACCCAGCCGTCGATCATGGATATGACCCGGCCTGGACCGGTATCTCCCTTGCCATTGCGGTGGTCGGCATGTTCGGCGCGAATATGATCTTCTCCAACGGTCGCAGCCTGGCGCGAACCCTTCTTGCCGGGGCCACGTTGGGCCTGACGGTGTCCGTCATGCATTATGTCGGCATGAAGGCCTATCTGATCCCCGGTCGGATCAATTGGGACACGGGGTTACTGGTCACGTCGGTTCTGTTCGGAATCGGGTTTGGCGCCGCCGCGTATCACCGGATCGCCTATCCGGTCACGCGCTATTGCTGGCTTGGCGGGGCCGTCTTGATGACCATCGCGATCTGCTCCATGCACTTTACCGGCATGAGTGCGATCATGATCGAGCTGAGCCCGCTGATCATCGTGCCACCCCAGATCATCGCCGAGGCAACCCTCGGCATGTTGATCTTCAGCGTCACCGCTGTGATCCTGTCGGTCGGCTTTGCGGCCGTGCGGCTTGAAACCGATCTGGAAGGGGAGGCCCTGCTCAGCCTCGCGCATTCGACAAAGCACGATCATCTCACCGGCCTGCCCAACCGGCTTTGGCTGAGTGAATGGCTGGCGGAGCGGGCGGCCGGTCCTTCAGAGGGTGCTGACACGCTAACGGCGGCTTTGACGTTGGACTTGGATAATTTCAAGGAAATCAACGACCTCTACGGCAATGAAGCCGGGGATCATGTGCTTCAGGACATTGCCCGCCGTTTGGCAGGCGCCTGTCAGCCTGCCGAGCATATCACCCGAACCGGCGGTGACGAATTCACGGCTGTGCAGACGGGCATCAAGGACGTCCACGAGGCCGATGCCTTTGCCCAACGGCTGTCCACCGCGATGGAGCCGCCTGTCGATTACAACGGTATCGCGATCCGGTTCTCCGTTTCCATTGGCGTGGCAAGCGGCGTGACCGGTTCGGAGGATATCAACGACCTGGTCCAGAAATCCGATCTTGCGATGCACCGCGCCAAGGCCAGCCAGGGTACACAGATTTGCAGCTACGATGCGGATCTAGATGAACAAAGCCGACAGAAACGTCTGCTTGTGCAAGACCTGCGTCAGGCATTGGCGAATGACGAATTCGAACTTGTCTACCAATTGCAGAACGAGTTGGGGTCCCTGCAGCCGACCGGATGTGAAGTGCTGTTGCGGTGGCGGCACCCCGAGCGCGGGTTGATCTCGCCGGGCCAATTCATCCCCGTGGCGGAAGAAACCGGTTTGATCTGCGAGCTTGGCCTGTGGGTTCTGCGCACGGCCTGCATGGAAGCCGCGACCTGGACGCGTCCGTTCAGCATCGCCGTGAATGTCGCGCCCCAACAACTTGTCGAACCGGCGTTTCTGGAGAACCTGGCTGACGCGTTGACGGAAAGCTTGCTGGATCCAGGGCGGCTGGAACTGGAGATTACCGAGGCCAGCATCATCGCGGATCAGGCGACCACCCTTGAGGTCATGCGCGGCATCAAGGCGATGGGTGTTCGGATCGCCATGGATGATTTCGGAACCGGATATTCGTCGCTTGCCACGCTGCAATCCTTTCCGTTCGACAAGATCAAGATCGACCGCAGCTTCATTCAGGACGTCCATATCGATCATCAACGCGCCGCGATTGTGCGCGCGACATTGTTGTTGGGCGATTCCCTGGGCATCCCGGTTCTGGCGGAGGGGGTCGAGCACAAGGATGAGCTGCAGTTCCTGCAAGACGCCGGGTGCAACGCCGTTCAGGGCTTTTATTTTGGGAAGCCGATGAGCCTCGTCTCCCTTCGCGCCCTCGTATGTGAAACGGCGCTGGAGGCGGCGTCCTGAAACGTGCTCTGTGGCACGTTCCCTGTGCGTTCCCGGTTCCGGGACTGTCTTGGCGATCCATGATTGCACCCACTGATCGATGCGATCACTTCGTCTCGGAGCCAGAGGACCGGCATGCCGCAGGGCGGCCAGCGGCAGCCCATCAAGGCGTGGTTGCGGGCGGATCAACCTCCTGGTGCACTTCCACGACGTTGCCTTCCGGATCCATGAAGAACACCTGATGCCAGGTCTTGGCAAAGGTCGTGCCGTAGTCGGAATACGGAATGCCGTGCCGCTCAAGCTGACGCAGAACCTCCGCCAGATCATCGGTGCGAAACGCGATATGGCCACGATCGACAGGGTTGATCGTGTGACCATTCTTGAAGGCCACGCTCAGGTCCCGCTCGGCGAGATGCATCTGCATGCCGCCATCGGTCGCAAACCGGATGTTGCCGCCATAGCCCGCATCCTCTGTCTCTTCGGTTCGGGGGAAATTCTCGGCTGCAATGTCCGCCAAGCCCAGGATGTCAGTGTAAAACGCGTGCATCGCGTTCACGTCGCGCGAGACAAAGTTGATGTGATGAAATTCCAATTTCATTGTCCGCCCCACCCTTCTTGAAAGATTGCCGTTCACCTTAGCGACAAAGAATATGCGCGGCCATGGCCCCGCCGCCAAATCGCCGCCCCGGCTTGACCGGTTGCGCCACAAGTAATATGCATACTTATTGTTTTGTGGAGAGGCGCGACTTGACGGATCCAATCCTCATAGCCGGTGGCGGCATCGGCGGGCTGGCTGCGGCCGCCGCACTGGCGGGCAAGGATATCCCGTCAATCGTGTGCGAGCGCGGCCGCGCATTCGGCGAGATTGGCGCCGGAATTCAGCTTGGACCCAATGGATTCCATTGCTTTGATGCCTTGGGTATCGGCCCGCAGATGCGGGAAACGGCCGTGTTCATCGATGCGCTGCGCCTGATGGATGCCGAAACCGCCGAGGAGATCACCCAGATCCCCCTGACGGATGATTTCCGCGCGCATTTTGGCAATCCCTACGCGGTCGTGCACCGGGCGCAATTGCATCAGTTGCTTCTGGACCGCTGCGCGACCAGCCCACTGGTTGAGCTTCGGACCGACCATGGCGTGACGGGTTATTCGAAAGAGGATGCTTCCGTCACCCTCCATTTCGAGGGCCAGCCGGACCTGACCGGGCGCGCGCTGATCGGGGCGGAGGGGTTACGCTCCCCCATCCGGGCACAGATGCTGGATGATGGACCACCGCGTGTGTCGGGCCACACGACGTACCGGTCTGTCATTCCACGCGACGCCATGCCGGAAGATCTGCGCCTGAACGCGGCCACGCTCTGGGCCGGACCGAATTGCCATATCGTGCATTACCCGCTAACCGGCGGAACCGAGTTCAACCTCGTCGTTACCTACCATCGGGATGTGTCCGAACCCGTCTCGGGCCAACCAGTCACCCATGAGGAGGTTGCCGTCGGGTTCGACCATGTGCATCCGAGGGCGCGCGCCGTGATCGAACATGGGCGCGACTGGAAACTGTGGGTGTTGTGCGACCGCGATCCGGTCAGCCGGTGGACAGATGGGCGCGTGGCGCTTCTCGGCGACGCGGCTCACCCGATGCTGCAATACTTTGCCCAAGGGGCCTGCCAGGCAATGGAAGACGGCGTCGCGTTGGCCGTCGCGCTGGATACCCATGAGGATCTGGAGGCCGCCCTGACCTGCTATCAGAACATGCGTGCCACGCGCACCGCGCGGGTGCAGATGAATTCCCGCCTGATCGGCGATCATATCTATCATCCCGCAGGCGCTCAGGCGGCGGTGCGGAACGAAATCATGCGATCCATGACACCGCGGGATTGGTATGATCAACTGACCTGGATCTACCGGTCAAACGGGCTGCCGCCCGAAATGGGAGGACTTTGAATGGGTTACGTATTCGACCCGGCCCCTCAGGCCAGTGCGCCGGTGGCCGGGGAGATCATGCGCCTGCCTGTGCGGCGCATCTTCTGCGTGGGGCGCAACTATGCCGAACATGCCCGCGAGATGGGCCATGATGACCGGGAGCCGCCGTTTTTCTTCACCAAACCGGCGGATGCGTTGGTGGAGGATGGCACAACGATCCCCTACCCGTCCGGCACCGAAAACCTGCATTACGAGGCGGAACTGGTCGTCGCCATCGGCACCGGTGGACGCGACATTTCCGAGGTTGACGCTCTTGAGCACGTCTACGGCTATGCCTGCGGCAACGATCTGACCCGTCGTGATCTTCAAACCGCCGCGAAAAAGGCAGGCCGCCCGTGGGATATGGCCAAGGGCTTCGACCGCTCCGCCGTGGTGGGGCCGATCCATAAGGTGGCCGATATCGGGCATCTCGACCAAGGGCTGATCCAACTGACCCGCAACGGCGAGGTCAAGCAAAGGGGCGATCTTGCCGACATGATCTGGTCGGTGCCTGAGGTGATCGCGTGCCTGTCGGGGCTCATCGAATTCGCACCCGGCGATCTGATCATGACGGGCACACCTGCGGGCGTGGGAGCGCTATCGCCGGGCGACACGGCGGTGGTTTCCATCTCCGGGTTGCCAGATCTGAGCGTGAGCATCGCCGATGAATGAAGAGACCCACGAAAGTGTCGCCCATGGGATGCAGCCGGAAGACAGCCCTGAATTACGGGCTCTTTATCAGGGGTTTGCGGAACACTCGCTGATCCCGCTATGGACGCAATTGGGTGATCTGATGCCGATGCACCCGGCGCCGAAGGCGGTGCCCCATATCTGGCATTGGGCCAATCTTCTGCCGTTGGCCGAAGCGGCCGGAACACTGGTGCCTGTGGGGCGCGGCGGGGAGCGGCGGGCCATCGGGTTGGCCAATCCGGGCCTTGCGCCCCATGCCTATATTTCACCCACGCTGTGGTGCGCGATCCAGTACCTGATGCCTCGCGAAACCGCGCCCGAACACCGCCACTCGCAAAACGCGTTCCGCTTCGTGGTCGAAGGCGAAGGCGTCTGGACGGTTGTGGATGGCGACCCTGTTCGGATGTCGCGGGGCGATCTGTTGCTGACGCCCGGGTGGCGGTTTCATGGCCACCACAATGACCGCGACGCGCCGATGGCGTGGATTGACGGATTGGATATTCCGTTTTCGCAGCAGATGGATGTGGGCTTCTTCGAGTTTGGCTCGGAGCGGGTAACGGACTATGCCACGCCCAACTTCTCACGGGGCGAGCGGCTCTGGGCGCATCCGGGCCTGCGGCCCTTGTCTGGCCTTCAGGATACCGTCTCGAGCCCGCTTGCCGCCTTTCGTTGGGAATACACCGACCGCGCGCTCACCGAGCAATTGTTGCTGGAAGATGAAGGCCAGCCAGCGACGTTCGAACACGGACACGCCGCGATCCGATACGTGAACCCGACCACCGGCGGTGATGTGATGCCGACGATCCGATGCGAATTCCATCGCCTGCGGGAAGGCTGCGACACGCCTGCGCGGCGCGAGGTTGGATCAACTGTGTTTCAGGTTTTCGATGGGCGGGGG
This sequence comes from uncultured Roseicyclus sp., assembly GCA_947494975.1. Lineage (GTDB taxonomy): Bacteria > Pseudomonadota > Alphaproteobacteria > Rhodobacterales > Rhodobacteraceae > Gymnodinialimonas. The sequence goes on along the minus strand of CANLXA010000002.1, from coordinate 803,604 downwards.
GGGGTGGAGATCGACGGCACGCGGCACGTATTGGACAAGGGTGATCTGTTCACCATCCCGTCCTGGGTTCCGTGGAGCCTTCAGGCAGAAACGCGGTTTGATCTGTTCCGGTTTTCCGACGCGCCGATCATGGAACGGCTGCATTTCGCGCGTACGCATGTCGACAACCAGTGATCGCGCCGCCCTGATCGCACGCCAGGGTGGCGGCGCACGCTATGACGCAGCCGAAGCGCCCGCCGACACATTGCTGTTGGCGCGCCGGGGAACGGCCTATTTCGCACGCCTCCTCAACAGCTTGCCGGATGACGCGCTCTCGAACTCTTCTGCACGGCCCGGCTGGACGCGGGCCCACGTTGTTGCCCATGTTGGCTACCACGCGCGCGGGATTGCGCAATTGATCGAAGGCGTGCGGATCGGAGGCAAGGTGATGGCGCCAAACGGAGCCGTCACCCATTCCGCCCTGGTCACACTCGGAGCAAGCCTTCCCGCGCGCGCCTTGCGGGGTTTGTTCGATCACAGCGCGATCCACCTGGATGTCGAGTGGCGTGACCTTCCGGGTGCCGCGTGGGACGCCCCCATATCTCTCCCGGACGGATGCAAGACCACCGCCCGTGATACGCCCCTCATCCGGGCTCGGACACTCTGGCAGTCTGCGCTTGATCTGGATTCCGGTGGGCGTTTGGCGGACCTGCCCGCCTCACTCCGCGCCTAGGCAGGCCTCAAACGAGGTCGCGATGCCATCCAGCATCTCTTGATATAGGTCGGGGCCCGGCTGCAACGTACTGCCAAGCGGGTCGATGACCTCGATCCGGGCACCGGCTCCGGCGAAAGCGACGTCTACCAGATTAGTGTTGAATTGCGGTTCCGCGAATGCGCACCTGATGCCCTGATCGCGCACGGCGACCTCAATTTCCGCCAAGCGGCGAGGACCGGGAACTTCAGCGTCACCAAGGGCTATAGCGCCCGTTGCCTCCACATCGAAACGCGCTTCGAAATAGTGATACGCGTCATGGAAGACGATGAATGGCCGGTCGGCCAAACCGGCCATCCGCCCTGAAATCTCGGTCTGCAGGGCCTGCACATCCGCGGCAGCCTGGCGAGCATTTTCGAGATAGGCGTCGGCATTCTGCGGATCCGCGCGGCCCAAGACACGGGCAATCTCCGGGAGCCAGATCACCGCATTTTCAGGATCCAGCCAAGCATGGGGATCGCGCCCGTCATGGTCGTGCTCATCATCGTGGTCATGTTCGTGATCGTGGTCGTGCTCCTCGAATATGGCGTTCTCCCGAAACCCGAGGACTTGCGTTTGCGCAACGTCCAACAGCGTCAGGATTTCCGCCTCGCTCAACGCCTCGATCGCGCGGGTCACAGCCGGGCTCAGTTCCGGACCGATCCAGATCACCAGATCGGCTTCCTCTAAAAGTCGTGCATCTGACGGGCGCAGGGCGAAATCGTGCGGAGACGCGGCGGGCGGCACGATCAATTCCGGCGTGCCGATGCCGTCCATCACCCGGGCGACAAGCGAATGCACCGGCGGCACATCGGTTGCGACACGGGGCATGTCGGCCAAAGCGGGGCTGGCGAAAGCGGCGGACAGGGCAAGGAAGCGGAGCATCACGGGAACCTCATGTTATGTTATAACGTCCGCTTGATACGCGCGATGTTATATCATATCAACCCGAAATGACGACGATTAGCTTCACCCCCCACAACCACGCGCATTGCATCCGGTCGACCGTCGATGCTGCTGCGGCACGTTGCGCGAGCGAGGGTTTGCAATTCACCCCGATCCGACAGCGCGTGTTGGAAATCCTGTTGGAAAAACATCGCGCTATGGGGGCATATGACATTCTGGGGCACCTACGTGAAGACGGCCAGAATGCGCAGCCCCCGGTCGCATATCGTGCGCTCGATTTTCTGACGACCAACGGGTTTGCCCACCGGATCGAACGACTGAACGCCTTTGTAGCCTGTGCTCATGCCGCCGAAGACCACGCGCCGGCCTTCCTGATCTGCCGCCTGTGCAACGCAGTCGCCGAGATTTCGGCGGCCCCGGCCCGCAATACCCTGGCACAGACGGCGAAGCCGGCCGGGTTCACCATCGAACGCGCCACGATCGAAGCGCTTGGCTTATGCCCAAATTGCACGGGCGACGCATCGTGAGCGCGCTGATAACGGCCCGGGGACTTGCGGTGACCCATGGGCAGACCCGCGTTCTGCACAACGTGAATTTCAGCATCATGCGGGGCGAAATTGTCACAATCGTGGGGCCCAACGGTTCGGGAAAATCCAGCCTGCTGCGGGCCCTGATCGGGGCAACACCAATATCTGCGGGCACTTTGACCCGCGCGCGGAGCCTGCGGATCGGCTACGTTCCTCAATCCCTCGCACTGGATCCAACGCTGCCCCTGACCGTGCGCCGCTTTCTCGACCTGCCGCAGAGAATTCGGGACAACGACGCTATCCAAGCTCTTGAAACCGCGGGATGTTCGACGCAGGCATCCAAACAAATGACGGATCTGTCAGGCGGCCAGATGCAGCGGGTCATGCTGGCCCGCGCCCTTCTGTCGACGCCCGATCTGCTTATTCTGGACGAAGCGACCCAGGGGCTGGATCAGCCCGGCGCCGCATCCTTCTATCAACGCATCGAAGACGTCCGGGCGGAAACCGGGTGCGCCGTTCTAATGGTCAGCCATGATCTGCATGTGGTGATGGCGGCCTCCGATCGGGTGATCTGCCTGAATGGTCATATCTGTTGTGAAGGACATCCTGAACAAGTCGCCTCGGCACCGGAATACCGCGCGTTGTTCGGCACCGGCACGCAAGGGGCGCTTGCACTTTATCGGCACGCCCATGATCACGATCACTCGCATGATCACGAGGCCGCTGAATGAACGCGTTGCTCGATGATTTCCTGACCCGTTCGGTACTCGCCGGGCTCGGCGTGGCCCTCGCCGCCGGCCCCTTGGGAAGTTTCGTCGTGTGGCGACGCATGGCCTATTTCGGCGATGCCACCGCCCATGCCGCAATCCTGGGCGTTGCCCTCGCGCTGGCATTCGATCTGTCGGTCTTCATTGGCGCATTGGTGGCGTCGTTTGCGATGGCCCTGGCCGTCTCCGCACTCACGTCACGGGCACGTGCGGCCGATACGACATTGGGCGTCTTGTCCCATGGTGCGTTGGCGGTGGGGCTGGTGGCGGTTTCGCTCACGCCCGGTGTCCGGGTGGATGTATCTGCGTTTCTGTTCGGGGATATATTGGTTGTCCAGGCCAGCGATCTTGGGCTGATCTGGGGCGGTGCTGGGCTTGTCCTCGTCCTGCTATGGTGGCGCTGGCAGGCTCTGTTGACCGCGACCGTGTCGCCCGAACTGGCCCAGGCAGCGGGAATCAATCCGCGTCGGGAGCAATTGGTGATCACCCTGGCCTTGGCGCTTACAGTGGCCGTTGCGATCAAGGTTGTGGGCGTTTTGTTGATTGCGGCGCTACTTATCATCCCGGCCGCCGCGGCGCGGCCCTTTGCGGATACGCCGGAGCGCATGGCCGTATTGGCCACGATCGGCGGCATGGTTTCAGTTCTCGTGGGGATCGGCGCCGCATGGCAATTCGATTTGCAGGCCGGGCCCGCAATTGCCTGTGCGGCCGCCACCTTGTTCGCGCTGTCCACATTCAGCCGAGGCGTCAGACGGTCCGATTAAGGTGCGCTGGGGCATCCATCCGGATCGACCATGCCGGACCCGAGAATACGCAGCGCATGCGCAAGGCTGGCCGCGCCCTGAGGCAGCTCAGCCGCCGGAAATACCGCGACGCCACGGCCAACGAATCGCTCAACACGTGTTGGCATGTATCGTGGTGAGGTCGCGACAATCCGACCTGCCCCATCTCGCCCTAGGTCAAGATACAGGATAGCGCCGGTTCGGCGCTCCAATGTCCATTGCGATGAGATCAGGTTCCCGAGGGAATAGGCCACCGGAACCTGTCGCCCATCCCGTGCAGTAACGGTCTCTAGGGGCTGAAGGACATGGGGATGGGCGCCCGCAACCGCGATGGCCCCGGCATCGGCCGCCGCCTGCGCCAATCGGCGCTGGCGCTGTGTCGGGCGGTTTGAGTATTCCGTTCCCCAATGGGGCAAAAGCACCACCGCATCGATATCTCCCTGTTGCACGAGGCTTTGGATAAGATTGGGGACAGATGGCGAATTACTGTAACATCCCAAGACCTTCTGCAGGGAATCTTGCAGCCCATTAGTCGAATATGTGCAAGCCAGAAACGCAACCTGGATACCGCCGACCGATCGGATGGCGTGCCAGCGTTGCTGTACGATGGCTTGCCTCGTGCCCGTTGTCTGTAGACCGGCTTCGGCAAGCACCTGTAGCGTCCGATCAACACCCGAGGCGCCGCGATCCAGCGCATGATTGTTTGCGGTTTGCACCACATCAACGCCCGTGTTCCGAAGGACATCCGCGATCGAGGGATGATAGTTGAAACGCGGGAAGCCGGAATAGATGCGATTGTCGAAGATGCTGCCGGGATCCTGCGTTTCGCGCCCGTTCGGGCCAATGTTCCGGGCAGTCGGACCTTCAAGATTGACAACGCTAACACTCGCCCGCGACAAGGCGCGGGAGATCCCCTGAAAAGCTGGCCCGAACCCAGTTGGGCGCGCGGCCGCCTCGGATTGGATGATCTGATGCAGGAGTACGTCACCGGCAAAGGCCATATCGGGCCGCGCGCAGGGGCCGATGGCCGTGTTGGTCGTCGGCGTGCATGCACTCAGGAGCAACGCGGCAGCGGTGATCGTCCTGCGTACCACGTGAATGTCGCGCCGAAACGCACTGAACCAAAGCGACAAAGCCATCTCGCATCCTGTGGATAAGCGACTCCGAGGGAACCGCATCCGGCAGTTCTGTGTCAACGGCGTCGGGCCGTTTCACGGATCCAATCAGACGCGATATCAAGATCAGAGCATCCCGCAAATCGTGCTGCCCGCTCCAGCTCGGCTACAAGCCGGGCCTGTCGCCCGGATCCCATACGCACCCCTTTTTCGGGCCAAAAGGCGCGGACCGCCAGGCGTTCGCCGTTACGCGCGATGTCGATCCTGCCGATCAGCCGTGTGGCTTCCAGAACCGGGAAAACATAATAGCCATACCGCCGCTTGGCTTCGGGCACGAAAATCTCGATCCTGTAGTGAAAGCCAAACAATCGCTCCGCACGATTGCGATCTCGCAAGGCCGGATCAAACGGCGAAAGGATTCGTGTACGGGGAGATGCTTCTGGTAACTTATCCAGCGTTTCCAGATCTTGGGGCCACATGACCGACCGACGCAATTTCCCACCGACGCATGCCAGATCAACCTCGACCACGCGCCCCTCGGCTGCCGCGCGGGTCATCCAATCCTTGGCGTCGATCGGTGTGATCAGGTCAAAAAACGCGGCCAACTCGCCGCTGGTTGCAAACCCCAACCGATCCAGCGCCGAGGTGCACGCCCAATCGATGATGGCAGCGTCGTCCTCGCGCGCATTCAGGAACTCCGGGGGGATTACCCGCTCGCTCAAGTCATAGAATTTACGGAACCCTGATCGTTTGGTGATCGATAGTTCACCCGAACGCCAAAGATATTCCAGCGCGACCTTCGATGGGCGCCAATCCCACCAACCCGTTGATTTCTCGGCTTGATCCTCGGCGATATCGGCGGTGCAACAGGCACCATGATCCGACACATGTGTCAGGACTTTCTCGATCTCCGCGTGAAACGCCTGGCCGTGCCAATCTTTCCATCGATGACGCAACCGCGCGCGGTCACGGTCAAATCGCATGCGCCACATCGGGAAGTACTGGATTGGGACGATGGACGCATCGTGAGTCCAATGCTCGAACGTCGCCCTTGCCCGATCATTGATCCACCGCAGGCTCTCGGGGCGGTAGGTCTGCCGACGGGACCACAGGATAAGGTCATGGGCCCGCGCAAACGTATTGACGCTGTCGACCTGAACGAAGCCGAGCCGCGTGATCAGGTCCGCCAGTCCCTGCCCCTTCGCTGGACCGGATGGGGCCTCCATCAGTGCGTGTCGGTCCAGGAACAACCGGCGCGCAACGGTATTTTCGATTAGGGGCCGCGTCACAAGCCGCTCAAATCACGCATTAATCCCGCCAATCCCAGGGACGGGTAAACTCACCCAGAACCTTTGTAATCCCGGCGTCGTCTCTCTCGCCATTACGATCCAAATGGGCCACCAAGCCGCGCTTCTTGTCTTCGCGCACCTCCATCACCCGCGCGCTGTGGCCCGCTGCTTCAAGGGCACCATTGTAGATCCGGGTAATCGCCATCTTGCGGAGATCCGGTTTGAAGACCTTTCCCACGGCTGTTTTGGGCAATTCATCGACGATTTCCAGATGCTTGGGGATCGCGGCACGCTCATGGATATGCTCCGCCGCAAAGGCCAGAAGTTCGGCCTCATCCACCTCGGCCCCGTCGACAAGTTCCACGTAAACGCACGGCAACTCGCCGGCGAAGGAATCCGGCTGACCGATTGCGCCCGCCATTGCCACGGCTTCGTGCCCGGCAAGTGCCTCTTCGATTTCCGCGGGATCAATATTGTGGCCCCCCCGGATAATAAGATCTTTCGCCCGGCCCGTGATCCAGAGGTAGCCATCGTTATCTATCCGACCCAGATCGCCGGTGCGCAGATAAGTCTCGTGATAGTAGAGACCCTCGTTCTTGGCGGCCTCCGTATAGGTTCCACCGGGGATGACACCGGGATTTGAAACGCAGATCTCGCCCACGACGTCACGTTCGCATTCCTGCAAGCCGTCGGCCCCTTCCATCAGGATCTTCACATCCGTGTGGGGAAACGGCACGCCGATGGAGCCGATTTTCTTCTCCCCCTCGACCGGGTTGCAGGAAACAAGGCATGTGGCCTCGGTCAGGCCATAGCCTTCGATCAAGGTCACGCCCGTGGATTTCTCAAAGCGATTGAACAGCTCCACCGGCAGCGGCGCGGAGCCGGAAAACGCGGTTTTCACGGTTGAAATATCGGCGTTCACGGGGCGTTGCATCATGGCAGCGATGGCGGTGGGAACCGTGATGATGAATGTCACGCCCCAGCGTTCGACCAACTTCCAGAAATTGTCGAACACACCTTCGCCGCGATAGCCCTGCGGCGTGGGAAACACCACATGCGCACCCGAGACGACCATCGCCATCAGGATCACATGGCAGGCAAACACGTGGAACAGCGGCAGGGGGCAGATCACCGTATCGGTTTCGGTAAACAGCAGCGTCTGGCCGATCCAACCGTTGTAGATCATCCCCGAATAGGTGTGCTGCGCCACCTTGGGCATGCCGGTCGTTCCGCCGGTATGGAAGTAACACGCGACGCGGTCTTCGCGGACATCCTCAAAACTCAACTCTCGCGGTTGCCGTGCGCATTCGGCGTTGAAATCAAGAACGCGGGCCGTGTGCTGCGCCGGGTTCTTGGGCCGCAGGAGCGGCACGATCAGCTTCTTGATCCCGGTCAGATATCGCAGCAGGTCAACCTCAAGCACCGCCTCGACACCTGGGGCCGAAGCCACGGCTTCATTCACCTTCTGGCCGACGTCGGTTTTGGGAAAGGACTTGAGCGTGACCACAACCTTCGCGCCGGTTTCGCGTAGGATGGAGACGATCTGCTCGGGCTCCAACAGCGGGTTGATCGGGTTTGCGATGCCGGCAATCGCGCCGCCCAGAAGGGTGACAACGGCCTCGTTACAGTTCGGGAGGATATAGGCGACGGTGTCGGTCGGTCCGACACCAAGCGACCGAAAGAGGTTCGCAGCCTGGCTGACACGGCCATGCAATTCGCCCCAGTTCAACGTCTCCGCCGCATCCGTGGGGCCCGATTGAAGTTGGAATGACACGGCATTCAGGGCGCCAAACGCGTCCTTGGTTTTCGTCAGTTGCTCGTACAACGTGACCGCGGGCTGGCAATCCGGCCATGGCATATCGCGTTCGATTGTCTTGACATCTTCGAGCGTGGCAAAACGTGCCATGGCCCCCTCCCCTATCTCTCCCATGGGCGCCTTATCGCGGCACCTCAACTGGATAGAGCATCGGGGAAACGGACCACAGGTGCAACAATTACGCGACGTTTGGCACTACTCGGCGGCGAGACCGGCGGTGAATTGCAGGCGCGCCAGCCGGGCATAGAGCCCGTCTTCGGCCACAAGTGCCTCATGGGTGCCCTCCGCCACGATCTTGCCGTCCTCGAACACGAGGATGCGGTCAGCCTGTTTCACCGTCGCAAGACGGTGCGCGACGATCAGCGTGGTGCGGGATTTCGACAACTCGCCCACGGCGTCCTGAACCGCGCGCTCGCTTTCTGCATCCAGCGCACTTGTCGCCTCGTCCAGAAGCAGGATCGGTGCATCGCGCAAGATCGCACGGGCAATCGCGATACGTTGCTTCTGCCCGCCCGACAGCATCAGGCCGCGTTCGCCCACATAGGTGTCGTATCCGTGCGGCAGCTTCTCCAGAAAGTCATGGGCGGCGGCGGCCTTGGCGGCTGCTTCTACCTCGGCATCCGACGCCTCCGGACGCCCGAAACGGATGTTTTCCCGCGCCGAAGCTGCAAAAATCACCGGGTCCTGGGGAACCAGCGCAATGGCACGTCGGAACGTATCGCGCGCCATATCCGTTAGCGGAACGCCATCGAGCGAAATCTGCCCGCTATCGGGATCATAGAACCGGAGGAGCAGTTGCAGAACGGTTGTCTTGCCAGCACCGGACGGCCCGACAAGAGCCACGGTTTCACCGGGCTTGACCGTAAAACTCGCCCCATCCAGCGCTGCGATTTCAGGCCGGGTCGGGTAATGGAAGCGCACCGCATCGAAGGCAATCTCGCCCCGGCCGCCATTGGGCAGAGCCCGGCCAATATCGGGATCTGCCACATTATCGTCGGCGCCCAGAAGCTCGATCAGCCGTTCCGTCGCCCCCGATGCGCGCTGAAGCTCGCCCCAGATTTCCGATAGGGCACCGACCGATCCGGCCACCATGATGGCATAGATCAGGAACTGAATGAGGGCACCGATGGACATCGCTTCGGCGCGCACATCCCGCGCCCCGACCCAGAGCACGCCGACAATCCCCGCAAAAACCAGGGTGATCACGATCACGGTCATCACGGCCCGCGTCGCGATGCGCTTGCGGGCACTATCAAACGAGAGCTCCGTGACATCGGCAAACCGCGTGGCAGACGGGCGTTCGTGGGTAAAGGCCTGCACAGTCTGGGCTGCCAGCAATGCTTCGGACGCATTGCCGGAGCTTTCCGCGATCCAGTCCTGGTTCTCGCGGCTCAGCACCCGCAAGCGGCGGCCCAGAACCACAATTGGGATGATCACCAAAGGCACGATCAGCAGGACCGCGCCAGTCAGTTTCGGGGACGTCCAGAGCATGAGGGCGATGCCCCCTATGAGGATCAGAAGATTGCGCAGGGCGACCGAAACGCTGGAGGATATGACACTTAATAGAAGTGTGGTGTCGGTGGTGATCCGGCTGAGTACCTCGCCTGTCATGATCCGCTCATAGAAGGCCGGGCTCATCCCGATCATACGATCGAATACGGCTTTGCGGATATCCGCGACCACCCGTTCGCCCAACCGGGTCACGAGATAGTAGCGCAGGCCCGTGCCCACAGCCAAAAGGCAGGCGATGCCAAGGGCCGCCAGGAAGTACTGGTCGAGCAGTTCGGCGCTCTCGGTTTCGAACCCGTCCACCACCCGTCGTACGGCCAGCGGCAATGCGAGTGACACCATCGCCGTCAGGATCAACGCCGCGCCCGCGCCAAGGAGCATCAGCCGGTAGGGCAACAGGAACGGCAGCAGGTCCGCAAGGCTACTGATCCGCTTGGATGCCTCACGCTCGTCCGACGCGCCGGGGGCCGGTTTTGGCGGCACGCTTGCAGCACTTGGCGGTAGGGGTTCGTTGGCGGCCATAGTCACTCAATCCAAGGTTGATGATGGATACCCAAGCGGGACGCCCCCCGCAAGGGCGACAGAACGTCCGAAAACCGTTAGCTCTCACCCTATATCTCTGAAATAGCTGCGAAAATATGAGCCGTAGGATCGTCTTTGACCCAACGTCGCAGCCTCACAAAGCGCCAATCGTCAGAGGTTTGGAGCGGGCGGCGGGAATCGAACCCGCATCTCTTGCTTGGAAGGCAAGGGTCTTACCATTACACAACGCCCGCTCAACATTGGCTGGTGTATGTCCACGCTTCTCCACCGTCAAGGTCGCCGCATGTCGGACGGCGGCGTTGGGCCGTTTTGTTGTAGCCAGGCCGATCGAATGACAAGCCTTGAAATCAACCCGGGTCCGCGCGGGCACGCTGCCACAGGGCTAGAATGCACAAGGCCGAATACACGATTGTACCAGTGGCCATCGCGATCCAGATCCCGACAACACCCCATTCAAAGACCTTAGTCATGAGCAGTACAAGAGGGGCCGAAACGACCCAATTTCCAAACAAGGAATATGCCATGACAGGCCGGGTCACCTTCAGGCCGCGAAGCAACCCTGCCGCGCTTGCGCCCGCAGGGCCGAAAAGCTCGGTCACAGCCAATATTGCAATGGCGAACGTGGCCATGCTCACCGCCGAGGGAGTCGACGTACCCAGCATGAAGTTTGCCAAGGGTGATGCGATTGCGATGATCGACAGGCAAAGCCAAACAGCAACGGCAACACCCACTGCCATCGACGTGCCCATTACTTCGCGCCTGCGGTCGGGCAGTGGATCGGTGCGCGCCATTCGGGTCATCGCGGCTTGCTGCACGCCAAAATAGAATGCATAGCTGACGCCGGCCAACCGGATCACAACCGAATGGACGGCGGCATCGGTCACTGACAGGGACGCGGCATAAATCGTGGCCCCAAGATACAGCCCGACCTCCGCCAATGTGGCGATGCCGATGGGAATGCCAATTCGGAAAATCTCGAAAACATCGCTTATGGCGACGCGCCCCAAACCCCCATCCCCGGCCCGCCTGACCTCGCGGGTCAGCGCGGCTAGCGTCAGGAGTCCGACAACAAGGGACGAGACACCGGCGCCGGTTACGCCAAGTGCCGGAAGGCCAAATGCCCCATACATCAAAGCGTAGTTGAAAACGGCATTCAACGGAACCGCACACAGGGTGATCCGCAACATCACACCGGGGCGTTCGATAGCGGTCAATCGCGTGCGAAGCACGCCGACCGCCAGCATGGGGATCAGCGTGACCGCCATTGCGCGAACATACCCCGTTCCGGCTTCGACCAGAGTTGGGTCGATGCCGAGACCGCGCAGGACCATCGGCGTGTTCCACAGGATCGCACAGAGCGGCAGAGCCAATGCTGCGCAAACAAACGCACCAGCGGTTCTGAGCCTTGCCAGCTTCTCCATATCGCCCGCCGCGTGTGCTGCCGCGTAGAGTGGGGCGAGGCCGCCGATACATCCGACGGCAAGATAAAAGATGATGGAGTAGAAGTCGCTGCCCACGGCCACCGCGGCCAGCGCTTCCGTGCCAAAGGACGCCGTCATCAGCGTATCGGTCACACTCATCGCCATGTTCACCAAGGCAAGGCCGGTCAACGGCGCGGCGAGACGGATGAGCGCCCATCCCTCGGCCTTGGACATGGTCTGGACCAGACGCTTTAGAACACGGGGGGAGTTGCTTGAAATATCGATGGTGGTCATTGGATAATATCCTGAAGCGTCGTCGCCGACGCGGTTCGAGGGAATGGAGGACACTGTAATCTGGAGGTGGGCACACGGCGTCCCGCCCCGGGGGCGTCGTTGTTCAGCTGGACATCTGCCGCACCCGCCGAGTGACCCTCAGTCTGCCGCCGGACGTCGGTAAACCTGGCGAAAGGGGTTCGGGATCAACATCGGGACTTGGCGGCGATACTCCGCATAGGTTGACCCGAACTCACGCAGGAGCGCTCGTTCCTCGAATTGCAGGCCGATCGCGATGTAGACGACCATCGCCAGCAGAAAGAGCAGGTGCCCGGCAGTCATCAGCGGCGTCGCTGCCATCATGATGATCAAGCCAAGTTGCAGCGGATGCCGCACGATGCGGTAAAGTATCGGCGTTCGGAATGCCGGCGGCGTCTGCGATGCACCTTTCAGATTTTGCCAAGCCTGGGACAGGCCTACGAACTCAAAATGGCCAAGCAAGATTGTCGAAAGCAGGACAAATGCCGCACCAAGCGCGAAGACGCCGTAGATGATCCAGGCAAAGACGCCGTCGACCTGCCAGATCACTGTTGGAATTGGCCGCCACTGCCAGAAAATCAACGCCAGAAGCAGCGAGGATTGGAGTACATAGGTTGCCCGTTCGGCCGCCGGTGGGACAATGCGTGTCCAAAGGCGCTTGAAGGCCGGCCGCGCCATGACGCTATGGCCGGCACCGAACAGAGTAATCGTTGCGAGATTAACCGCGACCGAGACCGCCAACGAATCCTCCGCCGGGCCCCGAAGACCCCCGAAGTTCTGCAAAAAGGCGGCCAGCCAAACGAAGACAATGCCGAACAGTACGTAACAGCCGATGGCATAGGCGAGGATGAGGCGTTTCATGGCAAGCTCTGATCTATACGTTGATGACCGGCGGGTCGCCGGGAGGGGGGCAGGTGCAACCCGAAAGTCGAGTTGGTTGTTTGAAGGGAGAGCGCCCGGGAGCCAGGCGGGGCCTTTGCCCCGGGCGCTGGAGTTTACAGGCCGGTTCGCGGCGGCAACGTCACGTACATCTGGACGTGGGTCACGGTCGAGAATTCACCGGGCAGCGGCCCGTAAGTTTCGCCGTCCGAATGCCAGGCGAGGCCCAGATCTGCCAGAAGATGCTCGCCCGACAATTGCAGGCAGGGCGAGACCGTGCGCACGAAATGGGCTGACCCAGCTTCATCGGCAACAAACATGTTTTCCGATCCGTCGCGTGCGCCGAATGGCAGATCATAGGTGCCGATGAAAGGCTCGGTCGGCGGCCAGACCATGAAATCGTGCCAAATCGTATAGACGCCGTTGGGAACCAGGTTGGCGAATTCCAGGTCCAGCGTCCCCGTGCCATCTTCGCAAATGTAGGTTCCGCTTCCTTCCGCTGCGAACCAGTCGCCCAGGGTCAGTCCGAGCGGGCGACCGATTGGATACGGGCCGGTATCGGACGTGTCGAGGAAGTTGTGAGGAACCTCGATGGCGGGGGCATAGAGCGGCGCATCCATGTCTCTGGTTGCCGCGGTGGGGCGGAACACTTCACCGGAGCCGGGTACCATTTCATAGAAAACGTCCTGTTCGGCCATCCCTTCGTCGATATGAAAGACAAAGGTCAACGTCATCTGTTCGACGGGGTCGTAGACCACGCGGGTTGGCTCGGCCGAATTTGCGGCGCCGGCGGATGCGCCACCGTCGGCCAGGGCAACACTGGCTTGGGCCAGCAGAACAAGTGCAGAGGATGCGAGCAGGTGTTTCATCTTAGAGGCTTTCTTTTGTCGTGATGTTTGCAAAGGTCGTGTTGAGAGTGCCGGGCCCGATATGCGGAAACGGCGGATTGAACGCGGATGAACCGGCCGTTCGAGTTAGGGGGCCAACCAGGATGCGGGGCCCCGCAAGGAAGGACGCGTCCGATATGTGATCCGGCCTACCTCCCCTGTTCAGTGGCGCCGACCGGCGTCGGTTGGGGTGGGAGACCCGAGGGCACGTGCTGCGGGATCAGGTCGCTGCGATCGATGGCGCTTGGGTCGGTCAGACTTTCAAGAAAGGCGACCAGCGCCGCGATGTCCGCGTCGCTGCGGGCCTGTGGCGACAGTTCGTTTTCCGCCGCGATGCGACCGCGAAGCTCGTCGCTTTGCTGAACCCAGACGTCCCGTAAATCGAACGCCTCCCGACGGGCGGGATTGAGCGGGCGGAAAATCAATGCCGATCCAAGCCCCGTCCCCTCGATCACATCGTCAAGCGGCGGCAGGGCGGCGGATGCCACGTCATAGCGTTCGAGCGAGCCAAGCGGATCCACGTGATGGCGGATCACATTCTCGAGGACGTCGAATGCGCCGTCATGGCCCCAGGGGCCCGTCAACGCAACGTTGCGCAGTGACGGGGTTCGGAAGGCAAAGAGGTCCGATGGATCGAAGGTCACGCGGTAGCGTCCTTCGTCCTCCAGCCGGGTCATGAACCCGGCGGCGCGCCAATACCCGGTATCCTGACCGTGCCCGATGCCCGGCCCGATCTGCGGCATCGCGATTGCGTGGAAGCCGTGATCGGTCAGCAGTGGCCCTGAATGGCAATCGGCGCAGCCCGCCTCGCCATAGAAGAGAGCCATGCCACGCTGCGCTTCGGGTTCCAACGCGTCGGAGTCCCCGGCGAGAAAGCGGTCAAACGGGCTTTCGTCCGAGCGGAACGCGGTCGTTTGGAACGCAGCGAGCGCGCGGGCCGCGTTCACGAACGTAACGGGACGATCTGGCGCATCGGGAAACGCATCGCGAAACATCTCGGCATAGGTGGCATTTTCGGCCAGTCGGGCTGCAAGCAAATCCCACGCGTCTTGCAAACGATCTTCCGCGACGGCGGTCGCCACCGCGTTTTCGCCCTTCTGTCCGGCCATTTCGGAATGGGACAAGACCGGAAACATCGCCTGCGCCGCGAGGAGGCTATCCAGACCTTCGGGCAGATCCTCGCGCGCAGGGCTCCAGAATCCGCTCGGGAAGGTCTGATCCGCATCCGGCTCCAACCGCCCGTCATGGAACATCGAAACGTATTCGCGTGCGCCGATGTTCCACAGCGGCTGCGCGTTTCTGGGGATACGGCCGGTCACACCATCTTCCGTACGCCGATTGGCCCCGGCGCCAACGCCGCCTTCGCCGATCGACAGCGATAGGTCGTCGCCGGTGCCACGGGCCGGATCATGACAGGTGCCGCACGATATGTTGCGATTTCCCGAAAGGATCGGATCAAAAAACAACGCGCGGCCCAGTTCGACCAGAGCCTGATCTGGAGCGCCGTCATGCAGAAAATCAGTGTCCGTCAGCGGATCAGGCAAGACAAAGCCGCGATCACCGGTTCCATGGGCCACCATCGGAACCAGCATCGTCGCACCGGCGGCGAGGCCGATGCTCAGCGCACAATACAATGGCGCATATCTCGGCCCCCAGACCGCGATTGATTGTGAGTCATGGTCCGACATCGATCAGATCCGTTTCAGAATTTGGTTTGTGCTTTGGTAAGCGGCGTTACGGTCGCGGGGGGATGGGCGATCGCCACGCGTCAACCCGATATCCTGCAGGATTTGATCGGATAACCGATCAAGATCCCGGGATGGATTGCGGCTTTTGGTGGCGGCGCGCCGTGGTGCGATCGAGATCATCAGTCGACTCAAAATATTGGTGTATATCATTGTTTCAATTCCGTTTTTTCTTTGAAGGCAGGCACCCCACCGACATCCGGTGGCGCATCTGCCAGAGATCAGGCTGCGTCGAGTGCTTGGCAGATCTGGTCGAGATGTCGGTGATCGGTCCCGCAACAACCGCCCACGACTGTCAGGTTCGGTAACTGATCCGACATCGCGCGGTAGAGATGACCGAGTTCGACGGGATCACCGTCATCAAGTTCCTCGGCCACATCCAATTCCGCGTGTGACAGACGCGAGGCATTCGGCCTGACCCCACCGATCCGACCGATCCAATCGCCGCCCTTGGCAAGGACGTCCCGAAAATGATCGGGATGGGCGCAATTGATCATGAAGTAAGCCGCAGAACCGTCCGTCGCCGCATCGACGGCCTTGATCGCATCAGCCAAACCTTCGCCCGAGGGCAGCCGCCCATCGGTTTCAAGCGTGAATGAGACGACCGCCGGGATGTCGCTGTCGCGGGCTGCGAGAACCAGACCCGTCGCCTCGGATATCGACGTGAGGGTGAGGCCAGACACCATGTCTGCGCCCAGTTCCGCGAACCACCCAGCCTGCTCGGCGTAATAATCGTGCGCTTCGGCCGCGGTAAGTTGGGTTGCAGGCGCGTAGCCATCGCCGTGCGGACCAACAACGCCGTTGATGACAAAGGGCGCGTCAGGCGTTTCAAATGTCTGCCGAAGCGCAAGCAGGGTGGCAATTGCCTCGCGATGGATTTCCTTCATATCCGCAGTGTCGAGGCCGAGTTCCAGGCCCCATTTCGAGCTTGCGCGCCACGTCGGCGTATCCATGATGAAGCCCCGTCCGGTCTTGACGGCCAGTTCGGCCAGCCGGTGCATGTAGCGGCTGACTGCGGCCACACCGGCATCCGTCTCCAGCGCCTTGAAGGCTGCAAAGAGCGGCAGGTCGATGCCTTCCTGGAACACCAGAACCGTTTCCAGGCCGGCCTCGGTCAACATCTTCTTGCCGTTGAGCTGCGGCAGCGCGTTTCGGTACTTCATTGGTCTATCCTGTCTTGTGCCCTGCCCCCATCTGGGCAACCGGCGATGAGAGACGGATAGAGGTGATCGCACAGGGGCGCTTGAGCGTGACCTGAGATTTTCCTGAGGAATGCCGAGCAATTGCCAAAGCGGTCGCTCATGATATTAGAACCGGGCGACGACGCGGGTGGCGACGTGATGAAGGTTCAGTTTCGGGATTGCGAGATCGACAGCGATCTGGCCCAGATCCACCAAGGGGGAGAGACGCGCCCGTTGACCCCCCAAACCTTGCGCGTGCTTGATCACCTGATCCGCAATCGCCACCGAGTTGTGGGCAAGGACGAACTGATCTCAAAAGTCTGGGGCGATCGGATTATCTCCGATGCCAGCCTGTCGACGGCGATCAAGGAGACACGTCATGCTGTCGGCGACGATGGCCGCACGCAGCATACCATCAAGACGCATCATGGACACGGCTTTCGCTTTGTCGCCGAAGTGCATTCCGATACCCAGGCGAGTTTCGGAACCCGCATCGGGCGGCCCTCCGTCACCGGTGACAGACGCCCCTCCATCGCCGTCCTGCCGTTCCGGATGTTGGGAGGTGATCCCGGGGACAGCTTCATAGCCGATGGTCTGACCGAACAGACGATTTTCAACCTGTCTCGCTTTCGCGAACTCTTCGTGTTTTCCCGCCGCACCTCCGTTCAAATGGCAGAAGACGGGGCCCGCCCCGCGGATCTTCACCGCGATCCGGGCGTCGATTACCTGCTCGAGGGCTCTGTTCGCCGTGCGTCGCCGCGTCTGCGGGTCACAGTTCAGGTAAGCGCGACCGCGACCGGAGAAATCTTGGTCACGGAGCAATTCGAGCGTGACGACAGCGTCAGCGGATTGATCGATATTCAGGATGAACTGGCGGCGCTGACGGCCGGTCGTGTGGCCAGCCGGTACGGGGCTGTTGCCGATCATATCGGACAGGCCCGAAGCTCGGGAAGTACGCGGACCTGGGAAATGTATCACCTCCTGGCGCGATTCCACGACTACTACGTTGGTTATGAGCCCGAGATGCACGCGGCCCTGCGTGAAGACCTTCCCAAGGCGCTTGAGCAGGATCCCGGCGCGTCGCAGGGGTGGTCGGCCTATGCAATGATCCTCATCGAGGAGCATCGCTTTCACATGAATGCCCGTGAGGGCGTGGATGCGCTGGCCCTCGCCCACGACGCGGCCCGCAGCGCGGTCCGCGCCGATCCGCAGGACGCATTCGCGCAGATGGTGCTTGCGTTGACGCGATATTATCGCGGGGATTTGGCGGGATTTCGCGATGCGGCCGAACGCGCCCTAAGCCTTAACGACGGCCATGCCGACGTTCTTGCCGAGATTGGTCACTGCTTCGCGTTTATCGGGGATGAAGCGCGGGCGATCGCGCTTCTGGACCGGGCCATGGCCATCAGCCCAGTGCATCCGGGTTGGTACCACTTCGTGCATTGCTGGCGCCTCGCCAGGGCGCATCAGATGGAGGCCGCCCTGGTGGAGATCACCCGCTTCCCGATGCCGGGCTTCTTTTGGTTCCACGCCCATCTGGCGTGGTTTCACACTGAATTGGGTGATCTGGTAGCCGCAAGTAAAGAGGTCGCCTCAATGCGCGCCCTCTACCCTTCGTTTGAGGACAACGCCCATGTCGAACTTGATCTGGCCTGCTATGACGACCTCAGAGATCGCGCGCTCCTCGCTTGGGAAAAAGCGGGGCTTGAGATCATGCCAGCGGACCGGGCCGTGACGACATAGCCGCGGGCACGGCGATACATCCGGACAGGAAAATGAAAGACGCCATCGCAACGTATCCACCCATGGTGATCGTTATCGATCCGACAGCACCCCCAAGCGCGAAGCCTGCAAGGTAGACAGCCATCCGGCGCCCCGCTTCTGCGGTCGTGACTGCCCCGAGATAGAGCGAGAAGAACAAAAACAGAAAGAAACCATTGGCGAGGATCGTCGCGCCGATCATCCAATGTATCGACGTCAGATACGTAGCGGCGCCGGTGATAGCGGCGGCAAGCATTGAGAGGAGTAATACGTGTTTTCGAACGGTCGACCGCAACCGCGCCGCCAGTGTTGACCCAATGGCGGAGGCCAACAGCCCTGCAAAAAGCCACTCGCTGATGGTCGCAAGGCCCTGAATGGATGCGTAGATTTCAAGAAATACCCAATACGCCCCCATCGCTATGAAAAACGGGAAAAACCCAAGACTGCTCCAGCCCGGTCTCATTACTTCAAGGTCAAATCGGTCTGTGGGTGCGGAGGCGGCCCGGATAAGTGCCGCCGCCGCCGGGATCAGGCTGAGTACCGACAGGATAGCCAGAATCGCGTCTGGATAGACGGACACCGCCAGCAGGACCACAAGCGATGCGATAACACCAATCGCCAATGTGTTCCCGATCAACCGAGCCGGGTCAGCGGTTGCGATTAAAGCCATCAGCGCCCGATACAACAGCAGCCCTAGCGAGATGCCAAAGATGCCGCCCGCAATCAGCAATGAAGCACTTGTGATCGCTTCCGCCATGGCGCCGATGATTGGCAGGCCTCCGACGACGCCTATTGAACAGATGCGGAACAGGCTGGGCCCCCGGCGCGGTTCTGCCGATCCGCATCCGATGGCCGCTGCAAGCAACAGAATGCTGGCCAACAGACCGGGCAAGGCTTCGTTTGCGTCCGCTTTGTCGGTAAGCGCGCCCAACCAGATCGGCATGGTGTTGATCAAGACACTGCCGTAGGCCAGCGTGGCCGCGGCCCCTATCGGAATGGTTTGGTGCATATTGAACCTAAGATCGGGTAATTCTCTGAGACAATGAAAAGGACGCACGCTGTCTTATTGGCCCCCGCTTGAGGTGTCCGGTTTGATCGTTATTGCATGACCGGTCCGTGGTCCATCGGCGCGACGGCACTAATGGAAATCTCTTGATTTCGGGATCACCCGCACATTGCGCGGGTGCCCATGGGAAGAGTTCGGCAACGCGCGTTTGACTTCATCGACGCGGGCCAGAGGGGGGGCCATCGGGTCATTCGAGAGCCGGTCCAGCGCATCGCTGCGGTCTATCAGGCGATGTGCGACCACATGGATCACATCATCACTGCGCTGCACCACGCCACGCACATCAATGATCTTGGCGCGCATGATGACCTTGCGAAACGTCTCCATCACCTTGGGCCAGACCACCAGATTGGCGACACCCATTTCATCCTCGATCGTGATGAAACAGACCCCCTTCGCACTGCCGGGGCGTTGCCGGATCAGCACGATGCCCGAGAGCTTCATCGATTGCCCATTCCGCATCTGCTCCAGGGCTTTCGTTGTCGCATATCCCTGTTTCGTCATGCTTTTTCGCAGGAAAGACATCGGGTGCGCCTTCAGGGACAGCCGCATGGTCTGATAATCCGCAACGACATGTTCGCAGATCGGCATTTGGGGCAGGTCAAAGCGGACCTCCTCCCCTTCATCGCGGTTCTCCGCAAACAATGGCAGGTTCGGCGCATCGTGAAGCGCCCGCGCATCCCACAGCGCCTGCCGCCGGTCCAGCCCCATGGAGCGCATCGCATCCGCTGCCGCCAGCCTGCGGATTGTCCCTGCATCCACCCGAGCGCGTTTCTTGAGATCCGCAAGGTCGGTGAAGGGAGCGTCGCGGATTTTGACAAGGCGCTCAGCCCCCTCTTTGCGCATCCCATCCACTTGCCGCAGCCCCAGACGAACCGCAAAGACACCGGGAGAGATGGGCTCAAGCGTATTATCCCAATCGGAATAATTCACATCCGCTGGACGCACGATTTTCCCATGCTCGCGGGCGTCGCGGACAATCTGGGCCGGGGCATAAAACCCCATGGGCTGGGAATTAAGGAGTGCGGCGCAGAACACATCCGGGTAATGGCATTTGATCCAGCTTGAGACATAGACCAGATGCGCAAAGCTGGCCGCGTGGCTTTCTGGGAAGCCGTAATCGCCAAAGCCCTTGATCTGGTTGAAACAGCGATGGGCGAATTCCGGATCATAGCCGCGATTGATCATCCGGTTGACCATCTTGTCCTCAAGTTCCCCGATGGTGCCTTTGGAGCGGAACGTCGCCATGGCCTTGCGCAACTGGTTCGCCTCATCGGGGGAAAACTCTGCCGCGACCATTGCCAGTTTCATGGCCTGTTCCTGAAAGATCGGAACACCTTTGGTCCGCGACAGGACCTTGCGCAGCTCATTCGGATCATGGGGTGGGGCGGGTGATGGATAATCCTCGGGCTCCTTCCCCGCCCGCCTGCGCAGGTAAGGATGCACCATATCACCCTGGATCGGGCCGGGCCGGACAATGGCGACCTGAATGACCAGGTCATAGAACGTCTTGGGTTTCAGTCGTGGGAGCATGTTCATCTGCGCCCTGCTTTCCACCTGAAAGACGCCCAGGCTGTCGCCTTTGCACAGCATGTCATAGGTGGCTTCATCACCCTGTTCGATGCTGGCGAGGGTCAGTTTCTCCCCATAATGCGCCTCGATAAGATCAAACGCCTTGCGGATGCAGGTCAGCATCCCCAACGCCAGCACATCCACTTTCAAGATACGCAATTCGTCGATATCGTCCTTGTCCCATTCTATGAATGTCCGGTCAGGCATAGCTCCGTTGCCCACCGGCACGGTTTCGATCAGTTTCTTCTCGGTCAGGATGAAGCCACCCACATGCTGGCCCAAATGCCGGGGCATCCCGATCATCTGATCTGCCAGCTTGATCGTGCGGGCCATCAGTGGATCGTTCAGATCAATCCCTGCTTCTTCTGCCTCGCGCGCGCCCACCTCACGGCCCCATGACCCCCAGATGGTTTTGGCCAAGGCGCTGGTGATATCCTCGCTGAGACCCATCACCTTGCCCACCTCGCGCACGGCCATACGGGGGCGGTAATGGATCACGGTGGCACAAAGCGCGGCACGGTCGCGCCCATATTCATCATAGATATGCTGGATCACCTCCTCGCGCCGCTCGTGTTCGAAATCGACGTCGATATCGGGCGGTTCCTTGCGTTCCTCGCTGATGAATCGTTCGAACAGCAGGTCGTTCTGGGCCGGGTCCACGGCCGTGATGCCCAACACGAAACAAACGGCCGAGTTCGCCGCCGACCCCCTGCCCTGACACAGGATCGGCGGTTTGCATTCGTAACGCGCGTAATTCACGATCCTTTGGATTGTCAGAAAATATTGGGCGATTTCCAGTTTGCCGATGAGCGCGAGTTCCTTGCGCAACGTCTTTGTCAGTGTCTCCGGAACGCCATCCGGATAGCGCCACGCAGCCCCGTTCCAGGTGAGCTCCTCCAGATAATCTTGCGGCGTTCGTCCTTCTGGCACCGTCTCTTTTGGGTATTCATAAGCCAGTTCACGAAGATCGAAATTACAGGCATCCGCAACCTTGCGGGTCGCGCGGATCGCATGGGGCCATTCCGCAAAGAGCTGCACCATCTGGTCAGGAGATTTCAGGTGCCGTTCGGCGTTGGCGTTGAGCAGGAAGCCCGCCTGATGGATCGTTGTCTTGTGCAGGATGCAGGTCATTACATCGTGCAATGGCCGCCGGTCGGGCGCGTGATAGCGCACATCATTGGTGGCCAGAATGGACAGGCCATGGGCCTGGGCCAGCTTGTCCAGCCGATTGATCCGCGCCCGGTCATCGCCGCGATAGAGGTAACTCGCCGCAATGTGCCTCAGCGTCGGCAAATCGCGTTTCAGGCGGCGAAAGTCCGCCTCGAACTGGCCCAGTTGCGCCCCCGGCAGTGCGATCAGTTGCACCCCCTCGCTATGCCGCGCCAGATCGTCCAGCGTGATGTCGCACACGCCCTTGGCCTGCCATTCCCCATCGGGGTCGTGCATCTTGCCCTTAGACAGCAGCGTGCAGAGCCGCCCATAGGCCGCGCGGTCCCGGGGATAGGCGAGGAATTCCTCACCCGTGACCAACTGCAGCCGACACCCGATGACAGGGGTGATTTCTGCCTTCAGGGCCTCAGCATGAAGCCGCACGACCCCGGCCATTGTGTTGAGATCCGCGCAGCCGAGCTTGTCATATCCCAACATGTTTGCCGTTATGGCAAGATCCACGGCATCCGATGCCCCGCGCAGGAAAGAAAAACACGTGGTCAACCCCAGTTCGACATAATTGGCGCGCGGATTTTGGCGAAACCCCTCCACCTCGATGGTCCGGCGTGGGCGCTGATTGTCCATTTCAGGCATGGCACCGGCCCCACAGCCCTGCCCTGAGCACACGTCCCACCCCCATCATGCGAAACACCCATGGACGAACCAGCGCGGATCTCCGCCCCGTCCATCCTCATGCAGGCCTTCGCGATAGAGCCAAAGGCGCTGTCCCGCCTGATCCTCGACCTTGAAATAATCGCGCAGCCGCGTGCCGGGCCGGTCTTTCCACCATTCCGGCGCGATCCGTTCCGGCCCGGCGTAGCGCGTCACACGATGGGTCTGCCGCCGCCAAACGAACTGGGCGGGCGGGCCTTCGGGCACCGCATAAAGCACCCTCACCTCCTCGGGATGATCGAACAGGCGCAAGGGGCGCTCCTTAACCGCCGCCTCCACTGTCTCGGCCATGGCGGTGAGGGCCGTAACCTCCCCTTCGGCCCGTTCCGGGATATGGCTTTCGCGCAAGACCGGCCAGGTCACGGCACGGGGGCCGAACTTTGCGCTCAGCCGGTCAACCAGACGGGTCAGATGCAAATCATTATCCGATCCGCCATCAAGCCTGTTCTGGCTTTCCTGCATGTCTTCCACGCCGCCCGCCTCAAGCGTGATCAGATCAAACCCGAAACCGGGATTGATCCGCTCGACCTTGTCCCGGAACAGTCCATGCAGGTGATTGGGATCACGGGTCGCGGCAGAGGTCGCCACTTCCACATGGCTCACCTCCCCATCGGTGCGGTAGATTGTCAGATACAGGCGACGACAGCTTTGGCCCGCCTGTTTCAGCGCCTCGCAGAGGGTTTCACACAATTCAGGCAGATAAGGGGTGGGATCGAAAATCGGCTCGGCCAGGCGGCTTTGCACTCGAATGGGTGGTTTGGCCTCAACGCTCGCCACCGGTTCCGCCAGCTTGCCCAGAGCCTGATCAAGGCGCATCAACGGGTTGGCCTCCATCCCCGCCTTCACAAAACGCCGCGTCAGGGACAGGCGCGGCACATCCATCAAAGAGCCAATGGTTTTCAGCCCCAGGCGGCGCAGGAGTTGCACGGTTTCGGTGTTCAGCCGCAACCCGGTGACAGGCAGCGCACCCAGCTTGACCTCCACTTCACTCGCCCCACACACAGACCGCACCGGCCCGAACCGCGCCAGCGCCCAGGCCGCACCCCATGTGGGGGCAACGGCCAGTTGCGCGCTGAGACCCAGCAAAGACAGCTGCGTTTCCATCTCGACCAACATCGCGACCTCGCCCCCTAACAGGTGATCCGCACCGGTCGTGTCGAGGATCAGCCCATCCTCGCCGTCCCGCACACTCCAGGGGCACCAACGTCGCGCCCAGAGAACCAGCCGGTCCAGCGTCGTCCGGTCTCCGGCAAGATCGGCATATTCCACCTGCAATTCAGGGCAGATCGCGCGCATATCCACAACGCGTGATCCGGGGCGGATGCCGTTCATCCGCGCGATGCGGTTGGCAGCATGGATCACCGGCCCATGGTGCCCCTCGCGGGCGAGTACGATGGGGATGTCATCCGGTGGCGCGGTGCCGTGCTGCTCCATCACCCTCTGCCAGCGCTCCATCGCGAACTGGGGCAGCGATATCGAGACGATCCGACGCCCGGTCATAGGTGGCCACCCATTGTCCGGGTTTGGATCCGCGTGAACGGAACAGATCGAGCGACCAGCATGGCAACCCGGGGGCTTGTGCATCGTGGGGATGCGGTGCGGCGGGCAGAGAGCCCACTCGCCAACGGTCGCGCGCTGCGCTCAGGTTCGGGGCCGCCGCTCGCCGAATGAGCCAACACGGCACATCCGCCGCCTCGGACCGCATGGCAAGCCGCTTGGTTGCCGTGAAATCGAGGGCGGGTGGATCGCCCCAGACCTCTCCGATCACAGCGCCCAACGCCTTGCATCGCAATCCATCCTCCATTGCCCAAAGCACATCTGCCGCGCGGGACAGAGAGACCATGATGATCGGCAGGGCCGTGCCAATGCCCGCAAGACAGGGCCGCCCCGTTTCCCTGCGCGACACCCGGTCCTGGACCCAAAGGATGGGGCCCTGCACACGCGACACCCGGGCCAGGACGAAGCCGGTTGCCGCGGCATCACTGGCCGTTTCGGGAAAAACTTCTGACAAAGTCCGTGTTACCAGAGCAGATCGATATACCTGACCGGTCAGACGTTTCCGAACCTGAGATGGCTCCATAAAACATACCGAACCTAACTAATGTTCACTATTTGTTCTACTTTAGGTTAAGGATGTCGTCAACCGAGTTAAGAGATGGTCTTACCCTGCTGTTAAAGAGGCATTTTCCCAAATGCCATGGCTCATCGTGCCCGATAATGGGCACCCATTGGTGCCTTGGCAGAATCAGGAGTTTCTCACGCTGCGAACCTTCAGGGAAAACGCAGTATGACTGTCTGCAATGTCTTCATTGTGGGTCGACCGTTAATCATCCACTGCTCACAAAAAAGCAGCCCCCGGTTCCGGAAGCTGCTTTCTTGAGTTCGTCGCCAGACGTCCTCAGATTTTGGCGAGGATCTTGTCCATGGTGTCGCGAACTTCTTCCTTGGACTTGCCGAGCTTCTGCTGGAGGACGCCCTCCATCTGCTCGCGATCACCTTTGGCGGCTTCCAGATCGTCATCGGTCAGCTCACCATAGCTTTCGCGCAGCTTGCCTTTGATCTCGGTCCATTTGCCTTCGATTTGGTCGCGGTTCATAACACGTCTCCTTTTTGAGTGTCGGTCTAGCGGATCACATCAATTGGATGCGACGTCTTCACTTTCAGGCGGCGTGATTTCGATCCCCGGGACGGTGACCGTCTCTTCGGTGATCTCCACTTCGCCAACTTCGGCGTCAAATTCGGGCATGTTACCGCCCTCGACGCTGACTTCCGGCAAGGCCGCTTCTTCGGTTTGATCGATGTCGATCATGTACACACCGACAACAGCAACAATGGCTGCGATTGCAATTGCGAGGATGGTTCCGGTTTTCATCGTTAATCTCCTTCTCATCTGGCCAATCAACGGCGGCGGGCGAAGGAAGTTCCGAAAAAGTGGGATTTTCTTTCGCACAGCGCACAGCGCACAAAAAAGGGGTGATTGGCCACGAGGTCAGACCAATCACCCCTTTTCCGTCGTCTTGGGCGCGGTGCCTAAGAAGACCGTCCGCCCACCGCACGGGCCACCAGCGAGATGACGAACAGTGCGATGAAGACGAAGAACAGAATTTGCGCGATACCGGCAGATGCGCCAGCGATCCCACCGAAGCCGAACAAGGCGGCGATCAAGGCGATGACGAAGAATGTGACGGCCCAGCGAAGCATGGTGATGTCTCCTTTTCAGTTTCACACCACCAACACAGCATCGCGCCATTCGGTTCCAGGATCGGTTCAGAAAACCCGAAGACTGCGCAGAAGCGCGGTTACATCCTCGGTGCGAAACGGCTCTTCCAATACATGGAATCCGGCCCGCCGGGCCGATTCCGGATCCCCGATGCTATTGAGCAAAACCACAGGCGTGCCGTGCTCCGCCCAGAGGGCGGCCAGTTGCGATTCCAGTATGAGCTGCGCCGAACCGGACACGAACACGATCCGAACGGGGCTAAGCGGGGCCTGTGCCAGGTCTGTACCTGTCAGGACATCTGTCGCACCCTCGCCTTTCAAAATGTCGCTCAGATCTTCGGCGACCAACACGTTGGAATGGATGACGAGGCACGGCGCACGTGATGCAACATCGGACAGTGCAGGCCGCGAGGCGGCAGTGTCAGGGGACAATGTCATGGAGCCTTTTGGAACTATTTCGCGGCCCATGCATTAAACTACGACATAGCAACAGTAAAAAGAGCCATGGTTACAGACTGCGCAAATTGCCCCCTTCGAAAACAAGATGCATACGAGACGCTGTCCGGCGATGAACTGACGTTCATGCGCCGGTTCAAGGTCGGCGAATTGAAGGTCGATCCCGGTACGCCGCTTCTCATGGAGGGCTCGAATAGCCCGCAATTGTTCACCGCACTCAAAGGTATGGGGTTGCGTTACAAATTGTTGCCCAACGGCCGGCGACAGGTTGTGAACTTCGTGCTCCCAGGCAGTTTCTTGGGCCTTCAGGCCGGCGTGATGGGCGAGATGAAGCATTCCGTAGAGGCAACGACGCCCATGGTTCTGTGTGTCTTCGATCGCTCCGAATTGTGGAACCTGTATAAATCCGAACCCGAGCGCGCCTTCGATCTGACTTGGCTTGCCGCCATGGAAGAGCACTTCCTTGGGGAGGCGCTGACGTCGATTGGACAGATGAGTGCCATGCAACGGATGTGTTGGGGTCTTCTGCGGTTCTATACCCGGTGCGTTGATATCGGACTGGCCGACGGAGACCGCTGCCCGTTTCCCTACCGGCAACAGGACCTCGCCGATGCATTGGGGCTGTCACTGGTTCACACCAACAAGACTCTGATGAAGCTGCGCGAAAAGCAGATCTTGTCGCTGGAAGATGGCATTCTCAGCCTGCGCGACATGGAACAGATGGAAGAAATCGCATTGATCGAAATTGAACGGCCCGCCAAGCGGCCGCTGATCTGACAGCATCATACGGCAAAGCGACAGGAAAAAGCCCCGGTCAAGATTGACCGGGGCTTCGACGTCGGCGGCGTTATTGGGATGCGGATGTTTCAGCGGGAACACCTGCAGCTTGGTCCTCACCGGGTACACCGCTGCTTAGAAGCGCCACGGCAGCGACGATCGCCGCCACAGCGATGGCAATGGCGATACCCCATAGCGACGGTCTATGTCGGCGGGCTTGACGTTCTACGTTGGTGTCTGGTGCAGACATGGGAAATCTCCTCGTTGTATTCCCATGTCAACGCACCGGACGAGCGACAAGTTCCATCGGCACCCTGCCCCGACCTCTAATCCTCTGCCTCCACTTCATCCTTGACCTGCCCCCAGGCCAGCAATGCAAAGACCACCGTACCGCCCGCGATGTTGCCCGCCAGCACGGGCACGAAGAAACCGAAGATTGCGGGATAGGCCCCAAGCTCGCCTTGCAGGATGAGGACCCACATCTCCACGGATCCGGCGATGATATGGGTGAAGTCCCCGGCAGCGATCAGCCATGTGAAGATTACAATCAAAGTCACCTCGCCACCGTTCTGGCTCGGCATCATCCATACAATCGACGCCACGAGAATGCCCGCCGGGATCGCCCTGACAAAGCCTTCGGTGGCGGAAAATCCCGTGGCGTGGGCGGACAGCCCGTTGATGGTAGCCAGCAAATCGGGTGCGACTCCCGATGTTTGCGTCATGAACGCCGCTGCGACGAAGGCGCCGACGATGTTGGCGGCAAGCACGATGCTCCAGAGCCGGACGACGGCCGCGAGGCATCGGGCCGAGCGTTCAGCCACAAGAGGCAGGATCGTGGTGATGGTGTTTTCGGTGAAAAGCTGCATCCGCCCAAGGATGACCAGCAGAAAGCCGAAGCTGTAGCCAAGATTTTCCACGAGAAATCGCCATGGCGCATCGGGCAGATACGTCCGGAAGATCGCCTCGCCCAGCACGGAAAACGAAATCAGAATTCCGGCCGCCACGCCTGACCACACCAGTGATCGGGTAGGACGCTCGAGTTCCTCTTCACCATCGCGGCGGATAACCTCGTAGATCAGTTTGGAACTCAGGCGTGTCGCCTCCCTGATCGCCATCTCTTCACGCATCTCGGTATCCTCTCCGCATTCGGCAGGTAACGCACCAGGCGCCCAACGGTTCCAAAATGAATTTGTGGAACATCCCCGCGCCGCAACCGTTGTTTACGCGAATGAAAGGAGACCATAATGACTGATACTCTGAAAATCGTGCCCTCCACCGATAATGTGACCACAGGTGTGCGCAATCCCGCTGTCGTCGCGGAAGGATTGGCCGATGTACTGGCAGACACCTATCGGATGACGTTCAAGACGCACGCTTACCATTGGAACGTGACGGGCCCCGCCTTCTACTCGATCCACAAGCTGACCGATGACCACTACGAGAACATGTTTGCTGCCGCCGATGAACTGGCGGAGCGTATTCGTGCCTTGGGTCAACTGGCGCCCATGCGGATGGCCGACATCATGGGGCGGTCGCGGGTTGAGGATCTGACGGATATGCCTTCTGCCCGGGAAATGATGGAAGATCTCGCAAAGGATCACGAAAACCTCGCTCATCGCCTCCACGCTCTCATCGAACTTTCGGGCGAGAACAAGGATCCCGTGACTGAGGACCTTGCAACCGAGCGCAGCGCCTTTCACGAAGAAGCTGCCTGGATGCTCCGCGCCATCGCCGCTGACTAATTCTGCATCACCCAAGCAAAAGCCCCGGCCGATTGGCCGGGGCTTTTTCGGGTCTGGTCTTTCGGATCAGACCGCGACACCCATCCGCTCGGTCGTCGCAAAGAACATCGCCTGGCTCACCGCCGCGCGCACCTGATCCTCGGAATAGGGCTTTGTGATCAGGAAGGCAGGCTCGGGCCGGTCCCCTGTCAACAGGCGCTCTGGGAACGCGGTGATGAAAATCACCGGACGGTCGCCAAGCTCTTCCAACAACGCTTTCACGGCATCGATGCCAGAAGATTTGTCGGCCAGTTGGATATCTGCAAGAATAAGGTCCGGGATCTTCGCCTGACCCTTGGCAATTGCGTCATCGCGGGTCCTGGCGATGTCGGTCACGTTATGGCCCATGTCAGACACGATGGATTTCAGATCCATCGCGATAATGCCCTCGTCTTCGATGATCAGGATATCGCCGGTGACCATGTCGCCCATTTCCGCCATGGCGCGTGACACGAGGTTTTCCGCCTCGGACTGGCTAAGGCCCATGATCCGCCCGATGGCTTCAAACCCGAAGCCTTCGACCGAATGAAGCAGCAGCGCCTCGCGGGTGTTGGCCGTCAAATGCGCCAGACGCCACTGGGCGCGGACCTCGAGGAGATCGGTATTCTCTCCCTCGTCCGCCACGGGTGCACCGGAACTCGACCAGATGCCGTGGAAGATACGGAACAGCCCGATCTTGGTCGACGGATCATCGGCCACGGTCGACGGATCGGCCACAATCGCCTCTAGCGTCGCCATTGCATAACGGTCGCCAGTGTCTTGCGCACCGGTCAATGCACGCGCATAGCGGCGCAGGAAAGGCAGATCGGACACCAGTTCTGTGCTCAAATCCCGCGTGTCTTGGGTAGATCCCATGTTAACTTCTCCTCAAGCATATTTTATTGGGAACCATTTACGGCCTCGATGGTTCCCGTTGTGACAACATTTATTTTGATACCGGTGACACATGGCTTCAGACAGAAAAAAATCCAGCGTCGAGCAGCAGATCGATGAGAACCTCAAGCGCGTTTACGACGACGCTATGAAAGACGAATTGCCCGACCGCTTTTTGGACCTAATTGCTCAGTTGAAGGCGAAAGAAGGGACCGGCAAAGATGGAAAATGATCCGCGCGACGAGATCGTTGAACATCTTGCATCTCTGCGCGCATTTGCACGGTCGCTGACCCGCAACGCCGCGTCGGCGGATGATCTGGTGCAGGATACGGTGGTGAAGGCGTGGTCGAATATCGACAAGTTCCAAGCGGGCACAAACATGCGCGCATGGCTCTTCACGATCCTGCGCAACACCTTCTATTCCGCACGCCGCAAGCAGAAACGGGAAGTGGCGGACGTGGATGGCGAGATGGCCGCGCGACTATCGGAAAAGCCGGCCCATGACGGACGATTGGCGCTCAAGGACTTCGCTGATGCGTTTGCCGAATTGCCCGATGAGCAGCGTGAAGCCCTGCTTTTGATCGGGGCATCCGGCTTTTCGTATGAGGAAGCCGCTGACATGTGTAACTGCGCCGTTGGCACGATCAAGAGCCGCGTGAACCGAGCACGCAAGCGGCTCGCCGAACTGATGGAACTGGACGAAGATGACGCGCTTGAGATGACGGACGCTGCTACCGTTGCGGTTGTCTCAAGGCCGCCCGCCGCATGAGTCGACTTGGCCGTGCCTGGGCCTATGCCAAGTCGCTCAAGGCGCGGCTGGCCTTGTTTCTGAGTCTTGCGATCTTGCCCCTGGGTATCATCGCAGTCATGCAGACTGCTGCCGTGGTACGCGACGCGCAATCACTGGAACAGCAAGATATTCTCGCGCGAACGGCCCAAGCCGCCGCAACGGAGAGCGCGCTGCTGCGGCGGGCCTATGGTTCGGCCGTTGCCCTTGGGTCTAGCGCGGTGGAAGTTGGCGTAGCGAGCGAGGCCTGCGAACGGGTCATGCGTCGCTTTATCGACAACGCGCAGGCTTACGTCTACGCGAGTTTCGCAACGGCTGACGGCATCGTGGAATGCTCTTCCAACGGCGAGCGCATGGACCTGAGTGGTGAGGAGGACTGGCAGACTTTCATCGAACAGCCCCAGCCCAACGTGTCGATCGACCTCTGGGGCGGAACAATCGATCAGTCCGTGCTTGTCGCCACGGTGCCCATCTTCGAAGGCAGCAGCCAAACGCTTCTTGGTGCCGCCTCCGTCGCGCTGCCCCACAGCCTTACGGATACGCTTCTGGCGGCGCAGGTCGAACAGGTCGACCTGGCCCTGATCGACGAGGCCGGACGTGTCCTTTCGGCCAGCACCGGCATCACGAATGTCGAAGAGTTCGAGACGCTCAGCGTGTCACCCGATGCCTTGGGTGTCACACAGCGCGGTATCATTTTTTCGGTTCAGCGAGAGGATGGCACCGATCAACTCGCTGCGCTTGTGCCATTGATCGAAGATCGCGTTTTCGTATTGGGCCTGTGGAACGGTTCGGTGCAGAACTACGCGGTGTCGATCCTGGGAGCCTTCACACCGCTCTTTCCCATACTGATGTGGGGTGTGGCCTTCGTGGTCGGGTTCCTCGCGCTCGATCGTCTGGTGCTCCGCCATTTGCGGGAGCTTCGCTACCGCATGGCCTCGTTTTCGTTTGATGATCCCAGCGACGGCTTCGCCAATCTGGAGGACCCGCCCGCCGAGTTCAACGACATTGCCGAAACATATAATCGGATGATCGACCGGATGCTGGCGAACCGTGCAGAGCTGGCGGATAGCCTGGAGGAGAAGGAACTTCTGCTGCGCGAAGTTCACCACCGCGTGAAAAACAATCTGCAGTTGATCGCATCAATCCTCAACATGCAGATGCGCAGCGTGCCCGACGGCGAAGCGAAGCGCGTCCTGCGCCGGGTGCAGGACCGTGTGATGAGCCTTTCGGCGATTCACAAGGCGCTCTATTCCGGAACGACCATGTCGACGGTGCGGGCCGACAAGTTACTGGCGGAGGTGCTGCAAGGCGCCTTTTCGGTCGGCATCCCACAGGGTAAGGGCGTGGAGACGTCGCTTGATCTGGATCCCCTCGATCTGGATCCCGATCAGGCCGTCCCGTTGGCCCTGCTGGCCAATGAGACTGTGACCAACGCGGTTAAATATCTGGGCAGGCCGGATAGCGGCCCACCCACGCTGTCGGTGCGCCTGATCGCGGGTGTCGGCCGCGAGGTGACGCTTGAGATCGAAAACACGATGGGGACGGCCATTCAGGATGCGCTGGCAGGTGACGGGACCGGCCTGGGCGGACGTTTGGTGGAGGCCTTTGTCTCGCAGCTCGGCGGTACGTTCGACGTGATCGAGGAGAACGGCACATACAAGTTCCGCACCCAGTTCACCGCATTCGCACTCGAAGCTGAGGAACAGGACGGCGAGTATGCCGATGACGATGACGGCGCGGATAATCTGAACCAGACGTCGCGCGACACCTCTCCCCTTGCCCGAACCGGATAGATGGCCGACATACAGTCAATGGCAGACGACCCGCATCCCATCACGGATCTGGACGTGTTCTTCACGGCAAGTGAAGCCTTTCCTGCGTTCGAGCGTCTGTGTCTGTCGGCAAAAAGCCAGATCATCGGCGGCTTTCGGGTCTTCGATCCGACGACACGCCTGCACAGTTCCGAAGGCCGGGCGATCGGAGAGACATGGTTTGATCTGCTCCTGCACGTGCTGAACCGCGGCGTGACGGTGCATATGGTGATCACGGATTTCGATCCGATCATCGCCACGAAGGATCATCGGCGTTCCTGGGCCACGGCGCGGCAGTTTGCGGCCTTGGATGAATTATCGACCGGTGGGCGCATGACCTTCTCCATCGCCATGCATCCCGCCCGCGTTGGATTCCTGCCCCGACGGGCGTTACGTGGCAAGATTGAAGGGGAGTTATCGAAACGCGACGTCGATCCGCTTACACCAGGCCTACAGAGCCTGGAGCCGGGTGATGACTTGCCGCTGGTCCCTGCAACCCACCATCAGAAACTCGCGGTTGTCGATGGCGAAGCTCTCTATATCGGGGGGCTCGATCTCAACGACCGGCGCTATGACACGGCCAGCCACGATCAGGCAGCGGACCAGACATGGCAAGATATTCAGGCCATTGCGCGCGGGCCTGTCGTGGCCGCAGCGCAAGAGCATCTGGCCACGTTCGAAGCGATCACAGACGGTGCGGTTGAGGCGCCGCCCCAAGCGCCCGGGTTTCTCCGCACCCTCTCCACCAAACGCGCTCTGGACCTTGCCAGCATCGCACCACGGCCACTCATCAATGAGATTGAGCAAGCGCATCTGGATGCCGTTGAGCGGGCCAAGGGACTGATCTATCTCGAAACACAGTTTTTCCGCCACAAACCGCTCGCAGACGCTTTGGCGCAAGCGGCCGCGCGGAACGATGACCTTGGGTGCATCCTGATCATCCCTGCGGCACCGGAAGATGTCGCCTTTGAGGGAAATGATGCAGAGGATGCGCAATTGGGCGCACAAAAGCAGATGGAGGCGCTGGACATCTTGTCGGACGGTTTTGGCGCCCGGCTGGCCGTTGCATCTCCGGCACAACCCGTCGAGCCGCAAGACGTCCCGGATGCCGCCCTGCTGCATGGCGCGCCCTTGATCTATGTGCATTCCAAATTGTCCCTCTTCGGCCGGGACGAGGCGATCTTGTCTTCCGCCAACCTCAACGGTCGCAGCCTGCGCTGGGATACGGAGGCCGGTTTGCACCTGACCGAGCGCGCCCGGATCGACCCGCTTTGGCCACGCGCGCTGCGCCATTGGCTGGGGGACAACGCCCCCGATCCGTTCAGTGATGCCGTTTCAGTTGTGGCTCAAATCAACGCGAGCATGGCCGAAAATGCGGAACTCGCCCCGGGAAAGCGGCGCCATTTCCTGCTGCCGTTCGACCCCGAAGCGCAGGCGAAACTGGCATCACCCCTGCCCTTCGTTCCGGATGAGATGGTGTAGACAGGGCCTTCCGTTTCCGCCTTCACATCCTCCGCTCGGGAACTCTTGTGCCAGGACTGCGTTACGTTGTCGAACCCGCCAGGAGGATCGACAATGATCACCGACGCCGCAAGCGACCATACTCAGACGGCCAAAGACGCCGTTCAACAGGTGGCCACAGATGTGGCCGATGTCATCCGCGGTTATGACACGATGCTCAACCGCGCCGAAGACGACCTCAAACCAATGATTGAGCGGCTGCACACGATGCATGTCGCCCATTACAACATCCTGACGCCGCACCTCGAGGCCATGGGTCTCAATCGGTCCGACGCCGGTTCGGCGATGGGGCTGGTACATTCCACGGTTGCAACGGTCCGCGATTGGGCTGGTGCGCTGGATCAATCGGCTCTGCCACAGATTCTAGACGGTGAAAGAATGATCGTGGACACTTACACCAACGCCATCGGTGCCACCGACCCCGGATCGGCCCTCAATCGCGTCTTGGAAGACCAGCGTGCCGCGGTGCGGGCCCAGATCGCAGCTTTGAAAAACTGACGGGAACCAAACCGGCCCTGAGCCGTTTCCTACCCGTAATCGACGAAATGCAGATGAGACGTGACACGGTTTCCGGACCCTCCGGGCCCGTCAGCAGGGCTTTTTGCCCAAAAACCCGCGCAATCTGCCGATATTCTTGAGAGGAGTCAGACTATGACAAGCTCGACCAATTCCAAACTTGCCGATACCGCCAAAGATGCCGTTGAGGACCTGGCCGAAACGGCCAAGTCCAAAGCCACCCTCAAGGCAGAGACTACCAAAGCGCAGATTGCTGACCGTGTTGCAGACGAAGCCGACAGCTTCCGCGCCGCCAGCTCGGCCTTTCAAGACAACGCCTTGGCATCGAATGCCGTGCAATATCTTGGTGACAATCTTGCCCACGCTGCTTCGGCCGTGCGTGAGATGGATTTGTCGAACATCCAACACGACATGACCCAGTTTGCCCGCCGCAACCCGCTGGTGTTTTTCGGTGGTGCCGCAGCGCTTGGGTTCCTCGCCGCGCGCGCCCTCAAAGCGTCTGAGCGTGCAGGCGTGCAGGCCACGCAACCTGATCGCCACAATTACCCGGGCGTGCCGGAACATCAGACCGCGTACTCCGATCAGAATGCGCGCCGTTGGGGGTATTCATAATGCAACCCGGCCAAACAGATCTTCGCGGATCGGCTAGCCTGCTGACGGATATCGTCAGCCAGATTGGTCGTATCTTGCGCAAGGAGGCGGCGCTTGCCCGCGCGGAGATGGGTGAAAACCTGTCGCGCGCTGGCGTGGCCATCGGCCTTTTGGTTGGTGCGGTTGTTCTGGCCCTCGTGGCTCTGATCTCGCTGGCCGGAGCAGGCATCGCGGCGCTTGTCGCTGCTGGCTGGGCTCTCCATTGGGCCGCGCTGATCATTGGCGGGGGCGTCGCACTTGTCGCGACCCTCCTGGCCGCAAAAGGCATTCACGACCTCAAGCCGGAGCGTCTGGCTCCGACCCGCAGCATCGAGAACGTGAAACGCGATGTGCAAGTCATGAAGGAGCGTATCAATGCCTAGCGCAAAACGCATCGAAGCCGAACTTGCCGCCGAGCGTGATGTCCTTCGCTCTCAACTGACCGCATTGGAGGCGCAATTTGCCCCCTCCGAACTGGTTGGCAAAGCGAGTGACTTGCTTGGCCAAGCGGGTCGGGGCCTGGGCCACACGGCCCTGACCACCGCGCGCCAAAACCCCGGCCCACTGGCCGTGACCGGCGCTGGACTTGCATGGCTGGCAATCAAAGCCGTCACACGCAGCTCGGCACCCCGAGCGTCGTATGACGACACAATTCACCCTACCGCTGGCGGCCTGAGCCAGCCGGAGCCACCGATGGACGGGTTCGATGCCCGCGTGGCGGCTGCGGATCGGGCGATGAAGGCCGACGAAGTGAACGACATTCGAGAAGGAGCATATTCCATGACCGAGACCACCCAGACCGACACCCGACTGAGCCACGCCAAAGAGCGTTTTTACGAAACCGCCGAAAACCTTCGCGCGCGGATCGAAGATGGCCTCGATGGCCTTCCCGATAGCGCCAAGGCACGCATCCGCCAAGCTCGCGAGGCCGCGATTTCCGTGCATGCCCGCGCCGAAGCGGAAGCCAGCCGCGCCGCGCAGGTTGCCCGCAACACGGCACATGACAATCCGCTGCTGGTTGGCGCCCTTGCCCTTGCGGCAGGTGCTGCGCTGGCGGCGATGTTGCCGCGCACCCAAGTCGAGGATCGCACGATCGGCAGCCACCGCGACCGTCTGTTTGACGAAGCCGACCGCGTATTCCGTGAGGAAAAGGCCAAGCTGCACGCTGCCGCCGAAACGGTTGTTGCGAAAAGCCAGGAACGGGTCCGCGACGCCCTGACCGGTGACAGCGATGAGACGCCGCCGATCGAGGCATCCGTCGCGTCTAATGCCGGAACTTCCAAGGCGAAGCAAAACAGCAAGGGTGCTACGCAATAACGCGGGCCATCGGTAACTCACCCACCTGACTACGGCCCCTGTCCGGCACCGGACGGGGGCCTTTTAGATCATACGACGGAATCTCGACGTAATGAGCGATCCTGATCAAACGGCACGACACCGCGGCCAGTCCGCCGAGCGCCCCGTGGAAATCCCCGCGCGTGGCTATCTGGAAATCGTCATACGCGTCACCAAGCGCGTCTCCCGTGATCAGCTAGGGTTGGTTGCCGCAGGTGTCGCCTTCTTTGGAATGCTGGCATTGTTCCCGGCACTGGCCGCCCTTGTCGCGCTGGGGGGCATGGTTGCAGATCCGGTGCAAATCGTGACCGAGGCTGAAGCCTATCTGGCCGCTCTTCCCGACGCCGCTCGGGACATCGTCCAAGGCCAGCTCGTCGAACTGTCCGGCGCGGATGACGACAGTCTGGGAATTGCCGCGCTGATAGCGCTGGCCTTGGCTATATTTTCCTCCAGCAGGGGAATGGCGAACCTGATCGCCGGCCTCAATATCGCATATGAGGAACGCGAAGGCCGCGGATTTGTGATGCTTCAGGTCTGGGTTCTCGCCCTTACATTGTTCGCGCTCCTGACCGGCCTTCTTGCATTGGGCATATTGGCCGCCATCCCGTTCGCCGTTCACACCGTCTTGCGCTCGGATACGCTGACGGATCTGGCCTTGGTCCTGCGCTGGCCCCTTTTGCTTGGCATAACATCGCTGGCGTTCACCGTCATATATCGCTTCGGCCCGTCCCGGCGGCAGGCCAAGTGGCGCTGGATTGCGCCTGGCGGTGTGGTCGCCGTGGTGATCTGGACAGCTGCGACCTTCGGGTTCGCTTGGTATGTGCAGGCCTTCGGCAGCTACAACGAAACGTTCGGCGCGCTGGGGGGCGTCGTTATTCTTCTGCTGTGGCTGTGGCTCTCTGCCTTCTCGATCCTGCTTGGGGCGACCCTGGACGCGGAGATGGAGGCGCAGACGGCCCGCGACAGCACGGTAGGTGAAGATCGCCCACTTGGTCAGCGCGGCGCGATCAAAGCCGATACCTGCATTGCGGGCTCCAAGGAGCCTGCCTAGGCGTCATCATGAGGTGTTGGCTCAGGCACATCGGTGTCGTTGCCCTTGGACAGGATGAACCGCGCCCAAACAAGCAAAGGGATTGCAACTAGCCCGCCAATAGGACCCCATAGCCACAGCCAGAATACCAGTGACAGGAACACCATCAACGGGTTCAACGCCATGTGCCGCCCCACGAAGGTGGGTGTCACAAATTGCGCTTCGATCATGTTAAACAAGATATAGATGGCCATGGGAGCCACGGACATCGCACCGTCAAAGACGATGACGCCGACCAGCAACAGCGATGATGCAACCATCGCCGGGCCAAGATATAGCAGGAAATTCAAAAGGAATGCGGCCATGCCCCACATGACGGGCTGTGGCATCCCCAGGATAGACATGGCGACCATCACAATAGCCCCAAAGCACGCGTTCACAATGGAAATGGCCAGGAAATAGCGCGACACACGCGCCTCCGCCTGGCGCAGCAATGACTCTGTTAGGATCGGCACGAAGCGTGACAAACGCGCGTAGACGTCGTGGCGCGTCGCCAGAAAGAAATAGAGGGTGCCAACAAAGATCAGGATACCGCCCAGAACCGATGGCCCGTAGGACAGCGCATCCATCACGTTGGGGATCGGTACCGCGGCGGCCTCTCCTGCCGTCTCGTCCCCGTCGCCCAACGCCTCGGTTACCGTTTCCTGAATTTCCTGCACGCCATCCACTGCCCCGCGCACCGTGTCGAACAGCGTTCGCAGTTCCTGCCAGATCACCGGCGCATTTCGGATCGCCCCCGAGATCGTCGGTTCAATGATGATGAAGATCATGCAAGCGATGGCCAGAAAGGTCGCCATGATCAGCAGGGCCGACACGGCGCTCGGGATTTTCAGCCGCTCCAATCCGTCCGCAAACGGGGCGAGAACCACGCCCAAAACGACGGCGGCGAGGACTGGCGCCAGCAACCCCTGGGCGCTGTCCAGCGCGAAGACGATCAAGATAATGGCAATCGTAGCGGTCGCGATGAGCACCAGTCGGTGTGTCAATGCATTAGGATCCATCACGGCGTAACGCACCGATCACACATTGGTTCCCAACAAGTTGGCCCAATGGCGCGCGCGACCCTTGCAAGACGCCGATCAGCCATCCATGCCCCTCGCGCGATGCCGGCTCAAACATCGTCCTCTGCCAAGAGCCAACCAAAAAACCATGTCGCCAGGACCGCGGCGAGCAGCTGAGCCGACAGGAATGCCACAACTTCCACAGGCGCGAATCCGGCAAAAGTGTTGGAAAACGCCCGCGCAATCGTAACGGCGGGGTTCGCGAAGGATGTGGACGACGTGAACCAATACGCGGCCGTGACGTAGAGGCCGACCGCCATGGGCACGGCCGCCGGCGGCGCCTTGAGGCAGCCTAGGATCGTGCCGATCAGGCCAAGCGTCGCCACAAACTCCGCGACCCATTGGCCCAGCCCGATCCGCACGGTTGTCGAGGGGTCGAAAAGCGGGTGTTCGAACATCACGTGGGCACCGAATACAACGACGATACCGCCCACGATCTGCGTCAGACCATAGAGAACCCCGATGCGGGGCGCGATATTCCCGCGAAGCGCAAGGGGCAACGTGACCGCCGGATTGAAATGGGCGCCCGAGATCGGCCCGAACGCCGTAATCGGACGACAAGGATGGCCCCCGTCGGGATCGTATTGCCCAACAGGGCAATGGCCACGTTTCCACCCACCAGCCGCTCGGCCGTGATGTCTGATCTACCGACGGTGGCGAGCAACGAGAACGTGCCGAGCCATTCGGCCGTCAAACGACAGGTGAGCATTATGCGAGGCCTCCAAAGCGGCAGGCGGATTTTGCAATACCCAAATGGCACTCCCTTTTGCGATTACACCGTCGATCTTTGGGTATCCGCCGGGCGGGCCGCACGACGGCGACGCTGACGCGTCGTCTGTGCGCGGAGGCGGATTGGACAGCCGGATGATTCCTTCCGACCTCCTACGCACACGATACACCACTGCATCGGGTCTCGTAGACCCGGAGGTCAACGCGATCCTGGTATGATGCCGGACTATCTGCGCGACCCAGTTAAGCCCCGTGCCCTTGGAAGTCCCGCGACATATCCAGGATCTTGAGGACGTCAGCGCGGGAAAGTTGCGTGATGTTGGCGGACATGGACGATGACACCAGCGCCGCCGTGGTCACGTCCTCCCGCTCCTGGGGTGTCATCTCCGACAGGATCGGCAGGATCGGCACGCTGCATTTCTCAACCAACCCGGCAAATTTCAGAACGGGATGGTCCGGTCCGCCCATCGCGGCGTCGATCCACCGAAACACCTCCTCAAACCGGCTGACGTCAATGCCGCTTCTTTGGCATGCCTCCCAATTCACTTGCAGAGTCGCGCCGATCAGACGCCCGCACAGCGCACCATGCGGTACGTCGCTCCACCCCCCTATCACGCCGGCCAATCCGTGGGCCGCGCCGAGGCCCGCATTCGTCAGGGCCAGCCCGCCAAAGAGACTGACCACGGCCAGGTCATCGCGCGCAGATTGGTCCTCCCCATCCGCCAATTGAAGCAACGCGCGCAGCCCGCGCGGTATCCCGTCACGGCAAAGGGCATCCGTATATGGCGTAGCGCGGGAGGAGAGGTATGGCTCCATCACCTGCACCAAGGCATCAAAGCCGGACCCGAACGTAACTACTGCCGGCGAATGATCAGTCAATGCGGCATCGACGAAGACCACATCCGCCATCATGGACGTGGCGCGCAAGCTCACTTTCTTTCGATGCTCGGGAACTGCGATGACTGCATTTCGCGTCACCTCCGCACCGGTGCCCGCGGTTGTGGGGATGGCAACGAACGGAACCGGCACAGCATCGAGAGCGCGTCCCGACCCAACCCCCTCCAGATAGTCGATCAAGGGGTGCGTTGCGTTGATCAAGGCCGCAGTGGCCTTGGCGAGGTCGATCACCGATCCGCCGCCGACGGCAACGACCACATCCACCTGCGCCGCACGTGCGGCATCCGTGGCCGCAACTACGTCGGACAGGTGGGGTTCACGCGAACAGGGCAATACCGTCACCTTCGCCCCGGCAGCGACCAAGTCGGCGTGAAAGTCATCACACCAGCGCACGGACCGGCCGCGGACCAGCAAGACGCGCCGCCCGAACCCAAGCACCTTGCGGGCCGCATGCGCCGCGCACCCGCGCCCGAAGCTGAGGTCATTGGGTTGAAGAATGGAGAAAACCGTCATGATGCTTTTCCCTGATCGAGACTGTCGTCAACCCGTGGCGTGGCACCGCCCTTCGGAAAAAAGGAAATCCGGGGCCCCGACTGAGGCCCCGGACTAGGGTCGATCCGAGGCCGGAAAAGGCCTCGGACGCGTCACGGGATACCGGACCTTACTGCCAGGATTGGATCAGCTCATCATAGCTGATCGTGATTGGCTCTTCGTCCTCGTTCTCAAGGGCGGCCTGCGGCGCACCTTCTTGAGACAACCAGAATTCCGGATCGCTTTCCTCGTTGAGAAGCGGGCCGAGATCCCCTTGCACACCTGCACGTTCAAGACGGGCCAGAACGGCCTCTTGCTGCGCGCAGAGGTTGTCGAGCGCCTCCTGCGGGGTCAGGGCACCGGACGACGCATCGCCGATGTTCTGCCACCACAACGGAGCCAGACGCGGGTAGTCAGGCACATTGGTGCCGGTGGGCGACCACTGGGTGCGGGCGGGCGAGCGGTAGAACTCGATCAGCCCCCCCAGAAGCGGCGCCCGTTCCGTGAAGCTCTCGTGCTGGATCGTGGATTCGCGGATGAAGGTCAGACCCTCATGGGACTTTTCCACATCCACCGTCATCGACGTCACGAACTGAGCGTAAAGCCATGCGGCCTGAGCCCGGTCCACCGGCGTGGATTGAAGCAACGTCCAAGACCCGGCATCCTGATAGCCGATCTTCTGGCCTTCACGCCAGTAGACGCCATGGGGGCTTGGGGCCATGCGCCAGCGCGGCGAGCCGTCATCGTTCAGCACGGCCTCGGCACCCTCACCCACCATGGAGGCGGTGAATGCGGTGTACCAGAACATCTGCTGCGCGATGCCGCCTTGGGACGGGATCGGCCCGGCTTCGGAGAAGTTCATGCCAGCTGCCTCTGGCGGCGCGTAGTTGTTCAGCCAGTTGGTGTAGCTTTCGATGGCATAAACCGCGGCGGGGCTGTTGGTGGCTCCACCACGCGCAACGCATGAGCCCACGGGGCGGCTATCCTCGTTGACACGAATGCCCCATTCGTCGACGGGCAGACCGTTCGGCTCACCCACGTCACCCATGCCGGCCATGGACATCCACGCATCCGTAAAGCGCCAGCCGAGCGACGGATCCCGGCGACCGTAATCCATATGACCATAGACGGTCTGACCATCGATCTCACGGCCTGTGAAGAACTCTGCGATGTCCTCATAGGCCGACCAGTTCACCGGCACGCCAAGCGGATAGCCGTACTCTTCTTCAAAGGCGGCCATGATGTCGGGATCGGTGAACCAATCGTAGCGGAACCAATAGAGGTTCGCGAACTGCTGATCGGGCAGCTGGTAGAGAAGCCCATCGGGTCCGGTCGTGAAGGACAGCCCGATGAAGTCATCGAGGTTGAGGTTCGGGTTCGTAACCTCAGCGCCGTCACCCGCCATCCAATCGGTCAGGTTGCGGGCCTGCTGATAGCGCCAGTGGGTGCCGATCAGATCACTGTCGTTGACATAGGCGTCGTAGATGTTTTCGCCGGTCTGCATCTGGGTCTGCAGACGCTCCACAACGTCACCTTCGCCGATCAAATCGTGGGTGACGCTGATCCCGGTGATCGCCTCGAAGGCCGGGGCCAGAACATTGGCCTCGTATTCGTGGGTTGCGATGGTCTCGGAGACGACGCGGATTTCCATGCCCTGATAGGGCGCGGCGGCGTCGACAAACCATTGCATCTCGGATTCCTGTTCCTCCCGGGTCAGGGCCGAATACTCGATATGTTCATCGAGAAACGCGATGGCGG
Organism: uncultured Roseicyclus sp.; assembly: GCA_947494975.1. Lineage (GTDB taxonomy): Bacteria > Pseudomonadota > Alphaproteobacteria > Rhodobacterales > Rhodobacteraceae > Gymnodinialimonas. The sequence continues at coordinate 761,142 of CANLXA010000002.1, read as the reverse complement.
CATCCATGTCCGCGATTGCCGGCGTGGACATCAGTCCAACGGCAACCGCGAGGGCCGAGGTGGTTCTCAGGGTCAAGTTCATGCTTTTCTCCCTAGCTGGTTAGGAACTTGTATTTCTGGCGGGCGACCCGATGGGCGTTGACCCAACGCGTCCACCCCTCTCACGTAATCCTGCGTTGTCAGACCCAGCGGAACACCGCCGCGCCGTAGACCAGACAGACCAGAAGCGCGTAGGGTTGCGGCCCGATCTCCCATCCGAGCCACGCCAGGTTGATGAAGGCGGAGCCGAGAAGCGTGATGAACAGGCGATCACCACGTGTCGTTTCAATGCGGAGAATTCCGACGCGCGGCGTCTCCGGGTATCTGATCGCCAGAAAGGTCATGACCGCAAGAATGGCGGCGATCACGGCAAAGAAAATTGCGGTTTCTGTCGTCCAGGCCATCCAAGACATATCAGGTTTCCCCTTCCTGCCTGTTCACACGCGACCCAGGGCAAAGCCCTTGGCGATGTAGTTGCGCACAAAGTAGATCACGAGAGCGCCGGGAATGATCGTCAGGATCCCGGCCGCGGCCAGCACGCCCCAATCCACCCCCGCCGCACCCACGGTGCGGGTCATGATTGCGGCAATCGGCTTGGCCTCCGTCGCCGTCAGCGTCCGCGAAAGAAGCAGTTCCACCCATGAGAACATGAAGCAGAAGAAGGCCGTCACCCCGATGCCCGAGGCGATCAGCGGCATGAAGATGCGCGTGAAGAACCGGCCGAAGCTGTAGCCATCGATATAAGCGGTTTCGTCGATTTCCTTGGGCACGCCGCGCATGAACCCTTCGAGGATCCAGACGGCCAGCGGCACGTTGAACAGGCAATGGGCCAACGCCACCGCGATGTGGGTATCGAAAAGCTCTACCGAGCTGTAGAGTTGAAAGAACGGCAGCGCGAAGACCGCGGGCGGCGACATCCGGTTGGTCAGCAGCCAGAAGAACAGGTGCTTGTCGCCCATGAAGTTGTAGCGGCTGAACGCATATGCCGCCGGCAGGGCCACGGAGATTGAGATGACGGTGTTGAGCGTCACGTAGATGATCGAATTTATATAGCCGCTATACCAGCTACGGTCCGTCAGGATCGTGCGGTAATTGTCAAAGGTCAGGTTTTCCGGCCAGAGGGTGATGTCGCCCAGAATCTCCGCATTGGTCTTGAGGCTCATGATCAGGAGCCAGTAGATCGGCAGCATCAAGAACAAGAGGTAGAGGCCCATCACAATCGGTTTGGTGCCGATTGCGACGCGGCCCTTGCGCGGCTTGTGCACCACTTTCGGGATGTCAGCGGTGGTCGTCATTTACACGCCATCCCGTTTGTCGAGGTTCACCATGATCGTGTAGAACACGTATGAAATCAGCAAGATCACGAGGTAATACATGATCGAGTAGGAGGCCGCGGGCCCCAGATCCATCTGGTTCAGCGCCATGTTCACAAGATCGATGGACAGGAAATTGGTGGAGCTGCCGGGGCCACCGCCGGTGACAACGAAGGGCTCGGTATAGATCATGAAGCTGTCCATGAACCGCAGCAGAATCGCGATCATCAACACGCCCTGCATCTTGGGCAATTCGATATAGCGGAACACCTTCCACCGGCTCGCCTGATCGATCTTGGCCGCCTGATAATAGGCGTCGGGGATCGATTGCAGGCCGGCATAGGCCAGAAGGGCCACCAGCGATGTCCAATGCCAGACATCCATCACGACCAGCGTGATCCAGGCGTCCACCCAATCTTGGGTATAGTTATAATCGATCCCCATCTCGGACAGCGTGTAGCCAAGAAGGCCGATGTCGGCCCGGCCGAAGATTTGCCAGATCGTGCCGACCACGTTCCACGGGATCAGCAGAGGCAGCGACATCAACACCAGGCAGAGCGAGGCCCAGAAACCCCGTTTGGGCATGTTCAGCGCGATCAGGATGCCGAGGGGGATCTGGATCAGCAAGATGATGGCCGAGAAAATCAACTGTCGTTGCAGGCTATCCCACATCCGGTCCGATTGCAGATTGGTGCGGAACCAATCGAGGCCTGCGGGGAAAAAGACGTTATTCCCGAACGTGTCCTGAACCGAATAATTCACCACCGTCATAAGTGGCACCACGGCGGAAAAGCCCACAAGCACCAGAACCGGCAGGATCAGGAACCACGCCTTTTGGTTGACGGTCTTGTTCATGCCGCGCTCTCCCGGATCGGATCCACGCGCCAATCCTCGGCGTAGATGTTGATGCCCGCCTGATCGAAAGACACGAAGGTGCTTCCCGACGGGACCGGGTCGGCCTCGGCGATGATCGCATCAACCGACTGACCGGATATATCCAGCCGAACTATCTTGTGGCGGCCCACATCCTCGACACGGCGGATTTTCGCTGGAATGCCCCCCTCATCGGATGTCAATTGGACGAATTCCGGTCGCACTCCGAGCTCCACTTTGCCGGTCAGCGCCGCATAGGGCTTGCCCAGCGGAACGTTGCGGCCCGCCACGATTGCCGTTGTTCCATCCACGCTGGCGTCCAGCACGTTCATGCCGGGAGATCCGATGAAATAGCCGACAAATGTGTGTTCAGGCTGTTCGAACAACTCCTGTGGCGTGCCCATCTGAACCACACGCCCATCATACATCACCACAACCTTGTCGGCGAAGGTAAGCGCCTCGGTTTGGTCATGGGTCACGTAGATCATCGTGTGGCCAAACTCGTGATGGAGCGCTTTCAGCTGAGTCCGAAGTTCCCACTTCATATGCGGGTCGATCACCGTCAAAGGCTCATCGAACAGCAGCGCGTTGACGTCTTCCCGAACCATGCCGCGTCCTAGCGAGATCTTCTGTTTGGCGTCTGCCGTCAGCCCCCGGGCCTTGCGGTTCAGTTGCTCCTCCATGCCGATCATGCGCGCAATTTCCTGCACGCGCTGCTGCACATAGGTCGCATCCGCCCCCCGATTGCGCAGGGGAAAGGCCAAGTTGTCGCGGACGGTCATGGTGTCGTAGACCACGGGGAACTGAAACACCTGCGCAATATTGCGTTCGGCCGTCGGCGCCTCGGTTACGTCCTTGTCGTCAAAGAGGATTCGCCCGCGCGAGGGCACCAGCAGGCCGGAGATGATGTTGAGAAGCGTGGACTTGCCGCACCCCGATGCCCCCAGGAGAGCGTAAGCCTCCCCGTCCACCCAATCGTGGTTCAGCTCCTTGAGTGCATAATCCTCGTCGCCGCTCGGGTTGGGGAAGTAGGAATGCGCCAGATTGCTGAGCGTGATCTTTGCCATCTCCGTCCCCTCAGGCCGCGGACGCATAAGACGCCGGCGCAACGAGGCCACCGTCTTCCGCGAAAATATAGACATGGGTGGGATCGAGATACGCAGTCAGCTGTGCGCCCAATTCCAGATCGCGGATGCCGTGGATCAAACCAACCCAGCGATCGCCGTGATGGTCGAGATGTATGAACGTCTCTGATCCGGTGATCTCGGTCACCATCAGTTTGGTCGAGAATTCCAGCGCATCGGTCGTATGTTTCTCAAGCTCCAGATGGTTGGGGCGAAACCCGGCCAGATACGTGCCATCCGGCAGATCGACGTGGCTGTTCGTGGCAAGGGCTGCCTGCCCGTCGCCAAAGTGAAGTTGGGATCCGGCCTTCCTGATCTTGAGGAAATTCATCGGCGGATCCGAGAAAACACGCGCTGTCGTTGCATCGACCGGGGATCGGTAGACCGACGGCGTCGCGCCGAATTGCGTCACTCGTCCCTCCCACATCGTGGCCGTATTGCCACCCAGAAGGAGCGCCTCCTCCGGCTCGGTCGTCGCGTAGACGAAGATGGCACCCGACTCCTCGAAGATGCGGGGGATCTCGGCGCGCAGTTCCTCGCGCAGCTTGTAGTCAAGGTTTGCCAACGGTTCGTCCAAAAGAACCAGTCCGGCATCCTTCACAAGCGCCCGCGCCAAAGCGCAGCGCTGCTGCTGCCCGCCCGATAACTCCAACGGCTTGCGCTGCAACATGGGAGTGAGCTGCATCAGATCGGCGGTCTTGTGAACCGCGTCATCGATCTCCTTGCGGGACTTGCCCATCAAGCGCAGGGGCGACGCGATGTTTTCGTACACGCTCATCGACGGGTAGTTGATGAATTGCTGGTAGACCATCGCGACGCGGCGATCTTGCACGCGCATCCCGGTCACGTCATCGCTGTTCCAGATGATGCGGCCGGTATTGGGGACATCCAGCCCCGCCATCAGCCGCATGAGCGATGTCTTTCCCGCGAGCGTTGGCCCAAGAAGGACGTTCATGGTGCCCTTCTCAAGCTCCAGGTGCGTTTCATGGATATGGGTCTCGGCCCCAACCACTTTGGTGACGTTGTCCAGGATCAGGCTCATCGCGCACCTCCCGCATGAGTCGTGAGACACCAGCGCCCGCAATACGCAGCGATCCGTTCGGACGAATTCTCACCATACTGCGCGCCGCGCATGCTATGGTGGTTTTCGATATCACCTGTTGCCGCTTTCGTGCGCACTTGCCGTCCTCCCGGCACAGATGGTTGAACAAACCGAACGAAAAGGAAAGGCGTTTCTAACCAAATGTTCGCTTTCCTTTTTGGTTTTCCGTTTAACTGTCTGCTTTATGGACATAAAAAATCTAAACCCGTACCTCTGGTGCGATCATTTGTACTGTTTTGAACAGAAACGAATGTTCGTTTTCCATTCACAAATCCCAGCCGATGCGTATAGAAGTGGGCAGACGTGCCGCGCTGTGCGGCCCGATTGAGGGTGTTGTGTGCCGCTGGGATTTCGGCAAACCGAGATACTGGACATCGCGGATCGCGATGGGAAAGTGACCGTCGAGGGACTGGCCACGCACTTTGGCGTCACGCTTCAGACCATCCGCCGTGACCTGTCCGAACTCGATCAGGCGGGCCTTCTGAACCGCGTCCACGGCGGTGCAATGCCTGCCTCGGGAACGAACAACTTTGCCTATGAGGATCGCCGCGCGCTACAGACCGAGGCGAAAGATCGGATCGCCCGCGCGTGCGCCGCCGCGATTCCGAACGATTGCTCGGTCTTCCTGAATATCGGAACGAGCACCGAGGCCGTGGCCGAACGGCTCAGGCAGCATGAGAACCTTTTGGTGATTACCAACAACCTTAACGTCGCGAATATCCTGTCAAAAAGCGCCGGGATCGAGATTTTCGTGACCGGTGGCACGTTGCGCCGGGCCGATGGCGGCCTGGTCGGCCCCTTGGCCGTGGACACGATCAAGAACTTCAAATTCGACTACGCCGTCATCGGGTGTTCGGCCATCGACCTTGACGGCGACGTGCTTGATTTCGACGTGCAGGAGGTCGGTGTCAGCCAGGCCATCGTAGCGCGGTCGCGCACGACCTATCTGGTCGCGGATCACACCAAATTCGAACGCACCGCGCCTGCACGCATTTGCTCGCTGGAGGATGTGGACGGCTTTTTCACCGACCGGAAACTCGACAAATCCCTCGCCGCTCAATGTGCCGCCTGGGGTGTCGATCTCCATTTCAGCGAATAGCCCATGTCACGGCCGATCGGACCGACCAGCGATCGATCCCGTGATCCAAGTCATTCAAATGGGATAAGCCATGCATAGGCTAGGTCAGATGCCGGCAACGCGCCTGTGGCTGCTGCTCTTGCCGGCGATCCTCACGATGGTGCTGGTGGGCGTGATCCCGCTGTTCATCGTGTTCGAATACTCGTTCTACGACATCTTCACACTTGACTCGCGGGTCTGGGTTGGCGGCCATTGGTATGTTGATCTGCTGACATCCGCACGGTTCTACGAGAGCTTTCTGCGGAGTCTCACCTTCTCGCTGGTCGTCCTTGGCCTCCAGTTTCCGCTCGGCATCTGCATCGCCCTGATGATCCCCCGCGAAGGTCCATTCAGGACGTCGACCCTGATCCTCCTAGCTCTTCCGCTCGTGGTGCCATGGAACATGATCCCGATCATCTGGTTAAGCCTTGTCGACATCGATACCGGCATGATCGGCATCGCGCTGAACCGCATGAACCTCACTTTCGACTACAAATTCAACGCGATACACACCTGGGCTCTGATCGTTGCGATGGACACGTGGCACTGGATCGGCCTTGTTGCGATCCTTGCCTATTCCGGCCTCGCCAGCATCTCGCCCAGCCACTATCAGGCGGCATCGATCGACCAGGCGTCGCGATGGCAGGTCTTCCGCTGGATCCAGTTCCCGGCCATGCGCAACGTGCTGCTGATGGCCCTGCTTCTGCGCTTCATGGATAGCTTGATGATCTACACGGAGGCCTTCGGCATCAACGCAGGCGGGCCTGCGGCGGCCACTGCGTTCCTGACCCTCGACCTTGGCGAAGAGATGCGCGGGTTCGACTATGGGCCCGCCGCGGCGCGCTCCATGATTTACTTTGTAATGACGCTTTTCGTGGTGTGGGTGTTCCTGCGCAGCTCGGCGGCCCAAAGACGCCATGATTGACATGCGAGAGACACTATCATGATTCTGGCGGCCCGACGCCTTGCAGCCGCCCTGTCTTTCATGGCGCTCGCCCTGTTCATCCTGCTGCCGTTCTTTCAAGTCGTGCAGCTCAGCATAACATCAACCCTCGGCACCGATGAGGCACAGCTTGGCAGCTTCACGTTGATGAACTACCGGAACATCTTTGCCAGCCCGGCCTTGACCGCGTCGCTGATCAACTCGGTCACCTACGTTACCTTGAACGTGGCCCTGACCCTGCTGGTCGCCCTGCCCGCGGCCTACGCCTTTTCACGGCATGCCTTCCGTGGCCGCAGGGCGTTTTTCATAACGCTTCTGGCGTTTCGCGTAACGCCGCCGGTTGTCCTGTCGCTGCCGGTATTCATCCTGTTTTCGCAGCTAAACCTGATCAATACGCCCGTTGGCATCGCGCTGGTGCATTGTGTCTTCAACGTACCCATCGCGATCTGGATATTGGAAAGCTTCATTTCCGCCGTCCCGCGCCAATATGACGAAGCCGCAACGCTGGATGGCTATTCCACAGTTGGCTTTTTCATGAAGTACCTGATCCCGGTCATCGCCCCGGGCATCGGTGTAGCCGCCTTCTTCTGCTTCGTCTTTTCTTGGGTCGAGGTCGTGTTCGCCAGGACCCTGACAGTGACGGACGGAAAGCCGATCACCATGGCAATCAGCAATCTGTTTGGCTTTCAAACTGATGTGGGTCTTGTCATGGCGATGACGGTGTTCTCGCTCCTGCCGGGGCTGGCGATGATCTATTTCGTGCGAAACCACATCGCGAAAGGCTTTGTGGTCCGATCATGAATCAGACCATGCGCCGCTCATCCGCCTGGCGACAGGGATCATCGCTGCGCCAACGTTGCCTCCAGCGTGGCAGCGTCTTCGTCTTTCAATGGAAGGAAGGGAGGAAGAACACTGCGCCATGTCGGGTCATCGCTACGCACACCCACCATGTGCTTGACGCTCGGGATCAGGTTGGGCCCTGCCAGTGCACCACGCTGGCGCGCGATCTCCTCCATTGCGCCGTCCGCTGCGGCCTCGCTTGCCCATACCTCGGCGCATAGCGGTGCGGTGACGTTCACCGTGGCAGAGATACAGCCGGCAAACCCATCCACCCGCGCATGGGCCAGGACGGTTTCCGAACTCGGGAACACGCGCAACGCGCCGTTGGCCGCCACAATCGCGCGCGCGTAATCCAGGTCGCCGGAGCTGTCCTTGACGCCAATAAACCGCGCCGGATGCAGCCGCGCCAGTTCGGCAATCACCGCGACCGGTATCGTCAACCCGGTCATTTGCGGGAAGTTGTAGAAATAGATCTGAATGGCCCGATCCCCCAACGCCTGGTGCAGTGCCAGGTACCAAGCGATCAGCCCCGCATCGCTGGCGGGCTTGTAGTAATAGGGCGGCAAGACCAGCGCCACGCCATATCCGAGGTCATCAGCCGCTGTAGTCAGGGCAATCGTCTCGGCCAAGGACGGCGTGCCGGTGCCCACCATCAGGCGCCCTTTCGGGCAGGCCTCCGCCGCCCATCCCATCACCACCCGGCGCGTTTCGGTGTCAAACGAATTGGCCTCACCGGTTGAACCGAGGATATTCAGCCCGTCGCACCCGTGGGTCAGGGCCCATTGGCACTGCTCCACGAACACGTCGCGCATCGGCACCCCCGTGCTGTCCACTGGTGTTGGCACTGCCGCAATAATCCCATCCATCGGCGCTTTTCCTCGATTGCCCATCTTCGTCGACAATTGACAATGATTGGAGGCGATGCGCAATGCCCTGCTCTTCCACCGCCCGATGATTGCCGCTAGCGTGACGACGCCCGATCCAATGACAAGGCGCGCCCGAGATGCATGGTGTGAACCTAAAGCTCCTGCAAACCTTTGTCTGTGCCGCCGATCAGGGAAGTTTCCGGCGCGCCAGTGAGATCCTGAAACGGTCTCCCTCGGCGATTTCGATGCAGATCCGGGATCTTGAGGCGCAGTTGGGCATTCGTCTGTTCGTGCGCGCTCAAAAGAAAATCGCCCTGACCGTCGAAGGGCGGATGCTGTTCAAACAGGTGCAGGGATCGATGGCCGATATCCAGGCCTGCCTCGAAACCCTGACGGAGATGTCGGCCAAGCGGCGCGGCACCGTTTCGGTCGCATTTGCGCCTACCCTGGCCTCCACCCGGATGGGAGGCATCCTGACGACCTACCGCCGCCGGTTCCCCGAAAGCACGGTGACGATCACCGAAGTCTCGACCCAAGCCGCGCTGCAATTGCTGCAGGATCAAGATGCGGAGTTCTATATTGGGCCGGAATTGCCAAACCTGACCGATTTCGAGTTCGAGCCGCTGGTGAAGGACCGCCTCTTTGCATTGATACCTCGCAATCTCGATGACGGGGCCGAAACCGTGAGTTTCGCCGATCTCGCCGCCAAACCGGTTATCCTGTTGGACCAGGCCAGCGCGACGCGAAAGCTGATCGATGATCTTCTGACTGCCGAAGGGGTAAACTTGAACATCTCCTACGAGATCCAGACGACGTTCACAGCCCTCCGTCTGGCGGCCGATGGATTGGGCATCGCGATCGTGCCACAGATCGGGCTCGATATGGCTGATACCTCAGAATGCCGCGCCGTCGCGATCCGTGGAGAACACGCATTTCGCTACATCGGAATCCTCACGGCACGCGGATATGTGCGACATGGCTACTCGGAGCAGATGCTCAAACTAATACGTCAGGAATTCTCAACTCAACCATACGGCCACTGATGTGGTGACGCTCAAGACACCGTATACATTGTGAAATTTCCTAATAATTACTGACGAAAGTGATCCCGCCAGCGGCGGTTTAGCCTCGCGGCAGATTTCTATTCGTCAGGAAAACTGCACAGTAGAGCAGGAAAACTGACTCACGCCGCACGAATTCCTGTGCGGATAGTGTGGACGGAGCGGTCGCTGATGCGGTCGGAGGGGGACAAGCAGGCCATGCCACTGCACCAACTTCTTGTGTTGCCCGGAGATGGGATCGGGCCGGACGTCACGGCGCAGGCTTTGCGCACGCTGGACTGGCTCAATGCACATATGGACTTGTCGATCAGCTATGACATCGCCGACCTTGGAGGTGCCGCCCTCGACGCCCATGGCGTGCCCGTGACCGAGGACACGATGGACCGCGCCGGGCGTGCCCATGCCATTCTGGTCGGTGCGGTGGGCGGGCCTGCCTATGATGAAGTCCCGTTCGACCTGCGCCCGGAACAAGGTTTGTTACGCCTGCGGGCCGAGTTCGATCTCTACGCGAACGTGCGCCCGGCCATCTGTTTCGACGCGTTGGTCGATCAATCCTCGCTTAAGCCTGAGATCGTACGGGGCCTTGATATCGTCATCGTGCGCGAGTTGACGAGCGGCCTCTATTTCGGTGAACCGCGCGGGATCTTCGAAAGCGAAACCGGTCGCAAGGTGGGGCTCAACACACAACGCTATACCAGCGAGGAGATCGAGCGCGTCGCCCGTTTTGCGTTCGAGCTGGCGCGTCACCGCCGCGGCAAAGTTTGCTCGATGGAGAAGGCCAACGTGATGGAGGCCGGCGCGCTCTGGCGGGCTGAGGTTGAGGCGCTGCATCGCAAGGAGTTCGCGGATATCGAGCTGACCCACATGTATGCCGACAACGGCGCCATGCAGCTGGTGCGCGATCCCAAGCAATTCGACGTTATCGTCACCGACAACATGTTTGGCGATATCCTGAGCGACGAAGCCGCGATGCTGACCGGATCGCTTGGCATGTTGCCCTCGGCCTCCATCGGCAAACGGGATGCCAACGGTAAATGGTTCGGCTTGTTTGAGCCGGTCCACGGCTCCGCCCCGGATATTGCTGGTCAGGGCATGGCCAATCCGATTGCCTGTATTCTGAGCCTTGCGATGGCATTGCGATACGCGTTTCGCGAGGATCGCGCGGCCGAGACCGTTGAGCGCGCCGTACAGACAGCCTTGGCGCGCGGGCACCGCACCCGCGACCTCATGCGTGACGGCACCGCACGCGCCGCCACCACGATCGAGATCACCGATGCCATCCTGAGGGCCTTGGAGGAGGAGTTTCAGGCCGCATGACCGCAATACCAACCCGGCGAAATCGGCTCCAACGGGCCGTGCCACAAGAAAAGACCAAAGGGAGAAGACAAAATGAACAAGAAACTGATTGCAACCGCGCTGTGCGGAACGCTGGCGGCCACCGCCAGCTACGGCCAGGACACCCTGGAAATGACATCGTCGTTCTCACGCAACCTGCCGATCTTGGGCACCGCGGCCGTGAACTTCGTGGAAACGATCAATAGCATTTCTACAACCGTTGAATTTGAACATTTCGATCCCGGTGAGCTTGTGCCGACGCTGGAAGCGCTTGACGCGGTGTCCAATGGTTCGGTCGATGCCTCCTTCGCCACTGCCGGCTACTGGCAGGGCAAGATCACGGCCGCCTCACTCTTCGCCGCCGTACCCTTTGGCCCGGAAGCGGGTGAGTTCCTGGCGTGGATGTTCTACGACGATGGGTTGGAGTTGTTCCAGCGCATGTACGACGAGAACGACTATGACGTGCATGTCATCCCGTGTGGAATCATCGCGCCCGAAACGTCGGGCTGGTTCAGGACCGAGATTACGTCGCTGGAAGACCTCGAAGGCCTCAACATGCGCTTCTTCGGACTTGGCGCGGAAGTGATGCAGCGCCTGGGTGTCTCCACGTCGCTGCTGGCCGCCGGTGACATCTTCCCCGCGCTTGAGCGTGGCGCGATCGACGCAACCGAGTTCTCAATGCCGCTGATCGACCAGCGTCTGGGGTTCTACAATATCGCGTCCTACAACTACTTCCCCGGCTGGCACCAGCCCGCAACGATGTTCGAGTTGCTGATCAACAACGATGTCTGGAACGATCTCGATGAGATTTCGCATCGTCAGATCGAAACGGCGTGCATGGCCAACATCACGTCGAACTATGCAGAAGGGGAAGCGGTCAACTATGCGGCGATGATCCAGAACACCGAAGAACATGGCGTGACCATCAGCCAATGGCCCGACGAGATGCTGGACGCTTTTGAGACGGCCTGGAACGAGGTGGCCGCCGAATTGGCCGCAGAGGACGAGTTCTTTGCCGAAGTCTGGGCCGATCTGCAGGAGTTCCGCGAGGGCTACCGGGTGTGGTCGGACAACATCTACCTGCCGCGTCCGCGCAATTGATCCTGCGCCCATACCAATGAGCAACGGGGGCGGTGCATCGGCACGGCCCCCGCAATCCTATCTGAACGAGGCAGACCCTGATGCAGACCGAAGATGAGGTGGCCGCGGTTTCCGACCCGGGCGAAGTTGGACGCGAACACCACAACAAGGGCGACCGGTTCGTCGTGCATGTCTCGAACATCGCGGCCTGGCTGTTCCCCGTCCTTGTCATCGCGATCACGGCGCAGGTTCTGATGCGGAATTTCGGGCAGAACCAGGCCTGGCTCGACGACCTACAATGGTGGCTCTACGGGGCAGCGGTTTTGGTCGGCGTGGGCTATGCCGTCACCACCGACAGCCATGTGCGCGTCGATATCTTTTATGACAATTTCCAAGCCGAAAAACGCGCCCGCGTGGACCTATTCGCACTTGGCTGGCTGTTCCTTCCCTTCGTCATGCTCGCCTGGGATGTGACCTTTGGATACGCGCAGCAATCAGTGGCCTCCAACGAAGGCTCAGACAGCCCCAATGGGCTGCATAATCTCTGGCTGCTGAAGATCTTCATGAACCTCTCCTTCCTGTTCGTGGCCGTAGCCTGCTGGTCCGCCATTGTACGGATCCAATCCAAACGCGCGCCATTTCGTTGGTGGCGCATCCTGTGGGCGGCCTTCCCCGCCACATTCTTCACCCTGAACCTGATGCTCTACTACGGGCTTTGGATCGTCATCTGGATCATCTCGCCTGCCGGAACGTCAGGCCGCGAGATCACGCGGCATGACGCGTTTGGTGAGATACCGATCGGCGACTACGCGTTCACCTACACAACTGTCGTCGGCCTTGCCCTTGCCATCGTGTTGGTCCTGGCCCTTCGCCTGATGGATCGCTCCTCCAACGCCGGTCAGGGGTGATCAGATATGGGCTTTATCGGACAATTCTTCACCCTCAACGAACTGGCCGTGCTGGCCATGTTCGGCACCTTTATCTGGATGCTCTTTCGCGGCATCCCGGTGGCCATGGCTCTCGTCGGGGTCAGTCTGGTTTTCGTTCTGATCGCCGAGCTGTTTCTCGACCCAAACCGGAGTCTTTTTCGCGACATCATCGAATTTGACCGCACCGGCATTAACTATCAGCGCCTTAACGTGCTGTCGGGGCGGATCTTCGGATCGACCGTCAAGAACCCGGTCCTTGTTGCCTTGCCGATGTTCATCTTCATGGGTCTGATGCTGGATCAATCCGGCGTAGCGCAGCGGATGATGCATTCGATGCAGAAGCTGTTTGGCGGCTTGCGCGGTGGCCTGTCGCTCACCGTCCTGATCATCGGCATCATTCTTGCGGCTTCCACCGGCGTCATCGGTGCATCGGTCACGCTTCTGGGCGTGATGGCCCTGCCCGCGATGATGAAGCAAGACTACTCCAAACCCATTGCCACAGGCACCATCGCGTCCGCCGGGACGCTCGGCATCCTGATCCCGCCCTCGATCATGCTCGTCATCATGTCGGATCAGCTCGCCATTTCGCTTGGCGATCTGTTCATGGGGGCGCTCTTCCCCGGCCTCATCCTGGGCGGGCTCTACATCGTGTTCATCATCCTCTACGGGATCATCCGCCCCGACGCGATGCCAGCCCCGGCCAAGACCGAGCATGTTGGCTGGCCCGTCGTGCGGGAGGTGCTTTTGGCCGTGATCCCGCCCATGGTCCTGATCCTGCTGGTGCTTGGCTCCATCTTCGCGGGCTTTGCCACACCGACAGAAGCGTCGGGCCTCGGGGCGCTTGGGGCCACCATGCTGGCCGCGGCCAATGGCAGGCTCAACATCAAGGTCCTCAAGGAAGTCAGCCGATCGACCCTGAACACGGCCGGTTACATCGTCGGCATCTTTCTGGCAGCAAACTTCTTCGCCCTGATACTGCGCCGATATGGCGGTGATGAGATCATCGAAGGCATGGTCCTGTCGGTCTTTGACGACCCCTACAAGATCATCCTCTTCATTCTGTTCATCGTGTTTCTTCTGGGCTTCCTGCTCGATTGGATCGAGATCACCATCATCATCATGCCGCTGATGTTGCCGATCATTCAGGGGCTCGGGCTGGAAGGGGACATTCCCGGATTTGGTCAGGTGGCCAATCCCGTTGTGACATGGTTCGCGATACTGGTGGCAGTCACGCTACAGACCTCGTTCCTAACGCCACCGGTGGGCTTCGCACTGTTCTACCTCAAGGGCGTCTGTCCACCTGGGGTGACGATCAAAGACATCTACAAGGGTGTCATCCCCTTCGTGCTTCTGCAGATCGCAGGGCTGTTCATCGTGTTCGAGTTCCCCTGGCTTGTCACCTGGCTGCCATCGGTCGCTTATGGGGGGTAGTCGCGCCGCCCCCCGGGCATCGCCTTTGGCCCTGCATATTCATCGAAAGCGGTCCGCAAGACATAACAACGCCCACGCTCGACGATAGACGCGGTGCGTGGGCGGGGCGGGAAGACCGATTGGCGGCGCAGCATCGAAGAGCTGCGCCGTGGGGTCTTTTGGGTGGGTCATGATCAGGCGCCCTTACACAGGCGCATTCGGTCGGACCGATCAGCGCCCGTAAACGGTGCGCATTGCGATGCGGTGGGCATCGCCGGGGAAGATACCCAAATCTTCGACAGCCAGGTCAACCGGCATCGCGGAAATCTCGGCGACGGTGCGATTGTAGGCTGCACGCTTTTGGGCGGCAGTGCGGATCGTGCTGAGGATCGAGGCCATGGTACAGCTCCTTTTGGTTGGCGTGTTCGTCTCTCGTGCCCCCAATATGTGAGCGCTAACGAAACCCGCAACTCCCCCATTTCGAAAAGCCGCCTTGCACAGGGTGCATGCCACAAAAAGACCGGCCCGAAGATGCCTCGGGCCGGTCCAATTTGCCTAAAATTCAGGCTGTTAGAGAATTACTCGGCTTGAGAAATCCGACCGTCCGTGTACGGCGTGTAAGGGCTGTTTTCGCCGATGTAGTCGGCCACGACCTGCTCCAGGCCCGGGCCGAAATCATAGGCGTTTTCGGCCGTCGTGAAGCTGGAATAGCCGTCGCCGCCCCCGCGCATGTAGTTGTTGGAGACAACGCCATAGACAGCTTCCGGATCGATCGGCTCGCCGCCCACCATCACCTCAGAAATCCGGCTTCCCGGCTCCTGGCTCAGATCGAAGGTGTAGGACATGCCCGAAACCTGTGGGAAGCGTCCGGCGCCCTCTTCGACGGCGCTCACACCATTCTCCAGCGCCTCCACGATGCCCGCACCGGTAAGTTCGAACGTGGCCAGCGTGTTCTGGAAGGGCAGCACGGTGAAGACCTCACCCATCGTGATCTCGCCCCCGTCGATGGTGGCCCGCAGGCCGCCGCCGTTCTGGATGGCCACCTGGATACCCTGATCGGCCACCCGCTCCAGCATGGCGTCAGCCACAAGGTTGCCCATGGCACATTCCATCGCTCGGCAAACCTCGCGTGAGCCTTCGATGACGTCGGTCGCCTCGCCAATCACCTCGGCCATCGCCTCTTCGATGGGGCCTGCCAGTTCGGCGACGCGCGCAGCGATGTCCGCGTCTGGCGTGACCGACGCATCAAGCACCATCGTGTCGCCGCCCGCATAGACCACGTTGCCGTCATCATCGAAGGTCACTTCAAGATGCCCGAGATACTTGGAGTAGGCATAGGCCTGCACAATCGGTACGAAGGCCCCATCCGGGTTGGTGATGACCGTCGGGTATGCACCTGCCCGGTCAGGGTCAGAGGATGACAGGTAGGTGTGCGAATGGCCGCCCACGATCACGTCGATCCCGGTCACGGCTTCCGCGATGCGGATATCCGTTGGCAGGCCCACATGGGTGAGCGCGATGATGATGTTCACTCCCTGCTCGGTCAGTGCATCGACATCGGCCTGAAGCGCGTCAACCTCATCTTGGAAGATGATCGCGGGGCCGGGTGATGAGGTCTCTGCCGTATCCGTGGCAAGTGCCGAGATGATGCCCACCTGCACGCCGTTCACATCCAGCACCACGTGATCGGGCACCATTTCCTCGGACAACACATTGGATTGGCTGAGGTCGAGGTTGCCCGAGATCACCGGAAAGCTGACCATGTCGACGAAACGTGCGAGATTCTCTGGCCCGTCGTCGAATTCGTGGTTGCCGACGGCCATGACGTCGAAGCCGATGGCCTCCATGAACTCCGCTTCCACATCGCCCTTATAGGTCGTGTACATGAGCGAGCCCTGGAACTGATCGCCCGCATCCAGAACCAGAACGTTCTCGCCCGCGGCCTCCAATTCGCCCCTCAGCGTGTTGATCGCGGTGGCCACCCGGGCCACGCCACCAAAGCATTCGCCCGCGGCATCGTCTTCCGCGTTGCATGTGCTGTCAAAGCGGTTGATCGGCTGAATGCGGCTGTGCAGGTCGTTGATATGCAGCAAATGCAGGGTGGTATCTGCAGCGAGGGGGGCGGCCACGGTCAGCCCCGCCAGCATCGCCGTTGACCCCAGAATACGAGCAAGCATGAAATTCTCCCGGTTTTATCGTTGGACAGATATCAGATTGGCGGCACGCCCCCGGCAAGTAAAGCCGCTAGATGACGCGCCGGTGACACTTGACGCCACGGAGCACGCGGGGGAAACGGGCGCCATGCGTATTTACAAGATCCTGCGAGCCGAGGAATGGGCCGAGTTGCAAGCCAAAGGCGTGAGCCAGGGCGCGCCCATAGATGTGGCCGATGGGTACGTGCATTTCTCCACCGCCGATCAGGCGCTGGAAACGGCGGCCAAGCATTTCGCCGGTGAAGACGGACTGATCCTCGCAGCGGTGGACACCGATGCGCTAGGCGCGGACCTGAAATGGGAAGTCTCGCGCGGCGGTGCGAAATTCCCGCACCTCTATGCCCCTTTGCGACTGGCCGATGTGGTATGGCACGCGCCGCTGCCATTGGTGGACGGCGCCCACGATTTCCCTGAGGATCTTTGAGGTGCTCGAAACCCTCGGCCTGAGACTTCTGCGCTCCTTCGATCCCGAGCGCGCCCATGGGATGGCGCTGACGGCGCTCAAGCTCGGCCTTGGTCCGCTTCAGGGGCCCTTCACCACCCCGCGTCTCGCCACGTCCGTTGCGGGCATCAAGCTGCCCAACCCCATCGGTCTCGCGGCGGGGTTCGACAAGAACGCCGAGGCCGCGGGGCCGCTGCAACGTGCGGGCTTCGGTTTTATCGAGGTCGGCGCTGCCACGCCGCTCCCGCAACCCGGCAACCCAAAGCCACGCCTGTTTCGTCTTGGCGAAGACCAGGCCGCCATCAATCGCTTCGGGTTCAACAATGACGGCGCTGAGGCCATTGCCGCACGTCTGAATGGCCTGCCCCGCGAAATTCCCATCGGTCTGAACCTCGGCGCGAACAAGGACAGCGAAGATCGGATTGCGGATTTCGGCACCGTTTATAGCACCTGCTCGCAGCATATCGATTTCGCCACGATCAACGTCTCCTCTCCCAACACCGAAAGGCTGCGCGATCTGCAGGGCAAAGAGGCGCTGGCCGCCATCATCGAGAAGATCGACGCGGTCCGACTGATCGAGGCCGAGCCGGTGGCCCTATTCCTCAAGATTGCACCCGACCTGACGGACATGGAACTGGCTGATATTGTCGATGTGATCCTCGATCATCCAGGCCGGATTCAGGCGATCATCGCCACCAACACCACACTTTCCCGAGACGGGTTGGTCAGCGCCGATCGCACCGAGCAAGGCGGCCTGTCCGGCCAGCCACTCTTTGAAAAATCCACGCGTGTTCTGGCCCGGCTCAACACCTTGACCCGCGGCACCATCCCCTTGATCGGGGTCGGCGGTGTGTCCAATGCCGATCAGGCCTATGCCAAGATCCGCGCTGGCGCATCGGCGGTGCAGCTCTATACGGCGCTGGTATATGGCGGGCTCAGCCTTGTGACAGAGATTGCCAAGGGCCTCGACGCCCATTTGGCCCGCGACGGGTTTGACAGCGTCGCCCAAGCCGTCGGAACGGGAGTAAGCGAATGGACATGACATTGTGGCACAATCCCCGCTGCTCGAAATCTCGGCAGGCGCTGGCCCTGCTGGAAGATGGCGGCCACGCGCCCAGGGTCCGACTCTATCTTGCGACGCCCCCAACCGAAGCCGAGATCACAGACGTGATCGACCGCCTCAAGATCACGCCTCGCGACCTGATCCGCCGGGGCGAAAAACTCTACCGCGATCTGGGCCTGAACGAGGCTGACGACGCGGCCCTGATCATCGCGATGGCCACGCATCCGATCCTGATTGAGCGCCCCGTCCTTCTGAACGGCGACAAGGCTGTGATCGGGCGTCCGCCCGAGGCCGTTCTCACCCTCGTCTAATCGTTGATGAAGGTGGCCGCGCGCTTTTCAGACACGCCTCCCGTTTTGCGCCGCACCCTCTTCATCTTGTCAAAATTACTCAAAAGAGCGGCTCAGCCCGCCCCACGCTCCAACGCCGGGTATCGAGCCCCCAATGTGACACCCCGGGCCGCGAAACTGACCAGCAACGCGGCCCAGACCCCGTGATTGCCGAAACTCGGGATCAGGATCAGGGCCGCACCCACGTAGACCACGGCACTCAGCACCATCATGTTCCGCATGTCGCGCCCCCGCGCTGCCCCGATGAAAATCCCATCGAACATCCACGCCGCGCACCCGATGAACGGCGCAAGTGCCATCCAGGGCAGGAAGACGCGGGCCAAGTCTTGCACGTCGGGATCCTTGGCCAGCAGGTCGATGAGCCATGGCCCGCCCAACCAGAACGCAATGCCCAGCGCCGCGCAGGTACCGAAGCCCCAGATCCCCGTCATCATCGATGCCCTGCGAACCCGGCCGGGATCGCTGCGCCCGTAGGCCCGGGCGACTAAGGTCTCGGCCGCAAAGGCAAACCCGTCCATCGCGTAAGCCGTCACATACAGGAACTGAATCAGCACCTCGTTGGCCGCCAAGGTCACATCGCCGAATTGTGCCCCCAGAAACGTGAACGAGGTGAAGATCGCCATCAGCAATGCGGACCGGATCAGGATATCCACGTTCAGAAGCGCCATCTTGATCAGGCGCGCCTTTTCGAACACGCGCGGCCAGTCCCGCCAGTCTGGCCGCTTGAATGCCGCGCGACAAAACCACAGGCCAAGGCCCGCGCCCACCACTTCAGCAATGGCTGTCGAGGCCGCAACACCCGGTACGCCCCAATCGAAACCCAGAACAAACAGGAAATTCAACGCGATGTTCACGCTGTTCATGAGGAGCTGAATCCAGAAGACCGCCCCCGTCCGCTCCTGAGCGATCAGCCAGCCCGTCAACGCGTAAACGGAAATGGCGAAGGGTGCCGTCCAGATCCGGATGAACAGGTATTGGCGCGCAAGGGCCTCCACCTCCTCGCTGGTTGGGTCCCAGGAAAATGCGGCGAACGTGATTAGCGGATAGGCGCAGATCAGAAGGGCGCCCCCGACGCCGGCAATGATCAGTGCCCTGGTCAGGATCGCCGAAACCTCGGCCATGTCGCCTGCCCCTTCGGCCTGCCCCACGAGGCCCACGGTCCCCATCCGCAGGAACCCGAAGATCCAGAACGCCGTCGACAGGATGATCGCACCCAGCCCGACCGCGCCAATCGGCGCGGCCTCGCCCAACTGCCCCACAACGCCCACATCGACCAGCCCCAGGATCGGCACGGTCGCATTCGACAACACGATCGGAACCGCCACCTTCAGCACCCGGCGATGCGTCAGGGGTTTGGGAGGGTCCGTTGCAGTGGGGGCGGTCATACCCCGCTCAACCTCGCGTCGGCATCAGGAAATGGCCGGTTGCCTGCGCAAACAGGCGCTGGCGATTGTCCTGCCACGCCTCCACATGCACCGACGCGTAACGCCGACCAGACCGGTTCACCCGCGCCCGGGCATAGGCATCCCTGGGCAGGCCAGATCGCAAGTAATCAACCGTGAAATCGATGGTTTTCGGCATTCTTGGCAAGGTTTCCGGGCTCAACTCATCCGCCGACACACGGCCATTCTCGATCTCATCCCACAGGATGTGGAAACCCAATTCCATAATCGCGGCGACTTCCAAGAACGAGGCAATCGCGCCACCATGAAGTGCGGGAAGGAACGGATTCCCGATGAGCTTATCGTCGTAGTTCAAAACTGCGGTCAATTCATCGCCGCGGCGATCGAAACTGATGCCAAGCGTACGGATATAAGGCGTCCGCTCCACTAAAGCGGCCAGCGCCCTGTCGCGACGCTCTTTTACGATGTGGACGGGTTCTGGCGGCGGGCGGTTCATGATTTGGCCCTCCGTTCGACGGTGAAGGCCCCGGTCGCCGCGGCGACGGCGCGGTCCATATCGTGGTCGAAGGCCTCGGCGCGAATGAACGCCACGCTGCGGGTCACGTGATAACACTGCGCGCGGGCCGTGATCGTCTGGCCCGGTGTCGCAGGGCGCATATAGTCGATCCGCAGGTCAATCGTCGCCGTGCCCGCGAGGGCCTCCGGATGGCTCATCACCGCCGCGCCACCGCATGTGTCCATCAGGGCTGAAACCGCCCCTCCGTGGATCACACCGGTGCTGGGATCGCCCACCAAATCGTCGGAATAGGGCATCGAGATCACGGCCAAACCATCCCCGATCTCATCTAGGCTCATCGCCAGTGCCTTCGAAAACGGGATCGCCTCGATGAATTGGCGGGCGATGCGGGCCTTGTCGGCCGCTCGGTCTTCTGTCTCGTCTGTCATTCTGCCCGCCCCTGCCAACTGCACGTCATCTGTTACTTGGTTTCGCGCCGCCCATCGCTGGGTGCAAGGGGAAGTTACTTAACAAGCCGCGACCTGCGCGGCATAATCAGCCCTGACGGACTGAGGGAGACGGCAAAGCTCATGTCTGAGGAGCGTCTGGATTTCAAAGCGATGTGTGCCCGGTTCGACGTAACCCCGCGCACGTTACGCCACTACGAATACATTGAATTGCTGGCCCCCGAGCGGGAAGGCCGCGCCCGGTTCTACGGGCCGAGAGAACTGGCCCGGATGACCCTGATCCTGCGCGGGCGACGCTTCGGCTTCTCGCTGGAAGAGATCCGGCAATGGTTGGAAATCTATGATCGCGGCGAGGGTTGGGAGGGGCAGCGCGAGATCTGGATCGCCAAGGCCGATGAGCAATTGGACGAGTTGCGGACCCGACGAGATGAGCTTGATGAGATCATTGCCGAATTGAAGACTTTGCGCGACGAGACCGCCGCGGGATGATCCGGCGGCTTCTGATGGCCGTTATTATCTGCACTCCTGCGTTGGCTGATACCCCTTTGCCACCGGCTGAGGATTGGCGCGTCACCCATTCCGGCGGCGTGATTGTGGAAAGCGTCGTCGAGACCGAACAAACAACGATTACCCCGCCCAGTAGTCCCGCATGGATTCTGCCGTTTTGGGCACTGTCATTCGCGATCCATCCATCGCCGGATGGCGCGTTTGTTCTCGTCTCTAGTCTTGGTGCCAATCTGCTGTCTTGGGAAGGTAACCCCGACGCGATCGTTCTGCGGCTCTACAGGCCCCCGGGCGATCTGATCGCGACGATTCCCCTGCGCTCGATCATGCAGCCGGAAGACATGCAACGCACGGTGTCCCATTACGCCTGGATCATGGGCTACGTGTGGTCCGAGAACGGCTGGCTGTTCGAGACGAACGACGGCCAAAATTGGCGCTTTGGCAAGAATCTAAGCCTGAACCGGCGATAATATCGGCTTCCGGCACAGCAGGATTATTTCGCCTTCCCCTACGGCACCTTTACTGACCTTTCGTCAAGCCGCAAATGACGCAACGTCCCGTTTACGTCAACGTCATCTTTTCTTGTAGGTTGGAGTATCGACTCGCAAATGAGGTCCAGACACGACATGTTTGATTGTATTGAGGGTAGTCAGATGACCTCTGAAACCATGACCATCCGCCAGATGTGCGACTTGTTCGACGTAACGCCGCGCACCCTACGCTTTTACGAAGCCAAGGAGCTTCTGTTCCCGGTCCGCGAGGGCCAGCGCCGCCTGTTCACCCGGCGCGATCGGGCCCGGCTCAAGCTGATCCTGCGCGGTAAGCGCTTTGGCTTCTCGCTCGAAGAGATCCGCCAACTGCTGGACCTCTACTATGTCGGCGACAGCCAGGAAACGCAGCTGAGCCGCACGCTCGACATTGCTCAGGACCGCCTGAACGACATGGAGCGCCAGCGCGCCGAACTGAACGAAGCCATCGACGAGCTTCGCAACCAGATGCAATTGGTTGGCGACATGTTGTCGAGCCGCCATTCCGCCGCACAATAAGCCACACCACGACGACCGGGAGGACCATCAATGCCCCGCTACACCGCCCCCACGAAGGACATGCAGTTCATCTTGCACGATGTTCTGAATATCGCGGACCACGACATCCCTGGCTATACCGACCTGGAGCGAGACTTCACGTCCGCCATTTTCGAAGAAGCTGGCAAGATCGCATCCGAGGTCCTGACACCGCTCAATACCGTCGGTGACACCGAAGGTTGCGTGATGGAAAACGGGGTGGTCCGCACACCGACCGGCTTCAAAGAGGCGTTTGACCAGATGTCCGAAGGCGGCTGGCCCGGCATCGACATGCCCGAGGAATTTGGCGGCATGGGCCTGCCTTATGTGATGAACACCGCGGTAGGTGAGATGTTCTCCTCTGCCAATCAGGCATTCACCATGTATCAGGGTCTGACCCATGGCGCGGCCTCCGCGATCCTCGTTCATGGCACGGAAGAGCAAAAGGCGACTTATCTGCCCAAGATGGTGTCCTGCGAATGGACCGGCACCATGAATCTGACAGAGCCCCATTGCGGCACCGATCTGGGCCTGATGCGCACCAAGGCCGAACCGCAGGGCGACGGCTCTTACAAGATCTCCGGCCAGAAGATCTTCATCTCCGCCGGTGAACACGACATGGCCGACAACATCATCCACCTTGTCCTCGGCAAGATCGTCGGCGGGCCCGAGGGCATCAAGGGCGTCTCGCTCTTCATCGTGCCCAAGCTCCTCGTGAACGAAGACGGCTCGCTTGGCGCCCGCAACGGCGTGAGCTGTGGCAAGATCGAAGAGAAGATGGGCATCCACGGCAACTCGACCTGCGTGATGAATTACGACGAGGCAACCGGCTACCTGCTCGGCGAAGAGCATAAGGGCATGCGCGCCATGTTCACGATGATGAACGAAGCGCGTCTGGGTGTGGGCATGCAGGGCCTGGCTCAGGCCGAGGTCGCGTATCAGAACGCCCTCGATTACGCCAAGGATCGCCTGCAAGGCCGTGACGTGACCGGCGTGAAAAACCCCGACGGCCCGGCCGATCCGATCATCGTGCACCCCGATATTCGCCGCAACCTGATGGAGCAGAAAAGCTTCACCGAGGCGGGCCGTGCGTTCCTCCTCTGGGGCTCGACCCTTATCGACCGCGCGCACCGCTCGGAAGATGCGGATGCCGATGGCCTGGTGTCGCTGCTCACCCCCGTGATCAAGGGCTTCCTGACCGACAAGGGCTACGACATGACCGTGCAGGCCCAGCAGGTCTATGGCGGGCACGGCTACATCGAAGAATGGGGCATGTCCCAGTTCACCCGAGATGCGCGGATCGCAATGATCTATGAGGGCGCCAACGGTGTTCAGGCGCTGGATCTGGTGGGGCGCAAGCTGGCGCAGGACGGAGGCAAGCACGTCATGGCGTTCTTCGATCTGGTCAAGGGCTTCTGCAAGGACAACGCCGAGATCGAAGGGATGGAAGAGTTCATCTCCCCGCTCAAGGCCGCCTCGAAGGATCTGCAGGCCGCCGGGATGTACTTCATGCAGGAAGGCATGAAAAACCCAAACAACGCACTGTCGGGCAGCTACGATTTCATGCACCTCTTCGGGCATGTGTGCCTCGGCCTGATGTGGTCAATGATGGCCAAAGCCTCGCTTGCAGCACTGTCTAACGGCACGGATGATCCGGTTTTCCATGAGACGAAATTGGCCACCGGGCGGTTCTACATGACCCGGACCCTGCCGATGACCGCGATGCATCTGGCGCGCATCCAGGCCGGCGGAGAGGCCGTCATGGCGCTTGACGCCGCGAACTTCTGAATGTGGCGCGGCGCGGTAACGGGCTTTCTTGCCTTGTTGCTGCGCCGTTTCGCGTCATGATCGGGGATAAAGCCACGACAAGAGAGATCTGATGCCCAAACGCCTTCGCCTGACCCGCCGCCCGAACATCGCCATGAGCGAGGACGGCTTCCGCAAGCTGCGGAGCCTGGCCCGTGAGGCCGGATTGGATGAGGGAGAGTTCCTGTCCTTTCTGTTCGAAAACTGGGGCAGCGTGATCAACGAGGAAAAGTTCATCGCACGGATGCGGATCTTCAACTCCGAAATCGATGAGCGGAAACGATGAAGGCGGTCTGGCTCTTGCTGATGGCGCTCGCCGTTCCGCACACGGCCTTGGCCCAGTCCGCAGGGTTCACCTTTGGCAGTGGCCCCGCGCTGCGCGACACACCGCGCGCGCTTGAGGTTTTTGCGGGGGTCCAGGGGTACGATGACCTGCTCCCCGATCTATACGGCACCGTCAGCCAGCCAGTGCCGACCGAATTGGGCGCGCTCATGGTGCTGCGGATGTTTCGCAATGTGTGCCTTGGGCTTGAACAGGGGGCCGCCTTGGCGGATATCACACCCAACGGCTTCGCGCCTTATGTCACTCTGCCCTTTTCCTTCGGCGATCTGGCCGAGCCCGACTACGGGTCTGGGAGCAGGGTTTTGTCGTTCACCGGGTCCATCGACGCCGACGAAGACAACGGCCACCCTTTCATCTGGCTTCGCCCGGAAGAGACCGGCATGACCTGTCGCGTCGAGTGGCATCCGGGGCCTGACGTGCCGGAGGATCGGCAGCACGCCATGGCGGACATGCTCAATCAATGGGCCCCATGGCAATTTGCGCTGATCCACGCCTCCCGCCCCAACCTCGCGAGCGATCCACCCCCATCGGACGTCACGGAATGGGACAGGCCCTGTGGCGACAGATGGTGCCCGGTCGTGATCCTCTACAGCTTCTCCGGCGGTCAGATCAGCATCGAAACGGCTTTGAACATCACCGACATCGAAGGGGATCACCCGTGACCAACACGCTCTACTGCTTCGGCGAAAGTGGAAACGCCTACAAGGCCGCCTTGGCGCTGGAATTGTCGAGCGTCAAATGGACCCCGCATCATGTCGACTTCTTTCAGGGTGGGACGCGCACGCCGGAATTCCGCGCGCTCAATCCCATGGGCGAAGTGCCTGTGTTGGACGCCGACGGTCTGATCCTGACGCAATCGGGCGTCATTCAGGATTGGGTGATGGAGACGACGGGAAAGCTGCATGGCGATGACCGGCGGGAGGTCCTGCGCTGGACGATCTTCGACAACCAGAAAGTCTCGGGCATGGCGGGCACCCTGCGGTTCCTGATGAATTTCCTGCCAGAAGACAAACGGAATGCCGATGTGATCGGGTTTCTCGCCGGTCGGCTGAAGGCCTCTCTGCGCATCTTGGAGGGGGAGCTTTCGAACCGGGACTGGCTGGTGGGGGATGGCCTAACCTGCGCCGATATCAGCTGCGCCGGCTATCTCTTCTATGAAGAGCCTTTCACCTTCTCCCGTGATGATTACCCGGCCATAGATGCGTGGCTCACGCGGATCAGCGAAACGCCCGGCTGGAAGCACCCCTATGACTTGATGCAGCGGGCCTTCGTTGCATGATCTGCGGTGCAGACATATCCCCCGTTCCCGCCTCTCGTTCGCATCGCCGAGAACGGGTGTTCGCGCATCGGGATGGCGTTCGGGCGATGGCACCGGCACTCGCAGTTGAGCGGGAACACAGACGATTGAAGTCATCTCGGCCGCCCGCAGTTGCACGCGCCGCCTGCGCCTTCCCATATCAGATACAATCCCTGCCCGCCGGGCAGGCAGCAAGCCTTGGAGACACCCCATGACCGATGCCTATATCTACGACGCGATCCGCACGCCGCGCGGCAAGGGCCGCAAGGACGGGGCGCTGCACGAGGTCACATCGGCCCGCCTCTCGGCCTTCACGCTGAACACGCTGAAGGAACGCAACAACCTCGAAGGCCACGCTGTGGAGGATGTGATCTGGGGCAACGTGACCCAGGTGATGGAACAGGGCGGCTGCCTGGCCCGCGCCGCCGTTCTGGCCTCCGATCTGGACGAAAGCATCCCCGGCCTCGCCATCAACCGCTTCTGCGCCTCGGGTCTGGAGGCCGTGAACCTCGCGGCCAACCAGGTGAAGGGTGGCGCGGGCGATGGGTATATTGCCGGCGGCGTGGAGATGATGGGCCGCGTTGCCATGGGCTCCGATGGCGCAGCAATGGCGGTCGACCCGCAACTCGCCATGGACAGCTACTTCGTTCCGCAGGGGATCAGCGCGGACATTATCGCCACCGAATACGGTTTCAACCGGGACGAAGCCGACGCCTACGCCGTGGAATCCCAGAACCGAGCCGCAGCGGCCTGGGCCGACAACCGGTTCGGTAAGTCGGTGATCACCGTGAAAGACCAGAACGGCCTGACCATCCTGGACCGCGATGAATACATGCGGCCGCAGACCGATATGCAATCGCTCGGCAGCCTCAAGCCCGCCTTCAAGGAAATGGGGGAGGTCATGCCCGGCTTCGACGCCGTGGCGCTGATGAAATACCCGCATCTGGAGGCCATCAACCACATCCACCATGCAGGCAACAGTTCGGGCATCGTGGATGGCTCGGCGGCCGTGCTGGTCGGCAACAAGGACTTTGGCGAGAAATGGGGCCTGACACCGCGCGCGCGGATCAAGGCCAATACCAAGATCGGCACCGATCCCACGATCAACCTGACCGGCCCCGTGCCCGTGACCGAGAAGATTCTGCGCGAAAACGGGATGGAGATCGGAGATATCGACCTCTTCGAAGTGAACGAAGCCTTTGCGAGCGTTGTCCTACGCTTCATGCAGGCCTTCGATGTGGACCATGCCAAGGTCAACGTGAATGGCGGCGCCATCGCGATGGGCCACCCATTGGGGGCCACCGGTGCCATGATACTCGGCACGCTTCTGGATGAGATGGAGCGCACCGACAAGGAAGTCGGCCTCGCGACGTTGTGCGTCGCAGCGGGCATGGGATCGGCCACGATCCTCGAACGGGTCTGATCAAGGATGGTTGGCGAAGCCTCAATGGGCCAGTTGCAAGAAGACGGCGTGTGGATGTCCACGACGATCGTGAATGCGACGCAGAATATCAGATGGCCCGCCGACCTCCCCCGAAATCAGAGCGCGCGCCATGCCGATTGAGACACCGTCCAAGATGCCGGACCCCCACACCATCTACCAGGAGTGGCTCGACCGGACATCCGCGGCCCTCATGGACGGGGACGAAGACGGCTTCATGGATGCGATCCAACTGCCGTTCATCCTGCGCACCAGCGGGGCGGAAACTGTTTTGGAGAGCCTGGAAGACCTGCGCAATGATGTGCGCAACGTGGTTGCCGCGCTCAGGGCGCAGATGGTCACCCACTATGTCAGATTGGTGAAAAAAGCGCGATATCTGGAAGAAGACCTGATCGAGGGATGGCACACAACCTATGTGCTGCGTCATTCCATGTCGGTCACGATGCCGTACGGCAATCGGATGATCATGCGCCGGATCGACGGTGCGTGGAAAGTGTCGGAAGCCGATCATGAGCTGTCAAACGATCGTTTTCCCGTCACACTCCTACGGTCCCATCCCGGCAGTTTCGAGGAGACGTGGAAGGACGCAATGGCCGATATCAGCGCCACCCACGCGCGCGCCGAACCCATTTACCAGGTGTTCCTGGATTCCTTGTCCCAAACGGTAAACACCAACGATTTCGAGGGATGGTGTAACCATTTCACGATGCCGCATGACATCCACTACGACTCCACCGACCATGTCGCCAATGGGCCCGATGACGTACAGGCCTTCTTCGAAATGATGGTCGAACAGGTCGCAAGCTTTCCTGGCGCGCGCATGATGCGTCAAGCCAAATTCGCCGAATTCCTCTCGGATGACCGGGTGTTTGGCTACCACGACACGATCATTGCCCAAGGCGATACATGCGTCTTTGGTCCGGTAAAAAGCCGCATGATGCTGAGCCAGATGGACGGTCGGTGGAAATGCAGCTCCGTCACGAATGCGCTGTTGGACAAGGATCTGCGCGACCCAGAATTCCAGGTCTCGGGACAATTGCCCACGATGCGCGAGATACAGAAAAGGATGCAGAAATGACCGATTTTACGATGAATGTAGACGCCGACGGCGTCGCGGTTGTCACCTGGGACGTCCCCGGCAAGTCGATGAATGTCCTCAATCGTGAGGCGTTTTCGACCTGCGAAGACCTGATCGATCAGGCGCTCGCCGACGACAACGTCAAGGGTATCGTCATCACCTCCGGCAAGAAGGACTTCGCCGGTGGCATGGACCTC
The DNA here is from genome assembly GCA_947494975.1 of uncultured Roseicyclus sp. GTDB lineage: Bacteria > Pseudomonadota > Alphaproteobacteria > Rhodobacterales > Rhodobacteraceae > Gymnodinialimonas. The sequence goes on along the minus strand of CANLXA010000002.1, from coordinate 732,946 downwards.
AACGTGCTAGCCTCGATCCGCGAAGAGTCTGGTGACAACCCCGCACAGGGCCTCTTTGACTTCATCATGAACGGCCACCGCATCCTTCGCAAAATCGAACGCGCAGGCATGGAGCCCAAGACAAACAAGGGCGGCAAGCCCATCGCCTGCGCTCTGCCCGGCACCTGCGCCGGTATCGGGACGGAGATCGCGCTGGCCTGCCACCACCGCGTGATGGCCGACAACCCGAAGGCCAAGATCGGCCTGCCCGAAATCCTCGTGGGCCTCTTCCCCGGAGCGGGCGGCACCACCCGCTATTCGCGCATGGTCGGCGCGATGGCGGCGGCCCCCGTCCTGCTGGAAGGCCGGATGCTCGACCCCAAGAAAGCCAAATCCGCCCAACTGATCGACAATGTCGTGCCCGCGGATGAGCTTCTGCAGGCCGCCAAGGACTGGGTCCTGAACGCAGGCCCTGCCGATATCGTCAAACCGTGGGATGCCAAGGGCTTCAAGATGCCCGGCGGCGCGCCCTACCACCCTGCAGGTTTCATGACCTTCGTGGGCGCGTCGGCCATGATCCACGGCAAGACCAAGGGCGTCTACCCGGCCGCCAAGGCGCTGCTGTCTGCGATCTACGAAGGCGCGCTGGTCGATTTCGACACTGCCCTGCGGATCGAGGCACGGTACTTCACGCAAGTCCTGATGAACCCGTCATCGTCCGCAATGATCCGGTCGCTTTTCCTGAACAAGGAAGCGCTGGAAAAGGGCGCGAACCGCCCCGACGTTGCCGATCAAACTGTCAAGAAGGTCGGCATCCTCGGCGCGGGCATGATGGGCGCAGGCATCGCTTATGTCTCGGCCATGGCCAGGATCGAGGTTGTTTTGATCGACGCGGCCCAAGAGTCCGCCGACAAGGGCAAGGCCTATTCCGAGGGCCTGCTCGACAAGGGCATGAAGCGCGGCAAGGTCACGGAAGACAAGAAGGCCGCCGTTCTGGGCCAGATCACCGCCACCACCGACTATGACGCGCTCAAGGGCTGCGACCTGATCGTCGAAGCGGTCTTCGAGGACCCGAAAGTGAAGGCCGAAGTGACCGCCAAGGCCGAAGCGGCCATGAACGCCGATGGCATCTTCGCCACCAACACCTCCACCCTGCCGATCACCATGCTTGCCAAGGCCTCCTCCCGGCCCGAGCAATTCATCGGCATCCACTTCTTCTCACCCGTCGACAAGATGCTGCTGGTCGAGATCATCAAGGGCCGCGAGACGGGCGACATCGCCGTCGCCAAAGCCCTCGATTTCGTCCGCCAGATCCGCAAGACGCCGATCGTCGTCAATGATGAGCGCTTCTTCTACGCCAACCGCTGCATTCTGCCCTACGTCAACGAAGGCGTCCGCATGGTGCAGGAGGGCGTGACCCCCGCGCTGATCGAGAATGCCGCGAAGCTTGTCGGCATGCCCCTCGGCCCCCTGCAACTGACCGATGAGACCTCCATCGACCTCGGCGCTAAAATCGCGCGCGCGACGAAGGCGGGCGATCCGGACTATGACGACACCACCGATGAGCTGATCTTCTGGATGGAAGAGGAAGGCCGCCTCGGTCGCAAAGCCAATGCGGGCTTCTACAGCTACGACTATAACGGCAAGCGACAGGGTCTCTGGGACGGACTGACCGCCCGCTACCCCACGGCGGACGACCAGCCCGAGCTGATCGAAGTCCAGCATCGCCTGCTCTTCGCGCAAGTGCTTGAAGCCGTTCGCGCGCTCGAAGCCGGTGTTCTCATGGACATCCGCGAAGGCGATGTGGGGGCCATCCTCGGCTGGGGCTTTGCGCCCTGGTCCGGCGGCCCGTTCGCCTGGCTCGACATCCTCGGCACGGCCTATGCGGCAGAGCGCTGCGACCAGTTGACCGAAGCCTATGGCGAACGCTTCGCCTGCCCGCCGCTCCTGCGCGAAATGGCGGAAAAGGGCCAAAGCTTCTACGGACGCTTCGGAACGGGCGTCGACGCGAAAGCGGCCTGACACGGCAAGACAACTACCGACAAAGGCGTCGCCCCAAGGGCGGCGCCTTTTTTGTTCAGCCTACGCCGCTTGGGACCGGCCCGCTAAAAATGCCTGTGCCTCGTAAAGGCGCACAACAGGCCGGGCAGGCTTGCCCTCGCCGCTGAACGCCACGCCGTTCAGGTCATTCAGCATCCTGCGCAGATGACTGGCCCGTGCGGCAGCTGGCAGAAGTGTTTCGGCCCGCGCACCGTCGGCCCGGATGATCTCGTGCCGGGCACAGGCGAAGTGACAGTAGGTCACGGCCGAAACAGGCGCTTCCTGCTGCACACCCTCCTGCCCCAGCCAAGCCAAGGCGGGCGCCAGCACTTCCGGCTCGCCAAACCAGATCTCCACATCCGCCGCATCCAGGACCAGCCGATGCTGCGGTGAGACACGCAAGGCCCGCGCATTGCCCACACTGCCCGCCTCGAACCGGATCGGCGCAAGATTAGGGGCCCGTTTCAGATCCGCCGCAGTCAGTTCGTGCCGACCGACCCAGACAAGGGGCACCACTCGGCCATCGTCGGACGAGACAAAATCGCCTGATTTCAGATCCTCGACCGCGCGCGGCCCATCGGGCGTGTCGATCATCGTTCCCGCAACGAAACAGGGGATTTCGGAATACGGCGTGGCGCCATTATTGCTGCCGCCAACCACGTTCCCCAGAACGAATTCGCCCGTCACGGGGTCGTAGGGCGGCGGCACCGATCCGCCGGCAGGCGGGATCAAGGCATAGCCCGCATTGACCAGCGTATCCCCGGTGGTCGCACTATTGGGGTCGGTCATGCGGATCACAACCAGCGTGTAGCCGCTGTCGAATACGATGGTGAACTCGCCCTGCACCTGTGTGCTGCCCGCGGGGAAGGTCGTCGTTTGCGTCACCCCGTCCTGCACATATTCCAGTTCGACGTCGGAGGCGAGGAATTGCGGGCGCGATGTACCATCGTTCAGGACGGCCTCGTTCGTTCCATTCTCCTGGTCGTCGATCAGGACCGAGGTCGGATTACCCTGCACCAGGCTGAACGGCCCGCTGCCGTTCACAATCGAATTGGTTGTATCGTCGTCAAAGCCCTGTTGCCCCGCGGCGTTCAGAAAACTCGCCGCGTTGAAGATCAGGATTGGTTGGATCGCCATTGGTACATTCCCGCTCGTGTCACGAATGCTTCGGACCACGGAACTATGGTATGAATTTGACAAACCATCGCGCGACGCGCAGACCGCCGCCGAAATCGGCGAAAGGGCGCTCGTTAGGTCAGAAGGTGGCGGCAAGGATACGTAGATGCAAAACGATGCGGTCCAACGCCTCCGCTTTGCATGGCGATCCTCTCTCCGTCAGAACCGGTAGGCGGCCCGCAACCCAAATGACGTCACCCGCATATCGGACCCGTTGAAATCATTGAGATTCGTGCGTGTGATCCCGCCGCCGACGATCACGGTGTCACTCAGCATGTAGTCGGCACCGATCCCGAATTGCGCCCCGGAATCGTAGATACGGTTATTGGAGGCATTTGTGGCCGTCGCCCACGAATAACCGATCCCGCCATAGACAAGAACCTGCCCCAGATCATAGCCGACCTCGATCCCGACACTGGCCAGGAAATCCAGCGACGGGTCTTGCGGCAAGGCGCCTGTCACGGGCGGGATGTCGACGCTCCCGAAGATGACGGACGTGTTCGCGCCCAGAACAATATCACCCAGATCGTAGCGATATCCGCCCTCCAGCCCGGCCATTAGGCCATTGCCATCGTTGGTGACCGCCCCGGCCGCATTCTCTATCTCGACCGATGCGAAATCCAGAACGACACCGCCGTAAAGCCCGGACCAATCCGTGCCTTGGGCCTGGGCGGCGGAGCCCATAAAGAGAAAAACCGCGAAAACGCGCATAAACTGCATAGCTTGCCTCATAGGTTGTTGTTTGTTTTGTCCTGTGGATAAGCCATCACACCCCTTCGAGGCAAAGGAAACCTGCCGCAAGATCGGGGAATTGCGTCACTCTCCGGAATTCGCGTGCAGGCGATCAGGCCAACCTCCTGCACAAACGGCCGCCCGACGCCGCCCGGGCTTTCATCTTGGCAAGAAACTCCGGGGGGCGGCGAAGCCTCGGGGGCGGCGCCCCCTCCACGGTCCGAGAACCCCGCGTCGATCTATCTTTTTGGCTCGGCATCCGCCATCACTTGATCCAATGCTGTATCGGGGGAGGGTCACCATGGGTTGGATGAAGGACGAGGCCGGGCTGGAGAAAAATGCGGCCAATTATGTGCCACTGACACCACTCAGCCATCTGGCGCGGGCCGCAAGGGTGTTTCCCGAACGGGACGCCGTGATCGATGGCGCGCACCGGACCAGCTACGCCGAATACCATGCCCGCGTCAGCCGCCTGGCCTCCGCTCTTGCGGGCCGCGGTGTCGCATCCGGGGATGTCGTTGCAGCGCTTCTTCCCAACACCTACCCCCATGTGGAGGCTCATTTCGGCGTGCCCGCCGCGGGGGCCGTGCTGAACTCGATCAACATCCGGCTGGATGTCAGCACCGTCGCCTACATCCTTGACCACGGCGAAGCGGCGCTCCTCCTGGCCGATACGCAATTCCTGCCGCTTGCCGAACAGGCCATTGCCGCGATGGACGGCCCTCCCCCGATCCTGATCGAAGTGCCCGACGCAGCGGCAGGCCATCCCGCGACAGGACGCTACACCACCTATGAAGATCTTCTCGCCGAAGGTGACTCCGACGCAGCTTGGATCATGCCAAAAGATGAGTGGGAGAGCATTGCGCTCAACTACACTTCCGGCACTACCGGGCGGCCCAAGGGTGTCGTCTACCACCATCGCGGCGCCTACCTGATCACCATGGGCACGCCGATTTCATGGCGTATGGTGCTGTACCCGAAATACCTGACAATCGTGCCGCTGTTTCACTGCAACAATTGGTGCCATGTTTGGACGATGCCCGCCGTGGGTGGTACCACCATCTGCTGCCGCGACATCACCGCGCCCGAGATCTACAACGCCATCGCCGATGAAGGGGTGACCCATTTCGGCGGCGCGCCCATCGTGCTGAACATGCTGGTCAACGCCAAGGCTGAGGACAGGCGCAGTTTCGATCATGTGGTGGAGGTCTTCACCGCCGGCGCTCCGCCTGCCGCTGCCACATTGGCCGCGATCGAGACGATGGGCTTTAACGTCACCCAGGTCTATGGCCTCACTGAAGTCTACGGCCCTGCCACCGAATGCACATGGCAAGAGCATCGCTGGGGCGATCTGACGGGAGAGGAACGCGCCGCAATCAAGGCGCGACAAGGGGTGGCGTTCCCGAACATGGACAACATCACCGTGATGGACCCGGCCACGATGGATCAGGTGCCCATGGACGGCACCGCGCAAGGCGAAATCATGATGCGCGGCAACTCCACGATGAAAGGCTACTACAAGAACCACGACGCCACGGCGGAAGCTTTTGCGGGCGGCTATTTCCACACCGGCGACATCGCCGTGCAGCATCCCGACAGCTACATCCAGATCGCCGACCGCGCCAAGGACATCATCATCTCGGGCGGCGAGAATGTCAGCTCGGTCAAGGTCGAGGGCGTGCTGATGCGCCACCCCGCCGTCTCGCTCTGCGCCGTCGTGGCCAAGGCCGACGACAAATGGGGCGAAGTGCCCTGCGCCTTTGTCGAGTTGAAAGAGGGTGCCACCGGCGACGCGGACGAGATCATCGCCTTCGCGCGCGAGCACCTCGCCGGGTTCGAAACCCCAAAACAGGTGGTGTTCGAAGAGCTGCCCAAAACCTCCACCGGCAAGATCCAGAAGTTCGAACTGCGCAAACGGGCCAAGACCCTCTGACCGCCAAAAATTGCGAGCATCCTCGTTTTCTGATAGGACGCTCCTAATGAACTGGGGGAAAACATCATGAACTTTCAAGTGATTGCCTTGGCAACCAGCCTGATCGTACTGACCGGCTGCCAAAATATCTTTTCCGGCGGTGAAACCTACGAACTGTCCCCGATCACGTTCGAGAACACCGAATATACCGTTTACGAACGCGTCCGCAGCACCAATGCCACCGTCGACCATCCAAGAAACGACCCCGATGCCACGCGGGCCGTCTATGTGCGTGTCGGACAAGGGGCCACCGTTTATTGTGGCCCGACGGTTGCTGGGTGCGAAGCCGCCATTCGACGCTTCAACCAAGGCCAGCAATCCAGCGAAGAGATGTATTGAGCGCGCCTTGCGCCAAGCGGCCGGAATCCACCGCTCGGAACAGTAAGCGGTCGGGCACCCAGCCCTCCGCGACACCCCGCACTCCCTTGCGGCCACAGGCCGATGCGATTATTGCCCGGTGCGCGCCCTGATCGGCTATGCTTCACCGATATTCATTGCTGGAGCCTTCCCATGCCGCGCCTTTTGATCTGCCTCGCTGCGTTCCTTTTCAGCGCCGCATCGGCCCTGGCCAACCCGGTCAGCTATTGCTTCGGCAATTCCAACAGCGTCAACGTGTTCATCTTTCAGGGGAACGGCTTTCTGGCCCATGCCGCAGGTCGCCCCGGCAATACGCTGTTCTATGAACGCGTGGGCCAGACCAACAGATACGTGTCGCCCACCGGCGCGATCTACACGTTCTTCGAGAATGGGCGCCGCGTGACCTGGACCGATGGGCAACGGATCATCCCGCTGACCCGGTGCTGACGCGCCGCACAGACTCACCGTTGAGAGATGGAACGCACTGGCCTATCCTCGTGCTCTGACAATCGGCGGGCACGAGCAGGTCAATGACAGCCCTACGGGAATATAGGCGGCTTGAGGCCATCGGCCTGTGGCGCGAACATGCCGCCGACCAGCGGCGTGAGGTGATCGTCTCGCTCGGCGACGCATCACTCGTGATGTCGTCAGTCTCCGGGGCAGCCCTGGGCCATTGGTCCCTGCCCGCCGTCGAACGGCTCAATCCCGGCAAGCTGCCCGCCCTCTACACCCCCGCCCGCGACAGCGAGGAAGAGCTTGAGCTGTCCGACCCGGAGATGATCGAGGCAATCGAACGGGTGCGGTCCGCCATCGCCCGGTCGCGGCCGCGCCCTGGTCGCCTGCGTGTGGCGCTGACGGTGGGTTTGATCGCGGCCGGTGGCTTGATCGCCGTCTTCTGGCTGCCCGGTGCGTTGACGCGGCAGACGGTGTCTCTGCTGCCCGAAGCCAAACGCATCGAGATCGGAGAGCAGCTTCTGGGCGAGATGATCACCATCGCCGGCCGCCCCTGCGGCGGCCAAGGCGGACGCACCGCGCTGCTGCGGCTGGTCACGCGGACCTTCGGAGGAGACGGGCCGACACCCCGTGTCGTCCTCTTCCCCGAACTGATCCCCGACACGACCAGCTTGCCGGGCAATTTCATCGTTGCCTCGGCCGCCCTCGTCGAGGACTTCGAAACCCCGGAGGTGTTTGCGGGTTATCTGCTCGCCGAAAACCTTCGCGCCGATCTCCGAGATCCCGTCGAGGTGTTTCTGGCAGAGGCCGGTCTGAACGTCACGTTCCGCCTCCTCACGACCGGGCAGATTGCACCCGACCCGATCCACGCCCACGCCGCGCGCCTCTTATCACGGGACACCGAGATGGCCCCCGACGATGCCCTGATAGAGAGATTTGCGGCCGCGCGGATCTCATCGGAACCCTACGCCTTCGCGCTTGATGTATCGGGGGAAAGTGTTTTGGGCCTGATCGAAGCCAACCCCATGCGCGGGCAGGCGGCCGAACCTGTGCTAGACGACGGCGATTGGGTCAGCCTGCAGGAAATCTGTTCGAGCTAGGCCCAGGCGGGGAGTCCCGCGCCTGGGCAATTCAACGTCAGTTGCGCGTGATCGCACCTGAGAACCCGGCATTCCGCGTCTGGAGCAGAGCCCGACCAAGTGATTGCGGGTCGCCATAAGGGCCAGCCATCACCACGAAGAAGACTGTACCTTGCCGTCGGACCTGTCCGATCCGGGTCGGAAGACCCAGGGCCGACAGCTGCTGATAGATCGCTACCGCCTCACCCTGCGATGCATAGGTGCCCGCAAGCACATGGCGATGCCCCGCGCCGACCCGCACTTCGTTTGCCGGGGCTGTGGGTTCTTCGGCCGTCGGAATACGCGCGCGGGGTGCGCGTACGACGTCCTCGGCAACGGGGGCCCGTGTGGAAGGCGCAACGGCCAGATGGCCCTGATTGCCGTTCAGTGCATATGTGATCTGGGCATTTGTGCTGCCAGTCACGGGAACCGATACCAGACGTCGTGGCACCGTGTTGGTCCAGACCTGCTGCATCTGCACCTCGCCGGCGGGCGTCCCAAGGCCCCGATAAGGGTTCAGGCGGCCATCGTCCCAAGCCAGCTGATAGCCGGGGGGCGGCGCACTCAGCGCGAAGCTGCGCGGGGTGCCCGTGGCGGCCGCACCCCCACCAACACTCGCTTGCGATCCAATGGGCAGGCCGTCGCCGGGGTGGTTCGCTTGCGGGCCGCAACGCACGTCATCCCCCATAAAATATGGCTGATGTTCCAGCGGCAAGTTCGGGCAGCCTGTTGCAGACGGAGCCGCGGCCACGGGGGCGAGGCGCGTAGGCGCGGGCGATGACGCCGGCGTCGTATCCGCCACTGGGGCCGATGGTGTGCCGCCAATCACGGTAACGCTGCTATCGGCCGTCAGATCAGGGGCAGCCTGGCCCCCGCCGCCGGAGGGAACAAATCCACAGATCTGCTGCCGATCCTGACCAACGCGCGGGACCCATTCCGTCGCCGCGCCGAAGCCGACACGGACGAACACGCAGCCCTGGCTGTCCACGTATTGATCACCAGAAAAACCGGAGGGCGGCGTCTCAGCCGGAACCGCCTGTGCAAGTGTTGCGCTGGATGTGCCGAGGGTTGCAGCAAGGCCCAGGACACCAACGCGAAGCCATAGCATCTTCGCCATGCGAAACTCCCCAAAGTCATCGCTTACGGGAAGTCTGGGCGAGTCGCTCCTGCAAGTAAAGGCAGCGAAAGGATTATTTGGTGCCGAACATCCGGTCACCGGCATCGCCCAGACCGGGCACAATGTAGCCGTGATCGTTCAGATGGCTGTCGAGGGCGGCCGTCACGATAGGCACATCGGGATGGGCCTCACGCATCCGTTCCACCCCTTCCGGCGCCGCCAGAAGGCACAGAAACCGGATGTTCTTCGCGCCGCCCTCCTTCAGCAGATCAATCGCTGCAGCCGACGAATTGCCGGTGGCCAGCATAGGGTCGACCACAATGGTGAGCCGGTCTTCCAGAGCCTCCGGCACCTTGTAGTAATACTGCACCGGTTGAAGCGTTTCGGGGTCCCGATAGAGGCCGACAAAGCCCACGCGCGCATTGGGAACCAGTTCAAGGATGCCATCGAGAAGGCCATTGCCCGCCCGCAGGATCGACACCAGAGCGAGCTTCTTGCCCCGGATCGTCGGCGCATCCATCGGCTCGATCGGCGTATCCACCCGCGTTGTAGTCATCGGCAGGTTTCGTGTCACTTCATAGGCCAGCAAGTGGCTGATCTCGCGCAGCAATTGGCGGAAACTCTTGGTCGAACACTCCTTGTCGCGCATCAGCGTCAGTTTGTGTTGCACCAGCGGGTGATCGACGATTGTCAGGTGATCGTTCATGTCTTCAGGCGCTCCCGTATCGTGTCGCGCGTGGCCGTGTCGCAGAAGGCGGCCTCCAACGCATTGGTCGTGATCTCGTCGAAATCCGGCTCGTCCCAACCGAAGACCTGGGCCAGCCCCTCGAATTCGCGGGTCATTGTGGTATGAAAGAAAGGCGGATCGTCGGTGGAGACCGTCACCTTCACGCCGCGCTCGCGCAAACGCTGGATCGGATGATCCTTTAGGCGCGGGTAGACGCCGAGGAACACGTTCGAGCCCGGGCACACCTCCAGCACGATGCCGCGCTCGGCCAACACGTCACACAGCGCAGTGTCGTCAATCGCCTGCACACCGTGGCCGATCCGAGCGGGATCCAGATCCTCCACCGCCTCTCGCACGGAGGCCGCGCCACCCCATTCGCCCGCATGGGTCGTGATCTTCAGGCCGGCCTCGCGTGCGCAATCGAAGGACCATTTGAAATCGGCCTGATGGCCGACCTTCTCGTCCCCACCCATTCCAAAGCCCACGATCCAATCACCCGCCGTTTCGGCGGCGCAGCGGGCCGCGCTCTTGGCCTGATCCGGTCCAAAATGGCGTATGCACGTCACGATCCCGCGCAAGGTAATGCCCAGATCGCGCTCGGCCTCATCGGCCGTTTGCCGAATTGCGGCGAGGTAGTCCTGCCACGCGCCCACATCGCCACCACCGCAGAAATCAGGACTCAGGAAGCTTTCGGTGTAAACGACACCATGTGACGCGCTTTCCTCAAGCACCGCCCGGGTCAGTCGCGCGAATTCTTCCGGCCCTGTCAGGACCGATGTAGCGGCCTCATAGACCGACAGGAAGTGATCGAAGTCGCGGTAGGAATAGGTGCCGTCCTCGCGGAAAATTCCGCTCAGGTCGATCTTCTTCTCGGCCGCAAGACCACGGATTAAGGCGGGTGGGGCCGCACCTTCGTGGTGCAGATGCAACTCGATCTTCTTGATGTCTTTCACAGGAAACTCTCCCCCGCCCCTCTCTCGGACAGGCCCAGATGGGCCGCAACCGACGCACCCACATCGGCGAAGACGCGCAGGCCCACCTGCCCGGAATACGGACCTTTGGCAAGGATCGGAACGCGCTCGCGCGTGTGGTCGGTGCCGGTCCAACTGGGATCATTCCCGTGGTCGGCGGTGAAGATCATCAAATCATCCGGGCGCAACGCCGCCAGGATGGGTGCCACCGAGGCATCGAACCATTCCAGATGGCGCGCATAGCCTGAGATATCCCGGCGATGACCGTAGAGGCTGTCGAACTCCACGAAATTCGCGAAGGTGAGCGCGCCGTCCTCCGCCGTTTCCACACATTGCGACAAGTAGCCCATCAGGTCGCGATCCGGGCCTTTCAGCACATGGGTCGCACCGCGCCCGGCAAAGATGTCGCGGATCTTGCCAATCGTGTAGGTCGGACGGTCCGCATCAAACACCCAGTCCAGCAGCGTCGGGCCGGGTGGTTCAATCGCGTAATCGTGGCGGTTGGTCGTGCGGGTATAGGCACCAGGCGTGCCCACAAAGGGCCGCGCGATGACGCGCCCGATTTTGCGCTCGTGCAGCATCGGGGCCAGCGCCTCGCAGAGGCTCAGCAACCTTTCGAGGCCAAAGCTCTCCTCATGGGCCGCGATCTGAAACACGCTATCGGCCGAGGTGTAGCAAATCGGCCAGCCGGTCTTTTGATGCTCCTCCCCCAGACGTTGGATAATCTCTGTCCCGCTGGCATGTTCGTTCCCGAGGATCCCGTCGGTGCCCGCAAGTCGGCAGACCTCGACGATGATATCCGGTGGGAAACTGTTGGTCTTGTCGGTGAAGTAGTTCCAGTTCCAGGGCACCGGCAGGCCCGAAAGCTCCCAATGTCCTGTTGGAGTGTCTTTGCCCGGGCTAACCTCCTGCGCAGCGCCCCAGAGCCCTTCGGGTAACGCATCCAAGCCTTCCGCCCGCGCGCCGGACGCCATGCGGATCGCCGCGCCAAGGCCCAACCCGTCGAGATTGGGCATGTGAAGCAGGCCACTCCGCCCTTCCTCCGCCCGGCCCTCGGCACAGGCGGCCGCAACATGACCAAGAGTGTTCGCGCCGGTATCGGGCACGCCATCGTTGAAAAACTGATCCGCATCCGGCGCACCGCCGCACCCGACGGAATCGATCACCACCAGAAACGCCCGAGCCTTCTTGCTTGGCATATCAGGCAATCCTTTCATGGATCAGCGGCGGCGCATCCACCGCGCGGTCAGACAATTGGAACGCCTGGCGCACTTGGGCGGCCACGGCGCGCCCGGCCTCTTCGCTGGCGGCATGAATGCGGGCTAGCGGCACGTCTGCATCCACCCGTTCGCCGATGCGCGCGATGTCGGACAGACCAACGCTCGGGTCGATCCGGTCATCTTCGCGATGTCGCCCACCACCGAGCGCCACGACAACCTCCCCCAGGGCACGGGTCGCAACCGATGTGACAAAGCTCGCCTCGCCCGGATGAACATCCATCGTGACCGGCGACGCCGGAAGGCGGTCTGGCCAACGTTCAACGAAATCGGCGGGTCCGCCCAATGCCGCCACCATGTCCCCGAAGATCAAGGCCGCGTCACCGCCTTCGACAGCGCGCGCGATGCGGCCTTCCCCATCGGCCGCATCAGCCGCCAGCCCACCAAGGGCCAGAACCTCTCCGCCCAGGGCTATGGTCAGGCGCACCAGAAGGCTATCGGCGGCATTACCGGTCAACGCCTCCATCACTTCGATCACCTCAAGCGCGTTGCCTGCCGAAGCAGCAAGTGGCTGGTTCATGTCCGTCACAAGCGCCGATGTCATGCATCCGGCACCTTGCGCGGTTGTAACGAGCGCTTGGGCCAACTCCAACGCCTCGGCCTCCGTCGTCATGAACGCGCCCGAACCGACCTTGACGTCGAGGATCAACGCCTCAAGCCCCGCCGCCAGCTTCTTGGACAGGATCGACGCCGTGATCAGATCAATCGACGGTACGGTGCCGGTAACGTCGCGTATGGCATAAAGGCGCTTGTCGGCGGGCGCGATATCCACGCTGGCCCCTACGATGGCACAGCCGATATCGGCCACCATGTCCTGTAAATCGTCCGTCGCGATCTGGGTGCGATAGCCGGGAATGGCCTCCAGCTTGTCCAACGTGCCTCCGGTATGTCCAAGGCCCCGGCCGGAAATCATCGGTACGAACGCGCCGCAGGCGGCCAGGGCAGGCGCCAGGATCAGCGACACGCAATCGCCTACGCCGCCGGTCGAATGCTTGTCGATGACCGGCCCCTCCAGATGCCATTTCATGGTCTGGCCGGAATTCCGCATCGCGTTGGTCAGGAACACACGCCCCTCCTCGCCCAAGCCACGCTGACACACGGCCATGGCAAAGGCCCCGGCCTGCGCATCTGTCACCTCACCCGTGGCAAGGCCCTCGGCGAACCAGAACACTTCGTGCTCGGTCAGCCGCACGCCATCGCGCAGCTTGGTCAGAATGGATTGGGCATCAGCCATGGCGGATCAGGGCGCTTTCACCATGTGGGCCGCATTGAATTGTCCGGGCAGTAGGGCGCCCACGCTGGTTTGTTCGAAAGTTCCGCTCGTCGTGGCCATCGTAACGATCACGTCGCCATCGGCGAATTCTGCCAGCTTCTGGCGGCATCCACCACAAGGTGGGACCGGCATCGGACTGTCGGCAATCACGGCCAGTTCCGCGATGCGTGTGTCACCCGCCGCGATCATGGCCGCAATCGCACCCGCCTCGGCGCACGTTCCTTCCGGATAGGCTACATTTTCAACGTTGCATCCCCTGTGCACATGCCCCTCCACCGAGCGGAGTGCGCAGCCCACCTTGAACCCCGAATAGGGGGCGTGGGCGTTCTCGCGCACGGCTGCTGCATCCTTGATCAGGTCGGTCTCGGCCATGTACGTGCCCCGCGCTGTGGATCCTTATGCAGCAGTTTGATCCGGGCGGAAGGGAAGCGCAAGCAGACGCGTTAGCGCCGGGCGGCTTCGATGACGGCCAACAGATCGTCCAGATCCGCACGCACAGGCTGGTAAATCTGCAAAAGTTGCTCCGTCCGGCGGCGCTTGGCCGCGATGTTGAGGATCTCAGACAACTGACACAGCCGGTCTGCCCCGACCGCACCCGAGATTGCGATCAGGATATGGGTCTGTGCCCGGATTTCCGGGATCGACGCGGTTGCGACGCCGGCCTTCAATCCGTCGCGCACCGAGTTCAGATCCTCGACAAGACGATCCAGCAATTCAGCACGACTTTCCTGACCGGCCTCGTCCAACAAGCGATCAAACCGGGCGCGGTCCAGCTTCTGGTGGCGATTGCTGCTGTCCAATTCGCCCGGCAAAGGCTGTGCATCGGACGGCCGCCCAACATAACGCAGGATCGCACGCCCGAATTCCTCGCCCGACGCGATTGGTTTTCCGATGATCCCGTCGGCACCGGCGGCATAGATCGCCTCTCGATTGTCGCGCAGAACATAGGCTGTAATCGCGACCAGCGGGATAGACGCAAGAGGTTCCTGCCCACGTCGCACCTGCTCCATCACTTCCAGGCCCGATTTCCGCGGCATCTCGATGTCGATCAACCCGATATCGAACCGCTCCTGCTGCAATGCGTCCAGAGCCGCAAGGCCGTCGCCGACAAACACCGTTTCGGCCTGCATTTTCTCCAGCATCTGGCGCAGGATCATCTGGTTGGTCAGGTTATCTTCCGCAACCAGAATCCGCAGCCCCGATAGGTTCGGGGCGGTGCATGGGACAGACACGCCACCGGTCCAAGTCACCAATTCCGGCGGGATCCGCAAGACAGCCATGCCCGTCCCTGTGGCGGCATCATTGGACAGGGTCAGTTCGGCACCGGCCGCGGCGGTCAACCCGCTGGCAATACGCAAGCCAAGTCCGGAGCCGCCGGTGGATCCCGTCGGCACGGCACGGCCACTGCTCTGAAAGCTGTCGAGCACCGCAAGCGGAAAGCCCGGCCCTTCGTCCCGAATGCAAATCGTCAGCCCGTCGATAGGATCAGCGAGGACCTCCACCTCTACATCGCTACCAGGAACATGGACCAAAGCGTTGCCGACCAGGTTGCCAACGATCCGATCCAAGACCAACGGAGAGATGATCAGGCTTTGCGGCAACCGCCCGATCCGCCGGATTTCCAACCGACTGCCACGTTCCGCGGCGCGCCCCTTCCACCGCCCGGCAAGAGCACTCAGCCAGTCCGACAATACCAGATAGGTGTCCGTATGCTTCACCCGCGTTTCGCCTGACGCGGTCAGAAGGGCATCATCCACCAAGGCGGCCAGGGTGTCCGCGGCGGCGCGCACCCGAACGATCTGTGTTTGCGTCTGCGGATCCAGCCTGTCGATCTCGACCAGCCGCAATCCGCCAATCACATCCGACATGGCAGACCGGATATCATGGGATAGTTGCTGCAAGACCTCGTGCATCTGAACCGAGGGCTCAGCGGCGGACGAGGAAAGGGCATCGGGATCTGGATCGGCGACCAAAGGCGGCATCTCACTCACGACTTGTGACCCTATGGTAGAGGATTTGCGCGGGCCGATCCATGCCGCACGCCAGATCGTTCGCAAACGTCTTGTTCTTGCAACGCTTCTATCAGACCGACGAGGGCTGAACTCTCCACCGTTTATCCACAAACCGCCGCACAGGTGGCGTGGTCAGCTGTAGTGACTGACCGGCGTTCCGGCGAGAGCCGAGATGTTGAGCAAGCCGCGCGCCGTAATCGACGGGGTGACGATATGGGCGCGGTTGCCCATTCCCATCAGGATCGGACCAACTTCCAATCCGTTGGCGCGCGTTTTCAGGATGTTGCGCGTGGCACCTGCCGCGTCGGTCGACGCGAATACAAGCGCGTTTGCCACCCCGTCCAAACGACAATCGGGAAAGACCCTCGCGCGCAGCTCGGCATCCAGGGCGCTATCGACATGCATTTCGCCTTCGTAGATGAAGTCCTGCGGTGTGCTGTCCAATATCTCCAGCGCCGCCCGCATCCGCCGCCCGCTGTCACTGTCAAGGTTCCCGAATTGGCTCCCGGAACACAGCGCGATCTTGGGCTCCACTCCAAAACGGCGGATGTGGCGCGCGCAGGCCACCGTCGTTTCCGCAATCTGCTCCGGCGTGGGCGTCGGGTGCACCTGCGTGTCGCCGATGAACAACGGGCCATCCTCCAAGATCATGAGGCTCAACGCGCCGATGGGATGCAGATCCTGGCGGCCCAGCACGCAGCTGACGTAATTCAAGTGCCATAGATATTGGCCAAACGTCCCGCAAATAAGGCTGTCGGCCTCACCGCGATGCACCATGACGGCACCGATGGCGGTTGTATTCGTGCGCATGATGGCGCGCGCCAGATCGGGGGAGACGCCGCGCCGGGCCATCAGCCCATGATACGTCTCCCAATAATCCCGATAGCGGGGATCGTTTTCCGGGTTCACCAGCGCAAAATCCTCACCCGGGCGGATCACCAACCCGGCCCGTTCAATCCGCGCCTCGATTACTTCGGGGCGGCCAATCAGGATCGGACGGTCGGTGGTTTCCTGCAAGATTGCCTGTGCGGCACGCAGAACGCGTTCATCTTCCCCTTCGGCGAAGACGATGGACCGCTCCGCCGTCGCCGCGGCATCGAAGACAGGGCGCATGATGAAAGCCGATTTGAAGACCGACTGGTTCAACTTGGCCCTGTAAGCCGAGACATCGTCCAGGGGCCGCGTTGCCACGCCCGTGGCCATCGCGGCCTCGGCAACCGCTCCGGCAACCACGGCAATCAGGCGGGGATCGAACGGCTTGGGGATCAGGTAATCGGCTCCGAACGTCAGCTGTTCGCCCTTATAGGCCGCCGCAGCTTCGGCTGAGGTGGTGGCGCGAGCCAATTCGGCGATGCCATCGATACAGGCCAATTGCATCGCGTCGTTGATCTCTGTCGCGCCAACATCCAGCGCACCCCGGAAGATGAACGGAAAACACAGCACGTTGTTGACCTGATTGGGAAAATCGCTGCGTCCCGTCGCAATGATCGCATCTGGTGCGACGGCGCGGGCCGCGTCGGGCAGAATTTCGGGCGTCGGGTTGGCCAGTGCAAAGATGATGGGCCGGTTGGCCATCTTCGCCACCATGTCCGGCGTCAGCACGCCGGGCCCAGACAGGCCAAGGAACAGATCCGCGCCGTCGATCACATCGTCCAGCGTCTTGGCCTCGCTGCCCTGCGCGTAGGCGTCCTTCTGCGGCGTCGAATTGCCCCGACCCTCATGGATAAGACCGTCTATATCACACAGCCAGACGTTGTCGCGCTTCACCCCAAGCTTCAGGAGCATGTTGAGGCAGGCAATTCCCGCCGCGCCTCCGCCGGTGGACACAACCTTGATATCCTCGAACCGCTTATTGGCCACGCGTAATGCGTTGGTCGCGGCCGCCCCCACGACAATGGCAGTGCCGTGCTGGTCATCATGGAAAACGGGGATGCCCATTCGCTGACGGCATAATTGTTCAACGATAAAGCAATCGGGCGCTTTGATGTCCTCGAGGTTGATTGCGCCAAAGGTCGGCTCCAGCGCGCACACGATATCTGCAAGCTTTTCGGGGTCCGGTTCATCCAGCTCAATGTCGAAGCAATCGATATTGGCGAATTTCTTGAAAAGAACGGCCTTGCCCTCCATCACTGGTTTGGAGGCCAGCGCGCCGATATTGCCCAGGCCCAGAACTGCCGAGCCGTTCGTAACCACCGCCACCAGATTGCCGCGAGCGGTATAGCGCGCGGCGTCTGCTGGATCCGCCTTGATCTCAAGGCAGGCCTCGGCCACGCCGGGTGAGTAGGCGCGGGCCAAATCGCGACCATTGGCCAAGGGTTTGGTTGCGCGGATCTCCAGCTTCCCGGGGCGCGGGTACTCATGATAATGCAGCGCCGCCTCGCGCAACCCATCCTGCTTATCGTCGCTCATCTCGTCTCCCGCCCTAATCGTTTAACGCTGAACATTCTCTATCACGGGCCAGGGACCGTGCCCCTGCGACACCGCGCGTCGCCTATTGGAACTGCTCGCGCAGCAAACGCTCTTCCAGCCCATGGCCCGGATCGAACAGGATTCTATGCTCCACCGCCGGCTCGGACCGGATCTCGACCGAGGCAACGCCTTTGACTGACCGGCTGTCGGCATCAGCCATGACCGGGCGTTTCGGAGCCTCGACCACCTCGATCCTTACGACGGCGGATTTCGGCAGCAGCGCCCCGCGCCAACGACGGGGGCGGAAGGCCGCAACCGCCGTCATCGCCAGAACGTCCGCCCCGATCGGCAGAATGGGACCGTGGGCCGAGTAATTGTAGGCAGTCGATCCTGCCGGCGTGCTGATCAAAGCACCATCGCAGACCAGTTCTTCCATCCGCAATTTGCCATCGACAAAGATCTTCAGCTTTGCGGCCTGCGGCCCCGCGCGCAGCAGGCTCACCTCGTTGATCGCCAGTGCATCGACGACACTGCCGTCGACGCAGACGGCGCGCATGTGCAGCGGGTTGAGCACCGCTTCTTCCGCCGCCTCCAGCCGCGCGATCAGGTCGTCTTCGCCGTAGCCGTTCATCAGGAACCCGACAGTGCCCCGGTTCATGCCATAGACCGGCGCGGGCAGCCCTTGTGTGCCATGCAGGGTGGACAACATGAAGCCGTCCCCCCCCAGCGCCACTATCACATCCGCCTCGCCGGGCGCGAAACTGCCATAGCGCGCCTCAAGCGCGACCTTGGCCTCCTGCGCCAGCGGCGTATCGGACGCCATGAACGCGATGTTACGCGCGGCGGGCATGAAACGCCCCTTCCAATCAGTCAGTTACCCCACAGACCATTGCCCGCGCCCATGGGAAACACAATCCCGCATGGGCAACACGGGCCAGTTCCCTTGCCGCTTTTCACCGGGACAGCGCCGCAATCCGGGCTTTCCCGAAAGGCTGATCTGGCCTACATCGCAAGCCATATTGTTTTTCGCCATGGCAAGGAGAGGCCCATGAACGCCCCCCATCGTGATGAAGGCTTTTTCACCGAAGCGCTCGAAACACGCGACCCAGAGATCTTTGCGGCTACCCGTCAGGAGTTGGGGCGCCAGCGCGATGAAATCGAGCTGATCGCCTCCGAAAATATCGTCTCAGCGGCCGTGATGGAGGCTCAGGGCGGCGTCATGACGAACAAATACGCCGAGGGCTACCCGGGCCGCCGCTACTACGGTGGATGCCAATATGTCGATATCGCCGAGCAGCTGGCGATTGACCGCGCCAAGCAGCTTTTCGGGTGTGACTTTGCCAATGTGCAGGCGAACTCCGGCTCTCAGGCGAACCAGGGCGTATTCACCGCACTCTTGCGGCCCGGCGATACGATCCTTGGGATGAGCCTCGACGCAGGCGGTCACCTGACCCACGGCGCCAAGCCCAATCAGTCTGGCAAATGGTTCAACGCGATCCAGTATGGCGTCCGTCAGCAGGATATGGAGATCGACTACGATCAGATCGCCGAACTGACGGCCGAGCACAGGCCGAAAATGCTCATCGCCGGCGGCTCCGCCATCCCGCGGATCATAGATTTCGCAAGAATGCGCGAGATTGCAGACAGTGTCGGCGCGTATCTTCTGGTCGACATGGCGCATTTCGCAGGTCTGGTGGCATCGGGCCATTACCCCTCCCCCTTCCCCCATGCCCATGTCGCCACGACGACCACCCACAAGACCCTGCGCGGCCCCCGCGGCGGCATGATCCTGACCGACGACGAAGCCATCGCGAAGAAGGTCAACTCGGCCATCTTCCCCGGCATTCAGGGTGGCCCACTAATGCATGTGATCGCCGCCAAGGCTGTTGCGTTTGGTGAAGCTCTGCGCCCGGGCTTCAAGGATTACCAGGCGCAGGTGATCGCCAATGCGCAGGCACTGGCCGATCAATTGATGAAAGGCGGGCTCGACATCGTCACCGGCGGCACCGATACACACCTCATGCTGGTGGACCTGCGCCCCAAGGGCGTAAAGGGCAACGCGACCGAAAAGGCGTTGGGCCGCGCCCACATAACCTGCAACAAGAACGGCATTCCGTTTGACACCGAGAAGCCTATGGTGACATCGGGCATCCGCCTTGGTTCACCGGCGGGCACCACCCGGGGCTTCGGCGAGCCTGAATTCCGCCAAATCGCCGATTGGATCGTGGAGGTCGTCGATGGCCTGGCCGCCAACGGCGAAGACGGCAACGATGCGGTCGAAGCGAAAGTGCGGGCCGAGGTCCAAGCGCTGTGCGACAAGTTCCCGATTTATCCGTCGCTCTGAACGATCCACACGGCGAAACGATGCCCGAGGCCTTCAGGCCTTGGGTGCTTTCTTGTCAGCGGCAACCCCAGAGCCCGTCGCGATCATCTGATCAATTGAGCTGCTAGCGCTGATCAGCTCATCCGTCAGGCATTGGTGTAATCAATGAGGGTCATCCAAGCCGTGACCCCCCAACCTGTGAGATCGACACCACTCAGCTTTTCTGACCGACCTGCTCCAGAAGCAGGCGGATCATCGTCTTCAACTGCGCACCGGGCACACCGGAGATCCGGTTTTCGAGGCCCAGAAGGACAATCCCGTGCACGCTGGAAAACAGCGTCCGCGTCATCAGATCCAGCTGCACATCATCGAAATCGGGGAAAATCTCGGCCAAGGGCGCCGTGATGTAGGCAAACAGCTGCGCCATCGCCTGGGCGTACCAGTTCGGCACTGGGCCGTCGCTGCGCATCTCCACATCAAAGAGCGCGCGCCAGAGTTTCGGATGGTCACCCGCGAATGCCAGATAGGCATGGGACATTGCGATCAGGCGATCATTGGGCGTGTCGCCCCGCCCCTGCGCCACAACTGCACCAACCGCGGCGCCCAAGCGGGTGAAGGTCCGCCCGTTCACCTCCAGGGTCAGGGCGTGCATATCCTCGAAATGCGAATAGATCGCACCAACCGCGCACCCAGCCCGTTTCGCCAACTCCCGTGCCCGAAGCGAGGCCAACCCGTCGGCCGCGATCTGCGCTTCTGCCAGATCCACCAGCTTTTCGCGCAGTGCGGCCTTTCTCGCCTCAACTTTACCTGCCATCGGACTCCCCGCCCTGAACGCCGTTCAAGGCCCTATCAAATCTGTCGAGGTAAGGAAAACCCTCCGTACGGCTGGCCACTTTCTGCGCAACACCCCGGCTGAACGACGTATTGTTGCAGTGCAGCACAGCACATGGCAATTTGCACTTCCGAAGAGAGTACCTAAATACCCGTATTGGCAGGACACGCTGCCGATGGTTAACCCCTACGCCTGACCCGAAAAGATTCAATATTAACAAAATCCTGCGAGACTTGGACCGGACCCATGCACGCCACATCGTCCCTTCCCGAGATCACACCAAACTACCGCCAAGAGGCGGAGCGAGAGATTCGTCGTTTTGTCCGCGATTGGACGACGCGCGACGATCGCCTGGCGGCGCTGAGCTATTTCGGCACGTTCGCGGTCTACTTTCTGACGCTCACGCTGGCCGTGATGGCTTGGCCGACTTGGTGGCTTGTCGTGCCGCTGATCATCGTCAACGCCTTTTCTGGTGTTCGGCTCTACGTGTTGCAGCATGATACCGGCCATAACTCGCTGTTTTCCACCAGCCGTCTGAATACTCTGGCGGGCCACGGGCTCAGCATCTTCACCCTGACGCCCTTCAACGTCATGCAGTTCAACCACAACGAACATCACAGCCACCTCGGCAATCTCGACGAGCGCGACACGACCGAGATTTTCACCATGACCCTGCGCGAATGGCGCGCAGCCGGGTTCTGGAAACGGCTCTACTATCGCCTCTATCGCAACCCACTCCTCATGATCCCCGTCGGGGGATTGTTCACATACGTGTTGGCCTATCGCTGGCCAAAGAACTCGCTGCGCATCGCACCTTTCAAGGTGCTGGCCCACAATCTCGGGATCGTGGCCTGGGTGGTTGCGATCTGGTTGCTGGCCGGAATACCCGGGCTGATCATCTATGCGGGCACGGTCTTCACGGCCGGATGCATCGGCGTGTTCCTCGTCTACCTGCAGCACAATTTCGAAGATACCTGGTGGGACCGCAAACCGGAGCTGAACGCCGCGCGCGCGGCGCTGCAAGGCTCCTCCGCGCTGGATCTCGGCTGGTGGTTCGATCTGGCGGTGGCCAACATCACTTACCACGACATCCACCACTTCAACGCCAATATCCCAAGTTACCGCCTGCGGGTCTGTCACCGCGCCCTGCGCAAACATTACGAGGTGCAGACGATTGGCTGGCGCGAAGCGTTCCGGTCCTTTACGCTCAAATTGTGGGACGAGGATCAGGAACGTCTTGTGCCGTTCCCCGCCGAAGATCGTGGTCTCGTCCCGGTGATTCCGGCGGAATGACCGCTTCGATCTGAGCACTGATCAGCAGTAGCGCGGTTTGCCGGGCGGCTCCGTATGGAGCTCGACTCGAAACGTCCTGGTCTCGCCTACCCCGCCGTCACCGACTTTCGGACCATATCCCAATAGATCGTCTCAACGTCGCCACGTGACAGCCGTCCACCGTCGCGAAACCAGGTCGTCACGCCGGTCAGCATGGAAATCAGGCCCATCGTGGCCAGTTTCGGGTCCGGCATCTCGAACACGCCCTCTGCCACGCCGTCCCGCAAGATCGCTTCCAACCGGTTCTCATAGTCCCGCCGCAGCCCTTCTATCACCGCGAAATTCTCCGGGCTCAGGTTGCGCAATTCCATATAGGCGATGAAGACGAGTTCGGGGCGATCCAGATGATAGCGGATGTGGTGGCGCGCGAAATCTTCGAGCTCACGCAGAGGACCACCGCCGGGCGGCGTCCAATCCTGCAACAGATCGTGCAGATGGTCTCGCATCAACTCGAACAGAAGCGTCTGCTTGTCTGCCGTGTAGAGGTACAATGCCCCGGCCTGCACGCCTACCTCCGCCGCGATCTGGCGCATGGAGACCGCCGCAAATCCATGTCGGGCGAACAGGCGCAAGGCCGCATCACGCACTTTCGGGCCGGTGGTTCCGGCGTGACTGCCCTGGGTTCGTGCCATGCATCGCAGCGTATCTGAACGAGCGTTCAATTCAAGGCGCGCCTGAACAGCAGATATGGACTTGGCCCCATGGCCCGCGCTACCCATGTGCCATGCGTCATGCCGCCTGCCTCATCGCGATTCTATCCGTCGCCGCCTGCGCGCCTGGGATGCCGGACCTGCATGATCGCCTGAGCGCCGAGGCGCGCGCGGCCGACTACCCGGCGCTGGTGCCACTTGGCCCGCTTCTTGCACAGTCCGAGGCACCAATGGCTCGAAGCGCGGCTGGCGAAGGGGCCAGCCTGGAGGCCCGCGCCGCCGACCTGCGCCGCCGCGCGGCGTGGCTACGCAATATGGCCCTCTGAACCATCGCCCCACGTTGCAGCCCCTTTGCGAAGCCGCTAAACGGGCGCCAAGACATTCAGCCGTCCGGAGAGCCCCCAATGAGTGACCCGATCCGCCTTGGCATTGCCGGGCTTGGCACCGTGGGTGTCGGTGTCGTGAAGATCGTCCAGCGCCATGCGTCCCTTCTGGGTGCGCGCACCGGACGGGCGGTAACGATTTCAGCCGTCTCAGCCCGCTCTCGCGACAAGGATCGCGGCATCAATCTGGGCGATTATGCGTGGGAGGACGATCCCGTCGATCTCGCCAAGCGCGCCGATGTGGATGTGTTTGTCGAATTGATGGGCGGCGATGAAGGCCCGGCCAAGGACGCGACAGAAGCGGCCCTGAACGCAGGCAAGGATGTGGTGACCGCCAACAAGGCGATGCTGGCCCATCACGGGCAGACGCTCGCCGAACTCGCCGAGGCCAAGAACGTGTCGCTGCGCTATGAGGCCGCTGTGGCCGGTGGCATCCCGGTGATCAAATCGCTCATGGAGGGGCTGGCCGGCAACCGGATCACCCGCGTCATGGGGGTGATGAATGGCACCTGCAATTACATCCTGACCCGCATGGATGAAGACGGCCTCAGCTATCAGGAGGCCTTTGACGAGGCGGACGGGTTGGGCTTTCTGGAGGCGGATCCGAATTTGGATGTGGGCGGCATAGATGCCGGCCACAAACTGGCGATCCTCGCCTCCATCGCCTTCGGCACGCAAGTGGCCTTCGGAGACATGCGACTTGATGGGATCGGCAAGGTCTCGATCGACGATATCCGTCGCGCGGGCGATCTGGGGTACAAGATCAAACTGCTTGGCGTGGCGCAGATGACGGGCCGCGGCCTGGAGCAGCGCATGACGCCGTGCCTTGTGCCCGCAACCTCGCCCCTGGGGCAGCTGGTGGGCGGCACGAACATGGTCGTGATCGAGGGCGATGCCGTCGATCAGGTCGTGTTGCGCGGTCCGGGCGCAGGCGAAGGCCCCACGGCATCGGCCGTCATGGGCGACATCTGCGATATTGCGCGCGGCCTGCGCCTGCCCGTCTTCGGCCAGCCTGCCGAAACTCTGGTGCCCGCGACGCCTGCCAACGCCGAAAGCCCGGCGCGTTTCTACCTTCGGATGGAACTGGTCGACAAACCCGGGGCCTTGGCAAAGGTTGCAACGGCGCTTGGGGAAAACGGCATCTCGATTGACCGGATGCGCCAGTATGATCACGCCGAGGGCACAGCGCCCGTCCTGATCATTACGCACAAATCCGCCCGGCCTGATCTTGACGCCGCCTTGGCCGCGCTCCCCGCCACCGGCGTCGTCTCAGCTGAGCCGGTGGCCCTCCGCATCGAGGATGTCTGAGGCACAGCACCCCCATGGCTAAGCCTATCCTCGGCCCCCTCCTGATCCTCGATCAGATCGCCAACGGACGGTTGCATCTGGCCGCGATCTTCGTAGCACCACCGGGACAGACCCCTGGGCCCGTGCAAACCCCGGACCACACGATCAAGCCGAGCCTGCTGGCGGATTACGGCAGCCACCATGTTTTCAGAGCGCGGTTCCACCTGCCCGCCGATGCACCGTCTCTCTATCACTGGAACGACACGCGATACGACGTGGCCAGTGATGTCAGCGGTGATCTGCGGATCGCCTATGCGTCGTGCAATGGCGAAGAGCATGGCGATCTGGACCGGGATGAGACCGAACGCAACGCAATGTGGGCGCGTCTGGCCGCGCGGCATCGGGAGGCCCCGTTCACGCTCCTGCTCCATGGCGGCGACCAGATCTATGCCGATGAGGCAACACTCGGCCATCCGCTTAGCGAGGACTGGCCCGATCACATCCCGAAGGACCCCCTGCCCCACGACCTCGATGACCTGCGCCAGCATCTGCGCGCCCGGTTTCTGGAAAGATACCTGTCACAGCTGGCTCAAACGGATTACGCGTGGCTGATTGCGCGCGTGCCCTCGCTGGCGCAATGGGACGATCACGACATCTGCGACGGCTGGGGTTCCCTGCGCCGATCCCGCACCTATTCGCCCGTTGGTCAGACCCTCTTTGAGGTGGCCAAGGAGGCAGCGCTCGTTTTCCAGCACGGCACCGTGGCGGGTGACCTTCCGCCCCGGTTCACAGATCCAGAGGGCTACCATCTGGGATGGGAGGTTGACGCCCCCGGCCTGCGCCTGATCGCGCCGGATCTGCGGTCGGAACGGACTCGCCGGCAGGTCATGAGCGACGCGGCATGGGCGGTCCTTGAAGGGCAGGCTCGTGCGGAATTTGAGGGCCGCACGCTGATCCTGTCGTCCGTGCCTCTCCTCGGGCCGCGTCTGTCCATTCTGGAAACGCTCATGGTCCTGACCCCCAGGATGCAGAAATACGAAGATGACCTGCGCGACCAGTGGCAAAGCCGAGCCCACCGTGCGTCGTGGCAGCGGGCCTTGCGGCTGATGGATCAGATGCAGAGCAGGCCGGCCCATGACGTCACGATCCTGTCCGGTGAGATCCACCTTGCCACTCACGCGACGATGGCTACATCGGACACACCACTGCACCAACTTGTCGCCTCCGGTATCACCCATCGCGCACCGCCCAAGGCCTGGGCCCGCGCCCTGCATTATCTGGCTGCCCTGGGTGACGCGCCGCTGCCCGGTCACCGGATCCGGATACACCGGATCCCCGGCCACCGCCTTCGCTATGTCGCGGAACGCAACGCGCTGATCCTGACGCGCGAGGGCGACACATGGCAGGCCTTCTGGGACTTCGAGGAGAGCGGCCCTACGGCGCCGCTCCCGATCTGACCAGACTGAGGTGTTAGCGCCCACAGGCTTGCCGCCCCTTGCCGTGGCCGCTAAGGCAAAGGTCACCAAACACCGGAAAACGCAGGGACACTTCATGGCCAAGACCGATTTCAACGACCGCTTGCTTTCGCTGGGGCTGGCCCGTGTGTCCGAGGCGGCAGCGATTGCGTCTGCGCTCTGGATCGGGCGTGGCGATGAGAAGGCCGCCGACCAGGCCGCCGTGAACGCCATGCGCGAACAGCTCAACCGCCTTGATATCAAAGGCGTCGTGGTGATCGGTGAAGGCGAACGGGACGAAGCGCCGATGCTTTATATCGGCGAAGAGGTCGGCAGCGGCGCGGGCCCCGACGTCGACATCGCGCTGGATCCGCTGGAAGGCACCACGCTGACCGCCAAGGACATGCCCAACGCGCTGACCGTGATTGCCATGGGCCCGCGCGGGTCGATGTTGCATGCACCCGACGTTTACATGGAAAAACTCGCAATCGGGCCGGGATATCCCGACGGCATCGTCTCGCTGGATCAGACACCGGGGGAACGTGTCCGCCTTCTGGCGGCCGCCAAGCAATGCACACCGTCCGATATCACCGTCTGTGTGCTCGACCGTCCGCGCCATGAGGATATGATCGCGGAATTGCGCAAAACCGGGGCTGCGATCCGACTGATCACCGATGGCGACGTGGCTGGCGTGATCCATTGCGCGGAGTCCGAGAAAACCGGCATCGACATGTATATGGGGCTAGGTGGCGCGCCCGAAGGGGTTCTGGCCGCCGCCGCGCTGAAGTGCATGGGTGGGCAGATGTGGGGCCGCCTGACCTTCCGCAACGATGATGAAAAAGGCCGGGCCGCGAAGGCGGGTATCGAGGATCTGGACCGGATCTATTCCCGCGATGACATGGTAACGGCCGATGTCATCTTCGCCGCAACTGGCGTCACGGATGGCTCCATCCTGCCCGGCATCCGCCGCGAGCCTACCCACCTGACGACCGAAACGATCCTGATGCGCTCCAAGACGGGCTCCGTGCGGCGGATGAGCTACCGCAACCCGCGCAGTTGATATGACCTCCGCGCTGATCCTGATCGATATCCAGCAAGGCTTCGACGATCCGGTTTGGGGCGCCCGCAGCAATCCGGACGCAGAAGGCAACGCCGCCCGCCTCTTGGCCGCCTGGCGCGGATTTGCCGCCCCGATTTGCCACATCCGGCATGTTTCGGTGGAGCCCGGCAGCCCACTTGGCCCCGGCGAAGGCACGCGTTTCAAACCCGAGGTTGCGCCGCGGGACGGGGAGCCGATTTTCGAGAAATCGGTCAATTCCGCCTTCATCGGCACCGAGCTGGAACATCACCTGACCCATTCCAGCGTCGGCGATCTGGTGATCTGTGGGCTGACCACGCCCCATTGCGTCTCCACCACCACCCGCATGGCTGCGAATTTGGGGTTCAACGTCCGTCTTGCCCATGATGCCTGCGCGGCCTTTACCTCCAACGTGCAGACCGACTGGGCCCAGAACGTGGCCCCGATGAACCCTCAGGCCATCCACGAGACGGCGATCAACCACCTCCACGGTGAATTTGCCCGCGCGATGAGCACCAACGCCATCCTGAACGAGGGGCCATGAGCTTTCTGGGCGTCGATACCTCCCTGACCGGGCGGCGCTGGGTCGGACCGTCCGATGATGTCTCGCGGCAATCCGAGGCGCTGATGCAGCGGGCGGGCCTCGAGCCTGCCGTGGCCGCCATCCTGGCCCGTCGCGGCGTGGCCCCTGAAGACGCCGCTGGGTTCCTTGCCCCCGCCCTGCGCGATCTGCTGCCCGACCCGATGCGTCTGAAGGATATGGAGCCCGCTGCCGAACGGATCGTGGTTGCCGCCCGAACCGGCGAACGCATCGCGATCTTCGCGGATTATGACGTTGATGGGGGCTCGTCGGCCGCATTGCTGATCTGGTGGCTGCGCGACTTGGGCCGGCAGGCGACGCTCTATGTGCCCGACCGGATCGACGAAGGCTACGGCCCGAATGATGAGGCCATGGCGGCTTTGGCGGCCGAACATGATCTCATCATTTGCGTGGATTGCGGAACGTTGTCCCACGGCCCGATTGCCGCCGCCGGAGCGGCTGACGTGATCGTACTCGATCACCATTTGGCCGCTGCCGACCTGCCCGATTGCGTAGCCGTCGTGAACCCGAACCGACAGGATGAGCCGGGGGACCTCGGCCATCTCTGCGCCGCTGGCGTTGTGTTCCTTGTTCTGGTGGATGCCAATCGCCGCCTGCGCGCGGCTGGGGTAAAAGGCCCGGATCTGATGGCGCTGCTGGATCTGGTGGCGCTAGCCACGGTCGCCGATGTGGCGCCACTTATCGGCGTGAACCGCGCCCTTGTTCGTCAGGGCCTTGCTGTCATGGCGCGCCGCCAGCGGCCCGGCCTTGTGGCGTTGGCTGACGTCGGTAGGCTCGACCGGGCACCGACCTCCTATCATCTCGGCTATGTCTTGGGCCCGCGCGTCAATGCGGGCGGGCGGATCGGGGCCGCGGACCTGGGCGCGCGGTGCCTGAGCACCGACGACCCTGCGGAGGCGCAGGCTCTGGCCGAAAAACTCGACAACCTCAACACCGATCGACGCGACATCGAACAGCGGGTGCGCGAAGCCGCCCTCGCCCAGGCGGATGCCCGCGGGCTTGATGCGCCTCTGATCTGGGCCGCCGAAGATGGCTGGCATCCCGGCGTCGTCGGCATCGTCGCCTCCCGCCTCAAGGATCACGCCCGCCGCCCTGCCATCGTGATCGGCTTTGACGGGGATGACGGCAAAGGCTCCGGTCGCTCCGTCGCCGGGGTGGATCTTGGCGCGTCGATCCAGAAACTCGCCGCAGAGGGCCTGATCCAGAAGGGTGGCGGGCACAAGATGGCCGCCGGTCTGTCGCTGTCGCGCGCGCAACTGGAACCCGCCATGGCGCGCCTGTCGGATCTGCTGGCCAAACAGGGCGCGGGCGAAGGCGGACCGGCCGATCTGCGCCTCGACGGTACCCTGATGCCCGAGGCCGCGACGCCGGAGCTGATCGAAAAGATAGAGGCCGCCGGACCCTATGGAGCTGGCGCGCCCGCACCCCGCTTTGCCCTTCCCGCAATGCGGATACGCCACACCCGTCCGGTCGGCGATGGCCACCTGAAACTGACGCTGAGCGATGGCGGACCGGTGAGCCTGGATGCGATATGCTTTGACGCCGTACGCCTCGGGCTCGATGCGCTGCAATCCCATAATGGCCGCCCCGTCCACGTCGCGGGCAAGATCGAGCTGAATCACTGGCAAGGTCACGCGCGTGTCCAGCTGCGCCTCGACGATGCCGCCTGGGCCGAGTAGCTCATTTTCCGAAAGAATCCGCTTGAACCATCGCGCCGGTTTTCTTAGACACCCCTCACCGCCAAGCGCGGCCCGTTCGTCTATCGGTTAGGACGCCAGGTTTTCAACCTGGAAAGAGGGGTTCGATTCCCCTACGGGCTGCCATTTGTTCCCGATTTACATTCAAAAACTGCACTTTGGCCGAACCGACACTGGTTGGGCAACGCGGTGCCGTCGCGGCGGGTGGTGCCGATGGCTGCCAACGTGGCGCATCGGCCCCGGCGCAGCTGTGGAACGACCCCAGGGCCTGCTCAAGATGGTGGCGGATAGGGCATTGCCTCCGATGCGGCGAACACTGGCGGCTGAAGGCCGTCATCTTTCACGACGCCACGAGCATCCGCCGCTCAGACGGGAAGCGGTCAACAGTTGAACGGCAAGAAAACCTGCACGTTTGCATCGGAGGAGGGAGACCACCAACCTTCACGTTTGCGCCTAGGCCACGCGCGTCCCGGCGCACCACACGGCTTGCAGAACCGGAACTGTGTTCATCGGCCTGAACCGGATCAGGTCGGCGCGCTTGCCAAGGGCCAACACACCCCGATCTGTCAGGCCTGCGGCGCGGGCGGGCCTGGATGTGACGGTTGCCATCGCCCGCACCATGTCTCCCCATATCTCCCCAAGATGCACCGCGCCGTAAAGCAGCGCGGAGGGTACGTAATCCGACGACAGGATATCTAGAAGCCCTGCCCGCGCCAGATCTTCGGCCGCGACATTCCCGGAATGGGACGCGCCGCGGATCAGATTTGGCGCTCCCATCATGACGGCGATGCCGAGGGATCTGCACGCCTCGGCCGCCGCGCGGGTCGTCGGAAATTCCGCAAGCGCGATCCCGTACCCGGCCGAACGCGCCACATGATCGGGTGTCGTGTCATCATGGCTGGCCAGAACCGCGCCGAACCGTGCCGCGGCAGCAACCGCCGCAGCCTCATGGACATCACGCACCTTCGCTCCAAGGGCCTGCCGGGTCGCCACATGCTCTTCGAAGCTCTGGTGGCTCAGGCCGTGTTTGCCCTTCATGTAGATCTCGTATTGTCCGATATCCGCAAATTGCCGCTGCCCGGGCGTATGATCCATCAACGAGACGATCCCAACGCGGTCCTCTTCCCCAAACTGCGCCAGTTCGTCGATCAAGGAATGTGAGCAGATCTCGGCCCGCAGATGCAGGTGGTGGCTGATCTTCAGGGCACCGCGCGCCCGGATCGCCAGGACCTCATCGGCCAGATCACGGGCATAGCGTACCCAACCGACGCTTCCCTTCCCTTCGACAGAGCCGACGCGGATCGCGTCGAAAACGGTCGTGATCCCGCAAGAGGCAAGCTCGGCGTCATGGGCGATCAGCGCGGCGGCATGGGGCCAGTGAACCGCCGGACGCGGGCGTATATGCCGCTCCAGATTGTCGGTGTGCAGCTCCACCAGACCCGGCGCCACGATGTCACCCACGCAATCCACCGCGCCCATGGGAACAGACGCATCTTCGGCAATATCAACGATCCGGTCGCCCGCCATCGTGATCCGACCCCGCATCTCACCTTCGGGCAGGATCAGTCGGGCATTGGCAAGTGTGATC
This sequence comes from uncultured Roseicyclus sp., assembly GCA_947494975.1. Lineage (GTDB taxonomy): Bacteria > Pseudomonadota > Alphaproteobacteria > Rhodobacterales > Rhodobacteraceae > Gymnodinialimonas. The sequence continues at coordinate 702,108 of CANLXA010000002.1, read as the reverse complement.
GGCTGGGGCATCACGGCGGCATCTTCAGGCATCGGAACCTCGGACATGGATGAATTCAAACGATATGGCCTCTACGTGGTGCCCGAAGGCCCGTTCTTCGACGCGGCCTCGGCTTGGCTTGGATGGGACAGCGTCGCGGGAGTCTCGGTTACCCATCCCCTTGTAGCCAACCTGCCCGAGCCCCCCGAAGCCCTGACCGCCACACCTGGCAAGTACGGCTTCCACGGCACGATCAAACCGCCGTTTCACCTCGCCCCGGGCGCGACGTTCCCGGCGCTCGATGGAGCCGCGCGCGCCTTCTGCGCTGGCCGCGCACCCGTCATTATCCCGGCATTGGAGGTCTGTCGGATGAGCACCTTCGTGGCCCTGACCCCATCCGAGCGGTCGGACGCATTGGCGGATCTGGCGGGTGCCGCGGTCGCCACCCTCGACGGGTTTCGCGCACCAGCCTCCGATGCGGACCTGGCCCGCCGCCGCAAGGCCGGCCTGACCGATCGGCAGGACAAGATGTTGCAAGCCTGGGGCTACCCCTATATGATGGAGGAATTCCGCTTTCATATGACGCTGACGGGCCGCACCGACAACGCCGACGCAGTCCGCACCGCATTGGCGGCGCATTTCGCGCCGATCCTGCCCGAACCCTTCGTGATCGATAGTCTCGCCTTGATGGGGGAGGCCGTGGATGGGGCGTTTCACCTCGTGCATCGCTACGCCCTGTCCGGATAAAGCGCGGCCAGGGCGGCCGCGACGCTGTCCTCGAGAGCGCCGGAATTGTCGATAGTCAACGTGGTCAGACTCCCCGGCATTTCGGGGTCAGGCCGGGCCAGACGGCGATTGACATCCTGGCCGGTCTCACGCCCCCGGCGGGACAGGCGATGCGCACGCATCTCGGGCTGTGCCGTTACATGCAGTACGATCAGATTGTCGAATTCCTCCGCTGCCGCGCCCAACATCGCCCGCGACAGATTGGCCGCAGCATCCTGCCCGTGCTGCAATACATGATGGACCAAGGTCGGTATCCCGTATGACAATCCATGGGCCGTCCAATGCAGCGCAAACGCGCCCTGCGCGGCGCGGGTGGCAAAGACCTGTTCCGAGACGGCGTCGAACAGCTCACCACCTGATCCGGCGGCGCGGGTGATGACGCGTTGCACGCGATGCAGATCAGGCCGTGCCGCACACACCCCGTCGATCACGCTGTCCTTGCCGGCACCGGACGGGCCGACCACCGCGATGAACCGTCCCGGTTTCATGTGGTCACTCGTGCCAAGATGCATTCAGCGCGGATCATGAATATGCTCCAAATGCGTGCCACCGGATTTGCGCACCATCAAATGCACCTTCGGCCTGTGGCCCGACGGCGCGGAGTTGAATTCGACCACGCTGCCGGGATGGTGTCACCGACCCGCTCGAACGGCGCGTTCAACGAGGCTTCATTCGACGCGTTCAGCGCCGCATGGCGGAGGCCGATACGCGCATGGCGATCAAAGCCGTGCGGCGGGATCCCGCGCGGCTGCCACCTGGTCAGCTTGACGTGGCGGTTGAAAACGTAGGCTGCCGGATGGTCCGGGTCGCGGCGAAACACGTCGCTTCTCGGGCGTTCCACGAAGAGGCCCTGCGGCGCATCCAGATCGGCGCACTCCGCCCCTTGCCGTGAACAACGTAATTCGGATTTCGACATCTTGCGGAGTTGTCCATTTATTTATACAACTATACAAATATGTACCGTTGCCCGGTCGGTCGGCGCAAGCCCTATTCGGCGAAGGAGGGTATCTCATGGGCCGTGCTGCACTCTGGACCGCGATCCAAGACACTCTGTCCGACGAAATAGCCCAAGGCCATTATGCCCCCGGTGATCGCCTGCCGACCGAGGCCCAACTGTCCGACCGCTTCGGAGTGAACCGCCACACGATCCGACGGGCCCTTGCCGCCCTGGCCGAGCGGGAGATCGTGCATGCTAGGCGCGGCGCGGGTGTCTTCGTAATGCACGCGCCAACCTCCTACCCGATCGGGCGTCGCGTTCGATTTCACCAGAACCTTCTGGCCGCTGGACACGTTCCCGAGAAACGCATCCTGCATCTCGAAACCCGCGCCGCGAACGAACGCGAAAGCACGGCGTTGCGGTTGGAGCCACCGGCGCGGGTGCATGTCTACGAGGGGATCAGCCTGTCCAACGGCGTGTCTCTCGCCTTTTTTCAATCCGTTTTTCCGGCGCGACGCTTCCCGGACCTTTTGGATTATCTGCGCGACACACAATCTGTCACCACAGCCTTCGCCGCCCATGACGTGAACGATTACACAAGAGCCTCAACCGAGATCACGGCAAAGGTGGCGTCCAAAACGCAGGCTGGCCTCCTGGGCGTGAGGCCCGGCAGCCCGATCTTACGGACCATCGGCATCAACGTGGATGGCGCGGGCACACCCGTCGAGTACGGACGCTCATGGTTCGCGGCAGATCGGGTGACGCTGACCCTCGGGGCCGAAGCCGATGGGCCAGCGGAATGACAACAGGTCAGCCTCGGTCTGCCACGTGGTCGCGGATCATGTTCTTGTAGAGTTCACGGATCCGAGCGGTCACCGGGCGATCGCCTGTTCCAATGGGTTTTCCGTCAATCTGCGCAACCGGGGTTTGCGCCCCGAAGGTCCCGGTCAAAAACGCTTCATCCGCGCTATACGCTTCATAAAGCGAATAGTTCTTCTCGAAGATCGGGATGCCATCCGCGCGACACAGATCGATCACCTTTTGCCGTGTCACGCCATTCATGCAGTAATCCCCGGTCGAAGTCCAAACCGCGCCCTTCCGGACAACGAAGAAGTTGCACGCATTGGTCGTGTTGACGAAGCCATGGGGGTCAAGCATCAGCCCCTCGTCGGCGCCCGCCTGTTCGGCCTGAAGGCACGCGATCACGCAATTCAGCTTGGAGTGGCTGTTGTATTTTGCATCCTGGCTCATCGGCAAGCCCCGCACTTGTGGTACCGTGGCCAGCCGGATGCCCGCCGATTGCAACCGGTCCACCGGCTTGGAATGCTCCATGATAATCACCAGCGTCGGCCCGGACCGGCTCAAGGCCGGGTGCTGGAACGGGCGTACCTTCACGCCCCGCGTCAGCATCAGTCGGCAATGGACATCCGTCACCATCCCATTGGCCTGCCGGGTCATCTCCAGCGCCTCGGCGACGCCCGCCCGGTCCATTCCGATATCCAGGCTCACCGCCTTGCAGCTGTCGAAGAACCGATCCATGTGCTCGTCGAAAAAGGCCCAAACGCCATCGTAAAGGCGCATCCCCTCCCACATGCCGTCCCCCAGCATAAAGCCGCTGTCATAGACGGACACCTTGGCTTCATCCCGGTGATAAAGCGTTCCGTTCACGTAAATCTGGATATCGGCGTTGCGCGGATCTTCTAGCGCGTCATGGGTGGTCTTGTGATCTGTCGGCATCTTGTCCCTCGGGCAGCAATTTCCCCGACGCTGCCACGGGCCACGCCAAATGTCTCGCCCCGATCTAACCGTCGGCAAAGCGACGCGCGAGCGCGGGAATATCGACCGTCGCGCCCAAACGTGTAGCCAACAGATAAAGCCCACCGATCTTGCGCTGCAAAAACAGGGTATCGGCGGGCGGGATGTGCCACAGATCGCGCTCCTGCCCGATCACCTGACCGCGCGCGCGGAGGTCGTCGGCAAGACGGTTCGTCGCAAAGTCGAAGGAATCCGGTCCGCGCAAGGCCGCAAGGCCCATATCGGCCATGTCCAGAATGGCTTGGCGATGCGCCGGTGACAGGCCGGGCTTGATAAACCCGATCTCCTCCAGCGCCGTGTAGATATCGCCCTGATCTCCGGCCAGACCAGCGCGCAGCAGGTGGAGGTGCTGATCAGCAAGACGGGCCGGTATCTCTCGCGATGCGCCGAAATCCAGCAAGACGATCTGCCCTGTTTCCGCGCGCCACCGGTAATTGGCAAAATTGGGATCCGTCTGCATCACGCGAAACTCGAACAATTCGTGCAAGCACAGTTCGATCAGCGCGCTGACGGCACGGTCGCGAATTGCCGCATCCGCCTGGGCGAGGGCCTCGATCGGGGCGGAGGGCTCAAACGACATCGCCAAGACGTCCGGCGTCGACAGGTCTTCGCGGTGGATGGGCACGACAAACCGGGGATCATCGGCCAACAGCGCACCAAACCTTGCTAGGTATCGGCCCTCGCGCCCATAATCGGCCTCCTCATGAAGTTGTCGGCGCGCCTCGGCCATCAGCGGAGCAATATCCAACTCAGCGGGCCAGAGACCCGACCATCTGATCAACCCGGCCGCATTGTCCAGATCACTGTCGATGGAGGCGCGCACGCCGGGATATTGCACTTTCAAAGCGAGCCGCATGCCATCCCTGGATTGCGCACGATGCACCTGTCCGATCGAGGCCGCAGCTATCGGGCGCGTATCGAAGCCTTTGAATTGCTTGCGGAACTCCGGGCCGTAGGACGTCGACAGGACGGTCTTGAGTTGCTGCGGCGGCATCGCATCCGCATCCGCGCGCAGGCGCCCGAGGATCTGTGCCAGTTCCGGAGGCAGCACGTCGCCCGTTTCCATCGACAGAAGCTGGCCAAGCTTCATCGCCGCCCCACGCAGTTCCGCCAACCGGTTGGCGATGCGGGAGATATTGCCGGGCGTCAGCAGGATTGCCGCCATATCCGCGGGTTCCCCGAGGATCGCCGCCCGAGCCCGGCCTGCCGCCGCTCGCCCGGCTAGACCCGTCGCCAAGCCACCCAACCGCGTGAACCGCGCGAGGCGGCCGGTCGGCACGGCGCGGGACGGCGCATCGTGAGAGGAGATCGGATCGGTCATGGCTCTGGGTCTGGTTGCGGCGCTCACGGCGCTACATAGGGCCCAACACACCATCGCACAGCGCAACGCGCTCTAGTGAAGGCCCGCCTGGCTGTGAACCACGTATCGCCCCCGGCCCGCATGCTTGGCCCGATAGAGCGCGGCATCCGCATCGGCCATCAGCTCATTCATCGTCGGACGTTGCGAATATCGTGTGGTCATCACGATGCCGATGCTGGCCGACACCGCGCATTCAATTCCTTCGAAGGCAAGGGGCGCCTCGATCCGTTGAATGAGGCGCTGCGCGATGCGACCGGCCACCTCCTCCCCAACCGTCGGTCGCAACAGGACAAGGAATTCGTCCCCCCCAATCCGGGCTGGAAAATCGTTTCGGCGCAATTCGCGCGACAAGATGGCACCGACATTCATCAACACCGCGTCGCCCGCCGCATGGCCATGGGTGTCGTTGACCTCCTTGAAGAGATCGAGATCAAGGTGAAGCAGCGTGAAATCCTGGTTCTTGTCGGACAGGAGCCGTTCCAGTTCATCGTCCATGGCCCGCCGGTTCGACAGCCCGGTCAAGACATCGGTGCGTGCCTGGTATTGCGCCGCTGCGTGGGCCGATTGCAACCGCTCGGACAGACGCGTCGAAAGCCGGGTCGTGGAGGTATTGGCCTCGTGCAGATAAAGGAGTTCAACCGTTTGATCACACGGCGAAAAATCGTGCAGCGTCAACGAGAATTCGGCGACGGCCCGCGCGAAGTAAAGGCCAAGCGAGATATCAATGATCGCGCCGCCCCCATCTTCGACCGGAAGGAGGACCCCGCGCAACTGCAGATCCGGCGCCGTTTTCAAAGCCAGCGACAGACGGGATCCCGCCTGTTGCATCAAGGCCTTTACATCATCGACACCCTGGGGGCGACGGATCTCCACATGCTCGAAGATCGAGGGGGGCCCCGATCCGTCCCAACCGAGCATCTTACGGATCGTCGGCCCGGCATGGCGGATCTGCCCCCGCGGATCGATCGACAGATGCATGGGCATAAGCCGATCGAGAACGGCGATCGGCAACCGAAGCTCGGGCCGCGTCGGCGGCGGCGAATGGATCGTCATGATGTCATTTCCGCGAGCTGAAAGCTGCGCCCTTCGGCGTGGCGGGTATCGTGAACCTCGATCTCGACGCATTCCGCGCCGTCGCGCACGCCGGCCAGTTTGAGCGTGGCGAGGCTTCCGTAATCGTCTGCCATCGCCCTGAGCGCGCCGAACAGAATCGGGCCAATGCCCGGCAGTTTCCAATGCGCACCGAGCCGATAGGTATTGGCACCCAGTTCGGTAACTTCGATCTCGGGCATTTCGATGGCGGGCATGGCCATCCGCCCCCGATCGGCCAATTCATCCAGGGACAGGATGAAATCCTGAAAACTGGCGCCGCCGAACCGCAACAACCGCCGCAGCGGATCCAGCGGCGGATGGGTAATCAGGAACGTGCCCAGATCCTCCAAAAGCGCGATGGGTGATTGGTGCATCGTCTGACACGCCGCCGTGAAGCAATCCATCGTGTGCGCATCATCGTAGGTCAGCATCGATTCGAAATCGTCGAACGGCAATTTGGCCAGGTTGCGGACCTCGACCCAGACATCATTGCCATAGGTCGCCACCAGAAAACTCTGCAGCGCGCGATTGATCATACCGTGCATTGCCGGTCCGTCCCTCACCTCGAATGCGCATGACGCGCCGTCAAAGCGGACGCTACGGAAAATATGTAAACAAACCCTTGTCCGCCAAGCGGATTTACGGCTCAGAAATCCGTAGGTGCGCCGCCTTCGGCCTTTCGGCGCGCCACGAAGTCGGCCAACTCGTCACGAATGGCCGCATCCATGGGTGGCGCTTCGAACTCCGCCAGGATCGACTTATAGGTCTTGTGGGCACGCTCCGCGGTCCACACCGCACCATCCAGACGCCACGATTCAAAGTTCCGCCAATCCGACAGAAACGGGCCATAGAACGCGTCCTGGTAGCGGTCCTGGGTGTGCTGGCAGCCAAAGAAATGTCCGCCTGGGCCGACCTCCCTGATCGCATCGATGGCCAGATCGTCGTCTGACACACCCAGAATCTGCGGCTCGAAATACCGCTGGATCTGCTGGAGCACCTCGCAATCCATGACGAATTTCTCGGGGCTTGCGATAAGCCCCCCCTCCAGCCAACCGGCGGCGTGGTAGATCATGTTGGCCCCCGCCTGCACGCCGGACCAGAGCGAATTGGAGGTCTCCCACATCGCCTGACCATCGGGCACATTGGCGGCACATACGCCCGAGGCGCGCATCGGTAGGCCATAAAGCCGTGCCATCTGGCCTGTCATCTGGGTGGCGCGCATGTATTCCGGTGTACCGAAGGCGGGCGCGCCGGATTTCATGTCCACGTTGGAGGTGAACGTGCCGATCGCCACCGGGCAGCCCGGGGCGATCCATTGCAAAAGCGCGATCGCGGCCAACCCCTCCGCAATCGACAGCGCCACGGCGCCCGACAGCGTCACCGGCGCCATTGCGCCCGCGAGTGTGAACGGCGTCACCACGACAGGCTGCCCCCGCCGCGCCAGACGCATCGCTCCGTCCAGCATCGGGAAATCGTGCTTCAGCGGGCTGACCGAATTGATGTTGGTGTACATCCGGGGGCTGGCCTCGAATTCCTCATGGCTCAGACCACCGGCGATCCGCACCATCTCCATCACGTCGTCCACCCGCTCGGCCCCGAGCGAATAGGCATGGGCCACCTTGTCGGTCAGCGTCAGTTTTTCGAACAGGCAGTCGAGATGGCGGATGGAGGGGTGAATATCGATCGGCTCCACCGGGTAGCCACCCGCGAAGTGGATGCAGTTGAAATACTGCGTCAGCTTGATGAATTCGACATAGGTTTCCATGTCACCCGGCCGCTTGCCGCGCTCCAGGTCCCACGCGTTGGGCGGCGAAGAGACATTGCCGAACAGCATGTATTTTTCGCCCAGGATCAGCTGTCTGTCGGGGTTGCGCGGGGTGATGGTGAACGTCGCAGGCGCGCGCGCGACCATCTCTTCCACGAAGGCCGGGTCGAAGAACACGTTCGGTCCCTCCACCCTGCAGCCCGCCTCTTTCAGGTGGCCAATCGCCTCGTCATTCAGGAACTCGATCCCGATCTCCGACAGAATGCGCATCGCACCGCGGTGAAGCGCTTGCACGCCCTCCTCGTCCAACGGTTCGGTCGGGCGGTCATTGTTGACCGGCAGGCGCCACGGCGTTTGCTCGATGGCGTGGGCCGACGCGCGTGCCGTGGTGGCCGCGCGTCCTCCAGCACGGCGCCTGCGGGGGGACGCGGCGGGGGTGGTCGACTCCGGTGCGGTCTCGGCGGTCGTGTCGGGGGCGGAATCTGTCATGGCAGCGTGGGCCTTTTGGCAAATTGGGCAATGGGTAGCTGGCCTTTACCCTCGCCCACCCGCGGCCCCAAAAGGGTGCCGGAATGCGACGCCGGAGCGTCGCATTTGGGGATCACCCTGTTGTCAGGCCCCGGCAGGCCGATCCAGCCAATCGGGCAGTGCTGCGATATCCCGCAAGACGGCATCGGCATGGGGGGCAAGATCCTTCGCATGGGCCACACCCGTCAGCACCGCCACACAGGTAAACCCCGCGGCGCGGCCAGCATGCATATCGTGGGTCGCGTCGCCCACCATCACCAGCCGCTCGGACGGGAGGGCCATGGCCGAGGCAAAGGCGTTGCACATCCCCGGTGCCGGTTTCGCGCCATGCCCGCTATCCGCCCCGGCGATGAAGTCGAAGCAATCCAAGACACCCGCTGTGCTCAGATGGGCGCGGGCAGCGGCCTCCAGATCATTGGTGGCCAACCCGATCTTCAGCCCGCGCGCCCGCAGATCCATGAACGTCGGGCGCAAAGCCACGGCGGGGACCAGCGGCACGCGCTCCGCCGTCTCTTCCAGCACGCGGATCACGTCACGCGGATCACGGTGGTTCAGAACCGATGTAAACGCATCGGCCACTTCGTCTGCAGTGCCCGCGATCATGAAACTGCCCCGGCGCACCAGCCCGGTGGTCAGATCAACGTCCAACGCATCGGCCAATCGAGTCGCCAGCGCCCCGTCACCGGCGGCAAAATGAGCGATGATATCCACCACCCAACGCCCCCATGTGCCTTGAAAATCGAAAAGCACGCCATCCTTGTCGAACAGGATACCCGCAACATCCCGACGCACCATGCTCATGTCCAATTCGGCAGGTTACCGCCGGGCAGGACGGCGCGGATCTGCGCAAAGTCATTGGCGGGAATGTCGGTGTCCTCGGCTGCCTCCAATACCCAGCGGTCATCCATCAACAAAAAGTCAACGACTGACGCAAGGAAATCCGCCTCTCCGGCCCGGTTGCGCAAATCATCTTCACCAACCCCCGTCGCCCCCATGAAAACAGGCAGCAATTCGTCATTGGCCGCGAGCCACGCCAACAGAGTCAGGGCGCGGGCTTCGGCGAATTCTTGCCGCATCATTTTAGTTCGCTTTCTCCATAAAGGGTTTGTTAACTAATGCCCGTCAAATTTGGGTCAAGCTACTGATGCTCCTTATATACAGCGTCTGGTGACAGGTAGAAATGAGGTACCCATGGCGGGGCGAATTCTAGTCGTAGATGACGTAGCGACAAACCGCATCGTCATGAAAGTGAAGCTCGCAGCCGCGTGCTACACGGTCGACCAGGCCGAGAATGGGGCGTCCGCTCTTGCCGCGGCCCGGGAGACGCGGCCCGACCTTATCCTTCTCGACGTCATGATGCCCGATATGAGCGGGCTGGACGTCTGCCGCGCCCTCAAGCGGGACCCGGCCACAGCCAGCATTCCGGTCGTGCTGATCACCGCCCTGTCGGACCGTGACGCGAAGATGGAGGGGCTGGAGGCGGGGGCCGACGACTTCCTGACCAAGCCGGTGGAAGAGGTCACGCTGCTGGCACGCGTCCGGTCGCTTTTGCGGGCGCAGGACGGTGTGCGGGAATTGCAGATGCGCGACGATACCGTGTCGGCCTTCGGCTTCGCGGAAGCCGCCTCGGGCTTCGAGGGCAAGGATCGCCCGGGCCAGATCGCGCTTGTGGCCCCCGGCCCGCGCGGCGCGGTGCTTTGGAAATCCGCCATCGATGACAGGCTGCGCGCCCAGGTGCGCATCATCCCGCGCGAAACCGCGCTGTCCGAAGCCACGTCGGACGCGTCCGAGGCGCCCGATGTCTTCGTGATCTCCGCGGATCTGGCGCAACGCAATGAAGGCCTTCGCCTGCTGTCGGACCTGCGCTCGCGGCCCGGCACACGCCATGCGGCCACGGTGATGATCCTGCCCGAAGGCGATAGCGAACGGGCTGCCATCGCGCTGGATCTGGGTGCAAGCGATGTGCTGCACGATCCGTTCGATGCCAAGGAACTTGCCATTCGCATTGGTGTGCAGCTTGACCGCAAGCGCCAATCCGACCGGATGCGTGCGGGTGTGCGCGCCGGACTTGAAGCTGCGATTACCGATCCACTCACGGGACTCCACAATCGCCGCTACGCGCTCCATCGGATGGAGCAGATGATCGAACGCAACGGCGCCGATCTTGCGGTCATGATGATCGATCTTGATTTCTTCAAGACGATCAATGACCAATACGGCCACGCCGCCGGTGATCAGGTCCTGCAACAGGTGGCCCACCGGCTCCGCGCGCAATTGCGGGCCAATGACCTGCTGGCGCGCATCGGGGGCGAGGAATTCCTGGTGGTCCTGTCCGATACGGACCATGCGGGTGCCATCGATTGCGCCGAACGCCTGCGCAATGCGGTGGGGGGCAAGACGTTCAACCTGGCCCGCGACACGCTGCCGGTGAAGGTCACGGCCAGCGTCGGCCTCGCGCTTCCCGGCGATCAGGGTCCGTCGCCCAAGGCCGATATGCTGATCCGGCAAGCCGACGCCGCGCTTTACGGCGCCAAGGCCCATGGCCGCGACCGCGTCAGCCAGGTGTCGGTGACCGCGGCCTGAGGCGGGTTCGTCAGCGGCGCGGTCCGCCCAGCCGCCGCATGACGCGGTTCAACCGCTCGGCCAGGGCCGCGCGGGCCTCGGCATCCATCCCCTCGATCTGATCGAGCAGCGCCGTGTGCCCGGCCTCCTGAAGGCTGCCAGCGCTGGCCCGGCTCCGGGCCAGCGCCGCCTCTGCCGCAGCGCGATCAAACGGATCCGTCAGAAGAGCTGCCTGCACCGCCCGCAACGCACCACCGATGGCACGGCGTTCCTCGCGAAGCGGCGCGCCTTGCGCTTCGATCCGATCCCGCAGGGCCGCCCGGTCATCGCGCGACAACGCCACCACAAAGGGCCCAAGCCCCAACGTCCGCAGGGCCGGTGGCCCACCGTCATGCCTGTCCCGCCCGATAACGGCGCCGCCGATCACCCCGACAATCGCAAGGTTCAACGCCAGCGACAGCGCCAGCGCGATCTTCACGGCCCTACCAGTCCGCCTCGACGTCTCGTTCCCTTCAGACATCGTCGCCCTCCGTCCACAATTCGCCAAGATCCGGGGTGATCGCATAACCCGTTTCCCCGAAACTCAGCGTGTCGCCCCCAAGCCACAGATCAATCTCGTCGGGCGCGTAGAACCCTACGGCCAGGCCCATCACGCCGGCAGCCACAATACCCGACGCGGCGCCCCAGCCGCCAACCGCCCCCAACGCCCCGGCCAGCCAAGACTGGCGGGCGGTCGCGGCGACGCGCGGCCCGGTCTGCGCGGCCTGGACCTCCGCTGCATCGGCCAGCACGCGGGCCATCAGGTCGGGGCCGGGCCGATCGGCTCGGGCCTCGGCGATCAGCACATCGAAGGCGTCATCGTCTCTATTCGTCGCCATATCCCAAGGCCTCCTTCTGACCAGAAAGCGCTGCCTTCAACGCTCGTTTTCCGCGGGCCGTCAAGCTTTCCACCGCTTCCACTCCGACGCCGAGCACCTCGGCAATCTCGGGGTTCGATAAATCCTCGATGTGACGCAGCACCACTGCCTGCCGCTGACGATCCGGCAATGTGGCAAGTGCTGCATCCAGCGCGTCGAGCCGTCCGGCCTGCATCAGCCGCGCCTCCGCGCCCGGCGCGTCATCGGCGAAATCGTCATCCCCCAGTTCAACCGAGCGGCCCGATCGGCGCAGGCGGTCGATCGTGAGATTGGCCACCACCTTGTGCAGCCATGTCGAGGGCTTGGCCGCGCCATCGGTGCGCCAGTCCGGTGCCGCGCGCCACAGGCGCAACATCGCGTCCTGCGCCACGTCTTCGGCCTCGGTCCGGTCCCCCAGAACCCGTGCAGCGTGGCGAAAGGCCCGCGGCAACAGGCGTTCGGACAAAACACGCGCAGCCCCCGGGTCGCCATTGGCGAAGAGGACCATCAGGGCCCCGTCCTCCAGCGCCCCAAGCTCTGCGTCTCCCTGCACCATGCGCCCTGCTTACCCCGTGGCCGTTTCGTTGGAAATGGGCGGCGCACCCTGCTGCACCGCCCAAATCACGTCTCAGCCGCGATGTCCGCCGTGACGGCGGCCCATCCGCTCGATGAACCGGGCAACGCCATCGTCGAACTCGGCTTGCGTGACCGAGCCGTCGCCATCCGCGTCGAGACGATTGAAAATCCGCTCGGGATCGGGGCCACGGCGACCACGCCCGTTCTCGCGGGCCTCTTCCATCTCGGCCAGGGTCAGTTGACCGTCGCCATCGGTATCGGCGCGCTCCAGCATCCGGTCGACACGGGCTTCCACGCCGGCCTGCCCTTGCGCGACCAGTTCGGCGCGGGTCAGGGTTCCGTCGCCATTGGCATCGGCCCGCGCAAAGCGGCTTGCGCCTGCCGCCTCCATCTCCTCAAGCGTCACCGCGCCGCTGCCATCGGCGTCGAGTTCCTCGAAGATGAAGCGCGGGCCCTGGCCGGGGCCGTCCTGCGCCATGGCAGGGGCGGCCAGGGCGGCAGGGATCATCAGGGCAAGAATGCCAGCTTTCCAGAAAGACATGCGAATAACTCCTCTTGTTCGTGTCTGATGGGTCTCACGGGCCAGGACGCGGGTTCCGTCGAAAAAATGCATGGCTGCCCTGCACGATCGGCCCGCGCGCCAAGGTCGCGGCCCTGGGGCCTTTACCTGCCGACCCATCGGGCCCATCTTCCGACCATGGAAACCGACACGCACGATCATTATGCGCCCGCCCTGCCCGAACGCGCGACCTGGCCCGCGATTGCCAAGGGCCTGCGCCATCGCTGCCCCAATTGTGGCGAGGGCGCGCTCTACGAACGCTATCTCAAGCTCCGCACGGAATGCCCGGCCTGCGGCGAGGATCTGAGCCATGCGCGGGCCGATGACGGCCCCGCCTATCTGTCGATCCTCGTGACCGCGAAGATCATGGGCACGCTGCAACTGGTGACGTATGAGCAGCTACAGCCCGAGCCCTGGGTGATGGCCGTCACGTTCTCGGTCGGGGTGACTGTGATGGCACTGGCGCTGCTGCCGCGATTCAAGGGGCTGATCGTGGGCGTACAATGGGCCAAACGGATGCACGGCTTTTGAACGAGACCGTGCCGATCCGCGACGCGGCCACGGTGATCGTGCTGCGTGATGCGGACACGACGACGCCCCGCGTGCTGATGGGCCAGCGCGGCAAGGGGGCCGTCTTCATGCCCTCCAAATTCGTCTTCCCCGGCGGGGCAATGGATGCGGCGGACGCAACCATCCCGCTGGCCCGCCCGGCCGCGTCAGCCTGCCACGCGCGGTTGGCGGAGGATGGCGGACAGCCCGAGGCGCTGATGGCCGCGGCGGTCCGCGAACTTTGGGAAGAAACCGGGCTCCTTCTGGGGCGCAAGGATGCGAAATCCGCCACGATCGACGCTCCGCGCGGCTGGCGCGGCTATCTTGCCACCGGCCATCTGCCCGACGGAGCCGCGCTGGAATACGTGTTCCGCGCCATCACCCCGCCCGGCCGCCCGCGCCGGTTCGATGCGCGCTTTTTCCTGGTGGATGCCGGGGCGCTGGCCTCGGACGCCGATGATTTCTCGGGCGCAGAAGATGAGTTGAGCCATCTGCAATGGATCCCGCTGAGCAAGGTGCGCGGGTTTGACATGCCGTTCATCACCGAGGTGGTTCTGGCCGAACTGGCCGCGCGGATCGACGGCCGCGCCGCGCCGGGCGTGCCGTTTTTCGACAACGCCACCGATGTGAGCCGCTTTCGCCGCTTATGATCCTGGCAGATTTATGTCGCCGACGTCGTCGTCGACCGGCTGGGGGTTTCACCCCCAGACCCCCAGGGTATTTTGAACCAATGGAAGAGGTGGCTAGCCTGACAGCCCGGCCCAGAGGACGAGGGTTAATGAGACGATGATCAGAGCGATGCCGATTATTTCGCCGCGTGAGGTCTGTTCCCGCAGCCAGAAGGCGGAGAAGAGGAAGGTGAAGACCAGCTCGATCTGACCGAGCGCCTTGACATAGGCCGCCGTTTGAAGCGCGAAAGCCGTGAACCAGCCGAGCGATCCGAGCATGGAGGTGAGGCCCGTCAGGCTGGAGATACGCCAGGAGGTGATCACACGCCCGATTTCGCCGGGTTCGCGGAGCGCAAGCCAGAGGCCGAGGCTGAGCGATTGGACGAGGGTCGCCGTCAGCAGGGCCGTTGCGGCCCGAAGCGGCGCGTCACCGCCATCGAGCGCCAGCGTCGCGCCCCGGTAACAGACGGCAGAGACGCCGAAAAGCAGGCCGGAGGCCAACCCGTAGCCCGAAGCCGCGTTGAAGATGCGCGCGGTCCAGGGCAATCCGTCCTCCTGTGGAGGGTCGGACAGGACCAGCACGCCGACAAATCCGATGGCGATGGCGACGAGAACCGGGGGCGAGACCGCCTCGCCCAGAACCACAAGGCCGATCAGGGCCGTCAGGATCACCTCGGATTTCTTGAGCGTGATGCCGACGTAGAAATGCCGCCGCGCGAAGAGCGCCACGACGCAGGCCGTGGCCAGCATCTGCGCCAGCGCGCCGGTCACCGCATACCCCCAATAGCCCGCACCGGCCTGCGGCATCGGCCAGTCCTGACCGGAGATGGATTTGTAGACCACCAGGGCCAGCGCGACCAGTGGGGTGGCAAAGACGAAGCGCGCCCAGGTGGCACCGCCCGTCGACAGGCTGGTGACCTTCAGGTGGCGTTGCAGCAGAAACCGAAGGTTCTGCATGAAGGCGGCAAAGACGGTGGCGACGACCCAGAATGGCATAACGCCCCAATGCGCCCGGCGCGCGCCGATGCCAAGTTATTTCTGCGGGTAAAGCGGATGCGGCACCGGATCCTTGGCGCGCAGAAGATGGCGCCGGAAAATCTGGCCGTAACTGGTGTAGCGATAGCCGTCGTTGCGGCGCAGATATTTGCCCGGATCTTTGAAATAGGCCTGCGGCAACCGGTACCAGGGCAGCTTGGGATGCATGTGATGGACGACATGCAAGTTGTTGTTGAGGAAGAGGAAAGCCAGCGGGCCGCGATCCTCGATGATGACGGTGCGGCCCCGGGCGCGGGCATGGGCCTGGTGCTCCAGAAAGGTGCGGATTTTCAGGACGGACAGGCCGGCATAACAGGCTACGAGGTAGACCCAGACTGGCAGCGGCGCGGCCGCGACCAGCACCAGCATGGCCGCTGACATCAGGATGTGGAGCAGCCAGCCGAAAAGAACGGAGCGGTTGCCCTCGCGGATCAGGCGCCAATCACCCAGCATGAACACGGCCTGGGCCAGCAACGGCCCGATCAGCATCCGCCCCAACAGGGTGTTGTTGATCGTCAGCACCGTGCGCAGCCCGCCCGGCAGGCCGGACCAGACCGCCGGATCCAGATAATTGCTTTCGGGATCATCATAGGGATCGGTCAGGTTTTCGTCGCGGTGATGGGCGAGGTGCGTATCGCGAAAGCGCAGATAGGGAATGGCGAGGTTCAGGGAGGCGATCACCAGCGGCTCGCCCCACTTTCGCTGCCCGAACGGGTGGCCGTGCAGGACCTCGTGCTGGAGCGACGAGTGCAATGCAATCACCGGCACCAGGACGGCAATCGCCAGCCCCACCGCAAATTCCGGCAAGACCCAAAGCGCCAGCCCCCATGCCGCATAACACAACACGATCAGGCCCAGCGTCGGCCACTCGATCCGCATACCTTCTCCAACATTGTCGATGCTCGGCGCGTCCCCTGCGCCAATATGACAAGGCTATGACAGCTTGATTGTCAGGAGCAGTCAGTGTTTTCTCCACGTCAAAACAACAATGCTGAGTATTATCAACAATGCGGGATAAAATCGACAAACGGACTCGTGCATCGCTCTTCAGGGAGCGGCTT
The DNA here is from genome assembly GCA_947494975.1 of uncultured Roseicyclus sp. GTDB lineage: Bacteria > Pseudomonadota > Alphaproteobacteria > Rhodobacterales > Rhodobacteraceae > Gymnodinialimonas. The sequence goes on along the minus strand of CANLXA010000002.1, from coordinate 685,940 downwards.
CTGACCGCCCTGACCGCATCTGACCTGAGCCGCGCGGCTCTGGCCCGGCAGGTCGGTGTCGACCGCTCCACGATCACCCAGATGCTGGCGGAGGGGGAGACGCGGATGCCCGGTGGCCATGTCGTGGCGGCCAGCGCCCAAGCCCTCGATGTCTCAGCCGATTGGCTCCTGGGGCTGAGCGACCGGCCCGAACAGGCAGGCGCCTTGCTGGATTCCAGCCTGTCGATTTCCGAGACAGGGCGCGCCACCACCCTCGACGATCAGATCTTCGAATGGCAGCAGGAGGCCGAGGGCTACAAGATCCGCCACGTCCCTGCGACCCTGCCCGATGTGTTGAAAACCGCCGATGTCCTGCGCTGGGAATACGCGCCGATCACCCACCGACGGCCGGCCGAGGCGATTGACGCCGCAGCGGAGCGGCTTGATTGGCTCCGCCTGACGCTGAGCGACTACGAGATGGCGTTGCCTGTCCACGAGCTGGACAGCTTCGCCCGGGGCGAGGGGTATTATGCCGGTCTGGACGCGGAGACGCGGCGCCAGCAACTGGATTGGATGATCGAGGTGTATGATCGCCGGTATCCCGGACTACGGATGTTCCTGTTCGATGCGCGCGTCGTCTATTCCTCACCCATCACCGTCTTCGGGCCGAAAATGGCCGTGATCTATATGGGGCGGCACTACATCGCGTTTCGGGACCGGGAGCGGGTGCAGACCCTGACCCGGCATTTCGACTGGCTGGTGCGCGAGGCGACGATTTCCGCCCGTGACATCCCGGATTATGTCAAGACCTTGCGTGATCAGGTGCGTTGACCGCCTGGCGCGGCTGCCCGACATGGCGCCCGAACCCATCGGGCACCGGCAGATGCGCCTGCGCCGCCTTGACCCGGGCAAACCAGCCGCCCACATCGGCCCGCGGCGGGGCCGGGCGGCGCAGGCCCAGATCCACATGGAGCAGCAGCTGTTCGCCCGTGGCGCAGAGCCGCTCGCCCACCCAGATCTCCTGCCAGATATGGAGTTTCTTGCCGCCGCCCTCGATCACCCGGCACCGCACCTCCATGTGATCCCCCAGATCCACCTCCGCGAGATGCCGGATATGGGTTTCGACGGTAAAGACGGAGTAGCCCTCGGCAACACAATCCGCATCCATTCCGGCCCAATGCAGAAGCTGGTCACAGGCATCCGAGAACACGGTCAGGAAATGGCTTTCGTTCATATGGCCGTTGTAATCGGCCCAATGGGGCGGCACGGCGCGGGTTGCAGTGATAAGCGGTTCCGGGGCATCCGGGTCGGGCGCGGGCAGTGCGTTGGCCGCCTTGGCCACCGCCTTTTCACCCTCCGACAGCCCCCGCTCGGCCAGAAGCCCGCCCAGGATGTCCGCCATCGCGGCCCCGAACGCGGCATGGGCCTCGGCCTCCCAATGGACCCCGTCGATGTCGGAGACGGCCACGTGATCACCTGCCGCCACGAAAGGCACACCCGCTCGCGCGGCGGCCGCGCGCATCTGATCTTCCAGCCCGGCCTGCCGCGCCTCCGCACCCTCGAACGCATCCACCAGAACGCCCGCGGCGCGCACCGGAGCGGGACAGACCAGCACGATCAGCCCCTCGGGCAACAGCGCCTGCGCCGCACCCACAACCCGCTCCACCCCGCGCGCAATCTCGAACGCCGTCCCGGGAAAGCGCGGCTTGAGGTCATTGGTGCCCAACATGACGACCACAAGATCAAGCGGAACGTGGCTGCCCAAGACTGCGGGCAACACATCAAGCCCGTTGCGATTGCCGCCATCGACGGGATCGTGATGCACACTCGTGCGCCCGGGCAACCCCTCCGCAACAACCGTATGGCCGGGCCCCAATTGGCGGGCGAGAATATCGGTCCAGCGCTGCCCGGCCGGATACCGCGTGGATTGCCCAAGCTCCCGCAGCGGGACCGTGCCATGCGTGTTGCTGTCGCCGTAAATCAGGATGTTCGCCATGGTGCCCCCTCGGGGCAGACGGTGGCCAGCGGCGCGGGCGGGGTCAAGACCCCTGAAGCCCGCGCATCACCTCGGCTGCCCGCCGCGCCCATTCGGCATGGACCACAGGACCGGGATGAAACCCGTCGGAGGCCATCAGCGCGGGATCGTCCAGCGGACCAACCGGCAGGTGCGCCGCCCCGTGGCGGGCCGCAACGTCTTGCAGGGCGGCATCGAATTGCTCGGCCCGCGCGCCCAGAACGTCCCGCAGGGGGCTTGGCAACAAGGGAAAATGCGCAATCGGCGGCAGGCCGGTGACAATAATGTGCCTCACCTGTGCCCGCTCCCGCAGCAGGCCGAGCAACGCATCGTAGCGCCGGGTCCAATCCCCCAGCCACACGCCGTTTTTCACGTCGTTCACGCCCAGCGCGATCAGGGCATGATCGAACCCGCGATCGTCCAGGCCCGCGGCCATGTCCAAGGCCGTGGCCACCGTCGCGCCGGACCGCGCCACAAGCCGCCACTCCACCCGGTGATCGCGCGCCAGATCGGTGCTCAATTGCCCGGCCAGCGCCTGATCCTGATGTGCCACGCCAACGCCGGCCGCCGAACTGTCGCCCAGGATCAGCAGCCGCAAGAGCGGCCCCTGCCCCACCTGCCCCGCCCGCGGCCCGGCGGCCTCGGGCAGACGCGCCGCGCGGGCGGCCACCCACAGGGCTTGCGGGATCACGATCGGCGCAAGGGCAATCTCGCGCAGCATCGGTTCAATAGGGCAGCGGATGGGCCTGGTGGACCTCATCGAGATCCGCCAGAACCTCATCGCTCAGGACGGTATCGCGCCCATCAAGGATGTGCTGAAGCTGGTCACGGGTCGTCGCCCCGAAGATGGTGGAGACCGCAAAGGGCCGCTGCACGGTAAAGGCCAGCGCCATGTGCACCGGGTCCAGCCCATGCCTTCGCGCCACCCTCAGATAGGCCGCCACCGCCTCGAACGCGCGCGCGGTCTTGCGGCCGCCCAGATCCGGCGTCAGGGACATGCGGCTGCCATCGGGCACGGCACCGGCCTGATACTTACCGGTCAGAAGCCCCGCCGCCATCGGGGAGAACGCCAGCAAGGTCACACCTTCCTGCACCGCCAGTTCCGCAAGATCGGTGTCATACATCCGGCACAGGAGCGAATATTCGTTCTGGATCGTCTGCACCCTCGGCAAATCGTGGTCCTCTGCCAGCCGCAACCAGTTCGCAGTGCCCCACGCACTTTCGTTGGAGAGCGCGAAATGCCTGATTTTTCCGGCCTTTCGCGCCGCCGCCGCGGCCTCCAGCACATCGCGCATGTTCGCGATGATCGCCGCGCGGTCGGCCTTGGGCGCATAGGTCCAATGCTGCCGGAACATGTAGGATCCGCGATTGGGCCAGTGCAGTTGGTAGAGATCGACGTAATCCGTCTGCAACCGCCGCAGCGATCCATCAAGCGCCTCGGCGAAGGTCGCCCCGGTGATCGGTTGGCCCGGGCGCACAAAGGCGTCGTTCAGGCCGGAAATCTTGGTGGCGAGCTTGTACTCGCCACGACGTCCCGGATTGGCGCCGTTCCAATTGCCGATGATCGTTTCGGTTTGGCCGACCGTTTCCGCCTTCACCGGATTGACGGGATACATCTCTGCCGTGTCGACCACGTCGATCCCCGCCGCAAGCGCCATATCCATCTGCCGGTGGGCGTCGGCCTCCGACGTCTGGGTCCCCCACGTCATCGTACCCAGGCAGTAATCGGTGATCGTCTCGCCGGAGGAGCCGAGGGGGATGGAACGCATGGGCGATGTCCTTTTCGCGGAGCCTGAGCCGCGCAAACTAGCGGCGTTTGGTCCGCGTGCAAGGCGGTGGGGGGCCCTGATCGCTCCGGTGGGCGTTGCGCGTGCCGATATCCCGGAACCGGCCCGTCGCCGCTCCGCCGACCCATATCCGACACCGGCATGGCGCGATTGAGCTTGCGATTGTCCGGTGCGCGGCCCAAACCCGACCCATCCAAACCCGGGCTGGCCCAGCCATGCGTCTCCTCGTCTCATTTGCAGCGCTGTTCATCTCGGTGCTGCTGCTGCAATTCTCCACCAGCGGCGTGGGGCCGCTCGACGTCCTGTCGGGCACTGTACTGGGCTTCACCAACGGCCAGATCGGCCTTCTGGGCTCGGCGCATTTCTTCGGATTTTTCATCGGCTGCTGGTGGGCGCCGCGCCTGATGGGCGGTGTTGGCCATTCGCGCGCATTCGCCGTCTTTACCGCCATGGGCGCGATTGGCCTGCTGGCACATATGGTGGTGATCAACCCCTATGCCTGGGCCGCCATGCGGGTGGCCACGGGGCTTTGCATTGCGGGTTGTTTCACCGTGATCGAGGCGTGGTTGCAGGCCAAGGCCACGAACGAGAACCGGGGCCGCACCATGGGGGTCTACCGCATGGTCGACACGGGCGGGCAATTGGTGGCACAATTCATGATCGGGTTTCTCGCGCCCGCCTCTTACGTCTCCTACAATCTGCTGGCGATGCTGTGTTGCGCGGCGCTATTGCCCCTCACGCTCACCCGTCTGAAACAGCCTGAAAGCCATGGCACACCGCGCCTGCGCCCGCGTCTGGCCTGGCGCCTCTCACCGCTGGCCGTGGGCGGCGTCGTGGTCTCCGGCGTCTCAGGCGCGTCGCTTCGGATGACAGGCCCGCTCTACGGCACGGAAGTGGGCCTCGCGGCCAACGAAATCGGCCTCTTTCTGGCGGCCTTCGTGCTTGGCGGCGCGCTGGCACAATGGCCTGCGGGCCTGCTGGCCGACCGGTTCGACCGGCGCTGGGTCCTGATCGGCTTTTCCGGTGCCTCGATCCTGTCCTGCGCCGTCACCATCGCGGTGCCGGGCCTGGGGGAGGCCGGGATCTTCTCCGCGGCCTTCCTCTTCGGGGCGACAACCTTCCCGATCTATTCCATCTCCGCCGCCCATGCCCATGACTGGGCCGAGGATCACCAGCGCATCGAATTGTCCGCCGCGCTGATGTTCTTCTTCGCCTGCGGGGCCATCGTCGCCCCGCTCGCCACCTCCGGCCTCATCACCGCCTTCGGCCCGGCCGCCCTGTTCTACTTCATCTCCCTCGCCCATCTGGCCCTGATCCTCTTCGGCCTTGTGCGCATGCGCCGCCGCGCGTCGTCCGGGACGATCCAACCCTATATCTGGATCCCCCGCACGTCGTTCCTGGTGGGCCGCATCTTTCGCCGCGGCACCGATGCCGACCGCAAGGACGACGACTAGCTGACGCGCCACGTTCCCCGAAATTCCAAGAACCGGTCGTATTCCTGCCGCCTTCACCGGGTCAAATCCCGCGCAACAAGGAGACCGGGGCCGAGCCGTTCACATGATCTTTCTTCAACGCCTGTTCTACGTCGTCATTGGCGGCGCCTTCCTGTTGGCGCTGGCCGCCCTTCTGGTTCCGCGCAGCGATGGGCCGGGCCAGGCTGACGCGATCCAGCTCGCATCCGACGCGCCCGACGCCCAGCCGGAGATCAGCACCGTCTCGGTCCTGCGCGATCTCGTCTTCACCATGATGGGCTCCAACGGAACCCCACGCCAGACACCGGTTACCGCGCCGGGCGCCGTACCAATCGGGGCGCCCATCCCGGCCAGCACGTCACCCGACGCGCCCGCAGATATCACGCTTCCTCTCGATCGCCCCATTGCAAGCGATCTGACCCAAACGCTTGAGGCCGAGTGGCGGGGCTGGATGGCCGACAACGCCCTGACCGAAGGCGCCATGGTTGTCCTGATGCCGGACGGCGCGATGCACCGCTTGGCCATCGGGCGCGACACCGCAACGCCCGTTCCCGTGGCCAGCCTGTCCAAGGCGATCACCGGCATCTGCCTCGATATCGTGCTGCAGGAACAAGGACTTGGCTGGTATACGCGGCTGGGGGAGATCGCGCCCCAAATGTCTGCCGTGCGCGTCACGCCGCAATCCTGGAACGAGCACCTCACCCTCGCATCACTCGTCACGCACACGTCCGGCCTCGCCCCGGATCTGACCCAGGGCACCATGGGCAGCGATCTGCACGGCGCGCTTGGGCTGCACCGACGCATCGCGTCCGAGGCCCTGCGCGAGGAGAACATGCAAGGCACGCCCCGCCGCTTTTTCTACAACAACACGAACTACGCGGTTCTTGGCGTTGTGATCGAGGCGCTCACCGGCCAATCCTACGCCGAGGCCTGCATGGATCGCGTCATCACGCCAGCCGGCATCATCGATGCCGAAATCCACGGGCAAATGGGCTCCCGCTCGGCCTATGGCGGGTGGGAATTGTCGGCCGAGGCCTATGCCCGCCTTGCCCAACACTGGTTCACCACCGGAAATCCCGCCGTCGACACTCCGGCCGAACGCCCGATGCACGACCATTATGCGCTTGGCTACGTGATCCATGGCTCCGGGCAAGCCGCCGACATCTCCCATGCCGGACGGTTCTGCCACGGCGGCGGCCCGAATCTCGGGGCGTATTTTCACGCGCGCGGCGACGGCGTCGTGTTCTCTGCCAATTGGTCAGGTGCCTGTGTGTCGGCCACCGATACCGGGCTTGGGCGGGCAATTTCTGCGGCCATGCGCTAACCCGCTGGCCTTGCACGACACGCGGCGGTAAAGCAGGCCGGACAAATCGCCGCCGAAAGCCCGCTCCATGACCCGCACGCTTATCACCAGCGCCATCCCCTATATCAACGGGATCAAACACCTGGGCAACCTGGTGGGCAGCCAATTGCCCGCCGATCTCTACGCCCGCTACCTGCGCGCACGCGGGCACGAGGTGCTGTTCCTCTGCGCCACCGACGAACACGGCACTCCGGCGGAACTTGCCGCCGCCAAGGCAGGCAAGCCCGTGGCCGAATACTGCGCCGAGATGTGGGCGGTTCAGGCCGAGCTGGCGAAGGGCTTCCGCCTCAGCTTCGACCATTTCGGCCGCTCCTCCTCGCCGCAGAACCACAAGCTGACCCAGCATTTCGCGGGCCGTCTCGCCGATGCGGGCCTGATCACCGAAGTGTCCGAAAAACAGGTCTATTCCAACGCCGATGGCCGCTTCCTGCCGGACCGCTACATCGAAGGCACCTGCCCCAATTGCGGATATGACAAGGCGCGGGGCGATCAATGCGAGAATTGCACGAAGCAGCTCGACCCGACCGATCTGATCGAGCCGCGCTCGGCCATTTCCGGCTCCACCGATCTGGAGGTCCGTGAAACCCGACACCTCTACCTGCGCCAGTCGCAGCTGCGGAACGAACTCAGGACGTGGATCATGTCCAAAACTGAACGATCCCCGAAAGGGGCCATCGTACCCGGCCCAGTCGGCGAACCCGTAGATATGATCCGGCACCAATGGCCATTGCTGACTGTATCGATTGCCTTGAAATGGCTTGATGATGGTGACGGCTTGCAGGATCGAGGGATCACCCGCGATCTGGAATGGGGCATTCCCGTCAAGCGTGGTGACGACGACTGGCCGGGCATGGAAGGCAAGGTGTTCTACGTCTGGTTCGACGCCCCGATCGAATATATCGCCTGCGCGGCTGAGGCTGTGGAGAAAGGTGTCATTTCTGATTGGGAGCGATGGTGGCGTGTGGATAAGGGCGCAGATGACGTCCGATATGTGCAATTCATGGGCAAGGATAATGTGCCGTTCCACACCCTGTCGTTCCCCGCCACGATCCTCGGATCAGGCGAACCGTGGAAGTTGGTCGACTACATCAAGTCGTTCAACTACCTGAACTACGATGGCGGCCAGTTTTCCACCTCGCAGGGCCGTGGCGTCTTCATGGATCAGGCGCTCGAAATCCTGCCGCCGGATTATTGGCGCTGGTGGCTCCTCTCGCACGCGCCGGAAACCTCCGATAGCGAATTCACGTGGGAGGCGTTCCAGCAGGATGTGAACAAGGACCTTGCCGATGTGCTTGGCAACTTTGTCAGCAGGATCACCAAATTCTGCCGCTCCAAGTTTGGAGAGGCGGTGCCCGAAACGGGCGAATACGGCGAACAGGAACAGGCGCTGATCGCGAACCTGCAGACCCGGCTGACCGCCTATCAATCCCACATGGATGCCATCGACATCCGCAAGGCCGCGGCCGAGCTGCGCGCCATTTGGGTCGCCGGAAACGAGTACCTGCAATCCGCCGCGCCGTGGACCGCCTTCAAGGAAGATCCCGACCGCGCCGCTGCGATCACCCGGTTTGCGCTTAATCTGATCCCGTTCTACGCGGCGCTGTCGGCGCCCTTCATTCCCGACGCCGCCGCGACCATGGCCGAGGCGATGGGCACGGATCTCGACTGGCCATCCGACGCGGCAAGCGCCCTCTCGCGCCTTCCCGCCGGCCAGCCCTTCGCGGTGCCGGAGGTGCTCTTTGCCAAGATCGCGGATGAGGACCGGGCCACCTGGGCCACGCGATTCTCGGGTGTGCGGGTTTAGGCGCGCACCGTCATCCCGAATTTGCGGCGTTCTGTGCGTGGATCGCGTATATACCGGAGATATACCACAGATATACCGGTTCTATATCGGCCTATTCCCGCAAAACAGCGCCCGGATTGAGGATGCCATTCGGGTCCAGCGCCATCTTGATGGCGCGCATCGCGGCCAGTTTGCCGGGATCTCCATAGCGCTCCAGATCGCCGACTTTCAGCCGCCCGATGCCGTGTTCGGCCGAGATTGATCCGCCCATGTCATGGACCAGATCGTGCACGCAGGTCTTGATCGCCGCCCGTTCCGCCTCGTGATCGGCCCGCGACCGGCCCTTCTCAGGGAACACGTTGTAATGCAGATTCCCATCGCCCAGATGCCCGAAGCAATTGATCCGAAACGTGTTTATCTCCGCGATCCGCCGGGGCGCTTCGGCGATGAAAGCGGGAATCTTGGCCACAGGCACGGATATGTCATGGGACGAGACCGACCCGATCCGGCGATTGGCCTGGGGAATGTTCTCGCGGATCGCCCATAGATCGCGCCGTTGTGCTTCGGACTGCGCCACGACACCGTCGGTGACGAACCCCGCCTCGTAGGCCTCCGAAAACAGGGCCTCAAGGGCGGCCTCCGGTGCGCCGTGGCTCAGGCCCAGATCGATCAGACAGGACCAGTCCGGCGCGTTCTCAAACGGCATCCGCACCTCCGGCCCGACCTCCCTCAGAAATTCGAACCCCATCCGTCCGATCAGCTCAAAAGCCGATATCCCCTCGCCGATCCGCGCCTGCGCGAGCCGCAAAAGGCCAAGCGCCGCGTCCGGGGTCGGCACCACCATCAGAGCCGCACCAACGGCGGAAAGCTTTGGAAACAAACGCAAAGACGCGGCTGTGATCACACCCAGCGTCCCCTCCGACCCGATCAGAAGATGTCGCAGATCATAGCCCATATTGTTCTTGCGCAGGGGTGAGAGAGCTTCGATCACCGTGCCGTCGGCCAGCACCGCCTCGATCCCAAGCACCAGATCGCGGGCATTGCCATAACGGATCACATTCACCCCGCCCGCATTGGTCGCCAGTAATCCACCAATCCGGGCCGTGCCCTGGGACGCCAGTGTCAGCGGAAAGATCCATCCCTCCGCCTCCGCCACCTCATGCACGTCGTGCAGGATTGCGCCCGCCTCCACCGTCAGTGTCCCGGCTTCCGCATCGAGGGCGCGAACCGCATTCATCCGCTCCAGGCTCAACAAGATAGGGGCTTTTCCACCGTGCTTGATCTGTCCGCCGACCAATCCAGTGCCACCGCCATAGGGGACAATTGGTGTTCCAGTCTCGTTGGAGAGGCGCAAAACGGTGGACACCTGCGCCACGTCGGATGGCGCCACAACCGCCAGCGCCTGCCCCTGCCATCGGCCGCGCGGCTCTTCCAGATACCCCGCCTCGGCATCACGGATGGCACCTATGGGGAGGGCCGCCTCTAGTTTTTGAAGAATGTCCATCCGCCAGACCTAGCGCGCAGGAGGCTGGTCGTCACCCGGCATCCGTCTTGCCGCGCCGGTCATTGCGCAGATTGGCGTAGAGCACGTGGTTGCGCCAGCGCCCGTTGATCTGCAGATAGCTCTGCGCCACCCCCTCGTACTTGAACCCGGCCTTCTCGAGCACCCCGCGAGAGGCCGCATTCTCCGGCAGGCAGGCGGCTTCCAACCGGCTCAGATCCAGCGCGCGAAACGAATAATGGCACACGGCATCAAGGGCTTCGCGCATATAGCCCTGGCGGATGAACGGCACGCCGATCCAATATCCAAGCGTCACCGATTGCGCTGGCCCACGGCGGATATTGTCCAGCGTGATGGCGCCCAGAAGGGCGTCGTCGGCCCGGCGAAAGATGAAGAATGGCACCGCAGATCCCTGCCCCACTGCGCGCTGTGCCCAATACACGCGGGCCGTGAAGCTTTTGCGGGTCAGGTGATCATCGGCCCACAGTGGCTCCCACGGGCTCAGGAAATCACGAGATTGAAGGCGCAAAGCCGACCAGGGCCGGAAATCGGCATGGCGTGGCAGGCGCAGCGTCAGGCGCTCTGACTCCAATCGTAAGTTGCGTTTACGCGCAATCATCAGGCGACGAGCCGCTCCGTAACTGTGGTCAGGTCCGGTGCGGCCTCCACCGGGCCGTAAAGCGCCATGGCGGCCCGGCCCGCCTGCCCCAGCGCCCCGGCGTGATCCCGCAATCCCGCAAGCGTCACGGCATCGATCCGCGCGACGGTTTCGTCCAGCGCCGGAACCCGGTTCCAGATCGCCACCAACCGCGCCAGACGCTCCGCACGGGCGGAGGGCGATTCGAGGCCCATCAGCAATCCGGCCTTCATCTGCGCCCGCGCGCGCGCCAGTTCGGCCTCCGACAAAGTATCGGCCGAACGCCGCAACTCATCGATGGTCAGGCCGACAAGTTCCGGCAAATCCTCGGCACTTGTCCCGGCATAAATGGTCAGCAGGCCGGTATCGTCATAGCTCCCGACCTGACTGTAGATCGTGTAGCACAGGCCGCGTTTCTCGCGGATTTCCTGAAACAGGCGGGAGGACATGCCGCCACCCAAAGCGGTCGCAAAAATCTGTGCAGTGTAGATATCGTCCGAGCGGTATCCGGGCGCTTCGAGGGCCAGCGTGAAATGGGCCTGCTCCAGCCCTTTCACCACGCGCCGTTCCCCGCCCGCAAATTGCCCGGCTTGCGGATGTGCGCCCGGCATTGGCGTGAGGTGCCCGAAAGCGGCTTCGGCCAGACGCACAATCTCATCGTGGTCAACCGCGCCCGCCGCCGACAGAATCAACTGCTCAGGCCCGTAATGCTCGGCCACGAAATGATCGAAATCGCTCCGCCCGAAGCTTTGGACGCGCTCCGCCGGGCCAAGGATGGTGCGGCCCAGGGGCTGCTCGGGATAGGCCATCTCCTGCAGCCAGTCGAAGATGATGTCGTCCGGCGTATCGGCGGCCTGGCCGATCTCTTGCAGGATCACGCCGCGTTCCACCTCGATCTCCCGTGGATCGAAAATGGGGTTCAGAACGATGTCCCCGATCAGATCGAGTGCCAGAGCCACATCTTCCTTCAGGACCCGCGCGTAATAGGCCGTGACCTCGCGGCTGGTATAGGCGTTGATATAGCCGCCGACATCTTCGATTTCCTCGGCAATCTGCAAGGCCGAGCGCCGCTGCGTCCCCTTGAACGCCATATGCTCCAGGAAATGGGCAATGCCGTTCTGCTCCGCTCGCTCATGGCGCCCACCGGCACTGACCCACAGGCCAAGGGCGGCCGATTGCAGGCCGGGCATATGTTCGGTGACGATCCTGAGACCGTTGGACAGGGTATGAATTTCAACCGTCACGCAAATACGCCTTCTTCAATGAGGGCTTCAATCGCCGTCAGATCGTTTTCGACACGCCGCATGCGTTCGGGCCGATCAAACAGATCTCCCATACGCTCGGGCAGCGCAGGCCGGATGCCCGTGGCCGCCTCCACCGCATCGGGGAACTTGGCCGGATGGGCGGTTGCAAGCGTCACCAGCGGCGTGGACCCCAGATGATCCTGCGCAACATGCACACCGACCGCGGTATGGGGGCACAGCAGCTCGCCCATCTCCGGCAGGGCCCGCTTGATCATGGCGGAGGTGTCTGCCTCCGATGCCCGCCCGCTGGCAAAGGTCTCCCGAAGTTGACCAATGGCCCCCTGGCTGATGCCGAACCCGCCATCGGATTTCAGCTGATCCATCAATTGTGCCACGGCGCCGCCGTCGCGATCATAGGCCTCAAAGAGCGCCCGTTCGAAGTTCGACGACACCTGGATGTCCATCGAGGGGCTGATCGATGGCGTCACGCCTTCGGTCGTATATCCGCCCGACACCATTGTCCGGTGAAGGATGTCGTTCTGGTTGGTTGCAATCACAAGCTTCTCAATCGGAAGCCCCATGCGCTTGGCGATGTAGCCCGCGAAGATATCTCCGAAATTGCCCGTTGGAACACAGAACGAGACCGGTCGATGTGGCGCGCCAAGGCATACGGCGGCGCTGAAATAGTACACCACCTGCGCCAGAACCCTGGCCCAGTTGATCGAGTTCACGCCTGCCAGTTTCACCCGGTCGCGGAACTCGAAGTGGTTGAACATATCCTTCAGGCGGGCCTGGCAATCGTCGAAGTCGCCCGTCAGGGCCAGCGCATGGGCATTATCCTCGGTCACCGTCGTCATCTGTCGGCGCTGCACATCCGACACACGGCCATGGGGGAACAGGATAAAGACGTCGACATTTTCGAGGCCGCGAAACGCCTCCATCGCGGCGGACCCGGTATCGCCGGAGGTCGCACCCACGATGGTCACCCGGTCACCCCGTCGAGCGAGGGCCGCCTGAAACAGCTGCCCAATCAGCTGCATGGCGAAATCCTTGAAGGCCAGGGTTGGCCCGTGGAACAGTTCCAGCAAGAAATGGTTCGGTTGAAGCTGCTTCAACGGCGCGCGGGCAGCGTGGCCGAAACCCGCATAAGCCTTGTCGATCAGATCGCCAAATTCGGCATCGGCGAACGTATCTCCGATGAAGGGCCGCATCACCCGGAACGCGATCTCCTCATAACTGAGGCCCGCCATTGCCGCGATCTCGCCCTGCGACAGCGTCGGGATCTCGGAGGGCACGTAAAGGCCGCCATCCCGGGCCAATCCGGTCAGCATCGCCTCTTCAAAGCTCAAAACAGGCGCGGTGCCGCGCGTTGAGACATATCGCATCTGGTCTCCCTCAGGCCGTTCGTCGGGTGATACGCCACAGCAGGAACGCTGTCATCCCCAACCAGACAAGCGCCAGCCCAAACCACTGGACCGCGTAGCCCAGATGGTTGTTTGCAATTCCCTCCGATGTCACCGGCAATGGCGTCACCGGGGCGTCCGGGACCGACAAGGATCGCGTCACGATCAGGATCGGTTCTGCGCCCAGTTGGTCCGCCAGCGCATCAACGTCACGGGCGTACCAGATGTTACGCGCCAGATCGGGGGCCGGCGTGAAGCCATCCACCTCATCGGGCCAATGCAGGTTGCCGGTGACCGTCACCTCACCCTGGGGCATCTCGACGTCGACGCCCTCGGCCAGAAAGCCGCGATCCACCAGGATCACCCGGTTCTCCATCTGAAACGGTGTGATCAGGCGATATCCGGGCCCGCTGCCCTGCACGCTGACAAGAACGCGCGCCGGGTCGCCCGCGAACATGCCCGTCACCTCAACGGGAAGGTAGCGGTCCCGCTCCCGGTCCAGCGCCGCAGGCAGGCTCACCGCCGCCGCCTCGATCCGCGCGTCGATCTCGGCCAACACGGCTTCTTTCCACGCAAGGCGCTGCAGTTGCCACACGCCAAGCGAGACGAGGATCGCGGCCCCGACCAATCCGAACAAAGCAACCGAGATCACACGGCCCGTCAAATCCAACCCCTTCGATGTCGAAAGGCCCACCTGCTGGCGGGCCCCTTCGTCTTTTCACGAATACGCGTCTGGCCCTGTCCAGCAGTCACCGACTTCTGAGGGGGTGACGGCGTCCGGGCCAGGCGGAGTCTATTGACCCCAGATATAGACCGCCACGAACAGGAACAGCCAGACCACGTCCACGAAATGCCAGTACCAGGCCGCCGCCTCAAATCCGATGTGTTTCTCGGCGGTGAAGTGCCCTGATCGCACCCGCAGGTAGCAGATGAACAGAAAGATCGTGCCGACGATCACGTGGAAGCCGTGGAATCCCGTGGCCATGAAGAACGTCGAATAGAACTTGTCTCCATCCGGCCCGCCGAACTGCCAATGGTGATGGGCGATCAGCTCGAAGTATTCGTAGGCCTGCAGGCCTGTGAAGGCGAGGCCAAGAACCACCGCGCCGATCAGACCATATTCGACATCCTTACGCGACCCGCCATGGACGAGTGCGTGGTGCGCCCAGGTCACCAGGCAGCCAGACAGCAGCAGAACGAGCGTATTGATCAGCGGCAAGTGGAACGGATCCACCTGGTAGATTTCCGGCGGGACGTAGGTCGAGGCCTCGTACATGTCCATCGGGAAGATGGCATGTTTGAAGAATGCCCAGAACCACGCGACGAAGAACATCACTTCGGACATGATGAACATGATGAAGCCATAACGCAGGCCAAGGCGCACCACCGGGGTGTGATCGCCATCGCCGCTTTCATGGACGACATCCGCCCACCATGCATACATCACATAAAGCACCGCCGCGAAGCCGATCAGGAACAGCCATGGCGCCCCGGAATGCATCCAGTTGACCGCGCCGAACAACATCGCAAAGGCCCCGCCAGCCCCCAACAAGGGCCAGATCGAGGGTGGGAGAATATGGTAATCGTGGCGTTTTACGTGGGCCATGTCGCGTCTCCGGTCTTTTGTCTCACTCGCCGTCGTTCAACGCGGCGTAATCTTCGGGCATGTCCATGACGTGGAACGTGTAGGACAGGGTGATGGCGGGGGTGTCACGCGTCTCGGGATCATTCTGGATCTCGGGATCGACAAAGAAGGTCACGGGCATCTCGACCCGTTCGCCGGGCTGAAGCACCTGCTCTTCAAAGCAGAAGCAGGCGATTTTCACGAAGTATCCGCCGGTATCGAAGGGCGCGACGTTGAAACTCGCAGTCCCTGCAATCGGGTAGTCGGTGGGGTTGTAGGCCTCGTAAAACGCAAGGCCGGTCTCCCCGATGCGAATGTCCACATGGGGGACCATCGGGCGGAACTCCCACGGCATATCCGAGGCGACCGAGGCATCGAACCGGATGCGGATCACGTCATCAAGGATCGTGTCGCTGCCCGCATCAGCCTGCACCGTGGCGCCGCCAAAGCCGGTCACCCGGCAGAACCAATCGTAGAACGGCACCGCCGCCGCCGTCAGCGCGCCCATGAAGACGATCACACCGCAGAGCTGCAGGACCGTCTTGGATTTGGGATCCATCTTTGCCTTGGGGCCTTTGGGCGCGTCGCTCACTGACTGTCCTCCGTGATTGGCAGGACAGAGGCGCGTGGCACATGGTCATTGGCTTCCAGAAGCCCACCTTCGCGGACCTTCGCAATCGTCAGCCCGAAGACAACGGCGCAAAAGCCCAGAAGGCAGAGCGCGGTTCCCACATTGCGACCAAACCGGCGCTTGTGGATCTCGTGGGTTTCGGTCAGCGGGCGGGTTGTCTCGGCCATCTCAAATCACCCTCCAGATCGCATCGGCCAGAAGTGCGCCGAAATGCAGGAACAGGTAGAGGAGCGAAAACTTGAACACCTTCTTCTCGACCGCGTAGCCATCGGCCTCGGCCATCACCTCATCCCGGCGCCAGATGTCCAACGCACCTTTCAGGAACATCGCGTTCAGTATGATCGCGGCAGACAGATAGACCGGGCCCGCGACCGGGGTGAATGCCAAGCCCAAAGCCACCGGCACCAAAAGAACCGTGTAGATCAGGATCTGGCGTCGGGTTTCGGCCCGGCCATGGGTGACCGTCAGCATCGGCACCTTGGCCTTGTGGTAATCCGACTTCATGAACAGCGCGAGTGCCCAGAAATGCGGTGGCGTCCACATGAAGATCAGGCCGAACATCAGAATGCTGGCCAGTGACACATCACCGGTCACCGCCGCCCATCCGATCACCGGCGGGAACGCCCCCGCCGCGCCACCGATCACGATGTTCCACGGCGTCGCGCGCTTCAACCACATGGAATAGACCACGGCGTAAAAGAAGATCGTGAACGCCAGAAGCGCCGCCGCAACCCAATTGGTCGCGAGACCCAGCATCACCACAGACAGCGCGCTCAACCACAGGCCAAGCGTCAAAGCCTCACCCGCCGGGACCTTGCCCGAGGGCACGGGCCGCCTGGCCGTGCGCTTCATCACCGCGTCGATATCGGCATCATACCACATATTCAAAGCACCCGAGGCCCCGGCCCCCAGCGCAATGAACAGGATCGCCGTGAAGCCGATCATCGGTGATGTACCGCCCGGCGCCACCAGCAGCCCCACCAGCGCGGTGAACACAACCAGCGACATGACGCGCGGCTTGAGAAGGGCCACGTAATCGCCAAAACCCGCCTCTGGATCACCAGTGCGGGTTTCAGTCAGGGTCTGGGCGGTGAAATCGCTCATCTGTGTCGCTTACTCAGCCGCTGCCAGTTCAATGTATTGCGGCGCGCGCGCGCCGTCGAGCGAGGCGAACTGAGCCGCTTCACCGGCCAGCCATGCCTCGTATTCCTCGGGCGTCACGGCGAACACCGTGATCGGCATGTAGGCATGTGCCGCGCCACACAGTTCGGAGCATTGGCCGAAGTAAATGCCCTCCTCGCCCTCATTCACCGCGAAATGCAACTCCGCCAACCGGCCCGGAACACCGTCCTGTTTCACGCCGAAGGCGGGGATCGTCCAGGAATGGATCACATCTGCTGCGGTGACCTGCACCACAATCGTCTGGCCGGTCGGGACGACGACGGCGGTATCGGTGGCCAGCAGGTATTCATCGCGGCTGTAGCCGTAGTCGGCCAACTCATCCTCATTCAGCATGAAGCTGTCGTAGGAGATGCCTTCTTCGGGATATTCATAGCCCCAATACCACTGATAACCGGTTGCTTTCACCACAACGTCGGCCTCAGGGATGGTCTGTTGGCGGAACAGGACCGGCAGGGAGAACGCGCCGATGATCACGAGGATCAGAAGCGGCACAATCGTCCAGGCCACTTCGATGCGGGTGTTATGCGTGAAGGTTGCCGGCTCGGGATTGGCCTTGGCATTATGCTTCCACGCGCTCCACAGCATCAGGCAAAGAACGAATAGGGTGATGCCACCGGCAATCCACAGCAGGAAGTTATCAAGTGCGCGAATGTCGAGTGCGCCATCGGTTACCGCCCGCTGGAACGCGATGCCGCCGGGCTCCGGCGCGCCGATGATCGGAAGTTCGCCACGAATCTCCGTGGTCTGCGCGCTGGCCATACCTGCCAGAAGTGTTGCACCAATTGCGGCCCAGAGGCCGCTGAGCTTCTTGCGAAGTGCCATGTGGTCTGTCCTGTTGTCCGTCCGGTCGTGCCCCCGCACCGCGTGCCAGGGTCGGTTCCAACTTCTGTTCACGTTGCGCCAGACCATATAGCGGGCCATCGCACAAGACAGTGCACTAAATTGTCTCACCCAATTGGCCGGGACGGGGTGTCGCACCCGACGCAAAACGCCTTATGTAGGAGACCAAAGAAGGAGTTTCCCAGATGTCCGACGCCGCCGCTTTCCGCCCGTTTGAGACCCACATCGATGAGGGTGCTGCATTGCGCGTGTTACGCGCGGCGACCGATGGGGCCGAGGATGGTGAACTGTTTCTGGAGCGTCGCCGCTCGGAGATGCTGGTCTTCGATGATGGCCGGGTGAAAACCGCCTCCTATGATGCGGCCCAGGGATTTGGCCTGCGTGCCGTGAAAGGGGACGTGGCGGGCTATGCCCATTCGACGGAGATTTCCGAGGCGGCCCTTCTGCGCGCCGCCGAAACGGCGCGTTTGGCGGTGGGTGATGGTGGCGGCACCTTGGCCGACGCACCGCGCGGCACCAACGAGAAACTCTATACTGATGAAGATCCCATGGCGGGCGCCGAATTCGGCGTGAAGCTGGAGACTTTGGCCGAGATCGATACCTATGCCCGCGCCCTTGATCCGCGGGTGGTGCAGGTGAGTGCATCGATGGCCGCCAGTCATCAGGAGGTGGTGATCCTGCGGCCTGAAGGTGCGTCGGTCAGCGATGTGCGCCCGATGGTGCGGCTGAACGTGTCGGTCATCGTGGAGGAAAACGGTCGCCGGGAATCGGGCTCTGCCGGGGGCGGCGGGCGCGTGGGCCTCGAAGGTCTGATGACGCGGGATCATTGGGAACGTGTCGCGCGGGAGGCGTTGCGGATTGCTGTCGTGAACCTCTCCGCCGAACCCGCACCCGCCGGTGTCATGGACGTGGCCCTTGGCCCCGGCTGGCCCGGCATCTTGCTGCACGAGGCGGTGGGTCATGGGTTGGAGGGGGATTTCAACCGCAAGAAGCAAAGTGCCTTCGCGGGGCTCATGGGGCAGCGGGTCGCGTCGCCGGGCGTTACCGTCCTCGACGATGGCACGATCCCGGATCGTCGCGGGTCGATCTCTGTCGATGATGAGGGCACGCCGTCCCACGCCACGACGCTGATCGAAGACGGCATCCTTGTCAGCTACATGCAGGATCGCCAATCGGCCCGTCTGATGGGCGTTGAGCCCACGGGCAACGGACGGCGCGAGAGTTACGCCCATGCGCCCATGACGCGGATGACCAATACCTACATGCTCGGTGGCGACACCGCGCCCGAGGATATCGTCGCAGACGTGAAAGACGGCATCTACGCCGTGGGCTTCGGCGGTGGGCAGGTCGATATCACCAACGGCAAGTTCGTGTTCAGTTGCACCGAGGCCTACCGCGTGAAAAATGGCGTCGTGGGGGCGCCGGTGAAAGGCGCGACCCTGATCGGCGACGGCGCAACCGCCTTGCAACAGATCCGCGCCATCGGCAACGACATGGCGCTCGACCCCGGCATGGGCAATTGCGGCAAGAACGGCCAATGGGTGCCCGTGGGCGTAGGCCAGCCAACACTTCTGATCGGTGGACTGACCGTGGGCGGCTCTGCTGCCTGAGGGCGGTAGATGGCGGCCTGATGATGGTCCCACCCTATCTACGGCGTGCTCGCCGTGCCGCTTGGCCTGCTGCTTGGCGCGTGGACCATGCGCTACGGCATCGCGGGGTGGGCCACTGCGCTCGCGACGGCCTATATTTTCGCCGCTGGCGCTGGCGATTGGCCTTGCTTATCAACTTCTCGATCCGACCGCAGCGGCCATCGGCACCATGCTGGTGCTTACACTTAGCGTCGTAATTCTTGCCGGCGTGATGTGGGCCGCCACCCGCTTGATCTGCCCGCAGGCGCTGTTGGACGAGTTGCCGTGATCTTTTTGCAAAGTCTCGGCTTACGGGCCGCGCCGCGGTAACCTTCCGTTAACCAATTCCCGCAAGCCTGTCCCGATGTGGACCGCACCCGATTCTCTCATTGCGCCCCATTGGGCGGAAACCGGCTTCTTCGAGGCGCCGATTGCCTACGTCCCTCCACCCGCGCGGGGCGACGATGAACGCATCCAGCGTCTGCGCCTGATCCGATCGCGTCGGGTAGGGCCTGCGACTTATCTGCGGCTGTTGTCGGAACACGGCTCCGCCGCCGCCGCGCTGGAGGCGCTGCCGGATGTCGCGCGCGCCGCAGGTGTGAAGGATTACCAGCCGTGCCCCGAACCTGTCGTGTTGGCCGAACTGCGCGCCGCCGCGCGGGTCGGCGCCCGCATGATTTGCCTCGGCGATCCAGAGTACCCAGCTCACCTCGCCGACATCTCAGATGCGCCTCCGGTGCTTTGGGCGATGGGGCGCGTCAGTCTATTAGACAAGCCGTGCATCGCCCTTGTCGGCACCCGCAATGCCTCAAGCCTCGGCGCGCGCATGGCGCGTCGGTTGGCCGCCGATCTCGGCGACGCCGGGTTTGTCGTAGTGTCCGGCCTCGCGCGGGGGATCGACACGCTCGCTCACAAGGCCAGTCTTGAAACCGGCACAATCGCCGTGTTCGCCGGGGGTGTGGACGCGGTCTACCCCTCCGAAAACGCTGATCTGGCTGCCGCGATTGGCAAAACCGGCCTGCGCCTCTCTGAGCAGCCGCTTGGTCTCCAGGCCCAGGCCCGCCATTTCCCGCGCCGCAACCGTATCGTCTCCGGCCTGTCGCTGGGGGTTATCGTGGTGGAGGCCGCGGCCCGCTCCGGGTCGCTGATCACCGCACGGATGGCGGCGGATCAGGGGCGCGATGTGATGGCCGTGCCAGGCCATCCGATGGACAGCCGCGCCTCGGGGGCGAACATCCTGCTGCGCGACGGCGCCACGCTGATCCGAAGCGCGGAAGATGTGATCGAGGCGCTCGGGCAACCGGCAGACCGGCGTACAGCAGAGGCCCTCCCCCGCCGCGATCCCGCGCCGCATCAGCCGGCCCGGGCCATCGATCAGGACGCCGCGCTTGAGGCCCGCATCCTTAACCACCTCGGCCCCGTGCCCGTGGCCGAAGATCAACTGATCCGCGACCTCGCGGCCAGCCCGCGCGAAATGGGTCAGGCGCTTGCCGTGCTGGAAATGTCGGGCCGGGTGATCCGGTCGGCGGGTGGGATGGTCAGCGCCGCTTGAGCCGCCATCAGCATCCGTATTCGCGCAAGAGCGAACCAAAGACGTCGCATCGATTGCCGGACCACCACGCATCCGTCGCCCCAAGCGCATATTGCACCACCTGCCACTGGCCATCTCGACGGACAAAAAACACCTCGAATCTCGGGCCATCGAAATTGCCCGGATCCTCGTACCGCCACTCCACCATGGCAGTGCGCGCCATGTCGATCTCGACGCCACCCGGGCGCTGCGCCATGAGGCGGGCGAATGCGACATCGCCATCGGCCAGCATCTCGATCACCCGGAACTCGACCGGCGCCCAAAGGTCGTATTCTGCGTGCGGCCGGATCGCCTCCAGAAGATCCAGACGCAATTGCGACCCGCGCGGCGGTTCGGCCGCATCTGCCAGTACCGAGCCGGATTCGAGACTCAAGGCCAAAGTCAGCCAGATCATCGTTCGCATGACACTCATCGAGTCCCTCCCTCAGCCCTCGATCTACCCTGCCGCCCTGCCTGCCGCATTGACAACCGCCCGCAAGGCCCCACATGTTCCGCCGCCAGTCCAATCCCGTTCAAAGGTGATCCATTCATGCCCGTAGTTGTTGTCGAATCTCCGGCCAAGGCCAAGACAATCAACAAGTATTTGGGCAAGGATTACACGGTTCTCGCCTCATTCGGCCATGTCCGCGACCTGCCGCCGAAAGACGGTTCCGTCGATCCGGAGGAAGGCTTCGCGATGAAGTGGGAAGTCGCGTCCGATTCCAAGAAACACGTCAAAGCCATCGTTGATGCCTTGAAAGATGACCCCGCCCTGATCCTCGCAACCGACCCCGACCGTGAGGGTGAGGCAATCAGCTGGCACCTGCAGGAGGCGCTGACCTCCCGCAAGGCGATCAAGAAAGACACGCCCGTCAGCCGCGTCACCTTCAACGCCATCACCAAGGACGCCGTGACCAAGGCGATGGCCGAGCCGCGCCAGGTGGATATGGAGTTGGTGGAGGCTTACCTGGCCCGCCGCGCGCTGGATTATCTGGTGGGCTTCAATTTGTCGCCCGTGCTCTGGCGCAAGCTGCCCGGCGCCAAGTCCGCCGGCCGTGTGCAATCGGTGTGCTTGCGTCTGGTAGTTGAGCGAGAGATGGAGATCGAGGCGTTCCGCCCCCGCGAATACTGGTCCGTCCGCGCCGTACTCGATACGCCGCGCGGCAAGTCCATCGAAGCGCGACTGACAGTTCTGGGCGGCAAAAAGCTCGACCGCTATGACCTTCCCAATGCCGCGGAGGCGGGTCTTGCGGTCCAGGCCGTCTCCTCCCGTGCGCTGTCCGTCACAAGTGTCGAGGCCAAGCCCGCCAACCGCAATCCGGCCCCGCCCTTCATGACCTCCACCCTTCAGCAAGAAGCGAGCCGCAAATTCGGTATGGGCGCGCGTCAGACGATGTCGACGGCGCAGCGCCTCTATGAGGCCGGCCACATCACTTATATGCGGACCGACGGGATCGACATGGCGCCCGAAGCCGTGAGTTCGGCGCGCGATGCGATCAAAGACCGCTATGGCGCGGACTACGTACCGGGCAGCCCGCGGATCTACAAGAACAAGGCCAAGAACGCTCAGGAGGCCCACGAATGTGTGCGCCCCACCGACATGTCGAAATCGGCGGATGACCTGAAGCTGAGCGAAGACGATCAGCGCAAGCTCTATGACCTGATCTGGAAACGCACCATCGCAAGCCAGATGGAAGCCGCGCGAATGGAACGCACCACCGTCACCATCGGCTCGGATGATGAACAGGTGGAGCTGCGCGCGACCGGGCAGGTTGTTCTCTTCGACGGGTTTCTGAAGGTCTATGAGGAAGGCCGCGATGACGTGTCCTCGGACGACGAGGACAGCAAACGCCTGCCGCAAGTCACTCAGGGCGATGCGATGACGCCGGTTGCGCAAGCCCTGGCCGGAGACTACGCGAAACTGGCCGGTGATGATCTTGTCGACGAAGATAGTGAGCTGCGTCGGTCAAAGGCCGCGATCCTGGCGGCGTCGGGTGCCGTTCTGGGCCAGCAGCACCACACCCAACCGCCGCCACGCTACACCGAAGCGACGCTGGTCAAACGGATGGAAGAGCTCGGCATCGGCCGCCCGTCCACCTATGCCTCAATCATGGATACGATCCAGAACCGCGGCTATGTCATCAAGGACAAGGGCCGCCTGATCCCCGAGGACAAGGGCCGCCTGGTGACTGTGTTCCTGACCAATTACTTCCGCAAATACGTGGGCTACGATTTCACCGCCGATCTGGAAAACCAGCTCGATGAGGTCAGCGCCGGCGACCGCCACTACAAGGATGTGCTGGACCGGTTCTGGAAGGATTTCCACGCTGCCGTCGATGAAACCGCCGAACTGCGCATCACCGACGTGCTCGAAAAGATCAACGAAGTGCTGGAGCCGCACCTGTTCCCCGCCAAGGAAGATGGCGGCGATCCGCGGCTGTGCCCCAATTGCGGGCTCGGGCGACTCTCCATGCGCACCGCACGGGCGGGCGGCGCGTTTATCGGCTGCTCCAATTACCCTGAATGCCGCTACACCCGCGCGTTCGGCCCGCCCCAGGAGGGCGCGGATCAAACCGGCGATATCCTAGGCCCAGATGGCAAGATGCTCGGAGTAGATCCCGATACGTCGGAACAGGTAACGCTCCGCACAGGCCGCTTCGGACCTTACGTCCAGCTTGGCGATGTGACCGAGGAGGTGAAGAAGCCACCCCGCGCATCGCTCCCCAAGGGCTGGGAGACCGATGACGTCGACCTTGAAAAGGCGCTGACACTCCTGTCGTTGCCCCGCAAGGTCGGCGATCACCCCGAAGACGGTGAACCGGTCGAAGCCGGGATCGGGCGGTATGGGCCCTACGTGAAGCATGGCCGTATCTACGCCAACCTGCCAGAGGTGGACGAGGTCTTCACCGTCGGCATGAACCGTGCGGTGGAACTGATCGCCCAGAAAGCCGCAGGGCGCGGCGGGCGGGGGCAAGCGGCGGCCCCGCTCAAGGAACTCGGGGAGCATCCGAACGATGGTGGCCCGGTTCAGGTGATGAAAGGCCGCTATGGGCCGTATATCAAATGGGCGAAAATCAACGCGACCCTGCCGAAGGATGTCGATCCCGAAACCGTCACGATGGACCGCGCTGTGGAATTGATTGCTGAAAAGATCGCCAAAGGCGGCAAAGGCACCGGCAAACGAAAGGCCGCGGCCAAAAAACCCGCCAAGAAGGCCACGAAAGCCGCGGAGTAATCGGGAATACGGCGCATTTGGCGGTTAATGGCTTGATCTTGCGCCCGTCGCGCCCGACATCCCATGCATGTCCGATGCCAAGCCCCTGTCACCGAATCCCGCCGCCCTCGATTTCCTGCTGACGCGCCGGTCGCGCCCCCCACGCATGCTTGGATCCATGGCACCGGACCCGGAGACGCTGCAAACCCTGCTCCGCGCTGCCGCCCGTGTGCCAGATCACGGCAAGCTGGAGCCGTGGCGATTCATCGTCCTTCATGCGCCCGCCTGCCAACGGCTTGCCCGTTTGACCGAAACCAGAGGGGCGGAGTTGGCGCTTGACGCCGATCGTCTTCAGAAGGCCATCGCCGGATTTGCCGAAGCCCCGTTGATCGTGGCCGTTGTCGCCAGCCCGAAACACCACCCCATGGTGCCGGAGATCGAACAATATGCCTCTGCGGCGGCCGTGTGCCTGACGTTGGTGAATGCCAGCCTCGCCGCTGGATGGGGGGCGGTGTGGTTGACCGGCTGGCGTGCGACGGATCGCCCGTTTCTGACGCAAGGGCTCGAACTTTTCCCCCATGAAACCGTAGCGGGTTACATCCACATAGCGGATGAGGCGCGCATGCCCCCGGACCGGCCGCGCCCTGATGTCGATGCGCTCACCACTTGGGTAACAGAATGATTTTCAACGCATTTCTCAAGGCCGTGGGCCAATTGACCGACAGTCGCTTTCTGGGCGTGTTGGGCCTCGGTATCCTGCTGACGATCGGCCTTCTCGTCGGCTTCTATGCGGTTTTCGCCGGTATCGTTGGGTGGTTCGTACCCGACACGTTCTCTCTGCCATGGATCGGGGAGGTTAACTGGATCGACAATGCGCTGACGATCGCGGGCATCCCACTGATGCTGGTTCTGTCGATCTTCCTGATGGTCCCGGTCTCGTCGGCCTTCATGGGCATCTTCCTGGATCGCGTCGCCGAAGCCGTCGAAGACAAACACTACCCGGGCCATCCCCCGGCGCGGGGCCTGTCCATAGGCGAAGCTCTTGTGGATGTTGCGAAATTCCTCGGCATCCTGACGGTCGTCAATATTCTGGCGCTGGTCTTCTACCTCTTCTCCGGCCCCTTCGCTCCGCTCGTCTTCTGGGTCGTGAACGGGATCCTGATCGGTCGAGAATACGGACAGATGGTGGCCTTGCGCCGCCACGATGCACGCGGCGCGGCCGAGTTTCGCAAACGCAACCGCCCCACGCTGTTCGCCGCTGGTGTCCTGATGGCGGTGCCGCTGACGATCCCAGTGGTGAACATCCTCGTCCCCATCCTCGGGGCCGCAACGTTCACGCATCTCTACCACATGCTCAACGGGGTGCAGAGGAGCCCATCCCGAACCGCGTGAACAGGTCGATATCGTCGAGCGTGATCAACTCGAAAATGATGATCGACGCGATGATCAGCCAGATGCCAGCGGCGATGATGCTGGTCCAGATCACCCGTTGTTTGAGCTTGGCATCCGCAGGGGCAGAGCCATGGGTACCAGCCACACGGGCCCCCGCCTCATCCTGGCTGGTAACCCTCACCTGAAGTGCGATCAGGAGCGTCATGAACCAGATGATGGCGTACAAGACGATGCCGGTGACCACCCCCATCAGACCTGCTCCAACTCGACAAGTGTGCCCGTGAAATCCTTGGGGTGGAGAAACAAGACAGGTTTCCCATGGGCGCCGACCTTCGGCTCTCCATTACCCAGAATGCGGGCCCCTTCTGCCTGTAACCGGTCGCGCGCAGCTAGGATATCTTCAACTTCATAACAGATATGATGGATCCCACCGGCGGGATTCTTTTCCAGAAACCCATTTATGGGGGAGTTATCCCCAAGCGGGTGCAAGAGCTCGATCTTGGTATTTGGCAGCTCGATGAAAATCACCGTTACGCCGTGATCCGGCTCGTCCTGCGGGGCACCGACAGTCGCGCCAAGGGTGTTTCGGTATTGCGCGGCAGCGGCATCAAGGTCCGGCACGGCAATGGCGACATGGTTGAGGCGTCCGATCATCTGAGGGCTCATTGGGTTGGAGTGCGTTGCTCGACCATATGGCGTGCCCACGCGTAGGCGGCAAGATCGGGCAATGTCGCAGCGCGGCGTTTACGTCCTGTAAACCCGGGCTGTGCAACATGAACTTTCGGGCTTGAGGCAATCGCTGCACAATGGGGGACGACAGATGGATGATCGCAAAAGTGAGTTTGACCTGCGACCGCAACCGACAGCGGAACGGCCGCTATTGGGCTTGACGATCCTGGTCGTGGAGGACAGCCGCTATGCCTCCGAAGCGATCCGGTTGATGAGCATGCGATCAGGAGCGCGATTGCGCCGCGCCGATTGCCTCGCGTCCGCGGAACGGCATCTTAACGTCTATTCCCCGACCGTGGCGATAATCGATCTGGGATTGCCGGACGGGTCCGGGCTTGATCTGATTTCCACCATAGCCTCCGCGACGCCGCGCCTGCAGGTGATCCTTGGGACGTCCGGGGCCGAGCGCGAAGAGGCCGAACGCCAGGTGCTTGCCGCAGGTGCCGACGGTTTCATTGCCAAACCCGTGCCCACCATCGCCGCCTATCAGGCTGCTATCCTGTCCCACCTTCCCAACGCGCTTCGGCCGATGGGGCCGCGTGATGCCCAGATCATCAGTGTTGACCCTGATCCTCTGGCCCTGCGCGAGGACTTGAGCCACGCGATGGACCTCTTGGCCCTCGACACGCCGCCGGTCAGCTACCTGCGTCGGTTCCTGATTGGCCTGGCCCGCGCGATCAAGGATACGGCGCTTGAGGATCTGGCGCGCAAAATGGCCGATACACTCGCACCACCGGACCGCGCGGCAATCCGCGAATTCCTGTCTGGCAGGATCCAGGCCATGCCCGGAATCGTCTGACATCAGCGCCGACGGATACGGGTGATCCGCATTCCTACTAAGAATGAAGCCAGTACGCCCCTTCATATGAGGTGTTGTGCCTACCCGCCGACCTAGTCCTGCGGGATCACACGCAACCCAAGCTCCATCAACTGATCCGGTGCCGGATCGGATGGGGCATTCATCATCAGGTCTTCCGCGCGCTGGTTCATCGGGAAGAGGATCACTTCGCGAATATTGGCCGTATCGGCGAGCAGCATCACAATCCGGTCGATCCCGGCGGCGCATCCCCCGTGGGGCGGCGCGCCGTATTGGAAGGCATTGACCATGCCGCCAAAGCGCTTGCGCACCTCGTCGGAATCGTAGCCGGCCAGTTCAAACGCTTTGAACATGATCTCCGGCTGGTGGTTCCGGATTGCGCCGGACACGAGCTCGTACCCGTTACACGCCAAATCGTATTGGTACCCGAGAACCGACAACGGATCGCCATCCAACGCCGCAAGGCCGCCTTGCGGCATCGAGAACGGGTTGTGCGAAAAATCGATCTTGCCGCTCTCCTCGTCGGCCTCGTACATCGGGAAATCCACGATCCACGCGAACGCAAAGCGGTTGTCCTCGATCAGGCCCAATTCATTGCCGATCACCACGCGGGCGCGCCCGGCGACAGCCTCAAACTCAGACGGCTTGCCCGCCAGGAAAAACGCCGCATCGCCGATCCCAAGGCCCAGTTGCTGCCGGATCGCCTCGGTCCGTTCCGGCCCGATATTCTTGGCCAACGGCCCTGCGGCTTCCATCATACCCTGGTCGGCCTCGCGCCAGAAGATGTACCCCATCCCGGGCAGGCCCTGCTCCTGCGCGAACTTGTTCATCCGGTCGCAGAACTTGCGCGATCCACCCTTCGGCGCCGGGATTGCCCGCACCTGCGTGCCTTCCTGCTCTAACAGGCGCGCAAAGATCGCAAAGCCCGACCCCGCAAAATGCTCGGACACGATCTGCATCTTGATCGGGTTCCGCAGATCCGGCTTGTCCGTCCCGTACCACAGCGCCGCATCGGCATAGGAGATGAGGGGCCAGTGCTGATCGACTGACGCGCCGCCACCGAATTCCTCGAAAACTCCCTTCAGGACCGGCTCGATGGTATCGAACACGTCTTGCTGCTCCACAAATGACATCTCCATGTCGAGTTGATAGAAGTCCGTCGGCGAGCGGTCAGCGCGCGGATCTTCATCCCGGAAACAGGGCGCGATCTGAAAATACTTGTCGAAGCCCGACACCATCAGCAGCTGTTTGAACTGCTGCGGCGCCTGGGGCAGCGCATAGAATTTGCCCGGATGCTGGCGGGAGGGCACCAGAAAGTCGCGCGCGCCTTCGGGGCTCGATGCCGTGATGATCGGCGTCTGATATTCGCGAAACCCTTGATCCCACATCCGTTTGCGCACGCTTGCCACAACGTCCGAGCGCAGCATCATGTTGCGCTGCATCACGTCGCGCCGCAGGTCGAGATACCTGTAGCGCAGGCGCGTCTCTTCCGGGTATTCCTGATCGCCGAACACCTGAAGCGGCAGCTCGGCCGCACTTCCCAGCACCTCCATATCGCGGATGAACACCTCGATCTCGCCAGTCGGCAGCTTGGGGTTCACCAACTCGGGGTCACGCGCCTTTACCTCGCCATCGATGCGAATGCAGAACTCGGCCCGTAGCGTCTCGACCTGCTCAAATACCGGGCTATCGGGATCGCAGAGGATCTGCGTGATGCCATAGTGATCGCGGAGGTCGATGAAGATGACCCCGCCATGGTCCCGGCGCCGATGCACCCAGCCCGAAAGGCGGATCGTGTCGCCCACATTGGCGGCGGTCAGGTCGGCGCAGGTATGGCTGCGATAGGCGTGCATCAGCGGCTCTCCGAATGGTCGAATTACGGGCCGGATAGACCGGTCGTGGGCCGTGAAGTCAAGTGCACCGGCGGTTCGCGGGCGGTGTATCGGGCGTTTGGGGAAATTGAGATGAAAGAGACAGGTCAGCGGGCGCAATTGAGGATCGAGCTCACCGCGTCATGGCTGAAGGGCGCGAGCGGGCGCGTGGTCAGTGTGCCGCCCTCTATCCGGGTCCCCATGACCTGGGTCCAGCCGGCATTCGCGGTGATCATCTCTGGGCCCTCGCCACAGTCGCGGATGCCGCCCGTGATGAACGGCTCACCGATACGATGGTTCGTGAGGCCCTCCAGGGCGGCGATCTCTGTCAATTGATCGGTCTCGAACCGCCACACCCGTAAGGTCCGCGCCAGATGCGGGCGGTCCACATAGGCGATCTCCACCACCCCGTCCCCATCCAGATCCGCCGCCCCGATCGGCGCGAGCCACCGGTTGGGGCGCCCGATGAACGGCGTGGTTGCAACCATATCGATGCCGGGCTCACCCTCCGCAACGCGGTAAATGGCCAGCTGCGCGCCTAGGCGCTGATGGCTTTGCACCACGATGATTTCGGGTAAGCCATCGCCGTCCAGATCGGCCAGACGCGGCGCCGTGTCCTCGAACACCAACTCATCGGGCAAGGTCAGCATGTGATCTCCGCAGGGCGACACCGCGTGTTCGGAATAGGCGTGGAGACGCGACCCTTCGATTGCGTCGCCAAGCACGCCATGGGCGTATCGCGTCGTTGGCCCGTCATACCATGCCAGAGATCCGCCATGGCCTGGCCATTGATTGCTCAGGCTTTCCGGCATCGCGGTGGCCTGATGGGGCGCGATCGTGCAGGCCCACGCGCCCTGCCCGGCCAGCGACAGGAAAAGGCCTATCCACGCGCCGCGAGCGACCCGGCACCACATACTCAGCGGATGACGCGGCGCCACCGGCGCCCCTTCAGATCTGCTTTTCGGGCATCTGAACGACGAGGCCGTCCAGAGCGTCAGTGACCTTCAACTGGCACGTCAGGCGCGAGCGGTCGGGATTGGGTTCGTAGGCGAATTCCAGCATATCCTCTTCCATCGGGTCGATGGCCGGCAGTTTTTCCACCCACTCGGGCGCAACGTAGACATGGCAGGTCGAACACGCGCAGGCGCCGCCGCAATCGGCCTCGATCCCTGGGATGGAATTGTCGCGCGCGCCTTCCATAACGGTCAGGCCATTGGCCACGTCCACCACATGCTCGGTGCCGTTATGTTCAATGTAGGTGATCTTGGCCATGAATGGCGCTCCCTCAGAAATCCGTAGTTCGGGCGCATATTTACGCGTCCCCGAACGCCCGGACCAGCCCCATTTGTGCCGCGACGGGCCCCACACCGACAATGTGACAACGAAACCGCACGCACTCCGCGGATCGCTCCGGGCCAGCGAACGGCTACACGCGTTTCAAAAGAGACAGTGATACCAGTAGGAGCGGGATCGGCGGGAAAATCCGGTGCCCCATGCGGGCGCTTCCCCGACCGCCGTGAATGCGTTATGCTGTTCCAAATAATAAGAGCAGGACAGAGCAGTCCCATGCGCAGACTTATCATCCTGGCCGCCCTTGGCGGCCTCTCGGCGTGTAACGGCGTTGGCTCGGCAGAGGATAATTTCACCTCGGTCATTGATCCCGTCACCACGTCCGGCGCGTCGGGCGTTCAGGTGACGCGCGGCTTCGGCCCACCCGACGCCGATCCCCAAAGCTGTTACGGCCGTGAAGTGAACCCGGCCGTGATCGAAACTGTCACCGAGCAGATCCTGTTGGAGCCGGAGCGACTTGACCGCAACGGCAACGTCCGCCGCCCTGCCGTCTTCGTCACCGCGACAGAGCAAAGGATCGTGGAGGACCGCACGGAGACGTGGTTCGAGACCCCCTGTGGCTTGGAAGATGACACCGACTACATTGCGACCCTGCAACGCGCCCTTGCCGCGCGGGGCCATTTCGATGCGCCCGTCACCGGGCAGATGGATCGCGCCACGGTCGAGGCGATCCGCGCCTATCAGGTGCCACAGGGCCTCGATAGCGGCGTGCTCTCGCTGGCCGCCGCCAGGCAGCTTGGCCTGTCGGTCTGGGATCCCGCACTTGCCGCAGGCGGCGAGACCGACGGCTAGCGAACCTCGCAAAAAAGCCCCCGACGCCAGCGCACCGGGGGCCGTGTGTTCCAAGGGCTGGACGCCTTACTCCGTGGTTTCCAGCTCTTCCTCTTCTTCGATGGTCAGTGCCATGAAGCGCGGGTTTCCGTCCCGGCGGATGAGCAGCAGGATGGACTTCTGCCCCGCCTCGGCCGCCGCATCGATGCGGGCTTGAAAATCGGCCACAGATGCCACCGATTGTTGCGTCACCTCGGTGATGATGTCACCTGCCTGAAGGCCCATCTCCGCCGCGTCCGATACCGGGTCGACCTCTTCGATCACAAGACCGGATGTGACGTTCCCGGCATTCAGGCGCTCGCGCATTTCATCGGTCAGCGGTGTCAACGTCATGCCCAGTATCTCGCTTGACGGGGTGGCGTCGGGTCCGTCGCCGTTGGTCGATGGGGCAGATGCGGCTTCCGCCGTTTCGCGGCGGCCAAGCGTCACCCGGAGGGTCTGGGTTTCGCCATCGCGGAACACAAGCACGCGCACGGTCTCTCCAACGGTGCTATCCCCCACGAGACGCACAAGGCCGCGGGTATCCTGAATATCCTGTCCGTCGAAAGACAGGATCACGTCGCCGACTTCGATGCCCCCTTCCGACGCCGGGCCGGTTGGCACATCGGTCACCATCGCGCCACGCGCTTCTTCGAGGTTCATCGCCTCGGCCATTTCCGGCGTCACGTCCTGGATGCGGACGCCGAGCCATCCGCGGCGGGTTTCGCCAAATTCGCGCAACTGCGGCACCACATTCGTCACGACATCGGACGACATGGCGAACCCGATCCCGATGGAGCCACCGGTGGGCGACAGGATGGCGGTGTTCACGCCGATCACTTCACCGTCAAGATTGAAGAGCGGGCCGCCGGAATTACCCTGGTTGATGGCCGCATCGGTCTGAATGAAATCATCATAGGCACCCGACAGCGAGCGGCCGAAGGCCGAAATCACGCCAACTGAAACGGAAAACCCCTGCCCAAGCGGGTTGCCCATCACCATGACCCAATCGCCAACCCGGTGCTCGGATGCCGCGCCGAAGGTGACGAACGGCAATGGCTCGTCGCTTTCGACTTTCAGAAGCGCGATGTCGGTATTGGGATCCGTCCCGATCAGCTCGGCCACCAGTTCACGGCCGCTGCGAAACTCGATCATGATCTCGTCCGCGCCTTCGATGACGTGGTTGTTGGTGACGATATAGCCGTCCTCGGAAATGACGAAGCCGGATCCAAGGGCCTGCGACCGACGCGGGGCCCGATCACCCGGGCCCTGGCGATCGAGGAAATCGTTGAAAAAGTCTTCCAGCGGGGAGCCTTCGGGCACAATCGGCTGCGGGCCACCGGCGCGGCCGGCCACAACCGATGACGTGGTGATGTTCACGACAGCGTCACCAACCTGAGCCACCAGATCGGCGAAGCCCGGAAGCGCGCCGGTTTGCGCCCGCGCAGGCAGCGCGCTTAGTGCAACGGCCAGCGCGGTGGCGAAAGCAAGCATCGCGCCCACAACCATCCGCGCATCGAACCCACGCGTCTCGCTTGCGACGGCAACGCGGACACGCGGCGCGTCGCGGGGCTCATCTCTTGGGGAAAGGGGGGGTCGTGTTTGAAGTGTCACGGGGAAGGGCCTCCTCAAAAATGCCGTCGGGCAGACAGGTCTACCCTGTCAGGTGATATTTGGGCGAATTGCGAGGTAATCAAGTTCCGAAAACCCGACCTTTTCGCCTAACCCGTCACATGGGCGTGACCAAGCCGCGCCGCATGGGCCAAGGGTCGCACGGGGCGCGGCCCAAGACAAAGGTTTCTTGACGGGCCTAAAGGCTGATGGCCCAGGACGTCAGCACAGCACCGGCAGCGACACCGGCCAGGCCAATCAGACGCCGGGTTTCGGGCGAAATGGCCGACAGCGCGCGTATCAGATCCTCCAGACGCGAAGGGGCCAGTGCGAACACCAGCCCCTCGATCACAAGGACCATTCCCAGCCCCATCAGGATGGCCTGCCACATGGGCGACGCTTACTCCGAAGGTTGCGACAAGGAGTTGCCGCCACCCAGGGCCGAGCCATCGAAATACTCGAAGAACTCGCTGTCAGGGCTGATCACGAAGGTGGAATTCTGCTGCAGCGCCCGCTCATAGGCCGCGAGCGAGCGGGTGAAATCATAGAATTCCGCATCTTGGCCAAAGGCCTCCGCAAAGATCCGCGTCCGCTCCGCATCCGCTTCACCGCGGGTGATCTCGGCCTCACGCGCCGCGTCCGAGACCAGTTCGACCACGGTACGATCCGCCGTCGCCCGAATCCGCTGCGCGGCTTCTTCGCCACGCGCAATCTCGTCGGCCGCTTCGCGTTCCCGTTCCGCTCGCATCCGCGCGAAGGTGGCATCCAGGTTTTGCGCCGGCAGGTTGGTCTGCTTCAGACGCACATCAAGGATCGTCACCCCAAGGGATGCAGCCCGAGCCCGGGCCTGATTGGTGATCTGAACCATCAACGCCGCCCGTTCTTCGGACAGAATCGTGTTCGACGTCACACCGTCGGCACCCAGAACGGCCCTGATCCGGTCATTCAGGATGTCTTCGATCAGATCGTCGGCCCGGCGAATGCCACCGGCACCCACCGCACGGTTGAATTGCTCGGTATCGACAATCCGGTAGCGCGCGAAGGCATCGACCACCAGGCGGCGGTCATCGGAAGGTGTCACCTCGGTGGCGGCCGTATCCAGCGATAGGATGCGGTCTTCGTAGTAGATCACGTTCTGGATGAACGGGATCTTGAAGTTCAGTCCCGGCTCATCAATCACCTGACGGATCTGGCCGAATTGCAGGACCAGGGCGCGTTGCCGCTCGTCCACCACGAAGATCGAGGAGGAGATCAGGACAACCGCAAGGACGGCAATGGGGATAAGATATGTGATACGGCGCATCTTAGTTCGAGCTCCCCGTGGTGGTGCTTGCATCGCCGGTCGGCCGACGCAATTCGTTCAGCGGCAAGTATGGCACAACGCCCTGTCCGCCGCCGGTCTGGCTATCGATGATCACAAGATCGGTTTCGCCCAGAACCCGCTCCAGTGTCTCAAGGTAAAGACGGCGGCGCGTCACGTCCGGGGCGACTTCGTATTCCTGCAGAACCGCAAGGAAGCGGCTGGCTTCACCCAAGGCTTCGTTGACCACGCGAGCACGATACCCTTCGGCTTCTTCCAGGATCTGCGCCGCTTCACCACGTGCTCCGGCGGTAACCCGGTTGGAATAAGCGTCTGCCGTGCGCTCAAGACGGTCACGTTCCTGCTCGGCGGCCTGAACTTCGCGGAAGGCGTCGATCACCTCGGTCGGCGGGTCGGCCCGGTCGAGGTTGATCCGCACGATATTCACGCCGGACTGGTAGCTATCCATCGTCGATTGAATCAGCGCCAAAGCCTGATCACCGATCAACTGACGGTCCCGGTTGAGGATCGGGGCCAGCTCGGACTGGGCGATGATCTCGCGCATCGCCGACTCAGCCACAGCGCGGATCGTGGCTTCGGGGTCGCGCAGGTTGAAAAGGTAATCGGCGGGGTTGTTGATGTTCCACACAACGTCGAAGTCGATATCGACGATGTTTTCGTCCGTCGTCAGCATCAGGCCGGTATCCGAAGCGCCAGAGCGGTTGTTGCCGATCGCTTCCGTCCGTTCCTGATCCGTGCCGATCACTTCAGCCGTGATGACAGGCCAGGGCGCCAAGTGCGGGCCATCACCGGTGATGCGGTATTCGGAGCCCAGGAACAACTCCACACCCTGCTCACCGGGTTGAACGGAATAGAACGAGGCCCAGAACCATGCCCCAAGCGCAATGACAATACCGCCGATCCACAGGGTCCGCGGGCTGATCGGGTCACCTCCGCCCTGACCGCCGCCAGTGCCACCACCGCGGCCGCCCATCAGGACTCGCAGCTGTTCCTGACCCTTGCGAACGATGTCATCGATCTCTGGGATGCTCTGGCCTTCACCACCGCCGGGCCGCCTGGGCCCATTGCCACCACCATTGCTGCCATTGCCGCCGCTTCCGCCACGATTGCCGCCGCCGCTTCCGCCGCCGCCCCAGGGTCCGCCACTGTTACCCGCCATGTGTTGTCTCACCTCTAACGAATGATCGTCTGTTGTTGCCCTATATGGGGCGGAAATTCCGGTTTGCACCTGTTTATGCGTACATTCACTGCGAAATATGCGCTAGGCGGTGCGCATCGGGTCGCGCATGGTCACAATCTCTTCCGACATCGTGGGATGGACTGCAACCGTTCGGTCGAAATCCTCCTTCGTGGCGCCCATTTTTACCGCGATCCCGGCAAGCTGGATCATCTCACCGGCATTCGGCGCCACGATGTGGCAGCCCAGGATCTTGCGATTGACCTTGGAGACGACGAGTTTCATCAAGACGCGCCCGGGCTTGCCGGCAAAGGCCGTCTGCATCGGACGGAACGAAGTGCAATAGACCTCGATTTCCTCCTGCTCGCGAGCGGCTTCCTCAGTCAGGCCCACAGTGCCGTATTCGGGCTGCGTGAAGATGGCCGACGGGATCAGATCATGGTCGATCGGCGTCGGATTTCCCTTGAAGACGGTCTCCACGAAGGCCATGCCCTCGCGGATCGCGACTGGGGTCAGGTTCACCCGGTTCGTCACGTCGCCAATGGCGTAGACCGACGGCACGGCACTCTGGCTGTATTCATCGACCAAGATCTCGCCCCGGCGGCCGATCTGTATCCCGATCTCCTCAAGACCCATATCTTGCGTATTGGGTGACCGCCCGGTGGCGAAAAGCACGTAATCGAACACCCCCTCGCGTCCATTGGTGGATTTGACCCAGATCGGCCCTTCGCCCGCCCCCGACACATCGGTCTGAAGCGCTTTCATCTGCTGCACATCCGCCCCCATCGCGGCATCGCTTGCGGTCGGAACAGCATTCTCCGGGTGCTGCGCGTCGGCGGGCTTCATCTCGACGATGTTGGTGCCGGTATGCAGATCGATCCCCTGCTCGCGCATCATCTCGGCGATAAGGCCGCGCGCCTCATCATCAAAGCCGCGCAGGATCTGCGCCCCGCGGTAGAACTGGGTTACCTTCACACCCAAACCCGCCATGATGCAGGCAAATTCGCAGGCGATGTAACCGCCGCCCACGATCAGCATGCTTTGGGGCAGCTCCGGCAGGTGGAAAATGTCGTCGGACACGATGCCGAGATGGGCGTTGGGCATATCAGGCTTCACCGGATGGCCGCCCGTAGCCACCAGGATGTGCTTGGCCGACTTCGTGACACCGTCGGCGAGTTGAACGGTATGGGCATCCTTCAGAACCGCGCGACTGTCGAAGATCTCCACCCCCGAACCGTCGAGGAGGTTGCGGTAGACCTGTTCCAGCCGGTCCAACTCTGTGTGAAGGTGGTCGCGGAAGACATTCCAGTGGAAATCGCCATCCTTCACATCCCAGCCATAGGCCCGCGCATCGGAAAAGCCTTCCCGATAGGACGAAGCGAACACCATCAGCTTCTTGGGAACACAGCCCCGGATCACGCAGGTGCCCCCCATGCGGTCATCCTCGGCAAGGGCGACCTTGGCCCCTTGCGCCGCCGCCACGCGCGCCGCGCGCACACCGCCCGACCCGCCACCGATGACAAACAGATCATAGTCGAAATCGGACATAGGCGGTGCTCCCGTGAAAGTGGCCAGTCTTGCGCTGTATCCCACAGGCCGCTGCAGGAGGCCAGAGCCCGCCAGCCGCAGCACAATAGGCTGAATCAAAGAGTTGTGATGGAGATCGCCTCAGCCCGGACCGACAATCGTGAACTTCGGGGGGCTGTCAGCCGTTTCATCAATCTCAACCTCACACCCGGATCCGGCTTCCATCAGATCACCGGCAAGACGGCCCATACCGGGGACATAGGCCACTGCCGACTCAACATCATAGCGGGGCCCCTCGTCCGGCTGCCGTAGTCCTTCTGGAATGCGGAGTGCGTAGATCTGCCCTTCCCCAAGCGGTCCGAGAGCGGCAGAAAGGTCTGCCACATCGGCCCGGCGCTGCCAGCTCTCCTGAAATACCGGATCACCCCAGATCGCATCAAGCTGGTTGGGAACGTCGCTGATCACATAGGCTTCAAGATCGGCCGGGCTGAGGACCCAAACATTGCCGCCAACGTCCAGGCACAAGACGGCGCCGAAGGCATTCATGTCATGGGCGATACCGCCGGGAAACCCGGCCCAACCCCAGTCGCGCAGAAGAGTATCGGAGATTTCAGCGGGAACTGCGGCCATACGGCCTTAGTCCCGGATGTCTACAAACAGATTGTCGGTATCGATCACGTCTACACGCTCATGTTCGATCGTACCGTTGTTGATGTCGCGCACTTCCACCGAGCCGTCGGCATTCCCGATCACGAGAATATCACAGATATCGAGGAACAGGCCGTTTTCGACCACGCCCGGGATCTGGTTGAGGATCAGGCTCAGCTGCGCGGGCTGCGCGATGCGGCGCAGGTGCAGATCGAGGATGTAGTTGTCCTCGTCCGTCTTGAAGGGCTCCGTCCCGGACAGGCGCAGCGAGGCAGACCGCCCCAGCACGTCCACATTCGAGAGCAACTCTTCGATCAGCGCCTTCGTGGTCTGCCAGCCAAACGGTATGATTTCGACCGGCAGTGGGAATGACCCCAACGTATCAACCTGCTTCGACAAATCGGCGATCACCACCATCTGGTCCGACGCCGTCGCCACCACCTTCTCATGCAAAAGCGCGCCTCCGCCCCCTTTGATCAGGTTCAGGTTCGGATCGTATTCGTCGGCCCCGTCGATCGTCAGGTCGAGCCAGCGTACATCGTCGAGCGTTTTCACCGTCACGCCCACCTCGCGGGCCAAATCGGCCGTCCGCGACGAGGTTGCCACGCCGGTAATCATCATGCCCTCTTCACGCACCAGTTCGCCCAGGCACCGCACCATCCATGCGGCGGTCGAGCCGGTCCCCAGGCCCACGCGCATCCCGTCTTCCACAAATTCCACGGCGCGGCGCGCAGCAACGTATTTGGCTTTGTCGATCGGGGACAGTTCCGCCGTCATGGGCACAATCTCAACTTTCCTTGCAGCATTTCACTCCTCTTACCGAAGGCTCAGCCTTGGGGCGAGTGCAAATCGGCCCGCCGCAGCCCGTCAATCGCGGCATCAAGCGCCTCTCGTGGCAGGATCATCAACAATCCCGACCCATCGGTGGAAATGGACACGTCTGACTGACGCACCGCGTTTGACGTACCGATTTTTCGCGCCGGGTGCAGGGCCAACGATTCGAATGACCATTCGAGACCGCTGGCCGACATCGTCACGCCATCCATCGGAAACAGGGAGAGGCGCAGACCCGGCTCCAACGTCAGGTTGATGCGGGGCGGGACGTGAAACGTGATGTCCTGCTCCCCGATCAGGATCACGGCGCGGTCTGCGAACCGGACTAGCCCGTGGAGGGCGGCAAGCTCATGATCCAGACGCGCGCCGGTGAAGCCGACCGCCAGGATCAGGGGCGCGCGGATCATCCGCAGCGCCTTCTCGAAATCCGTGCTATCTTGCTCGATGATCCGGTAGAGCCGATCGGACGGAATCACCGACCTCGCGCCCTCGGACAGCGAATCCATATCGCCTATGACAGCGTCCGGATCCTGACCCTGGGCAAGAATCGCGTCACCACCACCGTCCGACCCGACGAAAAAAACGCTTCTTTCCCGCGCAAGTGCATAGGCATCCGCCGCGACAGCACCGCCGCCCGCCAAAAGGACTGCCCCCTTGAATATCAATGGCATACCCGCAGTCACTGGCCCATTGTTGCCATTTTTGGGGGTAATCTTCACGGAATGGTCCAATTCGTGTCGCTTTTTACTGGAAACAGTTTGTTACACCTTTCGCAAGGATGATAAATTCCGGTGTCCAACCGGACGAGCAGAGTGGCAGAGCAATGAGTGACGAAAACAAGATCCTAACCGTCTCCTATGGCACGTTTTCCTGTACGCTTGAGGGCTTTGATCGGCCCTTCGAGGCGATGAAGGCGATTGCGGAGTACTTTCGTGATCTGGCGGCGGAGGATCGCTATTTCGGCGCTGAACCTCCCACCCCGGACGCAGACACCCTTCATCGTATCACCGAGGCTGCGATCCAGCGCCGTGTGGAGGCCCGTGTTTCTGAAACCGGTCTGATCCTGCGCGCCGAAGGCGGCAATGACACTGCCCGCTATACCGAAGGTGTTGGCACGGTGACGGCATTCGCCGGAATGGCCGCCGCAGCTCCACCACGCGCTGAAGATCCGAACATCGAAGACGCCATTGAAAGCGTCGCCCCGGAAGCCGCCGAAGAACCGGAGATGGCAGACACCGCCGCCGAGGAGCCTGCCTTGGAGCAGGATGAACCGGAAGACGAGGTGGCGGACCAGCCGGCAGTTGAGGTTGCGGCCGAAGCTGAGGATGCGGCTGACGATGATGTGGAAGATGAACCCGTTGCCGAAACGGTTGAAACCACCGATGACGATGGCGTGCCTGCTCCTGTTGAACTCGCTGACATCGTGGAGGAGCCCGAGGCCGAAGCGGCGGACGTCGCAGACGCGACGTCCGATGATGACACGTCGGACGTCTCCGAATTCGACGCGCCTGCTGACGAGACGGTCGCCGAAGTGACCGCCGAAGGTGAGGCCGATGCCAACGCCGATGAAGCCGTTGACACGCTCGCTGGCGTTGCCGCTGCGATGTCGGACACCGAAGCTGCCGAGGCGGAGGAAGACGAGGCACCCGATCTCGCCGGTAACGACGCCATCGCAGTCGCCGAGGACGATAGAGCCGAAGTTGTCGACGCCGATGAGAGCGATGTCGCCGAAGAGGCGGGCGCTGATACACTGATCGCGATCGCCGCGGCTATGGCGTCCGAGGACATTGCTCTTGAGGAGGACGACACCTTCGCCGAGGCCGAAGACGCGCTTGGCGACGATACGTTGATTGCCGATATCGACGGTTTCGACGACGCCTTTGACGCAACGACAGATGATGAGATCGACTCGATCTTTGCCGGTGACCCGGCTGAAGATGCAGCGCCGGATACCTTTGACGGGGCGTCGGTGGCCGCGCGTCTGGCCCGTATCCGCCAAGCAGCGGTCTCCGAAGGCGATGACGACGCGCCCATCGGTCAGCCCGATGACGAATACCTCTCGGCCGGTGGCGAAGGTGCCGCGCCCGAGCCGGTGATGGACGCTGATGACGAGGCGACCACCGCCGCACTTGCCGCCGCGTTTGCCACCGACACATCGACCGTGGACGACGGGTCCGACGATATCGAAGAGCCGCATGTTGCAGACGCCGCCAATGCCGAGCCGGTCGCGGACGCCAGCGACGATGAAGCAGACTTGGACGATGAGGATGAGGATGATGCGACCAGCGCCGCTGTCGCCGCTCTGACCATCGAGACCGCTCCCCAGGACGACCCCGCAGATGCCGTGGCGGACGCCGCAGCCCAGGCCGCCTTTGGCGCCGACACTAAGGCGGACGCGGAAGAGGCAGCGGCCAAGGCGGATCGGACTGGTTTCGTTGCGGCTGATGCCGATGCGGATCACGACGACGTTGATCGGTTGTTCGAGGCCACCGAGGGCCGCCTGACAGGTGTGGAAACAACCCGCCGTCGCGCCAATATCGAACACCTAAAAGCCGCCGTCGCCGCGCGGGCCGCGGAAACACAACTGGCCGTGGATGGGGCATCCTCGGCGGATTTCACAGGCGTCGCAGACAGCGCCGCAGAATACCGGGATGATCTCGCCCGTGTCATGCGGCCCCGCCGCGTGCGCGTCGACGTCTCGCGCCGTCGTGACGTTGAGGCCCGCCCTGCCCCGCTTGTGCTGGTGTCCGAACAGCGCGTGGATGAGCCGGCGGAAGCCTCCGCGGACGCCGCCGCGATCATGCCGCGCCGCGTATCGGCTGAGGCCGCCGCAGAGAGCACGCCATCACGCCCGGCCCCCAGGGCGGTGTCCGCAGCTCAAACCGAGGCACCCCTGATGCTGGACGACAGTCTGAATGTTGGTGGCGTTGCCTTTGACGATCAGGCCTACGAGAACAGCCGCCCCGCCCCGCGCAAGGTCGCCAGCTCGCTGGCCAATCTGGCACAGCGTGCCGGCAAGATCGCCATGGGTCTCGGCCGTTCGGCTCCGAAGGAAAAGCACGAGGATGCGGCTGAGGCCGCGCCTATGGTCACCCCCGAACCGCAGCCCGATGATGCCGCTGATCTGCAGAACCCCGCGCCGGTATTCGATCCCGAAGCAACCGATGAGGCCGATCCAGTGGCAGCCATCGAGGCGCAACTGGCCCGCGAGATCGAGGAAGAGCGCGCCAACCCGACAGTCGCATCCGGCGCCGCTGACGGTGATGAACAGATCGACCATTTCGCGGCCTTCGCCGAGGTTCTTGCCGCCTCTTCGGCCACCGAGATCCAGGAAGTGATCGAGATGGGTGCCGAATATCTCAGCTCCGAGGTTGGCGTGGAGGAGTTCAAGCGGATGCAACTCCTGCGTCTGGTGCGGATCGCAACCGATGGCTCCATTTCACGTGATGACGCCATTGAAGCGGTCAACGCGCTGGCAGAAGATGGCGTCTTGCAAGCTTTGGACGGGGGCCTGTTCCGGCTGACCCGCAAGATCTAAGCGACCAAGACACCGGAATAAACAAAGGGGCGCTGAGGCGCCCCTTTTTTGCTTGCTGGCGTCTCAATCGTCGCGCGGCGCGTCCGGATCGGCTTGCCCGACCCCAAGGAATACTGATTTGAGCGGGAACGCCCAGACGATGCTGAACACCAGACAGATCACGATTTGAAGCCAGACCGGCCACGCCTCCAACAAGCTCAGCATGAACCACACCACGGCGATGTAAACCGGGAGCCCGATCACGAGGATGAACAGCGACCAGCGCCGACGGGCCTTGTAGCTCAACGCCATGAACTGTGTTCCATCAATCAGAAAACGGGTCGGTGACAAGGATCGTGTCATCCCGTTCAGGAGAGGTGGACAATAGGGCCACGGGGCATTGGATCAACTCTTCGATCCGGCGCACATACTTGATGGCCTCACCGGGAAGATCAGCCCAGGAGCGTGCGCCGGCCGTCGATTGCGACCAGCCCGGCATGGTCTCGTAGATCGGCTTGCAGCGCGGTTGAAGGTCCGAGGCAAAGGGCAAATGGTCGATCACTTCGCCATCCAATTCGTAGCCGGTGCAGATCTTCAGCTCCTCGAATCCGTCCAGCACGTCGAGCTTGGTCAGCGCAATCCCGTTCACGCCGGAGGTCGCGCAGGTCTGGCGGACCAGCACCGCATCGAACCATCCGCACCGGCGCTTGCGGCCCGTGGTCGTGCCGAATTCATGGCCACGTTCGCCAAGGCGTTGCCCATCCGCGTCTTCAAGCTCGGTCGGGAACGGCCCCTCGCCCACACGGGTGGTGTAGGCCTTCACGATGCCCAGTACAAAATCGATGGCGCCGGGACCAAGGCCCACGCCGGTCGCCGCCTGCCCGGCGATGACGTTGGAGGATGTCACAAAGGGATAAGTGCCGAAGTCGATATCCAGAAGCGCGCCTTGGGCACCTTCAAAAAGGATACGTTTCCCGGCACGGCGCTTCTCGTTCATCACCTTCCAGACCGGTGCGGCAAAGGCGAGGATCAGCGGGGCCACCTCGGTCAAAGCTGCCATGAGGGCAGCTTTATCCACCGGCTCAAGGCCGAGGCCCCGGCGGAGCGCATCGTGGTGAACAAGCGCCCGATCGACACGTCGCTCCAACGTGGCCGCATCCGCCAGATCGGCAACACGTACCACGCGGCGACCGACCTTATCCTCATAGGCCGGGCCGATACCGCGGCCTGTCGTGCCGATCTTGGCGACTGAATTCTGGTTCTCGCGGGCGCGATCCAACTCGCCATGGATCGGCAGGATCAGCGGCGTGTTCTCCGCAATCATCAGCGTCTCGGGGCTGATCTCAACCCCCTGGGCGCGTACGGTCTCGATCTCCTTCACCAGATGCCAGGGGTCCAGCACAACGCCATTGCCGATCACCGACAGCTTGCCGCCACGCACCACACCGGATGGCAGGGCGTGCAGCTTGTAGGTCTCGCCATCGATCACAAGCGTGTGGCCCGCATTATGGCCACCCTGAAAGCGCGCAATCACGTCGGCCCGTTCGCTGAGCCAATCGACGATCTTGCCCTTGCCCTCGTCGCCCCATTGCGCGCCGACCACGACTACATTGGCCATGACATCCTCCAGCCTGTCTCGGAAACCCCGGGGCGCTATAGCGGGCGGTGGGGCGAGGGGGAACCGATTTCTGCGGCCCTGCGCGGATGATAGCCCCCCATCGCTGCCTTTGGGGCGGATAAATCGGCCACACGTTGCGCGATTTGGTTTCCTGTGAAATCATCGTTTTGCACACCGCGAACGGGAATCAACTTTCTGCACTTTGGGTCGCCCTTGCGGCGGCCTGACGCATCTCATAAGTAGACGCGAAGCAGAGATTTGGTCGTCAACAAAGGCCCACCAATGGAAAACGTGATCCTTGTCATCCATCTGATCCTCGCGATCTGCCTGATCGGCGTTGTGTTGCTGCAGCGCTCCGAAGGGGGTGGCCTTGGCATGGGTGGCGGCGGCGGTGGCGGTGTGATGACCGGCCGCCAGGCAGCCACGGCTTTGGGCAAGCTGACATGGGCCTTTGCGATCGCGTTTCTGATCACGTCGATCACACTGACGATCATCGCGACGCAGAATTCAGCGGATTCCTCGCTGCTTGACGATCTGGGCGGGCTGCCGCCCGCCGCCGGATCCGAAACGGACGGTGATGCCGCGCTTCCGCCGGTAGACTCGCTTCTGCCGCCAATCCAGGGCGATGCACCGGCGCTTCCTCCGATCCAGGAATAAGTGCAAGCATCCACTGATGCCCCACCCGATCTGGGGTGCGAATGGGCAGAGGACCACACGATCTGGACAAAACTGACCAATCGGTTCTTGTGCCGGTCGCCCGAATCCGGGTATTCTCAAATCCCGTGAATAAGACGAGTGATGGGCGCCGCA
This sequence comes from uncultured Roseicyclus sp., assembly GCA_947494975.1. Taxonomy (GTDB): domain Bacteria; phylum Pseudomonadota; class Alphaproteobacteria; order Rhodobacterales; family Rhodobacteraceae; genus Gymnodinialimonas. The sequence continues at coordinate 642,036 of CANLXA010000002.1, read as the reverse complement.
CTGAGCAGGCCGCACCATCCGCACGGGAGACGTTGCAGGCATGGCCAGGTTCATTTTTATCACCGGTGGGGTGGTTTCTTCGCTTGGCAAAGGCCTGGCATCGGCGGCCCTCGGGGCGCTTCTTCAGGCCCGCGGCTTTTCCGTGCGCCTGCGCAAACTTGATCCCTACCTGAACGTCGATCCCGGCACCATGTCGCCTTTCGAGCACGGCGAAGTATTCGTCACCGATGACGGCGCCGAAACCGATTTGGACCTTGGCCATTACGAGCGCTTCACCGGCGTGCCCGCGCGCAAGACGGATTCGATCTCCAGCGGGCGGATCTATACCAACGTGCTCGAAAAAGAGCGCCGCGGCGATTATCTGGGCAAGACGATTCAGGTCATCCCCCACGTCACCAACGAGATCAAAGACTTCATTTCCATCGGGGAAGACGAGGTCGATTTCATGCTGTGCGAGATCGGCGGGACGGTTGGTGATATCGAGGGCCTGCCGTTTTTTGAGGCGATCCGACAATTCAGCCAGGACAAGGCGCGCGGGCAGTGCATCTTCATGCATCTGACGCTACTGCCATTCATCAAGGCTTCGGGCGAATTGAAAACGAAACCGACCCAGCACTCGGTAAAGGAGCTGCGCTCCATCGGCCTTGCGCCCGACATCCTCGTCTGCCGCTCCGAAGGGCCGATTCCGGAGAAAGAACGTGAAAAGCTGGCGCTGTTTTGCAACGTCCGCCCCGATAGCGTAATCGCCGCGCAGGACCTCAGCTCAATCTACACCGCGCCGCTGGCCTACCACCGCGAAGGTCTCGATCAAGCGGTTCTGGACGCGTTCGGCATCAGCCCCGCACCGAAGCCCGACCTTACGGTCTGGGAAGATGTGGCCGACCGGATCAACAACCCGGAAGGTGAGGTGAAGGTGGCGGTCGTCGGCAAATACACGCAGCTTGAGGACGCCTATAAATCGATTGCCGAGGCGCTGACCCATGGCGGCATGGCCAACCGTGTAAAGGTGACGGCCGAATGGATCGACGCGGAGATCTTCGAGCGTGAAGACGTGGCACCGCATCTGGAAGGCTTCCACGCCATCCTCGTTCCCGGCGGGTTCGGGGAGCGGGGAACCGAGGGCAAGATCAAAGCCGCCGAATTCGCGCGCACCCGCGGCGTGCCCTATCTGGGCATCTGCCTCGGCATGCAGATGGCGGTGATCGAGGCGGCCCGGAACCTTGCCGATCTGGGCGATGCCGGATCCGAGGAATTTGACCACGAAGCGGGGAAAAAACGTTTCACACCTGTCGTTTACCACCTGAAGGAATGGGTGCAGGGCAACCATAAGGTTGAGCGCAAGGTGACCGACGACAAGGGCGGAACGATGCGGCTTGGGGCTTACGACGCGGTGTTGGAAAGCGGCTCAAAAGTTGCCGAAGCCTACGGCGAAACTGCGATCGAGGAACGCCATCGGCACCGCTACGAGGTCGATATCCAATACCGTGAACAACTTGAGGATAAGGGCCTGATCTTCTCGGGCATGTCCCCTGACGGGCGGCTGCCGGAAATCGTGGAAGTGAAAGATCACCCGTGGTTCATAGGTGTTCAGTTCCATCCCGAGCTGAAATCCAAACCGTTCGCGCCTCACCCGCTGTTTCGGGATTTCGTGCGGGCCGCGAAGGATAACTCACGTCTGGTCTAGAGCCCACGGCCCGCTACCATGAGCTGCCCGATTGCATTATCGGATCCTGTCGTGTGACGTTGTGCAACCCGCCGCGCCCGGATCGTGGCTGAAGATCGTGATGGTCGGGAGGCCACCATTGCCTTAATCCATAGCGGCCCCGGTGCCACCGTCGCCAATCGCTGCTGCACGACCAGTCGGCCCAAGGATCGAGGCGCAGGTCCAGTCCGCCATGGAAGACGCGGCCGGAAACACTATCAAACAGGCAAGAATGCGCGCGCGCATGAGACGTCTCCGCTGTATTTCGGCATCACTTCCGCATGATCAAAGCCAAGAAGCCGCCGATCCATCAAACTGTTGGATCTCATATCTTTCCCGACGTCCCCGACCACGCTATAGTAACGCCATGGCGGATCGAGCACTGCCATCCGCAAGGGAAAAAAAATATGCGCATAATCGCTTCTGCCCTGACGTTGACCGCAGCTGTGGCTGCAACCGGGGCCCACGCACAGGACGCGTCGCAATGGACGGGCTTCTATGCCGGTTTCGCGACCAATATCATCTCGCCGGAATTCGACAATTCCACCATCGCGGTGCCGCTGCAGGAAGGCACCGGGTTTGGTGTCTATGGCGGCTACAACTATGCGTTCGGCAGCAACATGGTTGTGGGCGCAGAACTGGGCTTCAGTGGTCCGGCGACATTCCAGACGACCCTGGGAAATCCGGATTTCGAGTTCGACAACGTGATCAATGCGCGCGTGCGTGGCGGCTATGCCATGGGTAACGCGCTGGTCTACGGCACGTTGGGCTACCAGCAGGTGAATTATGGCGCGGCCGCCGGGATCTCCACCGATGGCTCGGCGGACGGTCTTGTCTATGGCCTTGGCCTGGAAATGCTGTTGACCGACAACGTCTCCGTGCGTCTGGATTACACGTCCACCCACATGACGCCCGATGCGGGCACAATCATTGGCGCACCCGCTGGCACTCAGATCGATGCCAATGCCGTGGGCCTGGGTGTCGCGCTGCACTTCTGAACAGCAGCATCGTATCGGACAAATACGGCGCCGGATTCGGCGCCGTTTTCTATTCAGCCGCTGTCTGACTGTGCAGGCTCAAAACCTCGTCGCGAATGATCTCCGCAATCAGCGCGGCATCCTCGACCGAAAATGTCAGCGGAAGGCGCATGTCCAGCAGACCCGCAAGAATAGCGTCCGTCTTGGGCAACTGCTGAGCCGGGGCATATCGCCAGCTGTCATACCGCGATGTGAAGGCCACCGGCTCGGGTGCGCCAAACCATTTCAACTCCACCCCGCGCGCGCCGCAGCTCTTCACAACCGTCGCAACCTGATCCGGGTTGGCTTGTGGCAAGAGGATCTGGATCGACGATCCGACGATACTCTCTTCTTCCGGGCGTTCGATCACCTGAAGGCCGGGCGTGTTGCGCATCCCCTCCTCCATCGTGCGGTAGAGCGCATTCCATCGAGCCACCTGCGCGGGCAGATCCGCAAGCTGCGGACGCAGGATTGCGGCGCGCAAGTTGTCCATCCGGCCGGAGACATTCGGCGTGACGTACTTGACCTTTTCAAATGTATCCACAGGAGGCGCGGCCCTGTGACGGCCAAAAAGCATATAAGATCCCGACAACATGATGGCTTTTGCCATCACAATGTCGTCGTCGGTCACCAGCAAGCCCCCCTCCCCGGAATTGAGGTGTTTGTAGGTCTGGGTGGAGTAGCATCCGATCAATCCGTGGCGCCCCGAGGGTACCCCGCGCCATGCGCCGCCCATGGTGTGGGCGCAATCCTCGATCACAATTATTCGGGCGGCGTCACAGATCTCCATCAGGCGATCCATGTCGCACAGATGCCCCCGCATATGCGACAGCAGCAAGACCTTGGCCCCCGATGTCGCCGCTTTGGCCGCCAGGTCGTCCAGATCAATCGTAAGGCTCTCGGTGACTTCGACGAAAACCGGTTCGGCATTCACTGCGGCAATCGCACCGGGCACCGGGGCCAGGGTGAACCCGTTGGTCAGCACCTTGTCGCCAGGCCCCACATCCACCGCCCTTAGCGCCGCCCCCATCGCATATCCGCCAGAGGCCACGGCAAGGCAGTACTTCGCGTCGGTGAAGGCTGCGAATTCCTCTTCCAGATGCGAAACCTCCCCGTCTTCGCCGGGAGCGGTGTTGTAACGGTGCAGCCGGCCCGAGCGCATGACGGCCACGGCCGCATCAATCGCGGCGTCGGGGATTGGTTCTTGCTGGGTGAAATTGCCGGTGAATGTCGCTTTGCTCATGCCCGGCAAGATCATGCGATGCGGGCGCCGCGTCAATGGGCCAAAGGCCCTGACCGATCAGGCCACGACCTGGGCGAGCACACGGTCCAGATCATCGTAATGATCCAGCAGGGCGTCTGGGTTAAGTTCGGCCACCGCTCGCCCCGTCGGACCGAACGTGACAAGGATGCATGGGATACCGGCGGCTGCGGCGGTCTTGCGATCGGTGATTGTGTCACCAATCAGAACGGCGCGAGCCGGATCGCCACCAAGACGCGCAATCGTTTCGATTAGCGGGGCAGGATCGGGCTTGCGAGTCACCAGCGTGTCGGCGCCGATCAGTGCCGGGAACCGCGCCGTCAGGCCAAGACGGGCGATCAGTTCGACCGCGAGGCCTTCGGGTTTGTTGGTGCAAATCCCGGTTGCGTGGCCTTGGCTGCGCAAACGGTCCACGGCAGACACCGCGCCGGGGTAGAGCCTTGTGTGCGTGTCGATGGCGCGGCCATAGGCATGGAGCAGAGCCTGATATCCGGCATCAACCAGCGCCTCGGGGTCATCATGGTCCATCCGCTCAGCCGCCAGCCGCAGCATGGCCCGCCCGCCCGCAAATGCCGTGGCATCGTCTGATCCCATCTTGAGCTGCGGCGCATGCCCAAGCTCTTGCAACGCGGTGTTCGCAGCCGCGATCAGATCCCCCGCCGTATTGGCGAGGGTTCCGTCCAGATCGAAGACTACACTACGCATCGCTCTTCCCTTCGGCAGGTTTCCGCCCAATGCTGTTACAGGCTGACGGGCAAATTGACCGACGCGGGGGTTTGCCCACGCCGCGGGCTTCGTTAATAGGCGGCAAACGCGAAGGAAAGACGTTTCATGCAGGCACCCCAAGATCGCCCATTGGCGCTGATCGTTCTGGCCGCCGGTGCGGGCACGCGAATGAAGTCGGATCTGCCCAAACCGCTGCATCAGCTTGGACAGGCGCCGCTTCTGGCTCATGCATTGGCCGCCGGAGAACCGCTGTCCCCCGCCCGCATTCTTGTTGTGACGGGCCACGGTGCCGAAGCGGTGGAAGCTACCCTGAACGATATCGCGCCCGAAGCCATTAGCGTGCGGCAGGAGCCGCAATTGGGCACCGGCCACGCGGTTTTGCAGGCGGCCGAAGCGTTGGAAGGGTTCGAGGGCGACGCAATGGTCCTCTACGCCGACTCGCCCTTCTTTCGACCCGAAACGCTCACCGACATGCGGACCGCCCGCGCGACCCATGATGTGGTGATGCTGGGGTTCGAACCCGCCGATCCGGGACGCTACGGGCGGCTTGTTATGGACGGCGACAACCTCTTGCGGATCGTGGAGTTCAAGGAGGCGACGGAGGAAGACCGACAGATCCGGCTCTGCAATTCCGGCGTGCTCTGCGCCGATGCCACCACGCTGATGGGCCTTCTGGCACAGGTGGGTAACGACAATGCTGCGGGCGAATACTATCTCACCGATGTGCCCGAACTGGCCAACGCCAACGGGTTGAAAGCCACTGTCGTGCGATGTGATGAAGAAGAAACGCTCGGCATCAATTCACGGGCCGAGCTTGTCGCGGCGGAGCGCCTTTTCCAGGCGAAACGGCGGGATGCACTGATCGAGGACGGGGTGACGATGCAGGCCCCCGAGACGGTCCATTTCGCGCTCGACACCCATATCGGGCGCGATGCGGTGATCGAGCCCTACGTCGTCTTCGGCCCCGGTGTCACCGTCGAATCCGGCGCGCAGATCCGGGCATTTTCCCATCTGGAGCAGTGCCATGTCGGGTCGGGCGCGATCGTGGGGCCCTATGCGCGCCTGCGGCCCGGCGCAGAGATCGGCAACGGCGCCAAGATCGGCAATTTCGTTGAGGTCAAAGCCGCCGCCATCGGCGAGGGCGCCAAGATCAACCACCTGAGTTATGTGGGCGATGCGACGGTTGGCGAGCGGGCCAATATCGGCGCGGGCACGGTGACGTGCAACTACGACGGTGTCCTGAAGCACCGCACCGAGATCGGAGCGGAGGCGTTCATCGGATCCGATACGATGCTGGTGGCGCCTGTCTCCATCGGGGCGCGGGCCATGACGGCGAGCGGGTCTGTCATCACCGAGAACGTTCCTGACGGTGCCTTGGCCATCGGGCGCGCCAAGCAGATCAACAAACCCGGGCTGGCTGTCAAACTGATGGACCGGCTCAGGGCCATAAAAGCAGGCAGGTCAAAGGGATAATTCCATGTGCGGAATTGTAGGCGTATTGGGCGACCACGAGGTTGCGCCAATCCTGGTCGAGGCGTTGAAACGGCTCGAATATCGCGGCTATGACAGTGCCGGAATTGCAACGGTGCAGGACGGTCGGCTGGATCGCCGCCGCGCCGTGGGCAAATTGGCCAACCTGTCGGATGTGTTGGTCCATGACCCGCTGGCCGGTAAATCCGGGATCGGCCACACACGGTGGGCCACCCATGGTGGGCCAACCGTCACCAACGCCCATCCCCATCAGGCGGGCCGCGTCGCGGTGGTCCACAATGGCATCATCGAAAACTATCGGGACCTGCGGGCGCGCCTGTCGCACCGCACGTTCGTGACCGAAACCGATACCGAGACCGTTGCGCAGCTCTGTGAGGATTTCCTCGATCAGGGGCTTGGCCGCCGGGAGGCGGCGACAGAGACGCTGAAGCATCTCGATGGGGCCTACGCGCTTGCGTTCCTGTTTCAGGGCGAGGCCGACCTGATCGTGGCCGCGCGCAAGGGATCGCCACTGGCCATCGGCCACGGCGAGGGGGAGATGTTCGTGGGGTCGGATGCCATCGCGTTGAGCCCCATGACCAATCTGATCACCTATCTGGACGAGGGCGATTATGCCTTCGTTACCCGCGACGGCGCGCAGATTTTTGACGCACACGGGCGGCTGGCCAACCGCGACGCGCGCACCATTCCCGCGCAGGCCGCCCAACTCGACAAGGGTGGCCACAAGCATTTCATGGCCAAGGAGATCTTCGAGCAGCCCGTCGTCCTGAGCGATTGCCTCAACGACTACATTGTGGGCGATACCGTGACGTTTCCGGACGACGTCGATTTCACCGATACCGACCGGATGATCCTGGTGGCGTGCGGAACCGCGCACTACGCCTGCGTTGTGGCAAAATACTGGTTCGAGCAGCTTGCCGGCCTGCCCTGCGACGTCGATATCGCCTCGGAGTTCCGCTACCGCGAACCGCCCGTTTCCGACCGCGCAACGGCGCTGTTCGTCAGCCAATCGGGCGAGACAGCGGACACGCTCGCTGCCCTACGCCACGTGCAGGAAAAGGCCGCGCGCGTTGTCTCTGTCGTCAATGTTCCCGAAAGCTCCATTGCGCGCGAAAGTGATGTGGCTCTGCCAATCCATGCCGGCGTCGAGGTGGGGGTGGCTTCCACCAAGGCCTTCATGAATCAGTTGGGGGTGTTGGCGACCCTGGCGATACTGGCCGCCCGGCAACGCGGCCGGATCGATGCGGCCCGCGAAGCGGCGCTCATATCGGAATTGCGCAGTCTGCCGGGCCTGATCAACCAGGCGCTCGCGCTTGAGGATAAGATCGCCAGCCATACCGCAGAACTGAGCGAGGCCCATTCCGTCCTGTTCCTCGGGCGCGGCCCGATGTTCCCCATGGCGCTGGAAGGCGCGCTGAAACTCAAGGAAATCAGCTATATCCACGCCGAGGGTTATGCGAGCGGGGAGCTCAAGCACGGCCCCATCGCCCTGATCGACAAATCCGTTCCGGTGATCGTCATGGCGCCCAAGGATGCGCTCTTCGACAAGACGGTTTCGAATATGCAGGAGGTCATGGCGCGCGACGGGCGGGTCTGGCTGATCACCGATGCCGATGGCGCGGCCCAGGCGGGTGACGGCACATGGGCCACGCTCACCATGCCACGGGTCGATCCGATCCTGGCGCCGCTGCTCTATGCCGTACCCGCGCAGCTGATCGCGTATCACACGGCGCTCCATAAAGGCACGGATGTGGACCAGCCGCGCAATCTGGCGAAATCCGTGACGGTGGAGTAGCGTCCCGAAAACGGAGACGCGCTATGGCGAGAAGAGCCCCTGAATCGACCGTCTATCCACCGCCTTTTACCAATGTCCGTCCGGCGCGGACGCGGAAGGTTACGGGTGTGGTCCACGGCCGTTTCGTGAGGCGGTCCGCATGACACGCCTTGGCCCGATCGATCTGGCGCTGCACGGCAATCACGTGGCGCTGGTGCCGCTCAGCCATGATCACCACGACGCTCTTGCAGCGATCTCAACTGCCGGTGAATTGCACAAACTGTGGTACACGACCGTTCCGCCCGCCGATGGGATGGCGGCGGAGATTGACCGGCGTTTGGCGCTACGCGACGCGGGCAGCATGATCCCATTCACACAGCTTGATGCCGATGGAACACCTGTCGGCATGACTACGTACATGAACATCGATCACGCCCTGCCACGGGTGGAGGTCGGCTCCACCTGGATCGGGTCCTCCGCGCAGCGCGGCGCGCTGAATACCGAGGCAAAGCGTTTGTTGCTGGGGCATGCCTTCGAGGTCTGGGGTTGCCTGGCCGTGGAGTTCCGCACTCATCGCCTGAACCTGCAATCCCGCCGCGCCATCGAACGGCTAGGGGCGCAGTTCGACGGGATGTTGCGCGCCCATGCGCGGATGCCGGACGGCACGATCCGAGACACGGCGGTGTATTCCGTGACGGCTGACGAATGGCCGGCCGTGCGCAGCCACCTGGATTGGCAGATTGAGAAACCGCGATGAGGGCCGAGGAGGCGTTGGCCGCCCTCAAGGCCCACGCAGACCCCGAGCGCGCAGTGGGTATGGCCGCCTACCACAAGGCGGATCGCCCCTATCTGGGCCTGTCGAATGCGATCACCGGGGATCTGGCGACCCAATGGCGCAAGGCCGCGCCGGATCGGGCGGCGCTGGTGGCGCTGGCGCAGGGGTTGTGGGACAGCAACATTTTCGAGGCCCGGATCGCAGCGGGAAAGCTGTTTCTGCAGGCCAGGATGCGGCCGGATGACGATTTGGCATGGGGCTGGATCACATCGGTCGTGCCCGATTTCGACTCCTGGGCCATCGCAGACGCGGTGGCGCAGGGCGGCCAGAAGCGGTTGGTACAGGATCCAGGCCGATTGGACGTACTTGAGGATTGGAGCAGGTCAGACCACCTCTGGACCCGCCGCGCGGCGTTTGTCTTCGCCCTGCCCTTCTGCAAATCACGCCATCCCTCCGCTGTCGAACAGGCTGCGCGCAGGCGTGTGCTGGGATGGGCAGAGCGCTTGGCCGAGGATCCCGAATGGTTCATCCAGAAAGCCATCGCGTGGTGGCTGAGGGACCTGTCGAAACGCGATCCCGACACGGTCGCCGATTGGCTGAGCCACCATGGAGAGCGGCTGAAACCGTTCGCCCGGAAAGAGGCTGCACGCCACCTGCCGTGACCAACAGGCGTGTCTGCCAACCGAAATCAGACCGTGGGGGTCTTGCCCGCCATGACCTCCAGGAACCACTCGGTATCGATATTGCCGCCGCACAGGATCACGGCGACCGTCTTGCCGCGCATGGCATCGCGCTCCTGCATCAGCCCGGCCAGGGGTGCCGCCCCGGCTCCTTCGGCGAGATTGTGTGTGTCGGTGTAATAGGCGCGGATCGCCTCGGCCACCTCGTCGTCCGAGACCGTCAGGATGCGCGCGGCACCCTTGGAATAGATCGCGAACGCGTCGGCCACCGGCACCCGCACGGCCATGCCGTCGGCAAAGGTGTTGGCGCTGTCGGTCTCGATCAGGCGTCCGGCATCCATGGAGAGCTTGGCCGTCTGCGCGTTCTCCGACACGACGCCCACAACCTCGGTGTCCCGCCCCAATGCATCGCGCGCCAGGATCGTGCCGCAGATCCCGGAGCCGCAGCCGATGGGCACGTAGATCGTGTGGAGATCGGGGACTGCCGACAGGAGCTCGTACGCATAGGTCGCCACGCCGCGCACCAACTCGGGATGGAAAGGCGGCACGATGAACAGCCCCTCGGCTTCGGCCACCCGGTAGGCTTCGGCCTTGGCCTCGTCGAAATCGGCGCCGAACTCGATCAACTCCGCCCCGAAGGCGCGCATCGCGGCGTTCTTTTCCACCGAATTGCCGCGGGGCACGTAGACCTTGGCCGTCAGACCGGCCGCCACGGCGGCGCGGGCCTGGCTTTGACCGTGATTGCCGCGGGTGGCAGTGCAGATGCCTGGCACGTCGGGATGGGTGCGTGTCAGCCAGTCGATGAAGGTGATGCCGCCGCGGACCTTGAAGGCGCCGGTGGGCGTGTGATTTTCATGCTTCACCCAGACCTCACAGCCCAGTCGTTCGGCCAGAAGTGGCCAGGCATATTGCGGCGTCGGCTGCATCTGGGTGCAGACCAGATCGGCGGCCTGGCGGAGGTCGGATTCAGTGAACTTCATGGGGGCCTCGGGGATGGGATGGCAGCAGGTTAGGAGGCCGGAGAGGTGCGCGCAAGGTGGGGTTATCAAGGTTGATAAGGTGGGTTAAGTATCTGTTTTAATTTATATATCACATTCTTGTTAACTGTTTATCAAGGATTTTCATGACGCGGTATGCCACCGGCCCGGTGATCCGAGGGCACTGGAGGGGTGCTTGGGAAACGGGTTTTCCGTGGGGCAAAGAGACAGAGGTACTCCCTGCGGATCGTGCTGTTTTTGACGGTTGTTCTGGGTGGCCTCGTCTGCTGCGGGGTCGATGAATACGCGTGAAACCAACGCACGACGCTGGTGGCGGAGACGCCGGACGGGATCGTTACGGCATGATAAGCAAGCCATTTTTGTCGCTTTGCGGTGAACGGCGGCTGTGAGCCCTTTTTTGGGTGCTGCTGCGTCTTTGAAGTTCTGCGTTACCGTTCGGTATTTCACTGCCTTTGCTTCCAGGGGGCTGCCTGATAACCTGATTGCGCAGCACATGGGGTCTAATGCGAACACTCATCACTCTTGTCTTTTTCGCATTCTGGAACTGCGCGGCGCTTGCTCAGCCCTATCCAGATTTTCAAAGTACAACCGTCAACGACTATGCGAACCTGTTGAACGCGGCAGATGAGGCGGAACTGTCTGCCCAACTTGCCCAACTCAGGCAAGACACCGGGATTGAAATGACCGTGCTGACTTTGGCAACTCAAGCCAATTACACGTCAGATCAAAGCCTGGAACAGTTTGCCACCGGTGTCTTCAATTATTGGGGCGTTGGGCACTCCAGCCGAAATGACGGGATACTCGTCATGATTATTCGGGACGACCAGGCGATGCGAATTGAGCTGGGTTCGGCTTATGGCCGTGATTGGGATCAGGTCGCGATGGGCATCGTAAACGATCATTTTCTCAACCCATTTAGAGAAGGGGAATATTCCGTAGGAATTATGGAGGGTAGTGCGGCTGTCATCCAAGATATCGCGCTCCGGTTTCGAGAGGGGGAAGGAGCTCGCGGTACCACAGACGTTAATTCCTTGGCGCCTTGGTTCATCGGAGGCTTCATGGCCATCCTCGCCCTGATACTGGGGAAGCAGTTTGTCTCTGACGGGTTGACGCGACTGCGCCCCTGTCCGAACTGTGGTCAGCGAACCCTTCGGCAATCCCGTCGCATCTTAATACCCTCCAGCACAATGAGTGCAGGCCATGGGGTACGGCGCGTTAGATGCATGCACTGCGACTATGATCATCAAACGACCTACGCAATTGCCCAGATCTCACAAAATTCTGGCGGTGGATTTGGCGGCGGTTCTTCCGGCGGAGGCGGTGCCTCAGGGCGTTGGTAGCCCGTAGTTGGCATGCCAGCAAATGGCGGGGCCGAAGTCGGTCGAAGCATTCACCGGCATAGTTCCCGCATTTTGGCGCAATCACGAACTCCCGCTATGTCCTGCAAATTGGACGTTGGTAGATCGGCGCAACCAATCGGTCGCGCACACGTTTGTCGGCCCCTACCGCCCCGCCATCCAATCCGCGAAGACCGAGAGCGCCGGTTTCGGTTGCCCCTCTGCGTCGTAGAGGCCGGAGGTTGCGTGGGTCTAAGCGGGGTCGTCTGTGAGCTTGAAGTAATAGGCGCGGGCGATGGGGAGGGTGTTGATGGCGGAGAGGTAACTGGCGAGACGCTCGGCCTGATAGGCGGGATCGGTGGGTTCGGCGCCGGGCATCGGGCCGCCAAATTCCGTCACCCAGATCGGGGCTTGCGTGTAGGCCTGCATCCAGGCCACGGCATCAGGCCAAAGGCCGGGGGCATCGTAGAGGTGGATATCGGCCACATCGTAATCCGCCACGGAGAGAACGGCGGAGACGGCGGCCTGCACGCGCTCGTTCCGGGAGGCACCGCGAATGCAATGCTGCTGCCGCAATTCGGGCCAGTCGAGGACCGGGATCGCCGGATTGGCGCCGACGAAGCAAAGCGCGTGGTAGAGGCCCGCGCGGCCCGAGACCCCGCCGAGGACCAGCGTGAGGTCCGGGCGCACGGCCCGGATTACGGCGGCGGCCCTTGCATGGAGCGCGAGGAACTCGGACGTGGTGCCGGGAAAGCGGTGATCCCATTCATTGCCGATCTGGATCGCGTCGATATGCGGCCCGACGACCTGAAGAAGCGTGGTGAGATAGGCCTCGAACGGGGCATCGCCGCGGATCACGCAGGCATGGGCATTACTGGCCCCGCAGGCGGCGGGCGGCGCGCGCAGCTCGACGGTCAGGAGAACGGAGAGGCCCGCACCCGCGAGCGCCTCCAATCGGGCAATCAGCGGGGCGAAATCCTCGGGCGTGGGGGTGAGGCCGCGCCTCTCCCAGGCCTCGGCAATGCGGACATGGCGGATGTCGAGGGGTGCAAGCGCGGCCAGGGAGAAGCCCATCTGCGCGGCATCCCGGACCGGCGGAAAGGCAATGCCGATGGCGGGGTCGGCCCGCAGGGGCGCGGCAAACACCAGCAGCAGGAGGAGGAGTGCGCGCAGGGTCATTCCCACCATCCTGCCCCCGGCCCGCACCCGGGGCAAGTGTCGCGGCCATGTGCCGCCCTTGCCTCCCTGCGCCCTGCCCCGTAAGACGCGCCAACTCTCATCGGGACCGAAGATATGCCCCTTCTGGTGATGAAATTCGGCGGCACCTCCGTCGCCACGCTGGACCGGATCCGGCGCGCCGCCAAGCGCGTGGGCCGCGAGGTGGCCAATGGCTATGACGTGATCGTCATCGTGAGCGCCATGAGCGGAGAGACCAACAAGCTGGTGGGATTTGTCGAGGAGACGGGCCAGTTCTACGACGCGCGCGAATACGATGCCGTGGTGGCGAGCGGGGAGAATGTGACCGCCGGGCTGATGGCGTTGACCCTTCAGGAGATGGAGGTGCCCGCGCGGTCCTGGCAGGGCTGGCAGGTGCCGCTTATGACCACCGACGCCCATGCCGCCGCGCGGATCGTGGAGATCCCGACCGACAACATCACGGCCAAGTTCCAGGAAGGGATGCGGGTGGCCGTGGTGGCCGGGTTCCAGGGGATCGGGCCGGACGGGCGCATCACGACGCTGGGGCGCGGCGGATCGGACACCACCGCCGTGGCCTTCGCCGCCGCCTTCGGCGCGGAGCGCTGCGACATTTACACCGATGTGGACGGTGTCTACACGACCGATCCGCGCATCACGACCAAGGCGCGCAAGCTGGAAAAGATCTCGTTCGAGGAGATGCTGGAGCTCGCCTCGCTCGGCGCCAAGGTGTTGCAGACCCGGTCGGTCGAACTGGCGATGCGCTACAAGGTGCGCCTGCGGGTGCTGTCATCATTCGAGGAAATGTCGTACAATGCAGGCACGCTGGTCTGCGCCGAGGAGGATATCATGGAATCCAATGTCGTGGCCGGTGTGGCCTATTCCCGCGACGAGGCGAAGATGACCCTGCAATCGGTCGAGGACCGCCCCGGCATCGCGGCCGCCATCTTCGGGCCGTTGGCCGAGGCCGGTGTGAATGTAGACATGATCGTGCAGAACATCTCGGATGGCGGGATCACCGACATGACGTTCTCCTGCCCCGTGGGCGAGGTTGCGCGCGCCGAGAAGGCCATGGGGGACGCGAAGGCGGCGGGCGATATCAGCTTTGCCGCCCTGATCGCGGATACGGATGTGGCGAAAGTGTCGATTGTGGGCATCGGGATGCGGAGCCATGCCGGTGTGGCCGCCAAGATGTTCCAGACGCTGCGCGACGAGGGTGTGAACATCAAGGTGATCACCACGTCCGAGATCAAGGTGAGCGTGCTGATCGACCGGAAATACATGGAGCTGGCCGTGCAGGCGCTGCATGACGCGTTCGGTCTGGAAAAGGCGGCCTGATCAGCACGTGGCCGTGCGGGCAGCGGGGCGGCGTGACCTCACAACACCAGGTTGATCAGAAAGAAGACGACGGAAAGCACGAACAGCCCGGTAAGGTAGCCGGTGACCCCGAACCATTCGCGCAGCTTGAACATCACCGCAATCATCCCGAACACGACCAGCGCGAAGAGCATCGACCGGCCATTCGTCACCCCGGCAATCCTGAACGCGAGGAAGGTGATCACCGCCGCCGTGGCCGCAAGGATCGGGATGTTGCCGCGCAGGCGCTCAAGGCTCGCGCGTTCCTTTTCATCGTCGCTGTTGTTCATCGCTATATCCGTCCCTTGGTGTCGTCTGCGGTGCGGTGGCCGGGAGGTCCAAGCCCTCACAGGCTGCGGGCGGCTGCCGCCTCATGCCCGAGAAACCATTCGTTGATCTTTATGGCCACCCGCGAGGCCGCGCCGCCGGATTGATAATAGGGCCTCAGCGGCACGGCGCCGTGGCCATCGGTGAATTCAAGCACCGCGCGGCTGGTCCGGCCGCTGGAGGAATCGTAGCTATATTGCAATCCCGCACCGCTAAAGCTCGCCATCGGATATTCAGTCGCCTTGCGGCCCAACATGCCGACCCGTTCCATCACGACGAGATTTGCGGACCGGTCGAAACTGACGCGCCGGGTTTTCAGCACGAAGATGAGAATACCCAAGGGGATGATGGCCGCCGCACCGATCAGGATCTGGGCTATCAGCCAGCCATTGGCCCCGGCATCGGCGACGGGCTCTGTCGAAATCCGGGTGAATATCGGCTGGAAGAAGGCGGCGAGGCCGACGAACACCACGATCAGCACCAGGCTCAAGGCGCGCAGCACAACGGGCTTTTCCTCGATCACCAGCCGGTGTGGGCTTTCTTCCAATATGGTCATGCGGCGCTTCTCTTTCGACCAGGCGAACGGACTCACCCGTCCATGCCGCCGGTCGGAATTATTGTGAATATGCCGATTTCTCTATATTGACAGGGTCAGGGTGGAGAGGCTGGACCGGTCATGATCCATGAATTGCAGGACTTCTCGGAGGACGTGGCCCGCCTGTCCAGCGCCGACGCGGTCTGGTCCAGAATGGCCAACCTGGCGGAAGATCGCGGGATGCCCTTTTGCACCCTGACCATGGCGCGACGGGAAACCGGCCTGCACTCATCGCAGTTCATCTCAAGCCTGCCCGACGAATTTCGCGACAATTACCGTGAGGGCGGGTTGATCGGCGACGATCCGTTCCTGTCGCTGATCTGCCGCAACATGACCGCCGCGGGGATCGTGACGGATGGAGATCGGTTCCCGGAGACGAACGGACGGCAGGGCGCGTTCCTGGAACTCACGCGGTCGTTTGGCGTGAAAACCGCGCTTTGCATACCGGTTCGAACGATACAGCAATCGGAATTCGGTGGCTGGGTCATCGGCGGCACCACCGATGGCCCGGCCTTCGACAGGATTTGCGAAACCTTCACAGCCGAATTGCATCTGGCCGGATTGATGGCATTTGAACGATTGACCGCCCTGGCGCATCGGGCCCGCCCTGCCCATGGGCGGCTTAGCCCGCGCGAAAGGGAATGCATGCTCTGGCTGAGCGCGGGATTGCGGGTGGCGAAGATTGCGCATCGTCTTGATATCTCGGAATCCGCCGTTGCCCTCTACATCACGAATGCGCGCCGCAAACTTGGTGCCCGAACCCGCGAACAGGCCGTTGCCCGCGCCATCATGAGCGGTGAGATCGAGCCCTGATCGGCTGTTGATCACCGTCAATCCGCCCCGCTCGGGGGCGAACTTGCCCGCCCGCTCAAAAATGTGATGCGGTGATTTCGCCGCTGCCTGTTACGCTTCCGGCAAGGGAAAAGAACGGGAGGCACCCCCATGAAACACATATTCACGGCTGCGTTGATCTGCGCCGCCGGGCCAGCACTGGCCAATGGCGAAGAGGTCACGATCCGCGGCGAGGTCATCGACACCTGGTGCTATTTCTCGGGCGTGATGGGCGGGCCGGACGCGGTGCAGGGCACGGCGCACCATACCTGCGCGATCTGGTGTTCGGCAGGTGGCATCCCGGTGGGCTTGTTGGGAGAAGACGGCACCGTCTACATGATCCTGAGCATCAATGGCGACGATCAGAACGCGTCTGGCCAGACACAGCTCGAACTGGCCTCCCACGACATCACGGCGTCCGGGCGGCTCTTCGCCCGTGACGGGCTGAATTATCTGGTGATCGATGAAGTGGTCGAGGATCACGGCATCACCAATACAAACCATACCGATTTCGGGGTTGTTCCCGGCTTCGCAATACCGAATCCGGAGGGCTGAGCGATGTGGAAGTACCTGATCCCGCTGGCCTTTCTGGCTACCCCCGCCGCCGCCCAGGAGGGACCGTTTTCGGAGGGCTCGGAGGCGCGAAGCTGGAACCTGGCCTGGGAAGAGCCGGCGCGGTTCGAGGCGACGGTTGTCGACATGCTGTGCGAAGTGGCGGGCGATTGCGCGAATGAATGCAGCACCGGGCGGCAGCTTGGATTGCTGCGGGCCGCCGACGGTGTGCTGACCTATCCCAACAAGAACAACCAGGGCATCTTCACCGGGGCCGCCGTGGATCTGGCGCCCTATTGCGGTATGGAGGTTGAGGTCGACGGGTTGATGATCGAAGACGAATACGTCGGCGCGACCAATGTCTACCTCGTGCAGCGGATCCGCGCGGCCGGAGAGGAAGAGTGGGTCACGGCGAACCGCTGGACCGATGCCTGGGAGGTCCAATTCCCCGAAGCGGCGGCAGAGGAAGGCCGCTGGTATCGCAACGATCCCCGCGTCTTGGCCGAGATCGAGGGGGAGGGATATCTCGGCACCGGCGAAAGCTGGCAAGAGGCGTGGGAGATCACACGGTGATCCGACTGTCCGTTGCCCTGATACTCTGCGCCGGGATGGCTTCGGCGCAGGCCCTGACAGATGATCTGGGCGGGGCGTTTACCCTGATCGATCATACGGGGAGCGAACGCACGGAGTCAGACCCGGACGGGCGCCAC
The DNA here is from genome assembly GCA_947494975.1 of uncultured Roseicyclus sp. Lineage (GTDB taxonomy): Bacteria > Pseudomonadota > Alphaproteobacteria > Rhodobacterales > Rhodobacteraceae > Gymnodinialimonas. The sequence continues at coordinate 624,711 of CANLXA010000002.1, read as the reverse complement.
CAGCTTGTGTTCTTCGGCTATGCCAATTGCCAGGAAATCTGCTCCGCCGCCTTGCCGTTGATGGCCACCACCGTCGAGATCGTCGAGGAGGCGGGCGGGCAGTTGCGCCCGGTCATGATCACCGTCGACCCCGTGCGGGACACGCCGGAGGCGATGGCCGAGGCGCTCGAGGTGTTTCACCCCGACTTCGTGGGCCTGACTGGAAGCGAGGCCGCGTTACAAGTGGCATATGACGCCTATTCCGTGGAATTCGAGGAGCTTTTCGTGGATCCGTTCTATGGCACGGTCTTCTCCCACGGCTCGTTCATTTACCTGCTGAATGGCGAAGGGGACGTTCTGACATTGCTGCCACCGGTTCTGGGCCCGGAAATGATGGCCGAGATCGTGACCGGGTATCTGGAGGCCAGCTGACCCATGGATCGCAGACGGTTTTTGATCGGCGCGGGCGCGCTGGTTCTGGTTGGTGCGGGCTTCGCGGCGACTGGTGGGCAGAACCTGTTCTACTCGGCCCTGTCGGAAAACGTGGATCAGCAGATTTCCGTGGAGGAGGCGCACCGGATGGCGGAGGCCGGTGAGATCCTGCTGATCGACATCCGCAGGCCCGATGAATGGGCGGCCAGCGGCTCGCCCGCCTCGGGCCATCGCCTTGATATGCGGCGGGAGGATTTCACCGAGGCGCTGCTGGAGCTGACGGGTGGGACACAGGATGCGCGCGTGGCCTTGATCTGCGCCCGCGGCGTGCGCTCCTCTCGGCTGACCAACCGGCTGATCGAGGCCGGGTTCACCAACATCATCGACGTGCCCGAAGGTATGCTTGGCTCCGCGGCCGGGCCCGGTTGGGTGCGCGCGGGCCTGCCGGTGGACCGGACGTAACAGATTACTTTGCAAGGATTTTGAATATGCGCGTTTCCCTGACCGCTGCCGCATTATTGGCCAGCGCCAGCCCCGGATGGGCCGCCTGCGCGGGCGTTGAGGGCGCCTGCGAGGTGCCGATGGGCGATTACCATATCGCGCTGCCCGAGGGCGACGGCCCCTACCCCGCCGTAATGATGCTGCACGGCGCGGGCGGGCGCGGCGAAGGCATGGTGAACATGCTGGCCGACGCGATGACGGCGCGCGGCTATGCGGTGATCGGCCCGCAGGGGTTGCAGCGGGAGGGGTCGCGATTTGGGTCGACATGGTCGTTCCACCCGGAATTTGCGCCCGTGCGGGACGAGGCGGCGTTTTTCGAGGAGGTGCTGAGCCATGCGGCGGAGGTGCACGGGATCGACCGGGACGCGGTGATGATCGGCGGGTTCTCGATTGGCGGATCCATGGTATCCTATCTCGCCTGCGCCGATCCCGGCATCGCGCGCGCCTATGCGCCGGTGGCCGGGGCCTTCTGGCGGCCACACCCGGCCCTGGACGGCTGTGAGGGGCCCGTCGATGTGCTGCATACCCATGGGTGGGCGGATGGCACCGTGCCCATCGAAGGCCGCGTGTTCCGCGATGGCGCGGTGCGGCAGGGCGATGTGTTTGCGTCGATGGAGATCTGGCGCGAGACCAATGGCTGCGCGCGCTCTGCCCCGGATGAGATCACGAATGAGGGCCATTACTGGCACCGGATCTGGTCGTCCTGCGCGGCCGGCTCGTTGCAGTTCGCGCTGTTTCCGGGCGGCCATGCGGTGCCACGGGGATGGGCGGATATGGCGCTGGACTGGTTCGAGGGGCTGGAGGGGTAGCCGGCCCCCTGGTGGGTTGCAGAGCGCCGGGTCGGTCCGGCGCCTTCGGCTGAGTCCGGTCCGGGTGCTGTTGGGCAATGGCCGCAGGTTTGCGGGCCCTATTCCGCCGCCTCGGGCAGATCGCGCAGGGTTTCACGCAACTCCGCCCGGTGCGCCTTGGCGGCGCGGATGATCGGCGGGGCGGCGTAGATCTCAGGCGTGCCCAAAGCCCGCGCGGTGGCGGCAAAGCGCGTGAGCCGCAGGCCGGACAGCGCCGAGAGTGGCACGGCCAAAGCCAGCGATACCGCGATCGGCAGGAGCCATAGCGAGACAATGCCGCTTGCCATACCGGCCACAAGGCCCAGACCGGCGATACTTTCGAGCCAGTGGAATTTCGCCAAGGACAGCAGCGAATACTCTCCCCCCGCGCGGGATTGCGGCTTCCAATCGACGCGCAGCCCGAGGATGGAGCGGGTGACGGCTTTGGTCTGCTGCACCATCAGGATCGGCGCGTAGAGGATCGACAGGACCATCTCCGTCACAAACGACGCGAGGAAGCGGACCGGACCACCCAGATCGGCCACGCGCAGGCCCATGGAGCCGACAGCCGCCGCCCCCAGCGCTTTGGGGGCCAGCAACATGCCATACATGAACACCAGCAGGGCGGTGGAATGCACGGCATTCATCTCGGGCCACTGAACCTGCGGGTTGAGGCCCGAGAAGTAGCGGATCACGTTGTGCTCCGCCCCCGTGCCGATCAGGGCCCAGACGGTCAGCAACGCGAACCAGGCGGGGCTGAGCAGGTAGCTGACCGCGCCGTGGAACATGTGAAAACGGCTGACGCGGTGGAAGCCCTTGGCGGCCAGCAGTTTCAGGTGCTGCAAATTGCCCTGACACCAGCGCTGATCGCGCACGACATAGTCGATCAGGGTGGCGGGCACCTCTTCGTAGCTGCCGGTGATGCGGGGCGAGAAGCGCACGCCCCATCCGGCGCGGCGCAACAGCCCGGCCTCGACGAAATCATGCGACAGGATCAGCGCGCCCTTGCCCGTGATCGTGCGGATCTTGGGCAGACCGGCGCAGGAGGCAAAGGCCGCCGTGCGGATGATCGCGTTGTGGCCCCAGTAATTGCCCTCGCGGTCGGACCATGTGGCAAGACCTTCGGCAAGCACGGCGCCGTAAATGGTCGAGGCGAATTGCTGGACACGGGCAAAGACGGTCTCGGCACCGATGAGGCGCGGGAAGCTCTGGATCAGACCGGCGGAGGGGTCCGACGACAACTCATCGGTGAGCGCCACAATGGCGTCACCCGACATCAGGCTATCGGCATCGAGCACCAGCATGGCGCCGTATCCGCCGCCCCAACGCTCCACCCAATCGGCCAGATTGCCGACCTTGCGATCGGTGTTCATGGCGCGGCGGCGATAATGGATGCGGATGCTCTCGGGCAGGCGCGCGCGAAGGGTGGCGAAGGCGCGAAGCTCCTGAAGGGCGGTTTGCGCATCGCGCGTATCCGACAGGATGAAGAGCGTGTAATTGTGCGGCGTCGGGTGCGCGTCCAGCGCCTCCAACATCGCGCAGGCATTGCCAAACACGTCCCACGGCACCTCGTTATAGCACGGCACCAGAAGCGCCACGTCCATGGCCGCGCCATTGGCGGAGATCGTTGGTTTGCCCGCCAGAGCGCGGCGCAGGAGGCCCACGGTGACGGTCGCGACCGAAAGCGAAATCCAGAAGAAGGTGAGCGCGATCAGGGCGATCAGCGTGATCTCGAAGCCGGTAAGCCCGCCCATGGCGAACCAGTCGGTGAAGGCGGCGACAAGGCCAAGCGTTGTCGCGAGCGCGGGCAGGAACGTGGCCAACCGCCACAGAAGCGCGCGGGGTTTGCCGAGGCCGGGTGCAGCCGCATCATGATAAGGCGCGCGCAGATCCTGAATGGGCCGCGCCAGCGGCGCCTCCGGCGGCATATAGGGTTCAAATACGGCGCTCATGCCGACCACCTATACAGCCAAACCTCGGTCACCGGGGCGTCGTTTTGCAACAGTTGCGCGCGCAGCTCCATCGACGGGTAATCCCCCGGCTCCACGGCGAAGGTCAGGCGCAGGCCGCCGGTGCGGGGGTTGCGCTCCAGCACGCCTTCGGTGACCTCCCCACGATTGGTGCGCACGATCTTTGTGTAGCGCCCGGGATCATCTGCCAGGGCCGGATGATCGGCGAAATCGATGGCGACAAGCGTGCGGGAGCGATCCCAATTGCCGCCGATGGCGGTGTTGAGAACCGGGGCCACGTCCCGGGGACGCGGCGGCTCATGGCTCCATTCCATATCGTAGGTGAAGCGATGCTCAGTGTCTGCCGACAGGCCCTCGCGGGGCCGCCAATAGGCGACGATATTGTCGTAGATCTCCAATTCCGACGGGATTTCGACCAGTTGGACGGAGCCCTGGCCCCAGCCTTCGCCGGGCGTGATCCAGAGGGCGGGGCGGTCCTCGTAATGGGCCTCGAAATCCTCGAAATCCGCCAGATCGCGCGCCCGTTGCATCAGGCCGAAGCCACGCGGGTTTTCGTCGACGAAGGACGAAACTTCGAGATTGGCGGGATTCTTGAGCGGGCGGAACAGCAATTCCCCCGCGCCGTTATGGATCAGCAGGCCGTCACTGTCATGGACGGCGGGGCGGAAATCGTCATGGCCCGCGCGGTTGGTCTGATCGTAGAGGAACATGGAGGTGAGCGGGGCAAGGCCCACATGGGGCAGATCCAGGCGCGGGTAGAGCGTGGCCTCCACCTCCATCCGGGTGACGGCGCCGGGTGTGATGTGGAAGGTGAAGGCGCCGGTGCAGCTCTCGCCATCCAGAAGCGCATGAACCACCTGCATACTTTCGCCGGGCTGCGGCGCCTCCAGCCAGAAGCGGGTGAATTCTGGGAATTCCTCGCCTTCTTCGGTGGCCGTATTGATCGCCAGACCGCGGGCGGAGAGCCCGTAATTCATGCCCGTTCCGATGGCGCGAAAATAGCTCGCGCCCTGGAACACGGCGAATTCGGTGAAGATGTCGGGCCGTTCCAGCGCCGCGCGCAAGCGCAGGCCGGAATAGCCCATCGTTTCATCCAGCGGCAGGTCGGGGAACTGATCCGTCATGTCGAAGAGCGACAGGTCAAACTCCAGCGTCTGGGCCTCACCGCCTTCGACCACGTTCACCTCGACGGGGCGCGGAAAGTAGAGACCGGGATGGAAGAAATCGACCTTGAAGGGGCGGTCCTCATCCATCCACAACCCGCGCTGCGGGTTGAACCACATCATGCGGTATTCATCATAGGTGAGGTTGCGCCAGCCTTCGGGCACGTCTGGCAGCGGCATATGGGGAGCCTGCGACAGGCGCTGCGCCTCGGCCTCCAGCCAGGCCCGGTCAAACGCATGCGCTGTGCCGTCGCGGAACACCGGAAGCGCGCCGGCCGGAGCGGCGGCGAGGGCTGCGAGGCCCGCCAGGGTATCGCGCCGGGTGATCATGCGCGCTTCACTCGCCAGGGCTGGCCTTTGATCCAGGCGACGAAATAGGCCACCGCCAGCAACAGGCCCACGCCGACAAGGTTCACGAAGACCGTATGCCACGTCGCCTCGCGCCCCCATTGGTCGAGCCAGAAGCCGTTGAGGCGCGCCAGCATCATCGAGAAGACGAAAACGGCAAGGCTCTGCTGGCCGATCTTCATCAGTTGGCGGACGATGAAATCCCAGGCGCGCGGGCCCAGACGCGCACTTTGCGCCATCAGGTATTTACCGCCCTCGCCCACGATAACCCAGCCCAGATAGGCGAGCGACAGGAACTGGACGTAACGGAACAGCCCGAAATCGGATTTGGTGATCCAGATCCGGTTGTCCACCCGCCAGTCGATGACGGGGTTGCCCTCGAAGGCGAGGCCGAACCATTCGCGCTCCACCGCGCGCACGCCGATATTGCTGAGCGGGACATTGGCCAGCACGATGATCAGGGCGATAGCGATCAGCCACCATTTGACGGGCGGTTTCGGGATCCAGCCCGCCATCAGCGCAAAGCCGGTGAAGAACACCAATTGCCAGCCGAACGGGTTGAAGAACCATTCGCGGTCCGACCACGGCTCGGCCGGGAACCCCAGATGCAGATGCGGCACGCCAAGCTCGGCCAGGATGCGGCGCTGCGCGAACAGCCAGACCGTCAGCATCACCGCCGCGCAGAGCCACGGGTTGATCCGGTAGAGCAGGATCACGAAGGGCATCATCGCAAGGATCACCAGATACATCGGCAGGATATCGAAGTAATTCGGCACATAGGTGAGCGTCAGCAGGCCGAGCATCTGATCGGTGGTGGACGAGATTAGTTCCCCGTCGCGTGTGATGCCTTCGAAGAACGGGATCAGGTTCAACTGGCCCACATAATTCCGTTCAAACGGACCCAGCGCGTTGAGGGCCACCATCGCGGCGGCAATGGCAAAGAACATGCCGATATGGGCCCAGTAGACCTGCCAGCAGCGATAGGCGACGCGAGCCGTGCCAAGGCCCCACCCGGCGCGTTCAAAGGTGCGGCCAAAGGCGATGGCGGAGGCCATGCCGGAGCAGAACACGAACATCTCCGTCGCGTCGGAAAAGCCCCAGCGCGCGGGGATCCACGAGGTGAAGAAATTCCCCGGCGTGTGGGCGAACAGAATGATGATCATCGCGATCCCGCGGAAGAAATCCAGCCGCGGATCGCGTGTGGTTGCGGACGCCGCGGGCTGTGCCGCAGCGGTCTGGGGTGTCGCGAAAGGTGGTGTCGTGCTCACCATGGCCATAGAGCGTGTTCCCTATTCGGCGGGAACGCGCAAGGGGGTGGTGGCGGTTGCGATCATCTCTCGGCGGGTTGCCGCGAAATGATCATCGCGGCCCGCGCGGCGGGTCGTGCGATCATCCAGAATATCAAGCGCATCGGTCATCTGCCCCGCGCGGATACCGGCGTCGATGGTCAGGCGTTCGAACACGTCGCGCTGCGCGTGGGAGCCGCCGGCCAGCTGCATGTGCCGCCGCGCCTTGGAGAGGCCGCGGAAGGCGGTGGAATAGTCACCTTCGCCAAAGGCCTCCAGCCCCTGCGCGGCAGCCGTGCCGGGATTGGCCATCCGCATCTCGACCTCGGTGCCGCTGCGCGCGCCATCGGCCGCGATGCGGGACACCAACGTGGCCGTCGCGTCCTCGCGGCGGCCACCGATCAGGGCGAGGAGGTAATGCAGGTCGGCAAAGATCAGGGATCCATCATCAGTGCGGGCCGCAGAGGTGTCGGCCAGTTCATCCCACCGATTGCCGACATCGATCCCCTCCAGCTCCAGCCGCATCAGCAGCGACGTGGCGTTGGAGATATCGCGGTAATCGTCGGTGTGATCGGCACGGATCAGCGTATCGTAAAGGTCGAGCACGATATCGGTCTGGCCGAGGTCCAGATGCATCAGCGCCTTGTGCCACCAGACGTGGTAGCGGAAATTGTTGCAATGGGCCCAGGCGGCCTCGCGTCCATCCAGCCAGCGCAGGCCTTTTTCGGGGCTGCCGATCATGTCGTAGACATGGGCCACGGCGTGAAGGCCCCAGGCGTCATCGGGCGAAAGTTCCAGCGCGGCGGACCCGGCGGCGGCAGCGCGGCCGTATTCGCCGGTCTCTTCCAGCGCAAAGGCGTGGCACCCCATCAGATAGCCGCGCCCCGGATGGTCGACGCCATAAGTGGGTGTAACAGCCTCGATCGACCGGCGCATACCTTGCGCGTCGCCCAGGACGAACCGGATCGCATGGGAGAGCTTCATGGCCAGCGTGTCTTCAGGCGCGGTCTCCAACACGGCATCGAGGATCGCGACGGATTTCGACGGGAACCCTTCGAGCCAGACCTGCACCGCGCTGAGGAAGGCCCGTTCGCGGGGGGTGACGGGGCGGGCGCGGTCGGAGCTTTGCGCGGCCTCGGACGCCTCGCGCGCGGTCGCGACCAATTCCCGGCGCCCCAGAAGCAGCAGGAACATCGCCTTGACCGCATGGGCCAGGGCAAAGTCAGGATCGGCCTTGAGCGTGGCGGCCAAATGGTCGGGCGTTGATGCGCCGTGGGCCAGAAACGCCATCTGCGTCGCATTCCAGGCGTCTACACCTGCCACTGTCCCAATAGTGGCGGGTTGGCCGAAACAGTCGATCTGCACCATGCCTTGTCCGATTCTGATAGTGTCCCTTACCAATGGCCTAGCCGATGGCTTGGGCTACGCGAAGGGCTGAAGCCGCGATATGACAGACATGTGAGGGTATGGCATGGGCGCGTGAACGAGATTTTGCCGAAACCCCAAGGAATGGGCGGGAAATCGCTGTTATTGCAGGCGAAAGTGTTTCCGACGCGCCGGAAATTCGGGCGATCTGCTTAGCTGTCGGGCGCCTCCCGCACGCCCTTCAGCCAGTCAAGAACCGCCTCGGTATCCTCCCCCAGATGCGGCGGTGCGTGGCGGTAAGTGACCGGTGTGGCTGAGAATTTCAGCGGATTTCCGATCAACTCGACGCCGCCGCGATCCACGCCGGGCTTTTCCATGTCGATCCGCATGCCGCGCGCCGCCACCTGATCGGAGGCGAAGGCCTGATCGATGGTATTCACAGGGCCCACGGGCACTTTGCGCGCCTCCAGCCCCGCCACCATCTCCGCCTGGCTCCGCTCCGCCACGAGGGCTTCGAGCATCGGGATCAGGACCTCGCGGTGTTCCAGCCGGGCAGGATTGGTTGCAAACCGCGGGTCCTCGGCCAGATCGGGCCGCCCGAGAAACTCGCAAAAACGCACATATTGCGAGTCGTTGCCGACGGCGACGAGGATGTAGCCATCGGCGGCCTCGAAGGTCTGGTACGGCACAATGGTGGCGTGCTGATGCCCGCGGCGGATGCGCGGCTTGCCCGTGGTCAGATGCGCGACGCCTTCGTTGATCGTCCACGCCACGGAGGCGTCCACCAGCGACAGGTCGATATGCTGCCCTTCACCGGTCTGATCGCGATGCCGAAGCGCCGCAAGGATGCCGATGCTGGCATACATGCCCGTCATCACGTCGGCGATGCCCACCGCTACCTTGGCCGGGGCACCGTCGGCTTCGCCGGTCAGGGACATCATCCCGGAGTACCCCTGCGCCATCAGGTCGTAGCCCGGCTTTTCGCGGTTCGGCCCGGTATGCCCGAACCCGGAGATGGAACAGTAGACAAGGCCCGGATGCGCGGCGAGCATCGTGGCGTGATCCAGACCGTATTTTGCCAGCCCACCCGGTTTGAAATTCTCGATCACGATATCGGCGCGGGCCGCAATCTCGCGGATGGTCGCCTGCCCCTCCGGGCTCGCGATATCCACGCCGACCGACAGTTTGTTGCGGTTCGTGCACATGAAATAGCTCGACAGATCCGTGGGCTGGCCGTCGGTGCCGGTGGCGAAGGGCGGCCCCCAGCTGCGCGTGTCGTCGCCCCGGTCGGGGTGTTCGATCTTGATGATCGTAGCACCCAGATCACCCAGGGCCTGCGTGCAGGTCGGCCCGGCCAAGATGCGGCTGAGATCAAGAACGATAAGGCCGTCCAGCGGGCCCTTAGATCCGGCCATCATACCCACCTCTTTCGATCTCCGCGGCAATCACTGTGAACGTATCAGCGTTGAGCGCGGCGTCTATCGCTTTGCGCAAATCGGTCCGGTTGCGGACCGTTACGCCCGCGCCCCCCATCGCGCGGCCCATGGCGGCGAAGTCATGCCGACCGGGGTAATCGACGGCGGCGTTCTTCAACTGCCTTTGGCGTTGTTTCAACTCGATCAGGGCCAGTGACGCATCGACAAACACGATGACGATCGTTCTGAGCCCCATTTCTGCGGCGGTCGTGAGTTCGCCCGCCACCATGAGGAACCCGCCATCCCCCACAAACGCAACCGAAGGCCGCGAGGGATCGGCAATCGACATGCCCATCGCCATCGGCACGGCGCAGCCCATGGTGCAGAGGCCGGAGGATTGGACCAGCGTTTTGGGCTCGGGGCAGTCCCACATCTGGCTCAGCAGAATGCGATGGGCGCCGCTGTCCACACTGGCGCGCGTGGAGGCGGGAAGGGCCGCGCGGGCCTCGGCAATCACACCGGCGGGGCCCCACGTGTCGTCTTGCGGGAAGGCCGCGGCGAGGGCGGATTTGACCCGGCCAATCTCGCCCCCCGGCCAGGTCGCCTGCGGCTCGACATCCATCAGGGCGGCAAGCGCTTCGCCGGTGTGGCACGTGAAGCTGAGCCCCGCCTGATGCATGTAATGGCGGTTCGGCACGGCCTGGATATCGATCACCCGCTTTGTGGCAGGATCCCACGCCTCACGCCAGCCGGGGCGCATTTCAATCGGATCGTACCCGACCAGAAGGATCAGATCCGCTTCCGCCAGAAACGGCAGAAGATGCGTATCCGCAAGGGGCGATAGGCCAGCCCCGCCAAGGGCCAGCGGGTGATCTTCGGGCAACACGCCCTTGGCCTTGTAGGTGGTGATGACCGGCGCCTGGAACCGCTCCGCAAACTCGCACAACCTGTCCGACGCACCATCATGGAGCAGATCAAGGCCCGCAACGACCACAGGACGTCTGGCGTGCGCCAGCCACTCCCGTGCCTGCTCAAGCCCGGCACCGGACGGTGCAACCGGCGCCGCGTCCGCCCGGCGCCGCCCCTTTGCCACCGACGGCGCGTCGGCCACCGCAATCGGCACATCGATCAGAACCGGCCCGGCCCGGCGCTCGGTCGCAATCGCCACGGCCTTGTCGGCAATCGTATCCGCCTCGCCCGCCGTCAGTGTGAAGGTGGCCTTGGTGATCGGCGCCAGAACGGCACGGTGGTCCAACACCTGATGGGTGTAGGTGAGCGCCTCATCGGCATCGACACAGCCCGTTAGCACCACCATCGGCACCCGGTCCTGCTCGGCATTGGCGACAACGTTGACGGCGTTCATCAGGCCCGGGCCAACCGTTGCCACAAGAACAACGGGCGCGCCATCCACGTGATGCACACCCTCGCCCATGAACCCGCCCGCATTCTCATGTTTGATCAGATGAAAGGCGATCCCGGCGCGTTCCAAGGCATCCACAATCGTCAGAACCTCGCCGCCCGGCATCCCGAAGGCATGGCGGCACCCGGCCTCGAACAACCGTCGCGCCACCAGGTCCGCCGCCCGCATCGTCTCCGTCATCTCACCCCTCCGTCACCGCTCACAGGCCCCTACACCGAAACCGTTCGGCCGTCCAAGTGGCCAAAGCACACGTCCCCGTGTTCCTCCGCCGCTCCGGCCCACCCCCGGCCACGCAGCGATGAACGGGGCAGCCGACGGCCGGGGCCGCTCCCTCTGCCCGGCCCCGCCATGCGCCATTGCGCCGCCGCATCGGCCCGCGCTACACCTTGGCCACGGGCGGCGCTGCGCTGCAGGTGCGGGGATTGATGGCAGACACCTCTGGAACAGAAAGCCGAAAACTGCTGTCCCGGTTGCAGGCCGTCATGGCCGAGGCCGCGGAAGGGCAGGAACGGCTCAATCGCATCACGCATCTGATTGCGGACTCGATGGGCACGGAGGTGTGCTCCATCTACCTTTTGCGCGATGCCGATACGCTGGAACTCTGCGCAACCCAGGGCCTTGCGGAAGAGGCCGTGCATGTCACGCGGATGCGGGTGGGCGAGGGCCTCGTGGGCCGGGTCGCGCGCAATGCGCGGCCCTTCAACACCACCAACGCCCCTACCGAAAAAGGCTTTCGCTATATGCCCGAGACCGGGGAAGAGGCGTTTTCCTCCTTTCTCGGCGTGCCAATCCAGCGCCTGGGCGAGCGCCTCGGCGTCCTGGTGGTCCAGTCCAAGGACGACCGCGGGTATTCCGAGGATGAAGTCTACGCCCTTGAAGTCGTCGCCATGGTGCTGGCCGAAATGACCGAGTTGGGCGCGTTTGTGGGCGAAGGCGCCGCGCTCAGCGCGCGTCACACCCAGCAGGTCATGCTGCGCGGCACGACGGGGCAGGAAGGCGCCGCGATGGGCCATGTCTGGCTCCATGAGCCGCGCGTGGTCGTCACCAAACCGGTGGCGGACGATCCCGACGCCGAGCGCACGCGCCTGCAAGAGGCCGTGGCGCAATTGCGCACCGATATCGACCAGATGCTCACCCATGTGGTCAAGGGCGACAAGGAACAGGCCGAGGTGCTGGAAGCCTACCGGATGTTCGCGCGCTCGCGCGGGTGGTTGCGGCGTATGGAAGAAGACATCGCGCTTGGCCTGTCGGCCGAGGCCGCCGTGGAAAAGGAACAAAGCTCGGCTCGGGCCCGGATGGAGACTGTCCCCGATGCCTACTTGCGCGAACGGCTGCACGATCTTGACGATCTCTCGAACCGGCTGTTGCGGCAACTGACCGGTCAGGGCACGGATACCGGCGCGGAATTGCCCGACGATCCGGTGCTGGTGGCGCGCAATATCGGCCCGGCGGAATTGCTGGATTACGGGCGCAAGCTCAGGGGCGTGGTGCTGGAGGAAGGCTCCGTCGGCTCCCATGCCGCCATCGTCGCGCGCGCCCTGGCGATCCCGCTGGTCATCCACGCAAATCGCATCACGACCGAGGCCCTGAACGGGGATCCGATCCTGGTCGATGGCGACCAGGGCATCGTTCACCTGCGCCCGGAAGACACCGTCGCGTCGGCGTTTCTCGACAAGCTGGCGATGCAGGCCGAGGCGCAGGAGCGCTATGCCTCGATCCGCGACAAACCCGCCCAAAGCCTCTGCGGCACGGTGGTGAACCTGCATATGAATGCGGGGCTGATGGCCGATCTGCCCTCCCTGCCCTCCTCGGGCGCCGAAGGTGTGGGCCTGTTCCGGACGGAATTGCAATTCCTCACCCGCGCACAGGTGCCCCGCCGGGGCGAGCTGGCGGCGCTCTATTCCAAGGTGATGGATGCCGCGCAAGGCAAGCGCGTCGCGTTCCGGACACTTGATATCGGGTCCGACAAGGTCCTGCCCTACATGAAGCCCCAAGATGAGCCGAACCCGGCGCTTGGATGGCGCGCGATCCGTGTTGGCCTCGACAAGCCCGGCGTGATGCGGATGCAGCTTCAGGCGCTGATCCGCGCGGCCAACGGGCGGCCATTGTCGGTCATGTTCCCGTTTATCGCGCAATTCGACGAATTCACCCGCGCCCGCGATCACCTGATGCGCGAGATGGACCGGGAGGCTGCGCTCGGCCACGTGCTGCCCGAAACGCTCGAAGTCGGCGCCATGCTGGAAACGCCCTCGCTCGCCTTTGCGCCGCGCCATTTCTTCGAACTGGCCGATTTCATTTCCATCGGCGGCAATGACCTGAAGCAATTCTTTTTCGCGGCAGACCGCGAGAACGAGCGGGTTCGGCGGCGTTACGACACGCTGAACGTGTCGTTCCTGACCTTTCTGGAACAGATCGTGCATCGCTGCGGGGATACGGGTACCGATCTGAGCTTCTGCGGCGAGGATGCGGGTCGCCCGGTCGAGGCGCTGTGTTTCGCGGCCATGGGGTTGCGCACCCTGTCGATGCGCCCGGCCTCCATCGGGCCGGTGAAATCGCTGCTGCGCCGGGTGGATCTGCGCGAGGTGCGCGCCGTCATCACCGAAGCCCGCAATGTGGGCGCGCAATCGGTGCGCGGGGACGTGATGGATTGGCTGAAACGGCAGGTTTAGGGCGGAGGCACCGCCCTAAACCCAGCAGAGCCCCTCGCAAGTGGCTCAAGCCGAGCCCGCGCGCCGCAACGTGGCCGTCATCACCCCCATCCCGATCAGCGTTGCGCCACCGGCACGGGTCAGCCAGGCGATCACCCCCGGACGCTGCAGCCGATCGCGCAGCGCGCCCGCCAAGAGCGCAAACGCGAGGGAATTGAGCGCGGCCAGGGCCACGAAGGTGGCGATCAGGATGGCGAATTGTGGGATCAGCGGCGCCTCGGGGCGGATGAATTGCGGCACGAAGGCAATGAAGAAGGCAATGGATTTGGGGTTGAGCGCCGTCACGGCGGCGGCATGGGTGAAGGTGCGGCGCGGGGTGACGGCGTCGGCCTGCGGCAGGCTGAAATCGGAGGCACGCGCGGAGCGCAGCATCTTGACCCCGAGATAGACCAAATACACCGCGCCCACCCATTTCAGGATCGTGAACAGCGTGGCCGACGCCAGAACCAGCGCCCCCAACCCCGCCAGCGACGCGGTCATCGCGATCAGATCGCCGAGCGCAACGCCCGCCGCGGTGGACACGGCGACGCGGCGGCCCTGACTGATCGCGTAGCTGAGCACCAGCAGGACCGTCGGCCCCGGGATCAGCAGAAGGATGGTCGACGCGGCCACGAAGGCAAGCCAGGTTTCAAGCGGCATGGGCGAATCCCTTTCGAAGGTTGGGACCACTCAGCCCCAGAGCAGCGGCTTTGTCACCATCAACCAGAAGACAAGAGTCAACGCCGCGAAGGCGGGCCATCCCAGCGCGAACCAGATGCGATAGGCGCGGTGCGCCTCGGGTGGCAGGGCGGTGCCACTTGCCACCGCTGCAGCGGCCAGATCCCGGATGCGGATTTGCAGATGCACGACCGGTGCCCAACACAGGAAGGCCAGGACATAGAGGCCATAGGTCAGTAGCAGCCACGGCTCGGTAAGCGACCAGCCGGCGAGCCAGATCAACCACAGGCCGGTGGCGGGCTGGACGATCCCGGCCGGGGTTGTGAAGATCCAATCGGCGATCACAACACCCGACGCCACGCCATGCACCTGCGCCGGATCCGCCCGGCGCATCGCCCAGAACATCTGAAACGCCGTGCCGATGCCGGTGCCGAACAGGACCGTGCTCGACAGGATATGGATCCATTTGGCGATCAGGTACGGATCCATCAGCGCTCGTCCTCCAGCACCATCCAGATCACGATCAGCACGAGAATGGGCAGGTTTTTCAAGAGCCCGCCAAGGGGGAGAAGCCAGAGGAAGGGGGTCAGCAGGGTGAATGTGGCGGTATAGGTCCCCACAAGCGCAAGCTGCGCCAAGCCGATCAGGCGGGGCCGCCAGTTGCGGAGAAGCGCCAGCGCAATGGCGAGGTCCGCAAGGCCACCCAACCGGGCCAGCGCGATCCAGATCGCGTCCGGCAGGCCAAGATGGGCCGTCATGGGCAGGAATGCGTCCGTCGGCAGGACCAGGCCGAGGAGGCCGGAGACAACCCAGAGGAGTGCGAGGGTTAGCCGCAAGATCGGACGGAGCAGGAACAGCCGCGCATGCCACAGGTCCTGCGTGCCGGCCGGGCGCGCGGCCAGAAAGGCATCGACACCGCGGGGCCTGTGGCTGAGTTGCGAGACGAGTGGCGCCTCGTTCGTTTCCACCCCATGGGTGATCTGCGCCACTGCCGTGCGGGAAATCGGCCCCATGTTCAGGGCATCCCCGATCGCACCGCTCGCATTGGCAATGGCGGGTGGCAGCGGCAGCGGGCGCGCCTTGGGCAGGCCCATCCAATCCCGCAGATCCCGGAGCAATTGCGCCTGTGTGATCCGTGTTGGTCCGCCGATATCCCAGGGCTGCCCCGGCCTCGGCACGGCCAGGCATTCACCCACGACGCGGGCCAGATCCGAAGCATGGATCGGATTGAACACCTGGTCGCCCTGCCCCACCGTGGGCGTGACGAAGGGCATCGCGGCCAGCCCGCGCAGAAGCGACGTGCCGCCATAGGACGTTTCGGCCATCACGAGGCCCGGGCGCAGGATTGTCAGGCCCGCCTCGTGCGCCACCTGCTCCCCCTCGCGGCGCCAGCGGGCGAAGGGCGTATCGGCCTCGATGCCCACGGCCGAGATCAGAACACCGCCGATCGCGTGGTGATAGGCGGCCGCGGGCGCGTCGACGTGGACGGCTTTGAATCGCTCATCGGTAGCCGTCAGAAGGCCCGCGGCGTTGACGATGTGGCGGCCCTCAACCGCCGTCCGCCAGAAGACCGGATCGTGGGTTGCCGGATCAGCCAGATCGGCGGTGACGGTCTCGAACCCCATCCTGGCAAGCCGGGTGGTGCGACGAGCCGAGGCGAGGACATCCCAACCGTCCGCCCGCAACTGAAACGCGATGTGGCGGCCGATGAAGCCGTCGGCGCCGAGGATCAGGACCTTGCGGGTCATTCGGGGGGGGCGTGTCGCGTCGTCATCGTGGGGACAGAGAGCCTGAAATGAGTGGCGATGTCATGGGGTTTCAGTTCGGAAGGGGGTTATCAAGGTTGATAAATGGGGTTAAAGTTCTGATAATATTCGAAAATCCGGATCACGTTGACCATTTTTCAGGGAAATTGCGCGCTGGGGGTGACGGGTTCGGGCCTTTGGCGTCCCGACAGAAGCGGCTGAGCGTTCACGCGTGGGCGCAGCGGCGAAGGGCGCTTCGAGACTTCTTTGCCGATTATCCGGAATGCGGCGAACGCCTGCTCTAGAGCCGCCTGCGTGCAAGTTCACGGTAAAGCGCCGGGGGTGAAACGCCGATCTGTTCCGCCACGCTGATCCATTGGCCCCTGGCAGGTTCGCGGTTGACGTCCAACCAAGCATCCAGCTTGTCGCTCACACGACGCAGGCGTAGGATTTCAATCCTTGCCCGCTGCGCCTGCACTTCCTTTGTGTGTGATTCAATCAAACTTAGCGCTGCTTCTGGACGGTCCTGAAGAGCAGTCAGAAAATCTGCACGTGCCACGCTCAGGATGTTCGTGTCCGAACGTGCGACTGCATCGCAGTGATAGGTCTTGGCAAACAACGATGCCTCGGCCAGAGCCATGCCGGATGTCGCAATATGCAGTGTTAGAAGCCCGCCGTCCGTCAACGGACGTTCCAGGGCAACCCTGCCATGTTGAACCAGATACATGTTTCGCACGGGGTCTTCCTGGCGAAACACGGCTTTGCCTTTCGCAATTTCGCGGGCAGGTGCGCCGTCGAAAATCTGTATCCAATCAGACATGATAGAAATCATACGCCAGACGACGCATGTCGGATAGCCTGAGAAGGTAACTTGAGGAGACGGACGAACATGCGAGCGAAAATCATTTTGGCAGCAACGGCGGTGATTGGTGGCGTTTCATTGGCGTTCGCGCAGACCAATCACACCGGACACGGTGAGGGGATGGGTCATTCAGCACACGGGCAGGTTCCGGCTGCAGCAAGCCCCATATTATCGGAGTCCGGCCAGGGTGCCTTTGCGGCTCTCTCGGAGGTCGTGCGCGTGTTGGAAACCGATCCCGATACGGACTGGACCCAAGTCGATCTGACGGGTCTCCGGTCGCACTTGGTCGACATGGATCGGCTGATTTCAGACTCTGTCGTTGTAGAAACCAACCTGCCGGATGGTATTTCTGCCATCGCCACCGGAACTGCAGAAACCAGGGAAACCCTTCGGCGCATGGTCCCGGCTCACGCGGCCGAACTTGCCCGCGATGATCGCTGGGCCGTTGCCGCAGTCAATACGGCAGAAGCTATCGAGCTACGTGTGACCAGCGACGATCCATACGTTGTCGCACGTATCCAAGGGCTTGGATTTTTCGGACTGATGGCAAGTCAGGATCATCATCGCGAACATCATCTGAGGATGGCGCTCGGCGAAGATGCCCATGGGCACTAACCTTCTGCTACTGCGGTGCAGGGCCGGCGGCTTTCAAGGTCTCGAAGCCGGCGTTCGGGTCACGAGTGATGGACGGCGGCATTGTCCCTCGACGCCGCCTTGGAGCGACGTGCGACGAAAGACAACTCAGGGGCCATTGCAGACGGTGACGCCTTCCCTTGTTTCCGACAGATGGCAACCTGGCGTCCTGCACCCGGTATGCGTGTCAAAATCTTCTGCCTTCACTGGCGTGAGAGCCACCTTCGTGCTGCCGAAGCTTTTGATGATGCCCAAGGGGTGAAGCGAGTTGGCCCTCTAGGTGGCCCGGTCGAGTTCGGCGAAATCGCAGAGGCGGCCGTCATTCGCGCGTTGCACGAGGATGACGGCACGAGGTGCTTTGCGGGGTGGTTTGCTCTCGACACAGGGGATCCACCCAACCGTCCTCATCTCTACCCAGACGAATTGTCGGCGCTTGTACCAATGGCTCGCTGAAAGTCCGATCTGTCCGCCGAGCGGTTTGCCCAGTCCCGGGCCACTCCTATCGGCATTGTTGGTCCCTCGTGCCGGACGGGCGGAGACCCAGGCTGATGATGATGGACCGCGGATCCCGTTTCGGCCCTCCCGAGGTGTCACCCAGTCAGAACGGGACTGACGAAGCCTTCGGGTTTGACCGCCAGCACCGGGCAACCAAGGCTGTTGATGATGTTTTCAGCCGTGTTTCCGATGAAAATGCCGCTTACTCCTGTGCGTGCGACGGTGCCCATGACGACCACATCGGCAGTGAGCAATCGGCTTTGCTCTTCAATGACCCGCTCCGGTGTCCCGCGCATGAGGTGGGGCACCAGGCGCGGTCCGGATGCGTTTGCGTGGTCGACAGACGCGACGAACTTGGTCATCGCCCGCTGACGCGCACCTAGCACCTCGTTGACATATCGATCGGCCGACAGGCGCGCGTCCGTGCCCGTCGCAAACGCCCAGACGATACCTTCGCCGATGGCGTCCCACGCGTGCAGGACGATGACCTCCGCGTCGGGGGCATTTGCGATGCCGCGGGCAGCATCCACCACGCGTCTGTTCAAGGCGGTCAGTGTTTCGGGCTCGGCGGCATCCCAGATATCGAGATCTATCGCAGCCAGGATGCGTTTGGGCGCAACCGGTGCTGTCGGTGTCTGGAGCCAGACCGGGCACGGGCATTTGCGCAACAGATGCTGGTCCGTGCTGGCAAACAGGAAGCGGTGGACGCCGGTCAGCGGTTCGGCGGCTTTCACGACGAAATCGCAGCCGATGTCAGAGACGTGCCGGATGACTTCCAGAAACGTCTTGCCTCGGGCGACGTGTGGCTCGATCCGACGGTCGGGAAACACTTTGTCCAATCGGTCGCGCAGCCTGACGCGTCTTTGGTCCACCAGCTTTTCGGCCAACGTATCGGGGTCGGCCCCCGCGAGGCGCCCGATAATGCCCATATCGTTCGGCATCTCGACGCAGGCAAAGACATCCAGTGCCGCACCATGGGCTTCGGCGAGGACCATGGCGCTGCGCAAGGCCAACTGGCTTTCGCTTTCGTCGGTCACGGCAAGAATGTGTCGCGGGCTGAGCGGTTCGGACATCATGCGGGCAACTCCTTCTGGCCGTCGGGGTCTTCGATTGCCCGTTCCGGTACCTGTGTCTCTCCGGCGATCATCCGCGCCGCGGCGAAGGCCGCATCGCGATAGGGCATCAGCACGAGGTCCGCCCTGAGCGTCGCAAGGGCTTCGGCGGTCGCATCCTGGTGCGCAGCAACGGCCGTCTTGCCCGTGTAGCCAAGATCGCGCGCTGCTTTGAGAAGGGCATGGCGGGGATCATCATGGGTGACGCCGGTGTCGTGTTCGGGCACGGCCATCACCAGCCACGTCGCCCGTTGCAGCGGCAAATGGGCCAGAAATTCGGGATCCGTCGCGTCCCCGAAAACGGCGTCATATCCCAGCTCTTTGGCGTGGCGCACGACCTCGGGGCTGAAATCGACACCGAGGATGCGTTGGCCGCGTTCGCTCAGTGCCGACGCGATCCCAAGACCGTAACGGCCCAACCCGAAGATGATCACATCATGCGGGCGCGCGATCTCTGCCCCACCATCGGGTTCGGCACCGGGACGCCCGCGCTCGAAGACGCCGAGAAGCGGTTCGAAGATGCGATACAGCTGATGCGAATAGGTGATCATGTAGGTCGACGCCGCGATGGTCACGAGGCCTACGAGTGTCACAAGGCCCAGGGCTTCGTCCGGGACATGTCCAATCGCCACCCCCATCGCCATGAAGATCAGCGAGAACTCACTGATCTGCGCGACGGTCAGTCCGGCCAGGAACCCGGTGCGTTTGCGGTAACCCATGGTGCCCATGATCGCGAGCACGATCAGCGGGTTGCCGATCAGCACGAAGAGCGACAGCACGATGGCCGGCCCCACGCTGGCGCCGAGGACGGACAGATCGAGCGAGGCCCCGAGTGCAATGAAGAAGAACAGCAGCAGGAAGTCGCGCAGGCTGGCGAGCCGCGCCGCAATGGCTTCTCGGAAAGGCGTTGAGGCCAGCGAAACACCTGCCAGCAACCCGCCCAATTCCTTGCCGAAGCCGAGATAGTGCCCGACGGCGGCAAGCAGAGCCGCCCATCCGATGGCGAAGGACACCAAGAGTTCAGGCGCGCGCGCGAGCCGCTCGACCAGCGGCGTCGCCACATAGCGTACGAACAAGACCACGAAGAGCAACATGGCCAGACCGTAGCCGAGGACTGCGAGCACATCCCCGACCGCCCCATTGCCCGCCGCCGCCCCGCCGACGCCGATGGCCGACAGCGCGATCATCGCAATCACGACAACCACGTCCTGCACGATCAGGAAACCGAGCGCGATGCGCCCGTGCAAGGCATCGATCTCGCGTTTGTCGGACATAAGTTTCACTATGATGATCGTGGACGAGAACGTGAGCGCGATGGCGACATAGATGGCCACTAGTGGATCCAGACCAAGCGCCAGCCCGATCAGAAAACCAAAGACGGAGGTGAAAGCCACCTGCCCCAGCCCGGTGATCAACGCAACCGGCCCCAGGGTCCGCACCAGATTGAAGTCGAGCTTCAACCCGACAAGAAACAGAAGCAGAGCGATGCCCAACTCGGCCAGCAGGTCGATTTGCTGGTCGGACTGTGCGACATCGAGCACGGATGGCCCGGCCAGGATGCCGACCGCAATGAAGCTCACGATGAGCGGCTGTCGCAGCATCAATCCCAGAAAACCGACGCCCGCCGCAAGCACGAGCAGTGCCGCGATTTCGTAGAACAGGTAGCCCTCAATTGCCTCAGTCACGTCTTTGCCTTTTCGTTTTCGTTGATTACCAAGATCGCATGTGCCGGCGGATCAGAATTCCATGACCACTCGCCCCTCGATGCCGCCCTGTTCCATCCGGTCGAAGATGGCGTTGATGTTGTCGAGTCGGTCAGTGCTGTAATGCGATGCCACCTTGCCCTCGGCCGCGAAGTCCAGTGCCTCGGCAAGGTCGTTGCGGGTGCCGACGATCGATCCGCGAATGGTCTTGCGCATGAGGACGACGTCGAAGATCGGAAGCTCGAACCCGCCGGGCGGCAGGCCGACGAGGCTCATCGTACCGCCGCGGCCAAGCATGCCGACCGACTGAGCGAAACTGTCACGCGACACAGCGGTGACCAGGACCCCTTCGACCCCGCCGCCCTTTTGCAGCTCGGCCACCGCATCGGTTCTGGCCGAGTTGATCGTCATGTCGGCTCCCAGAGAGGCAGCCAGCGCCAGCTTGTCTTCGGCGACATCGACGGCGATGACATGGAACCCCATGGCCTTGGCATATTGCACGGCCAGATGCCCCAAACCGCCAACACCCACGATGGCCACGGTCTGGCCGGGGCGTGCGTCGGTTTCCTTCAGCCCCTTGTAGACGGTCACCCCGGCACAGAGGATCGGCGCTGTGGGGGCGAAATCCAAGGTATTTGGTAGATGGCCGACATAAGCAGGGTCGGCCAGGACATATTCGGCAAACCCGCCATTGATGCTGTAGCCAGTGTTGGACTGGTCGGGGCAAAGCGTCTCCCAACCGCCGACGCAGTGGCGGCAGTGACCACAGGCCGCGTGAAGCCAGGGAACGCCGACGCGGTCGCCCTCCTTCACCGCGCTCACACCGCGCCCGACTTCGGCGACGATGCCAACACCTTCGTGCCCGGGGATGAACGGCGGCGTCGGCTTGACCGGCCAGTCGCCCCGCGCCGCGTGCAGATCGGTGTGGCAGACGCCACAGGCCTCGATCTTGACCACGATCTTGCCATCCGAGAGCGTTGGTCGCGGGACCTCGCGAATGTCCAGCGGTTGTGTGAAATCCGTGACTACTGCGGCCATCATGCTGCTCATTTCGATTGTCTCCTTTGCTGCGTGATTGGGGATATTGGCGCGACATGCCGCCCGTCCGATACGAAGGACCGGACGACACGTTTCTCGATCTCGAGGAGCAACAGCAGAACCGGTCCGACCGCTGCGATCATCAGGCCCTGCACAAGTCCGATCGGACGGGTGTCGAAGAACGCTTCCATGAAGGGCGCGTAGGTGAAAACAAATTGCAGCAGCGTCACCGCGCCGATTGCGATCAGGACAGGCCGGGTTCCGAGCATTGCCTTCAAGGACAGCGCCGAGGTGTTCAGGAACCGCACGGAGAAGAGATAGAACATCTCCATCACCACCAGCGTGTTGACGGCGACGGTCCGCGCCTCTTCCAGTCTGGCGCCCCGTTCCAGCGCACGCGTGAACATCCCGAAGATGGCCGCACAAAACAGCAGCGACACGAAGGCCACACGCCACAGAACGAACCGCGACAGGATGGCCTCAGTCCTGAGGCGCGGCGGGCGTCGCATCGGGCCTGTGCCGACAGAGAGGCGTGGCGTGGTTCTGATCGTCCTTCATATACCTTCCGTCCTGTTGCGCCGGCACCGGCGGGGCTGATGATCGTCCGCGACCGGTCTGCTCCCCGGGCACGGCACAGCAGAGACGGTCACACCCGACGCGATGCCGGGTGCGCTGTTGCAGTGGACACCGGGGTGTGAGCCAGCGGCCCTGCGCCTTGTCAGCGCGGCCGGCCCTGTGTCCCTGTGGTCTTCAGACTGTCCCGACCCTGCCCGCGTCTTCCGGCTGGCCTGTGGTCTTGTTCAGTTCCCGGGCATGGAAGGCCCGGTCGCTTTCTCCGCTTCTGGGGCCCCGCGACAGGGCGCTGGCAAGGTCGAAGAACCCCTTGCCTGGCACTCCGCCGGCCCCGCGGCCGACGACGCGCGCGGCGATGAACGCTCGGCCGTTCTGTGCGTCCTCACGCATGGTGGTCTCGAGCGCGCGCGTCACCTTGCGCACTGATCCCGGAGCCCAAAGGCCGAGTGCGCGCGCAAGTGCCCCGTAGGTGATCGGCCGGGCATCGCCCGGCAGCGCCTCCAGATAGGCCCGCACCCGTGCCGTCAAGCTCCGCTCCTGCTGAGAAGCTGCCGAGGATTGCCGCGGCGGCGGCACTTCACGGGCCGTCCCATCGGCCAGAAGCTGCGCGGCCCAGGCGCGGGTCGCGCTGCGCAGGACGATGCGGGCGCTGCCCTCGTCTTCGCCCACGCCCGTTTCGGTCACGCCGACCACTTCACCGCTTTGCAGCCCTTTGCGGAGCATCTCGGACGTGAGCCCCAGCCGCGGTGCAAGATAGTTGGGGTCCACCACGATCTGGCCGTCCTGCCATTCAACGACACCGGGCGGAAGGGCGCGCTCCAGCACTGCCGAGGTCCCCGGCTTTCGGTCGTAGAACGGTGCCAACCCCGCCTCGTGGTCCGTGACATCCACGATCTCGCGGATGTCCGGCAGGGCGGCCCGCAGCATGCGCTCGACGCCCTGGCGCAGTGTCGCCGAGGAGGCGGCGCAGCCCTGGCAGCCACCGGACATGCGCAGAAAGACGGTGCGGTCTTCGACCCGCTCCACAGCGATATGGCCGCCATGTGCAGCAACCGACGGATTCACCTGCCGGTCCAGCAGCTCTTCGACGGCGCCCAGCAAGGTGGTGTCTTGCGAGCTCTGCGTGCCGGATTCCTCCTCACCCAGAGGCGTGCCGGTCTCGTCCACTACCCGCCGGATCGCGGCTGCGATTGCGGGCTTGAGCCTTGCCCAGTCCGCGTCTTCGGCCTTGTATACCCAGATCGTCGCGCCAGCCAGCTCGCCGCGGACCACGCCGGGTATCCCCAGCAACGCGCGGCCGAGCGGTGCCTCGGTCTCAAGCGGTCGGGTGATGGCCGCAGACCCCGAAATCAGCGGCGCATCGAGGATGAAGCCCATCAAGCTGTCATTTCCGGGCGAGGATTGCGCCCGGATACGGAGGCTGGGGGGTCTGTCAGACATCTTCCAGCGTGGCTCCTTGCATCTCACGGAGTTGGCCGAACGTGTAGATACCGGTGTCATGGCCGTCGCTGAACGCCATGCCAAGCGCATAGTTCCCGACGCTCCAGATCCGCGTGATCGCGATCCCGAGCGGCACCGCGTCCGGCGCAAGCACCCTGTTGCCGGTCATCTCGTCCCGGCATTTCGCGCATTGGCAGGCGATGCGCAGATCGCGCGGCGCCAATCGCTGTTCCTTGCCATCAGCCCACTGCAGGATCAGCCCCGCCTGATCGTGGTCAAGCAACGTCAGCCGGTCCGGCACACCACCCGGCGCGGCCGCCACTGGGGCGGGTTTGCCCGATCCGTCGGCGATGGTCCATGCGAAGGGTGTGGACAGATCGCCGTCCGATGCGGTCCCCTCGGACAGCGCTGCGGCGATCCCGCGATAAGCCATCGCGGCGGGGCCGTCCGGAGCTGATATGACCAGTGGCTTGCCCTCATCTCCGGTATCCACAACCGCCGGATCGAGGGGCACGTTCCCTAGAAAGCGCACACCGAGTTCCTTGGCAATCGCCTCCCCGCCACCCTGATGGAAGATATGCGTGACCGAACCGCAAGAAGGGCAGGTGAACCCACTCATGTTCTCGACGACACCCAGGATGGGCACGTTGACCTGTTCCATCATCCGCAGCCCGCGCCGCGCGATCTTCAGGCTGACATCCTGCGGCGTGCTGACGACCACCGCGCCTGTCAGCGGAAAGGCCTGCGCCAGTGTCAGTTGAATGTCGCCCGTTCCGGGCGGCAGATCCAGCAGCAACAGATCCAGCGGACCCCAATCGACCTGACGCACGAACATCTGAAGGTATTTCGTGACCATGGGTCCGCGCAGGATCGCGGGTGCGTCATCGTCCGACAGCATCGCCATCGAGATCACCTTGACGCCGAACGCCTCGGACGGGATCACCTTGCGATCCGGCGACATCGCGGGCGGCGCATTTTCGGTTATCCCCAACATGCCCGGAATCGACGGGCCATAAATGTCCGCATCGACGATGCCCACGCGCAGTCCCGACCGGGCGAGGGCCACAGCAACGTTCACGGTGACGGTAGACTTGCCGACCCCGCCCTTGCCGCTGCTGATGGCGATCATGCGGGGCGCCATGACCGGCTGCGGATCAGGTTTGGCCATCGGCAAGTCCTCCGGCGAAACCCCGCCCCCTGTAACTCGCGCAGAGCTGGTTGATTTCGTCAGCGGCGATGTCGACAGGGATGCAACTGCAATGGCCGCCATCGTTGGCGGGTGTGAAATGCGTACAGTCACCGCATGTCCCGAATGCGCGATCCCCCCGGCTTTCGGCAAGCGACGACCCCATCCGCCCCAACACGTTCAGGAATGTGGCCCGTTCAGCAGCCTTCAGGCCATCGATCACGGCGATCAGATCGCCAAGCGGATCCTGCGCAAGCGCCGCCTCGCCTGCCCTCGTCAGATCGAAATAGACGCTGCGCCCGTCGTCCGGGGACTTGCGCCGGGCGATCATACCCAGAGCCTCCAGCGATTTGATGATCTGCGAGGCCGTTCCGCGCGTCGTCGCATGGAAGCTGGCAAACCCAGACGGCGTGCGCGTGCTCCGATTGGACCGCGCGAAGAAGCGCAGGCAGGTCCATTGAGCTGCGGTCAGATCAGAGCGCGCATCCTCGTTTCGAGAGGACCGGCCAAGATGGATCAGCAGTTCAGCGATGCGGTCCGAGGTGCTTGATGGCAATGACATGCCGATATTGGTATCGAAGCGAAACCAGTTTGACAAGATCGCATCCCGCATTTTATTTTCGATTCAAAATCAAATTGCCGCAACATCGGAAGGTCGCTTACGGACAGGAGGCCGGTAGATGAATCGCCAGATCGGACCGATCAAGTTCTGGAGTTCAGACGTTGCATTGCGCAGTTCCGCCGGAAGGTTTTCCGCGCAATCCGGGCCACAAGATGGCGCTCGCGGCGGCAGCGTCCCCGATCATATCCTGGAACAACTGGGTCCGTACCCGGCCGCATCCCTACGGGCCATGGTCGATTACGGCTTAAACGACGACGAGATCGGCCGTTATTACGCGATCACGCCCAAGAGCATCGAGCGTCTCAGAATGATTTTCGGGATCACCAATGCCAATTAACACGTCGGCGGCCCGCCATCGTCCGCAAGGAGCAGTGAGATACAGGCGCTCCAGCGGCAGAATTCTTCACTCAACAGGCTCAAGCGCATGACAACAATCAAATGCGTCGAACTCGCCCTTCAGGGCGGCGGCGCACATGGTGCCTATACCTGAGGTGCTTTGGATCATCTTCTCGGCGACCCCCGGATCGAGATCGCGGCGATCAGCGGCACCAGTGCCGGTGCGATGAACGCGGTGGTCATGGCGGACGCGCTCCAGCGGGGCGGGCGCGATGGCGCGCGACAGGCTCTGGAGGATTTCTGGCGCGCCGTCAGCGTCGCGGCGCGATTCAGCCCAATCTGCCGCAGTTTCTTCGACCGGCTGCAGGGCCGTTGGGGCATCGACGCCTCCCGGGCTATCTGGGATTGGGCGCATTGCTGCGCATGGCATCGCCCTAACAGATCAATCCCTTCGACGTGAACCCGCTGCGCGAGGTGCTGGACAGGCAGGTGGACTTCGACCGGGTGAATGCCTGCGACGCACTTGCGCTTTTCGTGACCGCCACCAATGTGCGCACCGGGCTGCCGCTGATCTTCCGGCGTGGAGAGATCGGGCTCGATGCCGCCATGGCCTCCGCCTGCCTGCCAGGCGCCTTCAAGGCCGTGGAGATCGACAGCGAGGCCTATTGGGATGGCGGATACATCGGCAACCCGGCTCTGTTTCCGCAGGTCGACGAGACCGACTGCCGCGACCTCGTGATCGTCCAGATCAATCCGATCCGATGCGCCGAGGTGCCCCGCACCGCCGCCGCGATCCGCAACCGCATGAACGAAATCACCTTCAACGCCAGCCTGATCAAGGAACTGAGGTCGATCGCGCTGTTGCACGAGTTGATCGAAGCCGAAGGCATCGAACCCGAGCGCTATCGCGACATGAGGCTGCATCGAATTGGCGGCGCCGGGCTGGAACACCTCTCGGCTTCATCGAAGCTGAACCTGGAATGGGGCTTTCTCTTGCATCTGCGCTACCGGGTCGCAGCGCGGCCGAAGACTTTATCGACAAGAGTTTTGCGGCCCTGGGGCAGCGCTCGACCTTCGATCCAGCCACGCTCTTTGATGGATCTCTGAGCACCCCTGCGATGTCGCAGGGCCCGGATGCGGAACACGTCGCATGAGCGGTCTCATCGCCATTCTTCTGGCGCTCGGATTGCTCATCTATCTGGTGTATCGGGGCCTGTCGGTGATCCTGCTTGCGCCACTGATGGCGATGCTGGCTGCGAGCGTATCCGGCATCTCGCTTCTGGGCCTCTACACCCAGGTCTTCATGAGTTCTGCAGGCGCCTTCATCGTGTCCTTCTTCCCGCTTTTCTGCTGGGCGTGATTTTCGGACGGCTGATGGACGACAGCGGGGCCGCGAAGTCGATCACCCAAGGGCTGTTCGTGCGATCGGTCAACGGGATGGTCCCGATGGATCAGGCCTTACGGCTCGCTGATCATGTCGGTGCGATGCAGCGGGCGTCGGATGCCATGGTTCGCGCTGCTTCATCGCAACCAGACCAGATCGCGGGCGTTGTGCGCCTGAGTGTGTCGGAGTTTGTGGGCATCGAAGTTCTGCCACCCATGCTGGCATCCCTGCGTCAGCGTCACCCGGCGCTGCGCATCGAACTTGTCCTGTCGAATGTCAGCGCGGACTTGCTGGAACACGAGGTGGATGTGGCGTTGCGCATGACGGACCCCAAGCAGCAGGCACTGGTGGCACGAAAGGTGGCCAAGATCCCGTTGGGCCTGTTCGCGCATCAGGATTATCTTGCACAACGCGGCACGCCCGAAACGACAGCGGATCTTTCCGGTCACGATGTCATCGGCTCAGACCGGTCGCAGGCGGATCTAAGCCTTGCCGCTCAGGTTATGCCAGATCTGCCGCCTGCACGCTTTGTCTTGCGAACGGATAGTCACCCCGCACAGTTCGCAGCCGTTCAGGCGGGTTTGGGTATCGGCGTTGTGCAGGTCCCGGTGGCAAAACAGAACGCGGACCTTGTGCGCGTTCTGACCGACATACAGATTGATCTGCTGGAAACCTGGATCGTCACCCATGAAGACCTGCGCCATGTGCCCAAAGTGCGTGCCGTGATTGATCATCTGGCAGAGGCGTTTCAGACCTAACGTCGCGGCGGGGGCCGCAAACGGCGCGTGCCTAGGCGCTGCACCCCACCCCTTCATCTTGGCGCAGTGTCAGGACTTCAACACCGGTCTTTGTGACTGCGACCGTATGCTCGAACTGGGCCGACAACTTGCGGTCTTGCGTGACCACGGTCCACCCGTCACTTTTGGTTGCGACTTTGCGCGACCCCTGATTGATCATCGGCTCAATCGTGAAAACCATGCCCTCGCGCAGTTTCATGCCCGCCCCGGGGCGTCCGAAGTTCAGCACCTGAGGGTCTTCGTGCATGGCACGTCCAATGCCATGCCCACAATATTCCCGCACGACCGAACAGCCGTTTTTCTTGGCGTGCCGTTCGATTGCGAACCCGATGTCACCCAAATGCGCACCGGGCCGGACTTGTTTTATCCCTTGCCACAATGCGCCTTGGGCAGTTCCCACCAATCGCCTGGCGGCGGGCGGGACATTCCCGATCATATAGGTTTTGCTCGAATCCGCGATATAGCCGTTCTTTTCCAGCGTTATGTCGAAGTTGACGATATCGCCATCCTGGATGATCTCGTCGGGGTCGGGTACACCGTGGCAGACCACATCATTAATCGAACAGTTCAGGACATATTCGAAACCATACTGGCCCTTGCTCGCCGGACGCGCGGCGAGGTTGCCGCTGATGAACTTATCAACCAGATCGTTGACGTGCAGCGTCGACATGCCGATGAGGTTTTGCGCGTCCAACATCTCGAACACTGACGCAAGCAGTCTGCCCGATGTCCGCATGAGCTCCAGCTCGTCGGGGGTCTTTACCACGTCAGGCCGCCGCTACATCCACAGAAGCGGCCTGTGCAGCCTCCAACTGCATTTTGACAATGTCGTTGAAGGACAGGGTTGGATTGGCTTCAGCAAGCTTGCCGATTTTCATCCAGAACTCGGCTTGAGCGTTGATGGACCGACACATGACCGCGCTGGCCCGACGGATATCTTCGTGCAGCTCGTCGCCGATCTTGACAATGCCCATGCCCGTCACCCCAGAACGTTGGTATATGAAACGTATACGATTCGTATATCACGATTAATCAGGCGGTCAACAGTCGGGCCATATGAAGGGGACGGAAAACCCCGTCAGAAATGTAGGCATCTCTAAACTGCCGAGCATCGCAACCTCTGCGATGCGGCGTGGAGAGTGATTGATCCAACGCAAGCCTGGCGCGTTGCAGGATGCGTATGAACCTCCCGAAACAAGAAATCGTGCCATGGCGGCAGTAAAGGCAGGTCCGAATTGCTCGTCATCGCTCAAACCAAAGCTCAGGGCGAACAGCTTTCGTAGCCCATACTCATTTGGAGAATGACCATGGAAACCAATCAGCTGCATCGTGGTCGACTTATCGACCATCTCCAGCTCGTGGTAAACGATCTCAAGGCCAGTCAGACCTTCTATACAGCTGTTCTGGCCGTGTTGAAGATCCCTGTTGTCGGCACGGCAGAGCACTTTTTCTGGGCTGACGAACTCGTCGTGTCCTCGGTGGACAGCCCTGCGGCACTGGGCGAGCTGACCGGGCGCCACCACCTGGCATTCCAGACAAAGGATCGCGCGACGGTGGACGCCTTCTACCGTGCGGCGCTGGCCAATGGTGGGCACGACAATGGTGCACCCGGCGAGCGGGCCTATCACCCGGGTTACTACGCGGCTTTTGTGCTCGACCCCGACGGAAACAATATCGAGGCCGTATAACATGGCGAGGCGCAGCGCAGCGCGCCATCGGTGGTGATCGATTTCCAGGACTAAGCCCGTCAAGGGCGGAGTTTCGGCAGTCTCGTCCATATGGCGGAGGTCGCTATACCGTGAGCCTCCATAATCAAGCCGCGTCGTGGACTGAAACAGCCTTTTGAAACGCCGCGCGGAGGGTACGGATCGCCAAGTGCAGCTGATCGCGGCCAATATCGGCACAGCGTTCATCGTGTCATCCGGCGCAGGCAAATCAGCCAAAACGCGCAATTTCGTACAGGATATTGATGCATATCAAGGGCCTGTCGCCGGAATATGAGATGCTTTCGGCGACATATGGATGAGGGATGGACAGGGGTCCGTGATGACCATTGAAAAAACAGGCCGGATCATCTGGCACGACCTTCTCACCGGCGACAGGCAACGTTCGATGTCATTTTATGAGCGTGTGGCTGGCTGGACCTACGAAACCGAGCACGCAACCGATTTTGCCTGGGGTGGTGGCGAGAAAGACTTCATTCTTGCGCTGGAGGGAGATGAAGCAGGCGCGGGTTTTGCGGAAACACCCCCGGAAATGCCGAATGGGTGGATAGCCTATGTGGAAGTGTTGGATGTGGACGCCACAGTCGCGCACGCCGAAAGGCTCGGGGGGGTCATTGCGCGACCACCATTCGAAGTCCCCGGCGTGGGGCGCAACGCCCTTCTGCGCGATCCTCTCGGCGCACTCATCGGTGTCTCCATATCCCGTCACACCTATCCGGTGCCGCGGCGACAATTCGGATTGGAGGTTTATCTGACAGACGCGTCGCCCTTCCCAAAGGAGTTCTATCTACAGTTGTTCGACTGGAAAATCAGTTCATCGACGGTGGGAGAACAGGTTGGCGACATGATTGCCGGACCTTCGGGTGAAAATGTTGCGGTTCATTTGGCTCGAAAGATTCCAACAGATGCACGGGCCGTCTGGATGCCAGGCATCAAAGTGGCGCACCCGACCGTGTCGCTCAATGAAGCAAAGGTGTTAGGTGCAGACCCCTTCTCCGGGATGCTCCCGGACCCGGCACAACAGCATGGTGCCTTCATGCGCGATCCGGACGGCGCATTGTCGTGCCTGGTGTCGGCATAGGGTGGAGTGAGCCCATAAATGAAATTCCGGATTTGCATGGTTCCCCTACCGGCCCCACGGCGGACGTCGCAAACGCGCCTGGAACGGCACTCTCCGCTGATATCAAAGTGACCGAATGTCCGCGTCATCAAGGCGGTTGGTTTGCCTATCTGCGAGCGGGCCATGGCAGCTTTCAAGGCCGATTGCCGCCGATCGACGGTTCGGATTTATCCCTCAAGGACCATAATCTGGTCATCGGTGGCGGCGCCAACGCCACGAACTGCCCTTCGGTGCCGTTGCGATCCTTCGGAGCGCAGAGGCCGCAGTTGCCAGAGCGGATTGCAGATTTCGGAGCTGGGACGGTCACGCTCCTGTCGAACGGGCAATGGAGATGGTGGGAGGTCTTCGTTTTCCGCGTCCCAATGCAGAACGTTTGACGGCGTCAGGTCAGTGCTGCCGCTATGGCGTCGCGCAAAGCGACGTCCCTCGGATCAGGCTCTACACCAGGTCCAATGCGGTTGGTCACATATCCGTAGCCCAATCCAATTTCCGGATCGGCATAGCCGAGCGAACCGCCCGCACCGGGTGCCCCGAAGGCGCCAGGGTGACCGAAGGAGAAGCCCGCAAAAGGCTTCATGAAGCCCAGTGCGTATTGCGCATCGTCCCGAAGCACCTCATCAAAGAATCCGCGTGAGGGCGGTATCGCCGGCGCTTTCAGCGCTGCCAGCGTTTCCGGTTTGATACCGAGTTCATCGCCACCCATGGCAAAGGCGCCATAGACCTTTGCAATAGCGCGTGCCGTGCCAACACCGCCACCGGAGGGAACCTCAAGATCACGCGCATATATGCGGTCCTTGTCCATGACCACGCCTGCGCCCGGGTTCACGATACAGGCCCGGAATGTGTCGGACCAAGGGTTCAGCAACGCCCGTATCATTGCAGACGGATATCCGAAAACCGACTTGATCAGGCCAGCTTGGATGAGCGGCGCAAGCCTCTTGTTTGGGATCTCATCCGGAAGGCCAATGTAGAAATTAAGGTCAAGCGGGTTTGCGATTTCGTCCCGAAAGAACTGCCCCAGAGTGCGGTGCGCGGGATCAATCCGACGCAACAGTTCACCTTCATAAAAACCAAGTGACAAAAAGTGATAGGCGTTGCGGGTGCCGGGCGGCCATGCAGGTGCCTCCCGCGCCACTATCGCGGCCAGCCGGTCTGGATCGGCAATGATGGCGCGGTCGATCTTTTCGTGGAACGCATGCAGACCAGCCTGGTGCGCCAGCAAGTGTCGCACGGTGATTGCCTCTTTGCCATTCTGCGCAAACTCTGGCCAGTATTCGGCGACACGCGCCTCATAGTCGAGCCACCCGCGCGAATGCGCCAGCGCGAGCGCCAAAGCTGACATCCCTTTGGTCAGCGAGAATACAAGGACCATGGTGTCTTCTTCCCATGGCGCACCGGTCGCCGGATCTCGAACACCGCCCCAGAGATCGACCACCTGTTCGCCGTTCAAATGGACGCTGCAAGCGCCGCCCAGTTCATCGCGCTGGGTGAAATTCTCCTCGAAGGCTATTTTCACACCCGCGAATCTTGGACTCACATAGCCACTCACGGTGGCTTCCGATGGGTTGCTCATGTCCAACTTCCTCAGAAAAACGCCTTTGACTACCAGCCACAGGAAGAGGAGCCTTGATCTGACGCAGTCAGGCAGACTTCGACGATTTCGCAATTCATGAGGTTGTTGCAGCTCAACGATAAGAAAGCGCCACACGCCCGGGCGCTGTCATTTACCAATTTCATCAAAGGGTCGGCTTCGTCAGCATCCGCCCCGCCACGGCATCGAGCTTGGCCACAAGGTCCGCGTCCCGCGCCTCGGGGGCTGTCATGATGGCGTGATCGAGCGCGCGGTCGCAGCCTGCGTCACAGGGCGTGCGATCAGGCAACAGGGCCTTGGCGATGCCGACCACCATGGCGCGGGCGGCGGCGGCGTTGCCGTGGAGCGTGCCGATGATCTGGGTGATGTCGACCGCGCCGTGGTCGGGATGCCAGCTGTCGTAATCCGTGATCATGGCGACGGAGGCGTAGCAAAGCTCGGCCTCGCGGGCCAGTTTGGCCTCGGGCATGTTGGTCATGCCGATCACGTCACAGCCCCAGGCGCGGTACATTCGGCTTTCGGCCAGCGACGAGAATTGCGGCCCTTCCATGGCGAGATAGGTGCCGCCCTTATGGACGGTCACGCCCGCGTCCCGCGCGGCGGCCTCGGCCACATCGGAAAGATGCGGGCAGACCGGGTGGGCGACGGAGACATGGGCGACGCAACCGGTGCCGAAGAAGCTTTTCTCGCGTGCGAAGGTGCGGTCGATGAACTGATCCACGATCACGAAATCGCCGGGCGCCATCTCGTCCCGGAACGACCCGCAGGCTGAGACCGCGACGATGTCCGTGGCGCCGAGCCGCTTGAGCGCGTCGATATTGGCGCGGTAGGGAACGGTGGTGGGGGAATGGACATGGCCGCGGCCGTGGCGGGGCAGGAAACTGAGCGTCAGGCCAGCCAACGTCCCAGTCAGGATCGCGTCCGACGGCGTGCCGAAGGGGCTGTCGATCCCCTGCCACTCCGCCCCTTCGAGCCCGTCGATCTGGTAGAGGCCCGATCCGCCGATGATTGCCAGATGCCTGTCCATATGCGCCCCTCCGCCTATCCTTGCGAAAGGTTGCACCGGGCCTGCCGTGATGCAATGGCCAGCCCGTCGCAGGTGACAGGCTTAGCGGCGGAGCGTGATATTGGGCGTGCCGTGCCCGGTTTGCGGATAGCCCAGCCGGACACTCATGTCCGACGCGGCATAGGTGCCGCGCGCGCCGGTGGCCGAAAAGCCCAAAGGGGCCAGTGCTGTGCCAACAGCGTCGGGTAGCGTGCCGCCTTCGAGGATATTATTCGGCCCGCCGACATTGCATTCGCGCGGCAGGAAGGTGACGTTCACGCGGTCGCGGCCGGAGCCGCTGCGGAAACCGCGCGCGGCGGGGTTCAGGACATTGATTTCACTAAATCCGCCTGCTGCCATGGCGGCGGTGTCGATGGGCTGCCCCCGCCAGAAGCGGATGCATTGCGGCGCCAGCAGCTGCATCCGCGCGGTGGTTTGCGCAACCTGCGGCGCGGCAGTGACGGCCCGGCGCTCCGCCCCGGTCAGGCCATCGGGATCGGGGGTGGGCGCGCAGGCGGCCAGACCGACGAACAGGGGTGCCATCAGGGCGAAACGGGAAGGCGGCATGGGGATCCTCCGATGATCTGATCAGCTGTCCGACGCGTTGTGCGAGCCAGGCCCTGCTGGCGCAACAGCGGCAGGATTTTTCGGCGATCCGTTGCCAGTTTCGAGCTCCCCTTGGGCAGGTCCTAAACATCGCGGCCTTTGAGGGAAGAGGCACCCCTGCCCCCTTGCCGCGCGGGGGCGGAGCCTTTATGCGCAACGCCAGCGCGGCGGGGTTGGACAAGGCCCCACGCCGTAGCGACAAGATCTGACGGCGGAGGTTGCGTGACCCTCCGTTCAAAGCCCTGAATTGAGGTAAGCATGACCCGCATCCTGATGGCCGCGGCCAAAAACCGTTTGTCGCCCGAATTGTCCAATATGGGGCATGGCTGGGGTGCGAACCGGATGAAGATCGAGATCCTGGCCGGTCTGACGGTGGCGCTGGCGCTTGTGCCCGAAGCGGTGGCGTTTGCCTTCGTGGCGGGCGTACATCCGTTGGTGGGCCTTTACGCGGCGTTCATCGTGGGCCTGATCACGGCGGTGATTGGCGGGCGGCCTGGCATGATCTCGGGCGCGACGGGGGCCTTGGCCGTGGTGATGGTGGCTTTGGTGGCCCAACACGGGGTCGAATACCTGTTCGCGACGGTGATCCTGATGGGCCTGATCCAGATCGCGGTGGGGGTGCTGAAATGGGGCAAGTTCATCCGCCTTGTGCCGCATCCGGTGATGTTGGGCTTCGTCAACGGGCTGGCGATTGTGATCTTTCTTGCCCAATTGGGGCAGTTCCAGGTGCCTGGAAGTGCCGAGGCGGCGGGCCACGGGATGGCCAGTGGCGATTGGCTGCCCGGGCCGCAACTGGTGATGATGCTGGCGCTGGTGGTGCTGACCATGGGGATCATCTGGCTGCTGCCGAAGGTCACGACTGTCATCCCCGCCCCGCTGGCAGGCATCGGCATCACAGCGGCCATCGTCCTGATCTTCGCCATCGACGTGCCGCGTGTGGGGGATCTGGCGGAGATCGCGGGCGGACTTCCCAGCTTCCACATTCCGTTCACCTTCGCTGGCGGCGAGGTTGAGGGGCTCTACGGGGATTTCCTGGCACCCTTCACGCTTGAAACGCTTTGGATCATCCTGCCCTATGCGCTGATCCTGTCGGCCATCGGCCTGATCGAAAGCCTTCTGACACTGAACCTTGTCGGCGAGATTACCGGCCAGAAGGGCGGCGCGTCGCAGGAATGCATCGCGCAGGGAGTGGCCAACACAGTCACCGGGTTCTTCGGTGGCATGGGCGGGTGCGCCATGATCGGGCAATCGATGATCAACGTGAAATCAGGGGCGCGGACCCGCGTGGCGGGTGTGGTGGCGGCACTGTTCCTGCTGTCCTTTATCCTCATCGGCGCGCCGCTGATCGAGCAGATCCCGCTGGCCGCGCTGGTGGGTGTGATGTTCATGGTGGTGATCGGGACGTTCGCGTGGAACAGCCTGACGATCCTGTTCAAAGTGCCGCGCACGGATGCGGTTGTCATCATCCTGGTGACGGTTGTGACGGTGGCGACGGACCTGGCCACGGCGGTGGTTGTGGGTGTGATCGTCTCGGCGCTGGCCTACGCGTGGCAGAACGCCACGCGCATCCACGCCCTGACCCGCGACAGCGCCACCGAAAAGGGCGCAAAGGTCTATGAGATTCAGGGGCCGCTCTTCTTCGGGTCCTCCGACGGGTTCACCGAATTGTTCGAGATCGACAGCGACCCGGACACGGTGATCGTGGATTTCAACAACAGTCGCGTGGTGGATCAATCGGCCCTGCAGGCCATCGAGGCCGTGGCGGGCAAGTACGAAGCGGCGGGCAAGCGCATCATGCTGCGCCATCTGAGCCGCGATTGCCACAAGCTGCTGTCGAAGGCGGGCCACCTGATGGTCGATAGCGACGATGACCCGGATTATGAGATCGCCACGGATTACTCGGTTCGGACCGGCATCCTCGGCGACCACTAGGGGCGCAACACGCCTCGGTTGACCTGCATCAACGTGGCCGCCGCCCGGCCATGGGATACTCTGCGGAGTTTCATCCGCAGGGAGC
The DNA here is from genome assembly GCA_947494975.1 of uncultured Roseicyclus sp. GTDB lineage: Bacteria > Pseudomonadota > Alphaproteobacteria > Rhodobacterales > Rhodobacteraceae > Gymnodinialimonas. The sequence continues at coordinate 588,611 of CANLXA010000002.1, read as the reverse complement.
CGCCCGTTGACCGGTCGCATCATCGTCTATTCCCGCACAGGCACGACATCCAGGCTGGCCGAGGCCCTGGCGGCCCGGTTCTCCGTCCCGATCTCCCGCATCGCAACCGCACGCTACGGCAGCGGCGCGTTGGGATATGCGCGGGCCGGATTTGACAGCCTGCGTCAGGTGAAACTGCCCGTCACCCTCAGCCCGGCGGTCGGGGCGGCCGATTGGGTGCTTCTGGGCGGGCCGATCTGGACCAGCTACCTGTCGACGCCAGTGCGCAGCTATCTGGAGGCGAGAACCGACGACATCCCCATCCTTGGTGTCTTCACCACCGGGGGCGGCCAAGGGGAGCCGGATAATATCGAGGGCCAGATCAAAGCCATCGGCCCAAACGGCGCCACCCCGCCCTGGCTTGCCCTGACGCGTGAGCAGTTGGACACCGCCGAAGCCACGGTGATGATGGATGCATTCGAAGCGGAGGTCCGATCAAGGATCGAGCAGGCGGGCGCTGCTCAGGCTACTCGCCGGGACGCTTGAGCGAGAAGACCTCTCGGATCACGGAGTAATCGCGATAGCCCAGGCGCGTGAGCGGATTGAACCTGGTCACGTCGAACACGCCGTCCACCATGCAATCATCGCGCATGTGGATGCCGACGACTTCCCCGAAGACGGCGAAGTTCGACACGCCTTCCAGCTCAACGATCTGCGTGAGTTTGCATTCGAGGTTGGCGGGCGCATCGGCCACGCGGGAACAGGCAATCTCGGCACATTCGGCGCGGGCGATGCCGGCATCGGCGAATTCATCGGTTTCCTTCGGCCACATGCCGGAGGTCCGGTTCATCACGTCGCGCGCCGCGTATTCCACGATATTCACGCAAAACACGCCCGTCTCGCGGATATTGGCGACGCTGTCCTTGGTATCGCCGCGATCCTCCTTGGCGGAGGTAGACGCGAACATCACCTGCGGCGGCACATAGGCGACCGCGTTGAAAAACGAATAGGGTGCCAGGTTTTCCGATCCATCGGCCGCGCGGGTAGAGATCCAGCCGATGGGGCGCGGCGTGACAATCGCGTTGAACGGGTTATGCGGCAGGCCGTGGCCGTCAGCCGGGCGATAATACATGGAAAGGGCGCCTTTCGTCGTGGTTTGGCAAAGACCTAGCCCCGTGTTACGCCAAGCGCCAGAGGCAGAGGGACGGAAGGCGCGCGGGCCAGGCGATGTACGTGCTATCGGGTGAAACGGAGGCGGACGGGCCGGAGGTTGAGGCGCTGTTCGATACATGCTTCGCCCCGGGGCGCGAGGCGCTGTCGTCCTACCGGCTCCGCGATCATGTGCCGCCAGTGGGCGATCTGTGCCTTGTGGCCCGCGATGATCTGAACATCGTGGCGGGCGCGGTGCGGTTCTGGCCGGTTCTGGTCGGCGGGGTCGAGGCCCTGTTGCTGGGGCCGATCGCCGTGCACCCCACGCGCCAGGGCGAGGGCCTGGGCGCGCTCCTGATGGAGGCGGGGTTGCACGGCGCGGCAGAGGCCGGTTGGGTCCGCGTGCTTCTGGTGGGCGACGCGCCCTATTATGAGCGGTTCGGCTTCAGACATTTGCCAGCGGTCGAGATGCCGCCGCCCACCAACCCGGCGCGTGTTCTGGGCCATGGCGATTGGGAGGGCATTGCCGGCCCCGTGACGCGGTGGGGGCACTGACAGCGGCGGCCCGGTGGCGCGCGCGGCGGCGCCGGTTCGGCACCCGCGCAACAGGTTTGCGATCATTCGAATAAGCCCGCTTGATCCGTCGCGTTCGGCACGCCATCACGGACGCCATGTTGCGTGTTCTTCTGGCCGTTCTGCTTGTGTCCCTCCCGGCCCCGCGGGGGTCATCGGCGCAGGAATTCCTGGCCGTGCCCGACCTGATTTCCGATGGCGCGTTCTATCGGCTGGTGGCCTGTGCGGCCCCGCCCGGCGGGGACTGCGCCAAACCGTTCATCTATTGGCCGGAAGAACAGCGGCTGAGCCTCCGCGTGGGCATCGCGGCCTCGGCGGACAGCTTTCCGGATTACAAGTTCGACCTTGTGGATACCGCGCTGGATGCCGCCATCGCGGAAATCAACGCCGCCGGGGCGCACATCTTTCTCGAACGGGTGTATGAAGGGGACATGGACATTCCGTTTCATCTGGTCGACACGCCGCAGGGCGGCATCATTTCCTCGACCGGGGTGGCGGAGCTGGACGGGTCGGACATCGCCATCGGGCGGGTGGCGATCCGGTCGCGCGGGGAAGATATCCTCTCGGCCTCGATCGCCATCAGCCAGGATATTCGCCGCCGGGAAATCGCATCGGTCGTGCTGGAGGAACTGGTGCAATCGCTGGGTCTTGTCACCGACATCGCCTCACCGGCCTATGATCATTCCATCTTCGCCGAACACGGCAACAACACGACCCGTCTGCGCGGCCAGGATGCCGCCGCCCTCCGCCGCCACTACCCCCGCCCCGGCGTCCCAGAACGCGCCTCAAATTAAGGGAAAGCTTCGCCCATGATCGACCACAAAACCGTCGAGGATTACATCCGGACGATCCCGGACTTTCCCCATGAGGGCATCTTGTTTCGCGATGTCACGACGCTGTTCCAGGACCCCAGGGGGTTTCGGCTTGCGGTGGATCAGCTGCTGGCGCCGTTTGTGGGCCAGACCATCGATTGCGTGGCCGGGCTTGAGGCGCGCGGCTTCATCCTTGGCGGCGCAGTGGCCCATCAGTTGTCCAAGGGGTTCGTGCCGATCCGCAAGAAAGGCAAACTGCCCGCCGCGACGATCGAGCAGGCCTACAAGCTGGAATACGGCGAGGCGATCGTGGAGATCCACGACGATGCGGTCGCCCCCGGTGACAAGGTGTTGATCGTGGACGATCTGCTGGCCACGGGGGGCACGGCGGAGGCGGGCATCAAGCTGATCGAGCGTCTGGGGGCCGAGGTGATCGGTTGCGCCTTCGTGATCGACCTGCCCGATCTGGGGGGCCGTGCCAAGGTGGAGGCGATGGGGGTTCCCGTCCACGCCATCTGCGCCTTCGCGGGGGCGTGATCGGCAGCGTTTCGGTTTGCCCGATCCGGCATTAACCCGCCGTTAATCAGTTTTACCTAAGTCTTGGCTATTCGCCGGGTATTTGGCGGATTTCTGCTGCTCGCGTAACCAGATGCTGCATATTCCGACCCCAATCCGGAATGTGCAGCAGCTGGCCACCAGGCCGCTCCGGTCCCACATCGCGCCGCATTGTCATCCCCGCCCCGCCCGGCTAGGTCTGGGCCGTTGCGGGCGTGATGGAATTGGTAGACATACCAGACTTAAAATCTGTTGGGCCCTGTGCCCGTGCGGGTTCGAGTCCCGCCGCCCGCACCAGTATTTTTTGGCCTACCGCGCTTCGCACTACTTGAGGCGGTTTGGGTTCCAGTTTTCTCCTGCCGCCCGCATCGCTTCTTCATTGGCCTACCGCGCTTCGCGCTACTTGCGGCCGGGGGCGGTGCGTCTGTCCGTCAACCCTTAAGTCGACCTCCCGTCAGCCTGATGAGGATCACGGCCGCCAAAGCCTCAACGCACGACCAGAACGGGGATCGGCGAATGGCGGACGATCTTGCTGGCGTTCGAGCCGACGAGCATGGATTTCAGCTCGCTCGGGGGGTGGGACGCCATTACGATCAGGTTGGCGCCCACCTCGCGCGCCATGTTCAGGATGGTTTCGGGCACATGGCCGTGGCTGACATGCAGCTTAACCTTCGGACCGCCGGACATTTCGGCCGCCGCGAGGCTGTTCAGCTCCTCCTTCATGGCAGCCATGGCCTTGCGCGCAAAATCCTCGGGCAGAAAGGACGCCACAAGTGGCCCGCCAACCTCGTGCATGATGCCGAGCAGGTGGATCTCCCCCTCGGGGCCGGCACATTGCCGCGCGGCGGGAAGCGCCAGTTGCCAGCTTTCCGGATGGGTCAGATCGACGGGTAACAAGACCTTGTCAAACATCAGCTTGGCTCCTCTTCAGGCCGGTTCCGGCGTGGGCGATTTCGGTTGCCGCCCGCGCTGCATCACCACCACGAGGCCCAGCAGCAGGAGGGCGGGCAGGAACATCCAGTATTTAGACGGCACCTCCACCGGGCGCAGGACGCGCAGAACCTCCTGGTCCCAATCGAGCCCCGCCTCTGCCGCCGGGCTCTGGTAGGTGACATCATCGATGATCGTCCGTCCGCCATCGTCGCGCAGGATCACACCCGCATTCGTCAGGCGTTCTTCGCCGGTCGCCCCCTCGCCGATGGGCAGGATGGCCACGAATTCGATGGGATCGCCCAGATCGTTCACCCCGGCCACGCGCAGCCGCAACTGCTCCCCATCCGGGGTGGCGGCCGCCGCCTCGATCAGGGCGGAGGGCTGTTCCTCCGTATAAGGGGGGTAGATCATGTCCATCCAGAAGCCGGGCCGGAAGAGCGTGAAGGCCACCAGAAGCAGGATCACGGTTTCATGGATCCGGTTGCGGGCCAGGAACCAGCCCTGCGTGGCCGCCGCGAACAGCAGCATCGCTATGGTTGCGACAATGAAGACGAACACCCCCTGAACCGCTGTCACGTTGATCAACAACAGCTCCGTATTGAAGATGAAGAGGAACGGAAGCGCCGCCGTCCGCAGGCTGTAGAAGAAGGCTACCACCCCGGTGCGGATCGGATCGCCGCCCGACACCGCTGCCGCCGCGAAACTCGCAAGGCCGACGGGCGGTGTCACATCCGCCATGATCCCGAAATAGAACACGAAGAGGTGCACCGCGATCAGCGGGACGATCAGGCCGTTCTGTTGGCCCAACGTCACGATGACCGGTGCCAGAAGGGCGGAGACGACGATGTAGTTGGCCGTTGTCGGCAGGCCCATCCCGAGGATCAGGCTCAGCACGGCGGTCAGCATCAGGATCGCGAGGATATTGCCACCCGACAGAACCTCAACCACATCGGCAAGAGCCGAACCAACGCCCGTCTGGCTGACGGCGCCAACGATGATACCGGCGGTCGCCGTGGCGATGCCGATGCCGATCATGTTGCGCGCGCCGGTGACGAGACCGTCGAGCAGGTCGGCAAACCCGCCCTTGATCTCGGTCGCCATATCGCCCGCCTTGCGCATGATCGCCAGCAGCGGGCGTTGCGTCACAAGGATGAAGATCATGTATGTCGTGGCCCAGAAGGCCGAGAGGCCCGGCGACAACCGGTCGACCATAAGCGCCCAGACCAGAACCACCACCGGCAGGATGAAGTGCAACCCCGACCGCGCGGTCGGCCCGGGCATGGGCAGAACCGTGACCTCGGACTTGGGATCGTCGAGCTTCAGGGGCTCCTCCCGGCTCGCGACATAGAGCAGGCCGACATAGATCACCGTCAGGAAGGCAAAGATGATGTAGCCCGCAGAATTCGGGAAGGCGGGCCGGATCCAGCCCATCAGGTAGTAGACGCCGAAGGACAATGCGCAGATGGCCGCGACGGCAAAGGCGATGCCGATCAGGCGCTGGACAATGGGCTTGGGCGTATAGGCGCGATCGAGCCCCTGCATCCCGGCCTTCATCGCCTCAAGATGCACGATGTAGACCAGCGCGATGTAGGAAATCACCGCTGGCAGGAAAGCGTGTTTGACCACGTCGAAATAGGGGATGCCAACATATTCGACCATCAGGAAGGCCGCGGCTCCCATGACGGGCGGCATGATCTGGCCGTTAACTGACGAGGCCACTTCGACAGCCCCCGCCTTCTCGGAATTGAAGCCGACTTTCTTCATCAGCGGGATGGTGAATGTGCCCGTCGTGACGACGTTGGCGATCGACGAGCCCGAGATCAGGCCAGTCATCGCCGAAGCCACAACGGCGGCCTTGGCAGGTCCACCGCGAAGGTGACCCATCAGGCTGAAGGCCACCTGAATGAAGTAATTGCCCGCCCCGGCGCGATCCAGGAGCGACCCGAACAGCACGAACAGGAAGACGAACCCGGTCGACACGCCGAGCGCGATGCCGAACACACCTTGGGTCGTGATCCATTGATGGTTCACGATCTCCGACAGGTTGTTGCCGCCATGGGCGATCAGGTCGGGCATATAGGGCCCGAGCACGGTGTAGATCAGGAACACGCTGGCCACGATCATCAGGGCGGGGCCAAGGGCCCGGCGCGTGGCCTCCAGCAGCAGGATGATACCCGCAACAGAGACCACGAAATCCTGCGTGATCGGCGCGCCGACGCGCCCGGAGATTGAGGTGTAGAAAAACCACAGGTAGAGGGCGGCGGCCGCGCCCACGATCGCCATCACCCATTCCCAGGGCGGCACGCGATCCTTGGGGGAGCCCAGAAGCACGCCCACGGCGGTGCCCACGGCGATGATCGGGATCCACCAGGTGGCCGTGTCGTCCTTGGCCGACAGCACGAAGAGCAGGCCCATCAGCAGCGGTACACCGACCCCAAGGACCAGTTGCACGCGCGTGCGGGCGGCGGGAAAGGCGAGGAACGCCAGGAACATGGCAAAGCCCAGATGGATGGACCGGGCTTCCGTCGAATTGAAGACGCCGAAGCCGAACATGAACGGCAGGGGGGACGCGATCCAGAGCTGGAACAGCGACCAGCTGAGCGCGACGATGATGATGAAGGTGCCTACAGGGCCGCCACTGCCGCGCGCGCCGGTATCGGAGGAGGCGACAAGCTCGTCAAGTTCCGCCTGGGTCAACCCGCCGCGCCCTGCGGCTTCGTTTTCGACGGCGGCGGCCTGCATCTGGTCGCGGTCTGTGTTCGGATCGCTCATCATGTCCCCCTGTTCTGGACGGCCGTTTCGGCCTGCCATCGCCAGCCGGGGCGGGCTCGTGCCCCGTATCGCTGGTTGGTGGCGTCTTGCGCCGCCCCCGTCAGACGACGGGGGCGGCGTGGCATTCGTGGCTTATTCGATCCAGCCGCGCTCACGGTAGTACCGCTCGGCCCCGGGATGGAGCGGTGCGGAGAGACCATCGGCGATCATGCTTTCCTCACTGAGGTTGGCGAAGGCCGGGTGCAGGCCGCGGAACCGGTCGAAATTGTCAAAGACGGCGGCCACCACGGTGTAGATCACGTCATCCGGCACCTCTGCCGAGGTCACGAAGGTGGCCCGCACACCGAAGGTGGTGACGTCATCGGGGGTCCCTTCATACATCCCGCCGGGAATGGTGGCGGCGGCATAGTAGGGGTTATCGGCGATCAGGGCTTCGATCTCGGGGCCAGTCACCGGCACAAGCACCGATTCAACCGTGGAGGCCGCTTCCTGAATGGAGCCGTTGGGGTGGCCCACGGTGTAGATGATTGCATCCACGTTGTTGTCGCCAAGAGCCGCCGCCTGTTCCGCAGGCGCCAGTTCCGAGGCGAGCGAGAAATCATCCATCGTCCAGCCAAGCGCGTCCAAGACAACTTCCATCGTGGCGCGTTGGCCCGATCCCGGGTTACCCACATTCACCCGCATGCCCTGCAAGTCCGCGAAGGTGGAGATGCCTGCATCGGCGCGGGCCACAACCGTGAACGGCTCGGGGTGGACCGAGAAAACGGCACGCAGATCGCCGACCTGATTGCCCTCGAATTCGGACGAGCCATTATAGGCGTGGAACTGCCAGTCGGACTGAGCCACGCCCATTTCCATGTCGCCCGCCGCAATGGCGTTGATGTTGGCGATGGACCCGCCGGTGGACGGCGCCGTGCAGCGAACATTGTGGTCGGCTGTGCCGCGATTCACCAGCCGGCAGATCGACTGACCGACGACGAAATAAACGCCCGTCTGGCCACCGGTGCCGATATTGATGAACGTCTCCTGGGCGGTTGCCCCGGTCGCACTTGCGGCCAGAACGGCAGCGAGTCCAAGGTTTTTCCAGTGTTTCATGAAAGCCATCTCCCTGTTTTACTTGCTTTTTCCGGGTGGCGTGCACCGCCCGTTGCGCAGTACGCCCGTTGACGCGCCGCAATGGGACCAAGGTTGATCAGAATACGGGCGGGGTGCAAGGACTCACTGCATCGCGCGGTTTCATGCCATGCTGGCGAAGTTACCGCCTGGCCCGGCCAGCACCAGACAGGAGTAGAGCGCCATGTCCCACATTTTTGGACGGCACTGCCATGCCAGCCCGCCCGTAGCGGTTTCGGGTGAGGGATGTTACCTGATCGACGCCTCCGGCAAGCGGTATCTGGATGGCTCGGGCGGAGCCGCCGTCAGTTGTCTGGGCCACAACGATCCGACCATCACCGACGCGATCAAGGCGCAGCTGGACCAGCTGGCCTTCGCCCATACCAGCTTCTTCACATCGGAGCCTGCGGAAAAACTGGCCGATCTGTTGATTGCCAACGCGCCGGGCGATCTGGACCGCGTCTATCTTGTCTCCGGCGGGTCGGAGGCGACGGAAGCCGCCATCAAGCTGGCGCGGCAATACTGGGTGGAAAAGGGCGAGCCCGCCCGCGGGTACCTGATTGCACGCAAGCAAAGTTATCACGGCAACACCATCGGCGCGCTAAGCGCGGGGGGCAATGCGTGGCGGCGGAAGCAATTCGGGCCGCTTCTGATCGACGTGAGCCACATAGATGCCTGTTATGAATACCGCTACCGCGGCGACGGGGAGAGCCCGGAGGATTACGGATTGCGGGCCGCGCAAGCCCTGGAAGACGAGATCCTGCGCCTTGGACCCGAGACGATCATGGCGTTCATCGCCGAACCCGTGGTGGGCGCCACGGCGGGCGCGCTCGCCCCAGCGCCCGGCTATTTCAAACGCATCCGCGACATCTGTGACCGCTACGGCGTTCTGCTGATCCTCGATGAGGTCATGTGCGGCATGGGGCGGACGGGCAGCCTGTTTGCCTGCGAACAGGACGGCATCGCGCCCGATATTGCGTGCATCGCCAAAGGGTTGGGCGCGGGCTATCAACCGATCGGCGCCATGCTGTGCACTTCGGAGATCTACGACACGATCGCGTCGGGTAGTGGTTTTTTTCAGCACGGGCACACCTATGTCGGCCACCCTGCTGCGGCAGCGGGTGGGTTAGCCGTGGTCAGCGCCCTGCTTGATCGGGGCCTGATCCCGCGGGTGCAAATCCAAGGCGCGCTGTTGCAAGACCGCCTGATGGAGCGGTTTGGCCAGCACCCCCATATCGGCGACATAAGGGGGCGCGGCCTGTTCCGGGGCGTCGAGATCGTGGAGGACCGCGCCACGAAAGAGCCATTCGACCCCTCCGGGGGTGTCGCGGCGCAGGTGAAGAAGGCGGCCTTTGCCGAAGGCCTGATCTGCTACCCCATGTCGGGCACCATCGATGGCCAGCGCGGCGATCACGTCCTGCTCGCCCCACCCTTCATCATCGAGGATGACCAGATCGACGAATTGGTCGACAAGCTGGACCGGGCCATTGCCACCGTGATCTGAACACCGGCCCCCGGTCACGGCATGCCCTTTGGTCTGCCTTGCGGTCGGCGCGGCACTGGGCGAAGGTAATCAGCGCCCAAGGGGCACTGCATTTGTCCGAATGGACGGATAGACCGATTGGCCTACCTGTGCCCGCGTCCTGCCCTGCCCGTCCAAAGAAGGTGGCATCGTCATTTCTAGCGCCCTGCACCAGCCTCCCACTTCCGCCGGCAGCACCGGACCCGCCGGTGCCGCGCTGGAGGATATGATCGCCTGCCCCACCTGCGACGCGCTCTATACATTGCCTGATGTGGCCGAGGGCGCGCGGGCACGGTGCCGCCGGTGCCACACGGTCCTGACCGCACCGCGCAACGGCGCCATGACGCGGATCGTGATGCTGGCCAGCACGTCATTTATCCTGATGCTGGCCGCGATCTTCTTTCCGTTTCTGGAATTGACCGCCGCCGGGCGGACGCAGCGCAGCTCGATCATGGATGTGGTGCTGGTCTTTGCCGACGGGCCTTTCGTGGGCCTTGCCATCGCGGTTGGGGCTTTGATCGTCGTTCTGCCGCTGCTGCGGCTTCTGGCGCTGATCTACGTGCTCGCGCCGATGTCCTTCGGCTGGCGCCCGGCGCGCGATGCGATCCCGGTCTTCCGCTTCTCGGAACGGATCAAGCCGTGGTCCATGGCCGAGATTTTCATCGTCGGGGTCGCCGTGGCCCTGATCAAGGTGGCGGGGCTGGCGCATCTGTCGCTTGGCCCGGCCTTCTGGGCTTTTGCTGCGCTGGTCCTTGTGGTCGCGCTGAAAGACAACTTCATGTGCCGATTGACGATATGGAAAACGCTCGAACATCGCCGCCAATAAGCACCGCCCGCGAGCAGGGTCTGGTGGGCTGCCCCCATTGCGGGCGGGTGCATGAGGCGCCCGGGCCCGATATGTGCGTGCGCTGCGGGTGGCGACTGGCCGCGAATGTGCCTGATACCAGCCTGCAATGGGTGTGGGCGTGGTTCTTTGCCGGACTGATCGCCTATATTCCCGCCAACATCTACCCGATGCTGCGCACGCAGAGCCTTGGCCGCACCAGCGAGAGCACGATCCTGGAAGGTGTGGTCGAGCTGCTTCACTACGGCTCCTACAGCGTGGCGATCATCGTGTTTGTCGCCAGCATCGCAATTCCCATCGGCAAGTTCTTTGCCATCGCGTATCTGGCGCTCAGCATTCAGCGGAAGGTGCGCCAGGGCGTCCATGGCCGTTACCGGCTTTATGAGGTTGTGGAATTCATCGGGCGCTGGTCGATGATCGACGTCTTCGTGGTCGCGATCCTTGCGGCCCTTGTCCAACTGGATTTCGCGGCCACCATCAATCCCGGAATTGCGGCGATCAGCTTCGCACTCTCCGTTGCATTCACCATGCTTTCAGCGCAGAGCTTCAATCCGAAAACCATCTGGGCCTATGGGGACCATTCCAAGACATGAGCGAGCATTCCAGTTCCCTGCCCGACATCGAAGGCCCCGGCCAATCGATTTGGCGCAACCTGTCGCTGGTGTGGCTGGTGCCTGTCTTTGCCCTTGTCGTGGCGCTTGGGATCGCGTGGCAGGCCTATTCCGACCGGGGCACGCTGATCGAGATCCTGTTCGAAAACGGCGCCGGTGTCACGGCGGGCGAGACCACCGTGCGCTACCGCGATGTTGTGATCGGCGAGGTCGAGGGCGTGCATTTCAGCGACGATCTCCGCTCGGTCGTGGTGAGCGCCCGGGTAGAAAACGCGATCCTGCCCTTCCTTGACGAGGATGCCCGGTTCTGGGTTGTCCGGCCCGAAATCTCGGCCCAGGGGGTCAGCGGGCTCTCGACCGTGGTGTCAGGCGTCTACATCGAGGGCGCGTGGGATAGCGTGCCGGGGGAGGCCACCAACAGCTTCGAAGGCTTGGAGAACCCGCTCTTCGTGCGCCCGGGCGAGGAAGGGCGGCGGATCACGCTGAATGTCGCGCCGGATATGCAATTGCAGGGCGGCACGCCGCTGATCTTCCGGGGCATCGAGGTGGGACGACTGGAAGAGCCGCGTCTGGTCGGCGATAACATGACGATCCAGGTCGATGCGTTCATCGAGGCGCCCCACGATGCCCGGATTTCCAGCGCCACACGGTTCTGGGACAGCTCCGGCTTCTCCATCGACTTCGGGGCCGACGGCCTGTCGCTGGACGTCGAAAGCCTCGCCTCGCTGGTCAGTGGCGGGATCGAGTTTGATGAGGTCTACACAAATGGCGCCGAGGTGCCGGACGGCTTTCGGTTCGACATCTACTCCTCCGAAGCGCTGGCACGCGCCAGCGCCTTTGTAACCGATGTGGCGGGGGAAGTGCCGGTTTCCGTCCAGTTCGATACCTTCACGCGCGGGTTGCGTGCCGGGCTGACCGTGGAGATGGACGGGGAGCGTGTGGGCGAGGTTGCAAGCGTCACGGTGCATTCCTTCGAGACGGATACAGGAACCGAGCGGCGCCATGTGGCCAGCCTACTGCTGGATCCCGCCGCTTTCGACGCCTTGCCGGAGGGCGCGGGGCCGGAGGAGCTCTACGAGTATCTGGCCGATGCCGTGGAGAACGGCCTGCGCGCGCGGCTGTCGGCGGAGGGGCTGATCACGTCGGAATTCCGGATCGAATTGGCCGAGGTCCCCCGCGCCGACCCCGCAGCCTTCGAGCGAGACGCGGTGCCGTTCCCCCGGATCCCCGCCGTCGCCACCGAACGGCCCACGATGAACACCACCGCGGAGGGCGTTCTGGAGCGGGTCGCCGCACTCCCGTTCGAGCGTTTGCTGACCCAGGCAATCGACACGATGGCCAGTATCGAGGATCTGGCCGCCGATGAAGAGCTGCGCCAGGTGCCCGCCGAGGCCGCCTCGCTCCTCGCCGATGCCCGCGACCTGATCGGCGGTGAAGACACCCAGGCCATTCCGGGCGCCGCCTTTGCCGCTGTCACAGATCTGCGCGACATCCTGGCGGAGCTGCGCGAAAGCGGTAGTATCGAGGCGCTGACGTCGGTGCTGGCGCAGGCAGACACTGCCATGGGCCCCGTCTCGGAGGCGAGCGAGCGGTTGCCCGACCTCATGGCGAACCTCTCGGCCCTGTCGGAAACCGCCGCGGCCCTTGAGATCGAGGCGCTTGTCACATCCGCCTCAACCGTGCTGGCCACCGCGGACACGTTCTTGTCGAGCGAGGAGCTGGCGGCCGTCCCGCCTGCCCTGTCAACGGCGCTGGTCGAGTTGGAAACCCTTCTGACGGCACTGAGCGAAGCGGACGTAGTGGGCAGCCTGAATTCGACGCTGGCCTCCACCGAGGCTGCGGCGGACGAACTCCCCGCCCTGGTCGAGCAGACCGAATTGGTGCTTGCCCAGATCGGCACATTATCGTCAGCCTACGGCACCCGCTCGGTCTTCCTGACCGAGGCGATGGATGTCCTGCGTGAGATTTCCACGGCGGCGCGGTCCATCGCGCAGCTGGCCCGCACGATTGAACGCAACCCGAATGCGCTGTTGACTGGACGTTGAATGACCTTGCCCCGCCTGACCTTTCTTGTCCCTGCCCTGATTGCCCTCGCCGCCTGCGGCGGGAACGACGATCTGTTCCTCGTGCCGAACATACCGATGCAGGAGCAGATCCGCGTGAACACGCGCAGTATCGAGGTGCGCGATGTGGTGCTGCCGGCCTACGCCGCCGAGGCCGATATTCTGGTTCAGGAAAGCGATGGCGCCCTGCGCCCCGTCGGCAGCGCGCTCTGGGCCGATGACCCGATCACGGGGATCACCCAGGCCCTCGCCGTCCGGCTGGATCTGGGCACAACTGCCACGGTGGCCGTCGAGCCCTGGCCCCTGTTCGACGGCCCGGATCGTGCGGTTCAGGTCACGATCGATCGCATGGTCGCCCTTGAAGACGGGTATTTCGAGCTGGGGGGCCAGTTCGCCATGATCTCGCGCACCGGCGCGGCGCGGGAATTCCTGCGGCGGTTCGATATCCGCCGCCCGCTCACCGGCACGGATCCGCAATCGGTTGCCGATGCCCTTGGTCTTGCCGTGACGGACCTGGCAACGCAGATCGCCGCCAGCATCGCGCGGTAGTAACTCCGCCTGCATCTTTCAGTCGATCTGCCATGGGCCAGGCATCTAGTCCTCGGCCCACGGCCCGTGCTGATCCGTCTTGCCATTGTCCATCCGCTCGAACCCGTGCAGGCCAAAATAGTCGCGCTGGCCCTGGATCATGTTGGCGGTTCCGCGTGCCAGACGCATCGTATCGAAATAGGACAAGGCCGCCGCCATGGCGGGAACCGGCAGACCGGCGGCACTGGCCGCAACCACCACCGCGCGCAGGGCATCGATCGTGTCCGCCAGAAGATCCGCGAAATAAGGCGCGGCCATCAAGGTGGTGCCGGGCGCCTTCTCGAAGGCCTCCGCCATGTCGTCCAGCATGGCCGACCGGATGATGCAGCCCGCCCGCCAGTTGCGCGCGATGGCCTCGGGCTCAAGTGACCACTCGAACGCCTCGGCCGCCGCACGGAGCATGTCGAAGCCTTGGGTGTAGCACAGCACCTTGCCGCAGGTGAGCGCGGCTTCCAGCGTCTCGGGCGACAGGTCAATCTCGCGTTTCTCTGAGCCGAAGCGATCCGCCAGATCGGCCCGGAGTGACCGCTGCGCCGACATGTTGCGCGCCGCCACCGCCGCTTCGATCACCGGGATCGGTGTGCCAAGATGCTGCGCCTCGATCGCGGTCCAGCGCCCGGTGCCCTTCTGCCCCGCGGCATCCACGATAACGTCCAGAAGCGGGCCATTCGTTGCGGCATCTGTCGTGCTGGCCACGATCCCCGAAATCTCGATCAGGTAGGAGCTGAGCCGCCCCTCGTTCCAGTCCGTGAACCGCCCGCCTATATCCACCGCCCCCATCCCCAGACCGTCGCGCATCAGGCCGTAGGTTTCCGCGATCAGCTGCATATCCGCGTATTCGATGCCGTTATGGACGGCCTTCACGAAATGCCCCGCCCCGTTTTCCCCCATCAGCGCTGCACAGGGCGCCTCTTCGAACTTGGCGGCGATGGCGGTCAGGATCGGCTCCACCCGGTCCCAATGGGCCTTATTGCCGCCGCCCATGATCGCCGGACCATGGCGCGCGCCGTCTTCCCCGCCGGACACGCCCACGCCAAGGAACGGTCGCTCCATCACTTCCATTCTGCGCATCGTGTCACGGAAATTCGCGTTGCCCGCATCAATGATCAGGTCGTCGGGGTCGAGATAGGGATCAAGCGCCTCGATCTGAGCATCGACGGGATCGCCCGCCGGCACCATCAGAATAATCGCCCGCGGCGGCTTCAACGCGGCGACAAGCGCGTCGAGCCCGTCGGTCGGGACCACGCGCGGCGCCAGATCCCCGGCCTCGTCCGCGAATGCCCTGGTGCGGGCCGTGGTCCGGTTCCACACCGCCACCTTGAACCCGTTTTCCGCGATGTTCAGCGCAAGGGCCGAGCCCATCGTGCCCAACCCGATCAAACCGATATCCGCATCTGCCATAAGCCGTCCCCCATTGCGTGCCAGCGATCAAGGCCGCTTTGGCGCACGATGTAAACCGGTCCCGAAACGAAAAACGCGCCCTGCAGAGGGGCGCGTTTTCGAAGCTGGCAGCTTATCGGTCCGTCGGGTCAGGCGGCTTCGGCCTGAGAGCGACGTTCGCTTTCCTCGCGGCTGAGCGCCACAGAGGTCCGAACCCCGTTTCCGACAAACGCCATCAAACCTTGCACAACCCGTTCGTTCGGGTCGATCCCGGCGCATGACAGCACTTCGCGGCCATCGCGCGAGCGTGCCCACCGGGCAATCTGCTCAGGCCCGTTTCCATATTTCTTGTCATCGGCAATCGCATCATCCAACGCGGCCAGTACCACAGCGGCGAAAAGCTTCCGCGCGCGTGTGCCCTGTTCAAAGTTGAAGGCGGTTCCGTCAACGAAATCCCGCATTCCGTCTTCCTTTTTATTGCTCTTGCATTTTTGGCATGAGGGTCCTTATGCCCAGATTCTGTGCTCCGCAGGGATGCGAATTTCGCATATGTGGTATTCGCTCAGCGCAATGCTACGCGATTTTCCGCACTTTTTCCGGTGTATGGACACCCCTCCAACGCCCAGATATAGGAGCCGTCAACGATTTCTCAAGGTTTCGCCAAGGTTTTGCCACATGCCAAAAATTAACGGTAACGAGATTCGCCCCGGCAATGTGCTGGAACACAATGGCGGCCTGTGGGCCGCGGTGAAGGTCGATCACGTCAAGCCCGGCAAAGGCGGCGCGTTTGCACAGGTCGAATTGCGCAATCTGCGCAACGGCTCCAAGCTTAACGAGCGCTTCCGGTCCGCCGACAAGGTGGAGCGGGTCCGCCTGGAGCAGAAGGACCAGCAATTCCTCTACGAATCCGACGGAATGCTCGTGTTCATGGACGCCGAAACCTACGAGCAGATCGAGTTGCCGGCCGACCTTCTGGGCGAGCGGCGCCCGTTCCTTCAGGACGGCATGACCATAGTTGTGGAATTCTACGACGAGGAAGCGCTCAATGCGACGTTGCCCCAGAAAGTGACCTGCAAGGTTGTCGAGACCGAACCGGTGGTCAAAGGCCAGACGGCCGCGAACTCGTTCAAACCGGCGATCCTCGACAACGGCGTCAAGGTCATGGTGCCCCCCTTCGTGGGTCAGGATGAGGACATCATCGTGAACACCGAGACAATGGAGTATTCCGAGCGCGCGTGACGCGTCTCGGCCCCCGCCCCCGCCAATACAATCGCTAATCCTTGCGGCCCGACCACGGCCCCGGCGCGCCGCGCCGCGAGCCCGCACGCGGGATGCGCCCAAGATCCCCCAATGGCCGCTCCGCTTCCCTGACGGATCGCACCCGGCGCACTGCGGGGATGGGGGAGCGTCCCCGCCGCTCAACGCGGTACTCCACCTCGTCATGGGGTGGCTTGCCGCCAAATTCGGCCCAATATCCCTGCCCGCCCCGCCGCAACCAGATCGGCAGGGTCAAGATCAGACCGGCCACAAACCCGCCCGCATGGGCCCAATACGCCACGCCACCGCCCACCAGGTCCATCGACAATCCATTCACCAGTTGCAGGCCGAACCAAAGCCCCAGCATAAGCCAGGCCGGTATGGTGAAGACTTTCACAATCACCACCAGGATCACCAGCACGTCGATCCGTGCGCGGGGGAACATCAACAGGTAGCCGCCCATCACCCCGGCAATGGCCCCGGAGGCCCCGACCATCGGTAGGGTAGAGGACGGATCGGACAGGATTTGCCCGCCCGCTGCGGCCAGCCCACCCAGCAGATAGAACACCGCGAACCCGACATGGCCCATCAGGTCTTCAAGATTGTCGCCGAAGATGTAGAGAAACAGCATGTTGCCGATCAGGTGCATCCAGCCGCCATGCAGGAACATGGATGTCACGATCGGCTGCAGCGGGCCGCCGGACAGCACCTGCTCGGGCACCAGACCCCAGTTGCGATAGAAAGCTTCGAGCGCCACGTCATCTCCCAACAGCGCGGGGTAATAGAGCAGGAAGATCACCACATTCGTGAAGATCAATGCCCAGGTGACGAAGGCGGTTCTTTCGGAGGGGTTATGGTCGCGGATCGGAAACATGGCAGCAAGGTCAGACGCGGGGTCCCGGGGGTCAATAGGGCTTTACTCCTTTACCCGGCGGACCAGACCGGTGTGCCGCCCTTTGGAGGTGCGGATCTCCCGCGCGCCGCCCCCCTGAGTTCAGATGCGCGACGTCGGCCGCCGGGCATTCTTTGGGGACTTCATTCCGCACAGGGACGCTGACGTGATCGGAGGCAGTGCATCTTCGGGGCGGAGGAGCCGGTTACTCGAGGTCTGCGGCCGCGAGCGCAAGGCGAACTTCGCGGCGCACCAATTTGCGAACGTTTCGGGTTATGCGCTGGCCCAGAACCCCCTGCAACTCTTCACGCACGACGTCGACGACGATCTCACGCAGTGTTTCCTCGTCGAGAACCCCATCATCCTCGTCGGTCAGAGCAAAAAGCGATGCATCGCCCTCTGCCTCGTCGCTCATGGCGTCGAGGACCATTTCATCTTCATCGGTGGGCGTGTCTTCGGCATCCGCCTCCGCGTCAACATCTCCAGCGGTCTGCGCGCGGCGGGAGAACAACGGCGTGCGCATCTCCTGGGGCCCGGCATCAAGCTCCGCGTCATCGTCTGACTCAGCAGGGGAATGCCCGATATCCGGCTCCCCGGCCGTTGCGCCGGACATCTTGGTGTCAATGTCCCCAGTATGATCGCCGGTGGGCTCGGCCGTCACCATATCGCCGGCTTCACTGCCTCCGTCGGCCAATTCAGGCTCGGAAATATCGTCGTCTTCCTCCGTGGACACGTCAGCCTCGGCCGATTCCGACCCTGCCACTGCAGCCTCTGCCCCTTCGTGCTCGTCGAGTGCATCCGACGCATCATCGCCATCGAATGTCTCGGCGATGTCGGGCTCCGTCTCGCTCGTGCGCGGCTCAGCCGCAGGATCGCGGCGGGCGACAAGCGTCAACAGGGCCGCTTCGGCCCCTTCGCCGGGCCAGTTTTCATCGCCGGTATCGGATTCGAACGTCTCCGGCATGGATGATGCGCCATCGAGACGCGAGAGATCCGTCAGGTCATCTTGCGAGATGTCTTCCAACGCCTCGAAAGCGGACCTGTCGGCCCCGTCATCCGCATCCCCGGCAGCGCCATCACCGCCGACGACATCGAATTCCGCCATCCGATCATCAGGCTGCCACGTGGATTGCGGATGATCGTCGGACCCATCCTCATCCTCCGCCGTCAGCAACTCGGACGCCAGCGTATCGGTCTGATCCGTCGAGGCATCTTCGCCGTCCGTCTCGCCGGAGGCCCACGGGGCTTCCGCATCCGCGACGCGGAAGGAGGACGTCAGGACCAGCCGCGCGCCCCCATCGGATGCAGACGCGTCCTTCTGAGGTGCGATCGCTCCGGCAGACGGGCCATCCGTGCCACTCGCGCCATGATCGGAGACCAGACGACGGACGGATGCCAGCACATCCTCAATCTCTTCCGGCGATTTCGCAGGATCAGACATTCATGCTCTCCTCTGACGCGGGAGGGGCCGCAGCCCCTACTCGCATCATTTGTCGCCCGTTTTCGGGCCGTTCTGATGATCAACTCGCCGGGAAGATACCCAAATCAACAGATTCACACAACAGATCATGGCAACGACCCGCATTGGATTTACCTCAAAAGCAAGGCATCTGCAGGCCCCGCGCCCGTCCGTCAGTTACGGGCGAGGACCGGGTCAATCGCGACCGACGCGCTCCAGCACGGCGTCAAGCTGCGCCCCCTGCGGGCTGTTGACGCGCGCCGGGGCGTTCGAGAACAGGTTCGCATAGGCGGCGGGATCATATTCCGGAACCGGCAAATGCAGGTTCTGAACGGTCAGCAACCCGGATGCCGCGAGAAGCTGATAGCCGCTGAGATAGAGGTCCGTCTGGGCTTCGATCCGGCTGATCCGTGCGTCGAGCACATCTTGCTCGGCGTCCAGCACATCAAGCGTTGTCCGCGCGCCTAGCGATGCCTCTTCACTGACCCCCTGAAAGGCCAGATCGGCCGCCGCGATCCGCTGATCCGCGGCCTGGATCTGGGCCGAGGCAATCTCCATCCGCGCCCATGCGTTGCCGACGGCCTGCAAATTCAGCCGAACCTGCTGGTTCAAACTCGCTCGCACTGCCGACGCCTGAGCCCGCGATTGCCGCTCCAGGGACAGCAGCTGACCACCTCGGTAAATCGGTTGGGTCAGGGTCAGACCAATCGTGGCGGACGAGCCCTCGGCCAGCGGGTTGGGATTGAGGAATGTCTCCGTCGCGCGCCCCTCAAGGGCGATTTGCGGGCGCAGACCGGCGCGAGCCTGCTCGATCCCAAGCTCTGCCGCGCGCACCTCGTGTTGCAGGGCGCGGATGGCCGGATGTTCCTGGCGCGCCAGCGCGCGCGCCGCCTCTTCGGTCCGCGGCAGATGGGGCAAGGACCCTGGGCCGGACAGCCCGCCGGGGTAGCGGCCTACAGCGAGGTTGAACAGCTCCCGGCTGATATCGAGGGCCCCCTGGGCGCCAGCCAATTGCGATCTCGCCGTTGCAAGCTGCGCCTCGGCCTGGGCCACGTCGGTGCGCGTGTCTTCGCCGACCTCGAAGCGGTCCTGCGCGGCGCGCAGCTGCTGCGTGATCACGCGCACGTTGCGTTCGCGCACACCGACCACCTGCATATCCCGCCAAACGTTCATGTATGCCGTCACCGCATCGAGCAGCACCTGTTGCTCCAAAGAGACAAGTTGTTCGCGGGTGGCGAGCACGGTTTCTTCTGCCGCATCCAGCGCGAAGCGACGCGCACCGCCGTCATAAAGCAGGTATTCCGCGACAAGCGTGGCAGATGCGTTCGACGTATTGTTGATCACATCACGGCTGGTCGAGGCGACGAAGGTGAGCACCGGGCGCAACAGCGCAACCGCCTGCGCCACGCCTTCATCCTGCACTCTGAGCAAATATCTATTTTGTTCCAGTAGGTTAGAGTGCCGGTACGCATCAACCATGACCTGCCGCAAACCGTCGGCTTGCACCGGGAGGACCGTGGCAAATGATATCGTAATCGCCGTCAATGCCTTGCGCATCCGGGAGGTCCAGCTTTGAGCCATGATAAGCTCCTTCCGCCTGTAGATTATTATTATTGCTGCTTTTGCTTGTGGATAACTTAGTCTGTTGATCGCGCTCTGTCAGTGGATTTTTGCGCCTGCCGATCAGAATTCGAAACTTGGGACCTTCGCAAAGCCCGGAAGGATCGGGGCCGTCGCGTTGAAAACCATGCGCCAGGATACGCGACCGTCTGATTTGAACCCGATCCGGGCTTCACCCAGCGGGCCATCCATGAAGATCGCGGCGATCTTGCCGCCATCCTTGAGTTGGTCTGTGATCTCGACCGGGATGTCCTCGACCCCGCCGAACATCGCAATGGCATCGAACGGCCCGTGCTTGGCGCTTCCGGCAACCAGCGGGCCGGTGATCAAGGCCGCATTATCCACGCCCTGATCGCTCAACGCGGCCTGCGCGTCCTTGGCAAGGGCGTCGTCTTCTTCCACGGCGACAACGGCCTCGGACATATGCGCCAAAAGTGCGGTGGTGTAGCCGCCGTTCACGCCGATTTCGAGGACAAGGTCCGTTGGCGTCGGTGACAGGGCCTCCAGCAGCTTCGCGATCGCGCGCGGGTCAAGCAATTGCCGCCCGTCGCCGAGGTCGATCGGCCCGTCCACATAGGCCAGATCCCGCTGCGCGTCCGGGACGTAGACCTCGCGCGGGACGTTGAGCATGGCATCGAGGATCGGGAACTGGGTTACATCCGATGGGCGGACTTGCGTATCAACCATCGTGACGCGGCGCTGTGTGAAGTCGGACATCAAACTGAACCATTTCGTCTAGTTTCGGATTTTGTCATCGCACATAGCCCAAACACGCGCAACCGCACGCTGAACCACAGGGCACAGCCGCGGCAATTCTTGCCAGGTTACAGTGGCCCACGCGCCACGATTGGGGGTTGTCGGAGATGGAAGCCTCACTTATGCAAAACACGCACCACCGCGGCGAGTTGGCGGAGTGGTTACGCAGCGGATTGCAAATCCGTGTACACCGGTTCGATCCCGGTACTCGCCTCCAAACAAAATCAATTAGTTAACCGGTATCCCAGCGCCACAAAGTCAGCTCAGTCTCTTTTTAGTCTCATCGAAAGTCGTGTTCCGATAAGTTCAGCAATGCTCAACCCTGTGTGAGTGGGATCGAATATCCCGGCTTGAAATCGCGCCATCTCGACCTCCAATTCGATTCCGAGGCCAAGTGCTAACCACGATTTTGGTCAGGAGCAGACGTTCGCTCTGCGCGCAGCTGATGACCGGAAGGAGCCCAACTTGTGAATTCAGTTTTTTCGCTGCGCGCGCTCGCAGCATGAAAATCGCCGCAGTAGCTCAGTCTTCGACGCTGCGCGGCGGCAGGGATAGTCGCCATTCGTTCATAGCGCAGCAGAGAATTGGACCGAAATTTACAGGTCGCGGGACTCTGTGACCATCGGGTCTGATCGCACGAATGTCCTGTGTGGATGGCGCCCGCATAGCAAGGGTTAAATGGGATTGCGTGTACCTTTTCAGAAGCGGTCTTGTGGTCCCATTGCCCGGCAGGCGATTTGCACAGCAAATCTGCCGAGAGGGGCCTGTTTGCGCGGTCTTGACCGCTGGCCCTGATGGGATCCGCAGATTAGGTTCCCTACTGCTTTGCGGGCAGTGACACCCGGGACATTCGGCGGAGTGTCCTGATCGTTGCGGCTGAAGGGTACACCATCACATCGTCGGTCTTGCTATCTCGTTGTTTCTTTCGTTCTCAGGCGGTGTGGGGGCGGTACGGTTCGTTCTTCGTGAGCACTGCCCACATGATCCTGGCGGTTTTGTTGGCCATGGCGACTGTCGCAAGGCGCGCAGGCTTTCGTTGCAGCAAGTCCGCGAGCCATGGATCGGCCCGCTCTGGATGATTGGCGACCTGCCGGACGCGTGACGTCATACCTACCACGATGAGCTGGCGCAGATACCTATCACCCATCTTCGTGATCTTGCCCAACCGTTCCTTGCCTCCGCTGGAATGGTTGCGCGGCGTGAGCCCCAGCCAGGCGGCAAATTCTCGACCACTGCGGAACTGGTGGCCCGAGCCAATCGTCGCGGCCACGGCCGAGGCAGTAACCGGCCCCACACCGGGAATGGTCTGCAAAAGCTGCGCTTGTCTGCTTAGGCGGGCCTGAATGCGCATGGTAATCTCATACCAGCCGAGCCGGTTGTGGAGGTCGACCAACTGTCGGCTGAGAACGCGCAGTACGTCCTGGGCAAGCTCTGGCAGCTCCGGGTGATCGCCTTCGATGATCCCATTCGCAAAATCGATCGCCCGTGCAACGCCGCGGGCAATCACGATGCCAAACTCCGCCGCCAGGCTTCGGAGCATGTTGATCAACTGGGTACGCTGGCGAACCACAAAGTCGCGCGCGCGGTGCAGCGACAGAAGCGCCTGCTGTTCTTCGGATTTGGTTTCCACGAACCGCATCGTTGGGCGTGTCACAGCCTCGCAGATCGCCTCTGCATCGACAGCATCAGATTTGCCGCGCTTCACATAGGGTTTGACATACATCGGCGGCATCAGCCGGACCGTGTGACCCAGCTTCGACAGCTCACGCGCCCGGTAGTGGCTCGACGCGCAGGCTTCGACGCCGACAAGGCAGGGCGCGAGACGGTCGAAAAACCGCAGAACCTGCGACCGGCGCAGAGACCGACTAAACGCAACCTCTCCGTCCTCAGTGACGCCATGCACGTGAAAGATGGTCTTGGCCAAATCGAGGCCGACGGTGGTAACTTGCATGGGGTGGCTCCTCTCTATCGCAGATTCTGACACCTGCAGTATGGCGCATTGCGACGCCGGGGAGCGGGAGCCATCCACCCCATCTGCTATTGCAAATCTCCGCGCTTCTCTTGTTGGTAGTCTATAGCCGCGTGCCACAAGACCGTAAGCATGATAACTAACCCGCCAAGAACCGCCACTATAGGCGGAAATTCTTTCAAAATTACCCATGCAAGCAGTGTTGCGCAGGGTATCTCGACCGTTCCCAGAATAGCTGACTGTGCCGACGGAATGAGCCGTGTGCCTTCTGTCCAGAGTATTACCGCAGCGGCGAAGGTCACTCCGAACAGGATTAGCAACGCTGCATCTTGCGCTGAGACATCAAAAGGCGTCCCAATCAGCGCACCGACAAGGAAGAGTTGCAATGCCGATGCTCCGCCCGCCCAGACGACCGGCACATCTGCAAACTTGCGTATTAGAACGATGTAGGCGGCATTTCCCACAGTCATCGCAACGGCCAGCAGGTCGCCGGGCAGCTTTCCGACACCCAGCCCACCGGACACGATGATTGCGACACCAAGTAATGAAAGAGCACCTGCAAACAAGGTGCGGCCCTTAGCGACTTCCCGCATTGCTAGCCAAGCCAAGCCAGCTGCAAAAAACGGGGCAGTGGCATAGATCACGGCAACGTTCGCCACGTATGTCAGTTTGAACGCATAGATAAATGCGATACTCGCAACGCTGCCGACACTCGCCAGTATCCAGCCTCGTAGACCCAATCGAAACGCGTGACTTCGTGGAGTATCGCCTCTGCGGTATTCGACATAAGCAATGACGGCCAGTCCACCTATTAGCCCGCGCCAGCAAGCTATGGTCCAACCATCAGCCTCGATCATCTTTGTCAGGACGCCAGAGACACTAAAAACAACCGCTGAAAGCGCAACGAGGACGATCCCCGTCATATGTTGTGAATGCTGCACTCTCTCAACTTTCGACTGTTGTCGTTGGCTTGTACCAAGACACTGTTGCCAACTAGATGTCAGCAGTCTTGGGTTGGATCATTCCAATAGCGGCCTTTCATCGTATTCGCGGCATCCGACAATTTGGGCTCGAAGCGGCCGAGTGCCCTTGCAGCAACGGCCCTGTCCGTCGGCTTCTGAAAACTGCCGTTAGCGAGGATGTTAAAAGCCCACTGCCAGCGCGGTGCTGGTGAATGGGCTTGGAGGGTGGATCGGAGGGCAAATCATGCCAAGAGTCCAACTTCCCGCAACCACTCCCAAACGTCGAGCCTGGAACAAGGGACGGATTATCGGTCAAAAACTACCTTTGCTCCCAAAGCAGGTTTGGGCGATTCGGGCCAGGCTCGAGCTGGCGGGGCATCTGCGCGATCTGGCTTTGTTTAACGTCGCTATCGACAGCAAGCTGCGCGGCTGTGATCTGGTCAAACTGCTTGTTTCCGACCTCGTCAAAGATGATCGCGTCCGGGAACGTGTATCGGTCATCCAGAGCAAAACGAAGCGACCGGTCCAGTTCGAACTAACGAAAAACACACGCGAAACCGTGCTGGTTTGGGTCAAATCACCGGAAATGTTTGCGGGTCGGTTCATGTTTCCCAGCCGTTTCCATGATCGGCCACATATCTCAACCCGCCAGTATGGACGCTTGGTGCGTGATTGGGTGACAGCGATCGGGCTAGAGCCGAGTGGATATGGCACCCATTCGCTACGCCGGACAAAGGCGGCGGAGATATACCGAAAGACCGGCAACCTCAGCGCGGTCCAAGGTACTGTCAAAGATCTTTCGCACATTTGGTTTTCACGCGACGACGGCTCCCTCGGTTTGATCCGCGAATAGCGGCGTTATGTTCATGTACTTTCGGGTGGACCACTGCGTCCCTGCGATGTGGCGAAGGCAGGCCGCTGCCAGGTTGAGGCAGGACTTGCCGTCCGGGAACGCCCCGACCACGCGGGTCCGGCGGCGAATTTCCCGCATGATGCGCTCCAGCGGGTTGTTGGTTCTCAGCTTGACCCAATGGCTGTCTGGGAAGCCGTAGTAGGTCAGGGTCTCGTGGCCGCTCTCCTCGAGCAGCTCGGCGGCCTTCGTTAGCCTCCTGGCGCGCAACCCGGCGATGACGGCAGTCATCTTCTCGGCTGCGGCCTTGCGGTTCTCCTGCGCATGGATCGCCTTCAGCATCTTCGCGATGTCCCGGACCTTGCCGGCGGGTACAAGGCTGAAGACGTTGCGGTAGAAATGCACGACACAGCGCTGCCACTGCGCGTCGGGCAGGACTTCGGCGGCGCTCTCCACGAGACCCCGGCAGGCGTCCGAGACGATCAGCTGAACGCCTGAGAGCCCGCGATCGGCCAGGTGGCGCAGGAACATCGACCAGCCGGACTTGTCCTCCTTGGGACCTTCCACGATGCCCAGGATCTCACGATAGCCGTCGGTGGTCACACCAATGGCCACCAGGAGCGAGACGTTGCGCACCTCGCCCGCCCAGCTCCGCTTCATCACGATGCCGTCGAGGAAGACATACGGGTGCTCCCCTTCGATCCGCCGGTGCCGCCATTCGTCGATCTTGGCGTAGATCTTCTTGTTGAGATTGCTCACCGTACCTGGGCTGACACGCGTGCCCCAGAGCGCCTCGGTGATGTCCTCGACCCGCCGTACCGAAACCCCGGCCAGGTACATCTCGATCAGCGCTTCTTCGACTGAGCTCTCCCGACGCTGGTAACGCTCGATGATCGCCGTCTCGAATGTCTGGCGCCGAAGCTTCGGCATCTTGAGCTTCACCGCGCCGGCCTTGGTGTCCAGCGACCGCTCGTAGCTGCCCGCCCGCGTGTCCTTTCGGCCCTCGCTCCGCTCGTACCGGCCCGCTCCACACAGGCGGTCGGCTTCAGCGTCCAGCATCGCGTTCAGCGCTTCCTCGACCGTCCCGCGCACCATCTCGCCCAGGTGGTCGCGGATCCGGGCCTCATCGATCTGGATCACTTGTCCCATCGGCTTCGGTGTCTCGTTCTCGTCCATTCTCAGCTCCTCTCAGCCAGTTTGAAAGGGGCCCCCTGCGTGGTCAAATGTGCGAAAGTCTTTGTACGTTATCCGGTCCAACTGCTGCTCGGCCACACCAAGGTCGACAGCACGGTGCGCTACCTTGGCGTTGAACTAGAGGATGCCCTGATTATCGCAGAGCGCATCGACATCTAGTGCAACTTGGCGAGCGGCCCTGCCGTTCGCCATTTCAAAGCGGGAGTCCGTAGCTCATGCGGCGTTGGTCGGTGCTGAGCCCACACTTACCGATGCTGCGCTGTACACAATTGACTGCTAAGGAAGGGAAGTGATCGATCGCTGCGACGCTCACCAAGGTTAGCTCAGCCAGCAAGACCGTCATTCGTTCACAGTTCCGGATTTCGTCTTTCTTGGGGTCAATGAAGGCCAAGTGGATCTTGAACATCTTGAGGTTCGGCGACGAAAAAGAATTGGCGGAGTTCCGCTATAGCGTTTCAGCTCTGCGCAAACCGCGTGAGCGCGTTTCCAATGGCAAAGAGGTTTTCCTGCGTCGAAGCAATCCGGCGCAGGGTCTGGAAAACGGACTCGGCACGATGGCCAATTCCTTCAGAACAGGAAGAAATCTGAACCTTCTGACAACGACATATGGCCAATGTCGTCCATCTCGCCTACGCCGATCATGGCCTTTGCGTCTCCGACCTCTACCAAGGGTGCTCCCTTGGAGAAATGCTGGGTTGATTCGTCGTAGCCGACTTCCTTGAGAAGATGCATACCCGCATCGCGGATTGCGGCATCGTCTCCATTGAAAATAATCTCGTCGTGGTCAACAAATCTGAAACCGAGTCCATCTTCAGCCATTGGAATTCTCCTAAATAAAACTGCCCGCAAAACGCGGTATTGGTCGTAAATTATTGAAATAGCATGACACGAAAGTGAGGCTGCATCAGGTACGGAAAACCTGACATCTCAGTGAAGCCATTCCGCGGGGACTTCGGCCCCAAAGCGATCATGGCAGAACTCGTATTGTGAAGAAAGGACCTCGCGGAATGTGCGCGTTGCTTCGTCGGGCAGGTCCATCTCCAGACGCGTCTTGTTGCGCCGTTCAGCCGTGTTGCCGGGCCGATAGGGGACATCGGCAAACTCGCACAGCCGTCGCAGTGTGGCCTCTTCGAAAAGGTCTTCATAGAATAGACAAAGCATGTTTTCGGGCGGCAGGTTCATCTCGATATCCGTGATCGTGCCTGCATAATCTGCCCGTGCCATTATCGCGGGCGACTCGATCGCCTCGGCCCAACGCTCGGCAATTCTGCCGTCCGGGTTTATCTCCTGCAAATGCCTCAATTGCGACCAGAGGCGGTTGACCGGGTCGCGCAGGATGAAGAGCAATTTGAGATTCATGGATTGTGTAGCAAAGAACTCTCGCATGTAAGCGAAGCCTTCTGGGCCCAGAACCGAATAGGCTGGGGTCACGTCGCAAAATGTGCGCGTACCGGGCAAGGCAAGCCGCGCGAAATGAGAGAAATAGGCATTGTCGTCATAGACCATCTGCATGCGGTCGACGCTGGCCTGGAAATCAGTGCTGAGCAGTAAGTTCTCGACAGCCTTGCCCGAGCGAGCCAGATGCAGGCCCGCCCGCTTGATCGCGAAGGCGTCCATGTCGCCCAGCGCGTGGGCGGAGAATTTCGCATCAAAGAAATGCACTTCCTTCAGAGGCGACACTGTCAAGCCTTCAAGTGTGTTCATGTAGGCATGCACCCAGCTTGTCGCGCACTTCATCGCACCAATACACACAAGGAAAGTTCTGCCGTCTAGGTCGCCGAAATGACGCACGTTCGGGGGCGGGTGGGGCATCGATGGCGAACCTCCTGTAAGCTCGATGTCGCTGAGGGCCTGAGCGTTTGATGGAAGCATAGCATATGGCGCAGAACCCGATAGAAATAGTCTGCATCAACGTAGGTTGGGCGGCGACCGAGCGCATGGAGTTCCCAAATCCTTCGTGGGGCGGATGGTCGCTTCAATCTGGTCGAAGATCCGCTTCGGGCCAAATCCGGCCGTCACTACCGATGCACTGAACAGCAACTTCGTCCGTGTCTCGATGGTCGGCTCTGCCAGCAGCGAAAGCACGGTCTCGGTTCGGGCCAGATCGACGCCTTCAAACGGCTGCTTCGGCGCCATGCGCTGCATCGCAGTGAAGGGCATGGCGCGATTGCGAAATCATGCTGCGTCAGCGAGGGCCCGAATTCGAAGGTCGGTAAAGTCCCGGAAGCGGACGTCAGCCCGCCCACATCCCAAAGTCTCTATTTAGTCTCAAAAGCTATCTTGCGCTTTCTTCCACCGCGTCGAATTTTGAGCAATTTAGCGCGCAGAATCTTCGTACTGCAGTCTTTAGCAGAGCGAAAGAAGAAGCACAGGAAAGGTGGCGTCCCGCCTTACTCATTAACTCCAGGTAGTTCTTCCGTAGTATCGTGCTCCGCAAGCCAAACGCTATACTTTGTGAGAACTGCATCTGCACGAGTTGCCTGCGGTCCACCACCCTCCGCCTCTGATCGCAGGGCCTGAATGTGATGATCCTCAACACAGGCCAATCCCGGCAGGTCGCCAGAGACCATGCTTGCGAGCAATACTATCCGGGCGCGCCTGTGCTCGTTGTCGTCAATTAGTTCGGAAAGTTGGTCCCCAACCATGCTGGTGTACGCTTTTGCTCTGGCCAAATCCTCGGCATCGTTTGTTTCTAGGCTGTCACAGATTGCTGCGAGCGCTGAATGCGTTCTTTCGAAACGTCTGAGCATCTTTCGAGTGTCCTCTTCAGCAGTATTTAGCTCGTGCAAGATATCTGCCGAGAGCTGCGCCTCGTTTCGAAGATCGGTTGCCTGGTCCTGCAGCACTTGTAGACGCCTTTCCTCCTGCCCAAGGGAATGCTCCAATTTGTCCAGCCGTGAATTATTATCATCAATGAACTGACGATTCTCAGCGATATCCGAAGAAATCTTAAACGCGTCGATCGCAACAACCAGGATGTAAAACGCGGACACAAATGCCAATATCGTTATCATCACACCGGCGAAGTTCAGCGTCTCAGATAGGTTCACAGCCGTGAGCGGAACATTGGTTACGTTTGGCCACCACCAAAAGAATACCAAGCAACCAACTACACCACCAACAACCGAGCCAAAGACGACGACAAGCCCTGCACCTGAAGAAATTGCAAAACGAAGGCCTTTATTGGCCTGTAGGCGGCGATGTATTGCTTTGCTTCCCGTCGAAGTTTTGGCAGCACCTTCATTAGGCGCCTCTGCGCGAACCACATTCATGCTGCGGCATCCGCCAGAAGGGACTTCGTTTTCTTTACAATATCAGTAACTGTAAAATCCTTCTTCGGGCAAATCATGATTTCAGTGTTATTGTTGAAATGCTCCTCATGATTTACGTCGCGTAAAGTATAGGCAATCACTTTACAGCTAACGGCGTTTGCCGCCACGAGCCGCTCGATGACCCGAATGCCAGTGGACAGACCATCTTCGGTTTCAACAGCTGTGAGGCGTCCTCTGGCCATCATTAGATCAACGATCCAAATGTCCCACTGCCCTCCATCTTCTATTGCGTCTAGGGCATCGTCTGCACGTTCGTAAGGATCGAACTCTGCCTCCGGTATCTCTACCTCCAAAATTTCCTTGAAATCATCAATCAGCCTGCCCTTATCATCGAGCACCGCAATCTTCGTCACTTCGTAGTCTCCCCGTCTTAGAAACGAAACGGCAATAAAACCGAAACGCGTGTTTTTTCGTTGGTTTCAGGGCGAAGGTCACTTCCTGACTGCACCCAAATATCGCCATCGAGAGCCTCAACAATCCGCCTCACATGCCACAACCCCAATCCCAGTCCTTTTGCAACGTCGCGATTACTTGACTGCCACTCCTGTTCGAAAACGAGATGCTTCTCAGCGTCACTGATTCCAATTCCATTGTCTGTGGCTGATATCAACAATCCCGACCGGCGTTGATCAAGTTGCCTCGAAAAACCATGCCACGACTGATCATCTGGAGAGTACATTCGCATAATGCGAAAGGTACACCAACGTTCTTTGACCTTTAGGTTCTTATTAGCATACTTTATTGAATTCGTGACGGTATTGATAAAGATGGTTTGCAGAACATCCATATTTATCGGCAGTGTTCGACAGCCTGGACCTACCACAACTTCAATGTTGTCGTTGAGAAATCTCACATCTTTACAAACTCCCAATAGTGTTCTCTTCAACTGTTGAAGTGCCGGAAGCATAACCGTTGTTGTGTCAGAATAAGCGCGAATTCTCGAAAGTTTTTCGTCAGTCATTTCTGTATTCATCTTGACCATCGCAAGGCCAAGGCGTGCAGCATTTTCAATGAGTTCTGAAGCTTCCTCCCAGGGCAATAGGGTTGGGTACTCCTTGTGTTTACTCAAGAGGTTTCTGATATCAAAGAAAGGCGACGAGCTTTCATGAGCCAAGATCCGTGCGCTATTGGTTCGGCGGCTCCTACCTTCACTGGTTTCAGTGAAGGCGCGAATATGTGCACCTATCTCATCGAGCAACTTGGCGTCGTCGAAGCCAAAATGATCCTCGAAGTTCTCTAGTCCAGCGTGCTGCTCTGCACCATGGAGGGGACAGTGCGATACCTTATCGCAGAAGAAATACATGGTCCGCTCTCGTTTTGTTTCTCCTTGCCGCTGCCAAACAAGTATTGATCGGACCGTTCCAGAGTCTTTTGGAAGTTGAGGCTTTGAGATGTTAACTGGTTGGTTACAGTCCTCGGGAACTACATCCCATATTCGTTTTGCGTCCTCATGGCTTAGATTACCCCGGTTTCTCGAACTCCCTTCAATTTTCAAAGTCTCATCTCTTAGGGAGTTAACGGTTACTTTGAAGATGCTTCGCGAGGGCAAAGAATCAGACACGAGATGATCCAGCAAGAATGATGAATCATCATCCAGAATATCGGCTAAGTGTATGGTCAGCTTCTCAATAATGTCGTGCCGACGCCGACTGAACGTGTTGAAGATCATGTTCCCCAAACATCGCTTGATTAGCTCGATATCCTCGTGATGCACTGCGTCGGCACTTCGCCCCAGCTCACAGTAGAACAAGCAAAAGTAGCGTGGCGGCTCTTCCAGAACCAGTTCGTTTCGATCTGCATTTTTGCCAGCACCATTTTGCCCAGGCGCGTGGCGAGTGTCGATAGGTAGCATCACGAACTCATCTAGTTCGACCAGCTCAACAACCTTCTCCGGGTGAAATCTGCCAAAAATCCTGGACGAACGAATCGAATGAGTGGCCACTCTTCTCTGCATAAAATCGCTGTCCGAGGCGACTGTGCCGTCCGCGTCTAGGCCAAGGATGTTTGATACTGCGGGGCAGGTAGTGGGACAAATGAACTCTTGGATGTTTTCGCCGTTCGGACCAAGCTGTGGGAAATAGTCCTTGTTCGAGCGCGCGGCGATGGAGATGCTTTTCGAGCACACATTGTACCTCCATAGGCTCGCAAAACGAATCCGATCCCCCATTTGTTCACAGAACATACTGAGAAGGTCACTGATTGCCTCGTCGTCCATGCGAGAAGCAATTGCCAGAAGCTCCAGGACATCCTCGCGTTTGAGTTCACTTCGGGTGGCTAGTTGTGACACTCGTTACCCCTTTTCGTGCTTTAAAATCATGCTTGTATCAATAGTGACGGTCAAGGCTCTACAGCAGATTTCGGTACACCTGACGGGCCAAAGGCGCTGCGAGGAAAAATGCTGTAGACCAATTCAAAGCTGTGACGAGATGGCATGGTAGAAGCGCGAGGGTAAGTCCACACCAATCACTTCAGGGGGCAGCTGGGAATCATTCTATGATCCAGGCCGAAACTTTGTCGAAGACTGACTCGGAGACGTCCGCGAGGAAAATCACGAAGAGCAAGAGGCTCGAAGCGAGGCTAGCTCGCTGAGCGTTCGGTCGCGTCGAGTATCGTCTGCATGAGACGATGACTGATGGCTAAACGTTCGTAAATGTCGAGAACTTCTTCCTCTAGAAAGGCGAAGGTCTCGATCATCCGTTCGAAGGCCTGGCGACTCATCCGAACATATTGCTCGGTCATGTGAATTGGTTAACTGGTAATGTGGCCGACCGCAGTTGATTGTAGTCCAGTGGACAGCGCACGCTAGCGGTCACCATATCAGCGCGCGAAGGCAACCGCATAGGTTTAGCGCTGGAGTGGGGTATCGCCACAAGGTATAGTGGTGCTATGGCAAGATGCACAGCACCAGTACGTGGACATCGCTCGGCAGCCGCAGCAGCGGCTTGCCCCGCTTGTGACCTTCTCCCCGATATCCGGGCCATTGCGAACTGGGATTTTCCACCTTTGAATGGATGAAGGAGGAAGACCTATGAAGCGGAAGCGTTTCACTGAAGAGCAAATCATTGGTGTGCTGAAGGAGAGCGAAGCTGGCGCGAAGACCGACGATATTTGTCGGCGGCACGGCATAAGCTCGGCGACGTTCTACAGTTGGCGCAAAAAGTACGGGGGTATGGAAGCCGGTGACGCGAAGCGTCTCAGGGCCCTTGAAGCTGAGAACGCCAAGCTGAAGCGGATCGTCGCGGATCAGATGCTGGACATGTCCGCCATGAAGGACCTGCTGCAAAAACATTGGTGAGCCCATGGCGAAGCGACGAGCCGTGGGCTTTCTGATGACAGAGCGCGGATTCAGCGAGCGGCGCGCGTGCCGGATCGTCGGTTTGGCTCGGTCTGTGCAGCAATACCAGCTTTTGCAGAAGGATGACGCGGCAGCGATCAAACGCATGAAGGAGCTGGCGTCCGAGAACCGGCGATACGGCTATCTGCGCCTGCATGCGATGCTGCGCCGGAAAGGTCTCGTTGTGAACCATAAGCGCACGTATCGGCTCTACACCGAGCATGGCTTGCAGGTTCGGACTAAGAAGCGGCGCAAGCTGCCCAGGCGAGATCGTGTCGCACCGCAGGTCCCTGAGAGGCCAATGCAACGATGGTCTTTGGACTTCGTCAGCGATCAACTCGCGGACTATCGAAGGTTCCGGGTGCTTAACATCGTCGACGACCACAGCCGGTTCTGTCCCGGCCAAATCGTCGATGTGTCAATCCCCGGGGCACGCGTGGCACGGTTCCTCGATGATCTGGCCCTTCGCATGGGCCTCCCCGAGGAAATCATCCTCGACAACGGACCCGAAGGCACCAGCAAGGCCATGTTCGATTGGTCCGAACGGACCGGCGTGCGTCTACGGTTCATCGAGCCGGGCAAGCCCGTGCAGAACGCGTTCGCAGAGAGTTTCAACGGCAAATTCCGGGACGAGTGCCGGAACTTGCATTGGTTCCGATCCCTGCGCCATGCCCGCGACAAAATCGAACAATGGCGCAATCACTACAACACCAAGCGCCCTCATTCGGCGCTCGGATACCTGTCCCCAACGGAGTTCTTGATGAAAACCACCGCGCCAGCGTTTGAGACTCTTGCGGGCTCCACGCTGCCGCTCAAAACTGAAACCCAACCGGAAGATTCCAGATCAAACCGGCCCTAATGGCGGGGAAAGGTCACTGTTTCTTCACTGGCAGGACATACTCATGTTCGGCCGGTCGATGCGTAAATCACACGTCTCTCCCAACGCATTTCAGCAGAGGTTACGCACCGACCCGCAGTCCAAACATTCAGGTTTCGTTCGGCGTCACTTGGGTGTTCACCCAAACAAGAAATCAACCTCTCCAGAGATGTGAGTGCTTTCTATTGGTCGTATACATGGCGGGTCCGGAGCAGATCGACCACGTCGGATGCAATCTCAGCCACTGCGGCATTCCTTGTCGACCAATCGGCCGGCGTGTCGGAGAGAAAAATCGCGACAAAGTAGGGCGAGCCGCCGGGGGGTGTCACCATTGCCACGAGGTTGCGCGTGTAATCCCTACCTCCCCCCGATTTATCGACGACCAGCCAGCCCTCGGGTGTACTTGCCCGCAGAAGTCCGCCGGTCACGCCGCCATCGCTCATCCAGTCGGTAAGCTGCCCACGCGAATTCGGGGACAAGGCATCGCCGGTAAGCATCGCTTCCCAGGTCGTCAGGATGGCGGCCGGGCTTGTGGTGTCGCGCGGATCTCCCGGAGAAAAGAGGTTGAGTTCGGGCTCGATGCGATCAAGCCTGGTCACGGGATCCCCAATGCTCCGCAAGAATGCCGTCACTGCTCCGGGGCCACCCAATCGCTCTAACAGGAGATTGGCGGCGGTATTGTCGCTGAGATCGAGGGTCGCATAGCAGAGTTCGCCGATCGTCAGCGCTCCGCCGACATGCTCCTCCGCGACCGGCGCGTATTCGATGATATCCCTCCCGTTGATCTCGATCTGTTCGTCAAGCGCAAGCGTTCCTTCGTCCACCCGGTTCAGCACCGCGCCACAAAGGACGGATTTGAAAGTGCTCGCCATGAGGAACCGCTCGTCCTGACGCACGCCCCATTCCCAATCCGTTGCGCTATCCCGGATCAGGACACCGATCCTGGCATCGAGCTCAACTTCAAGATCGTGGATCGTATCGGCGAGGTCGCGTTCGACGGCGATATCCGCCATGGCGCCGCCGGTTTGAAACAGAAAACAAAGGGCCAGCCCGATCATGACGGATCTCGTTCTGACGGCAAATAGTGACATGGGGTATCTCCTTTCAGTTTTGCATGGGGGCCAAGGGTATCGGGTCTTGTCCCGGACTGTTGGCGATGATCGATGATGGTTCCAGCACTGCACCGCCCGGAAGCATGAAGTTCTCGGTTCCGAAATTGGCGGTCAATTCGGTCCCATCCTCAAAACGTGTTTCCTGCACGACAAAATCGTCCGACAGATAGCGGAACCCGACCATCGCCTGGGTCATCAGACGTTCATGGAGCGGCGCAAAAGCCGCAACCTGGCGGGCGATTTCCGGCAGGTCGCGGTCAATGGTCGCGGCGCTCAGGTGATAGAGGGGCGGAACCATGTAGAGCAGTTCGAACATTGCATTGCTTGCCTGTTGTCCTGCGGGCTTGAGGGACCCGAAATGCCAGTGATGGCTCGTCACCACAGCATCGTGCAGCGCGATCTGATACAGGGGGAGACGGAAGGCAGAGTCGTAGATGCCACGTTCCAACAGGGGCGGGACACGGGTCGGCGTGAAGAACCGGTCGGGCGCTTCGACGGGCCAGTAGGGCCCGATGTAGAACTCCGGATCGGGGTCGCGTCTCATCCGGGGATCCATCCAATCGAAGACCGGAGTCGCGATCCCATGCGCGAAGTCGATTTGAGCCGCGAATGCAGCCGTGCCGGTTTCGGAACCAAGTACGAGGCCCAGATCGCCGGAGGCGAATGCCAGCCTGTTTCTGATCGCTTCATAGGCTTCAACGCGCGAGGTCAGGTGCCCCTCGGTGTAATCTTCAAACACCAGCCCCGTCGCATCCACATCGAGGAAATAGCTGTTCAATCCGGCGGAGGTGGAGACCGCTTCGATACGCCGCTCGGCGTAGGCCGCAAGCACGGCCGCGTTGACATACGCGCCGGCCCCTCGGAAACCGGAAACGACCTCTCCGGTTGCGTTGCGGAATGCCGCGTCTTCCAGCATCGCATCGCCCATCTGGGCGGTCTGCCAAGTCGTTCCGGCCGCCTCGGGGTGCGCGCTGGCGTAACTGTCGTAGGTGCCGATCAAAAAGCCCGCAGCCCTTGCGCTGGCCACCGCCTCGGGGTGTCACAGAGCATCCAGCCAGTTTTCGACCGCCAGCCAAGCATGTTGGATCCCCGCGCCCGATAAACGCTGCACGATCCCCGTCGACAGATCGCCGCCCCAAGTCTCGGGCGGAGCAAAGCTGCCGCCGAACTCAGATAACAAGTCGGCGCGAATATCCGCGACATGGTCCGGTCCGGCGGCGGGATCGTGCCCTCCGGGCAAGGGGTCAACCGGGCGGCGCGGGACGGCGTCCGGCAGGGCCGCATTGATCGCGCGGGTCATCACCGTCCGGCTGTACCCGGAGACAAACCCCTCCTCACCCTGCGCCTCTTGGATCGCCGCGTCCACATCGGTGCGCATGTCATCCGGCATGGTCTGCCAAAGGGCGTGGGACAGAGTTCCGGCGTCATCACGGCGGCTGCCGAAGACGCGTACGAACCGGCGCCAAGCCGTGACGTCTTCCGGCTTGAGTGGTCCCCGTTCCCACAGGTAAATGGGCGGCGCGCCGGCGAGATCGGCGACATTGGGGCGGTCCGTGATCTTGTCCTCGAGGGACCTGAACGCCCCGGTCTCGATCATGTGAGTGCGGTTGATCAACGCGCCGTCGATCCAGTTCGCCGGACCGAACCGCACGCTGATCCGATAGCCATTGTCGAGGTTCAGCGGCGGGAA
Organism: uncultured Roseicyclus sp.; assembly: GCA_947494975.1. Classification (GTDB taxonomy): domain Bacteria; phylum Pseudomonadota; class Alphaproteobacteria; order Rhodobacterales; family Rhodobacteraceae; genus Gymnodinialimonas. The sequence goes on along the minus strand of CANLXA010000002.1, from coordinate 552,413 downwards.
TTCCTGGCGGAAACCGACTGACAGCAGATTGTCTGCCACCGCATAACTGACACCGCCATCCCACGGTGTCTCAAGCAGCCATGTTGTGGAATAGTCGGCGTTCTGCTCGGTGAAAAGCTCTGCGTCATGTGTTCTGCCACGGGCAGGCCGTCGAGCACGTTGACCAGAAAGTCTTGCCATTGGCCGTGATCCGCGGTCACCCGTCGTCCTTCGCCAAGGATCGGTAACGCGTACTGAACATCGGTGAGCGGTGCCGAAATCGGCCAGTGCAACACCCCTTCCCGCGTCGTCATGACCGAGATCGTCAGGACACCGTCCGACGCCGCGGCTCGGACATGGAAAGTCGCATCCGCCGTCGCCGCCGTCCAACGCGCATCTGCCCGCGAGGACACGAGATCCGTCGTCCTAGCGTCAAGTCCCGGCCGCGACAGAACGCGTGTCGTCTGTCCATCTGGCGCACCGGCAAGCGACAATGTGTCGGTATCGATCCGAAACAAGGCTCCATCACTCTGGAGGTCGAGGATTTCGGCATGGACCACCGTGGCGCATGGTCCAGCCGTCAGGCACGCAAGTCCCACAGTGATCACGGAAAATGAAGTCGGGTGCGGACGTATGAATGATATCCTCGGCCTTACTCTGTATGGCTGGGTGCGGGCAGCAGTCCATTGCGAAGGAAAAGGTCCCTCAGGACGTCCTCTTCCTCCACTTGGGGGACAAGAATCCGGCGATGTGCCCCCGCGGCTCGGGCAATCGCCGCAACCCTGCCCTGGCCATTGAACTGGGTGTCCGGTCGCTGGTCCGCGATGGGGTCTTCGTAAGCCTCTCGGGCGGAAATGATGTCCCAGCCCTCGGCTTCCAGCGCCGCCACCAGATCCGGAACGAAAAGCGCGGCAAGGTCGTTTTCGTGTAGTAGGAGGACGTGACGTGGAGAGCGGCCGAGATACACTTGGGCAAGGTCGTCGTAATGGGTGACCCCGCGCAGAAGGATGTCGACATAGACCGCACCTAATATGTCCATGTCGATCAAGTGCCCTGCCTCAACCGCCTCGTTCACAAGGACTTGCAGATACCAGTCGTAGGTGTCGACCGTCACATATGCGTTCGCAAGGCTCCGCCTCTGCAATCCTTGGACAACTTCCAGGCGGCGCTCACGCGTGTCACCCTCATCGAGATAGGGAAAGCGGAAAAAAGGTGCGACGGCGTCATAGCCCGAAAGCACGTCGGATGCTTGATCCACATCCTTCAAATAGATCTCCGGATCGGTGTCCCGCAGCCAAGGGTGGGTGTGAGAATGATTGGCAAGTGTATGGCCGGCCTCTGTGTAGGCTCGGAGTCGGTCCGCATCGGCGTCCGACACAATGTTGCCCGTCAGAACAAGAAACATAGCCTCGCTAACCCCTGCGATCCTCAGGTTCTCGATCAGCAATTGCGTGCGTTCCGGGCCGCTCATCCAAATACCGTCACTCAGGGGGGCATCATCGAACGTCAACGCGATCTGCCGCTGTGGCACATCTTCGGCGTACACCGCTGAACCTATGAGGATGGCGGCAATCGTGGGTCTGCAGATCCCCATCAAAAGGTGTTTGAGTATCATTCTGCTTGGTCCTGCTCTGACGTTTTGACTGCTACTGTGAGCCGTTCAGATCTCTATTGCAGCACGCCCATCGGAGTTTTTCGTCCTTGCGTGAGCGCTCGGACAGATCGCACCGGACAGTCCGAGTTGTTCTCGGCAAGCTGTCTGGCTTCGACGCGATCCGATGTATCGTGGGGCTGTATTTCGCCAATCGCACCCGGCATCCAAAGGCGCTTGTCGAGGCCCTGCCGGACGCCAACTAGAAGCGGGACCGCGTCATCAACATCTCCCACCGGATGGACTTACGCGCGAATTCGGAGGCGCGCTTTGACGCTCGGCAGGATGCGGGATGCACCATCGTCTGCCTTGTAGCGTGGCTCGGGCTGAACATGCAGCAACAGGATCGCGCCAACCTGCTCCTGACCTTTTTCGTGCCTTCACTGTCGTAAGCGAGGTGTCGGCAACAGCGGAAGCAGTGGATGGTGGCCTGACACCATGTGTCGGGGACATACTGCGCGGAACTAGCGTCGCGGCGACGACCGTTATCGCGTCGGCCTTTTTGGTTCACGTCATGACAATCACGACCGCCGGGCAGCTAGGGTGGGGCCCCGATCCGCGCCTTGACAGGACCAAACCGTCTTGGCGACCACATGTTGCGAGACGATGCGGCCACGAGGCGCGGAGATGAAGAGCGGCGGAACGATCAGGTCCTTGGGGTTCAGTCGCCGGGGATATCTGCATCTCCGCTCGGTCGGCGGCTTCGATCGACGCGCTGTTACCGGATGCGTCGTTTGCGTAGGACCCGACGGACGAACGGTCACGATAAACTTCGATTTCGATCCGCATTGCATCTGCTCGATCCGCATCGCGGCCCTGCCAGTTGCATACCGGCGCGGCCTACCGGACACGGTGACGGGCCATCTCGCCGCCTTTCGGTCCATAATCACTCACGACGCCGTCGGGGCAGTCCACGGGATCGAAAGTCCGGTCTCGGCCAATCCCCCGCGCACAGCTGGCCCATGAAGCGAACGAGGCCGCGCCGTTCGACCGGATGGTCCAGGCTCTGGCGCTCTCGAACTACGGGGCCATAATTTTGTCACCCATGGAGGTCGCAAGCCGCTTCGTTGCCGTACCGACCCATGCAAACCGCCGCGACCGCCGGAGTAGCGGGCCTGATTGCGGAATGCAGCGGATCGTGCACGTGACGCACCCGGTCCTAGTGATGTGGGTGCGCCTTGGGTCGAAGCACGTGACACTGCCACGGACGGGGCGGCCGACGTTCTGGAACCTGTGATCGACCCAATGACGGAGAGCCGGTTGAGCTGCCAGATCATCACCGCCGCCCCGATGGCTGGCGTTGCGGGTCCTGCGCCCCGCATCGCGGACGCGGTGTCAGAGGTGGAGAACCTCGATCCCCGCCTCGGTCAGCACTTGCTTTGAGACCTGAAAGCTGTAGTCCAGCGCGCCATCGGCCGCCGGGATCGGCGGGCTCACGACCCGCGTGATTCCGGATTGGATGATCCCCCGCGCGCAATCGGCGCAGGGAAATCGGTTCACGTAGATCGTGCAGCCTTGGAGCGGCACACCGACACGCGCCGCATTATAGATCGCATTGCGCTCGGCATGTTCACCCCAGAAGAATTTCTCGCCGCTGGCCCTATCAAACCGCATCTCGTCGGCAGCCGACACCCCGCGCGGCAAGCCGTTATAGCCCGTCGCGCGCACCTCGTGGCCCTCCGGCCCGACAATGACGCAGCCCACATGGCGGTCCCGGTCTTCCGACCACGAGGCCACGTGGTCGCAGAGCCCCATGAAACGCGCGGTCCAGATAGCGTCATCAGCCATCATGCTACCCTGCGAAGACATAGGCGGTTTTCACCGTCGTATAGAACTCGGCGGCGAAGCTGCCCTGCTCCCGCGGCCCGAAGGAGGAGCCTTTCCGCCCGCCAAACGGCACGTGGTAATCCACCCCCGCCGTCGGCAGGTTGACCATCAGCATGCCCGCCTGCGCCCGGCGGCGATATTCCCGCGAGGATTTCAAACTGGTGGTGCAGATCCCCGATGAGAGGCCGAACTCGGTGTCGTTGGCCACGGCAATGGCCTCTTCCAGACCCGCCACTTTGATCACCGAGGCAATGGGCCCGAAAATCTCGTCGCGGTTGATCCGCATGTCATTGGTGGTGCCGAGAAAAAGCGCGGGCGCCTGAAAGAACCCCGGCGTTGCAAGTTCCAACCGGTCGCCGCCGATGACGTCCGCGGCTTCTTCCTTCGCGAGATCCACGTATTTCAGGTTCGAGGCGAGTTGCTTCTCATCCACCACCGGCCCGATCTGCGTCTCGGCATCCAATGGATCGCCCACCCTAAGCGCCGTCATCGCGGCGCTCAGCTTCTCGACGAAGGAATCGTGGATGCCCGCCTGAACAATCAGCCGCGAGGAGGCTGTGCAGCGCTGCCCGGTGGAGAAAAACGCGCCGTTCAAGCAGGCATCCACGGCCACATCCATATCGGCATCATCCATCACCACCATCGGGTTCTTGCCCCCCATCTCCAGCTGCAACTTCCTGCGCAGTCGCCCGCAGGTTTCCGCCATGCTCCTGCCGACATCGACCGAGCCGGTGAAGGAAATCGCGTCCACATCCGGGTGGTTGACCAATGCCTCCCCAACCACCGAGCCACGCCCGTAAACAAGGTTGAACACGCCCGGCGGGCAGCCGTTGTCGTCGAGCAGCTTGGCGATGATCTGGGCGCAGGCGGGGGTCAGATCAGCGGGTTTCATCACCACGCAATTGCCGAAGGCGAGCGCAGGCGCTGTCTTCCAGGCCGGGATCGCGATGGGGAAGTTCCACGGCGTGATCAGGCCGACAACACCCACCGGCTCCCGGGTGATCTCGATGTCGATATCGGGGCGCACCGATGGGTGTAACTGGCCGCCAAGGCGCAGCGCTTCGCCCGCGAAGAACTTGAAGACCTGGCTCGCGCGGCCCACTTCACCGATCGCCTCAGGCAGGGTCTTGCCCTCCTCGCGGGCCAAGACCCGCCCGTAATCTTCGGCGTTTGTGCCCAGTGCGGTGCCAACCGCGGCCAGCAGGTCATGGCGGACCTGCGGGGTGGTCGCGGCCCATCCGGGTGCGGCGCGTTTGGCGGCCGCCACAGCCTGATCCACAGCACCAGCATCGCCATAGGAAAACTCCGCGATCACCTCATCGGTGTTGGCCGGATTGATATCCGGCTGGAAATTGCCGAAATCCGCCCATTTGCCGTCGATCAGGGACATGTGCTTTGTCATTTTGGTTCCACCGGTTGGAGCCCCGAAAGGGCCGTTTCAAGATTGCGCGCAGCCCCATAGGTCAACGGCGGGAACGGGGGCGTACCGGCCTGCCATCGGGCATCGCCGATGCGCCAACGGACCAGGTGTTCGACGCTTGGGACCAAGGACGCCGCAGCCGTCACATCGCGCCGCGCGGCCAGATCGATTGAATTGGCCTCGCCGGTCGAGCCAAGGACGTTCAGCCCGTCACAGCCACCGGCCGAAGCGCAAAGGCATTCTCCCAGAGACCTCTCGTGCATCGACGCGCCCGCGTAGCCGACAGGTGGCGCCGCCGCCGAAATGGTCGCCCCCATCAGCTTGCTTCCCTATGCTCGGACGGGCCGGGCTTCAGGTCGCGCAACGCTGGCGGGTCGCGCAATGGGTCCATGCCTTTGGCCCAGCCTCCGGGCTCACCCATTGTGCCATCTTCAAGCCGAAACACGGCGTCGTTCAAAGCCGCAAAGGCTTCTTCGCCCTCGGGCACCTCATCGTCATAGCGGATAGCGTCCACCGGGCAGATGGTCTCGCACATGCCGCATTCGATGCATTCGGTGGGGTGGATGTAGAACATCCGCTCGCCCTCATAGATGCAGTCGACAGGGCAGGACGTCGTACAGATCCCGTCTTTCACGTCGACGCAGGCGCTGAGGATCACAAGCGTCATGGCCTATCGCCCTTGCCAAACCGGCGCGCGCTTTTCGCGAAAGGCAGCGACGCCCTCATCGGCGTCCTCTGAGCTCAACGCCGCCACCAGTTCCGGCGCGCCGGTCTCATAAGCCTCATGCAGCGGCAGGGCCGCCGTCTGGCGCCCCACGGCCTTGATCGCGCGCAGGCTGAGCGGGGCGGCGGCGAGGATATCAGCCACCCATCGGTCCACCTCGGCATCCAACTCCGCAAATGGCGCCACGGCGTTCAGCAGCCCGTAGCGTTCCATCTCCGGCGCGGGCACCATGCGGCCCGTCATCATCATGCCCATGGCGATGTTGCGCGGGATCAGGCGGGGCAGCATCACCATGCCGCCATCCAGCGGCACCCGGCCCACCTTGGCCTCGGGCAGGGCAAAGCGCGCGGTCTCGGCGGCGATCACGATATCGCAGCCGAGTACCATCTCAAGCCCGCCGCCAAGCGCCAGCCCATTCACGCGCGCGACCACCGGCGTCGACATCTGGCGGAGTGAGATGCCGCGGTAGCCGTCGTCACGCAAACCTTTCCAATACGCGACCCCGGACATGCCGGTATCGTCCTTCAGGTCGGCCCCCGCAGAAAACGCCCGATCACCAGCTCCGGTCAGCACGGCGCAGCGGATATCGGGATTGCTCTCCACCTCGTCCCAGATTTCACCGAGCCGCTGATGGGTTGCCGTATCGATGGCGTTCATCCGCTCGGGCCGGTCGATGGTGACCCGCGCGACATGGTCCGTCACATCGAAGATGACGCTCATTCCGCTGCCTCGGTCCGGAGCAATACCGCCAGTTCCTGCAGCACCTCATCGGTGTGTTCACCCAGCTTCGGCGGCAGATGGCGGACCGTCAGCGGGGCAGCGCTCAGATGCACCGGAGAGCCCACCAGCGTAACCTCGCCCAGCACCGGATGATCGACCGCGCAGAGCATGCCGTTGATCGCCGTCTGCTCATCATCGAGCGCTTCGCCAAGGGACCGAACGGGCGCGCAGAGGAGGTCCACCGCCTCCAGCCGGTTCAGCCAATAGGCGGAGGTGTTCTGCGCAATGGCCGCGCGGAACGTATCCTGCAGGAACGGCTTGTTCGCGCGTTGGTCGGACAGGGTCGGGTAGTCCGGCGACAGATCCTCGATCTGCAAGGCCGCGCAGATGTCCTGTAACGGGTTTGCCTTGAAAGCACCGACAATCACGATTGCGCCGTCCGTCGTGTCGAACACACCGGTCAGCGGCATGGCCGCCCAGTTCAGCACCTCGCGATGCTTGGACCATTGCGCAGCCTCCTGCATCTGCATCGCGATCATGCTGTCGTAAAGGGACACCTCGACCTTCTGCCCCCGCCCCGTCTTCTCCCGCATCAGCAACGCCGCCATGATGCCCTGGACCAGATGCATTCCGGCGGAATAATCGCATAGCGTGGTGGGGTAGATCGATTTCGGAATCGATGGATCCTGCGTCTTCTCCATCACCCCGGTCATCGCCTGGGCCAGTACATCCTGCCCACCCTTGTGGGCATACGGCCCCTTCGGCCCGAAGCCCGTACCCGACGCGCAGATGATCCTTGGGTTGATTGCGCTCAACGCCTCGTAGCCAAAACCCAGACGATCCATCACGCCGGCGCGGAAGTTGTCCACCACCACATCCGCGGTCTTGATCAGATCAAGGGCGGCCTGACGGCCCTCCTCGGATTTCGTGTCCAGCGTGACCGAGCGCTTGTTGCGGTTGAGCGAGGCGAAGACCGCGTTGTTCATCGCCTCTTCGCTCCGCTCGCCATAAAACGAGCGGCTGAGGTCCCCGGCGCCGGGGCGCTCGATCTTGATCACGTCCGCGCCGAAATCACCCAACATCTGGGTACAGCAGGGCCCGAGCATCACCTGCGTGAAGTCGATTATTCTGACGCCGCTGAGCGGCATGATTTTCTCTGACATCTGCTTTGCCTCTGGTTATTCCGCCGCGACCGGATCTTCGATCAGCGCATTGGGCGAGGGCACATCGCCCGGATCGGCACCCTGCGCCCGCATCTGTTTCTGGATCGCCTTGTAGTCGACGTCGCGCAGGGCCTTGTCGCCCTCAAGCGCCAGATGCGTGGCAATACCGGCGGCCTCACCTTGCGCCATGCAGGGCGGGATCTCGCGGCTCATCTTCTGCGCATCGCTGTCGACCGAGTAATGCCGCCCCGCCACGATCAGGTTATCGATCCCCGTGGGCAACAAGGCGCGATAGGGCGTGTAGTAATCGCGCCCGCGGCAGACCGTATCCTCAAAATAGCGGCGCGATTTCACGTCATCCTTGGAGACCACATATTCGCCTTTCAGAAGACGCGTCTGGCGGATGCCCATCTGTTCGGCCGCGCCCAGCATCTTGGCATTCTCGAAGCCGGGAATGTTCTTCTGCGCGAAGTGCAGAAGGTTCATCATCCGCTCGCGCCCCTCATATTCGGCGGCGACCATGCCTTCGACCGAGATGCCGTCATAGCCCGGCATGTGCGGACAATTGCACCAGACGATGCCCGGCAGCGGTGTTTTCAGCCACCACATGCCCCAGGCTCCGCCAATGACGCGGCGCGCCTGCCGGTCGAGCTTCTTGTATTCCTCGGGCTCCGCGAATTCGAAGGCGATGGCCTTGTCTGTGTCCACATCGCAGAGGCGGAACACCGTGGTCACGATGTATTGCCCGTCGACATATTCGGCACCCGCCGCCTTGCCGACATCCAGATCGCCCGTCGCGTCCACCACGTATTTCGCGCGGATCACCTGACGGCCCTCCTTGGTCTGCGCGATCACGCCGGTGATGCGCCCACCCTCCATCAGCACTTCGGAGAACCAGCTATGGGTGCGCAGGTTCACTTCGGCTTCCCGCACCATGTCGAGGCTGACGCGTTTCCAGGCATCGGGATCAAACGCCACCGCATGAATGATCGGTTGCGGCATCATCGCCTTGTGGAAATCGATGCAGCCCCAGCGAGACCATTTCTGCCACATCTCCCAATTGGTCTGGCAATCCTCCGACGGCGGATAGACGGCACCGTTTTGCTTCTCCATCCGCTCGACAAATTCATTGACGATGCCGGTGGTGACCACCTCATTGCCTTCGTTGACCATGTCATCGAGCACCAGAACCATGCCGCCAGACGCCATGCCACCCAGATGGTGGTAGCGCTCCAGAAGCGTCACCGAGGAGCCGTTGCGCGCAGCTGATACCGCCGCCGCATGGCCTGCCGGGCCTGCGCCCACAACCACGACGTCGCAATCCGCGACCACGGGCAATTCGGCCCCCTCAACCTTCACGAATGTTGTCTGGCGATCTGCCATATCTGATCTCCCTCAATTCTGCCGGTCGCGACAGGCGCCGTACGTTTTCGCGCGCGCCGCCTGCGCGTTGCGTGTTTCCGCGCGCTACCAGCGCACGACGAGTTTTTCCGTGATTGTCACCGACGCAAACAGCAGCACCGACAGGCCCGAAGACATGAAGACGGTGGCGTAGAGAAGCGGTGATCGGTAGTTGAACGTACTGTCGATGATAAGCGCGCCAAGGCCCACATCCGCGCCGATCCATTCGCTCACAATCGCGCCAATGACACAGGTCGTCGCGGCGATCTTGAGTGCGGAAAACAGGAACGGCAGTGACGAGGGCAGGCGAATTTTCCAGAACACTTCGGATTTTGACGCCGACAGGATCCGCGCCAGTTCCAGCGTTTGCGGGCTGACCGATTGCAGGCCACGCACCATGTTCACCAGCGTCGGAAAGAAGCAGATCAACCCCGCGATCACCACCTTCGCGATCAGGCCCGGACCGAAGATCAGCACCAGAATCGGGGCAACCGCCAGAATCGGGATCGTGTTGATGAACACCGCGATGGGGAAGAATGCGCGCTCGGCCATACGGCTGTGAACAAAGGCGACGGCGATCAGGATAGCGGCGATGTTTCCAGCCAGAAAACCCACGATGCTTACTGTAAAGGTTGGCCAGAAATTCCGCATCAGAAGGGGGAATTCGTCCCGCAAGACGGCCCCCACATCGGTCGGCGCGGGGGCGATATACGTGGGGACCTCGAAAAACCGCACTCCAATCTGCCAGATCATCAGCAGCACAATCGCGGTTCCAACCGGCAATGCCGCATTGCTGAGCCTCGACGTCAGCAGCGAGGCGGTCCGGCTCTCGATCTCAACCTCGGTCTCGGTCTCGGCCGCGCTGGCGTCCGGCAGGCTTTCGGTCACAGCCATCAGCAATCCTCCAGGGATTTGCGCAGATAGGATGAGTAACGGTTGAATTCCGGCGTCTCGCGCAGCTCCACATGGCGCGGCTCCGGGAGATCGATCTCAACCACTTCCTTCACGCGGCCCGGATGGGCGCGCAGCATCAGAACCTTCTGGCCAAGCAACACCGCCTCGGGGATCGAATGGGTCACGAACAAACAGGTCACGCCGGTTTCCCGCCAGATCTCCAGTAATTGCATGTTCAGCCGGTCGCGGGTCATCTCATCAAGGGCCCCGAAGGGCTCATCCATCAACAGGAGCTTTGGCTGACACACCAGCGCGCGCGCAATCGCCACGCGCTGCCGCATGCCACCTGACAGCTCGTGGGGCATGGCATCTTCGCGGCCTTTCAGACCCACCAACTCCAAAAGCTCCAACGGGGTTCGATCGCCGCGCGGGATCGCAAGGCCACGTTTGCGGCCCATCTCCAACGGCAGTTCCACGTTTTTCAGGGCAGAGCGCCACGGCAACAGCGTGGCGTCTTGAAAGACGAACGCAAATTCTCGCGCCAGCCGGGCTTGCTCGGTTGTCTTGCCAAGGATCTCGACCGCGCCGATGGCGGGCGGCACAAGGTCGGAGACCAGCCGAAGCATCGTGGATTTCCCACAGCCCGACGGGCCCAAGATGGTCCAGAATTCACCTGCGCCGATCTCCAGCGAGATCTCCGACAGCGCGGTGAACGTGCCGAATTTGACACTCGCGTTGGACAACGAGGCCGCAATGTCGCGGCCTCCTGCCTGATTATGGGGGGCTCCATCCATTGGATTATCCAAAGGTCGGGCGCACATCCGCCGTCGCGTTCAGGATATCCAGCGTCATGACATCGTTCAGGGCCGGGGCACCGCTGGCGAATTGGTCCAGTTGGTCGTAGATATCGATCTGAGCCTGCCAGTTCTCTTCGGTCATCACGCCCCAACCGCCAGCCGCCGTCTGATCGTTGAACGAGAAGTCGAGCACCAGCGGCGCGGCCTGCATTTCGCTGTCGCGGTCCATGTTGGGATAACGAGCCACCAATGCGTCAACTGCGGCTTCCGGATTCTCGTAGGCTGCACCCCACCCGCGTGCGATGGCGCGGATCGCCGCCTGCATCTTGTCGCCATGCTCGGCCAGCATATCGTCAGTTGTGTAGTAAGGGTTGGCATAAAGCTGAATGCCGCCATCCCAAAGCGCCAGATCAACCCGCTGATCGCCAAGGATCGACAGCGCGTTCACGTTGGTGGTCCAGCCGGTCACAACATCGACCTGGCCGGTCATCAGCGCGTTCATGTCTGCGCCCATCACCGATACTTCGACGTCGTCTTCCGAGATCCCGTTATGGGCCAGAAGCGCCCGCAGCAAGATGCGCGCGGTACCCTGCGTGGCAACCGTCTTGCCAATCAGATCCTGCGGCGTGCGCACCGGATTGTCGGCCAGTGAGAAATAAGTGAACGGGTGGCGCTGGTAGCCAGCGGCGATGCACTTGACCGGCAACCCCGCGGCGCGGGCCAGCATCAGGGACGGTGAGGACGAGATCGACCCGAAATTGTTGACGCCCGAGGCTACGGATGGAACGCCGTCCACGTTCGGTCCACCGGGGACAATCTCAAGGGCCAGCCCCTCTTCCTCGAAGTAACCCAGATGATCGGCCATCACCTCGCCCATGATGCCATTGGAGGCCAGCCAGCCAAGCTGCATCCGGATCGTGAAGGCGTGGCCATCGGCCCGGGCCGGCAGCACGGACATCATCGTGCCACTTGCGGCAAGGCCCGCAGCCGCGCCCGTGGTCTGCAGGAATGAACGGCGATCAAATGTTTGAGACATGGTGTTGGTTCCCTGGGTTGCGATCGGTTTTTTGGTGATTTTGGAAAAGGTAGACGGAAGGGAAGCGCTGCATATAGGGTCAATTTGTGCGAAGGGCGCTGCACTTTTTGCATCAGCCATTCTTGAGGACGATGATGGGAAGCATCCAACATGCACGACAAGTTTCTGAATTACTTCGATGAAACGGCGCGACAGGGCTCCATCCGCAAGGCAGCGGCCGTGTTGAACATGTCGTCCTCTTCGCTGAACCGGAAAATCATCAGCACAGAAAATAAGCTTGGGATCCGTCTATTTGATCGCCATGCGGACGGTGTGGCCCTGACGGAGGCGGGCGTTGTGGTGCTGGAACACTGCCGCAACACGCTGTTCGACTATCAGCGAATCATCAATATGGTCGAAGACATCCGCGATATGCGCACCGGCCATATCGATATCGTCACGCTCGATTCGATAGCGCTGAGTGTCCTGCCCGAGGTTCTGGATACATTCAAAGCCTCCTATCCGGAGGTCGGCTATACGATCCGGACGGCAGAGCCCCATGACGTGATGCAGGCCGTGGCCGACGGAACCGCCGATATCGGCCTGTCATTCAGCAACGATCTGCACCCCGATGTTCGCTGTCAGGCCGAGAAATCCACTCCCATCGGCGCGATCATGGCCCATGACCATCCGCTGGCCGAACGCGATCTTCTCGAGGTCGGCGATCTTGTGCCCTACCAACTGATCCGCTCCTACGACTCGCAATCGCACCGGTCCTTCGTGAACGAGGCGGTGGCCAGCCTCGGCGTGCAGCTCTCGACACAAATCTCAACCAATGCCCTGCCGCTGGCCAAGGCAATGATCCTGAAGGGGCGAGGCATTGGCGTCTACTCCAAGATCGGGTTCGTCGACGAGATCGAAGACGGGCGGCTGCGCTATGTGGCGCTGAACTCGCCGCTGCTGCGCGAGCTTCGGATTGGGGTCCTGATCTCGGCCCGAACCGGCCTCTTGCCGGTGCAGCACTTGCTTGCGCGCGCCCTCGCCAAATCGCTCCGCTCCCTGCGTTTGGATAGCTGAACTATTCGGGGCAGGCAGGGTCGCGTCATGTTGAAGCGGAAGATCAGCCGCAACACGGTATTGAAGCGATCGGCAGCGATGCGTGCACGCAAGGTGGCCGAATTCCGTGCCTGATACTGATCTTGATTGGAGGGTGCCACACCCTCAACCGTCATGAATACACCAGAGGTTGAGAAGCCAGAATGCGCCGTAGTCAATACGGGCAGGACGCGCTCATGATTGGCCGGGCCGGAACAACGGCAGCGGTCCTGCTTAACGGTGCACGTTTTACACGCTGGCTTAGTGTTAAGAAGTGTCCGCATGGAGCGCAGGCACATTTGCGCAAGATCCCTCAACCGCTTCGTTTCGCAAGTTGATGCAGGGACATTGGCATCGTTGCCGTGCGCGCCGGCAAAGCCCGGCTCTCTCTCCGTCAGCCTTCGTTGCGCTTTGGCTATCGCCCCCAAGCCAAGGCGCTCTTGGCAGTTTCGCCCTGCATCCGAGGTCGGCGGTAAGCCCGAACGAACCAAGGGGCCATGCACCATCACGCGCGCAAACCTCCGGCCAAGTGAAAAGTCAGGCTGTCTTATCGACGTGATCCTGATAATCGTGCGGCCAGTAAAAGGGGCCGATTTCATGACGCCAACCCAGACCGTTGCTGCCGATCTTGTCCACGCCCTCTCGGAATTCGCGGACCTGCCTGCGATGTCCGATCAGGCGCGCACGATAACCTATGACAGGCTTGGACAATTCTCCGCGAAACTGGGCAATCATCTGGAAACGCCGCAGGTTGTCGGAATTTTTGGCTCGCCGGGGGTCGCCATGGCGGCGAGCGCCGTTGCCTGCGTGGTTCATGGCCGCCCTTTCGTACATCTCGACCCGGCCATGCCGCAAATGGTGCTGCACAACATCGTGTCCGAACTGCAGGTCAGCCTTATCGTCACCTGTGAGAGCGCGGCGCCGGGTCAGTTGCCGGGCGATTGCCGGACGGTCGATGCCAATGGCCTGCTGATCGACGCGCCCGCATCCTACGCACCGCTGCGAGCGGCCGCGGTCGCCCCAGACGACCCGATCTATCTGGTGGCGACCTCCGGCACAACAGGTCGGCCCAAATGCATCCCCGTGGCCCAGGACGCGGCCTATCTGTCTTACGAGTGGCGCGACGCATTCACACCCTACGGCCCCGATATGCGCGTCGGCATCTACATCTTCGCAATCTGGGAGATGTTTCGCCCGCTGCGCAAGGGGGCCGGTCTGTGGTTCCCCGATGCCAGCACCTTGTTTGCGCCGGGCAAACTGGCCGACTTTCTGATCGCGAACGACATCGATGAGATGCTGTTCACGCCCTCCTTCTACGACACGTTCCTCAACGCGCTCGACAGCAAAAGGGCGGCGGCACTGCCTCTTGGCCGGGTTGTCTTGAATGGCGAGGTCGTCAGCGACGACCTGATCATCGCATCCCTTGCCAAACTGCCCAAGGTCGCGCTGTGGAATCTCTATAGCATCTGTGAAACCCATGATGTCTGCATGTCGCGCCTGACGGAACCGGCGGGCGACGCGCCGGTCTCCGTCGGTATCCCGATGAAACATCTGCGCGCCGTTATTCTGGACGACACCGACACGCCCTGCCCAACCGGGACGTCTGGGCAATTGCACTTCGAGGGGCCGAGGATGCTCGGACCCGGATACGTCAACCGCCCCGAGGAGACCCGACTGAGATTTCGCACTCTCACGATCGACGGGCGCGAGGCACGGCTCTACGACACCGGCGATCGGGCTTGGGTCGATGACACCGGCGCGCTGCATATCGAAGGGCGTATCGCCCACATGCTGAAACTGCGCGGGTTTTCGATCCAGACCAAGGAACTGACCGATACCATGCGCGACCGGCTGGCCTTTTCCAGCGCCGCGCCGTGGGTGGCGGAGGTCGGCGCGCGCGGCCAGAGCCTGATCTTCTACTTCGCCGCCGATGCCGGACAGGCTCGCCGGAATGCCGATACCTGGGGGCTCAAGACGGGAACGAACAAGATGCCCGCCGCCCTTGCCGCCGATCTGCGCGCCGTCCTGCCGGCCTATTGCGTGCCAGCCTTTCTGGTTCAGATGGATGCTTTGCCACTGCATCCGGTATCGGGCAAAGCGGATATGCGCGCCCTGCCCCCTATCGAGGAGGAACGCCACGGCACGGATTACGCTGAGGATGCCGTCATTTCCGCCGCCGCCCTCGCCATGTCCTGCCCGCCATCGCAGATCGACCCGGCCTTGAGCTTTCACGATCAGGGCGGCGACTCGTTGATGTGCGTCACCCTGATGCTGGAGCTTGAGAAGACCTATGGTCTTCCCATCGACTTCGATCTCGCAATGAACGTACCGCTGCATCGGCTGGACCAGCTGATGACCCAGGAGGCTGACGCGCCCGCCCCGGCAGAAGATTTCGACCGCCCGGGTATCCTTCTGACCGGTGCGACGGGGTTTCTGGGCGGCCACGTTCTTGCGACGGCGGCCCGCGATCTGCCACCCGGAGAAGTCGTCTATTGCCTTGTGCGGGACAAGAACCGGGGCGCGCGCGACCGGCTGGACGAGGTGGCGCTTGCGCATGGGGTTGCGCCGGAGCGCTATGTCATCGTCCACGGCACCTTGGACGCCCAACGTTTCGCGCTGGGGCCATCCGAGTATGAGGCGTTGACCGGTTCGATCACACGGGTCGTACACTGCGCGGCGATGGTGAACCTCGCCATTGGGCGCGAGGAGATGCTGGACTGGTCGGCGCGCGGGATGGAAACCGTGCTGACCTTCTGCCAGGACGCGGGCGCCGATCTGCGTTTCACCTCATCAAGTGCGGTCTTTCCCGACCGGGGTGGCCCATGGCCCGAGGCGCACGTCACCCCTTGGGAGGGCTGCACTGGTTATGGTGCGGCCAAGATCGCGGCAGAGGCCGCAATCCGCGTCTCGGGCATCCGGGCGGCCATCGTGCGTCTGCCGTCGCTTTATGATCTGGAGGCCCCAAATCCGCGTGACATCTACGAGATCATTCTCGAAGCATCCTTGCGCGCTGGTTACATGCCGCAATCGCTCGAATTCCCGATGACCGATGTCACCGCCGCGGCCATGTTCCTGCTTGGCCCCGTCACGGCGCGGGACGCCCAGATCTACAACCTGATGGCCGATGCGCGCATCGCGCCGAGGGACCTGAACGCGCTGGCCGCCAAGGAGTGGTTGGCCAAGGTCACGCTGGCCCCTGGCATCGCCAAGGTCATCGCCGATTTCCCGAATACCCTGCGCGCCGATTCAACCTTTGAAAACGCCGCTGCCCGCACCGCATGGGAGCAAATGACCGCCCGCCCGTTCAGTGACATCAGCGATGGCAGCACCCTCCTGGCGCGCCGTGCCCGTAGCTACCAAAGCGATCCTGCATTGACCTGAAAATCTTCCATGGTCAGAGCGCGGGCCGCGTCACTGGCCAGAAACGCGGCCAGCTCCGCAACTTCGGACGGCTGGACAAGCTGGTTCTGCGGGTTGGACTTCGCATAGTCCGCGCGCACCTCGTCCAGTGTCCGGCCCGTCGCCTTCATGTCGGCGTCGATGAACCGCCTGAGCATCTCGGTCTCGACCCAGGTCGGGCTGATCGAAACACAGGTGATGCCGTGCGCGGCCCCCTCAAGGCTCACACAACGGCCCAGGCCCAAAAGCCCCGCCTTGGACGCGCAATAGGCCGCGTTGTTGGCCATGCCGTTATGGGCCGCGACGGAGGCCATATTGATGATCCGCCCCCATCCGGCACGTTTCATATGCGGCATCGCCGCCCGTATCATGCGGAACGTGCCGCTCAGGTTCGTCTCGATGTGATCGTCCCAGATCTGTTCGGGGTGATCGATCACCGGCGCCTCTTCATAAACACCGGCTGCATTGATCAGGATATCGACGCCACCATGCGTTGCGACAACGTCGGCCACGAAAGCATCAACGCTCTCGCGCGACTGCACGTCCAGCCCTGCGGCGCTTAGGGTATCGGCATCTGCACCAAGAACGTTACGCACATGGGACGGATCGCCTGCGCTTCGTGCGCCGATCACAACATTCGTCCCGTCCCGCGCCAGCCGACGCGCAATCGCCAGCCCCATCCCCGACAGTCCACCCGTTACGATTGCCGTTCTATGTCCTGATGTCACGCTGCGCTGCCCTGGCCAAAGTTCTGGAACACCGATTTGCTACGTCAAATCCCGGCTGGTTGCACGAGCAATCGGTCCTGAATGCCAATCCGGTTGTCAGTTCCCTGAGTGGCCCGTCTTGATCGTCGGTGCCTGATTGGCTGGGCGTAAAGCAGGCACCTGAGCCGCCTTGCATCACCCCGTCCTTTCGCGCGTCAATGATCTCTTGACGCAGGCGTGCCAGCCACTGCTGTCGTTTCGGCGACGCAAACCCCTCGCCCTATTCTATGCCCGGCAGCCACGTTGCGAGCGGGGGGAACACGATCAGCAGCGCGACCAAGATGAGCGAGCACAGGATGAACGGGATCGCGGCACCGTAGATCTCGCGCATCGTGGTGTCGGGCGGCGCCACACCCTTCATCACGAACAGGAGCAACCCGAAGGGCGGGGTTGTGAAGCTGATCTCCAGCGCCAGCAGCATGATCAGGCCAAACCAGATCGGATCGAAGCCAAGTTGCGTCGCCAGTGGAAAGAAGATCGGCACCGTCAGCAGCATGATGGAGATCTGCTCCATGAACATGCCCAGGATCAGCAGCACGCCGAACATCACAAGCAGCATCATGATCGGATCAAGCTCGAACCCCGTGGCCCAGGTGATCAGCCCGCGCGACGCCCCGGAGAACGCCAGAAGCTGGCTGAACGTCGCGGAGCCAAACACGATCAGATAGGCCATCAGGGTCACCCGCAAGGCGCCCGTCACGGATTTGCGGATCGCCTCCCAACTCAGGCACCGGTAACACGCGGCCAGGATCAAAACGCCAAGCGCGCCGAAGGCCGCAGCCTCGGACGGGGTCATGAACCCGGTGATCATCAACACCACGATCACGACCATCAGGCCGATCATGGGCACCACGTCCCGCATCAACAGGCCCAGCTTGCTGAGGATCGATTGCGGCGGCACGTCATAGGCCGGCGCTGCTGCGGGATCCAACCGCGTCTGCAGGTAGATCGTCGAAATGTAGAGACCGGCCAGGATCAGCCCGGGGATGACGCCCGCGATCAGCAAAGCGCCCACATCGATCTGCGCAAGCGTCGCCAGTAGCACCGCCAGAGCCGAGGGCGGGATAATGATGGCCAAGCCGCCGGTGCCGAGGATCGGGCCGATGGACATGTACTTCTTGTACCCGCGGCGCTCCATCTCCGGCACCATCAGCGATCCCAGCAGGGCGGTGGACCCCATGGATGAGCCAGACAAGGTGGAAAACCCGGTGCCCCCGAGCACCGTGACATAGCTCAGCCGCCCCGGCAGCCGTCCGAGAAGCTTGTCGATCGCCGAGAACATCCGCGCGCCAAGCCCGGTCTGAAAGAAGATCTCTCCCATCAGCAAGAACAGCGGGATCGGAACCAGCGCGAAGGTCGTCAGCGCACCCCAGCCATTGTTCAGGAGCGCCACAACGCCGCGTTCGCCGCCCATGAACACCCAGGCCCCGATGATGTTGGCGGCCAGGAAGGCCAGCGCCACCGGCATCCCGGCGGCCATCAGCACCATGATGCTGCCGACTAGCAACGCGAGGGCTTCGTACCATTCCATTATTCGTGAATTCCCGCTTCGCCGGAATGCATCAACTCGCGCCCGAAGACGAAACGCGCGAATTCGATGGCCATGAAGGTGAATGCGATCGGGAAGGTGATCGTCAGCAGCCAGCGGGGATAGAAATAGGCGCGGACGTCGTAATCATTGCGGTCGATATTGGTCAGGAACAACTCCAACCCGTACCACGCCAGGATCCCGGAAACGGCAACACATCCAAGGGCGACGGCGCGGCTGACCACGCGGCGGATGCCAGGCGGCAGGGCCGCGGTGACAAGCTCGATATGGACATGCCCCTTCTCGCGCACCAACCACGGCGCGCCCAGCATGGTGATGTAGAGAAGGCCGTATTCGGCCGAGGTGAACAGCCACGCGAAGGGCTGGATCCCAAGGTTGCGCATCACCACCGATGTGACGACCGATATCATCAGCCAGACCAGCGTCGCCGCCGCGACAAAGGCCATCAGGTAAAGCAAGGTGTCGTAGACACGGACAAGCGCGCGCATGGGGGCTCCGGAAAAAGAGGGGCCGAGGCGTGCTGCCCCGGCCCCATGTCGGATCAGTCTGCCGACGGATCGTAGAACAGGTCGATCAGCCGGTCGTAATCGGACGATGGTGCGGGGTCTTCCTCCATCAGATCGCGCATCCGGTCCCATGTGGTCTGGCGCGCGGCGGCGAGGTAGTTGGCACGGGCCTCACCCTCCAGTTCCACCACCTGCATGCCCTGTTCCTCAAGCGCGGCGAAATCCACGTCACGCCGTTCGCGCAGGGCATTCACGCTGTCGATCTCGTGCTGGATCGCGGTGTCCTGCAGGATTTGCTGCGCTTCCGGCGTCAGCCCGTCCCAGCTTTCGAGGTTGATGATGACACCCAGATCGGTCGAGAAAAAGCACGGCTCGATCCGATAGTTCAGGAACTCGTTCCAGCGCAGATCGATCAGGCCGATCTGCGTCCAGCCCGTCGCATCCACAACCCCGTTCTGCAAGGCGCTGTAGACGTCACCGGTCGGCAGATCGATGACCTGTGCTTCCAGATAATTGCTGAAGAACGCATTGTAGACGGCATTGCCGCGCAGACGCAGGCCATCGACTTCGAGGTTCCCCGCCTCATCGAAGGTGGGCGCTTCCCGGGTCCAGAGGTTGTAACAGACACCGCTGTCGAACCAGCCCAGATACATTACGCCCATGCGCTCCCGGTGGATCTGGTCGATCAGGGCGATGCCCCCGTTTTCCCGCGTTTCGATTGCAGTCAGGTTCGATGCGACAAGCGCGTCCTTTTCGGGAAAGGCGCCGCCATAGAACGAGCCGGGCGTATAGACCATGTCGACGATCCCGTCGCGCACGGCGTCGGGCTGCTGCATCATGCCGATGGCCTCGGGCCCGCCGCGCACGTCGATCTGGATCACCCCTTCACCCGCTTCGTTCACCGCCTCTACGAAGGACAGGAAGCTCTGCGTGTAGATCAGCGTTTCCGGAAATGCATGGACCGCGGTGATGGTTTGTTCGGCCTGCGCCGTGGTCCCGATGGCTGTGGCCCCGGCGAAGGCGCCGGCAAGTAGTCGCATATTCATGGGTGTATATCTCCTCTCCCTGTTTGCCAGTGGTCTGGCCTTGCATTCAGGCGTGCGGTTCTCCGTCACGCGGTTGTCTGGTGGCCCTCGCCGCTTGGGAAGGCCCAAGGGGACCGCCGCGCGCGATCCGCGCGGTCGGTTGCGATGGCATCGGCATGGCGATGGGTCAGGTCGATATCGTCCCATCCGTTGATAAGTTTTTCCCGCCAGATCGGGTCAATCTCGAAGGTGATTGACCGGCCGCCGATGCGCGCCGTCCCGTCCGCGAGATTGATCCGTGCCGGTGTGCCGGTGTCTGGCACTTCTGCGATGAGTGCATCGACGACGCCCGCGTCGACCTGCGCGGGCAGCAACCCGTTATTGACGGCATTCGACGCGAAGATATCGCCGAAACTCGGGGCAATCACCGCGCGGATGCCGAAATCGACCAAGGCGTAGACCGCCGCCTCGCGCGACGATCCGCTGCCGAAATTGCGCCGGGTGATCAGCACGGTGGCCTCGGACACGCGGTTTAGAGGGAAGGTCTCCACCGGCGTTCCCTCGGCGTCGAACCGCAGATCGTGGAGCAGGAACGGGCCGTAGCCCTCGGATCGCGGCGTCGACATGAAGCGGGCCGGGATCAGCTGATCGGTATCGATGCTCTCGCGATCCAGCGCGACGGCTTTTCCCTCATGTCTGGTCCAACCGCTCATGCCGCGGACCTCCCTGCAAGCATGGGCCGCACATCGGTCAGGTGCCCGGTGATCGCGGCGGCGGCCACCATGGCCGGTGACATCAGATGGGTCCGCGCCCCACGGCCCTGCCTGCCACGGAAATTGCGGTTGGTGGTGGAGGCACAGCGCTTGCCCGGCGGCACCATGTCCCCGTTCATCGCCACACACATCGAACAGCCCGCGCCGACCCATTCCAGCCCGGCCTCCATAAAGATCCGGTCGAGCCCCTCGGCCTCCGCCTGTGCCTTGACCTGTTGCGAGCCGGGTGAGACGAGGCCCGGCACCCTGGCCCGCCGACCGGCAAGGACGGCGGCGGCGGCGCGCAGATCCTCGATCCGCGCATTGGTGCAAGAGCCGATGAAAACCTGATCCACGGCGATCTCGGACAGGGGCTGGCCCGCGAAAAGGCCCATGTAATCGAGGGCAGCACGAACGCGGGCCGCCTGTGTCGCGGGTGCACGGTCCGGGTCCGGCACGGTCGCGGTGACCGGCAGTGCATCTTCGGGTGACGTGCCCCAGGTGACGATGGGGGCGATGTCGCTGGCGTCAAGCGTGACCTCGCGGGCAAAAGCGGCGTCGGGGTCGCTGGGTAGGGTGGACCAAATCGCCACCGCATCGTCCCAAACGTTGCCCTCCGGCGCAAAGGGACGGCCCTTCACATGCGCGAAGGTCGCGGCGTCGGGTGCGATCATCCCGAACCGGGCACCGCCTTCAATGGACAGGTTGCACAGCGTCATCCGCCCCTCCATCGAAAGCGCCCGAACCGCCTCGCCCGTGTATTCGATGGCATGGCCACGCGCCCCGTCCGCCCCCAGCTTTGCAATCCAGCACAGCGCCATATCCTTCGCGCCAACGCCCGGCCCCAATCGCCCGGTGAACCGGATCCGCATCGCCGCCGGTTTCTTCTGCCAGATCGTCTGGGTGGCCAGCACATGGGCCACTTCCGTCGCGCCGATCCCGAAAGCCAGCGCGCCGAACGCGCCATGGGTGGAGGTATGGCTATCGCCGCAATTGATCAGCAGCCCCGGCAAGGTCAGGCCCTGCTCGGGCCCGATGACATGCACGATCCCCTGGCGCGGGTCGTCCAGTCCGAAACAGGTGATGCCGTGGGCGGCCGTATTGCGCTCCAGCGTGGCAATCATCCGCGCAATCTCCGGGCGTTCCGGACGGCCACGGGTCGGCGCGTAATGGTCGACCACCCCGAATGTGAGGCCGGGTTCCGCCACACCTGCGCCGCGGGCCTCAAGCTTGGCGAATGCATGATGCGAGCCTTCGTGCACCAGATGCCGGTCGACCCAGAGCAGCGACGCCCCGTCGTCGCGGCGGATGATCTCGTGCGACATCCACAGCTTGTCCAGAAGGGTCCGCGCGGTCATGGATCTCGCGCCCCGATGACGGGTTCCCAGTGGCGCGTCTCGCCGGTCCCCACGCGCGCCAGACGCATCTCGAGGCGGAAGAGGTCGGGCCGATAGAGCGCCGAGAGGTATTCCACACCCCGTCCGCTCTCGTCGCGCACCACGCGTTGCACGAAGAGCAGCGGCGATCCGACCGAGATATTCAGCGCCTCCGCCACATTGGGTACCGCAAGGGCGGCAGAGACCGATTGATGCGCCGAGTCGACCGCCACACCGCTGCGTTCCAACAGGCGGAAGAGCGGCTGGGTGGCAAGATCAGCCTCGCCGTAACTCTCGGCAATTCCTTCAGGCACATGGGTCGTCAGATGCGAAAAAGGCTGATCGCCGAACGACCGGACCCGAACCGCCGTTTGCACCTTCTCCCCGGAGTCCAGGCCAAGGGCCTTGGCGACCGCCTCGGATGCCTTTGTGTAGGAGAAGGACAGCAGACGGGCCGTCGTGGTCCGATCCATCTCCACGAGTTGCGGAATGAGCGTGGCGAAGTCCGCGGCAATGCGCTGCTCATGGTCGGACTGGCGCAGCACGACCGAGCCCGAACCGGCGCGTTTCTCAATCAGGCCGTCGAGGGCCAGCGCGTCCAGCGCGCGGCGGATCGTGATCCGGCTGACATCGAAACTATCGGCCAGCTTGTGCTCACCGGGCAAACGCGCGCCGGATGCCAAGGTGCCGTTGGAAATTTCGTCGCGCAACGACAGGTAGACGCGGCGGGCCTTGCCGCCTTCGGGCAGTGTCGGTTGGGCGTGGATGGTCACGGCAAAGCGGCTCCCGGTGGTGTGTGATGCGATCTGCCGGGGCCCCGTCAAGCCGCTGGCAATCCGCATTCACGATATTTGACATTTTCATATCCGCAAACCTGTTATATTTGAAGTGCAGATTTTTGGGGAGATCAAATGCCGATCGTGGAGGCCCGTATTCCATCCGGGTATGGACCGGACGACAAACGCCGCCTTGTCCGCGCCTTGACCGACGCGATTCGGTTCGTCGTTCCCGCACGCGATGAGGCCGTCACCGTCACGCTGCACGACGATGCATCCGGGCACGAGGCGCGCGAGGGCAGCTTGCACCGCTCCGCCCCCGCCCTGCCCGATCCCGCAAGGCTGGTTTTGGCTTATCTGAACGCAATGGAGGCCCGCGATATTGAAACAGCCCGCTCTCTGCTCGGCCCCGGCTTCCGGATGACCTTTCCCGGAACCGCCCCGATGACCTCGCTCACCGAGCTGATCGCCTGGGCCAAGCCGCGATACCGTTTCGTGTCAAAGACCTATGAGGCGGTCGAGGCCTTCCCGTCTGGGGATATTGCGGTGGTGTTCGCCCGCGGCACCTTGGCCGGTGAATGGCCGGACGGCACGCCGTTTTCCGGTATCCGCTTCATCGACCGGTTCGAAGTGTCGGAGGGGCAAGTGATACGGCAAGATGTGTGGAACGATCTGGCCGAAGGGCGGGCAACATGAGCAGCGACATCGACCCGATCACGCTGGCGGTTCTGGCCGGACGCATGGAGCAAATCGCCGACGAGATGGACGCCACGCTGTTCCGGGCGGCCTTCAACCCGATCATCGCCGAGGCCCATGATGCCAGCCATGGCCTCTACCATGCGGTCAGTGGCGATACACTGGTGCAGGGCAAGTCTGGCCTGCCGATCTTCGTCGGCGTCATGTCTTTCGCCGTGAAGGCGGTCATCGACAAGGCGGCAGGGACGGGCGCGCTGTCCGATGGCGACATCTACATCTTCAACGATGCCCATATGGGCGGGACGCACCTGTCCGACATGCGCCTTGTGCGCCCCTATTTCCATGACGGGGAATTGTTCTGCTACCTCGCCTCCGTCGGACATTGGCACGATGTGGGCGGCGCAGTTCCGGGCAATTACAACCCGTCGGCCACCGATGTCTTTCAGGAGGCCTTCGTGCTGCCGCCGGTCAAGCTCGCGCGCGGCGGTGAGATGCAGCAGGACATAATCGATATCCTTCTGCGCAACACCCGCTTGCCGCAATCCGCGATGGGTGATCTCAACGGGCAGCTCGGCGCGCTTGACCTCGGGGTCAGGCGGCTCGACGAATTGCTCGGCGAATACGGGGCGGATACGGTCCGCGCCGCGCTCGATGCGCTGCAGGATCGGGCCGACGCCTTGATGCGCGCCGAACTGTCCGGGCTGCCGGACGGGCGCTGGCAGGCTACGGATTTCCTCGACAATGACGGCATCACCGACACCGCCCTGCCGATCTGCGTGACGCTTGAGATTGAAGGCGACAGGTTGGTGCTCGATTTCGAGGGGACAGCCCCGGTCACGGCAGGCCCGGTCAACATCGCCCTGCCCACGGCCGTCGCCACCGCCTATGTGGCGGTCAAACATATCTTCCCCGATCTGCCGGCAAATTCGGGCGTCATGCGCCCCATCGAGGTACGCGTGCCGGAAGGCTCGCTTCTGGCGGCGCAGTTTCCGGCGCCGGTTGGCGGCTATACCGAGACCATTCTGCGGATGATCGACGTGATCTTCAGTGCCGCGTCGCTGGCGGCGCCGGAGCGTGTTGTTGCCAATGCCTACGGGACGATCAACGCGCTTTCCATCGCGGGCAAACGCGGCAATGGCGCGCCTTGGGTGATGTTCAGCTTCTATGGCGGCGGGCATGGGGGCAGCATCGAGAGCGATGGGCTCAACCATGGCAATGCGCCGATCTCGACAGCGACGATCCCGCCCATGGAAATCCTCGAAGCCGCCTACCCCGTGATGTTCCGGCAATGGGCGCTCCGCCCCGACAGCGCCGGTGCGGGCGCCCATCGTGGCGGGCTTGGCGCGATTTACGAGATCGAAGTGCTGGAAGAAACGGCGGAGGCATTCCTGTTCGGCGAACGCGGGCGATTTGCCCCACAAGGCGTGTCGGGCGGCGCGCCGGGTGCGATGAACGTCTTCCATTATGAGCAGGAGGACGGCTGGAAGGCCCCCCCGCTGGCCTCCAAGATGGTCGGCATCAAGTTGCGGAAGGGCCAGGCCGTGCGCCTCGAGACGCCCGGTGGCGGCGGATATGGCGACGCCGCAAACCGCGCGCCTGACGCTGTCGCACGGGACGTGGCGCTTGGCTATCTGAGCGCCGAGGCCGCAACCGAAACCTACGGGCCCGCCTGGCAGGAGCATACGTCATGAGCCGCATGATCGGCGTCGATGTCGGCGGCACCTTCACCGATGTGTTTGTCCTCGACGAGGTGACCGGAACCGCCGAGGTGGCCAAGGTGCCAACCACACGCCCCGACCAGTCGGCGGGCTTTCTCGACGGCATTTCGAAACACACCGACGATCTGTCGACGGTCAATGTCGTCGTTCACGGCACCACCGCGGGCACGAATGCGCTGCTTGAACGGAAAGGCGCGCGGATCGGTATCATCACGACGCACGGCCTGCGCGACGTGCTGGAAATGCGCCGCCGCGACCGCCCGCGGACATGGGGCCTGCGCGGCGATTTCGTGCCCGTTGTGCCCCGCGACCGGCGCCTTGAGGTGCCGGAGCGCACGCTGGCGGACGGCACGATCCGAACGCCGGTGGACCTCGACGCGGTGCGGGCCGCGACGCGCACCCTGATCGATGCGGGCTGCGAGGCCGTTGCGGTGCTGTTTGCCAACGCCTATGCCAATTCCGAGAACGAGGCCCGCGCGGTCGAGGCCGTCCGGGAGATCTGGCCCAACAGTCACGTCAGCTGTTCGTCCGAGATCCTGCCCGAGATCCGCGAGTTCGAACGCTTCTCGACGACGGCGCTCAATGCGTATCTGCAACCGGAGGTCTCGGGCTATATCCATCGGCTTGGCCATGCCCTGTCAGAGGGCGGCTTCGGCGGCGAATTCATGATCGTGCAATCGAATGGCGGGGTCATGGGCACGGATACCGCCTGCCGTCTGCCGGTACGAACAGCGCTGTCCGGGCCGGCCGCGGGGGTCATCGCGGCGGGTCATATCGCGCGCATGGCCGGGTTCGAGAACGTGATCACCGGCGACATGGGCGGAACCAGCTTCGACGTCGCCCTGATCGCCGAGGGGCAATCACAGCTTGCCCCCCAGACCGCGATCGATTTCGGCATGGTCGTGCGCACGCCGATGATCGAGATCACCACCATCGGTGCCGGCGGCGGGTCCATTGCCTGGGTCGACAAGGGCGGACTGCTGAACATCGGCCCCGAAAGCGCGGGCTCAACCCCCGGCCCGGTTGCCTACGGGCAGGGCAATACACGGCCCACGGTGACGGATGCCAATATCGTATTGCGCCGCATCGATCCGGACAACCCCATCGGCGGCAAGCTGGCGCGGCTGGATGTCGACGCCGCCGCGCGCGCCATCGACGCCCATGTGGGCGCGAAGCTTGGCCTGTCGACCACGCAGGCCGCCGAGGCCATTCTGACGGTCGCCAATTCGCGTATGGCGGGCGCGATCCGGCTTGTCTCGATTGAGCGTGGATACGATCCCAAACGCTTCGCCTTCATGCCCTTTGGCGGCGGCGGGGCGCTGCATACCGGCGCCATGCTCAAGGAGGTCGGCATCGGCCGCGCCGTCGTGCCGCGCTATCCCGGCGTGACCTCGGCGATGGGCTGTGTGATCGCCGACATGCGGCAGGACTTTGTGCAGACCATCAACAGCCTGACCGCAACACTCGACACCGCCATGCTGTGCGATGTGATGCAGCGCCACGCCGATGACGGGCGCGCCCTGCTCGATGCCGCAAACTCCCGGTTCGATGCGCGCGACGTGATCTTCGAGCTGGACATGGCCTATGTCGGCCAGACGCACACCGTGTCGGTGCCCCTGCCTGTATCGGTGCGGGACGGCACGGTCGTTGCGCCCGACATCGCAGAGGTCGAGGCCGCCTTCGACGAGGCCTACAAGGCGACCTACGGGCGGCTTCTCGATACCGGAACACGGCGCGTGATGAACCTGCGAACGGCGGTGATCGGGCGCCGTCCGAAATTCGACCTCACCACCCTCGCACCCAAGGGTGGCCATGTGGACGATGCCGTGACAGGCAAGCGGCAAGTGCATTTCGGCGATGCCTGGCACGAGACCACGATTTATCAGCGGTTGGCGCTGCCGGTGGGTGCGGAGATCCGCGGACCGGCCATCCTGGTGCAGCCCGATACGACGGTGCTGATCGATCCGGGCCTTGTGGGCCGGGTCGATGCCTGCGGCAACACCATCATCACGCCCGATGCGGCCCAAGCGAGCGAGGTCTGATATGACCACACCGATCGATCCGAAACGGACGGCACTCCTGACCATCGACCTGCAGAATGATTTCCTGCACCCCGACGGTGCCTATGGCCGGGCCGGGCAGAGCGCGGAGGCCATCACCGCCCTGCCCGCCCGCATCCGGCCCATCGCCGATGCCCTGCGCGCGCAAGGCGGCACCTATATCAGCGCGCAGTTCACCCTTGTGCCCGGCCCGAGCGGCGCGCCCCTGATCGCGCCACACCTGAAAGAGCTGCGGCCCTTTCTCGGGAAGGGGGATTTTGCGCCGGGGGCCTTCGGGCACGATCTGGTCGACGCCCTGGCCCCGGCCGATTACACCATCGAAAAGGTCGCCTATTCCGCGCTCTACCAGACGCGGCTGGAATACATCCTGCGCGCCCTCGCGATCGACACGCTGATCATCGGCGGCATCGTCACAAATGGTGGGGTGGCAAGTACCGTCCGGGACGCCCATCTGCGCAATATCTCAACCGTGCTGCTGTCCGATGGCTGCGCCGCGTTCCGCCAAGACGTCCATGACGCCACCCTGGTCTCGCTCGGGTCGATCACCCCGATCCTGACCTGCGCCGAGATGCTGGAGGCCTTGGCATGAGCCTCCGCACGCGTCTCGCCGCGAGGGAGATCCTGCTGACCCCGGGCGTTTATGACGGGCTGACCGCCGCCCTTGCCGAACAGGCAGGGTTCGAGGCGCTGTACCTGTCCGGGGCCGCCGTCGCCTATACAAGGTTGGGTCGGCCCGATATCGGTCTGACCTCGGTCTCTGAAATGGCCGACACGATGGCGCTGATCCGTGACCGGGTCGATCTGCCGGTGATCATCGACGCCGATACCGGGTTCGGCAATGCGCTCAACGCCCAGCGCACGATGCGGCTCTACGAACGCGCCGGTGCCCATGCCTTGCAGGTCGAGGATCAGACCTTCCCGAAACGCTGCGGGCACCTCTCGGACAAATCCCTGATCCCCAAGGGCGAGATGGCGGGAAAGATCGCCGCCATGGCCGACGCCCGCGCCTCGGACGAGACGCTGATCATCGCGCGCACCGATGCCGTCGCCGTCGAAGGGTTCGAGCCCGCGCTGGAGCGCGCCGAGGCCTATATCGAGGCCGGCGCGGATGTGCTGTTCATCGAGGCGTTGCGGTCGGACGGGGAATTGCAAACGGTCGCCGACCACTTCCGGGGCCGGATCCCCCTGCTCGCCAATATGGTCGAAGGCGGCGCGACGCCGATCCGGAGCGCCTCCGACCTCGAAGCGCTCGGCTTCTCCATCGTGATCTTCCCCGGCGGCGTCGTCCGCGCCCTCGCCCGGACCGCGGAGGCCTACTACGCCAGCCTGCATGCAAACGGCAGCAATCGCCCCTTCTCCGATCGCATGTTCGATTTCGACGGGCTGAACGCGCGGATCGGAACGGCCGACATGCTGGCTAAGGGCAAGCGGTTCGAAGATGACGGCAGGGCCTGACCGTGTCGGTGCGGCCAACGCCTGAGGCGGGGTTTGATCTGCA
The DNA here is from genome assembly GCA_947494975.1 of uncultured Roseicyclus sp. Taxonomy (GTDB): domain Bacteria; phylum Pseudomonadota; class Alphaproteobacteria; order Rhodobacterales; family Rhodobacteraceae; genus Gymnodinialimonas. Next base: position 523,605 of record CANLXA010000002.1, on the reverse strand, counting down.
CGTCCCGGTGCTGGTAATCGGCGCCGGGGCCTGCGGACTTGTGGCGGCCCTGTCGATCCGCGAGGCGGGCACCGAGGTGCTGGTGATCGAGGCGGATGCCGCGCCATCGGGGTCCACGGCTTTGTCGGCAGGGCTGATCCCGGCGGCGGGCACGCGGCTCCAACGCGAGGTCGGGATCGAGGATAATGCAGATCTCTTTGCCGCCGATATCCAGCGCAAGGCCGATGGCGAAAACCCGAAAGCGCTGGTCGATCTTCTGGCACGGAATGCGGGGCCAACGGTGGAATGGCTGGCCGACCGGTTCGGGCTGCCCTTCTCGCTGGTCGCGGATTTCGATTATCCGGGACATTCCCGCCGCCGGATGCACGGCCTGCCGACGCGCAGCGGACGCGAGTTGATCGACCGATTGCGCGCGGCCTGTGAAGCCGAGGGGATCGATATCGTCTGCCACCGGCGCGCCACAACGCTTTTTGCCGAGAATGATCGGATCACCGGGGTGGATGTCGCCACCCCCGATGGGCGCGAGCGGATCGGCTGCGCGGCGCTGGTGCTGGCCTGCAACGGCTATGGCGGCAACCGCGATATGGTTGCGCGGTTCATGCCCGAAATCGAAGGCGCCGTCTGGTTCGGCCATGATGGCAATCGCGGCGATGCCGTCACCTGGGGCGAGGCGCTTGGCGGGCGATGCCTGCATATGGGTGCCTATCAGGGCCACGGCAACGTGGCGCACCCCCAGGGCATCCTGATCACCTGGGCCGTCATCACCGAAGGCGGTATTCAGGTGAACATCGACGGCAAGCGGTTCTGGAATGAAAGCCAGGGCTATTCAGAGGCCGCCCGCGCGGTCCTCGCCCAGCCCGGCGGCGTGGCCTGGACGATCTTTGACACCCGGATTGCCGGCATCGCCCGCCAATTTCAGGACTTCAAGGATGCCGAGGATATCGGCGCCATCCGCGTGGCCGATACGGTCGCCGAGCTTGCGGAAACCGCCGGCCTGCCCGAGGCAGCGTTGCAAGACACGATGGCAAACCTCCCCTCAAATGGGCCCGATGCCTTTGGCCGGACTTTCCACCATCCGTCCTTATCCCCGCCCTTTTGTGCCGTGAAAGTGACTGGGGCGCTTTTTCACACGCAAGGCGGTCTCGACATCACCGAAACGGCACAGGTGCGGCGCCACGACGGCACCGCGCTTCCAAATCTCTTTGCCGCGGGCGGGGCGGCGGTCGGCGTCTCCGGCACGGGCGACAGCGGCTATCTGTCGGGGAACGGCCTTCTGTCAGCCGTCGTGCTTGGCCGTGTCGCGGGCACGCAAGCGGCCCTTGCTGAGCGGAAGACGCCGTGAGGCGGCAGGGGGCCGCGACGATCAGCTCAGGCGAACCCCGTGACGTGGCGCACCGGCTTGGGCGCTTCGAACCGGTTGTGGATCGCACCAATGGTTGAGGGCCCCTTGACCGTGTCCGTTGGCAATCCCCTGTCTCCTGGCGCGATGGCCATATCGGCCTGAGATATCCCGCCTTCGAACAGACGATCAAACCGGTTCTGGCCGTCGAGCAAACCCTGCCTTTTCAACCATCTGCGTCCGGCACTGATCCTCCTCGGGGTGGGCCCACCGCAGGCGCCGTGGCGGCGGCGATCCATGCCAGTCCGCCAATGATCCTGATGAACATCCTGGGCCTCCAGAAGGTCTGACCCGACGTGGCGCAGGTCGGAAAGATCAGCGGATGCTCCCGCGCCCAGATGTTGCGCCCCGTCTACATTCCCCGGCCAGGACTACGGTTCTTGCGGGTTTCAACCAGGCCATCGTGGTCGCGTTTTGCAGGGTCATCATTACCGCTTTCATCGGTACGCAAGGCCTTGGGCAAGGCTTCAGCTTATGCTTGCGGGCACCAATTTCGTGCTTGATATCTGCCTGCCGCCCATCGCCCTCAGCATCCATCTGATCATCTGAAATGGGCGTCGATTGGCGTCGCGCGGCTGCCATGCAGGCATTCCGAAATGCCTAGGCTGCGGAAGGGGCAAAGGCCGAAAGCCCCAGGCGCATTGCGACCACGGCCAGCAGACCCAGGATCAGCCAATCGAAGGCCTGCGGCGGCAAGCGGCGGGCGATGGCGGCGCCGACCGGCATGGCGGCCACGATCAGCGCGAAGGCCCCGAGCCCAAGCAGCGCCACACGTGGCGTCATCAGGCCGAAGCTCGCCATCATCGGAATCTGAACCAAAGACATCGCCAGGAAAAAGATCGCGATGGTCGCTACGAATTGCAGCCGGTCCAGCCGCATCGCGTTCAGAAATGTGACAGAGATCGGCGCGGACACACCGATCGCGCCCTGGAGCACGCCCGCCGCCGCGCCCACGGGCCAGACGCTTTTGCGGGCCGCGGCCCAGGACAGGCTCCATCCCGGCCGGGCAAGGCGGAACCCGATGTAGGCGCAGATCACCAGCGCCGCCAGACCTTCGAGAAATGCCGACGGAAGCGAAACCAGAAGCAGGGTTCCGGCCACCGCTCCACCGACGCCGGCAAGGGCCAGCGCCCGCGTGAAGCCATCGGGCGCCTGGTGGTCTCGATACTGCCAGGATTGCCACCCGTTGGACAGCAGGTTGGGGATCGTGAAGATCGCAACCGCCGTCGACACATCGAAGGCCAGGGCCAGCATCGGGACGGCGATCACCGGCGCGCCGGCCCCCGTGGCGCCCTTCATCACCCCGCCGATCAGGATGCCTGCCACCGCCAATGCAAGGGCCAAGGGGTCAGTGGGCATCGGAAACGGCCACCCGCACGTCCAGAAGCGCCTGGCGGCGTTCGGTCCGGATGACCTCCAGTGCGCGGGTGAGCGCGCCGGGCAGATCGGCGGCCTTCTCCACCCGTTCGGCATGGGCGCGGCTGGCACGCGCGACCTGCCGGAAATCGGGGGACGGGTCGAGCGCAGTCAGCGGCATCGCATTCGCCCGGGCCGCGGCGCCCTCCGGATAGCTGTCAAGAACGGACCGTCGCACCGCATTCCACATCGCGTTGTTCTTCACGATGGTCAGGATCGGCAGGTGCAGCGCCTCGGCAATCTGGTGTGCCGCGACCGGGTTGGCGAACATGTAGGAACCGTCGCCCACGCAGGCCAGAACAAGGCGGTCCCGGTCCGCCAGCTGCGCACCAAGGGCGGCGTTCATCGCCCATCCCAGCCCGCCGGAATGGGGCGAGATGAACACGCGGTTGGGGCCCTTGAGGTCCATGAAAGACGGCAGGATCCCGAGATCCGAGAACACGACACCGTCCTCGCCCAGGATCTGCCCAACGCAGTGGCTCAGCCATTCGGCCCCCATCGGGTCGATCCTGGCACTGTCCGCTGCCCGCGCGGCAAGCGCCGCCTGCCGCTGGTCCGACGCCACGCGGAGAGCCGATACTCGCGCCGTTGCGGCATCGGTCGGGGCCCCGAGCGCCACCCGCAGCGCGTCGAGCGCCAGAACCGGATCGGCGGCGATGGCGAGATCCGTCCGATAGCCCCGCACCGGCATCCGCGCGAAATGCGGGTCCGGCGCGATGTGAACGATCCGGGCGGCATCAGCAGGCCCCTGCGACGCGGCCAGCCACGGCACCGGACTGTCGAGCACGATCACCAGGTCGGCGTCCTTCAGCGCGTCATCCACGCGGTAGCCGACAAGGCACGGATGATCCGAGGCCAGCACTGTGCGGGTGGCGAAGGGCGTGGCAACACCGATGCCGTAATCCCGCGCGAAATCGCCCAAAGCCGCGCCGAGGTGGCCCGCCGGATCGCCACGCTGGCAGATGATCAGCGGGCGCTTGGCGGCTGCGATCTCCTCCGCCAGGGCCGCAATGGCCAGCGGATCCGGGGCCGCGGGCGTCGCAGCAGGCCGGGCGGGATCCTGTGGCGCGGGCATAGCGCCTTCGATCGCCGCGGCCAGTGGCTCACGCGGCAAGCTGAGATAGACCGGCCCCTCGGGCGCCGTCGTCGCGATGCTGAGCGCCCGGCCCACCAGCGCGCCGCCCTGCTCGGGATAGCGCATCTCGTAGGTCCACTTGGTCGCGTCCCGCACCAGCGCGGTCTGGTCCGACATCTCCTGCCCGTAATGGATGGGCGACATCCGGTGGCCGGGCCGGTTCTCCTCCGTCAATGGGGTTCGCCCCGACATGATCAGGACAGGAACGTTGTCGGAGGCCGCGTTGATCACCCCCATCACCGCATTGGCAAGGCCGACATTCACATGCACCATCATCGCCTGCGGCTTACCAGTCACAAGCCAATGGCCATGCGCCATGGCCACGCTCGCGGTTTCATGGGGGACCGTGACGGGCTCCGGCACCGCATCGGCGGGCAGGGTCGCATAGGCTTCGATGATCGGCGGGAAATCCGTGCCCGCATTGGCGAAGATGTAATCGACGCCCTGTGCCTTGAGACCCAACAGCAGGGCCTCCGCTCCGGTCTCCGGGGCCGCAACGGATCCGGTCTCTGACATGCCGATGCCCTCCCCGCGTCAGCCGCGGCCCGAGGGGGGATCATCCCCGGTCAGGTCCGCCTCCGTGCAAAATGTCTTGCAGGCGGGCTATCCGCAAGCGATATTCTCCAGAATTCTCATAATATGGGATTTTGGTGGAACAAGATCGGAGCGATAGACCCGACGCCGCCTGCAACCGGTCGAATTCAGGGAGGATCAGACCACATGAAGAATTGGATCACCGGCGCAATCGTTGCGGCCACAATCACCATCGCCGCGCCTGTCGCGGCGCAGACCGTGGGGGTCGCCACGTCAAACCCGGGCTCGCTGTTCCACAATATCGGAACCGCCGTGGCCAATGCCGCCAATGCCGGTGGCGTGGATACCACCATCCAGCCCGCCACCAGCCCGAACCAGTACATCCCCTTCGTCAATTCCGGCGGCATCGAATTCGGCGTCGCGAATTTGCAGGAGATCAACTACGCGCTTGGCGGCGATGCCTGGTGGAACGGTGTCGAAAACCCCGAGATCCGCGTCGTGGCGCATCTGCAACCGCTGGTGACGGCCTTCTTCGTGCGCGCTGATGGCGATATCACCGATCTCGCAGGCCTCGCCGGGCAGCCGGTGACCGACGGGTACACCGCGCAAAACACGATCCTGCCGCAGCTTGCGGCCTATTACGCCACCGCTGGCCTGACCCGCGACGATGTGGAGCCGATCAACGTCACCTCCGTGGTGGCGGGCGGTGATGCCTTCATGGCGGGCGATGCCGTGGCCTTCTACTTCGCCCATGGCGCGGGCAAGGTGCGCGAGGCCGACGCCGCCGTTGGCGGGCTGCGCGCCCTGCCCGTGGCCGATCCCAGCGATGAGGCGCTGGCCGCCGCGCGGGAACACTGGCCAACCGCGTTCTTCATGGAGATGTCCGCAGGCGCGCTGCCGGGGATCATGGAGGACGGCACGTTCATCGCGTTCCCGCAAGTGATTTTCACCCATGCCAACGTACCCGATGACGTGGTCTACGCCTTCACAAGGGCGCTGCACGACAATGCCGCCGTGATGGGAGAGACCTTTCCCCCGATGCGCGCCTTCCGGCCCGAAAATATGCGCGGCGATCCCGGTGTGGCGGAATTCCATCCCGGGGCCATCCAATTCTACGACGAGATGGGCATCGAGTAGGTCCGGGCCGCCATCTTGACCACAGAAACGACATCGACGGGCGGCGGCTCCGGCCTGCCCGCCCGCGTCTGGCGGCCTGTTGCACAGGGGCTGGCCGCGCTCATCACGCTTCTGGCGATGGGGTGGGCGCTGTCGGTCCAGCGCAGTATCGGGCTGAACCTCTATCCGCAGCAGCTCTTCGCGGCCATCCTCGCCCTGGCCCTGCCGCTGGCCTACCTGTCGCTGCCCGCGCGGCGGGAGGCCGAGCGCGACCGCGTGCCATGGATCGACGCGGGCCTCGCCCTCATCGCCTTCGTCGCGATGAGTTACGTGGCCTACCATTACCCGCGCCTTGTCTTGCAGATCTTCTCCCGCTCCGCCGAGGTCTGGGTGCCCGGCCTCGTCATCCTGGTCCTGACGCTTGAGGCGCTGCGCCGGGCCACGGGGTGGGCCCTTGTGGCGATCATCGTCGTGTTCCTGCTCTACGCGCTCTTTGGCGATGCGCTTCCGGGCCGGTTGCAGGGCCGCGCGCAGAATTGGCAATTGCTGGCTGGCTACATGGCGCTCGATTCCAACGGGATGCTTGGCCTGCCGATCTCGGTGGCGGCCACGGTTGTCGTGGCCTTCATTCTCTTCGGTACCCTGCTGGCGATCACCGGCGGGTCGACGTTTTTCACCGATGCCGCGATGCTTGGCATGGGTCGCTTCCGGGGCGGGTCGATGAAGATCGCGGTTCTGGCCTCCGGCCTCTTCGGCTCCATCTCGGGTTCGGCCGTGGCCAATGTGGTGGGCACCGGTGTCGTGACGATCCCGATGATCAAGCGCGATGGCTATCCGGGCCACAAGGCTGCGGCGATCGAGGCCGTGGCGTCGACCGGCGGGCAATTGATGCCGCCCGTCATGGGGGCCGCGGCGTTCCTGATGGCCGAATTTCTGGCCGTTCCCTATTCCGAGATCGTTCTGGCGGCGCTTGTTCCCGCGCTCCTCTACTATGTCGCCTTGTTCATCCAGGCGGATATGGAGGCCGCCAAGCTCGGCATTCGCGCTGTGCCCGCCTCCGAGATCCCGGAGGGGCGGACGGTCTTTCGGGGGCTGCATTTCCTGCTTGCCTTCGCGGTGCTAATCTACCTGCTGTTCTGGGAACGCTATCAGCCGGAACGCGCGGCGATCTGGGCGGCGGCGACGTTGATCCTGACGTCGCTGGCAATCGGCTATCGCGGTGCGCGCCCGACGTTTGGCGCGATCTTCGGCGCCCTGTCGCGCTGCGGGCTGGCCGTGGTGGAGATCATCTTGATTTCCGCAGCGGCGGGCATCGTGATCGGCGTCCTGAACGTGACCGGCCTGTCCTTCAACCTGACCTACGCGCTGGTGCAGATCGGCGGCGGCAGCGCGGTGCTGCTGCTGGTCCTGTCGGCGCTTGTCTGTATCGTTCTGGGCATGGGCCTCCCAACCCTTGGCGTCTATGTCCTGCTTGCCGCCTTGGTGGCCCCCGCCTTGATCGAGGTGGGGATTTCGCCCATCGGGGCGCATCTTTACGTGCTGTATTTCGGGATGATGTCGATGATCACACCCCCCATCGCTCTGGCGGCCTTCGCCGCGGCGTCCATCGCACGGGCCCCCGCCATGGCCACCGGATGGGCGGCGATGCGGTTCGGCTGGCTGGCTTATGTGATCCCGTTCCTTTTCGTGGCCTCCCCCACGCTCCTGATGATCGGGGCGCCCGTCGACATCGCATGGGCCATCGCAACGGCAACGCTTGGCGTCTGGCTCGTCTCCTGCGCCCTGGCAGGGTATTTCTCGGGCCCCCTCGGCCCCGCCATGCGGATCGGCTTCGCTGTGGCCGGGCTGGCCGCCCTGGTTCCCGCCGCCGCCTTTGACGGCGCCATGCTGACGGATATCGCGGGCGTCTGTATCGGCCTGGTGCTGATGGGCATCGATCTGTGGCGCAATCGCCGTGCGGAGGCCGTGACATGAGCCGGGGCAGTGGAGAGCGGTTGTTGTCGATCCTCGATCTGTTCACCGAGGAGCGCCTCGCCTGGTCCCCGGCGGAAATGATGGACCGGCTGGGTTACTCGCGGCCAACACTCTATCGCTACCTCAAACTCCTCAAGGATACCGGCTTCCTGACCTCGCTGCCGGGCGGCCGGTTCGGCCTCGGGCCCCGCGTGGTGGAGCTGGATTTTCTCGTCCGCGCCTCCGACCCGATTGTCGCGCGAAGCCAGCCCTGGCTCGATGCGCTGGCCGACCGGTTCCCCGGCACCGCCTTCGTCGTGCAATGGTACGGGGACAAGCTGCTCTGCGTCGCCTCGGCCAGTCGGGATGCCACCGCGCGCACGTCTTATCCGCGCGGGCGGCCCATGCCGCTTGCGGCCGGGGCGGCGGCGAAGGTGATCCTCGCGCATCTGCCGAAGCGGCGGCAAGACGCGATCCTGGGCGCCCGCGCCGATGCCGATGCGATCCGCGCCGCCCTTAAGGACGTGCGTCGCGACGGAGTCTCCACCGCCTTCTGGGAGGTTACGCCCGGCATCGTCGGCACGGCGGCCCCGATCCTCGATACCGGTGGCCACCCGCTCGCGTCGATCTGCGTGAGCATGGGAACGGAGCGTTACGAGGCGCTCGACACAACCGCGCTGAACGACGCCGTGCGCAAGGCCGCCCGGGCAATCTCGGAGGAGGCGATCGAGGCCGACGGCAAGGAGATCGAAGACGCATGAGGACCGCAGAATGACCAATCCGGCAAGACATTTCATCGGTGGCGCGTGGCGCGCGGATGGCGGCGCGTTGCGCGACAGTTTGAACCCGGCGGATGGCCGCACGGTCGGGCACTACCATCCCGGCACCACCGCGCTGGCCGATGAGGCGGCCTCGGCCGCCAAGGCCGCCTTCGATGCGGGCGACTGGGCCGCCTCCCCGCGCCTGCGCGCACAGGCACTCCTTGAAATCGCCGCTGCCCTGGAGGCCGCGAAGGACGAGATCGCCGATCTGGTCGTGGCCGAAAACGGCAAGATCCGGAAGGAAGCGATGGGCGAGACCATGGCCGGGATCTCGGAAAGCCGGTATTACGCGGGGCTTGCGCGCAATATCCGCGGCACGATGCAGGAAATCGCACCGGGCCAGCTGTCGCTCTTCGCGCGGGAGGCCGCGGGCGTCGCGGGCATCATCGTGCCGTGGAACGCGCCGGTCACTCTGCTGATCCGCTCGCTCGCCCCCGCGCTTGCCGCCGGCTGCACGGCCGTGATCAAGCCCGCCGCACAAACGCCGATGGTCCATGCGCGCATCATGGAATGCCTGGCCGATTGTCCGTCCCTGCCGCCCGGCGTCGTCAATTCCGTCAACGAGGATGGGATCACCGTCGGGCAGGCCATGGTGGCCAGCCCGGATATCGACGTGATTTCCTTCACCGGATCAAGCCGGACCGGCAAACTGATCCAGGAAGGCGCCGCCAAAACCCTCAAACGCGTCGGGCTGGAACTGGGCGGGAAGGCCCCCGCCCTCGTCTTCGCCGATGCCGATCTGGACCGCGCGACGCGTGAGATCACCCATGGCGTGCTGCCCATTGCAGGGCAGATGTGCGTGGCCGTGGCCCGCATCCTTGTCCATGACAGCATCGCCGCCGATCTCGAGGCCCGGATGGCCGCCTCCCTCGGCGCGATCCGGGTCGGCCCCGGGGCGGATCCCTCCAGCGAATGCGGCGCGATCATCGACCTCGACAACCGGGCGCGGCTTGAAGGGCTGGTCGTGCGCGCGGGTGACGAGGGCCGGATGATCCTGCGCGGAGAGGCCTCCGATCAGGGCGCCTTCATCACCCCCACCCTGTTCGGGATCGATGATGTAACCTCCGATCTTGTGCAAGAAGAACTGTTCGGCCCCATCGTCACCTTCGAAAACTTCGCAGATGAAGCCGAAGCCGTCGCCAAGGCCAACGCAACCTCCTACGGGCTGGCCGCCTCGGTCTTCACCGCTGACGGGTCCCGCGCCCTGCGCGTCAGCCGCGCGATCCGGGCGGGCACCATCTGGGTCAATGCGCATCTGCGGCTCTTTGCGGAGGCCGAAACCGGTGGCTACGGGCAATCCGGGCTTGGGCGGCTGCACGGCCCCGAGGGTCTCGCCGACTTCCTGGAAACCAAGCACGTATATTTCGAACCCGATGTGGTGGGAGGATGAGCGACATGGACGTCACCCACGATGTGATCGTAATCGGCGGTGGGCCCGTCGGGATGGGGCTGGCCATCGATCTGGGCCAGCGCGGCCTGTCGGTGGCCGTCATCGAACGCTACGCGGAGCCGCAACTGATCCCCAAGGGTCAGAACATGACGCAGCGCACGCTGGAACATATCGACGCCTGGGGGTGTGAACCCGAGATGCGCGCCGCGCGCATCGTGCCCCGCGGCGTCGCCAATGGCGGCCTTGTCACCTACGGCACGATCCTGAGCGACCATGCCTACGAGTTCCTGCCGCGCGAGGGGGTCCAGCCCTTCTACGGCCAGAAGGTCGACCGGATGCCGCAATATTGCACCGAGCGTGTGCTGCGCGCCCGCGCCGCGCAGATCGACGGCATCGATACGCGCTACGGCTGGTCCTTCGACTCGCTGGGGCAGGACGCAGACGGCGTGACTGTCCGGATCGCGGAACATAAGGGCGATGGGCGCGCCACCCTGCGCGCGCGTTACGCGGTGGGCTGTGACGGCAGCCGATCCGCCCTGCGTGACGCCACCGGCATCACGCAGACCCTTTCGGATCACGACCGCAAGATGGTGCTGCTGGTCTTCAAGTCGCCGGACTTGCATCGGCTTCTGGGCGAACGCTACGAGCCGAGGGCCTTCTACAATGCGCTCGCGCCGGAGTTGGAAGGCTATTGGCGGTTTCTGGGCCGCGTGGATGGTGAGACGGAATGGTTCTATCACGCGCCCGTCCCGCCGGAGACGACCGAGGACAGCACCGATTTTGCGGCCCTTCTCCACCAATCTGTCGGGCAGGCCTTCGATCTCGACGTCACCTATGTGGGTTTCTGGGATCTCCGCTTCGCGCTCGCCGACACCTATCGCAGGGGGCGGGTTCTGATCGCCGGTGATGCCTGCCATTCCCACCCGCCTTATGGTGGCTACGGCATCAATACCGGGTTCGAGGATGCCCGCAATCTGGGCTGGAAGCTGGCCGCGACATTGCAGGGATGGGCGGGGGAGACGCTGCTCGACAGCTACGATGCGGAGCGCCGCCCGGTCTTCGCATCCACCGACCGGGATTTCATCCGCCGCTTCATCGAGGAGGATCGCGCGTTTCTGGCCGCCCATTCGCCCTCCGATCCCGATTTCACCGCGGCCTGGGCGGCCCGGAATGCGGGCGCAAGCGAGGTCTTTGCCTTCGAGCCGAATTACCAGGGCTCCCCCGTCACCCACAGCACCGGCCAACCCAGTGCGAAGGGCGATCACCGGTTCGAGGCGCGCGCGGGCCACCATATGGCGCCGCGGGGGCTGCCCGATGGACGCACGACCTACAATGCGCTCGGGGCGGGCTTCACGCTGTTCGATTTCGGCGCCGGTCTGGCGAGCGACTTCGCCTCCGCCGCCCGGGCGCGTGGTGTCCCGCTCGATGTGGTCGAGGCGCCATTCGGGGGTGAAGTGAAGGATTATGCCGTCCGCGCGTTCCTCGTCCGCCCCGACGGGTTCATCGCCTGGACCGGCGATGCGCGCAACGCAGGCGAGGTGCTGGCAAGGGCCATCGGCGCCTGAGGCGGCGGGATATGTCCCGCCGCCATCGCGCCTTCGGCGAAAATCCCGCGAAACATGGTTACCGAAAGATCAACGAAAATCAGAAAATATTTCTGAATCAGAGGTTAGAGCAGGGTTATCAACCTTGAAAACCCCCTAGGAACAGGCCCCTCTCCGCTGCGATCAGACCCGCGTGACCTTTAGCTTCGTTTTCAGGTCCGTCCGGCAAAACGCGTGCAGGAAACAGGTCCGCTCCGACACGTCCAGCATATCACGCGCCACGTCATCGTCTTCATCGGTCCGCAGGTGAACATGCGTTTCCACCGGGTCCGCCGTCCCCGCCTGACCCGTCCCGCCCGACGCCCCGCCGAGCGAAAAATGCGTGTCCTGCACAATGGAATAATGCTGCAGATCCAGCTTCTCCATCGAGGCCATGCGCCCGAACTGGGTCATGAAACAGAACCCGATCCCGGCGGAAATGTAGCTCACCGCATCGGGCGCCCGGCCCTGCCCGCCCGCCGGTTCGGCCTCTTCGCTCAGATAACGGAAGATGGAGCCGTGGGGCGAATAGAGATGCTGTTCGATTTCCTTGATACCGTCCTCCCGCAGCGTGCAGATGACGCCGGGGTTCAGCGTCCGGTCCTGCTCATCGGTCAGGGAGGTGGCTGAACCCGCGGTGCCTTTGGCCACCTCCTTTTTCGGCGACATCCCTTCGCGCGAAATCAGCTTCAGGTCGCTCGCCTCCGCCACCGGCGCGGCACCGGACGGATCGCCGATAACCGGCGCATCAAGCGCCATCGCCTCGCCGGTCTCGATCTGCGTGCCGTCGCGCGTAAGCGTGAAGAGCGAGGGCAACTTGCCCCGCATCAGCCCGTTCAACGGTGAGGCATGGACCGCATTCATCAGCAATTCCTGCAACGCGGCGTCGTCGAGGTCACACTCGCACTCAACCTCCAACTCGACAGGCAATGCACCGCCCGTCATTGTGCGTTTTCGCATTGAGCCCTTCATCGTGTAGTAATTGTTCTGGATCAACCGCAACTTGCGCAGCTCCGCGCCCTGCTGCGCGGCCAGCGCAAGGATCTCGTTCATGTAGCTCGCCACCATGCCCGTGCTCAGAAACGATAGCGGGCACGGCGCCGCGTCATGGCCGTTCAGGTACGCGCCCTCATCCGAGACCAGCCGCCAGACGAGGCCGGAGCGGGTGGAGCCGACCAGCGCCTCCTTCTGGAACCCGGCCAGCGCGTTGACCCAGCACCGCACGGCATCGCCATGACGGACCGGCGGCAGGTCGAGGCCAATCTCGCCGGGATTGGCGACCTTGAAGAACGGTGCCGTCTTGGCTTGCCCGATGATATCTTTCGCGTGGTGCATGATGTGTCCTTTCGAAACGGTCGCGCGGCCCCGTCATCCGAACATGGAATCGGGCAGGAACAACGCAATTTGCGGGAAGGCGAGGATCAGCAGAACCGCCGCCAGCATGGCGAACCAGAACGGCCAGATACCCCGGAAGATGGTGTTGAGCGGCACGTCGCGCGCGATGCCCTTCACCACGAAGACGTTCACGCCCACGGGCGGTGAGATCAGGCCCATTTCCAGCACGATCACCATCAGCACGCCGAACCAGATCATGTCGATGCCCAGGGGCTGAATGATCGGCTGGATCAGCGGCACGGTCAGCACCAGGATCGCGAAGCCTTCCATGAACATGCCGAGCACGATGAAAAGCAACAGGAAGGCGCAGACGATCTGAAACCCGGTGAATCCCTGCATCTCGACCCAGGCCGACAACGCCGTGGTGATGCCGGTGAAGCCGACGAAGGATTTGAAGACAAAAGCGCCGAACAGGATCAGGAAGACGGTGCCGGTCGATTTCAGGGTGCTGGCGAAGACCTCGACCATGTTGGACCATGTCATCGCGCCCCGGATCAGCGTCACGATCAGTGCCAGGAAGGCCCCCACACCTGCGGCCTCCACCGCCGAAAAGACGCCGGTATAGATGCCCCCGATCGTGGCCACGATGATCCCGATGATCCAGAAGGCGCGCAGGAGCGCCCGGAACCGGTCGGGCAAGGCCATGCGCTCGGCAGAGGCGGGCGCGCGCTCGGGCTTGCGCAGAACCGACACCCAGATCGCGAAGATGAAGAGACCGGTCAGCATCAGGCCCGGCAGAACGCCGGCCATGAAGAGTCGCCCGATGCTCTCCTCGGTCAGGATCGCGTAGACGACGAAGCCGGCCGAGGGTGGGATCAGGATGCCCAACGTGCCGCCCGCCGCAATCGCGCCGGTGGCCATGCCGTTGTCGTATTTGTAGCGCTGCATTTCGGGCAGCGCCACGCGCCCCATGGTCAGCGCCGCGGCCAGCGATGACCCGGACAGCGCCGAGAACCCCGCACAGCCCACGATGGTCGCCGAAGCCAGCCCGCCCTTCAGGTGCCCCAGCCAGGCATGGGCGGCGGTGTAAAGGTCCCGGCTCATCCCCGAAACACCGGCCAGATTGCCCATGAGCACGAATAGCGGAATGATCGTCAGCGGGTAATTCGACGCCTCGTTGAAAATCTCACCGGCCAGTTTCGGAATCGCGGCGCGTTCGCGGATGAACCAGATGCCGACGGTGCCGACCAGCATCATCGCGGCCCCCACCGGCATCCGGATGAACAGCAGCACGAACAGGCCGACAAAGCCGATGAGCCCGATCATTGTGGCATCCATCAGGAACTGGCCTCCGTCGGGTCATTCCCGTGGAACGTGGCAATCCCGATACCCAGATGCACTGCAACCTGAGCTGCATAGACCGCCATTGCGACGGCCAGATACCAGAAGAACGGGCGATGCTCGATTGAGAGGGTCGAGGTGATGCAGGCCCGTTCCAGCCCGCAGGCCTTGTCCATCAACGCATAGACGGACAGCCCGATGATGAAGAGGGTCAGCAACCGCATCACGATATCCGTCACCCGCGTGACACGGCGGCCGAGCGGCGCGATCAGATCGACGCTGACATGGGCTTGGTGCCGCGCGCCATAGGCGACGGCGGCGCCTGCGACGATGATCAGCGTCATTTGCGACAGGTCCCCGGTGCCCGAGATCGGATCGCGAAACCAGTAGCGCCAGATCACGGCAGCAAGCGTGATACCCATCAGCGCGACGATGCCGAGCGCGCCGAGCGCGGCAAGCGCGCCCGCCACCCGCTGCAGGACCCGGTCCGCCGCGCGCAGCGGGCCGGGAATCTGTGGTGTCTCTTCCGGCACGTTCATTCGCCGATCATGATATCCATGACCGCCCCGGCGGTTGTCCCGCCCATCTCCTGCGCGCGCAGTTCTTCCATCAGCGGGGCCATCATCTCATCCCAGCGGGCCCGCTCTTCCGGCGTCAGGTCGATGATCTCCACCCCGGCCTCGCGGGCAATCTCAAGCCCCCGTGCGGCGGCGCGGTCATAAAAGGCACCCCCGGCCTCACTGATCGAGCGGTCGGCGGCCTCCAGCACCCAGCCCTGCTGCTCTTCGCTCAGGCTGTCGAACACGTCGCGGTTCAGAAGCAGCACGAAGGCCGAGCCGGAGCCCGGGAAGTAGGTGGTGATGTAGTTGCCTGGCTCATGCAGGTTGAACGACCCAATGGCCGACGGCCCGATGGCAATGGCATCGACCACACCGTTGGTCAGGTTCTGGTTGATGACGTTCACCGGCTGCGTCACGCCCGAGGCGCCAAGCGCATCGGCAAAGGCCACATCCTGGGTAGAGGTCACGCGGATCACCATACCCTCCAGATCCTCCAGCGTGCGCACCGGCGTGTCACGGGTGATCAGCACGGGTGGGTTGTTGCCCCAAAGCGCGAGCAAGACGGCATCATATTCCGTCTCGATCAAATCGCGCGCGCGCCAAAGCGATTCCGTGCAGGCCGTCGCGTTCTCACAGATGCCGGGATAGGTGATCACACCCGTCATCGGGAACACATCGCCGGTATAGCCGGGAATGACGAAGGCGATATCGGCCACCCCGTCCAGCATGATGCCGTATTGCGCGGGCGGGGATCCGTTCAATGCGCCGCCGGGGAACAGCTCGACCGTCATCTCACCGCCCGAGACCTCGGCCAGGTTCTCGGCGAACGGCGTGAAGACGGCGGCATTCATCGGATGGCCCGGCCCCATCCAATAGGCCAGGCTGAGCTCTTCGGCCTGACTGGCCAACGGCATCAGGGCGAGTGCGGCCCCCGCAATCAGTGCTGTGTGTTTCATCATGTATCCTCCCGTTAATGTACTCATCAATTGAACAGCCACCCCTCCGGCGCGCTGATCGAATGGTGTCCCTGAAACTGGATCACGCCTTCATAGCCGAGATTCCGGCCGATCCCGCTGTCTTTGAAGCCCCCGAACGGTCCGCGACTGTCCTGCGCGGCGGGGCCGTGGGCGTTGAGATAGGTGTAGCCCGCCTCCAACCGGCGGGAGAGCGCGACGGCGCGGTCGCGATCTTCCGTCCAGACGGAGGAACACAGGCCAAAGCGGCTGTCATTGGCCGCGGCGATGGCCTCGTCCTCGGTGTCGAAGGGCAGGATCGGCAAGGCGGGGCCGAATTGTTCCTCCGCGACGATCTTGAGGGGCGGGTCCGGGTCAATCACCAAGGTCGGGCGCTGGAAGTGGCCCGCCGCGTAGAGCGCTTCATCCGGGACCTGCCCCAACTCGCGGACGTCGGCGCCGTTGCTGCGCGCCTCATCGATCATGCTCGTCACGACGCGCAGCTGCTTTTCGTTGTTCACCGGCCCCATATTGGTTTCGTCCAGAAGCCCATCGCCAACAACCATCCGGTTGCAAACAGCCGATAGCCCCTCGACAACCTCCTCGAACCGCGCGCGGTGCACATAGAGCCGTTTCAGCGCCATGCAGATCTGGCCGGACGACATGAACGCGCCCATATACAGCCGCATGAACGCGCCCGGGTCGAGCGCCGCATCCTCACACACGATGGCCGCATCATTGCCGCCAAGCTCCAAAGTCACCGGCGTCAGGTTATCGGCGGCCTGCCGCATCACGTGCCGTCCCACCTCGACCGAACCCGTGAAGTTCACGAAGCGCACCAACGGATGACGAACCAACGGATCGCCGATGTCCGATGCGCTGCCCGTCACCACATTCAACACGCCGGGCGGCAGCATCTCGGCGATGATGCGAAGGGTCTGTGACGGGGCGAGCGCGGAATTCCGGCTCGGTTTCACGACCACGGTATTTCCAGCCATCAGGGCCTGAGGCAGTTTCGCCCCAAGGATCGACAGCGGCCAGTTCCAAGGCACGATCAGGGCGGCGACACCGCGCGGTTGGCGGGTAATGATGGTATCGAATGGCGGCCCGCTGAGGTGTTCGTCCGCCGCCAGACGGTCGGCGTAAGATGCGCTCAGCCGGAAGCGGTCGCCAAGGCGGCTCAGTTCAAGGGTCGTTTCCTTCAGGATCTTTCCGTGCTCTCGGCAAAACAGGCGGGACCGGCGCGCAACATCGGCACTATCGGTGCTCAGCGCGTCGGCAATGGCCACCAGATACGCGGCGCGCTCGGCGTAGCTCAGGGCTGACCAGCCCGGATAGGCTGCATGGGCGGCGCGCACGGCGCGGTTGACATCGCCCGCCGTTCCGGCGGCGGCATGACCCACCAACTCGTCGGGCCGCGCCGGGTTGTGGATTGCATAATGCCGTTCGCCAGATGCCGGACAGGCCTGACCGTTGATGAACAGCTCTGTACGAACCGGCGCGTCGTCCGCCTCCGCATCCATGGCAGAATCCATGGCTCCCTCCCTTACCCGGCCTGCCTTGCCGGGGCCGAGTCGGCACAGGCATTTGCGGCGGATACACCGTGAGGATGCATTTTATGTATCCAAAGTGAAGTAATTTCTTTAAATTTTCGGCAATAACGCTCGACACAGCCTCTTTTTGTATCCATTTTTGAGCGATGCATTCAAGCGCACAACATCTCCAATCCGTTGTTCGCCGTCAGATCGTGACGGGGAGCCGTGAACCCGGCGCACGGATCAGCGAGGTTGCCCTGGCGGCCGAATTCGACGTGTCCCGGACGCCGGCGCGCACTGCGCTGGCCAGTTTGGAGGCGGAGGGCCTGATCGAGAAGCGAGAGGGTCGCGGATATACGATCCGCTCCATCTCCAAGGCAGATATCTCAAATGCCATCGCCGTGCGGGCCGCGCTGGAATCGCTGGCGGCCAAGACGCTGGCGGAGACCGGGATGAGCGACGAAGTCGAGGCGACGTTGCTGTCGTCGATCTCCACCACGGAATCCATTCTCGAATCGGACACACCCGTTCAGGAGCTGCTCGACGGATACCACGCAGCCAACGTGATCTTCCACGAAGCGATCATGCTGAAATGCGGCAATGACCTCATCGCCCATACATTCGAGCGCATCGCGATGTTGCCACTGGCCAAACTGGGCTCGCTCGTTTTCGACACGACCAATCCACGGCGGGAGCGGATGCGGCTGATGGTGGGCCATTCCCAGCATGTCATCTTGCTTGATGCATTGCGGCAGCGGGACGGCGCGCGGGCGGAGGCGATGATGCGTGAGCACAGCCATGCCACGCTGAACTATGCCGACCTGTTCGTGCGCAAAGTCTACGAAAACGGAACGCGCACCACTGGCGGGGGCAAGAGTTGAGGCCGCTGCGTCTGGATGGTCGGGCCTGCATTGTGACAGGTGGAGCGGCCGGGATCGGGCTGGAATTCGCCCGTGCCCTTATGGCCGAGGGCGCACAGGTTCTGGCCGCCGACATCGCGGACGGGGCGGTGGCCGAAGCATCCGGCGCCAGCTATCTGAACGCGGACATCTCTGCGCCCGAGGGCCCCGCGAATATCGTGGCCGCCTGCCTGGAGCGGTTTGGCCACATCGACGTGCTGGTCAACAATGCCGCGCTCTACGCCTCGCTTCCCATGGCGCGGTATGACGAGATCGAGCCCGAAACCTGGCGGCGCGTACTCGATATCAACGTGACCGGAACCTACGCCATGATCCGCGCCGTCGGCCCGCTGATGGAGGCGCAAGGTCACGGCAAGATCGTCAACATCACCTCGGGCACCGTCTACAAGGGTATGCCGGGCATGCTGCATTACATCGCCTCGAAAGGCGCGATCCATGCCATGACGCGCGCCCTCTCCCGCGAGCTGGGCGGCGCCGGGATCTGCGTCAACAATCTTGCTCCCGGTCTGACCCTGTCGAGCAGCGTGCTCGGGAATACCGCACATCTGGACGCCGCGCGCGACGCCGTTCTTGCCTCTCGGGCGATCAAACGGGACGGCCACCCGGAGGATCTGCTCGGAGCCCTCGTGTTCCTTTGTTCGAATGAGAGCGACTTCATCACCGGCCAGACGATCGCGGTCGATGGCGGGTCGATCAACACGTGACCTGATCGTCGGCGCGGTGCCGCGCACGGATCACCAAGTCAGGCCCTGATACGTAACCAGCTTTCGCGGTCCGATCATGTTTGTCGCACCACAGCTTAAAGTCACCGGTCGAGACGTCATCCGTTCCCATATCCTTTTGTGAAGGGGCGGCTTCGGTATCTGTTGTCGGTTTTGTTGGATATCGCCTGCGCCTCAGTAAAGAGGCCGTGATCCGCAGCCACAGCCGTCGGTCAGGTCCGCGTCAGTTCGGCCTCGATATCAGGGGCCGGGGCCGGCTTGGCGACATAGAAACCCTGAATCTGGTCACATCCACAATTGGCCAACCACTCGTATTGCTCCTCGGTCTCCACACCCTCGGCCACGGTCTTCGCGCCGATCTGTTCGGCGAGGGCAACGATCAATTGCACGATCGGCCCAGAATGCGGGAGCTGCGCAATGAACGAGCGATCGATCTTCAGCGTGTGCAACGGAAATCGGGAGATATAGGACAGGTTCGAATATCCGGTCCCGAAATCGTCAATCGCGATTTCAAAGCCCATATCGGTGATTGTCTGCAGCTTGGCGGCGATCCCATCGTGTTCACCAATCAAAACGCTTTCCGTGATTTCAAGCTCGATCTGCCCGGGGGTGAAGCCGGCCGTGCCGGCGCAGGCCTTCAACCTGTCCAACAGCCCACTATCAGCGAATTGCCGCGGCGAAATGTTCAAAGACAGGCGCGTATTAACGCCCGCATCCAGCCACGCCTTCGACTGCGCAAATCCCATCTCAAGCACCTGCTGCCCCAGCGCTTCTATCATGCCCGTTTCTTCGCAAATCGGGATGAATTCGCCGGGGAGGATCATCCCCCGCTCCGGATGCATCCACCGTGCCAGGCCTTCGACAGACGCGATTTCTCCGCTTTTGACGTCGATACGCGGTTGATAATGCAAGGTGAATTCCCGGCGCTGCAGGGCCTGTTCGATCTCGGCCTCGGTTCTGCTGCGCCGTTCGGCCGCTTCGCCCATCGCGTCGTCGTAGAACGTGAACCGGTTCCGGCCCCGCTTCTTCGACATGTAAAGCGCGATATCTGCCTGGCGAAGCACGGCATCGACGTCAAACTCGCTCGGCTCAAACACGGAAATGCCCATGCTGACCTTCGCGTTGATGTTGGTCGCACCGCACAGGATCGGCGATGACAGGGCGCGAAACACCGTTTCGACGCGGGTCAGGAACTCCGCCTTGTCCTCCGAGACCTCCATCACGATCACGAATTCGTCGCCGCCCAGACGCACGACAACGTCTTGTGACGCGGCATAGACCTGCGCCCGTGCGGCCAGCTCGATCAGGACGGCATCACCCATCTCGTGCCCGAATGTGTCATTGATCTGCTTGAACCGATCGACGTCGAAATACAAAAGGGCCCGGGGCGTGATTTCGGTATCGGCAATATGGGCCGCATAATGCTGAAGATAGGACCGATTGAAACACCCTGTCAGCTGGTCCCGGTTCGCCAGGTAGCGGGCCTGATCCCGGGCATCCTTCAACTCGCTCACATCGATGGCCGTCACCAGGATCGCCGGTTCGCCGGAAATCGCGTCACTGCACTGCTTGGCCGAAATATCAAACCATCGCTGGCCCAAGGATGTCTTTACCCGCGCGACGCGCCGGTGCTCTCCCGCGCCCTCCAACTCGAACATCAGAACGTCGAAATCGCGGGAATCCACGAAGAGCTGCGCAATTGGGGCATTGGCATCATGCGACGCGTTGCGTGCGGCCGGGTTCATGTAGAGCGGTGGGCCGGAAAAGCTGTATAGCGTGATCATCACGTCGGTGTGCAGCAGTGCTTCCGCGCTGCGCAGGTTGTCGGGTTGATCATCGGCTTCCGCGAACACCTCGCATTGCATGGCCATGCGGCCATCCAACAGGCGGAAGCCACAAAACTGAACCATCACGCTGGTTGGCTTGCCGTTGGGATACAGCGTCCACAACTCGGTGAACGTGGCATCCCGCGCGGCGAAGTCGGCCTGATACTGCTTCAGGCGTTTTGCAACGGTCGGAGACATGTCCTTGGACATATCGCGCTGCTGCAATTCCCGCTCCGTGTCTGCCTGCCACAAGGCGCAGGCCGACCCGTTGGCGTGCACGATCCGACCGGCATCGATATCAAACACCCAGGTGGGGGTCTGGAGGTTTCGAGCGGCCGCGAATTGGTCGATCTGCTCTTCCAGCACCGGCGCGCCGGGCTGCATCGGTCCGGGCAAGGCCCGAGGCCCTGAAGCTGGATTGCTCATATTCGCGGACCGCACTTTGATGATCAGGCCGCGCGCAGGTCCGCTTGGCCCAACTCGGCAAGGGGCTGGAACCCGGCCGTTTCCCGTACCGCGTCGATCCAGAGGGCGATGGACGGATAGTCCGCCAGGGATAGCCCGGCCTCTTCCAGAACATGGACATATCCGAACACGGCGATATCGGCGACGGAATAGCCCGATGACAACATGTATGTCCGATTGCTCAGATGTGCATTCAACCGCGCCAATCCGCCAGCCGCGAGGGCCTGCCATGCTGCAATATCGTCTTTGCGCGCCTCCCGCTGATCGGGAAGGATCGTGGTAAAGAACCGCGCCGGCGAAATGTAAGGCTCCAGCTTGGATTGTTCGAAGAACATCCATTGCAACGCCTCGGCGCGGTCTTCCGCATTGTCGGGCATCAAATGCGTGCCCTCCGCGATGAACCAGAGCATGGCGTTGCTTTCGCCGATGCCCCGGCCGCTGTCGGTTCGCAGGAACGGGACAACGCCATCGGGATTGATGCGCAGATAGCCGTCTGACTTCTGCTCACCCTTCAACACGTCAATCAGCTCAACGCGGACCGGTTGCCCAAGCTGCTGCAGCGCCAACCACGGTTTGAAGCAATTTCCGGATCCAAGACAGGCATAGAGTGTGTGCATTTATCGGCCCCTTCAGAAAACACCTGAGCCATCGCTATTGTGTATTCCTTAACCCGGGCTGAACCGCGGCACAGCGGCCCGCGGGAAACACAGAAACCTTCCTTCAAAATGTTCGCAAATCCGGTGACCGGCTTGAAACCAATTGTGCCGCAAATGAGTTATTCGACGAGTTATGCCGCATTCGAGTGCATACGATGGCATGCGTTTAGGAAGGCCGCTTATTCATCATGCAAACAGATCGCATTTTAACCAATTCATAACTTTTCCGGGAATTTTCTTCTCAAAATTAACACATTAGGCAGAATTTGAATCTAAAGCCTCCTGGGAACTAGAAAGGTGAGGATACATGCCCCAGGCCGTTGAACTTCTTGCAGCAAAGTCCAGTTTCGATCAACCAATTGCCCGGACGATCTGGGCGCAGAAGTATCAATATCGCCGCAATGGTCGTGCGGTTGATCAAAGTGTGGCCGACACCTGGCAGCGTGTCGCCGCTGGCCTGGCCCAGGCCGATCCAGCCAAATCCCGGGCGCAGACCTCCCAGACGTTTCGGACCGCCATGGAGGGCTTCAAACTCCTTCCCGCCGGTCGCATCCTCTCGGGCTGCGGCACCGCCCGCAACGTGACGCTGTCCAACACCTTCGTGATGCAGACGATCGAGGATTCCGTTGAAGGGATCATGGAAACGGCCAAACAGGCGGCGCTGACCATGAAAATGGGCGGCGGGCTTGGCTATGACTTCTCCACGATCCGCCCCAGAGGGGCCTATGTGTCGGGTCTCGACTGCCCCGCAGCGGGCCCGGTGGCCGCAATGGCGATCTTCGATGCGGTCTGTGCGATGGTCGTGAAGGGCATGGGGCGTGGCGCGATGATGGCCACCCTGCGCTGCGATCACCCCTGCATCGATGAATTCGTCCACGCAAAGTCAGACCCGGCCAAGCTGCGCAATTTCAATATGTCCGTGATGGTGACGGATGCCTTCATGGCCGCCGTCGATGCCGACACGATGTGGGATCTGACATGGGACGGCCAGGTCGTGCGCCGTCTGCGTGCCCGTGATCTGTGGGAAATGATCATGACCCGCACCTATGAGGCGGCAGAGCCCGGCGTGCTTTTCATCGACCGGATCAACACGATGAATCCGCTGAATTATCTGGAAGATATCCGGGCCACGAATTCCTGCGCGGAACAGCCCCTGCCGCCAAACGGGACAAGCCCGCTGGCCTCCATCAACCTCGCCCGGCTTGTCCGGCATCCCTTCACGGCCGAGGCGCACCTGGACCTCGGTGAATTGCGCCGCCTGACAGGTGTGGCCGTCCACATGTTGGATAATGCAATCGACGTGTCGAAATACGCCAACGATCTGCAAAAGGTGGAGGCATTTTCGAAACGGCGGATCGGGGTTGGCGTGACGGCCGTGGCAGACGCGCTGATCATGCTGGGTGTGACCTATGGATCGCAGGAGGCGGCGGATGCGGTCGGCCAATGGATGCAGATCGTTCAAAATGCCGCCTATCGCGCCTCGGCCGAACTGGCCCGAACACGGGGCCCATTTCTCGCCTACGACGCCGCGCGCCATCAGCAGCACCCGATGATCGCGCGCCTCGATCCCGATGTCCGGCAGCTGATCATGCGCCATGGCCTGCGCAACGGGGCGCTGACCTCCATCGCACCCACCGGCACGATCTCGATGTTCGCGGGCAACGTCTCCTCGGGCATCGAGCCCGTCTTCTCGCGTTTCTACACACGGACCATCACCAATGCGAACGGAACCAAGCGGACCGAGCGGGTGGAGGATTACGCCTACTGGCTCTTCCGCCACCAATTCGGGGCCAACGCCAACCTGCCCGACACCTTCGTGACTGCGATGGATCTTGATCCCGCCGCCCATATCCGCATGCAGGCCGCCGCCCAGTATTGGGTTGACGGCGGGATCTCGAAAACGGTGAATTGCCCGGAAGAGATTTCCTTTGATGCGTTCAAGGACGTCTACCATTCCGCATTCGACGCCGGGTGCAAGGGATGCACGACGTTTCGACCCAACGCGACGACCGGCTCCATCCTGGCCGTCCCATGACTGGAGCCCCGACTTGGCCGCCCCCGACCCACCTTTGACCGCGCGACAAACACCGGGCCAACAGGAATGGCACCCGACCCACAGGCATCGAAAGGGCGGGCTCTACCGGGTGTTTGCAGAAGGTATCAACGAAACCGACCGTAAACCGGTTGTGATCTACGATGATGAAACGGGTCAGATCTGGGTCCGCCCGGCAGAGGAATTCTGGGACGGGCGCTTCACGCCGATTGGCGCGGATTAGCCCCGCGGCGCAACGGATCAGCGTCCGTATCAGGTGGTTTTTGCACGGTTCCGGGCATTGGAGATGGCGTAAGACATCTTGACCGTGCCGATGCCTGCAAGAAGGGCCGCGACGAAGATCAGCACATTCGTATCACCTGTCCCGATGGCCGGAAGGGCACCGCCGGGGCAGAATCCGGCAATCCCCCACCCGACCCCGAAAATCGCGGCCCCGCCCAACAGCGGCATATCGAGATCACGGCGCCTGGGCAGTTGAAACATGCCACCCAGAACCGGCCCGGGCCGCTTCAACACGAAGCGGTAGCCCACGAATGTGACAGCCAGGGCGCCGCCCATGACGAAGCCAAGGCTTGGATCCCATATGCCCGCAACATCGAAGAAATTCAGAACCTTGGCCGGGTTCGCCATGCCCGACATCGAAATGCCGACACCAAAGATCAGGCCGATCCCATAGCACAGAAGCAGACGCATCAACTCAGCCCCCCAGCACGTGTCGGATCACGAACACCGTAAGGCCCGTGGTCAGCATGAAGGTCAGCGTGGCGACGATAGAACGTGGCGACAGGCGCGCCATGCCGCAGACGCCGTGGCCCGAGGTGCACCCGGACCCCAGTGTGACGCCGATGCCCACGATGAACCCGCCGACAACCAGCATACCGGTCGAGATCGGGACCTGGATCGCCGGGAATTGCCCGGTCACCAGAAGCATCACGGCAGGGCCGCTGACCATCCCCGCCACCACCGCCGCGCGCCACGACCAATCCGACAGATCGGCGGGCTGCAGAAGCCCCGCAAGGATGCCCGTCGCGCCCATGATCCGGCCCATGAAGGCCATCAACATGACGGAGGCGAGGCCAATCAAGGCCCCGCCTCCCAGCGATTGAAACGGCGTAAAGACGGTCTCCATTCTCAGACCTTGCACGTCCGGACGCCGAAGATCCGGTAGAGCGGACAAAAGCGCATCGCCGCCGTCGCGATCATCACACCGCCCACGATGAGCGACACGACCGTGATCGCCGTATTCTCGAACATCGCAAGGCCGGATACGAACGGCGCGACAAGCAAGATGACGCCCAGAACAAGGCGGAAAACCCGGTCGAACGTGCCAACATTCAACGTCATGTCTCGACTCCTCGAATAATGATGACCCATCTTACCCATCAACGGGGCAAAGGTTCGGTGACTATGTCACCAAGTGCCGGGAAACCGCTACGTGTTGTGGCCCGCCAGGGCTTCCAACTTGGGCCGGTCCAGCAGGCTGACGCTGCCACGGGCCTGCTCGATCCACCCCCGGCGCTGGAACTCCTGCAATTGGCGCGAAATCACCTCGCGCGCCGTCCCAAGCTCCACCGACAATTTCTGATGCGTCGTAACGACCCTGTCGTGATCGTCGGCAAGCTTCGTCAGCGTATCGGCCAGGCGGACATCGACGCGCTGAAACGCCACCTGATCGATCATCAGAAACAGATCGGTGATCCGCTTGGAGAACGCCGCAAAGACAAAATCGCGGAACGGCTTCGATTGCGCCACAAGCTCATCAAACACCGCCCGCGGGACGGCCACGGCCCGTATATCGGTTTCCGCGATGCCCTCCGCAGAATAATCCTCGTAGGCCAGAAGGCATGCGGTTGTCAGGACACAGCTTTGCCCGGCCTGAATCCGGTACAGAACGATCTCGTGCCCGGTTTCCGACACCTGCTGAACGCGGACCGTGCCATCGAGCAGAAAGAGCATGTTTTCCGGTGACTTTCCGGGCCCGAACACCATCGTGCCGCGGGGCGCCTCCGCCAGCGCACTGCGCTCTTGCAGAAGCGCTTTGGTGGGCCCGTCAAGGCGCGCCAATCCGGGAAAGCGGTCCACCCAAGCCTCGGTATCCATGGCGGTCTCCTTCGCGGTCATCGGCTTCGCACCCCTCTTCGTGACATATGGAGAGAGATGGCTATCGGTGATGCGATGTTCCAGACAAGAGAACGGGTTTCAACCCCGGGGCAGATGCAAGTTGTCGGCCGTTTCCGGGATCCTCGGCAGCACACAATCAATGCCCGAAAGACGCGGCGTAAATCCCGAACCCGCCCACGAGGATCAGGCTCAGCGCCCAGACGATATCGAGATTGAACCACGTCTTCGACAGGAACCTGAGCCCCAGCCACAGGTAGATGATCACCGCGATCAAACCGCCCGCCACAGTCATCGCGACTGTATGGATCGCGGCCACGCCGAAGGCGGTGATCACGGTGTTGCCCATCAGCGCCCGCGCCGCCAGATGCCCGGCCTCATCCGCCCCGATGGCGCAAATCCCCAAATAGATCGGTACCAGCATCAGGCCCGCGCCATGCGCCATCGCCGCCAGGAAGGACCAAAGCGCCAGACGGGCGGGATGCACACGGGCCAGAAACCGCGGATGGCGGCGATTGATCAGCAGGTAGACCCCCATCGCAACCACCAGAAGGCCCGCGCCGATGCGGATCTGAACCTCCCATTCGACCAGAAAGATCATCAGGGAAAACGGTAGCAGGATGCCGATCATCGCCAGGAAATGCCCAAGCGCCAGCATCGCCAGCGCCTTGGGCATCGCCTTGTGCCTGCGCTCCATCAAGGCCGCAGACACCGCCAGCGGCCACCCCATGCCGGGATTGATGCCGTGATAGAGACCGGACAGGATGACGGCCCCCCAAAGGGCCGCCATCGATGTCAGTTCGGGCATGTGTCAGACCGACGGGTAGCAGAAGCTGTCGGTCGAACAATCTCCACCCTCCAGCCGGATCTGGTGTGAGCGCAGGCCCTTGGGAAAGTCGATGTAGAAGTCCTTGTCGAGCTCCAACCCGCCATTTTCGCCGACCCGCGCCATGACCATCTGCCCGCCTTCATCGTCGGGATAGAATTGGTCGTCCCATGTCGAATAGAGCGAATTGGTCCAATAGAGGCGTTTGCCATCGCGGCTGATCTCAACCATCTGCGGACCATAGGCAAAATCCTTGCCGTTGACGTGCTTGGTGCCCCGGGCGATGCCGCCCAGTTCCACCTTGCCGGTCAGGACCGGGTTCATGGGATCGGACACATTGTATTGGTGCATCTCCCCCAGCCCCCAACAGGCCACGTAGAGGTACTTGTCGTCGAGGCTGAGGTCGATATCGGTGACCAGCGGCGGCACCGCCTCGAACCCCTGCAACAGCGGCGGCAGATTTTCGGGCTTCTCCGGGCGGGGATCGATCGTGATGGTCTTCTTGGATTGCCATTTGCCATCCTCGTCGCGCCACCAGGTGAAAATCGCGCCTTGCAGATTGGTCGTATCCACCACCACACCGCAGAACCCGTAGGATTTGGTGGGATCATGGGCGGGCCGGATCTCCAGCGCCATCTGGTAGTTTTCGCCGAAATCCATCGTCTGGATGTTCTTGCGCGCACGCAGATCCCAGAAGTGGATCGAGTGGCCGTATTTGTTGGAGAGCAGATCCTCCGGCACCACGCCGTTTTCGAATTGCGGCGGCAGGCCCCATTCGGAACTCACCATGTAATCCTGCGGCAGGTTCCACCAGAAATCGTAATGCTTGTCCTGCTTGCCCCGGTCCATCTCGTATTGGCCGATGATGTCAAAGGTCTCGCAATCCATGATGAAGATGCCCGGCGGGCCATCGGTGCCGTCTTCTCCTCCACCGCCCAGGCAGGACACATAGATGCCTTCCGGCCCGCAATGGATCGTGTGGGGGCGGGAATAGCCGGTCTTGGCGAACAGTTCTTCGGGCTCGATCGTCTTGTGGATCTTGGCCTGCAACGGCTCCTTCACATCGATCACGTAGATCCGCGACGACCGGATGCCGGGCACGATCAGATAGCGGCGCTCCAGAAACGCATGGCCCGTCAGCGGCGACAGGGATGAGGAACAGGCATTCCAGCCAAAGTGGTGAAATTCGTCGCCCTTGTTGGGCACGATCACCTGATGCACGATCTGCCCATAGGTGTCGGAGTTCGGGTTCACGTCGATCACCGCGATCCCGTCGGATTGGGAACCGTCGGGGCTCAGCATCACGGTGAAGGCATAGTTTTCCACCGGCGCCTGCATGGCCAGTTTGGGGGATGCGTGGAATGTTGGATCAGGTCTCAGGTTCATATCGGTCCTCCCGTTGAATGTTGGCACCCCATTTGCGGGGGCAGTGTTCTTGGGCCCCTCCCGGGCCGGTTCGTCTGACGTGCCCTCACACCTCCGCCACGTTGCACAGCTGGATCGCGCCGCTGACCTTTTCGGACAGGTCCTTCAGCTTCCGGCCGATGTCCTGGCGATAGTCCTTGCCGAACCTGCGGATCGGCCCCACGGCGCCCACGCTGAATGTCGCGCCGATATTGCCAATGGAAACCGGCGCGGCGACGCTGGCGATGCCAAGGTCGATCTCCTGATCGCAATCGGCAAAACCACGCTCCACGATCTCGGCAAACTCGGCGCGCAGCTGATCGGCGGTAATCTTGGTGTGTTCGGTATATTGCTTCAGGCTCTTGGTCAGGATGCTGTCCTGAAACTCCGGTTCGGCAAAGGCCGCGATGGCCTTGGAGCACGAACAGGCATGCATGGGCCGCTCCCCCAGCCCGGGATGGATAAACGCGCGGGCGGGATCATCGGGGGTTTCCACATGGATGATCTCTACCTTGCTGTCGCGGAACCGGGCCAGAAAAACCGTTTCGTTGTAATTGGTTGCCGCCGCTTTCAGAAGCGGCGCAGCGCAGCGGCGGACATCCACATCGGATTTCCCCAGGAGCGCGATACGGATCAGCCGCTCACCGATCACGTAACGCCCATCGTCGGTCGGCTGGTCGATCAGCTTCTGGTCACTCAGCGTCTGGATCAGGCGATAGCAGGTGGGTTTCGGCAGCCCCGTTGCCTTCTGCACCTCGGCCGCCGAAACCGGGCGGCCGGTGACCGCGATGATTTCCAGAAGACCGATCAGACGTTCGAGATGCATGGTTAGGGCATTTCTCGCTCAATGAGACTCAGTCTCGAATGATGAAACAATCCCACGACAAAGCAAGCAAAAATGTGCCGCGCCGTGGCAGCCCGCCAAAATCCAAACGATCAATCGATGGCGTTGGGCAGGAACAGCGCGATCTGCGGGAAGGCGATCAGGGCGGCAACCATCACCAGCATCACCAGCACAAACGGGATGACACCCAACATGACCTCCCCCATCCGCCCGGATCGCCGGGCGCCCTGCACCACGTAAAGGTTCAGGCCCACCGGCGGCGTGATCAGGGCCATCTCGATCAGCACGATCATCAGGATGCCGAACCAGATCGGATCGAACCCCTGTGCCACGACCAGCGGCACGATGATTGGGATCGTCACCACCATCAGCGACAGGGTCTCGATGAAGAACCCGAGCACGATGTAGATACACACGACCACAAGGATCGTGCCCAGTGGCGTCAGGCCAAGGCCCGCCAGAAGCGCCTCGATCTCCGCGCCCAACCCGGCGGAGGCCAGCGTGAAGTTCAGGAACGATGCGCCGATCACAACCAGCATGATCATCGACGTGATCTTGATGGTGCCAAGCAGGCTTCGATGCAGCACCGACAGGTTCATCGTGCCAAAGATGGACGCGATCAGAAGCGCGCCGAACACCCCCACCGACGCCGCCTCCGTGGGCGTGGCCCACCCCTTGTAGATCGTACCGATGATGATGGTGAAGAGCAGGATGATCGGGATCAGCGCCAGCAGCGCGCGCAGCATCTGCGGGAACGGGAAGACCCGCCGCTCACCACCCAGTTCCGGGCGCAGCAGGCAGATGATCGCAACGATGACCATGAAGCCAAGCGCAAGGCCAAGGCCGGGCAGAAGCCCCGCCAGAAACAGCTTGGGGATCGAGCTTTGGGTGAGGAACCCGTAAACGATCAGGTTGATCGAGGGCGGGATCATGATGCCCAACGTCCCGCCCGCCGCGATGGCGCCGGAAAAGAGCTTGGGGTCATATCCCAGCTTTTCCGCCTGCGGCATGGCCACCGTGGCGACCGTGGCCGCCGTTGCCACTGACGAGCCGGAGGTCGCCGAAAACATCGTGGCCGTGGCCACGTTGGCATGCACTAACCCGCCCGGTAGCCAGCTGACCCAGCGGTCCAGCGCGGCATAGGTCTGCGTCGCCACGCCGCTCCGCACAAGGATCTCACCCAGCAGCACGAAGAACGGGATCGCGATCAGCGTGGCATTGTTGGACGTCGACCAGACCAGGTTGCCAAGGCCCCGGATCAGGGGGAACGGGCTGAAGAACGTGTCGATGCCAAAGCCCAGCAGGAACAGGACGATCCCCACCGGGATCGACAGCGCCAGCAGGACCAGAAGGCCGGTGGTGGTCCAGAAGGTCATTCCAGCGCCTCCGCTTCCGCGACCACGCCGATGGCGTCCTCAGCCCCGTCAAAGTCGCGCTTCACCACCAGCAGGATCGCGGCCACGAAGGTCAGCCACGAGACCACCGCGAACCAGATCCACCCGGCCATCCACGGCGTCTGCACCCAGGCCAGCGGCGTTTCCAAAGGTGTGTTGGCCCGCGATGAATTGGCAAGAGACCGCTCCAGAACCGGCCAACATTTCCAGGCGATCAGCGTGACGGTCCCGGCCAGAACAGCCATCGAAAACAGGTCGAACAGCGACCGCCCCATCTGCCCCGCCCGGTTGCGGATCAGGTCGATCCGCACATGGCCCAACTCCATCAGCGCGTATCCCATGCCCCATGACGTGGCGATGGCCATGGCATAGCCGCTGATCTCGTCCGTGCCACCGAAAGAGGCCCCCAATTGCCGGAGAAAAATGTCGATCAGCACGAAGCCCGCGATCAGCAGCAGGCCTGCGCCAACCACCCCCGCGACACCCCGGTTGAGCCGCCGCAACCAATCCAACATCTTCTCCGCCATCAAAGGCCTCCCCCGATAGTCAGTTTATTCGAGCGGGATGGTGACGCCGACCGTGGCGCCCACACTGTCATTCCAGCGCGTGGCCCATTCGTCGCCCGCGCGCTCCGCCCATTCCGGCAGGACGGTTTCAACCAGCACCGCGCGCGCCGTCTCGAAATCGGCATCGGAAACCTCGACCAATACCATGTCGCGCGCCTCCCCCGCCGGGCAGTCGCCATTGCCGGTCAGGCAGGCAATGTCGTTGACCAGCGCATCCTGCGCGCTGGCCCAGGCCGGGGCCTCGAACTCGCTGGCGATGGTGGAGGTGATCAACTCCTGCGTCTCCGCCGACAGGCTGTTCCAGCGGTCCAGGTTCATCGCCGTCACGACACTGTCCCATCCGCCCAACGGGATCGGCAAAAGATGCGTCGACACTTCCCACCATCCGGCGGAATAGCCGGACCCGGCGCCCGTCACGGCACAATCGACGACGCCGTTCTGCAATGCGCCCGGCACCTCACCGAAGCTTACATTCACGCCTTCCGCCCCAAGCGCCTCAAGGAATTGTGCCGTCATCCGGCCCGAGGCGCGGATCTGCAGGCCCTCCAGATCGGCAAGGCTTGTGACCTCCGCGTTACAGAACACAACCTGCGGCGGATAAGGCGCGATGGCGAGCAGGTGCGCGTTGAACCGGTCGCGATAGATGTCGGCCACCATCGGGCGTGCCGCATCGACCATGGCCAGCGCCTCATCGGCGGTCAGCGCGACCAGCGGCACGTCGAGCCCTTCGAGTTCCGGCGCATCGGCCACGGCGTAATCCGCCACCGTCATCGCCACATCGTAAACGCCGTCCCCCAACAGGCGAAACACGTCCCCCACACCGAGATTCATCTGGTTGTGCGTGGTCAGCGCCACGTTGATCTCCCCGCCCGAGGCGGCAGGCAGCGCCTCGTTCCAATAGGGCGCCTCGTATTCATTATGCAGCGGCAGGCTGGACCAGCTGCCGACCACGGCAAGATCTTCGGCCAGGGCGGGCGTGGCCAGGGCCGTCGTTGCGGCGAGGATTGCGATTGTGCGTTTCATCGTGGTTCTCCTTGTTGGATCGTTGTTCTAAGCGTTTGAAAGGATCGGAAACTCGGCATCGTCAGGCACATCGGTGATGAGCATATGGCCGGGTTTATGGGTGATGCAGATCGGCGGGGCGGCGGCCGCGATGGCGGCTTGCGGGGTGACGCCGCAGGCCCAGAACACCGGCACTTGGCCATGCTCCACCGGCGCGGGGTCCCCCCAATCGGGGCGGGTGATGTCCCGGATGCCAAGGACCGAGGGGTCGCCGACATGCACCGGTGAGCCGTGGGCCAGCGGGAAGCGGTGCGAAATCTCGATGGCCAGGTCGATCTTGCCCGGATCGATCGCGCGCATCGACACGACCATCGGGGATCGAAACGGACCAGCCGGAACGCACGCGATGTTGGAGCGGAACATGGGCACCGTCGTATCATGATCCACATGCCACAGCGGGATTCCCGCCTGCTGCAAGGCATCCTCGAACGTGAAGGAACAGCCAAGCGCAAAGGTTACCATATCATGACGCCAGAGATCGTGCAGATCGTCCGCCGAGCCGTCCAAGCGCCCATCACGATAGATATTGTAGGCGGGCACATCGGTGCGGATATCGATATCGGCCCCCATCGTATGCAGCATCGGATTTCCGGTATCGGACACGCCGGTCAGTGGGCAGGGCTTCGGATTGCGCTGGCAAAACCGCATGAAATCCAGCGCATAAGCCTCGGGCAGGATCACGATATTGGTCTGCAGATAGCCCGCTCCCAGCCCCGCCGTATGCGAGTGATACCGCCCGGCACGAATGGCCGCGCGGACTTCCGGCAAATCCCGTTTTCTGAGTTGTTCGTATAGCGCGCCCAAAAACTCACCCCAGCCTGATCCAAGGCACGGTGGCGGGTCGCCGTTATAACATCAAATTCAATTTTTCTGGCAGAAACGATTACGGATATTTATCACCCATATATCGCCGCGCCACCAATTGCGCGGTTTTGGCCGCTGTTTCAACCATTTGGCTGCCCGGATCGCCCAGGTAGGAGGCCGTGAACCGCAACGGGTCGGGCACCCAGCCCGGATCAAACTCCCGGATCCGCCCGGCCTGAACGTATTCGTCGCCCAACGCACGGGGCAGTGCGGCAACGCCCAGGCGCGCCTCGACCAATCGGAAACACGCCGAAAGCGACGAACACGGAAACAGCGCCACACCGGGGCCGACCCGGGCGAACAGCGCTTCCTTCAGCTCCCGATAGGGCCGCGTGTTGCGTGCATAGGTCAGGACCGGCTGGCTCAGATACGCCATTCCGTCCGCCGCCTCCGGCGCCGCGGCGGACACATACCAGGCCAGTTCGAACCCCGGCAGGTCCACATTGTCGATGGAATAATCCGAAATCGGGCCCAGCAGCACCGCAAGGTCAATCTCGCGGGCCAGAAGCGCCTCCCGCAGATGGCTGGAGATATCGACGTTGAACTCGATCTGCAGCCGCGGATAGAGCCCGTGCATCTCGGAAATCAGGTCCGGCAACCAGCATTGCGCGATGGTCTCGGCCACGCCCAACCGAAGCCGCCCCTCGATCCCCGCGGGATCAATCACATCCTTGGCCACCATCTGCGACAGCTGCTCGAACTGGGCCGCGTATTCCAGCAGCATCTCGCCCCGTTTCGTCAGCTTCATGCCGCCCGGTTCACGATCGAACAACGCGCATCCCAACGTGTCTTCCAGATTGCGGATGCGGGTGGTCACGGCGGGCTGCGTCAGGTTCATCCCCGTCGCCGCCTTCCGCACGCCGCCCAGGCGAACGACGGTCAGAAACGTGCGGATTTGTTCGAGGTTCAAACGGGTCATCAAAGGCCTTCGGGGCAGGCAGCGCCGAGGTTATCGCATCTCGCCGCCCCCTTGCCCACCGGCATTCTATTCACCGGCCTTCAGCACCCCGCGCTGGATCTGGTCTTCCTCGATGCTCTCGAAAAGCGCCTTGAAATTGCCCTCCCCGAACCCGTCATCGCCCTTGCGCTGAATGAACTCGAAGAAGATCGGCCCGATCACGGTCTTGGAAAAGATCTGAAGCAGGATCCGCGTCACGCCGCCATCCACAACCCCCTCGCCATCGATCAGGATGCCGTGTTGCTTCATCCGGTCCAGCGGCTCCTCATGGCCATGCACCCGCTTGTGGCTCATCGCATAATAGGCGTCTGGCGGGGCTGGCATGAACTCGATCCCGTTGGCCGCGATCCGGTCGACGCTGTCGTAGATCGCATTGGTTGCCACCGCGATGTGCTGAATGCCTTCGCCCTTGTATTCGGCCAGATATTCCTCGATCTGCGAATTCTCGTCGGCGGATTCATTGATCGGGATCCGGATCTTGCCGCAGGGCGAGGTGAGCGCCCGGGAAAACAGGCCGGTCTGCTTGCCCTTGATGTCGAAGAATCGGATTTCCTTGAAGTTGAACGCCTTGGCATAGAAATCGTACCAGGTGCTCATGTTGCCGCGCATCACGTTGTGGGTCAGGTGATCGAGGTAGAAGAACCCCGCGCCTTCGGGCCTGGGATCCACCTCGCCCAACCAGTCGAACTCCGCCGCGTAGGGGCTGCCATCTTCGCCATAGGTCTCGATGAAATAAAGAAGCGAGCCGCCGATGCCGATCACCGCGGGCACGTCGAGCGTCTTGTCATCGCCTTCATATTCCTCGGCCCCGTAATCGACCGCGCATTTCAGGGCATGGGCCGCATCCACCACGCGCCACGCCATGGCGGGCGCGCAGGGCCCGTGATCTTCCACAAACCGCGCGGCATGGGTGCCGGGCTCCCGATTGAGGACATAGTTGATATCGCCCTGCCGGTAGAGCGAGATGTCGCGGCTTTTGTGGCGCGCAACCTCCTCATACCCCATGGCCTGGAACAGCTTCTCCAGCTCCTCCGGGTTGGGATGCGCGAACTCGACGAATTCGAATCCGTCCGTGCCCGCCACATTCGTTGCGTCGATCACCGCCTTCGGGGCGTCATGCGGGAAGGGTCCCATGCGCCTAACCTCCATCTTGTGAAGCGACGCCTACGTGCCCTTGGCGTCGCTGGAAGATGCCCGGCCCGCGGGGACCGTCGGCCACAGCCGCCGGTCGGTTGCATGTGTAACCGATCTGGTGTCCTCTCGGCAAGATCGCGATGAACCAATCGCCCCCATATCGCGTTGTGGCCCCGCATCCCTTTCCCTCACTCGGAGATTTCCAATGTCGAAAACCTTGTTCATCACCGGCGCGTCCTCCGGCATTGGCGCGGCCACCGCCCGCGCAGCCGTTGCGGCCGGCTATTCGGTGGCCCTCGTCGCGCGGTCCGAAGACAAGCTGGATACGCTGGTCTCCGAATTGGGGGAGGATCACGCGCTGGCCATCCCCTGCGATGTCACGGAAGTCGATGCGCAGGTCGGCGCGTTCGAGGCCGCCGCCACCCGGTTCGGCAAAATCGATGCGGTCTTCGCCAATGCGGGCCTGGGTGCTTCGGCCAGTGGCACCGAAAAGGGCGATATCGAGAACTTCCGTACCATGATCGACGTCAACATCTTCGCCCTGACCGTCACGGCCAAACTCGCGATCCCGCATCTGAAGGCCTCCAAGGGCCATCTTCTGCTCACCGGCTCCCGCGCTGGCCACGCAACCCTGCCCGGATCGGTCTACGGGGCCACGAAATGGTTCGTGCGCGGCTATGCCGATAACCTCGCCGCCGAATTGTCCGACAGCGGCGTGCGCGTGACAAATATCAACCCGGGTATGGTCGACACGCCGTTCTTTGATGAGGCGAAACCCGATGCGCTGCGCCCCGAAGACATTGCGGGTGCGGTGATGTTTGCCCTTCAGCAGCCGCCGAACGTCTCCGTGCCGTCGATCCAGATCTACCCGATGCGCTAACCCGCGCCGCGCCGCTCGGCGCCCATGGCCGCCGACAGATCATCGGCGGCTTCCATCACCGCCTCCGCCAGGCGCGCGGTTTCCGCGATGCTGACCCGGCCGACCGGGCCAGAGACGGAGATGCCCGCCACGGCCTCTCCGCTCAGATCAAAAACCGGGGCCGCGATGCAGCGCATGCCTTCATTCTTCTCCTCGTCATCGATGGAATATCCCCGCTCCCGCGTCGCCTCCAGATCGGCGCGCAGCGATGTCGGGTCGGTCAAGGTGCGCCGGGTGAACCGATCCAGCGGGGCCGTGGCGAACAGACGGGACAAGCGATCGTCGGACATCTGCGCCAGAAGCGCCTTGCCGATGCCCGAGGCATGCATGGGCGACAGCGTGCCCGGTGGAAAAAACGCGCGGATGGACGCATGCGTTTCCACCTGGCTGATGAACAAAACGTTGGTGTCGCGCGCAACGCCGAGATTGGCGGTCTCCCCCGTGACTTCCATCAACCGCCGCATGATTGGCCGCGCGCGATCCACCAGGGAGGTCCGCCGCAGATACCGCGCGCCGATCACGAAGGCCCGTGCGCCGATATGCCAATGCTGCGCATGGGCGTCGAATTCCACGATCCCGCGCCCGTCCAGCGTTACGAGTACCCGGTAGAGCGTTGCAGGCGATTGGTCTAGATCCTCGGCCAGTTGCGACAGAGTCGCGCCCGGCATCTCACTCAGATGTTCGAGCACCTCCATCGCTCGGTCGAGCGACTTGATCGTGTTCTGCGCCGTTTTGTCGTCCCAGTCCCGCGGCCGTCCGCGGGCCCGGCGTTCGGGGGAGGATTCGCTTCTTTTCATATCGCTCTCGCATAAGTTGAAATTGTATTTCACATCGTGAAAAAAAGCAAGATACTGGTGAATAACATATTTTTCGTACCTTACCCGTTTTGAAAAACGATTTCAAAAAAATTGTGTCGTGCGCGGTCTCCCCATAGATTGCCCCCAACGACGAGAGGAGACGGCACCATGACTTCCCAGAACCCCGTGTTCATCCCCGGGCCCACCAATATGCCCGAGGCGCTGCGCCGCGCCTGTGATCTGCCCACGATGGATCACCGGTCCTCGGCCTTTGCCGAGATCTTGCACCCGGCCCTGGCGGGTGTGAAAGCCGTGCTGAAATCCACCGAAGCCGAAGTGTTCATCTTCCCCGCCACCGGAACCGCCGGGTGGGAGGCCGCCATCACCAATACGCTCAGCAAGGGCGACAAGGTTCTGGCCGCGCGCAACGGCATGTTCTCCCATAAGTGGATAGACATGTGCCAACGCCACGGCCTCGACGTCCAGTTTGTGGAGGTCCCGTGGGGCGAGGGCCTGCCGGTCGACCAGTTCGCCGAAATCCTCGCCGCCGATACCGGCCACGAGATCAAGGCCGTCCTCGCCACCCATAACGAGACCGCCACCGGCGTCGTCTCCGACGTGGCGGGCGTGCGCAAGGCGCTCGACGCCGCCAATCACCCGGCGCTCTACTTCGTGGATGGCGTGTCTTCCATCGGGTCGATGCCGTTCGAATTCGATGCCTGGGGCGTCGATATCGCGGTGACCGGCTCCCAGAAAGGCTTCATGCTGCCCGCAGGCCTCGCCATCATCGGCGTGTCCCCCAAGGCCATGGCCGCCATCGAAGGCGCAACGCTCTCGCGCACCTTCCTGGATATTCGCGACATGAAGAAAGGGTACGAGGCCAACGCCTATCCCTACACGCCCTCCGTCGGTCTGCTCAACGGCCTGAAGCTGGCTTGCGACATGATCGAGGCTGAGGGGCTCGAGAAAGTCTTTGCCCGCCACGCGCGCATCGCCGATGGCATCCGCGCCGCCGTGAAGGCCTGGGGGCTGGAGCTTTGCGCCGTCTCGCCGGATCTCTACTCCAACACCGTGTCGGCGATCCGCACGCCCGAGGGCTTCGACGCCAGCCAAATCGTGTCCCACGCCGCCACGCGCTACGGTGTCGCTTTCGGGGCCGGGCTCGGCGACGTGGCCGGAAAAGTGTTCCGGATCGGCCATCTGGGGATGCTGACTGACGTTATGGCGCTATCTGGTATCGCAACGGCCGAGATGGTGATGGTCGATCTGGGTCTTGATATCCAACTGGGCTCCGGCGTCGCCGCCGCGCAAGAGGTTTACCGCCAATCCGCCGCGTCCATGGCGATGGCTGCCGAATAAGGAGGAATGGACATGAAAGACATGGAACACGCCCCCCTGCCCACCTTCGATGACGTGATCGCGGCCCATGAGCGGATCAAACCGTACATCCACCGCACGCCGGTCCTGACCTCGACCTATCTCAATGAGCTGACGGGGGCGGAGCTGTTCTTCAAATGCGAGAACTTCCAGAAAGCCGGCGCCTTCAAGGTGCGCGGCGCGTCGAATGCCGTCTTCGGGCTCAGCGATGCGGAGGCCGCCAAGGGCGTCGCCACCCATTCCTCCGGCAACCACGCCCTGTCGCTTAGCTATGCCGCCGGTCGCCGCGGTATTCCCTGTCACGTGGTCATGCCCAAAACCGCGCCCCAGGCCAAGAAAGACGCCGTGCGCGGCTATGGCGGGATCATCACGGAGTGCGAGCCCTCCACCACCTCCCGTGAGGCCGTCTTCGCAGAGGTTCACGCCGCCACGGGTGCGGATTTCGTCCACCCCTACAATGACCCCCGCGTGATCGCGGGCCAGGGCACGTGTTCCCGCGAACTCATGGAGCAGGTCGACGGCCTCGACGCCGTGATCGCGCCCATCGGCGGCGGCGGCATGATCTCGGGCTGCTGCCTGACGCTATCGAACATCGCCCCGAACGTGGACATCTACGCCGCCGAGCCCGAGCAGGCCGACGATGCCTACCGCAGCTTCAAGGCGGGCCACATCATCGCGGACGACGCGCCGGTAACGATTGCCGACGGCCTCAAGGTGCCGCTCAAGGAAAACACCTGGCACTTCGTCAGCAACCACGTGACCGACATTCTGACCGCCTCCGAAGACGAGATCATCGATGCGATGAAACTCACCTGGGCGCGCATGAAAATCGTGATGGAACCCAGCTGCGCCGTGCCGCTGGCGACGATCCTGAAAAACCCCGAGGTCTTCCGCGGCCGCCGCGTCGGCGTGGTGATCACCGGCGGAAATGTCGACCTCGCGAAATTGCCCTGGATGGGCGTCTGAACTCTGAACACGGGAGACGTGATATGAAAGATATGGCTGAATTCGCAGACTATGAGGTCGGCTTCGACATCCCCGCCAAGCCCGGCATGAAAGCGTCCGAGGTCCAAACGCCCGCTCTGGTGCTGGATCTCGACGCGCTGGAGCGCAACATCAAGAAGATGGGCGATTACGCCAAGGCCCACGGCATGCGCCACCGGGTCCATGGCAAGATGCACAAATCCGTCGACGTGGCTTTGCTGCAGGTCGAACTGGGCGGCGCCTGTGGCGTCTGCTGCCAAAAAGTGTCCGAGGCCGAGGTCTTCGCCCGCGGCGGCATCAAGGACGTGCTGGTCTCCAACCAGGTCCGTGACCCCGCCAAGATCGACCGTCTGGCGCGCATGCCCAAGCTCGGCGCCCGCACGATCTGCTGTGTCGAT
The DNA here is from genome assembly GCA_947494975.1 of uncultured Roseicyclus sp. Taxonomy (GTDB): domain Bacteria; phylum Pseudomonadota; class Alphaproteobacteria; order Rhodobacterales; family Rhodobacteraceae; genus Gymnodinialimonas. The sequence goes on along the minus strand of CANLXA010000002.1, from coordinate 484,247 downwards.
GATCCGGCCAACGTGGCCGACCTCTCCGCCGCCGCCCAAAAGCATGGCACCGAGATCGAATGCCTCGTGGAGATCGACTGCGGCGCGGGCCGATGCGGCGTGACAACAACGCCCGAAGTCGTCGACATCGCCAAGGCCATCGACGCCGCCCCCGGCCTCAAATTCGCGGGCATCCAGGCCTATCAGGGCGCCATGCAGCACATGGACAGCTACGAGGACCGCAAGGCCAAGATCGACATCGCCGTGGCGCAGGTGAAAGACGCCGTCGACACGCTCAAGGCCGAAGGGCTGGACTGCGACATTGTTGGCGGCGGCGGCACCGGGTCCTACTATTTCGAGAGCAATTCGGGCGTCTACAATGAGCTTCAATGCGGCTCCTACGCCTTCATGGATGCCGATTATGGCCGGATCCTCGACTCCGAGGGCAACCGCATCGACCAAGGCGAATGGGAGAACGCTCTGTTCATCCTGACCTCCGTCATGTCCCATGCCAAGGCCGACAAGGCCATCGTCGATGCGGGCCTGAAAGCGCAATCCGTCGACAGCGGCCTGCCTGTGATTTATTCAAGGACAGACGTCGAATATGTGAAATGTTCCGACGAGCACGGGGTGGTTTCCGACCCCGATAATGTTCTGAAAGTGAATGACAAGCTGCACCTCGTTCCCGGCCATTGTGACCCGACCTGCAACGTCCACGATTGGTATGTTGGCGTGCGCGACGGCGTCGTTGAAACCGTCTGGCCGGTCTCCGCCCGCGGCCGCGCATACTGAAGGACACTGCAAAAATGACAGCCCATGAGCTTGCAATCGTGCCGGAAGGTGCGATTGCCGATCTGCTGACCCGCGAGGCCGCCTTCACGGCGGTCGAAAACGTCTTCGCCGCCATGTCCCGCGGCGAGGCGCGCAATTTCCCCGTGGTGCGCGAGGCGATGCCAACCGAAGACGCGCTCTACGGCTTCAAGGGCGGCGTGGCCCCCGGTGTGCTCGGCCTCAAGGCGGGCGGTTACTGGCCCCACAACCTTGAGAAGCGCGAGCTGATCAATCACCAATCCACCGTCTTCCTGTTCGACCCCGACACGGGCCGCGTGAAGGCGATGGTTGGCGGCAATTACCTGACGGCGCTCCGCACCGCCGCGGCCTCCGCCGTCTCGATCAAGCACCTCGCCCGTCCAGAGGCCAAAATCCTCGGCATGATCGGCGCGGGCCATCAGGCGAAGTTCCAGCTCCGCGCCGCCCTCGAACAGCGCAGCTTCGAGAAAGTCATCGCCTGGAATCTGCACCCCGAGATGCTCCCCGGCCTCGGCGAGGTCGCCGCCGAGATCGGCGTGCCCTTCGAGGCGGTGGACCTGCCCGGCATGGTGGAGGCCGACGTGATCGTCACCATCACATCCAGCTTCGCGCCCACGCTGATGGCCGACCATGTCAGCCCCGGCACGCACATCGCCTGCATGGGCACCGATACGATCGGCAAGCAGGAGGTCGAGGCGTCCCTACTGGCGAAAGCGACCGTATTCTGTGACGAGGTCGCGCAATCCGTCACGCTGGGGGAGGCGCAGCACGCCATCGGCGCGGGGCTGATTTCCGAAGCCGACCTGTCCGAAATCGGCGCCGTGATCAACGGCACCCATCCCGGCCGCACCTCCGACGATCAGATCACGCTCTTCGACGGGACGGGTGTGGGCCTGCAAGACCTCGCCGTGGCCTCAACCATCGTCGACGTCGCCGTCGCAAACGGCACCGCAATCATGGTGCCCATCTAACGCGCCACCACGGGACGGCGGGAGGGGCGATGGCGTCAGCCGAGCGTCTCCCGACGGTCCACAACATACGGCTTCTCGAACCAATGCTCCTCAAGGTTCGCGCCCGGGCCGATCCGGTCCACCACGGCGAACAGCCCCGGCGCATGCAAGGGCGTCAGTACCCCGTGCCATGTGCCCCGATGGAAGTTGATCGCCTGCCCGGCCTCGGTCTCAAAGGCGAGCGGCATCCCCGGTACGCCGCCCTCATCAGGCGCGGCAATCACCAGGAACGGCACCATCGCCATCGGGATGAACGCCTGCGAGCCGTCCGGGTGTCGCTCCACCATCTCCAGCCGATAGGGAAGCCCCCGCACCTCCGACCGGAACAGGCTGATCCCCGCGCGCCCATCGCTCAGATCCAATGTCGCGCGGTCGTCGTAGCGCCCGCAAAGGCCCTGATTGATCAACTTGTCGGGGTCACCCGCACAGTCCAGCACCTCTCCAAACGGCGCGAAGGCGGCCTTGGATATCGGCTGGATGACGATCTCGCTCATCCCAGCTTCTCCAGCAGGCGCAGTTCCGCTATCCGCTCCACTTGCCGACATGCCTCGGCAAACTCGGCGTCACGATCATTGCCGATCCGCCGCTCGAACGCCGCCAGAATGCCCGCCTTGTCATGGTCGCGCACTGCGATGATGAAGGGGAAGCCGAACCGCGCCGTATAGGCCTCGTTAAGCCGCGTGAAGGCCTCCCGCTCCGCATCTGTCAGCGCGTCCAACCCGGCGGAGGATTGCTCCGAGCTGCTCTCCGCCGTCAGCCGTTTGGCGGCGGCCAGTTTGCCCGCCAAATCCGGGTGCGCCTGCAAGACGGCCAGCCGCCGCTCCGCCGCCGCGCTGCGAAACACGCGGGTCAGGGCCGCGTGCACGCCGCGGGCGCCGTCATGGGTCGGCCCAAGCTCCAGCCGATGGGCGCGCTCGGCGATCCACGGCGAATGCTCGAAAATGCCGCCAAACGCATCCACAAATGCCTCCCGATCCATTTCCGACGGGCGCGGGCCAGACGGCGCCGGATGGGTCGCGGCCCAATGGTCGGCAATCTGCTCCCGCGTCGCGAACCACACACCCTCATGGCCCGCCATGTAATCGAGCGCGCGCTTCAGCGCCGCGGCCCGGCCCGGCCGCCCGATCAACCGGCAATGCAACCCGATGGAGAGCATCCGGCCGCCCTCGGCATGAAGCACATCGAAACTGTCGCGCAGATAGGCCTCGAACTGATCGCCCGCATTAAACCCCTGCGGCGTGGCGAAGCGCATGTCGTTGGCGTCGAGCGTATAGGGCACGATCAGCTGATCCCGGCCGCCGAAACGCGCCCAATAGGGCAGATCGTCGGCGTAGCTGTCGGCCACATAGGCAAATCCGCCCTCTTCCGCCGCCAGCCGCACCGTGTTCATCGAACAGCGCCCCGTATACCAGCCGCGCGGGCGCTCCCCCACCACCTCGGTATGGAGCGCAATCGCCTGCTCCATATGGGCGCGCTCCTCCTCGGCGCCGAAATCCCTGTATTCGATCCACTTCAACCCGTGGCTCGCAATCTCCCACCCCGCGTCCTTCATCGCGGCCACCTGCTCGGGCGCGCGTGCCAGCGCCGTCGCCACGCCATAGACCGTGATCGGCAGGTCGCGCAGCATCCGGTGCAGCCGCCAGAACCCGGCTCGCGCGCCGTATTCATAGATGCTTTCCATGTTCCAGTGGCGCTGCCCGGGCCAGGCGGCCGCCCCAACGATCTCGCTCAGGAACGCCTCCGAGGCCGCATCGCCATGCAGCACGTTGTTCTCGCCGCCTTCCTCGTAATTCAGCACAATCTGCACGGCGATCTGCGCGCCGCCGGGCCAGTGCGCGTCGGGCGGGGTGGGGCCATAGCCTGTCATGTCGCGGGGGTAGCGTTTCATCTCTCTCTCCTTGGCCCGCGCAGGTTCCATCCGCGCGCCGGGGGTTGCAAGCGGTTTGGTGGCGGGAAAGAGTGGCCCTGCATCTAGGAGGGCACGCGACCATGGCCGGATATCTCACAACCCACGTGCTCGACACTGCCCGCGGCTGCCCGGCTTCGGGCATCAAGATCGCGCTCTACCGGGTCAGCGGCAACAGCCACCGCAAGATCGCGGAGGCCGTCACAAATGCCGATGGCCGCACCGACAGCCCGATCCTGCCCCGGGACAAATTCAAGACCGGCACCTACGAGCTGATCTTCTTTGCGGGCGATTACCTGCGCGGCGCGGGCCTCGCCACCGACACCCCCCCGTTCCTCGACGCGATCCCGATCCGCTTCGGCATGGCGCAGGAGGACCATTACCACGTGCCCCTCCTGCTCTCGCCCTACGGCTATTCCACCTACCGGGGTAGCTGATCGACCACAGTTGGATGGAATCGCATCGGTTTTCGCAACGTCGCCCCGCTTTAAACCTTCCCCCCGCCGCCGTTCCCCGGCATCCTTGCCACCGTGGAGAGATCGGGGAGGATCAATACCATGTCAGACCGCCCATGGACGGCATTCTACCGCGCAGGCGCACGCACCGAGATCGAGGTGCCCGCCTATCGTAATCTGGGCGATCTGATCGGGTCGGTGGCGCAAACCTATGGCAAGGCCCCGGCTTTCACCTGCTGCCTGCACAACGGCATGAACGGCACGCTCAGCTACACGCAGGTCGATGAGATGTCGGACGCCTTCGCGGTCTACCTGCGCGAAGTGGCAGGCCTCAACGCGGGCGACCGCGTCGCGGTGCAGATGCCCAACAGCCTCGGATTTCCGGTGGCCGCCTTCGGCATCCTGAAAGCCGGGTGCATTCTGGTGAATGTGAACCCGCTCTATACCGCCGAGGAGATGGCCAGGCAGTTCGAGGATGCCGAGCCCCACGCCCTTGTCATCGTGGACATGTTCGCCGACAAGGTGCGCGCCGCCACACGCGGCCACCCGATCCCAAACATCATCGTCACCCGCGTCGCCGAGTTTCTGCCCGCGATGCCGCGCGGCATTGTGGGGCTGGTGCAGAAGCACTGGGACCGGTCCGTCAAACCCATCGAGATCGCCCATATCCGCCTGCCCGACGCCCTGCAGGCCGGTCGCGCCCACCGCGAGGCCGAGGCCATCGAGGTGGAGAAGTACCACCAATCCGTCGATGCCGATGATATCGCCGTCCTGCAATATACCGGCGGCACCACGGGCGTGAGCAAGGGCGCGATGCTGACCCACCGCAACCTCGTGGTGAACATGGAACAGGTGATGGAACTGATCGAGGGGGTGGAGAAGGGCAAGGAAATCGCCCTTACGGCCCTGCCGCTCTACCACATCTTCGCCTTCACCGTGAATTTGCTGGGATTCTACTGGATGGGCGCCCAAAATGTGCTGATCCCGAACCCGCGTCCGCTCTCCAATCTCAAACGCGCCTTCGAGAACTACAAGATCACCTGGATGAGCGGGGTGAACACGCTCTTCAACGGGCTGACGAATGAGATCTGGTTCACCGACACCCCGCCCAGGCATCTCAAATTCGCCTCCGCCGGTGGCATGGCCTTGCAGGCCGACGTCGCCCAACGCTGGCGGGAGATCACCGGCAAGCCGGTGCTGCAGGGCTATGGCCTGACGGAAACCTCGCCGGTCCTGACATTCGAGCCCCTGGGCAAGACCCGCGAGGGCTCCATCGGTGTACCGCTGCCCTCGACCGAAGTTGTGATCATGGACGAACAGGGCAAGCCGCTCCCCGTGGGCGAGACCGGCGAGATCGCCGCCAAGGGCCCGCAGGTCATGAAAGGCTATTGGCAGAAGCCCGACGAGACCGCGAAAACCATGGCAGGCGATTACTTCCTGACCGGCGATATCGGGGTGTTCGACCCCGACGGCTATGTCCGTATCGTGGATCGCAAGAAGGACATGGTCGTCGTGTCCGGCTTCAACGTCTATCCCAACGAGGTGGAGGACGTGCTCGTCGCGCATCCCGGCGTGGATGAGGCCGCCGTGATCGGCGTGCCCGATGACAAGGCGGGCGAGGCGGTGAAGGCCTTCGTCGTGCTCAAGGACAAATCCGTGACGGCCGACGCCTTGCGCAGTTACTGCAAAGAACACCTGACCGGATACAAGGTCCCCAAACGCGTGGAATTCCGCGACGAGCTGCCGAAATCCAATGTCGGCAAGATCCTCAGAAAAGACCTGCGCGCGGAAGAGCTTGCGCAGATCGCGGCGGAGTAACGGACATGGTTGGAGCCTTCGAACAGGTGCTGCTGGCGCTGATGATCTTCGTCATCATGCTGGGGATGGGCGCCTCGCTCACGCCGCGGGATTTCATCCTTGCGCTCAAACGTCCCTATGGCCTCGCCATCGGCGTGATCAGTCAATACGGCTTCATGCCCTTCATCGGCTTTTTGCTGATCACCATCCTGCCCCTGCCCGAGGCCATCGCCATCGGCGTGCTGATCATGGCCTGTATGCCCGGCGGCACCACGTCGAACATCTTCACGTATTTTTCCAAGGGCAACCTGGCGCTTTCGGTTCTGATGACCGTCACCTCCACTGTTTTCGGCGTGGTGCTGATCCCGATCGTCTTGCTGATCTACGCCTCCGCGCTCGATCTCGAGATCCCGCGCGAGAACATCATTGCCACCCTTGTCCTGCTGCTGGTGCCCGTGGCCCTCGGCATGGCGATGCGCAAGATCAACGCCAATGTGGGTGCGGTGACCGAGTTCATGGGCTCGGCGCTGGCGCTCTTCTTCATCCTCTTCATCCTGGTCTCCTGGGTGCCGCGCAACTGGCAATTCCTGGTCACGACCACGCCGGCCACCTATGTCGCCGCCATCGGGCTTGGCCTCTTCGGGATCACCATCGGCTACGCCTTCGCCCGCGGCTTGCGATTGCATCCGCGCAATGCACGCACCGTCGCGCTGGAAACGGGCATTCAGAACGGGCCGCTGGCCATCGCGATCGTGGCCTTCACCTTCTCCGGCGATCAGGCGCAAAGCTACATGGCCGTGCCCGCGCTTTATTCGCTCTTCATCGTGATCGTCTCGACGCTGGTGACTCTGGTCTTCCGCCGCGCCAACACGGCCGCCGAACAGAAGATGCCCGACAGCCTGCTATAGCGCGCGCCTAGCCCTTCTGCACCATCAGGCGCGCGGCCTTGCCGTTGGCCGCGCCCGTCAGTTCCCGCATCTCGCCCAGGGCCTCCAGAACCGGGCGGGCGTCTTTCACCCGGCGTCGGCGCACATCCAGGATGATCGCACCCGTCGCCGTGACCTGATCGCGGAAATACGCCTCATACGTCTGCACCGGGTAATGGAACCCGCAAGAAATGAAGCTGACCGCCAGCGACACCTTGGTCTTGGGCAGCGCCTTCTTCTGCGGGTTCACAAGGGTGATCTGTTTCGCCGTCACCCCATTGTCGGTCAGGAACGTCTTGGCCTTGGCCAGGTTGGAATAGGCGGCCCCGTCCTGCCTGTAGCCGAAATGGCGGTCTTCGCTGTCTTCCAGGTCGATCAGGATGATCTTGCCCGGAAAATCGCGCCAGAAGAACAGGTCGAACATCGCGTAGCCGCAGCCGATATCGGCGATGGATTTCGGCTTGATCGCCGCGATATCCTCGCGGATCTCCTCATATTCGGCACGGATGATCCCCGCCGCGCGCCGCGTCAACTCATCGCCGCGCGCCTGCACCAGGTCCCGCGCGGGGCCCTCGCGGCCCGCCGCCCAATGCTTCACCACACCATCTGGGTCGTCCTCGTCAAAGATGATCTCCGAGCGCTGCGCGATCAGGTTCACGACATCGCCCTCGTCAAGGGCCGACAGGTCGAGCGCGCGGATTTCGTCGGTCTCGGCGGCCGCAACCATCTGTTCTGCGGTAATCATATTGCCTGTATCCCCGGTGTTTTTTAGGGCTGCTTCATAGGTTTCGCGCACGATAGCCGGGCGTCCGGCGCGCAATCAACGATCTTGTGCCCGGGCCCATCTCCCGGTGGATGCGGGTGCAGCTTTGCGGTATCACATCCCGAAAAGGTCAAAGAACCGACATGGCGCGCAGCACACCCGATGTCTCGAAGTTGAAGGCCACGTCCAGGCACGGGCAGGTCCTCGCCGTGTCGATGATGAAGGACGAGGCGCCGTTCCTTCTGGAATGGGTCGCCCATCACCTCGCCGTGGGTTTCACCGATCTCCTCGTCTACACCAACGATTGCTCCGACGGCACCGACGACATGCTGAAACGGTTGCAGGAACTGGGCCTCGGCCATCACCGCGACAACGTGATCGCCGACGGCCAGAAACCGCAGCCCTCCGCCCTCAACCACGCCCAGAAAGAACCCGTGGTTCAGAACGCCGATTGGGTGCTCGTCTTCGACGCCGACGAATTCCTGTGCATCCGCCACCCCTCCGGCCATCTCGAAGGGGTGCTCGACGAGACCGTCGCGCAAGGGGCCAACGGCCTCGTCATCACCTGGCGCATCTTCGGCTCCGCCGGTGTCGTCGATTGGTCCCGCGCGCCGGTGACCGAGCAATATACCCGCTCCGCGCCCCCGCTCTGGAACAAGGGATGGGGCGTGAAAACGCTGTTCAGGTTCGATCCTGACTATTGGAAGCTCGGCATCCACCGCCCGTCGATCAAGAACAAATGGCTGGAAACCGACTTCCCCGACAGCGTCAAATGGCTCAACGGCTCCGGTCGCCCGATGGAGGAGTATTTCAAGTTCCGCGGCTGGCGCTCGATCCGGCGCACCATCGGCTACGATTGGTGCCAGATGAACCATTACGCCGTGAAATCGGTCGACAGCTACGCCGTGCGCAAATTCCGCGGCAACGTGAACAACAAGAAAGACAAGTACAACGCCGATTACTGGTCGCTCCAGGACCGCAACGAAGTCGAAGACCGGACCGCCCTGATCCATGCCGAAAAACGCGCCGCCATCATGGCCGAGCTGCTGAAGGACCCGGTTCTGAGCAAACTCCACTACGCCGCCCTCGACCGGGTGGAGGCGCGGCTTGACGAATACCGCCAGACCAATGCTTACGCGGAGCTCCGCGATGGCCTGATCGAAGCCGGAAAAATCCCGATCACCAAGGTGGAGGCCAAGCCGCCCCAGGCCCGCGACCCCGCCAAGATCGCCGCTTTGATGAGCCGGGTGGAAAAGAAGGTGGCCGATCAGCCCAGGGAAGACCGCCGCACCGACAACGTGGCCGGATGGGCGGCCACGGATGGCGACCCTTACGTGCAGGGCACGATCGACACCGCCACCGAAATCGGCCTGGAATGGGTGCCCAACCACGAGATCGACCTGCCCGCCGACCCCCGCGTGTTTTCGCCCGAAAGCCTCGATGCCATCATCGCGGGCCGGTTCGAGCGGCGCCACGCCCGCAACATCGCGGGGTATCTGGAAGGCTGCCCCCGCGTGCTGGAAATCGGGGCCGGGATCGGCTTCATCGCCATGCGGACGGTCAGGATCAGCACAGGCCTGATCTACATGGCCCAGGACAGCCGCGCGGCCCTCGTCTCCTACGCAAAAGACCTCGCCAAACGCGCCGGTCTGGACGACGGCAGCCGCCTGAAATTCACCGATGGCCCGCTGGTCCTGCCCGGTGACGGGCCGGATCAGGCCGGGGGCATTCAGGCCTATCTCTTCGATTTCAAACCCAACGCCCTGCGCATCGGGCGCGCCGCCGACCTACCGAAAGAACGGCTCGCGGGCCTCGATCTCGGCAGCGTCGCACGGGTCGTCCTTCCCGTCATTTCCGACGATCAGGCCAGCCAGTATCGCGCCGAGTATGGCCCCGTTCTGGCCGCCAAGGGGTTTGTCGAAGACGCCGACCGCGCGGCCTCGGGCTCCTTGCAATTCGACCGGCGCGAAATCTAGGCCGCGAGGGCTTGGCGGCACCGGCGGCCTCGGCTTAACGTGGCCACAACCAATGGGGCGAGCGTGGTGACCGATACTCCCGATACAGAAGACGGCCCGGTCGAAGGGCACGGCGTGGTCCTGCGCGCCCGGAATGGCGACGTGATCCGCTATGATCCGACCGGCCTCGTCCTGCGCCTGTCGGATCGCGTGGTGGAGGACCTTGCCTTGCGGATGTCCGGCGGCCCCTCGGCCCCCGCACAACCCTCGCAAGCGTCCATGCAAGCCGACCCGCCCGAGGGCATCGACGCCTGGGATACCCGGCGCGAGGGGGATTGGCTGCGCTTCACCGCACGCCTGCCCGGGGCGCAGGGCGTGCGCGGCTTTCGCCAGCATGTGGAGGGCGGCGATATCATCGCGGAGCCCACGGGCCCGATCCTCGGCATTCTGGGTGTCGGTGGTGCCCGCGCGGCGCTGGCCAATCCCGGCCCCGCCGCATTTCCGCAACACATCCTGGCGCCCGCCGATGATATCGGCGCGGTCGGCCATGCCGGGATCGAAACCGCGTCGGATCAGGATCGGTTCGAACATCTGCGGGAACTGACGCACGAGGCGCTTATCGCCGAAACCGTCCTGCACTGGCGGATGGACGATCACGGGCCGCTGCCCGTCTTCATGGCCCGCGTGGAAACCGATGCCTCCCCCACGGCGGCCGATCTGGCCACGGGCCGCGCCGTCCAGAACCTCCTGATCGCCGCGAAGAACCTCAAATCCGCCGCCGCGCTGATCGGCAAACCGGCGAAAATCCTCGCCGTGACGCTCGATTTCGCTTTGGAGGATCATTCCGAAACCGCAACCGCCTATCGCGACGGGATGCTCGCGGTGATGGAGGCGATCAGCCAGGGCCTCTGGTCCCTCGGCTTCGACCGCCCGCTCTTCGTGGCCCGGTTCGAATCCGGCCTGCCCGATATCGCCCCGCAACCCGCTCTCGATGGTCAATGGGAACTTGGCTGGTCCCATGGCGACCATCGCCTGATCCATTCGGCCCCCGCCTACATGTTCGAACTGGACCGGTATGATCGCCCGACGGACGGGGCCCGCCGGCAGCAGGCCGAAATGACGGCCAGCGCCATCGCCGAAGCCGCGACGTGGAAATGCCCCCTGCTCCATCTGGCGGAACTGGAGGGAAAGGTGCTCCGGGTCACGGCCCGCGCCAATGGCCCGCTCCGCCTCGATCCGGACGCGCCCCACGGCACGGGCGATCATTTCGGGTTTCACCTGACCGGTTGCGAGAATGCGGCCCGTATCCAGAGGGTCGAGATTGCCGGGGATGATCCGCAGGCCGTCCTGATCCACCTCTCCAAACTGCCCAAGGGCGCGGATCTGCGCCTCGCCTATGCCTGTGGCGGCGTCACCAATACCGGCGCGCTGCGCGATGATTGGGCCCTCGACAGCGCCACCGGCGTCACCTTGCACCGGTGGGCCCTGCCCGCCCATCTGCCGATCACGGCGGGCCGCGCCTGATGCTGGATCTCGACGCCGCCCTGCCCCCCGGCGCGCTGTGCGAGGCGCATCCCGATGCCGTCGCCGCGGCCCTTGGCGAGGCCTATTGGTGGCATGGTCGCGAAGACGCCATGGATACCGATCCCGCCACCGGCGCCATCACGCGGTGGATACCCCACGGCACAGGCCCCGCCGCCATCCCGACCGAACCCAACAAGGGCTTGGGTCAATCCGCTGAAATCGGCGGACTTTTCGGCCTGCAATGCCGCGCGGGCACCCATTGCGGGATGGTCGCCGACGGCGTCACAAACGCGGCCAGCACCGCCACCATGGCGATCCGCTTCTACACGCCGCCGGGCGACGAGGCCCGCACGCTCCTGACGTTGAACGCCGCAGAAGGCGGCAATTACCTGTTCCTCTCCGAGGCCGCCGAAACCCTGACTGTCAAGGACGACAACGATCTGATCGAGATCGATCTGCCCTGCCCCGCCACGGACACGCCCCGGCTCCTGATCGTGTCACTCCACGGCGACCACCTGGCCGTTGCGCTGGACGGCACGCGGAGCAGGGCCCAGGCCCGCGCACCGGTCCTGACCGGCCCCGCAAGCCTCTTCATCGGCTGCCGCAACCACCGCCCGAAGCTGTTCAAAACCCTCGGCGCCGCGCTCATCCTCGATGTCTGGCTCTTTCCCGGCCGCACGCTTCTGATGTCGGACGAGACCGCGGATACCGCCAGCCTCGCGGCCCTCGCCCGCCATCACCTCTGGGCGGAGGGCTGAGCATGGCCTTCACCCGCGACAGCCTCAAAGACGGCAATATCTGCGTGATCTGGGTCGATGACATGATCGATGTCTTCACCTGGCGCGACACGTTCGGCCTGACGATCCAGACCCCGAACCTCGACCGCCTCATGGCCGAAGGCACGCGGTTCACCAACGCCTATGCCACCGTGCCCCTCTGCGCGCCGTGCCGCGCCGAACTGGCCACCGGCATCTCGCCCTTCCGCTCCGGCCTGGTCGATCTCAACCGCTTCTGGCGCGACGTCTATCCCCCTGAAAAGGCGTGGCAATACGACCTCCGCCGCGCGGGCTTCTACAATTTCACCACCGGCAAGGTGGACAGCAATTACAAGCCGATGCCCGAAGAGTATCGCCGCCTCCTGTTCCACGAAGAACCCATGGCCGAGGACAAGGGCCGCCGCAGCAACGTCCACGCCTATCTCGACCGGGGGCCGGGCATCAAAGGTGTCAACCACCCCGATGATGACGGCAGCCAGGATGATCGCTTCTACGATTTCCAGGTCGCCCAGAACGCCATCGATTTCCTCGCCCGCGCCGATCCCGGCAAACGCACCCTGATCCAGCTCGGCTTCAAACACCCCCACTACAACCTCATCGCGCCCGACCGATTCTATTCCCAATACAACCCCGCCGATATCGTCTGGCCCTCCATCGCCGCGCCCGAGGATTACTTCGGCCCCCAACCCGGCTTCGCCGTCTACGAGGCCGCCTATATCGCCAACGGCGCCTGGACACCCGAAAAGGCGGGCGACAATGCCTGGCGCGAGGTGGTGCGCGCCTATTTCGCCTGCATCTCCCATGTCGACCATGAAATCGGCCGCTTCATGGACGCCCTCCGCGCCTCGCCGCTCGCCGCCAACACCACCGTGATTTTCCTCAGCGACAACGGCTTCAACCTCGGCAACCACGACAGCTTCCACAAGATGAGCCAGTGGGATTCAGCCGCCCATATCCCCCTCGGGATCTGGCATGCCGGGATGGAGCCCGCCGAGATCGACCTGCCCGTCTCCCTCCACAACATCCCGAAAACCATCATGGAACTGGCGGGCCTGCCCCCGCGCCCGGACTGGACCTCCGGCCAATCGCTCCTGCCTCTGGTGGATGACAGCTTCGGCAGCTACGACCGCACCAAATCCCCCATCACCTGCGTCTTCGGCACACTCTCCGTGCGCCCCTCGGTCGAGGGCCTCAGCCAGTATCGCTATTTCCGCTATCCCAACGGGGAAGAGCACGTCTATGATCTTGTAGAAGATCCCGGCGAAACCACCAACCTCGCCGACACCGCCCCCCTCGACGCCCTGCGCGACGAGCTTGTGCGCGGCGCGCTCGATCTGGGCCTCGATCTGCGCGGCTTCGAAAACCCCGCCGAGGGCGTCAACGCGATGATGGCCGTCGATGGCTCCGTGGTGCTGGCCGGCGGCCGGGCCGACAATGATTACTGGGCCTACGGATCGGATGCCGAGAAGATCAAGGAGGAGAAGGACGGCGGCACCGATACGCTCTGGTACATGGCGGGCCCCGACGATTACATCCTCCACTGCCCCGCCAATGTCGAGAAAATCCGCATCGCCACGGTCGTGTCCCGCAAGGAGGACGGCGCGGGCACGGGCCCCCAGACCGAGGGCAAACGCATCCGTATCGTGGCCCACCCCGACAGCCCCATCGAGTTCGAAACCTCCGAACGGGTCGAGGTCGACGTGACCGGCTCCAGCGGCAATGACGTCATGATCGGCCCCAAACATGGGAGTGCCACCTTCTACGGCGGCGCGGGCAACGACACGATGATCGCCAAGGCCAAACAGGCCAACCGCCGCCACGCCTTCTACGGCGAGGCCGGGAACGACACCCTCCACGGCGGCCCGGGCCGCGACACCCTCGACGGCGGCACGGGCGACGACGTGATCTACGGCAATAAAGGCCGCAACCACATCTACGGCGGCCACGGCAACGACGTGATCCATGATGGCGAGGGCGCATCCACCATCGACGCAGGCCCCGGCCAAAACGACCTACACATCGCCGAAGGCGATCACGACATCTCCACCGGCGCTGGCATCACCCGCATCCGCGCGGGCCTCGGAGCCAAAACCATCCGCCCCGCTTATGGCGGGGTCACCGTTGTCACCTGGCACCCCGATCAACGCTACGACCTCAGCGCCTGGCCCTCGCCGCCGACAATCACCCAGACCCAGACGGGCCTCCGCCTCCGCTGCGGCTTGACGATCGTTGAGTTAGAAGGCGTTTCAAACGACGCTGACATAACGCACCAACTCAACCCAACACTGCCCGCGCAATAAGACTGTCCAGCGCTGGAATGCCAAGCTGTGCTGGTTTCGCCCAACGCCGCGGCGCGCCAACGGTACGGCAGGTCAACTTGTGAAGATCACCGGCTCCGGCGCCGGGCCACCCAGCCCAATCCGCCAAGCCCTGCCAAAAGCAACGGCAGGGTCGCGGGCAGCGGCACCGGCGGCACCGGCGGCACCGTGCCCGCGTTCACCGCTTCCGAGAAGCTGATGTTGTAAAAGCCTGACTCATCGTCACTGAACGGTCCGTCATCGGTTCCGATCACCGCAACCTGATCCGAAAATGGCCCCGTCAGCGGAGCAATGAATGGGGCTGCAAACGGTGTACCGTTTTCGAAATCCTGCATCGAGGCAAAAGCTCCCGTGCCAAAATCGCCGATTGCGATGAAATAGTTGCCCGCTGCCAGGAAGAAGTTGGTGATTTGCGATCCGGTAAGCGGTCCACTGTCATCATCGGCAATCAACAAGTTTCGTTGATCGTCCATCAAAAACAGGACCGGATCGATACCGAAATTGCTCGTCGGAACATCGTCGGCATTGATGGTCAGTGTGGTGTCAGCCGCCACTGAAAAGGCAAACATATCAGTGATGAACCGGTCGGTTGTGTGATCCAGAAAGCCCGAAATAACGGTGGTTCCGTTCGTCACAACCTGGGCCGTGGCAAACGTGCTCCCCGCATCCCCGATTTCACTAAAGGTGACCGCCTGGGCCGAGGAGGCCACGGCCGAAAAGACCGCCGCGATTAAGAACTGTTTTTTCATCTCAAAGCCCATCCCAAGTTTTTTTTGTAAATTACCTTACGGAACCATGCACCGAAAAACGTCAAAAAGGAAAGCGGCTTCTCCGCAATTCGCAAATGGCCCCCAATTTCGGTTTTCTCCGGGCTTTGTTTCCAAAATCGATCCAATCGATATCGCCGAACGGTCCGGCCAGCCAACACTCCCATGCACCCGCCCCGTAGCCCCGCTTGACCAAGATCAAGGCACCCCCACCCGTCGTCGATACAGTGTCCCCTATCAGAAACGGAGGAGCTCCATGTGTTCCCGAATTTTCGTCCCCGTCGATCTGGAACACGCCGAGAAGCTGACCAAGGCGCTCAACATCTCCGGGCAAACCGCCAAAAAGCATGGCGCCGAGGTGGTCGATGTGGATGTCGTGGATGCCGTGCCCACGCCGTCCGCCCGAACCGAATGTCAGCGGGTCTCGAACCAGCTCGAAGCCTTCGTCGATGCCGAAGCGATTGAACACGGCATCAAGGCCAACGATCAAGTCGCCCTGCGCGGCGATTTGCATCTGAATGTCGGCCCGGACATCATCAAAGCCGCGACCGAGGCTGATTGCGACCTGATCGTCATGGCCAGCCGCGTGCCCGGCTTCAAGGATCACAACCTGTCGTCGAACGCGGGCGATGTCGCCTCGCATGCGCCGATGAGCGTATTTGTGGTGCGTTGACCTCGCGCCTCAAACGACTTTGGCGAGAGGCGCGGTAGCGGCAACCCTCCCCTGCCCCTTCGACGCGGGATTGTTGGTTAACCAGATCCTACCAGAATTAACATTTCCAATATAAATTAATACCTTAACCCCCTTGTGCAAGCTTGCACATCCTCACCCCATCACCCCTCTCCCCCAAAACCCTTTGCCTTGCCCGCCCGGATCGGCGAAAACAGGCACCAAGCAAGTGCGGGGCCAACCCCGCCGGACCCGAGCAGCAACAAAGGCCAGCCCATGGACCTCACCCGCCGCCCCGTCGCCTCCCTCTGGATCGGCGACCGCCTGCAATATCTCAACCAGCTCTGCCTGAAATCCCACCTCACGCACGGCCATCCAGTAACGCTCTATTGCACCGATGACGTCCAGAACGCGCCCGAAGGTGTGGTGGTCAAGCCCGCGACCGATATCATGGAGATCCCCATGGATATCGTCGAGGCGACGTCGGCCAGCTTCCTCAGCAACGTGTTCCGCTACAAGATGATCCAGCAGACCGGTGCTGTCTGGATCGACTGCGACGCCTTCTGCCACGCCCCCTTCCCCGATGAATGGGAGCATATCTATGCCGGCCACGGCATGCGCGGCGCGCTCAATTGCGGCGTCGTCGGCATCCCCCAGCAGGGCGAGTTGATGGACCAGCTGCTCGACTATTACGACAACCTGCCCGACTACCCGCCCTGGTGGAACGACCGTCAGAAGCGCCGGATGGGACGGCAGGACGAGAAACTCCCCCACCCCGTCCGCATCTACAAGACCGAACGCACCGCCTTCGGGCCCCAGGCCTTCACCCATTTCGCCCGCCAGACCGGCGATATCGACAATGCCATGGCATCGGACGTGCTCTACCCGGTGCCGTTCCAGCTCAACGACATCTTCTATGACCCCCACGGGCGGGTCGAAGGCTGGTTCACCGACGACACCGTCTCCGTCCACCTCTACACCAACGGCACAAAGCCCTGGTGGCGCAAGAACGCCCCGCTGGAAAACTCCTATGCCTGGCGCATGTGCCAGGAGGTGGGCATCACGCCCGAGGATGCGTTGGAATAATGGACGCCGCCGCTCCCACGGATCTCGCGCTGGAGTTCGACCCCGATGTCCCGCTCAACTGGACGCCAGAGTGGCACGATGATGTCACCCTGATCCCCTGGAGCGTCGAGGGCGACCGTGGCGCAAGGCGCGCGGCTGGCCTGTTTGACGCCCAGGGCGGCTTTCTTCCACAGGGCCATTGCTGGCGCTACCCGGCGGGCCCGATCACGATGGAACCCGTCGCCCCCGACACAACCGAAGCGCCGGAGCGCTTGCCCGGGCGCTGGCTTTTCGGCGGGCTGTTCTATGGCCATTTCGGCCACTTTCTGTGTGAGACAACGGCGCGCCTGTGGGCGC
This sequence comes from uncultured Roseicyclus sp., assembly GCA_947494975.1. GTDB lineage: Bacteria > Pseudomonadota > Alphaproteobacteria > Rhodobacterales > Rhodobacteraceae > Gymnodinialimonas. Next base: position 467,169 of record CANLXA010000002.1, on the reverse strand, counting down.
TGGAGCATCTGGGGCCCATCGCCGGGGTGGTCTTCTATCCCAAGCAGAAGCTCACCCATGAACGCCGCCAGTACCGCCACCAGCTGCCGTTTTTCGCGGCCATGGGGCTGACCGAAGACAAGATCGAGATCCGTGTGCCGCAAAAGCCGGTGATCATCGAGCAACTCGCCATCCCCGAACCCGGCTTCGGGATCGAACGCATGATCGAGGGCCGCCCGGATTACCGCGCCTTCATGCAGGCCAATCTGGGCAAGGGTATTGAACCGCAGGGGGGTACGCACCTCTATGTGTCCCGCTCTCGCCTGCCCGCCAAACGCGGATCGGTCCTGCTTGAGACGCTGATCGAAGAGCGGATGGAGACAGCGGGCTACACCATCTTCCACCCGCAGGATCACGCCATCGACGCCCAGATCGCCGCCTACAAGGCCGCGACGCATATCGTCTCGCTCGATGCGTCGTCCCTGCACCTGGCGGCGATGGTTGTAGGCGCCGACACCAAGGTCGCCATCATCAATCGCGGGCCGTCCAATAACATTGAAGACTACGTGGCCCAATTCACCCGCTGGCAGGGTCGTGCGCCGACGCGGATCGAGGCCGTCACCGGCTTCTATTTCTCCGAAGGCCGTCGCGTGGTGAGGCGCGAAACCCACGCCGTGCTGGATTTCAGAACCATCGGTGCGGCGCTGGCCCGCGACGGATTTCTGCCTGCCAAAGCCAGATGGACCGCCCCCACGGCCACCCAGATCAAGACCGCCGTGGCCGCGATGGCGGAGCGTGTGGAAGAGCCGCTTGTCCATCACCAGATGGAGGCGTAGGGCATGGCCAAGCATCCGATATGCGCTCTGACTCATATCCGCCACGAGCACGATTTCCTGCAAAAGTGGATCGACTATTACGGCCCCCTCGTTGGCGGGCGGGAGCATCTCTACATCGTCATCGACGGCGATGATTGGGAGCCAAAGGTCGACCTGACCGGGATCACCACCGAGGTCGTGCTCGACGCGCCGCGCCGTCGGATCAAGAATGACCGTTTCATGGCCAAGCTGATGTCCGGCCACGCGAATGCACTTCGCAAGCGCTACGATTTCGTGGTGCGGGGCGATGTGGACGAATACGTGGTTGTGGATCCTGCCTCCGGCATCGATTGGCCGGAGGCGTTGGAGGATCTCGGCGATGACGGATACATCTTCGCGCTGGGATGTGACGTGGTCCAGAGCCCCGCGGAGACCACCCCCGTGGACCGTACGCAGCCCTTCCTGGGCCAGCGGACGGCAGGCTACATCGCGGATCGCTACACCAAGCCGTTTGTCATCAGCCGATGGTCGAACTGGGCGGGCGGGGCGCACCGTCTGCTGAACCGGAACGTGAAAATCTCGGAGCATTTCGTCCTGTTTCACCTCGCCTTGTCCGACCAGACATTGGCGCGCGAACGGATGGAGGCACGGGGCGGCAGCGGGCAACATGCCAGCTTCGTGGGCCACCAGACCGACCGTCTCAACGCCATCGCCGATGAGGCGCTCGCCGCGCCGCTGGATTGGGCCGAGGCCCGCGCCATCGGGCTGGCCGAATATCCTGTCGAGCCCGAAGACGGCTCAGCCGCCCGCCGCCCGCGCCCCTCCCGCGACCCGCGCAATCAGGATCAGGGCCTGCCCGTCACCATCCCCGCCCGGTTCCACGGGCTGGTGTAGGCGGATGGGATTCACCGTCGCCACCATCGCGCGCGAACCCTGGCCGATCCTGCACCGGTTCCTGGCCTGGCATCTGGATCAGGGGGCGGACCGGATCGTCCTCTATCTAGATGACCCGGACGATCCCGCGATCCCCAAGCTTCAGGGTGAGCCGCGCATCGATATCCGGCGCTGCACGCCCGCGTTCTGGGCCGGCCATGGCCTGGCCCCGGATGCGCGGTTCACGCGCCGTCAGCGATGCGTTCTTTCGGAGGCCTATGGGGGCCTGAGCGAGGGCTGGCTCCTCGTCGTGGATGCCGATGAGCTGATGTGGTTGCGCGACCGCCCGATTGCGGAAACGCTGGAGGCGCTGCCCGCGGAGGCCCTGTCGCTGCGTGTGTTGAGCGCCGAGGAGATCCTGTTGCCCGATGGCAGCCGCGCCTTCCGCACGCCCGTGGACCGCAAGATGGTCAACAAGATCTACCCCGAGGATGCGGACCTTCTGCGCATCCGCTTCGGCCTCACCTACCATCCCGAAGGCAAAAGCTTTCACCGCGCCGGGCAAGCGGGGCTGAACATGAAACTCCACTGGGCGCAGGATGTGGAGGGCAATCGCACCCCCGGCCCCACACTGGGGGCCGCCGATCAAGCCTACCTTCTGCATTACGCCGCCCCGGATTACGAACGCTGGCGCGCCAAGGTCGGGTGGCGGGTGGGCTCCCACGGCTACGCGCAGCCGGTGAAGGAGCGGTTGCAGGAGATCGCCACCTCCGACGACCCCGAGCCCGCCTATCGGGCGCTCTACGACCGTCTGCATGCGCTGACGGCGGCGCAGGTCAAGGCGCTGGATGCGGCCGGTGGCCTGCTGCGCGACACGCCGCCGCTGCCGGGGGGCTGATCCATGGGGCCGCGCACGATCCTGACCATGATGAAGGACGAAGCGCCCTTCCTGCTCCACTGGATCGCCCATCACCGGCTGATCGGCTTCGATCAGGTCGTCGTGCTGACCAACGATTGCTCTGACGGGACCGATGCAATGCTGGACCGCTTGCAGGCGATGGGCGAGGTGCTCCACCACCCCAACCCGGTCAAGCCGGGGGACAAGCCGCAGCCCATGGCCCTGCGGCGCGCGGGCAAGCTCGATGCGATCACCCAGAGTGATTGGCTGATCGCGATGGACGTGGATGAATACCTGCTGGTGAAAACCGGGCATGGCACCCTGACGGATCTGTTCGAGACCGCGCCGGATGCAACCGGCTTCGCCCTGACCTGGCGCATGATGGGATCGAATGGCCTGCAGGCATGGACGGACATGCCGGTGCCGGAGGCCTATACACGCGGCGCACCTGACCTGTTCCGCAAGGGCTGGGGCGTCAAAACCCTGTTTCGCCCCTTTGACGGCATGAAGCTCGGCATTCATCGCCCGACCGTGCGCGGCAAGGACAAATCCGCCCTGCGCGCGATGCATTGGGTCAACGGCTCCGCCAAACCCATGACCAACGGGTTCAAGGACGGCATGTGGCGCTCCTCCCTGGCGACGCTCGGCTATGCCCATGCCGAGATCGCGCATTTCGCCACGCAATCGCAGGACGCGTTTCTGAAGCGGATCCTGCGTGGCAACGTGAACGCCAAACCCGACAAATACGATGCCCCTTATTTCGGGATGTTTGACCGGAACGAGACGGAACAGACCGGCCTTCTTGTGCATGCCGAGGCCACCGCGGCCCGGGTGCGGGACTATCTCGCAGATCCGGTACTGGCGGACCTGCACGGGCGCGCGGCGGCGTGGCACGCGGACGCGCTCAACCGCATCCGCACCGCGCCGGACTATCAGGACCGCATTGCAGCGCTCCAGCGCGCGGCTGCCATCCCGTTTGATCGGCTGGACGACGTCCTGTTTCCGCAGCCCCTGGCGCCCGAGGGTAAGGCCGTCGTCGCAAAGATGAAGGCGCACGGCCTGCCGGATCTTCAGATCGCCCGCCAGGTTGCGGCCTCCGTCAGCCGGCTCGACGCACGGCGGGATGCGGCGGATGCGGCGGAATTGCTGGCCATGGGCGTCGTCCCCGACCATGGCGATTGGGGCTGACCGGGCGCGCGCCGACGCAGCCGTTCAGTTCGCCTTGCCGCCCGGCAGCACGGGCAGGGGCAGGATCGGGACGCCGTCTTCAATCAGCGCCTTGGCCTCCTGCGGGTTGGCCTCGCCGTGGATGATCTTTTCGGGCATATCCCCCACATGCATGGCGCGCGCCTCCCGGGCGAAGTTCCCGCCGACATAGGTGGAATTCTTCTCCAGATGCTCCCGCATGGCGCGCAAGGCCTCTTCCGCCGGATGTCGCGGCTGCGACAGCGGGCGCGCCATCTTGGCCGCATCCTTGGATGTGACACGCGGCGCCATCATGGCCTTGCTGACCGCGCTCCCCCCGCAAATCGCGCAGGAGACGAGGCCCCTGCCGGACAGCTCATCGAACGCGCTGGCCGATTGGAACCAGCTTTCGAACGCATGCCCGTCGGCGCATCTGAGGGTATATCGGATCATTCTGTCTCATGACCTAAGGTGTCGTCCGGCGGCTTCAAGCAGCGCCTATTTTAGCCGGTCTACGGAAAAGGTACGTAAAATCTGCTTAAGCTCCGGTTCCTGAACGCGGGCGGCCGCCTTTTTCAGGCTCATCCATTTGCGCTTGCGCTGATCGGCCTCGGGGAACGTATCGTCCATATGCTCCACCTTCACCGCAAAAACCGCAACGATCACCGGCAGCGACAGATCCTCGTCCAACCACTTGTTGTAGGAAAACAGCCCCAGGCAGGTCTCGTAGACGCGGCCCCGCGCCCCGGCCTCTTCCCACACCTCGTGGGCGGCGGCATCGGCAGGTGTCATCCCGTCAATCGGCCAGCCCTTCGGGATGATCCAGCGCCCGGAATCCCGCGACGACACCAGCAGGACCTCGACGGCCGCATCGCCCTTTTTCTTGGACACACGAAACGGGATCGCGCCGAATTGCGTGCGCGTTTCCCGCTTGAGCGCGCCGGCAATCCGCAACGGATATTGCCGGGTCGATGTCTTGGGGGGCGTGATTTTGCGCATCTTGACCATGGCGCATAGATGCCACGTCACGGCGCATCCGCGCAATCCGCAATCCCCCACGGCAGTTGACGCGTGGGGGGCGGGCCATATCTCGTGGCTTGAAACGGAGCATGATCATGGACCGACGATTGTTTCTGGGCACCGCGATGGCCCTTTTGGCCAGCGGCCAGGCCTTCGCGATGCAGCGCTTCACCTTCCCGTCCATCGATGGCGGCCAATACGACATGGCCGATTGGGCCGGGCGCCCGGTCCTTGTCACCAACACGGCGTCGCTTTGCGGCTTCACCGGCCAGTATGACGGGCTGCAACGATTGCATGAGGCATACCCGGCGCGCGGCCTTGTGGTGCTGGCCGTACCGTCCAACGACTTCGCGCAGGAATTGGGAAGCGAGGCGGAGGTTGCGGAATTCTGCGAGATGAACTTTGGCCTGACCCTGCCTATGACCACGATCCAAAGCGTGCGCGGGCCCCGGGCGCATCCGTTCTACCGCTGGATGGCGGACGTCCACAACTTCGTGCCGCAGTGGAATTTCAACAAGGTTCTGTTGACGGGTACGGGCCAGGTGGCCGGCACCTGGGGCTCCGGCCCCGAACCCATGGGGCGGCGCATTCGCGGCGCGATCGAGGCGCAGCTATCCACGTGAGCCCACCGCTTTTCCTGGGCTCCGAGATTTATCGAGGCTCCAGCTACGGGCGCTGGCATCCTCTGCGTGTGCCGCGTGTGTCAACCGTGATGGACCTGTCGCGCGCGATGGGCTGGTTGGGGCCGGATCAGTACCGCAATTCGCCCCGCGCCAAACCCGCCGCGCTTCATGTCTGGCATACGCCGGAATATGTCTCGGCGCTCCAACGTGCCGAAGCCGAGCAGACGGTGAGTGATGACACCCGCATTCGCCACGGCCTCGGCACCGTCTCAAACCCGATCTACCCCGAGATGTTTCGCCGCCCCGCCACTGCCGCAGGGGCGTCGCTCCTGTCCGGGGAGCTGTTGAAGCAGGGCGGCGTGATCTACCATCCCGGCGGCGGCACCCATCACGGGATGCCCGACCGCGCCGGGGGCTTTTGCTACCTCAACGACCCCGTCCTCGCCATGCTCTCCCTGCGCCGCAACGGCGCGACACGCATCGCCTATGTCGATATCGACGCACACCATTGCGACGGGGTGGAGGCCGGGTTTGCGGGCGATCCCGAGACCCTGCTGATTTCCGTGCACGAGGATCGGCGCTGGCCCTTCACTGGCGCGCTTGCCGATGACGGTGGCGGCAATTGCCTCAACCTGCCTGTGCCGCGCGGGTTCAACGACACCGAGATGGCGGCGATCTGCGACGAGTTGATCCTGCCCGCCCTCTCCGCCTTCCGGCCCGATGCGATTGTCGTGCAATGCGGCGCGGATGCGGTAACGGAAGATCCGCTCAGCCGGTTGGACCTCTCCAACAACGCCCATTGGGACGTGCTGCGCGCGATCGTCGGCCTGCACCCCCCGCGCCTTCTGGTCCTGGGCGGCGGTGGCTACAATCCGTGGTCTGTCGGGCGGCTCTGGACCGGGATCTGGGCGATTCTGAACGGCCATGACGTGCCGGATCGGGTGCCGCCGCAGGCCGAAGCTGTCCTGCGCGCGCTGACCTGGGCGAATGCTCGCGCGGGCCGGAACCCGCCGGACCATTGGTTCACCACTCTGCGGGACCGGCCACGCCACGGCCCCGTCCGGGCCGAGATCACCTATGCGCTGTCGGATCTGGCCAAGCGCCCCGCGGCGCGTGGATTGACCTCGGCCCGATTGGCGGCGGCGTTCGAGGCATCGCCGATTTTATCTGATGGAAAGAGTCAGGATTGACATGGTTTAGCGTTTTAGTCAGGTTTGTGATGTCGCCACTCACCGAGGACCCGCCATGACCTACCAGACCCGTGTAACTGAACCCGACCGAACACCCCCGCCGACCACGGGCGTTCGCGCACCCATCTATGACGCCCACCGCCTGATCGGCGCGGAAGGCACCGCGCAGATCGTGCTGGATGACAAGACCTACACCTTGCGCATGACCCGTGCGGGCAAGCTGATCCTGACCAAGTAGCGCCCCGCCACACCGGTCAGAACACGAAGTACCACACGTTGTTCGAGGCGAATTCCGCCGCCAGCAACAGCGCGAAAAGCCCACGCCAGTGCCAGGCAGCGACGCGCCGCCACAGCACCACCACCAGGGCCGCACTGGCCAGCAGTTCCGCCGGGCCGATCCACCGCGCGCCGTGGCGGCTATCCCAATAGCTCAGCGGGCTGTCGAACACCCAATCGCTCAATGGCCAGAAATGCGGGCGCCCGTCCCCCGCATGCAGCGGAAAATCGAGCCCGATATGCAACAAGGCGGCGCCTGCAAAGCAGACAAGGATCCGCCACTTCCGCCACAGGGCAACGGCCAGCAATGCGCCCCAGACGAAGATCGAGTTATCGACCGCAAAGACGCTCTGCCAGGCCTCGGAAAAGTAGAGCTGACCGAACACGACCTGCGGATCAGTGCCGAGGATCAACAGGTGCCACCCCACCATGAGATAAAGCGACAGGTCGGGGGCAAGCGCGCCGAGCAAGGCGGCGGTCATTGTCCAGGGTTGGGCGACCCGACCAAAGGCCGCGGCGCCGAAGATGAGATGCGCAGGCGTGTTCAAAGGGTGACCGCCCGCCGCAACCGGATCACACGAAGGCGAATTCGATCGTGAAGGCGTGTTGGCCCGCGTAATCCGTGTGCACGTAAACGAAAAGCTGCCCGTTCACGGTCTGAAAGCGGACGTCCTGATAGGTGCCGTTGGTGTGGGTCGTGCTGAAAAAGACCGGGCCGTAAAGGATGCGCACGCGCGCCTGCTGCCCGGGGCGAACATCGAGGCGAAAGCATTGCGAGCTGTGCGGGTTGGCGTAGCCCTGCACCTGATGCGCGTAGGCCCCGCGGGGGAACTGCACCACCTGGCACCCATGGCCGGTGGCGGCGGCAGGCAGGGCGGTCAACGTGCTGAGCGCAAGGGCAGCGGCGACAAAAAGGGATCGAAACATGGGGGACCTCGTGGAATGCAACATCTGTTTGAATGCGGGAAGCCTAGCCGCGTTTCGACAATTCCCCAAAGACATTCGCATCGGCACGCACGGGCACGAAAACCCCCGCCGGTTGCGGCGGGGGCGTCTGTCTTGTCTGATTGTACCGAATCCTCAGTCGATCTTCGGCAGCAGCGTGTCGAGCGAGGCCTTCGCATCGCCGTAGAACATCCGCGTATTGTCCTTGAAGAACAGCGGGTTCTCGATGCCGGAATAACCGGTGCCCTGCCCACGCTTGCTCACGAAAACCTGCTTGGCCTTCCACACTTCCAGAACCGGCATCCCCGCAATCGGGCTGTTCGGATCGTCCTGCGCGGCGGGGTTCACGATGTCGTTGGAGCCGATGACGATGGCGACGTCCGTATCCGGGAAGTCATCGTTGATCTCGTCCATCTCCAGCACGATGTCGTACGGCACCTTGGCCTCGGCCAGCAGCACGTTCATGTGCCCCGGCAAGCGGCCCGCCACGGGGTGGATCGCGAACCGCACCTCCTTGCCCTGCGCGCGCAGCTTGCGGGTCAACTCGGCCACGTTTTGCTGTGCCTGCGCCACGGCCATGCCGTAACCCGGCACGATCACGACGCTGTCGGCCTCGTTCAGCGCCGTTGCCACACCGTCGGCGTCAATGGCGACCTGCTCACCTTCCACGGCCATTTGCTCACCCGCCGGGCCGCCGAAGCCGCCCAGAATGACCGAGACAAAGGACCGGTTCATCGCCTTGCACATGATGTAGGACAGGATCGCACCGGACGAGCCCACAAGCGCGCCGACAACAATCAGCAAATCGTTGCCAAGCGAGAAGCCGATCGCGGCCGCCGCCCACCCGGAATAGGAGTTCAGCATCGAGACCACCACGGGCATGTCCGCCCCGCCAATCCCCATGATCAGGTGATAGCCGATGAAGAGCGCCAACAGCGTCAGCAGGACCAGCGTCCAGCCGCCCGATCCGCTCAGATACATGATCAGCAAGATCACCGACAATGCCGCTGCGCCCGCGTTCAGAATGTGGCCGCCGGGCAGTTTCTTGGCCGCCGTGTCGATCTTGAACGGCAGCATCGACGAATTGCCCGACAGCTTGCCATAGGCCACAACCGATCCGGTGAAGGTTACCGCCCCGATCCAGATTCCCAGCGCCAGTTCGACCCGCAGGATGCCGACCTCAACAGCGGTTTTCTTGGCCAGAAGTTCGCCAAAGCTCGCCAGCGAGCCCGAAAGGGCATAGGCCGCATCGCTCAAGGGCCCCTCGGGCTGCGGATAGGGCAAGCCTGCATCGGTGAAGATCTGCGCCACACGCACCAGTTCGATATGGGCGTTGAAGCCCACGAACACGGCAGCCAGACCTACAAGCGAGTGCATGATCGCCACAAGCTCGGGCATCTGGGTCATCTGTACGCGCGTGGCCAACTGATAGCCCACCGCAGCGCCGCCCGCGATCAGGACAAGCGACATGATCCAAAGGCCGGCACCCGGCCCGATGATCGTCGCGATCACCGCAATGGCCATACCGGCAATGCCGTACCAGACGGCGCGTTTTGCGCTTTCCTGCCCGGAAAGCCCCCCCAGCGAGAGGATGAAGAGAACTGCCGCAACCGCATAGGCTGCAATGGTGAATCCGAAATCCATTATCCCAGCCTCCCCTTACGATTTCTGGAACATGGCGAGCATCCGCCGTGTCACGAGGAAGCCGCCGAAGATATTGACGGAGGCCATGAATATGCCAAGCGCGGCAAGGATCGTGATGATCACCGAGCTTGACCCGATCTGGATCAGCGCACCCAGGATGATGATCGACGAGATCGCATTGGTCACCGCCATCAGCGGCGTGTGCAGCGAATGCGCCACGTTCCAGATCACCTGGAAGCCGATGAAGACCGACAGGATGAACACGATGAAATGCTGCATGAAGGACGCGGGCGCGATCAGCCCCACCGCCAGAACCAGAACCGCGCCGATGCCGATCAGCGTGACCTGGTTCTTGGTCTGCTGCTTGAAGGCCGCCACTTCGTTGGCGCGCTTTTCCTCGGCCGTCAGCTCGCGGGGCTTCTCCTTCTTGGGCGCGGCCGCGATGGCGGCCACCTTGGGCGGCGGTGGCGGGAAGGTGATTTCCTCGGCATAAACGGCCGTCGCACCCCGGATTACGTCATCCTCCATATTGTGGTTGACGGTGCCATCCTTCTCGGGCGTCAGGTCGGTCATCATGTGGCGGATATTGTTGCCGTAAAGCGCCGAGCTTTGGGCCGCCATCCGGCTGGGGAAATCGGTATAGCCGATGATCGTGACACCATTGTCGGTCACGATCTTCTCGTCCTTGACGGTCAGCTTGCAATTCCCGCCACGCTCGGCGGCGAGGTCCACGATAACCGAGCCGGGCTTCATCGAAGCGACCATGTCCTCGGTCCACAATTCCGGCGCGTCGCGGCCCGGGATCAGCGCCGTGGTGATCACGATGTCCATCTCCGGCGCAAGTTCGCGGAACTTGGCAAGCTGTGCGGCGGCGAATTCGGGGCTGGAGACGGAGGCATAGCCGCCCGTGGCCGACCCGTCCTGCTGCTCCTCCTCGAAATCGAGGAACACGAATTCCGCGCCCATGCTCTCGACCTGCTCGGCCACTTCGGGCCGTACGTCGAAGGCGTAGGTGATTGCGCCGAGCGACGTGGACGTGCCGATCGCGGCAAGGCCCGCCACACCGGCACCGACCACAAGAACCTTGGCAGGCGGCACCTTGCCCGCCGCCGTCACCTGGCCGGTGAAGAAGCGGCCGAAATTGTTGCCCGCCTCGATCACCGCGCGGTAGCCCGCGATATTGGCCATGGAGCTGAGCGCATCCATCTTCTGCGCCCGTGAAATGCGCGGAACCATATCCATCGCAATCACATTCGCGCCCTTGGCGCGCGCCGCTTCCATCAGCTTCTCGTTCTGGCCGGGATAGAAGAACGAGATCAGCAACTGCCCCTGGCGCAGCTTCTTGGTTTCGGCAGTGGTGGGTGGCCTGACCTTGGCGACGATGTCGGCCGCCTTCCACAGGGCCGCCGCGGTTTTCACAACCTCGACACCCGCCGCCTTGTAGGCCGCATCGGTAAAGCCCGCCGCCGCGCCCGCACCGGTCTCGATCAGGCAGTCATATCCGAGTTTTTGCAGCTGCGTTGCGGAATCCGGCGTCATCGCCACCCGCGCTTCACCCGCCTCTAGTTCCTTTGGAGCTCCGATTTTCACCGCGTGTCCCCCATTGTCCAAGGTCGCATCAATGCCCCTTAGCAAGCACGACACCGGGCCACAACGGGATTGCGCGTATTATTGTTTCGTGCGCGGCGGCATAGCGGCGCAGTTTCTTGCGCGGTTGCAGCGCGCGGTGGGCGCGCTAGGCTGCAGCATCGGCAAGGGAGAGCACCATGGAACATCAAGGGCGCCACGCGCTGGTCACCGGCGGCGGAACGGGCATCGGGCTAGACATCGCGATGGGATTGGCCGAGGCCGGGGCCGAGGTGACGATCACGGGCCGCACCCTGGCCCGGTTGGAGGAGGTGGCGGGCACGCATCCGCGCCTGCATCCGCTGGCAATGGACGTGACCGACGCCGACAGCGTGCAGGGCGGTATCGCCAAGGCCGTCCGGGCCCACGGACCCATTGCGATCTGCGTTGCCAATGCGGGCATCGCCGAGCCCGCCGCGTTCCGCAAGGAAACGCCCGAGCATTGGCGCGCCACGATGGCCACCAATCTCGACGGTGTGTTCCTCACCTTCCAGGCCGCCATGGCCACGCTGGAGCGCGAGGATTGGGGCCGCATGATCGCGATATCCTCCATCGCCGGGCTGCGCGGCCTGAAGGGCGCGATTGCCTATACCGCCTCCAAACACGGGGTGATCGGGCTGATCCGGGGGCTCTCCGAGGAATATCTGGGCGGCGGGATGACGTTCAACGCAATCTGCCCGGGCTATGTCGACACGCCGATCGTGGATCGCAACGCCGCCGCCATCGCCGCCCATCAAGGCGTGTCAGTGGACGAGGCCCGCAGCTACCTCGCCCGCGGCAACCGTCACAAACGCCTCCTCGACACCGAGGAAATCACCGCCACCGCGCTCTGGCTGTGCAGCGATGCGGCGCGCAGCGTGAACGGCCAGGCCATCCAGATCGCCGGCGGCCATGTGACCTGATGCCTTGAATTTGCGTACAAAACTGGGCCGGTGATCCGGAGCGGCCCATTTCGGTATACAATTGCACTCTGGCAACCCATTAAAATCATTGGATTTTTCTGTTTACATGGCAGATATCCACGCTATCTATCATTCAAACGCCCTTTCGGACCGCCCCACCTCATGCCCTTGCAAGACCATCCGCTCCGCTACCAGCTGGCCAATGAGCTTCACGCGCGGCCCTTCCCGTCGCTCGCATGCCCGGGCCAGGCGGTCTATCTGGCCATCAAGCAACCCAAAGAGGCCGCCAAGCGGGATCGGGGGCTGGACCGGGCGCATCTCCTGGCGCTGCTGGACCGGTTCGGCGCACAGCATCCCGGCCCCGATGCCACCCATTACTTCGCGCAGCTTGGGCGGTTTCACCTGAAATGGGAAAGCCACACGGAATTCGTGACCTACACGGCGTTTCAGGAAAACAGCGCCGACCGGCCCTTTGATCCCGCGGCCTGGGATGTGTTTCCCGACGATTGGTTGGAGGCCGCGCCGGGCGTCCGCATCACCTCCGCCCATATCCGATACGCGCCCGAACCCGCCAAGGACGCCACCATCACCGAGCAACTCTCCGATTGGTTCGTGCCCGAAAGCCTAGCCGTGTCGCGCGTGCTCGACGGCACCGCGATCATCGCGGGCGATTTCCGCATCGACAGCCAGGGCAACATGCGCTTTGCCGTGTTCACCAAGCCCGATACGGGCGACCGGCGCATTGGCCGGATCGTGCAGCGGATCTGCGAGATCGAGACATACAAGGCCATGTCGATGCTGGGTCTGCCCCGGGCGCGGGAAATCTCCGCCCATATGGGTGTGATCGACGAAAGCTTGTCGGGGCTGGTGAAGGACCTGACGGGCGATCTGCGCAAACCCGACGAGACATTGAAAGACCTTCTGACGGCCGCCGCCGAATTGGAGAAGCTGCAAGCCGACAGCGCCTTCCGCTTCGGCGCAACCGGCGCTTACGAGGCGCTGGTGAACCAGCGCATCGAGGTGTTGCGCGAGGAGCGGTTTCTGGGCCGCCAGACTTTCGCGGAGTTCATGATGCGCCGCTTCGATCCCGCGATGCGCACGATCAAGGCCACCGAACGGCGGCTCGTCTCGATGACGGACAGGGCGATCCGCGCCGGGGACCTTTTGCGGACGCGGGTGGATGTCGACCGGTCGGCACAGAACCAGCAATTGCTGGAATCGATGGACAAGCGCTCGGACCTGCAGCTTCGCCTGCAAAAAACGGTCGAGGGCCTATCGATCGTCGCGATCAGCTATTACGCCGTGAACCTCGTGGTCTACCTGATCCGCCCGCTCAGCCAGCCGCTCGGCGTGGATCAGACGCTGCTGACGGCTTTCGCGGTCCTGCCGACGGTGGTGGTCGTCTGGATGATCGTGCGCTCCATCCGCCGGTCCATCGAGAAATAGGCCCGGCCTCAGCCCGCCCGCAGCGCGCGGCGCAGGATCTTGCCCGTCGCCGTCATTGGAAGGGTTTCGGCGTAGACGATCTTGCGCGGCACCACATGGGCGGAGACCTTGTCGCGAACCAGCGCCTTCAGCTCCGTCTCCAATCCCTCCGTCCCGGCCCCTGCGCGCACCACCACATGGGCCACGACGATCTCCGTGCGAACCGGGTCCGACTCCCCCACCACCGCCGCCATCACCACATCGGCGTGGCTGGCCAGCGCCTGTTCGATTTCCACCGGGCCGATGCGGTACCCGGCGGAGGTGATCACATCGTCGTCTCGGGCGTGGAACACCAGTTGCCCGTCCCCGCGCATCATCGCCAGATCGCCGGTTCTGAGCCACCCGTTCACAACCTTCTTTTCTGTGGCTTCGGGCTTGTTCCAGTACCGCAGCATCATGACCGGATCGGGCGACGCGACGCAGATCTCTCCCACCTCCCCGGCGGCAACGGGGCGGTCATCCGGCCCCAACACCGCCACCTCATGTCCGGGCACCGGCAGGCCCATCGCGCCCGGCACGCGCGCCATCACGCCATCGCAGGCAGAGACAACCAGATTGGCCTCGGTCTGGCCGTAGAATTCATTGATCGGGCAGCCAAGCGCGCCGCGGCTCCACTCCAGCAGGTCACCGCCCAAAGCTTCACCCCCGGACCCGATGGCGCGCAAGCGCAATCCCGTCGGCGCCGCCACCTGCCGCATCAGCCGCAGGGCGGTCGGTGGCAGGAACGCATTGCTCACCCCCTCCTGCACCATCAGATCATAAGCCGCCTCGGGCTCGAACTTGGCGAACCGGTGCGACACCAGCGGCACGCCGTAGAACAGGCATGGCATCGCCATATCCATCAGCCCGCCGATCCACGCCCAATCCGCGGGCGTCCATCCCAAATCGCCGACTTGAGGAAACCCACCCTGCGACAGCTCCATGCAGGGCAAGTGGCCATAAAGGAACCGATGGGCGTGCAACACGCCCTTGGGATCCCCCGTCGTGCCCGACGTGTAGATCATCACCGCCGGATCGTCCGCCTTCGTTGCGGCTATGGGGGCCGCCCCACCCGCCATCGCCTCCTCCAGCGCCAGGACCGGCGCGCGCGGCGATTCCGTCGCCAGCACAATGCGCAACTCGGGCAGATCGGGCCGGAGCGACAGGACAAGATCCAACACCGCCGCATCCGCCACAATCGCCCGCGCCCCGGAATCGGCCAGCCGGTAGCGCAGGGCATCCTCGCCAAAGAGCGTGAAGAGCGGCAGCGCAATGGCCCCCAGCTTCATCGCCGCGAAATGCGCGACAAGCACGCGCGGGTTCTGCGCCATGAAGATCGCAACCCGGTCACCCCGCCCGACGCCATTGGCGGCCAACGTCGCGGCAAGCGCGTCGGAGGCGGATTTGAGTTGACCATAGGTCCACTCCTCACGCCGCTCCCCCAGATGGCGCACCGCCACACGGCCCGGCTCCGCCCGCGCCCACCGGTCACAACACACATCTGCGATGTTCAATTGCTGCGGAATGTCCCACGAAAACGCCGCCCGCATTTCGGGCCAAGGCCCAAGCGCGGGGATCAGCCGATCATTCGGCAATCACGGTCACCGTGGGAAGCGATGTAAGATCAAGACCAAGCGCCTGGAACGCGGCGAAGGACAGGCGCGACCCCGAGCCGCGCTCACCGCCCGACGGCCGCGCCGTGACCTCAACCGTCGTGCCATTGGGTGCCACCACCGTCGCCGCCCGTTCCCGATCCACAAGCGGCGTTTCGATCCAGAGGCCCGGCATGGTCGCATCGCCAAGGCTCGCCACGGTAAAGCCCCGCACATTGTCGCCGCTCGCGGTGTTCCCCTCGGCCACTGCGGCGGCGCGGGTGCCTGAATCCTCCGGCGCAATATCCTCTGCCGCCGCCTCGCCGATCACCGGGTCGGTCACAACCGACGCGGTCGCCTCATCCGGCCGGTCACGGCCAAATCCGCTGCCGGGGCCGTCCCCCGCGAACAGCCCCCCCAATCCGCCAGTGCCGCATCCCGCCAGGGCCAGCACCGCCAATACCGCAATCGCCCGCGTCATGATCGCTCCTCAAATCACGTGGTCTGGGCAGGTTAGGCCCGCACCAGAGCGTGATCAACCGTCCCCTTGTGCGCTCCCTGCCCCGCGCCTACTCTCCGCCCATGGAACACGTTTCGTCCGGGGCCGCCCCCCTTATCGACCCCTTCGCACGCGCGATCACCTATCTCCGGGTCTCCGTCACCGACCGGTGCGATTTCCGCTGCGTCTATTGCATGTCCGAGAACATGCAGTTCCTTCCCAAGAAGGAGCTTCTGACGCTCGAAGAGCTCGACAGGATGTGCACCACCTTCATCGGCCTGGGCGTGCGCAAGCTGCGCATCACCGGCGGCGAGCCCCTCGTGCGCCGCGATATCATGACCTTCTTCCAGGGTATGAAACGGCACCTCGATGCGGGTGTTCTGGATGAACTCACCCTCACCACCAATGGCAGCCAGCTGTCGCGCTTCGCCGAGCCTTTGGTGGCCGCCGGCGTCAAGCGGATCAACATCTCGCTCGACACTCTGGACGAGGCGAAATTCGCCCAGATAACGCGCTGGGGCCGCCTCAAGCAGGTGATGGACGGCATCGATGCCGCCCAGGCCGCCGGTCTGCGCGTCAAGATCAACGCCGTGGCGCTGAAAGGCTTCAACGAGGGCGAACTGTTCACCTTGCAGGATTGGTGCGCCAGCCGCGATATGGACCTCACCTTCATCGAGGTCATGCCGATGGGCGATCTGGGCAACGAAGACCGGATTGACCAATACTGGTCCCTCAAGGATCTCCGCGCCCGGCTGGCCGACCGCTTCACGCTGACCGACCTGCCGCTGCGCACCGGCGGCCCGGCCCGCTACGTCGAGCTGCACGAGACCGGCCAGAAGATCGGCTTCATCACGCCGCTCACCCACAATTTCTGCGAAAGCTGCAACCGCGTACGGCTGACCTGCACCGGGCAACTCTACATGTGCCTGGGCCAGGAAGACATGGCCGACCTCCGCGCCCCGCTGCGCGCCTCCGAGGGCAACACCGTGCTGGAAGACGCAATCCGCAAGGCGATTTCCCTCAAGCCCAAGGGCCACGATTTCGACTATTCCCGCCAGGCGGTCGACGGTCAGATGTCCCGGCATATGAGCCATACGGGCGGCTAAACGGCCGGTCTGGCGTGACGCGCCATGCCGGCTTCCCTGTCAGTCCATCACCGCGTCCCACAGGTCGGGATAGGTGCGAACAAAGCCAAACTCGTCCACTGTCAGGTCCGCTTCGTAGCCACTTTCAACCGAAACATACCTGTAAATGGTTTCGCTCAGCCGCGCATATCGTTGCTTTAGTGGCTTGAAAGTCCACGTTTGATCATCCAGCCAGACAGCGGTGAAGCCCGACGACTCTCCGATACCCAGATTCAACCTGTTGATCGCAATCGTGTTCGTGACAGGGGTAAAGCCCAGATCGATATCAAACGAAGCGGCAACGCCGTTGATGTCGCGGCCATTCACCGCCCAACCGCCGTCATCCAGCCGTTTCAATTCGATCTCTTTCAAATCGGCGCCAACCCATCGGTCAATCGTCGCCGCGCTGCTCTCCCAATTACCATCGCAATTGATCGTATATTCAAGCCGGACCGGCCTGCCCCTCTCCGAATACAAGGCAGCGCCTGAAATGAGGATGCCCGACTCCGTTTCATTGATCGCGCATGCCTCGAAGCCCTCTACATCGATCCGGCGCCACATCATGCTCCTCATCAGGTCGTCTCCCACCAACCGCTTCAAGCCGTCATTGCCTCGGTAGCAGACATTCGTGCCTTGCGCAGCAGCCGACATGGTCTCGAAGCCGCCCTCCGCCGGGTCCCGGACAAAGACCCGGCCCAATTTTCCCAAGACAAACCAGCGGTTTGGCGGACAGTCCGTCCCGCAAGACGTGGCCCTCTGGCTTGTGGCAGTGCGGCTTCGCCGCTGTTGACCCGCCGGGGCAACGCCAAGGTCTGGATGCGGATCGAGATTGGATTTCAGAGAAAGGCACCTTTTGGACATGTCTTTTTGTCGGTCTTGGCAGGTATGGGCCGGCCGAGCTATCTAGACGCCATGTGTCGAATTGATTTGGTTAACGAGTATTTGCCTACGGAAACCGACCACTTCTATAAAAAGGAGTGGTCGGCCTTCGTCATTGAGGTGGACCGAATGACCGGAGGAGGACCGGTCGCGCGGCAATTGTTCTTCGACGCCCGCAAAAAATATCTGGCGGATAAGACTTAGTTGGTCGGCACTCTCGCTCTGCTGCATCGGGTGATGGCGACAGAAGCCTCGATTGCGCTCGGCTCATACAGGTCATTGACGGCGTGATCGTTACGCCGCGTCTTGGCCGGTCAGACAGGACATTCGACATAAGCACAAGAACGTGCCCACGCTCGAGGTCGGCTATGCGGACAAAGCGGTCATTCACCGTGTCAGTAATCTCGCTTCTTGCTCGTGCGTCATGCCGCCTTTCAGTGCGATGTCACGACGGCTCCTGTCCCATGCCAGCAAAGGCCCAAGTGTCTCCTCCAGGGGTCGGCATGTCAGACCCGACGACCTTGCTTTGTCGGTGCTGACGTGAAGGAAGTGGCGAAAGGACGGGATGATTGGTGCCATCATCGGAATATCCATCCATGGCACGATATCCGCATCCTGGATTGCGTTTTCGGGCACCCAAATGAGCTCTGCTTGTGAACCGGCCACGTCGCAAATGGCGTTCAGGACGCCTGCGAGACTTTGAGGTTGACCCGTAACGTTCCAGATGCCTGACAGGCCCGCACTCGCGGCACGCACGGCGAACCGCGCGGCATCACGCGCATCAATCAGCTGAACCGGGCGGTCTTTCGGCGCAGGCGCGGGAACCTTTGTCCGTTCACCTGTCGCTTCGTCAAGCCGGCGCACCCACCATGTCAGCCTGTCCGAATAGTCGCACGCCCCGACCAGAAGCCCGGCGCGCAAGGCCGTCGCACGATCTCCCAACAGCTTACCTGCCTCGATCTCGCAGGCCCGTTTGAGAGGACCGTACGACGCTCCGTAGGCAAATGCAGATGCGCGGCTCTCCGGCGGCAGATTGGCGGCGACCTTTAGATCTTCTTCTGTCGCATTTGGAACGCGCTGGGTTTCGTCCAGTCCCGGTTTTTCGAATGTCCCATAGGCCGAAATCGACGAGATCATGACATAGCGACCGATATCATCCCCGACCGCGTTCAAGAGGGATTTCACAGCATCAGGTGAATACGCGCATGTGTCGAAGATCCAGTCGAAGGCGCGCCCGCCAAGTGCGCCGAGGTCACCAAACCGATCTGCGGTTATGATCTCTGCTGCTGAGTTGGCTTGCCGCTGTGTCTCTCCACGCGACATTATCGAGACGTCGTGGCCGTTTTCAATGAGGTCGTCGGTGATCGCGCTACCAAGAAAACCCGTCCCACCGACGACCAGACAGCGCATGATTCGGGCCCTCCGCTATCGCATCCTTCTGTTCCAAGACTGAGCCTAGACGAACAGGGACTGCAACGCACGATGGGCACGAGGCAGCCGTTTGCTGGCTCGGCAAACGATCCGAAACGCGCATCCCGGCGTCCCACTCGATCCAAGGTCAACGATCGGCGTAAGCCGACGGAGCGCGCCGCTTGTTCCCGACGCGAGATTGAGTGGGGAACGCTTGCAGAAGTGCGTTCAGGCAATAGCGCCAGGGCGAAGTATCCAATGAAAGGTGTCGCTCATCCGAACCGCCTCTCAGCCATGCCCCAAAGCCACCTCCCCACACGTCAATCCGCGTGACGCGCGTGGGCGGAACGGGTGGATGGGTGAACACCGCGCAGGCATGCAATCCCTCCCAAACCCGCACTTGTTGGTTAAGTGAACGTTAACGAAAATCTGTTCTCGGAACGGAAACTGGCACTTAACCTAGGTTATCAACCTTGATCCCCCCAAGGCGGCCCATCTCAGGCCGCCGGCATCCGCCGCTCCACAATCTCCGCCCACCAGCTGCATCCCGCCGGGATCGCCTCGTCGTTGAAGTTGTATTTCGGGTGGTGAACCATCGCCGTGTCGCCGTTGCCCACCAGGATATACGCCCCCGGCCGCGCGTTCAGCATGAAGGCGAAATCCTCGCCCCCCATCACCAGCGGCGCGTCCATGCAATCGCCGGACACCTCCTTGGCGACCTCGGCGGCGAACTCCGTCTGCTCCTCGGAATTCACCATCACGGGATAGCCCTTGATATAGTTTACCTCCGCCCGCCCCCCGAACGTGGCGGCAATCCCTTCGCAGATCTCGGGCACCCGTTTGGCGGCCAGATCACGGTTCTCCTCGGCCATGGTCCGCACGGTGCCGCGCATCGTGACCGTTTCGGGGATCACGTTGAAGGCTTTCGATTCCGTCTCGAACGAGGTGACGGATACGACGATCTGGCTGACCGGATCGGCATTGCGCGACGCGATCGTCTGCAGCGCCGTCACGGCATGGGCCGCCATAACGGTCGTATCGACGGTTTCCTGCGGTTTGGCCGCGTGGCCGCCGAGGCCCTTGAACTGAACCTCGAACGTGTCCGTCGCGGCGAAGAACGCGCCCGAGCGGATGGCGAAACTGCCCACCGGGCGGCCCGGCCAATTGTGCATGCCGTAGACCTCGTCGATCCCGAATTGCTCCATCATGCCGTCATCGACCATTTCCTTGCCGCCGCCGCCGCCTTCTTCCGCCGGCTGGAAAATGACCGCGACGGTGCCGTCGAAATTGCGTGTCTCGGCCAGGTATTTGGCCGCGCCCAGAAGCATGGCGGTATGCCCGTCATGGCCGCAGGCATGCATCGCGCCGGGCGTCTTGGAGGCATAGTCGAGCCCCGTATCCTCGAAGATCGGCAGCGCGTCCATATCGGCCCGCAGGCCGATGGTCTTGCCTGATGTGTCGGTCTTGCCCTTGATGATGCCGACCACTCCGGTGCGGCCGATGCCTGTCACGATATCGTCGCAACCGAACGCCTTGAGCTTCTCGGCCACCAGGGCCGAGGTGCGGTGCGTTTCAAACAGGATCTCGGGGTTTTCATGGATATCCCGCCGCCATTCCGTGATTTCCGGCAACAGTTCGGCAAAGCGATTTTTGACTGGCATGGTTCATTCCCCCGATTTGGCGTGTCGCGCGCGAAGGTGCCACTGCGCACCGGCACCTTCAAGCGGTTATAGGTTGGGTCCGGGGCGCAGGCGGGATCCGTCCGTAAACCGCGCCATGGTGAACCGGCCCAGATCGTGGCCGGTGGATTGCCCCCGAACCATGTAGCACAGGATGCGCCCGAAGGCCGGGCCAATGCCGAACCCATGCCCACACATCCCGGTCGCAACGATCAGGCCCGGCAGGGCCGCCACATGGTCCACAACCGGCACCACGTCGGGCAGAACATCGATCATCCCGGCCCAGGCCGTCTGCACCGGAACCGCGCCCACTTGCGGGTAGAGCTGCGCAAACCGGCGGGTCAGCTCGCTCACCTTTTCGGCATTCGGGGCCGGGTTCAGCACCCGCATCCGCTCGAACGGGCTCTGTTCTCCGGCACTCCACTGGCGCGGAGTGGAGATCGCATCGGGGTAGCCACGCGGGGCGGGGCGGCGCAGGTGGACATCGAACTCCCCCGTCATCGCAAGCGGCAGATACCGCCGCACGTGGCGCAGCGCATCGGGGCCTAGGAACAGCTCCCCATAGGCGGACGGCGCAAGTGTATATCCACCATCTTCGCGGGGCCGCATCGCCATGCGATCATCCACCGCGCCCGTGGCCAGAACCTGCGGCAACGGCCCCGTCGCAAGCACCGTGCTGCGCACCGACAATTGCGGGATGTCAACGCCATGGCGCCGCAGGAACAGCGAGGACCACGCGCCACCCGCCAGAACCACCTGCTCGGCCCGGATGCGCCCCAGCTCCGTCACCACGCCGGTCACGCGGCCCGCGGCGCGGTCAAGCGTGCGGACGGCGCAGCCCTCAATAATCCGGGCGCCGTCCGACTCCGCCAGCCGGGCCAGTTCCGGGACCGCAATCCAGGGCTCCGCCTTCATGTCGGTCGGCGTGTGCAGGGCGCCCACCCAGGGCGCGTTCGGCTCGCCCATCAGCTCCCGCATCGCGGCCCGGTCCGACAGATGCGACGACACATTGAAGGGGGCCGCGATGTCGAGCCAGCGTTGATACCCTTCCATGTCGGAATCGGTCCGCGCGAGGTACGTGACGCCGATCTGCCTGAGGCCCAACCGGCCATGGGTGTCGGTATCAAGCGCCTTCCACAATTCCTGCGCCTCCAGCGTGATCGGGATTTCGGAGCGGTCCCGGCCCTGCACGCGGATCCAGCCCCAGTTGCGCGAGCTCTGCTCACCGGCCACGCGACCCTTCTCCAGCACGACAACCGACAATCCCGCCCGCGCGGCAAACAGCGCCGTGGCGATGCCGATGACGCCACCACCGATGATGGCCAGATCAACGGCATCGGGCAGCGGCGCATTGGGTAGGGGCGCCCCGTCCGGGCGGAACGCGGATATGCCGAAGGTCATGCGAGTTCGGACAGGAGTTTCTCCATGAAGGCCTCGCCCTGCTCCAACTGCGCGATTTCGATGAACTCGTTGGGTTGATGGGCCTGGGCGATGTTACCCGGCCCGCAGACAATGGCGGAATATCCGGCGGACTGAAACTGCCCCGCTTCGGTTCCAAAGCTGACCACCCCGGCTGAATTCAGGCCCGTCAAACGCCGAACCATCGCCTCGGCCTCTCCGTCCACTTCTTCCTTGAGTCCCGGCACGTCCCACCGCGGATCGACGTGAATTTCGGCCTCGGGGCGGATTGCCTTCATGCCCGCTTCGATCCGGGCGATCTCGGCCAGCACCTTCTTGCGCCATTCCCCGACATCTTCGGTGGGCAGGCAGCGGAGCGACAAGACGAACATGCAATCCTTGGCGGTTATGTTATGGGCGGTCCCGCCTTCGATCATGCCGACATGGAGGGTGGAGAACGGCGGATCGAACGGCGAGTCCGGATCCGCCTCGGCCGCCGATTGTTCGTTTTGTTCATTGCACCACTGGATCAGGCGGGCGGCCTCCATGATCGCGGACACACCGCGGTCCTGCAGGGACGAATGAATCTCGAACCCCTTGAAGTGCAGGTCGAACCCGGTGCCGCCTTTATGACCGTTGATGATGCCCATGCTCGTCGGCTCGCCGATGATGGCAAGCGATGCCTTCGGCAATTGCCCCTTCATCCGCTCGATCATCGGCGGGGCCCCGACGCAGCCGATCTCCTCGTCCCGGCTCAACGCCAGTTGCAGGGGCCGTGTCACGCCGCGCCGCTTGGCCTCGACCGCGGCCCAGATCGCAAGCGCATCGAACCCCTTCATGTCACAGGTGCCGCGCCCGAAGAGTTTGCCGTCTTTCTCCGTTACCCAGAACGGATCGGTCTCCCAGGCCTGCCCGTCGACGGGGACAACATCCGTATGGCCCGACAGAACCACGCCGCCCGTCTCTTCAGGGCCGACATGGGCATAGAGCGAGGCTTTCTTGCCGGTGTCGTCATAATCGCGCGCCGTCGCGATGCCATGACCGTCCAGGTATTCCGCCACCCAATCCACCAATTCCAGATTGCTGTCGCGGCTTACGGTCGGAAACGACACCAGCTTCGCCAGAAGCGCGCGCGCGGTCAGGATTTCGGACATGGATGGCTCTCCGACTGGAAAATTCCTTGATGTCTCAACCCTGTGCCGCACCCGTCAGAGGGTCAACCCCAACGGGCGATGCGGCGCCCAAAGATCGGGCAATTGCCAACGGACTGCGCAACGTAATCCCGAAACGCCCTTGCGAGGCCTAGATTTCGTGGTAGCCTCCAACGGATTGAGTTGCCCATCCCGAGACTCAACGGAACAACAAGGGCGACCGATTCCAACAGGTCAGGGGGACCAACCTATATGCCCGATGGGGCTGCACCGCAGAATTCCGATGCATCGGATCCGACCGTGCTGGACGTTCGGGATCTGAAAACCGTGTTCCGCACCCGTCGGGGTGAGGTTCATGCCGTCAACAATGTCAGCTTCCATCTCAGGGCCGGCGAGCTTCTGGGGGTTGTGGGCGAAAGCGGCTCGGGCAAGTCGGTGACGATGATGTCGCTGATCCGCCTCTTGCCGATGCCGCCCGCCGAGATCCGCTCCGGCAGTGTCGATTTCGACGATATGGACCTGATGCAGGTCAGCGAGGATCAGATGCGCGCCATCCGGGGGGCGCGGATCGGGATGATCTTTCAGGACCCGATGACCTCGCTCAACCCCGTCTTCAACGTGGGCTACCAGCTGATGGAGCCATTGCGGAAGCACATGGGGCTCGGCAAGGAGGCGGCGCGCAAACGCTCGGTCGAATTGCTGGAGCTTGTCGGCATCCCCGATGCCGCGCGGCGCCTGAAGGATTATCCGCACCAGTTTTCCGGCGGGATGCGGCAGCGCGTGATGATCGCCATTGCGCTGGCCTGCGATCCCAAGGTGCTGATCGCCGATGAGCCCACAACCGCCCTCGACGTGACCATCCAGGCGCAGATCCTGGAACTGGTCAAGGAGCTGCGGCAGAAACTCGGCATGGCCATCGTCTGGATCACCCACGATCTGGGTGTGATCGCCGGCATCGCGGACCGCGTGATGGTGATGTATGGCGGGCAGGTGGTGGAAGAGGCCCCGGTGCGGGAGCTTTTTGCCAATCCCAAACATCCCTACACCCGGATGCTGCTGGAAACGGTGCCAAGCCTGAGCGGGGAGCGTAACGACCGTCTGCAGGTGATCCAGGGCCAGCCGCCCATGCTGGCCTGCGACCCCGATAGTTGCGCCTTCCGGGATCGCTGCCCGCACGCCTTTGACCGCTGCGCGGCCGAAAACCCGCTGCTGCGCGATGTCGGACCGGACGGCCACCGCGCCGCCTGCTTCTGGGACGGCGGGACACAAGGTGAGGAGGCCGCCCATGCCTGACGGGTCCACCGCACCGCGCAAACTGGTCGAGGTCCGCAATCTGCGGATGTATTTCCCCATCCATACCGGCCTTCTGCGCACGCATACGGGCGATGTGAAGGCGGTCGATGGTGTGAATTTCGACATCTACGAAGGTGAAACGCTGGGGCTGGTCGGCGAAAGCGGCTGCGGCAAATCCACATGCGGCAGGGCGGTCCTGCGGCTCTACGATCCCACCAGCGCCTCGATCAAGATCGACGGGGTGGAGCTGGCCTGGGCGAATGATGACGCGCGCAAGATCGATGCCGCCGCGCGACGCATCGCGCGCAACGCGACCTATACGGTGATGATCCTCGGCGTAGTCCTGATCGCCGTTCTTGCCGTGCAGTTCGAGGCGATGGCGCGCTTTCCCATCGTTCTTCTGCAAGCCGCTCTGCTGATTGCCCTCGGCCTTCTGACCTTCTTCCTGACCCGCAACATGCTGCGCAAATCGCGGGCGCGCGCCGCGGGCATATCGGAGGCCGATTTCGCACCCACCGAAAACGATCTGCGCCGCATGCGTCCCACCATGCAGATGGTGTTCCAGGATCCTCAGGCCTCACTCAATCCGCGCATGACGGTTGCCGGCATCATAGGCGAGCCGCTGAGCGAACACACGCAATTGTCCACCACCGAACGCAATGACCGCATCTACGAGCTGATGGATGCGGTGGGCCTGAACCGTGACTTCGCCAACCGCTACCCGCATGAGTTTTCCGGCGGGCAGCGTCAGCGCATCGGCATTGCGCGCGCGCTTGCGCTGAACCCGAAATTCATCGTCTGCGATGAACCCATCGCGGCGCTGGATGTGTCCATCCAGGCCCAGGTGGTGAACCTTCTGGAAGACCTGCAGGAAAAGTTCGGGCTGACCTATCTGTTCATCTCCCACGACCTGTCCATGGTGCGCCACATCGCCGACCGTGTGGCCGTGATGTATCTGGGCAAGGTGGCCGAACTGGCCCCCCGGGACGAGCTGTTCAACGATCCGCTGCACCCCTACACCAAGGCGCTTCTATCCGCCGTGCCGGAACCCGATCCCGTTACCCACGACACCGCGGAACGTGTGATCCTGCAAGGCGACGTCCCGTCCCCGTCCAACCCGCCGCAAGGGTGCAACTTCTGTACCCGGTGCCCGGCGGTCATGGATATCTGCCGGTCCGAGGACCCCGAAATGAAGGAGGTGCGCCCGGGCCGCTTTGTTGCCTGCCACCTGCATAGTTAGAGATACCAAGAAGACCGCCCGTCAGGCGGCGCAAGCAAGACCCTTACGAGTACACAAAATCCAACAAGGAGTGAGAGAGAGACCACGATGAAACGCACATCCATTCTTCTCGGGGCCGCCGCCGCAATGGCGATGTCGCCCCTGGCCGCCTGGGCCGATGGGCACCTGGCCCGCGGCGGATCCGGCCACCTCAACATCATCTATTGGCAAGCCCCATCCACGCTGAACCCGTACCTCTCGGGCGGCACGAAAGAGGTTGAATCCGCCTCGCTCGTCCTCGAAAGCCTCGGCCGTTTCGACGACACCGGCACCCTGGTGCCGTGGCTCGCGGCCGACATCCCGACGGTCGAGAACGGCGGCGTGTCCGAGGATCTGACACAGATCACCTGGACGCTTCAGGAGGGCATCACGTGGTCCGACGGTACGCCCCTGACCGCGGCGGATGCCGTGTTCACCTGGGAATACTGCACCCATCCGGAAGGCGGCTGCGCGCAGGCGTCCTATTTCGATGGTGTCGAAAGCATCGTGGCCGTTGATGATCTGACGATCGAGATCACCTTCAACGCGCCCACGCCGTTCCCCTACACCGCACTTGTCGGCGCCGAGAGCCCGATCATCCAGGCCGCACAGTTTGCCGATTGCCTGGGCGCACGGGCGCCTGAATGCACTGAGGCCAACTTCGGCCCCATCGGCACCGGCCCCTTCGTGGTGACGGAATTCCGTCCGAACGACGTGATCGAATTCGCCGCGAACGACAGCTACCGTGTGCCCGATCAGCCCCACTTCGCGACGGTGACCTTCAAAGGTGGCGGCGACGCGACCGCGGCGGCCCGTTCGGTTCTGGAGACCGGTGAGTTCGACTATGCTTGGAACCTGCAGATCGACCCCACGATCCTGAGCCAGATGGAAGCCCAGGGCAACGGCACGGTCGTGACCGCGTTCGGGACGTCCGTTGAGCGTCTGCACCTCAACCAGACCAACCCCGATCCGGCGCTGGGTGACCTGCGCTCGACCGTGGAAGGCGGGCCGCATCCGTTCCTGACCGATCCGATCGTGGGCCAAGCCATGTCCATGGCCATCGACCGCGCCCTGATCGTGGAAATCGGCTACGGTGCGGGCGGTCAGCCCACCTGTAACGTCCTTCCCGCGCCCGAGGCCTATGCCTCGACCGCCAACGATGGCTGCCTCGTGCAGGATATCGCGGGCGCCAATGCGCTGCTGGATGAAGCGGGCCACGTCGACACCGATGGGGACGGCATCCGCGAATATAACGGCGTGCCGATGACCGTGCTCTACCAGACCTCGACCAACGCCGTCCGTCAGGACACCCAGGCGCTGGTGAAGCAGTGGTGGGAAGAAATCGGCATCGGGTCCGAGCTTCGCAACATCGATGCGTCGGTCTTCTTCGGTGGTGATCCGGCTTCTCCGGATACGTTCCAGAAGTTCTATGCTGACGTGGAAATGTACACCAACAACTTCGCTGGTGTGGATCCGCAGGCGTATATGGCCAACTGGCGCTGTTCGGACATCCCGGGCCCCGATACCCAGTGGCAGGGTGCGAACATCCAGCGCTTCTGCGCCGAGGAGTATGACGCGCTCGTGGATGAGATGGCGCAGACCGCCGATCTGGCAGAGCGTGGCCGCCTGGCCATGGCGATGAACGACATGATCATGCAGTCGTATTCCATCATTCCGCTGGTTCACCGTGGCGGCGTCTCCGCCCACGCCAATACGCTTGGCGGCGTTCGGATGTCCGATTGGGACACCGAGCTGTGGAACATCGCCGAATGGCACCGCATCCCCTGATGATGTGACTTGACGATCCCGGCCCGCGCACCTCGCGCGGGCCGGGTTTCTCCCGCAACACCCCCCAGGCTTATCCACAAACCGGTTCTCGTTTCCCATGCTGTTCAGACCGTTCCTCGCCACCCTGCTCGCCGCCGCCCCCTCGGGCGTGGCGGCCTTTGGCGATCTGGACTGCATCGGCACCGAGACCTGCAGTGACGGCACCTGCCGCAACGACATGGGCGTGCTGGTCAACTATCCGCTGGTGTTCGACTGGGACGCGCAGACCGTGACCTTCCCCTTCGACGACACGATCATGGTGCTGCCCATCGTCGGACAAGATACCTCTGCCACGAGCCCTTCGGGACAAATGGCGTTTGGAAACCCTCAAGGCACCGCCCTCCTCCTGAACTTCTCCGGCTTCGAGATTGCCGCGACGCTGACGCTTGAGGGCAGCACAACCGTTCACCGCGCCACCTGCGCCCCGCAAGAGGCCGCCTGAGATGCTGACCTTCACCATCCGCCGCCTGATCCTCGCGATCCCGACGCTGCTCTTCATCAGCTTCATCATTTTCCTGATTGTGAAGCTGTCGCCGTCCGATCCCACGGCCGGCCTGCCGCTCACCATCCCGCCAGAGGTCCGCGAACAGATCCGCGAAAGCCTGGGTGTGAACGACCCCGTCTTCGTGCAGTATTTCAAATGGCTCAAGCTGATGATGTGGGATGAGCCGCTGCACCTGATCTGGGTTGAAGACGGCTGGCTCTACCGTTTCGAGGATTATCTCTATGCAAGGGAGATTTGCCCACATCCGCCGCATTTGACCCAACTTGAAAGGACAGATCTCTTTCCGGATGGTGATTACAACTCATGCATCTTCGACGAATACGGCCCGCGCATCATCTCCTACCAGACCCGCTCGCCGGTGATGGAGTTGATTCTGCAGCGGATGCCGCAGACGCTCTGGGTCGTCGGCACCTCCTATATCGTCGGCATCCTGATCGCCCTGCCCCTTGGCATCATCTCGGCTTACCGTCAGTATTCGTGGTTCGACCAGCTTGGCACCTTCGTGTCGATGATCGGCTTCTCGGTCCCCACCTTCTTCACCGGCGTTCTGTTCATCGTGATCTTCGCGGTGAACCTCGGCTGGTTCCCATCCGTCTACGACACCACGCTGGAAGTCACGGATTGGGAGACGTTCAAGCAGCAGTTCCGGCAGATGATCATGCCGGTCATGGTCCTCGGCCTCTTCAACGCTTCCCAGATCAGCCGCTACATGCGTGCCTCGATGCTCGACAACCTCAACCAGGATTACGTCCGCACCGCGCGCGCCAAGGGCCTGAGCGAGAGTGTCGTCGTCCTCGTCCACGTCCTGCGCAACTCCATGATCCCGGTTGTGACCGTGATCGCGCTGAACGTGCCCGCCGTCTTCGGCGGGGCCATCATCACCGAACAGGTCTTCAAGGTGAACGGCATCGGGCAGCTTCTGATCATCGCCATTCAGGCCGGCGATGTGCCGGTCGTGCAAACCGTCAGCTTCATCTTCGCGGTGCTGATCGTGCTGTTCAACCTGCTGGCCGACATCCTCTACGGCGTCCTCGATCCCCGCATCCGTTATGACTGAGATCCGCAATGACTGACGCACCGAAACAACCGCTCGCCACGTCCGGTGCCACCCCAGCAGGGGCCGCACCGGTCATGGAAATGGAGGCCTACCGGCCGCCACGCAATCAATGGTGGGATGTCTGGGATCAGTTCAAGACCCACAAGGGCGCCCTCTTCGGCCTTGGCTTCTTCATCTTCGCCCTGCTCTTCGTCTATCTCGGCCCGCTGATCTGGACGCTCGACAGCCAATACATCGATATCCGCGCCCGCAATACGAACCACATCTTCTCCTGTCTCGGCGTCGGCGGCGGATGGTTCAGCGCGCAGGGATGGGCGGATTGGTTCCGCGACATGCCCGCCTGCCTCGGCGACCCCGAGGCCTTCAGCACCGCCAATCCGATCTACGGGTTACGCGTGTCCTGGGCCCATCCGCTGGGGGCCGACCAACTTGGCCGCGATACCCTGTCCCGCATGATGGTGGGCGGCCAGACCTCCATCGCCGTGGGCCTGACCGCCATGCTGCTGGCATTGTTCTTCGGCACCCTTGTGGGTGTCCTTGCGGGTTATTTCCGCAAGGTGGACGGGCTGCTGATGCGCCTGACGGACCTGTTCCTTGCCATGCCGCTGCTGCCGCTTCTGCTGGTCATCATCATGCTGTTCCGCGACGTCCTGCGCAGTGCCTTTGGCCCCGAAGGCGGGATCTTCGTGCTGATCGTTGTGGTCATCGGCCTGACATCCTGGATGCAAACCGCGCGCGTCGTGCGGGGCGATGTGCTGGCTCTAAAAGAACGCGAATTCGTGTTGGCCGCCCGCTCCATCGGCACGCCGCCCTGGCGGCTGATCCTGCGCCACGTGCTGCCCAACGTGATGTCGTCGATCATGGTCTCGGCCACCCTCGGCATCGCCAATGCGATCATCACCGAAAGCGCGCTCAGCTTCCTGGGCCTTGGCTTTCCATCGGACTTTCCGACCTGGGGGCGGCTCCTGTTCGACGCCACCGATTGGCTGACGCAGAACCCCGAGCGGGTGATCTGGCCCGGCCTCTTCATCTCGCTCACCGTGTTGTCCGTGAACTATATCGGCGACGGGCTGCGGGATGCGCTGGACCCCCGGATCAGGGGTCGGTGACAGCCTGACAAAATCGCGCTAAAGCGTCAGCGCCCGGCCGAATAGGCGGGCCAGCCGTTTACGCGCATCAAGGTAGGCGGGCCAATCATGCGCCAGGCCTTTCAGCCCATCCAAAGCCGCCATCATGACAAGCGCGGTGCGTTCGGAATTGCCTGCAATGATATCCGGCGATATGCGTCCGGTCTGGGCCCCTTCGGCCAGCCAGCGAGCATAGACCCGCGCCAGCGCCATGGTCCCCTGTGCCACGATCACGCCCGCTTTGGCATGTTTGTCCGACAGTAATTCCTCGGCATGGGGGCTCCGGATCAGCGCCTCCGCGGCATCCCCGATTTGCGCGTCAAAGGCGGCGTCAAGCGTGCGGGCCACATCCATCTCTCCCGCCAGCACCTCCTCCACGGCCTCGATCGCCGCGGCAAAATAGGCGCCCATCATGGCGCTATAGATGTCGTCCTTGTTCTTGAAATGCTGGTAAAGGGCCGCCCGGCTCATCCCGGCCCGATCCGCAATATCCTGCATCGATGTGCGGCGCAGACCATGGGCCAGGAATGCCTCGTACCCCGCCAGCAACACCTTCGATGCCTTCGGGTCCGTCTGGTGGCTCAGGATACGATCAAGGAGGGAAGGCTGCGGCATGACACCCGGTCTGACGGTTTAGGCCTTTTGTGTCAAACGCGTCAGAACAGCCGCCCCTGCCCTTTTGGCCCCTTGTCGGATTTTGCCTTGCGGGTGGCGGGCCGTGGCGCAGCGCCCGTGGGGGTCACTCCCAGACGGCCATCGGCAAATTCGATCTCCAACGCGGCATGGCCCTCGGCGGCGGCCTTGGTTGTCAGAACCGTTTCGCCGGATCGGATCACCGCGTAGCCACGCCGCAGGGTTTCCATGTATCCCAGCGTCTGCCGCATCCGATCGAGGGCGGATAATCGATCCCGTCGCGTTGTGACGGACTGGGTCGCGACCTGCGCAAATCGCGCGCTTGCCGACGTCAGCCGGTCGTCCATCTGCACGAGCCGGGCCGCCAGACGCGCCGGGTCAAGCCGCGCGGCCAAGCCGTCCACATCACGCCGACCCTGCCGGATCATGCCGTGCAGACGCCCGGGCAATAGCCCGGCAGCCCGCTGCCCCAGCGCCAGACGTTTGGACGCCACCGCGCGGTCCAGGGCCGGATCAAGCCGACCGGCCAGCCGATCCAACCGCGCGCGCGCATCCTGCGTCCGCTCCCGTAGCGCCGGGCCCAACCGCACCGACGCAATATCCAGCCGCTGCCGTGCTGGCTCCATCAGCCCTTCGGGCCGCGGCAGGGCCCGACCCAGATCCCTCAACCTCTGCCGCCGCGCGGTCAGTCCACCGGTGATCCCGCGTGTCAGGATGCCCTCCTGCTGGCGCAGCCAGTTCAGCAGATCCAACCGGACGGGCACCGCTTTCTCTGCCGCTCCCGTGGGCGTGGGGGCGCGATAATCGCTCGCATAGTCGATCAGCGTCGTATCGGTCTCATGGCCCACAGCGGAGATGAGGGGGATGTCGCTGTCAGCCGCCGCGCGCACCACCGCTTCCTCGTTGAAGCCCCACAGATCCTCGAGCGACCCACCGCCGCGTGCGACGATCAGCAGATCGGGCCGAGGCAGTGCGCCGCCGGGCCGGAATTCATTGAACCCGCGGATCGCCCGCGCCACTTCGGGCGCGCAGCGCTCGCCCTGCACCGCGACCGGCCAGATCAGGACCTTGCGCGGAAACCTGTCGCGCAAGCGATGCAGAATATCGCGGATCACCGCCCCGGAGGGCGAGGTTACAACCCCGATCACCTCGGGCAGGAACGGCAGCGCCTTCTTGCGGCCCTCGTCAAACAGCCCGTCAGCAGCCAAGGCCTTGCGCCGTTTCTCCAGCATCGCCATCAGCGCGCCGACGCCCGCGGGGCGGATATCATCGATCACCAGTTGATATTTCGATTGGCCCGGGAATGTGGTGATCCGCCCCGTGGCAATCACCTCCATCCCCTCTTCCGGGCGATGGGTCATCCGCGCGGCAACGCCCTTCCAGATGACACCGGCCAGCACGCTGCGATCATCCTTGAGATCCAGATAGATATGGCCCGACCGTGGCAGGCTCAGCCGCCCCACCTCCCCCCGGACGCGGACATGGGCAAACGCGCCCTCCACCGTGCGTTTCACCGCACCGGACAGTTCGGTAACCGTAAATTCCGGGGAATTCCCCGGCACGGTGCCTTCGTCGTCGATCAGGTCATCCATCTAGTCCCCACACCCGCCACAGCCACCGGAATCGCCGCCGCCATCATCGCCACTTCCCACGTCAAAATGCGGATCGTCGCTTTCATATGCAAACCACCATGCACCGCCGACCGCGACGGTTGCATCACCTGCATCGCGTCGCCGTTTGATATCTCGCGTGATTTTCATCCAGCGGAGTAAGGCTTTGAGCAGCAGGAAGATGGCCACGGCCATGAGGATGAAACGCAGGGTTGAATCACCAGTTTCATCGAGAACCAGTGAAACAACAGCGAAACCCACAGCCCAAAGAAGGTAGACCGCCGGACCTGTCGCGCCAACTTCGGACCGGGCAAAGGTCTTCAGGGCCGCGCGCCCGGTCTTGTCCCGCCCCCAGATCTCAACCGGCGGCTCGTGCCCGAACTCTGCCTCGTAAAGCGCCTTGGTGGCGGCGAATTGGTTCCGGTAGCGGGGCATCTCTTCGTCGCCTGCACAAGGCTGATGATGCACTGGCGTGCCGATCACGTTCAGGCACAGGTCGTCCCAATAATCCCGCGTGAAGGTCAGGTGCATATGCCAGGCCGCATCCACGATCTGCGAGGGCGTCACCTGACGGTCCGAGACTTGCGTGAGATAGAGGAACCGGCGGTATTCCCCGATCACCCGCGCGGTGAAGGCCGCACTCCACCCTTCCGCCCGCGCCAGCTTGACCGAAAACGGTGCGGAGCCGGTGCCCGTGTCGAAGGAATAGCCCTCCAGCCGCGCCCAAAGCTCGGGATGTCGCATGGTTGTGCCCCCATCATCTGCTCGTTATGCCTGCCGCAACGATAGCAGGGAGGGACGCCCCTTGAACATCCTTATCCTCGGCTCGGGCGGCCGCGAACATGCGCTGGCCTGGGCGGTGCTGCAGAACCCGAAATGTGACCGCCTGATCGTGGCGCCGGGCAATGCCGGGATCGACCAGATCGCCGAATGTGCAAGCCTGGATGTGGAAAACCCCTCCACCGTTTGCGAGTTCTGCTCCGAGAATTCGATCGATTTCATCATTGTAGGCCCCGAAGCTCCACTGGCCGCCGGGGTTGTGGATATGTTGAAGGATGCGGGGTTTCTCGTATTCGGCCCCACGCAGGCCGCCGCGCAGCTGGAGGCCTCCAAGAGCTTCACCAAGGAAATCTGCGACGCCGCAAAGGCCCCGACCGCCGCATGGGCCCGCTTTACCGAGGCCGACCCGGCCAAGGCCTATATCCGCCAGACGGGCGCTCCCATCGTGGTGAAGGCCGACGGGCTGGCAGCCGGCAAAGGTGTTGTCGTTGCGATGGACGAGGAGACGGCGATACGGGCCATCGACGACATGTTCGACGGCGCCTTCGGACGCGCGGGCGCCGAGGTTGTGATCGAAGACTTCATGGACGGCGAAGAGGCCTCGTTCTTTGTCCTGAGTGACGGCACCAACGTCCTGCCCATCGGGACCGCGCAGGACCACAAGCGGGCCTTTGACGGCGATGACGGCCCGAACACGGGCGGCATGGGCGCCTATTCCCCGGCCCCTGTGATGTCGCCCGCGATCCAGCAACAGACCCTCGATCAGATCATCAAGCCGACGATGGACGAAATGGCCCGGCGGGGCACGCCCTTCGAAGGCGTGTTGTTCGCGGGCCTCATGATTGAGGACGGGCAAGCCCGGCTGGTCGAATACAACGTGCGGTTTGGCGATCCCGAATGCCAGGCGCTGATGATGCGATTGGGCGCGCAGGCGCTCGACCTGATGCTGGCCTGCGCCGAAGGGCGCCTTGATCAGGCGCGGGTCAATTGGGCCGACGACCACGCATTGACGGTGGTTCTGGCAACGCGCGGCTATCCTGGCGCTTATGAAAAGGGCAGTGTCATCAACGGCTTGGATACACTTCCGGAAACATCATCCCAGATGGTGTTCCACGCCGGCACAACCGCCAAGGGCGGGCACATCACCGCCACGGGCGGACGTGTCCTGGCCGTCACCGCCCGCGGGGCCAGCCTCAAAGAGGCGCGCGATCAGGCCTATGCCATGGTCGGGCAAATCGACTGGCCCGAAGGCTTCTGCCGCAAGGATATCGGCTGGCGGGCCCTCTGACCCTCAGCTCAGCCAGGTCCTGTAATCCGATGCCAGCAGGTGGGTCGGGGCGACGTCCTCATCTATCGTGGCGAACCGTCCGATCGGCTCCCGGAACCAATTGTCGGTCTCGTCATTGTTGACGGTGGACACCTCCCCGATAAGCACGTCGCCGCCTTCACCCCAGAAGGCATGCCAATCGCCCGGCATCAGGGTGACGCTTTCGCCCGGCGCGAACAGCAGGACCTCGCCGGGCGCAAAGGCCCGCTCTATCCCGTCGCACATCACCACACCACCCATATTTTCGTCGAAACTGCCATCTTCGGCCGAACCGAACAGCTCAATCGCCATCGCGGCCCCGCCGCGGTTGATGATGTCTTCCGCCTTCAGGTAATGGCGATGCATCGGGCTGATTTGATCTTTCTTTGAAATCAACAGCTTCTCGGCATAGCACATGCCGCCACCCTTCTGCAGATCGCTCAGACGCCCGTTGCGCAGGGTAAACAGGAACAGGCCGAGATCGTCGTATTTGCCCTGTCCGTAATCGGTGATGTCCCATCCCAAACGCCCGTCGATCACGGCCTGGGCCACGT
This sequence comes from uncultured Roseicyclus sp., assembly GCA_947494975.1. Taxonomy (GTDB): domain Bacteria; phylum Pseudomonadota; class Alphaproteobacteria; order Rhodobacterales; family Rhodobacteraceae; genus Gymnodinialimonas. Next base: position 432,047 of record CANLXA010000002.1, on the reverse strand, counting down.
CGCGCTTGGCGCGCATCTCGTCAGGGGACCAATAGGCAAACGGCGGCAGCACAAAGCCAAACGACCGGATGAACGCATCCGCCTCGGCCATGATCTCGTTAATCTCGGAACGTTTCATCAAATTCTCCTCGTCCCTGCCAGATTGCCCAAGCCGAACGGCATGGCAAGGCCCGAGGCCGTTTCCGTGGGCGCGTCCGCGCACGGTCCAAAGACGGCCCCCCGTGTCGCAATCGCGTCTCGTGCCGCGGCGCAAGTATCGCTAAGCTGGACGCAAACAGAAACAGGCGCGCGTTTCGATCATGGAAGAGACCCTTCTTCAGGCCACCATCTACCTCGGTGCGATGCTGATCGCCGTACCGATTTCGGTGCGGTTCGGCATGGGTTCCGTCCTGGGCTACCTGCTTGCGGGGATCGCCATCGGGCCGGTCCTGGGCCTTGTCGGCTCGGAAACGCAGGATCTCCAGCACTACGCCGAATTCGGCGTGGTCCTGATGCTGTTCCTGATCGGGTTGGAGCTTGATCCGCGCACGCTTTGGGACATGCGCCAGCGGCTGCTGGGGATGGGCGGCAGCCAGATCCTGTTGTCCATCGTGGTGCTGGCGGGCGGCGCGATGCTCCTGGGTTTGGCCTTTCCGCTGGCCCTGGCCATCGGCATCACCTTGGCGCTCAGCTCCACGGCTATCGTACTGACAACGCTCAACGAAAAGGGGTTGATGCGCACGCCGGGCGGTCGCGGCACGTTCTCCGTTCTGCTGACCCAAGACATCGCCGTGATCCCAGCGCTGGCGCTTCTGCCGCTTCTGGCCACGGCGAACGCCGCGCGGTTCAACGAGGACGGATCGATCAGCCGGGTCGATCCCGACGATCATCATACGATGTCGCTTGTCGAGGGGCTGCCCGCCTGGGGGGTCACGCTGGTGACGCTTGGCGCGGTGGCCGCCGTGATCCTCGCCGGGCGCTACCTGAGCCCGCTCCTCTTTCGCGTCATCCACACCACCAAGCTGCGCGAGCTCTATACCGTCACGGCCCTTGTCATCGTGGTCGGCATCGCGGTGCTGATGCTTCTGGTCGGCCTCTCGCCCGCACTTGGCGCGTTCGTTGCGGGCGTTGTGCTCGCCAATTCCGAGTTCCGCCATGAGCTTGAGGCCGATATCGAGCCGTTCAAGGGCCTGCTGCTCGGCCTGTTCTTCATCACCGTCGGCGCCGGCATCAATTTCCAGACGCTCTTCGCAAATCCGTTCCTCATCATCGGGTTGAGCCTTGCGGTCATGCTGCTCAAGGGAACGGTTCTCTACGGCATCGCGCGGGCGTTTCGCCTGCACGGTCGGGATCGGTGGCTGTTCACTCTGGGGCTGGCCCAGGCCGGCGAATTCGGGTTCGTCCTCGTGGCCTTCGGTGTCCAACAGGCCGTCTTCCCCGACCGCGTCGCCGCGATCCTTCTCCTTGTGATCGCCCTGTCGATGTTGCTGACCCCGCTCAGCTTCATCCTCTACGAAAAGATCTCCGCCCGCCTGTCAGATGGCGCGGATGAGGCGCCGGATCACGATGAAATCGACGAACAGGCCGCCGTCATCATCGCGGGCGTGGGGCGGTTCGGACAGATCGTCAATCGCATGGTCCGGGCATCGGGCTTCAAGACGGTTGTGCTGGATTCGAACCTCGAGACGATCCAGATGATGCGCCGCTTCGGCATGAAGGGCTATTTCGGCGACCCGACGCGGCCCGAGCTTCTCAAGGCGGCGGGGCTTGCCACAGCCAAAGTGTTTGTCGTGGCGGTCGATAACCGGCAGGCGGCCGTGAAACTCGTCCAATATGCCAAGCGCCAGCGGCCCGATATCTCCGTCGTCGCGCGCGCTCACGACCTGCTGCACGTCTATGAACTATACGAGGCGGGCGCCGATCATATCGTGCGCGAGATGTTCGACAGCTCGCTGCGCGCGGGTCGCTATGTTCTGGAAGATATGGGCCTCACCGATTATGAGGCCCACGAATTGGAAACCGCGTTCTACCGCCATGACCGGCAGAACCTGCGCGCGCTGGCCGAGGTCTGGCGGCCCGATATTCCCGTCACCGAGAACAAGGAATACATGCGACGCACCCGCGAGATGACCGACAATCTCGAAAGCGCGCTGGCGACCCATCTCGATGCCATTGCCGATGAGGTCGAAGGGACGTCCCAGGTGGAAAACTCGCGCGGCGATGCCGGGGCCCTGAGCGGGTTGAGCCGGGGCCCGCGCCGCCCCGGTGGTCGTTGAGAGCACCAGCCGGCTCAGCCCTCCGCGACGCCCGCCTCGTCGAAGCTCGCCATGCCCGAATGGCACGCCAGAGCCCCCTTCAGGATCTGGATGGCCAGCGCCGCGCCGGACCCCTCGCCCAATCGCAGGTCCAAGGACAGAAGCGGTGTCTTGTCCAACCGCTGCAACATCGCTCCATGGGCCCGCTCGTCGGAGACATGCCCCGCGACAGCGTGATCGAGCGCACCCGGGCACGCGGCATGCAGCACCGCCGCGGCGGCGGTGCAGATGAACCCGTCAAGGATGACGGGGATCTGCCCCACCCGCGCCCGCGCCATGGCGCCGGCCATCGCCGCGATCTCCCGTCCGCCCAGGCATCTCAGCGCCTCCAGCGGATCACCCGTGGCGTCCGGATTGGCGGCCAAACCCTCGGCCACGACCTGCGCCTTCCGCGCGATGCCGTTCGCGTCCACACCGGTCCCGCGGCCCGTCCAATCCGCTGGCGCACCGCCATGAAGCGCACAGGCGATGGCGGCGGCCGAGGTCGTATTCCCGATCCCCATCTCGCCCACAACCAACAGATCCGCACCCGGATCGACGGCGTCCCACCCGACGGCAATCGCCGCCATCACATCCGCCTCCGACATGGCGGGGCCTTGCGTGAAATCCGCTGTGGGTCGGTCCAATTCGATCGGGTGGACGGAGAGGGACGCCCCTGCCAGATCGCTGAGCTGATTGATCGCGGCCCCTCCGGCGGCGAAATTCGCCACCATCTGCGCCGTGACCTCCGCCGGAAAGGCGCTGACGCCACGCGCGGCAATCCCATGGTTGCCCGCGAACACCAGAACCTGCGGCGCGCGCAGCTGTGGCCGGGCCTCGCCCCGCCACGCCGCGTACCAGATGGCCAGATCCTCCAGCCGCCCCAGCGCATCGGGCGGCTTGGTCAGAACCGCATTGCGCGCCTCGGCTGTCGCCCGCGCGTTCGGATCCGGCGACGGCGCGTCTGTCAGCAGGTCGCGAAGGGCTGCGGGGGTTGTCGGGGCATCACTCATGTCACGGGCTCCCTTGCGTGATGGCTCTGGAATCGTGTTTAGCGGAATGCAAAGTGTTGAACCTGCGGCAGAAAGGCCCGTTTCATGCCAGAAACCGACACCGATGCGCGGCACCCGGAAGGACGCGACCTGATCCGCGCGGCACAATTACTGACCCGCCTGCCCATCCCCGGCGGCGACGGAGACCGCGGGGCCGCGGCGGCGTGGGCGTGGCCTGTGATCGGCGCCGCTATCGCCGTGTTTCAGGTCGCCGTGGGTCTCGCGGCGCTTAGCATATTGCCTGCGCCCATCGCGGCGGGCCTTGCCCTCGCCGCCGGAATCATCGTGACGGGCGCATTGCACGAGGACGGGCTGGCCGATTGCGCCGATGGGTTCTGGGGCGGGCAGACCCGCGAACGACGGCTGGATATCCTGAAGGACAGCCGGATCGGCAGCTATGGGATGCTGGCCATGATTCTTGCCATGGGTCTGCGATGGGCGGCGCTTGCCGTGCTCTTGCCGGTGGCACCCATGGCGCTGGTCGCGGCGGCCTTGCTGAGCCGCGCGGGCATGGCAAGTCTCATGGCCAAACTACCGTTCGCACGAGAAACGGGTCTGGCGGCCCATGTCGGCCATCCCCCGACATGGGCCATCGTTCTGGCAATCGGTATATCGGTTTTGGGAGCGGGTCTGGCGGCAGGCTTGCTCGCGGGCCTTGTCGCGGCGTTTCTGGCCGGTGCCACCTGCGTGGCGGTGGCCGCGCTTGCCCGCGCCAAGATCGGCGGGCAAACGGGGGATGTGTTGGGGGCGGCGCAGGTGCTGAGCGAGATATCCGCCCTGATCGCCTGCGCCGCTATCCTTGCGTGATCAGCAGGGCGCCACGTTGTAGACTTCCTGGCCAGCCGAGTTGTAACCGGCGAGGTAGGCGCATTGCCCGGTCTGCGTGTTGCGCGCGACCTGGGTGCCAATCGCGGCACCTGCAACGGCCGATACGATGGTCCATTGCGGGTTCGCACCGAATGCGTCGGCCAGCAGAAGGCCACCGGCGGCACCACCCACGAGACCGAGATTCGAGCGGTCTTGCGGTGACAGCGGCTGACAGGCGGCGGTTGCAACAGCTGCGATCAGCAGCAGGGGAGCTACAAATTTTTTCATAAGGGGTCTTCCTTTCCAGATTCGGGCCTGCAGGCCCTGAAGATAACGTTCCAGTTTCCCTTAAGTTCACATCTAACACATAAAAAAACCTGCCGCGAGGCCGCGGCAGGTCAGGAAAACCGGTAACAGAACCGTGAGCGCGGGATGTTGCCAGCGCCCCGGCAATATGTTGCGCGCCGTCAGGCGGCGCGTTTCGTCAGGACATCGCCGACATGGGCGGCAGCCCCGGCTTCGTCGATCCCTTTGACAGCCGCCAATTCGCGCGTCAGACGCTCCAGCGCCGCTTCGTAAAGCTGACGTTCGGAATAGCTCTGCTCGCGCTGATCGTCGGCGCGGTGCAGATCACGCACAACTTCCGCGATGGAGATCAGGTCGCCGGAATTGATCTTCTGCTCATATTCCTGCGCCCGGCGCGACCACATCGCCCGCTTCACGCGGGCCTTGCCCTTAAGGGTGTCGAGTGCCTTGGACACCACCATCGGATCCGACAGCGGGCGCATGCCCACCTCGGTTGCCTTGGCGGTCGGAACACGAAGCGTCATCTTGTCCTTCTCGAACGAGATCACGAACAGTTCCAGGTTAAGCCCTGCAATCTCCTGCTCCTCGATCGACACGATCTTGCCCACGCCATGGGCAGGGTAAACAACGTAGTCGTCGGGGCCGAAGGGCTGCGATTTCCGGGCTTTGGTCATGTTGTTTTTTCCTTTCGTGGCCCATCTCGGATGCGGGGGTGCAGGCGACAAAAACACCAGCGGAAAGCCCTAACTTTCCGGCGGTGAAAAATGAAGCCGTTGATGAAACGGGCAATGGTCAGTCTCGCGCATTGGCACGTGCGAGCTGTTATTGGCCAATACATAGCACGAATCGGACGTGTTTTAAAGTTTTCTGCTATGCAGCGTTAAGCAAACCCTTAAAATTCTGGGGTTTGTTATAGGTCAGACAGGCTCACCCTTCGGCAGTGCGGCGCCGAATCGGGCGTCAGCCCCCCTCGCCGGGCGCTTCGGAGAACAAATCCATCTTGCCCTCCTTGCCATCCATCTCTTCGGCATTGGGCAGCGGATCTTTCTTCGTGATGATCACCGGCCACAGCTCGGAATACTTGCGATTGAACTCCACCCATTTCTCCATATCCGGCTCGGTGTCCGGCCGGATCGCGTCCGCCGGGCATTCCGGCTCACACACGCCACAATCGATGCATTCGTCGGGGTGGATCACCAACATGTTCTCGCCTTCATAGAAGCAATCCACCGGGCAAACTTCCACGCAATCGGTGTATTTGCAGGCGATGCAGCTATCGTTGACGATATAGGTCATGGGGCGGGGCCTTGTTGGTCGAAATCTTGAGCGCTCTGCTACGGCACGGATCGGGGGGATGCAACGCGACCAATGGGTCGCACCGGGCGATCTGACGAAAATGTGTAAGGCAAACTAGACACCCTGCCAAGGCCGATCACTCCGGGTCGCGCAGGGCATCCAGATCGCGACGATCCTTCTTGGTCGGGCGCGGGCCGACACGGGGTGGGACAGGCTCCGCGTCCGGCGTCAGATCGGCGTAGAGCCCCTGCGCTTCGGCCGCCGGGCCGCGCCGTTTGGCCAATGCCTCGATCCGGATAACGCGGATCTGGCGACCTTGCGGAAAGGTCAGCACGTCGCCGGGACCCACGGTGCTGGCAGGCTTGGACACCTTGTCGCCATTCACCCGAACCGCCCCATCGGAAACGAGCCGCGCGGCCATGGAACGGGTCTTGAAAAACCGCGCCTGCCACAGCCACCGGTCCAGCCGATCCTTGGTCCGACCCTCGCTCAGCTTTTGTCTTTCAGCGCGGCCAGAACCGCGAACGGATTGTCAGGGTCCACCTTGTCGGTTTTCCGCGGGGTGGAGGAATAGGTTTTCGGCTTCTCGTCACGTGGCGGACGTTTGCCACCTTTGCCACCCTTCCCATGGGATTTGCCGCCTTGCGGGCGTGGCCCGCCACCGCCACGCTTGCCGCGCGGACCATCCTGCGCGCCCTCCGCCTTGCGCGGGCGCGCCGTACCGCGGCCGCGCGGCGCCCAGGTGAAGGTATAGAACACCTCCATCTCCGGCTCGGCCGCCGTTTCGCTCTCGGTTGCGGCCTCCGTCGCAGTCTCGGCCTTGGGTGCGGTCTCAGTCTCTGCCGCGGATTGCTCCGGCACTTCAACCGGCGGCGTGCTCGGGGTTTCCGGCGGCACATCAACCGGTGCCTCCACGGGCGGCTCGGCGGGCGTTTCGCTCGGCGCATCGCCGGGCACTTCAACCGGCGTCGGATCGGGGGTGTCGGAGGCCTCCGGCTCGGATCCCGTTGACTCCGCCGCAGGCTCGGGCGCGGCCTTCACCTTCACCCGCTCGCCCTTTTCGGCCTTGTAGCCCAACCCGCCCATCAGATCGGCAAATTGCTCCAGGGTCAGGCCCGAGATCGACAGCATATCGGGATTGGCCTCGAACCCGCCCCGGCTGTTTTGATTGCGCAACAGATCGGCCAGACGCTCCAGCATGTCGATGCGGATCGCCCGGGTGCCCGCGGCGCGGTAGCCGGCCATCGTGTCGTGGCCCGCAGGCGCACCGGGATCGACCGGGATCGTCACCAGGCCCGGCGGCGGGCTATCGGGGAACGCGCCCAGATCCTGGGACAGCCCCCACAGAACCAGCCGCAGCCGTGTCGGCGCGGGTTTCAGCAGGAGCGGCAGGAAAATGGTGTATTGCCCGAACCGGACGCCATGTTTGCGCAACAAGCCGCGCGCATCTTGATCGAGCGCCTTCACATCATCGGCAATCTCGCCCCGCGGCACGATCCCGAACCCTTCCAGCAGCCGGAACGCCACACCGCGGGCCAGGCCTGTGACCGCCTCGTCGCGGCTCATCGCCAGAAGCGGCTCGAACTGCGCGGCAATCCGGCGGTCGATGAAGTGCTGCAGGCGGCGCTGCACCTTCTGGATCACCTCGGCCCCGGCATCTTCATCCACAAAGGCCTCGGCCACGGGCTTCAGGGGCTCGTCCCCCTTCACCAGCTTGCCCAGGGCCTGATCGCCCCACATCAACCCGCCCTGTTCGGTCAGGTCGAACTCGGTATCGGGCGCGTTGTACATGCGGTCGGCCCGCAGGTGGAATTCCGGGCGCAGGGCCGCGAGCGCCGCCTGGCGCAGCGTCTTGGCCTCATCGGCAGAGGCGGTGTCATCCTGACGGAAGCGGAATCCTTCAATCCGGCCGAGCACCTGGCCCTCCACCGTCACTTCACCTGCTTCGTTCACGTCGGCCACAAGGCTCTCCCTCTGCTTCAACCGGCGAAGCAAAACTGATGTCCGCCGGTCGACAAATCGTTGTGTCAACGCAGTGTGGAGTGCGTCTGACAGTCGGTCTTCTACGGCACGGGTCGCGCCGCGCCAATGGGCAACATCGTCCACCCATCCGTTGCGCTGCGCCACATACGTCCATGTGCGGATATAGGCCAGACGTTTCGACAATGTGTCGATGTCGCCTTCGGGCCGGTCGATGCGCTTGACCTGCCGGGCCAGCCAATCGTCGGGCACCCGCCGTGCCTCGTGCAGGAACTCGAAGATCCGCCCCAGCAGATCGGCATGCTCCGCGTGGGAAATCCCCCGGAAATCCGGAATGCGGCAGACGTCCCACAACAGGCGGACGGCCCGTGCATCCCCCAGCCGCTGCGCAATCTCGGGCCGCGCGATCAGCGCCTTGAGCGCCTGCACATCGTCGGCCTCCCGGGCGCGGGTCAGCCATTCGTCGTCGGTGGGCTGTTCCAGGCTGGCGATCAGCCGCTCGGCCGACCCGAATTCCAGCGCGGAATTCCGCCAATTCAGTTTGCGCACGGGCGCGAAGCGGTGGTTCACGATGGCGTCGGCCACCTGCTCGTCCAGCATCGGCGCCTCGCCGGTCACCCCGAAAGAGCCGTCTTGGGTATGCCGCCCCGCCCGGCCCGCAATCTGCGCCAGCTCATTGGGCCATAGGTCGCGCACCTTGCGCCCGTCGAATTTGCGCAGGCCCGAAAACGCGACATGTTTGATATCGAGGTTCAGGCCCATCCCGATGGCATCTGTCGCCACCAGTACGTCCACATCGCCGTTTTGATACAGCTCCACCTGCGCATTGCGCGTCCGCGGCGACAGCGCCCCCATCACCACGGCCGCCCCACCCTTCTGGCGGCGCAGCAATTCCGCCATGGCATAGAGGTTCTCAACCGAAAACCCCACAATGGCGCTCCGGCCGGGCATTCTGCTTATCTTTTTCGAACCCGCATACACAAGCTGTGAAAACCGTTCCCGCCGCATGAATTCCACCTGCGGAACCAGCGCGGCAATTGCGGGACGCATGGTTTCGGCACCCAGAAACAGCGTCTCATGCAGGCCGCGCGCATAGAGCAGCCGGTCGGTGAACACGTGCCCGCGCTCGGGATCGGCACAGAGCTGGATCTCGTCGATGGCCAGAAAATCCGCGCCGTTTTCCACCGGCATCGCCTCAACCGTGCAGACCCAATATTGCGTTCGCTCCGGCACGATCCGCTCTTCGCCCGTGACCAGCGCCACCACCGACGGCCCGCGGATCGCAACGATCTTGTCATAGACCTCGCGCGCCAGAAGACGCAGCGGCAGGCCGATCACACCGGTGCGATGCGCCAGCATCCGGTCGATCGCGTAATGGGTTTTGCCGGTATTCGTAGGCCCAAGAACCGCAGCCACCCTGCCGCGGCTGAATTGATCGCCCGCCATATCTCGCCCCTGTCGACGTGGCTTTACAGCGCTTCGCCTTCAAGCTGCACGCGCAGCCCGTTCAGCAATCTCTCTATGTCGGGTTGGTTGGGATGTATAGCATGGGCGGCCTCGTAGGCCTCCAGCGCCGCCTCCATATTCCCCATATCCTCCAGCATGATCCCAAGGCCCGTGAGCGCCCCGAAATGGCGCGGCTCAAGGGCCAGCGCACGCTGGATATCGGCAATGGCGGGCCCGTACATCTGCAATTCGAAGAACAACGTCGCCCGCGCGTTCCAGCCTTCGGCGAAATCCGGCGCATGATCGACCAAAGCGGTCAGATGGTCATAGGCAGCGTCGTAATCCTGCGCCTCCATCGCCGCCTGGGCGCGCCGCAACAGGTAATCCGCCGAGGCGGACCCCGAAATCGTCCAGCGCTGATAAACCTCCTCCTCCACAACTTCCCAGTTGCGCAGGTCGGGATTCGCCAGCCGATCCAGAAAGTCGTCGACGGTGGATTGCGCGGGTGCAACTACGGGAATCCCGCAGATGACTGCCGCAACGAGAAGATTGATGATGGCTCGCGGAAACGTCATGGTGCCAAACTAGCATCCGATGCGCGCATTACTAGATCAAGACTGCGCGAGGATATCGGGACCAAGGCAAAAAGGGACAAGACCACATGAGCAACGCTACGATCGACGCCGCAGTTGCGGCCATTTCCGAAAAACTGGGCGGCGCAAGCTTCGACGGCTCCGCCAAATTCGCCATCGAAGGCGAAGGCACCGTGATCGTCGACAGCAACGGCGTGCGCGAGGCCACCGATGCCGACGAGGCCGAGGTGACGATGACCGCGGATGCGGACACCTTTCAGGAGATCATGTCGGGCGATCTGAACCCGACCGCCGCTTTCATGTCCGGCAAGCTGCAGCTTGATGGCGATATGGGCACGGCGATGAAACTTGGCGGTGTGCTGAGCTGATGTTGACGGGTCCTGCACCGACCGGGCTGAAGCCCGCGCCCTTCTTCGCCGACGTCGCGGAGGGGCCCGATGGCGTCGAGGCCTGGTGGGTGAAGGCCGAAGACGACACGCGGCTGCGCATGGCCGTCTGGCCGCGCGGGGCCAAGGGCACCGTTATCATGTGTCCGGGCCGCACCGAATATGTCGAGAAATACGGCCGGATCGCCACCGATATGGCGGCGGCCGGCTACGGCATGGTCGCGTTCGATTGGCGCGGTCAGGGCCTTGCCGACCGGCCCGACCATGATCGCGGCATGGGCCATGTCGTTAGCTTCGATGAATACCGGCAGGATGTCGCCGCCTTCCGCAAGGTGATGGAGAGCATCGACCTGCCCAAACCCTGGTATCTGATCGGCCATTCCATGGGCGGCTGCATCGGCCTCCGGGCGCTCTATGATGGCCTACCCGTGGCTGCCGCCGCCTTCACCGGGCCGATGTGGGGGGTCCAGATGGGGCCGGTCTTGCGCGCGCTCTCGCCGCTTCTTCTGGGCGCGGCAAAGCCCTTGGGTCTCGCCAAGAGCTACGCGCTCACAACCGGGCCGTGGGTCCATATTCCGTTTGAAAACAACATCCTGACAACGGATCGTGATCAATACGACTACATGGAGCATCAGACAGAAAAGCACCCCGAGCTTACGCTTGGCGGGCCCTCCTTCACCTGGGTGAAACAGGCAATCGCAGAAGCCCGCCTTCTGATGGCGATGGAGCCGCTGGAGCTTCCGGTTGTCACGATTGTCGGGTCAGACGAAAAGCGGGTGTCGATCGAGGCGGCCCGCGACCGGATGGAGACCTGGCCCGGTGGCCGGTTCGTGAGCCTCGAAAACGGCCGGCACGAGGTTCTCATGGAAGCGCCCGCCATTCGCGATAAGGCGCTGGAGGCTATCCTGGGGCTTTTCGCCAAACATCCCGCCTGACCGCTACGCCGCCACCAGCACCCCGTTTTCCATCCGCAAGACACGGTCCATGCGCCCGGCCAGCTCATGGTTATGGGTCGCGATCAGGGCGGATAATCCGGTGTCCCGGACCAGCTCCATCAGAACGCCGAACACGGTGTTCGACGTCGCCGGATCAAGGTTGCCTGTGGGCTCATCGGCCAGCAACAGGGCCGGGCCATTGGCCAGCGCCCGGCAAAACGCCACGCGCTGCTGCTCCCCGCCCGACAACTCCGCCGGGCGGTGCGACGCGCGGTCCGCCAGCCCGACGCGCGCCAACAGATCCGCCGCCCGCGCCTCGGCGTCCCGGGCCGCGATCCCGTGGGCCAGCTGCGGCAGGATGATGTTTTCCGCCGCCGAAAACTCCGGCAGCAGGTGATGGAACTGATAGACAAACCCGACCTTCGCGCGCCGCGCGGCCGTGCGCACCCGGTCCGAGGCGCCGCTCACGCCCTGCCCCCCGATCGTGATCTCCCCCGCATCCGCCACATCCAGCAACCCCGCAATGTGCAGAAGCGTGGATTTGCCCGCCCCCGACGGCGCGATCAGGCCCACGATCTCACCCGCCGCGATGGTGGCCGACGCCCCCCGCAGCACGGCGATCTCATTGGGTTTGCCGCGATTATAGACCTTCTCGATCTTGTCCAGGATCAGCGCATCACTCATAGCGCAGCGCCTCCACCGGGTTCATCCGCGCGGCCCGGCGCGCCGGGAAGATCGTCACCACAAACGACAATCCCAACGACAGCACCACCGCGCTCAACACGTCGCCAAGCTCCAGCCGCGCGGGCAGGGCCGAGATCATCCGCACCGACGGGTCCCAGACGCCGCCACCGGCCACGAAATTCACGAAGCTGAAGATCGGGTCGATCCAGATCGCAAAGGCGCATCCTAGGGCCACCCCCATCAACGTGCCCGCCACGCCGATGGCCGAGCCGCAGATGAAGAACACCCGCAGGATGGAGCCCTCGCTCAACCCGATCGTGCGCAGGATCCCGATATCGCGTGATTTGTTCTTCACCAGCATGATCAGGCCCGACACGATGTTCATCGTCGCGATCAGCACCAGGATCGACAGGATGATGAACATGATATTGTCCTCCATCTGCAGCGCCCGCAGGAAGGCGCCGGAACTGTCCTCCCACGTCCAGATCTGCACGTCCCCGCCCGCCTGCAACAGCGGCAGGGCATATTGGGCGATGTCCTCGGGGTTCGCGACGCTCACCTGCACCTCGTCGGCCACGCCATCGCGGTTGAAGTAAACCTGCGCCTCATCGAACGGCAGGTAAACGCGCGTCCGGTCGATATCCCAGCGCCCGACCTGGAAAATATAGACAATCTCATAGGTTGAAACGCGCGGGGAGGTCCCGAAGGGCGTTCGGGCGCCATCGGGTGAGATCAGCCGGATCCGGTCACCCACACCCGCCCCCAATTCGCGCGCCACGCCCGAGCCAACGGCAATGCCCGGCCCCAGCCCCTCGCCGGTCGACAGGCCGAAATCCGCCAAAACGCCTTGCGCCAGTTCCGGCTCCGCCACCAGCGGCACCAGCGCCAGATCCTCCGGCGCCATGCCCAGCACCTCGACGGCGGAATTGCGCCCCGCATGGCTGGCCAGCACCTGCCCCCGCACCACCGCCGCCGCATGTTCCACCCCGGCCACGCCCCGGACGGCCTCGGCGACGGCATCATACTCTTCCAGCGTCCGCTCCACCCGGCCCGCATCGTTGATCTCGGCCTGATCGTAGACCGCCACATGGGGGTTCGCGCCCAGGATGGTGCCCACAAACTCGTACCGAAACCCCGACCGCACCGCGAGCGTCGCGATCAATGCCATGACCGCCAGCGCAATGCCGATGAAACTGATCCAGGTCATCGCGGACACGCCGCCATCGCTCCGCCGGGCCCGCAGATATCGCCAAGCGATCATGAATTCGTACCGGGAAAACGGTGCGGGCGTGGACATGCTCGGATCCTCTTATTGTTAGGGGCAAGGTGAGTATTTGCGCCTGCAAGTCAACCGCTGCCCCCCATAACGTCTTTGTCACGTCTCCGGGCCGCCCGTGTCACGGCTTTATCGTTGATCCCGGGGGGGATGTCGTTTTTAATCATCAACGTCGCAATGGACCATGCGGCCCAAGTGACAAAGCGAACGGTCCAATAGGGAGTTCTCAAACGTGACATTTTACAATGCACACAAAATCCACCCCGCTGCGCGCGCCTATGCCCAGGAAGTCGCGGACGGCACGATGGGTCGGCGCGAGTTTCTGACACGCGCGACCGCGTTGGGGGTTACCGCTGCCGGGGCCTATTCGCTGATCGGGGCCACTCCGGCCCGGGCCGATGGCCATATCCAAGCTGGCGGCACGCTGCGCATCCAGATGGACGTGCGCGCGCTGAAAGATCCGCCCACCTATGACTGGCCGCAAATGGCCAATGTCTCGCGCGGCTGGCTGGAATACCTTGTCCAGTACAACGCCGACGGTGTGTTCGAGCCGCGCCTGCTGGAAAGCTGGGAGGTCAACGACGACGCCACCGAATATCTTCTGAACCTGCGCCAGGGCGTGCTTTGGAGCGACGGCACGCCGTTCACCGCCGAAGACGTGGCCTATAACTTCACCCGCTGGTGCGATGCAGCGATGGAAGGCAATTCCATGGCCTCGCGCATGGCCGCCCTGATCGAGGGTGAGGCGATCCGCGAGGGCGCGGTGGAGATTGTGGATGAGCACACGGTGCGCCTGAATCTCTCACGCCCCGACATCACCATCCTGCCGACCATCTCGGATTATGCCTCGGCCATCGTGCAAAACGGCGCCTCGGGCAACCCGTCCGACAATCCCGTCGGCACCGGCCCCTACCGCCTGGTCGAGATCGAAGTGGGCGTGCGCGCCGTGGTGGAACGCAACCCCGACCACACCTGGTGGGGCGAAGGCACCGGCGCGTTCCTCGACCGGATCGAATTCATTGATCTGGGCCAGGATCAGGCCGCTCACGTCGCCGCCGCCGAAGCGGGCGAGGTCGACATGCTCTACGAAACGCTCGGCGACTTCATCGATATCTTCGATGCCATCGGGTGGGAGAAATCCGAAGCGATCTCCGCCAACAGCCTCGTGTTGCGGACCAATCAGACGGTTGCGCCTTACGATGATGTTCGCGTGCGGCGTGCCCTGGCCCTGGCCACCGACAATGCCGTGCTGATGGAGCTTGGGGTGAACGGCCTCGGCACCGTGGCCGAGAACCACCATGTCTGCCCGATCCACCCGGAATATGCCGATATCGGCCCGGCTGTGCACGATGTGGCCGCCGCCCAGGCGCTGATGGAAGAGGCCGGCCAGACCGATTTCGAGCATGAGCTGATCTCGATTGACGATAGCTGGCGTCGTCCCACGACCGATGCCCTCGCCGCGCAGTTGCGCGATGCGGGCTTCAACGTCACGCGGACGATCTATCCGGGCAATACCTTCTGGAATGACTGGAACAACTACCCGTTCTCGTCCACCGATTGGGGCCACCGCCCGCTCGGCGTCCAGAACCTGACGCTGGCCTATACCAGCGGCGCCGCCTGGAACGAGACCGGCTTCGCCAATGAAGAGTTCGATACGCTTCTCGCCGATGCATCGGCCATCGCCGATGCCGCTGCCCGGTCCGAGGTCATGGCCCAGATCCAGCAGATCATGATCGACGAAGGGGTGGTGATCCAACCCTATTGGCGCTCGATCTATCGGCACCACAACGGCACCGTGGTGGGCGCGGAAACGCACCCGATCTTCGAGATCCATGTCCACAAGCTTGGCTTCGCGGCCTGATTTTCGCGGTCATTGACCGATCCGACCGGCGGCAGGGGCCCCCTTGCCGCCGGTTTTTCTTTGCGATGCGGGGCGGCGGGCGTAGCGTGGGGGGCATCCCAACCCACACAAAGGTGATCCCATGAAGATTGGCGCGTTTTCCATGTCTCTGGCGGTGGCGGACCTCGCCAAGTCGCGGGCCTTCTACGAAACCCTCGGCTTTTCGGCGATGGGCGGTGACCCCGACCACGGCTACCTGATCATGAAGAATGGCGACGCGCTGGTCGGCCTGTTTCATGGCATGTTCGAGGGCAATCTGCTGACATTCAATCCCGGATGGGACCAAAACGCTCAGAACCTCGACGATTTCGACGACGTCCGCGCAATCAAGGACGTCGTGGCCAAGGCTGGCTATGATGTGGAGCAGGAACAGGGCGGCGAGGACGGCCCGGCCAGCTTCGTCACCCGCGACCCGGACGGCAATACCATCTTGATCGACCAGCACCGCTAGGGCACCGCGCCGTTCGACCAGACCGGCATTGGCAACGCCGCCCTGATCCGGTCTATAGCGACGCGGCGCTGGCCGTCCCGGCACCCGCCACCCGTTCACAATCCGGCCGGACGATAAAGGCGGCGCGCAGGTCGCCCGCATTCTGCGTGGGCCAAGGCGAGCGCCATGCCCCGTTCGCGATCAGATGCTCCCGCCCCTGTCCCTACCCATTCGCCTTCACTGCTGTCTCAACATCCTCGCGCCGCCAAATTCCCAGGGATCGGTACTGCAGCGGCTTGTCGTCCTTGCTGATATCCTTCGGAAGCGCGTCCATCGTCTCGTGGATCATCTCTATCGGCGCGGGCAGATTGAACGGCTCGGCCATAGGGCTGAACGCCGCGAAGTTTCCATTCGTCGTCAGGGGCCGGTTCTGGTCCAGATGGTGCATCGTCATCATCAGATACGGAATCTCCGAGGCAACGAAGTTCTCCAGAAACAGCCACCGGAACTTGTGCTTCAGGTGAAACAGGCAATCGCGGCACATCATCATGTCGGCCTTGGGCAGCGGATCGCTGGTGATATCCAGATGGTGGAAGCTCACGCCGTCCCGGCCGAATTCCGCGATGTTCGCGTCGATCACGGATGCCGCGATGTCACCACCGATATAGGCCACGTCCCCCAGGTCAACGGTGCTCATCCAGTGCCAATCCCCGCACGGCGCATCCAGGAACGTCTTCACCTCGTAGCGCGCAAGCAGATCCGGCAGCGCCGCCCGCAACCGTTCCGTCGCCTCCATCGTCGATCCCGGCCCCGACCGTCGCCCCTGCGCCGACCCGCGCCAGACCTTCTCTTCAAATACGCGCTGCAGCATCTTTCGCATGATCGCTCGTCTTCCATATGTCCCATGGCCGTCACCGCTCCGGTGGGCGCAGGCCGCATCCAAGCCCATCTCACATCCGGCGCGGTCCTGCCCATTATCGTTGACGGTTGCCTGTAACCCGCAGATTTCCATGCCTCTCGCGCATTGTCGAGGCCGGAGTACGGCCTCCGGGCAGACCACCCCACATGGCGCAACACATCAGGCTGCGAAGAGCGTTCCAATCAACTCGAACCCCACCACGTCACGGCAGCGTCTTTCCATTCCCCACATGATTGTCCGACACCGCCCGATGCGGCTATAAAAGTCCCAAGGCATAACCGACGGGGCACCGCGATGATCGACCATACCGGCATCAATACCGCCGACTTCACCCGCTCCAAGGCCTTCTACGATGCCGCCTTGGCTCCCCTCGGATCCAGCCACCTGTTCACCATCCCGCCCGAACATACCGGCGGCGCGCAGGTCGCCGGATACGGGCAGGAGCGCCCGCAATTCTGGGTCGGTGAGGGCGCGCCCCACGTCCCGCCGCTCCACTTCGCCTTCACCGCCCGCACCCGCGCGCAGGTCGATGCCTTCCACGCCGCAGCCCTTGACGCGGGCGGCACCGATAACGGCCCGCCCGGCCTCCGCCCGCATTATCACGAGCACCATTACGGCGCCTTCGTGCTCGACCCCGACGGCAATAATATCGAGGCCGTCTGCCACGCACCCGCGCACCAGACGTGAGGTCAGCCGCCTTGACGCAGGGTCCGTTTCGCGCGCAAGTGAAGGCCCTGCGGCGCGGAGACAGATATGGTTGAACCAGCGATTACCGGATCGGGCGTCTTCACGCCGGAGCTGAGCATTTCCAACGACGAACTGGTCGTCGCCTTCAACGCCTATGCCGACAATTGGAACGCCGCACATGCCGCCGCCATCGAAGCCGGCGAGGTGGAGGCGATGGCCCAGTCCTCCTCCGAGTTCATCGTCGCCGCCTCCGGCATCGAAAGCCGCTATGTGCTCGACAAGAGCGGCATACTCGACCCCGCCGTGATGCATCCCTGGCTGCCCGACCGCGCCATGGACCAGCCCGGCTTCATGGCCGAAATGGGCGTGGATGCCTGCCGTCAGGCGCTCGATATGGCGGGTGTGGAGGCCGCGGACGTCGATGCAGTGATCTGCGCCGCGTCGAACCACGAACGGGCCTACCCAGCCATCGCCATCGAGATCCAGGAGCTCCTGGGCACCGGCGGTTTCGGCTTCGACATGAACGTCGCCTGTTCGTCCGCCACGTTCGGCATCCAGGCTGCGGCGGACATGATCCGCTCCGGCTCCATCGAACGCGCACTGGTGGTGAACCCCGAGATCTGCTCGGCCCATCTCGAATGGCGCGACCGGGATTGCCATTTCATCTTCGGCGATGTCGCCACCGCGGTCCTGATCGAACGCAGCGATCTGGCCAGGGGCGAGAAATTCCTCATCAAATCCACCCGCTGCGCCACGCAATTCTCCAACAATATCCGCAACAACAACGGCTTTCTGCGCCGCACCCGCAACGGCCACATGGAGGACCGGCGCGACATGCTCTTCATGCAAAATGGCCGGAAAGTGTTCAAAGAGGTCCTGCCGCTGGTCTCCAGACACATCGCCGAGCATATGGAGGAGACCGGCGTCGAGGCGAGCGACCTCAAACGCCTGTGGCTGCACCAGGCCAACAAGACGATGAACGACTATATCGGCAAGAAGGTTCTGGGCCGCCCCCCGGAAGATGGCGAGCAGCCCAATATTCTACAAGATTACGCCAACACGTCCTCGGCCGGCTCCATCATCGCATTCGCCAAGTATTCCGATGATCTGCGCCCCGGCGATACAGGCCTGATCTGCTCGTTCGGGGCCGGGTATTCCGTGGGCTCCGTCATCGTCGAAAAGTCCACCTGACGCACGCTCGCCTCGCGCCCCCACGCCCCCTTCCTTGTTTCAAAAATATCCCCGGGGAGAGTTTGAGAGGGGCAGGCAGCCCCACTCATCACTTCGAAAAGGGGGGTGCGGGGGGCTTGCCCCCCGCTTCGGCGACGGCGCAGCCGGCGCAACCACACCTCAGCCCGTCATCCCGGGCAATCCAGCGAAAACCGGTTCGGCACCAGCGGGGTTCCCGGCAACCCGTCCGCCGAGCCCCGCACCTCCATCACGAACTCGCCCTGCCCGCCCCCGGGAAGGATCAGCTCCGTCTCGAACTCGAACCCGTGCCGCCCGCCATCCCCCAGCGCCGCTTCCAGATCGGGGCGATACCGCGCCGCCTCGATGCTTGTGATCAATACCCGGTCATCGCCATTCATCCCGAACACATCCACCATCATCGCCTGATCCGGCGCATCCGGGTCCCAGGCCCATCCGGCGATCCAGTCGCACTCCGCCCGGTCCACATGTCCCTCCCCCGGCGTGACATCGACGGAATGCAGCGCCGCCAGCGCCACCATGCCCTCGCGCACCTGCTCCAACGTGCCGATCACCCCGAAGGTGCGAAAGTCATAGCGGCCCGCCGGTGCAGGCTCCACGCTGAACAGGATGTTCCACTTGTTGGTTTCGTCGAAGGGATTGCGGCTCTCGTAATGGAGGATCTGGTACAGCGCCCCGGGCCGCGCCGTGTAGGCCCCCAGTGCAAATTCACCATCCTCACTCGCCAGGATTGCGGGAAAGCGGGAATTGTCCACAAACGACCACGGCGCCGTCAGGTCCATGCTTTCCGTCACCGGCGTCAGGCTGCCGTCGCGCGGATCGAAGCGGTAGCGCGCCGAAAACGCGCCGGTCAGGTAGGCCGTCGGCACCTCCGCGCGCAACAGGCTGTGATCCCCGTGCAGCGTGATGGTGGAATCGAACACGATCACGTTCTCGATCCCCTCATAGCCGATCTGGGTCACCTTCTCGAGCATATCGTCCGAGACCAGTTCCGTGTTCACCGCTTCCAATGTCCCGTTGTCGCAAAAGGCGGTCTGGCCCGGCTGGGTCCAGAAGGCGGGGCTGATCCGCGTGCTCAGCCGGTTGGCGGCGTCCGAGCATATTTCATGCACGATCGTGGAGGAGGTCTGCGCGAACAGATCACTGGCCGATCCCGGTTCCGTCGGGTTCAGGCATTCGCCGTGATCGTCCAGAAACCACGCATAGCTGATCTGTCGGCCATGGTCATAGATGTTGAGGAACTCCATCCCCCGCCATGTCAGCGAGCCCACCGCGCCCCCGAACCGGGTGGAGACGCGCAGCTCCACCGGGTCGCCATCGACCCTGCCGGTGATGACCCGCGCATAGCCATCGGGCGGATCGGTCACACAGCGCAATGTGTCGGGACCATCGGTCAGCGCCGGGTCCAGCGGCTGATCCGCACCCCGCTGCGCGGCGGTCAGCGCCACGCACCACTGGCCCGCATTGGCACCCGACAAGCGTGGCAGATCCAGCCGCCAATCCACCGCGAAGCTGTGGGCCATATCGCGGGTCCGCTGACCCAGGATGCCGTCAATCGGGCCGGGATCGTAGCCATGTAGCGCCAGGATGCTCTGCACGCAGATCTCGTCGTTCGGATAGCTCTCCTGCGCAGCGGCGGGGCCGGTGCCCCCATGCAGGCACGCGGTCGCAATCGCAAGGGCAAGCCCGCCGCGCATCACACCGCCCCGGTGCAGGCACTTGCGCAGCTCTTGGTTAGGCGCAGGTTAACACGACTGCCTTTTCTTCGCATTCTCAATAGGTTGGATATGCTCATCAACCGTGATAACCCCGCTTAACTCCGGCTATCGGCCTCCAGCCGCAGCTTCATCTCCACCAGAACCTTCTGCAATTCCAGCGTCTCTTCCAGAAGGCGCCGGGCTTCGTTCACCGAGATCACCCCGTCCTCGATCGACATGTGATATTCCGCCATCAGGATCGCGAACCGCTGCGACAGGGCGATGACATTGGCGTTCACCGATCCCGAATTGTCCCCCCGCATCGCGTTGCGCTTGTCCGACCCGTAGGACATCTGCCCACCATTCAACTCGGCCAGCGCGGCGGTCACATGGGGAAACGACGACGCCGCCTCAAGCGCCGCCACGGCATCGACCGGCATGAACCGGTCGGTATGCTCCTCGGCTTCCGAGAAGTATCGCCCCAGCGTGGCCTTGGACCGGCCCGTCAGTTCACAGGCGGCCGCATACCCAACATCCTTGATCAACCGCTCGGTATGACGCTTGAGGTAACCTTTGGCCGTCTCGCCGCTCGTGTCGTTCATCACTCGTGTCCCTATTGGTCCGCGGCAGCAAACCCGCTTTCCCCCATGCCGTCAACGTCTTGCCAGCGCGGCTGTCATGGGCCAAACCAAGGGCCATGGCCAAGCTCTATTTCCACTACTCCACCATGAACGCGGGCAAATCGACCCTGCTGTTGCAAGCCTCCTACAATTACATCGAGCGGGGCATGCAGACCTATCTGATGATCGCCGATTTCGATGACCGCGCCGGGGCGCACGGCCTGATCGGGTCGCGCATCGGGATCACCGCCGAGGCCGATCCGTTTTCCGCCAAGGATGACCTGTTCGCCAAGATCGAGGCCCGTCTGGCCGAAGGGCCCTGCCATTGCGTTATGGTCGATGACAGCCATTGGCTGACCCGCGATCAGGTCTGGCAACTGGCCCGCGCCGTCGACGACCTTGGCGTGCCCGTCATGGCCTACGGCCTGCGCGTGGACTTCCGGGGCGAACTCTTCCCTGGCTCCGCCGCGCTCCTGGCGCTCGCCGATGAAATGCGCGAGGTCCGCACGATCTGTCATTGCGGCAAGAAGGCCACCATGGTGATCCGCATCGATGAAAACGGCGCGGCGATCCGCGAAGGCGCGCAGATCGAGGTGGGCGGCAACGACCGCTATGTGAGCCTGTGCCGCAGGCATTTCCGTGAAGCCCTGGGCGACAGGCCCCGCTAGGGCTTTCGCCATGCGGCCCGCCGCCCCATATCGGCCACATGGACAATCTTCATGTGCAGTTGGGCTTTCCCGCTGATCAACGCGCGCTGGCGGCGCAGCTATTCTGGCAGGCCTTCGGCGGCAAGCTTGGTCTGCTTCTGGGCCCCGCACCCCGCGCCCTGGCGTTTCTGGAACCGGTCCTTGATCCCACCCATTGCCTCAGCATCTGCGCGGAGGACGGCGCGCTTCTTGGCCTGGCGGGGTTCAAGACGGAACGCAGTGCCTTTGTCGGCGGCACTCTCACCGACCTGCGCCGGACCTACGGCCTGGGCGGGGCGCTCTGGCGCGCGCCGCTTCTGTCGATGCTCGAGCGGCAGGTGGAGCAGGGCGTGTTGCTGATGGATGGCATCGCCGTGATGCCGCAGGCGCGGGGGCTGGGTATCGGCACGGCGCTGCTCGACGGGATCGTGGCCGAGGCAGCCCGACGGGGGTGCCGCGAGGTGCGGCTGGATGTGATCGACACCAATCCAAGAGCCCGCGCGCTCTATGAGCGCCGCGGGTTTCAGCCCGGTACGGTGGAGACGACGTTCCCGTTCCGCTGGCTGCTAGGCTTCTCCAGCGCGACCCGGATGACAAAATCCGTCACCGCTCCCGCTCCGAGGCGACAATCGGCCTGAATGGGTGCCGGATAGGCGCGTCAGACTGCGTTGGGCACCGGGCGCCCTTCGGCAAAGGCGATGATATTATCGAGCGCCATGCGGCCCATATCTTCGCGCACTTCCAGCGCCGCCGTGCCCAGATGCGGCAGAAGCGTCACGTTTTCCATCGCGCGCAACTCGTCGGGGACCAACGGTTCGTGTTCGTAGACGTCGAGGCCAGCGCCGGCGATGCGCCCCACCGACAACGCCGCCACCAGGGCCGCCTCATCCACCACATCGCCGCGTGAGATATTCACGAAGATAGCCGAGGATTTCATCGCGACAAATGCCTCCGTCCCGATCAGGTGATGCGTCGTCCGCCCGCCCGGCGTGGCCAGCACCACGACATCTGCCCCCGCCAGCGCCGTTCCCATCGGCAATTGCTCCGCCGGGAAATCGACGTCCTTTGGTGACCGGTTCACATAGACGATCCGGCAGCCGAACCCGAAATGACACCGCCGCGCGATGGCCTGCCCGATCCGCCCCATGCCGATCACGCAGACAGTCTTGCCGGAGAAGTGCATGCCCAACATCTGGGTCGGGTGCCACCCCGCCCACGCGCCACTGCGCACGGCCCGCTCGCCTTCGCCCGCACGGCGCGCGGTCATCAGGATCAGGGTCATCGCGATGTCGGCGGTGGCATCGGTGACGGCGCCGGGTGTGTTCGTCACCTCGATACCCGCCGCCCGCGCCGCGCCGGCATCGATGTGATTGTAACCCACTCCGAAATTCGCCAGCAGCTTGGTGCGAATATCGCCCGCCGCGGCGAAGGCTTCAGCGCTGAACGCATCGCCCAAGGTCGGCAGGATCGCATCATGATCGCGCAGCGCCTCGACACATTCGGCATGGTCCATCGGCAGCGTCGTGTCGCGGCAGGTCACCTCAAACCGCGCCTCCGCGACGTCCATCACACTCTCCGGCAACCGCCGGGACACCAGGAGTTTCAGCACATCCGTTCTCCGTTCGGCACATCCAGATCGGGCGAGATCAGGACAATCCCGCCCGCCTCATCATGGAGACCTAGAACGAGAACCTCCGACATCACGGGGCCAATCTGGCGCGGCGGGAAATTCACCACGCCCATGACCTGTTTTCCGATCAATCCCTCGGGGGTGTAATGGGCCGTGATCTGGGCGGAGGACTTGCGCTCGCCGATCTCCGCGCCGAAATCCACCCATAGCTTGATCGCGGGCTTTCGCGCTTCGGGGAAGGGTTCGGCGCGCGTCACGGTCCCGACCCGGATATCGACATCCATGAATTGATCGAAGGTGATCTCGCTCATTTTCTGAGTTCCCGGCTGCGGTTCGTCGCGGCCGCCACGGTGCGCCGCATCAGGGGAGCCAACCCGTTTTCGCCCATCAACACCTCCAGTCCCGCCTGGGTCGTGCCATTGGGAGAGGTCACGTTGATGCGCAACTGCTCCGGCGTCTCGTCGGAGGCTTCGGCAAGTGCGCCAGCGCCCGCAACAGTCGCCTTGGCCAGTCGCATCGCCATCTCGTCCGGGAGGCCCTCAGCCCGTGCGGCGGCGGCAAGGGCATCGATCATGTAGAACACATAGGCCGGGCCCGAACCCGAGATGCCGGTGACCGCGTCGATCTGCATCTCGTTGTTGAGGCGCACAACCTGCCCGATGGTGCTCAGCATCTCTTCGGCAAGGTCCATGTCATCGGCGGTGGCATCGGCATTGCCGACAATCGCCGTGATGCCTTTGCCCACGGCGGCGGGTGTATTGGGCATCGACCGGATCACACGCGTGCCTGGCCCGAACGCATCCTGAAACGCCTTGATCGGTGTCCCCGCCGCGACCGACAGGATCAGCGTTCCGCCGCCTCCGAAGCGTTCGACTTGCGGCAATGCCTCGCCCATCATCTGCGGCTTTACGGCGATCATCAAAACGGCGGGATCATCGGGCATCTCACCGTTGATCGACACGCCGGTGCCCTGCAGCCACTCGGAGGGCATCGGGTCAATGACGTGGACGGCATCGGGCGAAAGCCCGCCCGCCAGCCAGCCCTGCAACATGGCCGATCCCATCTTGCCACAGCCGAGCATCACAAGCCCACGGCCTTCGATTGCAGAAATATCCATCATCGCCCCCGTATCTGGCGGCAATTTAGGGCCGCGAGAGCCCGCGGGGAACCTTTGATCGGCCGTTCAGCGGGCCGAACCCTCCGCATGTCGGCAAGAAAGCCACAGGCGGAGGGGCATCAGAGGCAGGAATCCGGGCTCAAGCGCGCCCGTAAGCCTCTGAAATTGCTACATCCATGGCCTCTTCCGGGGTCTGATCGGACCACAGCGCCAGTTGGAAGGCGGGGTAATAGCGCTCGGATGCCAGGACGGCGGTTTCCACCATGCAGGCAATTTGATCGGGCGAGGCAAGCTGATCCCCGGCCAGAACCAATCCGTAGCGGTAAACCATCAGCTTTTGCGATGCCCAAAAGGTGAACGCGCCGGCCCAACAGCGGTCGTTCACCAGGTTGAGGGACTCGTAGAGCTTGTGCTTGGTCTCCTCGGGCGGCTCCATATCGAAGGTGCAGATCATCCGAAGCGTCTCGTCGTATGATGACCAGGCCAGGGTGACGGAATAGGTGCGCCATTGTCCCTCGATCGCCATGGCGATCTGATCGTCCGCGATGCGATCGAAATCCCAATCGTGGTGGGCCGCGAGCGTCTCGACGATATCTATCGGGTGGAGTTCCTCGATATCGAGGTATTCTTCTGCATGTGACATAGCCCCAGACCCTTCAGGTTGGCAGCCTGCGGGGCCTTGGTGGTTTAGTCCCAAGACTCCCACAAATGGCTGGGTGTCTTTAATAGGGCTGGGCTGCTCTGCCTCAATCCCTACCAAATATGGTGATCCTTTGGGGACTCGCTGTAAAGAAGAATTTTTGTAACGGAAATGGGTGGAGTCCCGATTTCTGGCTTTACCCACAACATATTGCGTGTGGGGATAACCGGGCCACAAGCGTAGGCAAACTGTCCACAAGAAAAAAGCCACCGACATGACGCGGTGGCTTTCGAACGACATTCATGCGCGTTGGCGTCAGTCCGAAGCGCCACCTTCCAAAGCCGCGATGCGGGCCTTGAGCGCCTCGTTTTCCTCACGGGCCTTCTGGGCCATCGCCCGGACCGCGTCGAATTCATCGCGCGTCACAAGGTTCCGGTTGGCCAGCCAGCGATCCATCATGGAGTTCATCGCGGTCTCGGCTTCGTCCTTCGCGCCCTGGGCCACGCCCATTGCGTTGGTCATCAATTGGCTGAAGTCGTCCATGATCTTGTTGCGGGTCTGCATGCGCCTGGGCTCCTGTCTATCACGTCTGTGATATGGGCGGCCATCGGGCCCGGATCAAGGTTGACTTCGTCGCAGCCGCCCCGCATCGACGGGGAAAATGTGACCGCGAGGCCCCATGATTTACGCCATTCCCTTTCCGCCCCTGTCGCCCGAGCTGTTCACGATTGAGCTTGGCAGCTTCACCTTCGCCCTCCGCTGGTACGCGCTGGCCTATCTGGTGGGGCTCGGATTGGGATGGTGGCTGATCTGGAAGGCCGTGGCCCGCCCGGAGCTTTGGCCCGGCGGCGTGCCCCCGATGGCGCCCGAACGGGTGGAGGGGCTGCTCAGCGCCGTTGTTCTGGGTGTGATCCTGGGGGGGCGGATCGGCTATGTCCTGTTCTACCAGCCCGGCACCTATTGGGATGATCCGCTGCAGATCATCCGCATCTGGGAAGGCGGCATGTCGTTTCATGGCGGGTTGTTGGGGGTGACGATTGCCGCGCTGATCTTCTGCCGGATCGCCAAGGCACCACCGCTGCAGGTGGCCGATGCGATGTCGATGGTGATCGGCATCGGACTGTTTTTCGGGCGCTTGGCCAACTTCATCAATGCCGAGCTGTGGGGCCGCGCAACGGATGTGCCCTGGGCCGTGATCTTTCCCGGTCGGGCCGCGCAGAATTGTCCGGGGCCGGACGGCCTTGTGGAGTATCTTGGCGCCACCGTCTGCGCGCGCCATCCGTCGCAACTCTACGAGGCGCTGCTGGAGGGCCTCTTCATGGGCACGCTGCTGCTGTTCCTGGCGTGGCGGCGCGGCTGGTTGCGGCGGCCCGGCGCGCTGACAGGCCTCTTTCTTATCATCTATGGCCTCTCCCGGTTCGCAGTGGAATTCGTACGGCAGCCCGACGCACAATTCACCGGGCCCGACAATCCCATCGGGTTTGCGCTGGCGCTGTCACCCAGTGTCGGGCTGACCATGGGCCAGATCCTCACCATCCCGATGGTGCTCGCAGGGCTGTGGCTCGTCACGCGGGCCCGGGCGGCGCGTTTGGCATGAGCCTCAAGGACAGGCTGATCGCCCGGATCGCGCGGTTTGGGCCGTTATCCGTCGCCGATTACATGGCCGAGTGCCTGTTTGATCCGACCGAGGGCTACTACGCCACGCGGGATCCGTTGGGCCGGGGCGGCGATTTCATCACCGCGCCTGAAATCAGCCAGATGTTCGGGGAGCTTCTGGGCCTGTGGCTCGCGCAGGTCTGGATGGATCAAGGGGCGCCCGATCGGATGATCCTGGCCGAGTTGGGTCCGGGCCGCGGGTCCCTGATTGCGGATCTGCTGCGGGCCACTCGCTCCGCGCCGGGATTTAACGACGCTGCCGACCTTCATCTGGTCGAGGCGTCGCCGGTCCTGCGCAACATTCAATCCGCCACCTTGGGCAGTCATGCACTTACCTTCCATGACACGCTGGCGGATCTACCCGACGGGCCGCTGTTTCTTCTTGCCAATGAGTTCTTCGACGCCCTGCCCATCCGCCAATTCCAGATGAATGATGCGGGCGACTGGCAGGAGCGCCAGATTGGGGCGCAGGGTGGCAATCTGATCTGGGGTCTCGCGCCCCCTGCCCCATTGGCTACGCCTGCCGGAGTCGAGCCCGGCATGATCCTTGAAACCTGCGCGCCCGCTGAGGCCATGGCGCAGGAGATTGGCCGCCGCATTGCCGGCTTCGGCGGGGCGGCCCTCATCGTGGATTACGGCGGTTGGGAGAGCACGGGCGATACGTTTCAGGCCATCTCAGGCCACGCCTATGCCGATCCGCTGGAGCAGCCCGGCGCGGCGGACCTGACCGCCCATGTGGCCTTCGCGCCGCTCGCCCGCGCGGCCACCCCGGCCCGCGCGTCGACCCTCACCCCGCAGGGTGTGTTTCTGGAGCGCCTCGGCATTACCGCCCGTGCGCATGCATTGGCCCGCAGCCTCGGCGACGCTGCGCTTGACGATCACATTGCCGCACACAGACGGTTGACGCATCCCGACGAGATGGGAAACCTGTTCAAGGTAATGGCGATCACGCCGCCGGATGCCCCGCTGCCCCCTGCCCTGGAGCCCCATGGATGACGGTCACCGCCACACGCCTGGATCCCGTGACGTCGCCCCTGCTCGACGGTGTCACTCATGGCTTTTTCACCCGGATCGGCGGGGCCTCGTCAGGGATCTTCACGGCGTTGAATTGTGGTGGCGGGTCATCGGACCAGGCGGAAATCGTCTCCCTGAACCGCGGCAAGGTGGCCGAAGAGATGGGGGTGGAGCCAAAAGCCCTGGTGGGCGTGCATCAGGTGCATTCCCCCGATGTCGCGGTGATCGATGCCCCAACGCAGGAGCGGCGGCGCGCGGATGCCCTTGTCACGGCAACGCCCGGTGTGGCCCTTTCGGTCCTGACCGCCGATTGCCAGCCGATCCTGTTCGCCGATCCCGAGGCACAGGTGATTGGCGCGGCCCATGCCGGATGGCGCGGCGCGTTGGACGGTGTGTTGGAAGCGACGCTGGACGCCATGGACGGGCTCGGCGCAGAGCGAGGTCGCGTGCGTGCGGTGATCGGCCCGTCGATCAGCCAGCGCGCCTATGAGGTCGGCCAGGAGTTTCTGGAGCGCTTCATGGATGAGGATCCGATGACATCGCGGTTCTTTGTAAGCGGCAAGGCCGAGGGAAAGTATCAGTTCGACCTGACGGGATACGGGTTGAGCCGTCTGCGCGCGGCGGGCGTGGCCGAGGCCGAATGGACCGGCCATTGCACCTATTCGGACCCTGAGCGCTTCTATTCCTACCGGCGCGCCACCCATCGCGGAGAGGTCGATTACGGCAGGCTCATTTCAGCGATCCGCTTGTAGCACGTGCCGCCCGACATCCGACTGGTTCCAAATGAGACACAATCACGGCGGGCTGTGCCTCCGCTTGGGCGTAATTTGACTCAAGTCTTTCGAAAATCCTCGTGAAATAAGCGGTCTGCGATCCGGGAATTGCCCAAAAATGGCCCCGATGATTTACCGCGCATTAGAGATTTCGCCTCAAGACTGCCTGAAAGCCGGGCCAGATTGGCTGCAACTTAAACAACTGCAACCGGCAAGAAGGAACAGGCAAATGAAAACCCGTCGCTGGATGAAAACAATCCTCGCTGAAGCGAAGAAAGAGCAGATGGATATGCCGTGGGCGCGCAAGCTGCGTGCAGAACGGCGCGCGGAGAAGCCGCGAAAGCAGAAAACTGTGGCCGCCGAATAAGGCGGAAGACCCCGGACGAAGACCCCGCGGACCCCAAACCATACGCATTGCGAACGCTTGCGAAGGGCGGCCAGAACGGCCGCCTTTGTGGTGTCTGGCGCAGTGCGAATGGGGCAAACGGGCCCTAGGGCGTCGCCTCCAGATCAATCTCGGTGCCCAGCGCCTCGATCAGCGGCTTGAGGTCGCCTTCGTAGCGCTGCCAACCCGCGATGGCACGGGTTCCTATCGGCTGGCGGGCCTGTGCAAAGCTGAGCGTCTGAATCCGCCGCCCACTGCGCTCCGGCGCAAGGCAGGCCTTATCGAACGGCAAATTCACGGCGTCCAGCATGGCGCGAATGGTCGGCTCGGGATCTTTTGTCAGATCTTCATAATCAACCACATGGATCCGGTCGGGCAACGTGGCTTGCCAGAAGGTGGTAATGGCATCGTGGAGCCGGATGTATCTGCCCATATCCGCAAGGTCATAGGCATAGCGATGCAATCCATGGGGGAACATGTTGCGATAGAGCGACAGCCCCACATCGCGCGGGTCACGCCGCACGAGAAGGAAGCGTGCGCCGGGCAAGGCGCGGGCAGCATGGCCGATCCGTGAAAAGGTGGAAATCGCCTTGTCGACGATCACGGGCGCGTCACCCACCCGCCGCCGCGCCGCGGTGAGATAGCGCGACCCGGCCTCCGCCAGCAGGTCGCCATCCGGCGCACCATGGCGCAGCGCCTCGATGACGGGGGACAAGGCGCGCGACAGAAACGGCATCTCACCCCCTGCGCTAACGCGCGGATGAGCCGCAAGGATGGTTTCAACCAGCGTCGTGCCGGATCGCGGCAGGCCCGTTACGAACACGATGGGATCGGTGGGGCCATCTGCCGGAATATCCCGCAAGATCCGCCAATCGGCCTTTAGCGCGCGCGCCTCCCGAAGGTCACTTTCAAACCCATAGGGAAACGCCTGCGCCATCTCGCGATTGGCGACGTGAAGATGGGGGAAAACCTGCGCGTGCTCACCCAGATCGGCGCTTGCTTTGGCCGCTGCGAATTGCAGTGCGGCGCGGTCCAACCCGGACGGATCGGCCCGCTCAAGGGCCGCGTCCAAACGGGGGAGTATTGGATCGCCGGCCTTGATCTTGCGGCCATTGACATAGGCGCGATAGGACTCTCCAAAGGTGGGCGAGGCGTCGATTTCCGCCATGAGGTCGGCGTCTGCCTGCGCAAAATCTCCGGCGGATTGGCGAAGCTGCGCGCGATGGGTCAGCAGCCCGACCTGCGGCGTCGCCAGTGCCGCGTCGATGAGAGCCTCTGCCCCGGAGAAATCGCCTGCCTCCTCGGCTGCAATCGTGCAGGACCGGAACAGGGAAGCGGGCGGCGATGACATCCGTCCGATAATCTCAAGCGCTTGGCCGCCGCGCCCGGTTTGGGCCAGTGACACAGCCAGATCGGCCAGCACGCGTTTATCGGTTGCACGGTACGTTTCCAGCAACGCCACCGCCTCCTCCGGCCGTGCGGTATCCCGGTAGATCCGGGCCAAAATCAGGGCCGCATCCGCCGTCAGATCGCCACCCGCGCGCAATACCTCCTCGGCCGTCGCAGGTCGGGCCGCGGCGGCATAGGCCCGGGCAAGGGCCAGCCGGGCCTTGGCATGGCCCGGTGCACGGGCATGGGCGGCCTCAAGTATGGCCACCGCCGGTTTGGACTGCGCCAGGCGCGCCTCCCCCAGCGCATAGGCGGGCCAGAACGCAGCGGGAGCCAGCCTGGTCAGTTTGAGCGCCGCCTGTTCCGCCTGCACAGCCCGCCCCTTGGCGATCGCCGCCAGGATCGGGCGCAGCTCGGCCTCCGATCCGATCGGGATACCGGCGCGCAGTGCGTCTTTCTCCAGTTTCACACGGGCCGGCCCGCGCAACACGCCGTGCAGACCCTGCCAAATGGCGGGGTCTTTCGGCTTCCCCTTCAGGGCCTTGCGGAAATCGGCCTCGGCCGCCTTCGGGTCGCTCCCCGACACACACCGGGCGCGCTGGAACAGCACCTCGGGAATGCCCGGCTGCGCCGCAAGGATTTGGTTGTAGAGCGCCAATGCCTCGTCCAGGCGGCCCGCCTGTTGATGGGCCAGCCCTTGCCGGTAGAGCGCGGTCAGATCGATCTTGGCCATCGGCTCAGGCGGTTTCCGCCAGCCGCGCCTCCATCACGTCGAAGGGCACCCCCGGCGTGTCTTTGGCGCCACGGATGACCAGCGATGTGCGCACCGAGGCCACGTTCGGCGCCGACGTCAACTCACCGGTCAGGAAGCTCTGGAAAGACGACAGATCCGGTGCCACGCATTTCAGGATGAAGTCGATTTCGCCGTTGAGCATGTGGCACTCGCGAACCAGCGGCCAACCGCTGCACAGGTCCTCGAACGCAACAAGATCCGCCTCGGCCTGCGACGCAAGGCCCACCATCGCGAAAACCTGCACCTCGAACCCTAGCAGACGGGCATCGACCTTGGCGAAGTAGCCCTTGATGTAGCCGGCCTCCTCCAACGTCCTGACACGGCGCAGGCAAGGCGGCGCCGAGATGCCGACGCGCTTGGCCAGCTCTACATTCGTCATCCGTCCATCACCTTGCAGCTCGGCCAGAATCTTCCGGTCGATCGGGTCGAGTTTTGCGTGTTGCATCAAGTCGTGCTCCCCAAGTGCGGTTTTCAGATGAACCGCTTTTTCCGGTCTTCGCGCAACTTTATTTCACGGCTGCGCAAGAAATGGAATAGCTCACATATCGGTGACGTGAAATTTGCGGGGGGTTTCATCGGGCAGGCGGCAGGGATATATCGCGTAGATCGCTCACCTGCTGCCACAGGATCTACCATGACAGAGACCCGCCACACCCGCCTTCTGATCATCGGCTCCGGCCCGGCCGGATACACTGCAGGCGTCTATGCCAGCCGCGCGATGTTGGAGCCGATCCTGGTGCAGGGCATTCAGCCCGGCGGCCAGTTGACCATCACGACGGATGTGGAAAACTGGCCCGGCGACGCAAGCGTCATGGGCCCCGATCTGATGGTGCGGATGGAGGCCCACGCCAAGGAGATGGGGACCGAGATCATCGGCGATCACATCATGTCGCTGGACCTGTCGCAGCGTCCGTTCCGGGCGGTGGGTGACAGCGGCGCCACCTACACGGCGGACGCGGTCGTGCTGGCGACGGGGGCCCAGGCCAAGTGGCTGGGTTTGCCGTCCGAGGAGCACTTCAAGGGCTTCGGCGTGTCGGCCTGTGCCACCTGCGACGGGTTCTTCTATCGTGGACAGGAGATCGTGGTGGTTGGAGGCGGCAATACGGCGGTCGAAGAGGCGCTGTTCCTGACCAACTTCGCCTCCAAGGTGACGCTGATCCACCGCCGCGACAGCCTGCGGGCCGAGAAGATCATGCAGGACCGCCTGTTCAAGAACCCGAAGGTCGAGGTTCTGTGGGATCACACGATTGAGGAAGTGATCGGCGCGCAGGAGCCCCGCGGCGTCGAAGGCGTGCGCGCCAAACACGTGGAAACCGGCGCGATCACCGAAATCCCATGCAAGGGCTTTTTCGTCGCCATCGGCCATGCGCCCGCAACCGAGTTGGTGAAAGATCAGCTCGAGATGCACAATGGCGGCTATGTGAAGGTGCAGGCCGGGACCACGAAAACCTCGATCCCCGGTGTCTTCGCGGCGGGCGACCTGACCGACCACGTCTATCGCCAGGCGGTGACGTCCGCCGGGATGGGCTGCATGGCCGCGCTCGATGCCGAAAAGTTCCTCGCCGAGATGGAAGGTGAGGATACCATGGAGGCCGGGGCCTATGCCGCCCCGGTCGATGCCGCAGAATAGGGCCACCCACCGCGTTTACACGGAACTTCCGCAAGTAACTTCGGGCAAGTACGTGATCTCTGGCAGCCAGGTCGGGATAAATCCTGGCCAGTGAATAGTTTGTTCAGATTTGAACAAAGGGGTTCTCAAGCGTCGCGACATATGGCATTTGTTCATTCGTGAACAAACATCGGACTTGTCGACGTGCCCTTTGCCGCTGCTCCTGCGCTACCGGAAGACGACACGCTCTTCCGCCTGCTGCGCCAACTCGACACGGCGCCGGAGGCGTCGCAGCGGACAACGGCAGAAGCGCTCGGCGTCAGCCTTGGTCGGCTCAACACCCTCCTGCGCGCTGCGACGACGGCCGGGTTGGTGCAGGTCACTGACCGGAACAGCCCCGACAAACGCCAACGCTTCGCCTACACGCTGACGTCGCGCGGGGCCGCCCGAAAAGCTCAGCTGGTCGACCGATTTCTGGCCCGCAAGCTGGACGAATATAACGCCCTCCATGCCGAACTGACCGGTAAGGGCGCACACCTCATCCCATCGAAAAGGATCACCTCCATGGCCGCGCCCTTGCACGCCCCGATACCGGAACTCTACGTCTCCTATGACAGCGCCCAGAAGCTCAAGATGGAAGCCGCCGACCTGCCGTCGTGGGACCTCACGGCGCGCCAGGTCTGCGATCTGGAACTGTTGATGAACGGTGGGTTCAACCCGCTCAAGGGGTTCATGGGGCAGGAGGATTACGACACCGCCGTCGAAAACATGCGCTTGGCCGACGGCTCGTTGTGGCCGATGCCGATCACGCTCGACGTGTCCGAAACCTTCGCCGACGCCATCGAAGAAGGCCAGGACATCGCGCTTCGCGACGCAGAGGGTGTGATCCTTGCGATCCTGTCGATCAGCGACAAGTGGACGCCCGACAAGGCCAATGAAGCTGCCAAGGTCTATGGTGCCGATGACATCGCCCACCCGGCCGTCAATTACCTGCACAACGTCGCGGGTCCGATCTATCTGGGCGGGGCGATCACAGGTATTCAGCAACCGGTTCATTACGATTTCCGGGCCCGCCGCGACACGCCGAATGAGCTGCGCGCCTTCTTCCGCAAACTTGGCTGGCGCAAGATTGTCGCCTTCCAGACGCGCAACCCCCTGCACCGCGCGCATCAGGAACTCACGTTCCGGGCCGCGAAGGAATCGCAGGCCAACCTGTTGATCCACCCCGTGGTCGGCCTGACGAAGCCGGGCGATGTCGATCACTTCACCCGCGTGCGGTGTTACGAGGCGGTGCTCGATCAATATCCCGCCGCCACCACCACGATGAGCCTTCTCAACCTGGCCATGCGGATGGCCGGCCCGCGCGAGGCCGTCTGGCACGGACTGATCCGCAAGAACCACGGCTGCACCCACATGATTGTGGGCCGGGACCATGCCGGGCCGGGCAAGAACTCGGCGGGGGAGGATTTCTACGGACCCTACGATGCGCAGGATCTGTTCCGCGACCATCAGGACGAAATGGGCATCGAAATGGTCGACTTCAAACACATGGTCTATGTGCAGGAGCGGGCGCAGTACGAACCGAATGACGAGATTGCGGATCGTGAGAATGTCACCATCCTGAATATCTCGGGCACGGAACTGCGCCGACGCTTGCGGGAAGGGCTGGAGATCCCTGACTGGTTCTCCTTCCCCGAAGTCGTGAGGGAACTGCGCCGGACCTCCCCGCCCCGGTCGCAGCAGGGCTTCACGGTGTTCTTCACCGGGCTGTCCGGATCGGGCAAATCGACCATCGCGAACGCCATCATGGTGAAACTGATGGAACAGGGCGGGCGTCCGGTGACGCTTCTGGATGGCGATGTCGTGCGGAAGAACCTGTCATCCGAGCTTGGCTTCTCCAAGGAACACCGGGACCTGAATATCCGCCGGATTGGCTACGTGGCCTCGGAAATCACCAAGAACGGGGGCATCGCGATCTGTGCGCCGATCGCGCCCTACACGAATACGCGCCGCGCGGTTCGGGAGGAGATCGAGCAATTCGGGGCCTTCATCGAGATCCACGTGGCGACCTCGCTGGAGGAATGTGAGCGCCGCGACCGCAAGGGCCTCTACAAGCTGGCGCGGGAGGGCAAGATCAAGGAATTCACCGGTATCTCGGATCCCTATGAGGCGCCGACGCAGGCGGAGTTGGTGGTGGATACCGAGGGTATGGACGTCGATTACTGCGCGCAGCAGGTGTTGCTGAAGCTGGAATCGATGGGCCTGATCGCGGCGTGAAAGAGGGGGGTTATCAAGGTTGATAACCCCACTTAACTCACTGATAAAACGTGATATTCGTGATCTTGTTAACCTTTTCGAAACAATTATTGGCCAACGGGACGCCCCTTGCGGGCCTCCTGTGCGGCGCATCGCGCTCTTGGTCTGTCGCCAGGATCGGAAATCGCGCACGTCGTTTTCGGCCAGACGACGCCGGAGCGCGCGCGCCATCCTGATCTCGGACACGTACAAACTGCGAAAAGCGCATAAGGTTGTGACGAAACATGACGGAACCTGGCTTTCCCCCTGACCGTTTCCGCACCGCGCGCCCCGGCACCGACCTACCGGCGGTGGGGCGCCTCTTGTTTCGGAACGTGGGGGCAGTGCGGTTGAGCCGCCGCCCGCCTGCTCAATCGTTCAAAAATCGAAGGCAATCGACAGGTTCAACACCCCGATACCGGCGTCGCCGGGCAACGCGGTCAGCCGATATTCGACGGTTTCGTTGCGTGTATCGCGCAGCGACAGGGTTGCCGCAGCCAGGGGGATAAACCCCTGGATGTTCGGGATGCCATAGTCGCGCTCCAGGATCGGCGCGAGTTCGGCATAATAGCCGGTTCCGACACTGAGGCCGCCGCGCAGATCCACCCGCCCAAGGGTTGCCAGATGATGCGAGGCCCCAACCATCAGGATCGGCGAGACCTCCTCATATGAATTGTAGAAAACGCCGCCTTCCAGATGATATTCGAGGCCGCCGCTTTCGGCGGGCCACCTTGTTCCGACAAGGAGCCCCGGGTTGACCCCGTTCAGATCCGCCCCGAAATGCGCCGACCCCAGAACGACGGACAGGTAGCGTTGCGCGTCCTGCGCATACGCCGGGCCGACGGCAGACAGCGCCATCGCAATCAGGAGCAAACGGTGGAGCATATCAGTCCCTTCGCCGGAGATGGGGGTTGGCGATGCGAGGACACGGTGGCGCAAGCCTCGATGCATTGCAAACCGCATTTTGCCGTCGCACGCCGAAACACCCAAGCCGGAGCAGGACGGGGCTGTTGTCAATCGCGGGCCGGGGAGACGGTGACGGGATGGGAAAAGATCCGGTTCTGATTGGACCGTATCGCGACCGGTCCGAGACACGTCTTTCGGGTGGCGCGCCCTACCCTTGCGCGGCGGCGCGGATGTCGCCCGGCGTGACATCGAAGCGTTTGCGGAAGGCGCGGTTGAAATACGAGATGTCGCCGAACCCGGCCTCCAGGGCAATTGCGCTGATCGGGTGACGGGCCAAGGCCGGATCGGTGAGCGCGGTATGGGCCAGCTGCAGGCGGCGTTCGAGGACAAGGGCCGAGAAGCGCGTTCCTTCGCCCGCCAGAAGTTTGCGCACATATCCCGGCGAAATCCGCAGACCTGCCGCCACCTCGCCGATCGAGAAACCTTCATCTGCGGCACCCGCGCGGATCGCAGCGTGGATCGCGCGCAGACGCGCGGCCTTCATGCCGCGTTGCTCTGCAACCACCCAGTGATCGCGTTGCGCGCCAAGCGCCACACCGGCCAGATCAGCCAGCTGCTGGCCCACAAGATCGCGGGTTTCGGGCGCGATTGTCTCTTCCGACATCAAGAGCCTCGCATAGCCCGTCAGAAGCCCGAGCCCCTCGGTGCCATGGGGCAGGACGGTCATGGTCAGGCGGTCGATATCGGACACACGGCGCTCCAGCGCGCGGGCGGGCAGCGTCACGGTCATATAGCGCCCTTCGGACGAGAGGGTCTTGCCCGCATCATCGGAACGACGCACCAGAACCTCACCCGAGCGGGCGACCACCTCGGACCCGCGCTGTTCCAGGCTGACCGTTCCGTCGATCGGGATCAGCAGGATGATATCGTCATTGCCGTCACTCAAGAGCTGCCGCGTCCGTTCGCAGGAGATGGAAGAGACAACGCCAAGCCCGATAGAGGCGGGCCCGATGGCCCGAAAGGCGGCGTCATAGAGGATCGGCCCGTCATCGAGCGGTGCCATGTCGAGGCGGATCACCTCGCGCCCGAACACCTCGCGCCAGATTTCCATCCGGTGCGGCGCCGGAAGCCAGTGGGTTGAAAACCGGCTGAGGGCGGTTGGGTCGGGCTGCGTTTCGGCATCCATGGGCGACTCCTTCTGCCTCCAGCGTAGCACATCTTCCGATTGTGGCGTGTCACGCGTCGGGCCGGCCACAATAATTGGCGCTAGCCGTGCTGCTGGGTTCGGTGATTTCGCCGACAACCGTTACCCACCGGCATTCGCCCGGCGCGCCGTCGGGATTGAAGTTATGCGGCGTGTAGGTCCAGCCGGCGCAGCCCTCGGTCTCGACACAGAACTGCGCGCATGCGGCAGTGCCGATCTGTTCGTAATTGCTGGTGGACGAGGTGCCATCCCCGGGCAGGATGTTGCATTCCTCGTAGTCCTGCGCGGTCGCGGGCAGGGTGAGGAGGGCAAGGGCGGCGGCGGAGAGAAGGGGACGGATCATGGATATGGCCTTTCGTGGATCAGCGGGTGACTTGACCGCAGAACGCGCGGTCGGAGGGCTCGGAGCGATGGACATCCCCCAGAAGCTGGCAATGGCCGGGGCTTTCGGCGTCAAAGCTGTGGGGGCGGAAGTTCCACGCGATGCAGGCCGCTTCGGCTTCACATGCGGACCGGCACGTATCGGGCGCAAGGTGGGTCTCATTGTCATTGGACAGGATGAGACTGACGGCCGATTGCCAGCAATGTTCGGGCGCGCCCTGGGCCGTGGCGGAACCGGGCAGCCCCAGCAGCAGGGCTGCGGCAAGTGACAGAAATTGTTGCATGAAAGGGCTTCCGTTGGAGTATGACATGGAAGGCAGGTTAGGAAGGATGGGAGAAGCCCGTCTTGGACTGAGCGCGCCCGTGTTTTGGACTGAGCGAGAGTGGGGCGGCCTATCGCGGGTATGCCGGCCCGGGGGCCCATCGACGCGGTCCTATCCGCCGAGCAGGCGCGTCAGAAGCTGGATCTGGCCGCCAGTCGACGTCTTGGCGAAGATCGCGCTGAGATAGATGCGGATGGAGCGGGGTGTCAGTCCGAGATCGAGCGCGGTTTTGTCGACCCCGCGCCCTTGCATCATGCGCGATGCTCAATTCGGCGCAGCGCAGTGAGTGAGTCGCCCTGTCGCCCGGCAGCTACAGGCCGACAGAATAAATATATGATACACAATGGACAAATGACTATAGGCTACTGAGAAAACCTACGGGTTAGTTCGGTATGCGAGATCTGGACCTTGTTGAAGCGCTTCTGAATATTGCCGAAACTGGCCAATTGAATCAGGCGACGGAAACGATGGCCCGCAGCATCGATGGCTGCGTTGGCCTACATTGTACGTTCATGTCTGCAAGCGGCGCCCGCGAACAGATGACCTATGCACTGACCCCCGAGGTCGTGGGCGAACGGTTAAAGACCGATTTTCGGACCGCCGACGACAATCCCATGATTGCGAGTGGCCACCGCCTTCGGATGGGGCGGTTGACGATGGTCGAGCGGTACGTCGACATGGATGCGTATCTGGCGAGTGAGCTCTATCAGGAGATGATCGAGCCCTACGACACCCCGCACATTTCGACCATCGTGTTGCCGGGGCGGCATGGGCTGGTATCCTTCGGGCTGGGACAACGTGACGGGATGACCGAACACAGCCTGCAACGTGCCGAGGTCATGGCGTTCAATGTAGCCCGTGCCTTCGACCTATATGTGGGCACGCAGGCACCCGGTCAGGGCGCCTTTCTGATTGATCCCGCGGGCTGTTTGGTTGGCCAATCCGACGTCAGCATCAGCCGATTGACCGACGGCGTTTTGCGCCTGTCGAGCATTGGCGGGCCCGTGCGCCCGGCCGTCAATGCGATTGTACCAATTTTCCAGAGAACGCTTTCCTATGTGGCGGAGACGGGGCAGTCGGCCCGATTGACATGCCCCAATGAGAAGGGCGTACATTATATCGTCACAATCTCGGCAGGTCCGGCGCTTGGCCCGCACAAGGTGCTTTGGGTCAATTCGGAGCGTTCACAGCGATTGCATTGGAGCCTGGATGAATTGCAGGCTGTCTATCGGCTGACGGGCCGGGAAGCCTCCATCGTCGTGGCCATCCTGGGCGGGGCATCCATCGCCACCGCGGCCGAAGATCTGGGGCTGAGCGAGCGGAGTGTGCGCACCTATTTGTCGAACGTGTTCGGCAAGATGGGCGTCACCTCGCAGGTCCAGCTTGTGCAGCGCCTGCTTGGGCCGGAGTAAAGCACCCCCTCTCGGAGAGTCTTGGGCCGGACCATCGTCATATGACGATGGTTAACGTGATGCAGGCCGTGCCTGGTGAATGGAGCATTAGCGCGCCGCTATTGAGTTCATATGTATTAGGGAATGGCATTTCATGGTTTCACATTCAAAGTCCTACGCTGCGTTCGCCGCGGTTCTTGCAGGGGCCTGTCTGCTGGCAGCAGATGTTCAGGCCTCGACCGTGTCGCAATTTCGGGATGGCAGCCATGGCCTGTCGCGGACATTGGTGACGAACCCGTCGACGTCGGTGATTGTGGATCTGGAGCCGGGTTCTGCCGGATCGCGCCGGGCCTCCGCATCGGCAAACTTCGTCGACCCGCGGGCTGACGTGATGCAGTTCAACTATTTCGACGCGTCCCTGGGCCAATTGGACCGGGTGCGCATTTCCTACGAGTTGACCGCGTTTGGGAACAATCGGGTCGCCGTCGACAGCTTCATCTGCCTTGTGAACGGCGTTTTCAGTTGTCCGACAAATGAACCCAGTAACCCCTACAGGACGAGAGTCACAGCCACCGGATCGGTTGGATATGGCATCGAGATCGAACCCTATGTTCCGACCGCAACAGGCGCTCCGACGACCGGCTTTGAGAGCCCGATCGAACTTGGGGTTCAATCGACCGAAGTGACGGTGGGCGGAACGGCCAACGGGTACGAAGGCGATACCGGGCTGAACGCAACGGGCGCACCTTCCGTGCTGGAGCTGGTCGGCGGGCAAGCCGCGGAATTTGTCGGGATGGGGCAGTTCGATATCAATCCGCTGTTTGTCTCAAGTTTGGACGTCAGCGCCTATTGCTCCGGAGCCTTCGTCTTTCCGGCAACCAATTGTCAGGCGACAGGACGTGTTACGTACAACGTGGGCTATCGCGTGAATGTTGTGTACGAATACTCGGAATATGATGTGCCGGAGCCGAGCCCGGTTCCGCTCCCGGCGGGCGCAGTTCTCCTGTTATCGGGCGTGGCCGGACTGGCCCTGACGCGCCGCCGCCGCATGTCGCTCTAAATAGGCTCAGCGGGACGTCTCAGGCCGGTGCCGGAGCCCGTTTCGCCGGGTGTCGGAGCGCGGCGGGATAAAGCGGCCGGGCGCTACTCGTCGGTATCGGTCGGCGTCTCGGCTCCGCCCTCGGCCGGCGCCACTTCGCCGGTATCGGGATCGTCCGCAGGCGCCGGGGCATCGCCCGCGGTGCCGTCGGTCGGCAGGCCATTCTCCCACTCGCCCTCCAGCACCTCGCCGGTGGCATAGGTCATCGTGCCCGCGCCCTGGCGGCGACCATTCACGAAGGTGCCGGTATAGACATCGCCGTTGGAATAGGTCGCGGTGCCTTGGCCGTTGATCTCGCCGTCATCCCATGCGCCGCTATAGGTGAACCCGTCGGGCATGGTGAGCGTGCCTTCGCCCTCCCGCTGACCGGCGGCGAATGTGCCCTCATAGATCGTGCCATCGGCATAGGTGGCGCGGCCCTGGCCGTGGCGCAGCCCGTCTTCCCATTGGCCCTGGTACTGGTAGCCATCGGGGTGGCTCATCGTGCCTTGGCCGTGCTGGCGGGCATTGAGGAACTGGCCCTCATAGACCAGCCCGTTGGCATAGGTCGCGGTGCCGTTGCCCTGAATCACGCCATCGACCCATTCGCCGGTATAGGAGGCCCCGTCGGGATAGGTGATCGTGCCGGTGCCATGGGCAAGATCGTTGCGGAACGTCCCCTCATAGATCGACCCGTCGGGATAGGTCACGCGGCCCTCCCCCTCGATCCGGCCCTCCATCCAGGCGCCGACATAGACATAGCCATCGGTGCCGGTGAATGTGCCCTGGCCCTGCCTGCGATCATCGGCAAAGGCGCCTTCATAGACATCACCATTGGCATAGGTCACACGCCCCTGCCCCTGCCGCTGGCCATTGACCAGCGTGCCGACATAGACGTCGCCATTGGGCTGCGTGAGCGTGCCTTCGCCATTGATCTGGCCCTCGGCCCAGGCGCCCTCGTAGATCACGCCATCGGCCATTTCGAGCCGCCCGGTGCCCGAGCGCACGCCGTCGGCGAACTGGCCCGCATAGGTGGCCCCGTCAGGATAGGTGATCGTCCCGGTGCCCTGCTTCACCCCGTCATTCCACTCGCCTTCATAGCGGTAGCCGTTGGGGCCGGTCATCACGCCGGTGCCATGGTGCAGCGCGTTGCGGAACTGGCCGGTATACGTGACGCCGTTGGAATAGATCGCGGTACCGGCGCCTTCGATCCGGCCCTCCACCCATTCGCCTTCATAGGTGGAGCCATCGGCGAAGGTGATCGTACCGATACCCTGCGGGCGGCCCGCCACGAAGGCGCCCTCATAGATCGACTGATCGGGGAACAACGCGCGGCCCTGGCCGCGGATCTCGCCATCGACCCATTCGCCGGTATATTCATACCCGTTGGGCAGCCGGTAGGTGCCGGTCCCGTGCTGGACGCCGTTGCGGAACTCGCCCTCGTAGATCCC
This sequence comes from uncultured Roseicyclus sp., assembly GCA_947494975.1. Lineage (GTDB taxonomy): Bacteria > Pseudomonadota > Alphaproteobacteria > Rhodobacterales > Rhodobacteraceae > Gymnodinialimonas. Next base: position 390,830 of record CANLXA010000002.1, on the reverse strand, counting down.
GCCATTGTCGTATTGCTGGATATCCGTCGTGGTCTCGCCGCTCGCGTCCTGCCCAAAGGCCGACGTTGCGATTGCCACCGCGGCCACTGCACCCCAAATCGCCGATTTCATCCTGCGCCCCCCTCAACGGAGATGTTGTTCATTTCTGCGGCAAAGCTAGGTGACGTTAACGCTTGGCGCAACGCCTTATGCCAGCCGTGGCATCCGCTTGGCGCTTGGCCGCAGACGTGAAGGTGATATGACGGTTCAGCAGATGCCGGAGGATACATGATGGCCGATCGATTCCGCCTGACGATGGCGCAACTCAACGCAACCGTTGGTGATCTGGGCGGAAATGCCCGGCAGGCCCGTGACGCGTGGGAGGCCGCCAAGGCCGCTGGCTCCGATTTCATCGCTTTCCCCGAGATGTTCATCACCGGCTACCAGCTGCAGGACCTGGTGATGAAACCGGCCTTCGCCGCCGATGTGCGGCGCGTCATCGAACAGTTGGCCGCCGATTGCGCCGACGGCCCGGCCTTTGGCATCGGCGGGCCGCTCTGGGGCGCGGACAAGCCGTTCAACGCCTATTACATCTGCGAGGGCGGCGAGATCACGGCCACGATCCTCAAACATCATCTGCCCAACTATCAGGTCTTCGACGAAGTCCGGTATTACCATTCCGCCAATCCGCAGGGGCCGGTCTCGATCAACGGCGTGCGCGTCGGCATCCCGGTTTGCGAGGATGCGTGGTTCGAGGATGTTTGCGAGACATTGCAGGAATCCGGGGCCGAGATCCTGCTGATCCCCAATGGCTCCCCCTATCACCGCAACAAGGTGGAGTTGCGGCAATCCATCGTCGTGTCGCGGGTGATCGAAACCGGGCTGCCCGCCGCCTATCTGAACCTTCTGGGCGGGCAGGACGACCAGGTGTTCGATGGCGCGTCCTTCGTGTTGAACCCCCACGGCGTGCTGACCCACCAGATGCCACAATTCGAAGCCGCGGTGGAACACGTGGATTTCGAGCGGACGGATGACGGCTGGGTGGCCCTGCCCGGCGCGAAAGCTCCGCTGCCCGATGCGTGGGAGGCCGATTACCGCGTGATGGTGGAGGCGCTGCGCGATTACCTGCGCAAGACCGGGTTCAAGCAGGTTGTTCTGGGCCTGTCCGGCGGGATCGATTCCGCCCTGGTGGCCACGATTGCCTCCGATGCCATCGGGCCCGAGAACGTGCATTGCGTGATGCTGCCGTCGCGCTACACGTCACAGATCTCGCTCGACGATGCCACCGACGTGGCGACGCGCCTTGGCTGTCGGCTCGATACCGTTCCGATCACGCCTGCGCGGGAGGCCGTGACCGAGGCGCTCGCCCCCCTGTTCGAAGGGCTGGAGGCCGACGTGACCGAGGAGAACATCCAATCCCGCCTGCGCGGCGTGATGTTGATGGCGCTCTCGAACAAGTTCGGCTCCATGCTGTTGACGACGGGCAACAAATCCGAGGTGGCGGTGGGCTATGCCACGATCTACGGCGACATGGCGGGCGGCTATAACCCGATAAAGGACCTCTACAAGACCCGCGTGTTCGAAACCTGCCGCTGGCGTAACCGCGAACACCGGGGCTGGATGCTGGCCCCCGCGGGCGAGGTGATCCCGCCACGCGTGATCGACAAGCCGCCGACGGCAGAGTTGCGCGAGGATCAGAAGGACGAGGATTCGCTGCCGCCCTATTCCGACCTCGACGTGATGCTGGAAATGCTGATCGACAAGGAGGCCTCCGTCGCCGACGTGGTGGCGATGGGGTATGACCGCGAATGGGTCAAGAAGGTTGAGGGGCTGATTTATATCAGCGAATACAAGCGCTTCCAGTCCGCGCCCGGCGCCCGGCTGACCCCCCGCGCCTTCTGGCTCGACCGGCGCTACCCGATCGTGAACCGCTGGCGCGACAACGGGCAGGGCTGAGGCGCTTGGCTTTGCCGTGCGGTGATAGGTGGGGTAGACATGCAGACATACATGGTGATCGAGCGGTTCAAAGCGGATTGCTGGGATGCGGCCTATGAAAGATATCACAGCAAAGGCCGATTGCTTCCGGTTGGACTTCACTACCTCAATTCCTGGGCAAACAAGGACCGCTCGATTTGCTACCAGCTCATGGAGACGAACTCGCCGGAGCTTTTCGATGAGTGGTTTCTGAGCTGGAGCGACCTGGTTGAGTTCGAGGTGATCCCGATAGATTGAATGACGTCGACGACGCGTCGGCGAGCCGTGGTTTTGTCCCGCACGGCGACCATGGGCGCACCACTTCGCTCCCTGCACCGGACACCGGACCGAAACCGACACATATTGCCATTCCCGGCCTCAGCACGTTTGGTGAGACGACCTAGCTCCGGGGCCGTGCCATGACCGATTTCCTTCTGCTCGCCACCATCTTCCTGATTGCCGGGGTGATCGCGGTGCCGATTGCCAGCCGCCTCGGCCTCGGCTCGGTGCTTGGCTACCTGATCGCGGGGATCGTGATTTCGCCGCTTCTCGGCGTGCTGGGGGTCGATGTTATCTCGATCCAGCATTTCGCGGAATTCGGCGTGGTGATGATGCTGTTTCTGGTGGGTCTTGAGCTGCAGCCGAAATCCCTGTGGGACATGCGGGGGCAGTTGATCGGCTTGGGCGGGGGGCAGGTGGCCCTCACGACGCTGGCGGTGATGGGGGTGTGCATCGCGCTGGGGCAGCCGTGGCAGATCGCCCTTGCCGTGGGCATGGTTTTTGCCCTGTCCTCCACCGCGATTGTCCTGCAAACGCTTGGCGAGAAGGGGCTTTTGAAGTCCGATGGCGGGCAAGGCAGCTTCTCCGTCCTGTTGACCCAGGACATTGCCGTGATCCCGATGCTGGCCTTCCTGCCGCTTCTGGCGATGCCGGAGATGATGGATCTGGGCGTCGATGCGGCGGGCCATGGGGCCGATGCCGGCCACGGCACCGATGCGGACCACGGCGCGGTGGATGACCACGGTGACGGTGGCGATCACGGTGCCTCCATGAGCCTGGTGGCGGGCCTCAATGGCTGGCAGACCGCGCTGGTGAACCTCGGCGCGATTGGCGCGGTCATCGTGGGCGGCTCGCTCCTGACGGGCCCCCTCTTCCGGTTCATCGCGGCGGCCAACCTGCGGGAGCTGTTCACAGCGGCCGCCCTGATGCTGGTGATCGGCATCGCCCTGCTGATGAGCCTTGTGGGCCTGTCGCCCGCGCTTGGCACATTCCTGGCCGGTGTCGTGCTGGCCAATTCGGCCTATCGTCACGAGCTGGAATCCGACATCGACCCGTTCCGCGGCCTCCTTCTGGGGCTGTTCTTCATGACCGTGGGCGCGTCGATCAATTTCGGCCTTCTGGCCGATAACATCCTGGCCGTTCTGGGCATGACCGTGGGGCTCATGGCGCTCAAGGCGCTGATCCTTCTGATCCTTGCGCGCATCTTCCAGATCCGGGGCGCGGACAAATGGCTGATGGCGCTGGCGCTGGCGCAGGCGGGCGAATTCGGCTTCGTGCTGCTGTCGTTCACCGTCGCCAACGGCGTGATCCCGCAGGGCCTTTCGGACATCCTGCTGCTGGTCGTGGCGCTCTCGATGCTGCTGACGCCGGGGCTGTTCATCTTCTACGATCGCGTGATCGCGCCGCGTTACACGGAAACCGAGGCCCGGCAGGCCGACGATATTCCGGGCGATGCCAAGATCATCATCGCAGGCGCCGGGCGCGTGGGCGGCCTGGTGGACCGGATCCTGCGTGCGGGCGGTCACGAGACAACCGTGATCGACTACAATTCCCGGCGGTTGGAGATCATGGAGCGCTTCGGCGTGAAGAATTACTTCGGCGATGCGCGGCGGCCCGACCTGCTGAACGCCGCGGGCATCTCGGAGGCCGATATCCTGATCGTGGCCATCGATGACCGCGAGGGGATCAATCAGATCGTGTCCTACGCCACGCAGACCTTCCCGGACCTGCACGTGATCGCCCGCGCGCTTGATCGCGACCACGTCTACGACCTGTGGTATCATGGCTGCCGCGACATCATCCGCGAGACCTATGACAGCACGCTGCGCATGGGCCGCTCTGCCTTCGAGGCGATGGGGGTGGAGCGCGATACCGCAACCGCGATGATCGACGCGTTCAACGACCGTGACCGCGAAAGCATGTTGCTGATCGCCGATGTGCACAAAATGGGCGTCCCGCCCCATGAGAACGAAGAATACCTCGCCCGGGTGCGCGAGATCGGGCCGAAATTCCAGGAAGAATTGAGGGTGGAAATCGCCGAGATCCGCGCCACGGGCGCCCGGCCGAAACCGGACGCGGGCTGACAAGGCGGTTTAGTGGACGCTGACGGGCTTCAGGTCGTTCTGGCGCGCCACGAGGAAGGCCAGCTTCCGGTCCTTGACGAGGGCAATCTGCTCGCCGGTCTCGGCGCCGATCGCATAAAGCGATTCCAGCCCCCGTGCGCGCACCTGCACGTCCTCGGGGAGGTCGGCCACGTCCACTTTGCGAATATAGACGATCCGCTGATCCGTCGCCGTCATGTCGTGTTTCTGGGTCATTACGCGCCTCCTCCGGGCTGGATCTTGATGGTCTGCACGACGCTGTCGGGGATGGCGCGCGTCAGATCGACGTGCAGCAGCCCGTGTTCCAGGGTCGCGCCCGCCACATCGACACCATCGGCCAGCACGAAACTGCGCTGAAACTGCCGTGTGGCAATGCCGCGGTGCAGGAAGACGCGGCCATCGTCGCCATCATGCAGCTTCCCGCGGATCACCAGCTGGCGATCCTCCACCGTGATGGAGAGGTCGGCATCGGCGAACCCGGCCACGGCCAGGGTGATGCGATAGGCGCTGTCGCCCCGCTGCTCGATATTGTAGGGCGGATAGCCCTCATTTCCAGATTTTGCGGTCCGCTCCACCAGCCGTTCCAGCTGATCGAACCCCAGAAGAAAGGGGTGGGACCCCAGGGTCAGTTTCGTCATGGACGCACATCCTTCAAAAGCGATCTGCATTGGCCAGCCTCCCGCATTCGGCAAGACGGGCATGATCCTGATATGGGGAGCGGAAGGCGCGCACGCAAGGCTTTGCCGGGCCCGGGATTGCGGCTATCTTAATGGCTCGGAGCAAGGAACAAGAGCCCATGAACGCGCCCTCGGAGATGACCCACGAAGATGTGCTGCGTGTGAAGCTGCAGGTCCTGCGCCGCGAGCATCGCGATCTGGACGCGGCGATTGATGCGCTCCACGAGGCCGTGAACCCCGACCAGCTGACCCTCAAGCGCCTGAAGACCCGAAAGCTGACGCTGAAGGATCAGATCGCGCGGATCGAGGATGAACTGACGCCCGATATCATCGCCTGAGCCGGGCCGGTTTTCTGCACCCCGCGCGCGCAACATCGCTTGAGGCCGTCGCGCGCGCCGCTATAGTGCGCGGTTCCGAACAGGGGGACATCCGCACATGGTTCAGGTCGCCATCATCATGGGTTCGCAATCCGACTGGCCCACCATGCGCGAGGCCGCCCAGATGCTCGACGCGCTGGATGTGCCCTATGAGACGCGCATCGTCTCGGCCCATCGCACGCCCGACCGGCTGTGGGATTTTGGCACATCGGCCGTGGATCGCGGCCTGAAGGTCATTATCGCGGGCGCGGGCGGGGCGGCGCATCTTCCCGGCATGATGGCCTCGAAAACCCGCATTCCCGTGATCGGCGTGCCGGTCCAGACCAGGGCGCTGTCGGGTGTCGACAGCCTCTATTCGATCTTGCAGATGCCGCGCGGATATCCCGTGGCGACCATGGCAATCGGGGTCGCCGGTGCGGCCAATGCGGGGCTGATGGCGGCGGCGATCCTTGCCAACGATGATCCGGACCTTGCCGCGCGTCTGGACACATGGCGCGCCGATCTGAGCGCCTCGATCCCCGAGGTGCCGCAAGATGACTGAGCCCCTCGCGCAGGGCAGCACCATCGGCATCCTGGGCGGCGGTCAATTGGGCCGCATGCTGGCCATGGCCGCCGCACGGTTGGGCTACAAGACCCATGTTTTCGAGCCCGGCAGCGCCCCCGCCGCCGATGTCGCCCATAGGTGGACGCAGGCGGGATACGACGATCTCGATGCACTGCGCGCCTTTGCTGAGGCCTGCGATGTCATCACCTTCGAGTTCGAGAACATCCCCGCCGACGCGCTTGACGCCCTTTCCGGCACCACCCCGCTGTTCCCCGACCGGCGCGCCCTGGAGACAAGCCAGGATCGCCTGATCGAAAAGGCGTTCCTGCGCGATCAGGGCCTGGCCACCGCCCCCTTCGCGCCCCTGGGCAGTGACGTGCACGCCGCGTTGTCGGCCACCGGCACGCCCGCCATCCTCAAGACCCGGCGCTTTGGCTATGACGGCAAGGGGCAGGCCCGCATCATGGCCCCCGATGGGGCCGAGGCCGCCTTTGCAAGCCTTGGCGGGGCGCCTGCCATCGCCGAGGGTTTCGTCGATTTCTCCAAGGAGATCAGCGTGATCGCAGCCCGCGGGCAGGACGGGGCGGTTGCCGTCTTCGATCCGGGCGAGAACGTCCACCAGGATGGTATTCTGTCCGTCACGACGGTTCCCGCGGCGATCTCTGCCACCCTGCGCACCGATGCCGTCCTGATCGCCTCGCGCATTTTGACGGCGCTCGATTATGTCGGTGTTCTGGGGGTGGAGCTTTTCGTGACGCCGGCGGGCCTCGTGGTGAACGAAATCGCCCCGCGCGTGCACAATTCCGGGCATTGGACGCAGGCGGGCTGCGCCGTCGACCAGTTCGAGCAGCATATCCGCGCTATCACCGGCTGGCCGCTCGGCGACGGCACGCGCCACGCCAATGTCACGATGGAGAACCTGATCGGCGAGGATGTGGAGCGCGCGGCGGCCCTGGCCGGTGAGCCCGGCGTCCAGATCCACCTGTATGGCAAATCCGAAACCCGCCCCGGGCGCAAGATGGGCCATATCAACCGCGTGACCGGCCCGGCATAGGCGAAACGCGGAAAAACCTCTATTCGATCAGGTCGCCAATCGCCTCGATCACGCCCAGATCCTCGTCAAAGGCGCCATTGGCCAGATAGGCCTCGACCTGCGCGATCACCAGCGGGTTGTTCATCATGAAGGTGTGGGTCGTCGGCAGCACGATATGGTCGCGCATGCCCGCAACGCGGGTGTTGTCGACGCCCACCTTACCATCGTCGGGCCCGGGGATCAGCGCCGAATAGATCGGGTTGAGCGACCGGTTTCCGGCGATCACGCCCAGATCGAACGTCACCTCGCCCAACCGGTTCACCAGATCGCCCGGATCCGTCCCCAGCTGCATTCCTGCCGGGCCGTTCAGCCACTCGAACGGCTCGAGCGGCCCGAACACATCCACCAGTTCCGAGCCGCCATTGGGCGGGGCCAGCATCACGACACGGCCCAGAAACGCGGGTTCATGGCGGCCCAACCAATAGCGCACAAGGATGCCGCCCATGGAATGGGTCACGAAATGCACGCGCGTCAGCCCGCAGCGCGCCAAGGCGGGCGGGATCGATTGCTCGGCCAGTTCGGCGATGGTCGCGCGGGTCGACGGGTAGCCCGCATTGATGACGGTGTAGCCCTGCGCCGCCAGACGCTCCTCCAGCAAAAACAGCGATGTTTCGGACCGCGCCAGCCCGTGCAGCAGCACCACGCAATCTGCGCGCAGCGGCGTGGCCGCCAGGGCGGAGAGGACAAGCGCGGCAAGCAGGCGTTTCATCATGCATTTAAGATAGGACATACGCGGGCATCCCGCGAGGGGCTTGCCGCGCGATCACCGTAACGTCACTGTCCGCGATATGTCTCGCCCCGTCCGCCTTGCCGTCCGCGGCCTTTTGCTGATCGAGAACCGGCTTCTGCTTGTGAATGCCTGGCCCGGCGGCACATCCAACCTTCTGTGCGCGCCCGGCGGCGGGGTGGAGCCGCACACGTCGCTTCCCGACAACCTGATCCGCGAGTTCCATGAAGAAACCGGTTTGGAGATCGCCGTGGGGGCGCCGTGCCTTGTGAACGAGTTCCACGACGAGCCGCGCGGGTTCCATCAGGTGGATGTGTATTTCCGGGTGGCGCTGATCTCCGGCACGCTGATGCAGGACTGGATCGACCCCGAAGGTGTGGTGACCGAACGCCATCTGGTGACCCGTGGGGAACTGGCCGGGCTGCGGGTGAAACCGGATTCGTTGGCCGAGATCGCCTGGGGGGACGGGATCTTCTACGATCCGCTGGAGCCGATCCTGCGCTGAAACACCCCCAGCCCGTAGGCGATGCCACCGAGCGTCACCGCGCCCGCCCCGATCATGCGCCACGTGACCACCTCGCCAAGCAACAGTACGCCCGCGATGGTGGCAATGATCGGTACCAGAAGCTGCAAAAGGGCCGAGACGGTTCCGCCCAGTTGCGGCAGAACCGTGTACCACAGCGCATAGCCCAACCCCGATGTGATCGCGCCCGCCACGATCGCCAGGATGATGCCCCAGGTGGTCATGTCCGTCCCGTCGATCTGGACCGGCAACATCACCGTAATTGCTGCCAGAAGCGGCACCGACCAGATGAAATTCGCCCCCGTCTCCGCCATCGGATCGGTGGCCGTCCGGCCCGCCAGCGAGTAGATGCCCCAGCCCAGGGCGGCCAGCAGCATCGCCACAACCGCCACCGGCGGCAGGGCCGCCGCACCGGTGGGCCAGCTGAGCCAGGCCAGCCCGGCAAGGGCCATGGCCGCTCCGATCCAGCGGCCCGGCGGGGGGCGTTCTCCGCCCATCAGGCTACCCGCAAACATCGTGATCTGCACCCCGCCAAACAGGATCAGCGCGCCAAGGCCCGCATCGATCTGGATGTAGGCGATGGAAAACCCGATGAGATACAGCGTCAGGCTGCCCGCCCCCACGATCCGGGCGGGCACCAGCAGCGGCAAGCGCCGCCCCCTGCCCAAAACCAGACCCGCCAGCATGACCGCGCCCGCCACGGCGCGGATATTGGCGAATGCAATCGCATCGATCTCCCCACCGCCCACCGCCATCCGGTTGAGGATCGAGTTGGAGGCGAAGGCCACGAGCACCACGCAGACCAGGGCGACAAGGCGCGTCATGGGTGGCCCCCGATCATCCGCGCCGCCAGTGGCCCGCGCAGATGGGTCACCCAGCCCGCGCAAAAGACCGCGTCGATCCGGTGGCTCTCGGCGTCCACCATCACCAGATCGGCGCGCAGCCCTGGCGCGATCCGCCCCCGATCCATCCACCCCATGATCCGGGCCGGCCCGGCGGAGATCAGGCCCCAGGACTCGCCCAGATCCAGACCGCCTCGCCACAATTTCAGCGCCGCGCGGTGCGGCGCGGGGTAGTGGTAATCGGAGACGAGCGCATCCACGAGGCCCTCGGCAATCAGGTCCTTGGCGGCGATCTTGCCGTCATGGGAGCCGCCGCGCACCACGTTGGGCGCGCCCATGATGACCGGATCGCCCGCATCTTTCGCGGCCCGGGCAGCCTCACGCGTTTCGGGGAATTCGGCGATCGTGGCACCGAGTGCGCGGGCGCGGCCGCGATCTTCGGCGCTGGCATCATCGTGGCTGCCGAGATGAACATCCCGCGCCCGCAGAGCCGCGGCCAGCCTCGGAAGCGCCGCCATCGCTTCGTCGAATTCCCCGTGGAGGCGGTGCAACAGGGCCAGATGATCCTCCGGCGATCGTCCGGATTTCAGGGCCTGCCCGACCAGCCGCGCCGGGCGCTTTCCGGCCGCCAGGGCCTCATGGGCCAGGTGATCGTTGAACACGACATAGGGGATGTCATGGGCCGCCACGAGGGCCAGCGCGCGGTCAAAGACCTCGCGATACGCAATCTCGAGGCGCAGTTGCAGGCGCAGGTCGGTGTCGAAGCGCGCCTCCGTCAGGGCGGCGGCAAGCGTTTCGGCGAAATCCGGGCCGCGCATCCCGCCTTCCCACGACATGAACTGCGCCAGCACGGCGGTGGTGATGCCATTGGCGGCCAGCTCCGCCTCGGTCGCGCGCAGGCCCGCTTGCGGATCGTTCTGCGCGCCGCGCCGCGGGGCGAGGTGCCGTTCGAAACCGTCGCCATGCAGATCGACGATTCCGGGCAGGATCAGGTAACCGGTGGCGTTGATGGCGCGCCCGCCGTCCTGCGCTACCTGGCCATCGGCAATGCACAGATCGCCGGTGGCGAGCCCGGTTTCCGTCAGAACCTGCGCGCCGGTGAAGCGCAGCGTCAGAGGCTCAGGCATGGGCATAAGCGTGGGCAATCAGGGCGGCCGGGTCGGCCTCCGCCAGATCATGGGCAATGCCGTGATGCTCCATCGCCTGCGCGGCCCTGAGCGTCGGCGTGGCGAAGCCAAGCTCCTCCGCGATCTTCTGAAACACGATATTGTCCTTGAGGATCCCGCTGACGGTGAAGCCGACCGACGGATCCTCCCCCAGGATCCGGGGAATACGCGCCGCCACGGCGGGCAGGGCAACCGGCCCGGCACACAGGACCCGCAGGACCGTCTCCAGCGGCAGGCCCGCGCGTTTGGCGATCTGCACCTGTTCGAACAGACCGGCGAAATAGGTCTGCAGCATCGCGTTGTTCACGGCCTTCATCACCAGACCCGCGCCAAGCGGGCCGACATGGACCGTCTTCTTCGACAGTGTTCTGAGGATCGGCAGCGCGCGCGCGGCCTCTTCATCCGGGCCGCCCAGAAACACACCGCAGGTGCCGTCCAGCACCATTTCGGGCCCACCCGCAATCGGCGCGTCCAACAGGCCGGCGTCTTTGGCGGAGAAGGATGCCACCCGGCTGGTCAGGGTGGAGGGCACGATGGTGGAGGTATCGATGATCAGCTTGCCGGACAGGTCCAGGCCCTGCGCCGCGTCCAGAACTTCCGCCACCGCCGCATCGTCAAAGAGGCTGGTGATCAGGATGTCGGACGCGCCGACGACCTCGCCAAGCGTGTCGGCGCCGGAGATCCCGAGCTCCACGGCCCGCCCGGCATTCAGGCCCGAACGCGTCCACCCGGTGACCGACGCACCCTGCCCTGCCAGCCGCGCGGCCAATGCCGAGCCCATCCGGCCAAGGCCGATGATGCCGATCCGTTCCATGCTATCCTCCGCGCGATTGCCTTGCCTTCCTAGCCGAGGAGATCGCCGCTGGGAATGCGCTCTGTCAGGGAGATTTGTCGATGAGCACGCCCGAAGCCCAATATGCGAAACTGGCCGAGACCCACCTGCAGAACCCGCGCGTGAGCACCGGCCGGATGCTCAAGTCCGAGGCCTTGCGCGTGGCGAACAAAAGCTATGCCTACCTGTCAGAAGACGGCCTCGTGGTGAAACTGCCGGAGCCAACGGTCACGGGGTTGGTTGAGCAGGGGTCAGGCGCAGGCCCTGGTCATCGGCGCCCGCGTCATGCGGGAATGGGCCGTCATTCCGCCATCCGAAGCCGACAAGTGGGACGCGCTGATGGACGAGGCGCTGGCCTTTGTGGGGGGATGACCCCACATCCAAACCCGCGGCCCCTCAACCAGCGTGCCGTGCCGCTTGGTCAGATGTAACCGTTTCGTCCAAACGGAAAGGCCCCCGAAGGGGCCCTTGCGTCAGTCTTGCAGTTTGCCCTGTCGGCAGCCTTTCGGTCCGAAAAGCGTCTGCAGGGTTTCGGCCAAATCGGCGGTGCAGATCTGTGCCTTACACTTTCGTGACAAAGGGGCCCGAAGGCCCCTTTGCACTGCCGTGTTCGACTGAATTCACTTAGGTGAATTCATGTCTCACATCATGCCGCCCATGCCGCCCATGTCGGGCATGCCGCCGCCGCCTGCGCCTTCTTTGGCGGGCTTGTCGGCAACCATGGCTTCCGTGGTGATCAGCAGGCCTGCAACCGAAGCGGCGTCCTGCAGCGCGGTGCGCACCACTTTGGCCGGATCGATCACGCCGAACTTGAACATGTCGCCATATTCTTCGGTCTGCGCGTTGAAGCCGAACGCCTTGTCGTCGGATTCACGGATCTTGCCAGCGACAACCGACCCGTCAACGCCGGAGTTCTCGGCGATCTGGCGCAGCGGTGCTTCGAGGGCCTTGCGCACGATGGCGATGCCAGCGTCCTGATCGGAGTTTGCACCGGTGAGGCCGGCAAGGGCCTTGCCGCCCTGAACCAGAGCAACACCACCGCCCACGACGATGCCTTCCTGTACGGCCGCACGGGTCGCGTTCAGGGCGTCGTCAACGCGGTCTTTGCGCTCTTTCACTTCCACTTCGGTCATGCCGCCGACGCGGATGACGGCCACACCACCGGCGAGCTTGGCCACACGTTCCTGCAGCTTCTCACGGTCGTAATCCGAGGTGGTTTCCTCGATCTGGCTACGGATCTGGGCGACACGCGCTTCGATCTCGGCCTTGTTGCCGTTGCCGTCGATCACGGTGGTCTCGTCCTTGGTGATGGTCAGGCGCTTGGCGGTGCCCAGCATGTCCATCGTGACGCTCTCGAGCTTCATGCCCAGATCGTCGGAGATCACCTGGCCACCGGTCAGGATCGCGATGTCCTGCAGCATGGCCTTGCGGCGGTCGCCGAAGCCCGGTGCCTTGACGGCGGCGATCTTCAGGCCACCGCGCAGCTTGTTGACGACCAGCGTGGCAAGCGCCTCGCCTTCGACGTCTTCCGCGATGATCAGAAGCGGCTTGCCGGACTGGATGACGCTTTCCAGAAGCGGAACCATGGGCTGCAGCGACGAGAGTTTCTTCTCGTGCAGCAGGATCATGCAATCTTCCAGCTCGGCGACCATCTTGTCGGGGTTGGTCACGAAATAGGGCGACAGGTAGCCGCGGTCGAACTGCATGCCTTCGACAACTTCGGTCTCGGTCTCGAGGCCCTTGTTCTCTTCCACGGTGATAACACCGTCATTGCCGACCTTCTGCATCGCGTCCGCAATCTGCTGGCCGATCTCGGCTTCGCCATTGGCGGAGATGGTGCCGACCTGGGCAACTTCGTCGCTGTCGGCGACTTCGCGGGACGAGGCCTGGATCTCGGCGATCACCTTGGCCACGGCCAGGTCGATGCCGCGCTTGAGGTCCATCGGGTTCATGCCGGCGGCAACCGACTTGAGGCCTTCCTTGATGATGGACTGGGCCAGAACGGTCGCGGTGGTGGTGCCGTCGCCGGCCTCATCATTGGTGCGGGACGCGACTTCCTTGACCATCTGCGCGCCCATGTTCTCGAACTTGTCTTCCAGCTCGATCTCTTTGGCGACGGACACGCCGTCCTTCGTGATGCGCGGGGCGCCGAAGGACTTTTCGATCACCACGTTACGGCCCTTCGGACCGAGGGTGACTTTCACCGCATCTGCGAGCGTGTTGACGCCCTTCAGCATACGGTTGCGGGCGTCGGTATCAAAACGGACGTCTTTGGCAGCCATGTTGGCTCCTCCTTAAACTTGTCTGCGTTTCTTTGTCGGGATTCGGATCCGGATCAGCGTGGCCGTGAGGCTCAGGCCATGATGCCGAGGATGTCCGATTCCTTCATGATCAGAAGCTCTTCCCCATCCAGGGTCACTTCGGTGCCGGACCATTTGCCGAACAAGATGCGGTCGCCTTCCTTGACCGACATCTCGATCAACTCGCCGGAATCCTTGCGGGCGCCATCGCCACACGCGATCACTTCGCCTTCCGCCGGCTTTTCCTTGGCGTTTTCGGGAATGATCAGACCGCCAGCGGTCTTTTCGTCACCTTCGACACGGCGGACCAACACACGGTCATGCAACGGTTTCAATGCCATCTTTGGCCTCTCCTTTATCCGGGGGTCGGAGTATATGCGTAGATGTTGTCACTCACCCGGCGCGAGTGCCAACAGTAGCGAAATAGGCAGGCCACATTCCGGTGTCAAGCGTCTGTGCGGGTAACTGTTCCTTCAGACAAAGACGATAGCCAAGACCCGTGCGCGACGCCGTGTCCGAGGTCGGAGGCCCGAATGACGATTCATAAAAATGTCAGTCTTCGCATGAAGCTGATCCTGACGATGGGTTTGATGATGATCGTGCTGGCCAGCGCGATAAATGTCGCAAGCTATCGGCAATATGAACGCGCCATCCGGCACCATGTCGAACACGACAATCATACCGGCATCCGTGTTCTGGTTCAGCATCTGATCGACCGGTTCGATACGCTGACATATGACCTGTCCGGTGACGGCGAGATCTCCGATGTCACATGGGCCGCGTTCCCTGCGGCCTTCGATGCCGATCTGACCGACCAGATTCGATATCTGACGGGAATGCATGCAACCGTGTTTCGGTTCGATCCGGCCAGTGGCAATTTCGTCAGGATGGCAACCACCGCGCGCGACGCGGACGAAAACCGCATGGTGGGCACCAACCTCGCAAATGTCGATGCCGCCGCGGCGCTGCGCGCCGGCACTGAATTCAGCGATCTGATCGATGGCCGCACCCGCGAGATTTTCGCGCGGTATCAGCCGGTGTTCGGGCCCGACGGATCCGTGATCGGGGCGATTGCCGTCGGGCGCGCCGCAGATGATTACCGGGCGCTGCTCAGCGAAGTTTTCCTGGGTGCGCTGGCCGTCGCGCTGCCCGTCCTTGCCGTGATGCTGGCCTTAGGGCTGTTCATCATCCGTCGCATGCTGGCGCCCCTGGGGGATATGGCCACGGCAATCGTGGCTTTGTCCAAGGGGGAGCTGGATACCGAGGTCCGTTATTCGGATCGCAAGGAGGAAATCGGCGAGATTTCCAACGGCCTTCTGGTGCTCCGCGAATCGATGCGGGATGCCGAAAGGCTGCAAGCCGCCGAAGCGGAGCGGCTGGAGCGTGACGCCGTCAAGCAGCGCGAACAGGCGCTTGTGGTGAATGCCCTGACCGACGGGCTGGCCCGCCTGAGTGACCTTGACCTGACGGCGCGCATCGAACGCACGTCAGATGCGCCCTTCCCGGCGGATTACGAAAGCCTGCGCGCCTCCTTCAACTCGCTGGTCGACAGCTTGTCGGACTCGATCACCGATATCAGCGCAAGCGCCGAGGAAGTCACCTCCGAGGCGCGCGATCTGGCCGGGTCCGCGACGGACCTGTCCGACCGCACCGAAAGCCAGGCCGCCACGTTGCAGCAATCGGCCGCGGCGCTTGAGGAACTGAGCGAAAGCGTTCAATCCACCGCCGAGAACGCGGCGGATGCCGAGGCCACGACCAACGAGAACCGGACGGCGGCCAAACATACCGGCGAGGTGGTCGAAAACGCGATTTCCGCGATGGAGGCGATCGAGGCCTCCTCGAAACAGATCACACAGATCATTTCCGTCATCGAAGATATCGCCTTCCAGACCAACCTCCTGGCGCTGAATGCGGGCGTCGAAGCCGCGCGCGCAGGCGAGGCCGGGCGCGGCTTTGCGGTGGTCGCCTCCGAAGTGCGGGCGCTGGCGCAGCATTCCTCGGCCTCGGCCCAGGAAATCAAGTCGCTCATCGCCGCCTCCAGCCAGCAGGTCGAAACCGGCAGCACCCTGGTCCGCGATGCCGGCAAGGCCCTGAATGACATCATCTCCCGGGTTGACCGGGTGGCCGGCCTCGTATCGGATATCGCGGTGTCGGCAACGCAGCAATCCGTCGGCGTCAGTGAAATCAACGCCGGCGTGCGCGATCTCGACGCCGCCACCCAGCGCAACGCGGTCATGGCAGAAGAGGCTTCGGCCGCGACCGAGGGCCTGACGAACGCGGCCGAACGCATGACCGGGCGCCTGGCACGGTTCAAGTTGAACACGGGCGGCACCGCCCCGTCCCCCCGATCGGTGGTAAAGATGCCGTCCAGACCGCGTCCGGCCCGCGCCGCAAGTGCCGCAGATCTGCAACCTGAACCCACCGATGCCTTCAACGGATTCTGATCCTTCGGCCCGATCAGGCGCCATCCGCCGCACCGGCCAACCTCCCAGCGTGACATTGCCAACGGCCACCGCTAGAAGGGCGGCGATTTCCGTTTCAGATGCAGGACGACGCCCATGACCACCCTGGTATTCGGCCATAAATCCCCCGACACCGATTCCACCGGCTCGCCGATCATTTGGGCGTGGTATCTCAACCAGATCAAAGGCGTCGCGGCCGAAGCCGTGCTGTTGGGTGAGCCCAATACCGAAGCCGCCTTCGTGCTGGATCACTGGACCCTCGACAAACCGCGGATCATCGACAGCGTCGCGGCGGATACGCCCGTCGTGATCGTCGACACCAACAACCCAAGCGAACTCCCGACCGATATCAATGCCGCGGATATCCGCGCCATCATCGATCACCACAAGCTGGTCGGCGGCCTGGAAACCAAGGGCCCCATCGACATCCGCATCGAGCCGCTCGCCTGCACCGCCACGATCATGCACAAGATGATCGGCAGCGATCTGGCCCAGGCGCCCAGGGGCATCAAGGGCGCCATGCTCAGCTGCATCCTGTCGGACACGCTGGAATTCCGCTCGCCCACCACCACCCACGAAGACAAGGCGATCGCCCATGCCCTGGCCGAGGATCTGGGCTTGGACATCCCCGCCTATGCCGCCGAGATGTTCGCCGCGAAATCGGATGTCTCCGCTTTCACCGATGCCGAATTGCTCCGCATGGATAGCAAAACCTACGAGGTGGGCGGCAAGACCTTCCGGGTGTCGGTGCTGGAAACCACGTCACCCGACACTGTGCTGTCGCGCAAGGACGCCTTGATGGAGGCGATGCCGAACGTGGCCGCCGATGACGGCGCCGACCAGGTGCTTCTCTTCGTCGTCGACATCCTCAACGAGGAAGCGACCTTGCTGGTCCCCAACGATCTGGTCCGCACCGTCGCCGAGAAGAGCTTCGCCACGGTGGCCGGCAATGGCGACACGCTGGTCCTGCCCGGCGTGGTCAGCCGCAAGAAGCAGATCATCCCCAACCTGGCGGTCTAATCCCGAACCGGCCAAGGCGGGTTTTCCCGCCTTGCCCCCTCCGTCGCGGCGCGGGCACACTCCACCCACCGTCTGCCCCCGGAGCCCCCCATGCGCCTGCCCCTGACCCTCGCCCTGATCGCCGCCACTGCCCTGCCCCTGCACGCAAACGGGCATTGGCCGCAATTCGGCGACATCATCACGCCCACCGCCAGCGGTCTGCTGCACAGCACCGAAGAGGGCGTTCCACGGGAGCCGCTGCCCTTCGGATCCGGTTTTCAGGCCGTCATGCACATCATGGTCAATGTCTACGGCCACGATTTCGAGATCTCGTTTCCGCAGGAATGTGGGGCGGGCCCGCTTGCGATCGCGGCCATCGACGATCAGATCAACCTGACGTTCAGCAACGACCAATTGGCCGGATGGATGCTGATCGGCGATGACCTTCTGACAACCGAAACCGGCCTGCGTGTCGGGGCTCCTGCGGATATTCTGTCAGCCTCGGGAGAGGTGGACTTCTTCGAAAGCGGCCTTGGCACGGAATTCAGCGCGGGGGACTATTTCGGCCTGCTGACCGAGGGCCTGGACCGGGTGCAGGCCGTCTGGGTCGGCACCAATTGCATCTTCCGCTAGAAGCTATCGGCCCGATCCCGTAAGGCTGCGCGCGACTGACCCAAGGAACGCGCCCATGACCCGGATCATCAACACCCTTGCCGAAATTTCGGACATGTATGACGCTGTGTTCTGCGACCTATGGGGCTGCGTGCACAACGGCGTGTCTCCCTTTGACGAGGCGGTCGACGCCCTGCGCGCGTTCAAGGCGCGCGGCGGCGCGGTCCTGCTGCTGACGAACGCGCCGCGCCCGCGCGACAGCGTGGCCACGCAACTCGACCGGATGGGCGTGCCCCGCGATTGCTGGGATGTCATCGCCACGTCGGGCGACAGTGCACGCGCCGCGATGCTGACGGGCGCCGTCGGCACCAAGGTCTGGCATATCGGCGAGCAGCACGACACGCCCTTCTTCGCGCCGATGAATTTGATCGAGGACGCCGTCGAAATCACCCGCGTGCCCCTGGACGAGGCCGAGGGCATTGTCTGCACCGGACCGTTCGACCCCCATGCCGACCCCGCCGAGATGCGCCCCCAATTCCTGCTGGCCAAGACCCGCAGGCTGAAACTGCTCTGCGCCAACCCCGATATCGTGGTGGATCGTGGCGACAGCCGCGAATGGTGCGCGGGCGCGCTGGCGCAGCTTTATACCGAGATGGGGGGCGAAAGCCTCTATTTCGGCAAGCCGCATCCACCGATCTACGATCTAGCCCGCCGTCGGCTGGTGCAGATGGGCAAAGGCACGTCCGATGACCGTATCCTGGCCATCGGTGACGGCATCGTGACCGATATTCCCGGCGGGATCGGCGAAAACATCGATACCCTGTTCATCACCGGCGGGCTGGCGCGCGAAGAAACCGGCACCGAGACGCAGCCCGATCCCGCGAAACTCGCCCGTTTTCTGACCGATGCGCAGCTTGAACCGACCTATTCCATCGGCATGCTCCGCTGATCGGTCACGTAACAAAGTTGCGCCATGTTGCCCTATTTTCATCTTTTGTTACTTTCTGCATTGCAGAATGGCCAGTAATTGTCCTATAGGGGGCCATGGAGGATGACGTGATGCTCGACAATATCTCAACCGGGACGATCGTGATCGAGGATCTGGAGGTCGGGATGGTCCGGTCGCTCCAGAAAATCGTGACGGATCAGGATATTGAGATGTTTGCCGAGGTGTCGACCGACCGCAATCCCGTGCATCTGGATGAGCAATACGCCCAGGATACGATTTTCGAAGGCCGGATCGCCCACGGTATGCTGACCGCGGGCCTGATTTCCGCGGTGATCGGCGAACAGCTTCCTGGCCACGGCACGGTGTATCTGGGCCAGACCCTGAAGTTCATGGCGCCGGTGCGGCCCGGCGATATGGTCGAGGCCATCGTCGAGGTCCTGTCCATCGACTACGCCCGTCGCCGGGTGCTGCTCAAGACCGAAGCCCGCGTCGGCGAAACCACCGTTCTCAAGGGCGAAGCCACGGTTCTGGCACCGTCGGGCAAGTTCGACTGACGGCCACCTTGCCCTCCCCGCGCGCTCCGGCCTAACTGCGCCCCATGCGAGTCTTGCGTGATCATCAATTTGCCCAACCCCAGGATCGCGGGGCCTCTGTCGCCATCGGCAACTTCGATGGGGTCCATCGCGGGCATCAACATGTGATGACCTTGGCCAAACGCGTGGGCGTGCCGCTTGGCGTTGTCACGTTCGAGCCGCATCCCCGCGAATTCTTTGCGCCCGATGCCCCGGCCTTTCGGCTGATGAATGCCGAAGCCCGCGCCAGCCGGTTGGCCAAGCTTGGCGTCGATATTCTGGCGGAGCTGCCCTTTGATGCGCGCCTGTCCGGGCTCAGCGCCGAGGCCTTTGTGCGCGATGTCCTGGTGGAGGGCCTGCGCATCAGCCACGCGGTGGTCGGGGCGGATTTCTGCTTTGGCAAGGGCCGCAAGGGCACCGCGGACACGCTGCGCGGGATGGGTGCGGACCTTGGTTTTGACGTCACGGTGGCCGAGCTTCTGGAGGGTGATGCAGGGGCCGTCTCCTCCACCGCGATCCGCGCGGCCCTGACCGAGGGGCGGCCCCGGGATGCGGCGGCCATGTTGGGCCATTGGCACCGGATCGCGGGCCCCGTCTTGCATGGCGAAAAGCGCGGGCGCGAGCTTGGATACCCCACCGCGAATATGGATCTTGACGGTTTGCATGTGCCGAAACCCGGCGTTTATGCGGTGACGGTCGAGGTGCGCGATGGCCCCCACGCCGGCCAGTATGGCGGCGTGGCCAACCTGGGATACAGGCCCATGTTCGAGCGGGAAACGCCGAACCTCGAAAGCTATCTCTTTGATTTCGCAGGTGATCTATACGGCACGCATCTGTCCGTCGGCCTTGTCGAATATCTGCGGGGCGAGGCCAAGTTTGATGGCCTTGATGCCCTGATCACCCAGATGGATGCCGATTCCGCCGCCGCCCGGGCGGCGCTGGCGCGATGAGGGATCAATTCTGGGCGCGTGTGCCCATGGACCAGATGACCGCCCGGGAATGGGAGGCGCTCTGCGACGGGTGCGGGAAATGCTGCCTCAACAAGCTGGAGGATGAGGACACGCAAGAGGTCGCGCTGACCCGCGTGGCCTGCCGGCTTCTGGATGACGAAACCTGCCAATGCGGCCAATACGACATTCGCAAGACGCTCGTTCCCGAATGCATCCAGCTGACGCCGGGCACGATGAAGGATGTCGCGTATTTCATGCCCGAAACCTGCGCCTATCGGTTGCTCCACGAGGGCAAACCGCTACGGCACTGGCATCCGCTTGTTTCCGGCAACCCGAACTCCGTCCACGAGGCCGGGATCTCGGTGCGCGGGATCACGGTGCCGGAATTCGAGGTGCCGGAGGAGGAATGGGAAGATTACATCATCGAGGAGCCGGGCGCGGAGGGCTGACCGCGCCTTACCCCCGCGCCTCGCCCACCAGCCGCAGGATATCGCGCGCGGCGGACGGAATATGGGTTCCCGGCCCGAAAATCGCGGCCACCCCCGCCTGTTTCAGGAAATCGTAATCCTGCTGCGGGATCACACCGCCGCAGATCACCAGGATCTCTCCCGCGCCTTCCGCCTTCAACGCCTCGATCAGCTTCGGCGCCAGCGTCTTGTGGCCCGCGGCCTGGGATGAGATGCCGATCACGTGCACATCGTTGTCGATGGCATCCTGCGCCGCCTCCTCCGGGGTCTGGAACAGGGGGCCGACATCCACGTCGAACCCGATATCGGCAAAGGCCGTGGCGATCACCTTGGCGCCCCGATCGTGGCCGTCCTGCCCCATCTTGACGACGAGCATCCGGGGCCTACGGCCCTCGGTCTCGGCGAAATGCTCCACTTCGGTCTGGATCGCGGCGAAGTCTTCATCGCCCTCATAGGCCGACCCATACACCCCGGCGAGCGTCTTCACTTCGGCGCGGTGGCGGCCGAACACTTTTTCCATCGACATGCTGATTTCTCCCACAGTTGCCCGCGCGCGCGCTGCTTCCACGGCGGCCGCCAACAGGTTTCCGCCCTCCTTGGCCGTGCGCTCCAACCCGGCAAGCGCCGCGGCACAGGCCGCATCGTCGCGGCTGTCGCGAATACGCTTCAGGCGCGCAATCTGCGCCTCGCGCACGGCGTTGTCGTCGATATCGCGGATATCGATCGGATCCTCGCTCTGCTTGCGATACTTGTTGACGCCCACGATCACCTCGGTGCCGCGGTCGATCATGGCCTGCCTGCGGGCCGCCGATTCCTCGATCCGCAGCTTCGGCAGGCCGGAGGCGACGGCCTTGGTCATGCCTCCCATCTCCTCCACCTCGTCCATCAGCGCGGTGGCCTTCTCGATCAACTCATTGGTGAGGCTCTCGATGTAGTAGGACCCCGCCAGCGGATCGACCACATTGGTGACGCCGGTTTCCTCCCGCAAGATCAACTGCGTGTTGCGCGCGATGCGGGCGGAAAACTCGGTCGGCAGGGCAATCGCTTCGTCAAAGCTGTTGGTATGGAGCGATTGGGTGCCACCCAGAACCGCGCTCATCGCCTCGAAGGCGGTGCGCACGACGTTGTTGTAGGGGTCCTGCTCCTGCAGGCTCACGCCCGAGGTCTGGCAATGGGTGCGCAGCATCTTGGAGCGCTCGGATTTCGCCCCGAACTCACTCATCACCCGGTACCACAACGTCCGCGCGGCGCGAAGCTTGGCGATTTCCATGAAGAAATTCATGCCGATGGCAAAGAAGAAACTCAGCCGCCCGGCGAACTTGTCCACATCCATACCCGCCTCGATCGCCGCGCGCACATATTCGCGCCCATCCGCAATCGTGTAGGCCAGCTCCTGCACAAGGTTCGCGCCCGCCTCCTGCATGTGGTAGCCGGAAATCGAGATCGAATTGAATTTCGGCATGTTATCAGACGTATAGCTGATGATATCCGAAATGATCCGCATCGAAGGCTCGGGCGGATAGATGTAGGTATTCCGCACCATGAACTCTTTCAGGATGTCGTTCTGAATGGTCCCGCTCAGCAGGGCCTTGTCGTGCCCCTGCTCTTCGCCTGCGACAATGAAATTCGCCAGGATCGGGATGACGGCCCCGTTCATCGTCATGGAAACCGACACCTGATCCAGCGGGATCCCGTCGAAGAGGATCTTCATATCCTCCACGCTGTCGATGGCCACACCGGCCTTGCCGACATCGCCCATCACCCGCTCATGGTCGCTGTCATAGCCACGGTGCGTGGCCAGATCGAAGGCCACCGACACGCCCTGCTGACCGGCCGCGAGGCCCTGCCGGTAGAAAGCGTTGCTTTCCTCGGCCGTGGAAAAGCCCGCATACTGCCGGATCGTCCAGGGGCGCCCGGCATACATCGTGGCCTTCACACCGCGCGTGAACGGGGCCTCGCCGGGCAGCGCGCCCATATGGCCCAGATCGGCCGTATCCGCCGCCGTGTAGAGCGGTTTCACGTCGATCCCTTCCAGCGTCTTCCACGTCAGGTCACTCGGGTCGCGCCCCTTCAGCTCCCTTTGCGCCATCTCGCGCCAGGCATCGGTCTTCTCCGTCATCGGATCATCCTCTTCCTTCAACTGTCTGCTCCCCGGTCTCCGCCGGAGGGGCATCGATCGGGTCGACAAAGCCCGCCGGCCCGGGGCGGGCCATGCCAGGTCTTTGTCGTATTTGGCGGTCAGCGCCTGTGCGCCACGGGCTGCTTCGCGGTGGGCGCTCGTGCCGGACCATGTCCATACCCCGTCCCTGTCCCACCACCGTGGCGGTCCGCGTGGCGGCAGGGACAAGGTTTTGTGAATATCCGGTCAACATCCCGTTGAACTGCGCGAAAGCCTTCGCTTTGTTCGGCGTGGTGCCTATATCTGCGATGACTGGAGGACCTATGCGACGAATTCCCCTGATCTTTTTGCTCAGCGCGGCCCTGACCGTACCGATGCCCGCCCTCGCCCAGGATGCAAGCGCCGCCACGATTGTCATGGCGGATGATGCGGCACCCGAGACAGAGATGGTGGCGGTGGACCCGCTGACGCCCCGCGATGCGATCGATCTGACGCTGGAGGAGTTCTTGTGGGTCGCGCGGCCTATCGTCGTCTTTGCAGACACGCCCGCCGATCCCCGCTTCATCGAACAGATGGAGCTGTTGACCCGGCGCCCCGACGCGCTTCTGGAACGCGACGTGGTGATCATTTTCGATACCGATCCCTCGGCGCGCTCGGCAATCCGGACGGCGCTGCGGCCACGCGGGTTCTCCGTGGTTGTCGTTGCCAAGGACGGCACCGTGGGCATGCGCCGCCCCGCCCCGCGCGACGTGCGCGAGATCATCCGCGCCATCGACAATTTCCAGCTCCGGCAAGAAGAATTGCGGCAGGGCCAATAATGCTCAACGGCCCCGCCCCTCAAGGCGTGGGGCATCGGCGCGGGATGGATGATACCTGAACCTCTCACTCGAACTCCATGATCACATCATCGACGGCAAGGCTGTCACCGGGGGCGGCATTGATCTTGGCCACCACGCCCTTGCGCTCGGCGCGCAGGATGTTTTCCATCTTCATCGCCTCGACGGTGCACAGCGCCTGGCCGTCCTGCACCTCCTGGCCCTCCTCCACGTCGATTTTCACAACCAGCCCGGGCATCGGGCAGAGCAGCATCCGCGACGTATCGGGCGGCAGTTTCGCGGGCATCAGCGTGGCAAGCTCGGCCTGGCGCGGGGTGCGCACATGCACCTTCATATCCGCCCCGCGTGTGCGCAGGCGGAAGCCGCCGGGCACCTTGCCCACTTTCAGGACCAGGGGCCGCCCATCGACGGACATCCGCGCCAGCGACTGGCCCGGCGTCCAATCGCCCTCCACCCGCATCCGCGCACCATCCTCGAAGCGGATCGTCGCCCCGCCCCTGTCACCCTCGACGATCAGCGGCCAGGGCACCTCGTCGCCCATCACGACAACCCAATCGCTGCCCACATGGCGCTCGTGGTTGTCCATCCGGCCCGACACCCGCGTGCGTCGAATTTCCGCCACCCGGTGCATGGCTGCCGCAGCTGCGGCGATCCGGCGCTTTTCGCCGTCCGGCAGGTCCACGCCGTCAAAGCCGTCGGGGTATTCCTCGGCAATGAACGCCGTTGTCATGTCGCCCGAGGCGAATTTCGGATGGTCCATCACCGCGCTCAGGAACGGCAGGTTGTGGCCGATCCCTTCCACCTCGAACCCGTCCAGCGCCACGCGCATCGCCTCCAGCGCCGTGGGCCGATCCGGCCCCCAGGTGCACAGCTTGGCGATCATCGGGTCGTAATACATCGAAATCTCGCCGCCCTCGAAAACGCCGGTATCGTTGCGCACGGCGGTCTCTCCGGCCTCGGCATCACCTTGCCAATTGCCCGTGGTCAGAAGCGGCCCCGCGGCCACCTCGGCGGGCGGGCGATAGCGCGTCAGCCGCCCGATGGAGGGCAGAAAGCCGCGATAGGGATCCTCGGCATATAGGCGGCTCTCAATCGCCCACCCCGTCAACGTCACCTCCGATTGCGCCAGATCCAGCGGATGGCCCGCCGCGACGCGGATCATCTGCTCCACCAGATCGACGCCGGTGATCAGCTCTGTCACCGGATGCTCCACCTGAAGGCGCGTGTTCATCTCAAGGAAGTAGAAGTTCCGCTCCCCGTCCACGATGAATTCCACGGTGCCCGCGCTGGTATATCCCACAGCCTGGGCCAGGCTCACGGCCTGTTCGCCCATCGCCTTGCGCGTCGCCTCATCCAGAAACGGCGACGGGGCCTCCTCGATCACCTTCTGGTTGCGGCGCTGGATCGAGCATTCCCGCTCGCCCAGATAGATCGCATTGCCGTGCTGGTCGGCCAGCACCTGAATCTCGATATGGCGCGGCTGGGTCACGAATTTCTCGATGAACATGCGGTCATCGCCAAAGCTGGACGCGGCCTCGTTCTTGGAGGCCTGGAAGCCCTCGGCCACCTCATCCTCGGACCACGCGATGCGCATCCCCTTGCCGCCGCCGCCTGCACTGGCCTTCAGCATCACGGGATAGCCGATCTCGCCGGAAATCTTGATTGCTTCGGCCGCATCCGCAATCAGGCCCATATGGCCCGGCACCGTGCTGACGCCCGCCTCGGCCGCGATTTTCTTGGAGGTGATCTTGTCGCCCATCTGCTCGATGGCCGAGGCCGGCGGCCCGATAAACGCCACGCCTTCGGCCTCCAATGCCTCGGCGAACATCCTGTTTTCGCTCAGGAACCCGTATCCCGGATGCACTGCATCGGCGCCCGTGCTGCGGATCGCCTCCATGATCTTGTCGATCACGATGTAGCTTTCGGCGGCGGGCGGCGGGCCGATATGCACGGCCTCATCGGCCATCTTCACATGCAGGGCATTGCGATCGGCGTCGGAATAGACGGCGACCGTGGGGATCCCCATGCGCTTGGCCGTCTTGATCACGCGGCAGGCGATTTCACCCCGGTTGGCGATCAGAATTTTCTTGAACATCTCTCTGTCCCTTCCCCGCGGGTCTTGGCCGCCCGCACAACAAAAAAGACCACCGGGGCCGCAAGGCTCCGATGGTCCGAATTCTCAGATCGGGTGCGGGTATGCCCCGCGTCTATGCCCTCAGCAGAGGTTGACGTCGTCGCAAAGCGCGCCCGCTGCGGCACCCGCCACAACGCCGGTCGCAACCGACCCGCCAAGCGCGGCCGTGCCGACACCGCCGACAACGGCGCCGATACCGGCGCGTTCAAGATCGGATGCGACGCATCCGGAAACCGCCATGGCAGCGGCAAAGAGGGCAGTAAGGGTAAACTTCGTGCGCATTGTGGTGCGTCTCCTGTCGATAATCCTCGTATGCGTCTTCCTACACGAAATCGCGCATTTGGAGTAGTCCGGTTTCCCTGCCTGTCGAAAAAAGAAAAAAAGAGCGGTCGGCGCGGGGATCCGGCCGACCGCTTTGAAGGGGAAGGGTAACACGTCTTGTGGGTGTCGGCCGGGTATTTACAACTGGGGACAGTGGCCGACAGAACGACCATGGCAGGTTCCTGCGGAGCCGAAAGGGGCGTTCGCACCACGGCCGGTTTGTGCGCAGTGAATCGCTCATAAAGGTTAATGCCGGGCGAAATCATGCCGATCCCCCGTCCCAGATCCCGCTGCCGTCAAAGGCTTCGGGAAACGCCGCCCGCGCACGGCCTTCGTCGATACGCAACAGCGCCTCGTAACTCTCGGGATCGAACGGGTCTTCGGCGGGCACAACCTCGCGTTCGAACAGCCAGCTCAGCCGTCCGGCATCGAGATTTCCCCGTTCGAACGGCTGATCCCCGAAGAACAGCCACAGTGCTTCCATGAACGCGGCATCGGCGCGGCGATCGGCGGGTTTGCGGTCCGCATAGCGCTCGCGCATGATCAGCTTCGTCGCGCCGCCCTTGTTGTCGCGCCGAATGGTGAACTGGTAATCGCTGCTTGGCAGACGGGAGGGAAACCCACGGTGTTTCAGCATGATGGCACCGCGGCAGGAATATACCGGACGAGGCCGAGACCCCGTCCGGTCAGAAGGAATGTCCTGCTCCGGCACACTGGGGGATGGTGCCTTAGGACCTGCCGTATCAGCGCAAGCGGCGTCTGCAATTCCGCCCGGGCCGTTTTCTTCTTCTTTTTGCCTCGCGGTGTGACCGGGCCTAACGGGCTGATGCCCATGGACCCGGCCACGGTCCGAGGTACAGCTGCATGTGTGCAGCTAGGGCGGACGTTACACAATGGGCCGCGTTCTCCACAGGTCTTTCCACAAGAATGGCCACCCTGTGACTCGATTGCATCACATGGCCCATGGCATGAAGAACGGGGCGCAACATGTTGATCAAACATCACAACAACTCCCATATGCAGGTGCCGTTTTCGACCGAATAGGCCTCGATGGATTGAGTTATCCCCTGCGCGGGCTCGCCACGGACGAATGGCGCCGCCATCACCTGCACGACAATCCGCTCGGGGCGCGGCTCCGCTTCAAGGACGGTCAGGCCCCATGTCTCACACGCCCAATCATGATCCGCATGGTCCTGCCCCAGCGCATCATCGGACAGCGCCGGGTCCAGCACCCGCACCACGGCCCAGGACGCGCCGGAGGGCTGCGCTTCGTGAATTATCTCACACAGCGATATCGTCCGCCCGGACGGCGCGACGCCGGTTTCCGTTGACGTGCAAACCGCCTCGTCGGCCCCCGTGCCAGGCGATTGCGGGGCGAGGAACAGGATCGCAAGCCCCAGCACGACCAGCCCGGCCAGCCCCACCGCCACCTTGACCAGCGTCGCGTTTCCCATCACGACGGTGCCTCCTCTGGCGCGGTCTCAAACGCGGCAGGGGACGTGATCTCGATCAGTTCCATATCGTCAGAATGGCGCACCTCCCGGTGGCGGATACCGGGGGGCTGCAACACGCACGACCCCGCGCGCAGCATATTCTCCCCCTCGCCCTCATATTCGAACACAACCCAACCCCTAGTCACATAGACCAACTGGAACTCCAGATCGTGCGAATGCCAGGTGCCGGGGCTCTCCTGCCCCGGCACGGCGCGGATCACCTGGGCCCCGAACGCTCCTCCCGTCGCATCGGAAACCTTAAGATCCGCGTATTCGAAAAACGCCCGAAGGCCTTCGCCCCTGAACGGGCGGTCATCGGCATGGGTGATGGTGAAGGACTGGCTCATGGCGCACCCCGCCCGGGCGCGCGTGCCCTCAATTGGTGCGCAACGCCTCGATCAACGCGTCCTTGGACATGTCGGACCGCCCGTCGATCTCCAGTTCCTGCGCGCGCTCGTAAAGCGCGTCCTTGGTCCACTCCTCGTAGGCCTGCGCCTTGCCGCCCTTTTCCGAGGGCGATTGCGAATCCGACGCCTGCGCGTTGGCAATCCGCGCGGCCTTCTCCTTCGACGCGCCGTCTTCGCGCAGGGCTTCGTAGGTTTCGTCGTCCTTGATGGACGGCCCGTGATCCTTGGTCATGGCATTCTCCTTTCCACCCGAACGCGCCGGGGCGCCGGGTGGTTCCGGGAAAGGGCTGGCGGGTGGGATCAGAAAAGACGCCGCGGGGCGAACCATCAATCTGGATCATGTCCGCCTCCGCGCATGTTTGATCCAGCGTGCCCGCAGGTCGGGATCGTCCAGCATCTCGGCAATCGTATCGGCCGCGCGGCGCGTCACCGGGCCGTTGACCGCGCCACCGGCCAGCACGGCCATGCCGCCCTCCTGCACCGTGACGCGCACCGCCGGGGAAAAGCCCCGCAGGCGCTGCAACTTGCGCCACATGTCTTGCCGGATCTGGTGGGCCAGGCGCGACCGGCTCAACCCCTCCCCAGGGATGAAGCTCAACTGCGCAAGGTCGAACCGCACGTCGCGGGTGCGCGACAGGGTCAGGGTGCGCTCATCGCGCGTGATATGCCATGCGTCGCGGGCCATCAGAGCGGAATGTTATCGTGCTTCTTCCACGGCCGCTTCTGCTCCTTGCGACGGAGCGCCGCGAAGGCGCGGCAGACGCGGCGGCGGGTGGAATGGGGCTGGATCACCTCGTCCACGAATCCGCGCTCGGCGGCGACAAACGGATTGGCAAAGCGGTCCTCGTATTCCTTGGTATGGGCGGCGATCTTGTCGGGGTCGCCCTGATCCGAGCGGTGCAGGATCTCCACCGCTCCCTTGGCCCCCATCACTGCAATCTCGGACGTCGGCCAGGCGTAGTTCATATCCGCCCGCAAATGTTTGGACGCCATCACCACATATGCCCCGCCATAGGCCTTGCGCGTGATCACGGTCACTTTCGGCACCGTCGCCTCGCCATAGGCGAAGAGCAGTTTCGCGCCGTGTTTGATCACCCCGTCATATTCCTGCGCGGTGCCGGGCAGGAAGCCGGGCACATCCACCAGCGTCAGGATCGGGATCTCGAAGCAATCGCAGAAGCGGACGAACCGCGCCGCCTTGCGTGCGCTGTCGATATCCAGCACACCGGCCAGCACCATCGGCTGATTGGCGACCACGCCCACGGTCTGCCCCTCCAGCCGGATGAACCCGGTCAGGATGTTTTTCGCAAACTCCGCCTGGATCTCGTAGAAATCACCCTCATCGGCGATTTTCGTGATCAGCTCATGCATATCGTAGGGCTGGTTGGGATTGTCCGGCACCAGCGTATCAAGGCTGTCCTCGATGCGGTCCGGGCTGTCGAAGAAGGGCCGCACCGGCGGCTTGTCGCGGTTGGAAAGCGGCAGGAAGTCGATCAGGCGGCGGATCTCGTTGAGCGCCTCGACGTCATTCTCGAAGGCCCCGTCGGCGACGGATGATTTCCGTGTATGGGTCGACGCGCCACCCAATTCCTCGGCGGTCACCACCTCGTTCGTCACCGTCTTCACCACGTCCGGGCCGGTCACGAACATGTAGGACGAATCCTTCACCATGAAGATGAAATCGGTCATCGCCGGGGAATAGACGGCCCCGCCGGCACACGGCCCCATGATCATCGAGATCTGCGGCACCACGCCCGAGGCTTCGATATTGCGCTGGAAGACCTCGCCATAGGCGGCCAGCGAGTCCACGCCTTCCTGAATCCGCGCGCCGCCCGAGTCGTTGATGCCCACAACCGGCGCGCCGTTCTGCATCGCCATATCCATGATCTTGCAGATCTTCTGGCCATGGGTTTCCGATACCGACCCGCCCAGAACCGTGAAATCTTGGCTGAACACATAGACCTGACGGCCATTGACCGTGCCCCAGCCCGTCACGACGCCATCACCGGGCGGGCGGTTGGCGGCCATGCCGAACTCGGTTGTCCGATGGGTGACGAACATGTCGTATTCCTCGAAACTCCCCTCATCCAGCAACAGCTCGATCCGCTCGCGGGCCGTGAGTTTGCCCTTGGCGTGTTGGGCGGTGACGCGCTTTTCCCCACCACCGGCACGGGCATCGGCGCGGCGTGTTTCAAGCTCTGCCAGAATATCGGCCATGGCGAGGTCTCCCTTTGTGAGTTGGTGCAACCTAGGCAAGCCCTGTCCGGCAGGCCATCACCATTTCGTATATTTGCAAATCGGTTTGCAAATTGAATGTCTAATTTGCAAAACTGCAAATCTGCGGATACCAGGCCCATTCTGTGCGCCGGCGCACTGGACGCCCCCGCCCCGGCCCTTTACTTCGTCAGCCATGAGCACGCCGTTACCGGTGCAGTTTTTGAGCCGCGCCACCCCTCCACATATTTTCACACTGATCGTGTTGACGGGCCTTGGCGCGCTGTCGATGAACATCTTCCTGCCCTCGCTGCCCGCGATGACCACCTATTTCGAGACCGATTACCGGGTGATGCAGCTCTCGGTGTCGCTCTACCTGGCGGTCAATGCCGTGTTGCAGGTGGTGATCGGCCCGATCTCCGACCGGTTCGGGCGTAGGCCGGTTCTGATCGGCGGGCTGATCCTGTTTCTTCTTGCCACGATCGGATGCCTGCTGGCGCGCTCCATCGAAGTATTCCTGTTCTTCCGCATGATGCAGGCCGTGGTGGTCGTGGGCCTTGTGCTCGGCCGTGCCGTGGTGCGCGACATGTATGACGAGGCCCAGGCCGCAAGCCAGATCGGTTATGTGACGATGGGCATGGCCGTGGTGCCGATGATCGGCCCCGCCATCGGCGGCGTGCTTGACGAGACGCTGGGGTGGCAGGCGAATTTCTGGATGCTGCTGGCGCTGGGTGTGCTGGTACTCACGCTGATCTGGCTGGATTTGGGCGAAACCGCGCAGGCTCAGTCCGCAAGCTTCGCCGAGCAATTCCGCGAATATCCCGAGCTTCTGACGGCCCGCCGGTTCTGGGGCTATTGCCTGTCCGCGGGCTTCGCCTCCGGTGCGTTCTTCGCCTATCTCGGCGGCGCGCCCTATGTCGGCTCCGAGGTGTTCGGCCTGTCGGCCACCGAGGTCGGCCTCTATTTCGGCGCGCCCGCCCTGGGGTACTTCTTCGGCAACGGCATCTCGGGGCGCTACTCGATGCGCTACGGCATCAATACGATGGTGCTCTGGGGCTGCGTCGTGTCGGCGGTGGGCCTGACGCTGTCGCTTCTGTTCTTCCTCGCCGGGCTGAAAACGGCGCTGGTGTTTTTCGGGTTCATGACCTTCGTTGGCCTCGGCAATGGCATGGTCCTGCCCAATGCGACATCCGGCATGTTGTCCGTGCGCCCGCATCTGGCGGGCACGGCCAGCGGGCTTGGCGGCGCGATCATGCTCGGCGGCGGGGCCACCCTGTCGGCCGGTGCCGGTGCGCTCCTGACCCGGGGCGACGGGGCCTATCCGCTGATCCTGATCATGCTCACCACCTCCATCCTCGCCGTAATCGCGATCCTCTACGTGATCCGGCGCGAAGCACAGGTCACGGGCTGAGGCTTGCACGCCGCTTTGCAAACCGGCAAACCGGGTTTAGCAAAGTCCGAGGTGTACCATGCCAGCCCAGAAACTCTATGCCGGTGCCAAGCTCCGCTCCCTGCGCACCAGGGTCGGCCTGACCCAGAAGGATTTTGCCGCCAAGCTCGGCATCTCCCTGCCCTATCTCAACCAGATGGAGAACAACAACCGCCCGCTCTCCACCGCGGTCCTTCTGGGCCTGGCACAGGATTTCGGCGCCGATGTCACCGAGTTCGCCGCCTCCGATACCGACCGTCTGTTATCCGACATGCGCGAGGCGCTGGCCGATCCGATCTTCGCCGATGCCGCCCCCGCGCTGGCTGATCTGCGCCTCACCGCCTCCAATGCGCCATCCCTCGCCCGCGCCTTCCTGGAGCTCCACCGCGCCTACCGGCAAACCCATGAGCGCCTCGCCTCCCTCGACGAGGCGCTCGGTCAGCAAACCTCCGCCACGGCCAGCCCCTGGGAAGAGGTGCGCGATTTCTTCCACTACACCGACAATTACGTCGACGCCGTGGACCGCGCCGCCGAGCGCTTCGCCGCGCGGGCCAGCGGCGATCTCGCCGCCCATGCCCAAAGCGTGCTGGCCGATCGCGGCGTCACGCTCCGCCACGCCGCCGGTGAAGGCGTGCGCCACTACGATCCCGCCACCAGGGTGCTCACCCTCTCACCCCGCGCCGCGCCCGAAACCCAGCGCTTCCAGCTGCTGCACCAATACGCGCTTCTGGGTCAGCACGACCTGATCGAAGCCACCCTCGATCTGGCCCGCTTCCAATCCGACACCGCGCGCGAGATCGCACGGATCGGCATGGCCAATTACTTCGCGGGCGCCTGCCTGATGCCCTATACGCGCTTCGCCGAAGCCGCCCAGGACACCCGCCACGATCTGGAGCGCCTCGCCATCGCCTTTGAGGCTTCGATCGAACAGATCGCCCATCGGCTCAGCACCCTGCAGCGCCCGCAGGCCAAGGGCATCCCGTTCTTCTTCGCCCGCGTGGATCAGGCAGGCACCGTCACCAAACGCCACTCCGCCACACTCCTGCAATTCGCGCGGTTCGGCGGCGCCTGCCCGCTCTGGAACGTGCACCAGGCGTTCGAAACACCCGGTCGGTTCCTGCGCCAACTGGCCGAAACGCCCGACGGCGCACGCTACGTGATCCTGGCCCGCGACGTCTCGAAATCCGGCGGCGCCTGGGGAAGCCCGACACGCCGCTACGCCATCTCGCTCGGGTGCGAAGTGCGCCACGCCGCGGCGCTGGTCTATGCCGACGGCCTCGATCTGAACCGCGAAAGCGCCTTTCAGCCCATCGGGATCTCGTGCCGGATCTGCGAACGCGCCAATTGCCACCAACGCGCCGTCCCACCGCTGGAACGTCGGCTCAGTGTCGACCCCAACCGCCGGGGCACTCTGCCTTATGAGGTGGCGCCCTAGCGCATTGACGCCGCCCGCCCCGCCCCGCTACCCCTGTCTGACGCCACTGAAGGAACCCGCCCATGGAACTGCATGCCAGCCGCCACATCGCCGCCGACCGCCAAAGCGTCTGGGCCGCCCTGAATGAGGCCGAGGTCCTGAAGGCCTGCATCCCCGGCTGCGAAGAGCTCACGGGCACCCCGGAAGACGGCTTCGAGGCCGTGGTCAAACAGAAGGTCGGCCCGGTCAAGGCCACGTTCAAGGGCGCGGTGACCCTCTCCGATGTCGTCCCGGGCGAAAGCTACACCATCTCCGGCGAAGGCAAGGGCGGCGTCGCGGGCTTCGCCAAGGGCGCGGCCGAGGTGCACCTCTCCGACCATCCCGACGGCGGCACGGACCTGCGCTACGATGTCGACGCCAAGGTGGGCGGCAAGCTGGCGCAATTGGGCTCGCGGCTCGTCGACAGCTTCGCCACAAAAATGGCCGACCAGTTCTTCGAACGCTTCCAGGCCCATCTCGAAGGCCCGTCAGACGACACCGCCTGACCCCGTCCACTGGTCCGAAATACCCAAAAGGGGCCCCGGGGGATCTCCCCCGGCTCCTGAGCCCAAGGCGCGCCAGCGCCGACGCGAGGCAAAAGACATGCGGCGCAGCCGCGCCTTTCGGATCAGGCCTTGGCCAGCATCCCGGCAATCTCGTCCTTCAGGCGCATCCGCTCCTTGCGCATCCGGGTCTCGGCCAGATCCTCCACCGGCTCCACCCCGGTCTCGGCCCGGTGCACGGCCCGGTTGATCTCGTGATAGGCGTCGGCCAGTTTCGCGAAATGGGCATTGCTCTCCTTCAGGGCGTGGATCTGTTCGGCCTGGCCGGGGAATTCTTCCTGCAATTCATGGGGTGTATGGGACATCGGCGGGCCTCCTCTGGCAATGTGTCGGCCCACTCTGCCGCCGCCGCGCCGCGCGCGCTTTGCGATAGGTCAAATGCCCCTATTGCGCCGCGGTGTCCTGCCAGCCGACCCAGGCGCCCGTCACCGCCTCCGCACTCAGAACGCTCGTGCGCGGCAACGCCCCGAAATCATCGGGCTCCACCTCCGCCAGCAGCCCCGGAAAGGCCAGAACCGGCAGCCCGGCCTCCTGGGCCGCCAGCGCCATGGCGGGCGTATCGGCCACCACCGCCACCCGGCCCCGCCCCACGCCCAACGCGTCCAGGGCAAATTCCATCGCATCGGGATGCGGTGCCATATGCGGCACGTCCCCGCGCAGCACCGCCACGTCAAATTCGATGCCCGAACGTTGCCGCGCCGTCGCCTGCAACAGCGCCCGCACCGGCAGCGCCTCGGCCCGCGTCACCAGCGCCAGGCGCAACCCCGCCCGGATCGACCACGACAGCACCCGCGCCACACCGGGGCGCAACGGCATCTCATGGGTCAGGCACGAGGCAAAGACATTCTGATGAGTCGCATCCAGCACCTCCGCCGGCACGCCACAGGCCTGTCCCGTCATCGCGACGTAGCGCGAGGCCAATTGCCGGTCGCCGCCCGCCCGCATCAATTCCGCGTAGGTATGCCAGGACCAATGCCAATCCACATCATGGGCCCGAAAGGCGCTGTTCCAGGCCTTGCGATCGGTTTCCGCACACTCGGCCAGGGTGCCAATCCCGCCAAAAACCAGGGCCTCAAGGGTCATCTGCACGTCCTCCCGCCTGAGACCTCCATCAAGATGCGGCGCGCGGCGGGCTCAAGCCCGCACCGCCCATTTGCGGCGCTGCGGCGTGAGAAATTGGTATCGCCATGGGCGAACGGCCGGGCGCCTGCTCAATTTCAGGGCAGTTTGGGAAGCTCCGCCGGGCCGGGTCTGCGGCCCCGCATCGCCTCGCGCCAGGTGATGAAACTGACCGCCGCGATGATCATCCCGCCACCCAGCAACACGAAGCCATCGACCGCCTCCGAGAACACCAGCACCCCCAGAAGCGTCGCCCAGACCAGTTGCAGGAAGGCGACCGGCTGCGTCACTGTCAGGGGCGCGGCGCGGAAGGCCAGCGTCATCGTGTAATGGCCCGCCGTCGCAAAGGCGGCGCAGACGAACAGCCAGCCCAGATCGACCCACGCCACCGGCACCCAGACCGGCAGGACAAAGGGCAGGAGAACGGCCGGCACGATGATCGACAGGTAGAACACCACCACCTCCGCCGCGACCCGCTGCGACAGAAGCTTCGCCAGAAAATAGCTCGCCGCCATGGCGACGGCCGCGAAGAGCATCACGATATGGCCCGGATCGATCTCGCGAAATCCGGGCCGGATGATCACGAAGGTCCCGATGAAGGCCACCGCCACCGCCGCGATCCGCCATGGCCCCAGCCGCTCACCCAGAAACACCACCGCCAGAAGGATCACATAGACCGGGTTGAGGTAATTGAGCGCGGTCACATCGGCAATCGGGATGCGCGCCATGGCAAAGAACCACAGCGACACCGCCAGCGCATGGGCCATCCCCCGCGCCAGAAACAGCCCGCCCAGCGCGCCGCGCACCCGCACCCGCCGCACCGCGGGCAGCATCGGGATCAGAAAGATCAGGCCCAGCGCATAGCGCAGGAATCCGGCCTGGGTCGACGGCACCGCATCCCCCACCATCTTCACGCTGGCCGTCACGCTGACAAAGCAGATGCCGGTGACCAGCATCCAGAAGATGCCCATGCCGGGGCGGGAAATCGGCGCGGCGATTGCGGATTTTGGGGTATCGGGCGTGTCCATCTGCGCCCAACAGATCACCGGGGCGCGGCGGGGGCAAGGCGCGTTCAGGGGCTGAGCGCCAGTTTCGCAGCAAGCGCCAGCATGGTCACGCCCACGATCCCGTCCAGCACCGCCCAGGCCCGCGGCCTGGCAAAGATCGGCGCAAGTCCCCGCGCGCCATAGCCGAGGGTCACGAAGAAGACGCAGGACGCGGCGAGCGCACCCGCGCCAAAGGTCCACCGCGCCGGGCCATAGGTGGCAGCGACCGCGCCGATCAGGCCGACCGTATCGAGATACACATGCGGATTGGCCCAGGTCAGGATCAGCGCCGTGCCGATGGCGGCCGACAGGCTCTGCGTGGCAGCGCCGCCGGTTTCCAGCGCGTCGGTTGATGTCCAGGCGGCGTGGAGCGAGCGCAGCCCGTAGACCAGCAGGAACAGGGCCCCACCCCAGCGCATCGCCTCCAACGCCCAGGGCGCGCGCTCGGCGACCACACCGAAGCCCGCGACGCCCGCGAAAATCAGCACCGCTTCGGAGAGGCAACAGATCAGCACCACCGCCCCCACATGGGCGCGCCGCAGGCCCTGGCGCAGGACGAAGGCGTTCTGCGCACCGATGGCGAGGATCAGCGAGATCGAAAGAGCGAACCCGGCGGCAAAAACGGACGGCATGAGGGGGCGTTTCGTTAGGATTTGGTCACCCGGTAACGCAGGTTCGTTCATTAGTCGAACGCATAGTAAAGATGTAGTATAAGCAATGCTAATGTTTGACCGTGCCTCCCTCGCCGCGCTCGCCGCCGTGCTCGATACCGGATCCTTCGATCGGGCGGCCGCGCGCCTGGGCGTCTCGCAATCCGCGATCTCCCAGCGCATCCGCGGGCTGGAGGAGCATGTCGGCGCCGTCCTTCTGCTGCGCAGCCGCCCGGTCAAACCGACCGAGGCCGGACAGAAGATCCGCGCCCATGCCGAAACGCTGGCATTGATGGAACAGCGGCTGGCCGACCGCCTGAAAATGGCGCCGATCTATCTCGACGCGCCACTCAGAATCGCGGTGACGGCCGACACGCTGGCCTCCTGGGTCCTGCCCGCCCTGCCGCAGGAAGACTGGCTCTTCTACGATCTCATCATCGACGATCAGGACCATTCCGAACGCCTGCTCCTGTCAGGTGAAGCGGCGGGCGCGATCACCGCCCGCGCGGTGCCGGTGGCGGGCTGCGACATCACCCCGCTGGGACCGCTGCGTTATGTGGGCTTCGCCTCACCGGCTTTCGCGGATTATCACTTCGCCGAGGGCGTCACCCTCTCCGCCCTCCTGCGCGCGCCCGCGCTCACCTACAGCCGCAAGGATCGATTGCAGCGGGCCTGGGCTTCGAAGGTGGCGGAGATCAATATCTCAACGCTGCCAACGCATTACCTGCCCTCGACCCACGGCATCACCGATGCGGCCAAGGCCGGTCTGGGATGGGCGGTGAACCCCGAAGAGATGATTGCCCCGCATTTCGAAAGCGGTGCGCTGGTGGCCTTGCGCCCTGATATCGTACTGGAGACGCCGCTTTACTGGCAGGTTCCGCGCCAGAACAAGGAGGTGCTGTCCGGGATTACGGCGAGCCTGAAGCGCGCGGCGGCGCGGCGGCGAACGGGCTGACGCCGCGCCGGTCTGGCCAACGGTGCAGACCCCGCAGGCGAGGGTGCAGCCCGCGCCGCCCCCTATTCGATCGTTCGGGCCGCGCCCGTGACGCGGACGGGCGCGCCCTTCTCATCATCCAAACGCACCTGGATCAGGGACGGGCTGCCCATATCCTCGCCCTGCCGGATGACGAATTGCCCGCCATGGGGCCAGCCCTGATCGCGCAGATATCCCGCAAAGGCCGCCGCGGCCGCACCGGTGGCCGGGTCTTCCAGAACACCGCCCGAAGCAAAGGCATTTCTGGCGACAAAGCTTTGATCGCCATCGATGAATACGAGCATCACGGTGACAAGATCATGTTTGCGCATGATCGTGCGCCCCGCATCCAGATCATAAGTCATCGCGGCCAATGTGGCGCGCGATTTCAGCGGCAGGACAACATGATCCGCACCGCCATGGATCCGCGCCGGTGCAAGCCTTGGATCGAGGTCATCGGGATCGAGATGCAGCAGGGCCAGGACGTCTTCCTGTTCTTCCGCCGAAAGGCTTTGACTGCGCGTGGGCGGTGACAACAGCGTGGCCGTCATCTTGTCCCCCGTCCCTTCGGCCTCGACGGTGATCGACGCATCGTTCAGCGTCAGCGCGTAGGTGCCCTCCCCGCCGCGCAGGCCAAGCGCAGCCCCGAGCGCGATGGTCGCATGGCCGCAGAACGGCACTTCGGATTCCGGCGAGAAGTAGCGAACGCGCCAGGCCGTCCCGTCCTCGTCCTGCGCCACGGCAAAGGCGGTTTCCGAATACCCCACGTCGGCCGCGACCCGCGCCATCTCGTCCGCACCAACAGGCGCATCCAGCAAGACAACGCCTGCCGGGTTTCCCCCTTCACCATCTTGGCTGAACGCGGCAATTCTTTGAACATTCATGGCTGCCTCCTAATCCAAATCGTCGTTGAGATTAGCGCCCCGCCCGGCGAATGTCCCATCGATCCCGATGGCAATTATTGGGTTTGTCTTTCATATCATCGGCATTTCGGCTATGGCGCTTTCATGTCGAGATTGCTGGATTCAACGGATTGCAAGATCATCGCATGCCTTGAAGAGGATGGGCGCGCGAGCCTGGCCGAGATTGGAAAAGAGGTGGGCCTGACGGGCCCCGCCGTGGGTGAGCGGTTGCGCCGAATGCGCGAGACCGGGCAGATCAACGGCTTTGCGGCGCGCGTCGATTTGCGCGCCCTTGGCTACACGATCCAGGCGCTGGTCCGGCTCAAACCCCGCAGTGGGCAATTGCAGGCCGTCGAGCGGATGATCGAAGACGAGACGCGATTTTTGTCCTGCGACCGCGTCACGGGTGACGATTGTTACGTCGCCCGCCTGGCGGTGGCCGATATCGCCGAGTTGGATGAAATCCTGCTGCCGTTTCACGACCGGGCCGAAACCCACACATCCATCGTCAAATCGTCGATCTTCCAGGATCGATTGCCGCCGCTCAGCCCACCCCGCTGATATCAGCTGGCCAGCTGCGCCATCACCTCGTCGGAAATCTCGAAATTCGCGGTGACGGTCTGGATGTCGTCGTCATCCTCCAGCGCTTCGATCAGCTTCATCAGCTTCTGCGCGTCTTCCAGGCCCAGTTCGGTGGTCGTCGTGGGGCGCCAGACGAGTTTGGTGGATTCGGATTCGCCCAGGTCCGCTTCAAGCGCATTGGAGACGTCGTTGAGATCGGTATCGGCGCACCAGATGACGTGGTTGCCGGGGTCTTCATCGCCGTCGCCGTCATTGGTCTCGACATCTTCGGCGCCGGCCTCGATCGCGGCCATCATGATCGTGTCGGCGTCACCGGCGGAGAGTGGGTAGGTCACCTGCCCCTTGCGCTCGAACATGAAGCCGACGGAGCCGGTTTCGCCCAGGTTTCCGCCGTTCTTGGAGAAGGTGGAGCGCACGGTCGACGCGGTGCGGTTCTTGTTGTCGGTCATCGCCTCGACAATCACGGCCACGCCGGAAGGGCCGTAACCCTCATAGCGGATCTCGTCGTAATTCTCGGCATCTCCGCCGGTGGCCTTGTTGATCGCGCGGTCGATCACGTCCTTGGGCACGGAATTGGACTTCGCCTCCTTCACCGCGAGGCGCAGGCGGGGGTTCTTGTCGGGGTCGGGGTCGCCCATCTTGGCGGCCACGGTGATTTCCTTGGCAAGCTTGGAAAACAGCTTGGAGCGCAGCTTGTCCTGCCGCCCCTTGCGGTGCTGGATATTTGCCCATTTTGAATGGCCGGCCATGCGCGCCTCCGGGTCTGTTGTGACGGGTTTTGCAGGTGTATAGGGATTGTGGGTTTGGGCGACAAGACGGGGCGCGATCCGTGCCGGGAAAGGGACCGGGTTCCCTGGGGCGGCCGGGTGCTGCGGCCCCGAATTCCGCTTGATCTGAGTCAAACCGCATTTTCCGGCGATGTGTAAACTTGACGTGACAGTCAGGGAGCGGCACCGCCATGAAAATCGTCCTTATCCACCCGAATTATCACTCCGGCGGCGCTGAGATCGCGGGGAACTGGCCGCCGGCCTGGGTCGCTTACCTGGCCGGGCACCTGCGCGATGCGGGATATACGGATGTGACGTTTCTGGATGCGATGACCAACCATCTGGAAGACGAGACCCTGGCCGAGCGCCTGCGCGCGCTCGACCCGGACGTTGTGGGCTGCACCGCGATCACGCCGTCGATCTACAAGGCCGAGGCGGTGCTGAAGATCGCGCAAGATGTCGTACCCGGCGCGGTGCGGGTGTTGGGCGGGGTCCATGCCACGTTCATGTACAAGCAGGTCTTGAGCGAGGCGCCCTGGATCGACGTGATCGTGCGGGGCGAGGGGGAGGAGATTTTCCTCAACCTCATCGAGTCGATCCATGCCGGGCGCTGGCCCGCCGACCGCAAGACGATCAAGGGGCTGGCCTTCCGCGAGGAGGATCAGATCGTGGCGACGCAGGCCGCCGCGACGGTGAAGGATCTCGACAGTATCAACCCCGATTGGTCGCTTCTGGAATGGGACAAATACATCTACATCCCGCTGAACAAGAAGGTGGCGATCCCCAATCTGGCGCGGGGCTGTCCGTTC
Source organism: uncultured Roseicyclus sp. (assembly GCA_947494975.1). Lineage (GTDB taxonomy): Bacteria > Pseudomonadota > Alphaproteobacteria > Rhodobacterales > Rhodobacteraceae > Gymnodinialimonas. The sequence goes on along the minus strand of CANLXA010000002.1, from coordinate 350,587 downwards.
ACGTGCTCGTTCTGTTCGCAATGGAAATTCTGGCGCGATTACCGCGTGCGCGACCCGATCCGCGTGGTCGATGAGATCGAGGATCTTGTAGACAATCACGGCGTCGGTTTCTTCATCCTTGCCGACGAGGAACCGACCATCAACAAGAAGAAATTCGTGGCCTTCTGCGAGGAGCTGATCCGGCGCGATCTGCCACGGCGCGTACAATGGGGGATCAACACGCGGGTCACCGACATCTACCGCGACCGCGATCTGCTGAAGTTCTACCGCAAGGCGGGGTTGGTGCATGTGAGCCTGGGCACCGAGGCGGCGGCGCAGATGAAGCTCGACCAGTTCAACAAGGAAACCAAGGTCGAAGAGAACAAGGAGGCGATCCGGCTGCTGCGAGAGGCCGATATCTTCACCGAGGCGCAGTTCATCGTAGGCCTCGACAACGAGACCGAGGAGACGCTGGAAGAGACGTTCCAGATGGCCTGGGACTGGCAGCCCGATCTGGCCAATTGGTCGATGTACACGCCCTGGCCCTTCACGCCGCTGTTTCAGGAATTGAAGGACCAGGTCGAGATCTACGACTTCTCCAAGTACAATTTCGTGACGCCGATCATGAAACCCGAGGCGATGACGCGGGGCGAATTGCTGGACGGGGTGATGAAGAATTACCGCCGTTTCTACATGCGCAAGGCTTTGTTCCATTATCCGTGGCGCGGGACGGGGTATCGGCGGCGCTATCTGCTGGGGTGCCTGAAGGCGTTCCTGAAGGCCGGTGTCAGCCGCACCTTCTATGACCTTGGCAAAGCGGGGTATTGGGGGCCGCAGACCAAGGACAAGGTGCAGTTCGATTTCGACGAGACCCGCACGATTGCCGAGGCCCAGATGGAGGATTGGGAGGCCGCCGCCGACCGCGCCGCAAGGGCCGCCGAACGCCGGGAGGCCGTGAAGGCGCAGATGAAGGAGCGCGCCAAGGAGCGCACCGCCTTCAAGATGCCGAACGGGGCCGAGGTGAAGGCCTGCGGCGGGGGAGAGGAGCAGATGACGGAGGCCGAGATGGACGCCGTCGGCACCCGGCCGGGTGGCTGACGGCCCCGGGGCCCGGCAGGCGCGCATTGGCCCCAATGCGCTGATCCAGCTGGCCCCCATTCTGGATGCCACCCACGGCGTGGCGGCGCGGCGGGCGCTGTTTCTGGAAAACGGCGTGCTCGACGTGCCCGACGGCTCCAGCATGATTGACGAGGGCCCGGTGGCGGCCATCCACCAAGCCATGCGCGCCCGGTTTCCCGACACTGCCCGGCCCATGGCGCGCGCCGCCGGGCTGGCGGTGGGCGATTACATCCTGACCCACCGCATTCCGCGCCCGGCGCAGGCCGTGCTGCGCGCCCTGCCCGCGCCCTGGGCCGCGCGGGTGCTGAGCCGGGCAATCCTGTCCCACGCCTGGACGTTTTGCGGATCGGGCCGTGTGACGGCAGAGGCCGGGCCACCGACCGTTTTCGAGATCCACGACAATCCGTTTGTTCGGGGCGAGACCTCGGACAGGCCGCTCTGCCACTGGCATGCGGCGGTGTTTGAGCGGCTATTCTCCAGCCTCGTGCACCGGCGCGCGCAGGCGTGCGAAACCCGTTGCGGCGCCCAGGGCGCGGCGGCCTGCCGGTTCGAGATCAACTGGCGCTAGGTCTTTTTGGTGGGTTTGGGCTTGAGGGTTTGCGCGAACGCAAGGCTCTCGGCAAATAGCGGGGCCAGATCAGCGTCGTCCGCAACCGGGATCGCCACATAGCCCCGCATGACCGCTCCGTATTCCAGCACCGGCCCGACATCATGGCGCGCCGCCAGCGCGGCCCGCCGCGCCTCGTCAAAGCGCAAACACAGCTCGCCCTCGGGCGACACAAACGCAAACATGTTCCCGTTGATCGCGGTGTAGGGCATCTTCTTGCCCTTCACCTGAATGCCGTCATGGGCCTCGGCCACGGTTTTGAAACGGGTGAGCAGATCGTCCGACATGAACCCAAGATAGCGCAACCGGCCGCGCCGCGCGAACCCAACAAAAAAAAGCGCGGGCCGGAGGGGACGGCCCGCGCGTGCGGCGAAGGGGATTTGCGGAGGGGCTTACCAGCTGCGGTAGACCGGCCAGTAGCAATCGGCCATCGCCTCGCCGCTGCCCAGAACCATGGTGCCGATCAGCGCGGCGGAGATAGCGAGGGTGAATGTGAAAACGGTCTTGCGGGTCATGGTCGGAGGTCCTTCGGATGTGGATTGCAGGGGTTTGCTTTGGTGTATGCCCCGACTATGGCGCAGCCCCGCCGGCAAAGGCATGGAGGCTGTCCTTACCTTTGGAACACAGGCGCGTGAGACCCTGTCACGCCCCCGTGAGATCGGCCGGTGCCGCTACCCGAAAAACGGCAGCGTCGACAGGCTCAGCACGCCCGCGATCACGATCAGAGACAGTTTTATCATCGTCCTCTCCGGTCTTTGCTGCAGTGTACCACGGATCGGGGACGATGTTCCGTCGCCCGTGAAAATCGACGCTACCGGCCCTGCCCGCCCCGCGTTAGGGTCGCGCCATGACGCAAGACCAGATCATCCTGTTTTCGCTTTTCGGTATCGTTTTCGGCCTGCTGCTCTGGGGGCGGTTCCGCTACGACCTTGTCGCGTTCAGCGCCCTGATGGCGGGCGCGGTTCTGGGCGTCGTGCCCGCCTCCGACGCGTTTGCGGGCTTCGGCCATCCGGCCACGCTGGTGGTGGCGCTGGTGCTGGTGGTCTCCGCCGGGCTGGTGCGCTCGGGCGCGGTCTTCCTGATCACGCGCACGCTTGTGGATGCCTCGCGCGGCCTGGGTGCGCATATCGCCATCATGGGCGGCATCGGCGGCGTGTTGTCGGCCTTCATGAACAACGTGGCGGCGCTGGCGCTCCTGATGCCGGTCGATATCGCCACGGCGCGCAAGGCCGGGCGCAGCCCCGGCGTGTCGCTGATGCCGCTCAGCTTCGCCACGATCCTGGGCGGCATGGTAACGCTGATCGGCACCCCGCCCAACATCATCATCGCCACGATCCGCCAGGACAGCCTGGGAGAGCCATTCCGCATGTTCGATTTCGCGCCCGTGGGCGGTGTCGCGGCGATTGCGGGCCTGAGCTTCGTGGCGCTGATCGGCTGGCGCCTGATCCCGAACCGCGACAGCGGCGTGGGCGGTGACCAGCTGGCCGAATTGGCGCCCTATATCGCGGAGCTGCGCCTGCCCGAAGGCAGCAAGCTGGCCGGAACGCGGCTGCGCGACCTTGAGGGCCCGGCGGCCGAGGCCGATGTGGGCCTTCTGGGGATCATGCGCGATGGCAAACGGCGCTTCGGCACCGGCCGCAACCTGACGCTCCGCGACGGCGATGTGCTGGTGCTGGAAGCCGCCCCCGAGGCGCTGGACGAATTCCGCGTCGGCCAGAACCTGGAGACGGCGGAGGCCGGCAATGCCGCTTCGGACGCGGTGGGCGATGGGGTGAGCTTCATCGAGATGGTGGTGCCCGAGGGGGCGCGGATCGCGGGCAAGACGGCCGAGAGCATCGGCCTGGCCTGGCGCCAGCGCACGACGCTGATGGGGATCGCGCGCAAGGGCACACGGATCACCAAACGCCTGCGCAAGACGGTGGTGGAGCCGGGCGATATCCTGCTCCTCCTCGCCCCGTCGGACCGCTCCGACGATGTCGTGAGTTGGCTCGGCGGGCTGACCCTGGCCGATCGGGGCCTGACGGTGACCAACAACAGCAAGACCTGGGCCGCGATCGGCCTGTTCGCCGTGGCCGTGATCGCCGCCTCGCTCGGCATCATCTACCTGCCCATCGCACTGGGGATCGTGGCGGTGGGCTATGTGCTCCTGAAGATCCTGCCGCTGGCCGAGATCTACGATCATATCGAATGGCCGGTCGTGGTGCTGCTGGGCTCGATGATCCCCCTCGGTGCGGCGTTGGAGACCTCCGGCGGCACCGAACTGATCGCCGGAACCCTCGTGGACCTCACCGGCGGGCTGCCGCCCTGGGCCATCCTGACGGTCCTGATGGTGGTGACGATGACGATGTCGGACGTCCTCAACAACACCGCCACGGCCATCGTCGCGGCGCCGGTCGGCATCACCATGGCCCAATCGCTCGGCGTCTCCCCCGACCCGTTCCTGATGGCCGTCGCCGTCGCCGCCTCCGCCGCCTTCCTCACGCCCATCGGCCACAAGAACAACACGCTGATCCTCGGCCCCGGCGGCTACCGGTTTGGCGATTACTGGCGCATGGGCCTGCCGCTGGAGATCATCGTCATCGCCGTCTCGATCCCCACGATCCTCGTGGTCTGGCCACTCTGATCCTTCCAATGGTCCCAAATACCCACGCCCGATCAGCCACCGATAGACCCGGATAGAGATCCGCGAACCACCCGCACCGCATCCGTGGCAACACGCGCCGCGGAGGGCTCCCGAAGGGGGCGCGACGGGGCGCGTTTCGGCCTGCCGCGCGCGCAAGAGAAAAGAGGCCTGCGGCGCGGGTATTTTGAACCAGTGGACGGACCCTTTACGATTTCCTAACCGGAATCGCGGGAACCTGTCCCCGCGGTACAGGCTGGGGAGCCGATGACCGCACCAGTGGAAGGGCACCCGGGAGGAATGGCCGAGGCCAGCCCGGGTGTCTCTTTTCGCGGGCGCGCCGGCGCGGGCTCAGTCGTCGGGGTCGGGTGGCGGGGAGGTGAAGGTCCAGGTATTGCCCGCCGGGCCATCGATCTCGACGGTGGCGACCGGCGCAAGGTCCAGCCCGACGGCATCGAAGACCACATCCAGCCCCTCGCGGAGCGGGTTGGACCGCGTATCGAAGATCACGCGGTAGGGATAGGGGCTGTTGCAGCCGGACAGGACGCCGGACCAGCTCACGCCTGGATTTGGCGCGGTGCCGATGCAGGTGGATCGGTCGGACATGGCCACCTCGATCCCGCTCTCCGAGACATCGACGCCTTGCGGGCTTGGCGGTGTGCCGACGCATCCGGCCAGGGCGAGACCTGCGAGGGGAAGCAAAAGGACGTTCGGAGCGCGCATGGGATGTTCCTTTGTTGCAATTGTCAGGCGCCGCCGCCCGTCAGGTCAGCGGCCAGATCAGGGGGATCGTCAGGCAGACCACGACCCCGAGGCTCAGGTTCAGGGGCACGCCGACGCGCAGGAAGTCGGTGAAGGCGTAACCGCCGGGGCCGTAGACCAGCATGTTGGTCTGGTAGCCGATGGGCGTGGCGAAGCAGGCCGAGGCCGCGATCATGACGGCAATCACGAGGGGTCGCGGATCGACGCCCGTGGCGGCCGCCAGCGCAATGGCGATGGGCGCCATGATGACCGCGATGGCGTTGTTGGAGACCAGCTCCGTCAGGATCGTGGTGATGTAATAGACCGCAAAGAGCAGGACCCAGTTCGGCATCCCCTCCAGCGAAGGCGCGATACTGTCGACGATCAGGGCAATCGCGCCGGTATGCTGCAAAGCTGCGCCCACCGCGAGCATGGCGAAGATCAGCGCCAGGAGGCGGCCCTCGACAAACCCGAAGGCCTCCTCGGCATCGATGCAGCCCGTGAGCAGGACGATGGCCACGGCGACAACGGCGAGCGCCAGGATCGGGGCGATGTTGAAGGCGGCCAGCACGACAATGCCTGCCATCGCCGCTATTGCAATGGGAGATTTCGCCCGGCGATAGGCGCGTTCGGAGGGGCGGGCCACATCGACCAGGTCCATATCGGCGGCCAGCCGCTGGATATCGGCCGGGGCGCCCTCCAGGAGCAGCGTGTCGCCCACGCGGACGACCAGATCGTCAAGCTTCTGGCCGATATTCTGGTTCCGCCGGTGCACGGCCAGCGGGTAGACGCCATACCGCCGGCGCAGGCGCAGATTACCCAGCGAGCGCCCGATCATCCGGCAGCCGGGCGTGATCAGCACCTCCACCGTTGCCGTGGCGACGGAGCTGAGCTTGTCGACGGTCCGAAGGTCCCTGGATTGCTGGAGCCCCAGCACCTCGGTCATGTCGGTGCGCAGCACGATCCGGTCCCCCTCCTTCAGCACAACACCGGTCATTTCGCGCCGGAGCGAGGCATCGCCGCGCAGCACGTCGATCAGGCGCACGCCGCCGCGTTTGAACAGATCCACCGCCTGCGCCTCCTGCCCGATCAGGGCGGAGCCTTCGGGGATGGCGACCTCGGTGAAGAATTTCGGCTTGGCGCGGTTGCCGCCCAGAAGGGCCGCCATGGACGACCGCTCGGGCAACAGGCGGCGGCCGAAGAGCAGCAGATAGATCATCCCCCAGGCCACGACAACGAGGCCGATGGGCGTGACCTCGAAGATGGTAAACGGCTCCAGCCCTTGGGCGCGGGCGACGCCATCGACCAGCAGGTTGGTGGAGGTGCCGATCAGCGTGAGCGTGCCGCCCATGATCGCGGCATAGCTGAGCGGGATCAGGAATTTCGACGGGGCCTGCCCCAGGATACCGGCGATCTGCACGAAGACAGGGATCATGATGACGACGATGGGCGTGTTGTTCATGAAGGCCGAGGCCACAGCCACGAAGGCCAGAAGTGAGGCGACGGCCAGCGCCGGGCGGGCCTTGGCATTGGCTTCGGCGAATTTGGTCAGCCGGTCCAGCGAGCCGGTGCGCACCAGTGCGCCCATCACGATGAACATCGCCGCAATGGTCCAGGGCGCGGGGTTCGACAGGACGTCAATCGCATCGTCATAGGGCAGAAGGCCGAGGATCAGGAGCACTGCGCAGCCGCCGATGGCGACGACCTCCGTCGGCCAGCGCTCCCACAGGAACAGGCCGAACATGATCAGCAGGATCGCGAGAGCGAGGATGCCCTCTCCGGTTGCGGATAGCGGAAGATCAAGCATGTCGCACCCTCGCCCATCGGGGCCGTGCCCGGACAGTTCGACGGATCATCGGCCATGCGCGCGGGGCCTGCAATAGAGAAGGCCCCGCCACGCGAACGGGGCGCGGCGAGGCCGGTTTTCGGGGCGATCGGAGCGATCAGTTGCCGATGGCGCTGGCGGGAATACCCGCAACCGAGCAAGACCATGCGGCGGTTGGATCACCGATCACTTCAACCCCGAAGGTCGTGGCGCCACCGGAGGATGCCGCCTGCTCGAAACAGTTGACCTCGGTCGTCAGCGCCGAGCCGAAATCGGCCGATCCGTAAAGCTGGATCGCCTCGATCAGCCAGGCGCGGATGGCGTTCTGAAAGGCCTCAGGCTGGGATGCGCCAAAGCCGACGCCGGTGACAATCTCGACCGTCTGAGCGCTTGCCTGCACAGCAGCCAGGCCGAAGATCGCAGCCAGGAGGAGGGTGTTGAACTTACGAAACATGAAAGGGGTCCTTTGGTTTACGTTTCGTGACCCACCGGGGGAATTCCCGGCGGGTGTCTCCTAGCCGCCCGTGGGGTGTGCATAGGTGAGGCACGGGCGCCTCCCCAGTCAGGTTTCCCTTATCGTCAATTGTCGGTGAGTTACGCGTGAGCCCGGTGGCGCGGCTGTACCAGCGCAACGCCCAGCAGCATCAATGCCAGCGCGGCCCAGACCCAAGGCGAGTAGCTTTCGCCCAGGATCAGCTTGGCCCAGAGGACGCCGAAGCCGGTGACGAGATAGCCGACCTGCGACGCGAAGACCGCGCCGGTGCGGCGCACCAGCCAGACATAGGTGGCGTAGGCGCTAGTATGGGCGAGCGCGATGCCGACAATCGCCAGATCGGCGATGCCCCAGGGCGGCAGCGGGCTGATCCATTCGCCGGTCATCAGGGCAAGCGGCAGGGACAGCACCACGCCGATGATCGACGCGCCGAGCAGGACCTGCACCGCGTCCACCCCCGCCGTGCCCCATTTCGCCACCACGTTGCCCTCCACCGCGTAGAAGAACGGCGCGATCAGGGCGACGGGCAGCCAGACGGCCATGGCCGGATCCGGCAGGCTGCTCTCGGGGGCGGCGATCATGACGATCGCGGACAGGCCGAGGACCAGACCCAGCAGACGAATGGCCGAAAACCGGTCCATCCCCAGCAGCAGCGCGATGGGAAAGGCCATCATCGGCACGGTTGCAATCACGATGGAGAGGATGCCGGACGGCAGGTGCACGGCGGCGGTGAAGCTCGCCCAGTTGGGCAGGATCGTTCCGATCATCGCGATCATCAGGTAGACGGCGAGCGGGCCGGGCGCGAGCGGCAGGCGCTTGCCCTGAAGGAGAGTCAGGCCGCCCAGAAGCACGGTGCCGAACGCGAATTGCCAGAAGATGATGCCGATATCGCGGTAGCCCGCGGCGACGGCGATTTTCGACAGGGGCTGCGTGATCCCCCAGAGCGCGCCCATACCCACCAGCAGGATCAGCGGCAACAGCCGGTCACGTGTCACGGCGTGGCGCTTTGCAGGCGCCCGCCTTCGCGGATCGGCGTGATGGAGGTGGCCTTGCCGGCCGGGTCGGTCTCGATCATCACACCCGATAGTGTCGCTTCCCCCGTTGCGGGGGTGAAGCGCTCCTTCGGCATGCCGGTGATGAAGCGGCGCAGGGGCTCGGTTTTTTCCATGCCGATGACGGAATGGTAATCGCCGCACATGCCCGCATCGGTCATGTAGCCGGTGCCGCCGGGCAGGATCATCGCGTCGCCGGTGGGCACATGGGTGTGGGTGCCGACAACGAGGGAGGCGCGGCCATCGCAGAAATGGCCCATCGCCATCTTTTCCGATGTCGCCTCGGCATGGATATCCACGATCCGGACGGCGGCCTGCCCCCCGAGCGTCTTGAGCGCGCCGTCGAGCGCCGAGAACGGATCATCGAAGGGGCGTTTCATGAAGACCTGCCCAAGCGCCTGCGCCACGAGGATCTTGCGGCCTTTCACGTCGAACAGCCGCGCGCCCTTGCCGGGGGCGGATTTGGAATAGTTGAGCGGGCGCAGGATGCGCGGCTCACTCTCGATGAATTGCAGCATGTCCTTCTGATCGAAGGCGTGATCGCCGAGCGTCAGGCAATCGGCCCCCGCATCCAGAAGCGCCTTGGCATGGGCCCCGGAGAGCCCCGCGCCGGACGTGGCGTTTTCGGCGTTCACCACCACGAAATCGAGCCGCCACGCGTCCCGCAGGCCAGCCAGCCGCTGGGTGACGGCCGCCCGCCCCGCACGGCCCATGACATCGCCTAGAAAAAGAATACGCATCGTGCTGGCTTAGGCGGGGTTTGGGGCGGCGGCAAGGGGGCCGTGTTCGGTGATCAGCGCATCGAGCGGCTGATCGGTGGCCTCTTGCGGCACCTCGGCCAACTCCTGCGCGGCGAAGGCGAAGCCGATGGCCCGGGTCGGCGCGGCGGCGCGCAAACGGTCCAGCGTGCGGTCATAAAAGCCACCACCATAGCCCAGGCGGTTCAGCCGGGCATCGAAGGCCACCAGCGGCACGATGAGCGTATCGGGTATCAGCCAATCGCCCTCCGCCGGGATAAGCGCGCCGAAGGGGCCGTCGATCAGGGCCATATCGGGATGCCATTCGCGGAAGTCGAGCGGCTGACCCGCGGCCTTGATCACCGGCACGCAGATCCGCGCGCCCTCGGAGTGGAGCTGCGCCATGGCCGGGCGCGGATCAATCTCCGTCCGGATCGGCATATAGCCCGCGATGATCCTCCCGGCGGCGGGGCCGATGGCGGCCAGAAGATGCGCCGTGGCGGGCGAGACTTTGGTTGCGGCCTCGGCAAAGGCGGCCTTGCGGGCAGCGAAGGCGGCTTTGCGGGCGGCGGCTTTGGGGTCGTCACTCATGCCCGGCATAGGGCGGCAGGGGCGGCGCGGGCGCAAGATGCTTTCCGACCGCACGAGCTTCAGTTACGACAGGGCCATGCTGACTTTCGATCATATCGCCGTCTCCTCGATCCCGCTGTCTCTTGGAGTTGCGGATGTGGAAGCCGCCCTGGGCCTGCCGCTTCTGCCCGGCGGGGAGCACCCGGCCATGGGCACCCACAACCGCCTCCTGTCGCTGGGGCCGGAGGAGTATTTCGAACTGATCGCGATCAATCCCGGTGCCCCCGGCCCGGATCAGCCGCGCTGGTTCGATCTGGACAATTTCCACGGGGCCACACGGGTCACGAACTGGATCTGCCGCTGCCCGGATCTCGACGCGGCGCTGGCGCGGGCCCCTGACGGGGCCGGTGTGCCCTGGGATCTGGAACGCAGCGATCTGCGCTGGCGCATGGCGATCCCGCGCGACGGGAAGCTGCCCTTTGACGGGCTGTTCCCGGCGCTGATCGAATGGAAGGGCGCGGCCCATCCGGCCCCGCGACTGGACGATGGTGGCGTGCGGTTGACGGCGCTGCGGCTGCTGTCGCCCGAGGCCGACGTCCTGAGCGCGGTGCTGGCGCCGTTGATCGATGATCCGAGGATCACCGTAGCGCCGTCCGACGCACCCCGGATCGAGGCGGTTCTGAGCACGCCGAACGGCGACGTGACGCTGTGATCGAGCGGGCGGAGGCGAGCGACGCGCGGGCGGTGACCGAACTGTGGAACGAGGTGATCCGCGAAACGACGATCACCTTCACCACAACCCCCAAGACCGAGGCCGCCATCGCCGAATTGATCGAGAGCCAGCCGGTTTTCGTGGCGCGCGACAGGGGCGCATGCCTTGGCTTCGCCACCTATGCCCAGTTTCGCGGCGGCGATGGCTATGCCCATACGATGGAACACGCGATCTATCTGAGTGGCGCGGCGCGGGGCCGGGGATTGGGCCGCGCATTGCTGACCGCCGTGGAAAACAGCGCCCGCGGGGACGGGGCCCATTCGCTGATTGCCGGGATTTCGGGCGAAAACGAAGGCGGCATTGCGTTTCATGCCGCGATGGGCTTTGCCCATGTGGGCCGGATCCCCGAGGCGGGCCGCAAATTCGGGCGGTTCCTGGACCTTGTCCTGATGCAGAAACCGCTTTGACGCCGCAGGGGGGCGGTTTCCCCATGACGCCCCCGGCCCAACCGGACTAAACTTGCCCCATGTCGCTTTGGAGCCGCATAAATGACGCGCTGGCCGCGCTGAGGCAGGGGGAAAGCCTGTCGGTCGTGTTCGAGCGCCTGCGCACACCGCCCGAACGGACCGTGGCGTTTACCATTGCGGTGATCGCCCTGTCGGCCAAGATGGCCAAGGCCGATGGGCGGGTGACACGCGATGAGGTGACGGCGTTCCGGCAGGTGTTCCAGATCCCCGAAGCCGATGAACCCGCCGCCGCGCGGGTGTTCAACATGGCGCGCGAAGACGTGGCCGGGTTCGAGGAATATGCACGCAGCATCGCGCGGATGTTCAAGGTCGATGGCAAACCCTGCGGAGCGGATTCGGTCCTGTGCGACCTGATGGAGGGGCTGTTCCACATCTCCACCGCCGATGGGGAATACCACCCCGGCGAAGACGCGTTCCTGGCGCGGGTGGCGGCGATCTTCGGGATGGAGGAGCATGCCTTTCAGCGGATGCGCGCGCGCCACGTGCCGGACCATGCGCCGGACCCCTATAGCGTTCTGGGCGTCTCGCCCGAGGCCGATCTCGATGACATCCGCGCGGCGTGGCGGGCCGAGGTGCGCGACACCCATCCCGACCGCATGATCGCCCGCGGCGTGCCGGAAGAGGCCGTGCGCCTGGCCGAACGGCGGATGCAGGCGATCAACCGCGCCTGGGACGAGATCCAGGCCGCGCGCCGGGCCCACGCCTGAGCCGATGCGCATCGCCACCTACAACGTGGAATGGTTCCATACGCTGTTCGATGATGCGGGCGGGTTGTTGCACGATGATGGCTGGTCGGCCCGCCGGGACGTGACCCGGGCGATGCAGATCGACGCGCTGGTTCGCGTGTTCCAGGCGCTCGACGCCGATGCCGTGCTGGTGGTGGAGGCGCCGGATTGCAGCCGCGGGCGTGATGGCGTGGCGGCCCTGACGGGCTTTGCCGCCCATGCCGGCCTGCGCGCCCGCGCGGTCTGCATGGGGTTCGAGAACGAAACCCAGCAGGAGATCATGCTGCTCTACGACCCCGACGTGATCACGGCGCGCCACGATCCGACCGCGCTGGGTGTGCCGCTGTTCAACACGGAGTTCCGGATCGATCTGGATATCGACGCCACCGAGGACGTGGTGCGGTTTTCCAAGCCGCCGCTGGAAGTGGCGCTGTCGACGCCGATCGGCGATCTGCGCCTGATCGGGGCTCATGTGAAATCCAAGGCCCCCCACGGCGCCCGCGATGAGGCCCACGCGATGCGGCTGGCGATTGCCAACCGGCGCAAGCAACTGGCGCAATGTATCTGGCTGCGCCGCCGGATCGAGGCGCATCTGGCCGAAGGCACGCCGATGATCGTGGCGGGCGACCTGAATGACGGGCCGGGGCTCGATGAATACGAGGCGCTGTTCGGGCGCTCCGGGCTGGAAATCGTGCTTGGCTCCGAGGCCGAGTCCGCCTTGCGGCTTTACGATCCCCATGCGGCGCGCGCATTGCAATCGCGGGTATCGGCCGCCCCCACCACGGCGCGGTTCCTCTTGCGCCATGAGGGGCGGTATCTGCAGGCGCTTTTGGATTACGTGATGGTGTCACCCGATCTGCGGGCGCGGGCGGAGCGCTGGCATATCTGGCACCCGTTCGATGATCCGGCCTGCTGGGGCGATCCCGCCTTGCGCGACGCCTTGCTGACCGCGTCCGATCATTTTCCGGTCTCCCTTGATCTGACCTGAGCCGCACCCCCATATTTGCCCCATGAAACATGCAATATCGACGATAGTGGTGGCCGGGGCGCTGGCGATTGCGGCGCCTGTTTCGGCCCAAGACAGCGACGGGGATCTGAGCGAAGGGCTTGGCCTTCTGGGCGAAGGCACGCGGATGATCCTCGAGGGGCTGATGGAGGAAATGCGGCCGATGCTCGACGAGGCGCGGCCGTATTTCGAGGATGAGGTGCTGCCGTTCCTGAACCGGATGGGGGAGTTGATGGACGATATCACGTCGTATGAACTGCCGGAGCGGTTGCCCAATGGCGACATCATCATCCGCCGGTCGCCCGATGCGCCGCCATTTGTGCCGGAGGACGGCGAAGTGGAGCTGTAGGCCCCGATCTGCGTCTTGAGGAATGGCGCGTTGTTGCGCAAATCGACGCGTCTTTGATGATGGCGCTTTGCTGCGCAAATCGCCGGGGGCCGCGCGCCCTCGCCTTCGGCTCGGGCGCGCGGCGGCGCAGGGCGGCGATTTAGGCGGGCGGTGGAGGGGCGCTGCCCCCTTCGCGCCTTTTCCCAAGGGAAAAGAACGCTGACCCCCGGAGTTTTTCCGCCAAGATGAAGGGGCTGTGGGTTGAGCCTGCGGCCCCGGGCGCGCATATCTGTCGCGACACCCAATGACACGAGGATCTCCGATGCGCCTGACTTTCCCCGCCCCCGTTCGTGATGCCGTAACCGAAGCGGGGGGCGCGCCGTTGGGCAATCTGCCGGAATGGGATCTGAGCGATCTTTATACCGGCGAGGACGCCACGGAGCTGAAGCGGGATCTGGATTGGCTGGAAGAGGCCTGCCGCAGCTTTGCCGAGGATTACGAGGGCAAGCTGGCCGATCTGGACGCCGCGGGCCTGCTGGACTGCACCTTGCGGTACGAGAAGATCGACGTGGTGGCCGGGCGCATCATGTCTTTCGCGGGCCTGCGGTACTACCAGAAGACAACCGACGGCGAGCGCGCGAAGTTCATGTCGGACATGCAGGACAAGATCACGACCTATACCACACCGCTGGTCTTCTTCTCGTTGGAATTCAACCGGATCGAGGATACGCATTACGATGCGATGATGGCCGAAAACGCCGATCTGGCGCGGTATCAGCCGGTTTTCGACCGGATGCGCGCGATGAAGCCCTACCAGCTGTCGGACGAGTTGGAGAAGTTCCTGCATGACAAATCGGTCGTGGGGGCCTCGGCGTGGAACAAGCTGTTTGACGAGACGATTGCCGGGCTGAGCTTTGACGTGGAGGGGGAGCCGCTTGGGATCGAGGCGACGCTGAACCTGATGACCGATGCAGACCGCGACCGGCGGGAAGCCGGCGCACGAGCGCTGGCCGCGACGTTTGGCGAACGCTTGCCGCTGTTCGCGCGGGTCCACAACACGCTCGCCAAGGAAAAGGAAATCCACGACCGGTGGCGCGGCTTGCCGACGCCGCAGATGGGCCGACACCTGTCGAACCATGTGGAGCCGGAGGTGGTGGAGGCGCTGCGCAACGCGGTTGTGGCCGCCTATCCGCGCCTGTCGCACCGCTATTACAAGCTGAAGGCCAAGTGGATGGGCCTGGACACAATGGAGGTCTGGGACCGCAACGCGCCCTTGCCGATGCAGGAGGACCGCATCGTGGGGTGGGACGAGGCGCGCCGGGTGGTCTCGGACGCCTATGCCGATTTCGATCCGCGGATGGAGGAGCTGGCGCGGCCGTTCTTCACCGATGGCTGGATCGATGCGGGTGTGAAGGAGGGCAAGGCGCCCGGCGCCTTCGCGCATCCCACCGTGTCGGATGTGCACCCCTACGTGATGCTCAACTACCTGGGCAAACCGCGAGACGTGATGACGCTGGCCCACGAGTTGGGCCATGGCGTGCATCAGCGGCTGGCGGCGGGGCAAGGCGAATTGCTATCGTCCACCCCCCTGACATTGGCAGAAACGGCGAGCGTATTTGGCGAGATGCTGACCTTCCGCAAGATGCTGGCCGAGGCGAAGGACGACGCGCAGCGCAAGGTGATGCTGGCGGGCAAGGTCGAGGACATGATCAACACGGTCGTGCGCCAGATCGCGTTCTACGATTTCGAGTGCAAGCTCCATGACGCGCGGCGCAACGGCGAGCTGACGACGGATGATATCAACGCGCTGTGGATGTCGGTGCAGGCCGAAAGCCTGGGGCCCGTCTTCACCTACATGGACGGATACGAGACCTTCTGGGCCTATATCCCGCATTTCGTGCATTCGCCCTTCTACGTCTATGCCTATGCGTTTGGCGACGGCCTGGTGAACGCGCTTTATGCCGTCTACGAGGAAGGCGCGGCCAAGGGTGAAACCGGGTTCGAAGAGAAGTATTTCGACATGCTCAAGGCGGGCGGATCGAAACACCACAAGGAATTGCTGGCACCGTTCGGGCTCGACGCGAGCGACCCGGCCTTCTGGGACAAGGGCCTGAGCATGATCGAAGGCTTCATCGACCAGCTTGAGGCGATGGAATGAGCGACCCCGATGATCGGGTTCGGGCGCTGTCCCCCACCCTGTTATCGTCCAATTGGGGCAAGCTGACGCGGTATTCCTACGACTTCCGACGCTCGGACGGATCGTGGCAGGCGCAGGTGCGCGAGGTCTATGACCGGGGCCATGGGGCGGCCTGCCTGCTCCACGATCCGGAGGCCGATACCGTCCTTCTGGTGCGGCAGTTTCGCCTGCCCATGATGGTCAGCGGGCAACAGCCGTTTGTCATCGAAGTGCCCGCGGGCCTTCTGGAAGGCGCGGACCCGGCGGAACGGATCCGCGCGGAGATGATCGAGGAGACGGGCTATGAGGTCGGGCCGCTGGACCATGTGATCGACCTGATCATGTCGCCCGGATCGGTCACGGAATATCTGGCCTGTTTCATCGGGACCTATCGCCGGGGCGATGCGGTGGCAAAGGGCGGCGGGCATCCCGATGAGGGCGAGGATATCGAGGTGCTTCACCTGCCCGTGGACGACGCCATGGCGATGATGGCCGCCGGAGAGATCAGCGACGCGAAAACCTGTTTCCTGTTGCAACACCTGGCCCTGCGGCGGGTGTCATGATGCTGCATCGCCGCGACATGCTGGCCGGTGGCGCCGTCGCGCTGCTAGCGCCGGGTATGTTGCGGGCGCAGGGCGATCCGCTGGCGGCGGCGCTGGACCGGGTCGATGCGCGGGCGTTGCGCGAGACCGTCTTCACCCTCAGCGCGTTTCCGACGCGATCGACGGATCATCCGAATTTCCCGGCGGTCGAGCAATGGATGGTGGACGCCTTTGAGGCCATCGGCGCGGAGCCAAGGCCGATGCCCTTCACCATGCCGACGGGCAAGACCCGGCACAATGTCGTGGCGGGCAACCTTGAGAGCGGGCGTGAGATCATCCTGATCGGGGCGCATTTCGATTCCACCTCGGAAGATCCGCTGCGGCTGGCGCCCGGTGCCAATGATAATGCCACGGGCATCGCGGCGTTGCTGGAGGCGCACCGGATCCTGGCGGCGCTGGAACTGGATCGAGAGATCGTCAGCGTGGCCTTTGCGGGGGAGGAGCAGGACCTGGTGGGCTCGCTGGCCTGTGCCGAGATCGCGGCGCGCGACGGCTGGCCCATCGCACTGATGCTCAACCTCGACATGTTGGGGGTTCGTCCGGCCCGGCCCGATGCCCCTATGGTGATCGAATTCGATCAGGGCAATGTGAGTGCCAGCAACGATGCGGCCGCCCGCACCTTCGGACTGCGCGCGGCGGAACTTGCGGCGCAGCATACGACGCTGGCAACGACCCATACCGATATCTGGGGCAGCGATTACATGCCGTTCGAGGCGCAGGGCTTTCCCGCGATCGGGCTCTATGATGGCGGCGTGGAGAGCCCGCATTACCATTCCTCGACCGACACGCCGGACCGCGTTGATTTCGGACGGCTGGAACAGGCGGCGCGACTGGCCCTTGCGATTGCCGCGGATGCGGCGGGCCTTGGGGCCTGATCGGGCGGACCCCTTTCTTCCACGCCAAACGGGCCGTCGCGGGTGATGTCCCCCGGACAGGAGGCCGGGGGTGTTGGTTTCACGACATTTCGTGGCTCAGGTGGCGCGCCGGTCAGACAGCCTGCGGCACCCGGCAAAGGCCGCAAGACCCGCCAGCAGCAAGGGCAATCCCGCCGGAAGCGGCACGGGTGACGGGCCGGGATCGGTCGGATCCAGATCCGTCAGCGCCGAGACCTGCCCGGCCACGAAAGGATCCAGGAAGAGAAAGATGCTGCGGGGATCGTCGACATCGGTGTAACCGGCATAGCTCCACAGGATCGGGCCGGGATCGGCGTTTTCCGTCAGGCCCGAGAATCGCAGGCTGCGATCCCCGGCATCGGGCACCCAATAGGGCGCGGCAATATCATCGCCGAACTGCAGGAACGTGCCGCTGAGCCGCCCGACCTGCACATTGGTACCCCAGCCGCTGGGCGGAGTGAGCCATGTGGATTCGAACGGGCGGGGATCACCGATAAAGGCGCCGCCCACTAGAATGCGCTCAAACCCCATGCCGTCGACATAATCGGGATCGTCAAGATCGACGATCAGTTGAAAATCGTAGGAGAAGGTCGCCGCCCCGCCATCCGTGGGATCATTGCGGGTCAGCGTGTATTCCAGATCGACGAGGCTTGCCAAAGCCGGAGTACCACAGGCCACTCCCGCGGCGACAACGAGTGAGAGAACAGATTTCATAATATGCGTCCTTACCGGATGAAAATGCAGGTATCCGTGACACCTGACGTGACGGTAAGGGCGCGCGACGGGCCCCGGCAATCGCACCAACCCGCCGGTTTGGTTCAGCATTTCGCACGATTTTCAGGGGAAGGGCGATTTTTTCACAAAAACACCAGCGCGTTGACAATCGCTGCCTTTCCAACGGCTTCGGCGTTGGTGCGCGCGTTCAGCTTGGTCCGCGCGGAGGCCAGCAGCTTGGAAAAGGCCCGTTCGCTGATCTTCATCTGCCGGGCCGCCTCGCTGGCGCGTTTGCCGAGCGCGAGGGCACTAAGCGCATCGCGCTCGCGGATCGTCAGACGAAACCGCGCGGCCAGCGTGCCGTTCGTCAGGACCGAGGCGTGGAGCGCCATGGCGGTGGCGCGGATGCGGTCGGCGCCCTGCTGCACCAATTCGGTGGCATCGCCGCGGGGCGCGAAGGTGATGGCCATGCCGACGAAGCCGGGGCCTGCCGGAAACCCCAACGCCATGAGATGGCTCGCCCCATCCGCCCGGCATGCATCGCAGAACGCCGCGAGGCCCTTGGGCTGCGCCACGCCATCGAGCGGCATCACCGGCACGCTGGTCGGCGCGTCGAAGAGCGACAGCGCGATGGGTTGGCCCATCAGCCCGCCATTGGCGTGAAAGGCGTGTTCGATCTGGGGCGGGGCGCGAAACGCGTCCACGATGTCGCCGCGCAAGAACCCCTGAACCGAATGCGGCAGGAAACAGTAGTAGAGGTGCCGCGGGCCGAGCGGCGCGAGGGCGTCCTGCAGCACGCCCAACGCCTGATCGAGGCTTGTCGCCCGGCGCAGGCGGTCGCCGATTTCGGGGGGAAGGGCCGTGCCATCCAGGGGCGCATTTGTTTGCGAGGGCCAGCAATGGAAGGCATCCAGCTCCTCCTCCGCGATCAGGTCGCGCAGATGCGCCACCAGCTTGGGCGTCGTGGCGCAGCCAAACTTGCGGCGCAGATCGGCCAGGTGGGTTTCGAGCGTTGAGGGAGAGATCGACAGAACGTCTGCAATGGCCGGGGCCGAGGAACCCATCCGCAGAAGCGCCATGCATTGGGCCTGACGCTCGGACAATCCGAAGGTTTCGGCCAGGGCCACGACATTGGGGGCCTGCCCCGCGGCGGTGCCATGAAACGTCTCTTCCTGCGCCACCCGTCGGACCACGTCGCACCTCATCCTTGTCCCGACCGAAGGGTATGGGGCCGTGTCCCGGCGGGCAAGCGCTGCGGCGTCCCTGGGGTGATCGACTTCGACCGGCTAGGCCAGGCCACGCGGATGGTGATTGCGGATGCGGCACGCGACGCGGGGCTGTGACACCTATTTCAGCTGAGAATCCTTCGATCCGCGCCGGTTGATGCCACCACGCATATCGGGGCGGGCGTCCCGGTCGGAGGCACAATCAATGCACAGCTTCACGCCAGGGATCGCAATCCGCCTGGCTTCGGGGATCGGTTCTTCGCAATCGGCGCAATGGGTCAGGCTGTCGCCTTGCGGCCGTTTGCGCGAACGCATCCGGGCCAGTTCGTCCGAGATCGACGCTTCGATCTGTTCACTGACAGCACCGTCTTTTGCCCATCCGCCTGCCATGGCCCCTCTCCCGCAACGTCGCCCTTGCGCCTGTTCGACACCCGCTTAACGTGGGTGCAATAGTGGGAGGGATCAAGAATGCAGACCTTGGGAAAATGGCTTGGGCGCATCCTTCTGGTGGCCGTTCTGGCCGTCATCGCAGCCCTCTATTTTGGCCCCGGCTATGTGGAGGCCGACCGGAACACGGTGAACTGGCAGGGCCCCTACCCGGTATCGGACGAGGCGGCCGCGCTCCATTCTGATCTGGTGATCGGAGACTGGCATGCCGACAGTCTGCTGTGGAACCGTGACCTGACAGAGCGCGGCACGCGCGGCCATGTCGATCTCCCGCGCCTGCTGGAGGGCAATGTCGCGGTGCAGGTCTTCACCGCCGTCACGAAGAGCCCGGCGGGGCAGAATTACGAAGAGAACTCGGCCGACGCGACCGACAACATCACGCTTCTGGCCCTCGCGCAGCTGTGGCCGCCCCGCACCTGGGGCAGCCTGGCGGAACGCGCGCTGTATCAGGCGGAGCGGTTGCACGGCTTTGCCGAGGCGTCCGGTGGCGCGTTGCGCGTGGTGACGGACCGCGCCGGGCTGGACGCCGTTCTGGAGGCGCGCGCGGGCGGTGAGCCGGTAATGGCCGGGATGCTTGGCATCGAAGGGGCCCATGCGCTGGAGGGCGACATGGCCAATCTGGACCGGATGGAGGCGGCCGGATATCGCGTGATCGGGCTGCAGCATTTCTTCGACAACGAACTGGGCGGGTCGCTCCACGGCGAGGCGGATGCGGGCCTCACCGAGTTTGGCCGCGCCGTTGTGGAAGAGGTGGTGGCCCGCGACATGGTGCTGGACCTCGCGCATTCGAGCTATGCCGTGGCCCGCGAAGTTGTGGAGATGACGGATATCCCGCTTATCGTCAGCCATACCGGCCTGCGCTCCGCATGCGATGCGCATCGGAACTTTCCCGATGATCTGATGCGCGCCATCGTGGCCAATGGCGCGGATCGGGGCGGCGGCGTGATCGGTATCGGTTACTGGGCCGATGTGACCTGCGACGACAGCCCCGATGGCGTCGCGCGGGTCATCATGGCCGCGATCGAGACGCTTGGTGTCGCGCATGTCTCACTCGGCTCGGATTACGACGGCTCGGTGACCGTTGGCTTTGACACGTCGGAATTGGCGGCGCTGACCGATGCCCTGCTGCGCGCGGGCGCGACGGAGGACGAGATCCGTGCTGTCATGGGGGAGAACCTGATCCGCGTCCTGCGCGCCCGGCTGCGCTGACGGGTTGCCGCCACTGTCGCCGACCCGCCTGCCGTGGCTCTGTTCAAAGCGTCGCGATGTGTCCGCGGCAGCAGCGGGGGGCTGAGTGGCGCCCATTTCGGGCGCCCGAAGGCGCGCGCGTTTGGCCGCCGCGGCGGGGGCCGGACATCCAATCGTGACGTTCGTGCCTAGTCGAGGTCCGTCCAGGGCCAGGGCTTCACCTCGGAGGCCGCACTCTGATACCGCGCGGCCTTGGCGATCCAGATGCCCAGATCGGTTCCGAAATCCGCCAAACGCTCATTCGGCTCGCCCTTGGAGACCAGCATCACGATGAACTGGATCACCGTCACCGCCGTCAGCACGGTATTGGCCAGGCTCAGCATCAGCGCGATCAGGAGAATGTGGACAAGGCGCAGGACAAGTGTTTCCCGCTCGACCTCGGGCTGTTCGCCATTCAGGCGACCGTCGATATTAGCGTCGTCGTTGCGCTCCATGGCTTCCTCCGCCGGTTGGATCAGCGCAAGTCTATCGGGTCAGGCGGTGGGGCGCCAGCGGAGCATGACACAGGACGTGTCGAAACCGTCAGGCCGCCATCGGCTGTTTGTGGGCGCGAAACCCATAAGCCTCAACCAGCAGCCCGGTCAGCGTGGCATCAACGGCGGCTTCGAGGGCAGAGTGAGACGCGGCCTCAAGATCCATATCGGCCAGCACCCCGTCAAACGCCTGATGCAGCGCAAGAAAATCCGCCGGGCGCGCGCCCAAGTCACGCAAGCGATGGGCAAGCTCCGGATTGCTGTCAGCCCGGCCCTTGGCGGCATCCGTCACCCCGGCCACAAGGGCCATCCAATGGCCGCGAAGGGGCGGACGCAGCGCCAGGGACGGGAGCCGAGTTGAACAGGCGGTGCGAAAGCGGGTGATATGATCGGCAGTCAGGGTCATGGTGAGGGGCCTTCGGAAGCGATTCAGGGGTCTTGAGCTATCATGTGGCTGAAAGGGGACGGGCCGAAAGGCATGGAAACCCTTACCCGGCCCGGGCGCCGCCTGGCGCCTATCCGCGGGACCGGAACAGGCGAAACCCGCCCGAATGGTGGGCACGGCGCGACCGGGTGACAAAGGTCCAATGGAAGGATTGCAGTTTCATATCGGCGGTTCCGGCGATGGGGATGAAAGGGAAGCAGATGCATGGATCACATTGCCTCCTCCAGTCCGTTTCGATCTGGGGAAATCCTACCCGGTCATGGTTACGACGACGTTAACCAAAGAAAACGGCCCGCCGGGATTACCGACGGGCCGTCATTCTCAAAGCGGAGGGCGGGCAGCTCAGGCGCTGGCCAGCATCCCCTGCTGACGCGCCAGCTCACGCATCCGCTTTTGCAGCTTCTCGAACGCGCGCACCTCGATCTGGCGAATACGCTCGCGGCTGACATTGTAGACGCCCGAAAGATCCTCAAGCGTCACCGGGCTTTCCTGCAGGCGGCGCTGGGTCAGGATATCCTTTTCCCGATCATTCAGAACTTCCATCGCCTCGCCCATCAGGGCCATCCGGCTTTCGAATTCGTTGCGCTCGGCATAGTCGCCGGCCTGATCGGCATCTTCATCCTCAAGCCAATCCTGCCATTGAGCGGAGCCTTCATCGTCCGAGCCGATCGTGGCGTTCAGCGACGCGTCGCCGCCCGACATCCGCCGGTTCATGGAGATCACTTCGGTTTCCGTCACACCCAGATCGTTGGCGATGCGCGCCACGTTTTCCGGACGCAGATCGCCCTCTTCCAACGCGCCGATGCGGGCCTTCGCCTTGCGCAGGTTGAAGAACAGCTTCTTCTGGGCGCTGGTCGTTCCGAGCTTCACCATCGACCACGAGCGCAGGACATATTCCTGGATCGCGGCGCGGATCCACCACATCGCATAGGTCGCGAGGCGGAAACCCTTTTCGGGGTCGAATTTCTTGACCGCCTGCATCAGGCCGACGTTGGCCTCGGAAATCACCTCGGCCTGGGGCAGGCCATAGCCGCGATAGCCCATGGCGATTTTCGCCGCCAGGCGCAGGTGGCTGGTGACCATCTTGTGGGCGGCCTCGGTATCCTCCTGCTCGACCCAACGTTTGGCGAGCATGTATTCCTCTTCAGGCTCCAGCATCGGGAACTTCCGGATTTCCTGGAGGTAACGGTTCAGCCCGCCTTCAGGCGACGGGGCGGGAAGATTTGCATAGTTGGCCATCTCTGGTCCCCCTAGGTTCGGGCCGGCTGCATCCTTGTGGCGCATACCGGGATGAAGTTTATGTAAATAGGATTAACTTTGTGTCAAGTCGTCAGGTCAAAATTCCGGGAACCATGTATGCCCTATGCGCCTGCGAACAGCAAGCGGCAAGAACGCGCGATCACGTGCAATTGTGCACAATTTATCGGATGTATTTGTGCAGATTTACGAGTGATGGTGCGTAATTTCAGAGATCAGCGCACGCAGATCACCCGGTAATGGCGCCTCGAACCGTAGGTATTCCTGGCTGACCGGATGGACGAAGCCAAGGGTCGCCGCATGGAGCGCCTGACGCGAAAACGCGTTCATCGCCGCGCCGCCGGGCGCCTTTTCGGCCACCTTCCGCCGCCCGCCATAGACCGGATCGCCGATCAGCGCATGGCCCACATGGGCCATATGGACCCGGATCTGGTGGGTGCGGCCCGTCTCCAACCGGCACGAGACAAGCGCCACATTCCCGAACGCTTCCAGCACTTTCACCCGCGTCACCGCGTGCCGACCGCCGGTAAACACCACGGCCTGGCGCTGCCGATCCGTCTTGTGGCGGGCCAATTGCGTCGTGATCTTGAGCACCGCCCCCTCGAAACTGACCCCCTTCGAGCCGCGCAAGCGCGGGTCGGCCGGATCCGGCACCCCGTGACACAAAGCCAGATATGTGCGCTCCATCGAATGATCCGCAAATTGCGCGGCCAGCCCGTGATGCGCCCGGTCGGATTTTGCCACAACCAACAGGCCCGACGTGCCCTTGTCGATCCGATGGACAATGCCGGGCCGTTTCTCCCCCCCGATCCCGGACAGATCTCCGCCAAAATGATGCAACAGCGCGTTGACCAGCGTACCCGAGGGCGAGCCCGGCGCAGGATGTACCACCATGCCCGCGGGCTTGTTTACCACGATCAGGTCGTCATCCTCGTGCAGGATCTCCAGCGGGATCGCCTCGGGCCGGGTCTCCACCTCGGCGGCCCCCTCCACCGTGATCGCAATCGCATCACCCTCGGCCACCTTCGCCTTGGGATCCGTCACCACGGCATCGTTCACCGCAACCGCCCCGGCCGCGATCATCCGCGTCAACCGCGACCGGCTCAACGCCTCCCCCACTGGCACCGCGCGCGCCAGTGCCTTATCAAGGCGCGGCTCCGGGTCGGGGCCAATGATAACGGAAACAATGCGCGTGGAGCCTGACATGGCCGATGACAATCCCGAAGGTGACGGCCCCCTGCCCGCCAACTTGCGCTACCTGCGCATATTGGTGACGGTCCTGACGGCGGTGATGATCCTGGGCGTGATAACCATCGTGGGCCTGCTTGTCATCCGGCTGAATGACACGGCGCGCCCGATCCTGGTCCATCCCGAGATCTTCGATATCCCGCCCGGCGTGGGAACGGTGGGGTATAGTGTGATCAACGGCTACACGGTGATCATCGGCGATGACGGCGTGATCCGCGTCTTCGCCTCCGACACCCGCGCCCTGGTTCAGGAACTCACGCCAGGCCAGTAACCACCCCTTCCAATGGTCCCAAATACCCTGGGGGGTCCGGGGGGCAACGCCCTCCGGCCGGTCGACGGGCCGAAGGCGCGGCGACCCCACGGCCAGCCGCCCTCAAGGAACCGACGGCGATAGGACAAATAAAGGAAGAATGGTACCAGCGCCCCGGCTCGAACGGGGGACCTCCTGATCCACAATCAGGCGCTCTAACCAACTGAGCTACGCCGGCAACCGATCTGCACGCATCGCGTGCACCGGGGCGGAATAGCGCTGGCCCCATCCAAATGCAAGGCCTTCAAACACCCAGATCCAGCACCCATTCCTGTTCCACCAGATCCACGCCGAACGATGTGACCGGGCGCGAGGTGACGCAGGTAAAGCCAGCGCGCGCGTAAAGCGCGCAGGCCGCGCGATGGCTCTCATGGGTCCAGAGGCAGAGCCGCGCGAAGCCCTTGACGCGGGCATGGGCGATGCAAAGGTCCAGCAGGTGCCGCCCCAACCCTCGCCCCCGCGCCTCGGGCACCAGGTAGAACAGGCGCAGCTTGGCCGTATCCGCCTCCGGCCCCTTCACGCAAAACACCGAGCCGAGCCTTTGCTCGCCATCCCAGGCGATCCAGCCCCGCTCCACCGCCGGATCGCGGTGGTCGATGAACTCCGCAAGGATCCGGGCCACCAGCGCCTCGAAGGAGGCATCAAACCCCTCTGCCTGCGCATAATGCAGCCCGTGCTGCCCGATCAGCCAGCCCGCATCGCCAATCGCGAGGTCCCGAAACGCGATCTCACCCATGCACCCCTCCCTTGCCTTCGCCCACGCCCCTGCGCTACGCCCAGTCTATCAGCTGCGCCAGGAGGCTCCATGGGGATCAACAGCGAAAACGAGATGTCCGCCGATCTGCAGATCGGTCCGACGACCCTTGGCATGGTGCGCATCTATATTGCCGGGCCCGAGGTGGATCTGCCGATGGATTTCGACCCGGAAGAGGCCGAGGACATCGCCGAGGAACTGCGCGCCGCCGCGGCCGCCGCCCGCAAGATGGGCAAGAAAAAACGGTAGATCGCGGGTTTGGTGTGCAGCGGCATTGTCCGGTGCGATTGTGCTGCGCGCTCCTTGAGCGGAGTTTTTGGCGCTACAGCGCAGCGCGCTCCTTGAACGGCGTTTTCTTGCGCTACCGCGCTTCGCGCTCCTTGAGCGGGTTAATACTCAAACACCGCCGCCGGGTCGCGAAAGCCGTGGAGACGCATCGCGGCGTGGCGGGCGAACTTCTGGGTCACGGCCTTGCGGCGGGCCCCGGCCAGCTTCGTTTCCGGCCCGAACCGCAGGATCTCGGCGTCGTATGCGTCGGCAATGATCAGGCCGGTGTCATCGGGCAGAAGTTCTGTCGGGAAATCCTCGTCCACCGCCCAGAAATACCGGTCCCCCCATTCCAGATACCCCTCCCACTTCGCATCGGAGGTGAAATCCACGCGGGAGGATTTGCACTCGATCACCCACAATTCACCTTTCGGCCCCAACGCCATCACGTCCAGGCGTTTGCCGCGCTCGGGCGTAAACTCTTCCAGCGCCACGAAATCATGGGCGCGCAAATGGCGGCACACGCCCCGCGCCAGAAGCTGGCCGGGCATCAGGGTTTGATCTGAGCTCTCATCACGCATCTCGCCAAACATGAACAATACGTGAACAGATGGCAAGAAATTTTCGCCTTGACGTGATACTATTTGGTATCGTATCTAATTTGAAACCAAACGGTATCATATTGAGCCCGCCATGCCCTCTGCCCCGCCCGAACAACTTGTCTTCCGCGCCCTTGCCGACCCGACCCGCAGGGACATCCTGCTGAAATTGCGGGGCCATGACATGACCATCGCCGAGGTGGCGGATGGTTTCGACATGACCCGCGCCGCGGTGAAAAAGCACCTCACAATGCTGTCGGATGGCGGGTTGATCGAGGTACAGGCCCGCGGGCGGGAACGCATCAACCGGCTCAACCCCGCCGCCCTTTCGCCGCTGCGCGACTGGCTCAGCATCTTTGATGAATTCTGGGAGGACAAACTGGCCGCCCTCAAAACCGCCGTCGAAAAGGACACCAAGACATGACCACCCACGCAATTGAAAAGGCACTTATCCTCGCGGCCCCTCCGGCCGATGTCTGGGCCTTTCTGACTGATCCGGACAAGCTGGCGGTCTGGTTTCATCGCCCGCAGACGGCGCTGACCCAGCCCGGCCCCTATTCCATGCCGGGCGAAGACGGCGAACCGCTTGTCTGGGGCGACGTGCGCGAGGCCACGGCCCATAGCCGTCTGTCGATGAGCTTCACGGCGCGCCCGATGGGCGGATTGATGACGGAGGTCACCTGGACGCTGACGGCCGTGGAGGCCGGCACCCGGCTCCACCTGCTCCATGACGGCATTCCGGCGGGCGCCGAGACGTTTGGCCTGCTCACGGCCTTCGATGGCGGGTGGGACGATCATCTGGTCCGCCTGCGCAAGGCAAGTGTCGCCGATTGAGGCCACACCCCTTGTCGCACCGCCCCCAGCGGCTTATGTCGCGGGGTGGCGGATCTGCCCTTCTCGTGCCTGTGGCAACATTCCAGTGGCCTTAAGCAATTCCGAGGGAGCTGGCTCTGGCTGGACCGTGGTCCTGCTACCTGGCGCCCACCTGTACATACAGGTCCTCGGGAATATACGCCTCTACGGTTGCGGTGGTCCCCGCCATATTCCCCGTTCGGTGTGGGTGGAGCTTAGCGCTCCTCCACGCGAACCGGGATCTGCACTGGCGCCGTGACCCGCTGGGGCGAGCGTGTGCCGCCGCCCTTGCCGCCATCACCCATCGCCATGATGCGGATACCGATCTGAACCGATCCGAAGGTGATCCAGCAAAAGATCGTCAGCACAATCGCGGCCAGCGGGCCTTCCGCCGTATGTGTCACCAGATGCCACAGGTTCGCAACGTTCAGCGCCAGCAAGGTGCCGACAAACACCACGGCGATGACGCCGCCATAGGCCGCATGGCGCAAGATGAACTTGATATGGTCGGGCATGGCACGGATCCCTCTGTCTGATGCACCAAGTCTAGCATTCCCCTGCCATTGGTCCACCCTGACCCGACGCCGCAGCGATCCTCAGCCAAGGATCGCCACCACGTAGGCGGCATATCCCGCCAGCGCGACGGCCCCGGCCCACCGCCCGATGCGCCCCACAAGGCCAAGGATCAACAGGCCCGCGGCAAATCCCGCCAGCGCGATGGCTTCGGCCAGGCCGATGGAGGGCACAACCGCGATCGGATGGACCAGCGCCGTGATGCCCAGAATGGCAAAGCCGTTGAAGATGTTGGAGCCCACGATGTTTCCCAGCGCCAACGCTCCCTGCCCGCGAAACGCCGCCGCAAGGCTTGCGGCGAGCTCGGGAAGCGAGGTGCCGACGGCCACCAGCGTAAGCCCGATGATCGACGGCGGAACATTGAAGGATTCGGCGATCCCCATCGCGCCCCCGATCAGGGCCTGCGCGCCGCCGATCAGCATCGCAAGGCCAAGGACGACAAAGCCGATCCCACCCCATAGCGCGCCCGTCGCACCGCCCTCAGGCGCATCCGGCACGGCCACGGCAAAGCGGAGGCTGACCGCAAGATAGGCCGTCAGCACCATAAGGAAGATCACCGCCAGGGCCACGCCGATGCCACCCACCGCCAGAACCACCAGCAGCGCCAGCGTGACGGCCCCAAGGGCCTCGGCATCCAAACCGCCGATCCGCGCCACGATCGGGCTGGCCAGCGCGGTGAGGCCCAGGATCAGGCCGATATTGGCCACGTTCGATCCGATCACGTTGCCGAGCGCGATCCCCGGCGCATCCGCCAGCGCCGCCGTCAGCGACGCCGCCAATTCCGGGGTCGAGGTGCCGAACCCCATGACCACCACACCGATCAGCGCAGGCGACAGCGCCAACCGCACCGACAGGCGCAGCGCGCCACGCACCAGCGCCTCACCCCCGGCCACCAGAAGCGCCAGCCCCAGCAGGGCCCATACATAATCCACGCGGAACATCTCCCCCGGTGTCGCGCTGCCCGAGCCGCGCGCGATCCAACCGGCGCTGCGCATATGGGGTGCGCAACCGCCGTCACAAGGGGGTGACTTGGGCCTTTTGTGCCGCACCGCTATATTAGGCGCTACACCTGACGCGGAGAGCCCCACATGCCCGACCAAAGACGACCAAGTCGCGATGATTACGGGCTGGCCCATGCCCGTGAATTGCAAGGGCACCTGACCTGGCTCGACAGCTTTTCCGGCGCCGCGCTGGCAGTGCTTGCGACGGCCTCGGGCATCTACACCTATCTGGGCGTCTCATCGCTTCTGGACGATACCGGCGCCTTGTCGTTCTTTGCCGCGTCGGCCTATTCCATCGCGGTCTCGGTGGGGATCTTCGTCTTCTGGTCCTACCTGATGCGGCTTCTGCCCGCGATGCGCACGGCGGGCGCGAAGCTCAAACTGATGGGGGCCATGGCCTTGGGATCGCTCGCGATTATCGCGATGTCATCCTGGCTGAACGCCGCCGCTTTGGCCGGGTCAGCGGCGGTGGAGCAGCATCTGGCGCAGACCGTGCAGGAATATCAGGAGGCGCTCGAACAGGCCCATGATACGGCCGTCAGCGCACAGGCGCTGGAGCGGGACGTGGCCCGGGTCAGGCAGACATTCGAGGATCTGTCCGAGCAGGAGGCGGCCGGCGATCTGTCCGGCCTGGCCGGACGCGGCGCCGTCTTCCGGGTGCTGCGCCAGAAATCCGAGGAATTGGCCGCCCTTGAGGTGCAGATCCAGGCGCAATCGCCGTTGATCGAGGCCGCGTTCGAGGAAGGCAATGCGATCCTGTCCCGGATGCGGGCCCTGATCGTGGAGCCCGGCGCCGTGGAGGCCCGATCCGTCGCGTTTTCCGAGGACGCTGTGCGGCTTGCCGGGCTTGTCACCAGCCTGCGTCAGCTCTCGGTCGCCCCGTTGGTGGACCGCGCCGCGGAGGACCTTTCGGCCTCGGTCGTGTTGCCCGAACTCGATGCCTCCGGCGCGGCAGGGCAGAATGCCCAACAATCGACGATCACCTCCGTCCTACAAGTCCTCGCCCTGCGCGCGCAATCGCTGGAGGATGCGGCGGAACAGGTGCTGGCCCGCCCGGCCACGCCGCAGGTCACCTACACGCCCGTCTCCTCCGCCGATGCGGTGATCCTCTATGCCGGCAATTTCGTGCCATCCTGGGCCGGAGCGATCGCCATCGATCTGCTGCCCGCCGTCCTGGTCCTGATTCTGATGGTCACGCAAAGCGCGATCCGCGCCGGGCGGGGCGACCTTCCGGCGGAAGACACGCTGACCCTGGCCGAACTGCGCTCTGCCCTGCACGCGATGCGGGAGATGGAGGCCCTCGACCGTGCCGATCAGGTGCAGGTGGAACAGGCCGGCAGCCCGGTGCGCCCGCCTGCCCCGGTGACGCCGGAAAACGTGAGCCCCCTGCCAAGCCAGCCCGTCCGGTCCAATGACTGACATCCCCGCGCCCAAAGGCGGCATGGTCCGCCGCGCGATCCTGGCGATCCTAGCGGTTCAGATCGCCATGGCGGTCGTGCTGGCGGGCTCGGACCTGCTCGGCGCGATCCCACGTCTGTTCACCGGCACCTCCGCGCCCAGTCTCGACGCACCCGTGGCCCCCGGCGATCAGGTCCGTCGCTATCGCCCCGGCGACCTGCCGGACCGCGCTCCGCGGGACAGCGACCGGCAAACGTCGATCCCCGATCCCGGTGACATGCCCGCCCGCCTGCGCTTCACGGCCGACGGAGGCATCGCCCTTGTGACCGGGCAGATCGCGCCCGGCGACGCCACCCGGTTTGCCGAATGGCTGGGCGCCGATGCGAGCTTCGATACGATCCGCCTGCATTCGCCGGGTGGGTCCGTCCACGACGCGCTGGCCATCGGCGCCGCGATCCGGGATGCGGGGCTCGGCACGCTGATGGAGCCCGGAGATATCTGCCTGTCGGCCTGCCCCTACATTCTGGCAGGCGGCACCACGCGCCTGATCGCGGACGACGCGATGGTGGGCGTGCATCAGCATTATTTCGGCGAAAACACGGCCCTGCCCGCGTTTCTGGCCATCGAGGATATCCAGTACGGTCAGGGCGAGGTGATGGCGCATCTCGACGCCATGGGCGTGGATGTCCGCCTCATGCAACACGCGCTCAGCACGCCGCCGGACGCGATCTACGTGCTGCTGCCCGAGGAGCTTGAAGAGTATCGGATGGTGTTGCAGGAGGAGGTTGCGCAGGCAACGGAGTGACGGAAAGGATCAACCGCTCGCAGTTGAACACGCCCAGGCACCCCGCGATTTAACACGGCCGAAAAAAACGGGATGTGGCCGCAACTTGGTTGTGTTGACTTCTACGTCACGCGGGTTCTGTCGCTTGAACGCCCCGCTCCCGTCCTTATGATGCGTCCATGCGGGTTCCAGCTTTCATCTCCTGTGCCGTGGCGGTTGCAACAATTGCCAATGTCTCATGGGCCACGGTCCCTGGTCTCACATTTCGCGATGTTCAAGCCGCTGCAACGGAGATCTTTGAAGCCAACTGCAGGGAGACAATTGAGCAATCTGAAATGGAAACCGTGGCACATGCTCAAACCATGTTGGTTTTTCGGTCCACTTCCATTTGCCAGACAGGTTCCACGGGGAGGTTTTGCGCGACACGGTTTGTTACGACAGATTATCCGAAGGCCTGCTCACCGATCCACTGGACGCGCGGACGTGGCGTGATGATTGATGATACGGATCCCATCACAGATCACTTTGCCATCGCAAATCAAACCCTTACGGGACCGCCCGTTTTGATGAGCACGATTCAGGGTGCCGTCCTCGCCGGCCCAACCACCGATGGTGTATCTATCCATTTCTTACCTTGAAGCCCCGCTGAAACACCGCCTCGATTGCTGATTAGTCTTGACCGTTGAGCCCAGAGAGGACTCGATACCAACGCTGGATGCCACAAAATGCTAAGGGCAAAGAGAGAATGAAGTTTCCTGTCCGACCGGCGCCGGAAACTGCCCAAGGCAAGGCTGCCTGCCATGGTCCGTCAAACCGGAGGAATGTGGCATGAGCGAACGCCTGGATTACGTGGCCATCAACCCGCTGGCCATCACGAGCATGGTGAAGGCGAAGAACGATATGCGATCCATCGCGCCTGTTCTCAGGGCTTTGCTGGAGCTCCGCGTCTCGCAAATCAACGGATGCGCCTATTGCGTTGACCTGCACACGACCGAAGCCCGAGAAGCGGGCGAGACACAGCAGCGGCTCGATTGCCTGATCGTCTGGCGCGAGGTGCCGTTTTTCACCGCCGCCGAAAAGGCCGCCCTGGCCTGGGCGGAAAGCGTTACCCATATCGCCACCAACGGCGCGCCAAAGGCGCTTTACGACGAACTGCGCGAGCACTTTTCGGACGAGGAAATCGTGGATCTGACCCTGATCATCTCGCAGATGAACGCGTGGAACAGGCTGGCGATCAGCTTCCATCACGTCCCGGATGCGAGACGCGATAGCTGAGGCTCTCAAAACGCCTCGGGCCGGGCCTCCCGCGCCATGTGATCGAGCACGGCATTGACGAATTTCGCCTCTTTGCCTTCGGGAAAGAACGCACGCGCCACATCGACGAATTCAGTAATCACAACCTTCGGCGGCGTCTCGCCTGCAATCATCTCGGCCCCTGCCGCCCGGAACAGCGCCCGCAAGGTCGGGTCGATCCGGTCAATCGGCCATTTCGCAACTAACGCACGGTCGGTCATCTGGTCGATCTTGGCCTGGCTTTCGACGGCCCCTTCCAGAAGCGCGCGGAAGACATTCGGGTTGCCCTCCGCCATCTCCTCACCGTCGTAGACGGCGCCAAACCGGTGGGTTTCGAACTCCGCCCGCACGGCATCGAGGGTCTGGTTGGAATGCTCCATCTGGAACAAAGCCTGAACTGCATAGAGCCGCGACGCCGATTTCATTTGGCGCTTCTCGTCGCGGGACGCGCCTCTGGGTTTCGCCTCACTCATGCGCGTGTCGATCCATCTGCGATCTCGATGGTGCCGCTGGGTTTGAAGCCCAGATTGCCCTTGGGTTTGCCGTATTTGCGGGTCAACGCGATCAGATGCAACGCCGCCTCCGCCGCGCCGCCTGCCGTGTTCAGCCGTGCCTCATCGGCGCGTTCCTCGGCCTGTTCGCGGGTTTCCACGGTGATGATCCCGTTCCCGATGCACAGGCCCTGCAACCCCAACATCGTCAAAGCCCGCGCGCTTTCGTTGACAACCACATCATAGTGGCTCGTCGCGCCGCGGATCACGCAACCGAGGGCCACGAAGCCATCGAAATTGCTCAGTCGCGCGGCGATGCCAATCGCCGTGGGCACTTCCAGCGATCCGGGCACTTCGATCGTCTCGTGGGTCACGCCCGCCTTGTCCAGAACGCCTCGCGCGGCGGTCAGCTGCGCCTCGGAAATCGACGAGTAATAAGGTGCGATCACAATCGCCACCTTCACCGGTTTGTCGAAGTCCGGCAGCCCCAGATCGTTGTCAGAATGTCCAGCCATTATCCCAGCTCCGAGATTTTGCGCGTGCCCGTAATGGACAGACCATAGGCGTCCAGCCCCACCACTTTGGGCTGGGGCGAATTCGTCAGAAGGATCATATCGCTGATCCCGAGCGAGCTGAGGATCTGCGCCCCCAACCCATATTGCCGCAAGGTCTGGGGCGAGACCTCATCGCCCACAACCAGCTTCATGGTCAGATCCCGCAGCAGGACCAGCACGCCGCGCCCCTCTTCGGCTATCAGCTTCATCGCATCGCCGAATTCCGCGGCGCGCCCACGCGGGCCCGTACCAACAACGTCCAGCAGCGGATCCATCGCATGCATCCGCACCAGCACCGGCTCCGGCCCCGACAGATCGCCCTTGATCAGCACGATATGCTCGGCGCCCTGGGTCTCGTCAGTATAGATCCGCATATTCCATTCGCCGCCGAACTCGCTTTGGATCACCTCTTCCTGCTTCACCTTCACCAGGTTGTCGTGGCGCCGACGATACGAGATCAGGTCACTGATCGTGCCGATCTTGAGGTTGTGCCGCTGCGCAAAGGCGATCAGATCCGGCAGGCGGGACATCGACCCGTCCTCGTTCATGATCTCGCAAATCACGCCCGCCGGCGTCAGCCCGGCCAGCCGCGCGATATCCACCGCCGCCTCCGTATGTCCGGCGCGGACCAGCACGCCCCCGTCCCGCGCGCGCAGCGGGAACACATGGCCCGGCGTCGCGATATCGGCGGCACCCTTGGAGGCATCGATGGCCACCTGCACCGTCTTGGCCCGGTCAGCGGCCGAAATGCCCGTGGTCACCCCTTCACGCGCCTCGATGGAGATCGTGAAGGCCGTCTCGTGGCGCGAGGAATTGTTCGTCGACATCAGCTGCAGGCCAAGCTGATCGATCCGGTCCGACGTCATCGACAGGCAGATCAGGCCGCGCCCATGGGTCGCCATGAAGTTGATCACATCGGGCGTCGCCCATTGCGCCGGGATTACCAGATCGCCTTCATTCTCGCGATCCTCGTGATCCACCAGAATGAACATCCGCCCGTTCTGCGCATCCTCCAGGATCTCCTCAACCGAAGAGATCGCGTCGGACCAATCCCGCTCAACAGGGCCCGGTTCCTCGAAGGGTTGGTTCATGGCAGGCATCCCTTTCGCGCAGCGCTTGGGGCGCAGATAATCCATGCCCGCCCGATTGGCCAGAGAGCGCCACGCGCGACGCAGCGCCACGCATGCCAAAAGATCACCGGCCGAAGAACACCTCGCGGGGTATGATGCCAGCCAGATCGGCCGCGCCACACCATTCCCGCTCCAGCGCATGGGCGGCCACCACCACCAGCCCATCGGGCGGCACGGCGGCGTTTCGCGCCAGGCCACGCAGGTCGTCGCGCATCACCCGCCACGGCGTCATCAGATCCGGCGCGCGGATCGCGGCGTCCAACCCGGCCATGGCCGCAATTGCCGCCGGATCGCGGGGCCAATGGATCGCGCCCAGCCGGGCCGCCGAGCCCTCCAGCCCCCGCAACCGATCCACAACATGCGCGGGCACCTCTCCGCCCCGCCCCATATCCAACCCGTTGTCGGAAAACAGAAACCCCACGATATCGCGCCCGCTCACCGCGCGGATCGTGGCGTAGGTCTTGTAGGGCAGGCCCAGCCGCTCCGCCCGTTTCACACGCAGCCGCACGACCTCCAGGGGCAAAGTCGGCATCAACGCCGCCCGCGCCTTGCCCCAGGCCACTTTCCGGAACCCCACACCGCGTTCCATGGACGGCCCGCCATTATGCCCGATCTCTGCCATCACCTGTCCTCCATCCATCCAACCTGCGCCACCGCATCCGCCAACGCGGCAGCCTCATCCGAAAACCCGCCTGCGCCAACACCCAGATGCCGCCAGCCATGGCCATCCTCCGGATCGCGTCTGCATTCTGCCCAGGAAAACAGCCCACCCGCCTCCCGCCGCACATCCACGCAGCGCTGGCCGGACCAATCCTCAACGGAACGCACCACCAACGGCTTCACCAAACTGCCCCTTCCACTGGGTCCAAATACCCAAAAAACACCCCGAACCACGCACCGTCCGATGGCCAGAGGCCGGGCAGACGGCGGGGTGGGTGGGTGGGCGACGGCTGCCCGGCCTCTACCCCTGCCAATCCGCCAGACGCGCGACATAGCGCGCCAGCGTATCGATCTCCATGTTCACCGGATCCCCGACAGCGGCCGCACCCCAGGTTGTCACGGTTTTCGTGTGGGGAATGATGTTCACCCCGAACTCCGCCCCTTCAACCTCATTCACGGTCAGGGAGGTGCCGTTCAGCGCAACCGAGCCCTTGGGCGCCACGAACCGTGCCAGAT
This sequence comes from uncultured Roseicyclus sp., assembly GCA_947494975.1. Lineage (GTDB taxonomy): Bacteria > Pseudomonadota > Alphaproteobacteria > Rhodobacterales > Rhodobacteraceae > Gymnodinialimonas. Next base: position 315,635 of record CANLXA010000002.1, on the reverse strand, counting down.
CGTCCGGCGCGCGGAAGGTGAACCGGGTGCTGTCCCCCTCGTCCTCCATCGCGATGATCTCCGCCACGCCATCCACATGGCCCGACACGATATGCCCGCCCAATTCGTCACCCACCTTCAACGCGCGCTCCAGGTTCAGGCGCGTCCCTTCGATCCAACGGCCCACATTGGTTTTCGACACGCTCTCGGCCGAGATATCCACGTCGAACCAATCGCCCCCCATCGCCACCACCGTCAGGCACACGCCATCGCATGCGATCGAGGCGCCCAGATCGACGCTGCCCATGTCATAGCCGGTGCCGATGCGCGCCCGCAGGTCGCCGCGATGCTCCAGCGCGCGCACCTCGCCCAGATCGGTGATGATCCCTGTGAACATATCGCGCCCTCCGAAGCTCGTCCGCCCCTCCTACCGCGCGCGGCCAAGGGCCGTCCAGTCGGCGCATGTGCCACGCTCTGCGCCAAAATGTGCCCCGAACGCGCCAAGTGTTTTGATCCTCTTAGGAAAATGCCGCTAAATCGCGCTCAGACCCAGCGGATGATGGCCCATGGCGCAGAGCCACGACGATCGCACTTTCCTGTTCCTGCAAGGCCCTCACGGGCCCTTCTTTCGCCAATTGGCGGAGATGCTGGCCAATGCCGGGGTCGGGGTCTGGCGCGTCGGGTTCAATCGCGGCGATCAGGCCTATTGGTCCAACCGCGACACCTACCTGCCCTACACGGACGAGGCCGACCAATGGGCCGCCCGCGTCGCCGATCTGCTTGACGACAAGGGCGTGACTGATCTGGTCCTTTATGGCGATACCCGCCCGATCCACGCCGAAGCCATCGCCCAGGCGCAGGCCCGTGGCCTGAGGGTCCACGTGTTCGAGGAAGGCTATCTGCGCCCCTATTGGGTGACCTACGAACGCGGCGGCGCCAATGGCCATTCCCGCCTGATGGACACCTCCGTTGCGCAGATGCGCGCGGCGCTGAAGGATCTGGATCTCGACCTGCCCGACACGCCCGCAAAATGGGGCGATATGCGTCAGCATGTGTTCTACGGCGCGGCCTATCACGGCTTTGTCCTGCTGGCGAACAGGGCCTATGCCGCGTTTCGCCCGCACCGCACCCTGACGGTGCGGCAGGAATTCCGCCTCTACCTGCGCCGCCTCGCGCTGATGCCGCTTCTGTGGCTCGACCGGGTGCAGGCCACCTACCGCATCAAGACCGGCGGCTTTCCCTATCACCTGGCGCTTCTGCAGCTGGCCCATGATGCCAGCTTCCGCGACCATGGCCCGTTCGAGACCCTGGCCGATTTTCTCGAGGTCCTCATCGCTGGCTTTGCCGAGGGGGCGCCGTCGCACCACCACCTGGTGTTCAAATCCCACCCACTGGAGGATGGTCGCACCCCGATCCGCACCGATATCCGCCGCATCGCGGCCCATCACGGCGTCGGTGATCGTGTGCATTACGTGCGTGGCGGCAAACTCGCCCCGCTCCTCAACGATGCCCGTTCCGCCGTCACCGTGAACTCCACCGCCGCGCAACAGGCGCTCTGGCGCGGACTTCCGCTCAAGGCCTTCGGGCAGGCCGTCTACCTGAAACCCGAATTCGTCTCGGATCAGCCGATGGGCGCGTTCTTCCAGAACCCCACCCGTCCCGACAGCCGCGCCTACCGCGATTATCGCCACTACCTGCTGGAAACCTCGCAAATCTCCGGCAGCTTCTATTCCGCACGGGGCCGCAGGCAGCTTCTGCGCCAGGTCGTGGACATGATGTTGTCCCTCGAAGACCCTTATGATGCGCTCGATGCAGGCCGACCGGCACCACGGCAACACTTGTCACTGGTGAAATGAGTCGGGGGGCTTCCCCGACCCTCGCTTTTTCGCTAACCTGCGTCAAAACGAGACAAAAAACATACTGAGGCAGTTTCAGGCTAAAGGAGCCATCCACGTGTCATCGACGGTTCCCCGTTTCGCGCGCATTGCCGCGCTGTGCACCTGTGTGGTGGCAGTGCCTGCATGTGACGTGCTGACCCGCGTTCTCCCGTCCGCAGGCCCCACCCGCAACCAACTCTTCGCCGGATCGGTCCAACGCGAAGGCGATGCGTTTGTGGTCGAGGTCAACCAACGCGTGACGGCCGCAACATCGCTGGTCCCCGCTCTCGGCTTCCCGCCCGGCCTGCTGAACGCTGGCGTCTCGAACACGGATGTGATCAATCCTGGCGATGCCCTGACCCTTACCGTCTACGAGAACGTGACCGACGGGCTTCTGGCCGGGGAGGGCGCCAATGCCGCGCAGCTGACGACGCTTCAGGTCGACGCGGCGGGCTTTATCTTCATTCCCTATGCGGGCCGCATCCGCGCCGCCGGCAACACGCCGGAACAATTGCGCGACCTCATCACCCGCAATCTCGATGAACAAACGCCAGACCCGCAGGTGATCGTCGCGCGCGAGCCCGGAAACGGGTCCACGGTGGTGATCAGCGGCGATATCGCGGCCACCGGCATCTACCCGATCGAGCGCCCGACCCGCACCCTTTCGGGTATGCTGGCCGCCGCCGGCGGGTCCAGCGTGAACCCCGATATCACCCGCGTCACCGTGGTGCGCGGCGCCCATACCGGCACTGTCTGGTATCAAGACATCTTCCGCGATCCGGGCATCGATATCGCCCTACGCGCCGATGACCGTATCCTGGTGGAGGAAGACAGCCGCCAGTTCACGGCGCTTGGCGCAACCGGGGCGCAAACGGTCGTTCCGTTCGACAATCCAGTGATCTCGGCCATCGATGCGATTGCCTCTGTCGGCGGCCTCAACCCCCGGCAGGCGGACCCGACCGGCGTGTTCGTGCTGCGCAACGAGCCCGAGGAACTGGCCGAGCTGGTTTTGGGCCGGGATGATCTGACCGGCACCCAGCGGATGATCTATGTGCTTGATCTGACGGCCCCCACCGGCATGTTCGATGCCCGTGATTTCGTGATCCGCGATGGCGACACCGTCTATGTCACATCCGCCCCGATCACCCAGTTCAACACGGCGATTTCGGCGCTGACAGGCACGCTCAGCTCGGTCAACGGCGTCAGCGACGCGCTCGAGTGAGCCATGGAACCGCCCGGCGATAGAGATGCGGGGGCCAACGCTCCCCGTCGCCGGGCGTTTCATTACAATGCCGGATTCCTCACGAATGCCCGCGTCCGCCGGATCCTGACGCTTGCGGGCTACGACCTCAAGCTCGGCAAACCCGATGCCGACGACGATGTCGTCGTCTGGGGCCACTCACCCTATGCCCCGCGCGGCGAAGCCGTGGCCAAGGCGACCGGGGCTCACCTTGTCCGGGTCGAGGATGCCTTCCTGCGCTCGCTCTTCCCCGGCCGATCCGGCGAACCTCCGCTTGGCCTCGTGATCGACCGGCAGGGCATCCATTTCGATGCCAGTCAACCCTCGGATCTGGAGGCGCTGCTGTCCACCCATCCCCTGGACGATACGGCGCTTCTGAACCGCGCCCGCGATGTGATGGCGCGCATGGCCGAGGCGCATCTGTCCAAATATTCCGCCAGCGATCCTGGCCTTGAGCCGCCCGCCCCGGGCTACGTCCTGCTGCTCGATCAGACCCGCGAAGATGCCTCCATCGCGCTCGGGCAGGCCACGCCTGACAATTTCGCCGAGGCGTTGACCTGGGCCCGCGAAGATCACCCCGACGCGCAGATCGTCATCAAGACTCATCCCGAAACGCAGCAAGGCCACCGTCCCGGCCATTTCGATCCCGACACCCTGCCCCCCAACGTCATCCTGGATGACCGCCCGATCTCGCTCTGGCGGATGTTCGACCATGCCCGCGCCGTCTATACCGTGACCTCCCAGGGTGGGTTCGAGGCCATTCTGGCAGGCCACAAACCCGTCACCTTCGGCGTGCCGTTCTATGCCGGCTGGGGCCTGACCGATGATCGCCGCCCTACACCTGCCCGTCGTCAGCGCCACCTGACCCGCGCGCAACTGATCGCAGGCGCACTGGTGCTCTACCCCACATGGTACGATCCCCATGCCGATGCCCTGGGTGAGGTCGAAGACGTGCTCGGCGCCCTGGAGGCGCAGGCCCGGTCCTGGCGCGAGGATCGGCGCGGTTACGTGGCGCTGGGGATGCGGAGCTGGAAAAAAGGCCATCTGCGCACGGCGTTCGGCCGCCACGGACAACTTGATTTCGAGGAGGATGCAGCGCGCGCCGGAGGGGATGGCCGCCCCGTCCTCGTCTGGGCCGGGCGCGAGACCGAGGCGATCCGGCAGGCCTGTGCCGACGCGCCGCTCTACCGTGTCGAGGACGGGTTCCTGCGGTCCCGCGGGCTCGGGGCCGAGCTGATCGCACCGCTCTCCCTCGTGCTGGATGACCTCGGGATCTACTACGATCCGACCCGCGAGAGCCGCCTTGAGCATCTGATTGCCGAGGCCGCCGCCCTGCCGGTCGCGCGGCTGGACCGGGCGGAGCGCCTGATCCAATCGCTGCGCCGCGCCGGGTTGACGAAGTACAATCTCCCGGGCGACCCGGCCCCGCCCATGCCCGATGACCGGCCGGTGATCCTCGTGCCAGGGCAGGTGGAGGATGACGCCTCCATCCGCCTCGGCGCCGGTGATGTGAACACCAATGATGAGCTTCTGCGCACCGCCCGCCGCCTCAACCCGCAGGCCTTCGTGATCTACAAACCCCACCCCGACGTGGAGGCCGGTCTGCGGTCCGGCGCCCTGCCCGAGGCTGCCCACGGCCTGGCCGATCACATCGCGCAGACCACCAGCGCCGAGGCGCTGCTCGCCATCTCCGACAGGGTCGTCACCATGACATCGGCCATGGGGTTCGAGGCCCTGATCCGTGGCATTCCCGTCACCACGCTCGGCGCGCCGTTTTACGCGGGATGGGGCCTCACCAGCGATCTCGGGCCGGTGCCGGACAGGCGCACGGCGCGGCCATCCCTCGCCGCCCTGGTTCACGCGGCGCTGATCACCTACCCGCGCTACATGGACCCGGCCACGGGCCTGCCCTGCGCGGTGGAGGTGGCGGTGGCGCGCCTCGTCTCCGGGGAAGGGCTGGCGCAAAAACCAGCCCTTCGCGGGCTCGCAAAACTACAGGGCTGGTTTGCGGGGCAAAGCTGGATCTGGCGGCGGTGACTATCGATTACGCGACACGAAACCGGGTTATCCACCGTTTTATCCCCCGAAAAACGACGTGAACGCGATCTGCCTATCGATCCCGCCGCCAGCGGCTGATCGTATCTTCGCCCGCCCGTTCGACCCGATCCAGCCGCCAGCGCGGCGCCTCACCCAGCGCTGCAATACCCAGGGCCCCAATCCCCGGTGTGCCCTCTGCACCCAGGATCAGGCCGCCATTGAACACGGCCAGTTCATCCACCAGATCCGCCGCCAAAAGCGATGCGCCAAGCGCCCCGCCGCCTTCGCAGAACACCCGCGTCAGCCCCGCCTCACCCAGGGCCACCAACGCCGCGGCGGGGTCTACCTGGCCGCCCGGTCCGGTCTCCACCTCCAGCAACCGCGCCCCAGCCTCCCGCCACGCGGCACGGGCCGTATCGGGGGCATCCTCTCCGTGGATCAGCCAAACCGGAACGTCCCGCGCACTGCGCCCCAGCACCGAGGCAACCGGCAAATCCAACCGCCGTGAGATCACCACCCGCACCGACTGATGCGCCACGCCAAGGCCCCTTACCGTCAGCGACGGATCATCGGCCCGCGCCGTTCCCGCGCCAACCAGAACCGCATCGTGATTGGCGCGCATCCCATGGACGTGCCGCCGCGCCTCCGGCCCGGTGATCCACTGGCTCTCACCGCTCGCCGTCGCAATCCGCCCATCCAGCGACATCGCCAGTTTCAGCGTCAGCATCGGCCGCCCGGACCGCACGCGGCTGAAGAAGCCCGCATGATCCGCCGCCGCTTCCGCCGCGCAGATGCCGGTCACCACCTCGATCCCCGCCGCCCGCATCCGGGCGATCCCGCCACCAGCCACGCGGGGGTCGGGATCCTCACATGCCACACCCACCCGCGATACACCGGCGTCGATCAAAGCCTGGGCACATGGCCCGGTCTGTCCGTGATGATTGCAGGGCTCCAGCGAGACATAGGCGCAAGCCCCCCGCGCCAGATCACCGGCCTGGCTCAGCGCCAGCACTTCCGCATGGGGTCGCCCGCCCGGCGCCGTCCGTCCGCGCCCGACCACGCGGCCACCGCGCACCAGAACACATCCCACTGCCGGATTGGGCCAAACCCGGCCCAATCCACGCCGCCCAAGCGACAGCGCCAGACGCATCCAGCGCACATCGTCCATGTCAGCTCTCGGGGGTGGTCGGGGGCCGCAACTCCGACAGGAAATCCTCGAAATCACCGGTCGCCTGGAAGTTCTTGTAGACGCTCGCAAACCGCACATAGGCGACCGTATCGATCGCCGCGAGGCGCTCCATCACGATCTCGCCGATGACCTTCGACTGGATATCCGTCTCACCCAAAGATTCCAGCCGACGCACCATGCCCGAGATCATCTGATCCACCCGGTCGGGGTCCACCGGGCGCTTCTGCAACGCGATCCGGATCGACCGCTCCAGCTTGTCGCGATCAAAATCCTCGCGCTTGCCGCTCGATTTGATCACCACCAGATCGCGTAGCTGCACGCGCTCATAGGTCGTGAACCGCCCGGCACAGGCGGGGCAAAACCGCCGCCGCCGGATCGCCACATGATCCTCAGCGGGGCGCGAATCCTTCACCTGAGTGTCGACATTTCCGCAAAATGGGCAGCGCATGGCCGCTCCCTCCTGTCCCTGGTCGCGCGAAGGGGACCCGCCGCGCCTGCCTCGTCCTTGGGTCTCATGCCCGCTTATCCACAGGCACTATACGGATGCACCTGAGGATTGGGTAGAGTCAAATAGACACCACAGCATCTAGGTGTTGCGCCAACGCCGCGTCCCGCCGTCACGCCCGCAAAAACTGCGCCGCCACGCGCCGCCGATGGGGGGCGTCGCGATGCTCCACCAGGTAAATCCCCTGCCACGTGCCAAGCCTCAGTCGCCCATCGGCCACGGGAATCTGCAACGAGACCGGCAGCAAAGCCGCCTTGATATGCGCCGGCATGTCATCGGGGCCCTCCATCACGTGGCGCATCCAGGTCATCGACGGGTCGTCCCCCCGCGGCACCAGCCGCCCGAAGAACCCCATCAGATCCACCTTCACATCCGGATCGGCATTCTCCTGGATCAGGAGCGAGGCCGAGGTGTGCTGCACCAGCAAGGTCATCAACCCATCGCCTGTCACCCAATCGGCGACCGCCCTTGTGAACTCGTACAAGCCCGGCCCCCGTGTCTCGATCACGATCTCTTTTTGCACCCCGCCCCCCAATCTTTGTTCCTTGAACATGCACATCCCAACCTCTCCGCCCCGGCCAACGTCGATGACGCGATCCGGCACCAGCGGCCGGGCCCTGCCTGAGCGGCCCCCAAACGGGGGGCCGCGAGGCAAGGATATGCGCCGCAAGGCGCGCCTTCAGATTGCGCCTCGACCGCCCTCACTCAGCCGGTATACCCCGACGGAGATCTTCTCGAACCAGCCATAATGATTGTCCCGCATGATCGTGGTCGCCCGCTTCACCCCGGTCGAGCGCGCCACCTCCGCGCCCCTGGCCTCACCCGCCAGCGCCAGGAACTCGGCGCACAGAACCGCCTCCTGCCGATAGGCCGTCACCCGCGCGCCGCGAATTCCGCCCAGGTTCGGATCGCCCTCGCGCCGCTCGAACTCGCCCAGCATCGCGCGCTTGCGCCGGGCCACCTTGCGCGGCGCGTAGGGCCCGGGATCGCAATGCACCTCCACCGCGCCGGTCTCCATCCGCACACTCATCAGGCCCAGTCCCAGCCGCCGCGCCAGCGTCCTATTCTCGCGCAACGCCTTCATCCAGGGCCGCCCCTGGCCGCGCGCCACCGCCACATAGACGCAATCGCACACCGACAGCCGCGCAATCCCCTGGTGGAACAGCGCCAGCGAAAAGCCGCGCTTCAGCTCCACCACCACCATGTCATCTTCATCCCGGACGCCCACCACATCCGCCGGGCCGATCTCGCCCTTCACCTCGTAGCCCTGGGCCTGCAAAAACGCTTTGACCGGCGGATATAGATCACTCTCACGCATCGCCGCGCAGCCTACGCACAAACACCGCGCCCGTGAATCCCCCACGAAAGGCCCGATTCCCGGCTTGACACCCCGCCCCCGCCTTCGTAATGCCTGCGCAGATTTCCGGGCGTGGAGCCGTTCTCCGCGCCCTTTTGGTTTCGGGCCCCGCAGGCACCCTTGCTCGCGCCCCGGATTTGAATTGAGAGGACACCCCATGTCGCGCGTCTGCGAACTGACCGGCAAGGGCCCGATGACGGGCAACAACGTAAGCCACGCCAACAACAAGACGAAGCGCCGCTTCTTGCCGAATCTAAGCGAAGTGACGCTCGGCTCGGACATTCTGGATCGCCGGTTCAAGCTGCGCATCTCGAATGCGGCCCTGCGCACCGTCGACCACCGCGGCGGGCTGGATTCGTTCATGGCGAAAGCCAAGGATGATGAGCTGAGCCCCAAGGCGCTCAAGATCAAGAAAGAGATCGCGAAGGCCCAGGCTGCTCAGGCCTGATCCAATCGCGTCGCGGATCTGCGCCCCGCCGGGATTTTCCCGCGTGGGGCGTTTTCGTGTGCGCCCTACGCATTTGTCGCAGCGCCCATGGGCGTGACCCGCGCTATTACCGCGCCATGATCCGCCGCGCGCTCCTCTCCACGCTCCTTGCGCTCAGCCTTGTGCTGACCGGCACCGCCGCCGTGGTGGCCGAAACGCGGATGGCGGCGGCGGGCGGATTTTGCGGCGCGGCTACGCCGGACATCTTGCTGGATGCGGCGGGCCTGCCGCAGCTCGATGGCGACGGGCAGGCCGTGGCCGGGTTCGATTGCCCGATCTGTACCCTTTCCGCCGCGCTGGATGGTTCGGCGTCAGCCGCGCCAACGGCACCACACCGTCTTGTTTTCAACGCCCCCGCGGGTCCCCTACCCACCCTCTCTGCTCTCGAAACCCGGATCGACCGGAGTGCCCGCGCGCCCCCGGCCCGGATGCGCGCCTGAGCAAACCCCAACCTGATCCTTCGAGAGAAACCAAAATGACCCTCAGAACCACCGTCCTTGCCGCCGCCATCGCGGCGCTGCCCGCCCTTGCCGCGGCCCATGTCGAGATCGAGGGCGCCGTCGCCCGCGTCGCCAGCCCTCTGGCCCAGACCGCCGCAATCTACATGTCGATCCGCAACCATTCCGACGAGGATGATCGCCTGTTCCGCGTCGAAAGCGATGCCGCGGACCGGGTGGAAATCCATACCAACATCCAGACCGATGACGGCGTCATGCGCATGGTCGAGCTGGAAGACGGCATCGCCATCGCCAGCGGCGCCAGTCACCAACTGGCGCCGGGCGGCGATCACATCATGCTTCTGGGCCTGACCGAACCGCTGGAACCGGGCGACACGTTCGAACTGCTGATGTTCTTCGACGTCTGGATCCCTGTCACCGTCACCGTGACCGTAGATAACGAGGCGGCCAATGCATTGGCCGGTCACGTCGAGATGGAAATGGACGGCGACGCGGATAGTCACGGCGATGACCAATCCGGCCACGGCACTGACGGTTGAGGCCTGACAGGACCGGCTCCGCCGCCGAATTGCGGGGCGGGGTCGGTCCTTGCGGGACGGGGTCGGGCCTTGCGCGCCAGATCGTCGAGGGTCGGGGGTAAGCCAACCTGCCCCCGGGTGGTACAAGACAAGCAGACCGCCCCGCCAAACACACCGGTCTTCCACAGATCCCGCGTCGCCGTGATCCCCCGCCTCGACCCGCTAGGCGTCCTGCAAAACCGCGGGCCTACCGCCCCAGAATGCCGGGCAAATTCAGCCCCTTCTCGCGCGCGCATTTCAGCGCATCCTCGTAGCCTGCATCGGCATGGCGCATCACGCCGGTGGCCGGGTCGTTCCACAAGACGTTTGCGATGCGACGGTCGGCATCCTCGGTGCCGTCACAGCAGATCACCATGCCGGAATGCTGCGAAAACCCCATGCCAACGCCGCCGCCATGGTGCAGCGACACCCAGGTGGCGCCCCCCGCGACGTTCAGCATCGCGTTGAGCAGCGGCCAGTCCGACACCGCATCCGAGCCGTCCTTCATCGCCTCCGTCTCGCGGTTGGGCGAGGCGACGGAGCCGCTGTCGAGGTGGTCCCGCCCGATCACGACAGGTGCCGACAATTCCCCATTGCGCACCATCTCGTTAAACGCCAGCCCGAGCTTGTCCCGCTGGCCCAGACCCACCCAGCAGATCCGCGCGGGCAGCCCCTGAAATTCGATCCGCTCGCGCGCCATGTCGAGCCAATTGTGCAGGTGCGGATCGTCGATCAGCTCCTTCACCTTGGCGTCGGTCTTGTAGATATCCTCCGGGTCACCGGATAGCGCGCACCAGCGGAACGGCCCGATGCCCCGGCAAAAGAGCGGGCGGATATAGGCGGGCACGAAACCGGGGAAGGCAAAGGCATTCTCCAGCCCCTCTTCCTGCGCGACCTGCCGGATGTTGTTGCCGTAATCGAGCGTCGGCACGCCCTGGTTCCAGAACTCCACCATCGCCGCGACCTGCACTTTCATCGAGGCGCGCGCGGCTTTCTCCACCGCTTTCGGGTCGCTCTCCTGCTTCTCACGCCACTCGGCCACACTCCAGCCTTGCGGCAGATAACCGTGGATCGGGTCATGGGCAGAGGTCTGGTCCGTCACCATATCCGGCTTCACGCCGCGCTTCACCAGTTCAGGGAACACATCGGCCGCGTTGCCGATCAGGGCGACGGATTTCGCCTCACCCGCCGTCGTCCAGCGGTCGATCATCGCCAATGCCTCATCCAGCGATTGCGTCTTCTCATCCACATAGCGCGTGCGCAGCCGGAAATCGGCCCGGGTCTCGTCGCACTCCACGGCAAGGCAACAGGCCCCCGCCATCACAGCCGCCAAAGGCTGCGCACCGCCCATGCCGCCCAGGCCGCCCGTCAGGATCCAGCGGCCCCTGAGGTTGCCGTCGTAATGCTGCCGCCCCGCCTCCATGAACGTCTCATAGGTGCCCTGCACGATGCCCTGCGTGCCGATGTAGATCCACGAGCCCGCCGTCATCTGGCCGTACATCGCCAGACCCTTCTTATCGAGCGCGTTGAAGTGATCCCAAGTCGCCCAATGGGGCACGAGGTTGCTATTGGCTATCAGAACGCGCGGCGCATCCTTGTGGGTGTTGAAAACGCCCACCGGCTTGCCCGATTGCACCAGCAGCGTCTGCGTGTCTTCCAGATCCTTCAGGGCGGCCACGATCGCATCGAAATCCTCCCACGTCCGCGCGGCGCGGCCAATACCACCGTAGACGACCAGTTCATGGGGGTTCTCGGCCACGTCGGGATGCAGGTTGTTCATCAGCATCCGCATCGGTGCCTCGGTCAGCCAGGACTTCGCGGTGATCTCGGGGCCCGTGGGCGGGAAGACGTCGCGCAGGTTGTGGCGGGGAGTGTTCATCGGGAGCCTCCTAGGGACGGGGCCAGAGCGGCCAGTTCGGTCAGGATGGATGTCAGATATGGGCGCAGGGCGGCGGATTTGGCCGCGTCACAGGTCCAGGGCGCGGCCTCGTCCGTCAGGTAGGTGGATTGCGCCAGTTCCATCTGGATGGCGTGGATGTTCTCGGCGGGCCGCCCGTAGTGCCGCGTGGTCCAGCCGCCCTTGAACCGCCCATTCAGCACCGATGTGCAGGGCGCGGCGGCGCAGATCGCGACGGTGGCGGCCTCGATCTCTGGCGCACAGGTGGTGCCGCCATTCGTGCCCACATTGAAATCGGGCAAGGTGCCCTCGAACAGGAACGGAATATGCGACCGGATCGAGTGGCAATCATAGAGGATCGCCACCCCGCGCAGGTCCCGCACCCGCATCAACTCCGCTTCCAACGCTGCATGATATGGCGCATGGAACTCACGGCGGCGGGCATCAATCTCCGCTTCGGTGGGCGGGTCGTCCCAAATCTCCACCCCGTCAAAATCCGTAAGCGGCACCAGCGTGGTGGTGTTCTGCCCCGGATACAGGCTTTCGCCCGCAGGGTCCCGGTTCGCGTCGATGACATAGCGGTGAAAATTGGCGCGCACGGTGGTCACGTCCGGGTGCTGCCCGGCATAGAGCCGGTCGATATGCCAATCCGTATCCGCCAGCTTGCGCCCGTTCTCATTCAGCCGCGCGGCAACGTCGTCGGGCACAAAGGTGCCCGTATGGGGCAGGCCCAGAACGATGGGGCCGCTGCCTTGGACAATGCTGACGGGCCTCATGCTACATGCCCCTTCACGAAGCCGGGCAGCTCCACGGACCCCGCCAGCGCTCCGCTGCGCACCAGCGCGCTGGCGGCCTCGATCGACGGCGCCATGTAGCGATCCTCCGCAATCGCGGGAACCTCGGCGCGCAGCACCGCCATCGCCGCCTGCAGCGGCGCGCTGGTCTGCAACGGCGCGCGAAACTCGATGCCCTGCGCGCCGCACATCGCCTCGACCCCGAGGATGACGTTGAGGTTCGCATTCATCCGCTCCAGCCGCCGCGCGGCATGGGCGGCCATGCTCACGTGATCCTCCTGATTGGCGGAGGTCGGCGTGCTGTCCGTCGTGCAGGGATTAGCCAGATGCTTGTTCTCACTCATCAGCGCCGCCGTCGTGACCTCGGCGATCATCAGGCCGGAATTCAGGCCCGGATCGGGTGTCAGGAACGGCGGCAGATCGAAGCTCAGCGTCGGGTCCACCATCAGCGCGACACGCCTTTGCGCAATGGCTCCGATCTCGGAAATGGCCACGGCAATCTGGTCCGCGGCGAAGCCCACCGGTTCTGCGTGGAAGTTCCCGCCGGACACGATCAGGCCCTCCTCCACCAGCACCAGCGGATTATCCGTCACGGCGTTGGCCTCCACCTCCAGCGTGCGCCCCGCGAAATGCAGCAGGTCCATGGCCGCACCCGTCACCTGGGGCTGGCAGCGGATGCAATAGGGGTCCTGCACGCGGGTATCCCCGTCGCGGTGGCTTTCCCGGATCTGGCTGCCCTCCATCAGCGCCCGCTGCGCGCGCGCCACGGCGATCTGGCCTGCATGGCCGCGCAACGTGTGGATCGCGTCCTGCAACGGCGCGGTGGAGCCCATGATCGCGTCGGTGGACAGCGCACAGGTCAGCACGCAGGTCTCCGCATTGCGCCACGCGCCCCACAGGCCCACCAGCGCACAGGCGGTGGAAAATTGCGTGCCGTTGATCAGCGCAAGCCCCTCTTTCGGCCCGAGCACCACCGGCGACAGGCCCGTCAAGGCAAGCGCCGCGTCGGCAGGCATCCGGTCGCCAGCCCAGATGACCTCTCCCTCACCGATCATCGCGGCGGCCATATGCGCCAAGGGTGCCAGATCACCCGACGCCCCGACCGAGCCCTGTGACGGGATCACCGGGATCACGTCATGTTCCAACATGGCTTCGATCAGGGCCACGGTCTGCTGTGCAACGCCCGAGGCCCCGCGACCCAGTGACAGCAATTTCAGCACCATCATCAGGCGCGTGGTCGCTGCATCCAGCGGCTCCCCAACGCCACAGCAATGGGACAGGATCAGATTGCGCTGCAACGTCGCCACGTCCCTGGCGGCGATCTTCACGCTGGCCAGTTTGCCGAAGCCGGTATTGACGCCGTAAACGGCGGCCTCGCCCGCCGCCGCCTGTGCCACCAGCGCCTGCGCGGCCTCGATACCCGCACGGGCGGCTGGGTCGAGCGCGACGGCATGGCCGTTGGCCCAGATGTCGTGCAACTGCCCCAGGGTCGCGGCACCGGGCGTCAGCGTGATGGTCATGGCGCGCCCCCGAAAATGCGAGAGCGAAGCGGGTTGAACCCGATACGATAGGCCAGCTCCGCGGGATGTGCGGCATCCCAGACGCAAAGATCGGCGATGGCGCCGCGCGCAATCCGGCCCCTGCCGCTCTCGCCCAAGGCGCGGGCCGCATGGGCCGTCATCCCCAACAGCGCCTCCAACGGGGTCAGGCGAAACAGCGTGCAGGCCATGTTCATGGCAAGCAGGGGCGAGCTGAGCGGCGACGATCCGGGGTTGCAATCGGTCGCCAGCGCCATCGGCACCCCATGGTCACGGAACGCCTGGATCGGCGGCGCCTGCGTCTCGCGCAGGGTGTAGAACGCGCCGGGCAGCAGGACGGCGGTGGTGCCCGCCGCGGCCAGCGCCCGCGCATCCGCCTCGGTGGCATATTCCACATGATCCGCACTCAGCGCACCATGCGCGGCGGCCAGCCGGGTGCCGCCGATATGGGACAATTGCTCGGCATGGAGTTTGACCGGAAGGCCAAGCTCATGGGCGACCGCGAACACCCGCGCCATCTGCACCGTGTCAAAAGCAATGCCCTCACAAAATCCGTCAACCGCATCGACAAGACCCTCGCCATGGGCGGCCCGCAGGGTGGGAATGCAAACCTCGTCTATATAGGCATCCGCATTGCCGGTATGGTCCGGCGGCACCGCATGGGCGCCGAGGAAGCTGGTGCGCACCTCGATGGGCCGCCTCCGCGCCAATTGCCGCGCAACCCGGAGCATTTTCAGCTCCGTCCCGCGATCCAGCCCATAGCCGGATTTCACCTCGATCAGGGTGACGCCCTCGGCGATCATCGCATCCACACGGCGGAGCGCGTCGGCCAGCAGCTCCGCCTCGGACGCGGCCCGCGTCGCGGCAACGGTCGACGCAATCCCCCCGCCCGCCTTGGCCAGTTCCTCATAACTCGCGCCATTGAGGCGCAACTCGAATTCCGCCGCCCGGTTGCCGCCAAACACCACGTGGGTGTGGCAATCGATCAGCGCGGGCGTGACAAGGCCGCCGTCAAGATCCTGCGTCTCCCGCACCTGATACTCGCCCGGAAGCTCACCCGCCGCGCCGACCCACGCGATACGCGCGCCGTCCAGTACGATCGCCCCCGCCTCGATGATCCCGAAATCGTCATCGGTTCGGAGCGTCGCGATCTTGGCGTTGGTCAACAGCATCGGATCGACTCGCTTGCAATAAATTGTGTTTAATGATGTTATGTGCATACATAATAATCTGTCAAGCGAGCGCATGATGACCACATTCTGGGCCGAAACCGCGTTGCTCCCCACCGGGTGGGCCCAGGGCGTGCGGAT
Source organism: uncultured Roseicyclus sp. (assembly GCA_947494975.1). Taxonomy (GTDB): domain Bacteria; phylum Pseudomonadota; class Alphaproteobacteria; order Rhodobacterales; family Rhodobacteraceae; genus Gymnodinialimonas. The sequence continues at coordinate 300,410 of CANLXA010000002.1, read as the reverse complement.
CGATATCGACGCGGACGGGCGGATTGCCAACGTCCAGCACGATGCGCCCGCCGCCGGCACGCGGACCGCCCTTCTGGTGCCCGCACCTGTCAATGTTCACAGCCACGCCTTCCAACGCGCGATGGCGGGCCTCACCGAACGGCGCGGGCCAACGGCGAGCGACAGCTTCTGGACATGGCGGCAGCTGATGTTCCGCTTCCTCGACCGGCTGACGCCCGACCATGTCGAGGCCATCGCCGCGCTGGTGCAGATGGAAATGCTGGAAGCGGGCTATGCCACCAACGCCGAATTCCACTACCTTCACCACCAGCCCGGTGGTGCCCCCTATGACGATATCGCCGAGATGTCGGCGCGTATCGCGGCGGCCGCCGGTCAAACCGGCATCGGGCTCTGTCTGCTACCGGTCCATTACCAGTTCGGCGGATGTGACGGGCGCGCCCTGACCGCCGGGCAGATCCGGTTCGGCAACGATCTGGAGCGGTTTCAAACCCTCCACGATCGCGCCATCGCAGCCCTCTCCCCGCTTCCCGTGGACACAACCCACGGCGTCGCGCCCCATTCGCTCCGCGCCGTGGGCCGCGATGACCTCTCGGCCTATTCCCGGCACTTTCCGTCCGGCCCGATCCATATGCACCTGGCCGAGCAGCGCCCCGAAGTCGACGAAGTGCAGGCCCATTGGGGCGCGCGGCCCGTCGACTGGGCCCTGGACCACATGGACCTGAACCCACGGTGGTGCCTGATCCACTGCACCCAGATGCAGCCGCGGGAAACCGAGCGCCTGGCGCGGACGGGGGCGGTGGCGGGGCTGTGCCCCATCACCGAAAGCAGCCTGGGCGACGGGATTTTCGACGCGGTGCGGTGGATGGCGGCCAACGGCGCCATCGCCGTGGGATCGGACAGCAACATCCGCATCGCCCTGAGCGAAGAGCTGCGCACGCTCGACTATTCGCAACGCCTGCGCGATGGCACGCGGGCGGCGCTCGCCTCCCCCGATCAATCCACCGGGCGGCGCCTGTTCGAAGGCATCCTGACAGGTGGCGCGCAGGCCACGGGGCGCAGGACCGGGCGGCTGGAGGTTGGGTATTGGGCGGACATGCTGGCGCTCGATACGTCCTCCGACCCCCTGTGGGGGCGCAGTGGCGATACCGCGCTCGACGCGTGGATCTTTGCAGGCGACGATCGGCTGGTGCGCGATGTTTGGTCGGCGGGACGGCACATGGTAAGGGACGGCGAACATATCGCCCGCGCCCGGATCGTGGCGGCCTACCGGCGCACCATCGACGCCTTGAAAGATGCCCTATGAACCGCCCATCCTTCCGGAATTGGCAATCGGTGCAGGAGGAAGTGCGCCGCCGCATCCATGCCCGCGAATGGAAGCCCGGCGACCTGATCCCCAATGAATCCGAACTGGCGCAGGAATTCGGCTGCGCCCGCACCACGGTCAACCGCGCCTTGCGGTCGCTGGCCGAGAGCGGTGTGCTGGACAGGCGCCGCAAGGCCGGCACCCGCGTCGCCGCCCAGCCGGTCGCCAAGGCCACGCTGGATATCTCGGTGATCCGCATCGAGGTTGAGGAGCGCGGGCAGAAATACGGATATCAGCGGATCGAACGGGACGCCGCCGTGCCGCCCTTGGCGATCAGCGGGGCGATGAAAACCAGCGCCCAGCGTCCGCTTCTGCATATCCGCGCCCTGCATCTGGCCGATGATGCGCCCTACGCCTTCGAGGATCGCTGGATCAATCCGGACGTGGTCCCCGATGCGATGCAGGAGCCCTTCGACAGCGTCAGCGCCAATGAATGGCTGCTCCGCCACGCCCCCTACACCCATGGCGAAATCGCCTTTTCGGCCACCTCGGCAACACCCGACGAGGCCGCCATCCTGGGCTGCCCTGCCAGCAGCGCCCTGTTCGCAATCGACCGCCTCACCTGGGATGGAGCCGCGTCCGTTACGAAGGTTCGGTTGCTGTTCGGCCCTGGTCACCAACTGCGCACGGTTCTGTAAGACCAGTGCCCGGGATTACGAGGGCCGACCGTCGATCTGGTGGGCCAACCGCGCGCGACATGGGCCAGCGCCGTGCTGCGGGCTGTTCAATCCGGCCACCGATCCCGCCCCCCCCTACATCAACGGCGCGGCAGAGCTTTGTGCGGTGAACACCCGGATGTAATCGCCGGGGCTCGACCCCGCCCAATAGACCCAGAGGCGGTGCGGGTCGTCCTCATCCACCCACACCTGATCCCCCCGCTCCAGCCCGCGCAGCTCAAGGCTCAGATAGGTCACGTTGGTGTTGGCCAGAAAATCCGTCGCCGCCATGCTGTCCTGAAACGCCGCGATGCCCAGGATCGGCGCGTCGAAATCGACATAACCGTAATGGATGCCATCGACGCTGTCGAAAAACACGTAATGGCTCGCCACGACGGTCCCCGCGGCAATCACGCCACCACGCCCCGTAGGCGCGGCCATGCAGCCGCCGATATCCACGCGGATCGGCTCGATCAGGGTGATGTTCTGATCCTCGTTGAACGCATAGAGGTGATCGGTGTTGAACGTATCCGCCCCCACGGCGAAGGGTTCCGACGGGTCGAGGATCACGAACTCCCCCGCCCCGCTTTGCTGCACGATCTCTCCGCCCAGCACCCAGGCCGTGGCTGGGGATGCCAGCGCGCAGATAACCGCGCCAATGGCCGCCACTTTCATCCGATGATCCATCGCCCACATCCCCCGGTCGCTCCTGTGTGCAAGGGTATAGCCCGGCCCCGGGCCCCGGCGCGGTCACAGAATCGTCAGCGGCCCAGAAGGCCCTCCACCCAATCCGGCACCACGTCGCTGGCCGGGCCGAGGATCCGCTGGTCAAACCGCCCGCCCGTCGCCTCCAGATTGATCTCCAGCGTCCGCGCCCCCGCGCCCCGCGCCTCCTCCACAAACCCCGCCGCCGGGTAGACCTCGCCCGACGTGCCAATGGCCACGAAAAGCTCACACCCCTGCACCGCCTCCGCGATCCGGTCCATGTGATAGGGGAATTCCCCGAACCACACGATATCGGGGCGGCATGGCCCGCCGCCGCAATCGGGGCAGGCATCGCCCACCTCCATGACGTCCGGCGCCTCCCATGTCGCGCCGCAGGCCGCACACAGCGCGCGCATCAACTCGCCATGCATATGCACCACGCCCGCCGCCCCCGCCCGTTCATGCAGGTCATCGACATTCTGCGTCACTATTAACGCCCCCGCCGCCTCCAGCCGCGCCAGCGCCCCATGGGCCGCGTTCGGTTCCGCCGCCCGCGCATTCTTGCGACGTGCGTTGTAGAAGGCGTGGACCTTCGCGGGATCGGCGGCAAACCCTTCCGGTGTGGCCACCTCCGCCAGATCGTATTTCGTCCAGAGCCCATCCTTGTCGCGAAACGTGCCCAGCCCGCTTTCCGCCGACACGCCCGCCCCGGTCAGAACCACGATGCGAGGCCCTGTTTCAGTCATCGCTGCACCTCCCGGCATTTGCGGACCCGCACAACACGGCGTCCCCCAGCCGCTGGAAATGATCGGTGAATGACAGCTCCGATGCCGCGGCCTGCAAAATCCGAAGCACAAGGAACATGCGCTCTTCGCCGGGCAGAACCACGAGGATCTCATAAGTGTCGATCACCACCTCGTCTGACTGGATCGCGGCGGGGCATGCCAGAAGCGCCCCATCGGCCCGCCGCCCGGCCACGTCCAGCGCGCCCTCTTCGTGTATCTCCAGGGCCGGGCAGGCATCAGCGATACTCGTGGCCGCCTCGACCAAGAGCGCCTCTGCCTCGGCCGAGCCGGGGGCGATTTCGTAGACCGTGATCAGCAACCCGCCCTGCGGCCCCCCACCCTCCGGGTCCGGCATCACATATTGCCGTTCGAAAAACCTGCCCGTGTCTTCCGTTCCAATCAGCACCGCCGCCTCGGGCAACGGGTAGATCAACTGCTCTCCCGCCGTCACCCAATCCGGCGCCTGCGCCTGGGCCGCGCCACACAACGCCAGCATCCAGGCCGCGATCCAATTCCAAAACTTTGCCATTGCGTATGGGCCTTCCGATTGTCATCTCTCGGCGATGACCCACTCTATCCTCTGCGTCTGCCTCGGCAACATCTGCCGCTCCCCCACCGCCGAAGCCGTGTTGCGCGCGCGGCTGCCCGGGATGCGGATCGACAGCGCGGGCACCGGCGATTGGCATATCGGCAAGCCGCCCTACCCGCCCGCGATCGACGCCGCCGCCGCCCGCGGCTACGATCTCAGCACCCAACGCGCCCGGCAGGTCACGGCCGCGGATTTCACCGCCTTCGACCTGATCCTTGCCATGGATGAGCAGAACCTGTCGGACCTGATGAGGATGGCGCCGCAGGGCACACGGATCGACCTGTTCCGCGCGCCGGTCGGCGGCGGGGCCGTGCCGGATCCGTATTATACCGGTGATTTCGACGGGGCGCTGGATCTGATCGAAGCGGCGGCCGAGGGATGGGCCCGCGCGCTCAGCACCTGATCCGATCGCCGATCAGCCGCAGCGCTGCTCGGCCAGTGACGAGAAGGTCCGCCACGCCTGCCACATCGCCTCGTCAGACGCGCGGTCCGACTGGCGCACATCCTGCGCGCGCTGCGGATCGTCGAACCACCGCGCGCCTTCCCGCATCTGGCTGCGCGACAGCGTGGCATCGGCCGCGTCGCCGATACACGAACACAAGGCGCGCGAGGAATTGTTGTCCGAGGCCAGACAGGCCCGCTGGATCGGGTTTGCAGATGCGGAGGTCGGAACGGCCAGAAATACGGCCGCAAGCGCCGGATAAATCAGTTTCATCAATGTCGCCTCGGTTGGGATCGGGTCTTTGCGCCCGGGTCTGCTCTGCACTCGAATATGCCAGAACCCGCGCGAGCGATCAATTCACGCTTTCGAAACCCCCGGGGCCGCCGCCCCTAGTGCTGGCGGGCCTGCACCACGAACACCACCACCCGCTCTTCGCCCAGCGCCCGAAGCGCCTCCAGCCGGTGATACCCCTCGATCAGCACATAGCGCCCCTTGCCCTCGCGCACGCTGATCGGCGTGGTCTGGCCGTTCTCGAGGATATCATTGGCCAGCGCCTCCACCTTCTCGGGCTGCAGCGTCTTGGCCCGTTTGACGGGCACATAGATATCGGCAATGCGCAGCGGGATCGGATTGGGCATCAGGACACCTTCAAACCGGCGGCAGGATCAGGGCGCAGCACCGGGGTCCCCGCCCTCACGTCGCCCGCCCCGCGGCGGCCTGCCGCGCCAGCGTCTCGAAGATCGCCTCGTAATCTTCCGGCGCCGCGCGGTCGAGCGCCCCGCCCGAGATCTCCTGGGCCGACCAGATCCACGAGGTCGCCGGATCATGCAGCATCGCCCAATCGCCGAACATCCGCGCCGCCACCGATTTCGACACGCGCACCGTCACATCCACATGCCGATCGTCCCGCGCAATCCGCGCCAATGTCGCCTCCACCGCCGCCGCGGGCCCTTCCAGCAGCTGCAGGAACACATCATTGCGGCACACCAGCGCGCCGGTCACGCCGTCGCGGGTGTTGCACCGCCGGGCATCGACCAGGATGCCGCTCAGCATGGCGCTGTCATACCCGAACGGGCGCGAGGAATAGATAAGTTGAACGAGATCCGCGATGGCCGTTCTCCCGGTTGCCACCCAGCCCCCGGGGCCGGGGATCGGCCGGGGCGTCGAGAGGGCTGCGCACAGCCTACGCGGAAGGATCGCGATTGTCTTGGCGGAAGTGGACAGGCGCCCACACACATCCTGCGGCGCCGCAACCCGCCTTGTCCGCCCCACCCTCCCCATGAAACACTGCACACCACAGCGCTCATACCGGACACGACACAGCCATGGATCACGCCAACACCCTCAACGGCCTCCTCGACAAGGCCGCGATCACCGATGTGATCCACGCCTATTGCATTCACTTCGACCGGGCCGAGGCGGAGGCAGTTCTGGCGCTCTTCACGCCCGATGCCGTCGTCGATTACGGCCCCGACGTGCCGAGGATGACAGGCACCGACACGATCGGCCCCATGGTCGCGGGCGGTCTCGCCAATCTCTTCGCCGCCACCAGCCACCATGTCTCCAACGTCACGATCCGGTTCGACGGCCCCGATGCGGCGCACTCCGTGTGCTACCTCTACGCCTGGCACCGCTACCGCGACGGACGCCCCGACAGCGAGCTATGGGGCCAATACCACCACGATCTCCGCCGCACGCCCGACGGCTGGAAAATCGCCCACCTCACCCTCCGCGCCGCCGGAACCGAGAAGTTCCACCGCGACACGATGCACCCGATCGGACGAAGGCCCGCGCCGCCCACCGCGTGAGTGGCAAACGCCCGGCAAGACGCGCCGTCGGGATCGCCCAACACAACCCCGTGCCGCCAACAGCCCCGCTCTCTCACGGTCACCGCCCGACCCAAAGCCGCGCCATCGTCGGGCCGCGGTGCGGCACTCAACCGGCAGCGCAATAACACTTCATGCTCACCAAATGCCCTGGCCCCAACCTCACGAAATCGCAAAACCGGCAGCCCTGCTCTCTCACCTCCACCACACGACACGAAGCCGCGCCATCTTCGGGCCGCGGTACGGCGAACCGGACGGTCCCGCCATCGCCCTTTATCCCCGCCAAATCCCGTACCCTCAAAGTGCAGCGCCCGGCCTCACCAAATCGCCGTGCCGGGGGCAGCCTGACGATGGCGCGGCGGCCCAGGGGCCGCTGTTAACGCGCTGGCCGAGCCGAAGCACTACATCTTGTTGCCTTTTCCCGGCCTATCGCAATATTGTGTTGACAATTTCCGTAAACCGTCAATACTTAGCTCAAACTTGGAGGCCCAAATGTCGATTTCCCCGTTCTCGAAAAGGTTTCAGGATCTGGCTCGCAAGAGCGCGCGGAGCTATCGATCCATCGCAAATTCAATGAGGCTATCTCCGGCACTGCTGGCGAGGGTTCTAAATGGCTCGCGGCCTCCGACCACAGCATTTGTAGATGCCACCATTAAAGCGTTCGCTCTTACAGCATCCGAAGCTGAGGAACTGCGATTTCTGGCGAAGATCAGCCAGTACAAGATATCGGTTAGACCCAAGGGGCCCGAAGAGGCCAAAAAGATTGTTGCGTTCATGCAAACTTTGCGCGGCGATGACTACCTCCCGGAGTAAGACCATGAGTATTAGAATCCCGAAGTTTCCGTATTCCAACTTGAGGGACGACCGCCCCCGAAGAAACATGGGGCATAATCGGCTTTTGGAAGTCTGTGACACCGCTGCGGTCTATCGAACTAAATTTTCTGACTTGTTTGGCGTCTTCGATGCACTCTTAGCCATTCAGCATGGCCTCCCAGATGGCGTTTACTTCATGCCAGACGACCAGCACTTCATCGCAGAACGCGGTTTCATGGAAGGTGTCGAAGCCTTTTGTGACTTTTCCGGGGAAACTATTGTTTTTATGCGTGAGTTCATTTGGGACCACCTTTACGGAGCGAAAACTGGATGCGCCAATCGCCGGCACGCGTTCGAAGTTATCGCTCACGAGTTGGGACATGTTCATCTCCCAAGCCATCGAAGGAAACTAATCGCTCGCGCTCGATCGGCCACCCTTTCCACGGTCCGGGCCGCCCACAATCAACACCGCGGAAGCAGCGCCGACCCCTTGGCCCTAAAGGCGCAGAACCTTGACCTAGAAGAAGAAGCGGACTGCTTCATGTACGCCTGCCTTGTTCCCATTGCGAAACTTGATGGCTCACTATCGATCACTCAATTGTCCAAGACTTACGACGTCACGAATAGAACTGCGTATCAGGCGGCAATGCTGGCCAAGGACTACCAGCGAGCCTTGTTTCTTGAGCAATCGAGGCAAAAATGAAAGGCGGAACGTGTTTGAACTTCCGACACTAGCAATCGTAGGGGGAGGTGTATTCGTCCTTTTGTTAATCGCAATCTGGCGGAAGACACCAATCGTGGCGGTTTGGAAGGATGCGAGGAAAGAGGTTTCTATCAGTTTAGGTTTACATGCCATCTCCACGCAACAGGACCACAAGAGAAATTAGCGACACTGCGTAGTGGCTTTGGCATTGCTATACCAGTGGCGCAACCGCCCCCTTCCCTCCCTTTCCCCCACACGCTACATCCCCTTGAAACCCAACGCTTCAAGGCCCGTCCATGACCGACCTCAACCGCATCCGCAATTTCTCCATCGTCGCCCACATCGACCACGGGAAATCCACGCTGGCCGACCGGCTGATCCAGCTGACCGGCACCGTGGCCGAGCGCGACATGCAGGAGCAGATGCTGGATTCCATGGATATCGAGCGCGAGCGGGGCATCACCATCAAGGCCAACACCGTCCGCATCGAATATCCCGCGCGTGACGGCCACACCTATATCCTCAACCTCATCGACACGCCCGGCCACGTCGACTTCGCCTATGAGGTCTCCCGCTCCATGCAGGCCGTCGAGGGCTCTCTGCTGGTCGTGGATGCCTCCCAGGGCGTCGAGGCCCAGACGCTGGCCAATGTCTACCAGGCCATCGATGCCGACCATGACATCGTGCCCGTCCTCAACAAGGTCGATCTGCCCGCCGCCGAGCCCGACCGGGTCCGCGAACAGATCGAGGATGTGATCGGGATCGAAGCCCATGACGCCGTCGAGATTTCCGCCAAGACCGGCCTCGGCATCCCCGACGTGCTGGAGGCCATCGTCACCCGCCTCCCCGCCCCCAAGGGCGACCCCGACGCGCCCCTCAAGGCTATGCTCGTCGACAGCTATTATGATCCCTATCTCGGCGTCGTCGTCCTGATCCGCGTGATCGATGGCAGGATCAGGAAGGGCGACCAGATCCGCATGATGCGCACCGGCGGAAAATACGGCATCGACCGCCTCGGCGTCTTCCGCCCCAAGATGCAGGACATCGCGGAGCTTGGCCCCGGCGAAATCGGCTTTCTCACCGCCTCCATCAAGCAGGTCCGCGACACCCGCGTCGGCGACACGATCACCCACGAAAAGCGCCCCACGCCGACCCCGCTGCCCGGCTTCAAACCCTCCCAGCCCGTCGTCTTCTGCGGCCTCTTCCCCGTCGATGCCAACGATTTCGAGGATATGCGCGACGCCATTGAGAAACTCGCCCTCAACGACGCCTCCTTCACGTCCGAGATGGAAACCTCCGCCGCGCTTGGCTTCGGCTTCCGCTGCGGCTTCCTCGGCCTGCTGCACCTCGAAGTCATCCGCGACCGGCTTGAGCGCGAATACGATATCGACCTCATCACCACCGCGCCCTCGGTGATCTACCACGTCCACATGCGCGACGGCACGATGATGGAGCTTCACAACCCCGCCGACATGCCCGACCTCACCCATGTCGACCGCATCGAGGAACCGCGCATCAAGGCCACCATCCTTGTCCCCGACGAATATCTCGGCGACGTCCTCAAACTCTGCCAGGACCGCCGCGGCATCCAGATGGACCTCACCTATGCCGGCTCCCGCGCCATGGTCGTCTACGACCTGCCGCTCAACGAAGTCGTCTTCGACTTCTACGACCGCCTGAAATCCGTCACCAAAGGCTACGCGTCCTTCGACTACCAGATGATCGGCTACCGCGAGGACTTTTTGGTGAAAATGTCGATCCTCGTGAACGACGAACCCGTCGACGCCCTGTCGATGATGGTCCACCGAGACCGCGCCGAAGGCCGCGGCCGCGCCATGTGCGAAAAACTCAAAGAGCTCATCCCCCGCCACATGTTCAAAATCCCGATCCAGGCGGCGATTGGCGGGCGTGTGATCGCCCGCGAGACCCTGTCCGCCATGCGCAAGGACGTGACCGCGAAATGCTACGGAGGCGACGCCACCCGGAAGCGGAAGCTGCTGGACAAGCAGAAGGCGGGGAAGAAGAAGATGCGGCAGTTCGGGAAGGTGGAAATTCCGCAGTCGGCCTTTATTTCAGCGCTGAAGATGGATGGGTGAGGCGGGGCTTGCCCCGCCTCAACGGTGGGGGAAAGCGACTTTTGCTCGCAAAAGTCTGCCGCCCCACACAGATAAAATTCGGGCGCACCAGTAACCCCGCGCTCCTTTAAACACCCGCCCCAAAGCCCCGCCATCGACGGGCCTGGGACCGGCGATCCCAACGGTCGTGCTCTGGCACTTAATGGTCGCCCCAACATCCTACTTAACGAACGGAGCACCCAGCCTCACCAAATCGCCCACTGCCCGACAGGCTCTTTTGCCCAGCAAAAGATGCCGAGAAGGGGGCCCCGGACAGGCCTGTAGATAACGGGGCGGCTCCGCTGCTGTTAACCAGCTAGTTAGTTGGGATTGCACAGCTAGAAGAGAGGCACAATCAGGATGACACAGTAGCCCACAACTGTAAGACTGGCGCACATGGGGCAATCCAATTCGTAGAGGGCGGACAAGAAAAGTGACTACAGAAGAAGAACCAAACTGTGGCATAGTTATGCCGATTTCAGAGTTTGATGGGTGCTCCGAATCCCATTGGTCAGAAGTATTGAATATTTTGAAACGAACCATAAAATCTGCTGGATTTTCTCCAAACTTAGTGAGCGACGCTGATGAGATGGGTGTTATCCAAAAGAGAATTGTTCAAAACCTCTACGACAACCCAGTTGTTGTTTGCGATATAAGCGGTCGGAACCCCAACGTGATGTTCGAATTAGGCATGAGATTGGCTTTTGACAAACCCACCATCATAATCAAGGACGACAAAACGCCATTTTCGTTTGACACTTCACCAATCGAACACCTCAGTTACCCGCGTGATCTTCGGTTCTCGCAAATCGAGGCATTTCAGAAAAAACTTCAAGAAAAAATAAAATCAACCGCAGATGGCGGTGGTGATACCAGTTTCCTAAAGAGCTTTGGGTCATTTAAGGTTGCCAAGATTGAGGTCGAACATGCGCCAGTGGACACAGTTATTCTGGAAGAACTCCAGGCAACAAAACGGCAAATAGCTGATCTTCGAAATTCCCTGCGCCAATTCACAGCGGATAGTTCCCCACGCAAGTCCAACTTACATGCAGCGTTAGCTCCAAAATTTTTTCCCCAAGTTTTTCTACTCCCTGACAATATTTCCCCACAGGAATATGACTCATTGGTAGAAAAATTATTTGGCATTAGGTTTGTTGTTGGCATTGAGGGCGAGTTAGATAGAGATCCGAAAAGAGTCATAGTTATTTTCGATATGGATCCGGAGACCGAAGTTGCTCATATGTCCGTGAGGCGAGTTCAACTTGCCATTTCAGAGTACGGTAATGCGTGAATACCCATGATGTTCGTAGCTGAAATCTCAAACACCGGTGGTAACGCTATTGTCAGAGAACTATTTCCGCCCCTAGGCCGGGCAGCGCTCGAACCGCCCCCACAGTGCGGGCACTTCTCGCCCACCCCTCGGTCCGGGCGCTGCCCTCCGCACTCAACACACCCAGCCTTGCCCAACCTCCACCACTCGGCGCATCCTCCCCCATGCGCCCCCTCCTCGCCCTCCCGCTCCTCCTCCTCCCCGCCTGCGACGCGGGCCATCTCGGCAACCCGCTTTAGCGAGATCATCCCCATCGCCCCCGGGGCTCCGCCCGGTCGGCCCTGAAACAATCCGCTGGACCGTTTCCAGCACGCCTCTCACCCCCCATCTTGACCCACATCAACGCGGCCCACTGCGCCTCGCGCTACACTCCCGCCGCACGCAACCTTCATCGGGAGATCCCCCATGCGCCTCGGCCTGCCGCTTCTCGTATTCATCATGGCCTCCACCGCCCTTGCCGGTGCCGCGATCACCGGTGTTCTGGCCGCCGGGTATGACGGCTGGCAGCCCATCGTGATCGCCGCGGCGCTCGGCGCGCTGGTGGCCGTGCCGGTCACGCTCTTCGCCACCCGCCAGATCCGCAACCTGCGCTAGCCGGCGTCCGGTCCGCCCCCGGTCTGATCCGGCGGGATCGGACCAGTCCCCGCCCTCCAAACAAGAAAACGCCCCCCTTGCGGGGAGCGTTCGGCGTCGTCAAACCGGGCCTCTTCAGTCCAGTTCGTCTTCCACGTCCTGGGCAACGGCGGTGATGCCTTGTCCGGCGGTGCTGACGTCTTCGCCAAAGCCGCCGATGGTTTCGCAGGCGGCCAGGCCGAGAATGGCGGTCAGCATCAATGCGATACGGATCATGATGGTCTCCTTCGGGATGATGTCCGGCAAGACAACGCGCGGGCACGCCATCGGGTTCCCCGCGCCGTGCCGCCCGCCCGTGCCCGGCCCGGCGGTGCAGAGGTTGCGTACAGCCTGTGCACGGGCGGTGCGGCGGCGGATCGGCCTGCTCTATGCGTCCAGAAACGCCCGGCACGCGGCTTCGAATTCGCGCGGTTTTTCGGCGTGGAGCCAGTGCCCCGCGCCGGGGATTTTCGCAAACCGCGCCGCCGGGAACAGGCCCTTTATCGTGTCGCGATGCGCGGGCAGAACGTAGTCGGATGCGGCGCCCGAGAGCATGAAAACAGGCCCCTCGAAGGCGCCGGAAGCCTCTGGAAATCCAATGATATCAGGCATATCCGCCTCAAGCTGGTCCAGGTTCAGCCGCCAGCGTTTCGCCTTCACGTCGAGCGATTGCAGCAAGAAGGCCCGCACGCCCGCCTCCTCGATGATCCCGGCCAGTTGCCGGTCCGCATCCCCCCGCGTCTCGACCCGCGCCAGATCCACCGCGCGCATCGCGTCGATCATCCCGGTCTGGGTGTGCGCATACGCAACCGGCGCGATATCCGCCACGATCAACCGATTGACAACATTGGGACATGTCAGCGCCAGCAGCATCGCCGCCTTGCCGCCCATCGAATGCCCGATCACATCGGCGCGGCCCCCGTAGGCGTCGATCACCTCCGCCAGATCGCTTGCCATCGCCGGGTAATCATGGGGCGCGGCCCAGTCGCTGAACCCGTGATTGCGCATGTCCACCGCGATCACCTGCCGCGTCTCGCCCAACCGCTTCGCGATCACCCCCCAGTTGCGCGCCGACCCAAAAAGCCCGTGCACGATCACCAAAGGCGCGCCCGCGCCGTATTCCACCACGTTCAACATTGCCCCACCCTATGCCGAAATCCGCCCGATACCAATGGGTTGAGCCGCACGCACCTCCCCGGTATCCTGGCCCGGTTCAAGGGCTGAGGGCCGATTCCATGGATCATGCGCGCTACACGGACATGACGGAAGATCTCCGCGCGCTGATGGCCGACCGCCTCTCGATCCGCGCCCGCACCTTCCCCCGCGCCGTGCGCAAGGCGGGACGTCTGCTGCCCGCAAATGCCCGCGCCGCGGCGGACGAGCTGATCGAACTCGAACAGCGCCTCGCGCATCCCAAACTCGCCGCCCGCACCGATCCCGCCCATGCGGCCCGCGCCGCCGACACGCTCCGCGCAACCCTGAAAGCCCATCGCCCCGGCGCCCGCGCCAGCCGGCAACGCAGCCTCCTGATGGCCGAGATCGGCTTTCGCACCCTCGTCGTCATCGGCGCCGGCCTTGCCATCCTTCAATGGCAAAGCCCGGTCTAGGCCCTCAATGGGCGGGCTTGATGAACGTCCCGTTCTGCAGATCGCGCATCGCCTGCTGCAGCTCGGCCTGCGTGTTCATCACGATCGGCCCATGCCATGCGACGGGCTCCTCGATCGGGGCACCTGAGATCAACAGGAACCGAACACCCTCCGCACCGGCTTGAACCGTCACTTCGTCGCCGGTGCCGAACCGGATCAGGGTCCGGTTGCCGGACAGGTCGCGGATGTTCACCTCCTGCCCCATCACCTCCTTTTCCAGCAGCACACCTTGCGGCGCCGAGGCGTCGGCGAAGGCAGCGGCGCCCTCGAACACATAGGCGAAGGCGCGGCGATAGGTGTCGATGCGGAAGGTCTTCTTCACACCGGCGGGCACGGACACATCCAGATATTGCGGATCGGCCGCAATGCCGTCGACCGGGCCGCGCTGGCCCCAGAATTCCCCGGTGATCACGCGCACGCGGGTGCCGTCATCGTCCACAACCTCCGGAATATCCGCGCCTTGAATGTCCTGATAGCGCGGGGCCGTCATCTTCTGGCTCGACGGGAGATTGCCCCAAAGCTGGAAGCCATGCATCTGCCCCTTCGCGTTTCCAAGCGGCATCTCCTGATGCAGGATGCCCGATCCGGCCGTCATCCACTGTACCGATCCCGGCCCGAGTTTGCCGGTATTGCCCAGGCTGTCGGAATGCTCCACCGTGCCTTCCAGCACATAGGTGATCGTCTCGATCCCGCGATGGGGGTGCCAGGGGAAGCCCTTCGCATAGAAGGCCGGGTCATCGTTGCGGAAATCGTCGAACAGCAAGAAGGGATCAAGCTCCGACGGGTCCTGAAACCCGAAGGCCCGGTGCAGGTGCACACCGGCGCCCTCCATGGTCGGCTGGGCGGGACGGGTTTCGAGGATGGGACGAATGGACATGTCTGTTGCCTCCTTGCGGGGTGTTGGCGCTCTAGGTAGGACGGGCCCAGCCTGCCGTCCATTCCGCGCGGCGGCACGGAAGGTGTGCGATGGCGCGTAAGACAAAGATCGACCCCAACGAAGTTCTGGCAACGATCACGCCCAAACAGCCCCGCCGCGTCGTGGCCGTCGGCATGCTCGTGATCCTGGGCCTGATCGTGTTGAGCGTCGCCATCAGCAGCCCGCCGGCGATCTTCGGGTGGATGCTGTTCCTGGTCTTCTTCGGGGCGCTCTGCCTCTGGCTCGCCTGGGCGATGTGGCAGGCAACGGGCCGCGAGATCGAGCTGACCCGGTCGGAATTGCGGGAAGTCGGGCCGGATGGCCGCGTGCTTTGCACCATCGACAATGTGGCCAGGGTGGACCGCGGGATGTTCGCGTTCAAACCCGCGGGCGGATTTCTGGTCCGCCTGAAAGAGCCGGTGGGCCGGGTCTATGCGCCGGGCAGTTGGTGGCGCGCGGGGCGCACGCTCGCGGTGGGCGGCGTCTCGGCCCGGCGCGAAGGCAAGGAAGTCGCCGATCTGATGATCGTGTTGCTGGTGCAGCGGGACCAGGCTGGCTGATCCCGCCGCGATCTTTCAGATGCCTTTCGCCTGATAGCTGGCCGCGACGCGGCTGATCGAGACAAGGAAACCGGCCGTCCGCAGATCGTGCACATCCTCGCGGGAATGCCACACCTCGCGCATGGCGGCATAGGCTTCGCGCATCGTGTCATCGAGGCCCGAGCGGACAAGCTCCAACTCCCCGGCCCCACGCAGGTATTTCTGCTTGAAGCCCGGCGACAGCGTCCAGTTGATCGAGCTGTCCTTGCTGATCCGTTCCATCTCATCGACGATCAGCTGGTGGCGCGATTCCTCCTGGCGGCGCTGCATCCGGCCAAACCGGATATGGCTCAGGTTCTTGACCCACTCGAAGTAGGACACCGTCACACCGCCCGCATTGGCGTAGAGGTCCGGAATGATGACCGTGCCCTTCTCCATCAGGATGTCATTGGCCCCGGCCGTGATCGGGCCGTTGGCGGCTTCGATGATCAGGGAGGCCTTCACGTCGGCCGCGTTCGACAGGTTGATCACCCCTTCCAGCGCCGCCGGGATCAGGATGTCGCATTCCTCCTCCAGAACCGCAGTCCCGTTCTCGATATATTGGCCGTTCGGATAGCCCTTCACACCGCCGTGTTCGCCGATCCAGCGGTGCAGGGCATCGATGTCGATACCATGTTCGTCGGCAATGGCCCCGTCCCGTTCGATCACATGGGTGACAACGCAACCGTCTTCCTGGCTCAGGAACTTCGCGGCGTGGTAGCCCACATTGCCGAGGCCCTGCACGATCACCCGCTTGCCGTCGAGGCTGCCCGACAGGCCGGCATGGGCGATGTCCTCGGGGTGGCGGAAGAACTCCTGCAACGCGTATTGCACGCCGCGGCCCGTGGCCTCCACCCGGCCCTGGATGCCGCCCGCATGGGGCGGCTTGCCCGTCACGCAGGCGCGCGCGTTGATATCGGTCGTGTTCATCCGGGCATATTGGTCGGCCATGATGGCCATTTCCCTCTCGCCCGTTCCCATATCGGGGGCGGGCACGTTCTGGGCCGGATCGATCAGATCACGCTTGATCAGCTCGTAGGCAAAGCGACGCGTTATCTTTTCAAGCTCGTCCTGGTCCCACTCGCGCGGATCGATGCGCAGCCCGCCCTTGGAGCCGCCGAACGGTGCCTCCACCAGCGCGCATTTGTACGTCATCAGCGCAGCCAGCGCCTCGACCTCATCCTGGTTCACGCCCATTGCATAGCGGATGCCGCCCTTGACCGGTTCGGTGTGCTCGGAATGGACCGACCGATAACCGGTGAACGTGTGCACCTTGCCGCGCAGTCTCACGCCGAAGCGCACGGTGTAAGTGGAGTTGCAGACACGAATTTTCTCTTCCAGACCAGGCGGCAGATCCAACAGCGCCGCCGCGCGGTTGAACATCAGATCCACGGATTGTCGGAAACTGGGCTCTGCCCTGTCAGTGGTCATGGCGCTCCTCCCTTATCGCCGTTACCTCATACGAGGCTGAGGCGCCGCGGGGCCGCGGGCGCCCTCGGCCAGAAGGGCACAGGACGTTTGTTTTCGCAACCTTCACATGGCCCGCTGCACCGCGCGTAACCGGCGCGAAGGGTAAAAGTGGCCACATTCGATCACGGCTCTGCCTCATTTTTGCCTTCCTTGCAGGGGACAACGATCCTTGGTGCGGTCTGTCGGGGAAACTGCGCCCAGAGGGTATTATTTGTGGAGTGAAGGCCATGACGGGCCTCTTTGGCAAAATGGCAAGTTCGGCACGCGCAATGTCTGCGCGCCTTTCGCCGACACGTTTCAAGAACCGCGAAGACGGGACTGTCACCGCCTTCGCAATGTTCATGTTTGTTCTCATGATTGGCGCAGGTGGCATCGCAATTGACGTGATGCGCTACGAAACCCAGCGCGCTCAGCTGCAATATACGTTGGACCGCGCCATCCTGGCCGCGGCCTCCTTGACGCAGCCCTACAACCCGGAAGGGGTCGTTCGCGACTATTTCGAGATTTCCGGGCTCACCAATTATCGCCTGGATATCCGCGTGGAGCAGGGCCTGAACTTCCGCCGCGTCCACGCTTATGCCGAGTTGGAAATCCGCTCGCTCTTCATGCAGCTCTTCGGAGTGCGCCTGATGACCTCCCCGGCCCTCGGCGCCGCCGAGGAACGCGTGAACAACATCGAAGTGTCGATGGTTCTCGATATCTCGGGCTCCATGGGATCCAACAACCGGATGGTGAACCTGCGCCCCGCGGCGCGGGAATTCGTCACCGAGGTTCTGGACGTCAACGGCGAACTGGCCAGCGAAAACTTCGTCTCCATCTCCATCGTGCCCTATAACGGGCGCGTGAATGGCGGCGCGCTGATCGGCAGCGTCTTCGCGTTCGACGACGTGCACAATGCCTCCAACTGCGCACGCTTCAGCGCCGCGGATTACCAGACCACGGCCATCGATCCGGCTGTGCCGATCCGGCGCATTTCGCACTTTGATCGCGTCAACGACGACGACGACCAATTGTTCGAAACGCCCCATTGTCAGACCGACCAATACGGCGCCATCCTGCCGTGGCAACACGATGAAACGGTGCTGCACAACCACATCAACAGCCTGGGCACCGGCGGCTGGACCGCCATCGACCTGGGCATGAACTGGGGCGTTGGCCTTCTTGATCCCACAGCGGCCCCGGCCTTGCAGGGGTTGATCGCATCGGGCCATGTGCATCCCGATTTCGGCCTGCGTCCGGCACCCTTCGTCGATGGCGATCAGGCCACCCAGCTGGACGACGAAACCATCAAGGTCGTCGTGCTGATGACCGATGGCGCCAACACCAACCAGTACGACCTGCGCGATCGGTATCGGACCGGCTACGCACCGATCTTCTACCATCCCGGTGACGACCAGTACTCGGTCTGGTGGGAAGACCAGGGACAATTCTGGCTGCCTGCCGGCGATCCGCGCGATGCAAGCGGCTCGTGGGAAGCCGAACCCCATGGTGGATGGGGTCACTACGGCATCACCAGCACCGAATTCGCGGCCGATGGTCCGAACGCCTTCGATCCTACAGGATCTGCTGGCGGTACCGTTCTGTACTGGCCCGATCTCTGGGCCACCTATACCGCCGAGTTCATCGCCGAGGAATGGTTCGAGGAACCGGCCCGCGCGTCGGGGATCTGGGATTACCACAACGATGTGGCCGACAATTCCAACTACCGCTACGCGGCTCAGGCCGAAGCGGATGCCAACCTGCGCGCGATCTGTGACCGCGCCAATGAGGCCGGCATCGTGGTGTTCGCCATCGGCTTCGAAGCGCCCGCCGACGGCCAGGCCGTCATGCGCCACTGCGCCTCAACGGCGGCCCACTACTATGATGTGGAGGGGGTCGAGATCAGTGAGGCATTCGCCTCGATCGCCCGCTCCATCAACCAGCTTCGGCTTATTCAGTGATTGTCATGTACACCCTCAAACACAAGCTGCGTCAGTTTCGGGACGACGAAGCCGCGACCGCCTCAATGGAATTGGTGATCGTCTTCCCAATACTGATCCTGCTGTTCATCGCAGCCTTCGAATCGGCCATGATCCTGACGCGTCAGGTCATGTTGGAGCGGACGCTCGACATGTCGGTGCGGGTTCTGCGCCTCGCCCAGGGTGTCATTACAAACGCGGATGAAGTGCGCGCCACGATGTGCGCCAACACCTCTCTGCTGCCCAATTGCGAGGACCTGCTCGAGATCGATCTGCAGATCGTCGATCGCAGTACCTATGAATTGCCGGAGGACGACCAGATTTGCGCCCAACGGGGCAACGACATGATCGTGCGCCCCGCCAATGCCTTTCAATTCGGCGACGACAATCTGAACGATGCAAACAACGACTTCCTGCTGATCCGGACCTGTATGGTGGTGGATCGGATCCTGCCCATTTCCGGCTTCGGCCTGAACCTGGCGCGCGACGATAGCGGCGGGTTGCACATGATTGCTTCGACGATCTTCGTCGTTGAACCGACCTGAGAAAGGCGCCTTAGATGAAACGTCTGATAACCCGTTTCTGGTCCGAAACCTCTGCCGCGGTGGCCTTCGAAGCCGTGATTCTGTTCCCCGTCCTGGCACTTGCCTGGATCGGATCCTTCGCGTTCTTCGATGCCTATCGCACCTACAATACGTCCGTGAAGGCGACCTACACGATCGCCGACCTCATCTCCCGCCAGGAGGAGGTCGACCAGGCCGAGATTGACGGCATGCGCAACATGCTGGTCTCCATGATCCGCGGCAACGATGATGTGCAGATCCGGGTAACCCAGATCCTGCGCAGCACGGATGACGATTACCGGGTCGACGGATCCTTCGCCACCGGCACGCTTGCCGAATTGGCAACGCCCAACCTCGTGCCGCTGGAGGATCGTCTGCCTGCCATGGCAGCGGGTGAGCGCGTGATCCTCGTCGAAAGCTATATCGACTACGCTCCGACCTTCGATGTCGGGCTCAATGATCTGACATTCGACAATTTCATTCTGACGCGCCCGCGAAACTCCACCACCCAGGTGCTGTTCGATGATGGCACGACGGTGCATGGCACGGATCACGACGACGGCGCCACCTGAGACGGTTCGGTCGCAGCCTGCCCGCGCGATGTCGCGGGCGGGGTTTCCCTCGCATCCCACTCCTCCTACGCTCTGCATGACCGGCCTGACCCGGGCCGTTGATGACGTCATGAGGGATGGATGCGATATTCAGGGCTTCAGGTACTGTGGCAAGGCCTGACCGGCAACAGGGGGTGGGGCCCCGCATGGCGTGATCCGGATCCCAAATCCGAATACGATATCGTCATCATCGGCGGCGGCGGGCATGGTCTGGCGACCGCCTATTACCTTGCGGCCGAGCACGGGCTGACGAATGTTGCGGTCCTCGAAAAAGGGTATCTGGGCGGCGGCAATGTCGGGCGCAACACCACGATCGTGCGGGCCAATTACGGGCTGCCTGGAAATTCCGAATTCTACTCCCACTCCCTCAAGCTCTGGGAAGGGCTGGAGCAGGAGTTGAACTACAACGTGATGCATTCGCAACGCGGCATCATCAACCTGTTCCATTCCGACGGCCAGCGCGATGCCTTCGCCCGGCGCGGCAACGCCATGATCAATCAGGGCGACGATGCGATCTTGCTGGACCGCGCCGGCGTGCGCAAGATCTTGCCCTATCTGGATTACGAACAGACGCGCTTCCCGATCTACGGCGGCCTTTACCATCCGCGCGGCGGGTCGGCCCGGCACGACGCCGTGGCCTGGGGCTTCGCCCGCGGCGCGGATCGGCGCGGGGTGGACCTGATCCAGAATTGCGAGGTTACCGGCATTGATATCGAAGGCGGTGCGGTGCGCGGGGTGCAGACCACGCGCGGGGCGATCCGCGCCAAGAAAGTCGGGATCATCGTGGCGGGCCGCTCCTCACAGGTGGCCGCCATGGCCGGACTGCGTCTGCCGATTGAAAGCCACGTCTTGCAGGCTTTCGTGACCGAGGGCTTGAAGCCCGTGATCGACCATGTCGTGACCTACGGCATGGGCCATTTCTATATCAGTCAGTCCGACAAGGGCGGGCTGGTGTTCGGCGGCGATCTGGATTTCTACGCCTCCTACGCCGCGCGCGGCAACCTGCCCATGGCCGAACATGTGGTGGAGGCGGGGATGACCCTGATGCCGATGATCGGAAAGGCCAGGATGCTGCGGTCTTGGGGCGGGATCATGGACATGTCGTCCGACGGCTCCCCCATCATCGACAAGACCCATATCGACGGGCTCTATTTCAACGGCGGCTGGTGTTATGGCGGGTTCAAGGCGGTGCCGGGATCGGGCCATTGCATGGCCCATCTCATGGCCACCGACCGCCCGCACGAGGCCGCCACAAAGCATCGGCTGGATCGCTTCACCACGGGCCGAGGCCTGATGGATGAAGAGGCCACCGGTAGCCAGCACAACCTGCACTGAGGGACGCGAGACATGCAAATTCCCTGCCCCCTTTGCGGCAACCGCGATCTGCGCGAGTTTTCCATCCGCGGCCACGCGCTCGGCGCCAAACGGCCCGAAGGGGAAACCTGGAGCGCCGACTGGGATGACTTCATCCACAACCGCGACAATCCCGCGGGCCGGACGGAGGAGCTCTGGTTTCACGGCGGCGGCTGCTCCGCCTGGCTGATCGTCGACCGCGATACGGTCACGCATGAGGTCTTCGGCGCAAAGCTGGCCTCGGAGGGTGGGCAATGAGGCTCGACGGCAAGGGCCTGATCGACCGCGACACGCCCGTCCGGTTCCACTTCGACGGCAAGGCCTACGAAGGCTTCAAGGGTGATACCGTCGCCTCCGCCCTGCTGGCCAATGGCGTCAAGCTGATGGGCCGCTCGTTCAAGTACCACCGCCCCCGCGGCGTGATGACTGCCGGATCGGAAGAGCCCAACGCGCTGATCCAGGTGGGCGCGGGCGACGCGATGCTGCCCAATGTCCGTGCGACGATGCAGGAGATTTTCACCGGCCTTGAGACGCGCAGTCAGAACCGCCTCGGCCCCCTCGACCGCGACTTGATGAGCGTGAATGACCTGCTCTGGCCCTGGCTCGGCGCGGGCTTCTATTACAAGACGTTCATGTGGCCCCGCGCCTTCTGGGAAAAGGTCTATGAGCCCACGATCCGCCGCGCGGCGGGGCTGGGGCGGATGACCAAAGGCGCGCCACCCGACGATAGCGAGCGTGCCTTTGCCTTCTGCGACGTGCTCGTGATCGGCGGCGGCCCGGCGGGCCTGATGGCGGCGCTGACCGCGGCGCGCTCCGGCGCCGATGTGATCTTGCTGGAGGACAGCGCCGATCTGGGCGGGCGGCTCCTGTCTGACGGTGAAGATATCGATGGCGTGCCCGGCTCGATCTGGGTTCAGGAAATCCGGGACGCCCTGGAAGAGACCGGCCGCGTCCGGATCATGACCCGCACCACCGCAACCGGCGTCTATGACGGCCTGACCTTCGGCGCGGTGGAGCGGGTCGGCAGCCACCAGTCCCACATCGAAGATCTTCCACAAGAATGCTTCTGGCGCATCCAGGCGGGTCAGGCCGTGCTCGCCGCAGGCGCGTTGGAGCGCCCCATCGCCTTCCCGATGAATGACCGCCCCGGCATCATGCTCGCCTCCGCCATCCGGACCTACGTGAACCGCTACGGCGTCACACCCGGCGAAAACGTGACCCTCTTCACCACCAACGATGAAGCGCACAAGACGGCGCTGGAGCTGGTCGATGCCGGGATCAAGGCAACCGTTCTCGACAGCCGCCCGGGCGTGTCGCCACGGGGCGATTACCGCGTGATCGACGGCGCGCAGGTGATCGGCACCAAGGGCCGCCGCGCGCTCACCGGCATCACTTACCGCACCGCGTCCGGCACCCATGATCTCGAAACGGATTGCCTCGGCATGTCGGGCGGCTGGAACCCCTCCGTCCACCTGATCTGCCATCTCGGCGCGCGCCCCGTCTGGAACGACGCGATCCATGCCTTTGTGCCAGCCGAAAACGCCGTCAAGGGCCTGCACATCGCGGGCGCCTGCACCGGCGCATTCTCAACGGCAGACGCTTTAGCGCAAGGCGTTGAAGCGGCCAGCACAGCCCTCAAAACCCTCGGCAAACGCCTCCGCAAACCGGACATCCCAAAAGCCAGCGACGAAGCAGGCACCACCTCCGCGCTCTGGAGCGTCGAGGGCAAAGGCCGCGCCTGGCTCGATTTCGCCAATGACGTCACCACCAAGGACGTCAGGCAATCCGCCCGCGAAGGCTTCAAATCCGTCGAGCACATGAAGCGCTACACCACCCAGGGCATGGCCCCGGACCAGGGCAAAAGCTCCAATATCGGCGCGCTGGCGGTGCTGGCCGACGCCACCGGCCGCGGCATCCCCGAGACCGGAACCACCACCTACCGCCCGCCCTTCACGCCCGTGGCGCTTGGCACCATGGCGGCGGGTGCGCAGGGCAAGGGCTTCGCGCCCGAACGCCTCACCACCTCCCACAAGGCCGTCACCGCGCGCGGCGCGCCGATGATCGAGGCGGGCCTGTGGTATCGCCCCTCCTACCTGCCCGCGCCCGGCGAGTCCCATTGGCGGCAAAGCTGCGACCGCGAGGTCAATATGGTCCGCAACGCCGTGGGTGTGGTCGATGTCTCGACCCTCGGCAAGATCGAGATCATGGGCAAGGATGCCAGGGCCTTCCTCGACTTCTTGTATACGAACATGTTCTCCACCCTGAAGCCGGGCCGCGTCCGCTATGGCCTGATGTTGCGCGAAGACGGGCACGTGATGGATGACGGCACCACCGCCTGCCTCGGCGAAAACCACTACGTCATGACCACCACCACTGCCGCCGCCGGGCAGGTCATGGCGCATATGGAATTCGTCTCGCAGGTTCTGCGCCCCGATTGGGACGTCCGCTTCGTGTCGGTAACGGAGCAATGGGCGCAATTCTCCGTCGCCGGGCCACGGGCGCGGGATCTGCTCAACGGTGTTCTCAACGACCCGATCAGCGATGAGACCTTCCCCTTCATGCAATGCGGCACCGCCCGCATCCACGGCATTGATGGCCGCCTCTTCCGCATCTCCTTCTCCGGCGAACATGCCTACGAGGTTGCGGTGCCAAGCACCTATGGCGACGCGCTATACCGTGATCTGGTGGCGCGGGCCGAGGCGCTTGGCGGCGGCGGCTATGGCATGGAGGCGCTGAACGTTCTCAGGATCGAGAAGGGCTTCATCACCCATTCCGAAATCCACGGGCGGGTCACGGCCTTCGATACCGGCATGCAGGGCATGCTGTCGAAGAAGAAGGATTTCATCGGCAAGGCGGCGGCCACCCGCCCCGGCCTGCTGGAGGAGGACCGCGAGCGCCTGATCGGCCTGAGACCGGTGGGCGCGGTCAAGGAACTCACCGCCGGGGCGCATCTGTTCGAACAAGATGCCGAGGCCACGCGCGTCAACGATCTGGGCTACATCACCTCCGTCGGCTACTCGCCGACCCTGGGCCATTTCATCGGGCTGGGGTTCTTGCGGGGCGGGCCAAGCCGCATCGGGCACCACATGAAAATGGTCGACCATCTGCGCGGCGTAACGGCAGAGGTGGAAATCTGCGATCCGGTGTTCTTCGATCCCGAAGGAGGACGTGCCCGTGGCTAATCTGACCGCCAAGACCGCCTTTGACGGCTTGCTGCCGATCGCAAAAGGCGATGTGACGCTGAGCGAAATCACCTTCGATGCCATCACCTGGGTCGCGCCCTACCAAGGCAAGGCCGCCGCCGTTTCCAAGGCGTTGGACAAGCAGATCGCGGCCGTCTTCCCCGACCCGAACCGCACAACCGGCAGCGGCGACGCGCGGGCGGTCTGGACCGGGCCGGGGCAGGCTTTCGTCCTCGGCAAGCCGCTCAAACCCATCACCGGGGCCGCGATGGCGGATCAGACCAGCGCCTGGGCCGCCTGCGCCCTCGAAGGGGATCACGCGGCGGAGGTCCTGGCGCGCCTGGTGCCGATCGACCTGCGCGACGACACCTTCGCCGTCGGCCATGCCGCGCGGACGGTCCTTGGCCACATGAACTGCGTGCTGATGCGCACGGGCGCGGCGCGCTACGAGATCATGGTGTTCCGGTCCATGGCATCCACCTGCGCCCACGAGATCGCGCGCGCGATGCGGATGGTGGTGGCGCGGGCAGACGCCTGAGCACCGACCTTCAGGCAGAGCGCTAAAGCGGGTGAACGGCGGCGCAGCCGCCCCGCTATCAACGGGCCGTCCGGCGGCCTGTCGATTTGGGTGCGCTTGATGCATCCTTCGTTGGGTTGAGGGGCTTGGCTGGGATAAAGTGCTCCGAACCGGCGTTGGATCGACAGTCCCCGGCCCGTCGATAGCGGGGCTCCCACGACACACACCCAATTCTCCAGCCCGCCCAACCGGTTAACCAAACGCCCGTTTCGCCATCTGGACACTCCCCCTGCGCGGCCCGATATTGGGTCCATGAGCCTGCCCCCCGGATTCCTTGATGAGCTTCGAAACCGCACCTCGCTGGCGCAGGTTGTCGGGCGCAAGGTCATCTGGGACAATCGCAAATCCAACCAGGCCAAGGGCGACATGTGGGCGCCCTGCCCGTTCCACCAGGAAAAGACCGCCAGCTTCCATGTGGAGGACCGCAAGGGGTTCTATTATTGCTTTGGATGCCATGCGAAGGGCGACATGTTCAAATTCGTTCAGGAAACGGAGAATGTGGGTTTCATGGAGGCGGTGCAACTGCTCGCCAACGAGGCCGGGATGCCGATGCCCGAGCGTGACCCCAGGGCACAGGAGAAGGCGGACCGGAATACGGAACTGGCCAAGGTCACCGACGCGGCCGTGTCCCATTTCCGTCTGCAATTGAAGACACAGGCCGCCGCAGAGGCCCGCGCCTATCTGGAGCGGCGCGGCCTGGATCAGGCGGTGCTGGACCGGTTCGAGATCGGCTTCGCCCCCAATGCCCGCGACGCCACCTTTCAGGCCCTGACGGGCAAGGGCCTCAATCCCGAACATCTGGTCGACGCGAACATCGCCGCCCAACCCGACGATGGCGGCTCGCCCTATGATGCCTTCCGCGACCGGATCATCTTCCCGATCCGCGATCCGCGCGGCCGCTGCATCGGGTTTGGTGGCCGGGCCATGGACCCGAATGCCCGTGCCAAGTACCTGAATAGCCGCGAAACCCCGCTCTTTGACAAGGGCCGCGCGCTCTACAATCACGGCCCCGCGCGCGAGGCGGCGGGCAAAGGCCAGCCGTTGATCGTGGCCGAAGGCTACATGGATGTCATTGCGCTCGTGAAAGCCGGGTTCGGGGCCGCCGTCGCCCCCCTCGGGACGGCGATCACCGAGGATCAGCTGCGGCTGCTCTGGCGCATTTCCGATGAACCCATCGTCGCGCTGGATGGTGACAAGGCCGGCCTGCGCGCCGCGATGCGGCTGATCGATCTGGCGCTGCCGATGCTGGACGGCGGCAAGTCGCTCCGCTTCGTCATCCTGCCCGAGGGCCAGGACCCCGACGATCTGCTGCGCGCGCAGGGGCCCGGCGCGATGCAGGCACTTCTGGACAAGGCCGAACCGATGGTCACGCTGCTGTGGCGCCGCGAGACCGAGGGGCAGGTCTTTGACAGCCCCGAGCGCCGGTCGGCCTTGGACCTGAGGCTGCGCGAGGCACTCAAGCGGATCGCCGATCCCGGCCTGCGGCGGCACTACGGCGACGCCATCGCAGAGCTGCGCCGCGCCCTGTTCCGCCCGCAATGGACCCCCAGGCCGTGGCGGCCCGGCGGGAAATCCGGGGGCCGGACCCGCGGGTTTGCCGAGGCCCAGTCCCCGCTCGCCAGCACGCGGGCCAAGGCCGTCTCGCTCAACGGCGATGTCCTGAAAACCGGGCTCATCCTCGCCACGCTGCTCCGCTTCCCCGACCTGATCGACGCCTTCGAGGATCAGCTTGAGCGCCTTGCCCCCCGCGATCCCGATCATGCGGCGCTGATCGCGCACCTCCTGCGCACCCAGATCCGCAACGCCGCCGCCCTGACCGAAGAAATTTCCGCATCTTCCCTGCGCCCCGCCCTTGAAAGCCTTCTGGGCCTTTCCCACTTGGCGATTACACCGTTCCTTATTGGCGATGGCGACGCCGTCCGCGCGGCCGATTGTCTGGCCGAGGAGTTCACCAAGCTGAATGCCGCCCGCGCCATCGAGGATGAGATGGTTGAGGCCACCCAGGACCTGGGGGCCGTCACCGACGCCGAGGACCACACACTTGCCTTCCGCCTGAACGAAGCCGTGCGCGGCAAACATGCGGCCCTTCATCCGAAGGGGGATGATAACGAAGAACAATTCGGAGAGACGGCCGAAGCGCGTTCGGCCTTCCACCAGTTGCTCTCGACCGCGGGTCAGGGCAAGAAAACAAGCAAATAGACCTGTCCGAATCACTGATTCGCGCTAGGATCGATTGCAGACGCAAGGGTTCGACTCACCCGAATCGACTCAAGCCCAAAGGATAGACCGAATGGCCAAAGATACGGACGATCGAAAGCAGGACGGAGAAGAGCAGGAACTTGGCCTCGATATGAGCCAAACCGCCGTCAAGAAAATGATCGCCGATGCGCGGGTCAAAGGGTACATCACCTATGATCAGCTCAACACGGTTCTGCCGCCCGAGCAGGTCAGCTCCGAACAGATCGAAGACGTCATGTCGATGCTCTCCGAGATGGGCATCAACGTGATCGAGGACGAGGAAGCCGAAGAGAGCGACGACAAGCAGGCCGGCACGGATGTTGTCGAAACCTCCGGCTCCCGCGAAGTGGCCGTCGCCGCCACCGAGACGGAAAAACTCGACCGCACCGATGACCCGGTGCGCATGTATCTGCGCGAAATGGGCAGCGTGGAGCTGCTTTCCCGCGAGGGTGAGATCGCGATTGCCAAGCGCATCGAGGCCGGGCGCAACACGATGATTTCCGGCCTGTGCGAAAGCCCGCTGACCTTCCAGGCCATCACGATCTGGCGCGACGAACTTCTCGACGAAGACATCTTGCTGCGCGACGTGATCGACCTCGATACCACCTTCGGGCGCCAGATGGGCGAAGACAGCGACACGCCGGTGGTTCAGCCGGGCGTCACCCCCGCCGCCGCTCCCGCCGCAGGCGCCGAGGCCAAGAAGGACGAGCCCGAGCAGGAGCTGGATGCCGACGGCAACCCCATCGCCAAGGATGACGATGAGGACGAGGATGAAGCCGCCAACATGTCGCTTGCCGCGATGGAGGCCGCACTGAAGCCGCAGGTTCTGGCCACGCTCGACCGGATCGCCGCCGATTACGTGCAATTGTCCGAAATGCAGGACAGCCGGATTTCGGCCACCCTGAACGAAGATGGCAGCTTTTCCGCCAAAGAAGAGAAAACCTACCAAAAACTCCGTTCCGAAATCGTCGAACTGGTCAATGAGCTGCATCTGCACAACAACCGGATCGAGGCGCTGGTCGATCAGCTTTACGGCATCAACCGCCGGATCATGTCCATCGACTCGTCCATGGTGAAGCTGGCCGACCAGGCCCGCATCAATCGCCGCGAATTCATCGAGGAATATCGCGGTCAGGAGCTTGATCCCACCTGGATGGAGCGGATGACCCAGAAGTCCGGGCGCGGCTGGACCGCGCTCATGGAGCGTTCAAGCGGCAAGATCGAGGAGTTGCGCGGCGACATGGCCCAGGTCGGCCAATATGTCGGCCTCGACATCCCCGAATTCCGCCGCATCGTGAATCAGGTCCAGAAGGGTGAGAAGGAAGCGCGTCAGGCCAAGAAGGAAATGGTCGAAGCCAACCTGCGCCTCGTGATTTCCATCGCCAAGAAATACACCAACCGCGGCCTGCAATTCCTTGATCTCATTCAGGAAGGCAACATCGGCCTCATGAAGGCGGTCGATAAGTTCGAATACCGCCGCGGCTACAAGTTCTCCACCTACGCGACATGGTGGATCAGGCAGGCGATCACCCGGTCCATCGCCGATCAGGCCCGCACGATCCGCATCCCGGTCCACATGATCGAGACGATCAACAAGCTGGTCCGCACCGGCCGCCAGATGCTCCACGAAATCGGCCGCGAGCCGACGCCGGAGGAATTGGCCGAGAAGCTGCAAATGCCGCTCGAAAAGGTCCGCAAGGTGATGAAGATCGCCAAGGAGCCGATTTCGCTCGAAACGCCCATCGGCGACGAGGAAGATTCTCAGCTCGGCGATTTCATCGAGGACAAGAACGCCGTCCTCCCGCTCGACTCCGCCATTCAGGAGAACCTGAAAGAGACGACGACCCGGGTTCTGGCGTCGTTGACCCCGCGTGAAGAACGGGTGCTGCGGATGCGGTTCGGCATTGGCATGAACACCGATCACACGCTGGAAGAAGTCGGCCAGCAGTTCAGCGTGACGCGGGAGCGGATCCGCCAGATCGAGGCCAAGGCTTTGCGGAAGCTGAAACATCCGAGCCGGAGCCGGAAGCTGCGGAGTTTCTTGGATCAGTGAGCCTTAACGATCGGATTAGGCGGCTTCGTGAAGTCGCCTATAGTGTTCTTGAGCTACTCCGATTTCTTTCGATGCATGACGCCCTCGACCTCACCGAGCGCGAACGGTTGAACTTTTTCCGTCTCTTCGGCGGAACACTTATGATTTCCAGCGTGATCTATTGGTGGCGCTATTTTGGCAACCGAAGGGAATCGAGTCATTGGACCAATTTACTGCCGGAAGAAGAGCACGAAGCCTTTAGGGATCAGCTTGAGTCGGCGCTTGAGGACCAGCCAGTCGAAAACCTTGAACAGCTTTGGAAAGACATCGAGGCAATGAGGAACCGTGGTTTCGCCCACCACGACTTCAACCTCGACACGCGTCCTAGCGCATATCCGTTTCTTGGGCCGCTGAGAGCTAGTGCCGAAATTCTTTACCTGCGCGTTCTTGACGAATTGGACCACTACAAAGCAAGTGAACGGCTCGCCAGGCCTGAGCATTTCTTGGGAGACCGCCGAACTGCCATAGTTGAGCATTGGCAAGAGATCGTTGCTGTGGCGAGAGACGCGACATCTGGTTACTTAGACAGTCCTTGGGATTTCAAACTCAACGGCGTGCCAATGTCGGAATTGATTGATCGGTTGGAACGCGGCGAATTGGGACAGGAGCCGCCGCCCGAAGACACCCAGCGAGGAACCTAAGTTTGCGCACCTAAGCGGGTTAACAGCGGCGCAGCCGCCCCGCCATCGTCGGGCCTCCCCACGGCCCGGCGATTTGGCTGCCGCTTGGTGCTTCGCCCGTTAAGTCACAAAGACCTGGCCACCATAAACTGCCAAACACCACCTGTCCGGATCGCCAGTCCGAGGCCCGACGCTGGCGCGGCTTCAGCACTCCCCCTCAAACCGGGATTGCGCCGACTGCGTCGTCGCCGGGGGCCGCGCGCATACGCGCGCGGGCGGGTCGCAAGCGACCCGTAGACCGGGCCGTGGCCCGGGTACCCCGTTGCGACGCCCCGTCCGGCCACCTAAGCCCGCTCCATGCGCACCACCCACGACACCATCCTCACCGACCGCGGCTCGAAATACGCCGTCGCCGGCGGACCCGCGACAAATAAGGCCGAGGCCCTCCTCAAATCCCTCAAACGCCACAAGAAATTCGCCAACGCCACCCACAACACCTGGGCACCCCTCACCCCCGATGGCCCGCTCTAGAACGACGACGGAGAGGCCGGCGCGGGCATGGTGATTGTCCGCATGCTGGAACGCGCGGACCTGCAACCCCCCCTTAGCATCGTCACCCGCTGGGTCGGCGGTGTGCATCTGGGCGGCGACCGCTTCCGCCGGGTGCAGGATTGCGTGGCCCACGACCTGGACCATCTCGATGCCACGCCGTGAGCAGCCACAAACGTGGTTAACCAAAGGTAAACGAAAATCCGTTTTCCCAATTATTTCAGAAGTTTGCCCTGCTTGTGCAAGCTTGCACAGAAGCCCCACCTTCCCCTCCCCTCCCCATCGCGCTACCTTCTACCCCGACCCAAAAACGACCCGGAGCAGCCCCATGTCCATCCTCTCGAAACTCTTCGGCGGCGGCGCGAAAGCGGAGCCCCAGGCCGAGGAGCATGACGGGTTCCGTATTTTCGCCGAGCCGCAATCGGACAGCGGCGGATTTCGGGTCGCCGCCCGGATCGAGAAAGAGATCAACGGGGAGATGAAAACCCACCAGATGATCCGCGCCGATGTCTGCCAATCGGCGGAGGAGGCGAAGACAACCTCGGTCCTGAAGGCCAAGTTGCTGATCGATCAGCAAGGTGAGACGATCTTCCGATAATCCACCAGCGGCACCCCGCCACATCCGTTTGCACCCATCCGCGCGTATGGTGCGTCCATGATACCGGTCTCCACCCTCCCCGATGCCCTCCAGTCCCGCATCGGCGCGCGCGATCTGATCGTGTTCGACGGCGAATGCGTGCTCTGCTCCGGCTTCTTCCGGCTCATCACCCGCATCGACACGACCCAGCGCTTCGCCTTTGCCCACGCGCAATCAGAGCTTGGCGCAGCGCTCTACAGGGCACTCGGCATGGATGAGACCGAGTTCGAGACCAACCTGATCATCGTGGACGGCACGATCCACACCAAGCTCGACAGCTTCGCGGCCGCCATGCGCGCCGTGGGCTGGCCCTACCGGGCGCTGGCCATCTCGCGGTTTATTCCCGAGCCGCTGAAAGGCTTCGTCTACAATCGTATCGCGCGCAACCGCTACCGGCTGTTCGGACGGTACGACACCTGCATGATGCCAGATCCCGCCGTGATGGCCCGGTTCATTGACCGCGGCACTGGAGCGGCCTGATGCTGTATCCGCGCGCCATGGGCGCCGCATTCAATGACCTGCCCGAGGCGCTACAGGCCTTCCACAACGTGGCCGACAGCACGCTTTACCGCGGCCATGTCACGGTAAGTCATGGCAGCGCCTTGGGGCGGAGGATCGCAAAGGCCGGTGGGATGCCGGCGACCTCCGGCCGAATGCCCTTCACCTTCCGCGCGACGCGGGACGGAGAGGAAGAGATCTGGGAGCGCAATTTCGACGGCCACATCACACGCTCCACCCAAAGATTGCTCCGGCCCGGCGTGATTGCGGAGCGTGTCGGGACAAGCGAATTCCTGATGCAGCCGCAATTGCGCGGATCCGACCTCTACATCCCGATCATAGGCCTGCGCGGATTTGGCCTGCCGCTCCCAAGCGGAGTTCTGGCCAGTTGCGAGGGGGTAGAAACCGTGACCGAGGAAGGTGACATCACGTTTGACGTCCACGCGCGTATCCGGGTCATCGGGCTGATCGTCCGATATCAGGGCGTCCTGTCCGGCCCGGAATAACGGCGAACATCACGCGCGCTCAGAGCAGCCCCGCGGAGCGGAAGCTCAACTCATCGGCCTTCCCGATAATGACGTGATCGTGGACCGTGATGTCCAGCACGCCACAAACCTCGGCAATCTTGTCGGTCATCTCGATGTCGGATTGGCTCGGGGTCGGATCGCCGGAGGGGTGGTTATGCACCAGGATGATCGCCGTGGCTGACAATTCCAGCGCGCGCTTCACCACTTCACGCGGATAGACCGGAACGTGGTCGACCGTCCCCCGCGCCTGTTCTTCATCGGCGATCAGCACATTCTTGCGGTCCAGGAACAGAACCCGGAACTGCTCGGTTTCACGATGGGCCATGGCGGTGCGGCAATAGGAAATCAGCGCGTCCCAGCTCGACACCACCTCCCGGTGCAGGATGCTGGCCTGCGCCATGCGGTGGGCAAAGGCCTCCACGATACGCAGTTGGAGATAGACCTTGCGGTTGGCCCCTTCGATCTGCAGCACCCGGTGCTCGGACGCGGCGACAACGCCGTTGAGATCCCCGAAGGCCGACAGCAATCGCTTCGCCAGGGGCTTTACGTCGATCTTCGGAATGGCGTTGAACAGCAGCAGTTCAAGCACCTCGTAATCCGGCATCGGCTGGTGCCCGCCCGACAGGAACCGCGTGCGCAACCGCTCGCGATGGCCCCAATAATGCGGCCGTTTCTCGCCATCCTTGCCGGTGATCAGCCCGCCACCCGCCGCCATGTCCTTCGACAGGCGATCGGTCTTGCGAAAGCTGCGGGTAAAGGCGGGTTTGGTGGAGGCGCCCGGCGGCGGCAGCCGCGCGTCCAGATCCTCGAGCCCTCGCATCGCGTCTTCGGAAAATCCGCGTGCCGACATCGGGGTGCTATCGTTGGTGGCCATGGCAAATGTCTTCTCTTGCAGGCCACAAAAATCGGCCCGACATCCATCCTGCCGTGGCTATGGTTAACGCAAGGTTAACCGAAGTTAATGATTGCGGGCGGCCTGGCCAACCGGTCGTGCGGGCCTAGCCGCGCATCTGGTCAAGGATCTGTCGGGCCGCCGCGGTCGGCGTTACCTCACCGGCCGCCACCGATTGCGCCAGATCCGTCATCGCCGAGCGCAGGGCCTGATCCTCGCGCAGACGCGCCAACAGGCCTTCGCGCACCTCGAATTCGAACCAATGCGCCGCTTGTTCGGCGCGTGTGCGATCCCAAAATCCGTGGTCACGGCGCCATTCGGCCAGCGCCTGCATCTCGTCCCAGGCGGTCTGCAACCCCTCCCCCTCCAAGGCGGAAACGGCCAGGGCCTTGGGGAAGTCGTCGGGATCCTGCGGGCGTTTGCGCAACAGGCGCAGTGCACCGGCATAGTCCGAGACGGTACGGATCGCGGTGGATTTCAACTCACCATCCGCCTTGTTGATCAGTATCATATCGGCCATTTCCATGATCCCGCGCTTGACCCCCTGCAATTCGTCGCCACCGGCCGGGGCCAGAAGCAGCACGAAGAGATCGCACATCTGGGCCACCATCGTTTCGGATTGGCCGACGCCGACGGTTTCGATCAGGACCACGTCGAACCCCGCCGCTTCGCAAAGGCTGATCGCCTCACGGGTGCGCCGGGCCACACCGCCCAGGGCCGCGGCGGAGGGCGAGGGGCGGATAAAGGCGTTCTTCTCGCGGCTCAACCGCTCCATCCGGGTCTTGTCACCCAGAATGGACCCACCGGAGCGGGTGGAGGACGGATCCACGGCAAGGACAGCCACCTTCAGGCCCGCGTCCGTCAGCTTCATTCCGAAGGCCTCGATGAAGGTCGATTTGCCCACGCCCGGCGTGCCCGACAGGCCGATGCGCAGCGCCTGCCGCCCAAGGCCCCGCAGGTGATCCAGCAGGGCGGCGGCCTGCGCGCGGTGATCGGCGCGGGTGCTTTCCACCAGCGTCACGGCGCGGGCCAGGGCGCGACGATCTCCCGTCGCAATCCGATCTGCCAAATCGTCGTCCATGTCCCCTCCGCCGCTGTCAGCGCCACTTGACCCGGCCAAGGCGCGGCTGTCCAGCCGTTGACGCCCGCAAGACAGCCGCCTATCGCGATTGGCCATGGACTTGCCGATTGATGCCATCCTTCCGGAGCTTCTGGACGCCCTGCGCGCCGACGGCCGTGCCGTGCTACAGGCGCCGCCGGGCGCGGGGAAAACGACCCGTGTGCCGCTGGCCCTATTGCCGGAGGTGCAGGGGCGGATCGTGATGCTGGAGCCGCGCCGCCTGGCCGCCCGCGCGGCGGCGGACCGTATGGCGAAGACATTGGGCGAGGAGGTGGGCGGTACGGTCGGCTACCGCATTCGTGGCGACAGCGCAGTGGGTAAAGGCACGCGCATCGAGGTTGTGACGGAAGGCATCCTGACACGGATGTTGCAGGATAATCCGGAATTGCCGGGCATTGGCGCGGTCATTTTCGACGAATTCCATGAACGCTCGCTCAATGCCGATCTGGGCCTTGCCCTGACATGGGAGGCGCGGTGGGCCCTGCGCCCGGATCTGTGGCTGCTTGTGATGTCAGCGACGTTGGATGCGGAGCCGGTTGCGGCGCTGCTGAACCATGCGCCGTTGATCTCCTCGGACGGGCGGGCGTTTCCCGTGGAGACACGGTGGCTTGAAAGCCCCCTGCCCGCAGGCGCCCGACTGGAACACGCCGCCGCAGATACAATTCTGCGTGCCCTGGAAGACGTTGAGGGCGGCTGCCTTGTCTTCCTGCCGGGTGAGGGGGAGATCCGCCGGACGGCGACTGCGCTCACCGGTCGGCTTCCCGATAATGTGCATGTGCGCCCCCTTTTCGGGGCCATGAAGCTGGCCGACCAGCGCGCCGCGATCCGCCCCGAGGCGCAGGGCCGCAAGCTGGTCCTTGCCACGGCCATCGCGGAAACGTCGCTCACCATTGAAGACATTCGCATCGTGGTCGATGCCGGGCGCGCGAGACGGGCGCGGTTTGATCCCGGTTCGGGGATGACGCGGCTGGTGACGGAACCGGTGAGCCGAGCAGAGGCCGATCAACGGCGGGGCCGCGCGGGGCGGGTTGCGGAGGGCACGTGTTACCGGATGTGGACGAAAGGGGCGGAGGGGGCGCTGCCCGCCTTTCCCCCGGCGGAGATCGAGGCGGCCGATCTGTCGAACCTTGCCCTGGAGCTGGCGGTGTGGGGCGCGGATGCGGGGCTGGCCTTTCTGACGCCGCCGCCCGACGGCGCCATGGCGGAGGCGCGGGCGCTTTTGACGGGCTTGGGGGCATTGGATGGGCAGGGCCGCATCACCGAGCATGGGCGGCGCCTGGCGCGTTTGCCGCTGCACCCGCGCCTTGGGCATATGTTGACCCTGGGCGGGCCGAGCAGCGCCAGGCTGGCCGCGTTGATGTCGGAACGCGACCCGCTCCGGGGGCAAGGGGTGGACATCATGCGCCGTCTGCGGGCGTTGGACCGATCGCAGGAATTCGGGGCGGATCCCGGCGCGATTGCACGCATCCGGACCGAGGCCAAACGCCTGACCCGGTTCGAAAAAGGCCCACGTCGAAGCACCGGTGCGCAGGCCGCGCTGGCCTATCCCGACCGGATCGGGTTGCGGCGCCCGGGGGAGCAGCCCCGCTATGTCCTGTCCGGTGGCAAGGGAGCGGTTTTGCCGGACGGCGACGCGTTGCAGGGATCGCGCCTGATCATCGCGACCGATCTGGACGGCAACCCGCGCGAGGCGCGCATTCGCTTGGCCGTTGAGGTGTCGGAAGCTGAGATCCGGGAGGTTTTTGCCGATCAGATCGGGTGGCAGAATGTGTGCCGCTGGTCGAAACGCCACAAGCGGGTCGAGGCGCGGCAGCAGGAGCGGCTTGGTGCGCTGGTCCTGGATGACCGGATCTGGCGCGACGCGCCGGCAGAGGCGATGGCCACGGCGCTTCTGGACGGAATTCGCGATCTGGGGCTTGCGGCGCTTGGCTGGTCGAAACGGGCCCGCCTTCTGCGGGCGCGGGTTGGATTTTCCGGCGTTGCCGATATGTCGGACGGCGCCCTTCTGGACGCTCTGCCGGACTGGGCCGCGCCGTATCTGGACGGCCTGAAAACGGCGGAGGATCTTGCCCGCTTCGATCCGGCCCAAGCGCTGGAAGCATGGCTCGGCTGGGACGCGTTGCAAAAGGTCAATGCATTGGCGCCCGAGGGGTGGATTACGCCACTGGGGCGCCGGACATCGATTGATTATTCGGAGGATACACCCGAAGTGTCCCTGCGCCTACAGGAGGTCTTCGGGACCACGTCGCACCCTCGCGTGGGGCCGGACAACCTGCCGCTTCGAATGGTGCTGTTGTCACCCGCACAACGCCCGGTGCAGGTGACCACCGATCTGCCAGGGTTCTGGGACGGGTCCTACGCCGATGTCCGCAAGGATATGCGCGCCAAGTACCCCAGGCATCCATGGCCGGAGAACCCGCGTGAGGCGGATCCCACGCTGCGCGCCAAACCGCGCGGGCGCTAGCCGGGCACAGCCGTATCAGGATCCACATCTTCCGTGGCGTCCCCCAGATCCAAGCCCTTGGCACTGGCCCAATCCTTGGCACTTGGATGCACGCGTTCCGATGGATCGCGCCCGACGATCCGACGCTTGCGCATCCATAGAAGTTTCCCAAACCCACCGAACGTGCCCACCGATGGCGCGTTGGCATCCGTCGGAAATCGCGTCTTCCACCCGTCGGGAAGGGGCAGGCCGGCGGCTCCTGCTTCGGCCAACATCCAGTTCAGTGCAATGTTGGACCTCCGCCGCACCGCGGCGCGCCCATTCAACTGGCCGCCGATATCGCCATGACTGCCGCGAAACCACATCTGAACCACGCTTTGGCCCGGCATCTCCCGATCCGTGTCCCACAAGATCGGATCGTAGGCCACGCGTGTCTCATCCAGCGCCAGCGCGTGGCGCGCGACCTCAACGTGAGGGCCCAACGTATGGTTGTGGTAGGGGTGCGGCAGGGGCAACATCCGCCAGACAAGGGGCCAACGGATGCCAAGGGCGCGGACCGTATCGAACACACCTACAAACGTGATGGGGATCGACGGGCCGCAATATTGGGCGCGCATCGCTTCGGCGGCCACACTGTTGGGTGCGGCGCGATAAAGCTCATAAAGCGCCTCAACCCGTTCCTGGCTGAGCGCCTCGCGTTTCATCAGACCCATACGGTCGATCAACCCCCCGAGGGAACGCACCGCATAAGCCCCACGCGAATAGCCCAGAAGGATCACCTTGTCGCCGGGGCGATAGGCATGGGACAGCCAGACATAGGCACGGCGGATCTGCCGGTTGATGCCGATCCCGGCCATAACCTCATGGGCGCGCGACAGGCCGCGCCACTGGATGCCGGGCTCGTAATAGAGGCGCAGACCGGAGCTACGGTCGGCCTCCATCAACAGCCGATAGGTCAGCCCGATATTCGTCTCACAACCCGGGGTCAGGGAGGACATCGTCCCATCCAGAAGGATAACGTGGGTGCAGCTTTTCTGCGGCTCAGGCGCAGGCGGCTCAGCGTTACGAAAGCCCAGAAGCCGGGCCCATATGCCCTTATTCCGCTGCAATCGCCCTCGCTTCCTCCAACATCGCCCAAACCCGCGACGGGGTGAACGGCATGTCCACCTGCCTGATCCCGAGGGGCCAGAGCGCATCCTGCACGGCATTGGCCACGGCCCCAAGCGCGCCGACGGTTCCGGCCTCCCCACAGCCCTTCATGCCAAGCGGGTTGGCCGTTGACGGCACCTCCTCAGTATAGAAGGCCACGAACGGCATGTCATCGGCGCGCGGCATACCGTAATCCATGAACGTGGCTGTCAGAAGCTGACCATCGGCGTCGAACATCGTGTGCTCGGTGATCGCCTGCCCGATGCCCTGGGCCACACCGCCGTGAACCTGTCCCTCGGCCAGCATCGGGTTCATCAGAATCCCGAAATCATCAACCACCGTGTAGCGATCCACCCGCGTCACGCCGGTGTCGCAGTCAATCTCGACCTCGGCGATGTGGCATCCATTGGGGTAGGAGCGGCCCGGAAGCGTGGTGGTCTCGGAGGCCCGCGCCAGTTCCGCCTGCCCCGCCGCCGCGGCACGGCCGGCCGCCTCCAGAAGCGTGATCACAACGTTCGAGCCGGGGGCGCGGAACACGCCCTCCTCGGGGTCGAATGTGATATCGGTGGCGTCCATGTCGCGTTCCAGAAATGCGGTCAGCTGCGAGATTAACACATCCGCCGTGGCGCGCATCGCGGTTCCCTGAACTGTGACCGAGCGTGATCCGCCCGTGCCGCCGCCATTGGCGATGCGGTCGCTGTCGCCCTGAACCACGGTGATCTTGTCGAAGGGCAGCCCCGTCTGATCGTGGAGAATCTGGCGGTACACCGTCTCATGCCCCTGCCCGTTGGATTGGGTCCCGACATAGAGGGTGGCGCCGGTTTGCGTCAGCTCAACCGTCGCCGTTTCCTCGGGCGATCCAAGGATACTCTCGATGTAATAGGCGATGCCAAGGCCGCGCAGTTTGCCCTCCGCCTCCGCTGTGGCGCGACGGGCGGGGAACCCTGCAAGGTCGGCCTCCGCTTCCGCGCGGGTAAGCACCCGGTCAAACTCGCCCACGTCATAAAGCTCACCGGTGGCCGACCTGTAGGGGAAGGCCTGGGGCGTGATGAAGTTCTTGCGCCGCAGCTCCACGGGATCGACGCCGAGCTCCCGCGCGGCGAAATCCATGACGCGTTCCAGCGCATAGATCGCCTCGGGCCGCCCGGCACCGCGATAGGCATCGACCTGGGTCGTGTTGGTGAAGATGCCGCGATTGCGGAACGACATGGTCTGGATGTCATAGGGGCCGGTCAGGACCTTGGAGAAAAGGCTCGATTGGATGCCCTGCCCGAACTCGGAATTGTAGGCCCCCATATTCGACAGGCTGTCGACCTTGTAGGCGGTGATCTTGTGATCGGCGTCGAAACCAAGGGTACAGGTCACGTTCAGGTCGCGCCCGGAATTGTCCGACAACATGGATTCCGTCCGTTCGCCGATCCAGCGCACCGACCGGCCCGTTTGCTTCGTGGCGAGCGCCACCAGAAGGTATTCCGGATAGCCCATCGCCTTCATACCGAAGCCGCCGCCGACATCGGGGGTCGTCACGCGCACGCGCTCCGCGTCGATGCCAAGGAATTTGGCAACATCCTTCTTCGTGCCCCAGACACCCTGCCCGTTGACGGAGACATGGATGCGATCCCCCTCCATTTTCGCGTAGCATCCACGGGGTTCCATGGAGTTGACGATCACCCGGTTGTCGTAGGTGGTGAGCGTGACGGTATGGGCCGCCTTGGCCAGCGCCGCGTCGGTTTCCACTTCATCCCCCATCCCGAAATCGTAGACGACGTTATCGGGCGCGTCGTCGTGGATCACCGGGCCGCCCGGTTGCAGATCCAGCTTCACCGGCAGGTCGTCGACATCAAGCACGATCAATTCGGCCGCGTCCTTGGCCTGCGCCAGCGTATCGGCCACGATAAAGACTACGGCGTCGCCCACAAACCGCACACGTCCCTCCGCCAGGATCGGGCGCGGGGCGCGGTTGCCATTGGAGCCGTCGCGGTTCTTGACGGTCGAAAACCGCATCGCGTTTTTCAGGCCCGCGTCTTTGAGATCCGCCGCGGTATAGACGGCGTGTACACCGGGCGCATCACGGGCCTCGCCGACATCCAGATCGGTGATGACGCCATGGGCCATCGGAGCGCGCAGGACATAGCCGTGGAGCGCATCCGCCGGGGCCAGATCGTCCACATAGGCGCCCCGGCCCGTCAGAAACCGGGTATCTTCGAAGCGGGCCACGGACTGGCTGGAACCGAATTTCGACATCTCGCGCACCTTTCGCATGGGCTATCGGGATAGGGGCGACACTAGGCGTGCGAGCGGCAGTGTCCAGTGGCCGCGAGCTCTACCGGAACACCACGCCCTTTTGCTTGGTGATTTGGCCGATCAGGACCGCGCCCGGACAATCGGTCAGCGCCTCTTGCAGCCGGGATTGCGGCACGGTTGCCAAAAGGCCGCCGGCCGTCTGTGGATCGAACATCAGATCGCCGCGCGGAATGCCCGGTACATCGACCGCTTGCGCCGCGCGGTTCTGCGCCCAGAGGGAAGATTTGATGCCAGCGGCGGCCAGGTCGTCCGCGCCGCGCAGCACTGGGACCGCCTCCAGGGTGACCTCGGCCCCGACGCCCGACGCCGAGCATATGTTGCCGAGATGACCAGCCAACCCGAACCCGGTGAGGTCCGTCATCGCATGGGCCAGGGGGGCCAGCGCCCGGGCGGCCTTGCTGGACGGAGTTGTCATCGACGTCCAGCAGGCCAGCACATCCTCGCCGTCGGCCAAGGCCTGCATTTCGGCGGCCAGGATCACGCCAGTGCCGATCGGCTTGGTCAGGATGATCGCATCCCCCGCATTGGCGCCCGCCAACGTGATCGGTGCACGAGCCAGGAGGCCCGTGACGGTGAAGCCGATCGTCAGTTCGGCACCGGCGGTCGAATGTCCGCCCACCACCGCAACGCCTTCGGCTGCAAAGACCTCACCGGCGGCCTCCATCACCTCGTCCAACTGCGCCCGCTGCAATCGCGCGGCGGCATGCGGCAGGATCACCTGCGCCAGCGCCGCCTGTGGCTCCGCGCCCATGGCCCAGATATCGCCCAATGCGTGCACCGCAGCGACCCGCGCAACCAGGGCCGGATCAAGCGCGAAGCCGCGCAAATGGTCCGTGCTGATCACTTGCCGCGTCTTACCCATCTTGAGGACTGCCGCATCATCACCCGGCACAGCCTCCACATCCTTGCGGGTGGCCCCCGGTGAGGTTGCGATGACGCCGCCCAACGCGCCCGACGACAGCTTTGCGCCGCAGCCACCACAGGGGGCCGGGCCCGCCATCTCAGCCGCAAGGCCCTTGGCGGCGCCTGCGGGCACAGCCGGGACGGGCATCGCGGGCAATGTGCGGAACTGATCCATGAAGTTCTGATCGATACGATCCTTCAACCGCCACAGGCGCGGGCCGGACAGGGCCAGCCCCGCCTTCTCGGCCACGGCCACCCGATCGCCCAGGGAAATGAGCTTCAGGAAATCCTTTTGCGGGCGAAACGCCTTGCGCTGCAGGCCGACGAGATCGGCCCGCAGGTTGTGCGCCAAGACAGGGGCCGCGCGCACCGCGTAGACGCCCGCTTTCGGGCGCGGATCATGGGCGATGTGGGCGCAATCGCCCGCCGCGAACACCGTCTTGTCGGCGGTGGAGCGGAGGTATTCATCGACCTCCAGATACCCATCACGGC
Organism: uncultured Roseicyclus sp.; assembly: GCA_947494975.1. Classification (GTDB taxonomy): domain Bacteria; phylum Pseudomonadota; class Alphaproteobacteria; order Rhodobacterales; family Rhodobacteraceae; genus Gymnodinialimonas. The sequence goes on along the minus strand of CANLXA010000002.1, from coordinate 259,154 downwards.
AGGGCAGCCCGGTTTCAGCCACCCAGGGCTGCGGCGTTGCACCGGCGGTGCCGATGGTCAGATCCGAGGGCACCCGCCGCCCGCCTTCCAGCGCAACGGCATCCGCCTCGACCGCAACCGGCGTGGCGTGTTCGATCAACTCTACGCCGTGATCTGCCAACGCCGATATGAGTTTCCGGCGAGCGGCGGGCACGACGTTGGACAGAACCTCGCCCCGATCGATCACGCAGGCCGACGCGTCGCGCCCCAGCGATTGCATCCTGTGCACCGCTGCCATGGCCACCTCGCATCCGGCCACGCCGCCGCCCAGAACTGCAATCCGGATCGGCCCGGTGCCCTTGCAGGTCTCGGCCCAGAGATCGGCGAACCGGCCCAGTGGCTTGGCGGCAATGCCATGCTCTGCAAATCCGGACAGCAGCGGCATCTCGGACGTGATCCCGATATCAAGCGACAGCAAATCGTAAGGCAGCACCCGCCCGGAGCCGAGGGTGACGCACTTGACCGCCGGATCAAGCGCAACGGCGCGGTCCACAATCAACCGCGCGCCCGCAAACCGCGCCAGCCGCACCAGGTCGATATCAAGCGCCGAGCGCTCGTAATGACCCGCAATGTGGCCCGGTAACATGCCGGAATAGGGCGCGGTGGCCCCGGGGTTCACCAATGTCACACGAACCCCGGGCACCGGTCGCATGCCCCATTTGCGCAGCACCAGCGCGTGGGTATGCCCGCCGCCCAGAAACACCAGCTCCTTCACAATCGGCACGCTGCGCTCCAAAGACCCGCCCCCTCCCTAATTCAACTCTGGTCCGAGACTGGCATGGCCGCAGGCGGAAGGCCCGCCTCTCGCCAGCCTTGACGGAACGGATCTTGCGGATAACCCACGGATGTCAGGTAAAGCCCCTCCGACGGCGCAACAGGCCCACACGCGGCGCGGTTGCGGGCCTCCAAAGCCGTCCGCATATCATCCGGCACCCAGGATCCCGCGCCGACCCGCTCCAGCGACCCGACGATGGAGCGGACCTGATTGTGAAGGAAAGACCGCGCATGGAGGTGAAACCGGATCTCGCGCCCAGCTGGCAGGTGCACCTCCTCCACCCGCAGCTCATCAAGCGTCTTGATCGGTGATTTCGCTTGGCAATGGACGGCCCGGAAGGTGGTGAAATCGTGCTTGCCAACCAGATGGCGCGCGGCCTCTGTCATGGCCCCGACGTCCAGATCACCCTTCACCGCCCAGGCCTGGCCCGCCCCGTGCACAAGGGGCGCGCGGCGGCAGATCAGGCGATAGGTGTAACTCCGGCCGCGCGCGGAAAACCGGGCATGAAAATCATCGTCCACCCGCGCGCAGGCCACAATCGCCACGGGGTCGGGCCTGAGGTGCCAGTTGAGCGCCTCGGCCAGGCGAAACGGATCCCAATCCCGCTCCAGATCCACGCTGACCACCTGGCCCAGAGCGTGAACGCCGGTATCGGTGCGCCCGGCGGCCACGACACCCGGCGCATCCGGCTGCAGCCCGGCCAGCGCCGCCTCGACGCATCCCTGAACCGTGGTTTGATCGGTCTGGCGCTGCCATCCGGCAAACGGCAGGCCGTCATATTCGATCTTGAACGCGTAGCGGGGCATGGCACCGGGCTACCGCATGATCGCATCGGCGTCCATCGGCCCTCGAAACCTTTGGACGGAATGCCTATTCTAACACGGTCACAAGCGCGAGAGGATGCCCCCCTTGGTGATCGGAGCCATTGCAGACACCCTGGGCCGGGGCATTGAAGGCGTGTCGGGCGCCGTGTCGGAGACGTTCTTTGAGCCCGTCATCCGGTTAGGCGTGACGGGCCTTGCACGGTCGGGCAAGACCGTGTTCATCACGTCGCTCGTCGCCAACCTGATGGATCGGGGCCGCATGGCGGGGCTGGAGGCGGCGGCGTCGGGCCGGATCGAAGCCGCGTTTTTGCAGCCACAACCCGACGATACTGTCCCGCGCTTCGAATTTGAGACCCACCTTGCCGCGATGACGGGGGCCGAACCCTACTGGCCGGATTCCACCCGGTCGGTCTCGGAATTGCGCCTGTCTTTGCGGGTGCGGCCCAAGGGGCTTCTGTCCGGCCTGTCGGGGCCACGGACCGTTCATCTGGATATCGTGGACTACCCCGGCGAATGGCTGCTGGATCTGGCGCTGCTGGACATGGATTTCACCACGTGGTCCGCCCGGGCTCTGGCCCGCGCTGAAGCGCGCGCAGAAGGTGCGGCCTATGTCGCGCAAGTCCGGGGATCCGAGCCGGGCGAGAAACTTGATGAACTCACCGCCAAGGCGCTGGCCGAGGGCTGGACCGCCTACCTGCGCGCGGCCCGCGCGGCCGGGTATTCCGACTGCACGCCCGGGCGGTTCCTTCTGCCCGGCGACCTGGAAGGCTCTCCCGCGCTGACCTTCGCCCCCCTGCCGCCCGGCGCGGCACCCCGCGGCTCCCTCGCCCGTGAGTTCGCACGCCGGTTCGAGGCGTACAAATCTCAGGTCGTGAAGCCATTCTTCCGGTCCCATTTTGCGCGGATCGACCGGCAAGTGGTGTTGGTGGATGCCCTTGGCGCGATCCATGCCGGACCACCCGCACTGGAGGATCTGCGCCAGGCCCTGACCGGCATTCTCGGCGCGTTTCGACCCGGCAGGAACAGCTTCCTGACATCGATCCTCGGGCGACGGGTGGACAAGATCCTGTTTGCGGCAACCAAGGCCGATCATCTGCACCACGACCAACATGCGCGCCTTCAGGCCATTATCGAGGCGCTGGTGGCCGACGCGCAACGTCGCGCGGATTTTTCCGGCGCACAGACCGGTGCCATGGCACTGGCCTCGCTCCGCGCGACGGTGGAGGAAACACGGCGTGTCAACGGGGCGGATCTGGGCGTGGTGCGGGGCAAGCTGCTGGAAGACGGACGACAAGCCGCGCTGCACCCCGGCGATCTGCCGCAGGATCCCGGCGTGCTTCTGTCGCCCGCCCGCGATGGGGCGCGGGATTGGCTGGATGGAGATTTCGGCATCATGCGGTTTGCCCCCGCGCCGCTGTCCCTGCGCCGGGGCGAGGGCCCGCCCCATATCAGGCTCGACCGGGCCGCGGAATTCCTGATCGGGGACAAGTTGCGATGATGGCAGGTTACGTCTTTGACCCAGGCCACGATTATGGTGGCACGCGCCCGGAGGTCAGAAGGGACACCGGGCCACGTAACATGGCCGGATATGACTTGGGTGGAGACCGATATGAGCGAGCGTAAGGGCCCGGTCCTGATCGAGCTGGACGAGGCACCCGAGCTGGGGCCGGAGGAGGCCGCGCCGGTTCCCGATCCCGGCCTCAGCCAACCGGAAGGGCGCGCGATGCAGGTTGTGGCCACGCTCGGCGCGCGCCGGGCCTCGCGGTTGGGGCGGTTTTTCTGGTCCGCCCTTCTGGGGCTGGTGGGCTTCGTCGCCTCGCTTGCCGCATGGAATTTCGTGACGGGCCTGCTGGAGGACAACCCGGTTCTGGGATGGATCGCGACCGGCCTGATTGGCGCGGTCATCCTTGCGCTGATCCTGATCTGCCTGCGCGAATTGGCGGCGTTCTCGCGATTGGGACGGCTGGATCGGGTGCATCAGGCGGCAGAGGCGGCCCTGGCCGCGGGTGATCTGCAGGGCGCACGTGACGTCGTGCGCCAGATTTCGGCGCTCTATGCAGGGCGCCCAGACCTAAGGGTGGGCCGCGAGGCTCTGGACCGGCAACGCGATGAGATGTTTGAGCCGGCAAGCCTCTTCGCGCTTGCCGAGGCGCAGCTGATGGCGCCATTGGACCGCGCCGCAGAGCGGGAAGTGGAGGCCGCCGCCCGGCAGGTGGCGACGGTCACGGCCCTGGTGCCGCTGGCGCTGGCCGATGTCTTCACCGCGCTAACCGCGAACCTGCGCATGATCCGGCGCATTGCCGAGATCTACGGCGGCCGGGCCGGCACGCTTGGGTCCTGGCGTTTGACCCGCGCGGTGATGACCCATCTGGTGGCCACGGGCGCGGTGGCGATCGGGGATGACCTCTTGGGGTCCGCGCTCGGCGGATCCGTCCTGTCGAAGGTCTCGCGCCGTTTTGGCGAAGGCGTCGTGAACGGAGCGCTGACCGCGCGGGTGGGCGTCGCCACCATGGAGGTGTGCCGCCCGCTGCCCTTCGGGCTGGCCACACGGCCAAGCGTCACCGGCATGATCCGGTGCGCCTTGACGGGATTGTTTGGACAACGGGAGCCCTAGGATATGGAAACACTGGCCGCCGATCTGCGCACCATGGCGCGCACGCCGCTTGAAGAGGCGCACGTGACCGCGATGCGGAAAGTCGGAACCGAAGAGGTACTGGCCAAGGGCGATTACCTGTTCCGCCCGGGCGATCCGGCGGACCGGTTCTGCTACCTGCTCGATGGAGAGATCGAGGCCATCGATCCGACGACGGGCGAACGGTATGGCGATGGCGCCACGCTTGGGCCAACGCAATTCACCGGCGATATCAGCCTGCTGTCCGGGGGCGCGGTGCAATTCGGCCTGCGCGCCGTGCAGGATACCCGCCTGCTGTGCCTGAGCCGGGAACAGATGCTCGATCTGATGGCCCGGATCCCGGAAATGTCGGACATCGTCATCACGGTTCTCGCCGCCCGCCGCCGGGGCCAGCTCGATCGCGGCGCCTCCAGCCTCACCCTGATCGGGGCAGAGGTCGACCGGACGATCCGGGAAATCGCGGGCTTTGCCGGGCGCAACAAGATCCCCGTTCGGATGCTGACCCTGGATGAGGCCGAGGCCGAGGCGGTTGCCCATGCCTGCTCCATCGCGCCGAGCGAACCCGCCGTTATCTTCGGCAAGGGGGAGGTCATCCCGGATCCGACGCCCCGCAAGATTGCGGCGCGCCTTGGGCTGGACCTGAACTTCGATGCCGACGAATTGCATGATGTCCTGATCGTGGGCGGCGGCCCGGCAGGTGTGGCGGCCGCAGTTTATGCCGGATCCGAGGGCCTCAAGGCGCTGGTGCTGGAGGATCTGGCCATCGGCGGGCAGGCTGGCACATCCAGCAGGATCGAGAATTACATGGGCTTTCCCACCGGCATCTCCGGGGCGGATCTGTGCTGGCGCGGGGAAGTGCAGGCGATGAAGTTCGGCACCCGGTTTGCCGTCCCGCGCCGCGCGACGGCCCTGACCCGCAAGGACGACGGCACATTCCACATCGTGCTTGAGGATGGGGCTGAAACCTGCGCCCGTGCGCTGGTGGTGGCCACGGGCGTGCAGTATCGCCGCCTGCCCATCGACCGGCTCGAGGCGTTCGAGAGCGCGGGCGTCTATTATGCGGCGACGGATGTGGAGGCGCGCTATTGCCGCGATACCGAGGTTGTGGTGATCGGAGGTGGCAATTCAGCAGGCCAGGCCGCCATGTTCCTCAGCCGCACCGCGCGCCACGTGCACCTCCTGGTGCGCGGCACGTCACTGGCCGCCTCCATGTCCCGTTACCTGACCGACCGGCTGGAGGCACATCCCCGCATCACGATCCATTACGGCACCCAGATGGAGGACCTGCACGGCGAGGATGAATTGGAAGCGATCACGATCCGCGAGAAAGCGGCAGGGCAATCCTGGCGGATCAACACCCGCGCCGTCTTTGTCATGGTGGGAGCAGCCCCGAACACGGCTTGGCTTTCGGGCCTTGTGGATCTGGACGAACAGGGCTTTGTCAAAACAGGCGAAAACGTCGGCGCGCCAAGCGCCTATTCCACCTCCTGCCCGGGGATCTTCGCCGTGGGCGACGTGCGGGCCGGCAGCGTGAAACGGGTTGCAAGTGCCGTCGGCGAAGGCTCCGTTGTGATCAGCCGCGTCTGGGATTTCCTGCAGAGTCAGGCGTGACCGACGACGCTATTGCGTTTTACGCGGACCATGCCGCACGGTTGCGGGCCGCATGGCAGCGGCTTGATCCGGCCGCCTTGCTGGCGCCGGTTCGCGCCCATCTTCCCACCCCTCCCGCCCGCATTCTCGATGTCGGCGCCGGTACCGGGCAGATTGCCCGACATCTGAGCCGTCTGGGCCATGACGTGGTGGCCGCCGAGCCGGTCGCCGCCTTTCACGGAACCGCTGGCCCGGCATGGGTCAACGCCAGACTGCCCGAGCTGGATGGCATCAACGGGGTGTTCGACGCCATTCTGCTTCTGGGTGTCTGGCAGCATGTTGCACCACCCGACCGCCCCGCCGCGCTGGCGCGACTGGCCCGGGCCATGGCAGCGCAGGGACGCGTTATCATGGCGTTGCGCCACGGAGAGGTGCCGGATGACCGCCCGATCTGGTCAAACCCGGTGGAGGAGACCCTGTTGCTGGCGGACGCAAGTGGCATGATCTGCACCGACCGGATCGAGGCCCCGTCGGTGCAACCCGTCAATCGTGCGGCGGGGGTCACGTGGACCTGGCTTGTCCTGCACGGGCGGCGCTGACAATCCCGGCAGACCGTGCCATGGGTTTGGGATGACACGCGACACGTCCACCGACCGGCCCCTCCTCGGCATCCTTCTGATGTTTGGCTTTTGCACAATCATCCCATTTGCCGACGCGCTGGCCAAGCTTCTGGGGGAGGACTTTCCCCTGATGCAACTGGTGCTGGTCCGGTTTGCAACGCAAGCGATCCTGTTCGTGCCGCTGGCGCTCTGGGCTGGTGCCGTCCTGTTCCCCTCCCGCCGGGTGGTGGGCCTGACGTTGCTGCGGGCCCTCCTGCAGGTTGCCGGGCTCCTTATGATGTTCGCCGCCCTGCGTGTTCTGCCGCTTGCGGATGCCATCGCCATCGCCTTCGTGATGCCGTTTCTCATGCTTCTGCTCGGGCGGTTCTTCCTCGACGAAGAGGTCGGCCCCCGCCGCCTGATGGCCTGCGCCGTCGGTTTCATCGGCACGCTGATGGTGGTGCAACCCAGCTTCGTGGCCGTCGGATGGGCCGCGTTGCTACCGATTGGCGTGGCCTTCGTCTTTGCCTTCTTCATGCTGGTCACCCGCGCCATGGCGAGGGAGATCGACCCCCTTGCCCTTCAGGGTGCGTCGGGCCTTCTTGCACTGCCGCTGATCGCACCGCTGGCCGCCCTGCCCGTGGCCGATATCGCACCGCTGGTCGGCTGGTTGGCGCCCGTCGGGCCGGAAATCTGGTTGTTCATCGCCCTCGGCATCTTCGGATCCATCGGCCATCTGCTGATGACGTGGTCCTTGCGGTTCGCGCCGTCAGCCACCCTTGCACCGATGCAGTATCTCGAGATCCCGATGGCCACGCTAGTGGGTTTCGTGATGTTTCGCGATCTGCCCAATGGCCTTGCAGCCGCCGGGATCGCGGTGACGATTGCCGCCGGGGTCTACATCGTGCTGCGCGAACGGGCCGTCAGCCGCGCCGCGGCGCCGCCCGTGGCGTAAGTGCGGGCATCGGCGGCACCAGATCGCCGCAAACCAGGCGCGTCAGGATCCGTGGCACCGGCCATGTCCGGCTCAGCGGCGCGAGTACCGTATCCCTGAGTACCGGCAGAACGGTGCTGTCGGATTGATATTGCGGCGTGAAGGATGCGCTGAGGGCCTGATAGGCCGCCACATGCCACCGCCGCGCCCCGGAATAGAGGCGCAACGCCTCTTCCCCACGGGCCCGCCGCAGCGCCAATTGCAAAGCCCGCGCATCCAGAAGCGCCATATTCGCCCCCTGCCCCAGTTGCGGCGATGCGCGGTGGGCCGCATCCCCGATATGCGCGATCCTATCCCCATAGGGCCGCCGCAGCGATCCATGGGTGTACCGCGCCGCGGTGAAATCCCCATGGCTGAGGCCGTCTGGCAGGAAGGCGGAGAATTGAGGCCAAAGCGCCCGCGCCTCGACGGCCCACTCCGCGAAGGGACGGGCGAAATGGGCATCGATCGCGTCCGATTTCAGGGAATAGAATATCGCCGCCAGGGGCCGGTCCGGCGCGTCGTGCCTCGTCCCTACGGGCAGGACACCCAGCATCCGATCCGCCTTGCGATAGCGCTGCGTCAACTGGTCCGGCGCGAAGGGGGCCGCGTCGGGCCATGGAACCGTTGCCCAAACCGCCCCGTAAGGCAGCGGGCGGGACCGCAGCGGCGAGAGGGTCGACGACGCCCCGAGCGCGTCGACGATCAGGTCAAACGGCCCCACACGCCGCCCGGCAACCGACACATAGGCGCCGTCCCGTCCGTCGACAGGGCTTGATGCCTCAACCATAACTCCGGCCCGGCCCGCCGCGTCATGGAGCGCCTGGAACAGTGCAGAACGGTGAATGCCAAGCCCCTGCCGATCCCGGCTGGCCCCATACCGCACCGACAGGACTTCCCGGTTCCGGTCCACCTCATCCCCGAACATCCGCGTGATCGGCGCGCCGCGGGCCATTACCTCCTCCGCGGCATCGGCCGCGTGCAGCACATCCAGACCCACCGGCTGCATCACCAACCCCGAGCCTACCGGGCGGGGCGCATCGAACTTGTCAAAGACCCGCACCTTGTGGCCGTCCCGCGCCAGCAGGGCCGCCGCCGCCAACCCACCGATCCCGGCACCTGCAATTGCGATATTCAGTTTCATGTTGTGCACTTTAACGGTCCGACGCCACGCGCCCATGCGGCATGCGGCGCACGTTTACGGGAAACGCCCATTGCGCTGGGGCCGGGCGGCATGGTGATCTGCGCATGCACCCCTCGCGAAAGACACCTGATGAAACTCTCCGACCTGACGCTGCTGTCCAAGATTGCCATCGGCCTTGCCCTTGCCGGCTTCCTGTTCAGTTTCACGACGCTGAACACCAGCTCGGTCAACGGCGTGACCGACTGCAGCTTTGTCGATTACGGCAAGCTCATCTTCGGCGGACTTGCGATCATGGTTGGAGGATTGGGTGAAGTCTCGGCGCTCCGCATGTCTGCCGCGCGCATTCCCAATCTTCTGGCCTCTGGCGGCGCATCGCTTGTGGGCATTTTCCACGTGCTGGTGGGCCTCGGGATCATCGGCGGCCCGTGCTGAATTGCGGATGCACCGCCGGGCAGCGCAAGTCCCTTTGACCTTCCCGGCGTGCAGGACTATACCGCGCCCATGGCACAGCATTTCGACACCTCCATTCGAATTAGCACCCCGGCGCTCTGATCTCTGAGACGCCGGGAATTCTGCTGCGCGGGGCTTGAGCCTCCGCACCGCCCTGCTACACCCCACATGACATTCGAATATGAGGAGCGCCCAGATGTGCGCTGAGACACCTGCGGTGGATTACAAATCCACGCTGAACCTGCCGAAGACCGATTTCCCGATGCGCGCGGGCCTGCCCAAACGCGAGCCCGGCTGGCTGGCGCGTTGGGACAAGATGGACATCTATGGCCAACTGCGTGCCAAGACCGGCCGCCCGCCCTTCACCCTCCACGATGGCCCGCCCTATGCCAACGGGCATCTGCATATCGGCCACGCGCTCAACAAGATCCTCAAGGATATGGTCGTCCGCTCGCAGCAGATGTTGGGCCATGATGCGCGTTACATCCCCGGCTGGGATTGCCACGGCCTGCCCATCGAATGGAAGATCGAGGAGCAATACCGTCAGAAGGGGCGCGACAAGGATGCGGTTGACGTCGTCGAGTTTCGCCGCGAATGCCGCGCCTTCGCCGAGGGCTGGATCGACGTGCAGCGCGATGAGTTCAAACGCCTGGGCGTCGAAGGCACGTGGGACAAACCCTACCTGACAATGGATTACCACGCCGAGCGGGTGATCGCGGAAGAGTTCATGAAGTTTCTCATGAACGGCGCGCTCTATCGTGGCTCGATGCCGGTGATGTGGTCGCCCGTGGAGAAAACCGCGCTGGCCGAAGCCGAGGTGGAGTATCACGACCGCCAGACCGACGCGGTTTGGGTGCCGTTCGCGCTGCTGTCAGAAACCGACGCTGTTTCTAAGGGCGAGGGCAAGGTCGCCGCCATGGGCGATCTATCGGGTGCCCGTGTCATCATCTGGACGACGACACCCTGGACGCTGCCTCAGAACCGGGCGATCTGCTTCGGACCAAAGATAAGCTATGGCCTTTATGAAGTGACCGGAACGCCCGAGGAATGTTGGGCCAAAACCGGTGACCGCTACCTGATCGCTGATGCCCTGGCCGAAGACGCCTTCGCCGCGATGCGGTTGGAAGCCGACCAGTGGACCCGCCTGCGCGACGTGACGGCGGATGAGCTTGGCAGCATGGCCTGCGCGCACCCGTTGCGGGGGGCGGACGGAGCCAAGGGCGAATGGGATTACGACGTTCCGCTTCTGCCCGGCGATCACGTCACCGACGATGCAGGCACGGGTTTTGTGCACACAGCCCCCAGCCATGGTGAGGACGATTACCAGATCGGCCTGACCCACAAGCTGGAGATGACCTACAACATCCTCGACGACAGCTCGTTCCGCGACGATCTGCCGTTTTTCGGCGGTGAGGTCATCATCAAGCCGAACGGCAAACCCGGCGGGGCGAACAAGGCCGTCATCGACAAGCTGGTCTCGTTTGACCGTCTTCTGGCGCGCAGGCGGATCACGATCTCGGACGCGCATTCGTGGCGCTCCAAGGCCCCGGTCATCCGCCTTAACCGCCCGCAATGGTTCGCGGCGATCGACAAGGCCGTGGGCGGCGACGACACCTATGGCACGACGATCCGGGAACGCGCATTGCGCTCAATCGATGAGTTGGTCACGTGGACGCCGCAGACCGGGCGAAACCGGCTCTACTCCATGGTGGAGAACCGCCCCGACTGGAACCTCAGCCGCCAACGCGCCTGGGGCGTGCCGCTGACATGCTTCGTGAAGGTCGGTGCGGAGCCGGGTGACGAGGATTTCCTGCTGCGCGATCCGGCCGTCAACGCCCGCATCCTTGAAGCGTTCGAGGCCGAGGGGGCCGATGCCTGGTACGCGGCAGATGCCAAGACACGGTTCTTGGGCAATGACCACGATCACGATGCCTATGAGCAGGTGTTTGACGTGCTCGACGTATGGTTCGACAGCGGGTCCACCCACGCCTTCGTGCTGCGCGACCGCGAGGACGGGTCCGACGACGGGCTGGCTGACCTCTACCTTGAGGGCACCGATCAGCATCGGGGTTGGTTCCAATCCTCCCTCCTGCAATCCTGCGGGACCCAGGGCCGCGCGCCCTATCGCGGGGTGCTGACCCACGGCTTCACGCTGGACGAGAAGGGCATGAAGATGTCCAAATCCGTCGGCAACATCATCGCGCCGCAAGAGATCGTCGACCAATACGGCGCAGATATCCTGCGGCTTTGGGTGGCCCAGACCGACTACACCGCCGACCAGCGGATCGGGCCGGAGATCCTGAAGGGCGTCGCCGACAGCTATCGCCGCCTGCGCAACACGATGCGGTTCATGTTGGGTTCCCTGGCCGATTTCAGTGAGGCAGACCGGGTTGAGCCGGCGGATATGCCGGAGCTCGAACGCTGGGTGCTGCACCGCGTCGCCGAGCTTGATGAGGTCGTGCGGGATGGCTATGCGAAGTATGACTTTCAGGGCGTATTCCAGGCAGTCTTCACCTTTGCCACAACGGATCTGAGTGCCTTCTATTTCGACATTCGCAAGGACGCGCTCTATTGCGACGGCGACACGCCACGCCGCCGGGCGGCCCGCACCGTGCTCGATCTCCTGTTCCATCGGCTGACCACCTGGCTTGCGCCGGTGCTGGTCTTCACGATGGAAGAGGTCTGGCTGGAGCGGTTCCCGGGCGATGAGTCGTCGGTTCATCTGGTCGACATCCCCGAGACACCGGCGGATTGGAAAGACGCCGAGCTTGCCGCGAAATGGGCCCGCGTCCGAACGGCCCGCCGGGTGGTGACGGCCGCGCTGGAAATCCAGCGTCGCGACAAGGTGATCGGCGCATCTCTGGAAGCAGCGCCCATGATCCACGTCGAAGATGCGGCGATGCTGGACGCCCTCAAAAGCGTGGACTTCGAGGATGTCGCCATCACGTCCGGCATCTTCCTGAGCGCGGATCCCAGCCCGGCGGAGGCGTTCCGCCTGCCCGAGGTTGCAGCGGTCGGCGTGGTGTTCGAACGGGCCGAGGGCGAAAAATGCCAACGCTGCTGGAAGATCCTGCCGGATGTCGGCGCACACGGCCACCCGGGCGTCTGCGGACGATGCAACAGCGCCCTTGGCTGAGGCGGACCCATTGAAGCAATCCTGAAAGGGCGTGCCACGGCGCGCCCTTTTTCGTGGACAGCACCCCGTTGATTGACAAGGCTGCTCATGCGTCAACCAAAGGAAGCCCCATGCCTCTACCAGCCTTCGCCGTCGCCGATATTGCCCGCGCCTATACCGCCGCCTGGAATTCCGGTGATCCCAACGCGGTTGCCTCGTTTTATGCGGAAGACGGCGAAATCATCATCAACCGCGGCGATCCCTGGACCGGACGCACGCGGGTGGCCGATATGGCGGCAGGCTTCTACGCGGACGTGCCGGACCTCTCGCTGACATGCGATGGCATAAGGGTCGCGGGGACCCATGCCAATTTTGTGTGGACCTTTACCGGCCACGATGCGGGTACGAAAAACGCTCTGAACATCAGCGGATGGGAGGAATGGGACCTGGCCGAGGACGGCAAGGTGCAGGTGTCTCGCGGGTGGTTCGACGCCGATGACTATGCGCGCCAGGTCGCGGGCGGCTGACCCTTCGCCAGCGCACATACCCCTGCGCCTTGGGTTTTGCGCCGGACCGCCCTAGCTTGCATCGCAACGCAACAACGGAGGCCCGCGCATGAGCCGTCAGGAAGAATACACCCCGCCCAAGGTCTGGACCTGGGACAAGGAAAACGGCGGTGAGTGGGCTTCTCTCAACCGCCCGATCTCGGGCGCGACCCATGACAACGAATTGCCCGTCGGGAAACATCCTTTCCAGCTCTATTCGCTTGGAACACCCAATGGCGTGAAGGTCACCGTTCTGTTCGAAGAGCTGCTGGAGGCCGGGTATTCCGACGCCGAGTATGACGCCTGGCTGATCCGCATCAGCGACGGCGATCAATTCGGGTCGGGCTTTGTGGAGGCGAACCCGAATTCCAAGATCCCGGCGCTCTGGGACCGGTCCGGGCCCGAGCCCGTGCGCGTGTTTGAATCCGCCGCGATCCTGATGCATCTGGCTGAGAAGTTCGACGCGTTTCTTGGCCCGGCCAAGACGCGTCCGGAAATGCTGAGTTGGCTTATGTGGCAGATGGGAAGCGCCCCGTTTCTGGGCGGTGGCTTCGGCCATTTCTACGCCTATGCGCCCTATCCGATGGAATACCCGATCAACCGCTACGCCATGGAAACGAAACGGCAACTCGACGTGCTGGACAAGCATCTGGCGAAAAACGAATGGATGGCGGGCGGCGAATACACCATCGCCGATATGGCGATCTGGCCGTGGTACGGGCGCACCGTGATGGGTGAGTCCTACAATGCCGGTGAGTTCCTCTCGGTCCATGAATATGAAAACGTCATCGATTGGGCCAAGCGCATCGATGCGCGCCCGGCTGCGGCGCGTGGGCGTATGGTGAACCGAACCTCCGGGGAGCCGCACGAGCAATTGTTGGAACGCCATGATGCCAGCGATTTCGAGTTGCGCACCCAAGACAAGATTGGCTGACGTCAGCGACGATGCCATCGCGGCCGCCCTGATAGAATTGGCGGCGGCCCGCGGGGTGGGCAGGACATTTTGCCCTTCCGAGGCCGCGCGCGCCCTGTCGGAGGATTGGCGCGCCCTGATGCCGGATGTGCGGCGCGTGGCGGCGGGCCTGCCGCTGATCGCTACCCAAGGCGGCGTTCCGGTCGATCCGGTTGTGGCGCAGGGGCCGATCCGCTTGGCGCAGGATCCGGGTTGATGTGACGGGCCCACGCGCGCAGACTTTGGCAATGACGCGGCGGATTTCCATCAACACCCCCATCGGGCCTGTCTATGTGGAAGAGCAAGATGGCGCCATCATCCGGGCCGGGTGGACCGCCGTCGAGGCGCCCGGCGATAGCCCGCTTCTGCGCGCGGCGGCCGAGGAACTGACGGCCTATTTCGATGGTCGCTTGAACCGCTTCAGCGTGCCCATCCGCCATGGGCGGGAGGATGCGACCGGTAAAGTGCTTGATGCGATGCTGGCCATCCCGATGGGCGAAACACGCCAATATGGCGACATTGCACGGGAGGTCGGGTTGCCCGCGCAAGCGGTGGGGCAAGCCTGCGGAGCAAACCGGATCCCGATCCTGATCCCGTGCCACAGGGTCCTGTCAGCCAGCGGCCTTGGCGGCTTTTCGGCACCGGGAGGTGTGGAAACAAAGGTATGGCTTTTGCGACATGAAGGCGCTGCGGGGTTATTGATTTAGGGGCCGAACAGAGTAAACGCGATCTATGCCCGCCTTTATCCACATGCTTACACAACAGTGCCGGACCAACTCACGCGCGCCTCTCCGGCCTCCATCGGCCCCTTCGCCCGGCCAAACCGCAGATAGGCGATCCCCTTGCCATCGGCTTGGGTGTAGAGCGTCCCGGCCACTTTTCCGCCTGCCGTGATCTCGGCGCCAACGGGCGCTGCACCTTCTACATCGACGGTCACAAAGCCCTTCTTCAACTCCGTCTTGTGCTTCATCCGCGCGGTGACTTCCTGCCCGACGTAGCACCCCTTTCGATAGTCGACGCCCGACAACCGGTCAAAGCCTGCTTCCAGAATGTAGGTCTCGTTCGGGATCAACTCCACACCGGTTTCCGGTACACACTCGGCCACGCGAATGGCGTCCCAATCTATCGTCGGATCGCCCCCTTCGACGCCGTAGACGCGCCAGCCCAAGGACGGGCTGCGCGGATCCGTGTAAGCACCGTCGGGCGCATTACCAACGCCCCGGACAACACCAAGACCAGCCTCTTCAATCACCACATCGGCGCGCAGGCGGTACATCGACAGGCGCTGGATCAAATCCGACGCCAACACGTCCTTCACATCCAGAAGCAGATCGTCTCCGCGGTCCAGCAAGAAGAAATCGGCAAGGTACTTGCCCTGCGGCGTCAGCAGCGCGGAATAGGTCAACCCGTCACCCGGATCATGCGTGACCAGCCCGTGCAGAAAGCTGTGCGCATCGGCCCCGCCAATCCGCAGGACCACCCGATCCTCTGCCCGTTCGCCTTGCATGTTCACCTCCGGTGATTTGAGACATCACAGCTAATCATCAGCCGCGCCCTGCGCAACGTTGACCGCCTATGGGGGCCGCGATACCTCTGGCCTCATCGCACGTAACTCCCGGAGCCGTCCATGACCCTCGCAAATGGTCGCCACTACCTCGCCATCCCAGGTCCATCCGTCATGCCCGACCGGGTCTTGCAGGCGATGCACCGCCCCGCGCCGAACATATACCGCGGCGAATTGGTGGATATGGTCGAAACGATCGTCCCGGATCTCAAAACCGTCGGCGGCACCCGGCACAACGTGGCGATGTATATCTGCAATGGCCACGGGTCATGGGAAGCGGCACTGACGAATTGCTTCAGCCGCGGTGACAAGGTGCTGGTCCTTGGTACGGGCCGCTTTGGCGTCAACTGGGGCGAGATGGCGGGCGCTCTGGGGCTGGATGTGCAGCTTCTGGATTTCGGATCCCGATCCGATGTCGACCTGGCGGTGGTGTCCGAGGCGCTGGAGGCCGACACGGAGCACCGGATCAAAGGCGTGCTTGCGGTGCAGGTCGATACCTCCACCTCTGTCAAGAACGACATCAAGGGCATCCGTGGGTGTCTGGATGACGCGGCACATCCCGCATTGTTGTTGTCGGATAACATTGCCTGCCTGGGTTGTGATGAGTTTCATATGGACGACTGGGGCGTCGACGTGATGGTCACGGGCTCCCAAAAGGGCCTGATGACACCGCCCGGCATGGCCTTTGTCTATTTCAACGACAAGGCCGATGAGGCCCGCGCCATCGCCGATCTGGTGACGCCCTATTGGGATTGGCAACCGCGCATCGATCCGGATTATTTCTATCGCTATTTCTGCGGCACGGCGCCCACGCATCACCTCTATGGCCTGCGCACGGCGCTCGACATGATCGTGCATGAGGAAGGCATCCCCGCCGTCTGGCGCCGCCACGCGGTGCTGGCCGAAGCGATCTGGGCGGCGTTGGAGGTTTGGGGCCAGGCCGGCCCCGTCCGCGCCAATATCGCCGAACGGGTGAAGCGTTCAAACGCGGTGACTTTGGTGAATTTTGGGCCCGGCAACGGGCTGCGCCTGCGCGAATGGATGGAGCATTCCTACGGCGTGACCCTTGGCATTCCGCTGGATGGGGTGGATGGGCCGGGAACCACACTCGATGATTTTCTGCGCATCGGCCATATGGGCCATGTCAACGGCCAGATGGTGATGGGTGTGCTTGCGGGGCTTCAGGCGGGTATGTCCGCCCTTCAGATCCCACACGGCCCCACCGGGCTGGAAGCCGCCATGAAGGTGATCGCCGAGGCGGCCTAACCCGCGGCGCCTTTCAGCGCCTTGGGCAGCGCCTCCGCAAAGGCATCGAGCACCGGGTCAGGCGCGCAGGATACGCGAATGCAGCGATCCTGAGGCGAGGTAAAGGGCATCCTCACGAAGATCCCCCCCGCCACGAGTTGCGCCAACACCGCACGGGCGAAGTCGCCATCGCGTCCGCAATCAATCGTGACGAAATTCGTGGCAGATGGCAGCGGGGTAAGGCCATTTGCGCGGGCGATCTCTCCGATCCGATCCCGCGCCAAGGCGATATCGGCGACGGTTTTCGAAAGGTAATCCTGATCCGCCAGCGCCGCCAAGGCTGCCGCCTGCGCCACCCGTCCAAGGCCGAAATGGTTGCGGATCTTGTTGAAGGCGGTGATGAAATCCGGATGCGCCAGGCCATAGCCCACCCGCATTCCCGCCAGCCCATAGGCTTTGGAAAACGTGCGGAACCGGATCACGCGCGGATGGCTCAGGTCCAGCGGCGGGATCACTCCGGCCGGGGTCGTATCCGCATAGGCTTCGTCGAGCGCCAGCACGCAGCCTTCCGGCAATTGTGCGATCATGCGCTCAATTGTCCCGGCCTCGTGCCATGAGCCCATCGGGTTGTCCGGATTCGCGATGTAGATCAGCTTTGCGTCGACCTCCGCCGCCTTCGCGACCAAGGCATCGGGATCCTCATGATCGCCACGATACGGCACCTTGTAGAGGACGCCCCCGAACCCCTGCACATGGTAATTGAACGTGGGATAAGCCCCGTCGGACGTGACAACGGCATCCCCCTCGCCCACCAACAAGCGCACGAGATACCCCAGAAGTCCGTCTATGCCCTCCCCCACCACAATGTTTTCGGGGGCGATACCGTGATGCCCGGCCAGAGCCGATCGCAGATCGTGCACCTCCGGGTCGCCATACATCCACGCGTCGCTGGCGGCATCGGCTATTGCCTGAATCGCGCGGGGCGACGGGCCGAAGACGCTCTCATTCGCGCCCAATCTGGCGCTGAACGCAGCGCCCCGCGCGCGCTCTTGCGTTTCGGGGCCCACGAAGGGAACGGCTGCGGGCAGGGTTTGGACAAGCGGGGTATAGCGCGGATGGGTCATGGCGTCAGCGTTTGCGGATTTTTCCCCGCCCCGCAAGGGAAAGTCGGTGCCATATGATCGGCATGAGCCAGTTGAACCGCCGCCATTTTCTGATCATCAGCGCCTCAGCCGCCGGGGCCGCACGCCTTGGGCCCGCCATAGGAATACGCGCCGCCCAATCTCCGTCGGGCCGGCGCGTGTTAACCTTGGTCTATGACAAGGCGCTAGGGATGATGCGGGCCGTGGACCGGCTCATACCATAAGGCCGCGGGCGGCAATCAGTAGCCGTCTTCCGTCAGGAACCGACGGTTGACCCAGCCACGCTGGTAACCATTCCACGTCACGAGGCACCAGGTCGCGTATTGGTTCAGCTGATGCTGCTGTTGGTAAGTCAGCGCATAATATTGCTGCTGCGTGACAGTGGGCGTGCAGAACGAGACCTGAACCGCCCGCGCGTTGTGGGGCAGCGCGTCGATCACGAAATAGTCTGTTCCGGGGCCGACGCGCACGTTCAGCACGTCATAGGAGGCCACGTTGTGAACGCGCCATGCATCCGGGCCATCGGCCGTGGCATTGGCGGCTGGTGCGACAGCGGCAAACAGCGTCGCGATCAGGGCGAGTTTGGCAAAGAGAGATGTCATCGGCTTGGAATCCTTAGAAGGGGCGTTTCCCCTGAAAGTCTGCCAAGCAAACCGGTTTCCGGCAATGGAGGGTTTCCCGCAGCGCCCTAGGCCAGGATCGGCAGGGCTGCCTCGACCATTTGCCCAATCTGCACGAGCGTGGAATCGAAGAGGCCCGCATTCCGCCCGTCCGAGCGATGCAGGCCCATCCCCATCGTGCGCGCTTCGCAAGCTGCAATTGCGGCCGCGATGCTTGTGAAAACACCGGTTGGTCCACACCGGAGGGTCGGGGCGAACAGATGTCGGATCATCAGGAAGTTGAGTGTGTCCATATCCCGCTTATCACCCGAGGTCGCCATTGCATCCTATGGAGGAAAACCCGCGTTCAGGCCGGGTCGCGTCGCCAAAAGGCCCAGAGCAGAAAGATGCCACCACCGAAGAAGAAGAGCGCGCCGCCGGTTTGCCCAAGGACCCGCACGATGCCGTGGATCAGCAGATCCTCCAGCGAATGGAGACCGACATTGTCAACAAACCAATCGGTTCCAAGGCTGTAGAGCCCCATCGCAACCAACCACGCGGTGGCACACAGGATGATCCCGATGGCGCGGCTGATCCAGGTCCAGATGCCGCGCATCGGGGCCTAGCCCACCTCGGCCAACCGCGCCAAAGCCTGTTTGATCCGCGCCTCTTCCTCCTCGCGCGCGGCGAGGTTTTCACGGGTCTCTTCCACCACGTCCGGCGGGGCGCTTTCGGCGAATTTCGGGTTGTTCAGTCGCCCGCGAAGGCCGCCCAATTCCTTGGCCAGTTTTCCAAGCGTCTTTTCGAGCCGCGCCTTTTCCTCATCCACATCGATCAAATCGGCAATAGGCAAGCCGAAGGTGCCGCCCTCCACCGCAATGGTAACCGTGCCTTTCGGGAAGGTTGCCGTGGGCGTGACGTCAGACAAGCGCGCGAGGCGTTCGATCATCGCGGCGTTGCGCGCAAACGCGCCTTGTCCGGCCTTATCCAGATCGGCTTGCAGCAACTGGCATTTGAGGCCAGCGGGCACATGCATCTGCTGCCGGGCAGAACGGATGGATTCGATCAGGTGGATCACCCAGGACATCTCCCGATCCGCGCCATCATCGATGAGTTCCGCGCCATAAGTCGGCCAATCTGCATGGACAAGCATCTTGGGCCGATCCGCGATCTCACCCCAAAGCTCCTCGGTGATGAAGGGCATGGTGGGGTGCAGAAGGATCAGGCACTGGTCGATCACCCAGGCCATCGTGGCGCGGGTTTCCGCGATGACGGCGTCATCACCGGAGGCAAAAAGCGGCTTGGCGAATTCCAGATACCAGTCGCAGACCTTGCCCCAGACGAACTGATACAGCCCGCCCGCGGCGTCGTTGAAACGGTAGCCTTCCAGCGCCTCGTCATGGGCCAGCCGCGCGCGCGCCGTCTCACCGACGATCCACTTGTTCACGGTCTGCGTGACGGTCAATGGATCGAAGGACGGGTCGGGAACGCATTCGTTCATCTCCGCAAACCGCGCAGCATTCCACAGCTTGGTGCCGAAGTTGCGGTAGCCCTGGATGCGATCCTTGCTGAGTTTCAGGTCGCGACCCATCGCGGCCATGGACGTCAGCGTGAAGCGAACAGCATCGGCGCCGAATTCATCGATCAGCCCCAGCGGATCCAGCACGTTGCCGATGGACTTCGACATCTTGCGCCCCTTCTCGTCCCGGACGAGGGCGTGGACGTAGACATCGCGGAAGGGCACGTCATCCACCACGGCGAGCTGCATCATCATCATCCGGGCGACCCAGAAGAAAATGATGTCGAAGCCCGAGATGAGCGTCGAGGTTGGGAAATAGCGCTGGAGTTCCGGCGTGTCCTCGGGCCAGCCGAGCGTGCCGATTGGCCAGAGGCCTGACGAGAACCAGGTATCAAGGACGTCAGGGTCGCGCCAGATCGGATAGACCAGATGGGTGGGATCTTCGGAGATATTGTATTCAGCAAGGCTTGCCGCAAAGGCATGGGCGGCTTCGTCCCGATTGGCGACTTCGACAACCTGCTCATGGTTCAGAGGCGACGGGAGGGCGGCAAGAACATCGGTGAATTGCTCAGAAACTGACTTAAAATCAGGGGCGGCATGGTGGCGCTCATCCCCTTTCATAAGGGTTTGCGCCGACAAGAGCCCAAGCATCTCGACAATGTCGATCTGGCCATCGCCTTCATCATCGACAAAGCCATGCGTGCCCAGATCAAAGCCATACCAAACCGGGATCTGGTGCCCCCACCAAAGCTGCCGGGAAATCGTCCACGGCTCGATATTCTCCAGCCAGTGGAAATACACCTTCCGATGCTGTTCCGGGATGATCCGGGTGCGGCCAGACCGCACCGCGTCCAGCGCCGGCCCCACGATTTTCGCCGTATCGACAAACCATTGATCGGTCAGCATCGGCTCGATCACAACCTTGGAGCGGTCGCCGAAAGGTTGGGTGATCAGCTTGGCCTCGACCAGCGGAACCTGCGTGACGTCCTCATCCTCGTCGCCGTTCTTTTTCTTCGTGCCTAGGCGCGGATCGTCGGAGGTGGTCATGACGGCCAGCCCCTCCGCCGTGATCTCGGCCACGACCTTTTCACGCGCTTCAAACCGGTCGAGGCCCCGCAGATGGTCCGGCACGAGGTTGAGGGCGTCGATTTCCATCTCGCCAAGGTCCCGCTCGCCGTTCGCGACAGCCTGTGCAATCGCGGCGGCCTCGGCGTAGGGCGCGCCGTCATCGCGCAGATGTGCCTTGGTATCCATCAGGCGATAGCACGGGATGTTGCCACGCTTGGCAACGCCGTAATCGTTCATGTCATGGGCACCGGTGATCTTCACCGCGCCAGAGCCGAAATCGGGGTCGGGGTATTCGTCGGTGATGATCGGGATCAGGCGGCGATGCTCTTTCGGCCCGACGGGGATTTCGCAGAGCTGGCCGACAATGGGCGCGTAGCGTGCGTCATCCGGATGGACCGCGACAGCGCCATCGCCAAGCATCGTTTCCGGCCGTGTCGTGGCGATGGAGATGTAATCGCGTGTCTCGCGCAGGGTGACGTTTCCGTCCTCGTCTTTCTCCAGATACTCGTAGGTCGCGCCACCGGCGAGCGGGTATTTGAAGTGCCACATGTGGCCCTGAACGTCGGTATTCTCGACCTCCAGATCGGAAATCGCCGTCTCGAAATGCGGGTCCCAGTTCACCAACCGCTTACCGCGATAGATGTAGCCCTTGTTGTACATCTCAACGAAGACCTTGATGACGGCATCGTGGAAATTGCCCTCCTCACCTTCGGGCGCCCCCGGCGCACCTGACATCGTGAAGGCCTCGCGGGACCAATCGCAGGACGCACCCAGGCGTTTGAGCTGTTCGCGGATCGTGCCGCCGGATTTGGCCTTCCACTCCCAGACATGAGCCAGGAATTCCTCGCGGGTCAGATTCTTGCGCTGGATCTGCGACTTGGCCAGTTCGCGCTCCACCACCATCTGCGTGGCAATGCCCGCATGGTCGGTGCCCGGCTGCCACAGCGTGTCGAAGCCCCGCATCCGGTGCCAGCGGGTCAGGACATCTTGCAGCGTGTTGTTGAAGGCATGGCCCACGTGCAAAACACCCGTCACGTTGGGCGGCGGGATCATGATGGAAAACGGCTCCGCCCCCGGCTTGGCATTGGCACCGGCCTTGAAGGCGTCACTGGCCTCCCAGGCAGCGGAAATGCGGGCTTCGGCCTCGGCGGCGTTGAATGATTTGTCCATGGATCTCATCCCGTCTGCGGTCGAAGGGTGAGGTAGCGGAAGGGCGGCGGAAGGGAAAGGGGCACGGTCGACAAGCGGCCCGGATTGTTGCGGCGTCTAGTCGGCCGGGACGGCAGGCGCGCGGTCGCGTTTGAGGTCGAATTGGGCCACGGCGCGCGCGGCCCTGTCCAGATCATCACCGGACATCTCCCCGATATCGATGGAGGACAGCAACCGGCCCCCATCTCCGCGTTTGGCGCGGTTATAGGCCGGATCGTAATGCTCGGTGATCAAGGCATGGGCGAGGTCCTCGGTCCGACCAGCCGTCAGCAGTTCGAGCCACCCGTCCACGATGGCGTGGCCCGCGATGGGGCGCAGGTGATCGAGCCGGGCCGTCAGGGCGGGGACGTCTGCCGCGAGGTCGGCATATTGCCCGGCAAGATAGCGCGCCCGGCAGGTCGGCGTGGCTGTGATGGCCACCCGGTCACTTGCCTTCATGGCGTTCCAAAGCGACGGCGGAATGCGAAGATCGCCGATGCGCGCGCTTTCGGCTTCCACGATCAGGCGGCGGCTGGCGGTAAACTCCGACAGGACCGACAGGATCCGGCTCTCAAATCCCTTCTGCGCTGGCTGCTCACCCTGCACATCGCCGAGGACGGAGCCGCGATGGCGTGCCAACCCTTCCAGGTCGAGCACCTGCGCGCCCAGATCGCGGGCCCGGTGGAGAATATCTGTCTTGGCAGTGCCGGTCAGCCCCTCGACCCGCAGGACATCGAACGGCAATTCACTATCGTACAGTGTCGCCACGACATGTCTGCGCCAGGATTGGTAGCCACCCTCCAGAACCTGCGCGCGCCAGCCGATCTGCTGCAGGATGGAGGTGAAACTGCCCGACCGCTGCCCGCCACGCCAGCAATAGACAAGCGGCCGCCAGCCGCCATCCCTGTCCATCAGGTGCTGCTCAATCGCGGTGGCCGCATTCCGCGCGACCAGGGCGGCGCCGATCTTTCGGGCCTTGAACGGGCTGTCTTGCGTATAGATGGTGCCGACGCGCGCGCGTTCCTCGTTCGACAGGACCGGCATGGAGACCGCACCGGGTACGTGATCTTCGGCGAATTCCGCCGGGGATCGGACATCGATGATGGAGTCAAAGCCCTCCGCCTGCAGATCAGGCAGATTGGTCAGGGTGTAGGCCACTCAGAACCCGTCATCGTTCATCTTGCGGAACCGCTGGATCAGACTTGATGTATCCCACCGCCCACCGCCCATCTGCTGCACTTCCGCATAGAATTGATCAACCATGGCCGTGACAGGCATCGACAGGCCCATCTCTTTTCCCTGACCCAGCGCGATCCCGAGATCCTTGCGCATCCAGTCAACGGCGAACCCGTGGTCAAACTCGTTGTCCACCATGGTGCCCGCGCGATTGGCCAATTGCCACGACCCGCCCGCGCCCTGGCTGACCAGATCCGCCACCTTCTTGGCGTCGAGGCCTGCCTTCATCGCCATGTAGAGGCCTTCGGAGATCGACTGGATCGCGCCCGCAATGCAGACCTGGTTGACCATCTTCGTCAGCTGCCCCGCACCGACATCCCCGAAATGGACACTGGCTTTGGAATATGCGGCGATCACGGGCTTGGCGGCTTCGAAATGCGCCTCGGTCCCGCCGCACATGATGGCCAGTTGCCCGTTCTCGGCCCCAGCCTGCCCGCCGGAAACCGGCGCATCGACCCAGCCAAAGCCCTGCTCCGCACCAGCCGCCGCCAATTCGCGCGTGACGATGGCCGACACCGTGGTGTGATCCACGAAGATCGCGCCTTCTTTCATGCCCGCGAACGCACCGTCCTCGCCCAGAACAACCGATCGCAGATCATCGTCATTGCCCACGCAGGCCATGACGAAATCCGCACCCTCCACAGCGTCCCGCGGCGTGGCGGCGAATGACCCTCCGATATCCGCGGCCCATTTTTCGGCCTTTTCCGTCGTGCGGTTGTAAACCGTGACCTGATGGCCCGCATTTTGCAGGTGTGCAGCCATCGGATAGCCCATCACGCCAAGCCCGAGAAATGCCAGTTTCGCCATCGGTTCCTCCTGAGAATAGGTTTGGGCGGAACCTAGCAGGGCATGGGGCCGTGTCTAGGCATGGGATGATTTGCCCTTTCCCTTGGCTCCCCTGGCCGCCATGATTGCGTATACGCCGATGACAGGAGACGCGCACATGTATGCCGTGACCGTGACGTTCACGATCAAGCCGGGGCAGATGGCGATTTTCATGCGCCGGATGCTGGACAACGCGGCCGCATCGCGCGCCGAGCTCGCTTGCCGTCAATTCGATGTCTGCACCGACCCCGACCGGCCCGGCGAGGTGTTCTTGTATGAGCTTTATGATGACCGCGCCGGGTTCGATGCGCATCTGGAGGCGCCGCATTTCCTGAGCTTTCGGGAGGGAATCCAGCCGATGATCGAAGGCATGGATCTGCGCTGCTTTGAAAGCGTCGACCAGTGAGCTGGGAGGTTTTTGCCGTCAAATACGCGGATCGCAATGCCCGTGTGCGGGCGGATTCGTTCATCTTTGACGACAATCACGACGCGCCCCATGCGATGGACTACTTCATCTGGGTCCTGCGGCAGGGCGAGCGGGTGATCCTTGTGGACACGGGCTATGACGCCGGGGAAGGCGCCGCGCGGGGCCGTCCGATTGCCATGGATCCGCGCGAGGCCCTGAGGCCGTTGGGGATCACGGCGGAGGATGTGAATGAGGTGATCGTCACCCATCTGCATTACGATCATGCGGGGGGGCTGGCGCTGTTTCCCAACGCGAAGCTGCATCTGCAAGCCGCCGAAATGGCCTTCGCGACGGGGCCGTGCATGTGCCACGACACGCTGCGCATGCCGTTTACGGCGGGCCATGTCTGTGAGGCGATCCGGAGGCTCTATTCCGGCAAGGTCCGGTTCTGGGATGGCGATGGCGAGGTGGCGGATGGCGTGACCCTTCATTGCATCGGTGGCCACTCGCGCGGTCTTCAGGCGGTGCGGGTGCGGACGGAGGCGGGGTGGCTGGTCCTGGCCTCGGACGCATCCCATTTCTACGAGAACCTGTGGCTCCGAAAGCCGTTCCCGATTGTGGTGGACGTGCAGGAGATGCTGGACGGATTTGCCCGGCTCGAAGGGCTGGCGAGTGAGAAGCGGCTGATCGTGCCGGGGCATGACCCGCTGGTGCAGGAGATGTTTCCCGAAGGCCCTGCCAACCATATCGTGCGGCTGGATCGGGGCCCTCTGGCGGAGGTGCCGTTTTGAGGGAGTCGCACCGGGTTATCAAGGTTGATAACGCACTCAACATATTGCTTTTAAATAATAATAATACCTATTTAGCCCAAAATTAGGATTTGACCACAGGGAAACGGCCCGCCTATCTAGCCGTCGAACGTCCAGCGATAGCCCGGCGGCGTCGGCCCCTTGTTGCGCCCGCCCTGCTCCATTTGTTCCCAGGCATGGGCGAGGATCCCGACAGAGCGGCTGAGGCAGAAGAACCCCCGCGCCAGCGGGGCGGGGCAGCCAAGCTCGGCATAGATAACGGCTGTCGCGCCATCGATATTCATCGGCACGTGCTTACCGCGTTCGTCGGCCAGAAAGGCCTCTATCGATCGCCCGATCTGGGCATAGGCCCCCGGCACGCCGCCGGTCTCCGCGACCTCATCCACAAGCCCCAGCAGGCGCGGAGCGCGGGGATCTGTGGGTTTGTGAAAGCGATGGCCGAATCCGGGCAGATACGGCCCATGTTCGGCCCGCCACGTGCCGAGCGCGCCAGACAACGCCTCCGGCCCCGCGCGTTCCACATGGTGGTAGAGCGCCACGGCCTGCTCGCCAGCGCCGCCATGGACATCCCCCAACATGTTCACACCATTGGCCATCGCGTTGTTCAGGCCCACGCCGCAGGTCACCGCCATCCGCGCCGCGGCAATGGAGGGCGCCTGCGGCCCATGATCGACGGCCGCCACAAGCGCGGCCTCGAACAACGCGGCCCGTGGCCCGGCGATGTCCTCCCCCATGACCATCAGCCAGATCATCTGGGCGAAACTTTTCGTGCCGATCAGCTCCTGCACCGGCGTGCCGCGCAACTCGATCCGGCCCGGTTCCATATCGATGATGCGGGTGCGCCACCAATCGGCCACATCGCTCATATCGCACCCTCCTCGGTCATCCTTTCGATATCCTCCTCGCAGTAGCCGAGTTCCCGGAGGATGTCTTGGGTGTGCTCGCCAAGCGCGGGCGGCGGCGTGGGCACGGAAGGCCGGGTGTTGTCCATCCGAAAGCCGGTGGTGACGACATCGATGCCGTGGTCGAGCGATGGCGGGTCGAACCGGGCGATCAGGCCGCGATCCGCGACCTGGGGATGCGCGAGGATCTGCGGGACGGTCAGGACGGGGCCAGCGGGGATGCCTTCGGCGTTCAGCGCCTCGACCCAATCGGCGGCGGGTTTGGAGGTGAGCACGGTTTCAAGCTCCGCTCGCAGCGCGTGACGGTTGGCCTTGCGGTCTTCGCGCGTTGTGAACCGCGCATCTGCAAGGAGGTCGGGCCGACTAAGGAGAGCGGCGAGCGCCTCCCATTGCTCATCCTTGTTGGCGGCGATGTTGAGCGGCGCATCAGCGGCCTGGAACGTCCCCGACGGCGCGGAGGTGGGGTTTTCATTGCCATGGGCCTGTGGCGCTGCTCCGCCGATCAGGTGGTTGGAGACGACCCAGCCCATCGTGGCCAGCGTGGCCTCCAGCATGGAGACATCGATGAAAGTACCGCGTGTGGGCGCGTTGAGGGCGGCGGTGATGGCCATGGCGGCAGTGAGGCCGCCAATTGTGTCGGAGAGGGGGTAGCCGACGCGGGTTGGGGTTCCGTGGCCGGTGATGGACATGACACCGGACGCGC
Organism: uncultured Roseicyclus sp.; assembly: GCA_947494975.1. Taxonomy (GTDB): domain Bacteria; phylum Pseudomonadota; class Alphaproteobacteria; order Rhodobacterales; family Rhodobacteraceae; genus Gymnodinialimonas. The sequence continues at coordinate 232,310 of CANLXA010000002.1, read as the reverse complement.
CTTGGATGATCTGGTCATAGGCGGGCTGTTTGGCCATCGGGCCGTCCTGCCCGAAGCCGGAGATGGCGCAGTAGATGAGGTTCGGGTTGGTCTCGCGCAGGGTCTCGTAGCCGAGCCCGAGTCGCTCCATCACGTCGGGGCGGAAGTTTTCAACCAACACGTCAGCGGTTTTCACGAGGCGCTTGAGGACCTCCTTGCCGGAGGCATGTTTGAGGTTAAGCGTGATGGATTGCTTGCCCGTGTTCTGGGCGAGGAAGGAAATGCCCATATTCTGCGCGCTGAGGTCGGGGGAGGCGCCGAGGTTACGGGCAAGGTCGCCGCGACCGGGCGTTTCGACCTTGATGACTTCGGCGCCCAGATGGGCGAGTTGATGGCAGGCAAAGGGGCCTGCGAGGACGTTTGTGAGGTCAAGGACTCGGATATCGGCGAGCGGGCGGGTCATGTTCGGGCGCGGAACCGGGCCAGCGCCTGGCCGTAGGATGGCGCAGCGCTGCCCCGGACCGGATTCAAGGCGGCAGGCCGCCGGTCAATCCCCATCCGCCACGCCCTGCGCCCGTTTGCGTGCCCGCATGGCCCGGTAGCTCGGCAACAGAACCAGCACCACCGCCAGCACCAACAGACCCAGCGTCATCGGGCGTTCCAGGATGAAGCCCAGTCCACGATAAAGCTGCATCGAGCGGCTGAAATTGTCCTCCAGCATGGTGCCGAGGATGAATCCGATCAGGAGCGGCGCGAGCGGGTAATCCGCGAACCGCAGGATCGTCGCCACCACGCCGAAGCCCACCAGGATCAGCAACTCCGTCGCGTTGTTCTGGCCGATATAGGCTCCCATCAGGGTGAAGAACAAAATGAAAGGGATCAGGTAGTTGCGCGGGATTGCGAGGATTTTGGCGATGTAGGGGATCAGCGGCAGGTTCAGGATCAGAAGCACCAGATTGCCGATATACATCGAGATGATGACGGCCCAGAACACCTGCGGCTCATCCACCATCAGGCGGGGGCCGGGCGTGACGTTGAGCGCGATCAGCGCACCCAGCAGGATCGCCGTTGTGCCGGAGCCCGGAATGCCGAGCGTCAGCAGCGGCACGAAGGAGCCCGTGCAGGCGGCGTTGTTGGCGGTTTCTGGAGCTGACAGGCCCTTGATGGAGCCCTTGCCGAATTCCGCCTGCTCTTCCTTGGTGGCCAGGTTCCGTTCGACCGCGTAGCCGAGGAAGGACGCAATGGTCGCCCCCGCCCCGGGCAGGACGCCGATGAAGAAGCCCTGCACCGATTGCCGCCCGATCACCGGCGCGATGGCGCGGGCCTCCTCCCGCGTGATGCGCAGCCCAGTGATCTTGCCGGAGCTGTCACCCTCGCCGCCCTGCGCGGAGCGAGCCGGGTTCATCACCAGGAAGATCGCCTCCGGCAGGGCGAACATCGCCATGGCCAGCGTGATGAAGGAGAAGCCCGATTGCAGGTCCATCAGGCCCATGGTGAAGCGCGGCATGTTGAAGAGCGCGCCTTCGCCGACCGTCGCCATGATGAGGCCGAGGATCGTCATCATCAGCGCCTTACCCACCTGCCCGGTACCTGCGAAGGCCGCGATGGCGGAAAGGCCCACAACCATCAGCGCGAAGTATTCGGCGGAATGGAACAGGAGCGCGACCGAGCTGAGCATCGGTGCAAAGACCATCAGAAGGATCGCGCCGATCGTGCCGCCCGCAAAGCTGGAGATTGCGGCGATGGTCAGCGCCTTGCCCGCCATGCCCTTTCGGGCCATCGGATAGCCATCGAAACTGGTGGCGACGGTCCCCGCGACCCCCGGCGCGTTTAGTAGAATGGACGAGGTGGAGCCCCCGAAGATGGCGCCGTAATAGACACCCGCCAGCAGGATCAGGGCAGCCGTCGGATCGCCGAGCGTGATCGCGACGGGGATCATGATCGCGATGATCGACATCGGGCCCAGGCCCGGGAGCATCCCGATGAACGTGCCGATGATGCACCCGAACACAACCATCCCGAGGTTGAACGGGTTGATGGCCGTTTGCAGGCCGATCATTAAGCCTTCAAGCATTGAAACGCCTCCTCAATCGACCAGGAATGTGGGCCAGGGCCGCAGGAAAATGCCGAGGACCTGTTGCACGAGGTACCAGACGATGAAGGTCGCGATGGCCGCGACGGGGATCAGGATATGGAACTTCCGCTCGCCCAGGATGGTGGCCCCGGCGGTCAGGAACAGGATCGTCGCGGCGATGAACCCGATGGGGCGCAGGCACAGCGCATAGACCACCATGGCCGCCAAAAGGCCGATGGCCTGACCGGTATGGTATTGCCCCAGGTTGCGGTAATTAATGTCCGTGGCCGAGGGCTCTTTTTCGCCGGTCTGCTTCTCGAGTCCCAGCAGAACCACAAGGCCCACAAGCGCACCCGCGATGCTGAGCAGCTTGGGGAAGGTCGACGGCCAGACCGGATTGCGCTGCATGAATGGCGGCAGCAATTGGTCCATCGTGAAGAACGCGGCGTAGCCGTAGATGCAGCACATCGCCACGAAGATCAGCGCGATCCAACGATCAAGCGCCATGGCGTCCCCTCCCCTTTACCAGTGTCGGCGCGGCGGCATATCCGCCGCCGCACCCGTTATCTTCTCAAGGCCGAAACCGGCGCATCAAAGGCCCTCAGAGGAAGCCCAACGTACGCATCAGGTCACCGATCTGAGTTTCCTGCTCCTCCAGGAAGGTCTCGAACTCGGAACCGGGGTTGTGGATGTTCACCCAGCCGTTGCGCGCGCGCACGGCTTCCCATTCCTCAGTCTCGTACATCGCTGCAATCGCGGCGCGCATGGCCTCGACCTGGGCCTCGTCAATGCCCGGAGCGGCAAAGAACCCGCGCCAGTTGACGAATTCCACGTCCACACCCTGTTCCATCATCGTCGGTGCATCGGAGCCTTCGATACGCTCGGGCGCGGTCACGCCAAGGATGCGCACTTCGCCCTGATCGGCCAGAGCGACGGCCTCGGAGAAACCGGTGGACAGCGCCTGGATCTCGCCGGACAGAAGGCCCGCCATGGCGGCCCCGCCCGCATCGTAGGGGATGTAGTTGAAGCCGGTGGGATCTTCGCCAGCCGCTTCCATCGCCATGGCCGCAACAAGGTGATCCATGCCGCCGGGAACCGAGCCGCCGCCGATGGCAAAGGAGGATGCATCGGTGCGATAGGCCTCCAGCAGACCGTTCATATCGGCAATCTCGCTATCGGCGGGCACAACCAGCGCCGCGTAGTCCCCGATGGTCCCGGCGACAAGCGTGAGATCACGGAAGCTCTGCGGGAACACACCGGTGAGCGAGCGGATCACGATGGGGGTGGAGTTCACCATCATCGTGTTGCCCATGCTCTCGGCGTTTTCGATCAGGTGGGCAATCGCCACACCGCCGCCGCCACCGGACATGTTTTCGTAGGATGCAGTGCCCACGATGCCGCTTTCCGTCAGCGCCTCCCCGGTGCCGCGCGCGGTGCCGTCCCAGCCACCACCGGCGCCGCCGGGGATCAGAAAGTGGATTTCATCAAGAACCTGGTGCCCATCGGCCTGTGCCGCACCAGAAAAGGCCACCATTGCGGCGGCCGCGGTCATCATGACCCGACGCGTGAATTTCATGGATTTTCCTCCCGTTTGACAGGCGGTCGTCCGCCGCCCATGGTTTCAGACTGTCACCCGAAGCTGACAAAAGCCTGACATGGAAGGAATTTACCGCCGATGCGCTTCTTACTTGTTGAAGATAATGCAGAATTGGCGGATTCCGTGGTGCAGCGATTGGGGCTGGATGGCCATGCCGTCGACCACGCCGCCACCCTTTCCGACGCCGAGGCGCATCTTGAAGTGGCAGATTACGACCTGATTCTGCTCGACGTGATGTTGCCCGACGGCGATGGGCGCGATTTCCTGGCCCGGTCGCGGGACCGCATCAATACGCCGGTGATCGTCCTGACCGCGCGCAGCCAGATCAGCGACCGCGTGGGCGCGCTGGATCAGGGGGCCGATGACTACATCACCAAACCGTTCGACTTCAGCGAGTTGGAGGCGCGCTGCCGCGCGGTTCTACGGCGACGCGGCGGCCTGGCGAGAAATGAGATTACCCTGGGCGCTGCTGTCTTTGAGCCGAACGCGGGCACCTTGCGGCATGGCGATGCCGTCATGGAGCTGCGCAACCGGGAGATCCGTCTGCTGGAGGTCTTCGCGCGCAACCCGGGACACATCTTGTCCAAGTCACAGTTGATGGACCGCCTGTTTTCCCATGATGAGGACGTCACGGAGAACGCGATCGAAGTCTACGTCGGGCGCCTGAGGCGCAAGCTGGACGGTGTGGGCGTACGGATCGAGACAGTGCGCGGGGCGGGTTACCGGATGTCGCTGTGAGTGTGCAACCTGGTTGGCCCATCGCGCGGAAGCTGACGTTGTTTCTGGCGGCCATCGTCGCCCTTCTTGCGCTGGTCAGCTGGGGCATGGTGACGAGCTTCGCGCGCGAGGCGGCGGGGCGGACGCAGGATAATATCCTTGCGGCCTCGGCCACCTCAATCGCCGAAACCCTGCGATCCGAAGGCGGGCAGGTGCGGCTCGAACTGCCTTACGCCGCGTTTTCGATGTTGGGGGCAATCAGCGAAGATCGCGTATTTTACCGCGTTGCCGCGGGCGATGACGTTCTGACGGGATATGCCGATCTGGACGGCCCCAACGTTACGCCGGGGGAGCCCAGTTTTGCCACCCTGCCCTATCGTGACATGAATGTGCGGGCCGTCAGCGTGATGCGCGTGATCCTTGCGGATGGCGAGGCGGTTCCGATTACCGTGACGCTGGCGCAAACCCGGGGCGGGGTGCAGGGCATCGCGGCGGGCTTGTCGCGGCAGGCGGCCTACCTGTCGGTGGCCGTGTTTCTGCTGGCGGTGGGGATGTCGGCCTTTGCCGTGCGCGCGTCCCTGCGCCCGCTCAACACAATGGCGCAGCATGTCTCGACCCGCGGCCCATCGGATCTGCGCCCCTTGCGGCGGCGCGGTCCGCCGGAGCTCATGCCTCTGGTCCGGGCGCTCAACCGGTTGATGGACAGGCTGGAGGGATCGATCAAGCGGTCCGAGGATTTCATCGCGGAAGCCGCACACCGGGTGCGGACGCCCTTGGCCATCGTGCGCACCCAGGCCGAGATTGCCCTGCATTCCGTGGAAGAAGAAGCCCAGAAGCAAACCCTGCGCCGGGTGATCCGGGCGGTCGACGACAGTTCCCGCTCTGCCAGCCAGCTTCTGGATCATGCCATGGTGTCCTTTCGCGCCGATGATCTTGCGCGGGAGCGGGTGAATTTGCCCGCCCTGGCCGAAGGTGTGGCCGATGCGCTTCGCCCAACGGCGGAGATGAAGGATATCGATATCGCGCTGGCGATGTCTCCTGCGGAGGTCGAGGGGGATGCGATCCTGATCCAGAATGCGCTCAGAAACGTGCTCGACAATGCGATCAAATACTCGCCCGCCGAAACCATTGTCCGGATCAGCGTTGGCAATGGCGGCGGTGAAGCGCGGATCGCGGTCTCCGACGAGGGCCCCGGTTTTGGGGAAGAGCCCGCGGCGCACCTGACCGAACGCTTCAAGCGCGGTGACAAGGTGGAGGGCGTGGTCGGCTCGGGCCTTGGGCTGACCATCGCGGAAGAGGCGCTCAGCGCCCATGGCGGACGGCTTGAACTGGGCCGCAACCTGGAAGGGGGTGGCGCATGCGTGTCCTTGATCCTGCCCGCCGCGTGATCGCCACCGCGGCACTGATGATGATCGCGGGCCTTGCCTGCGCGCAGGAGTTCGAGATTGAAGATCGCCGCACATATCCCGGCACCGGTAGCGCAACGCTGCGCGTGATCTCCACCGCCGATCTGGACGTGATCGAGCCGTTCCTGCTGCGGTTCCAGGCCGCCAATCCGGAGGTTGGCGTCGATTATGTGGTCGCCTCCTCGTCGGAGTTGAACCGCGCGATACGGGGCGGCGCGGAATTCGATCTGGCCCTGTCCTCGGCCATGGATCTGCAATTCACGCTGGCCAATGACGGCTTTGCCCAAAGCTATCGCAGCGGCGTGACCGACGCGCTGCCCGATTGGGCGCGCTGGCGCGATCAGCTCTTTGCCTTCACGGCGGAGCCTGCCGTGATCGTCATCAACGAGGCGCGCTTTTCGGGCCTCCCGCTGCCCCGCACACGGGCGGAGCTTGTCACCATGTTGCGCGACAATCCCGACAGGTTTGCCGGAGGCGTCGGCACCTATGATTTGCGCGTGTCCGGCCTCGGCTACCTCTTCGCAACGCAGGAGGCGCGCTCGTCCGACGCCTATTGGCGGCTGACCGAGGTGATGGGGCGCTTGAACGCCCGGCTCTATTGCTGCTCGTCGCAGATGATCGACGATGTGGCCTCGGGGGATCTGGCGCTGGCCTATAACGTGCTTGGGTCCTACGCCGAGCAGCGGCTGGATCAGGATGCCGGGCTGGCCATTCTGCCGCTGGAGGATTTCGCCAACGTGATGCTCCGCACCGCCCTGATCCCCGTGACCGCCGTGGAAGTGGGCGCCGCAGCCACCATGCTCGACGCGCTGTTGCGGGAGGGGATGGGGCAAGGCACGGCGGAGCCGGTGCTGCCCCCGCTACAGACGCGCGGCGAGGCGGATCAGCTGCCCTTCGGCCCGATCCGCCTTGGCCCGGCCTTGATGGTGTATCTCGACCGCCTGAACCGGGAGAGCTTTCTGGAGGCATGGAATGCCGCGATGGTTCAGCAATAGCCCTCACGCCATCTGGGCGGCGGGCTGGTTTTCCTCGAGATAAAGGATCCGCGCCAGCATTGCGAGAAGCCCGATACTGGCCGTGGAGATCACGAAGAGCGCCCAGGGCAGAAGCGCCATGCCCTGCCGTATGGCCATCGGGGCAAGTGCCGCGAAGGAGACCGAAACCGCGAGAAGCAGGTCAAACCACACCTGATTGCCCCACGCGTTGGTGGAATGATTGGTCCAGACCAGCAACACGCCTTCAGTTGCGATGGTATAGGCCGTCCACACCGCGAAAAGCGCGCTTAACGCCGCGGGAATGCGCCAAAGGCCGGATTTTGGCGCCGTTTCCCCGGTGCGGGTGAGAACAAAGATTGCGGCTGCGGCAAAGGCGATGGCAGGAAGGATTTGAAACAGGGTCATCTGGTAGGGTCCCTTGATTGTGTTTGTGTAGCGAGTGCTACATTATCGGCAATGTAGCACTCGCTACAAGAAGAAAGAAATGAACGAAATCAGCGCAAAACAGGAAAAGGTGTTGGCGGCCATGGCGGCCCATGTCTTGGAGCATGGTCTAACGACGGCTTCCCTTCGTCCTCTGGCCAAGGCGGCGAGCACATCGGACCGGATGCTGATCTACCATTTCGGTGACAAGGACGGCGTGATCGGGGCGCTTCTCGGATATCTGGCAGCCGGGTTCGTCAGCGGGCTCGACATGGCGATCCCCGCAGAGCGATTTGCGACGAAAGGTGCGTTGCTGGCAGCCGTCGTCGCCGTGATGCGGTCTCCCATGGCGGCGGGATATGCGCGGGTGTGGCTGGATATCGTGGCCGCCTCCGCCCGCCGCGAAATCGCCTATGCGCAAACCGGAGGGGCCATCATTGAGGGGTTTGTCGCCTGGGTCACGGTCCGCCTCCCGGACGGTGAGCAGAACCCAGACCGCGCCGCGCGGACGCTTCTGACCGTGCTGGAGGGCACGTTGGTGATGGATGCGGTGGGCCATGGCGACGCCGCCGACGCCGCTATCGCATGGTTTTCAGGCGACGGCGGCCAATAGCGCCGCGTTCCCCCCCGCAGCCGTCGTGTCGATGCAGGTATGCCGCTCCAGGATCAGGCGGGGCGTTGGGTCCGCTTCGGTGATCAGCGGCAGGATCGGGCCACTCATCGCCGCGAGAGCCATTCGATAGGCGCGGGCTGACGCCTCCTCACCCCAATGGATCGCAGCCTCGAACGGGGGCAATTCCGCCAGCGCTTCGGGCGGAAGATCAGGGGCCAGTGCCGGGGCGCAGCCGACAGAAGTCGCCGCCCGGGCTTGCGCCTCGGCCGCCGCCTTGCCGGGCCCCAGGCACAGCACACGGCCCCGCGGGTGGGTTGTCAGCCGGTTGGTCTCGCCGGTCGGACCGGGCAGGTCGACCTGCGACAGCGTGCGGTCGGCCGCGACGGCCACACGCAGATCATAGGCCACGGCCGCGATGTCGGAGGGCGGACCCTCCGTGCCGGTCCCCGTGGCCGCACGGGTGAAGCGCGGCACATAAGACGGCCCACCCGCCTTCGGACCAGTCCCGGAGAGGCCCTGCCCGCCAAAGGGCTGGCTCCCGACAATCGCACCAATCTGGTTGCGGTTGACGTAGAGATTGCCCGCCTGAACCCGGCCCGCCACCTCTCCGATCCGATCATCGATCCGGGTGTGTAGGCCAAAGGTCAGACCAAAACCGGTGCCGTTGATCTGATCGACTACCTTGTCGATCTGGTTGGCCTTGAACGTCGCCACATGCAGCACCGGCCCGAAGACCTCCTTGCCGATATCTCCAATCGCGTTCACGCGGATGAGCGTGGGCGCAACGAACGTGCCCTGCCCAGGCACCTCTGCGTCCTTCAGAACCCGTCCTTCAGCGTCTGCCTTGGCGATATGGTCCTTGATGCCGATTTCGGCGCGTTGATCGATGACCGGCCCGACATCGGTGGACTGGTCCCACGGATCGCCGATGGCGAGTTGATCCATCGCCCCATACAGCGCGGTAAGGAACGGTTTGGCGACATCCTCCTGCACATAGAGACAGCGGAGTGCCGAGCATCGCTGCCCCGCCGACTGGAAGGCCGACGCCACGACATCCTTTACGGCCTGTTCCGGCAGCGCGGTGCTGTCCACGATCATGGCATTCAATCCACCCGTCTCGGCGATCAACGGAGCCGCTGGCGAGAGGTTGGCGGCCATCGCCCGGTGGATGGCTTGCGCGGTCGCGGTGGACCCGGTGAAGGCCACGCCGTCGATGCGCGGATCAGAGGTGAGCGCGGCGCCCACCTCGGCGCCCTCCCCCGGCAAGAGATGCAATGCCGAGAGCGGCACGCCCGCCTCATGCAGCAAGGCAACGGCACGGGCGGCGATGAGCGGGGTGGCTTCGGCCGGTTTGGCCAGCACCGCATTGCCCGCCGCCAGCGCCGCGGAGATCTGGCCGGTAAAGATCGCAAGCGGGAAATTCCACGGGCTGATACAGGTGACGCGGCCCAGGGGCGGATCGGTAAGGTCGGCGATGCGGGCGGCGTAGTAGCGCAGGAAGTCCACGGCCTCGCGCAGTTCCCCTTCGCAATCAAGCAGGGTCTTCCCGGCCTCGCGGGCCAGCAACGCAAACAGTTCCGGCGCGTTGGCCTCGTAGAGATCTGCCGCGCGGTTCAGAACGGCGGCGCGGTCCGGGGCATTCCACGGCTGCGCCGCGAAGATTGCGGCATCCGTATCGGCGCGGGTGGCCAGGCGAACCTCGCCCACCTTGTCGGTGGGGCGCGCGGGGTTGTGGACTTCGATCATCGCGCCGCCGGTCATATCAGCGGCCCCCATCGGCCCGGCCTGCCAAGTGCTTTCGCGAAACGGGGCGCGCGCCGCATTGAGCCGCGCCATGGCATGGGGATCATGCAGATCCAGCCCTTCGGAATTCGGACGCTCCGGCGCGTAAAGATCCATCGGCGCCGTGACCGGCATTGCCGGGTGTTTGACGGCCTCGAACGGATCGGCGGCGACATCTTCCGGCGGAACATCCTCATCCATGATCTGGTGCACGAAGGAGGAATTCGCACCGTTTTCCAGCAATCGCCGCACCAGGTAGGCGAGCAGATCGCGATGCGCGCCCACCGGGGCGTAGATGCGGCAGCGGGTCATGTTGCCCTTGTGCACCTGATCGTGCAGCGCCTCCCCCATGCCGTGCAGGCGCTGGAATTCGAAGGCGGTGGGATCGTCGGCCATCTCAAGGATGGCGGCAACGGAATGGGCGTTGTGGGTGGCGAATTGCGGGTAGATCCGGTCGGTCCGATCCAGCAGCTGACGCGCGCAGCTGAGGTAGCTGACATCGGTGGCGGCCTTGGCGGTGTAGACGGGAAATCCGGGCAGGCCCGCCACCTGCGCACGTTTGATCTCGGTGTCCCAATAGGCGCCTTTGACAAGCCGCACCATGATGCGCCGGTCAAGGCGTTCAGCCAGCGCATGGAGCCAGTCGATGACAGGCGCCGCGCGTTTGCCGTAGGCCTGCACCACAACGCCAAATCCGTCCCAGCCCGCAAGCGATGGGTCAGACAGCACCGCTTCGATGACATCGAGCGAGATCTCCAGCCGGTCGGCCTCCTCCGCATCGATGTTCAGGCCCATTCGCGCGTCACGGGCGGCTTGGCAGAGCTCCAGCACACGCGGCACAAGCTCGGCCATGATGCGGGCGCGTTGCGGCTCTTCATACCGGGGGTGCAACGCGGACAGCTTGATGGAGATGCCTGGGTTTTCGCGGATATCATCGCGGGTGGCCTGCTTGGCGAGGTAGGCAATCGACGCGGCGTAGGCATCGAAAAACGCCTTGGCCTCGCCCTCCGTCACGGCCGCCTCCCCCAACATGTCATAGGAGAAGGTGTAGCCCTGCGCGGCCCGGTCGCGGCCCCGCTTCACGGCTTGCTGTATGGTCTCCCCCAGCACAAACTGGTTGCCCATCTCCTTCATGGCCCGCCGGGTCGCGGCGCGGATCACCGGCTCCCCCAGGCGTTTGACGGCCCCGCGCAGGGGACCCGCCATGCCCTCGCCATCCTCATCGGACAACACGCGGCCCGTCAGCATCAGGGCGAGGGTCGACGCATTCACCAGGTTCGATCTGGACTTGCCCCGATGGGCCGACCATTCGGCGGGCACGATCTTGTCTTCGATCAACGCATCGACGGTGTCGTCATCGGGCACCCTCAGCAAGGCTTCGGCCAGTCGCATCAGGGCAAGGCCCTCGGCGGTGGACAACCCGTATTCGGCCAGGAACACCTCCATCAAGCCGCCCCGATCCTCGGCGCGAATATCGGCCACCATGCGGGCCGCCCGCGCGGAGGCATCGGCCCGAACGTCGGGCCCAATCGCGTATGCTTTCAGAAGACGGGCAATCGCCTGATCCTCCGGCTCCAGGTAGGCGGAGGCGATGGCGCGGCGATGGGCGGCAAGATCGGACATGATGGCAGAATCCTTGCAGAGACATAACTCACTCTATACCGACTTCCGAAGGCAATCCGCCTGATGATTGCTCCAGATACTGACAATCGCGCTGATATTGCCCCTCGTTTTGGACAAGACGCCCATGAAGAACCTGCCAGCCAATCAACTTGACCCAGCCGACCGGCGCATCCTTGCGGTTCTGGCGCGCGATGGGCGAATCCCTGTCACGGAACTCGCCAAACAGGTGGGCCTGTCGAAGACGCCCTGCCAGACCCGCATGAAACGCCTGCAGGCCGACGGCTACATCCGCGGATTTCGCGCCGTGCTGGATTCGGCCCGGCTTGGCCTGGCGCATGTGGCCTTCGTCGAGGTGAAACTGAGCGATACGCGGGAGGCGGCACTCCGCGCATTTAACAACGCGGCCCGCGCGGTGCCGGAGATCGAGCAATGCCACATGATCGCGGGCGCGTTCGACTACCTTCTGAAGGTTCGGTCGGTCGATATCGCGGATTACCGTCGGGTTCTGGGCGAAGTCATCACCCGCCTACCCCATGTGGAGGCGACGTCCACCCATGTATCAATGGAGACCGTGAAGGACGAAACCGGCCCCGCCTGATCACAGAGCTTGCCTTCGCCGCAAAGTCGCGCAACCTATCGCGCGAACCGGCGATCACAGCGGGACGGGAGGGATGAATGGCCAAGGCTACGTTTGACCACACCCCCATGCGGGACAGCTACGATGTCGTCATTATCGGCGGCGCGATCATGGGGTCGTCGACGGCGTGGTTTCTGACGGACAATCCGGATTTTGACGGCAGCGTGCTGGTGGTGGAGCGCGACCCGACCTATGAGATGTGCTCGACCGCCCACACGAATTCGTGCATGCGGCAGCAGTTTTCGACCGAGCTCAACGTCCGCATCAGCCAGTTCGCGGCCGATTTCGTGACAAATATCCGCGAGTATATGGGCGGCGATGACCGTATTCCGGACCTTCCGATCCGGTCGTTCGGATACCTGTATCTTGCCGATACGGAGACCTTCGCCGATACCCTGCGCGCCAACCAGAAAATCCAGCATGCCGCGGGTGCCCAGACACAATTGCTGACGCCGGATGAGATCCTGGCCGCCTACCCGTTTTACAATGTCGATGACATCCTCCTCGGTTCCATCAATACGGTAAACGAGGGATATTGGGATGGCGCCGCGGTGTTCGATTGGTGGAAACGCCAGGCCCGCGAACGGGGCGTGGAATACATCGCCAATGAGGTGGTAGAGATGGCACGCTCGGCCCGCGGCATTGAATCCGTCACCCTGAAGACGGGCGAGGTTATCACCTGCGGCCATGTGGTCAATGCAACCGGCCCGCGGGCGGCGCGCACGGCCGCCATGGCCGGGATCACCGTGCCGGTCGAGCCGCGCAAGCGCTATTCCTGGGTGTTCAGGGCCGAAACCCCGCTGGACCGCGACCTGCCGCTGACAATCGATCCCTCGGGCGTGCATTGCCGGGAAAACGGCGGCGGCACCTATCAGGCCGGTGGTCATGCGGAGATTGATCCGGCGGCGGATTACGATGATTTCGGGATGGATCACGGGCTGTGGGAGACCCATATCTGGCCCGTGCTGGCCACGCGTATCCCAGCGTTCGAGGCCGTGAAGATCCAGGCCGAATGGACCGGCCATTACGCCATGAACACGCTCGATCACAACGCGATCCTCGGGCCGCATCCGGACGTGCCGAACTTCATCTTCCTCAACGGTTTCTCCGGCCACGGGCTGCAACAAAGCCCGGCCATGGGCCGCGGCACCGCCGAATGGCTGACCTATGGCGAATATCGCTCGCTTGACCTGAGCCCGTTTGCCTATGACCGGATCGTGCGCAACGATCCCATCCGTGAAACCGCCATAATCTAAGGGGCCCGACCTATGCTGAAGAAAATCGTTCTGACCGGGGCCGCGGGGCGTTGTGGCACCATCCTTCGGCCTGCGCTGGCCAAGATGTGTGATGAGTTGGTCAGTTCCGACATCGTCGAGAGCCTGACCGATCTCGCCCCGAACGAGACCTATGTGCGGGCCGATATTGCCGATTATGCGTCGGTTGCCGGATTAATGGACGGGGTCGAGATGGTCTGCCATTTCGGAGCCATTGTGGATGAAGGCCCGTTTGAACAGCTTCTGGGGCCGAACTTCATCGGGTCCTACAATGTCTGGGAAAGTGCGCAGAAGGCGGGCGCGCGGCGGATTATCTATGCCTCCTCCATACATGTCGTCGGCATGCATCCGCGCCAATCTTTCGTCGGGATCGACGCCGCGCATCGGCCCGACAGCTTCTATGGCTTGGCCAAGTGCTTCACCGAGGATCTGGGCCGGATGTATTGGGAAAAACGCGGGCTGGAATCGGTGCATCTGCGGATCCTGAGCTGTGCGCCCGTCAAGAATGCGCGGGCCTTGGGGACGTGGCTGAGCGATGGCGATCTGGTGCATCTGGTGGAACGCGCGATTGACACGCCGACCACGGGGTTCGCGGTGATCTACGGCGTCTCCGACAATGACAGGGCGCCGGTGGACAATTCGAAGGCCGCGTTTCTGGGCTATCGGCCGCGCGACAACGCAGAGCAATTCGCGGCCGAAATCCTTTCCCAGGAAGGCGCCGGAGATCCAACGGATCTGGCTCAGATGGTCCATGGCGGGCCCTTCGGCACGGTCGAATTGGGCAAGGGCGGCGCGGCGGCGGCGGCCAAAGGCGACGACTGAACACAGAGAAATCGAGGTACGCAGAGTGCGGCGGGATACCCTGCCGCCCTTTGCGCGCGTGCGCCTTCATTTTTGCCCAAGCCCGCCCTTCGGTTGACGCGGGCCAAGCCCGCGTGTTTCACTTTTCGCCTGATGGCAAGGCGCAGGTGACACGTTCGGCCCAGATTTGATCGGAGGTTGTTGATGCCAGAGACCGACACTGGGCAAAGCCAGGCACGCCATCTGCCCGACTTTCTGACGCCCGATGCGCTTGTCGCCCTGAACAACGGCACGCATCCCGCGCCGTTTGAGGTTCTTGGCCCGCACAAAAGCGGTGCGCGGCGCTGGATCGTCACGTTTCAGCCAGACGCGGTTTCGGTGAGCGCCACGGTGGCCGGCACGGTCATCGATTTGCCACGGCTGGAGGGCGCGGTATTCGGCGGCCCGGTTGCGGGCAAGGCCTATACGTTGACCGCGCGATACGCCGATGGCGCCGAACACACGAGCCCTGACCCGTTCGCCTTTGATCCCGTTTTGTCGGATTTCGACCAATACCTGGTGGGTGAAGGGACCCACAAGGAGCTTTGGCGCGTTCTTGGCGCCCATGTCACCACACATCAGGGCGTGACGGGCACGCATTTCGCCGTCTGGGCACCCAACGCCACCCGCGTCAGCATCGTGGGGGATTTCAATGGCTGGGATGGGCGCCGCCACCCGATGCGGCCCGCAGGGCAGACCGGCGTCTGGGAGGTGTTTCTGCCACAGGTGGGCGACGGCGCGCTCTACAAATACGAGGTTGCAGGCGCAGACGGCACTCTGGCCCTGAAGGCGGATCCCGTTGGCTTCGGCTCTCAGCATCCGCCGGAAAAGGCCAGCATCGTACGGGACATCAGCGGCTATGGCTGGAAAGATGCCGAATGGATGAAGAGCCGCGCGGCGCGGTCGGACAGGGCCAGCCCGATCTCCATCTATGAGGTGCATTTAGGGTCGTGGCGCAGACGCTACGACGACGGTGGTCGACCGCTCAGCTACAAGGAGCTGGCCCGCGATCTGATCAACTACGTCCAGCATATGGGTTTCACTCATATCGAATTGCTGCCGGTTTCCGAATTTCCGTTCGACGGCTCCTGGGGCTATCAGCCGGTGGGCCTTTACGCCCCCACCATCCGCTTTGGCCCGCCGCATGAATTCCGCGATCTGGTCGAAGCCGCCCATGCGGCGGGGATCGGTGTGTTGCTGGATTGGGTGCCGGGGCACTTCCCCGCCGATGACCACGGCCTCGCCCGGTTCGACGGCACGGCGCTCTATGAGCATGCCGACCCGCGGGAAGGATTCCATCAGGATTGGAACACGCTGATCTACAATTACGGGCGCACGGAGGTGAAGAATTACCTCGTGTCCAACGCGCTCTACTGGATGGAGGAATACCACGTCGACGGGCTGCGTGTGGATGCCGTGGCCTCGATGCTCTACCGGGACTATTCGCGGGACGAGGGCCAATGGGTGCCCAACAAGGATGGCGGGCGCGAGAATTACGAGGCCATCGCCTTCCTGCAGGAGATGAATATCGCTGTTTACGGCGCCGACCCGTCCGTGATGACCGTGGCGGAGGAAAGCACCTCTTTCCCGGCTGTCTCGCAGCCCGTCCATAGCGGCGGCCTCGGCTTCGGCTACAAGTGGAACATGGGCTGGATGAACGACACCCTGCGGTACATGGAGAAGGACCCGATCTACCGCCAGCACGATCACCACCTGATGACCTTTCCCATCGACTGGGCCTTCACCGAGAACTTCATCCTGCCGATCAGCCACGATGAGGTGGTCCACGGCAAAGGCTCCATGATCGACAAGATGCCGGGCACCGAATGGGAGAAATTCGCCAATCTGCGGGCCTATTACGGGTTCATGTGGACCCATCCCGGCAAGAAACTGTTGTTCATGGGATGCGAATTCGCGCAGCCCGAGGAATGGAACCACAACGCCGAGTTGAATTGGGGAGCCGCCGATCAGCCCGCCAACAAGGGCGTGCAACGCTTGGTTCGGGATCTGAACGCGCTCTACCGCGACACACCTGCTTTGTATGTGGGCGATTGCGTACCAGACGGGTTCGCCTGGCTGAGCAATGGTCCCGCCCAATCGACCATCGCCTTCGCCCGTTTTGGCGGGCCGGACGACGCGCCCGTCGTTATCATATGCAACTTCACCCCGGTCGAACGCGTTGAGTTTCGATTGGGCGTGCCATGCGCGGGCGACTGGGAGGAAGCCCTCAACACCGACGCCGAGATCTATGGCGGCGGAAACCGGGGCAATCTGGGCGGTGTGACGGCCACCGATATTGCCGCAGACGGACAGGCGCAATCAGTGAAGCTGACATTGCCGCCCCTGTCCGTATTGGTCTTGCGACACCGCCGCGCGGCCTGAAAACAACAAAGGGATGGAGAGACTGATATGCCGACGAAACGCCTGACACAAAGATCCATGGTCTTCGTACTCGCCGGTGGACGCGGCTCTCGTCTGAAGGAACTGACCGACCGCCGGGTGAAGCCAGCCGTGCCGTTCGGCGGCAAGGCGCGTATCATCGATTTCGCCCTTTCGAACGCGATGAATTCCGGTATCCGCAAGATGGCCGTGGCCACGCAATACAAGGCCCACAGCCTGATCCGCCACGTGCAGCGGGGCTGGAACTTCTTCGGCGCCGAGCGCAACGAGTTTCTTGACGTGCTCCCCGCCTCACAACGCGGCGGCACCGAAAGCTGGTACAAGGGCACCGCCGATGCGGTGACCCAGAACATCGACATCGTGGACAGCTACGGCATCGATCACGTGATCATTCTTGCGGGCGATCACATCTACAAGATGGACTATGAGATCATGCTGCGCCAGCATGTGGAAACGGAGGCGGATGTCACCGTCGGATGCCTGACCGTGCCCCGGATGGAGGCCACAGCGTTTGGCGTCATGGCGACCGACAAGACCGGTCAGATCACCAGCTTCCTCGAGAAACCCGCCGATCCCCCCGGTACGCCCGATGACCCCGACGTGGCGTTGGCCTCCATGGGGATCTACGTCTTCAACTGGAAATATCTGCGTGATTTGCTGATGGTCGATGCGGCCGATCCGAATTCCTCGCACGACTTCGGCAATGATCTGATCCCCGACATCGTCAAGAATGGCAAGGCGATGGCACATCGCTTTGACGAAAGCTGCGTGCGCGGTGATGACGCCCCGGCCTATTGGAAAGATGTGGGCACCGTCGACGCGTTCTGGCAGGCGCATATCGACCTGACGAATTTCACGCCCGAACTGGACCTGTGGGACCGTGACTGGCCGATCTGGACCTACAACGAAAGCGTTCCGCCGGCGAAGTTCATCCACGATGAGCGCGACAGGCGTGGCATGGCGATCTCTTCCATGGTGTCAGGTGGGTGCATCGTATCGGGGACGGAGGTGCGCAACTCGTGTCTCTTCACGGGCGTCCACACCAATTCCTACGCCGTGCTGGATCATGCGGTTGTTCTGCCCAACGTAACGATTCATCGATCCGCCCGGCTGCGCCAGGTTGTGATCGATTCCAAGGTGGTCATTCCCGAAGGCCTCGTGGTGGGCGAAGATCCGAAAGATGACGCCAAGTGGTTCCGCGTGACGGACCGTGGCACAACCCTGATCACGCAAGACATGTTGGATAAACGGGCCGCCGCTTCATGACCAACGTCCTGTTTGTCGTGTCGGAATGCGCTCCCCTGATCAAGACGGGGGGGCTGGCGGATGTGGCGGGCGCGTTGCCGCGCGCGCTTGCGGATCACGGCGGGGAGGTGCGTGTGCTGCTGCCGGGCTATCGCTCGGTTCTGGACAAGCTCGGCAAGACCACGACCGCGCAGAAATTGCCCGATCTGTTCGGTGGAAAGGCACGGCTTCTGGCCTGCAAAGTTGCCGGCCTCGACCTGCTGATCCTTGACGCGCCACACCTTTATGACCGGGATGGCGGCATTTACGGCGACGAAACCGGCAAGGATTGGGACGATAACCCGGAACGTTTCGCGGCCCTATGCAAAGCGGGCGCGATGATCGCGGATGCGGGCGTCGATGGCTGGAGGCCCGGTATCGTCCATGGGCACGATTGGCAGGCGGGCCTCACGCCAGAATACATGCATGATCTTGGCTGTGATGTGCCCTTCGTCTTCACGATCCACAACATCGCCTTTCACGGCAATGTCGCGGGCGAGCGCCTGGACGCGTTGGGCCTCGATTACGGGCGGTTCGACGCGGATCACTTCGAATTCTGGGGGCAGATTTCGGCCCTGAAGGCGGGGCTTATGGGGGCGGCCAAGATCACCACCGTGTCACGAACCTACGCAGAAGAATTGCTGACACCGGATTTCGGCATGGGGATGGACGGGGTCCTGCGCCATCGGCAGCCCGATCTTGCGGGGATCGTCAACGGCATCGACCTTGATGCCTGGAACCCCGAAACCGACCCCAATATCACACCTTACAAAGCGACGGCGGGCAAGTCGCCGAACAAGAAGGCCGTGCAAGCCGCCTTCGGACTGCGTAAGGCAGATGGTCCGCTATGCGTTCTCGTCTCCCGGCTGACCGAACAGAAGGGGATCGACCTGCTGCTTGAGGCACTTCCGGCGCTGCTTGACCGAGGCGGGCAATTGGCGCTTCTGGGCTCGGGCGATCCGCGTCTGGAAGTGGCCCTTCACGAGGCCGCTGCGGGGCATCCGAACGTGTCGGTAAAGATCGGCTATGACGAGGCCCTGTCGCATCTGATGATGGCGGGTGGCGATGTTGTGCTGGTCCCGTCGCGGTTCGAGCCCTGTGGCCTGACGCAGCTTTATGGTCTGCGCTACGGCACGCTTCCGCTTGTCGCCCTGACAGGTGGCCTTGCCGATACGGTCATCAATGCCTCCCCCGCCGCATTGGCCAGCGGTGTGGCCACGGGCTTCCAGTTCTACCCGGTGACGGCGCAGGCCCTGTCGAATAGTTTCGTGCGGCTTTGCGACCTCTACGGGCAGCCGAAAGCTTGGCGGAAGGCGCAGCGCAATGCGATGGCGCAACCCGTCGGCTGGGAAACATCCGCCGCCGAGTACCACGAGATTTACGCCTCTCTCGCCGGGGCGTCTTCGTGACGGCAGGGGCCTTCCCCATTCGCCCGGGCCGCCCGTTTCCGCTGGGGGCGAGTACTGACGGCGACGGTGTGAATTTTGCCGTGTTCTCCCGCCATGCGACGCGGGTGATGCTGTGCCTGTTCGATGAAAACGGTGCCGAACATCAGGTGGTGCCGCTGCCCGAGCGCGAGGGCCATATCTGGCACGGTTATTTCCCGGGCATGAAGGCGGACCAGCAATACGGTTATCGGATGGACGGTCCCTACCGGCCCGAAGACGGCCACAGGTTCAATCCCTACAAGCTATTGATCGATCCCTACGCCAAGCAATTGACCGGGCACCCGACATGGCATTCGTCGCTTTACGGCTACAAGGTGGGGCACAAGGACAAGGACCGCAGCTTCGACAGGACCGACAGCGCGCCCTACATGCCACGCTGTGTCGTCGTCGATCCCAGACCGGATGCGCATCATGCGCCGACCCGGCCCAACCACGCGCTAGAAAACACCGTGATCTACGAAGCCCATGTCAAGGGCCTGACGGCCGGACGCGCGGATATCCCCAACCGGGGCACATTCCTGGCCATGGCGTCGGACCCGATCCTTGAACACCTCAACAATCTCGGCGTGACAGCGATCGAGCTTCTGCCTGTGCAGGCCTTCTTGAACGAGAAATTCCTGATCGACCGGGGGCTGACGAATTACTGGGGTTACATGACCCACGGCTTCTTCGCCCCCGATCCGCGCTACCTGACCTTTGGCGACATTGCGGAATTTCAGCAGATGGTCGCGCGGTTCCACAGCGCCGGGATCGAGGTGATCCTCGACGTCGTCTACAACCACACCGCCGAAGGCTCGGAGATGGGGCCGACATTGATGTTCAGGGGGCTTGATAATGCCAGCTACTACCGGCTGGCCGATGATCGGCGCTATTATCTGGACGATGCGGGCTGCGGCAACACGCTTGATTTCGAGAACCCGTTTGTGATGCGCCTGATGATGGATAGCTTGCGCTACTGGGTCGAGGTCATGCATGTGGATGGCTTCCGGTTCGACCTGTGCACCACGCTGGGGCGCACTCGCACGGGTTTTGACCGCAACGGCCCGTTCTTTCGCGCCATCGGGCAGGATCCGGTGCTCAATCGAGTCAAACTCATCGCCGAGCCGTGGGATATCGGACCCGGCGGGTACCAGCTGGGGGCCTATCCCGCCCCGTTTGCCGAATGGAATGACAAGTATCGCGACAATGTGCGGGAGTTCTGGCGTGGGGACCCGGGAAAGGTGGCCGACCTCGCCGCGCGGCTATCGGGCTCCGCGCAATTCTTCGACCATGACGGCCGGGCGGCGACCTCGTCCCTGAACTTCCTGACCGCCCATGACGGGTTCACTTTGCAAGATACCGTCAGCTATTCGACCAAGCACAACCTGGCCAATGGCGAGGACAATCGCGACGGCCATTCCAACAACCATTCCGACAATATGGGCGTCGAGGGGCCGTCGGATGATCCGGCGGTAATCGCCGCGCGCACCCGGCGCAAACGCAACCTGATGGCGACGCTGATGCTGTCCCAGGGCACGCCGATGATCCTGGCGGGTGATGAGTTGAGCAATTCGCAGGGCGGCAACAACAACGCCTATTGCCAGGACAATGAGATCGGCTGGGTGACCTGGCCCGAGCGGGACGACCCGTTTTTTACCTTCTGTCAGCAGGCCATCGCATTTCGCCGGATGCATCCGCTCCTGCGGCAGCGCCGGTTTCTGCATTCCCGCCAACGGGTGATCGATGGCGAACCAGATCTGTTCTGGCGCCGCGCCAATGGCGAGGCGATGCGGCAGGAGGATTGGGACAACCCGACCCTCGACACGCTGGTCGCGGAAATGCGCATGGCCTCGGGCACCCCGGAATATGTGCAACGCCAGGGCGCTTTGCTGATCGTGTTGAACCGGGGGGAGGCCGTCGAGATCAGACCGCCTGACCTGCCGGAGGGCGAGGCCTGGGTGCGCCGGTTCGACACCAGCCAGGACGATGCAATCCGCGTGACGCAGGGCATGCATGTCGCCGCCGACGCGGTGGTCGTTTTTTCGCACGAGACGCCACACTAGCGCGGTAGGACACGCGGCCATAGACTTGAAAGAAGGGGAGGACAGCCAATGCCAATGCAAACCGTCCGGACACGTCCGATCGAAGGCCAGAAACCCGGCACCAGCGGGTTGCGCAAGAAAACCGCTGTCTTCAAGCGGCCGCATTTCCTTGAAAACTACGTCCAATCCATCTTCGACGGGATCGGCGGGGTACAGGACAAGGTGCTTGTGGTCGGCGGCGATGGCCGGTTTTTCAACGATGATGCGATCCAGATCATCCTGCGCATGGCTGCCGCCAATGGTGCTGCCAAATGCATCGTCGGGCAGGGTGGCATCCTGTCCACCCCCGCCGTGTCCCACCTGATCCGCAAACGGGGCGCGGATGGCGGCCTGATCCTGTCGGCCAGCCACAATCCCGGCGGGCCCGACGCGGATTTCGGCCTGAAATATAACGGCCCCAATGGCGGCCCGGCTACCGAAGGCGTGACCGACAAGATTTTCGCGCGCACCCAGGATATCGACATCTACAAGATCACCGCTTCCACCGGCGTGGATATCGACACGCTTGGCATCCGCGAACATCAGGGGATGAAGGTGGAGATCGTCGACCCGGTCGAGGATTACGCCGCCCTGATGGAAACTTTGTTTGACTTCGACAAGATCCATGCGCTTTTCGCAGGCGGCTTCACGATGCGCTTCGATGCCATGCATGCCGTGACCGGCCCCTATGCCCACGCGATCCTTGAAGACCGCCTGGGTGCGGAAGCAGGGAGCGTGCTCAACGGCACACCAAGCCCGGATTTCGGCGGCGGCCATCCGGACCCGAACCCGATCTGGGCCAAGGACCTGATGGATGTGATGCATGGGCCAGCCGCCCCCGATTTTGGCGCGGCGTCGGATGGCGACGGCGACCGGAACATGATCGTCGGGCGCAACACTTACGTCACGCCATCCGACAGCCTCGCGGTTCTGACGGCCAAGGCCCATCTCGCCCCCGGCTATCGCGATGGGCTGGCCGGTGTGGCACGCTCCATGCCGACCTCCCGCGCGGTTGACCGGGTGGCCGAGGCCCTTGGCATCGCGTGCTACGAGACGCCCACGGGGTGGAAGTTCTTCGGCAACCTGCTGGATGCGGGCAAGGCGACGCTGTGCGGCGAAGAAAGCGCCGGGACCGGTTCGGATCATGTGCGGGAGAAGGACGGGCTCTGGGCGGTGCTGCTATGGCTCAACATCCTTGCGGAAACCGGCCAATCGGTGGCTGATCTGATGTCGGATTTCTGGGCCGAGTACGGGCGGTGCTACTATTCCCGGCACGATTACGAAGCCGTCGACAGCGACAAGGCCAATGCAGTCATGGATGGGTTGCGCGCGCAATTGCCGGCGCTACCGGGCGGGTCCGTGGGGAACCTGGTTGTCGAGGCGGCCGACGAATTCGCCTATGACGATCCCGTCGATGGCTCACGCGCCACCGGGCAAGGCATCCGGATCACCTTCGAGGGCGGGGCGCGCGCCGTGTTCCGGCTGTCGGGGACCGGAACCGAAGGCGCCACGATCCGCGTCTACCTCGAAAAGCTGGAGACGGATGCCGACAAGCTCCAACTGAACCCGGAACATGCGCTGGCCGAGGTGCAGAATGCGGCGCGCGCGCTATCGGACCTGACGGCAAAGACGGGCCGGGTTGATCCCGACGTTGTTACCTGACATCACGCCTGCGCGCAGGAGAGACGCGACAGGGGATGTCGATGAACGTGATGAATGATCTGTCGGCCGAGGCGCTGCGTGTCCGCATCACGCAGCATCTGACCTATACGCTCGGCAAGGACAAATCCCATGCCAGCCTGTATGATTGGCGCATGGCCGTTAGCTATGGCGTGCGCGACATCATCATAGAGCCTTGGTTCACCGCCACCCGCCGCACTTACGAGGCGCAGGGCAAGCGCGTCTACTACCTGTCGATGGAGTTCCTGATCGGGCGCGTTCTGGCCGATGCGATGATGAATCTGGGCCTGTTCGATACCGTCCGGGACGTGCTCGACGCCGAAGGGATCAGCCTTGCCGATGTGATCGAGGATGAACCCGATGCCGCGCTTGGCAATGGCGGTCTGGGCCGTCTGGCGGCCTGTTTTCTGGAAAGCATGTCGACCCTGCAATGCCCGGCCTATGGCTACGGCATCCGGTATGAGCACGGCCTGTTCCGCCAGCGCTTCGAGGGTGGCCGTCAGGTGGAGCATCCCGAGGATTGGCTCAATCAGCCGCATCCCTGGGAATTCGAGCGCCCCGAGGCGCGCTATTCCATCGGTTTCAAGGGCCACGTGACCGAGGCCGACGGGCACGCCACCTGGCACCCGGCGGAGACCGTCTACGCGCGCGCCTACGACATGCCGGTTGTGGGCTGGGAGGGCCATTGGGCCAACACACTGCGCCTCTGGGGCGCACATCCGACGGAGCTTTTCGACCTTGAGCAGTTCAATTCGGGCGATCACACCGCCGCCGCGGCCCCCGAGGCGCTCGCCCGCACCCTGTCGCGGGTACTCTACCCCGAGGACACGACCGACAGCGGCAAGGAACTGCGCCTGAAGCAGGAGTTTTTCCTGACCTCCGCCGCGCTGCAGGACATCCTGCGCCGGTTCCTGAGCGAATATGACGACCTGGCGCTTCTGCCCCAGAAGGTCGCGATCCAGATGAACGATACCCATCCGGCCCTGGCAGGCCCGGAATTGATCCGGCTGCTGATGGATGGCCACGGGTTGCCGTGGGACGAGGCCAAACACATTGCGCGTGGCTGCCTGAACTACACCAATCACACGCTGCTCCCCGAAGCGCTTGAGGCGTGGTCGACGTGGCTCATGGGGCGCATCCTGCCGCGCCATATGCAGATCATCGAGCGGATCGACGCAGAGCATCAGGCGGCGACCGGTTGCGGGGCCGAGCTGGCCATTGTCCATAATGATCAGGTCCATATGGGCACGCTCGCCTTCGTGATGGCGTCCCATGTCAACGGCGTCTCGGCGCTGCATACTCAACTGATGCAGGACACCGTGTTCGCGGGGCTGAACACGGCCTATCCCGGCCGGATCGTGAACCAGACCAATGGCGTCACCCCGCGACGGTGGCTCCGCCTGTCGAACCCGGCCCTGTCGCAGGTGCTGACCGACACGATTGGCGCCGGGTGGGAGCGCGATCTGAGCCGCCTGTCGGCTCTTGCATCCCACGAAGACGACAACGACGTGCGCGATGCGATAGGGGCCGCCAAGCGCCAGAACAAGGTCGCCCTGTCGAACTGGGCGGCGGACCATCTTGGCGTATCGCTCGATCCCGATGCGATGTTCGATGTGCAGATCAAGCGGATGCACGAATACAAGCGGCAGCTTCTGAACGTCTTTGAAACCATCGCGCGCTGGTCGGCGATCCACGACAACCCGAACGGCAACTGGACACCGCGCGTGAAGATCTTCGGAGGCAAGGCCGCGCCGGGTTACTTCGCAGCCAAGGGCATCATCCATTTCATCAACGACGTCGCGCGG
The DNA here is from genome assembly GCA_947494975.1 of uncultured Roseicyclus sp. GTDB lineage: Bacteria > Pseudomonadota > Alphaproteobacteria > Rhodobacterales > Rhodobacteraceae > Gymnodinialimonas. The sequence goes on along the minus strand of CANLXA010000002.1, from coordinate 207,673 downwards.
ACGATCAATTCCGATCCCGTGACGGGCGACCTGCTGAAGGTGATCTACCCCGCCAATTACAACGTCTCCATGGCGCAGCGGCTGATCCCGGCCACGGACCTGTCAGAGCAGATTTCGACCGCCGGCAAGGAAGCCTCCGGTACGGGCAACATGAAGTTCACCATGAACGGTGCGCTGACCATCGGCACGCTGGACGGCGCGAATGTCGAAATCCGGGAGCATGTGGGGCCCGAGAACTTCTTCCTGTTCGGCATGGATGCCGATGAAGTTCAGGCCCGCTACCGGGTGGAGGATCATGCGCGTGAAGCAATCCTTGCCAGCCAGCCGCTTCAGGACATCCTGCAATTGATCGTCGAAGGGCGGTTCAGCCCGGATGATACGGATCGCCATAACGGATTGGTGGATGCCACTTGGACCCACGATCCGTTCCTGGTGGCATCGGATTTCGACAGTTACGTCACGTGCCAGGCCGGGGTCGACCGGGCCTATGCGGACCGGGATCACTGGAACAGGCTGGCCCTGCGCAACATTGCGGGGTCCGGCTATTTCTCGTCGGACCGGACGATCAAGGGCTACATGCGCGACATCTGGGGCGCTGAGAGCCTGACCTAGCCGGGTGTGACGGCGAAATCCTGACCATGCGAGAGGTAGACGAACCCATTGCCGCGCAGGGTCAAAGCCGCCCCGCTCAGATCCGCTTCGTTTGCGCAATTGACCTGCGCGCCGCCGCCAATCGTCAGGCGTTGCGCGTCAGGTGACAGGTTGAAGATACAGGTGAGCGTCTCCTCCTCTGCCGCCCGTGTGAACCCGAGAACCGGTTCGGGCAACGGCAGAAAGCTGGTCTGCCCACGGGTCAGCGCGGGGCTCGCCTTCCGCCGCGCAATCATATCCTTGTAGAAGGCCAGGATGCTGTCCGGCCCCTGTTGATCAACGGCATTGGCGGCCTGCGGCGGCTTGACGGGAAGCCAGGGCTTCGCCGTCGAAAACCCCGCATGGGGCGCGTCTTTTTCCCATACCATGGGCGTGCGGCATCCATCACGGCCCTTCACGGCGGGCCAGAAGCGGATGGCGGGCGGGTCGGTCAGTTCCTCAAACGTCATCTCTGTTTCGGTCTGGCCCAGTTCCTCGCCCTGATAGATGCCAATGGTCCCCTCGAAGGCCATCAACATCGCGCAGGTCAGCCGCGCCATGGCGTCCTTGGACACGGCGTATTCAGCCCACCGACTGACATGGCGCGTGACATCGTGGTTGCTGAACGACCAATAGGGATGGCCGTCCGGCGCGCCGCGCTGAAAACCCTCGATACAGGTCTGGAAATGCTCCGCCGTGAAATCGGGGCCAAGCATGGCGAAGCTGTAGGCCATGTGCAGGCGATCCGTGCCCTTGGTGTAGTCCCCCATGATCTCGATGGATTTGTGCCCCATCTCGCCCACTTCACCAACCATCATGATCTCGGAATACTGGTCCGTCAGGGCGCGCAGCCGTTGCAGGAACGCGAGATTCTCGGGCCGCGTCTTGTTATAGATATTGTCCTGCATGCCGTAGAGATCGGTTGCCATCACCTGCGGCTTTGCCTGCGCCGGCGGGTTGGAGCGCAACGACTGATCGTGGAAATAGTAGTTCACGGTATCGAGGCGGAAGCCGTCCAACCCGCGATCCAGCCAGAATTTGCAGGTCTCCAGGATCGCATCGATCACGTCGGGATTGTGGAAGTTCAGATCGGGCTGCGATGCGAGAAAGTTGTGCAGGTAGTATTGCCCGCGCCCGGGGTCGAACTCCCACGCCGGGCCGCCGAAATGGCTGTGCCAATTCGTCGGCGGCGCGCCATCGGGCAGCGGGTCGGCCCAGACATACCAATCCGCCTTGTCATTGTCGCGGCTGGTGCGGGATTGCTTGAACCACTCGTGTTGATCAGAGGTGTGGGACAGCACCTGATCCACGATGATCTTCAAGCCCTTCGCGTGGGCGGCATCGATCAATTCATCAAACGCCGCGTCATCCCCGAACAGCGGGTCCACCGCCCGGTAATCCGATACGTCATAGCCCATATCCGCCTGCGGCGAGGCGAAGATCGGAGACAGCCAGATGCAATCCGAGCCAAGGTCAACGATGTGATCGAGGCGTCGGGTTATGCCACGCAGATCCCCGACACCGTCGCCGTTATCGTCCTGAAACGAGCGCGGATAGACCTGATAGATCACCGCGCTGCGCCACCATTCGTTCATGTGCCTGCTCCCGACTTCCAGCCACTCTAGCGGTCGGATACACGATTGAAAGAGCGCAAGATACAGAACCATCCGGCAGGCGGGACGCGGGGCAGAGCTGTGACCGTTCGGGCACTGCACGCGTCAGGAGAACCTGCCGGATGGGATGGCTCTCAAGCCTCTCCACTGGCAACAACCATTGGAATGGACAATCTAAACCTTGATCATGACCTTCCCGTGGCTCTGGCGCGGGGCCCGCAGGTATTCCCAAGCCTGCTGCAGCTCCTCCATCGGGAACACCCGATCGATGTTGGGCTGCAGCCGTCCGGAGGCCAACGCCCCGTATACGAAATCGAGGCCCTTCCGCTTCCAATCCGCGTCTTCGATGTAATGAAACAACGAGTAGGGTTTGAACGTCGCGTTGGCCTGATAGAGGTACATCATGGGCAGCTCGGGCAGCTTTTCATCCAACGTGCCGTAGAAGAAAATCTGCGCATCCTTGGCCAAGGCCTGACTGTAATGGGCGATCATCCCGGCGCCGACTGAATCGAATACCGCGTGAACGCCCACACCATCCGTGGCCTCCCGCACCGTTTCAGCCAATCCGTCCCCATCCCCGAAATAGGTGTGACTGGCACCGGCCCGCATCAGGTAGTCGCGGTTGTAGTCAAACCGCGAGGTTCCGATCATGGTCGCGCCTTTGAGGCGACCGATCTCAAGCGCGGCGCGGCCTGCCGTACTGGTCGCGGCGGTGACCAGAATGTTCACACCCGGGGCGGCAGCGGCCAGTTCCGCGATCGGGTAATAGGCCGTCATGAATTGCATCCAGATGGACCCCGCCTCCACCGCGTCCATACCGTCCGGCGCTTTCGTCAGATACCGCGCGTCGATGATGACAGTGTCCCCGCTCACGCCCTTCATGTCGTAGAAATAGGGCAAGGTGCAGTAGCGCTCCCCTGGCTCTATCCCGGTGACGCCGTCGCCGACCTGATCGACGACACCGACCGCTTCACATCCCACGCGTGCCGGAAGCGCGCTGAAATTGAAGGAGTAGCGCCCCTGCATGAGATCCATGTCCCCCCAATTGAGCGCGAAGGCCTCGACCTTCAGGCGGACCTCGCCCGGGCCTGCATCGGCCGGCATGTATGATCTCAGATCAAGCCCGGATATTCCGGAATATTCCGTGATGACCCATTCGCGATGTTCTGTCGGCATTGATGTCGTCTCCCTAATGTGAGGTCTGGTCGTATTGCCGCCCGGTCGGGCAAGCCCGTCAGCGCCGTTGCCCCACGGCGGACAGACCCACCGCGGCGAGGATGATCAGACCCATGGTCAGGTCGCGGAAGAATGGATCGATGCTCAGGATGTTGAACCCGTTATTGACGAGCGCCAGAAGGAACACGCCCGCCAGCGACCGCCAGACCGCACCCTGCCCGCCATAGATGCTTGTGCCTCCAAGGATGACGGCCGCGATGGCCTGCAGTTCCAGCCCGTCTCCCGCCGTCGCCTGCCCCACGGCCACGCGTGACGTGGTAATGATCGAGGCCAGACCGGCCGCAAATCCGGCAATTGCGAAGGCGGCGATCTTGATCCGGTTGGTGCGGATCCCCGACAGGATCGCGGCTTCTTCGTTGCCGCCGACGGAGAAGACGCGGCGCCCGAACGTGGTGCGGGTCAGCAGGAAGGTGAGGATCAGCGCGAAGGCCACCATCAGCCAGACCGAGTTAAAGACGCCCAGAAACCGCCCGCGCCCAAGCCATGTGAACTCATCAAGACGTACCGAAATCAGCCGCCCATCAGAGAGCGCGACCGCGATGCCTTTGAAGATCAGCGCCGTCGCGATGGTGGCAAGAAAGGAGTGCACGCGCAGGGTGGTGATGGCGAGGCCGTTGGCGAAGCCAAGTGCCAACCCGACGAAGGGCGCGAGCAGCAGGCCAAGATAGGGGTCGACATTCACGGCAAGCCACGCAGAGGCCACGGAGCCCATGGCAAAGATCGCGCCGACAGACAGATCGAAGCCACCGACGATGATCACGAGCGTCATGGCCGATGCCATGATCGCCAGGGGCGCGTTCTGGTTGAGGATGTTGAGCAGGTTGCGACCGGTCAGAAAGCTGTCGGACATGAGCGACAGCGCAATCATCAGCGCCGCGATCAGGATCAGGACCGCGTAGGTCTGCAGAAAATGAAACACCTTCGCCCGGGTCATGCGGCGGTCTCTCCCACACTCTGGTGATGGAAGAGCGCGGCCAGAACCTCGGCCTCGCCGACCTCATCGGGGTCGATCTCGTCGACGAGGCGGCCCCGGTCCACAAGAAACACCCGCGTTGCAAGCCCGAGGACCTCGTCGATCTCGCTGGAGATGACCAGGATCGCGACGCCCTCGCTGGCCAGCCGCCCGATCTCCCGATGGATCGTCTCCCGCGCGCCCACATCGACGCCGCGGGACGGCTCATCGAGGATCAGCACCTTGGGGTTACCCGCCAGCCATTTCCCCAACAGCACCTTTTGCTGGTTGCCGCCGGAGTAATTCGACACATCGCCATCGACCATGGCGGGGCGGATATCGAGTTGATCGATCAACCCCAGTGCCAGTGCCCGTTCGCGGGCGTTTGCCATGATCCCGCGCGCTGAAATCGCCCCCAGATGCGGCAGCGAGATATTGGCCCGCACCGGCGACGAAATAACAAGGCCCTGACCTCGGCGATCTTCCGGCACCATGACGATGCCGGCCTCCGTCGCGGCGGCAATGGATCGGTCCATCAAGACCCGACCAGACACCGCCACCTCGCCGCTTGCGGGGTCTGCGCCGATGATGGCACGGGCGATTTCCGATCGCCCCGCCCCCATCAGCCCGGCGAACCCCACCACCTCCCCCGCGCGGATTTCGAGCCGTTGAACCGCCGTGCCGTTGGGCGAGGTCAGATCCTGCACCGACAACACCACCTCGCCATGATCTCGCGATTTCGGGGGATAGAGGGTGTCGGTCTTGGTGCTGCCCAACATTGCCGAAACGAGGGTTTCCCGTGTCTCATTGGCCGTGTCGCCGGTCCGCACCTTCTTCCCATTGCGCAGAACCGTGATCCGGTCTGCCACATCGAGAACGTCGTTGAGGAAGTGGGTCACGTAGATGACCGAACGGCCCTCATCGCGCAGCGCCCGCATGATCCGGTGCAGTTGAACGATTTCCGATTTTGACAGGGCCGCGGTGGGCTCATCCATCACGATCACCCGCGCCTGGCGCGCCAAGGCGCGCAGGATCTCGATCTTCTGCTGTTCGGCGATCGTCAGGCTCGCCGCAGTCGCATGGGGGTCGAGGCGCAGCCCGCTTTGGCCCATCAAGACCTCAAGGCGGGCGGCTTCCGTGCCGCGCAAGATCCCGTGGCGGTGCTCCTCCAGACCAAGGAACACGTTTTGCGCCACGGTCAGCGCGGGTACCAGTTGCAACTCCTGGTGCATGATCGCGACGCCTGCATCGAGCGCGGCGGGCGTATCCCAACGGTTTTGGGGGCGCCCTTCCACGCTGATCTCGCCGCTTGAGGCCCGGTAATATCCGCCGAGAACCTTGCCCAGGCTCGACTTCCCGGCGCCGTTTTCACCGATCAGGCCATGGACCTCCCCGGGCCGGATATCGAGATCGATGCCGGAGAGCACATCCACATCGCCGAACCGCACGCCGATGCCGCGAACCGAAAGAAGCGGCGCGGCGCTCATCGGGCGACGGAGGCCGACTGATCCACGCTGCCATCGGCGGCGATGGCAACGCCATAGTCCCGCAGGGCGGCCTCGCGGCTGACAAGACCACGCGACACGTCACGCGCGACCGAGGCAAAGGCGCGTTTCATCGGATCGCCATTTCCACCGCCGCCGCCGGTCTTCGTCTCAACCACCGTATCGGCCACCAGCGCACGGGCCCGCATCTTCAGCGGGTCCTCGACCGACCCATCGGGAAAGCTGATCGTCACTTCGGGCCCCTGCCCCTCTCCGCCCCCATTCAGGCCCCAGGCCGGCGTCTTGGAGCGCTCGAACCAGATCGCGCCAAAGCAATCCTCCAGCGTCCGATACCGTCGCACCACACCGCACCCGCCCCGGTGTTCGCCCGGCCCGGCGCTGTCGGGACGGATCGAGAATTCCTCCAGCCGAACCGGGAACTTGGTCTCCATCACTTCGGCCGGGATATTGCGGAAGCCGCCGTTCACGAGGTTGATCAGCGCGCTTTCCCCATCGCTATCGGAGCGCCCACCCCAGCCACCCGCCGTGGGCTCGATGGAAATCCACTGGCCCCGCTTGGGATCGACCGAGAAGAAGCCTACGACCATCGAATCCCCATAATGCGCCGCCGTGGAGCGCTCCGGCATCGCCTCGGACAGGCATGAAATGAACAGGTCCGCCAACAGGCCAAGCCCGGTAAAGTACCATTCGCAGGCCGCCGGTTCGCCGGCGTTGAACATGCATTCGTCCGGCAGAATGACCGACATCGTCTCAAACGACCCGCCCGTGATCGCGCGGTCGGGGGAAATCATGGTCTTGTAGGCCAGTCGCAAGAGCGATTCCGTCTGGCTTGCCCCGCAATTGACGGATCCCGCAACCGGGCCGGACGTGCCGGTCAGGTCCACGACAAGCTCCTCGCCTTTCACCGTTAGCGTCAGGGCCACTTTCACCGGCTCGTCGCCGACGCCGTCATTATCCAGATGCCCCTCGCGGCTCCATGTGCCGTCCTTGATGGCTGCGATGGCCTCCCGGTCCATCTTGCGGGCCTGTTCGAAGATATTCTGGCAGGCCGCGCGGTAGGTGCCGGTGCCGATCTTGCCCAGAAGCTGGCCCAGACGCCGCTCACCTGTGCGGATCGCCGCGATCTGCGCCCCCAGATCGCCGATCGTCGCGCCCTCCAGCCGGGTATTCAGTTTGAGGTGGTCGTACCACTCGCGGATCGGCTTGCCCTGGGCAACGATCCGTGTGGGCCCCAGACGCAGGCCCTCCTGATAGATATTGGTCGACGACATGGTGGAGCCGGGATCAATCGCGCCGATATCGTTCCAGTGGGCTCGCGCCGCGCCGAAGCCGACCAACTCGCCTTCGTGGAAAATCGGGCCAATGGCGGTGACGTCATGCAGGTGCGTGCCCTGCATGTAGCTGTCATTCATGATGAAGATATCACCCTCGTGGATGTCGTCTTCGTAATAATCCTTCACATGGCGCACGCAGACATCGATGGCGCCGATAAAGAGCGGCACGCCAGTGGATTGCCCCAGCATGTTGCCATGCTCGTCCATCAGAGCGACGGCGCTGTCCTTGCCCTCGTAGATGATGGCCGAATGGGCGGACCGCCACAGCGAGGCGTTCATATCCTCGGCGCAGGAAATCACGAAATTGCGGACGACTTCGGTGGTGATCGGATCTGCGCTGCTCATGCCGCGTCCTCCTTGGTCAGGCTCATATGGCCGCCCTCGATCAGCTTGGCCGTCCAACCGGGCGGCAAGAGCGTGGTCGAGGTTGTTTCTTCGATGATGGCGGGTCCTTCCACGACATCGCCTTCATGGATGCTGTTGCGGTCGATGATGGCGGTATTCCGGGGCTGCCCCGCAAACCAGACGTCGCGGTCCCGTGCGGGCCGTGGCGCCTCGCGCTCGGGCGGGGCGTTTTCGGGCCGCTCAAGCTGACCAAGGGCGGCCAGCCGGATATTGGCCATCTCCACACGATTTTCAGGACTGTTATGGCCGTATTGCCGTTCGTAGGCGGCGTCGAAGTCGGCGCGCACCGTGTCCTTGTCGATGGGCCCCTCGGGCAGCGGGATCGTCAGGACGTATTCCTGACCGTAATAGCGAAAATCGATGGCCCGCTCGAAATGCACACGATCCCCGGTGATGCCTTCATCGGCAAGGAAGGTGCGGCCCTTTTCCTCCAGCCCGGCAAAGGCCGTCTCGATTGTCGGCGCGTCGATCAGGTCCCAGAAGCTGTAGAGCGTTTCCTTGAAGTCGTGACGGACATCCGTTTGCAACATGCCCCAGGCGGAAAACGCGCCGGGATGAACCGGGATGATCACCTCCGAGATTTCCAGCTCTTCTGCCAGGGCCGCGGCCTGCGCGGGCCCGGCGCCACCGAAGGCCACAAGCGAGAATTCCCGCGGGTCGATCCCGCGCTGAATGGTGATCGTGCGGATGGCGTCGGCCATCTTGGCGTTGACGATATCGATCACACCTTGGGCCATCTCTTCGCCATTCATGCCGAAATCCTTGCCGAGATCCGCCAGCGCATTGGCAGCGGCGTCGCGATCAAGCGACATGTCCCCACCCGAGAAATTTGCCCCGTCAAGGCGGCCAAGAACGAGGTTGGCATCCGAGACCGCTGGCTCGGTTCCGCCGAGCCCGTAACAGACCGGCCCGGGCTTAGACCCCGCCGATTGCGGCCCGACGCGGACCGCACCTGCCTCTTTCCATGCGATGGAGCCACCGCCCGCGCCGATCACGTGGATATCGACCACCGACATCTGGATCGGCAGGCCCTCCAACATCGCCTCGTTCGACGCCGATGGCAGCCCGTCGATCACCAAAGACGCGTCAAACGACGTGCCGCCCATATCGATGCAGATCAGGTTGCCGCGCCCCGTGGTGGCCGACAGGGCCTTGCCGCCAATCGCGCCACCGACCGGGCCGGAGAGCAAGGTCTGCAGCGGTGTCTCGGATGCGGCGGCGGCGGTCATCACGCCGCCATTGGATTCCATCACATGCAGCGCCCCGCCTTCTGGCAGGCGATCCCCCATCTCGGTTTGCAGGGTTGAGATATAGCGGCGCACAACCGGCGCCAGATATGCATCTGTTACCGTGGTTGATGTGCGCTCGAACTCCCGCCATTCGGGCGAAACCTGATGCGATAACACGATCTGCACGTCCGGCAGACGCTTGGCGAGGTAGTCACGCACGGCGATTTCATGGGCAGGATTGTTGAAGGAAAACAAAAGCGAAATTGCAATTGCCTCGTAGCGCTCCTGTTGGCAGGCCGTGACCAAGGCATCCAGATCCGTCAGGCGCAACGGCGCCAATTCGGTGCCATCCGCCGCGATGCGTCCGGCCACCGTAAACGTATGCTCCAACGGAACAAGGGGTTCGGGCTTGTTCCAGCGGATCGAAAAGATCTCACCACGGTCGTTGCCCTGAATGGTGTAGATGTCGCGGAAATTCTCATTCGTCACGAGGGCCACTTTCGACCCTCGCCGCGTCAGCAAGGCGTTCAGGCCCACCGTGGTGCCATGGACGAAAAACTCCAGCTTGCCGTCATCGCCCAGAACCTGATCGATGCCCTGCAAGACGGCCAGCGCCGGATTGTCCGGGGTGGAGAGTACCTTGGTCGCGCCGCATTGGCCGGTTTTCACGTCCTGATAGACAATATCAGTGAAAGTGCCGCCGATATCCGCGGACACACGATAGCTGGTTGTCACGATGTTCAATCCCTCGGTTCCGGGCGGCGCGCAGAACGGCGCGCCGCCGCTTGATTTGAGATTACTGTTCCCATTCGCCAGTGAAGTCCGAATTGGCTTCAAGGACGGCGGCATCGATCATCGCCTCGATCGGGCCCGCCTCGTCCATGTTGATCGCCTGGGTCACCGGTTCGCCTTCCAGCGCATTGGCAATCTGTTCCATCGCCAGCGCGCCCATGGTGCGCGGGAAATAGGCCAGCGTCGCGTCCCAGCGTCCTTCCCGGATCGCTTCGATTGCGATCCCGGCGGCACCGCCACCGCTGAGGTACAGATCGGCGGGATTCATGCCGGCGGCCTCAAGCGCGATCTCCACACCCACCAGATGCTGATCGGCGTTAGACAGAACCACATCCACCTCCGGATTGGCCTGCAGGATATCCGTCATTGCCTGCAAGCTCGGGTCGGGAGAGTAGTATCCCTCGCCCACCGCGACCACGTCGATATTGTCGTGTTCGCCCAGAACCGCCTGGTAGGTTTCCAGGCGCAGGTTGTCGAAGGGGAAGATCTGGGCTCCGATGATGATCACCACATTGCACGGGTCAATCTCGGCGCAATATTCGACCACGGCGTCGGCCTGAACCGTGGCCCCCGCCACCGGCGGCGACGCCGCCGTCACCGTGATCCCCTCGACCTGCGGCTCCAGTGAATTCAGATCGGGGCCCACCGGGAACAGGACCGTGCCGATCGGGATGCCTTCGGCCACCACCTGTTCAAACGCGCCTGCGATCCCAACCGAATCGTTCGGCGCAACGATCATGCCCACGTATCGCCCGGAGGCCAGCGCATCCTCGATCTGGCTGTATTGCAGGGCTGCGTCGAACTGGCCATCGAGGATCTCGGTCTCGTAGCCGCGCGCGGCGGCCATCTCCTGAACACCCTCATAAGTCGCCTGATTGAAACCGTTTTGTGAGGAGGCCGCGAAATACGCGATCGTCCCTTCCGAGGCCGCAAGCCCGGCTGTTCCCACCAATGCCGTTCCGGCCAGAAGCACTTTTTTGAGCATCCCCATGGGTCGCCCTCCCTAATAATTCTTCGTTCCGTGATGCTTTGACGTTGCACATTATGCAAACTTAATGCAACAATAATTTCATGAACAGCATTCTTGGCGACACAAACCGAAAAGCGGAACCGTCCCTGCGCAAAAAACGCGGCGCATTGATGGTTTACGAAAAACTCCGCGATGACATTCAATGGCTGCGGGTTGAGCCGGGGTCGGCGCTGGACGAGGTCGCCCTGGCCTCAACCTACGACGTCTCACGCACGCCGATCCGCGAGGCGCTGTTGCTGCTGGCCAATGAGGGCTTTGTTCAATTCCTGCAAAACAGGACGTCCATCGTCGCGCCGCTGTCGCTGCACAACCAGGCGGCCTTCCTGGACACCTTCATCTTGTTGTCACGCGGTCTGATTCGCGCCGCTGCCGGGCACGGACCGGTCGCCCCCGGCGAACTCTCGGCCTTCGTGGAAGATTACGCCCGCGGGCTGAAGGCCGGTGACGTTGAAGCCGCCCTACGCGCGCAGCTTGGGCTCTATCGTCACATCGCCGATCACGCACGCAACCGGTTTCTCGCGAAATACTTCCTTGAGGCTCAGGATGCCTCGGTCCGGATGAAGCTGCTCTATTTCTTCCCCCATGTGACTGCGGGGGATCGCGACCAAGCCGTCACCCGCCTGCGGGCCGTTGTCGATGCCATGGCCGCGGGGGATGCGGATGCCGGGGACGCCGCCGTAAGTGCCTCGATCCTGTTCGAGACACAGGTGATCCAACGGGGGCTGGGGCCGCGTTTTGGGCATCGGATGGCACTGGATCCGGAGGATAATTCATGAGCGACTTTGAGAAACGGCGCGCGCGGGCCACGGCGCTTCTGCGCGAGGCAGGGCTGGGGGCCGCCGCCTTCGTGCCGGGGCCGAATTTCGCCTATCTGACAGGCGTGCACCTGCATCTGATGGAGCGCCCGACGTTCTACGTTCTGCGTGCGGATGGGCACGCGTTCGCCCTCATGCCCGCGCTGGAGCGGCAGAAATGGGGCGAGGACATGCCAGACGTTCAGACGTTCTACTGGACCGATGTAGAAGGCCCGGTCGCTGCCTTTGCCGAACTGGCCAAACATATGGAAATCGACGGCCCCTGCGGGGTCGAAGGGCTGCGGATGCGGGCCGCCGAATATCGCACGCTGTCCAGACTATTCGGCACGGACGCTTTGCAGGATGCGGATCCGATCCTAGCGGAACTGCGCCTGTTGAAAGATGCCACCGAGATCGACGATCTGCGGCGCGCCATCGAAATCAGCGAAGCGGCCTTGGGGGAAACCTACGATGCCGGAATTTTTGGCCAGAGCGAACGGCAGATCGCGGCGCGCCTCAAGACCGCCCTGCTGTCCCATGGCGCAACCGGCTTCGCGTTTGATCCGATTGTCCTGAGCGGCGGCGCGGCGGCCAACCCCCATGGCGACGCGTCCGAGCGCGTGGTGGGCGCGGGCGACGTACTCCTGATCGATTTCGGGGCCAGTTTTGGCGATATGCACGCCGACATTACCCGCACCGTGTTTTGCCAACACGCAACAGATATACACGCGCAGTTCTACGAGACGGTTCTTGAAGCCAACCGAAAGGGCCGCGCCGCCGTCTGCGCAGGTGCCCCAATCGGCGCAGTCGACGCAGCCGCAACCGACGTGCTGAAAGCGTCGCCCTTCGCCGACAAGATCCTCCACAAGACAGGGCATGGCCTTGGCCGCGAGGTTCACGAGGCCCCCGTTGTCGTCCACACGAATAATGACCCCCAACGCGCCGGGATGGTGTTTACGGTGGAGCCCGGCCTTTACAGCCAAAACGACATCGGCGTCCGCATCGAAGACAACGTCGTTGTCACCGATACCGGGCACGATTGCCTGACCCAATTCAACAGGGAGCTGATGATCCTTGAGTGATGACCTGGCCCCCCTGCAAAGCTTCGAGGAAACCGTCCGCACGACGCGCTGGACCAGCCTGTTTCCCGCATTGGAGGAGCTGTGCCGCGCCAGCATCGGGCACAAGTTGTTCTCGTGCTCGATGTTCCGGATGGACCGGGCCGAAAGTGGCGTCGCCGCGCGGATTTACACCAATGACCCGAAGAATTATCCGCTATCCGGCCTGAAGGAGATCATCCCGAACCGCTGGACCAACCGGGTCATCTCGCAACGCAAGATATTCGTCGCCAATTCGGTGGACGGGTTCTCCGATGTGTTCCCGGACCACGCCTTGATCGCGTCCCTCGGCCTTGGATCGGTGGTGAACCTGCCTTTGTTCCTGCGGGGAAGCTTCATCGGAACGGTCAACATGCTGGACAGCGCCGGGTATTATTCCGCTGCCCGCATCGCCCATATTGATCGCCTTTTGCTCCCGGCCCTCCTGACGTTCGAGATGTCTCCCGAAGCCAAGGCCTGACCAGGCACCGAAGTGGCTTACCCGCTCCCCCTTCTTTGAAGAATGACGAGACGCGCGATGATTTTCGCGTCCTGCCATCGGAATGTGCTTAGAACTTGGGGGGCGACTCGTTGGTTGGCGGAATGGAGCACATATGAAATCACGCACGAAAGTTGCCGTCATCGGGGGCGGTATTGCCGGTTGTTCCACCCTCTACCACCTGACGGAAGAAGGCTGGTCGGATGTGGTCTTGATTGAGCGGGACGAGCTGACGTCGGGGACCACATGGCACTCCGCCGCGCAGGTGACGAACTTCGGCATGAATCAGACGATGGTGGGCCTGAAAAGCCATTCCATCGCCCTCTACAAGAAGCTGCGCGATGATCCCGACTACCCTGTGGGCTACCATCACGGCGATGGCGGCATCCGGCTGGCCAATACCGAGGCGCAGATGCAGGGCTATCGCCATTTCGCATCGATGGCGCGGGGGATGGGTGTGGACTTCGAGATCCTCGACGCCGAGGAATGCGCCCGACGGCACCCGCTGATTTCGACCGACAACCTTTTGGGCGGGTTATGGGACGCCGAAGACGGCGATATCGATCCCGCGCAATTGTGCCAGGCGCTGGCCTTCCAGGCCCGCAAGGCCGGGGCGGAGGTTTACCGCCACACGAATGTCACTGCCCTGAAGCAGCACCGCGATGACACCTGGACGGTGGAGACCGAAAAGGGCTCCATCGACGCCGACATCGTTGTGAACGCCGGCGGCTACCGGGTGAACGAAGTGGGCGCGATGATGAATGTGCACCATCCCGTTGCCTCGATGGAACACCAGTATTTCATCACCGACGACATCCCCGCCATTGCCGAGGCCGGGCATCGGATGCCGCTGCTGCGCTGCCCGATCTCGGACTATTACGCGCGCCAGGAAAAGAACGGCCTTCTGGTCGGGTTCTACGAACAGGATTGCAAGACCTGGGGGCTGGACGGGATCAGCCCGAATTTCGCCAACGATCTCTGCCCCGACGATCTGGACCGCGTGATGGATGTGCTGGACGGCGCGTTCGCGCGCATGCCCGTATTGGCCGAGGCCGGCATCAAGCGGATCGTCAACGGCCCGATCACCTACACGATTGACGGCGCGCCACTGGTGGGGCCCGTCCCGGGCAAGCGCAATGCGTATTGCATCATCGGCCTGCGGGCTGGTGTGGGCGAAGGGGGCGGCCACGGCTGGCTTCTGGCGCAACAGATCGTCCATGGCGAGGCCTGCTATGATACCTGGTGCCTCGATCCGCGCCGCTTTACCGGGCACGCCAATGTCGAACTGACGGCGCTCAAGGCTATCGAGGACTACCAGAACGAATTCCGCTTTCATTTCCCCCACGAACATCGCCCGGCCGGGCGCCCCGCGAAAACCACACCGCTGACGCCGATCCTCGCCGCAGAGGGCGCGGAGTTTACCGTGGTGAATGGATGGGAGCGGGTGGATTACATCAAGGCCGCGCCTGAGTTTCATCCGACGCTCGGTTTCGATTTTGACGAGACGTTCGAGCTGGTGGCCGCAGAGGTGCGTAATGTGCAGAAGAATGTCGGCCTGTGTGAGGTCAACGGATTCAACCGCATCGAGATCACCGGGGCGGACAGGCATGAGTTTCTCGACCGGATGTTTTGCGGCACGGTGACGAGGCGTGATGGGCGCGTCGGCCTGGGCTACCTGCTGAACCGCCACGGCATGGTGAAGGGCGAGGCGACGATCGCCAACCTGCCTGCCTCCGATCGCGGCCCCGTGCGCGTCTGGTACGGCTCTGCGGCGGCCGCTGAACTGCACGATATGGACTGGCTATCGGCACATCTTCGGGACGGCGAGGATGTGCAACTCCGCAGCCTGACAAACGATCAGACGATCCTCGTGCTGGCGGGGCCGAAGTCCCGCGATGTGTTGTCGGCCTGCGCGCGCGGCGATTGGTCGAAGGCGGCCTTTCCGTGGCTGTCGGTCCGCGAATGCTTCGTCGGTTTTGCACCCGTAACGGTGATGGGTGTGAGTTTCTCCGGCGAGTTGGCCTATGAAATCCACGTCCCCAATGCGTCGCTTCATGCCGCCTATCTGGCGCTGCGCGAGGCGGGCCGCGCCCACGACTTGCAACTCTTCGGGGCGCGGGCGGTGGACTCGATGCGGATGGAGAAGGGCTTCTTGCATTGGAAAGCCGACCTGATCACCGAATTCGATCCGTTCGAGACCGGGCTGGACCGGTTTGTGAAGCTGGACAATGGCCCGTTCGTCGGCCGCGACGCCTTGCGTGAGCGCCAGAAGGCCGGCCGTGCCAAGCGCCTCGTGACGCTGGAGATCGACACCAAACAGGGACCAGCCCATGCAGGTGGATCGCTGATGAGAGAGGGCCACGTTGTCGGCACGATCACATCTGGCGAATGGGGCCATCGCGTCGCCAAGAACCTGGCCTATGGGTTCGTTGACAACGCCCTCGCGGATGTCGGTTCAGGCATGGAACTGGACCTGTGCGGGGCCATGATGCCGGCCCGCGTGATCCCGCCGTCGCCCTACGATCCCGACTTCTCACGTCTGCGGTCTTAGGCGTTGAAAACGTAGCCACGATCCCGTCTGTAATCGAAGGAGTTAGGGGGAAGCCACACGTCGGCTCCCCCTTTATCTGCACTCCCAGCCCAGTTCAGAGCGAAATGCGATAGCGCGCGAAGCCGTCCGGCCCATCGCCCGCGGGCTCGATGCTGACACCTTCCACCGAGTCGATAAACGCCTCGGCAGCCGGGCCGGTATCGAAGAGAACCGTCGTGTCGGCCATCGGCGCGAAGGTCCAGTTGGCGTCTGCCGAGGGGCTGATCGTCCCCTGATCCACGATGTAACGCACGATGACGTCGCGATTGGTATCGGGCCCCTCGAAAATCACGGTATCCGGAGACGCGCCGGGGAAATTGCCGCCTCCACCCGCGCGGTAATTGTTGGTGGCCACGATGAATTCCTGATCCGGATCGATCGGCGCGCCGTCATAATTAAGGTTGACGATCCGATGGGCATCCGCGTTCACCAACTCGCCATCGTTGTTGTACCGCGACGGCTGGCTGAGATCGATCTGGTAGCGGACGCCGTCGATCACATCGAAATTGTAGGACGGGAAGTCGGGGTTGAGCAGGACTTGGTCTGCCTCACCGGGAGTGATCTGGTTGAACATGCCCGCGCTGCGCTCAAGCCATTCGCGCACTTCTGCCCCGGTGATCCGCACGGCCCGCACGGTGTTGGGATAGAGGTAGAGGTCGGCCACGTTGCGGATCGCCACATCGCCCGCGGGGACATCGGTGAAGTATTCCGGGCCACCGCGGCCGCCTGCCTTGAACGGTGCCGCCGCCGACAGGATCGGCAAGCCCTCATTGGCGGTGCCGGCCATCATCTGCTCGATATACCAGGTCTGCGCGTTCGAGACGATCTGGACCGATGGGTCATCGGCCACCAGAGCGAAGTAGCTATGAAGCGGCGCATCCGTCTCGCCCACGGCGCGGCGGACGTAATCCAGTGTCGCGTCGTGCTCCTCCTGAACCGAAGCCAGCACGTCCGGCGCACTTTCAACCAGCGCGGTGACGGAGCGATCTTCCTCGCGGCGGGCAATCGGCCGCGCCTCGGACATATGGCTGGCAATGCGCCAGCTGTTGCCGTCGCGTTCCAGCATCAGGTCGACCAGGCCCATATGGCTGCCCCAGAACCCGGCCATGACGGCGGGCGTGCCCATGATCGTCCCTGCCTCCACATCCACGCCGGGCGTCTCAGCGTAATCCGGCCCCGGGAAAACGAGGTGATGGTGGCCCGTCAGGATGGCATCGATCCCGTCCAGGGCCGCCAGCGGGATGGAGGCGTTTTCCATACCGTCAACATGATCGGCGGCCCCGATGCCGGAATGCGAAAGCGCGATGATCAACTCGGCGCCCTCCTCCCGCATCCGGGGGATATAGGCGCGCGCCGTCTCCACGATATCGCGGGCCATCACGCTGCCCTCAAGGTGGCGGCGGTCCCATGTCATGATCTGTGGCGGCACAAACCCGATGATGCCGATACGGATCGGATGGGTGTCGCCCGCGCCATCGGTGATCTCTCGGTCGAGGATCACGTAGGGCGGCAGCAGCGTTGTATCTTCGGTCGGAGAGGCGCCCATCTCACGCGCCACGTTGGCGCAGACCACCGGAAAGCCGGACCCGGCCAGCGAGTTCATCAGGAAATCCAGACCGTAGTTGAATTCATGGTTGCCAAGGGTCGAGGCATCGAACCCCAGCGTATTCATCGCGGTTATGATCGGGTGGCTGTCACCCTCGGACATGCCGCGCTCATAGGCCATGTAGTCGCCCATCGGATTGCCCTGAAGGAAATCCCCGTTGTCGAGCAGCAGCGAATTTGTCGCCTCATCCCGCACGCCCTGGATCAGGCTGGCTGTCCGCGCGAGACCGACCGTATCGACGGGCCGGTCGCCGTAGTAATCATAGGGGAACACGTGCACGTGTATATCCGTCGTTTCCATGATGCGCAGGTGGGCCTGCCCGGCCTGCGCGCGGGCGGAGAACGGGTGCAGCGCGATCAGGCTCGCGCCCGCAGAAGCGGCAAGAAAGCCGCGGCGATCAAGAAGGATTGGCATGGTGTGAACTCCCCTGGTGACTCGAATGAGCCTACCACCGTTGTGTAACAGCCAAAGCGTCGATTTCGTTTTGCCCGGAGTTTGTTGAATTCTTGCCGACCGTACACCGGGTGCGCGATCCCGCCGGTCAGCCCTGCCGATGCTCTGCAATCACCCCGGGAAACGTCCATTCGGGGGCATTGCGCGTCAAACGGTCCTACATGACGGACAAGGCTGTGTTTTACAGCTTGCGCCCCTGTCGTTATCCATGTGCAACAAACGTGTCACAGGGACGGACAATGACCGACGGGGGCCACCTGCTTTTTTATATTGCGCTGCTTCCGTTTGTGGGCGCGCTCTTGCCCGGGCTGATGATCCGGGCCGGGCGCAATGCCTGCGCGATCTTCACCGCCGTCCCGACCATTCTGGCCCTTATCCTGCTGATGACACTCGCACCCGCGGTCCTGCGCGGCGAGGTGATCCAGGCCGAGGTGGACTGGCTGCCGCAACTGGGCCTGTCGGCGTCTTTCTTCCTCGACGGGCTGGGGCTTTTGTTCGCGGGCATGATCCTTGGCGTTGGCCTCCTGATCACGCTCTACGCCCGGTTCTACCTCTCGGGCGAAGATCCGATGGGGCAGTTCTACACCTACCTGTTGATGTTCCAGGGCGCGATGCTTGGGATTGTCATCTCGGATAATATCCTGCTTTTGCTGGTGTTCTGGGAGCTGACGTCGCTGTCCTCTTTCCTGCTGATCGGCTATTGGAAGCACTTGCCGGAAGGCCGCCAGGGCGCGCGCATGGCGCTTGCGGTGACGGGCTCCGGCGGGCTGGCGATGATCGGCGGAATGCTGATCCTCGGCAACATCGTCGGCAGTTACAACCTGACCGATATCTTGCAAGCGGGCGATGTGATCCGCGCTTCGGAATGGTATCTCCCCGCGCTGATCCTGATCCTTCTGGGGGCTTTCACCAAGTCGGCGCAATTCCCGTTCCACTTCTGGCTGCCCCACGCGATGGCCGCGCCGACGCCGGTCAGCGCCTATCTGCATTCGGCCACGATGGTGAAGGCGGGCGTGTTCCTGATGGCGCGGATGTGGCCGGTTCTGGCAGGTACGGATGCGTGGTTCTACATCGTGACCACCACCGGCCTCGTAACCATGGCGCTCGGCGCGCTGATCGCGCTTTTCAAGGATGACCTGAAGGCTCTTCTGGCCTTTTCGACGGTCAGCCATCTGGGCCTCCTGACGATGCTTCTGGGGTTTGGCACCACGGCGGCTGCGGTGGCAGCCATCTTCCACATCATCAACCACCTAACATTCAAAGCCGCACTCTTCATGACGGCAGGCATCGTGGATCACGAGACCCATACGCGGGATATCAAACGGCTTGGCGGGCTCCGGCACCTGATGCCGATCACCTTCGCGATCGGGACGCTGGCGGCCTTGTCGATGGCGGGCATCCCGTTGCTCAACGGGTTCTTGTCGAAGGAAATGATGCTGGAGGAAGCCTCCCATACCGACTGGCTCGGGAGCCACTACGCCGTCCCCGTTGCCGCTACAATCGGCGCGCTCCTGTCGGTGGCCTATTCCTTCCGCTTCGTGGTTCATGTCTTCTTTGGCCCCAAGCGCGACGATTACCCCGCAGCCCCCCATGACCCGCCGTTCGGCATGTGGGCCGCCCCTGCGCTTCTGGTCGTGCTTGTCGTGCTGATTGGCGTCGCGCCGTTCCTGGCGGAGGGTCTTGTGACTGCTGCCGCGAATGCTGTGACCGGGGCGGATCTGCACCCGCATCTGAAGATCTGGCACGGTGTCACGCCCGCGCTCTGGATGTCCATCATCGCGGTGGTTGGTGGCGCCGTCCTGTTGTCGCTGCACGGCCCGCTCGCGCGTGTCTGGAACGTGGCTCCGCGCCCGGAGGCGAAAGCGATTTTCGACCGGTTGGTGGCGGCCCTCGTCTCCATGGCGCGCGGGATCACCGAAACCACCCATAACGGCGCGATCAGCCGCTACCTCGCCATTTTCACCGTAACGTCCGTCGTGTTGGGATGGATCGCCTATTCCGGCAGCGGGCTATCGGCCCCCACCCGAGGGCTCCTGCCCGTGCCGCCCGTTATCGCCGTGGTCTGGGTGATGCTGACCGTGGCAACCGCTTCGGTCGTAATCATGCATCATCACCGGTTCAGGGCCTTGGTTCTGATCGGGATCATCGGGCTGTCGATCTCGGCGGGCTTTGCCTACCTCTCCGCCCCTGATCTGGCGCTGACGCAGATCTCGGTTGAGACGGTCACGATCATGTTGCTCCTGCTGGCACTGCATTTCATGCCCAAGATCACGCCCAGGGAAAGCCCGATCGGCCTTAAATTACGTGACGGGTTTATCGCGCTGACGGCGGGCGGCGGTGTGGGTGCGCTGGCCTATGCCTTCCTGATGCGGGACATCGAGACGATCTCGGATTACCACATAGAAAACAGCTATGAGGGCGGCGGCGGCACCAATGTGGTCAACGTGATCCTCGTCGACTTCCGGGGCTATGACACCTATGGCGAGATCATCGTGCTGGGGATCGCGGGCCTTGTGATCTATGCGCTTATGCACGCGCTTCTGGATGGACCGGCGGCGCGGCGGCTGCGGAACATGGACTATTCGCAAGACCGGTCGCGTGACAGGCACCCGCTGATGATGGTCGTCGTCACCCGCGTGCTGATGCCGATCGTCGTTGTCGTGGGCATCTACATCTTCCTGCGCGGCCATAATGAGCCCGGCGGCGGCTTCGTTGCGGGCCTCGTGATCGCCATCGCGCTTCTGATGCAATACATGGCGTCCGGTTTTGCATGGACGCAGGAACGCAAGAAGATCGAATACCACACGATGATCGGCCTCGGCGTCGTAATCGCGGGGCTGACGGGGGCCGGTGCATGGCTTGCGGGCCAACCGTTCCTGACCAGCGCCTACACCTATGTGCACCTGCCCCCCATCGAGGAATTCGAGCTTGCCACGGCCATGCTCTTCGATCTCGGCGTGTTCCTGACGGTCCTCGGCGCGGTGATGCTGATGCTCTACAGCCTGTCGCGGATCGCGCGTTTTGCGGGCGCGACGGTGAATGTCGAGCCCATGGATTACGACCCCGGCGAACAGGTCACTGACGCCAAGACGGAGACCTGAGATGGAAATCATCGTCGCAAGCACGATTGCCGTCCTCACGGCTGGAGGGGTCTACCTCCTCCTCCGGCTGAGGACATTTCCGGTGATCCTCGGCCTCGCGCTCCTGTCCTACGCCGTGAACGTGTTTTTGTTCGCGAGCGGACGGCTGGCCATCGACCAATCCCCGATCCTGTCGCGCTATGGCGAGGCGACCTATACCGACCCCCTGCCCCAGGCCCTTGTCCTGACGGCGATCGTCATCTCCTTCGGGATGACGGCGGTTCTGGTGATGATCGGGCTTGGCGCGTTTCTTGAAGCCGAGACAGACCAGATCGATATCGAGCAGCAAGATGACGAGAAGGGTCCGCAGGCATGATGCATTGGATCATTCTGCCGGTCTTCCTCCCGGCCATCCTTGCGCCGCTGATCGGCTTTGTCATGCGCTACGACATGCCGTTGGCGCGGACCGCATCACTGGCGGGCACGCTGGCCCTCTTCGCCATTGCCGTCGGGCTGACCACCCTTGCCGCCGATGGCACCACCCACGTCTATCGCCTCGGCGATTGGCCCGCCCCCTTTGGGATTGTCCTGGTGCTCGACCGCCTGTCGGCGCTCATGGTGCTGCTGACGGCCACGCTTGCGCTGATTGTTCTGATTCACGCCATCGCAACCGGCTGGGACGCCCGCGGGCGGCATTTCCATGCGCTCTTCCAGTTTCAATTGATGGGGATCTGCGGCGCGTTCCTGACCGGTGACGTCTTCAACCTGTTCGTGTTTTTCGAGGTGCTGCTGATCGCGTCCTACGGGTTGATGATCCATTCCGGCGGGCGGGACCGCATGCGCGCGGGCCTGCAATACGTGGTCATGAACCTTGCAGGCTCCACCCTGTTCCTGTTCGCGCTCGGCACGCTCTATGCCTCGACCGGCACCTTGAATATCGCCGATCTCGCGGTGCGGGTGGCCGAGATCCCCGCCGAAGAGGCTGCCCTTGTCCGGGTCGCAGTGATCCTTCTGATGATCGTCTTCGCGGTGAAGGCAGCCCTCTTCCCCGTGCAATTCTGGCTGCCCGCCACCTATGCCAACGCGCCCGCGCCTGTGGCGGCCCTCTTCGCGATCATGACGAAAGTCGGCGCCTACGCCATTTTGCGCGTCCATACGACGGCCTTTGGCCCGGGCATTCCGGGGACAGAAGGGTTGGCCGCCACATGGCTCTTCCCCGCCGCCATCGTGACCATCGCAATCGGCGCCTTCGGCGTGCTCGGCGCGCGGCGTTTGATGCCCCTGATCGCCTTTTCGGTTGTCGGCTCGATGGGAACCCTTCTGGTGGCCGTCGCAGCGTTTTCGCCCACCGCAACCTCGGCGGCGCTCTACTACTTGGTGCATTCCACCTTCGCCACCGCCTGCCTGTTCCTGATCGCCGATCTGGTGGTCACGCAGCGCGCAGCAGACACGCTGACGCCAACGCCCGCGACGGTTCAGAACGGCCTCTTCGCGGCCCTCTTTTTCGCCGCCGCCATCGGCATGGCAGGGATGCCACCGCTCAGCGGGTTTCTCGGCAAACTCCTCGTCCTCGACGCGCTGCGGGAGCCCGGCTTGATGGTCTGGGCCTGGTCCGCCATCCTGGCGGGATCACTTCTGACCATTGTCGGGTTCGCCCGCGCGGGCTCAGCGCTGTTCTGGAAATCCACCGCAACGCCCGCGCCCGAGCCGACGCTCAACCCTGACGAGATCACCGTGCAAGCAGCACCCCCACCCCAGCCCAAAGCCACGGCCCTGCAGATCGCACCCACCATGGCGGCCCTGGCCGTGCTGGCCGGACTTGCCGCGTTCGCGGGCCCTGTCTCGGCGTATCTGGGTGACACCTCCGAACAGCTCTTCGATCGCGATGGGTACGTCACCGCAGTCATTGATCCCCGCGAGGAGGGCTGAGCCATGCTGACACGCCTTGTGCCCCACCCCCTCCTCAGCCTGACCCTCGTTCTGGTGTGGCTCGGCCTGGTGAATACGTTCACCTTGGGTAACCTCATCCTTGGAACGCTGTTCGGGCTGATCATCCCGATGGTCACCGCCGCCTATTGGCCCAACCGACCCAGACTCGCCCGGCCGTTCAAGATCATTGAATACGTTCTGGTCGTGCTATGGGACATTATCGTCGCCAACGTTCAGGTCGCGATGATCATCCTGTTTCGCCGCGAGCCCGATATCCGATCGCACTGGATCCCGATCCCGCTTGACCTCAAATCGGCCGAGGCGATCACCGTTCTGGCGGGCACGATCACCATGACGCCGGGCACGGTCTCGGCCATGCTGGCCGCCGACGGTGGCGCGATCCTTGTCCATTGCCTGCACACCGACGACCCCGACAGCGTACGGGATGAGATCAAGTCGCGCTACGAACGCCGCCTGAAGGAGATCTTTCCATGATCGAATATGCCCTGATGTTCGCCGCCGGCTGCTACGGCGTGGCGCTCCTGCTGGATCTCTGGCGTATCGCCGTGGGCCCCGACGCCGCCGACCGGATCCTGGCACTCGATACGATGGTGATCAACGTGATCGCGCTGCTGGTGCTCTATGGCGTCTGGCGCGGCACAGCGATCTATTTCGAGGCGGCCATGCTCGTCGCCATGGTCGGTTTCGTCTCCACCGTCGCCTATTGCCGCTTTCTCTTGCGCGGCGACATCATCGAGTGAGGTAGACCCATGGACGTCGCGGCTGAACTGCTCATCTCGGTCTTCCTTGTCATCAGTGGCATCTTCGGTTTCGTCGGCTCCTACGGGCTGGTGAAACTGAAGAATACCGTCCAGCGCCTGCATGCGCCCACCAAGGCCACGACGCTCGGCGTCGGTGGCGTGCTGTTGGCTTCCATCATCTTCTTCTACGTCGATACCGGGCACGTGTCGGTGCACGAACTCCTGATCTCGCTGTTCCTGTTCCTCACGGCGCCGATCACGGCGAACTTCATTGCAAAGGCCTACCTCGCCCGCAATACGCCCCAGGATGAGCTCCCCCCGAGCGATCGCGACTTCGGCTGGTCCATCTACGATGATCCCCCCGATGGCGAGGCGGATCGCTGATAACCGGCTGCCGGGCGCTTGTTGTCGTCCAGTACCGCGCACCAATAAGCGGGAATTGAATTCGCTTCTCCCCTGCAGTCGACGCCGCCGATGGTGAGAAGGATCACCACAGGCGTCACCTGGCATGACAAATTCATAGGTCGTCTACTTCATTGCCAAACACCCCACCGCCCTCGAAAGATGATTCATTTTCTGATCGGACGATATTGGCAAAGACACCGTCTTGCTCAATCGCACAAAGATGGTCCGAGAGCTGACGTCTGGGGAGTGGTCAGGTCCGGAGGACGCCTCCTTCTGACGGGGCACGACTGGAGATGAGCTGTCTGCAACTCGCATTGATTGGTTGGCACTCAATCCTATTGCTCGAAAAGATCATGCTATCCATGGTGTTTCCTGGATGCGGATATCTATTCCGACAAAAAGACTCGACATTAGCGAAAACCAGCACTAGCACACGGATACACCATAATCCGGAGACCGCTCATGTCGTTCCAGACACGTTTCAGCGGCTTCCTTGGTGCTATAGCAGCCAGCGCAACCCTTGTGGTCGCGTCCGCCCCTGATGCTCAAGCCGAAGCCTTCACTCTCACCGATATTGCAGGCCGCGAAGTGACGTTGCCCGATCGTCCCACCCGCATCGTCCTCGGCGAGGGGCGGATGATGTATTCCATCGCGGCCATCGAGGACGGCAACCCGTTCGAAAACATCATCGGGTGGAAGGACGACCTGATCCTTTACGACCCCGACGCCTTCCGCCGGTTCGAGGCCGCCTTCCCCGAGGATACGGATCGGCTGATCAACTTCGGCAATCCATACTCCAGCGATTTCAGCATCGAGGCCGTGCTTCAGAATGAGGCCGACCTGGTTCTGCTGGACTTGGGCGGGTTGTTCAACGCCGAAGAAACCGGCCTGATTGAACGACTCGACGAAGCAGGCGTGCCCGTGGTCTTCATCGACTTCCGCCGCAATGCGACGGAGAATACCGTCCCATCGCTGCTGATCTTGGGCCGCCTGTTGGGGGAAGAGGCCAACGCGGCCGAGTTCATCGACTTCTACATCGCCGAGATGCGCCGTGTGACCAACGTTGTCGACGGCATTCCGGCGGAAGAGCGCCCCCTTGTCGTGATGGAGAACGCCGCAGGCTGGAACCCGGATTTCTGCTGCAACACGTTCGGAAGCTACAATTATGGCCGCTTCATCGAGCTTGCCGGGGGCGTGAACTATGGCTCCACCCTGGCGAACGCCTACAGTGTGGAGATCACCCTCGAAGGCATCATCGCCGCCGATCCGGACGTGATGCTGAGCACCGGTGCCAATTGGTCCGAGGCTCGCCCGGAAGTCACCGCGACACTTCTGGGGTACGAGGGTTCAGAGGCCGTGAACCAGGAACGTCTGCAAGCCCTGGCCGCGCGTCCCGGGTTCGAGACCCTGCGGGCGGTGGAGGAAGGCCGGATGCATTCCATCTATCACCAGTTCTATAACTCGCCTTTCCACTTCGTTGCCATCCAACAGATCGCAGTGTGGCTACACCCCGACGCGTTCCCGGACCTTGACCCGGAAGAGACCATGACACGTCTTCATTATCGGTTCCTGCCGTATGGCTTCGAGGGTCAGTTCTGGGTCAGCTTGTCCAACTGACCAGCGGACCATGGGCGGCGGCTGGGAATTGCTCTGGGCCGCCGCCAATCTCTCCAATCAGGATCAATTCGATGACAGATACACCCGTGCTCGGACCAAGTGTGTCCGACATCTCGACTGGATACCGAAAGTCGATCACCAGGCGCGCCGTGATCGTCGGCACGGCCATCGCGATCCTCTGCCTTACCGTTCTGCTGGATATCGTCTCCGGCCCGTTTGACGCGAGCATCGGGCGCGTGATCCAAGTCATCCTGCAACCGTCAATCGCCACAACGAACGAAGCGGTCGTGATCTGGGGCCTTCGCCTGCCCGTCGCCCTGATGGCTGTTGCCGTTGGCGCCATGCTTGGCGTGGCTGGGGCCGAAATGCAGACGATCCTCAACAATCCGCTGGCGGACCCGTTCACGCTTGGGCTTTCGTCCGCCGCCAGTTTCGGGGCCGCCCTCGCCATCGTTCTGGGATGGTCCCTGATCCCCGGCGTGGGTGGTCTGTTCGTGACGGTGAATGCGTTCGTCATGGCGATGCTGACCTCGCTCGGCCTGTTTGCCTTCACCCGTCTGCGCGGGGTCTCGCCCGAGGCGATGATCCTGGTGGGCATCGCCATGCTGTTCACCTTCAACGCGCTGTTGATGTTCCTGCAATACGGTGCATCAGAGATCCAGCTGGCTCAACTCATCTTCTGGCAAATGGGATCGCTGGCCCGGGCCACATGGGAGAAGGTCGGGATCTGCGTCGCGCTGTTGGCGATTGTCCTGCCCTATTTCATTTACAAGTCCTGGGCTCTGACGGCGCTCAGGATGGGAGAGGACAAAGCCGCCGCCCTCGGCGTCAACGTCAGCGGACTACGCCTTGCCGTTTTGGCAGGGGTTTCGCTCCTGTCAGCGGTCGCCGTGTCCTTCGTCGGCGCGATTGCCTTTGTGGGCCTCGTGGGGCCACATATCGCGCGGCTGATCGTTGGCGAAGATCAGCGCGGATTTCTACCGCTATCCGCCTTGTGCGGAGCGTTGATCCTGTCGGGCACCTCCATCGCATCGAAGTCGATCACACCGGGCGTCGTCTACCCCATCGGGATGATCACGTCGTTGATCGGTATTCCGTTCTTCATCTCTCTCATCCTCACCCAACGCAAAAGACACTGGCAATGAGTGGTCTGCAGGTCTCCGGTCTGGAATTCGCATACGGGCGCCGGCCCATCCTCAAAGGTGTCGGGTTTGCTCCGCTGCCCACTGGCAAGCTGACCGCCTTGATCGGCCCCAATGCATCCGGCAAATCCACGTTGTTCCGCTTGATTGCAGGGTTGCTGAAGCCCAGCAGCGGACAGGTTCACCTTGGCGATCAGGACCTTGCCAAACTGACCACCCGAAGACGCCTGCAACAGGTGTGCTTCATGCCGCAATTCTTCACTGCGAACGCGGCACTCACCGTGTTCGACGTGGTGATGATGGCCCAAAAGCAGCTTCGCGGTTGGAAAGTCGGCAGCGCGGATATCGACGCGGTGGCGAAGGCGCTGCATCAGGGCGGCATCGGGCACCTGTCGGAAGCTTACGTGAGCGAGTTGTCTGGCGGCCAATCCCAGATGGTCTCGGTCGTCCAGGCCCTCGTTCGCCGATCAGATGTTTATCTGTTCGACGAGCCGACATCCGCCCTCGATCTACGTCACCAACTCGACGTTTTGAGCCGCATCCGTGATGCCATGTCCGACCGGCAAGTCACGGGGCTGGTCGCGCTCCATGACCTGAACCTAGCGGCCCGTTTCGCCGATCACCTGATCCTGTTGGGTGAAGGGCGCATCCTGGCCCAAGGGCCGCCTGATGTCGTTCTTCGCAGCCACACGATTGCCAGCACTTACGGCGTGAACATCGAAGTGACCGTAGGTCCTCGGAAGGATTTGCTCGTTCATGCCTACTGATCCCGGCCGCCGCCATTTTCTTGTCTCCGCTGGTGTCTTTGCGGGTTTCACCGGCGTGGCCCTCGCCAATAACGTGCCCCTCCTCACCCCCGGCCATCATGTCATCATGATGCTGAACGCGGCTTGCTCTGACGATCAGAACATCAACGTGTTCGAACCACCCATTCTACATGCGGCCACTGGTGATGTGGTGACATTCATTCCCACCGACACGGGCCACAACACCGCCGCCCGACGCGGCATGATCCCCGAGGGGGTCGAGCCGTGGAACGGCGGGGTGGACGAAGTGGTCACCCTCGAAATGAGCGTGCCGGGGGTCTACGGCTATGTCTGCACACCCCACTATGAGGTTGGAATGGTGGGCTTGATCATTGTCGGCAATGACCTTTCCAACCTCGATGCCGCCCGGTCGGTCAGGCAGCGAGACCGAGCCAGGGCTGCTTTCAGAGCGTTGTTCGAAGAGATCGACCTGAGTTGATTGCCGGATGTCTGTGATGTGTCAGATCGCGACATGTTGCCGTGTCTCCCAATCTCGCTTTGCATTATCTGACTAAATAGGTCAGGATTATCCACAGAGGGCGAGTCAGCCCTCCTGCATGCAGGGAATTGGATAGTGGCGGACCGAAATCCGGACCAATGCTGCAACAGACGGCGAGCGCATCTGTTGGAATGTATTTGTTCCAACGCGGATGCATCGCCGTCTTTTGAATTCCTGACCGACACACCCACTTCGACCCAGCCAGTGCCTATGCGTAAGCCAGTCGATCCAACTGACCGCACACAAGGGACACTGCGCGATGAAAAGAACGATCCTGACAACCACAGCCTTGGCCACATTCTTTGCCGGACCGGCGATGGCACAAGAGGCCACCGACGTCTTGACCACATACGCAAACATTGCGGCAGCGGGCTATGAAGACAGCCTGATCACGGCCGAAGCGCTGGAAGAGGCGGTTGCGGACCTGGTCGCAAACCCCTCGGCAGAGGTGCTTACTGCCGCCCGGGCCGCGTGGCTGGCCGCACGGGTCCCTTACCAGCAAACCGAGGTGTATCGCTTCGGCAATGCCATCGTCGATGACTGGGAAGGCCGGGTGAACGCCTGGCCGCTGGACGAAGGCCTGATCGACTATGTGGACGGAGGATACGGGGGCCCGAGCGACGAGAACGAGCTTGCCGCGCTCAACGTCATCGCCAATGCCTCCTTCACATTGTCGGGGACAGAGATCGACGCCAGCATTATCACACCCGCCCTTTTGGAAGAGACGCTGCACGAGGCCGATGGGATCGAGGCGAACGTGGCCACGGGCTACCACGCCATCGAGTTTCTGCTTTGGGGCCAAGACCTGAACGGCCACGGCCCCGGTGCGGGCAACCGTCCCTGGACGGATTTCGCAGCAGGCGACGCGTGCACCGGCGGCAACTGTGACCGCCGCGCGGAGTATCTGACCGCGGCGACCGAGCTTCTGGTGAGCGATCTGGAATGGATGGCGGCCCAATGGGTGGAAGGCGGCGATGCCCGTGCTGCCGTAATGGCCGATCCGGACGCCGGGATCTCTGCGATGCTGACCGGCATGGGATCGCTCTCCTACGGGGAAGTCGCGGGCGAACGGATGCGCCTTGGCGTCATGCTCAATGACCCGGAGGAAGAGCATTCCTGCTTCGCCGACAACACCCATAACGACCATTATCTCGACGGTCTTGGCGTGCAGAACGTCTACCTTGGCGAATACGTCCGGGCCGACGGCACCGTCGTCAGCGGGCCGTCGCTGTCTGATCTGGTCGCCGCGACCGATCCGGCTTTGGACACGGAAATGCGCATCCGCCTGTCCGAGACGATGCGCGAGCTTGGCCAGATTGTCCTCGCGGCGGAGGCGGGCTTTGCCTACGATCAGATGCTGGAACGCGGGAATGAGGCCGGTGAGGCCCTCATCATGGGTGGTGTCAACGGCCTCATAGCCCAGACCCAGACGATTGAGCGGATCGTCGTCGCGCTTGGCCTCGACACGATCGCTTTTGAGGGATCCGACAGTCTCGACAATCCATCCGCCGTCTTCGAGTAACCCACAAGGCAGGGTGAAGTGGCAATGTATGTCACTTCACCCGATGCGGATTGCAAAGATGAACCGATCAGCCCCCCTTCTCGCCGCCTCCATCGCCTTGGCTCTCGCCCTGGCGGCCAATAGCGATACCACCCCGCCCGTACCCGCATGGGAGGGGCTTGCCGATGTGCATCTGGATGTTATTCCCCGCACCGATGAAGAACGGGCCCGGATCGCGGCGATCACGGCTGCGCCCGTTGATTTCACGGTTGCCCTTCCGTTCGAGGAAAACTCGGCCGGGGCGGGCACTGTCAGGCCCCGTCAGAACGCCGATGCATTTTCACAGCCATTGGGAAACCTCAGCTTCGAGGGCGAGTTGAACTTCAGGGTCGGGAACGGGTTGTTCCGCCGGCTCTGGGTGACGGCCCCGGCCTCAACCCTCGCGAGCGACGGTCTGGGGCCGCTCTACAACGCCCGGTCCTGCCAGCGGTGCCACGTCAAGGACGGGCGTGGCCATCCGCCGGAAGGACCCGACGACAGTTCCGTGTCGATGTTCCTGCGTATCTCAATCCCTGCCCCAACCATCAACGCAGGCCCTTTGTCCGAGATCGCGGACTACATCGCCACACAGGGTGATCCGAATTACGGCACCCAGTTGCAAGATTTCAGCCTTCCCGGCTTCGCCGCGGAATACTCCCTTCAAATCGAGTATGAAGAGATTGAGGTGGCCCTGTCCGGGGGCGAAACAGCAACGCTCCGCCAACCCACCTATGATGCCGTCGACCTCGGCTACGGCCCCCTGCATCCCGATGCAATGCTCAGCCCACGCATCGCCAACCAGATGATTGGCCTTGGCCTGTTGGAAGCGATCCCCGTGGAAGACATCCTCGCCAACGCCGACCCGGACGATCGCGATGGAGACGGAATCTCCGGGCGCCCCCAGATCGTCTGGTCACTGGAATACAACCAACCGATGTTGGGACGCTTCGGCCATAAGGCAGGCAACCCCACGATCCGCGAACAAAGTGCCGGTGCCTTCGCCGGCGATATCGGCATCTCGAACGCACTGCACCCGAACGGATGGGGCGAATGCACCGAAATGCAAATGGATTGCGTGGCTGCCCTGCACGGGGGAGATCCCGAGCAGGAGGGGCTGGAAATCGATGACGTTGGCCTCGACCTGGTGACGTTCTACAGCCAGAACCTCGCCGTTCCCGCCCGCCGCGATGTCGACGACCCAACCGTGCTCAGAGGACGGGAGATCTTCCACACGGCCCAATGTGCCGCCTGCCACACGCCTGCTTTTGTCACGCACAGGCTGGAGCGCGATCCGGCCACCAGCTTCCAGTTGATCTGGCCCTACACCGACCTGTTGCTGCACGATATGGGTGACGGACTGGCTGACAACCGACCTGAAGGACGAGCAACGGGCCGCGAATGGCGGACCGCACCACTCTGGGGGATTGGCATGACGGAGACGGTCAGCGGCCACACCTACTTCCTCCATGATGGTCGTGCCCGTAACCTGTTGGAAGCCGTCCTATGGCACGGCGGAGAGGCAGAGGCGTCCCGCGAGGCCGTCATTGCCATGCCGCCGGCTGATCGCGCCGCCCTGATCACCTTCCTCGAAAGCCTGTGACATGCGTCTTGCGACCTTCGCCCTGATCGTCGCCCTTCCGTCCGCAGTTGCCGCTCAGGACCACCAAGCCGCCATCGATGCAGCCCTTAACAACCATGTCCTGCCAGGGGTGACGCAGCTTGCAGAAGCCAGCCAGGCCCTTGCCCTGGCGGCCGAGGATTGCATGTCCCCGGCGCTTGTCGCGGCCTACCACGAAGCTTTCGATGCGTGGGTCCGCATCAGCCACCTGCGGTTCGGCCCGTTCGAGGCGGAAAACCGCGCCTTCGCCTTGGCGTTCTGGCCCGACAGCCGGGGAGCGACACCCCGGGCGTTGGCGCAATTGATCGGCGCCAGCGATCCGGTGATCGCCTCGGATTATGCCAGCGTCTCCGTCGCGGCGCGGGGGTTTTACGCCATGGAATTCCTGTTGTTCGATTCCGACATCTCCACCAGGGGGGACGCCGCCTACCGTTGCGATCTGGTTCAGGTCGTGGCTTCGGACATCGCCACGACCACCGCCGCGATAGAACAGGATTGGACCCGGACCCACGCGGACCTGATGCGGATGGCGGGCACCAACGACCGCTACCAATCGCAGACGGAGGCGATGCGGGCCCTGTTCAACGCCCTGACGACCGGATTGGAGTTCAACGCGGATATCCGTCTTGGCCGTCCCTTAGGCACCTTCGACCGCCCCCGTCCCAACCGGGCCGAGGCCCGCAGGTCTGGGCGATCCGTCCAGAACCTGATCATCTCCATGCAAGGGTTGGCTGAGTTGTCAGCCGCTCTGACGGTCGCGGCCCCAGCTATCAACGCTGACATCCGCGCAGGCTTCGACGTGGCGATCTCGGAGTTGGAGCGGCTGGACGATCCAACATTGGCCAGTGTGGCAGATCCCCAAGGTCGTTTTCGCATCGAGGTGATCCAGCAGCGGATCAATGAGTTGCGAGAGCTTATCGTGACAGAGATGGGTCCAAGCCTTGGCGTATCGGCTGGGTTCAACTCACTGGATGGCGACTGATGGTTGCCCGTCGTGCCGTCTTGGCTGGCCTTCTTGCCACCGGCCTCGCCCCCAAAGCCACCTGGGCCGATGCGGGAAATCCGGCCTACGTCACCGCCGCCCTCCGCCCCGATGGGGTCTACACATTGTGTGGACTGGGCATTGGCGGGCAGATCATATTCGAAGTCGACCTTCCCGCCCGCGGCCACGCCGCCGCGGCCCATCCAATCCGTCCCGAGGTCATAGCCTTCGCCCGCAGGCCAGGAACGTTCGCCCTTGTTATTGATTGCAGCACGGGAGCGGAGATTGCCCGCGTCACGGCACCGGACGGGCGCCACTTCTACGGACACGGCGCCTTCTCCGCCGACGGATCGACACTCTACACGACCGAGAATGACTTTGATGCCGCCCGGGGTGTCATCGGCATCTGGGATGCACGGCAGGGTTACATCCGCGTAGCTGAGATTGCCTCCGGTGGCATTGGTCCCCACGACATCCTGCGGCTGCCCGGCACGGAAACCCTCGTCGTTGCCAATGGCGGTATCGAAACCCACCCCGATAGTGGTCGAGCCAAGCTGAACCTTCCGACAATGCGCCCCAATCTCAGCTACGTGTCTCCGGACGGGGCGGTGTTGGAGCAGTTGGAGTTGGGTGCCGATTACCGCATGAACTCGATCCGCCATCTCGATGTAGCGCCCGATGGGACCGTGGCCTTGGCCATGCAGTGGCAAGGCGATCCGCTTGATGCCCCTGCGCTGCTTGGGCTGCATCAAAGAGGCAGTCCTATCGAGCCCTTGGCAGCGGACAACGCAGATCATTTGGAACTCCAAGGATATGCCGGCAGTGTTGCCTTTTCAAACGGCGCCCGATTGGTCGGCATCAGTTCGCCAAGAGGTGGAGTGGTTCAGGTCTTCAATACCGCCAGCCGGGCTTTCGCGCACTCAATTGCTGCCCCAGATGTCTGTGGTTTGAGCGGTCGAGCCGGATCTGGATTCTGTTTTGCCACTGGTGAAGGCGATGTTGGCTACTGGAGCTCCGTCGCTCAAGCCGTGCTTCTGCGAAGCCACCCAAGGTCGTTTGACAATCACCTCATTCCCATTGCGCAACCTATGGCCGCAACAACATTTCGTTGAATGGGTCCGGTATACCCGCCGGGTGTCGGGGCGGCCGCTAAGGAATTGAACCACCAATAACAGTTGAGACTGTGTGGCCCGCAGTTGTTGCGCTGGTCCGATATGCAGTAACGCTGCCCGCCGAAACGGACATTGGTCCACCCAAATGCGTGTTGGCAGTTCGGATAAGTGACGGGTGTCGCGAAGCTGGAGTTCTCCATGCTGTTGCGGGCAAGGGATTACGCGGCGGGCTTTGTGGTCTGGCAACAGTCTCACCACGACTTGTCGTGCTTCAAAGACCAGTCTCGGACCGACGTGTACGCGTCGCCTGTGGATCGACCATCAAACAAAGGTAGGCCGATCACACGGGGCCGGGCCGTTTACGGTGGTCTAAGAGCTGCCAAGCATGACGCCGCGAAGTTCCGCAAGCCCGCGCATCCGTCCAATGAGTGGATAGCCGGGTTGCCCGGGACGCACGAGATCGCTCAGCAATGCGTGGCCGTGGTCGGGTCGCATCGGGATCTCGCAATCGGCCCGGCCCGTCTCGCGGCGTCGATCTTCCTGTGCCACAAGCGCACGAATGGTCGCGACCATATCGGTGTCGCCGCCCAGGTGTTCGGCCTCCGTGAAGCTGTAGCGTTGACCATCGCGGGGGCCGGAGCGCGCGGTATTGCGCAAATGAACAAAATGGATGCGATGGCCAAGCCGGGCGATGAACGCCACCGGGTCGAACTCTTCGGCCACACCCAATGACCCGGTGCAAAACGTGGCGCCGCTAGAGGGACTGTCCACCGCACCCAGGACGGCGGCGTAATCCTGTTCGGTCGACAGAACCCGAGGCAATCCCAGCAGAGGAAAGGGCGGATCGTCCGGATGGCAGCAAAGCCGGATGCCGAGCCGTTCGGCAGTTGGAACAACTTCCGACAGGAAATCGATGAGGTTGGATCGAAGCGCCTCGTGGGGTGTGCCACGGTAGGCGACAAGGCACTCCCTTACATCATCAAGGCTCCAGGCATTGTTGGCGCCCGGCAAGCCCGCAACGATGTTAGCCGTAAGCGTCCGGCAGCCCTTGTCGCCAAGCTCGGCAAACCGCGCTTGGGCGGTGCCCACGATCTCGGCCGAATAGTCGTGCACCGCACCCGGCCTTTCGAGGACAAAGCAGTCAAACACGATGAAATCCACAAGATCGAACCGCATGGCATGGCCGCCATGTGGCAACGGGTGGCGCAAATCCGTCCGTGTCCAATCCAATACCGGCATGAAGTTGTAGCAGATTGTGCGTAAGCCGCATTCCGCCAGATTCGAAAGGCTTTGCCTGTAAGCCTCAAGGTGTTCCTTCACGGGGCCCTTTTGCGACTTGATCGCCTCCGAGACTGGAAGGCTTTCGACAACATCCCACGTCAGGCCGGACGGATCGCCATCGGGCATTTCGATTTCCCGTTGGCGTTTCCTGATCTCCCCGTGCGTCCAGACCTGCCCGTTTGGCACATGGTGGAGGGCTGAAACGATGCCCGAAGCGCCCGTCTGCCGGACGTCACTGATGGAAACAGGATCGGTGGGACCGAACCAGCGCCAGGTTTGTTTCATATGCTCCCACCCGTTTGGATTGTTTGCCACAAACAGGAGACACTCACAGCGCCGGATCCCACGCAACGGGGGCAAGGGCCCCTTTTCGTTGAACGACATCGCGTGTCAGACCGCAGCCGCAAGCAACTCCTGTCGTCAAATCCCATCCTATCGCGATCCCCGCCAGAACGCCCGCATTGAAACTGTCGCCTGCGGCCGTGGTGTCGCGACCTTCGGCGGCGGACAAACCCGTCCTGATGCACAACTGAATGCTCTTCGTTCCTACCAACAACGCGGCTCACACCGATCTGTGCAAGGCGGTCAAGGGTCGCGTCCGGGGCGGCATCGCCAGGCCACCCGGCCTCCTCATCGAAGGACGGCGCGATTTGAGCCAGTACCAAGCCGTGTTGAACGTATCCCCCGCGAAGCCAAACGTGAATACGCCGGCTCGATCAGAAGGCGCGAGGTCCACCATGCAATCGCCGATCGCCAGAAATCGCATCGCGCTCAGAGGAAATCGTCACGGCGCGGCGTGAAGCAATCTACCAGCGTTCCGGGCTCCATGCAGACACAGCCGTGGGTTTGACCGGAGGGAACGACGAAGCTGTCTCCCGGACCGACCTCCTTTTCCCGGTCGCCCAAAGTGAACCGAAATCGCCCGCTTTCGACATAGGTCGATTGCACATGCGGGTGATTGTGCAAGGCCCCTACGGCACCGGACTCATCGAACCTGAATGCGACAACCATAAGGTCCGGATGATCGGAAAGCACTTGCCGCGTGACATGTTGCCCGGTCGAGACAATCGGAAAATCGGACACCAAACGAACTCCTTGGTTCTATGAAAACAACATGCCGCCATTGATGTCGATGTTGGCCCCCGTAATGAACGCACTGTCGTCGCTGGCCAGAAACAGCACCAGCTTTGCGGCATCCTCAACATGGCCCTGTCGTTTCAGTGGCGCGTTTGCTTCAAACCCACGGCGGCCGGCATCGGGTGTGTGAACGTTGTGAAATTCCGTGTCGATCATGCCGGGACACAGCGCGTTGACGCGGATTTTCGGGCCGACCTCCTTCGCCAGGGCGCGTGTCATCGTCATTACGGCACCTTTTGCCGTGGCGTAGGCAACGGCGCCGGGCCCGCCCCCGTCTCGACCGGCCTGGCTTGCGAGATTGACGATGGCGCCGGACGTCATCTTGGCCAGGCATGCCTGCGTCATCAGGAAAGTACTGGTGAGGTTCAGGCTCATGACCGCCTCCCAATGCTCCAACGGCATATCGGAAATCGTCTTGCGGGCGATGAGGCCACCGGCATTGTTCACCAGAATGTCGACGCCGCCAAAGGTCTCAACCGTGTGCGAGACCAGCGCATCGACATCCGCCTTCTTGTTCAGGTCGCCCTGCATGGCAAACGCCTTGCCGCCAGCTGTCTCGATCACGGCAACGGTTTCCTCCGCCCCCGTCGAACTGGAGTAGTAATTCACTGCGACCTGCGCGCCCTCGGAGGCAAGCTTGACGGCAACGGCGCGGCCAATGTCACGCCCCCCACCGGTCACGATTGCGGTTCTACCTTCAAGTTTCATGTCGATCCTTCCTTTTGCGAAATGCGGGCTTCGCGTGTGTGTGACTGGGGAAGCGCAGCGTCAGTCCGGGAACGTGCCGGGCATGAGGGCTTTGGGCAGCCACAAGATGATTTCGGGAAACGCCGCCAGCAGGATCAGGATGAGCAGCATCGGGGCCAGGATGAACACGACCTCGCGCAGGACCTGAATGACGTTGAGGCCGCCGATGGCGGCGGAGATCAGCAAACATAATCCGTAGGGCGGCGTAACCAACCCGAAGGCGAGCGACACGATTCCGATGATGGCAAAGGCAATCGGGTCGACACCACCGGCCTGCGCGACGGGCATCAGGACCGTGCCAAGGATGATGATCGTCGGAATGGCATCGATGAAAAGCCCGAACAGCAGGAACAGAAGCGCGATCAGCAGCGCCGTTCCAAACGGCCCGAACTCCCATGCCGTCAGGACGCTGACCATCAGACGCGGCGCGTTGTAGAACGACAGCAGCCATCCGAAGGCGGACGCCGTTCCAATCGCGAAAAGCGAAATGGCGGCAAAGCGAGCGGTATCATAGAGGATATGGCCAAGGTCCGCTGGCGTGACCGTCCGATACACGAACATGCCGAGGATCAGCGCATAGCCGGCCGCGATAATGGCGCTTTCCGTGGGGGTGACGAGGCCACCAACGATCCCGCCGATCACAAAGACCGGTGTCAGAAGCGCGAGCGCCGCGCCGCGCCATGCAGCCCAGAATTCGGTCCAGTTCGGCGCGGCGATCACCGGGTAGTTGCGCGCTTTTGCAAAGGCGTAGACGGTACCCATCAAGGCAAGGCCAATCATCAGACCCGGGATCGCGCCACCCAGAAACAGGGCCCCGACCGAGACCTGCATGACACCGCCCCAGACGATCATAAGGATCGACGGCGGGATGATGACCCCCATGACCGACGAGCATGCCGTGATCGCCACGGCAAAGCGGGTGTCATAGCCTTCCCTCTGCATCGCGGGGATCAGGATCTTGCCTATGCCAGCCGCATCTGCCGTGGAGGAGCCCGAGATGCCCGCAAACAACATCGACACGGCAACGTTCACATGACCAAGGCCGCCAGGCATCCACCCGGTCAGAACGCGCGCCAACTCGATCAGACGGTCTGTGACCTTGCCTGAATTCATCAGGTTGGCAGCCAAAAGAAAGAACGGCACCGCAAGAAGGATGAACGAATTGTACGACTGAAACATCCGGTCAAGCACGATGAAGGGTGTCAGCCGCAGCTCAAGCAATACCACTGGTATCGTCGCAAGGCCCAAGGCGAAGGCCACCGGGATGCGGATCAAGATCAGCAGCAGGAACGTGGCAATCAGCATCGTGGCCGCGGTGGCGGTCTCGAGTATCATGTCTGCGCGTTTTCCCGGTTTAGGAATTCCGCCACATCTTCCATCAGGCGATAGCCTGCCAGCAGCATCCAAAGGCCACCGGCAATCGGTACGGAGACGTGGGTGATGGCAAGGTTGGCGCGCATCATGACAGAACGCTGATTGCCGCCGAATTCGGTGTATTCGATGCCGTAGATCAGGAACAGAGCGCCGAACAGCATGATGGCGAAATGCACGATGCCGTTCTGTAGAAGGCGAAAGAAGGGGCGTTTGGCGTCACGGGTGATCCGCACGTCGAAATGTGTGCCGTCCCAGACGGCCACGATAGACCCGATCATGACGATCCAGACGAAGAGGAACGTCGCCAGCTCTTCCGTCCAGAGATACGTGGGGATGATCCCCGTGTAACGCGAAAGGACCTGCATCGCGACCGGCACAGCCAGCGCCCCCATCAACACGCCGAGCGCGACGCGGAGGCCCGCGCAAAGGCGGTCAATGAGTGTTCCTAGCATGTTGTGTCCCTATCGAAGATCGTTGACCGCGCCTCGCCGACCGGTGAGTGGACGGGCGGCGCAGTCAGCCTGCACCGCCCGTCGACCAGAAGGTCATCACATTCCGCGAATGCTTTCGAGCAGCTCGGTCGCACCAAGCTCGGCTGCATAAGCGTCCTGCACAGGTTGAACCAGTTCGAGCATCTGCTCGCGTCCTTCGAATTCGTGCACTTCGATCTGGCCTGCGTCGAGCATTTCTTGAAGAATCTCGCCGTCGGCGCCGCTTTCAAGGGCGCGACCGAAGGCGCCCGCTTCAGCACCGGCCTGCATCACCGCCGCCTGCAGATCCTCGGGCAGATTGTCGAAGGTTGCCGCCGACATCACAATTGGACGCACGGTGATCGTGTGCTGCGTCAGCGAGATATGGGGTGCCACTTCGTAGAAGTTCAGATTCTGGATCGAGGCGGCCTCGTTTTCAAACCCGGCGATCACGCCTGTTTGGATCGCGTTGTATACCTCGTTATAGGCGATAGCCGATGGCGCAGCCCCGACAGCGTCGAAGGTCTGTGCCTGAATCGGCGCCCCCATCACCCGCATACGATGTCCGGCCAGCTCTTCCATGTTGGTGATTGGCTCGGCCGAGGCAAGATTGCGCACGCCGCCACCATGGTAGCCGACGATCACGATACCAGCGGCCCCGCGCAGATCATCTTCCAGCGGAGCCAGAACATCGGAGGATAGCACTGCGTTCCAGTGCTCCAGATCGCGGAACAGGAATGGCATGTCCATCAGCGGAATGGATTCCGAGAAAACTGCCATGTTGGACGGGGCGAGGATTGTGTAATCCACGGCAACGCCTTGGTTGAGGTATGTGACATAGTCGGACTCGACGCCGAGTTCGCCGTTCAGGCGCAGGTCAAAGCTCACCTCGCCATCGTAGTTTTCGGCGACCAGCCGCTCGAATTCGCGCAGCGTCTGAGTGAAGGCATGGTCCTCGTCGAACATACTTGCACCACGCAGCGTGATGTCGGCCTGCGCAGTTGCAACACTACTCAGCAGGATGGCGGTTACGGCCATCGTCTTCGTTGAAAAATTGAACATTCGGTCCTCCCAGATGAGATTCAATTTGTTGTTTATTCCAGCCAGAAGCTGGCCAGGTCCCAAGTCAGAAACTGTGCGGGCTTGGGTGCCGGACCATGGAAAACCCAAAGTTGAGTTCTTCCCGCCTCCCCTGGCACGCATCGCCGCCCTGCCGTGGCTCATGGCGCCACTCAATATGTAAACTGGGATACTAGTCAACATAAAATATATTTGAGCATGGACGGAGAAGACAATTTCCACCATAAATCAAAGGCTTTACCTCTTTCTAGTATCCAAGTTTGCTCTGTTCTTTTTTGCAAAACCCTGCCAAACTGAGGGAAACAACCGTTGGACATGCAGGAAATGACAGCACTCGGAGCCCTTGAACGCACGACAAGCAGTGATGTGGTGTTTGACGAACTCTATGGACGGATCACGCGACTCGACTTGCTGCCTGGCACCAAGATTTCAGAGTCAGAGGTCGCGAAGTCGTTTGGATTCTCTCGCCAGCCCGTGCGGGAGGCATTTAGCCGCCTTGCGAACCTCAACCTTCTTCTTGTCCGCCCCCAACGGGCGACGGTCGTGCGACCGTTCTCGCGGCAGCTGATATCAAATGCCCGCTTTGTGCGCACGGCCGTTGAATTGGAGGTTGTTCGGGCGGCAACCATGGATAGAGACACCTCGGTGGATGCGTCCCTGAAGGCCAATCTGCGTGAACAGGCAGGTGCGGTTGCGGCGGACGATGTGGATGGGTTTCATGAACTGGACTACGAGTTTCACAAACTGCTCTGTGCATCCGCGAAACAGGCATTCGCCTTCGACATCATCGCCGAGAACAAGGCGCAGGTGGATCGCCTTTGCATGTTGGCGTTGACCAGCAAAGACGCGATGGGCGTCTTGTACTTGGACCATCAATCGCTATTGACTGCCGTCTTCAGCGGTGACGTGCAAACGGCCGATGACGTCCTTCGAACCCATCTGGATCGTCTTACGCCGACAATTGCGGCCATTTACACAACTCACCAAGCCTACTTTGACGATTAGGTGAAAGGCTGCGGTGGGTTGTTGAATTTGAACGTTACTACCTATCCAACTGTTCCGGCCCGCCATGGTCATTGGCGGGATCAAAAACGCATCCCCGTCGCTTCTCGAAATCCGACAATGGCCCAACGCACGGCACTCCGGATGCCCCTACGCCAAGTATGTGACTACCCAACCGTATCAGATCGAAGGCATTCAGATATGTTCCCTCATAACCTCAGCCTTCCAGGCTCGAGTTGTAAGATGAACAAGAGCAAGGAAGTTGTTCCCATCCGGCAGTGACCCGCTGCGTTTCTGGTCTTTCCGACGTGTCAGGACACCGAGCGAGAAGACATTCGTTCAGTTCTGTTCGCACCAGATGCATGGAACATCGTCCCGCCCGATCCCGAAGAACTGACTGATACCGGAATGCGTCGGGAAGCCTGTGCTTTTCTCGTTCAAGGTCGCGTCGTCGGCACATCGGCACAGAGATCGGACCGCTCATGCGACTCTCCATGCCAGCGCTGCCTCCGTCCGGTTCTGTACCCCCAGTCGTTTCAAGATCGCTGAGATATGGAGTTTCACGGTGCCTTCCGAGATCTGCATTTCGCGAGCGATTTCCCTGTTCGTTGCACCGCGCGCGACAGCTGCAAGGATCTCTCTTTGCCTGTCGGTCAGCGCTGTGCGGATTGAAACGGACGCCGGTGGCCGCGTTATCGCGTCTGTAGCGGGCTTTTCGACCAGGTCCCTGGCAGCCAAAAGGGCACGCTCGAAATCCGAAAATACAGCCTTCACATCGTGAACTTCCGGAGCATCCGAACCAAGCCGGTCGACGGCTGCGCGCAATCGCGACAAACCATCCAACACGTCCTGGGCCGCGATATAGGAAAATCGTCCTTCGGATGTCTCGTTTTGTCGGGCCTGCCGCAACGTACGCTCCAGCGCCTCGTGTGCCTCGTGCCGATCCGTCACATCCAACGCAACACCGTCCCAAATCACGGTGCCGTCCGCCAATCGGCGCGGATTGCCGACCGAGCGCACCCAGCGGTAGCCGCCGCCGGCCTTGGCGACGCGCACCTCTTCGTCGAGGCGGGACAGCGCCGCAGCCGAGTGTTCGAGCGCATCGATAAAGCCTTGGCGATCCTCCGGGTGGATCCAGCTGTGGTCCACTTCGTCGAGTTCCATCAACTCCGCCGGATCCAGTCCGAACGACGCCTTCAACCCGGCGCTTACATAGCTGTATCGATACTTTCCTTCCGGCGTTCTGAGCCGCTGCATCGTGTGCCCGGCAAACGCACCGCCAAGAAGATCGCCGACATCATGCACCGTATTCGCAGCTGATAATTGCCTTGTCATATATCTTAAGTAATATGAAAGGACGGTTTTTGCAACGTATATATAACTTAAGTATGGATTCTGATAGCCCGTTCGCCCATCGTCGAGGCGACTCGCCCTTTGGCGGGTGCGTTTGGGAGGGTACGGAATGGAGAAGATCATCATCGAAGCCCGCGTGAACGAGCTCGCAACGCGAGACGGCAACCCGCATGTCCCGTTCCTCCCTTCCGAGATCATCGCCGATGCAAAGGCCTGCTACGACGCAGGCGCCTCCATCGTGCATTTCCACGGTCGCCACGCGGATGGAACGCCGTCCCACGATCCGAATTTCTATCTGGAGACGAATGCGGGTATCCGGGCGCAATCCGATATTCTGATCCACCCGACCCTCGGCTACGTGGCCAATGACGCCGATGCGAAGGGCCGGTTCGCCGCCATTGAAGAGATGATGAAGTCGCCCGATACCGCGCCGGATTTTGCACCGATGGATACCGGCAGCGTGAACGTCGATTGGTGGAACCCCGCCGCGGGCAAATACGACACCACCGAGTTGATCTACAAGAACTCCACTGGCACGTTGATGTATTTCGCCGAGCGTATCCGTCACTACAACCTGACGCCTTATCTGGTCAGCTGGAACGTCAGCTTCACGCGCCAGATTGAGCACTTCCTGAAAATGGGTGTGCTCGATGCGCCGGCTTATGTCTGTTTTTGCATGACCGATGAAATCATCTTTGCCGGTCACCCGGGCACCGAAGCCGGGCTTGATGCGCACACAGCTTTCCTGCCGCCTGAATTCGAGACCGTCTGGACGGTCGTGAACTACAAGGGCGACCTGTTCGAGCTGACGGAAAAGATCATCCGGCAGGGGGGGCATATTTCCATCGGTCTGGGTGACTACGCTTACCTGGACGGCGCACGGCACATGACCAATGCGGAGGTCATCGAAAAGGTCGCGGCCCAGGCCCGCCGCCTTGGCCGGGAACCCGCCACGGTGGCTGATACGCGCCGCATCCTCAACATGAAAACCCCACGTATCGCGGCATGAGACCGCGCACGACCACCGACATCTCAGGGAGGAAAGAGAGATGACTATCCGGACTCTTGTGCTTGGAACGGCCATTGGCCTCATGGCGATGCCCGCCTTCGCCGAAAACTTCCGAATGCAGACATTCCTTGGCGCGACCGCCGCGACCACCACGGCATTCGAAGACATGGCCGCCGAACTGGCCGAGACGACAGGCGGCGAGGTCGAGATCCAGGTCTTCCCCGCGGGCTCGGTCGTTGGTGCCACGGACACGATGGACGCCATCAGAAACGGCCTTCTCGATGGCCAATACACCGGGCCGACCTTCTTTGCCGGACTCGACCCCGCCTTCGCGGTCTTCGGCGATACCCTGTCGGCCTATCCCGACGTGGAAACCCGTGCGCGCTGGTTCAGCGAGGGCGGCGGCCTTGAACTGGGGCGCGCGCTCTATGCGGATTACGGTATGCACCTGATCTGCATCGTGCACTGGCCGGGTGAGGAAATCCCGTCGACCGTGCCGATCCGCTCGGTCGCGGATTTCGAGGGCATCACGATACGCGCCCCCGGCGGCTTGCCGTCGGACCTGCTGACGCGGGCCGGCGCGCAACTCGTCAATCTCTCGCCGGGGGATGCGATCACCGCGCTGGAGACCGGCGTGCTGGATGCGTCGGACCTCGCCAATGTCGGCCTCAACATGGCCTTCGGGATGTATCAGAACGCGCCCTACTCGATCCGCGCGGGGCATTCCATGCCGGTCACCGAAATGTCGGTCTCGATGGAGAAATGGGAGGCCCTCTCGCCCGAGAACCAGGCCGCATTCACCGCCGCCTGCGAGGGGCTTTCGGCCACTCTGGAAACCGTCCTGGCCGAACAGGAAGAAGCCGCGATCGCTGCGGCACGGGACGACCTGGGCGTGGAGTTCATCGCGTTCAGCGATGAGGATGCCGCGACTTTCCGCGCCATGCTTCAAGAGGTCTGGGACGATTGGGGTTCGCGCAACGACCGTGCGGCGCAGATCGTCGAGAGCCACCGCGCCTTCCTCGCCGAGTTGGGCATCATGTGATCATACCGCTGCTTCGGGCTGCCAACAGGTAGCCCGAAGCATCTCGAAAGGGGCCATCATGACACGTCTCACATTGATGCTGGGCACGCTCGCCGCCTATGGTTTCGGCATCATCGTCGTGATGATGGTGGTGGAAGTGGTCGCCCGATACGGCTTCAACGCGCCGACCTTCTGGGCACACGAGATTGCCGGACTCCTCGGCGCAGTCGCGTTCCTGTTCGGCGGCGCCTTCTGCATGGCCGAACGCGGCCACATGCGAATCTCGGTCGTGGCCGACAAGTTACCGCGAAAGCCGCGCCTTGCGCTGGAGGGGCTCGGCCATCTGTGCGGTATC
Organism: uncultured Roseicyclus sp.; assembly: GCA_947494975.1. Classification (GTDB taxonomy): domain Bacteria; phylum Pseudomonadota; class Alphaproteobacteria; order Rhodobacterales; family Rhodobacteraceae; genus Gymnodinialimonas. The sequence continues at coordinate 163,588 of CANLXA010000002.1, read as the reverse complement.
GTGTTCCTGGGCGGACTGGCCGTTTCCGGCTGGAACATCGCGCAACGCGCGGCGTTCCGCTACATGCCCGACGGCACCTGGTTTCCCGAACGCTCGGGTACGTCGTGGAACACGCCCGTTCCGGCATACCTGAAGGTCGCACTGTTTCTCGCGGCCACCCTTTTTCTGATTGTTGTGCTGATCCGGCTGTGGCGGCTCCTGCGCCACGGGGAGGAAAGCTACCCGCCCGATGACACACCGCACAGCACCATCCCCCCCGAAACCCGTATCGGGCCGAGGCCCTGACAGGCATGGATATCGCAACGGTTTCCATCCTCATCGTCGTCGCGATGATGACGCTTCTGATCCTCGGCATTCCGGTCGCCTTCGTGTCGGGCGCCATTGCCGTCGTGTTGACGGTGGCGAGTTTCGGGCCGAACGGCCTGTTCCTGATCGGTGCGCGAACTGCCGAATTCATTGGCTCCTTCGAGTTGATCGCCGTGCCGATGTTCGTGCTCATGGCCAGTTTCATGGAGAAATCCGGTGTCGCGCGCGATCTCTATCATGCGTTTCATGTCTGGGCGGGCAGTCTGCGCGGCGGCATCGGGGTCGTGACCGTGTTTGTTGCGGTCGTCCTGGGCGCGACCACGGGCATCATCGGAGGCGAGATCGTGCTGCTTGGCCTGATCGCGCTGCCGCAGATGTTGCGGCTCGGCTATGATAAGAAGCTTGCCATTGGCATCATCACGGCGGGCGGCTCCCTCGGCACCATGATCCCGCCCTCGATCATCCTGATCTTCTTTGGATTGACTGCGCAGGTCAGCATTTCGCATCTGTTCCTGGCCACGCTCGTGCCGGGCCTCATGCTGGCCAGCTTTTACGCGACATATGTCTTGGCCAGATGCTGGTTCAACCCGGCCCTGGGTCCGGCCCTCTCTGCCGAGGAACGCGACCTGCCACTTGGCGAGAAGCTGGCGCTCTTCAAGGGGGTCATTCTGCCGATCCTGGTCGCCTCAGGGGTTCTCGTCTCGATCTATTTCGGCTTCGCCTCGATCACCGAAAGCGCGGCCCTTGGGGCCTTCGGGGCCGCCGTCGCCGCATGGGTGCGCGGCACGCTCAGCTACGCGATGATCCGCGATGTTATGGTCCAGGCTCTGCGCACCTGCGGCATGGTGTTCTGGCTGGTCTTCGGCACCAACGCCCTGATCGGCGTCTACAACCTGATGGGCGGGATCGACTTCGCCTCCACGATGCTGGCGGACGTGTCCAACAATCCGTCCGTGATCCTCGCGGTCATGGTCGGCGTCTTCATCCTGCTGGGGTTCTTCATCGACTGGATCGGCATCCTGTTCCTGACCATGCCGATCTTCCTGCCGGTTCTGACGGAATTGGGCTATGACCCGATCTGGTTCGGCATCGTCTTCAACCTGTCGATGCAGATCGCCTACCTGACGCCCCCCTTTGGCCCGGCCTGCTTCTACCTCAAGGGGGCCGCGCCCGAAGGTGTCAGTCTGCAAGACATCTTCTCCGCGCAATGGCCGTTCATCGGGCTGCAGATCATGGCGCTTGTCATCGTGATCCTGTGGCCCGATCTATCGCTGTGGCTGCCACGGCTGGTGTACGGGTGACGCATGACTGATCCCTCCATCCTCGACACGCTGCGCCAGGAATTCACCAACAACACGCTCGGGCCCGACGACCGCCTTGCCGCGCTGAAGATGATGCTGCGCATCCGCCGGTTCGAGACCCGCGCGAAGGAGCTGTTCTTGCAAGGCGTCATCAAGGGCACCGCCCATTCCAGTGTCGGGCAAGAGGCCATCGCGGCGGGCGCCTGCGCCGTTTTGGAGCCGCGGGATTTCGTGCTGACCCATCATCGGGGCCACGGCCACACCATTGCAAAAGGGGCCGATCTGGGTCGGATGTTCGCCGAACTGATGGGCCGCGAAGCGGGCTATTGCGCGGGCCTGGGCGGGTCCATGCACATCGCGGATTTCGAAAACGGCATTCTTGGTGCGAACGGAATTGTTGGCGCGGGCATGGGCCTTGGCACGGGCGCTGCCTTGGCCGAGCAACTCGATGGCACCGTTGCCATCGGGATCACCTTCTTCGGCGATGGCGCGGCCAATGAAGGCATGTTCCACGAGGCCATGAACCTTGCCGCGATCTGGAAGCTGCCTCTGATCTTCTTCTGCGAAAACAACCAATACGGCCTGACGACAGCGACCGAGGCGGTCACGGCGGGTGCCACGATTGCGGGCCGCGCCGACGCCTACGGCGTGCCGAACGAACGGGTCGACGGCAATGATCTGGCTGCAATCCATGCCGCCGTCACCCGCGCCGCTCTGCGCGCCCGCGCAGGCGATGGGCCAACCCTGATCGAGGCGCTGACCTATCGCTGGGATGACCATTCCATGCGCGCCAATCTGCCCGCCTACCGGAGCGAAGAGGAGGAGGAGGCGTGGAAATCCCGCGATCCGATCATCCGCCTCGGGGCGGACATGGCGGCACGTTCCGAACTCGACGACACAAGGTACTCGGCGCTGACCGAAGCCGCGGAAGCCGAGATCGAGGCGGCCATCGACTGGGCGAAATCGCAATCGGAACCCGAGATGGAAGGCGCCATGGCCCTCGTCAGCGCACCGCGTCCTCCGCTGCAAGCCGCTCCCCCTGCAACGGGCAATCGCGAAATCACCTATGCCCAGGCCATCACGGAGGCGTTCGCGCAGGAAATGGCCCGCGACAAGGATGTGATCCTCTTGGGCGAAGACATCGGCAAAACCGGCGGCATTTTCGGCCTCACCCGCGGCCTTTTCGAGGAATTTGGCCCGAACCGCGTGCGCGACACGCCGATCTCCGAAGGCGCAATTGCCACCTGCGGCGTCGGCGCGGCCATGCGCGGCAAACGTGTGGTTGTGGAAGCTCAGCTTTGGGATTTCGTGACCCTGATGATGGACGCGATCGTCAACCAGGCGGCCAAGGCGCGCTTCATGTTGGGCGGAAAGGCCAAGGTGCCCATCGTCTTCCGGGGTCCGCAAGGCGCTGGCATCCGGCTGGCCGCGCAGCATTGCCAATCGTTGGAGACGTTCTTCGCCAATGTACCGGGGCTGGAGATCTACGCGCCCTCCTCCGCCTATGACGCCAAGGGCCTCATGGCCGCCGCCATCCGCCATGACGGGCCGGTCGTCTTTCTGGAACACAAGCTCCTGTACCTCGGCAAAGCCCAACCGGTGCCCGAAGACAGCTACGCGCTCGAACCCGGCCGCGCGCGTATCGTACGGGAGGGGACGGACTGCACCGTGGTCGCCACCCTCGCCATGGTGGAGCGGGCCGTGCTGGCCGCCGAGAAACTGGCCGGTGAAGGGATCAGCGTGGAGGTCATCGACCCGCGCACAATAAAGCCGCTCGATATCGACACCATCGCCGACAGTGTCCGCAAGACCAACCGCGCCGTCGTCGTCCACGAAGCGCCGCTTTTCGGCGGGTTTGGCGGTGAAATCGCCTCGGCCATCACCGAGTCCGCGTTCGACTGGCTCGACGCCCCCGTCGCCCGCATCGGCGCGCCCGAGATGCCGGTGCCCTACAACGACCGGCTGGAACGCCAATACATGCCCGATGCGCGCCGCATCGCCGAGGCCGTGAAATCCGTCTGCTACAGGAGGTAAACCCAATGCCCACCCGCAAGGTCATCATCCCCGACGGGATGGAAAACATTTACGACATCTACCATTACGCGCCCGGCATCCTGGTGGGTGACACGCTCTATTGCTCCGGTCAGGTGGGCCGTGACGAAAACCTCAACGTGGTTGATGGGGCTGAAGCGCAATTCACTCAAGCGTTCGAGAATGCAGGCAAGGTTCTCGCCGCTGCGGGGGCCGGCTTCGATGACGTGGTGGAGCTCGAAAGCTGGTTCGCGGGATCGATGGACGAGTTGAAGACGTTCATGGCCGTGAAGGACCGATACTTCACCAATCGCTACCCGACTTGGACCGGCTTCTCGGTCAACGGCTTCTCGATGCCGGGGATCCTCGTCGAGATCAGATGCAAGGCCATCCTTGGCCTCTCCGACGCATGACCCGCGATCTCAGGACACTTCTCGCATCTGATGAGCTAAGCTTGGGCACATGGTCCCAGATCGCGGCCCCTGAACTCATCGACCTGATCGGCCTGAACGGATTTGGCTTCACGATCATCGATTGCGAACATGGCATCTTCGGCATGCAGACCGCCGAGAACCTCGCCCGTGCAGCCGACGCAAACGATATCGCCTGCGCCGTCCGGGTGCCGCGTAATGATCCCGTGCTCATCATGAAAGCGCTGGATGCGGGCATCCGGCATGTCGTGATCCCGAACCTGGCGTCCGGCGAAGAGGCCGCCCGCGCGGTTGCGGCAACACGCTTTGGCCCTCACGGCCTCCGTGGGGCGTGCCCTTGCTGCCGATCTGGGGGGCATTTTATCCGCAACTGGCAGGACTACGTGGCCGAGGAAGAGGCGCGCGTCGGCATTATCGGCCTGGTCGAAACCGTCGAGGGGCACCGCAATATCAGGGACATCTGCGCAACGGAGGGATTGCGCGCATTGATGGTCGGACCATTCGATCTGTCGGTCTCCATGGGTTTGAACGGCGATTGGCGGCACGCGGAGGTCCGCACAGCGGTTGAGGAGATGGTGGCCGCAGCCGTCGATGCAGGTCTTCCCGTGATCATGCCTGTCTTCTCGCCCGAACCCGCGGAATGCGTCGGTCTTGTGGATCAATGGCGCGAAAAGGGTGTGCGCTGTTTCGTCGTCGGGTCGGACAAGATCCTGATAGCGTCATCTTTCGCGCAATGGACCACCGCCCTCGAAGCGGTTTGAGTGTCACAATCAGACTCCAAGAGGCGGAGAACGGGTGGACGACCTGCGGCAAGAGCCGAGCGGCCCATAGCGGTTGGTGTGGATGACTCCTGCTCCACCGGCATCGACCGTGCCGAAGTGCGGTTGTTATCGACCGCTGGGAAAGGAGCCAGCCAATGACAGCAACGACAGTCGTCACGGATCACTGATCGGCACGGCATTGCGGAGCAATGTCCCGAGAGGGATGGGCATGGATGATTTTCAGGTGCACTGCGTTTCGGCCACCGGACATACGATCATCAACAAGAGGATCAAACGCGCGAAGCTGTTGGCATTCTTTGAAACCCTTCCGCGATGTGTGGTTGGCATGGAAGCCTGCGGGCCGGCGCATCACCGGGGCCGCGAGCGCCGCCATGCTGTTCGGTTGATGCCTGCTGCTTACGTCAAACCCCATGTGACGCGCGGCAAGACGGATGTATCCTCGGACAAGTTGCACGGGAGGCGCCACAACGCTCGGCGAATCAGCAGGGCCAAACAACTATTGGCGATACCTCTCTGTCTTCGCCTGATCGCTCTGCTCCATTATTCTGTCGAACCAGGGTGAAGCGCGATGATCGAGGGCAAACTATCCTTCATCCCGGTGAGCCCTTTTCATGAACGTCGTCTGGGGATGTCGGCCTTGGTGCCGCCCAAAACAGACGATTTCCCGACCGAATTCATCCCAAATCGCTAGGCAACCGCATCGCCGCTTTGCAACGCATGATTGGGTCGTACGATATCGGAAAGCGGAACCGGCCGACCGTAGTAATAGCCTTGTCCTTCGAGGCACCCCTCTTCCAAAAGTATGTTCCGGTGTTCGTCGGTCTCGACCCCCTCGCACAGAAGGCCGATGCCCAATCCATCGCAAAGCGCTTTCACGGACCGCAGGATGACCCTGGCAGATGGATCAGTGTGCAATGCCATGGTGAAGGATCTGTCCAACTTGACCTTCTCAAGCGGCAGGCTGGACAGATAGGCCATTGACGAAAAGCCGGTGCCGAAATCGTCCATCGCCCATGTAACGCCGGCCATGGCGATGTCTTGCATGGTTTCCATTGTGTCGTTGTCTTCCGTGAGAAGAACGGATTCAGTCAATTCGAGGCACAGCCGCTCAGGTGGCAGGCCTGCTTGAGCGAGCGCATTTTGAACATCACTGAGAAGATCGCCATTCCTGAACTGAACGCTTGAGACATTCACGGCCATTGTAACCTCGTCCGGCAAGCTGGTCGCGTCCTGGACGGCTTTGTGCAGGACAAAGCGCCCAAGCTCTGAAATGAAGCCATTTGACTCGGCAATCGGGATGAATTCGTCAGGGAACACTTGGCCAAGATCCGGGTTCTTCCAACGCACCAGCGCCTCCAGCCCGATCAATGCGCCGTCTTCAAGCCTGTGCTGCGTTTGATACACAACATATAACTCGCCTCGCTCAACGGATCCTGGCAGGGCACGTTCCACGGCCCGAACCCGGGCCCTTTGCTCGGCGACGGAAGGGTCGTAGGCAAAAACACCCGACATGCTGCCGGAGGTTCCGGCGTCAAGCGCATCTTCTGCCCGGCTGAGTAACTGTTCGGCGGACAATGTGTTTTCCAATCCGACTTCGACATATCCGATACTGGCTTCGATCTGGGCAGCGACATCAGCCAAGTCGTAAAACTTCGTGACGGTCGCGCGGATGGAGCGTGCCATGGATGTGAAGTCGCAGCGGTTGGAAACACCCTCAATGAAGAAAGCGAAGCTGTTGCCGTCAAGGCGCGCAATGGCCGACAAACCCATTTCGAGTTTTTCCAGTCGTTCTACGACCCCGCGAAGCACATCGTCACTCACATCGCGACCGAAGGTGAGGTTGATCGCCTTCAGACCATGCAGCTTCAAGGCGAACACGGCCGTTGGTGCGCTGGTCTCCAGGCGCAGCCGAAAGAGTTCGAGAAAGGGCAGACGGCGAAGCGCTCCGGTGCGTTCATCGTGGGTCGAAAGATAAGCGATCTCTCGTTCCTGACGTTTCAGGTCGGTAACGTCCCGGGCTGAAATCGCGGCAATCTGCTTTGCCGTGGTGGTATGCGTGCCAAGCTCGAGATCGTGGAACGAGGACGGGCTGACGAGGTATTCGATATGTCGTGGTCCGTTCTCGCCAGGCAAGATCACGGTGCCAAGCTCCGCTTCAGCCAGGTTGCGACCGGTCGCCGCCTGCATCTTAAGGGCGCGGTTCACGACTTCGGTTGGAAGAGAAATGTCCCCAACCTCGTTGGTGCCAAACATTGCCTGCGCTGACCGGCTGTGCAAAAGCGTCTCACCACTTGGACCAACGATTACGACGCCGTCCGAGCTTTCCTTGAACAGATGCTCAAGCAAAGCCTGGCTGTTGCGTATCTGAATGTCCTTTCGACTTAGCAGAAGTTTGCTGAAATCCAGCGAATTCGCCAGCGTAAGCAAGGTATGGGCGAGAAGAGCGGGATGTACGAAAGCCGTTGGCAAGGAGACGAATGTCGCCTGAAACACGACGAGGGCCAGGGCTTCGACCCCGATCACGACCAAGCCTGTAACACTCACAAATCGCCAGGGGCTTCTCCATGCGACGCGGCTCATCCACAAGACCAGCACCGCGAGCATTGCAGCCAAAACATCTGCACGGGCCCACGAAACGGTTGCGTCAAGAATGATGGTTTCCGCTGCCAGCGCATGAATGAGGGCGCCGGGAATGACCTGATGCAGGGGGACCGCGAAATGATCACCCAATTCGATGGCTCCGGCGCCAATTATGACGGAACGCCCCCTGACCATGTCCGCCGGGAACTCGCCCCGTGCCACGTCCACCGCGGACAGCGAAGGGATATCGGCCGGAGAGATCGAGTAGTTGACCAGTAACTCGGTGCCCTCATCTATCGCCCCCCCAGCGAGCAGTATAGCGGCTGAAGGAGTGAACTGGCCGTCGTTCTGCAGGCCCGATGGGTAGGTGCGGATCAGCCCATCGCGATCGCTATCGACGTTGACGGACGCGGTCCAACTCCATTCGCGAAACGGGGCATAGGGCAAATTGTAGCTCAATGTCGAGGAAGCGCCGATGCTTTCGGCCTGCGCGAAAGTTGCAAGAAGCGTTGCGCCGCCCGCCCGTTCCAGCGCCGAAGCGAATTGAGTGTCCCCCTCGACGTCCGATGGGAAAGCGAAGTCGATGTCGAAAAAGACGTCCCTGGCGCCTGCGGCCACCAATCGATCGAGTATGTCGGCGTGCACGGATCTGGACCAAGGCCAGCTCCCCACCTCTCGCAAAGAGCGGGGGTCGATCGCGACAAACACGATTTCGCCGGACGCAGTCAGGGCGGTTGCGCCCATGCGCCATTCCAAGAGCCGGTTGTTGACGACGGACACCAAAGGCGAAAGATATAGCATCCAGCCGATCAGCAAGGCTGCCACACTCACAGCCAGGGGGCGCCACGCAAGACCCGGGCGGCGATTCTTTGGGGATGGGACGTCCGAAAACAACGGGCCGGAATGGCCGCCTGATGGCTCTTGCGAACGCCTGATCATCTCAACGCCTAGGTGCCGTTGCCACCGCCGTTTCCAGCAGTGTTACCGTTCCCACCGCCGTTTCCAGCAGCGTTGCCGTTCCCGCCGCCGTTACCGGCACCGTTGTCGTTCCCCCCGCCATTCCCGCCGCCGCTGCCGTTGCCACCGCCATTTCCAGCACCGTTGCCGTTGCCACCGCCGTTTCCGGCACCGTGGCCACCGCCACCGCCGTTGCCAGCACCATGGCCAACGCCACCGCCGTTGCCAGCACCATGGCCAACGCCACCGCCGTTGCCAGCACCGTGGCCACCGCCGTTTCCGATACCGTTGCCGCCCCCATTGCCACCGCGATTGCCAACTTCCAAACGACGCACCTGGCCAAAGGGCTCGGCAAAGGTCCGGCCAATTGCCGATGTAAGGCTTGTGACGTCGGCCGGTGTGACAGTGATCGCACCAGGTCCGGACGCCGACACGTTTGCCTGCTGACCGGCCCCGATGACCGCCCGGTCTTCGCCACTGTTTACGCTCACGGAGCCTTCATCCACGCGAAGGGCGCTGCCAGCGCCCGCGACGGTCACCTCAAACACGGTGCCAAGAATGACCGCTGCCAGATGTGGTGTGACCACTTCCGTTTCGTGACCTGACGCCGGATCAATGGAGAGAAGCACTGATCCGGTTCTTTGAGTCACGCGCATGGTCTGGCCGCTTGGCTGCGACATAGCCACCGACGCCAGCGTGTCGGGCCGGAAAACAACACGTTCCGACTCCCGGCTCAGTATCAATCGACCACGAGGACCGGTTTGTATCCAGGCGGAGGCTGGTAGGGTGTCACCGAGCTGCAATTGATACCAATTGGTGCCATCTTCCGTTGCACGCACCGGGGCGCTGATCCGCTCAACGGTCCAGCTTTGAGCGTTTCCCGTGGTGACAAACAAGAAGGTGATGGCCGCGGCCAGCAGGTAACGTATCATGGCGAGCTCCAACTGATGCTTCGCCACGGGCTAACGCGCAAACGTTAACGTCTGGTGACTCCTGCGTGGCACAATGTTCGAGTATTGGATCGTCACGGCGTCGATCTCCGGGAGCCACGATTCTGACGCGTGTGACACATCTTCCGAGTAAGACATGCGGCGTATACATGTGGCCGGGATTAATCCACATTTGCCGCGCCGTGGCGACGGGCATTTGAGTGCTCCGAACATGTCAGATTTTCGCGCCCACGGAAAACGACCGCGTCGCGCCGAGCAGCCCCACTTGAGTGGTCCAGGTTGAACGTTATCCGGGGTTCGCCTTCGGTCCATCGGGACGATGGCCTCCGGAGCCGGTGGCCGGCAGCCTAGGGCATTGTGCGAGTGCCCGGTATTGTAGTGATCACCGGCGACCCAATCGAACGGTCTGCAGGTCCGCCTCGATCTGGGCCATCAGATCGCGCGTGGTCTAACGCTGGTCGGACAGGTCGACGCCTTTTTCAACCGAGACGATGAAGCGGAACGGGTGCCGGCCGTCGTGACCCCGGTCGAGGAAGTCGCGATCGAGCCGGCGACCGAAGAGGTCGCGCCTGATCCTGTCGCCGATTCCAGCGGCAAGCATGCGGTCTTCGAACGCATGACGCAGCTCATGGAACGAATGGCGGAGCGTCTCAAGTAGGCCGCTCGCCCTCACGAGCTTGTTCATGGCAGCGCTCAGGGTGGCCCGATTGCGGAAGCCTTGGGGATACTGCTTGAGGGCCTCGAACGACACAAGGTCAGAGGGATCATGCGGCGGGCGTAGCGGCTCTTAAGCCGCCGCCCTTCGGGTTCGATGGAGAAGTTTGGCACATCGCAATCGAGCCGGATCGTGTCCACCATCAACGCTGCACCCTCGGAGGACCGGTAGCCTCCTTTGATCATGCCGAGCATCAGGGCACATACCCGGCCGTTCAACCCACCCAACGCGCCGGGGGCGAGCATACGCGTTCTGATCCACTCCTCGCTGAACGGCGGTCGTGTCCACGCCTCACCTCCCCTGAAGGACGTCTCCCCAAGCGGCAGCGTCAGTCCCAATCGCTGCATCGTGTTCACCGTTTTGAGCACGTCGCTCCGGGCGACGGTCTCCGAGTCGATATGAAGGTTGATCCAGCCGGTTTCTTGGGGTTCGGCGCTCCTGCACCGCGCGGTACGCAACGGCGGAGTGGAAGAGACGCCCTCGTCTCGCAATGCCCATGGCGGAAACCCTCCGCGTCTGCACAGCAGATTGTGGTGCAAAATAGGCAGACAACCAAGCGGACCGGAAGCCGCCGTCAACGCGAAAGCGCCAAATCCCGCCCCAGTGTGAGGTGGTCAAAGGTCAACGACTTCGAGGGAAATGGCGGAGACGAAGGGATTCGAACCCTCGAGACGGTTTCCCGCCTACTCCCTTAGCAGGGGAGCGCCTTCGACCACTCGGCCACGTCTCCGCTGACCCGTCTATAATCGGTGACCGGGGAAAACAAGGTTCAATTGGCCACCGGTTTCACGGGTCTGCTGGCCACCCTCGCCTGGCGGAACAACGCCACCGAATAGAGCGCCAAGGCCGCCCAGATCATCGGGAAGGCGATCATGCGGGCGGTGCCGAATGGCTCTTTGAACAAGAACACGGCAACGAGGAAAATGAGTGTCGGTGCAATGTATTGCAGGATGCCGATGGTGCTCAGGCGCAGGAGCTTCGCACCGTTGGCATAGAGGATCAGCGGCACGGCTGTCACCACGCCGCACCCGACCAGGAGCCAGGTGTCGAGCGGCACGCCGGTGAGGAACCTGCCCTGGCCGGTGGCGCCAAGCCACGCGATCCAGATGATCGCGGGTATGCTCAGGATCGCCACCTCCAGAAAGAAGCCCTGGTTCGGCCCCACGGGCAACTTGCGTTTGCAAAACGCGTAAGCGCCCCAACTGAAGGTCAATGCCAGCGCGACCCAGGGCAGGCGCCCCTCTTCGACAGTCAATACGACCACCGCCAAACCTGCCAATGCGACGGCGGCCCATTGCAACCGGGACAATGGCTCGCCCAGCAACACGGCCCCCAGGAAGACCGAGAACAGCGGGTTGATGTAGTATCCAAGGGCGCCGTCCAGGGCCTGATCGTTCGAGATCGCCCAGATATAGACGGCCCAGTTGATCGATACGAAGAAGGCCGTCAGCGCCGCCATCGCGATCATCTTCGGGCTTCGCAATGCCTCGCGAAGATCTGCGGTGCGCCGGGTCACCAGGATCAGTGCGCCGATGATCGGCACAGACCAGATGATCCGGTGTGCCACGATCTCACCCGCAGGGATGTGGGAGACGGCCTTCAGGTAGAGCGGCAGGACCGCGCCCCACAGAAGATACGCCGATATGGCATATGCAAAGCCAGCGGGGGTCTCATCGGCCTGTGGCGTGCTCATACGGTCGTTCCCTCTTGCCCGAACCGGGACATTGCAACCCACCGCATCTGCCGCCGAATGACAAATCAACAAATGTGATCCACCAAATCACGACAGCTGAAACCAGTCGGCACGTCATGACAGGCCACATGGACCTTCACAAAAAAATCTCTGTACGTCAGTATCTTGGCTGAATTTCCCCGCCTCGCCGGGAAAAAATGTCCGCTCTCTGCGACGGAATTTTCGTCGCTTCGCGTATCACTCCCTGTCGACACCATTTTTCGACACACTTTTTTAAAACCAAAGGAATTGATCCATGAAACTGACTATCAAAACCCTCGCCCTTGTTGCCCTCGCCGCCTCCGCCGCACTGCCCGCCTCCGCCAGCACCGTCCTCGGTGCCCGTGTGGCCGCCGATACCAGCGATGTCGATGTGATCAGCGTCCCCGGCCCGGCGCTGTTTCGCGAGGTCCGCTTCTGCGTCGCGAACCGCGCCGTGCATTTCGGCGACGTCGATGTGAGCTTCGCGCTTGGCGGCAGCCAGGACCTCAACGTTCGCCGCATCGTGACGCCCGGCAATTGCACCGGCTGGTTCAACCTGCGCGGCCCGGTCCGCAACATCGACGAGATCCGGTTCCGCTACCAGACCATCCTCAACCCCGGCCCCCAGGCGCTGGTGACGGCCCACGGTCGGTGAAACGAACTGGCCTCGCGCACCACAGCGCGGGGCCACGTCCCTGAACACCGGCCTGCTACGCCAGCGTGTCCTCCAGATACTGCGCCAGCCGCTCGTCCGCGGCACGCGCCGCCGCAAGCATCGTCCGCTGCCACAGATCCACCTCGAACGCGACGACCTGCATCTCCCAGACGCATCCGACAACGCCCGCGACACCGGTCTCGAACACATCGGGCCTGTCCCATCGTGCGCGCAGTTGCGGCAGGTTCGCTAAGACGCTGCCCCATCGCCAATAGAATACCGGTGCCACCACCGCGACCTGCGCGAAATGCACGATCTGAAAACCCACGCCGTGATTGCCCGCGCCATCGCTCAAGGCGCCCGCCACCGGCAACCGATGCAGCGCCTCGGCACAGGCCGCCTCCGCGACGGTGGCGTCAAAAGCCCGCCCGTCGGACACAATCGCATATTGCTTCAAACGCCAGCCCTGCCGCTCGACCGGCGGCAAGGCCCGCACCGGACGGGGTCGGAAAGGATCGAGATGGTCCATGGGAGTTTCCCTGCCCTCAATGCCGGTCGTGCTCTTTCATCTTGGCTGAAAAACTCTGGGGGAGTCGCCTCTGGCGACGGGGGCTAGCCCCCATTTGGCGCGCCGGTCTCAACCGGAATGCAGGATATGCAGGACGTCTCCGTCCTTGACGACATACCCCTTGCCCTCGGCCCGCATCTTGCCCGCCTCCTTGGCCGCGTTTTCGCCCCCCAGGGCAACGAAGTCGTCATAGGCAATCGTTTCGGCCCGGATGAATTTCGCCTCGAAATCCCCGTGGATCACACCGGCCGCCGCGGGGGCCAGCGTGCCCTCCCTGATGGTCCAGGCGCGGGCCTCTTTCGGGCCGACGGTGAAATAGGTCTGCAGGTTCAGCAACGCATAGCCCGCGCGGATCAGGCGGTCGAGGCCCGCCTCTTCCAACCCCAACTCCTCAAGGAACATCTCCGCATCTTCCGCGGATAATTGCGCGATTTCCTCTTCGATCTTGGCGGAGATCACGACGTGGCTGTTGCCCTGCGCCGCCGCCATGTCCGCGACCCGCGCGGACTGGGAATTGCCCGTCCCCGCACTCTCCTCCTCGACATTGCAGACATACAGAACCGGCTTGGCCGTCAGCAGCTGCAACATGCCCCACGCCTTGGCGTCCTCGGCATCCACCTCAACCGTTCGGGCCGGCCGCCCGTCCTCCAGCGCGGCCTTCGCGGCCTCCATCAGGCGCTGGCTCTGCACCGCCTCCTTGTCACCGCCGCGCACCTTGCGCACGATATTCTGCAATCGCTTCTCGATGCTTTCCAGATCGGCCAGCATCAGCTCGGTCTCGATCGTCTCCGCATCGGCAATCGGGTCCACGCGGCCGTCCACATGGGTCACGTCGCCGTCTTCAAAACAGCGCAGCACGTGGGCGATGGCATCGGTTTCGCGGATATTGGCCAGAAACTGGTTGCCGAGCCCCTCCCCCTTCGACGCGCCTTTCACAAGCCCCGCAATGTCCACAAAGGTCATGCGTGTCGGAACCACCTGCTTGGACGACGCAATCGCCGCCAGCGTGTCGAGCCGCGCATCGGGCACCGCCACGTCGCCCACATTGGGCTCGATCGTGCAAAACGGAAAATTCGCCGCCTGCGCCGCCGCCGTCTTCGTCAGCGCATTGAACAGGGTCGACTTGCCGACATTCGGCAGCCCTACGATACCCATCTTGAACCCCATGCCCGCGCTCCCTTGCAAACTCGCCGCCTTCTAAGGCGGTGCAGGAACGGTGGCAAGGCAACCAATAAATGCGCCGCGATAGCGTGCCAGGGTCGCGCAGAACCGGGCGGGCGCGGCGTCCTCAAGTCACGGGTGCCTCTCGACTTGCGGATGCATATCTCATATGCAGAGCATGTTATCCGTCCACGAAAGGATCAGACCCATGGATCGGCCGTCGCGAGGCTGAACGCCTCCTGAACCTGCGGAGCCCACCGCTCCGCCACGCGACTTTCGATGCCGGGCCCGCCCGGACGGTGATCCATGACAGACCAAGCTCTTCCCCAACCGGCGTCCACGCGCGCTGAGATCTGGCCCCTGATCCGGCTGGCCGTACCGCTGATGGTCGGCCTGATGGCCGCGCTGATGATCGGCGTGGTGGATACCGCGATGATCTCACCCCTCGGCACCGTGCCCTTGGCCGCTGCGGGCGTGACGACGGCGGTTCTCATCATCCTGATCTCCGCACTTTGGGGCGTGATCACCGTGATCTCCGTTCAGATCAGCCAGGCGGAGGGCGCCAAGGACCCGGCCCGCGTCGCCGTCGCGCTGCGCTCGGGGCTGTTGCTGTGCCTTCTGGGCGGCGGGGCGTCCACGCTTTTGATGCTCGCAGTCTACCCGTTCCTCGGCCCCCTCGGTCAGCCCGAGGAGGTTCTGGCCATCCTCCTGCCCTATTGGGTCTCGATGGCAATCTGGATCGTGCCCTTCACGCTGTTCTTCGGGCTGAAAGCCCTGTTCGACGCGGTGGACCGGCCCTGGACGGCCGTGGGCCTGTCCTATCTCGGGGTGCTCTTCAACATCCCCGCCAATTACACCTTCATCCATATCCTCGGCCTGGGCATTCTTGGGGCGGGGCTGGCCTCCATCCTGTCGCAATGCGTGTCACTTCTGGCCGCATGGATCGTGCTCGGCCGCGCGCCGGGCCTGGCCGCTTTCCGGCAGAAGGTAAGCGTCGCCTGGTCGGATGTCTGGGCTCAGACCAAGGAGGCGATCCCGCTGTGCATCGGCTATGCGGGCGAAGGCGCGGCCTATGCATTCGTTGGTCTGATGATGGGCTGGCTCGGCGCGGAGGCGCTGGCCGCCCATCAGATCGTCAATGCGCTGGCCGGCATGGCCTATGTGATCCCCCTCGGCATGGCCGGCGCGGTCTCGATCCGCATCGGGCAGGCCGTGGGCGCCACCAGCACACGGCGCCTGCGCCCGATCCTGAAAGCGTCGTTCGTGATGGTGATCCTGTGGCAAGCCATTGCGGCCATGGCCTTCGTCTTTGGCGGTCGTCCGATGGCTGAAACGATGTCGGCCGACCCCGCCGTGATCGAACTGGCGGTGACCCTCTTCATCATCATGGCGCTGTTGCAGATTGCCGATGGCGTGCAGGGCACGGCCCTTGGCGCGCTTCGGGGCATGTCGGATATGACCATGCCCACCGTGATCACGCTGGTCGCCTATTGGATCCTTGCGCTTCCGGTGGCGTATGTTCTGGGCTTCATCTTCGATCTCGGCGCGCAGGGCCTCTGGCTTGGCTACACGCTGGGGATTTTCGTGGCCGCGATTGCCCTGCCCTGGCGGTTCTGGCGGATGACAGCCTAGCTGCGTCGCTCACGTCGTTCAAAGATCACGAACCAGGCCAGCAGGATGAACATCGGATGGGTCAGCCCGCCCGAGAAGAACAGGGCAAGCACCCAGACCGGCGCAATCAGAAGCCCGAGGATCGGACGACCGGCCAGAAAGATGGAGAGCGGCGGGAGCAGCAGGGCGAGGATATAATTCATACCAGGTAAATGGGCACGCCCCCCGAAAGGTTCCAGACCCACAGGGAAACCCGCCCGCGCTTTCCCCGCGATGGGCCTGCCCATTGATTTCCGCCGCGTCCTGCCGCAAACGATCCCCGGACGAATTCTATCAGAGGCCCCGACCATGACCCGTATCGACGACACATTCACCAGGCTGCGGGCCGAGGGGAAGAAAGCCTTTGTTTCCTATATCATGGCCGGTGATCCGGATTACGACACCGCGCTTGCCGTGATGCAGGGCCTGCCGGAGGCTGGCGTTGATATCATCGAACTGGGCCTGCCCTTCACCGATCCCATGGCCGATGGCCCGACGATCCAGCTCGCCGGTCAGCGCGCCCTCGATGGCGGCATGACGCTGGAAAAGACGCTGCAGATGGCGCGCACGTTCCGGGAGGGGGACAGCACCACGCCAATCGTCCTGATGGGCTATTACAACCCGATCTATTCGCGCGGGGTCGACACGTTCCTGGGCGACGCGAAAGAGGCCGGGATCGACGGCCTCATCGTCGTCGACCTCCCGCCCGAAGAAGATGAGGAGCTCTGCATCCCCGCCCAAAATGCGGGCCTGAACTTCATCCGCCTTGCCACCCCCACAACCGACGATGCCCGCCTGCCCAAGGTGCTGACCAACACGTCCGGCTTCGTCTACTACGTCTCGATCACCGGCATCACGGGCGCCGCTGCCGCCGAGGCCAAGGATGTCGGCCCCGAGGTCGCCCGCATCAAGGCCAGGACCGACCTGCCCGTCATCGTCGGCTTCGGCATCCGCACGCCTGAGGCGTCTGAGGCCATCGCGTCGGTCGCCGATGGCTGCGTCGTCGGCTCGGCCATCGTGTCGGAGATCGCGTCCGGCAAATCCACTGCAGATGTATTGGCCTTCGTGAAAACGCTTTCGGACGGCGCCCACCGCGCCTAACGCGCGACGGCGGTATCCCGCGCTGCGTCGAGCACCTGGCGAATGCTTACCAGTTTCGGCAGAAGGTCCTTTACAAGGTCAGGCGGAATGGCGCCCGACAACCGGTCGACATGTGGCGCAAGCATATTGATTGCATCATCGCGAAACGCCCGGCCTTGATCCGTCAACCACACCCGCTTTGACCTTGCATCGTCAGGGTTCGCGCGCATATCGATCCATCCCCGCTTGGTGAGCAAGGACAGAGTATGACTCATGGTTGTCTTGGGCACCTGAAATGCCCGGGCAAGCTCAAGCGGCGTGCGGCCGTCCTCGACCCGCACCAGATGGTTCAGCACGCTGAAATGCGACACCAGGACCCCCGCCGGCAATTGCGCCTCAAAGAGCGCTCGGGTCAGTTGCTCGATGATTCCGATTTCGTTGAACATCTGAAAATACAGGCGGGGGTCGTGGGTGTTATGCGACAATCTTTTCCTCCAACGGCCATCGCGGGCTTGGGCCGATTTCGGGGCCATAGCCAAGTCTCGCCCACATTTGCACGGTCCCGCCAGCAGGTGCCAGCCGCTCATGGGTCTGCCGATAGAGGTTCTGCATCTCGGGGTATTCCTGCAGAGCCTGGCTCAGCGGTTGGATCCCTAGGCCGAGCGCCGTGGCCGCAAGGTTCAGGCGCACCCAATCCCGACCGGCCGCAATCTGATCGGCGCGGGTATTCGTCCGCGTGACTTGCCAGATATGCGCCATGGCCGTGTCCGTATTGGCAAACACGGCCGCCAACCCCTGCTGATAGGCGGTTGATGACCTATCCAGAACAGACGCGCGTGTGAACAGCCCTGTCATCGAGAGCCCTTCAAACACCGGGCCCGTGAAGTCGATACCATCCGGGTTTGCATCGACTTCGCGGCGACCGATACGAAACAGGTCGACGCTTTCCTGGTAGGTATGCGGGGTTTCGATCTCGATCCTGAGCGCCTCACGGCTCAGCGCGCGCAAGCTCGCAACTGTGTCCGGATCATTGGTGCCTTCAACCAACGTGCCATGGATGCCGGCCTCGCGGATCGTTGCCATGGCCGCGTCCGGAACCGGTCGAGCCAGATCATAGGGCTCTTTCAGACTTCTACGGTGGGGAACCTGCGCAAACAATGGGTCAGCGGCGGCACCCGTGGGCTCAAACCGGCAAATCGCAACCGGGCGTTCGTCCAACGCATCGGGGTCTGATCCGTTGGGGAAGAGTTCAAACGATACCGCAAGCCCGTCTTCCAGGGCCGCTAGCCGCATGACCTCAAGAAAACAGCCCAAGCCAATGGTAATCTGGCGATTGAAGGGATCCGTCGCGGGCAGCAACCGGGCCGTGTCGACGTAGAGGACCACCGTATCGGGCGCCGCAAGGTCCACCATCCATGGCTGACGATTGTGGGGATTCGGCGCAAGGATCGCAAAGCTCAGCGCACGCATCCGAGGATCTGCGTATTGGCCGGCTGCTTCCCATGGCAGGTGTGCCGTCGCTGGCATTCGGGTGATCTGGAAGCCCGCCGCCGCCGTTGCGGCGACAATTGTTCCACCTCCGATCAGGGCGAGCGTCTTCCGGCGAGAGAGTGTCATGTTCGAATCTCCATTTGATACGATATCGCACTACTTAAAGTACGATATCGTATCAAATCAATCCCCTTTCGCCGCATGGTCAGAGCGCACTTCCCCATGATCAACTTCTCGGTCACTGCCGTGGAAACCCCGCCGAGCCTGTCGAGAGACCTGTTCGATCTGGCGATTTTCTTCGATGTGCCCGATGGATCCCCCAACCAGGTCCCGATTTGTGCCGATGAGATCATACCGGTCTGCGCACCCGCACTTCTGGAACGGGTCGCAGACTTCAAGACAGCGACGCTTCTGCACGATCAGACATGGGCAGATGACTGGGCGGTTTGGTCAAAGGCGACAGCCACGCCTACAAGCGATCCGAGACGCGGTCCGAAGTTTTCCCTCTACAGCCTTGCCGTGGAAGAGGCCAAAGCCGGTGCCGGCGTCTTGATCGGGCATTTGTGCCTGATCGAAGAAGCCCTCGTGAACGGTTCGCTGAAACATGCCAGCGAGCGCACCTGCCATACCGGACGTCATTTGTGCGCTCGACTGCCCGACGATGCGAGGCGAAGACCCGAAACAGATCAAGTCGTTTCACTGCTCTACTAGAAGTTTCAAAAGCCGCCATTCGAGCGTGGCGCAGCATTTCTTGGATAGGGCTCTAAGCGGCCTCCAACCAACGTCGTGGACATGACGCGCCGGGGCAGGTCACACACGGTCGGCTCTGCGGGACGAAACGAACCTTCGCGCAGTTTGGGTTTCGGTTTGCTTTTTCCAGATGTGATGACGAGGTAGAAGGTAGTCGATGTCCGGGTACGTTAGGAACGAGGATGGCCAAGCAAAAGACCGGTGATAAGCTTGGAGACATCCGTCGAGCGACCGTTGCAGAGGTCGTGGAAAGTGGTTCCTCCGCCGCGTCCGTGAATGCGATTGCCAAACGCGCTGGCCTCGCTGTCGGCACGATTTATCGGTACTACAACAACAAAGAACAATTGCTGCGTGCGGTCTACCTCGCGATCAAGACAGACCTGCATGCCGTCATGATGGAAGCCGTTGAAAACGCAGATACCACCGAAGCAAAAATCAAAGCGATGTGGTTTGCGGTGTTGGACTTTTCCTATCTGCGACCAGACGACTTTTTATACGTAGAGGTCATTCTGAACGACACGATCCTGAGCACGGGAGACAAACAACTTATCAGCGAAATGGCGGCGCAATCTCGCGCCGTTATCTCGGATGCAGTGACACACGGCCTTGTGCGTGAGGTCGATATCGACGGCATCGTCACACTGCTGTCCGCCCCGGCGTTGCAGCTAGGCCGTGCTGCGGCGTTCAGCGGTGACAAGCCTGATCCCGCCAATGCCGAAAACGTGTTTGATTTGTGCTGGCGCGCCATCAAAGCCTGATCTATCTAAAATGAGCAATCATTCATTTTAGAAGGGTCAGAGGCCTTGTATGCGCCGTTCAACTATCCTGGTCTTTGCCGTCACTGCCACGCAAGGGGTCACACAAATGACACGTGATGAAATCCGGCAGGGATTCCAGGAACATGCTGCTCATGCACAATATTATCGTTGGTATCAGTTTTACGAGCGTCCAGAAGGCGGTGTTGAAAACGCACTCGATATCCTCACCGAGGATGTGACCGTCACATCCGGCCTAGGGACGGCCAATGGCCACGCAGAATATGCCGAGCGGGTGACACAGCTTCCCGACACATGGGACAATGCGCATCATGTCCGATCGACGGAGATTACCCATGGCGCAGATGGGGCCATGACCCTGACGGCCCAGATCACCTATCAGAACCAGGGCATGTTGCCCGACAACGCGGTGCGGCAAGCCGATCTGACCTACACCGTTGAGTTCGCCCCCGGCGAGGCGGGGCTTCCGCTGTTGTCGAATGTGCTGATCGAACAGAACGGCGAGCCGGAGGCCGGTGAGTTTGTCGATGCCTATGCCGAGAACCGGATGCGCAGCTTGGTGCATTACTGGCTGGCGCTGATCGAAGACCCGTCGCGCAACGCGGAGCCCGTGCGCGAAATTCTGGCCGATGACATGTCGTTGAACTTTTCAAGCGGTGTCATCACTGACTTCGAAGGGTTTGAGGCGTGGCTTGCCGGTCCCGGTTCTCAGGTTGCGGCCAGCACCCATGCGATCAGCAATTTCTCGGCAGAGGAAACGGGCGAAAACACGTATGCGGTGACGGTGGATTTCGACTGGTCCGGCATCCTTCCCGATGACTCGGTCATGGTTGCAAAGACCCGGCACAATTGGACCGTGATGAACGATCCGACCGAGCGCTTTGCACGCATTCAAACCATCGATGTCGAAGTTCTCGAAGACTTCCGACCTCGGGGCAACTGAACTCAAGACTGGAACAACCTACATGAAGCGCTTGCTTAAATGGCTTGGCGGAGCCGTTGCCATCCTGGTGATCGCCGCCGTCGGGGTCTTCTTCTTCGCACCGGGGACGATTGTAGCCCTGACGCAATCCCAAGCTGCCAGCTGGGCGGGCCTGACCGCAAGAACGGTCACCATTGATGGCTACGACGTAAACTACTTCGAGGGTGGTGACGGTCCGACGTTGCTGATGTTGCATGGGATGGCCGATGACCGGCATTCCTTTGTCGGCACGGCGGGCGAACTGACAGGCGACTATCGCGTGATCCTGCCGGACCTTCAGGGCCACGGCGACAATGTGCCGGACCCTGACCTTGATTACAGCATCGCCGGGCAACGTGCGTTCGTCGAAAGCTTTGTGGCTGCGCTTGATCTTGATACCTTCTTCCTCGCGGGAAACTCCATGGGGGGCCATATCTCGGCAGCGTTCACGCTCGCGCACCCGGATCAGGTGGACCGGTTGATCCTGGTCAACGCACCCGGGCTCGTGGTTGACGACACCGTGGTCTACGGCGGTTTCGGTGCGCCGATCACCACACATGACGCGTTCGATGCCCTCATGCAGCGCGTGCTCTACAATCCTCCGTCCGTTCCCGGTCCGGTGAAGAACTATTTGATCGATACAACGAACCATCGGATGGAGTTCATCAACGGGCTTGCCCAGAGTGTTCGTGGCGGGGCTGAACACGACCTGTCCGACCGGATCGAAACCCTGGCGGTGCCCACACTGGTGCTTTGGGGCGCCGAGGATATGGTTGTCCCGATGGGTGTCGCCGAAGCCTATGCTGACCGCATCCCCGACGCCGAGCTGGTTCTTCTTCCCGAGGCAGGTCATTCGCCACAGATTGAGGCCCCTGTGCGGGTCGCGAATGCAATTCGCGATTTTCTCTCTGGGAGGTAACAAAGTGATCATCTGTAGAGGAGCTTGACGGAGAACTACCTCGCTGATCCTTCAGCAATCCGGACTTTCACTATCGCGCGGCAATTCGATGAGCCTTGGGCTCTCAGCAGTAGCCGAATGCGACGCAGCGTTAGCTCAAATCAACTGCCGAGCCCGATCAAGGTCGGCCCTGGGCGGCCTTTGGCGACGGTGATCGAATGCTGCAGGTGCATCCCGCATTGCGGACGTTCGCCGCGTGAGCGGAACAGCGATTTCGTCTCAAGTTCCTGACTACGTCTGCGACTTTCGATAACTTGCCGGTGTGGTCCCAAGCCATCGCTTAAAGGCTCGCGTGAACGAACTTTGCTCCGAGAAACCGGTCAAGAAGGCGACTTCGGCGAGGGAGTGCCGGTCGTCCTTGAGCAAACCTTCCGCCAATTCGCGGCGGGTCTCTTCGGTCAGCACCTGAAAGTTCATGCCGTGCTCGGACAGGCGGCGATGAAACGACCGCGCGCTCAACCCCAGACCCTTGGCAATGTCCGCCACCCGCGGTGCACCTTCGCTGAGCGACTGGGCAATGGCGTCCTTTGCCGCGCGAACGATGGGCGGGGGCGCGTTGATGCTGGCCAACTCCGCATCAAGATGTGCGGCGAGGTATTGCGAGATGCCTTTGTCTCCAAGAATGTTGGGCCGCTCCATCGCCTCGTCAGAGATCAGCACCGCGTCAAGTTCAGCGTTGAACGTGACTGGGCAACCGAACCACTCTTCATGAAAAGCAGTAGACCGCGGAGCCGGGTGTTGGGCAAACACCTCAAGCGGGGCGAAGGGCACGGGGCACACCTGACGGCCAAGAGCAACTGCGCTTGCCAGGGTGGCCTCGTTTGACAATCGGAGCCCAAGCCGTCTCTCGCCCTCGCGATGCAAAATGAAAAGCGTCCCGCGTGGATGTGTCCGCAACTCGTAGGCTACCACACCGGTCCACAACCGCGCATACCGCACGATCCGTCGACAAGATCCCCCAAGGGTCGGCGCCGCCTTCCAGGCCAGCCCAAGTGCCCCGTATTCATCACATCGCATGGACGCGCCCACATGTACGGGCAACTCGGTGACGTCGACCTGCTTGGCCATCGCCTCCAGCATCTCATAATAGGCGGCGGCGGTGATCATGACCTTCGGATCCCATGGTGCGTCATGATCGATCCCTGCAAGGGCCAGTGTCGCCTTCGGATCAATGCCCATTCCAGCGGCGGCCACCATCTTTCGCGCAAACAGGGACGTCACATATGCCACGTAATCTTCTCGCCCTTTCCTGACGAATTCGCGCCGAGGAGTATAGTTTGCAAATGCTCCAGTGATAGTGCGCTTTGGCTCAGCCGGTCAAAACCATGGCAGCAGCGGTCAATATCCTCATCTGAGTCACGGTCTATCCCAGTTGCACCGAATACCAGCAACAGGAGATAGAAAAATGACCGATACCCAACCCATTCTCGTCGTCGGTGTCACCGGTAAAACCGGTGCGCGCGTTGCCGCAAAACTGGAGGCGAAGGGCCTGCCCGTCCGCTGCGGATCGCGCACTTCCGAGACCCCGTTCGATTGGGAAAACCCTGCCACATGGGCGCCTGTCCTGAGCGGCGTCTCGAAAGCCTATGTCACCTATTTCCCCGACCTTGCCTTCCCCGGCGCGGTGGAAAAACTGGAACGTTTCACCAAGGTCGCGGCCGCCAGCGGGCTCAAGCACATCGTGCTTCTCTCCGGACGGGGCGAGCATTTTGCCGGTAAGGGCGAAGAGGTCGTCCGCAATTCAGGCATTGGGTTCACCATCGTTCGCTCGGCCTGGTTTGCGCAGAATTTCAGCGAGGGCTATCTGCGTGACCCGATCCTTGGCGGTGTGCTGCCGATGCCAGGTGGCGACATCGCCGAGCCGATCATCGACATCGACGACATCGCCGATGTGGTCGTCGCCGCGCTGACCGAAGAAGGTCACCTGGGCGAGCGCTACGAGGTCACCGGACCGCGCCTGATGACCTTCGCCGAGATGGCTGAGGTACTGTCGACGACGCTTGGCCGCCCCATCCAGCACATCCCGATCACGTTTGAGGATTTCCACGCCAATGTCGCAGCCTCGGGCGGAGACTTCGTTGCCGATGTCTTCACCTCGATTGCCCGCGAGACGCTGGATGGCCGCAACGCGCATATAACCGACGGGGTGGAACGCGCCTTGGGGCGCAAACCGCGCGACTTCGCCGAATTCGCCCAAACCGCAATGGCCAGTGATGCGTGGAACACGGCTGCCTGACCCCTCACAACTACAGCCGGAGCCAAGTGCTCCGGCTCTTTCAAAGGAGCAATCCGATGTCCCCAATCATGTTCATTATCCTTCAACTCACCATCCTGTCCTACGCCTTTGTCGGCGGGGTCTTCCTCGCCTTTTCGGACTTCATCATGCGCTCGCTCGCCAATACGGGCGGTCACGGCGGCGTCGAGGCCATGCAAGTCATCAACCGCGAGGTCTTCCGCTGGGTGTTCATGACGCTCTTTCTCGGCATGGCCGCTGTCTCGTTGCTGGTTGTGGCCTACGGCGCGTTCGGCCTTAGCGGTCCGGCGGGAACCCTGATCATGCTGGCCGGTCTGATCTATCTGATCGGCTGTTTCGGCGTGACGGTCTTCTTCAACGTTCCGATGAACGAAGCGCTTGCAGGGATGGAAATGGCCTCTGACAACACCCGCGCCTACTGGCTGGACACCTACGTCCCCCGTTGGACGTTCTGGAACTCGGTCCGGACGATCGCTTGCACCCTATCAGCCGCGCTCCTGCTTTTTGGGCTGCTTTGGATCACCCAAAACAACGCGCAGCAGGTCTGACGCCTGCCTGGGCGGCGCAAAAGATGTGCCGCCCTCCGCCCCTCACAAGAGAGCACCAAAGCCATGAATATTCTCGAGAAAGTGAATATCGCGATCCTGCTGGTGACCGTCCTCTACATCATGGCGCTCAGCAACCGGCTCGCCGAGATAGAAGACCTCCGCCCTCTGGTTCGCTGGTTCATCACTTTCTTCACCAGCGTAGGCCTGTTCCGACTGTTTATCCTGCTCGTCTATTGGCTGATCCGCCGCTCTGATGCGCTTCTCGCGCTTTATCACCGCAACCGGTTCCTCAAAGGCGTATGGACCTATTGTTATAAGGCCAACGGGACGCTTAACTACGGCATCTGGCGCATCGCGCAGGACGTCTCCTCGCTGTCCATCACGGGATACGGAGTCGATGCAAGCGGCAAGATGGATTCATATTTTCGCAGCATCAGCCAGGTATTCGAACATCAAGGTGTCGACGAGATCACGTTCGCCCGTACAGATATTGCCAGCGGCGACGAACACTACTCCAAATCGATGCTTTACATCGATCCGCTCAGCCGCGGCGGATGGTTGTCCGGCCCCACCGACATCAGAGCCCAGTCCGTGCTCTTTGGATATGACGAAGATGGCGTGCGGCATGCAGAGTTGGTCTTGCAACGCGCAGAAAAAGGCTTGAGCGAGCGCGAAATCGTGGAAAGGCTGATTGCGTGTACCGAAACCCCGAAATTTCGCGCGGCCTGAGATACCTGCATACCAATGGCCAACATGATCGCTATGTCTTATCTGTTCTGCTTGGGTATAACTGCGGTGATTGGATTTCAGGTCGCTCTTGTCCTTGGAGCCCATTGGGGACGCGTGACACAAGGCGGCCAGGTCGAAGGACCTCTGCCGTTGCGCGGGCGGATCATCGCAGCGCTATCGATTGCGATCTTGGCGGCAGTCGGCATGGCTATCCTATCCGCCAACGGAAACTGGCCGAATTGGCCGCGCTGGACAGCCTGGGCGGCAGTCGCCGTCGTCTTCGCTTCGACGGTACTGAATTGGATCACGCCATCCCCTGCGGAGCGCAAACTATGGGGACCATTCATGACGGCCATGCTGGTCTTGGCGATTGCCATTGTTTGGTAACATCCGCCTCACCGACCAATGAATTCCGCCCGTCGCTCCAGTAGAGCTGCACTCAGATAGTCCACCAAAAGCCGTGCGCGCCGGATCCGACGCAGGCCGCCGTGCAGCAAGATCCAGGTTGAGCGGCGCTGATCCAACTCGGTTCCGGGCACGCGCTGCAACTCGGGAAACACGGTCGGAACCCAATTGGACAAGAATGTCATTCCGGCTCCGGCCCGGGCCAGATGCAGATGCATTTGCGGGTCAGTGACAATGTGTCGAATGCGTGCCTTCGAGAATGGGGAGGAAGCGATCATGGTTTGCAACTCGGGAACCTCTCCGTAGCCAATCCAGGTCAGCCCCTTACCTTTCGTCCCGGCATTCGGCAGTTGTGCATCGATATAACTGCGTGACGCGAACACCCCCAGCGACAGTGGAAAAAGCTTCCGCCCAACGGCATCTTCTTCAACTTCGAGGACATGACGAATGGAAATGTCCGTCTCATCCTTCTCGATCGAATCCAGCAGGTAGGAAAGCTTCAGCTCAATTTCGATTTCCGGGTAAAGCGCGGCAAAGTCCGCCAGAACCGGCGCGAGCAGATAGTGCGCCGTCAGGGGATCGGCGGACAATCGGATCTGTCCCGACGCCTCGCGATCCAGTCCTTTCACAGCGTTGAAGCCTTTGAGGAGCGCAGCTTCCGCCTCGATAGCTTGAGGGAGCAGGCGCCGCCCCGACGCCGTCAATTTCAGACCGCCGGCATTTCTGCGGAAAAGCGTTGTACCCAATTGCGCTTCCAGACCTTCGATCTGGCGGCGCACGGTGGCATGGGTGCCATCCACTTGCTCTGCGCCAGCGCGTAGCGAGCCAGATCGCGCAACTGCGAGAAACGCGGGGAGAGATTTCCAATCCATCTAGCGTAACGTTTTTGAACCAATCTGGTTTACAATAGACAATTATTGGATCGAAACCTATCCTGTATCTCCTTCTTCGTACAACGAAGGAGATCGTCATGGACACAACACTCAACGCCTGGGACGTCAGCCGCTACGGTGGACCGGACGTCCTTACTCCGGTCACGCGGCCGGTGCCGACGCCCTCCGCAGCACAGGTTCTGGTCCGCGTGCGGGCCTCTGCGGTGTCCCGTGCGGACGGTATGATGCGGGCCGGGCAACCGAAGTTCGTCCGACTTTTTCTTGGACTGAAGCGCCCTCGCGCCGGGTTGGCCGGGACTTGCTTTTCGGGCGATGTCGTCGCCGTCGGAGACAAAGTGACGAAGTTTCGTATTGGTGACGCCGTCTTTGGCGAAGCCGGCCTTCAGTTTGGTGCCAACGCGACGCATATCAGCGTCGACGAAGATGGCAGCCTTCTGACCAAACCTACCACTGTTTCCTACGAAGAAGCCGCTACGCTCTTTGATGGCGCAATGACATCCTGGCACTTCCTGACCCGTGTGGCGCAAGTTCAGCCGGGTGAAAACGTGCTGATCCTTGGTGGGTCCGGGAGCCTCGGGACGGCGGCGGTTCAATTCGCCAAGGCTCTCGGTGCAAAGGTGACCGCCAGCGCGAGCGCGCGCAACACGGAGATGCTCCGCTCTCTCGGAGTGGACCACGTCGTGGACTACAACGCCGAAGATCCTCTAAAGCGCGGGGCCGCTTATGACGTTGTTTTCGACACTCTTGGAGTGGCGTCCTTCGGCGCGGCGAAACCCGCGCTTGCCGAGAACGGGCGTTATGTGTGTCCGGTCCTTGGTCTGGCGCTGTTGCGCGACATGATCCTGACCGGGGTAATTGGAGGCAGAAAAGCCAGGTTCGCCGCAGCGGGCATGTTGAAACCCGAGATGCATCGCGAAGAACTGTCAGAAGTTCTGGCGCTCATGGCCGAAAACAAGTTCTCGCCTGTCATGGATCGCACCTATCCGCTCTCCGATCTGGTCGAAGCGCACGCTTATGTCGAAACCGGTCGCAAGCGCGGCAATGTCGTCGTCGTGTAAGGCGTGTAAGGACCTGATATCATGACAACGCCACTCATCATCCTCTGCCTGCTACTCGCCCCGCTATTTGTCGCAAGGGCCAGAGGCGGGACTGGCAGAACGCGCCTCGGCGGCACAATGGGCATCGCACTCGCCTTTGGATTCTTCGGTATTGGCCACTTTGTCGAGACCGAAGCGATGACAAAAATGCTTCCACCACTTGTTCCCTTTGCCACGCTGCTCGTCTTCGCAACGGGCCTACTGGAACTCGCCATTGCCGTCGGCCTCGCATATCCCGCCAGCCGACGCACGGTTGGGCTGCTTGCCATCGGCGTGCTGGTCGCTTTCTTCCCGGTCAATGTTTATGCCGCGTTAAATCACACCGGCATGGGCGGGCATGTTCTGGGGCCAGTTTATCTTCTGATCCGCGCACCGCTGCAGGCACTTCTGATCTGGTGGACCTGGTTCTTCGTCGTTCGCAATCATGGAACGAAGCAGCACTTCAGCCTCGGCTTGGCCCCGCGTCTTGAGAAAGGAACTCCAAATGCTTGAACACGAGATTCTCACACTGATCAAACAGGCCGATATAGCGATCGGGACCGAGGATTTTGACGCCCTTATGGAGTTCTATGCCGAAGACGCCGCCCTGGTCGTACAACCCGGACAGGTCGCAAAAGGCAAGGCTCAGATCAGAACCGCGTTCGAGGCAATCGCCAGGCATTTCGGGAACACCCTGTCTGTCACGCAAGGCAAAGCGCAGGTGATCGAAGGCGGCGACACCGCCCTCGTGATCATGGAAACGCTCCTTCACATCGGAGAGGCAAAAGAGCCGATTGTCCGCCGCGCAACCTACGTTTTCGCCCGGGACACGGCTCACGGGTGGCTCTGCACGGTCGATAATTCCTACGGCACCGATCTGCTCAACGAGAGTTAGCGGTCTTGCCTTCAACCCGACTGCCAAAGGCGGCGCGCAGTTTGTCCTGCGGCGCCGTCCATCGAAGTTTTCCGTGCGTGGTTCATTGCAGCCGTCTTTCAGCGCACATGCCAAACGGTGGGTCGCTTAAAGTACGCACAACGTCCTTTGACAATTATCGACGGCCCAAAGCTGCGGTCAGCACCCATCAGCGTCGCTGCGATGCAGCTTCCCCGAAGCGGACGTTCATAGTCGGTGCAGCATCTGGCTTAGATGAATGACGGCAACTGCGGACGAAAGCTGGCATTTGTCTATGTGATCTGAAGGTCTGCTGTTTCCTGCGCCTACATGGCTTCGATTGAATGCTGTTCGAAAAACTCCGCCAACCCCAACGCATCCGGTTTAGCTTTTCGCAATTCTTCGCTCCCGAATGCAAAATTCACCCGGTTGTGCCAATCAAGCTGTTCAGCAAATTCCGGCACCAGCCGTCGGAACAAGGCGCGCGGAATGCGCCAGCTTTTGGGTCGCTTGCCCGTGACCGCGCGGTAGGTGTCCTTCATCTGTGCAACCGTCATGACATCGCCCGCCATGTTGATCTTTCGCCCCTTCCAGGTGTCTGGATCGGTCAGCGCCTCGGCGGCCATCCATCCGAGGTCCTCGATCGCCAGCATCTGAAATTTCGTATCTCGATCAAGCGAACCGGCGAGCACTGGGAACATCAGCGCGGGTTTCATATCGGGATTCAGCAAGTTGTCCATAAACCAGACAGTGCCCAGAAGCGTCCAATCGATGCCGCTGCGTTTGATCTCGCGTTCCAACAGTGCCTTCGATACGAAATGTTCTGGCCCGCCGGGCGCATGGCCGTCGCCCATGGTCGACTGCGCAATGTGGCGAACCCCGGCGGCCTTTGCTGCAGCAAGCACGGCGCGGCCCTGTTCCAGTTCGCCCACCAGACCCACGCCGGGCGCGTAGAAATCCTGAACGGAGAAAACGCCGGTAACGCCCTTGAATGCGGCAGGCAGCGTGTCCGGCCTGGACAAATCGCCTTCGACCACCTCTGCGCCCGTCCTGGCAAGCGCCTCCGCCCTGTACGATTTTGCGCGGCGCGTCAGGATGCGGACGGATTGCCCACGGTTGAGCATTTCGCGGGCAACAGCGCCGCCTTGCAGGCCCGTGGCTCCGAGAATGAGAAAAGTCAATGTGCAGCCTCCGTCGAAATGAAGTTTGTAATGACCTCCGCAACGCGCGCAGGCTGTTCAACAGCGGAGATGTGTTTGCCGTCGACGGGTGCGAAGTGACCATTTGGGGCCCGCAGTGCGGCCTCGGCCTGAACGGCAATCGGATACATCGCATCCTCTTTCCCGGCGATGACGAGGGTGGGAACTGTCAGCTCCGCCATACGATCGATCAAGGGTGAGCCGCGCAGAATTACGGATCGGATCGCCGTTGCCAGCCTTGAAGGCTTTGCTGTCTTCAACATGTCGTGGAAAGCGCGGGTGTAGGCGGGGTTCGCCGTGAGGACATCATCTGAGAAAAAGCTCTTTGCAACGCCGTTTCGAAATGTTGCCGTCTTTAGTATCCACCGTGCGCCGCTTGCGATGAACCGCGACTTGAGTCCGGGACGGGTCGCGTCGATCTGCATGGGCGTGTTCATCAGCACGAGAGCCTTGACGCGGGCGGGGGACATCAGTGCCAGATGTGCTGCCGTGATCCCACCCCACGAGGTGCCTCCGACAATCGCCTCGTCGAGATTGAAATGATCCATCACCTCCGTCATCGCATTGGCGCAATCCTCCATGGTGAATTCATCCGTTCCGCCGTCACTTTTTCCATGGGCCGGGCCGTCAATCAGCACAAAGCGATGGGAGGTGCCCAAGCGCGCGACCAGATCGTCATAGATGTGATGGTCCGTGAAGATGGATGGCCAGAGGACAATCGTCTCTGGTCCCTGACCGGTTTCAACAACATGAAGCCGCCCCAGAGAGGTCGGCACATTATGGGAAACGGGCGCGGTTTTCGTGAATTCGGTCATGGCGTTCATCAATCGACTCCGAAAGTAATCACTGGTTACATATACCGCCTTGCACGTCATGTAAACAGTGATTACAAGTGCGTATGGTACAGACAAAGCCCCGCGATGCGCATCACCACGGCAACCTCAAGGAAGCCCTTGTTGATTACACCCTGAATGCTGCCACCGATGGCGAGTTGGCCGACCTCTCCGTGCGGAAGGCGGCACGGGATCTAGGTGTGTCACCCGGCGCGGCCTATCGCCATTTTCCCGACAAGAGCGCCCTTCTACGCAGTGTGGCAGAGCGGGGATTCGATGCTTTGGCCGCCGCTTTTGAGCACACCGTTCCCTTCGACAGCGTCGCAATGGATGCAGCGGATGCACGAAAACGGTTTACTGCGCTGGCCATGACCTATGTCACCTTCGCGAACGCGCGTACGGAATTATGGCGTCTGATGTTCGGGCCGTTCGGCATGGCCCCCGGAACAGTATCGGACCGACCCTCAACCTATGACTGGCTTGGCAAGTGCCTGACCGAGCTTGCGCACTCCGATGTCATTGTGCCGCCGAAGCCCGACCATCAGTTCTTTGCGTGGTCCGCCATTCACGGCATGTCAGACCTTCAAGACTCTCCCGCCCTGGGTGAGAAGCCGATCGCTTCATCTGTGGAACGGCAGTGCGCGCTGATCCTCTCCGCGCTTGCCCCCCACAGGTAGAGCCGGTTCGAGAAGTTGACATCCAACACCGTGCAGCAATCAGGAGTTTTGGCATCTTCGCGGCCACCGGATGCGCCGCAGCATCGAGCCAATCAGGCGCGCTGGCACTCGCGCGGACGGCCCAAGGCGGTCGCTCGACCTTGGTCTCGAATGCTGCGCTTGCAGCCCGCCTTGCCGACATTCGCCGCAAGGACAAAGCTACAAGTCATAAGAAGGTTGGAAGGCGGGACGTTGCGAGCTTTCGCCGCGACTGCCCCAACGTCGGCTTTGGAGGGTTCGGCAGTGTCAAAAACGCTCATTATCGCCATGGCCATAAACCCCTAGCAAAACATAGCAGTGGTCGGTCTGTGCAGAGAAGAGAAGGGCTGATTATGGGTCAGCAGTTATGATCTATAATTATTATTGTTTTACACATCCACTCGGACCCAGCAGGCACATTTAACAGTTTGGAAAACCGCAAAAAATCTCTACGGGAACCATGGTCGTTGAAGATCAGCAGACAACATGTCGTAGCTAACGTCAGTGTCCGAATTCCGGGGGCTAGCTCAGATCAAGCAGAATCCGATGAAACGATAAGCGACGCATAGCATGTGCCCCAAGAAAATTCGCCGCCATCGTCGAAGTCGTAGTAGCTTTCCCGTTGACCACGTCTGACGACCCTTAGTCTTGTATAGAAGCCGTCGTACTGGGTTTCCGATAGCCGGTCTTGGGTGTACTCCATACGCCTCAATCGCCATCCCGCATCCGCCATTCCGGTCGGAGTTCGAACCTGCACTTCACGCCAATCCTCAGTAATCTCCGTAGCGGTTGGAGCTCTACCTCCGGTGTCAGTTGCCCATCCCCGGAAGTGAGTCTCGTAGATTATGCATGCTTCTTGGCAATCTTCTTCGCACTCGTAAAACAACCACACTGCAACGTTTTCACCCGAGTTATCAAACACAGGTCTGAGCTCATAGCTTCCAGGAAGTGCCCTATCTTCTTGCGTGAACCGGATATAGCGAAAATTGCCTGCGAGTTCGATTTGGGGATGATTCAAGTCGACTTCCGTGAAATTTGAATGCGCGTCGGGCCATGTGTCTAGAACGCGCTGCAGCGGCCACTCGCCAAGCGCGAACCATTCGTACACCGTTCCGGAAAGAGTAGAGCCATCGCTGTCGACAACCGACCCAGTCTCTTCTATGCGGTTCGAAGGCAGGAACACAGGAAGCCAAAGTTCAAATGCCTCAAAAAAACAAATAGTTGGTTCGTTGCGAAAATCACCGGACAGTTGTGAGAAGTTCTCAAAGTCCTGGACTGAAATCTGCCCACTCAGTGAGCCTCCGACGAGCCGTGCAATACCTGTGACGGAACCTTCTCCTTCAAATTCTATGATCCTAGCGAAGTCCACGTCTGCGTTTTGGCAGAAGAATTCAATGCGTTCCTGCAATTCGTCACGTTCCTCAGGACTTAGCTGTGCATGGGAAGCGTTGACCGCAAGAAGGAAGAAAAGGCAGAAGGCAGGTATCAATCGCATCAAATTCTCTCCGTCGCTATGTCCTTACAAATGGGTAAGTAGGATTGCATTCGCCGCTGACAAAGCAGCAACTGTCGCAACCAATTAGTTGCCTCCGATAAACGAGATTCTTTGAACAACCATGCCTCTATTACGAACTTTAACCGAACCGTGGAGATTTTCAATTTTCTATAACCTCATTCCGACTTCTCCTACAGCAAGTGCGGTGCCTAAGCCTCGCAAAGTTGTCGCATAATCCAAGTGCCGCCGCAGATACGCTCGCGCTTGCAACAGCAATAGGATTCACAAATGGTCGATTTTGTCACTCCCGGAGATGCGACCTAAATCCTTGAAAAATATCGTGTCGCAAACCCTTGGCAAAACTCCGCCTGATTTTATCATGTTTTTGGACACGTCCCAAGGAGCGGACAACTGTGTGCCGCGCAGAATCAGTCACTTTGGCCTCTCTCCCGACATTCGCCGCGATCCCACCCAATCCAACCTCCGCAAACACTCCCCCTCACCGCCTCTTCTTCTCCCGCATCTTCTCCAACAGCGCCACCATCGCCCCCGCCTCTTCCCGCAGGCTCGCCACCTTCGTCGCCCGCAGGTGCATCTCCACCTTCATCAATTCCATCGCCACCCGCTCCATCAGAAGGACCCGCTGCCGCAGCCCTGCCTCGGTCAGCCAGATCGTCCGCTTCCGCGGGTCGTCGTCGAACACCGCCGCTTCGACCAGCCCGGCCTCCAGCATCCGGCCCACCACCCGCGACATGGTCGGGCGTGACCATTTCATCGCCCGCGCCAGATCGCTGATCGACATGCCGTCCCCGTCGCGGCTCAGGTGGTCGAGCACGTGGAGGACCTCGACCTCCCGCGCGCCGCCAAGATGCCGCTCCAGCATGTCGGCCACCATCGTCGACAAGCCGCTCACCTGTGCGTGCAGCATCAGCACATTGCGTGCCGATCGCTCCCGCAGGGTCCATTCCCTCGAGTCGGTGTTCATCCCAAACCCTCCGTGCATGCGAGATGCCGGAATAGGATGGGCGACACCCGTGTTGCGCAAATTGCTGACTCTGCACGCGGTGGGGGTTGGTTTGGAGAGGTTGGGTTAACTCCGTTCAGATGAACGCATCGAGATCCGATCACCGGACCGCATCGGAGTCTGTCCAGATGACCGCACTTTCCGAGACTTGCCTGCTCAGATGAACGCAAATGCGTTCAGTTGGTCGCATTCCGGGTTTGCATCCTGCGGTGGACTCCGGCCCACAAGATTGGTAAATAAATTTGACCAAATAGTGGAAGGTGCCTTGCCATGCCCGTCATCACCGAGATTGAGGATCTGAAGCGCATCTACAAACGGCGCGTGCCGAAGATGTTCTACGATTACGCGGAATCCGGCAGTTGGACGGAGCAGACCTTTCGCGAAAATGTCAGCGATTTCAATCTGATCCGCCTGCGCCAACGCATTGCGCGCGATATGGCGGGCCGCTCGACCGCGACGCGGATGGTCGGCCAGGATGTGGCCATGCCCGTGGCGCTGGCTCCCGTCGGGCTGACCGGCATGCAGGCGGCCGATGGCGAGATCAAAGCCGCCCGCGCCGCCGAACGCTTCGGCGTGCCCTTCACGCTCTCCACCATGTCGATCTGCTCGATCGAGGATGTCGCCGAACACACCCAAAAACCCTTTTGGTTTCAGGTATATACGCTGAAAGACGATGAGTTCATGAAGCGCCTCTTCGCCCGCGCGCAGGCCGCCCATTGCTCCGCGCTGGTTATTACGGTCGACCTTCAGATCATGGGGCAGCGCCACAAGGACATCAAAAACGGCCTCTCCGCCCCGCCCAAACTCACCCCCGCCTCGATCGCCAACATGATGACGAAGATCCCGTGGGGCCTTGAGATGTTGGGCACCAAGCGGCGGTTCTTCGGCAATATCGTCGGGCATGCCAAGGGTGTCACCGATCCCGGCTCGCTGAGTTCATGGACGGCGGAGGCCTTCGACCCAAGCCTGAATTGGGAGCGGATCAAGGAGTTCCGGTCGTGGTGGGACGGCCCGGTTATCCTCAAGGGCATCCTCGATGAAGACGATGCCCGCGAGGCGATGAATGTGGGTGCAGATGCAATCGTTGTCTCCAACCATGGCGGCCGTCAGCTGGACGGCGCGCTCAGCTCGATCCGCATGTTGCCGCGCATCATGGATGTTGTCGGCGACAAGATGGAGGTCCATCTCGATAGCGGGATCCGGACGGGCCAGGATGTCCTGAAGGCCATCGCGCTGGGGGCCAAGGGCACGATGATCGGGCGCGCCTTTGTCTATGGCCTCGGCGCCCGGGGGCAGCAGGGCGTGACAGAGGCGTTGCAGGTCATCCACAAGGAGCTGGATACGTCGATGGCCCTATGCGGCGAACGGAACATTACCGATCTGGGCCGCCACAACCTGTTGATGCCGAAAGACTTTCACACGGAATGGGAGTAGCGCGCCGTATTGGCGCGGAGATAGAGCGCCAGTAGCGGTGCGATCACCGCAACCAATGCAACCGTTGCAAACGCGATCCGGAGGCCGAACGCACCGGACACGAACCCCATCAGCGATGGCGCAAGCACGAAGCCCATGAAGCCGATCACCGCCGCCCGCGCGACGGCCGCGGTGCGGTGCTCTGGCCGCACCATGCGGCCGACGATGGCAAGCCCTACCGGGCCCACCGCCGCGATCCCCAATCCCATGGCGCCAAAGCCCAGATAGGCGATGAGCGGCGATGGCGCGGTGGCCGCAATCAGCGCGCCGCAGCACGACATGCCGGTCCCGATCACGATGATCGCGGTTTCCGAAAACCGCTCGGTCAGGGCCTGGCCCGAGAACCGGCCAACCGCCATGGTCAGGCCCAGAATGGCCGGGCCCAACGCGCCCTCTGCCGCGCGCCCGCCAAGCGTCCGTTCGATATGGAGCGCCGACCACGCCTCGACCGTGGCCTCCACGAAGAACGCGATCAGAACGATGGCACCGCACAAGAGCACGGTGGCCCAAGGAAACCGGTTGGTGCGCCGCGCCTCTTCGTCGATCGGCTCCACCTCCATCCGCAAGCACAGCGCCAGGCCGACGATCACAACCGCGATGGCCGCGAAGATCTGCACCGGGTCCCACCCGGCCTCCCGCGCGAACCCGGTCATCAGGGCGCTGATGGCGTAGGCGACGGAGAACATGGCGTGGTTGGCGTTCATCAGGGACCGGCCCTGGCGCGCCTCCAACTCGGACACGCGCGCATTCATCACGACATCCAACATGCCCGAGCAATAGCCCGCCATGACCATCGCGAAGAAGAACATCACCGGGGACGATGCCAGCGCCGGGCCCATCGCAGCCGCCGCAAAGATCAGCCCCGCAATCGGCATCGCCAGCCGCCCGAACCGCCGGTCGAAGATCGGCGCAAGCCACATCGTGGTGGCCAGCCCGATGGACGTGCCCAGCAAGATCACGCCAAAAAGCGTATCATCCGCCCCGATGCCCGCCTTGAGCACCGGCACCTGCGCGGCAAAGCTGCCCCAGAAGAAGCCAACGATCATGAAGGCCATCACCGGGCGGCGGGAAACGGACAGGGCGGACAGGATACTCATCGCCCACGGCTGACACGGGCGGACGATCTGCGCAAGTGGGGGCTTTTCAATTCGGCGTCCCTGCCCTATACGCGCGACTTCTGAACCGGAGCCGACACCCTTGGAGGCGGCTCATAATCTAGGAGAACAACTATGGCTGGTGAGATTCCTGATCTTATCGCCGAGGCACGGACGGGGACAGGCAAGGGGGCCGCTCGTCAAGCACGCCGTGAAGGCAAAGTGCCCGGTATCGTATATGGCGGCGGGGTTGACCCGATGCCGATCCAGATCCCCTTCAACGTGCTTCTGAAGAACCTCAAGGCGGGTCGTTTCCTGTCGACGCTGTTCAACATGAAGGTCGAGGGCGAAGAAGATGTCCGCGTGATCTGCCGCAATGTGCAGCGCGACGTCGTGAAGGACCTGCCCACGCATGTCGATTTCATGCGCCTGCGCCGGACCTCGAAGGTGAACCTCTTCATCGCCGTTGACGTGATCGGCGAAGATGCATGCCCCGCCCTCAAGAAAGGCGGCGTGTTGACGATGGTTCGTCCCGAGGTCGAGCTGCGCGTGACCGCGGCTGACATTCCGGAATCCATTGTGATCGATCTGACCGGGTTGGACATTGGCGACACCGTCACCATCAGCTCTGTCAATTTGCCCGATGGCGCGACGCCCACGATTGACCGCGATTTCGTGATTGCCAATCTCACGGCCCCATCGGCCCTGCTGTCCGCGGAAGACGATGCCGATGACGCAGACGCCGCCGCCGCCCCGGCCGAGGGTGAAGACGACCCGGCTGAAGAGGACGTCGCCGAGGAATAATCTGCGGAACATCCGCCTGATTTCTGATCGCGCAGGGTGCCGCCCTGCGCGTTTTTTTCGTCTCATAGGGCGACGATGCGGCGGGTTTCAGCGACCCCGCACCTGATATCACCCCGCTTGGTTGACAGCGGCACCGCATTCGTTGGAATGCATGTTGCACGCTTCAATCAAGAATGTGCGTTTCCTCTCGATGCTCGTCTGACGGCCTTTGGCGCGCGGTGTGGGACGCACAGATGACACGACCTTGGCCTACGCGCTTGAACATTTCGCCGTATTGAGCCGCCCTGCCCTCGGCCGGGCTTGGCTTGCCTATGGCGTGATCGCCCTGATCACGGCGTTGCGGATCCTGACGCTTACTTTTGACCAGACCGATCTTTTCGTGGACGAGGCGCAATACTGGCTTTGGGGACAGGATCTTGAATTCGGGTACTTCTCCAAGCCGCCGCTGATTGCCTACCTGCTGCGCGGCGTCACCGATCTGGCGGGTCAGGACACAACATTCTGGATCCGGGTCTCCGCGCCCATCTTGCATGGCATGACGGCGGCGATCCTCGTGCAGATCGCCGCGCGGCTCTATGGTGCCACCGCCGCCTTCTGGACGGCGCTGGCCTACCTGACGCTGCCCATTGTTGCCGTTGGCAGCTACATGATCTCAACGGACACGGTCGCGGCGCCCTTCTATGCGGCGGCGCTGGCGCTCTACGTCACGTCGTGGCGAAAGATCACCGTCGCGCGCGCGGTGGCGATTGGCGCTCTCGTCGGGATGGCCGCGATGGCGAAATATGCCGGGCTCTACTTCTATCTGGGCCTCGCCATGGCGGCATGGGTTCAGCCGGCGGCGCGCCTTGGGTGGCGCAAGACGGGGCTGATGGTCGGAGCGTCGCTGTGCGTGCTTGCCCCGAACCTTCTGTGGAACCTCGGCAATGAGCTGGTGACCATCCGCCACCTCGCACAGAACGCCGGTTGGATGACTGAAACGGCACCAATGGCGGGGATCAGCCTGGCCAATCTCGGGACGTTTCTGGTGAGCCAGATTCTGGCAATCGGTCCATTTCTGGCCGCTGGTCTGATCTGGCTCACGATCCGGCCAAAGCAGCCCGATGACCGTATCCTTCTGGCCTTTGCCCTCTCGATCCTCGCCCTGGTCAGCGCGCAGGCGCTTGTGTCAGGTGCCTTCGCAAATTGGGCCTTTCCCGCCTTTCTCGCGGCCACGCCGCTGATCGTCGGATGGCTCTGCCAATTGAGGCGGAGCTGGATTCTGATCGCCGCCATTGCGCTCAATGGTGTGGCCGCGATCGGCGTTGTCACGCTCTACATGGCCCCGGAGGTGATCACCTATCGGGACCGGCCCGTGATGGCGCGCCATCTGGGCCGGGCGGACCTGTCGTACCAGATCCTCGATGCAGCGGACCGGACGCGGGCCGAGGCCATTGCCGTGGATCATCGCGATGTTGTGGCCGATCTGCTTTATACCGGGCGCGACAATGCCCTTCCGGTCTACAGCGCCCGGCCCGCCGGCCCGGCCCGCCATTTCTTCGATCAGATGTATCAGCCGCCGCAGAACGCCGCCGGACCCGTGATGTGGGTCGGCACCTACAAACCTGCGGCATGTGTGGTGCTCGAAGACATCCCGTTGGAGGTCGAAGGCGGCGCGTATGCGCGGCGCGGGCTCATGGCGGTGCTGGTCGATGCGTCCTGCCTGCCCAAGCCGGATCAATGAAGCGCCACTGAAAATGCGCAGCATCCGGGTCGCGTTGCGCGGCGCCGGGCGACATCTTTCCGGCATCACCCCCAAACCGGAGCCACCTCAATGCCCTATCGAATCCGCGGTCTGTCGCCCGAACCCTTCGCCCACCTCTTTGGCTTGTCCGAAGAGGAGCTTGCGACCCACGGCGCCGAGCGGGTCACCGCGACCGAACCCGATTGTTACCCCGACCGGATCGAGATGCGCGATGCGGAGGTGGGCGAGACCCTGTTGTTGCTCAACCACATGCATCAACCGGCACACTCCCCCTACCGGTCCAGCCATGCGATCTACGTGATCGAAGGCGCGACCGACACATACGACGCCGTCGATCAGGTCCCCGCCGTGATGGCCCGCCGCCTGCTGTCGCTCCGGGGCTTCGATGCGCGCGACAAGATCGCCGATGGCCGGGTTGTCGACGGGGCGGCGGCGGAGCCCGTGATCCGCGAGATGCTGGCCAATCCAGCGATCCGCTACATCCACGCCCATAATGCGGGTCACGGGTGTTATGCCGGGCTGATCGAGCGGGCCTAGGCCCCCTCGCTCCAGACCCGTCGGAAACCAAGCACCTTGCCGCGCGAGGTGACGGGATCGTAGGTCATATCCATCGCGCTCATCCGGTCGACGATCTTCTTGATCACATCCGCGCCGTAGCGTTTGGGGTGGATCTCCATGACGCAAAACCGGAGCGGACATGTCCAGGGCCGGTCGAAATACTCCGCTTCGGCCCCTTCCACATCCATCAGCACCACATGCGGGCGATGTGCGCGCAGCAGATCGTGGAACCCGACAAGCGGCACCTCAACCTGACGGCCGCCTTTTGCCCCCAGGCGCGACCCGGTGAAGCCGTCCGCGATATGAAACCTGGCCGTCGCCCCGTCCGCCGCATGGCCCACAACCGCCGCGTGGATCGTACTGATCTCAGACACCCCGTTGCGGGCATGATTGGCCGCGATCACCGGCAGGAGGTCGGGGTTCGCCTCCAGCGACAGGACGTTGGCCGGTTCGGTTTGCCTGGCCGCCAGCGCGCCGACATAACCAAGACCGGCCCCAAGCTCCAACACCCGGAAGCCCGGGCGCACACAGCGATCCACGGCGCGGGCCTCGTCGGCCTCATAGGTGCCATCGGCCAACTTCGCCACGATACCGTCACTGGCAAGGCCCACGGGCACCGCCAGGTCGAGTCCGTTCAGGCGATAGACGGCATCGGCAGCTTGGGGGTCGGGCATCGGCAATCGGTCTCGCGCGAGGAAGGGGTCAGGCGTCGCGGCTCAAGGACTGCCCGGTTGGAATTCGGGCAGGCCCAGCTTGTAAGCCCCGGTCGACAGCAGGATCTTCCCGGCGCTCATCGCATTTTCGTACGCGGCAGGGGCCGACGCGCCCTGTTCAAGCGGAACCACGCGGGCGATCTGTGTCTCGGCAAACCCGCCTTGCAGGCTCTTGGTCACCTCGCGGGTCAGCAGCAGCATCTGCGGCACGGATTTCGCGGCCAGCCATTTCGACAGCCAGAAGCCCCGCACCGTCAGGCCCTTGAAGATCATCGTGCCGGGATGAAGGCTGATCGCCTTGCCCGACAACCCGCCATAAACCAGGATCTGCCCCTGTCCGCGCAGCGCCTCGGCCATCCGGAAGGTCAGCGCGCCGCCAACCGCGTCAAACGCCATCGTGCACCGCAGGTCCTTGCACATCGCCGCCAGATCCGTGTCGAAGGCAGGATCGGTTTCATTCAGAACATAGCGCGCGCCATCGGCGCGCAGGGCGTCCACCTGATCCTGCCGCCGCACGATGTTGATGATCTTGACGCCCTTTTGCCTGGCGCGTCTGCGGATCATCCCGCCCAAGGCCCCACCGGCCGCCGTGGATATCGCGCACCATTGCCCGGCGCGCCGCACCTCGGCCACCAGCGCCATGGCCGTCAGCGGATTGACGAAAGAACTGGCCCCCGCGGCCAGCGGCATATCCGGCGGCAGCGGCAGGGCGCGGCTGGCCGGAATGACGGCATACTCCGCCCACAGGCCCTGCTTATCCGCCGCAAGCGCCACGTTCTTGCCGCGCAGGAACCGCCCCATCAGGCCCGGCCCCGCCTCCACCACCTGCCCCGAGCCTTCCAGCCCGGGGATCAGCGGGTAGGGCCAGCCAAGCCCGTATTCACCGCGCAGCATCGCCAGATCCGACGGGTTGATCGGCGACGCCGCCACGCGGACAAGCACCTGCCCCGCCCCCACCCGGGGGCGCGGCACCTTCTCAAACGACAGGGGCTTGCCCGCCTCATGCAGCACCAGGGCCCGCATGTTTTCCGGCAATTCGTCCATACCTGCGCTCCCCCGGGGTGTTTGCCTCAGCAACCTGCCACGGGCCCGCGCGGCTTGGCAAACGGCGATTGGCCCCATATCAGGCAGACAGGCGATAAGGAGCGGAACCATGCAATTATGGGTCGGCCTCGGAAATCCGGGGGCCAAATATGCGGGCAACCGGCACAATATCGGCTGGATGGCGGTGGAGCGGATCGCCGCCGATCACGGCTTCGCGCCGTGGCGGTCGAAGTTTCAGGGCCAGATCAGCGAAGGCAATCTTGATGGCGAAAAGGTGCTGCTGCTCAAACCCGAGACCTTCATGAACCTGTCCGGCCAGTCGGTGGGCGAGGCGATGCGGTTCTACAAGCTCGACTCCACCGATGTCACGGTCTGGCATGACGAGATCGATCTGGCGCCTGCCAAGGTGCGGGTGAAGGCTGGCGGCGGCCATGCGGGGCACAACGGGTTGCGCTCCGTGCATCAGCATATCGGGCCGCATTACGACCGTGTCCGTCTGGGTGTGGGCCATCCGGGCCACAAGGACCGCGTGCCGGGCTACGTGCTGAGCGATTTTGCCAAGGCCGATGCCGATTGGCTCGATGATGTCCTGCGTGGCGTATCCGATGGCGCACCGCATCTGGCCAAGGGCGATAGCGGCAAGTTCCTGAACGCCGTGGCCCTGCGGGTGGCCCCGCCACGGTCGTCGACCACGGCACCCAAGCCCAAAGCCGAACCCAAGGCAGTGCCCGCCGAGCCGCAAACGCAACCGGACGCAGATACCCGCAACCCGCTGCAAAAGCTGGTGGACCGGTTCCGGTGAGTGATCGCCTGCGCGCCGCCTTTGCCCGGCAAGGTGAGACAACGGCAAGCCTCGGCTCCCCGTTCATGGCCCGGCTGATGCCGTTGATCGGAACGCGGCTCGACGATCAAACGGCCGTCGGCGCCCGGTGCCTGGCGTGGGATGGCGACGTGAGCGCCGCCGGGCAATCCGTGCCGTTGCGTTTGGCCGGGGCGCTGCACGGTCTGGTTCTCGACGGCACCGATGCCGGCCTGATCGCGGCCTATCCGCCGAATGACGTTCCCGACGAGGTGCTCTGGTCGGCCGTCCAGGCCGCGTTGATCACCCATGAAGGGCGGATCATGGCGTGGCTCGACCGCCCGCCGCAAACCAACGAAGTACGCCGGGCCGCGGCGGTGATCGCGGGCATATGGTGGGCCTTGGAGAAGGTTGGAGATCGCCCCGTCGTGCTGTCCGAACTGGGCGCAAGCGCCGGGCTGAACCTGTCGCTGGATCGGTTTGCGATGGCGATGGGCGATGAGCTGCACGTGCACCCGACCAGTGACGTGCGGCTTTCCCCGGACTGGTCCGGCCCGATGCCAACGCCACACCCGATCCATGTCATCGATCGCGCGGGGGTGGACCTGACGCCTCTGGATCCCACCGCGCCCTCGGATGCCCTGCGGCTGCTCGCCTATATCTGGCCCGATCAACCCGAGCGCATGGACCGCACCCGCGCCGCCATCGCGCTCTCCGGCGGGCCGCCGGATCAGGGGGACGCCGCGCCCTGGCTCAAAGCGCGCCTGTCCCACCGGCATCCCGGCGCGCTGCATGTGGTGTATTCGACAATCGCCGCGCAATACTTCCCGCCCGCAACCCGCGACGCGATCAACCGTGACCTTCACGATGCCGGGCGCGCGGCCGGTTCCGATGCCCCGCTGCTGCATCTGGCAATGGAGACGGATGACGAAACCCCGGGCGCCGGGTTGATGGCCCACCTTTGGGCCGGTGGCGCGCCGCGCCGGAACATGCTTGCACGTGTCGATTTTCACGGCCGTTGGATTCATTGGCTGAATACGCTTTTCGATCCGCAACCTTTGCGATAGAAACCGCCTCGAACGACCTGCCTGCACGCAGGAGGTGCCAGACCATGGGCTTCAAGAAAGCTCCATCGCTCAACGTGTTCGGTGAGGCGCTCGAGTCGTGTTCATCAGATCCGCTGACAGGCTTCTTCCGCGACGGGGCCTGCGAAACCTGCGCTGAAGATCGCGGGTCCCACACGGTCTGTTCCATCATGACCGCGGAATTTCTCGCCTTCTCCAAATATGTCGGCAATGATCTCTCGACGCCCCGGCCGGAATACCAGTTCAATGGTCTGGCGCCCGGCGATGCCTGGTGCCTGTGCGCCAGCCGGTGGCTGCAAGCCGCCGAAGAAGGCGTGGCTCCGCCCGTGAACCTCGCCGCCACCCACCGACGGGCGCTGGACGTGATCCCGATGGAGCTTCTGGAAGCCCACGCCGTGGAGGCGGAGACCTAAGCACGTGGGTCAAGTCATTGCTTCATAAGCAATAATCTCTTTCGCCTGCTATTCGTCAAGGCGGTCACACGCCTCCAGGCAGGTCGTTCCGCGCGATCCGAACGAGCCGTGCGACCCCGGGCGTCACGGCGCCAATGCCCTAGGCGGCGGGCGTCAAGTCATCGCCCATCAGGTCTTCGACGAAGACGCTCAGCAATTGCGGGCGCCCCGATACGCCCGCCTTGCGATAGATCGCGTTGGTTTGAGCTTTCACCGTCCCCTCCGACGTGTCGCGCAACCGCGCGATTTCAGACAACGAAAACCCCTTCAGCGCAAAAAGTGCCACATCTCGCTCCGCGGGGGTCAGGCCCCATTCGTCGAAGCGTTCGCTGACCAGCTCCATGAAGGCGCCAGACGCGGCCCGAAGGGCATTCTCGACAAGCCGGGTGCGCCTGACCGATGCTCGCAGCAGCAGGGCACCCAGCCCGACCCCGATAAGCAGGCCGAACCCCGCCCCGATTTCCATCAACTCGCGGTATCGCCACGGCACCGGGTCGACGGGAATCCGCAATATCGAAAACAGCATGTCGGACACGAAAAAGGCCGCGCAGACAACCTGCACAAGAAGGATCGCGACAAACAGGCCCGGCCGATTGAGCATCAGCGGCGCACCACGCTTTGCCCATCAATCATCATCGTCATCATCGCCGCCATCATCGTCATCATCATCACCGCCACCCCTGCCGCTGCGGTCTTCGTCATCATCGTCGTCATCGTCGTATTCGTCGTATTCGTCGTCATAATCCGGCAGCTGCGGTTGCTGCGGACCGTCGCCTCCCTCGCGGGTCACGAGATCCCGGAAGATCTGACCATTTCGCGGGTCAAGAACGATTTCGCGTAGAAGAGGCCCGCGGCGCGCCAGGATCCGAACACGACCAAGCAGCGTCCGCGTGACTTGGATCACCTGGAACCCCTGCTGTTCCAATTGCCGCAGCACCGACTGAGTGACAGCGTCGTCCTGCGCCAAGGCTGGTGTGGCGGTGACAAGGCTGGCGCCGATACCGATCAGGAAGCCGCGTCGCGACAGCATGTCTCTTGCCCTTTGTTGGTGTGCCCGCCG
Organism: uncultured Roseicyclus sp.; assembly: GCA_947494975.1. Taxonomy (GTDB): domain Bacteria; phylum Pseudomonadota; class Alphaproteobacteria; order Rhodobacterales; family Rhodobacteraceae; genus Gymnodinialimonas. Next base: position 118,905 of record CANLXA010000002.1, on the reverse strand, counting down.
ACGCAGAACGCCGGCGGGCTGATACCCGTCACAAGTGGATGGCGACGAACGCTCGATCAATCGTCGTCGTCATCATCATCATCGTCACCGCCGTGATCATCATCGTCACCACCGTGACCACCGTCGTCATCGTCGCGGTCATCATCGTCGCGGTCATCATCGTCATCATCATCATCATGGTCATCACCACCACGCCCGCGGTCATCATCATCATCATCATCGTCGTCGTCGTCGTCGTCGTCGTCGTCGTCGTCGTCGTCGTCGTCGTCGTCGTCGTCGTCGTCGTCGGTGAAGTCGCGCGACCGTGTCCGCACCTCAACTCCGTTGCGTCCGATATCGTCGGCGTCGGCTGCTTCCTGCTCGCTTTCCAGGATCACGCCGCTCTCGCGGTCGTAGATCACTTCGATCTGCTGTGTGCCCTCAATGGCCTCGACCTTGATCTGGCTGATACCAACCGTGACCTCGATGAAGTCGAACCCCTGCTGCTCGTAGACCGCGACAAGTTCGTCCGCAGTGATCTCGGCGGCGGCGGTTTGACCGTAGAGGCATGCGATGGCGCCGGTCGCGGCGCTGAACAGATAATGTTTCAATTCGGTTTCTCCTCGTGTGTGTCCTGCACGGCGAAGCGCCATGCAGAACCCGAGGTGCCGCAGCGATACGGCCTCTGGAAACCGACTATGGGTTTAGATCACGCCCTGTAAACCCGCGTTCCACTTCCCTAAACCAAAGGACTACCGGGCCAAGACCGATTGAACCGGGCCCAGTCAGGCCCCCACCATCTCCCAGCCCAGCGCGCGGGCGACGGTAAAGATGTCCTTGTCGCCCCGGCCACACATGTTCATGCAGATCAGGTGATCCTTCGGCAGCTCCGGCGCGATCTTGGCGACATGGGCCAGCGCGTGGGACGGCTCCAGCGCCGGAATGATGCCTTCGGTCTCGCAACTCAGCTGGAACGCCTCCAATGCCTCCTTGTCGGTGATGGACACATACTGCGCCCGCCCGATCTCGTGCAGCCAGGCATGTTCCGGGCCGATGCCGGGGTAATCGAGCCCCGCGCTGATCGAATGGCCTTCCAGGATCTGACCGTCATCATCTTGTAGAAGATAGGTCCGGTTCCCGTGCAACACGCCGGGCCGCCCGCCCGTCAGGCTCGCGCAATGCTCCATCTTCTCGTTCACGCCATGGCCCCCGGCCTCAACGCCGATGATCGCCACGTCCTTGTCATCGAGGAACGGGTAGAACAGGCCCATCGCGTTGGATCCGCCCCCGATGGCGGCGATCAGCGTATCGGGCAGACGGCCTTCGGCGGCCATCATCTGCTCCTTGGCCTCCTTGCCGATGATCGCCTGGAAATCGCGGACCATCGCCGGATAGGGATGCGGGCCCGCAACCGTGCCGATGCAGTAGAACGTGTCGCGCACATTCGTCACCCAATCGCGCAGCGCATCGTTCATCGCGTCCTTCAGGGTGCCGCGGCCAGACGTCACCGGCACAACTTCCGCCCCCAGCAGTTTCATCCGGAACACGTTCGGGGCCTGCCGCTCCACATCCGTGGCGCCCATATAAACGATGCATTTCAACCCGAACTTGGCACAGACCGTCGCGGTCGCAACCCCGTGCTGGCCCGCGCCGGTTTCCGCGATGATCCGCGTCTTGCCCATGCGGCGGGCGAGGATGATCTGCCCCAGCACGTTGTTGATCTTGTGCGCGCCGGTATGGTTCAGCTCGTCGCGCTTGAGGTAGATCTTCGCACCACCCAGCCGTTCGGTCAGGCGCTCGGCGTAGTAGAGCGGCGAGGGGCGGCCCACATAATGCGTCCACAGATCATGCATCTCGGCCCAGAAACTGTCGTCCGTCTTCGCATGCTCGTATTGCGTCTCCAGCTCAAGGATGAGCGGCATCAGCGTCTCGGACACGAACCGCCCGCCAAAATCGCCAAATCGGCCCTTTTCATCGGGGCCGGTCATGAAGCTGTTGAAAAGCTCGTTCATTGCGTTTCCTCCGGGTCGGACAGAGAGCGTTTAAAACCCACATGGCTCGCCGTAAAGCCAGCAGACAGGTAGAACCGATGCGTCGCCTGTCGCGTTTCATGGGCCACAAGCTGCAACATGCCGCAGCCCAGCGCGCGGGCGCGGGTGGCGGCGTCGTTCATCATGGCGTGCCCGATGCCCTGCCCGCGCAGCCGCTCCGCCACGCGAACATCCTCGATATTGCCGCGCCGCATGGCCCGGTGGGACAGACCATCAAGAATGGTGAGCTGGTAGAAGGCGACAACCTCCCCCTCCCGTTCACCCACGATCATGCGGGTCTGCGGTTGGGTCGTCAGAGTGGCGAAGGCGGTCGCGTAGCTGTCCATCGGGGCGGTCTCACGCGCCGCGCCCAGGCGATCCTCGCGGAGCATGGCAATGATGGCCGGCACGTCCGAGGCGATGGCCGGGCGGAACGAAACGCCCTGCGTCACGACAGGGCCGCCGCGAAGGCGGCAATGCGATCCGCATCCTTCACCCCGGGCGAGGCTTCCACGCCGGAACTCACATCCACTTGTGTCGCGCCGGTCAGCCGCACGGCCTCGGCCACGTTCTCCGGCGTCAGGCCACCGGCCAGCATCCACGGCTTCGTCCAGTATTTCCGGCCCGCCAGAAGCCGCCAGTCGAAGGTCAGCCCGTTGCCCCCCGGCAGATCGGCATCCTTGGGTGGTTTGGCGTCGATCAAAAGCTGATCGGCAACTTCGGAATAGGCATCGATCGCCGCCAGATCCGCCGCATCCGCCAGGCCCACGGCCTTCATCACCGGTAGGCCGTAGCGCGCCCGGATCTCGGCCACCCGGTCCGGCGTCTCCGAGCCATGGAGTTGCAGCACATCAAGCGGCACATGCGCCGTGATCGCGTCGAGCGTGGCATCGTCGGCGTTGACCACCAGCGCGACCTTGGCGATGCCCATCGGCACCTCCAGCGCGAGGGCACGGGCCTGCTCCACCGACACGTTGCGGGGTGATTTCGCAAAGAAAACAAAGCCAACGTAACGCGCACCTGCCTCTGCGGCGGCCACCACGTCTTCGGGGCGGCTTAAGCCGCAGAATTTGATCGCGATGTCAGGCAAGGCTCAGCGGGCCGCGTTGGCGTCGTCGATGATGGCCAGGATATCGTCCTGCGTGTCGGACGACCGGTTTTTCATCGTCGCGACTTCCTGGCTCAACCGGTTGGCCTCGCGGCGCTGCGTCTTGGCCTCGGCCCGATGACGATGCTCGCGCAGCCATTCCCAGACGAAGCCGACCACGATGCCCACCAGAAGCGCCGCAACCACAACGATGAAGAGCGAGGTGGTGAACGCGTTCGGAATGCCCAACGCCTCTGCCATCGCATCGGGCAGCAGGTTCAGGGTGACGGGCTCGTTGTTCGCGAAAAACAGCAGGACCAGCGCCAGCGCAACCACGACGAGGAACAGGATCTTCAACAAGCGCAGAATTTTCATCGCATCCTCCTAGGCCATATCGGCCCCCAAAGGACCGCGAGGCTCCGCCCTACTGGCCGTTCAACCTGTCGCGTAGCAGCTTCCCGGCCTTGAAGAAAGGCACATGCTTCTCTTCCACCGCGACGCTTTCGCCGGTTCGCGGATTGCGTCCGATGCGGGCGTCGCGCTGCTTGACGGAAAACGCGCCGAAGCCGCGCAGTTCCACGCGGTTGCCGGAGGCGAGCGCGTCAATAATCTCTTCGAAAATCGCGTTTACGATCCGCTCGACGTCACGCTGATAAAGATGCGGGTTTTCGTCTGAAAGCTTTTGGATCAGCTCGGAGCGTATCATCGATCATCCCCCAGGATCTGGCTCGGCACCTTCGTGCCCACTGTTCCTCAGTATAGGCATATCGCGAAGCTGTGAACACTCCAAAGCCGACTTTTTCGCGCCATCTGAGCCGCCAAATGCCTGTTTCCAAGCGGGATTTCGCCCCGGATGCAAGATCATGCACCTTCGGCCCGCTGCAATCGGGCCCTGCACTCACCTCCGATTCGGGGCGGCGTGGCGGGCCCAGAAGGACTCGAACCCTCAACCTGCCGATTAGAAGTCGGCTGCTCTATCCAGTTGAGCTATGGGCCCGCTGACCGCCGGTTTAGCGGCTGGGGGGCGGGCCGTCCACGGGCCCATTTCATCGATAGGGAGCCGGTACATCCGGCGGACATCTGCCGCAGATCTCCGGGATCTAAAGATCGCGGCGCATGAACACGCTTTCCGGATCGGCGGTGAAGGCCCCGAAGGGCGCGCAATAGGCAAACCCGGCCCGTTCATAGAGTCTGCGCGCGGCGGCGGAGGCCTCTCGGCTGCCGGTTTCCAGCCAAAGCGCGTGCAAACCCTCGGCGCGGGCGGCGTCGATCAGCGCCGCCAGGATCGCGGCCCCCGCCCCCTGCCCGCGCGCCGCATCGGAGACATGCATGGACTTCACCTCGCCGTCGCCATCGCGCCACTGGGCAAACCCGCCCATCGCCACCAGTTCTCCATCAAGCCAGCCCCCGAAAAGCCGCACGCCCTTGGCGGCCATCTCGGGGCCGGTCAGATGATGATTGCTGTCCACCGGATAATGGGCATCGCCATGGGCCGCATGCCGCGCGATCAGGTCGGCCAAGGCCGGATCATCCGGCGCGACCGGTCCGATCGTCAGCCCGCTCAATGGGTCCAGGCACCGCGGCGGTTGGTGGCAAAATTCTCGCCATATCCACCGGCGCGGATATTGGGTTTGCGCGATTTGGGCTTCATCACCAGCGCGTCGATGCCATGGTGCCGGGCGTAATCTCGGGCGGCCTCGGCCGTCTCGAAACGCAGGCGCACCTGTGAATTCATGTCGGATGACGACGTCCACCCCATCAGCGGATCGATCCCCCGCGCCGCGGCGGGGGTGAATTCCAGCACCCATTCCCTGGTCTTCGCCGTGCCCGAAGACATGGCGGTTTTCGCAGGTTTGTAGATACGTGCGCGCATGGGGCGACCTCCGGATCGAGCTTGGGCGATCTTATGGGCAAGGCGCGCCCCGTTGGCAACGGGAATGGTGTCGCGGGGGGGCGGCGGGTGTGCGACGAAGGGGCCGTTCGAGGCTGCGCTGAGCCCCGCAATCGATGGGCCCAGGACCGGCGATCCGAACCTCTGAATATGGCACTTCATGCCAGCCAAATCGTCGCCCCATGGAAACGAAGCACCAAACTTCACCAAATCGCCGGGCCATGGGTGGGCCCGGCGATGGCGGGGCGGCTTCGCCGCCGTTAACCCGCTGGGGCAAAGCCCAAATGTCCGGCTATGCGGGACAAACCTGCCGTTCGCTGCAGTTGTGCAAAGGACAACTCTTGGGCGTCTTGCCCACAAGCGGTTCTTTCAAGTCTATGTTCGTCTGGGAGCGCGAGTAAGCGCAGGGCGTGCCGAACGTATTCACTGATTGCCGACTTCTCGAGAAATGACCCCAAATAGCGTCTAGAAGCGGTGGACAAGGCCCAATGAAACGTGAGTCGAACCGATGTGATCGCGATCAATATGGGCGACCGTGTCTGTGCCAAGTCGGTCCAGGAAGGTGTCAAATCCATTCACGACGCCATAAAAGCCATCGTAACCAATTTCCGCGGTCAGCATCGTGCGCTCGGTGAGCGAGTGTTCGTAACGGGCTGTTAATCCAACCGAAAACACTGTGTCGATTCCAGAAGTGGAGATTTCCTGGGTCACAGATGCGCCGGCGGTATTGAGATAATAGTAGTCGAAGGAGTTTTCGAGCACGCCAATGGTTCCGGTAACCCGCAATCCGCCGCCATGACCAAGCGAAGTGTAGTGCATGGCTCGCCCGAAGAAGCCGTACATGCGGTTGGACGTTTCGATAAGTGCGGATCGTTGGATTGGGCTTCGCTCAAGCTGGCTCTCGTGCTCAAGGTATGCAACTTGAAATCCAGTGGAAAACGTAAATCCGGCATTAGAGGCAACCTCAGCTCCGGCGGTCAGCAATGTTTGACGATCGAGTAATTCGATTGCGACGACGTTACTGTTACTAATAAGATTGCCATCGTCCCATGAGCCGGGGAAGGTCGTGTCGCCCAATCCGCGCGCATCCGCCAAGCCACCACCGCTGGTTTCACTGTGGGATATTTCTACGAAGGCCCGACTGGATCCAAACAGATCCTGGCTGTAGGAAAGCGCGAAATGCTCGCCAGAGCCCACGTCCAATGTCCTGGTGCTCTGAGTGGTAGGTCCCGCTGGGAATGGCCCGGCGCCAAAATTGTTCGGTGTAGTAAGCTGGTCTTGCAGCGTGTTGAGGACCATCTCGCTGCCATAGCTGAATTCCAGAACGCGGCCTGTGGATAGCGGGTCGGATTGTGCGATGGCGCTTTGTGCAGATACCGCAATGATGGCCGCCGCAAGTCCACGACTTGTGATCGATTGAATATTCATGACGTTACACCTGGTGTTTGACCTAACGGTAAGGGCGGGTTTGGACGCCTGAAATACTTGTTTCCGCTATTCGCAAACAAATGGGTGCAACGTTGTTTTTGAGAGACACGACAGAGATGCAAAGTGGTAGTGGCGGCGGCGCTGCCACCCGCTTTGCCTTCTAGATGAAAAGGGGCCTCTGAGCGTGCCGTTGCGTCCGGCACTTTGGGCTCAAACCCGACCTCTTACGCCTATTCCCCCGCCCCGATCCGCACCGGCACACGCATCAGGTCCCGGTCCAGGTCGCCGGAGCCGAAATTGAGGCGGGTGAAGTAGAGCCAGGCCTCCGCGCCGGAGGTCTCGAAATTCGCGCCCTCGGCGTCGTGGTCGATCAACGTGGGGTAGAGGTAGACCGTCTCGCGCCCCGTCGCCCGCCAGGGCAGGCGCACCTCCAGAAGCGGCACACGTGGCTCCCATGTGATCAGGTCGTCGGACAGCGCGTAGTAGAACCCGAACGGGTCGGGATTGCGCGACGGATCGGAGCTTGTGCCGATCAGGATGAATTGCTGCAGCTCGGTGTTCCACGTCACCCCTTCATACATCTGCGCAATCTGGGGGAGCGCGACGGGGGTGCAGGTGGTGGCGCGCATGGCGCGCAGGTCATCGCGATAGGGATCGGCGAAACGGCCGTTGAACCCGACCCCGTCCCAATAGCGCCAGCTGTCCGGATCGCCGAGAGTCTCGGTTCGCATCAGGCAGGTGTGCTGCGTGCCAAGGGGATAGGTCTGGATCTTGAGAAAGGCGTAGTAGTGCCCGTCATGGGCGAGGATGTTGGACGGGCTGAACGCGCCGAAGATGCCTTCGTCGGGCGCGTAGGGTTCCGGGATGGAGGCCACCAGGTGAGCGGGCGGCGCGACCGGGTAGCCGAACGTGGCCCCGCCATCCTCGGAGCGCGCATAGGTGATCGAATTGTACCAGCAGCTGAAGTAATCCGCCGTCTGGCATTCGGGGTAGCGATTGCCCTGGTATTCGTTGTGCAAAAGCGCGTGGATCGTGTCGCCTTCGGCATAGGTGGCGGCGATCCATTCGATGTTGGCGAACTGGTCGGGGTCCCGCGCCCGGGTGGAGGTCAGCAGGATGTCACATGAGACGGTCAGGCTGTCGAAATCCGGTCCGACCATCCGCCGCGTCACATCGTGGCCGAGGATCAGGTTGATCTGGTTGTCGCTGCCCCGAAAGGCGCGCACTGGCAGGTCGGCGAAATGGTGATCGGCGCATCTGTCAGTGGTCCAGTCGAATACAATTTCCGCCGGGCCGCTGATCTGCAGCGGGCCACCGGCATCGAAGGGGCGGGGTGGATCGGCATCGGCACAGGCGAGGCCGGGGAGCGCCAGAGCGGCGAGACAGGGCAGGATCAGACGCATCATATTCTTCGCATTGCACAAGACACGCAAAGGCCTAGCACAGATTGCCCCGGTTTGGATGGGCGATACATTTGGTCGGATCAGCGATGTACTTGGGGGGGAGAGTTGGTTGCCAGCCCTGGCCGTGGGAGCGAGGGGTGGGTGGGTACGGCCAAGGGCCGGCAACCGCTTCTGCTGCTTGCCCTTCAGGTCTACGCCTACGCGGCTGGCAACGCAAAGGTTTAGTCGGCAAAATTCCCCTTATTTTGTTAACCTTTTGTACCATATTCATGGGCAAATCGTTAACGCCCGTGCCAGCCTCCTGACACCATGCTGTCACCAGCTGACAGTTTGCCCCCTTGCAGGCAGCGCCGGAGGCTCCATTCTATAGACCTCCGCAAGAGAGAGCCCCATGCACAACAACTCGCCCGAACAGATGCCCGAGACCGGGCGCGCCGTCGATGCCATCCGCGCCCATCTGAAGATGGAGGGCGGCAAGCGATTCATCATGCATTCCGATTTCGAACCGGCGGGCGACCAGCCCACCGCGATCAAGGAGCTCAGCCAGGGCGTGCTGGACGGCGAACACGATCAGGTCCTTCTGGGCGCGACCGGCACCGGCAAGACCTTCACCATGGCCAAGGTGATCGAGGAAACCCAGCGCCCCGCCATCATCCTCGCGCCGAACAAGACGCTCGCCGCGCAGCTTTACGGGGAGTTCAAGGGCTTCTTCCCCGAAAACGCGGTCGAGTATTTCGTGTCCTATTACGATTACTACCAGCCCGAAGCCTATGTGGCGCGGTCCGACACCTACATAGAAAAAGAATCCCAGATCAACGAACAGATCGACCGGATGCGCCACTCGGCCACCCGCGCCCTTCTGGAACGTGACGACGTGATCATCGTGGCGTCGGTCTCCTGCATCTACGGGATCGGCTCGGTCGAGACCTATGGCGCCATGACGCAAGACCTCTTCGCCGGGCGCGACTACGACCAGCGCAAGGTGATCGCCGATCTCGTCGCCCAGCAATACCGCCGCAACGATCAGGCCTTCCAGCGCGGCACGTTCCGGGTGCGGGGCGACAGCCTCGAGATCTGGCCCGCCCACCTTGAAGACCGCGCCTGGAAGCTCAGCTTCTTCGGCGAGGAGCTGGAAACCATCACCGAATTCGACCCCCTGACCGGCCAGAAAACCGACACGTTCGAAAAGATCCGCGTCTACGCCAATTCCCACTACGTCACGCCCCGCCCCACGATGCAGCAGGCCATGAAGGGCATCAAAGCCGAGCTTCAGATGCGGCTCGACCAGATGATCGGCGAAGGCAAGTTGCTGGAGGCCCAGCGCCTCGAGCAGCGCACGAATTTCGATCTGGAGATGCTGGAGGCCACCGGCGTCTGCAACGGCATCGAGAATTATTCGCGTTACCTCACCGGCCGCGCCCCCGGCGAACCGCCCCCCACGCTGTTCGAATACATCCCCGACAACGCGCTTGTCTTCGCCGATGAATCCCACGTCTCCGTGCCGCAGATCGGCGGCATGTATCGCGGCGACTACCGGCGCAAGTTCACGCTCGCCGAACACGGCTTCCGCCTGCCGTCCTGCATGGACAACCGCCCCCTGAAATTCGAGGAATGGGACGCCATGCGCCCGCAATCCGTCTTCGTCTCGGCCACGCCCCAGGCCTGGGAATTGGAGCAGGCCGGCGGCGTCTTCACCGAACAGGTGATCCGCCCCACCGGCCTTCTCGACCCGCAGGTGGAGATCCGCCCCGTCGACATGCAGGTGGACGATCTGCTCGACGAGGTCCGCAAGGTCGCCGCCGACGGCTTCCGCACGCTCGTGACCACGCTCACCAAGCGCATGGCCGAGGACCTCACCGAATACATGCACGAACAGGGCATCCGCGTCCGCTACATGCACTCCGACATCGACACGCTGGAACGCATCGAGATCCTGCGTGACCTGCGCCTGGGCGCCTTCGACGTGCTGATCGGGATCAACCTGTTGCGCGAGGGCCTCGATATCCCCGAATGCGGGCTGGTCGCGATCCTCGATGCCGACAAGGAAGGCTTCTTGCGCTCCGAAACCTCTCTGGTCCAGACCATCGGCCGCGCCGCGCGCAACGCCGAAGGCCGCGTGATCATGTATGCCGACCGCATCACCGGCTCCATGGAACGCGCCATGCGCGAAACCGACCGCAGGCGCGCCAAGCAGATCGCCTATAACGAGGAACACGGCATCACGCCCGCGACGATCAAGAAGAACGTCGATGACATCATGATGGGCACCTACAAGGGCGACGTGGACCTGAACCGCGTGACCGCCAAGGTCGACAAACCGCTGGTGGGCGCGAACCTGCAAGCCCATCTCGACGGGTTGCGCGACCAGATGCGCAAGGCGGCCGAGAACCTCGAATTCGAAGAAGCGGCGCGCCTGCGCGACGAGGTCAAACGGCTGGAAACGGTCGAACTGGCGATTGCCGACGACCCGCTGGCGCGTCAATCGGCGGTGGAGGCCGCCGTGGAGGGCGCGCAGAAGGCAGGCGGGCGGAGCACCGGTGGCCGCGGCGGGATGCGCGGCGGCAAGGCGCGGCGGGGGCGGTAAGTGCGACAGAGGGCCACCGCCTGCCCGAACACCGGGGCTTGTCAGTTCTTCGGTAGACCGGGCCTCGGCCCGGGTCGGATCAAAGCAAAGAGCGCAGGGCTTGGCGCGTCAGGAATCACCGGAGGGCCATCGCCTGCCCGTGGGGTGGCGAACCGACAGATCTGAAAGGCACTTTATGCCAGCCAGGTCCGTGTGACATCTATCCGTCTCGCCGACCCAACCAAATCGCCCGCTGCCCGACAGACTCTTTTGCAACGCAAAAGATGCCGAGAGGGAGCCCGCCGGGACGGGCAGGCGATGGCCCGGGCAGCGGAAGCTGCTGTTCCGGGCTGGGAAAGGGAAGATACGTGGTAAAATCAAAAGGGAAGTCTGACGAAAGCCGTTTCCGCTTTCAAGTTTCGGAAAAGGACATTCCGTACTCGGATTCTTGGACCGTATGGAGGAATGGTGCTGACATATATCTCGCGCCCAAAGGTGTCTCTGCGACTTCCAAGATTAGCTTGCACGCAAGTGGCGATTGCAGATGGGCTTTGACGAGCCAACTTGCGTCACACAGTCCGCCGAGGCCCGCCGGAAGACGTGAAATCGTCAAATGGCGACGTGAAGCTGCACTTCAAACCGTAGAACATAGCCAAGCCTTAAGCATTCGATTCATTCCGATTACGCGCGGCGCCCGCTCTCAAGCCGCATTGAACCCTAAGTCATTCCGGCTTCCCTATCCGCCAAATGGCGGCTGCACCGAAGTCGCCGTCTTTTTTAGTTCGACAGACCCACGCGATTGGAACTCCCGCATCTGGCTCACAAAAAACATCATATGTTGCTGGAGAATTTCAGGCGGCCTTTTCGCCACCTTTAGATGGCGCATTGCTCCCATTGGTGAGCAGGAAATGGCGGCAATATTGAACCAGGCATCGGAGACAGCGGTTCGAATGGTCGTTGGGGAAGAAGATCCCGCAGTGTTTTCGGCAGGAATATCTGACGCAATGATTGGTCGTTCCTTTTCGCACTTTGGGCAAATTGACACATTGCTTGCACTGCCAAATCTTGCACCCGGGATGAAAGCATCTTGGTGGACGGAGTCTGGCCACAAATTTCAGAATTAGTGGCATGACTGACCAGATAGCTCCATTCTTAGGTCGCTAAGATCTCACATTTTCTCCCGCGCCATCGACGGGCCGCGGCATGGCGATCCAACGGTCCTTCCTAGGCACTTAATGCCAGCCAAGCCCCTCCACAGAACGAACGAAGCACCAACCTGAACCAAATCGACGTGCCGGGGGGCGGCCCGTCGATGGCGCGGCGGCTTGCAGCCGCTGTTAACGCGCTAAATGCCTCACTTGACCGAGCAGCGAATAGAGCGGCCTCCCGCCTAAGACCCCACCCCGTTCAGCGCCTTTTCGTCAATCCACAGCGCCCCATTCCGAAACCCGCCCCGCACCAGATGCCCCGCAACCTTCACCTCGGGAAAATCCCCGGCCCAGTCGCGGAACCGGTCATTGGTCAGCACCTGCGCGCCCATATCACGCGCCGCCGATAGAATGGTCGGGTCGGCAGGGTCGCCCTTCGGCACCACCAGCACCCGGTCGCTCGGCAGGTTCAGAAGCTTCGCGAAATGCCGGTCGTCCAAGTACCGATCCGCCAGTTTGTAGCCTGCATTCGCGTCAAAGATGATGCCCGGCGCGTATCCCAGGGCCTGCAACCGCGCGATGACCTCTCGTACCGTCGCAAGACTCGCACGATCCCCGTTCCAGTGCATCACGTTCGAGCCGTCGATAACCACCGGCCTGCCGCGCTTTCTCCGCCTGCGGAGGAGGAGTAACAGCAAAAGCGCAGCAAGACAGGCGCCCGCGATGGCAAGAACGGCGGTGTCGGAGAGATTAGGCATCAGACCGTTCTACCGGCTCAGTGTGGCAAGGTTAGGGCGCCGCACTCCAGACATGGTCCATTGATCATGCTTAATCAAAAGTAAAAGAAAACAGTTATATTTATATATTTCAGGTACTTAACGGCGTTGTGCAAGCTTGCACAAGATCGCTCAGACCCCCAGTTCCGCCCTCAGCTTCTTGGTCAGCTTCTCCACCGCCATCTCATAGCTCGCCTCGATATGCTCCCGCAGGCTCGCCTCGCTCATCGCGCCCTCTTCATAGACCTGCACCCATTTCATGCCGCGCGACGCCAGGTACGGCGCGGGCCGGATCCCCGGCTGCTCGGGCAGCACCTCGAACGCCACGTCGCCGACCTTGAAGGTGAAGGCGTCCTTCCCGTCGGTCCAGCCCCCCACGGCAAACAGCTTGCCGCCCACCTTCCAGACATCAGAATTGCCCCATTGCACCACATGGGACGTCGCCTTGAGGCTGCCGCAGAACCTGTTGAAGTCATCGCGGGTCATGACGGCACCCTTGCCCACGGCAGGCGGGATCGCAAGGCCATGCCGGGCCCGCAGCGTGCCGCCCAAAAAATGCCAGAAAGCCATGGGATATTCCCGCGATCTGCGGCTGTATCGAGGTATGTGATGAATTGGAGCCTGCTTCTGAGCGACCTGCTGGCGCGCGTTGTCGGCGTGTTGGGCCTGATCGCGTCCGTCGCGTGGATCGCGGGGATCAGCGTCGGCTGGCCGGGTCTTGGACCGGCGGCGCAATTCGGCGCGGGATCGGCCCTGTTCTGCCTGACGATGACGCTGTTTTTCCTGCTACCGCAATACCATGACCGGATGATGCACCGCACGGTGCCGACCGTCCTTCGCGTGCCGTTCCAGATCATCGGCGGCGCGTGGTGCCTTGCCGTGATCGGCGGGCTGTTCCTGGCCGGTGCGGCGCTGGACGGCGTGCTGTCGCAGGATGTTTCGGGCCTGTTCTGGCCCATCGCCTCAGCCCTCGCCCTGATCGCGACGATGATCCTGATCTTCCCCGGTGGCCTGGCCTGGCGCGAGCCGAGCGCGCGCCGCGAGATGCAGGCTGTTGTCCCGGACGACCTGGCCGATGACGTGTTCGAGGACGCCTTTGACGACGATGAGCTGGAATATCTGGGCGAACCCTGACCGGATCGGCGCAGTCGCAAGCGGTATTGGCCGATAGCGGCGCACGCCCTAGTCTTTCCCCAAGCCCAAAGGGGAGCCCGGAATGCGATCGTACCGCCTATCGGCCATCACTGCCGCGTTTGTTGCCATCCCGTCGCTGGCATCGGCCTGGGATCTGGAGGTCGACGGCCCGCTGTGCATCCTGACCCATAGCGAGGGGGATGTGGCTGTCCGGCTGACCTTCGATCCGGCGGTGCCGCTTTACACGATCACCCTGACGGGCCCCGATCCCTGGCCCGTTGCGGGGAGTTTCGGCATCCTGTTCAGCGGTGAGGCCCCCAATGCCATCACCACCGATCGCCATGTGCTGAGCCCCGACCGGCAATCGCTGAGCGTGTCCGATCGGGGGTTTGGCAACGTCCTGAACGGGCTTGCCCGGAACGAGACGGCCACCGGGTTCAGCGGCGAAGCGGCGCTCAGCGTGTCGCTGGAGGGCGCCGCCCCGGCCGTTGAGGCCTTCCGCAATTGCGGCGCGACACCGACAGTTTGATGGACTCCGGTAACCGGCTGTTAACCGGAATCGACGGACTGTCGGGACATGCCCAACGATCTGTCCAATACGCCCGCTCCTGACGCCTCGCCCGCTCTTCTGGCCGTGCGGACCGAACGGTATGTAACGCGGGCCAAGGCGTTGGCGGACGATCCGTCACTGACAATGGGCCAGGCCGCAGACGCGCTGGATCATCTGGCCAATCTGCAAGCCGATCTGAAGGCCGCGCGCCAACGGGAACTGCAGGCGCTGAGGCAGGATTTGGCCGTGGCGGAGGCGCAATTCGCCCCCCATGAAGCCCTGTTGCGGGAAGCGCGCGCGGGACTGTCATGTGCCCTCCTGCGGGCGGATCCGGGGGATGGGGCGGGTTATGGGATTGTCCCCCATGGCGAAGATGCGACGTCGGGCGGACCGATACAGGCGGTCTCGGCCTGCCGCGCGCTTCTGGATCTGGAGGTCCTGCGCCCGTATCTGGGTGAGGACGCCCTGCGGCGGGCGATTGACGCCCACGCGAAAGCCACGGGGCGCCACGATATCAGCGGCGTGACCTACGCGGCCCTGCCGGCATCGGCCCACCTGCCCTGCGAAATGATGTAGCTGTCGGCCCGGCCCGTTGATGCATGCGGCGCGTCGCGTCGAGCTGCGGCCGTGTTGACCCGCAGACGCGTGCTCAACGACGCGTTCACCGGGTGTTCACCAGACGCAACAATAGTAGCGGCGCGCTTCAAGCGGCAGATGCAATCCGACCGAGCGCGGGTTAGGGAGAGTTGCGTATTTGAAGGAAGAGAATCATGCCGCGCTGGCAGCCGCCTGCACCGAAAGACCGGGTCTACGTGGTCGGCGATATCCACGGCTGCATCGACCAGCTTGGCGCGCTCCTGCGGCAGATCGATGACGATATTGCAGCCGCGACGGATGTGGCATGCCGGATCGTGTTTGTGGGGGATTACGTTGATCGCGGCACCGCCAGTGCCGATGTCCTGCGTTTCGTGGCTCAGGCGAACCGGAACCATCCGGATGTGGTCGGCGCGCTGATGGGGAACCATGAGCGGATGATGCTTGATTTCCTTGAGAACCCGACCGGACGGGCCAAACGCTGGCTGCATCATGGCGGGTTGCAGACGCTGACGAGTTTCGATGTGCCGAACGCCTCGACGGTTGATCTTACCTCCTCCGACGAGCTTCTGGCGCTGGCCGCGGACCTGCGCGATGCGATGGGGCAGGAACTCGTGGACTGGGTCGCGGGGCTGGCGACATCGTGGCAATCCGGCACGCTTTGGGTTGTCCATGCGGGGGCTGATCCAACCGTGGCCATGGACGCGCAGGACGATCTTGCGCTTGTCTGGGGGACCGAACGGTTCCTGAAGAAGCCGCGCCGCGACGGGCAATGGGTGGCCTTCGGGCATCAGCCGTTTGACGCCCCCTTTGCCGAGGCTGGCCGGATCGCGGTGGATACCGGCGCCGTCTATGGCGGCCGATTGACGGCGGCCCGAATCGATCCCGATGGGGCGTGCACGTTCTTCAGCGCATGAGGCACGCCCGGGAGGGGTGGCGCGGGCGTCCGCCTAATCCCCGCCGCCCGTGATCACCGTCACAAGGGTCCTCCACGCGACGTAGGCGTCGAGGGCGAAGCCCGCTTTTGCGATATACTCCAGATCCACCTGCGCCTTGGCCCGCGTCGCCTCCACACCAACTGCATAGCCGAGCTTGACCTGCGCCAGCCCGCTGAGCCCCGGACGGACATGGAGGCGATGGCGGTAATCAGGAATTTCGTGCAGGTAGGTTTGGGCGTGGTGCAGGCAATCCGGGCGCGGGCCGATCAGGCTCATCTCGCCGCGCAGGATGTTGATGGCCTGGGGGAGTTCATCGAGCCCGGCGCGGCGCAGCAGCCCGCCAAGCGGCGTGATGCGGTCGGCTTCCACAATGTCACGGGGACCGCGTTCGCGGCCCGTGGCGACCATTGTCCGAAACTTCAGTGCCGTGAATGGGGCTTGATTCTGGCCCATCCGTACCTGCCGGTAGAACAGCGGCCCTCGATTGAAGAGTGGGTTGAGCACGCAAAGCAGGCCGGCCAGGCCGAGCACGCCGGGCAGCAGAACCAGGGCGCCGATCACGTCGATTATCGGCTTGGCCCGCCAATAGAGCCCTGAGCCGCCAACCGCATCCCGGCGCCGGTCCGTCCATCGGACCGGACGCGCGATGGTCTGATCAAAATCAGGCACAATCGTCATGGTATTCCCCAAGCCAGTGCCCCGACCGGTCACGGGCGGGGTTTTGCTTCGGCTGCGCACTCCGATGCACAATCCGACAGGCCGATTTCGTAATCGGGGCGCGCTGAACATCTGGTTAACCCCTCGCAAAGAGGATTTGCGCTAGTTTTCGCTATTGGCCCCCGAATGGCCGCATTGTTTTGAGCTTCTTCGGGGCCCCTGACCCCGGAAAAACGCCGAGAAAGCGTGTAAAGATCTGAAATGACGGAAGAAAACCGGGCACATATCGCCATTCTTGGCTCGGTCGGCGTACCGGCGAATTACGGAGGATTTGAAACACTTGCGGAGCATCTTGTCCGCTACCATGCCGCCGCAGGCCGGCCGGAACGCCTGTCGGTCTTTTGCAGCGGCCCGGCATACAGCTCCCATCCGCGCCGGTTCGAGACCGCCGATCTGATCTATTCGCCGTTTCGCGCCAATGGTGCATCGAGCGTGCTGTACGACGCGTCGACGCTGCGCCAGGCAATCCGACAGAAGGTCGATATTGCCCTGATGCTGGGTGTGTCCGGGGCCATGGTGTTCCCGTTTCTGCCGCGCGGACGCACCAAGATCGTGACCCATATGGATGGTCTGGAGTGGCGGCGTGGTAAGTGGTCAGGCCCGGCCAAGGCGATCCTGAAGCGGTCGGAGGCGCTGGCCGTCCGCCATTCCGATGCGGTGATTGCCGATCATCCCGCCATCGCCGCGCACCTGTGGCAGGGCCATGGCGTGACGCCGGAGGTTATTGCCTATGGCGGCGACCACGCGACGCAAGCGCCGGTGGGAGCCAGCGCACTGCCGGAGGGACTGCCGGACGATTATGCGCTGGCGCTTTGCCGGATCGTTCCGGAGAACAATCCCGAGATGATCCTTCAGGCGTTCGATGCCTGCCAAAGCCCGCTTGTTTTCGTTGGAAACTGGAACGATAGCCGCTTTGGCCGCAAGTTGCGTGCGCGGTTCGCGGACCGTCCGCATCTTCGTTTGCTGGATCCCGTCCACGCGCCGGACCTGCGATACGCGATCCGACGTCGGGCGCGGGCCTATGTGCATGGCCATTCCGCGGGCGGCACCAACCCTGCACTTGTCGAGATGATGCATCTGGGCCTGCCGATCCTGGCCTTCGATTGCGTCTTCAACCGCCAGACCACGCGCGATGCGGCGGCTTACTTCGGTGATGGCGCCGATTTGGCGCGCCTCCTGCGCGGGCCGTCGCCGGAGCATGCGGGGGCGAGGATGCAGGAGATTGCGCAGGCCCATTACCGGTGGGACCGGATCGGCGCACAATATTTTACGCTGTTCGAGCGGCTGCTACGGGATCGGTAGGACCGCTGGCGCGCCCCGCCAGCCGTGTCCTAGAAATCGAAGATGTCATCCAGGAACGATCCGCGGCGTTTCTTGCGGGGCGCGTGGCCCTCGTCATAGCCGCCACGGGATTGCGGGGCCGGAGCCGCCGCGCGCGGCGCTTCGGGGGCCGAGCGCTCGACGATCTTGTCCAACTCACCCCGATCCAGCCAGACGCCCCGGCATTGCGGGCAATAATCGATCTCGACCCCCTGGCGGTCGGTCATCACAAGGGTGGTTCCATCGACGGGACATTGCATGGCGGCTCTCCTCAACTTGGATCGGGTGTGGGCTCCCGTTTCATGTAGGGGCACGGACCCGCGTCACAAGCAGCCGCGATCTATTCGCCCGGATTGAGTGTCCCCTCGATCTCACGCGCAATCTGGGACGCCCATTCGCCGATGATCGGCAGAAACTCGATCTGGCTCAGCCCCCAGACGATGATCGACAACAGGAACGTGGCCCCGATCACCGTTCCCAGCCCCACGGCCATGCCGGACGCGAGCTTGAAAAACATCGCCCGGGGCACCGATTGATAGATGCGGAACATCTTGTGTTTGCGCAGAAAGGTCAGCTCCTGATGCAGCGCGCGCACCTCTGCGGCCAGGGCATCCCTGTCGGATTGGGCCGATTCCGTCTTCTGTTCGTCTGGCACGTTTTGTCCATCCCGTTGAGCGCGAGCGCAGGTCTCTCCGCACGCTAGCACGACATGGGGCGGGGTTCAGCCCGGTTGATCCGGCGCCTCGAAAACCATGCCCGCCCCTGCATTGGGCTACTCCAGATATGCCCGCATCGCCTGGTAGATCACCGCAGTGGCGGCATTTGCGAGGTTCAGCGATCGGATATGGGGGGAGCGCATCGGAAGGCGGAAGGTCTGGTTGGCACGGCCCTCCAGAACCTCGGCCGGCAGGCCCTTGGTCTCCCTGCCGAAGATCAGATAGGCATCGGGCGGGTAATCCGGGGCATAGACGGTGCCCCCCGCGCCGTCTTGTTCGAACAGGAACAAGTGGTCGTCCGGTGGCGCCCGATCGGCGAGGAACGCGGACCAGCTTTCGTATTCGCGGAGCCGGACATGTTGCCAGTAATCCAGCCCGGCACGCCGCACGGCCTTTTCCGACAGGTCGAAACCCAAAGGGTGGATCAGGATCAACTCCAGATCGAGCGCCACGCAGGTGCGCCCGATCGTGCCCGTATTGCCCGGGATCTCAGGGTGCACCAGCACGATTTTCATGGTCTCTTTCGGGGCCGGCCCGTCAGGCATGGGGGTGATCACGGCCACCGACAAGCGCACTCCACCCGCGCGGACCGGCGCGCAGGCGCCGTTCCTGCCGGGCGAGATTGGCCTGCACCGCATTGCGCCACGGCCCTTCGAGGCGCCGGGATGCAAAATTATCCGCCCAGTCGAGGATCAGGCCTTGATCGTTGGGCCGGACTCGCAAGGCGCCGTCGATCAGCGTGGAGAGGGACCCCGCGGGCGTATACCAGCGGTCCTGAAAATCCCGCACCCGACCGGGCAGGATCTTTCCCAACCCGCGGATCAGGCCGCTATCGGCGAAGCGCTGAATCAACTGCCCGATCTCGTCGCGATTGTAGGAGATCAGCGGCGGAAACGTATCGAGAAAGACCGGCCCGTCCGCGTCCATTGCGAACCGCTCGACGCGGGCGTTGAACCCGATCCGTTCGGGGCGCTGCGCTACCCGGCGCCAGAATTCCACCACCTCGACCGCGACCTGATCCAGCAGATCAATCGCGGCCTCGGCACTTGCGCGGCGCATCATCGTGACAAGCATCCGGTCATGGTCGACCGCCTGTTGAACAATCACGGCCCGCTGCGATCCGGCCTCGTCCAGAAGCCGGAACGCGGTATCGGGCACGCGGATACCGGCCAGGCGCAGGCAATCGACATAGGCGTCGTGACGGCGCGCCAGCAATTCCTGCACGTCCGGATCGCGACCACTGCGATAGGCCGTCACCAGATGGCCGGCGAGAATACCGGATGTGGGGCGAAACGTGACGCCGAAATGATTGCTCTGGGCCGGGAGCGCTTCGGTCTCCGACAGGGCCGAACGGATCGCTCCAATCAACTCGCTCACTGGTTAAACATCCTCCGCAGGCGCAGACGCGTAACGGGGAAAACCAAAGCATCAGTTAAAAAATGACACCAGACACGCGAATCCCCCAGACACGGCATGCGGCTTGACCGTCACACTGCCCGGCCCGCCGCGGGCCAAGCAAGGCGCGTTAGGGATTTGTTAACCATCGGCCCCCCTAATCGCTTCCATGCGTTGCGCAGGGGTCACGGTTTTGGGTCTGAGCCTGTCGGGTGTGCTGTTATGCGCGCCCGTCTCCGCCGGGCCGTGGGCCCGTGAGGCGGGCGATGTGTTTGTTTCCCTGCGAATCTCGGCCGAAGAAGCCCCATCCGACATCGCGGTCGGTCTGTGGGAGCCCGAAACCTATGTCAGCGCCTATGGCGAGGTTGGTCTTGGCCGCAGCCTGACCCTTGGCGCGGATATCGGCAGCGGCGAGATCAGTCGGCAGGCCGTCGCCTTCCTGCGCTACACGATCACGCCGCCGGACGCGACCTGGCAGATGGCCATCGACGGCGGGTTCGGCGCGCGCGAGGTGGGTGAGGATGATCCCCACGCGCTGGTCCGCATTGGCGCCTCCATCGGACGCGGCTTCGGCGATGGCGGTGGCGGCGTGTGGTATATGCCGTTCGAGCATGACGGCGGCTGGATGGTTCTGGATGCGGTGGCGCTCTACGACACCGAGGATCAGGACACGATCTGGCAGCTTGAGGGCACGGTCGGTCTGCGGCTGTCGGATCGTCTGGCGGGCACCTTCTCGCTCAAGGCCGAGGAATGGCCGGGGGCCGATCTGCTGGTCACGGCGTCGCCATCGGTGATTTTCGAAATCCGGCCCGGCACCTCCGTCCGCCTTGGCGCGCGCGCGGCGTTGGAAGGCAGCGACAGCGTCGGTGTCTCGCTTGCGCTGTGGCACGAATTCTGACGACGGCCGGGCGCGGGCGGTGCCTCGCCACCCTGCCCGCCGCCTGATAGCCTTGCGCCATGTCCGAGCGCCCCGCAGATCCCATTCGCCCCACCGATGACGCGGCCCGTGCGCTGGCGCGCGACCTGATCACGCGCACGCGCTTTGCCGCCCTCGGCGTTCTAGACCCGGAAACCGGGGATCCGGTCGTGACCCGGATCGCCCTTGTGCCCGGACCGGACCATGTGCCACTGACGTTGATTTCGACCCTGTCGACCCATACCGCGGCGATGGACGCCAACCCCGCCTGTTCCGTCCTGATCGGGGAGCCGGGCGCGAAAGGCGACCCGCTGACCCATCCCCGGCTGACCCTTCAGGCCAGGGCGGAAACCGCGGACAAGGCCGCTCTGCGGGCACATTACCTGGACCTCTATCCCAAGGCACAGCTTTATTACGATTTCGGCGACTTCCGATTGGTCCGGTTCCGCCCCATATCGGCGCTTCTCAATGGCGGATTCGGCAAGGCCTTTCGGCTGATCCCGGCCGACCTTGTGGCCTAACGGACTCACTCCGCCGCAAGCGCACGACGCCTGCATTAACAGGCCCGCCAATCCATGCCATGTTGCGGATATGAGCAGCCTTCACATCGATCCGGACCTTATCGGCATCTGGCTTTTGCCCGGTGAGCCCCAGACCTATGAGGTTGAGGGTGATGGCAGCTATCACATTGCCGATCCGGATGAGCCGGTCCGGTTCGAGGAGAATGGCGCTGCGATGATCTGGGGCGGCCGCCGGTTTTCGCGGGCGCAGGGGGAGGGTGAGACGCCCGTTGGCACATGGCGCGAAGATGCCACGGGGGACGGCTGGGATTTCACCGAGGATCACGGCCTGACCATCCTGACGGCCAATCCGGTTGCACCACAGACCTTCATCGGCATCTGGGCGCTGCGTAATGGCGGCCACAGCCTGTGGATCCGCGAGAAACACGCAGACCTTGAGGCCGATGGCGCCCACCTGACCTTCCACCTCGCGACCGGGGACGTCCTGCGCTACGGCTACGCGGTGGATGACGGTGTGCTGGCGCTTCTGGATCCGGACAACTGGACGGAGATCACCCGCTATATCGCCGCCGATCTCTTTCACGCCACGGTCGCGGCCAGCTAGGCGACAGGCCCCTACCAATGCAGCGTGCCAACGGCCCCCTTGATCCGGCCGGTGAGGTTCGGCGTCACCCACCCCCCGTAGAAATCACCCGGCTGCGGCTGGACCTTGATCTCCCCCACATAGGCGGCATCCAGGGATGTCGCGTAGAACGCCACATGATCCCGCAAGGCCGCGAACCGGGCTGTGGGGGCCGGATAGCTCCAGGCCGCATTGCGGGACCGGCGGCCATTCACGATCAGGTCGTAGTAGACCGCGCGCCCCTTCCACTCGCAAAACGTCTCACGCGAGGTGGGGACAAGGGCCGCCATCACCACATCGGCGGGCGGGATGTAGTAGCTTGGCGCGTGATGGGTTTCCAAGACCCGCAGGCCGTCCATGCTGTCGGCCACGGTCAGCTCCGCAAATACTGCGCGCAGGCGCGTGCCGGCGGGCTGAAGATCCGGCGGACGGGGGTAATCCTGAACGTTTTCGACGGCAAGCATGGATCTGCGCTCCGGTGGATGGCTTCGATGACCGACGTAGCGCGGCGGTGTCGTCCGGGAAAGACGCCAATCGCGCGAAAAACCTGACCCGGCCCGGCGCGCGATATCGGCTCAGAGCGTGGGCTTCACCTGCAGCAAGCGCATGACATCGGCCATTTCCGGCCCGCGTTCCCGACCTGTCACGGCCTTGCGCAACGGCATGAACAGCCCCTTGCCTTTGCGTCCCGTGGCTTCTTTCACGGCGCTGGTCCAGTGACTCCAGGTTTCGGCGTCATAGGGCAGATCCGGCAGCATCGCGAAGGCCTGTTCGACGAAGGCCTTGTCCTCCTCCGCCACTATCGGTGTCGCCCCGTCGCGGAACAGTGCCCACCATTCCGCGATCTCGGCCCGTGTGCTGATATTGGCCCGCGCCACGTCCCAGAAGGCCGGCGCGATCTCGTCCGGCACACCCAGCGCGGCGATCTCGTCCGACACCTCGTCATAGGGTGTTTCATGGAGCACCCGCGCGGTCAGTGGCCACAGATCCTCCACGTCGAACTTGGTCGGCGCCGATCCGAAATGCGCCAGATCAAACCCCTCGGCCAATTCGTCCACCGATCCCACAAGGTCCACTGGCTGCGACGATCCGATCCGCGCCATGTGCGATAGCAGGGCCATGGGCTCCATGCCACCCTCGCGGAGGTCACGCAGCGCCAGCGTGCCCAACCGCTTCGACAGAGCTTCGCCCTGAGGGCCGGTCAACAGCGAATGGTGGGCGAAGGCCGGGGCCGTATGGCCAAGTGCTGCCATGATCTGGATCTGCGTGGCGGTGTTCGTCACATGGTCGGAGCCGCGCACCACGTGGGTGACGCCCATATCGGTATCATCGACCACCGATGCGATCGTGTAGAGCACCTGACCGTCGGCGCGGATCAGGACCGGGTCGGAGACGGAGGCCGCATCGATCGACAGATCCCCGAGGATGCCATCGGTCCATTCGATCCGCTCATGATCGAGTTTGAAGCGCCACACACCCTGCCCGCGCTCGGCCCTGAGTGCGTCCTTCTCCCCGTCCGAGAGTGCCAGTGCCGCCCGGTCATAAACCGGCGGCTGGCCCATGTTCAGTTGCTTCTTGCGCTTGAGGTCCAGTTCCGTCGGCGTTTCCCATGCCTCGTAGAACCGGCCTTTGTCTCGCAGCGTATCGGCCGCAGCGGCATAGCGATCCAGCCGGTCCGATTGACGCTCCAGCCTGTCCCAGCCCATGCCGAGCCATTCCAGGTCTTCCTTGATCGCATCGGCAAACGCCGTCGTGGAGCGTTCGGGATCGGTATCGTCCAACCGCAAGATAAACTCCCCGCCCGCCTTCTTCGCGATCAGATAATTGAACAGCGCAGCCCTCAAGTTGCCGATGTGAAGGTAACCGGTGGGCGATGGCGCGAAACGGGTAACGACGGGCATGGGGGCGCGACCTTTCGTGGAATGCGGGCCTTCCTCTTTCATGTCACCCCCGTTTTGTCCATATCGGGCCCATGGAGACCGCCCATCAAATCGCCCCGGATCTGGCCACGATCGAAGAGCTGGCCCATGCCGCGCGTGCCGCGCTGGCCGCGCCCTGGGCCGGGCCCGCGGCGGAGGTTGTCATCCGGGTGGAGGATTTCGCGGACCCGGCGATGTTGCAGGAGGTGGAGCTTGAAAGCCCGTTCGAGCTGACGGGGCTTTACGACGGCATCCCGCTGCCGTTGAAGTCCACCATGGATCAGCCCGAAGGCCCCGACACGATCTGGCTTTTCCGCCGTGCGATCCTGGATGAATGGGTGGACCGCGGGAACGTGACCCTTGCCGAATTGGTTAGCCACGTTTTCATCCACGAACTGGCACATCATTTCGGCTGGTCCGATGACGACATCGCCCGGATCGATCGATGGTGGGAATAGCGCCTGTCGTTCTGACGGGTTCGTCGTGCCCTCGGCGAAACCTTCCGTTAAGGCAAATCCTCTAACACCGGAGCCAGAGGCATGGCAGCGTAGTATGTCGAGATGAATATGAGACACGGACAATCCGATGAATTGGCCATGGCCCGTCTGCTGACATGGGTCGACGGGATCGATTTGCCCATGTTCGTGTTGCAAACTCTCGATAATGACCGCCTTGAATTCGTCCATTCCAATGCCGCTCTGGGGCGGGTCACGGGGCTGACGCCATCGGTTCTGGCCGGGCGGACGGCGGCCGAGGTGTTTCCGGCGCGCGCAGCGGCCCGGCTGGAGGGCAATTACCGGCAATGCCTCGACCGGACGGAGCCCGTATCGTATGAGGAATGCCTGCTGCTCGATGGGGTCGATACGTGGTGGGAAACCACCTTGTCGAAACCGGCCGGGTTTTCGGGCCAGGTGATCCTGGGAGTGGCCATTGCAATCACCGACCGCAAGAACCGCGAATTCGCGTCGGCCGAGGCGATGGCCGAGTTGACCGCCCAATTCGACGAGTTGCGATTATTCTCCACCATGGCAGCCCATGATGCGCGCAGCCCGCTGGCCACGGTGTCGAGCCTGATCGACCTTGTGCTCGATCAGTTCGAGGATATGGGGGACGGCAAGACCGAACTCCTGCGCCTGTGCTCGCAAACGGTCGATGAGGCATTGACGCAGATCACCTCGACCCTCGAACGAGGGCGCAGCATGCAGCAGGGCTCGCGTCCCGAAACCGACGTCGATCTGGGGCGCCTTTGCGCCGACATCGCCGCGATGGTCGATCCGGAAATGAACATGGACATCACCGTCCCGGACCTGCACGTCCATTGTGATGAAGTTGTCGTGCAAATGGCGATCCGGAACCTGATGTCGAACGCGGCCCAATACTGCCGCTCGCGGATCTCGGTTGAAGCGTCGGAAGATCGGCGGCGGGGGCAATTGATCATCGATGTCGCCGATGACGGGCCAGGCCTGCCTGAGGGCATGACACTGGCCGAGCTGACGCGGCGCGGCCATAAACGCGAGGGCAGCCACGGGTTCGGCCTCGCCTCCATCGCGCAGCTTCTGGGCAGTCGCGGCGGCGCGTTCGAAGTGGTGCATGATGTCCCGCAGGCGGAGCTGCCCGGCGCGCGTTTCAGGATGATCCTGCCAGGGCGGATCGGCGGCGGCGAACAATCCGGACCGTCACACGCACCGGAACAGGCCAGGAAACTTGCGTGACCTTTCGAGTGGAACAGGGGCGCAGATGGGGCGCGGTGCCTGACCGGGGCTTGAGCCTGTCGGTTCAGGTCGCTCGAACCGGCCAATACCCCGCAAGATCACGGAGCCCTGCCGCGATCAGCTCTTCCAGAACGTTGACGTCGATATCGGCCAGCTTGTTCACGTAGAGGCACGATTTCCCGATCTTGTGCTTGCCCAACCGGGACAGGATTTCGGAATAATCCTGGTAACCGGGCATGATATGGATCGACAGGTTCGCCTTGCGCGGCGCAAAGCCCGTGGCGAGGAAATCACCCTCCCGACCGCTGTCATAGACGTAGTGATAGCTGCCATAGCCCACCAGCGACGGGGCCCACATGCGGGGGGTGAAGCCGGTGACCTTGCGGAACACCTGATCAAGCGCCAGCCCGTCGGCACGCCGCGTCGGATGCTCAACAGCCTCCAGGAAATCAGTGACATCGGCATCGGTGGCCTGGGTTTTGTTCTGGGCTTGGGCCATCTGGTGTTCTCCGCATCGTTTCCGGCACGTTACCACATCTCAAACCCGTTCGCCGCGCCCCAATTTCGCAAGAAAGCCCGCTGCGCTTTCCAAGGTTTCAGCGCGGTTCTCATCGGACATCCGCATCCAGGTCCGATACATCTGGGCCATGCGGGGATTCTTGCCGAACCGGTCCCTGTGGCGGTCCAGAAACGCCCAGTAGAGGTAGTTCAACGGACAGGCCCCCTCACCGCGCTTGACCTTCACGTCATAGGCGCAGCCTTTGCAGTAATCGGACATCTTGTTGATGTAGTTGCCGCCCGACACATAGGGTTTGGAGCCCACGATCCCGCCATCGGCAAACTGGCTCATCCCGATCACGTTCGGCGCTTCGACCCATTCGTAGGCATCCGCGTAAACCGCAAGATACCATTCGTGCACCTCGTGGGGGTCGATCCCGGCCAGAAGCGCAAAATTGCCCGTCACCATCAGGCGCTGGATGTGGTGGGCATAGGCCTCATCTCGTGTCTGCGCGACCGCGGCGGAGAGGCACGCCATATCGGTTTCGGCATCCCAGTAGAAGCCCGGCAGGCCGCGTTGATGATTGAGCGCGTTGCGGCTGGTGTAATCGGGGCCCTCACGGAAATAGACGCCGCGCATGTATTCGCGCCATCCGATGATCTGGCGGATGAAGCCCTCAACGGCATTCAGCGGCGCGTGGCCGTCCCGGTAGGCCTGCTCCGCGGCATCGCAGATCTCGCGCCAGCCCAGAAGGCCCGCGTTGAGATACATCGAGAGGATCGAATGGTAGAGGAATTTTTCGTCCGCCATCATGGCATCCTGAAAATCCCCGAAGCGCGGAAGGGCCGTCTTGATGAAATGGGTCAGTGCCCGCCGCGCCTGCCCGGTCTCGGTCGCAAACCAGAACGGGCGCAGGGTGCCGAAATTGTCGCCGAACCGGGCCCCAACCAGATCCAGGACCTCCTCCACCCCGGCATCGGGGGTGAATTGCATGGGCGCGGCGTCAACACTGCCGGGCGGGGGCTTGCGATTGTCGTGGTCGTAGTTCCACTTGCCGCCTTCGGGTTTGTCGCCATCCATCAAAAGACCGGTCTTGCGGCGCATCTCGCGGTAGAAATACTCCATCCGAAGCTCTTTCCGGCCGTCAGCCCAGGCCTCGAATTCCGCGTGGGAGCACAGGAACCGATCGTCGGGAAACAGGTGCGCCGGCACCGGGCACTCCTCCAGCGCCGCGATCAGGCGGAATTCCCCGGGTTCTGTCGCGATCACCTCCTTGGCGCCAGTCTCCTCGGCCCGGCGCAGCAACTCGCCGGGGATGGAGCCTGCATTGTCGGGATCGTCCAGCCTGGTGTAGCGCACCTGCCAGCCGTCATTTGACAGCGACGCCGCGAATTTGCGCATCGCCGCGAACAGGAACGCGATCTTCTTTGGGTGATGGGGCACGTAGGCGGCTTCATCGGCGACCTCGGCCATCACGACGATATCGCTGCCTTTGTCGGCCTCCCGCAAGGCGGAGATCTGGTCGGTCAACTGATCGCCGAGGATCAGGACAAGACGCCCTACCATGGGATCACGGCCCCGGAATAATCGAAGAAGCCGCCGGTCTGATCGGGGCGAAGCCGCTCCATCAGGTCGCACAGCATCCGGGCGGTCTCATCCGCTGGCACGGTTTTGTTGGTGGCGGCATAGTCGGCGGTGAAGGGCGTGGCAACGGTGCCGGGGTGCAGGGACACGACGATCGCATCGCGATGGGTCCGGCCAAGCTCGATCGCCGCGCCGCGGACCAGCATGTTCGCCGCCGCCTTGGACGCGCGGTAGGAATGCCAGCCGCCGATGCGATTATCCCCGATGGACCCGACCCGGGCCGTCAGGATGCCGGTCACGGATCGGGTTTTCCTGGGCAGCAGGCGCGGAAGATGACGCAGGATATTGGCCACGCCGATCGTGTTCACGGCAAACACCTCGGCCATGGCGGACGCATCCATCGCGGTGAGCTGCTTCTCCGGCGCGCCGCCCTTGGGCGCGAGGATACCGGTGGCCACGAAGATTGTCTGAAATGGCCCGTCGAGCGCACCCAACACCTCGTCCACCCGTGCCGCATCCGTCACATCAAACCCGTCCACCGACCGCGAGAGCCCAGTGACGTTGCCGCCACGTGCGCCCATTTCCGCGGCCATGGCCTGCCCGATCCCGCCGGACGCCCCGATCACCAATGCATCAATCATGACAAGGCGAGGTAGGGGTGGCGTGGCAACGGTCAACCACACTGACCCGATTAGGGGTTTTCAAAAGGGGCCGGATCGGTCATTTCATAGACATGACCAAGCGTATTCATATCACACCTGCCGCGGCCCCCGCCGCGCGCGCGCTGCTTGGTCTCCTCCTCCTTAGCCGCCTCTGAGCGTGCCTTTCGGCGCGACCGCTCAGGGGAGGGACAGCGCCGGAGACACCTCAATATACCGCTAAGGAACACGATATGACCAATGACAGCCGAGTCCTGATTTTTGACACTACCCTGCGCGACGGCGAGCAGAGCCCCGGCGCGACCATGAGCCATGACGAGAAACTGGAGATTGCCGGCCTGCTTGACGAAATGGGCGTCGATATCATCGAAGCGGGCTTTCCGATTGCGAGCGAGGGTGACTTTGCCGCCGTTTCGGAGATTGCCAAGAACGCGAAGAATGCCACGATCTGCGGGCTGGCGCGCGCGAACTTCAAGGATATCGACCGGGCATGGGAGGCGGTGAAGCACGCGAAATCCCCCCGCATCCACAC
Source organism: uncultured Roseicyclus sp. (assembly GCA_947494975.1). GTDB lineage: Bacteria > Pseudomonadota > Alphaproteobacteria > Rhodobacterales > Rhodobacteraceae > Gymnodinialimonas. The sequence continues at coordinate 90,272 of CANLXA010000002.1, read as the reverse complement.
CTTCATAGGGACGTCGCCGCAGCACCGCGCGATCCCGAACCTGACCAAGGACGAGATGGCCGACCGGATCCATGAGACCGTCACCCATGCCCGCAACCTGTGTGACAACGTGCAATGGTCGCCGATGGATGCGACCCGCACGGAATGGGATTATCTGGCCCGCACGGTGGAAATCGCGATCAAGGCAGGCGCCACGACGATCAACATCCCCGATACCTGCGGCTATACCGCACCAGTGGAAAGCGCCGACCTGATCCGGCGTTTGATCGCCGAAGTGCCGGGCGCAGATGAGATCATCTTCGCCACGCACTGCCATAACGATCTGGGCATGGCGACGGCGAACTCTCTGGCTGCCGTCGCGGGCGGCGCGCGGCAGATCGAATGCACCATCAACGGGCTGGGGGAGCGCGCGGGCAACACCGCGCTGGAAGAGGTCGTGATGGCGATGAAGGTGCGCCACGACATCATGCCGTACACGACGGGCATCGACTCGACCAGGATCATGCATCTGAGCCGCCGGGTGGCCACGGTGTCGGGCTTCAACGTGCAGCCCAACAAGGCGATTGTCGGCAAGAACGCCTTCGCCCATGAAAGCGGCATCCATCAGGACGGGATGCTGAAAAGCGCCGATACGTTCGAGATCATGCGGCCCGAGGATGTGGGCCTGGCCGAGACGAATATCGTCATGGGCAAGCATTCAGGACGGGCGGCGTTGCGGAGCAAGCTGAAGGATCTGGGCTACGAGCTGGGGGACAACCAGCTCAACGACCTGTTCGTGCGCTACAAGGCGCTGGCGGATCGCAAGAAGGAGGTGTTCGACGACGATCTGATCGCGCTGGTGACGGATGCGGGCAGTGACGGGGACGGACATCTGGAGGTGAAGTTCCTGCGCGTGGTCTGCGGCACGCAGGCGCCGCAATCGGCGGACATCACCCTGCGGGTGGGCGACAAGGACCATCAGGCGACGGCGCAGGGCGACGGGCCGGTGGATGCGGCGTTCAACGCGGTCAAGGCGATCTACCCCAACGAGGCGCGGTTGCAGCTCTATCAGGTGAGCGCCGTGACCGAGGGTATGGACGCGCAGGCGACCGTGACCGTGCGGATCGAGGAAGACGGGCGGATCGCCACCGGCCAGTCGGCGGATACCGATACCGTGGTGGCGAGCGTGAAGGCCTATGTGAACGCGCTCAACCGGCTGATCGTGCGGCGCGAGAAGACCGGCGGGGATGTGAAGGAAGTGTCTTACAAGGATGTGGGGTAGACTCAAGGCGCTCGGGGCACCCATTTTTTGGGTGCCTCTCATATCGCTTTCGTTGATCTGGTTCGGCATCCTTCGTCAGGAACACCTGTGGCCGGTGCCGGAATACGTCGGTAGCGCCGAGGCGGGTCTCATTATCCTATCCGTTTTGGGAAACCTACTGTTCGCCTATTCATTTCCTTTGGGATTTGTTCTTTGGGCAATTCCCGGGCAAGGCTGGGCCGCCGCCAGATGGATTGCGCTTCTTGCGCTACTGCCAGCAGCTTTCCTTGGGGTCTTTCCAATTGCCCTGATGGATACCGAAGCTGCGCAACTCAGGCAATTGCTCTATCTGATCTGCGTATTGGCGGGATTGATCTTCTTGGGAGAGAGCTTGCGCTTCCGCGCCCCGAACTACTCGATCCTGACAATGATCTCCATTGGCGCAGTTCTGGCAATCGCGGGTTGGTCACTTGTGTCATACTCTTCTGTCAATCGTTCGGCACTGAGTATTGCTGATGGCGCGCCGTATCGAATTCTGATCGGAGACCATGAGACTTACGAACACCCTACGCATTGGCGCGATCTGCGCGGCCTCGATCTGGGGCAGGACACTCGCATTAACGTGGGAGGGCCTTTTCGGGAAATGTACACGTACCATGCCGTGTTACTTGTAGAGGGTCGAAGCATTTGTTGGGTTTGGTCGAAATCAAGGCTTCGGTTCGAGCCGGAACCCGATTTCGACAGAACCGAGATTTGGTGGAGTGTACGCTGCCCCGACTAACTTATCCGCGACTTGTTGACCATCGGAGCAGCGGTCCCGCGCCGATCCCATCCGTCCGCGCCCCTTGCGGCAACGGGGGCCTAACGTCTATATGCCGAGTCTCAGGTGGGCGTCCTCGTGAAGGGGAGGCCCCTTTTTGAATTTGACGGACGGACCACGCCTCATGGCCGGATTTCTTGGCAACCTCTTCTCCTCCGATATGGCGATCGACCTCGGGACCGCAAACACGCTCGTTTACGTGCGGGGCCGTGGCGTTATCCTGAACGAGCCGTCCGTGGTGGCCTATCAGGTCAAGGATGGGGTGAAGAAGGCTTTGGCCTTTGGCGAGGATGCGAAGTTGATGCTGGGGCGGACGCCGGGCAGTATTCAGGCGATCCGCCCGATGCGCGACGGGGTGATCGCGGATTTCGACGTGGCCGAAGAGATGATCAAGCACTTCATCCGCAAGGTCCATAAGCGTACGACATTTTCGAAACCGAAGATCATCGTCTGCGTGCCCCACGGCGCGACGCCCGTGGAGAAACGCGCCATTCGCCAGTCGGTTCTTGGCGCAGGCGCACGCAAGGCAGGCCTGATCGCGGAGCCCATCGCGGCGGCGATTGGCGCCGGTATGCCGATCACCGATCCGACAGGTTCGATGGTTGTGGATATCGGTGGTGGTACGACCGAGGTGGCGGTTCTATCACTGGCTGACATTGTTTATGCGCGTTCGGTTCGTGTTGGTGGCGACCGCATGGATGAAGCCATCATCAGCTATCTGCGCCGTCAGCATAACCTGTTGATTGGGGAGGCCACGGCGGAGCGGATCAAGACCTCCATCGGGACGGCGCGAATGCCGGATGACGGGCGCGGTGCCTCGATGCGCATTCGCGGGCGTGACCTTCTCAACGGTGTGCCCAAGGAAACCGAGATTTCGCAAGCGCAGGTGGCAGAAGCGCTTGCCGAGCCGGTACAACAGATCTGCGAAGCCGTCATGGGCGCATTGGAAGCAACCCCACCCGATCTTGCGGCGGATATCGTGGATCGCGGTGTGATGCTCACGGGCGGTGGGGCCCTTTTGGGTGAGCTCGACCTGGCGCTTCGGGAACAGACCGGGCTGGCGATCAGCGTGGCGGATGAAAGCCTGAACTGCGTGGCTTTGGGCACGGGCAAGGCATTGGAGTATGAGAATCTCCTGCGCCATGCGATAGATTACGACAGCTGAGCGTCGCGCACGTTGATCCGAAAACCGCTCCACACCTATCAGCTTGCGCTTCAAACCGTCTGACGACCCGAAAGGCGACCGATGGCCCGGGACAGCTATGACGATTCCTACTCCCGCCCCGTCCGGCGCTTGCTGCTGGCGGTGCTGGTGCTGTTCTTGTTGTCGCTTGTGCTGTTATGGCGGATTGATAACCCGCGCGTGGAGCGCATTCGCGCCGCTATCATCGACCGCTATGTGCCGAATATGGAATGGGTGATGGCGCCGGTGACGGGTATCGCACGCATGGCAGAGGATTTCCAAAGCTACGCGCGTTTGTTCGAGCAAAATCAGGAACTTCGCCGGGAATTGCAGCAAATGCGCGCGTGGCGGGAAGCGGCGTTGCAGCTAGAGCAGGAAAACGCGCGGCTGCTGGACCTGAACCGCGTGCAGCTCGACCCGGAACTGACCTTCGTGACCGGGATCGTGCTGGCCGATAGCGGGTCACCCTTCCGGCGGTCGGTCCTGCTGAATGTGGGTGCGCGAGACGGGATTCTTGATGGGTGGGCCACCATGGATGGCCTTGGCGTCGTCGGCCGGATCTCTGGTGTGGGGCAGCGGACGAGCCGTGTCTTGCTGCTGACCGATGCCGCGAGCCGCATCCCGGTGACGATCCAGCCGTCGGGCCAGCAAGCGCTGCTGATGGGAGACAACACCTCCACGCCAACCCTCGATTTCGTGGAAGATCCGGCCGATGTGGCCGCGGGCGACCGGATCGTGACCTCCGGGGATGGCGGGCTGTTCCCGCCCGGCCTGCTTGTTGGCCAAGTGGTGTTCACCTCCGACGGACGCCTGCGCGCGCGCCTGTCCGCCGACTTGCAGCGGCTGAACTTCATGCGCGTGATGCGGAGCCATCCGGGCACCACGCTGGATGACCCCGGAAGCCTGATCGGCCCGCCCTGGCCGCCCCCCGGTATGGAAATTGGGGAAGACGATACGCTGGTTCCGGTCGATGCGGCCCGTGCCGAAGCGGAGGCGGCCCCATGAGCGCCGTATCCACCCGCCATGTCTGGACCTACCGGATGCTGTTTCTGGTCGTGGCGCTTTTCTTGATGACCATGAAGCTCCTGCCCCTGAACCTGGCTGCAAGCGGCGTGCCAGGGCCGGATCTGCTTGTTTTGCTTACATTCGCCTGGCTTGTGCGCCAACCCGCTGTCGTGCCCCTTGGCCTCGTCCTGATCGTGTTCGTGCTGGCCGATTTCCTGTTCCTGCGCCCGCCGGGGCTCTGGACCCTTCTGGTGATCCTGGCCTGCGAAAGCCTGCGGCGTCGGCGCCTGACGATGACGGAGTTTCCCTTCCTCGTGGAATGGGGGGCGGTGACCGGGGCCGTGATCGGCATGGTCTTGCTCAACCGCATGGCGCTTTGGATCCTGCTGGTGGATGTTGATCCGCTGGGGCTTACCTTGGCCCAAGGCATCGTGACGATCCTTGTTTATCCGGCGGTCGTGGCCGTCTCGAAATATGTGTTTGGTTTGCGTAAACTCGGCCCGGCCGAGCTCGAGGCGTTTTGAGAATCTGATCACCCCATGAAGAAAACCCAGAAAGAGATCGAGGACAGTGCACGCATGATCGGCCGTCGGAGCCTGATCGTCGGCGGTGTGTTTGTGGGAACCGGCGCGGTTCTGGCCGGGCGGATGCGGTATCTGCAAGTCGAACGGGCCGATGATTTTCGCCTGTTGGCCGAAGAAAACCGCATCAACCTCAGGCTGTTGCCCCCCGAACGGGGCCTCATCTTTGACCGGTCGGGCGTGCTTCTGGCGGGGAATGAACAGAATTACCGGATCACGCTGGTGCGTGAGGACGCGGGCGACGTGGATGCCGTGCTCGACGAGGTTGCCCGGCTGGTAAACATGGATCTGCGCGCGTTGGAACGCGCCCGCGAGGAGATCCGCCGCCGCCCCGGATTTGTACCGGTCACCATCGCCGACAGGCTGAGCTGGGAAGAGATGTCGTCGGTTGCGGTCAACGCCCCTGCCCTGCCCGGCGTGAACCCCGAGGTGGGGTTGAGCCGCGCCTACCCACTTGGGGCGGATTTCGCCCATGTGGTGGGGTATGTCGGCCCGGTGTCGGATTGGTATCTGGAACAGACCGGCGATACCGATCCCGTGCTGCAGATCCCGGACTTCCAGGTTGGCCGCTACAACGTGGAAGACAAGGTGGAAGACGTCCTGCGCGGGCGCGCGGGCACCAGCCGCGTGGAAGTGAATGCGTCGGGCCGGGTGATGCGCGAAGTGGACCGCGATCCCGCCACGCCGGGCGGCGATGTGCAGCTAACCGTGGATGCAGGCCTGCAAAACTACGTTGAGGCACGGATGAGCGGCGAAAGCGCCGGGGCGGTCGTGATGGATTGCGTGAGCGGCGAGGTGCTGGCCATCGCCTCCGCGCCCACCTTCGATCCGAATCTTTTCGTGCGCGGTATCTCGACCACGCAATGGGCGGGATTGAACGAGGATCCCTATCGCCCCCTTGCCAACAAGGCCACGCAGGGCCTCTATCCGCCGGGCTCCACCTACAAGATGGTCGTGGCCCTTGCCGCACTGGAAGGCGGCTTCATCACGGCGAACGAGACCATCCCCTGTGCCGGATCCATCGAGGTCGGCAATCGCCGGTTCCATTGCTGGCGGCGGGGCGGACATGGGCGGATGAACCTGCTGGAGAGCCTCAGCCAGTCCTGTGACGTTTACTATTACGAACTGGCACAGCGCGTCGGGATCGAGAATATCTCGGCCATGGCGCGGCGGCTTGGCTGCGGTGTACGCCATGATCTGCCGCTTTCGGGCATTGCCGAGGGCCTTGCCCCCACGATGGACTGGAAGCGCCGCCGCTTTGACGAAGAATGGGTTGTGGGCGACACGCTCAACGCGTCCATCGGGCAGGGCTTCGTGTTGTCCTCGCCGCTGCACCTGGCGGTGATGACGGCGCGCATCGCCTCGGGCCGCGCGTTGGAGCCGTCGTTGATCCGCTCCATCGACGGGGTGCGCCAAGGCGGCGAGGACGCGCCCGGTCTGGGCATCGACCCGGCCCATCTGGCGCTCGTTCATCGGGGCATGTGGCAGGTGAGCAATGATCCCCGGGGCACGGCGTATCGCAGCCGAACCATGGGCGACGCCTATGCGATTGCCGGGAAAACAGGCACCAGTCAGGTTCGGAACATCACTGCCGCGGAGCGTGCAGCGGGCGTCATCCGGAACGAGGATCTGCCGTGGGAACGGCGCGATCATGCGCTTTTCGTGGGCTTCGCGCCCTTTGACAACCCGCGCTACGCGGTGTCCGTCCTGGTCGAACATGGCGGCGGTGGTTCCACCGCAGCGGCGCCGATCGGGCGGGACATCCTGCTCCGCGCGCAGGTCGGCGATGTACCCCCGCCGGAGCTGTACCCCGTGGGGCAGCGCCGCGAGATCGAGGCGATGCATGACAGCCTGCCGATTTTCGAGACCCCGCCCGTGCCCTCGGGCCGCGAATTGACGCGCGCATGACGGGGCTCGGCGCATGAGTTTTCTGGAATATAACGTCAAATCCACGCCCACGGGCTGGCGCAAGATCCTGCACCTGAACTGGGCGCTGGCGCTATTGCTGGTCAGCGTGGCAAGCGTCGGGTTTCTGATGCTCTATTCCGTGGCCGGCGGCTCGTTCAGCCCGTGGGCCGAGACACAGATGCAGCGCTTTGCGCTGGGGTTTCTTGCGATGCTGATCGTGGCTATGGTCCCGATCTGGTTCTGGCGCAATATGTCCGTGCTGGCTTACGTCGTGTCCTTGCTTTTGCTCCTCTATGTGGAGTTCTTCGGCGCCACGGGCGGCGGCGCACAGCGATGGATCGACCTTGGGTTCATGCGCCTGCAACCGTCGGAAATGGCGAAGATCACAGTGGTGATGATGCTGGCGGCCTATTACGACTGGCTGGATCTTGGCAAAGTGTCCCACCCGCTTTTCGTCGCGATCCCGCTTCTGATCATCGGCGTGCCGGTGGGGCTGACCTTCATTCAGCCCGATCTCGGCACCTCGCTCCTGATCCTGATGGGCGGCGGCGCGGTGCTTTTCATGGCCGGGGTCCACTGGCTCTATTTTGCCAGTGTGATCGCTCTCGGGATCGGCGCGGTGACGGCGGTCTTTTCCAGCCGAGGCACCGATTGGGCGCTGCTGGCCGACTATCAATATGCGCGGATAGACACGTTTCTCGACCCGTCATCCGATCCGCTTGGCGCAGGATATCACATCACACAAAGCCAGATTGCCCTGGGCTCCGGCGGTTGGACCGGGCGCGGCTTCATGCAGGGCACTCAGATCCGGGGCGATTTCCTGCCTGAGAGCCATACGGACTTCATCTTCCCGACCTTGGCCGAGGAATTCGGCTTTGTCGGTGCAGCGTCGCTGCTACTGCTTTACGTGCTGATCCTGATCTTCTGCATCGCCACGGCCCTGATGGCGCGAGACCGGTTTGCGTCGCTGCTTGTCATGGGCATTGCCGTCACGTTTTTCCTCTACTTCGCCGTCAACATGGCGATGGTCATGGGCCTGGCCCCGGTGGTCGGCGTGCCACTGCCGCTGGTCAGCTATGGAGGGTCGGCCATGCTGGTTCTGATGGTGGCCTTCGGGCTGGTCCAATCCGCCCATATCCACCGCGCTCGATAGGCCCTGCAAGAAAGCTCCTGATATGCCCACGATCCTATTCGCGGCCCGCCCCGAGCGGTGGAACATCTACGCGCCGCATCTGCGCGCGGCTCTGGCCGAGGTCGGTTTGCCCGATGCCAGGCTGGTGACGGAGGCAGATCCGCAAGACGTGGACTACATGGTCTATGCGCCCAATTCCAAGGTGCAGGATTTCACGCCATTCACGCGCTTGAAAGCAGTGTTGAACCTATGGGCCGGTGTTGAGGACGTGGTCGGCAATGCGACCCTCACCGTTCCACTGGCCCGGATGGTCGATGACGGCATGACAAACGGCATGGTGGAATGGTGCGTGGGCCACGTGCTGCGGCATCATCTGGGGATGGATGCCCATATCCACGGACAAGACGGCATCTGGCGGAGCGGCAAGGTGCCGCCGCTCGCCCGCGACAGGCGCGTGGGTGTTCTGGGATTTGGCGCGTTGGGGCGTGCCGTGGCGACGGCGCTGATGCCGTTCGGATTTCAGGTGTCGGGCTGGTCACGGTCCCCAAAAGAGGTGGCGGGCGTCACCACGCATCATGGCGCAGCGGGGTTGTCGGAGATCTTGGCAACCAGCGACATCGCGGTTCTGCTGCTGCCGGACACACCGGCAACGGAGAACACGCTTGACGCCGAACGCCTCGCGTTGATGCCGAAAGGGGCTGTGATCATCAATCCCGGGCGCGGGCCACTGATCGATGACCAGGCACTGCTGGACGCGCTTGATGCCGGGCACATCGCCCACGCGACGCTGGATGTGTTTCGGGAGGAACCATTGCCGCCCGACCATCCGTTCTGGGCGCATCCCGCCGTTACGGTCACGCCGCACATCGCCTCGGAAACGCGTCCTTCGTCGGCGTCCCGCATGATCGCGGAGAATATTCGCCGGGGGGAGGCGGGCGAGCCATTCCTGCATCTGGTGGATCGCGACCTCGGCTACTGAAGCCTCAACGCAGGCGCGGTGGGCGATCCGGGTCGCTCCCCGGAGCAGAGGGCGCTGGCGCGTCCGTTAGGAACGGCTCGGGCAGGTCGAACCGCAGGCCGACCTTGGCCAGCCGCGCACAGATCGGATCACTGGCGGCAAAAAAGCCGACATCAAGGCTGGCGGCTTCCAGCCCCGAAAAGCTGAGCGCCTCACCCACCAACTGGGCCAGCGCCCCTTCCGCGCCGGGCACCGCCCCGACAAAGGCCAGCAAATGCCCCCGCCTGCCGGTGTCGAACCGCGTCGCGACCAGATAGGCAAGTTTCGCGCGCCCTTCCGCCGCCGCCAACCGGGCGTCGAGCGCGGTCAGCAGCGTGTCGGGCAGACCGTCGGGGGGCAGAACCTCGTCGGGGCGTTCTTCCACCCGTTCCGGCTCTTGCGACAAGGTGCCGGAAAGCCATCCAACGGCATCCCCCTCGAGCACGGTTTCGGCCTCCGTCCCGAGGTTCACGGCCAGACCCAGCCCCGCAGTGGCCAACATCCCCGCCAGAACCCGAGCCGAGAGCGCCACATAAGGCGCAGCCTCACCTGCAAAATCGGACAGGCGTTCCTCGCGATCGAACGCGACGACAAGATCGGCCCCGTCGACCGAAAAAACCTTGGGCCTCACGCTGTCTTCCCCCGCCTCTGCCTCCAGAAGAAGGAACATCTCCGACCCGGCCAGCCGGTCAAACCAGGCCAGCCGCATTTCCGTGCTGTCGGGGTTCGCGTCCATGGCGGCATGGGCGATATCCAGGGGGGTCATTCGGCAAGCACCTCAGCCACTCGGGCGCGCAGCACCGGCAAGAGCTCGGCCTCGAACCACGGATTGCGTTTCAGCCACGCCGTATTGCGCCACGACGGGTGGGGCAAGGGGAAGCTCTCGGGCGCATGGTCGCGCCACCGGGTCACGCGGGCGGTTACACTGGCTTTGTCGCCCAGATGCCAGGCTTGTGCGTATCCACCCACCAGAAGGGTCAGCCGCACCTCCCCCAACGCGTCGAGTAAAGGTGTGCGCCAGGTCTTGGCACAGATCTTGGGCGGCGGCAGGTCGGACCCCTTGGCGTCATAACCGGGAAAACAAAACGCCATCGGCAGGATGGCAACCCGATCCTTGTCATAGAACGTTCCCTCATCCACACCCATCCAGTCGCGCAACCGATCCCCGGACGGGTCGGTAAAGGGCTGGCCCGAATGATGCACCTTCATGCCCGGCGCCTGCCCTGCGATCAGGATCCGGGCGCCGGGGTGAAACCACACAACCGGACGCGGGGCATGGGCTGTGTGGGTCGCCGCGAAACGGTCCACGCACAGGCGGCACGCGCGCAGATCCTGGGCGAGGGCATCGGCATCTGACATGGGCCCGAACTTAACGGCGCAGGCTGCGACGAAAAGGGGTGGATTTCATTTCGTTATTTCTATAATTATAGAATCATGGAACATACACCTCTCTCTCCACCCGAACTCACGCTTGCCGCCACCGCCTTTGCCGCGCTTGGCTCGGAACAACGGCTTGCCATCGTGCGCCGCCTTGTGCGGGCAGGGCCATCGGGCCTTCCGATGGGAGAACTGGGCGAGGCGGTTGGCGTGACCGGATCGGTTTTGACACACCATCTGAAACAATTGGTGTCGGCCGGGCTTGTCGCGCAGAAAAAAGATGGTCGCCGCATCCTGTCCCGCGTCGATCACCCCGCGATCGAAGCGCTCTCGGCCTTCCTGATCGCCGAATGCTGCGCTGATGCCGGCGGACATGATCATCATGCACATGGAGCCCAAAATGGCTGACCAGACCCTTCCTCCACGCCCGTTGCCGCATCTGTGGGAGCGGATCGACAAGGTCGCCCTGACGGGGGTTCTGATCCTGGGCGTGCTGGCCTTTTTCGATCGCCCCGCCGTGATCCCGACCATTGAAGAAACGCTTGAGCATTTCTGGGGGACGCTGCCCTTCATTGTGATTGCCGTGCTCGCCATCGGTTTCATGAAAGCGACCGGGTCCGAACGGTTGCTGGACGGTGCCTTTCAGGGGCGCGAGACTCGGATGATCCTCATGGGGGCCTTGGTGGGTGGGCTCTCACCCTTCTGTTCGTGCCAGGTGATCCCCTTCGTGGCCGCGCTTCTGGCGGCAGGCGCCCCGTTGAGCGCGGTCATGGCGTTCTGGCTGGCCTCCCCCCTGATGGATCCGGCCATGTTCTCCATCACCGCAGGCGGCATCGGGATCGACTTTGCCGTCGCCAAAACGGTCGCCGCCGTCGGCTTGGGGATTATGGGCGGGGTCACTGTGAAACTGCTGGCCGCCAGCCCCGTCTTTGCCGACCCGTTGCGGGCCCAACCGGCCACGGGCGGGTGTTGCAGCGCCAAGAAACTGACCCTGAACTGGCGGTTCTGGCAAGAAAGCGACCGGCGCAGCATCTTTGGACGGACCAGTTGGGACAATCTGCTATTCCTCGGCAAATGGCTTCTGTTTGCCTATCTCCTGCAATCGCTCCTGATCGCCTATGTTCCGGCGGAACTGATCGCGCAGGTTATCGGCGGCGACGGCATCGGGCCAATCTTTCTCGGCGCTCTTGTCGGCGCGCCCGCCTATCTGAACGGCTACGCGGCCGTGCCGCTGATTGCCGGGCTTATGGAACAGGGGATGAGCCCCGGAGCGGCCATGGCCTTCGTGATCGCGGGCGGCGTCAGCTGCATTCCCGCCGCGGTCGCGGTCTGGGCGCTGGTCAAGCCGCGCGTGTTCGTGGCCTATCTTGGGCTGGCACTGACCGGCGCGATCATCGCGGGCCTGGTTTGGAACATGATCGCGTGAGCGGGAGAACGAATGCCCGCGGGCCGCGGCCTCCCGGCGGGGATCATGGGCCTGAGACGCTCGCGTATGCGGGCCGCCTTGCATAGGCGGACCGCCGCATTCTTGCCTCATTTGACGCAATTTTCCCTGTGAATTGGCCGGATTTCCGGACATAATACCGCCAAAATGGGGCATTATGTTTCCAGGATCGGTGACGTGCCATACTCAGAGAGCGCGCGCTGGCAGGCATATTTGGGCGGCTAAACGATGTTGGAGTTTTCGGGGGTTTCCAAATCCTTCTGGACCGGTGAGCGCCGTAAGGTGATCCTGGACCGTGCCTCGTTTCGCGTGGATATTGGCTATTCTATGGGCATTCTCGCCCCCAACGGCACGGGCAAAACCACCCTGATCAAGATGATGTGCGGGCTGGAGAAACCCGATGAAGGAGAAATCACGCGCAACGCCCGGATTTCCTTTCCGCTCGGCTTTATGGGCGGTTTGATCGCCAAGTTGTCGGCCATGGAAAACTGCCGCTATATCGCGCAGCTCTACGGCCTTGATCCCGACTACGTGGAGGCGTTCTGCCGCTGGGTGTGCGGCATCGAGGAATACTTCGACATGCCGCTTGGAACCTATTCCAGCGGTATGCGCAGCCGATTCAACTTCTCGCTCCTCTTGGCGCTGGAATTTGATATCTACCTGATTGATGAAGGGATGCCCGCATCCACAGATGCCGAGTTCAATCGGCGCGCGGGCAACATTCTGGCAGAGCGGCTCAAGAATGCGACGGTTGTCATCGTGTCGCATCAGGCCGAAACGCTGGAGAAATTCGCGCGTCGTGCTGCTGTCCTCAGGGACGGTAAGCTCTATGAGTTCGACACGCTGGAAGAGGCGAAGCAGTTATATGACTACGAAACCCAAAGCTAGAAAGTTTCGCATCCGACGAAGCGACGCTGTTGCGCCCACCGGCGAAACTCGCCGGGCGGAAGCGGCGGCTGAACAAGACGCACCCGTTGACGTGACGCCCCCACCCCCCGGTACCGCAGAGCGCGTTGAACCGACCGCGCCTGCCGACGACAACGCCCTGCCGAACGTGACCGAGGATGGCTTTGGCAACATGGCATTCCCGGGATCTGCAGCCTTCGAACAGGCCGAGGCCACTGCGACCACGGGAACTGGTGTGGAAGAGGAACTGGCCGCCATCCGCACCGAAGGTTTGACCGGCCGCCAATTGCGCATGGCCCGCCGTATCGCGCAGAAACACGGGCTGCAGGCTTCGTCAGATTTCGATGCCATCCGGTTGCTGCGCAAGCGCGGCATCGATCCGTTTGGGCAATCCAGCATGCTGGAACTGGTGGTCAACGACCCCAACGCCACGGATGCAACGGCAGCCGCAGGCGCGGCCAAGGCGCAATTGCCGGCCCGCGCGGCGACTGGCCAGATACCCGCCGTTCCGGCACCCGTCGCACCACCGGGCGGTGCACATAGTGCCGAAAGCCGGGCTGCGGAGATCATCAACGTCCAACGCGACATTGCCCGGCGCCGCCGGCGCAAGCTTGTCCAACTGGCCACGCGGCTGTCACTTTTCGTCCTGCTGCCGACAATCCTGGTCAGTTATTATTATTATGCGGTGGCAACACCGCTTTACGCGACACACACCGAATTCGTCATCCAGAAGGCCGAAGGCGGTGGCGCCGGGGGCGGTGGGCTTGGCGGATTGCTCGGGGGGGCGAGCTTTGCGACGGTGCAGGAATCCGTGACCGTGCAAAGCTACCTTGAAAGCCGCGAAGCAATGCTGCGCCTGGATGAGGAGCTTGATTTCCGGGGGCATTTTTCGTCGGAGAACATGGATCCGCTGAACCGGCTGGACGCCGATGCGTCGGTGGAGCAGATGTACAGCGCCTATCTGCGCAGCCTCACGATCGGCTATGACCCGACGGAGGGCCTTGTCCGCATGGAAGTTCTGGCCGCCGATCCCGAAACCAGCCAGGCCTTTTCCGAGGCACTGATCGGGTACGCCGAAGAGCGGGTAGACCAGATGTCATCGCGTTTGCGCGAAGACCAGATGTCCGGCGCGCGGGAAAGCTTTGAAGAGGCCGAAGAACGATCCCTGGCGGCGCAGATGCGCGTTCTGCAATTGCAGGAGCAACGTGGCGTTCTGTCGGCCGAGGCAGAAGTGAGCCAGGTCTTCAGTCAGATCGCGACCTTCGAGATGCAATTGGCCGAAGAACGGTTGCGTCTGGCCGAGATCACCGCGGCCGACCGCCCGAACGCCACCCGGGTTGAGGTGGCGCAGAGCAATATCGCCCGGTTGGAGGCGGTCATTTCCGATCTGCGCGGTTCACTGACCGAAGAGGCGCAGGGAGAAGTCTCGCTGGCGCGGATCCAGTCCGAACTGGTCATTGCCCGGGCGGATCTGGAAACCCGCCAATTGATGCTGACCGAGGCCTTGCAGGCGATGGAAGGCGCGCGGACGGAAGCCAACAGGCAGACGCTCTATATTTCCATGGGTGTGTTCCCGGTTGCCCCCGATGAGGCGGCCTATCCCAAGGCGTTCGAAAATACGCTTCTTGCACTTGTGGTCTTTTCTGGCATCTACCTGTTGGTATCGATGACCGCCTCGATCCTGCGTGAACAGGTCAGCTCCTGACACGCATCGACCGGGGCCTTGGCCCCCGGGGACGGACATGAAAACGGTAGAGATCGGCCCACTTCGCGTCGGCAACGACGCGGCTCTGACGGTGATTGCGGGGCCCTGTCAGCTCGAAAGCCTCGACCACGCGCGCATGATTGCCGACCAAATGGCGCAGATCTGTGCCGAAACCGGCGCGCAATTCGTCTTCAAGGGCAGTTATGACAAGGCCAACCGCACATCCCTGGGAGGACAGCGGGGCCTTGGAATGGAGGCTGGTCTGTCGATCCTGCAAGCCATCCGGGATGAATTTGGCTGCCCTGTCTTGACGGATGTCCACATACCGGACCAATGCGCGCCGGTGGCACAAGCCGTGGATATCCTGCAGATCCCCGCCTTCCTCTGCCGCCAAACGGACCTTCTTGTGGCGGCCGGCGAAACCGGTGCCGCGATCAACATCAAGAAGGGCCAGTTCCTGGCGCCATGGGATATGGCGAATGTGGTCACAAAGGTGGAAAGCACCGGGAACACGCGCCTCCTGCTCACGGAACGGGGCGTCTCCTTTGGCTACAACACGCTGGTGGCCGATATGCGGTCCCTGCCAGAGATGGCGAAGACCGGTTATCCCGTGATCATGGATGCTACCCATGCGGTTGCGCAGCCGGGCGGGCTTGGCGGATCGTCTGGCGGGCAACGGGAATTTGCGCCTGTCATCGCGCGATCCGCCGTCGCGCTTGGCATTGGCGGCGTGTTTCTGGAGACCCATCAAGACCCCGACAACGCACCGTCCGACGGGCCCAACATGATCCGGCTGGACGATATGGGCGGGGTCATAACAACGCTCATGGCGTTGGATTCTGTTGCAAAAGCCAACCCCGTTCGATTGTAAGACCCATGCGCCTGATTTTTTCTGTCTGTCTTTTTCTCTGCCTTTTCCCACTCGCCGCCCAGGCCCAAACCGAAGGCAGCCAACCCAATGGCGCCATCGCGATCGAAAGTGATCTGCAACAGGACGCGGCGATTGCGGACCGGATCCGCGACATCTTGCGGCAATTGGAAGGATACGGGGGCGTGTCGGTATCGGTTGCAGATGGGATTGTGACCCTGCGCGGCACGGCGCTGGATGCCGGCCGGATCGAAGCGCTGAACGATCTGGTGGCACGCGTCGAAGGCGTGGTGGCGATCGAAAACCAGGTCCGCGAGAGCACCGATGTCGTCGAGCGCCTCAATCCGGCGGTTGAACGGATGCAGGCTCGGCTCGAACAATTCGTGGCCTTCTCGCCCCTGATCCTCGTGGCCGCGACGGCCGGGATCCTGATGATCCTTTTTGGGCTCTGGCTGGCGCGGCGCAGCTGGCCGTGGGACCGGATTGCTCCCAATGCCTTCATCGCCGACATCTACCGGCAGCTTGTCCGCCTGTCCTTCGTGGTGCTCGGGGTTGTCCTAGCGCTCGACCTGATAAACGCCACGGCGCTGCTGAGCACGATCCTCGGCGCAGCCGGTATCGTCGGCCTCGCCATCGGGTTTGCCGTGCGCGATACGGTGGAGAACTTCATTTCGTCGATCATGCTGTCGATCCGGCAACCTTTCCGACCAAAGGACCTTGTGGAGATCGAAGGCGATATGGGCCACGTGATCCGCCTGACCAGCCGCGCGACGATCCTGCTGAGCCTCGACGGCAACCACATTCGCATCCCCAACTCAACGGTCTTCAAGGCCAAGATCATCAACTACACCCGCAACGACGAGCGTCGGTTCACATTTCTGGTCGGCGTCGATCCGGCCTCTGATATCGCCGAGGTGCAGCGGATCATGCTGGCTGCCTTGGAAGAATTGCCGTTTGTTCTGGACGCGCCCGGGCCCGGCGTGTGGGTTGAGGGCCTCGGCCCCTCCACTATCGACATCACAGCCGCGGGCTGGATCAAGCAGCATGAAACCGGGATCGGGATGGCCAAGGGCGAGGCGATCCGCGTGGTCAAGGCGCGCCTGGAGGAGGCGGGCATATCCCTGCCCGAGCCGACCTACCGGCTTCTGGGGGCGGCCCCCGCGCAGCCGCAGCCGGCAAATGACGGGCGCACCATCGCCCCTCCGGTTCAGGTCGAGGCGCAGCCCGTGGGGACCGATGAGGCCGCCGCCCTGGACGAGATCATCGAGGCAGAGCGCGAGGCGCTGCCCGATGATGACCTGCTCCGTAAGGAAGCGCCGCAGGAATAGCGGAAATCCATAGCCAGAAAACGCGTTCTAGGTCTTGATCCCGCACGCGGAGCATCGTATCCCCCCCGGCACAGTTGGGGTGTAGCCAAGCGGTAAGGCAGCGGTTTTTGGTACCGTGTACCGTAGGTTCGAATCCTACCACCCCAGCCACATCCTTCCGCAGATCCGAGCTCGCATCGACGCGTGGCGGCGTCTGGCACGCCACTGCGATCCGGGCCCTGGCCCGGTGGCTCTTCCAGCCGTCCTATCGGGCTATCAAACCGATGCCACAACCGGCGCGTCGTTGCGAATACGGTGGCCGTCCCGGTCGAACAGAAACGAGTCGGCCTCGTCATACACGATTGTGGTGGCCTGATCCGGCGCAATCTGGTGTTGCCCGAAAAGGCGCACCGTCACCTGCGTCCCGTCCGACAGTTCAGCCAAGACGTTGGTATCACCACCAAGGTTCTCGACATGGCTGACAACAGCCTTGATGGGCCCATCAGCCCCAAGGCGCATATGTTCGGGGCGGATACCGATCTTGGTGCCTGGCGATCCACCGACCAGCTCGGCAGGAAGGAAATTCATCGATGGAGCGCCCAGGAATCCAGCTACGAACTGATTGGCCGGGTTGTTGTAGAGCTCCATGGGGGAGCCGACTTGTTCCACCCGGCCATCGCGCAGCACGACGATCTTGTCGGCCAGCGTCATCGCTTCGGTCTGGTCGTGGGTGACATAGACCATGGAGGCGTCGAGCGTGCGGTGCAGACGCGCGATTTCGATGCGGGTGTTCATGCGCAGTGCGGCGTCGAGATTCGACAAGGGTTCATCGAAGAGGAACAGCTTGGGCTGGCGCACCACGGCGCGCCCAATGGCGACACGCTGACGCTGACCGCCGGACAATTCGGACGGGCGGCGATCGAGGTAATCGCCAAGCGACAGCATCCGCGCAGCCTCCGCCACACGCGCCTCGATCTCATCCTTGGGTCGGCGTTCCTGCTTCAGGCCAAGGGCCATGTTCGCCTTCACCGTCAGATGCGGGTAAAGCGCGTAGGATTGGAACACCATAGCAATGCCACGTTTGGCGGGCGGGACGGAGTTGACGACATCGCCGCCAATGGTGATCTCTCCGCTTGTCGCATCCTCAAGGCCGGAAATGACCCGCAGCAGCGTGGATTTCCCGCAGCCGGAGGGGCCGATGAAGACAACAAATTCGCCATCCTCAACCTCCAGATTGATATCGTGCAGCACCTGCACCTTGCCAAAGGATTTATTGACGTTTTTGAGGGTCAAAGCAGTCATGTCGGGACACTCCCAAGGATAAAGGCAAGGCTCATTTCACCGCGCCAGATGTGATGCCGCGGATCAGTTGGCGTGAGAAGATCACGTAGAGGACCATGACCGGCAGGATCGCCATGGAGAGTGCGGAGAGAACCGCGTTCCAATCGGTCACGAATTGGCCGATGAAGACCTGGGAGCCAAGTGTCAGCGTCTTGGTCTCTTCCGCCGGGGCGAGGATCAAGGGAAACCACAGGTCGTTCCAGATCGGGATCATGTTGAACACGGCGACGGTGGCCATGGCAGGACGGACCAACGGCAGGACGAGGCGGAAGAAGATCGTGTATTCGCTGAGCCCGTCGATCCGGCCCGCGTTCTTCAAGTCGTCGGAAACTTGCCGCATGAATTCGCTGAGGATGAACACCGCCAAGGGCAGGCCCTGCGCGGTATAGACAAGGATCAGCGCCCAGAGCGTGTTCACCAGACCCGTCGCCACCATCATTTCGAGGATCGCAACGGTGCCAATGCGGATCGGGATCATGATGCCGAGCGCGAGGTAAAGGCCCATCAGCGTGTTGCCCTTGAACTTGTATTCGGCCAGCGCGAAAGCTGCCATGGCCCCGAAAAGCAAGACGAAGAACAGGGATGCGACGGTCACGATCAGCGAATTCTGGAAGTAGAGGAAGAAATCGCCCTGATTGAACACGGTCTCATAGCCGACGGTCGAGAAGCTCTCAGAATGCGGCAGGGCCAATGGTTCGCGAAAGATCGACCGACGCTCTTTGAAACTGTTGATGAGGATCACGAAGACCGGGAACAGCGCGATGATCGTGTAGACGATCAGGATACCGTGCGCTGCGGCGAGGTTGAACGGATTGCGGCGGGCTTTATTCATCTGTCCACTCCTCAGAACTGATACCGGCGCATCCGGGATTGGATGGCGAACAGGTAGAAACAGACCCCGATCAGGATGATGACGAACATGGCCGACGCGATGGCAGAGCCCATATGCGGATCCCCCAGTTGCAACTGGAAGCCGAAGAAGGTGCGGTACATGAAGGTGCCGAGGATATCGGTTGCGAAGTTCGGCCCGGCCAGCGCGCCTTGAGCGGCATAGATCAGGTCGAAGGCATTGAAGTTGCCGACAAAGGTCAGGATCGAGATGATCCCGATGGAGGGCAGGATCAGCGGCAGCTTGATCTTCCAGAAGGCGGACATGCCGGTGATGCCGTCACATTCGCCCGCTTCCAGGATTTCATCGGGGATCGACAGGAGCGCGGCATAAATCAGCATCATCGGGATACCGATGAATTGCCAGACGGAGATCAGGGCAAGCGTCGTCAGCGACGTCTCCTCCAACCCCAACCAGGGCTGATACAGGAACCCTAGGCCAACGGCGTCCAGCATCTCGGGCGCGATGCCCCAGATCGGCGACAGGATCAGCTTCCAGGCGAAGCCTACGATCACGAAGCTGAGGATCGTCGGCACGAAAATAGCGGTGCGGTAGAGCGCGCTGAAGCGCAGGCGCGGGTTGCTGAGAAGCGCGGCCAGCAGGATGCCGATGGGATTCTGCACCAGCATATGGATGAAGAAGAACCAGAAGTTGTTTCCCAGTGCGTTCCAGAAGCTTTCAGACCAGCGTGGGTCGCCAAAGAGGGTGCGGAAGTTTTCCAAGCCCACATAGACGCGTTCCTGATCAACCTCGGTGAAGAGAGACAGGCGGAGCGTGTTGAAGAGCGGCACGATCATGATCGCCGTGTAGACAAGCACCGCGGGCGCGAGGAACACGATGATATGCCATTTGATACGCGATTGGCGCATGACAGCCTCCGGATCAGGTTCAGGTGAGTTTGGTGGTGATCCGGGCGAACGTCGCCACCCGGATCACGATCGCAGTAAAGGGAGGGTTACTGCTGTGGTTCGTACCAGGAGGCGAGGCCTTCCTGCAGGCGCGCGGCCGCATCGGCCGGGCTTTCTGCGCCGCGGATCACCTGGGCGGACGCGTTCCACGTCTCGTTTTCGAGGTTCGGCGTGCCACGTGACAGGATCTGGTATGTGGACCGGATCGAGCTGTTGCACTCTGCGCGCCAGGAAATCATCTCCTGCGCCAGCGGATCCTCAAGCGTCACCTCCGCGTTGCTGAGCGGGAAGAAGCCGGGCAAGGCGTTGGCGTAGATTTCGGCAAATTCCGCCGAACCCACCCAGTTCAGGAAAGTGCGCGCCGCATCCGCATTGGGCGAGGCCGCGTTCAGGCCGATGGCGATATCGGTGTGATCCGAGATGTAGCACTCGTCGCCCGCATTCGGAACCGGAGGGGCAAACGCGCCCATGGCGAAATCAGCCTGGGCGTTGAAGCCGGTAATCTCCCAGCTGCCAGCGGGATAGATGGCCGCGCGACCCAGGGTGAAGAGGTTCTGGCTGTCGGGGTATGTCTGCGCCTCGTATCCGCGGCCGAGATAGTCACCCCAGCGGGCCAGTTGCTCCAACGGGCCAACCCATTCCGGATCGGTCAGGCTTTGTTCGCCAGCGATCAGTGCAAGGCGGCCTTCCTCACCGCGCCAGTAGTTTGGGCCGATATTGTTGTAGCCCATGGTGGCCGCTTCCCATTGGTCGGCGGTGCCCATCGACATCGGGATGTAAGTGCCGTCTTCTTCAATCGCGTCGAGGACGGCGAAGAATTCGTCGACCGTGGTGGGCTCTTCGAGGCCAAGCTCCGCGAAAGCATCCGCGTTATAGATGAAGCCGTGGATGACCGAAGCCATCGGCATGCAGAACGTGGCGGAGCCATCGTCGGTCTGCCACGCCGATTGCGCCACATCCGAGAAGTTCGCCATTGCGTCCAGATCGCTGAGATCCGTCAGATGGCCGGCTTCGTACAGGGCCAGCGAGGCGTCAAACGGACGGCATGTGATCAGATCGCCAGCCGAACCCGCATCCAGTTTGGAGTTCAGCACCGCGTTGTACTCCGCGGGTGCAGAGGGGGTGAATTGCACCGAAATGCCGGGATGTTCGGCCTCGAAGGCCGGGATGATCACGTCCTGCCACAGCGTCAGGTCGTCATTGCGCCAGCTTTCGATCGTCAGCGCCACATCCTGCGCGGATGCAGCAGTGCCAACCAGCATTGTGGTGGCCAACAGGCCAGCGGTGAGTTTGGTTCTGGACATTCGGTTTCCTCCCTTAGGTCCGGGTCATGGCCGCAAGCGCGGCACGAAGGCGGCCATCAGCCCGCGAAAGGCGAGCGGTGGCGTCGTTCAAATCCTGGGCCCCGACCGCCATCAGGACGGCGAGCTTCACAGCGCCATTGGCGGCTTCAAGGCATGTTTCCGCTGTGGTGGCGTCGACCTTGGCGATGGTCGCAACCATCCCGGCTGCGCGCGCGCGCAGCTTGGAATTGTCGGCTTTGACATTGACCATCATCCCATCGTGCACATGGCCCATCACCATCCCCATGATGGTCGACATGATGTTCAGTGCCGCCTTTTGCGCAGTGCCTGCGCCCATCCGGGTCGACCCCGCCAATACCTCAGGCGGCGTCGGCAGGCAGATCGCCACATCGGCCATCGCCAGAAGCGGTGAGCCGGGCGTGTTGGCGATACAGATGAGCGCCACGCCCTTTTTGCGGGCCAGTTCAGCAACCTCGACAACAAACGGTGTCGAGCCGGATGCACTGAGCAGGAGGGCCGTGTCCCCTGCCGTCATCGCATCAACAGCCTTGGCAGCATCCGCGGTGGCATCTTCGGTATCGCCGGGCATGGACGCATCCGTCGGGATGCCACCTGCCATGTGAATCGCAACTTGTGCGGGCTCGATCCCGAAGGTTCCGGCCAGTTCGCAGGCATCGGCCATCGCCATCAAACCCGATGATCCCGCAGCGACGTAGTGCAACCGCCGGCCAGCTTGCAGGGTGCGCGCCATCTGCTCGCCCGCCTCCGCCAGTTCGGCCGTAGCGCCGCCAATGACAGCCAACCCGTCAATCTGCCCTTGGGCGAGCGTCGCCGCCACCTCGCCCGACGGCAAAGCATCGAGACCTATCGCGGCCTCGTGCAGTTGCTCTGTCCGGCGCTGTGTCATGCGAATCCCCTTGGTTTCAATTTAGATACCTTTCTAATACCTTTATGCCAAGCCTTTTCTTTCACTGCCCGTGATTTGGCAGTTTTGGAGCATAATTGGACTATAAAGATGAGATTTTGTCTGGCATTCCCCTTACTGGTATTGTATTGGTCACATCATGACACACCCACCAAGACAATCCGTGATCGGCGTAGACGGAGGCGGCACCCGGTGCCGCTTCGCCCTGCTTGGCCCGTCCGGCCGGGTCGAGATTGAGCGCGGAAGCGCCAATGTGGCGTCGGATCGTGCCGGGGCGCTGGCCACCTTGACCGAAGGGCTCGCAGCGCTGTGGGACAAAGCGGGATTGGCTCCAGACCGCTTGCAAGATTGCCCGACCTTCCTTGGCCTAGCCGGCTTGGTGGACACTGACGATGCACGCGACATCGCCTCTGCCCTCCCGCTCGATCAAGTGCGGGTCGAGGATGATCGGCGGACCGCCCTTGTGGGCGCGTTGGGGGCCACTGACGGCTGCGTTGTCGGCCTTGGTACCGGTTCCTTTTTCGGACGACGCGCCAATGGGCGTACCCGTCTGATCGGCGGATGGGGGTTTGAACTGGCCGACGAAGCCTCCGGCGCATGGCTCGGACGCGCGCTTCTTAGGCGCACCCTGTCCACGCAAGACCACCTCGCCAAACGCTCCCCCCTGACGGATGCCATCCTGTCAGACTTGGGAGGGGCACGGGGCATCGTAGCCTTCGCCAAGGCCGCGACGCCCGCCGATTTTGCCGCCTTCGCGCCGCGCATCGTTGCAGCGGCCGCGGCCGGTGACGCCCAAGGGACGGCCCTGATGCAAAGCGGCGCCGCCGTCATCTCGGAACATCTCGACCATCTTGGCTGGCGCGCGGGCGAGCCGATCTGCCCCATCGGTGGCCTCGCCCCGCATTATGCGCCGTTCCTTCCGCGCGAGATCGCCGACTATCTCACGGCCCCTAAAGGCTCCGCACTGGATGGCGCGTTGATGCTTGCAGCTGACTTCGCCCGCATGGGAGAACTGGCATGACCATCACCGACTTCCTGAAAGACGGACCGCCGATCGAATCCGGATCAGGCCCGCGCTACCTGCAACTCCGCGAACGACTCAGCGCGGCGATCGAATCCGGCATCCTTGCGCCGGGAAGTGCCCTCCCTTCTGAACGGGAGTTGGGGCATCTGACCGATCTGTCCCGCGTGACCGTGCGCAAGGCCATTCAGGCGTTGGTCGACAGTGGCGATATTGTCCAGCGCCAAGGCTCAGGGTCCTTCGTCACCGAAAAGGCCGAGCGGCTGCAGCAAAGCCTGTCGCAGCTGACGTCGTTTTCCGAAGATATGGCCCGGCGCGGCATGACCACCGAAGTCCGGATGCTTGAACAAAGCGTGTGCCTTCCCTCCGCCGATGAGGTCGAGACCCTTGCCCTCCCGCCCGGCGCGTCCGTTTCACGCCTGGCCCGTTTGCGGATGGCCGATGGCCGACCCTTGGCCATCGAACGCGCCTCGCTGCCGACCGATATCCTGCCCAATCCGCTGGAGGTGACGTCCTCGCTCTACGATGTGTTGGAGCGCGCGGGAAATCGGCCTGTGTCGGCGGTTCAGAAGATCTCTGCAATCAATCTGGGCGAAGACGACGCAGCCCTTCTTGGCGTTCCGGAAGGGGCGGCCGGCCTGAAAATCGAACGCCTGTCACACCTTGCCTCGGGCCGGGTGATCGAATTCGTCAAATCCATCTATCGCGGTGACGCCTACGATTTCGTAGCTGAACTGCGCCTCTAGAAAGGCTGCCTGCAATGACCGACACCCCGACACAGATGCGCCAGGAGGTTCTCGAAATCCCCGGCGCCGTTGACCGGCTCCTGACACGGGGGGCCGCCGCCATCAGCGAAATCGCAACAGCAGCACGTGAAACGGAACCGCGCTTTGCGGTGACGGTGGCGCGCGGCTCGTCAGATCACGCCTGCACCTTCCTGAAATACGCGTTCGAGCTTGAATTGGGCCTGCCTGTGGCGTCCATCGGCCCATCGGTGGCATCGATTTACGGCGCGTCACTGAATCTCGGGCAATCCATCAGCCTGTCGGTGTCGCAGTCGGGCAAAAGCCCGGACATCGTGGCGATGACCCGGGCGGCGGCCGATGGTGGCAGTTTCGCCATCGCGATAACGAATGACGCGTCTTCTGCGTTGGCTGAAGCCGCTCATCGCACCATCGACATCCATGCCGGGCCCGAGCGCAGCGTTGCGGCCACGAAAACGTTCGTGACCTCCGCCGTGGCGGGTTTGATCCTGCTTGCCGAATGGCGGGACGACGACAGGTTGCGGGCAGCCCTTCGGGCGTTGCCGGACACACTGGATCAGGCCACGGCCCTGGATTGGCCCGATTTGCGCAACGCAATTGGTGCGGCCCCGTCGCTGTTCACGCTTGGGCGTGGCCCATCATGGGCCATGTCGAACGAGGCGGCGTTGAAGTTCAAGGAAACCTGCCAGATCCACGCTGAAAGCTATTCCAGCGCCGAGGTCCTTCACGGCCCCGTCTCCATCGTCGGATCCGGCTTTCCGATCCTGTGTTTGGCGAGTGGTGATGCGTCGGAGGCCTCGGTGGTCGAGGTCGCGGATCAGATCGCCGCAAAGGGCGCGAATGTTTTCATCACGTCTGATCGGGCGAAGAGCGCCACGGCTTTGCCCTTCGTGCGCACGGGCCACGGGTTAACGGACCCCATCGCACTGATCGTCTCGTTTTACGCGATGATCGAGAAAGTGGCCGGTGAGCGCGGCATTAACCCCGACGCGCCCAGACACCTCAAGAAGGTGACGGAAACGGTATGATCCGCACCGCGTTGACAGGAGCCCGCATCTTCGATGGAGCGCAAATGCAATCGAATTGCGCACTTGTCATGGAGGGGGCGCGCATCGGCGCAGTTGTGCCGGACGATAAGATACCAGCTGACGCGGAGGTGATGCACCTGAACGGGGGGATCCTGTCACCCGGCTTTGTAGACTTGCAGGTGAATGGCGGCGGCGGCGTGATGTTCAACGACGATCAAAGCGTAGCCGCTTTGCAGATCATGACCAGCGCCCATGCGAGATTGGGCGCGACATCAATCCTGCCGACCCTGATCACAGATACGCCCGCGCGCGTCGAGGCCGCGATCGACGCGGTGGCGGATGCAATTGAAGTCGGCATTCCGGGGATCATCGGATTGCATCTGGAAGGGCCCCATTTGTCTATCCCCCGCAAAGGCGCTCATGACCCCGGCCTGATCCGGAAGATGGAAGACAGCGACCTTGAGCTTCTATGCGAAGCGGCGAACCGGTTGCCGATTCTGAAGGTCACATTGGCGGCCGAGACCGTGACACCAGATCAGATTGCAACGCTTGCAAGGTCCGGTGTGCTGGTATCGCTCGGTCACAGCGATGCGGACTACGGCACGTGTTACGCGGCCTCTACCGCGGGTGCGCGTTGCGTAACGCATCTGTTCAATGCCATGAGCCAGTTGGGCAACCGTGAGCCGGGCCTGGTGGGGGCCGCCCTTGCGGATGGGTCCTTATCCGCCGGGCTTATCGCCGATGGGATCCATGTACATCCGGCAACGATCCGCGCCGCGCTGGCCGCGAAGATGGGCCCGGGCGTCATCTTTTTGGTGAGCGATGCGATGGCGCTGGCAGGATCGGAAAGGGATCACTTCACGATCAATGGTCGCATGGTCCGACGCGGCGATGGGCGGTTGACGCTTGAGGACGGAACGCTGGCGGGCGCGGACCTTGACCTGTTGCAAGCCACAAGAAACCTGATCGGCTGGGGACATGTGAGCGAGGACACGGCGCTTGCCATGGCCACAAGCTACCCTGCGACTGTGGCCGGGGTCGCGGATGAGATCGGCACCTTGAAACCGGGCGCGCGGGCGGACGTATTGCACATAAAGCACTATGCACCAAAATGCGCTGCGATCTGGCAGGGCGGTCAACGCATCGTTTGATGTTTGGATGCGGACCTGCGCTGCGGACCCGTCAGGTCGCCGCATATGCTATCGCGCCGCGCCGACCCCGTCACGCAGTCCCGTCGTCGCTCGAAATCAACAGGCTCAATTCACCCGATGCCGTGCGCAGCGCCTCCAGGTGTTGGAGCGCACGGTCGATATCGAAGCGTTGGGTGGGCGCGTGAAATGCAAGCGTTGCCATCAGCCGGTCATTGCTATCGAGAACGGGCACCGCCACCGCGATCATACTGGGCATGAACTCCTCGCGGTCCAGCGAATAGCCCTGCCGCTGTATCACGTCGAGTTCGGCCATCAGAGCGTCGCGATCCGTAATCGTGTTCTCGGTATGCTGCCCCAGCTCGATCGCGTTGAGAAACCGCAGCAGGTGATTGGGCGCTAGGGTGCTGAGGTAGAGCTTGCCGCTTGCCGTGCAATGCAGTGGCACGCGAGTGCCCTGTGGCAGTTGGATACGCAGCGGCCATTCCGTCTCAACCCGCTCAAGATAGATCATCGCGTCCCGGTCCGGCATGGCGATATTGCAAGTCTCGCCGATCTCGGTACTGAGCCGTTTCAGGATCGCTTGGCGCGCCGTTCGGATACGCAGCGAGGATAGCGTGCTGGCCGCAAGGATGCGCATTCTGGGGCCGGGCGAATAGGTCCGCCCGTCCATATCGCGCTGCAAGAAGCCCTCCTCTTCCAAGGTGGCGAAAAGGCGATGGATCGTCGGCTTCGGCAACTCCAGTTTTGCATTCACCTCGGTAGGCGTGATCGGCACACCGGACCGGGCCACTTCTTCCAAGACAAGCAACAATCGAAGATTGGTGGGTATCGTCTCTTTCGGACTCTCCCCGTCCATCGACGGCCTCCTCGTTATTCCGGCAGCAGCATCGTCGACAACGACGGCACCAGCGCCACGATGATCCAGATCGAGATCAGCGCGATCAGGTAGGGCCATGTGTAGCGGAGCAGCTTGAAGTACGGAACACCTGTCACACCCGACGCCACATAGAGGTTGAGGCCGTAGGGCGGCGTAATAAACCCGATCGATGCGCCGACCAGGAAGATCACCGCGAACTGCACGGGTTCCACCCCGATATCATGGGCAATCGGCGCAAGAATGGGCGCGAGGATGATTGTCACCGGTAAGCTTTCCAAAACCATGCCGCAGACGAACACGATGGCCATCGCGGTAAACAGCACCGCATAATAGCCGCCCATTGACGTGACAAAGTCCGTCAGGAACGCCTGCGCTCCCAGAACCGAAAGGATCTGCTGCATGACCACCGAAACGGCAATCAGCGGCGCGAGAATACCGGTGATCTGAGCCGAACGCATGGTGATTGACGGAAGTTCCAATGGGCCAAAACCGTTCACGACCAACATGCCCCAGAAGCTGCGTTCATCCACCGGACGCTCCTCGCGTTCCGCGAATTCCGGCCGGCGGAGGGAAATGAGCTTGGTTATGGCCAGGCACAGGAAGCCGACGATCACGCAGAAGCCCACGGTCACGCCGGCCGCCTCGGTCGGGGAGAACTTGCCGGTATAGATGCCCCAGAGTACAAGACCGATGGCAAAGAAGCCCAACCATGCGCCAACGCCCGTCTTCATCACGCGGATGATGTCGAGGTTGATGATGTGGCCCCACTTGTTTTTGAAGCACACGATGAAACACGCGAGCATCATGGCGAGAACCATCAACGAGCCGGGAATGATGCCCGCCACGAAGAGGTCGGAGATCGGCAGGTTCATCAGGAAGCCGTATACGATGAAGATGATCGACGGCGGGATGATGATGCCCACCGTGCCGCCCGCAGCCGCGGTGGCGGCGGAGAAGCGCTCGTCATAGCCGCCCTTCACCATTTCCGGATGCAGCATGGAACCGATGGTCGCAGTGGTGGCCGAGTTCGAGCCCGAGATCGCCGCGAACAGGCCACACGCGCCAAGCGCGGCCATCGCCAAGCCACCCCGGATCCATCCAAGGCAGGCATAGGCGTAGTCGGTGAGTCTCCGGGCTATGCCCGAGCGGTTGATGAGGTCCCCCGTCAGAATGAACAGCGGCATCGCCAGCAGCGCAAAGCCATCGGTGAAGACGCGCGACAGGGCGGCGGCGATATTGTCGAGCGGCAGACCCAACAGGAATGACATGCCAATGACCCAGTAACCGATCACCAGAAACACAGGCACGCCAAGCATGAACAGGGCCGTGACACCCAAGGACAACAGCGTGATGAGAGTGCCATCGGTCATGTGTCACCCCCGATCACGGCTTGCTCGATCAGGGGATCACCCGACCGGAAATTGCGCAGGTCCTCGAACCAGTTCTCCAGCACCCGAGCGACGAGGAAGACGAAGGACAATGGCACGGTGAGAATGAACCACCATTGCATCAGGTCATTGGTGCCCGGCACGATCTGGAAGTTGGAGGCCGCGTTGGCCACGATCCGGCTGCCGGTCACAACAACCACCCACGAAAAACCGGTCCACAGCAGCGCATCGAGCGAAAGAAGCACCATCTGCGCGCCGCGCGGCATATTGCTGCGGAATTCGTTGAACGCGAGGTGCGTACGGAGCTTCACGTTGTAGCTGCACCCGACCCACGTCATCACAAGGAACAGGAAGGGCGGCAATGTCGTGGTCCAGGGCCACGGCTGAAGCCATTGGGGTGTATTGGAGAAATCGAGACCGATCATACCGGGGACAAACCGCTGGATCACCCCGAAGAAGATGACGCCGCCAATCGTGAGATACGAGACCACCATGACGTAGGATTCAAGATGGCGCTCGATGAAGGGCACAAGGCGATAGATCATCATCAGGATGAACCCGCCCGCCAACATGAGGATCAACCCGAGAACCCAGGCCGCATTCGTGTTCAGCGCTTCGCGGATCATCCAGCTGTCACCATCGGCGAACGCTGCCAGTATCTCGCCCATACCGGTAAAGATTTCTCCCATCGGCCCCTCCCGGCGTTTGAAAGTATGGTTGCGGGGGTTTAGCCGCCCCGCTTAGGGGAAAGCGGCGGCCCCGTGGGCCGCCGGCAATCAGGTCGGGTTTGATCCAGCACGCCGGATCAGCCGCGCCACCAGCGGCGGGGCTCAACGTTCTCGGCCAGCGTATCCTCTGGGATCTGACGCGCAACGTCAAAGATCTCCTGGTAAGTGTCTGCGCCACCTTGCCAATTGTTGAGGCGTTCACGCCATTCGGCCCAGGGCTCGGGGTTGTACTCGGGCGAGCACATCTCGCGGGCGATCTGGATCTGGTCTTCGCCGAGTTTCGCGACGCGCACGTTGTTCTCGGCAAAAATCGTGCCAGGCATCGGCGGGTCGGTGAAGCCCACGGTATTGACCAGCGCCGCTTCATTCGCGGCCTGAACGTGAACCTGCGTGAGGTAGGCCGATTCCATGATCGCGTCTTGCAGATGGCCCTCCATGCTGTCGAACAGCTCGGCATTCATGCCGGTATGCTCGGTGCCGCAGAAGAACTTCAGGTCGACCGACTGGCTGACGACCGGCGACATGTTCGCGTAGGCCACGGCCGACGCCCATGTCTCGGCCCCGTCGACCAGACCCTGACGCAGACCATCCAGGGTCTCTTCCCAAGCGATGGGCGTCGGGTTCAGGTTCATCAGGTTCATGGCGATGCGGCCAAGCTGCGTGCCTGTTACCCGGTTGCGGGTGCCAAACAACTCTTCAAGTTGCGTCACCGTCTCGCGCTCGGCGAAGGATGCGCCCATTTGCAGGCCGCGCAGTTCCGCATGGCTGAACAGGAACTTCACGCCATGACGGCTCTCCAGCGGCTCGCGCAGCAGGGACATCGACTCGGGGCTATAAAGGAAATGGTACTGATCCGCGCGTGAGCGGAACATATACGCATAGTCCAGAACGTTCAGATACGGCGCCGACCCTGCGGAGTTCTGGGTGGATGCGGAGTAGAAGTCGACCACGCCCAACTGGGCACGCTCAAGACAGTTCAACTGACCACAGATCTGGTTGTCGCCGATGAACTCGATGCGGATTTCGCCATCGGTTCGCTCTTCGAGATCGCGGGCGAACTCGAGAACGCCAGCGCGTTCGATCAACAGGTTGCGTGCGTTGAAGCCTGCGGCGCCAAGCTTCAGCTCGTGGCGCGCTGCTGTGCCGTAGCGACGATCATAGGTCGATTCAACGGCCCGGGCCAACGACGGAAGCGTGACCGCCCCGGTCAGGGTCGCCGCACCCATTATTACAGACGACATGCCATATGTGCCTGTCAGCTTCATCAGATCCCGGCGCGAAATCTGATTGAGGACTTTAGAAGCCTTCATTTTCCATTACCTCCCAATAATGCGAAAAAATGATACTTGTGGTCTCAATATTGGTCATCTTATGGTTCACGAGGCAAGGAAAATCTGTTTGCAGCGTGCAATCTGTGCAGAAGGACCGGACATATGACCAAAGTTTCAGCGGATTACATCATTGTGGGCGCTGGCTCCGCCGGATGTGTTCTCGCCAACCGGCTGTCCGCCGATTCGCGTAATTCAGTCGTGCTCCTGGAAGCCGGTGGGCGTGACCTGAACCCCTGGATTCATATTCCCGTGGGGTACTTCAAGACCATCCACAACCCGTCCGTCGACTGGTGCTACAAGACCGAGCCCGATCCCGGATTGAACGGGCGCTCGATCGAATGGCCCCGCGGCAAGGTGTTGGGCGGCTCGTCGTCACTGAACGGTCTGCTCTACGTCCGGGGCCAACCGCAGGATTATGACCGGTGGCGCCAGATGGGCAATGCCGGTTGGGGATGGGACGATGTGCTGCCCCTGTTCAAACGGGCGGAGCGCAACGAGCGGGGCGCCGACGAATATCATGGCGATCAGGGGCCCCTATCGGTCAGCAACATGCGCATTCAACGCCCGATTACCGATGCCTGGGTGGCGGCGGCGCAAGCAGCGGGCTACCCCTTCAACTCTGACTACAACGGGGCCACGCAAGAGGGTGTGGGATACTTTCAACTCACGTCCCGAAACGGCCGGCGTTGCAGTTCGGCTGTGGCCTACCTCAACCCGGTGAAAAAACGCGAGAACTTGCAAATCGTCACGCACGCGCAGGTCGAGAAGATCCTGTTGGACGGCCACCGGGCGAGCGCCGTGACCTATATCGACCGCGGCGGCACCCGACATAGGGTCGAAGCGAACCGCGAGATCGTCTTGTGCGGCGGCGCGATCAATTCGCCGCAACTCCTGATGTTGTCGGGCTTGGGCGAGGCGGAGCACCTGGCCGAGCACGGCATTGAGGTGGTCCGCGATCTGCCCGGCGTGGGGAAGAATATGCAGGACCATCTGCAGGCGCGGCTCGTCTACAAATGCAACGAACCGACGTTGAATGATGAGGTCTCCAGCTTGATGGGCCAAGCCAGGATCGGTTTGAAATACCTGATGTTCCGATCAGGCCCCATGACCATGGCGGCCAGCCTCGCGACAGGCTTCATGCGCACGCGCGACGACCTTGAAACACCCGATATCCAATTCCACGTGCAGCCTCTTTCGGCCGAAAACCCCGGCAAGGGCGCGGACAAGTTCTCGGCCTTCACGATGTCGGTCTGCCAGCTCCGCCCGGAAAGCCGCGGAGAGATCCGCCTGAACTCCTCCAAGCCGCTCGACTACCCCAGGATCATTCCGAATTATCTGTCGACTGACACGGACTGCCGAACCATTGTGGCCGGCGTGAACATCGCACGCACCATCGCGCGCCATGCCCCGCTGACCTCGAAAATATCCGAGGAATTTCGCCCCCATCCATCCCTCGACATCGAAGACTACGATGCTACGTTGGATTGGGTACGCAGCAACACCGCATCGATCTACCACCCGACGGGCACCTGCAAGATGGGCAATGGGGAGGACGCCGTGGTGGATGACCGCCTCCGGGTCCACGGCACTTCCGGCCTGCGCGTCGCCGATTGCTCCATCATGCCGGAAATCGTTTCCGGCAACACCAACGCACCGGCGATCATGATTGGTGAAAAGGCGTCAGACCTGATCCTTGAAGACGCCCGCGCAGCTGCCACAGTTTAAAAAATAGGCCTCTGCTTTAAGGGGGGGCGAGCGTTCGCTTGGCAGCGCTCGCAAGCGAAACGCCATGAGTGGTCCATTATTGCCGCGGTCACTGTTGCGCCCGGGCCACGCCCAAGTTTCAACACAAGTCCTGATCACAATCCCCCACACAACTGAAAATCCGGCCACAGACCGGGTGTGGGCAGACTTAAGATGGCAACGATTAACGGCGACGCGTCGGACAATTCGCTTTCCGGCACCGGCGCGGCTGACAGTATCACCGGCGATGCCGGGAATGACACGATCACCGGCGGTGACGGCAATGATTTCATTGACGGCGGCGCGCCGTCCCTTTCGCCGACGCCGCTCGACCTGAACTGGGACGCCCAAGGGGCCGATGGGGCCGACCTGTCGCTTGGGTTCACTCAGAACACCGGCGGCATAAATGTCGGCGTCAGCTTTACTGACAATGGCGCTGGCACCACGGCCACGGTGGAAACCGACACAACCTACGTGGCCGGTGGCGAGACGTTCAACGCGAATTCCGGTCTTGGCTTGCGCGGCAACGGAGGCGCAAGCGTCTGGACTGTGGATCTCGATTTCTCCGCTGTGGGTGGTTCGGGCTTCGCCGATGAAGTCGAGAATGTCTCGTTCCGCATCCAGGACGTGGATCAGGGTGGCTGGCAGGACATTGTCACCGTCAACGCCTATGACGCCGCGGGCAACCTGATCCCCGTCGTCCTGACACCCGCCGGGAATGACAGCATTTCGGGCAACACGATCACGGCGGGTCCGGGCGGCACGTCGGCAGACGATCCGCTGGGCTCGGTCCTTGTCGAGATCGCGGGGCCCGTCGCCTCGATCGAGATCATCTATGAAAATGGCGGCGCGTCCAGCCAGCTTCTCTTCGTCACGGATGTGGAATTCGATGCGGTCCCGACCGATGACGATGAGCTGTTCGGCCAAGCAGGTAATGACACCATCCTTGGCGGATTCGGGAACGATCTGTTGGATGGCGGATCCAACAACGACTCTCTGGATGGCGGATCGGGCAACGATACGCTGCAGGGTGGCTCGGGCCAGGACACGTTGCTTGGCGGTGACGGGCAAGACAGCCTCGATGGCGATGGCGGATCGGATTCGATCGACGGCGGTGCCGGGAATGACACGCTGATCGGCGATGGTGGGCGGGATACCCTGATCGGCGGTGACGGCGATGACAGCATCGCGGGCGGCAGTGGATTTGACATCCTGATCGGCGGCGCCGGTGCCGATACGCTTGACGGCGGCAACGGCAACGACACGATCACGGCTGAGGGCGGTGATGTCGTGATCGGCGGCGAAGGCGGCACCGACACCGCGGATGAGCTCATCGTGAATGATGTGGCCGAGGTTATCTTCGATCCGGCCAATTCGGAAAACGGCACAGTCGTCTTCAACGACGGCAGCACCACAAGCTTTACAGGCATCGAGATCCTGACCGTAAACGGCGGCCCGAACGGTATCGTGGACGGTACCGGGGGCGCCGACCTGATCGACGGGTCATATGTCGATCCGAACCTGGAGCAGATCGACAACAACGATGGCACGCTTGGCACCACCGGTGACGAAGACGTGGTTGAAGCCGGGCTTGGCAACGATACGGTTTATGGCGGGGAAGCGGACGATGTTATTGAAGGTGGCCCAAGCGGCCCCTTGACGAGTGCCGCGGAAAACCTGAGCTGGGTGGCGGAAGGCGATGGCACGGATGTGTCGGGCGGGTTCACGCAAGACACCGGCATCGCGACCCTCACCATATCCCTCACAAATGACGGCGGTCTTGATCAGGCCGACATAACCACCGCCACCCAGTATACGGCCGGCGGGTCGGAGCCGTTCGCCACCACATCGGGCCTTCTGATCGGCGGCAATGGCGCGCCCGACGTGGCCACCGTTGAAATCGCGTCGGATGTGGAACTGACGAATGTATCGTTCCGTATCAACGATGTGGATGCGGATGGTTGGCAAGACATCCTGACGGTCAACGCCTTCGATGCTGACGGCAACACCGTTGCCGTCACCCTGACCCCCGCGGGCACAGATACCGTGACGGGCCAGACGGTTACGGGCGCCACCGGCAACGATCAACCGGATCAGGTCGGCGGATCGGTGCTCGTGACCATCGCGGGGCCGATCACGCGCTTTGAGATCGTCTACGAAAACGGCAATACCGACGGCCAGATTGTCTATCTCACCGATGTTCATTTCACCGCGACTGAAACGGACAACGACGTCCTGCACGGCGATCAGGGCGCGGACACAATCGACGGCGGCGCGGGAGATGATGCGCTTTTCGGCGATCAACTGGCCATTGATCCCACGACGATTCCATCCGGTACGGGCGGCACAGCGACGTCCGTCACGTTCCAGAACGATTCCCCCTATGCGGTGCAATTGGCCGAGATCGATGCCACCGGCAATGTAGTGCCCGTGTTGACCATTCCGGCGGGCCTCAATTTTACCGCCGCGTCCACCACGCAGACGAACTGGGTCCTGCTGGATCCATCGACCGGCGACATCCTGCAAACCTACGAAGCTCCTGTGGATGGCTCTACGCAGGTGTTTTCCAGCACCGGTGCGGACAGCCTTGAGGGGGGCCTGGGCGACGACACGCTGTCAGGTGACTTCGGCAATGACGTGCTTGATGGAGGTGCGGGCGCCGATAGTTTGTTGGGCGGATCCGGTGAGGATACGATCCTTGGCGGCGACGGAGCCGATACCGTTCTGGGCGGCGCAGGCGCGGATTCCATCGAAGGGGGTCTTGGCGCAGACAGCCTGACAGGCGGTGATGACGCCGACTACATCGTGGGCGGGTCGGGCGATATCGTCGATGGCGGCGAGGGCGGTACCGACAAAGACACGCTTTATCTCGGCGATGACGGCGCGATCATCACCTATGATGGTGGCAATCCGGAAAACGGCTCGGTGCTGTTCAGCGATGGATCGACGCTGACCTTCACCAATATTGAAACGGTCATCCCCTGCTTCACGCCGGGCAGTCGGGTTGCAACCGAGCGCGGGACCTTCAAGGTCGAGGATCTGTGCGTGGGGGACCTGATACAAACACGGGACAATGGCCTGCAGGCGATCCGCTGGATTGGTAAGAAAGCACTTAGCCAGATCGATTTGGCCGCTGCCCCGCATCTGCGCCCCATCCTGATACGGAAGGGCGCCTTGGGACCCAATACGCCAAGCCGCGACATGCAGGTTTCGCCACAGCACCGGATGCTGGTGGAAGGCGTTCAGGCCGAGCTTCTGTTCGGCAGCGATCAGGTTCTGGTCCGCGCCAAGCACCTGACCCATCTGCCGGGGATCGAGACGGTCAGCGCGTGTGAAAGGGTGACGTATATCCACCTGATGTGTGACGCCCACGAGATCATCCGCGTCGATGATGCCTGGACCGAAAGCTTCCAACCCGGCGACATGCTGCAGGACAAAGAGGCACAGGAGATATTTGAGGAGCTTTTGTTCGCATTCCCTGAATTGATCACGGAGGAGGGGCGCGCCAGCTACGGCGCGGCGCGGCTGAGCCTGAAGGCCCATGAGGCCGCCCTACTGGCTAGCGGCTAGGCCCGCCTCAGCGGCACATCCCGCCCATTCTCCAAGGCAGGGATCTGTGCGCGCGCCTTGGCCACCCGCGACAAATCAAGTTCCACTATCTGCAACTTGGGCGCTCCGTCGGCCAGATCGGCGATCACCTTGCCCCACGGATCTACCGCCAGGGAGTGTCCGTAGGTCTCGCGCCCATCGGCATGGTGGCCGGATTGAGCAGGCGCAATCACGTAGGATCCGGTCTCAATCGCGCGGGCGCGCATCAGGACATGCCAGTGCGCTTCGCCCGTCGGAACCGTGAATGCGGCGGGAATGAATAGAACCTTGGCGCCCGCCTGCGCCAGGGAGCGGTAGAGGTACGGAAACCGCAGATCGTAACAAATTGACAAACCGAAGCCGCCCCACGGCGTCTCGGCCACGACGGCACAGTCACCGGGGGCAAAGCTCTTGGATTCCGTGAACACAACCTTGTCCTCGATATTCACATCGAACAGGTGGATCTTGTCGTATGTCGCTTTGATCGCACCGGTCGGGTCGATCAGGTTGGTCCGGTTCCAGAACCGCCCATCGGGCGCCAGGACTGGGGTGGACCCGGAATGGACCCAGATACCATGCTTGGCCGCCATGTCGCGGCAGGCGGCGATGAACGGATCATCCTTTGCCTCGCCCACTTGGGTCTTGGCCATTTTGCGGTTGGCGTTCATCAAGCCCGACACTTCGGGAAGCGCCAGCACGTCAGCCCCCTGCCCCTTCGCCTGCACGGCCAGGGCCTGCACGGTTTCTATGTTCGGGCCGTAGGTATCGGCCGAACACATCTGTGCCAGCGCAACCTTCAATGTCGTCTGTTCAGCCATGGGCGCTCAAGGTCCGTGCAATCGCATCTTTCCACCCCGCATAGCGGGCGTCCCGGGTCGCCTCGTCCATCCGAGGCTCGAACGTCTTGTCCAGCGCCCATGTGGCGGCGAACCCCGACTGATCGGGATAAATCCCGGCGCGGTGCCCGGCAATCCATGCCGCTCCAAGCGCCGTGGTCTCAAGCACCTGCGGGCGATCCACGGGTGCACCAAGGATGTCCGACAGGAACTGCATGGTCCAGTCACTGGCCGTCATACCGCCATCCACGCGAACGTTGCCGCCATCGCCGCCGTCATAATCGGCCAGCATCGCCTCCAACAGGTCCCGTGTCTGGAACCCGACCGATTCCAACGCGGCACGCGCGATCTCGGCCGGGCCGGAATTGCGCGTCAGCCCATAAATGGCACCCCGCGCATCCGGATCCCAATAAGGTGCCCCCAAACCGGTGAAAGCCGGCACCAGGTAGAGCGCCTGCGTGGGGTCCGCTGCCTCCGCCAGTCCGGCGCTCTGGGAGGCATCGTCGATGATCTTCAATCCATCACGCAGCCATTGCACGACCGCACCTGCGATGAAGATGGAACCCTCCAGCGCATAGGTCGGCTGGCCATCGAACTGATACGCAATGGTCCCCAGCATCCGGTTTTGTGACGCCACCAGCGTGTCGCCCGTGTTCAACAACGCGAAGCAACCGGTTCCGTAAGTCGACTTCAACATGCCCGGCTGGAAACATGCCTGCCCGACGGTTGCGGCCTGCTGGTCGCCTGCCACGCCCAGTATCGGTAACGCGTCGCCGAAAAGCGTCGTCTCGCCAAA
Source organism: uncultured Roseicyclus sp. (assembly GCA_947494975.1). Lineage (GTDB taxonomy): Bacteria > Pseudomonadota > Alphaproteobacteria > Rhodobacterales > Rhodobacteraceae > Gymnodinialimonas. Next base: position 53,181 of record CANLXA010000002.1, on the reverse strand, counting down.
ATCCGCGCCACTGTCCAGCACCTCCGGCAGGATCGCGGCGGGTATGTTCAGCATCGACAGGATCTCGTCATCCCACCGCCCGTCACGGATGTTGTAGAGAAGCGTCCGCGCCGCATTGGTCGCATCCGTTACATGGCGCGTACCCCCAGTCAGCCGCCAGATCAGGAAGCTGTCGATGGTGCCGAAGGCCAGCGTTCCAGCTTCGGCGCGGGCCCGGGCGCCATCCACATTATCCAAGAGCCACGCCAGCTTGGTGCCGCTAAAATATGGGTCTAGCAGCAGGCCGGTCTTCTCCTGAACCATCGGCTCATGGCCGTCGGCCTTCAGGCGCGCGCAAAGCTCCGCCGTGCGGCGATCCTGCCAGACGATGGCATTGTGCACGGGCGCACCCGTTTCGCGATCCCACAGCACAACCGTCTCACGCTGATTGGTGATACCGATAGCGACGACATCGCCGCCCTTATCCAGCGCGCCACGGCACGTCTCCAGCACCGTATCCCAGATTTCATCCGGATCGTGTTCGACCCAACCGGAAGCGGGAAAATGTTGCGTGAATTCCTTCTGGGCGCTCGCCCGGGGGCGTAGATCGCCGTCGAACACAATCGCGCGGGATGAAGTCGTGCCTTGGTCGATGGCTAGGATTTGGGTCATTTTTTCGCCTCCCTATTGCGCGGCCTCGGGGGCCACGGCCGCATCCATGTACTCATCCAGCGCGGCGATCTGATCCGCCGTCAGTTTGAGGCCAAGTTTCGACCGACGCCAGACGACATCAGCTGCCGAGCGGGCATATTCGCGGGTCATCAGCCAGCGCACTTCGACCTCGGTCAGGCTTGCGCCAAAGTCGCGGCCCAGATCGGCCGGAGATGTCGCGTCACCCAACAGAATGCGCGCCTCGGTGCCATAGGCACGGACCAGCCGCTTGGCCCAACGATCTGTCAGGAACGGGTAGGACGATTGCAAATCGGCAATCAAGGCGGACACACCCTCCACCGCAAAATCGCCGCCGGGAAGGGGCACGCCCGCAGTCCAGTGACCACCCGCATCAGGATAGAACGGGGCCAGCTTCTCCCACGCATCCTCCGCCAGCACACGATAGGTTGTGATCTTGCCACCAAAGACATTCAGCATCGGCGCACCTGCATCGTCGAGCGACAACACGTAATCCCGCGTCGCGGCCGTCGCGGATTTTGCTCCGTCATCGTAGAGCGGACGGACGCCGGAATAGGTCCAGACCACATCTTCGGCGGTCAGGGTCTTGGCGAAATACTCATTGGCGAAGTCGAGCAGGTAGTCCCGCTCAGCGGGCGTGCATTCCGCCGTGCGCGGATCTTCCAGATGCTCCGCATCCGTGGTACCGATCAGGGTGTAATCCGTCTCGTACGGGATCGCAAAAATGATGCGTCCGTCCGTACCCTGAAAGAAATAGCATTTGTCGTGGTCGTAAAGCCGCCGCGTCACGATGTGGGATCCGCGCACGAGGCGCACGCCTTCGCTGGAATTCTGCCGTGCCACGTTTCGCACCACCTCGGCGACCCACGGGCCCCCGGCATTGACCAGACCTCGCGCGAACACCGTCTCCGCCCCGGCGTCTCCGTCCAACTCGATGCGCCAGACGTCGCCGTCCCGCTCCGCGCTCACCACCTTAGTTCCGACAAGGATGCGCGCGCCCCGGTTTTCGGCGTCCCGCGCGTTCAGAACCACGAGGCGCGAATCTTCGACCCAGCAATCGGAGTATTCGTAAGCCTTCGTAAATCGGTCCTTCAGCGGTGCACCTTCCGGTGTGCCGTCAAGCGAGACCGATTTCGTACCGGGCAGGATCTGCCGCCCCCCAAGATTATCATACAAGAACAGCCCCAGCCGGATCAGCCAATTGGGCCGCCGCCCCTTCATCCATGGCATCACGGCGCCGAGGATCTTGGATGTGGGAGTGGTGTTGTCAAACCGCATGTCCTTACTCAACGGCAAGACAAAACGCATCGGCCATGAAATATGCGGCATGGCCCGCAGCAGGATTTCTCGTTCCTCCAGCGCGTGGCGCACCAGCTTGAACTCGAAGTACTCCAAGTATCGCAACCCGCCGTGGAACAGCTTGGTGGAGGCCGACGACGTGGCACCGGCAAGATCGCCCATTTCAGCCAGACATACGCTCAGGCCGCGGCCAGTCGCGTCCCGCGCGATCCCGCAGCCATTGATGCCGCCACCAATCACGAACAGGTCGTACGGCTTATCCATGTCGCGCCCCTCCATGGAATTGGTCTTTCATCTCATGTTCGTTTTGTCAATTTTTCCGTTCGGTTTTCTTCGCTCTGCGGCTCTATCGTCCCCTCCCCACCGTAGAGCTCGATGGCCCCGGTGGTCGGTCAGGGTTGGGCACGCGCGATCAGGACCTCAACCAGCGGACCAAGGGCCTCCACGATCACCGAGACACCTGCGGCATTCGGATGGATTCCATCGGCCTGGATGTAACGCCGGACCGCTTCGGCCCGATCGCCCTCAACCGCGTCTTGCAGACCGGACAGGAAACTCTCCGCATGCAGCACGCCATAGGCGTTGGCCAGTTCAGGATACATGCTGTTGAAGGCCTCTTGATAGTCCGGCCCATAATTCCCCGGCGCATTCAGGCCGACCAGCAACACTTCAACCTCCGCCGCTTCCGCCGCGTCCAGTATGCCTGCAAGATTGGCGCGGGAGGCCTCGGGGGGGAGGCCGCGCAACAGGTCATTGCCGCCCAATGCGACGATCATGGCGTCAACCTCGGGGGTCAGCGTCCAGTCCACGCGGGCCAGGCCGCCCGCCGTCGTGTCTCCGGACACGCCCGCATTCACAACAACCACGTCGTGGCCCCGCGCCCGTAACCAACCTTCCAGTTGCGGCACAAACCCCTCTTCCTGAACCAGGCCGTAGCCTTGCGTCAGGCTATCGCCGAGGGCCGCGATCGTGGTCGGCTCCGCCAGGGCCGGTGTGGCCACACACGCAAGACATGCCACCTTGCCCCATCGGCGCACGGCCCCATATGCCAGTAAACCAAAGGAACGAAAGCGTTTAGTCATGGCGGCGATCCTCTCCCTTACCGATGCGAAACTGTCGCTCGACGGCAATGCTGGCCGCGTCGATATTCTGCACGGCATCACGTTGGAGGTCGAGCGGGGCGAAACGTTGGCGCTGACGGGGGCGTCGGGTTCTGGCAAGTCGTCTCTCCTGATGCTGATGGGCGGTCTGGAGCGGGCCACCGGCGGCATAGTCACGGCACTCGGCCACGACTTGACCATGATGTCCGAAGATGAACTGGCTCGGTTTCGCAGGGACCATATGGGGGTGGTGTTCCAAAGCTTCCACCTGATCCCCACGATGACAGCCTTGGAAAACGTCGCAACCCCATTGGAGCTGGCGTCGGTCAGCGATGCGTTTGAGCGGGCGGAAGCGGAGTTGCAGGCCATGGGGCTTGGCCACCGCGCGGCGCATTACCCGTCGCAGATGTCTGGCGGCGAACAGCAAAGGGTCGCCTTGGCCCGCGCCGCCGCGCCGCGCCCCGATATCCTTCTGGCCGATGAACCGACCGGCAACCTCGACAGCTCCACCGGCACACAGATCATGGACCTTCTGATGGATCTGCGCGACCGTCACGGCGCAACCTTGATCCTTGTAACCCACTCAACCGACTTGGCGGCGCGCTGCGACCGTGAGGTGCGCCTGCGCGATGGGCATCTGGACAGCGCGCTGAGGGACGCCGCCGAATGAGCGTCGCCCTGCGCATCGCCCGGCGCGAACTGCGCGGTGGTCTGCGCGGGTTCCGCGTGTTTCTGGCTTGCATCGCCCTCGGCGTGGCGGCGATTGCGGCGGTCGGATCGGTGCGCGTCTCCATCGAGGAGGGCCTGGCCCGCGAAGGTGCGGTGATCCTTGGCGGAGATGCCGAGATGTCGTTCACCTACCGTTTCGCCGCCCCTGAAGAGCGGGCGTTCATGGAGGGCATCGCCGTCGCGGTGTCGGAAACCGTCGATTTCCGATCGATGGTTGTGGTGGACCGAGAGGTGCCGGAACGCGGGCTCACGCAGGTTCGTGGCGTGGATGACAACTGGCCGCTTTATGGCGAAGCGGGCCTTGATCCCCCGATATCGGTGGCCGAAGCGCTGGAAACCGGCGACTTGCCCGGTGCCGTCATGGCGCCTTTGTTGATGGACCGGCTCGGCTTGCAGGTCGGTGATCGCTTTCGCCTTGGAACGCGGGAATTCGAGCTCCGTGCTGCCTTGGTGGACGAACCAGACGGGGCGGCTTCGGGCTTCGGGCTGGGGCCGCGCACAATCGTCACTCTGGATGGGCTTGACGGCTCAGGTCTTCTGCAGCCCGGAACGCTCTTCGACAGCCAGTACCGGATGGCCCTACCCGACGGGCACAACATCGCGGCGCTGGAGGCTGATGCGCAAGCATTTGAGGCCAGCGGCGCTCGTTGGCGCGATGCGCGAAACGGCGCGCCCGGCGTGGCGGAATTCGTCGATCGTATCGGCGCGTTTCTGGTGCTTGTCGGCTTGGCCGGGCTGGCCGTGGGCGGGGTGGGCGTATCGTCTGCCGTACGGGCCTACCTCGATGGAAAGATCGCCACCATCGCAACGTTGAAAACGCTTGGGGCCGAAGCGCGCGTGATCTTTGCGGCTTATTTCGCGCAGGTGGGTTTGCTGACGCTGGTCGGTATCGCCCTCGGTCTGCTTCTGGGGGCCGGTGCACCGATCCTGTTCGGCCCGCTGATCCAAGCGCAGTTGCCCGTGCCGGTGGCGATCAGTGTCTATCCGGCTCCGTTAGCAGAGGCGGCGCTTTACGGGGCGCTGACCGCTCTCATCTTCACACTTTGGCCACTGGCCCGGACGCGCCAAGTGCGCGCGGCCGCCCTGTTTCGCGATGCTTCGGGCGGGGCAAGGCAGTGGCCAGAACCAATATTCGTGGCGCAAACCGGCGTGCTGGCTGCCATTTTGGTGGCAGCGGCTGTCTGGCTGTCGGGCATTCCAAGACTAGCCTTGGGCACGGCCGCGGGCCTGATGGGCGCTCTGGCCATATTGGCGATCTCGGCCTGGGCGATCCGGATGCTGGCCCGCCATCTGGCGCGCGGACGAATGGCAAGGGGCCGCACGGCCCTGCGCGCCGCATTTGGGGCGGTGGGCGGTCCGGGATCAGAAGCCGGTTCCGTGGTACTTTCGCTCGGGCTGGGATTGGCTGTTCTGGCGGCGGTCGGCCAGATCGACACAAACCTGCGCAGCGCCATTCAGCGTGATCTACCCGATGTAGCGCCGTCCTACTTCTTCGTCGATATCCAACCCGATCAACTCGCGCCCTTTCTGGCCCGCGTCGATGGCGATCCTACAGTCAGCCGGGTCGACACCGCGCCAATGCTGCGTGGGATCATAACGCAGATCAACGGGCAGCGCGCCGCGGACGTGGCGGGGGACCATTGGGTCATTCAAGGCGATCGGGGCGTGACATACATGGCCGGGGCCCCGCCTGATGATGAAATCATCGCGGGAGCGTGGTGGCCGGATGGTTATTCCGGGCCACCTCTGATCGCATTCGCGGCGGAAGAGGCGATGGAGATCGGGCTCGGCATTGGCGATACGATAACGGTCAACATCCTCGGCCGTGACATCGAGGCCGAGATCGCCGCCCTGCGTGAAGTGTCGTTCGAGAATGCCGGGATCGGGTTCATCCTGACGATGAACGAGGCGGCCCTGGCCGGTGCGCCGCATACCCATATCGCTACCGTCTACGCAGCGGTTGAGGCCGAGGCGCAGATCCTGCGTGACGTGGCCAGCGCCGCACCCAACATTACGGCGATCCGTGTGCGGGATGCGCTGGATCAGGTGGCCGAAGCCCTGCGTGGGATCGCGTCGGCCACGTCCTATGCCGCGGCGGCGACCCTGCTCACCGGCTTCATCGTCTTGATCGGGGCGGCAGCAGCCGGGGAACGACGACGGGTATTCGAGGCGGCCGTCCTGAAAACACTTGGCGCTTCACGGGGGACCGTGTTGCGCAGCTTCGCCATGCGTGCCGCCATGCTTGGCGCGGCGGCCGGGATCGTGGCCATTGCAACGGGCGCCCTGGGTGGGTGGGCGGTGATGACCTTTGTCATGGACACGGATTACAGGTTTGAACCAATCTCGGCGCTGGCCATCGTTATCGGCGGCGCGCTTGCCACGCTGATCGCGGGCCTGGCCTTTGCGTGGCGCCCCCTTGCTGCTCGTCCTGCGCGGGTCCTCAGGGCGCGCGAATAGCGCCTTTCCTCTTGCCAATGACCGCCAGAATGCGCACCTGATGAATGATGTTGAAGGCGATGCGGTCCATCCTGGGGCGGAAATCCAAGACCAACCCGGCAGCGGACAGACCGGCAGCCGATGCGCAAGATTTGCCGTGCCCGGCGCAGGCAACTTACATCATAGGCGATATCCACGGCCGCGCAGACCTTCTGGAATTGATGCTGGAATTGATCGACGCGCATATTGGCGGGACGGCGGCGGAAAATCCGCAGCTTGTCTTCGTGGGCGACTATATCGATCTGGGCGCCGATTCCGCCGTTGTTCTGGCCCGGATGCGGGAGTTACAGGAAAGCTACCCGGACAACGTCACCTGCCTGATGGGCAATCACGAGCGCATGATGCTCGATTTCCTCGCGGACCCGGCCACGCGGGGACCGCGCTGGATGCGCGCAGGCGCCGCGGAAACTCTGCGCAGCTTCGGGGTCGCCACCGCAGATCTGGAAAATGGGGCGGAATTCGACGCCTTCCCGGCCGCCGCCCATTCCCTGCGCCGCCGTTTGCCCAAAGGCACGGTGCCATGGCTGGAGAACCTGCCGCTGAGTTGGACATCCGGGAACCTGTGGGCGGTTCATGCAGGAGCGGATCCGGCGCATCAGATGGATGAGCAGTCAGCCCGCGTCTTATTATGGGGACATCCGGAATTTGACGGCGCTACGCGCGCGGACGGGGTTTGGGTTGCCCACGGCCACACGGAAATGGACGCACCACTTGCCCATGAGGGGCGTATCGCCACCGATACCGGCGCGTGGCGGACAGGGCGCCTGACGGCCTGCGCAATCCGGCCCGATGGGCGCTACGATTTCCTGCAAACCTAGCCTGCGTCAAAACGGCGACGGCGCGCTGGAATAGAGCCCGCAGGCCTATCGCTGTAACGTCTCCTCGGCACCCTCTTCGATCTTCGTGCGCCAGAGCGGCACGCCGGACCGGAACGCGGCGCGCCCGATCATATGGGCCGCAACCGGGGCGGTGATCAGCAGGAATACGATCGTGGCAACCGCCCGGGTGATGGTTGCTGTATCGGCAAAAAAGACTGCGACGGCAGCAAGGATCAGGCCAGCGCCAAGCGTGCCGGCCTTGGTGGACGCATGCATCCGGATCAGCACATCGGGCAGGCGCAGCACGCCAAGCCCCGCGACGAAACAGAAGAAACCGCCAAGCAGGATCAAACCAGCCATGATGTAATCGGCAATCATTTCGCGCCCTCCCCTCGGCTTCGAGATGATGACTTGCCACGATCATCGCGGATCTGGCGACGCTCGACGAAGCGGGCGAGCGCGACGGTCGCGAGAAACCCGATCAAGGCCAATACGATGGCGACGTCCACAAAGGCCGTTTCACCAGATTGGATCGCGTAGAGGCCACAGAAGCTGACGATCAGGATCGTCATCATATCAAGGGCCACGATCCTGTCCGGCAGGCTGGGGCCCCGGACCAGCCGAACGAACGCCCCCACGACCCCCAGCATGACGAGGACAAAGCAGATATCGATGGCGATGGTCAGAACCGGGCTCATTCAAACGCCTCCTTCACGCGCTGCTCGACACCTTGCTTGATCGACCGCCGGATTTCGTCGGGGTCATCGGCAAACATCGCGTGGATATAGAGCGTCTTGCAATCCTCAGTCACGTCAAGGCTCAGCGTGCCGGGGGTGAGCGAGATGTAGTTGGTGAGCACGAGGATCTCCATCTCGCCCTGAATATCGAGCGGCACGGAGATGATGCCAGGCCGCGCCTTGTGCGCTGGTGTGAGAACGTCCCACACGACCTGGATGGAGGAAACGACAAGCTCCCACAGGAAGGTGACGATCAGCATGATCCACCGGGTGGCGCGGGTGAAGTAACGATCACATCCCGGAAAAAGCGGGCGGGTGACGTAGAGCGCCGCGGAGCCAAGGGCAAAGCCCACCAGCAGGTTCATCAGGGTGATCTCGCCGGTCAGCGCCGCCCATATGACGGCCAGCGCAATGTTCAGGGCAAAGATATTCATGGCGTCACCTCTGCCAGCGCAAGGCCGGGCGCGTCAGCACCAAGCACGGCTTGGATATAGGCATCAGGGTTCAGAAGCTGATCGGCGGATGCGGTCGCGAACTGAATGAAGGGTTCCGGGAAAAGGCCGATGATGCATGTCAGGATCGCCAGCGCCGCAATCGGCAGGATCAGCGCGGCACGATCCTTTGGTGCGATGCTTGAGAGGGTAGGATGAACACCCGCAGGGTGCGGTTTCCAAAACGCATTGCCCCAGATCTTTGTCATCGAATAGATCGTCAGAAGCCCCACGACTAGGGCCACACCGGCAATCACATACCCACCATCTTCCAACGCGGCCTTGACCAGAACGTACTTTGCCCAAAACCCGGACAAAGGCGGAAAACCTGCAAGGGAGAAGGCCGGAATGAGGAAGAGAAGCGCCAATAAAGGCGCGGTTTTGTAAAGCCCGCCGATCTGGTTCAGCTCCGTGGAGCCGGCGATACGCCGCGCGACGCCCGCCACGAGAAACAAGTTCGCCTTCACGATGATATGGTGCACCAGATAGAATACCGCACCCACTAACGCCAGCGGCGTGAAGAGCGCCAGGCCAAGGATCATGTAGCCTATCTGGCTCACGATATGAAAGCTCAGGATGCGGCGGAAATCGTTCATCGCAGCGGCGCCAAGAACCCCCGTCACCATGGTGAAGCCCGCGACCCAGAGGAGGATCGTGTGGGTGTAGGCGACGTCCGTGGTGAAGACAAGCGTGAACATCCGGAAGAGCGCGTAGACACCAACCTTGGTCAGCAGCCCCGCAAAGATCGCCGAGACGGAAATCGTGGGTGTGTGATAGCTGGCGGGCAGCCAGAAGAAGAGCGGGAAGACCGCGGCTTTCACCCCGAAGGCAATCATGAACATCACCGCAACCACCACCAGCAGGCCGGGGTTTTCGACCCGCTGAACAGCGGAATGCAGATCCGCCATGTTGAGCGTCCCGGTCATCCCGTAGAGAAGGCCGATGCCGGACAGGAACAGGATCGTCGAAACCAGATTGAGCGTGACGTATTTGATCCCGCCATCAAGCTGCTGCCGATTGCCTCCCATGACCAGAAGGCCGAAGGACGAGATCAACATCACCTCGAACCAGACGTATAGGTTGAAGAGGTCACCGGTGAGGAAGGCGCCACAAACGCCGGCCAGGAGCACCTGATAAAGGGCGTGATACCCAAGCTGTTCCTTGCGCTCATCCACGTCAGCCAAGGCATAGATCGCAACCGCAAGGCCGGTGATACCCGTGATCACCACCATGACGGCAGAGAGAAGGTCGGATACCAATGTGATTCCGAAGGGCGCGGGCCACTGGCCCATCTGCGCGGCCAAGACGCCGTCGGCCAGCACGTTCGTCATGAGGATCGCCGCCGAGATCAGAAGCGCGGCGCTGCCCAAGACCGAGATCCAGCGCCCCTCCGGCCCGTGGCGGAAGAGGAAGGCCAGCACTGCGGTGGCGAAAGGGATGATGATGGGGGCGGCGAGGATCCAACTCATTGCCCGGCCTCCCGCGCAATGTAGGTCTTGTTCTCGGTCGCGACGTGCGCGTCATCTTTCGGCTCGGCCAGGCGCATTTCATCGGAATTGAGCGTGCCGAGATTCTGGTAGGTCCGGTAGACCAAGGTCAGCGCAAACGCAAAGAGGCCAAAACCGATCACGATGGCCGTCAGCACCAGCGCTTGAGGCAGGGCGTTTGCGACGTCAGCCACCGGCACGTCGGCATCATATGGGATCAGCGGTGGCGATTCCGGCGTAAGCCGCCCGGCGACAAAGATCGTGAGATTCGCCGCGTTCGAGATCAGCACGAGCCCGAACAGGAACCGCAACACGTTGCGGGCCAGCATCAGGTGCACTGATGCAGCGACGAGAACGCCGACCATGATGGCGACAAGAAGCTCCATCAGACCTCCTCCTCCAACGCCAGAACGAGGGTGAGGATCGAGCCGAAGACCACCAAGTATACACCGATATCAAAGAACAGGACCGAGGAGATAGGGATGTAGTCGCCGCTTTCCCGGTCGCCGATGAACCACCATTGGCCGGTAAAGAACGCATCCCCGAAGAACACGGCGTAGACACCTGACGCCAGCGCGATGCCAAGGCCGATCATGGCGATGTTCTGTGGCTCCGCCCGGAGCGCGTCGCGGGTCGCCTCCGCGCCCTGCGCGATGGCATAAAGGATAAAGCCCGTGGAGCCGATCAGCCCGCCGATGAACCCCCCGCCCGGCAAATTATGGCCGCGCAACAGCATGTAGACGGAAAACAGCAGCAGGATCGCCACAAGAAGGCGCGTCGCGGCGTTGAGGATGACGGAATTGACCATCTACTTCTCCTCCCCCTCGTCGCGAATTGAGCCGTAACGCGTTCCGCGCAAAAGCGCGTAAGCCGACAAGGCGGCAACGACGACCACGGCAATCTCACCAAATGTATCCAAGGCCCGGAAGTCGACGAGGATCACGTTGACGATGTTGCGCCCAAAGGCCTCCGACCAGGAGGTCTCGCCGAAATACTCGGTCAGGCGCAGGTCGAGATCGGATTGCAGCACCGCCACCAGTACCAGCGTCGTGATGACGCCGACGGCAATGGATAGCATGGCGTGGACAGGACGGTTCGCTTCGTCGGTTCGGACGCCCAGATGCGGCAGTTTCAGCATCGCGACGGCCACGAGCACGACGACAAGGGTTTCCACCAGCAACTGCGTGATCGCCACATCCGGCGCCGAGAAGATGATGAAGAGAAGTGCAACCCCGATACCGACAACACCCAGGGCTACGATCGCGACCATCCGGCTGCCCGTCAGCGCCGTCAGGATCGCACCAGCGGTGATGAATGTCAGAATCGCCCAGTGCTTGAACAGCAACCCGTCCAGTTCCGCCGCAATGTCTATGCGGAAGTTGAGGGCATCCTGAAGGTAGATCGTGACGCCGACGCCGATGGCGAGCGTGGCAAAGATGATGAAGATGTAGCGCTGCAGGATACCCGATTGGAGAAGGTTGGTCTGCCACCCGGCCAGCACCTTGAGACCATCAAGCGTCCGATCCCAGCCGGGATCGAACTTGATCGGATTGGCGGTGATGATCCGGCCGAGAGCGTTTCGGATGCGGGCGTGGCCGAGATAAAGAACGAAGCCTACGGCAAAGGTGATCATCGACAGGATGAAGGCATCATTGACCTCCCGGAAAAGGTAGAGATCGACCGATACATCCGAGCCATAAACCGCATCCGTTGCCGGGCCGACAAGCCAGAATTCGGGAATGTCGGAGTAGATCCCGAAAAAGAGCGATAGCGCGCCAAGCAGAAACGGGCCGATCCACATCGGCGTGGGGCCTTCATGCACATCGGCGAACCGCTCGGGCACCCGGCCAAGGAACGGACGCGCCACCGAGATACCGGCCGCCATAAACATCAGAACGGACGCCGCGAAGATACAACCGGTGATCCAGAGCCCGGCGACGTCAGCCTCAAGGCCTGCCTTGTAGAGGAATTCCTTGCCGATGAAGCCGAAGAACGGAGGGATACCTGCCATGGAGATCGCAGCGAGCGCGCCCGCAAGGAAGGTGATCGGCATTTTCCGCGCCAGACCGCGCAGGTCTGCGACCTCCCGCGTGCCCGTCTCATGGTCCACGATGCCGATCATCAGGAAGAGCGCGGCCTTGTAGAGCGAATGGACCACGAGGAACAGCATCGCCGCCTTGATCGCATCCGAGCTACCCGCCCCGATAAACAGCGTCAGCGCGCCAAGCGCCATCAGCGTTGTATAGGCCAGCACCTGTTTGATGTCGGTCTGGCGGATGGCGAGCACACTGGCGAAAACCGTCGTGAAGCCGCCCGCGATCACCAGCGCCCAGAACCAAGGCTCGGTGCCCCCCAGCGTCGGGTTCATCCGCGCCATCAGGTAGACACCGCCTTTGACCATCGTGGCAGAATGCAGATATGCGCTGACCGGTGTGGGCGCGGCCATGGCGTTGGGCAGCCAGAAGTGGAACGGGAATTGGGCCGATTTGGTGAAGGCCCCGGCCAGGAATAGGATCAGGATCGGAATGTAGTATTCGTGGTCTCGAATGGCATCGCCCATCCCGCGGATTTCCATCAGGCTGAACGTGCCTGCCGCAGACCCGAGCATGATCATGCCCGCCAGTAGCGCCAGGCCCCCGGTCCCGGTCAGTAGCAGCGCCTGAAGGGCGGACCGGCGGGATTTGGCGCTGTCGGACGTGAAACCGATCAGCAGGTAAGACGAAATGGTCGTGACTTCCCAGAACACGAAAAGCGCGATGAGATTGTCGGCCAGGACAAGGCCCAACATTCCCACCATGAAGACCATCAGGTAAAGCACGAAGCGCGGGTATTCCGGATGATGACCGAGATACTTGGTGGAATAGAGCGTCACTAGCGTGCCGATACCCGTGATCAGAAGCGCGAACGTCAGCGACAGCCCATCGAGCAGCATTTCAAGGCGAATATCGAGGGACGGAACCCAATCGATGCCGATAAGGGGGGTCTGCCCATCGGCCACCGCAGGCAGGAATTGCGCGAACCACGCGAACAGAACAGCCGGAATAATGACCGACAGCCATCCGGCTGGCCCGCCCGCCAGCCGTGGCACTTCCACGCCGCCTGTTGCCACGTTCCCTCGCCCTTCAACTCGCCACCCCTTGGGGCGGCGTGTCCACGTTTCTTTCGGCCGGTCGTTGTGCGTTACTTGGCGCAAGGGGCCGAAAGGTCCAGCCCGAAGTGATGGGTTGCCATCGTAATCGGGTTTCGGGGCAGATAGGGTCGGGAGTTTGATAGGTCAATCCTTTTGACCTCATATTTTCGATAGTCAACAGCTATCGACCCTATTCTGCCCATCCGGATAAATGGCGGGGCCACAGGTCGAAGAACTTTAAAAATCGATTGTACGGCGTCCCCGGACGGGTGGGGGCAGCTGACGGCAGGAGCCGCCCGTCCCCGTCCGGGAGTGCCATCCTGCCGGTCGAGCGCTGATAAGGGACAACTCGCCAGCGCAGCAGGATAACTCCGGAAGCGAAGACGTGCCCCTTCGGTTCCGGACCGATTGCTCGGTAGGCTTGATCTAACCCACACAAGGCATAGGTAAAAGTGCAGACCTGCAAAGATTTCAATTGGAAAAAGCTATCGCGCCATGCAGAACGCCTCCCTCCCCTTCACGCTGAGACAGCTCCGATACCTGACAGCGCTCGAAGACACCCGGCATTTCCGCGAAGCAGCTGAGGCCTGCGGGATTTCGCAGCCTTCGCTGTCGGTTCAGATCAAGTCCCTCGAGGACGCGTTGGGGCTGGTGCTCGTGGAACGCGGCCGCGGCCCCGTGCGCCTGACGCAGGCCGGGCGTGAGGTGGCGCGACGGGCCCGTGACATCCTGGATGCGGGCCAAGGCATCGTTGATCTCTCCGCAACACTCCAGTCGGGCCTTGGCGGCACGTTGCGGATGGGGACGTCGACCACATTGGGGCCCTACCTGATGCCTCACGTCGTAGGTGATCTCCACAAATCCCACCCCGATCTGCGGCTCTATATTCGAGAAGCCGCACCCGCGACCCTGCTGCGGGAACTCAATGACGGGACCCATGATCTTATCCTGACACAACTTCCCGTGGCGGGCGCCCGCCTGACCGTCGCGCGCCTGTTCCGCGAGCCGTTGGGCGTGGCCATGCCGGTGGATCACGCATTGACGCAAAAGGACGGTGTGGAGGGGCCGGAACTCTCGGGGCAAACCATCCTGTCGCTATCTCCGGCCTATACGTTGCACGATCAGATCAGCGCGCTGTGCATCGAAATCGGTGCCCATATGTCCCGCGACTATGAGGGGACATCGCTCGACGCGCTGCGCCAGATGGTGGCGTTGGATATGGGGCTGACCTTTCTGCCCGCCTTATACGTGCGCTCCGAAATCGAGGGGCGGGCCAATGATGTGGTTGTGCGGCCGTTCCGCGGACGGCGGTTCTCGCGATCGATCGGGCTGGTCTGGCGCGCCAGTTCCGGCGCCGCCCCGGCTTTTGAGGGCCTTGCCTCGGCGATCCGCGATACGGCGCGACGGTTTCCGGAATTGGTGCTGGAGGGATGACATATCTCAAGCGTGGCATCGCCGGGATTTGGCCCGAAAGTCCTGAGAGATTGACGTTCCCCGTCAGCATCTAAACAGTCGCGACATGACCCATGTCTACGATTTGAGCGATCTGGAGATGCTCGCCTGCGATTGCCTCACTCGCGCCGGTGTGGGGGCCGCTGCCGCCGCCATCGTCGCCCGCGACGTCGCTCTCGCCGAAGCCCATGGCGAAGCGGAGAGCGGGTTTGTCGCGCTGCTCCGTGATGTCCGCCTGATCCGATACGGCCGCCTGCATCTGGATGCGTCCCCCGTGATCACCCATCCCGCGCCTGCAATCGTGGAAATCAATGCGGGGCACGGTTTCGCAGCCCCGGCGATCGCCGAGGCGCAGGACAGGCTGACCGATATTGCGCGCAAGGAGGGGATGGGGCTTATCCACTTGACCCGCGCGAGTGATCCGGGCTGCATGGCCGGTGCATTGATCTCCCTTGCCAACGCGGACCTGGCCGCCGTTGCATTGCGTTCGGATGGATCGACCTATGCGATCGGCCCGGGCAATGCAGATATCGTACCACTGGCAAGCGGCGCACCCGGAATGCTGGAATCGTTGTTGTCGCTGGCCCCGCCGGTCACGGATTCGCCTTTGGACGGACCGGTCGCCCACACCGCCTGGCTGACGGCGCTTGATCCCGCGGTAACGGCGATCGGCGACGTGCTCGCCCAAACATCCGTGACGTCCGAAAGAACGATCGGCGGAATTGCCGTGGCGCCGGACCTGCTGGCGCAGATCGTGAACGCCTGATCCATGCCAACGCCGCTTCTGAAAGGGTTGACGCTGCGGGGGCTGGAGGTCTTCGAGACACTGGCACGGACCGGATCGGTGGCGGCAACGGCGGCTGAGTTGGGCATGAGCGCGCCCGCAGTATCGCAACAGATGAAGAACCTTGCGGCAGCCCTGGGGGTCGAACTCGTCGATCATTCGCGACGGCCTATGGTGGTGACGCCGGCAGGGCGGTTGTTTCTGGATCAGGCGACCGCTGCCCTGAAGGCTCTGCGCGCCGGACAGCGGGACTTGACCTCCCTCGATCTGACCCATTTGTCGAGCCTGTCGCTGGGAGTGATCGAGGATTTCGAGAACGAGGTAACACCCCTTCTGGCCACCCGTTTGGCGGAAGCGATGAGCCAATGCGCCTTTGTTCTCAAGACCGGTGCGAGCCATCTGCTCCACGCGATGGTGCGGGCCCGGGAACTGGATATCGCGATCTGCGCCTCTGTGCAGCCGCCGCCGGACGGCATTGTGGAACTTCCCCTGCTGAATGATCCCTACATTCTGGCAGTACCCAAGGGTGTGGATGTGTCGGCGGGTCTGGCCGGGCTGCGCGGCCTGCCACTCCTGCGCCGCGATATGGATCAGGTGATGGGGCAGCAGATCGAGGCGTATCTGGATCAATCCGGCATCATGCCCGCCCGTCGGTTCGAGATGGATTCAAACCAATCGATCTCGGCCCTGGTGGCCCGTGGCAAAGGCTGGACGATAACCACGCCGCTGTCGCTCCTGCGGGGCGGGCGGTTTGCAGATCGCATCGACGCCCATCCGCTTCCCGGCGTTTCGATGTCGAGGCGCATCGTCCTGTTCGCAACGACGGATTGGGCCGGTGGAATCCCCGAGCAGATCGCGGAATTGGCACGAGAATTGATCGGCGAGCATTTCGCCGAACCGGGGCTGGAGCAGATGCCGTGGTTGGGAAACTCCTTTCGGGTGTTGAGTTAAGGTATTGCGCCCGCTCTCGCGGTCGCCGGGGGGGGGGGCTTGGAGGAGCTTTCCTCCAAACCTCCTGTTGAGAGGGGCTGTCGGCCCCTCTCAAACTCTCCCCGAGAGTTTTCTGCCAAGATGAACATGCGGCACGGGGCAGCAGATGTCCGCAGCTCCGTGAGCCGGTCAGCCCTTGACGGCACCCGCGGTCAGGCCCGAAACGATCTGCCGCTGGAAGACCATCACCAGAAGAAACAGTGGCGCGGTGATGGAAACCGCGGCGGCCACGGCCTCCACCTGGTCGGTCGTCGTTGTCTCGCGGTTGAAATAACCCGCAATGGCGGGAACCATCGTCTGGTTGGTGGCGTCCAGCAGCAGCGACGTCACGAGGAAGTCGTTGTAGGCCAAGAGGAACGAGAACAGACCGGTGGTGATCACACCCGGCCACATCACCGGCATGATCACCCAGCGGAATGCCTGGAAATGGGTGCAGCCATCCACACGCGCGGCCTCGTCGAGTTCGTTGGGGATGTTCTGAAAGAAGCTGCGCAGCATCCAGATGGTGAAGGGCTGGTTGATCGACACCAGCACGGCAATCACGGCAAGCGGCTGGCCATAGAGCGTCGGGGCATTCTCACCAAGGATCGGCCGCAGGATTTCGGCCGAGTTGATAAAGACCGGCAAGTAGCCCGCCACCAGAACCGAATGCGGCAGGGCCCGGAAAATCAGCGCGATGATCAGAAGCCAGAACGCGATGTTGGAACCGGATCGCGCAAGGCCATAGCCCGCAAGCGTCCCGACGGTGAGCGAGACCGTGACAACGCCGCCGGTGACAAGAAGCGAGTTCAGGAAGTTCTGATAAAACTGATTATCGACCCAGACGCTTTGGTAATGGATGGTGGTGAGGCCCAAAACAGGATTTCCGAGGGGGCCTAGGATCGGGTTCAGGACACCCAGAACAGCGGGCAAAACAATGAAGAAGAATAGCACGAAGCCGAGCGCATACCCGATCACACCGATGATCCAGCCAGCCCAGACCTGACCGCCGGGCGCCCATTCGACGACCTTGCGGGGCAGCCAGCCCAATGCCAACTTGACGGTGTAGAACAGGACCACAACGCCAACGACGATATCGAGGATCGACAGGCCGTCGCCCGCCGCGCGGGTGGCGGGCCCGAAGATGACGTCGAACGGGTTGGCCGCGAAGGCATCGACCGGTGACTTGAAGCTCATCACCGCGATCCAGAAGATCGGGAAGGCCGCCAGAAGGCACCAGAAGGCCAGAAACGCGGCAGAGCCGAATTTCAGTGCGAAGGGCTGCCGCATGGCGCGTGGGATATCACTCATACTGTGCGCTCCTTGATACCGGCCATCAGTGCGACCCTCCCTTGTGATCGCGCCACGTGCGGCGCAGGAGCGGGATCAGAAGGATCACGATCCCGATCATCGTCAGCATGGCCGACGCGGAGGCGCGGCTGAACGCGCGGTTGCCCGCATCATCCGCTGCCAGGAAATCAAACGTGAGCCATTGCAGCGAGATCACGTAGGCCTGGGCGCGGAAACCGACGATTTCGTCAAAGACCCGGTAGCTGTCCATCAGGTGGATCAAGGCGATGAAGACGATGAGCGGCATCAAATGCGGGATGATCACGTAGCGCAGGCGGTCCCACCGCGAGGCGCCGTCGATGATGGCGGATTCCAGCGTGTCCTGGTTCACCGTTTGCAGCCCGGCATAGAAGATAACGAAAGCAAAGGGCGCCACGTGCCAGACGCGATAGAACAGCATCAATAGCTCGATCGTCCAGGCCTGGGCGAACATGGCGATGTCGCGATCCAACCAGGCCTCCAGTCCGCGGGTCAGGATACCGTCGCCCACGAACAGCCAGTAGATCGACAAAGAGCCGATGACGGGCGTGATGATGAACGGCAGAAGCGAAACGAAGATGATCGGGCCACGCAAGCTCTTGGCGGCATTGTTGACGGCGAGGGCGATGGCGAGGCCGACGCCGATCACAAGCGGCAGGGTGACCAGGGTGAACATGACCGTAAAGCGCAGGGCGGCCCAGAAGTCGATCTGCATCAGCCCGTTATAATCGAAGGAGCGGATCGCGTCCCAGGCTCGCCGGGGCTCGAGCACCCGCTCGTAGGACAGCCAGCCGACCCATTCGGTGGTCGTCACCACGCGGCCCGTTTCCTCGTCAATGACGGGGACGGTGTTGATCGTGGTGGTGCAGGTCTGTTGCAGGAAACCGGCGCTGCAGGTCTCGGTTTCGACGGTTTGGACGACCGGTTGGGTGATGCGGAAGCTGTCAAGGAATACCGACACCAGCGGGGCGGCGATGAACAGCAGCATCAGGAACAGCGAGGGCCCCACAAACCAGATGAATGTCTTGAACTTCATGGATATGCCCCCCGGTCACCGTGGTACCGGGGCCACGTTAAGGGCCCCGGCAGGTCTCGAACGCCTCACCGGAGCCGCGTGGGGCCCGGTGATGCACTGGCTTACTCCAGCAGGCCGGCTTCCTGAGCGGCGACCGTGTAGGAGGCCTCCACCGCCGCCAAGGCCTCTTCGGCCGACACGTCGCCGGTGAAGAACGCGGCCAGTTCATTGCCGAGAGCGGTGTGCATCAGGCCCATCTGCGTGGTGGACGGATAGGAGGGAGGCGCCGGGTTGGCGGTGGCCGTCGCGATCGCACCCGCAGACATGTCGTTCGGCTCATATCCCGGGATCAGCCAGATCGCCGCATCCGGTGCCGCTTCGACGGTGGCGGGGTTGATCCCCTCCATCGCAAGCCGAAACGCGTTCTCCGCCTCCGCATCCGAAATATTGGCCGCCACGACGATGCCATCCCACCACAGCGTGGTTGCCGGCGCGCCGCCTTCCATTGCGAGCGGAGCAGCCGATGTGGCGATCAGGCCCACTACCTGACTTTCCTCGGCATTGTTCATGGCCGCCGCACGGCTGGCCCAGAGGTTTGCCATGGCAATACGACCCTGCTGGAACTGCTGCTGCACATAGGTGGAGTCAGATACCAGGAATTCCGGATCCATGTACTCGGTCATGCGCATCATCATGTCGAGTGCGGCAAGACCGGCCTCGGAATTCACATTGGGCGTATTGTCATCGTTCACGAACGTGCCGCCGAAGCCGACGAACATGTTGTTGAAGTCCTGCGCGAGGTTCCAGCCCGACGCCATCGTGGCGCCCAACGGATAATCGACCACGCCGGCCTCTTGGATCGCGGCGGCGGCCGCCAGCACGTCTTCCCAGGTGGTGGGTATTTCGAGGCCCAGATCCGCAAAGATATCGGAGCGGTACATCATGTGCTGCGTGTTCACCATCATGGCGACGGCCATCGTCTGTCCGTCGATCTGGATCAATTGGTTGGGCGTCAGGTTTTCTCCATAGGCTTCGATCAGATCATCAAGCGGGCGGATGGTGCCGGCATTCAGCAGCGGCGTGATCGTGCCGTTGGACACACCACCCAGCTGATAAAGCGACGGGTTGGCTGCAAAGCCTTCGGGCTGCTTGGTGCGGAATTCCTGATCCAGCTCGGGTTCGAAGTTCCCGCAGGCAACCATGGCGTCTGTGACGGCAACCCAGGCTTCGAACGCAGCGCTCAGCATGGTGACTTCGGTTTCGTTTTCAAAGCTGCAGGTCGCGTGGCCATCGGCATAGGCGGCTGTGGCCGCGAGGCTGACCGCGCCCGCGAGGGCAAGGCGTTTGGCAAACATTAAGATCTCTCCCTGTGTATCTTTCGGCGCCCGGCTTGGACGGCCGGATCCCCACTTGTTTGTTGGCGTTCGGGCCATGAACCGGCCTGTCTCAGGTCCAGTTTGCCGAATTTGCATAGGTTTGCAAGAATACGCTAGTGCGGCAGACGGCGTTCTGGCAAGCCTTTGTGGCGTCCAGCATTACGAGGCTCAGCATGACCGACCCCCGCCAAGATATCCAAACCTTTCTGGCTGGCCTTTACACTGTTGATCCAGCAGAGCTTTCAGCCTTTGCAGCACAGGGATTTACAGCGGATGCTCAGATCGATTTCTCCACACCGATCGGCACGCTGACGGGTTCGGATCAGATCGTCGAGGGCTTGGTGGCGCCGCTGCGGGCCGCCCTGAAGCCGGCGCGGCGGCGGGATCTTATGGTGATCGGAGGAGAGAATCGCCGCGACTATGGCGGGCAATGGGTGGTGTCGCTCACTCATCTAACGGGGCTCTTCACGGAACCGCTCTGGGGGATCGCGCCCCATGGCAAGCTGGTCTACCTGCGGATGGGCGAGTTCTGGCGCGTGGAAGATGGGCGCATCGTGGAGGGCCGGGTGATCCTTGATCTGTTGGATCTGATCCATCAGACCGGCATCTGGCCCCTTGCGGACGCCCATTACGGCAGCCCGACACTCTTTCCCGCCCCGGCCACCCAGGATGGCTTGTGCCCGGCAAACCGCGCCGACGGTGCCGCCGCACTCGATGTGGTGGAAGCGATGCTGTCCGCGCTCCACGTCTACAACCCCGACACTTATGGCTCCGACGGCCAGGTCGGCGCAGGCGGCGCGTGGACACCCGATTTTGGCTGGTACGGCCCCGGCGGGGTCGGATCGACGGTCGCGTGGGAGGGGTTTGTGGGCCACCACCGCGCGCCCTTTCTGCGCGCCTTTCCGGACCGCAAGGGTGGCAATCACTATTGCCGGATCGGCGACGGAAACTTCGCGGCCGTCTCGGGCTGGCCATCCATGACGATGACGCATCGCGACACATATCTTGGCGTTCCCGCCACCAACCGAAACCTGACCCTTAGGGTGATGGATTTTTATCGTTGCGACGGTGGGCTCATTGCGGAGAATTGGGTGCTTCTGGATTACATCGACCTTTTGTCACAAATGGGCGTAGACGTGCTGGAAGCACTTGGGAACCGCTAAAGCCAACAAGATGCAATCGTTTGTTTCGCCTTTGTAAATATTTTTACAATTTGGTGTCACAAATGTGAAATCTTCTTACAGAATGCCGATCACCCACCAACTTGTGCGGGACGATCCACGTGACTGCTGTCATGGTTAAGTTGCGTATCAAGCGGCTCGGGAGATCGCCGCAGGTGCCATGAGCGACCGCTGCCGCCCTTGGACCGGGCGGTTGTGTGGACCGCTTCGGAGGAGGCGCATGGAGGATCGGGTGGAGGCCGACCTGCACATTTGATCAGAAAAGCAAGCCGAGATCGGCGGGTGCGCCCGCCAAAGATCACAAGGTAGGACACGCGAGGCGGGCCGCGCCCCCTCACGGGCGGCACTTCGGTGTCCTTCCCCGCACGCATGCCGTCCACAGCGAGATTTAGGAGAGACACCCGTGCCAAACGACACTGCCCCCGCCCTTCTGGCCAACGCGCATATCGATGAAGCCCGCTATGACGAGATGTACGCCGCCTCCATGGCCGATCCTGATGCGTTCTGGGGCGAGCACGGCAAACGGATCGACTGGATCAAGCCTTACACCAAGGTAAAGAACACGTCCTTCGCCCATGACGATGTCCATGTAAAATGGTTCGAAGACGGCACGCTGAATGTCAGCGCCAATTGCATCGACCGCCACCTGGAAACCCGCGGCGATCAGACCGCGATCCTGTTCGAACCCGATGAGCCGACCGATCCCGCCCAACATATCACGTACAAGCAGCTCCACGAGAACGTCTGTAAATTCGCCAATGTCCTGAAAGGCCTTGGAGTTGAGCGCGGCGACCGGGTCGTCCTGTACATGCCGATGATCCCGGAGGCCGCCTACGCGATGCTGGCATGCACCCGCATCGGTGCCGTGCATTCGATCGTGTTTGCGGGCTTCTCACCCGACGCTCTCGCGGCGAGGATCAACGGCTCGGACGCGAAAGTTGTCATCACGTCGGACGGCGCACCGCGCGGCGGGCGCGTGACCGAACTGAAAGACAACGTCAACAAGGCGCTGCTGCATTGCTCGGACAATGTGAAGTGCCTGGTGGTGCGGCGCACCGGCGATCAGGTGGCATGGGTCCAGAACCGCGACCACTGGTATCACGAACTGGCCGCAGATGTCTCCGCCGACTGCCCACCCGAGGAGATGAATGCCGAGGATCCCCTCTTCATCCTCTATACGTCGGGCTCCACTGGGCAGCCCAAGGGCGTGGTGCATACGACAGGTGGCTACCTCGTCTATGCGTCGATAACCCATGAATACACGTTCGACTACAAGGATGGCGACGTGTTCTGGTGCACGGCCGATGTCGGCTGGGTCACCGGCCACAGCTACATCGTCTATGGCCCGCTGGCCAATGGCGGCACGACGCTGATGTTCGAAGGCGTGCCAACCTATCCCGATGCGGGCCGGTTCTGGGAGGTTTGCGAGAAACACAAGGTGAACCAGTTCTACACCGCCCCCACCGCGATCCGGGCGCTGATGGGCAAGGGGACAAGCTTCGTTGAGAAATACGATCTGTCGAGCCTGAAGCTGCTGGGAACGGTGGGGGAGAACATCAACCCCGAGGCGTGGAACTGGTACAACGAGAATGTCGGCAAGGGGAAATGCCCGATCGTCGATACCTGGTGGCAGACCGAGACTGGCGGTCACATGATGACGCCCCTGCCCGGCGCTCACAAACTCAAGCCCGGATCGGCGCAAAAGCCGTTCTTTGGCGTGAAGCCCCTCGTCCTCGACCCGACCACGGGTGAGGTGATCGAAGGCAATGACGTCGAAGGTGTTCTGGTGATCGCCGACAGCTGGCCCGGCCAGATGCGCACAGTCTGGGGCGATCATGACCGCTTCGTGGCCACCTATTTCAGCGATTACAAGGGATACTACTTCTCGGGCGACGGGTGCCGCCGCGACGCCGACGGCGAATACTGGATCACCGGCCGTGTGGACGACGTGATCAACGTCTCCGGTCACCGCATGGGCACGCCGGAAATCGAAAGCGCGCTTGTGGCCCATGAGACTGTCAGCGAGGCCGCCGTTGTCGGCTACCCCCACCCGGTCAAAGGCCAGGGCATCTATTGCTACGTCACGCTGATGAGTGACGAAGAGCCGTCTGATGAGCTGAAGACAACGCTCAGCAATTGGGTCCGGACCGAGATCGGGCCGATCGCCAAACCCGACGTCATCCAATGGGCCCCGGGCCTGCCCAAGACACGTTCGGGCAAGATTATGCGCCGCATCCTGCGCAAAATCGCCGAGAACGATTACGGATCGCTGGGGGATACCTCCACGCTCGCCGACCCATCAGTCGTCGATGATCTGATCGCCAACCGCGCCGACGTCTGACGACGCTGCGGCACCAAACTTCCGCCGTCCGGATACGACATCGGGCGGCGGCGATAACGCCTGACCGGGCCAGGAGGGACCGGATGGGCGAAAACCTCGAAGGGAGAACAATAAATGTCGGAAAACAATGCGTATTGGTCTGCGAACCTGCGCCTGGTGACCATTTGTTTGGTGATCTGGGCGCTTGCCTCGTACGGCTTCGCCATCCTGCTTCGGCCGCTGATCAGCGGCATCGAAGTCGGCGGCACAGATCTGGGCTTCTGGTTTGCCCAGCAAGGATCCATCCTCGTCTTCCTGTTCCTGATCTTCTTTTATGCCTGGCGCATGAACAAGATTGATCGGGATCACGGCGTAGACGAATAAGGGGCGCTGGGAACCATGGATCAGACAACACTCAATTTCATCGTGGTGGGGCTGTCGTTCGCGCTCTACTTCGGGATCGCGATCTGGGCCCGTGCGGGCTCGACCGCGGAATTTTACGCTGCGGGTCGCGGCGTTAACCCTGTCGTCAACGGGATGGCAACGGCGGCTGACTGGATGTCGGCAGCCTCGTTTATCTCGATGGCGGGCCTGATCGCCTTTGTGGGCTACAACAACTCGCTCTTCTTGATGGGGTGGACCGGTGGCTACGTCCTGATGGCGATGCTGCTTGCTCCCTATCTGCGGAAGTTCGGCAAATACACTGTGCCGGAATTCGTGGGCGACCGTTACTATTCGAACACCGCGCGCGTTGTGGCCGTTATCTGCCTGATCGTCATCTCGGTGACCTACGTGATCGGCCAGATGTCGGGAGCCGGCGTGGCGTTCGCGCGTTTCCTCGAAGTGGACCGGGATACCGGCCTCTACATCGCGGGCGCGGTTGTGTTCGTCTACGCGGTTCTGGGTGGCATGAAGGGCATCACCTACACCCAGGTGGCTCAGTATTGCGTGCTCATCATTGCGTACACCATCCCTGCCATCTTCATCTCGCTGCAGCTGACCGGTAACCCGATCCCGGGCCTCGGCCTGTTCTCCAGCATGAACGAAGGTCTGCCGGGTGCTGTTGAGGCGGGTGTTCCGCTTCTGACAACGCTGGACGGTCTGCTGACCGATCTGGGCTTCAACGAGTACACGGCCACCACGAACCCCTGGCTGATGGCGCTTTACACCCTGTCGCTGATGATCGGTACCGCGGGCCTGCCCCACGTGATCATCCGCTTCTTCACGGTGCCCAAGGTTGCCGATGCCCGCTGGTCCGCCGGTTGGGCGCTGGTGTTCATCGCTCTGCTGTACCTGACAGCCCCGGCCGTGGGCGCAATGGCGCGTCTGAACATCATCACCACGATGTGGCCGGAAGGCACGCAGGGCGAGGCTGTGGCGCAGGAAGACCTGCCGGACTGGTTCAACACCTGGGAGGTCACAGGCCTTCTTGGTACCGACGACCTGAACGGCGACGGTCGCATCCAGTACTACAACGAAGCGTCTGCCGAAGGTCAGGCGTTTGCCGAAGCCAACGGTCTGGAAGGCAATGAGCTTGTCACGTTCAACCGTGACATCCTCGTGCTGGCCAACCCCGAGATTGCAAACCTGCCGGGCTGGGTGATCGCCCTGATCGCTGCCGGTGGTATTGCGGCGGCCCTGTCTACTGCGGCAGGTCTGCTTCTGGCAATCTCCTCGGCGATCTCCCATGACCTGATCAAATCGGTGATGAACCCGGGCATTTCGGAGAAAGGCGAGCTTCTGGCCGCTCGGATCTCGATGGCCGGTGCAATCGTCGTGGCGGTCTATCTGGGTCTGAACCCGCCGGGCTTCGCGGCGCAGGTTGTGGCTCTGGCCTTTGGCCTTGCGGCAGCAACGCTGTTCCCGACGCTGATGATGGGGATCTTCTCCAAGCGGATGAACTCCGCCGGGGCGATCGCGGGTATGCTGGCCGGTCTGATTTCGACCTGCCTGTACCTGTTCCTCTATCTGGGTTGGTTCTTCGTGCCGGGCACGAACATGCTCGACTCGAGCCAGTATCTGTTCGGCATCCCGCCGACACATTTCGGCCCGATCGGCGCGCTGTTTAACTTCGGTGTGGCGTTCCTTGTCTCCCGCGCAACGGCAGAGCCGCCGCAGGAAATCCAGGACCTGGTCGAATCCGTCCGCATCCCGCGTGGTGCCGGCGGCGCATTGGCCAAGTGATCTTGTCGGGCCGGGTGCATCACTCGGCCCACTTGAACCCTCTGGCGCATCCCGACACCCTCGGGGTGCGCCTTTTCACGAACGGATATTGATCCATGCCGAACTCGCCCATCGACGCCCTTCTGGCCCAGACGCATCCCTATGATGCCCTGCCCGAAGCCGACCGGCAGGCTGTGGCGCAAGCGGCGACCGTCTCGGACTACGAAGCCGGCGCGCTGATCTACCGGCTCGGCACACCCGTGACCGCACTGTGCCTGATCGAAACCGGGCGTGTGGACATCACCGATGAGCACGGCGAGGTCCTGTCGATGCTTGGGCCGGGAAACTCGTTCGGCGAACGCGGCCTGATGCGGGATGGTATCGCGCCGGTCAATGCTGTCGCCGTGGAGGCCGCGCGCGTCGTCGCGATCCCGGCGAATACATTTCAGACTCTCATCGCTGACCATCCCGTCGCCCGCCGGTTCTTTGACCGCAGTCGCCCGCAGACCACGCGGCGGCAGGACATTACCACGATGGCGCTGGCCGATTTGATGACTCCCAACCCGATGACATGCCCGCCAGCGACGCCGCTGATCGACGCCGCCCGCGCAATGCGGGAAAAGCATGTGTCATGCATTATCGCCGCCGAAGATGACGTGGTGCGCGGTATCCTCACCACTGGTGACATCACGTCACGCGCGGTGGCCGAGGGGCTATCCGCCGACACGCCAGTGGCCCAGATCATGACAGCCGATCCGATTACCTTACCCCCGACCGCGCTGGTGGCGGACGTTCTGCACACGATGGTTGAGCGTGGGATCACCCACATGCCGGTTGTCAAAGCGGGCAAGCTGGTGGGCATCCTGACCCAGACCGACCTGACGCGGTTTCAGGCGACATCGTCCGCCGGGCTGATCCAGGAGATCGCCCGCGCCCCCGACGCCGCCGCGATTGCCAAGGTGACTGCGAAAATCCCGGAACTTCTGGTGCAACTGGTCGGCGCCCAGAACCCGCATCAAGTTGTCACCCGCCTGATCACGGACATCGGAGACGCGGCCACGCGGCGCCTGCTGACCTTGGCCGAGGCAGAGCTTGGTGTACCACCTGTGCCGTATCTGTGGCTCGCCTGCGGATCGCAAGGCCGACAGGAGCAGACGGGTGTGTCCGACCAGGATAACTGCCTGATGCTGTCAGATGATTTTGCGCCGGAGCACGATGCCTATTTCGCCGCATTGGCCAAATATGTCAGCGACGGGCTGGATGTGGCGGGCTATTTCTACTGCCCGGGCGACATGATGGCAACGAACCCGAAATGGCGGCAACCTCTGCACGTCTGGCGGGAGTATTTTGCAGGCTGGATCGCGCGGCCTGATCCCGAGGCGCAGATGCTTGCCTCTGTCATGTTCGACCTGCGCCCCATCGGTGGCGATGCACGCCTGTTCGATGGCCTTCAGGCCAGCACGCTGGAGGCCGCGGCAAAGAATTCCATCTTTGTGGCCCACATGGTGAGCAATTCGCTTAAACATCAGCCCCCCCTGGGCCTCTTTCGGGGCTTCGCGACGGCGCGGTCCGGCGAGCACAAGAATACCGTCGATATGAAACATGCAGGCGTGGTTCCGATTGTCGATCTGGGGCGTATCTACGCACTGACAGGCAAGCTGACACAGGCCAATACGCGGGTGCGGATTGTAGGTGGGATTGAGGCCGGGGCCGTGTCCGGCCCGGGCGGCCGCGACCTGCTGGACGCCTATGACCTGATCGCCGAGATGCGGCTGGAACATCAGGCCGCCCAGATCAAACGAGGTGAGGCACCGAGCAATTTCATGCCCCCCGCCAGTCTTTCGGATTTTGAGCGCAGCCACCTGCGCGACGCGTTCGTTGTTGTAAAAACCATGCAATCCGCCGCCGCATCGGGCCGCGGATATCTGAGCTAGGAGCCAAGATGTTCTGGACCCTTATCGCCGCCGTTTTCGCGGGCCTCGCCGGGGCCGGAATCGGCATGGGCCTGCGCAAGCTGACAGGTGATCGCCTGCCAAAAGGCATCATTCCCGTGATGGCGGGCGTCATGATGATCGTGGCGACCGTCGGCCAGGAATATGCGTGGTACCCCAACAATCTGGACGATCTGCCGGGAGATGCCGTGGTCCTGTCGGAACGTGAACAACAAGCGATCTACCAACCATGGACCTTTATCCGTCCCTGGGTGCGCGGCTTCATCGCCTATTCGCCCGAAGAAACGGTAGAGACCGCGTATAATTCCGGTATTTTCGTCATCCAGGCCCATATCCGCGAGCGCTGGCAGCCTGCGATGATCCGGCCCGTGCTGATTGATTGCACGCAAGCGCTGCGCGGCGACATCCTGCCTGAAACCACCTTCGATGATCAGGGCCAACCTGACGAGGTGCGATGGTCCGGCGAGGGAGAGAACGACATCATCATTGCGACCGTCTGCGGTGGGGAGCCGCCGGCAAGCTGACCCCTGCCCCGGCGTTGCGCGACCGTCGGGCCTCGGGGATTGGGGGCAAGGAGGAGGCCCCGAGACATGGTCCAACACCTATCGTTGCGTCTGCGCATTTTCCTGTTCTTCGCGTTTCTGGCCGCTGCCACCAGCGTCTTGGCGATCGCGGGCCTGACGCTGGGCTATATGCGTCTGGGCGAGGCGCACGCGCTGTCGGCTTTTGTGATTTCCGGCGTCATCGGCATCTTTGCGATCTTCGCGCTGACCACCTGGGTCTGGGTTATGTTCGATGAAAACGTCGCCAAACCCGTGGAACGACTGGCCGCGGAAATGCGCGCCCGCGTCCATGGCGGGGTGGATCAGGATCTTGACGAAGGTGCCGCGCAGCATCTGGGCGATCTCGGCCCGGCCGCGGCGGCCGTGACGCAGAATCTCAATGAAACGCGCAACGCGATGGCGATGGCCGTGGCCCGTGAAACGGCGCGTATGGCGACGGAGACGGCGCGGCTGGAAGCACTCCTGAGCGAGATGCCCGATGGCGTTCTGTTCTGCACGCCCGATCACGGGCTGGCCCTTTATAACGGTCGTGTGCGTGAGATCCTCGGCGCGTCCGAGGCTTTGGGTCTGAACCGACCGCTTTCGGGGCTGTTGAGGATTGGACCGATCAAGATGGCATACGACCGCCTCATCGCGGTGGGTGAGGATCAGGGGGCCGATATCCTGGTGACCACGCGAGCGGGTGCACGGCTATTGGAGGCGCGGATGCGTCTGTTGCGGCTGGAGGGGCAGGAAACGGATCGTCCCGGCTATGTTCTGGCGCTCCGCGACGTGTCCGACGACTTGCCGGTGCTGGCAGAACGCGCGCATTTGCTGGAAGAACTCCTGGATGGCGCGCGGGCGGGTGGGTTGATCGAGCTGGCCGACGATATCGCGATGCGCAAAGCCAAGACGGATACCAAGTGGTGGCCGATGGAGGTTTTGGTGGCCAGCGATCTGGGCGCCGCGCTCAGCGCACGTATGGGCCGCAAAGGCATCCGGCTGGAATGCGATCTGGGCATACAGCCGCTGCGTTGCGACGGGTTTGCCGTTACGCGCCTCTTGGAACGGCTGGCGCTGGATTGGTCGAACCAGGGTGGCACCGATTTGCGGCTGACGCTGGCCTCGGAGACGCCCGAGGCGCTGATCCTGAGCCTAGAGTCCGAGGGAAACCTGCCCGACGGATGGCAGGCCTGGCTCGACACGCCGCTTTCCCCCGGATTGTCGGGCTTCGCGGGGCGGGACGTTCTGGTCTGCCATGGCACCGAACTCCGGCCGGAACCCGCTGGCACCGGGCGCGCGGCGCTGCGCCTCTCTCTACCCCGGGCAGAGCCGAAAGCCAAAGGGCCGACGCGCGAGGTCCTCTACGATTTCGATCTGTTGAACGCGGCCCTGCCCGAACGCTTGGCGGACGCCGCCCTGCCCGCCCTTAGCTACGTTGTCTTCGACACCGAGACCACCGGCCTGAATCCCGCCGCGGATGAAATCTGCCAGATCGCTGCCGTACGGATCGTGAATGGCAAGATGCGCGCAGAGGAGCGGTTCGACATGCTCGTGAATCCGGGCCGCCCAATTCCCGCCGCCGCCACAGCCGTGCATCATATCACAAACGAAATGGTCGCGGACGCCGCTTCCGTTGGTGAGGCCTTGAAGCGATTTCATACCTTTGCGGAGGGAGCGGTCCTTGTGGCCCATAATGCGCCATTCGACATGGCCTTCCTGCGGCGGCGGGAAGCTGAAATCGGTGCCCGGTTCGATCAACCGATCCTCGATACGGTCCTCTGCTCTGCAATTCTTTACGGCCAGTCGGCGGAACACACCCTCGACGCGCTTTGCGATCGGCTAGGGATCGTCATTCCCGAAACCGAACGGCACACGGCCCTCGGCGACGCGATTGGGACGGCAGAGGCCATGGCACGGATGATCCCGATGCTTGCGGGTGTCGAGATCAACACATTGTCCGCTCTGATTGCCGGATTTGACCAGCACAAGCGTCTGATCGAGCATCTGAACTGAGCCTGCGACAAGACAGCGATTGCGGTCAATGCTGCGCCGCGGCATAATTCGTATAGCACCCAACGGAGCCGGGAATCATGGCGCGCACACCGCTCTACAAAACCGCCGAGACCGAGATGATCGCCCGCATCGGACGCGGCGATTGGGAGGTTGGCCGCCGCCTCCCCAACGAGTTTGAGCTGGCCGAGGAATTCGGCGTCAGTCAGGGCACCATGCGACGCGCACTGATCTCGCTGGAAGGGATGGGCTACCTGAACCGCAAGCCGGGCCGCGGCACATTGGTTGCGGCAAACGCACCGGTCGATAGTTCTTCCGGCTCCGTGGTGGTTCCGCGCCTGGAGGCGTCAGGCGGCCAACCCCTTGTGCTTGAACCGTTCCGGGCCCGCGCCGGGACACGCGGCGCCACTGCCGAGGAAGCCGATCTTTTCGGCACTGCCCGCCTTGCCACGTTGGAGCGCACCTTGAAATGGAAAGGTGATCGCGCCGCCATGGACGAGATCACAGCTCCCGAAGCCTCCATACCTGCATTCGATGAAATGGCACCGGGAAACTTTTCCGAACTGCTTGAGGCGCAGGGTCTTGTGCCGGCCAAGATCACCACGTGCGCTCAGGCCGAGATGACAAGTATGGCCCAATCGGTCGCCCTGTCCGTTGATCGGCACACCGCGCTCCTTCGCGTCACGTTCACAGCATGGAATGCGGCTGGCGAGGCGATTGCCCGTCAGGTCCTGAAACTCGCGGTGGAGGGTGCGGGACTCAGAACCGATTAGGGCAACGCGGTGGCGATTTTTCGTGTTGACGCAACGCGCGCGCTGTCATACCCACCGCGCTGTCGTGGCGGAGTAGCTCAGTTGGTTAGAGCAGCGGAATCATAATCCGCGTGTCGGGGGTTCAAGTCCCTCCTCCGCTACCAGTCAACCTTTTCAAATACTTAGCTAATTTGATAAGGCAGCCCGCTACCAGAGCTCGCACTTTGAACTAGGAACGGTGAGGTTCTATTTGTTTTTGCTTTCCAGTTCGCCGAGATTTGAATATTCGAAAGGGCCACTGCAAGTGAGGCTCCGGCGACTGTAGCTGAGCCTGCCGAAGGCCGTCAGGCATAGAGATAAGAACGAAGTGACGTTTTGATTTCTGCGGTTCGGCAAAAACCGGCCTATCGAGCCCTGCTGAGCTTGGTTAGGGAAGCACCTACGTCCAAACGTTGCGCTTCGACGATCCAAAACAGCCCTGTCTCTCTTGACCCAAATCCAAAATCCTCAGCGATACTCCCGTTCTTCCGCAATGGCGGCACCGCACCTCCACCGGTCTTGGTGTAAGACTGCAAATGGATGACTTTGATGCGTCGCAGATGGACTTCGCGCGCTGCAACCGGTTGTTTAGAACAACACAATCGCGCCGGACAAAGGATGAGAGTGTGAAAATCAACGACACGAACGCACATTTGAAACCCGCCTTTGATGATGGAATCGGGCCAGCGGACGGAGACATCCGCAGCTTGTTCTCCTTCACGATCCAGCGTCTTGCCAGTGTGTCGACCAAAATCGCGACGCAATCCGTGTACCAACCCCATGGGCTTAGCATTCCCGAGTGGCGCGTGTTGGCGGTGCTGGGTTATCTGGGCGAGGCTTCGGTCCTGGAAGTCGCAAACCATGCCGCGATCTTGCGGACCCAATTGCCCAAGGTGACGACTGAATTGGAAAAACGAGGGCTGATCGCGCGCAATCCCAATCCCGACGATGGGCGCAGTGCATTGTTGGCGCTGACGCCTGTAGGCCAGCGTTTAGTGACGGAGATTTTGGCCCAATCGCGCGACCGAAACGCCGCCATGTTGGCTGATTTGACCTCCGACGAGCAACGCGAATTGATGCGAATGCTTCGGGTCGTCATGCGCACAAGCCGCGAGCATCTAGCGCAGTTGCCGGGCGCCGACAGTTGACAGATTGGCAAATATACGTCACTCAATGACATAGTTTGTTGCAGTCGCTTTTGGCTGTCAGCAAGTTATTCAGGGAGGACTAGGATGACTGTTCAACGCAAAATATGCTCGGGTTCCGCCGCTTTGGGTCTTACACTTGCCATGGCGATGCCAGCCATGGCGCAGGATTGGCCGAACCAGCCCGTGACGGTGCTGATTCCATTCTCCGCAGGTGGCGGCAACGACACCGTGGCGCGCGCCATGGGTGGTGCGCTTGAAGAGGTATTCAGCGTCCCCTTCACGCCAGTCAACGCCCCCGGCGCAGGTGGATTTGTGGCCGCGCAGCAACTCGTGGCGGGCCGCAACGATGGCTACACACTCAGCCACCAATCGCTAGGCACGTTCATGCTGACCTCGATGATGAACGAGCAGGCTGTGAATCCGTTGGAAGACCTGGAGTTCGTGGCGCAGATGGCGGTTCTAACCTCTGCCGTGGCGGTGCCGATGGACAGCGAATACGAGACACTTTCGGATCTGACCGATGCGCTTGTAGCGTCCGACGGGTCAATGACCTGGGGCCATACCGGCCAGGGTGGCTTCCACCACGTGAACGGAGTCAGCCTGTTGCAGGCTATCGGTGCGGAAGCCCGCGATGTGCCATTCCAGGGCAGTTCCGCCACCCGCGCGGCAGTCCTGGGCGAGCAGGTGGACTACGCGATCCTTTCCAGCGTGAACTACCTGGGGTTCGAGAACGAAATGCGCTTCCTCGCGTTCTTTTCGGAGGAGGCGGATGCGGTTCTTCCCGACGTGCCCACGGTCGCTGATCTGGGCCTCGACATGGTGACGGTTCAGACGCCTTCGGTCTGGGTAGTGCCCGCAGGCACGGATGCGGCCATCATCGAAACCCTGCAGAGCGCCATCGAGGAGGTCGTCGCAAGCGAGGATTACCAGACGCAGCTTCTGTCGCTCGGCATCACACCCCGCTATGCTTCCGGCGCCGACGTGCGCGCGTTGGTCGAGACGCGGATGGACGGCTGGCAGGCGATCATCGACTCTGTCACCGCCGAATGAGCGTATCCGCCGAAAAGCGCGAAGAGATCGCACTGGGCCTATTGCTTATGGGATTCAGTGCGATCTGCCTTTGGGCCGCGTGGGACATTCCCAACGGGCGTACGTTGGTTGGGCCCCGTAGCGTTCCGACCATTTCGGCTGGCTTCATCGGTTTGGGGGGCTTCATCATCTTGCTGTCCCCGCTGATCGGACGCGCGCCGAGTATCGGAATTGGCACCCCGCATCGCGTGCTCGGCATCGTCCTGCCAGCCGCGGCGCTCGCGATGGTCGCGGTCTGGCTTTGGGGTGCTGTGGGCTGGACCGTGGCAGCGCTGATCGTGGCACCCGCCTTTTTCGCGATCTTCGGCGCGCGTGGCTGGCGGGAGCTAATCTTCTTTCCCTGCGGATTGGTTGGCATTTTGTATTTGACGTTCTTCCAACTCCTCGGCCTTTGGCACGGAACCGGCTGGTTGATCCGTGCCATGGGGCTGTCATGAACGCCAATCCTTTAGATCTTCTGGGTGGCTTCGTCACCCTCGCCGGTGATCCCCTTGCCTTGACGATGATCCTCGCAGGCGCGCTGTTCGGTGTGATCGTCGGTGCGATCCCCGGCCTGACAACCGCTGCAGCCATCGCGATCGTGCTGCCCGTCACTTTTTACATGGAACCGTTGTCGGGCCTTGTCCTGCTCTACGTGATCGGCAAGGCCGGGCGGTATGGCGGCTCCATCGCCGCGATCCTGTTCAACACGCCGGGCACATCTGCTGCCGCAGCGACACAGATCGACGGCCATCCGCTGGCGCTGCAAGGCAAGGCGGGCAAGGCGATCAAGGTCGGCACCTTCGCCAGTGTATCGGGCGATCTGTTCGGGGACTTCCTGCTGATCTGTTTCGCCGCCCTGATTGCAAGCTGGACCCTATCACTGGGACCGCCGGAGTATTTCGCCATCTACATGATGGCCTTCGTCGTCATCGGATCGGTCGTGTCCGACAGCGTGTTGCGCGGCCTGATCTCCGCCGCGTTCGGCATCCTTATCGCCACGGTTGGGTTGGATTTCATCTCGGGCGCGAACCGCCTCACCTTCGGGGTCACGAACCTGATGGGAGGGCTTTCGCTGGTCCCCGTCTTGATCGGCGTCTTCGTGGTGGCTGAAGTTCTGGTGCAGGCCGAGACCCATGCGGGCAAGGGCCGCAAACTGGCCATCGCGCCCAAACCGACGTGCCGCGAGGATTCGATGCTGGAGATGGACGATGTGCGCCGTTGCGCACCTGTCATCGCCCGCTCCTCCGTCTACGGATCCATCATCGGAATGATGCCGGGATTGGGATCGGCGGTTGCGTGTTTCGTGGCTTATGGTGAAGAGAAACGCCGCGCGAAGCGGCCTGAGCTATGGGGCAAGGGCGCGGTTGAAGGCGTCGCGGCACCCGAGGCCGCAAACAATGCCGTCTCTGGGCCCGCGATGATCCCGCTACTGACCCTCGGAATACCAGGTTCCACCGTGGGTGCGATGATGATGGGTGTGTTCTTGATCCACGGTATCCAGGTTGGCCCGTCCATCTTCACCCAGTCCGGCACAATCATCTATGCGCTCTTCGCGGCGGGCCTTCTGGGTATTCTTTGCTACGGCCTCATCGGCTGGTTCATGTCCGGCCTAGTCGGTCGGATGATCGCCGTCCTGCCGCCACGCCTGATCTACCCGTCGGTCCTGATGATAGGCTTTTTGGCGACATACTCCGTGCGCAACAGCTTGTTCGACGTGGGCGTTTCCATTGTCTTCGGCGTCATCGGATATGGCATGCGGCGCTACGGGTTCAGTGCCGCCGCCTTCGTAATTTCCTTCATCCTCGCGCCGGGCGCGGAACAGGCGTTGCGGCAATCCCTGCGAATGTCCGGCGACGACCTCGGCATTTTTCTGGAACGCCCCATCGCAGTCGTATTCCTCGGCATTGGCGTGTTCGCGCTACTGGCGCGCAGCCTGCCTTGGAAGCGCATTTGCGAACGTGAGGGCGTGACGTGACGATTGTCCGGCTGGAAGCGTGGGTGACGCAGACCGCCTACAAGAGTGCCGTCACGTTTACCGTCGGCGGCGCGGAGGCTTCCGTGCATCATCTGTGGCTGAGGGTCACGGACAGCGACGGATACCGGGGGCTGTCCGAGACGATTGTGAAACCCGCGTGGACCGGGTTGGACGGTGCAACGGCGCTCGCGGCAGTCGAGCATTTGCTGTGGCCGCGCATGGCGGGTGTCGATCTCGACCGAGCAAATGCAGCAGTGCAAGCGCTGCGCGGTTTGCCGTTGCTGCACGCGGCAGTCGGCCATGCCCTGCTCGATCTGGCGGGCCCTCGTCCTGGCCGAAGCGTCGATGTGGCAAGCGTCCTGACCCGCGACACACCGCAGGCGATGGGCAAGGTCGCAACGGGACTTCGCGATGCTCATGGGATCACCGCAATAAAGATGAAGGCAGGGCAAGGGCTGAAGGTCGATGCGGCAAGCCTGTCTGCAATTCGGCAAGGGATCGGAGCGGACGCGTCGCTTTCTCTTGATGCCAATAGCGCATATGGTGTTGAGGACGGGCTGGAATTGTGTCGGATAGCAGCGGATCACGGTGCAGAATTTGTGGAAGACCCATGGCCTCTGTCGCCTGACCAAGCCACACGAGATGCTATTGCGCGGGCAACCCTGCCGATCTGCGCCGACCGACCGCTGAACGATGCGACCCAAGGACAGGCGATGCTGGATCGGGGTGCTGCGATTCTCGCCATCAAACCCAATCGCATCGGGCCGGACGCCGCCACCGCTGTGGAAAATGCCGCCAATACCAACGGCGCGCGTGGCGTCGCGGCAATGTTCGGCGAGGGCTGTCTCGGCGCCTTGCAACAAGTGCGAAATGTGCGCGGCGATATGGCGTTCGAGGCGGCGCATTGGCTTGATCTGGACGCGCCGATTGGCGTTCACGGCATGGCGATCTCGAACGGCCAGCTCTTCACACCGCAGGGCCGTGCCGCCGATCTGGTCGATATGGCCGAGCTACAGGCCAAGTCCATCCAGTCCTGGGAGGTCCACAATGCCTGACGTCACAATCTGCGAATGCATTGCGCGCGATGGGCTGCAAAACGAGGGCGCGCCGCTGGCCACAGATGCCAAGGTGCGCCTGATCGAAGCTGTCGCCATTGCCGGTTTCCCGCGGATCGAGGCAACAAGCTATTCCAGCCCCCGTGCCGTCCCCGTCTTTGCGGATGCCTCGGAAGTGTTGGCACGTATTCCGCGCCGTGCTGGTGTGCGCTTCAAGGCCACCTGCCCCAATCTGCGCTCGGTTCAGCGTGCGCGCGAGGATCTGAACGCTGGACATGGTGCCGATGAGCTATCGCTTCTGGTTTCCGCCAGCGAAGGTCACAGCGCCAAGAACCTGCGCGCCACGCGGGACCAGCAATGGGCGCGGGTGGTGGAAATGGTAGAAGCCGCCGGGACCGACTTCACTCTGGTCGGCGTCATCTCCACCGCCTTCGCATGTCCCTTCGACGGCCCGACCGATCCCGCGCGCGTCATCGCGGATGCGGAACGCTTCACAGTGCTCGGCTGCACCCATGTGACCATCGGGGACACGACGGGCCACGCTACTCCCACGGCGACCAAAGCGCTGTTCCGCGACCTTGAATCGGCGGGGATCACCGCCGTCGCGCATTTCCACGACACGCGCGGCACAGCCTTGGCCAACGCGCGTGCGGCCTTTGAGGCAGGTTGCACGCATTTCGATTCGGCGATCGGCGGCACTGGCGGGCATCCGACAGGCATCCACTACGGCGAGGGATTTACCGGCAATGCGGCGACGGAGGACTTGGTGAACCTGTTCGAGGCCGACGGAATTTCGACCGGCGTCGACTGGAACGCGCTGATGGCGGCATCGGCGTTGGCTGAGACGCTCTTGGGCCGCCAATTGCACGCCCGCACGCCGAAAGCTGGCCGCAGCAGAGGAGAAAAACCGTGAGCGTTTTGTCGACCGAGGATCGGGGTGCTGTCCGCATCCTGACATTGAACCGCCCAGAAAAGCGGAACGCGCTCAACCATGCGCTGACGCAAGCTTTGGTCGATGGCTTGGCCGTAGCGGAGGCTGATGAGACCGTGCGAGCCGTCGTGATCATGGGTGCGGGCAAGGGCTTTTGCGCCGGAGCGGATTTGTCGGAGTTTGCGGACCTGACGCCGGATCATGCGGACAGGGTTGCGGCGCGTGCCGCGCTGACCTCGAACCTGCAATCGACCATCGCGGGGATCGACACACCGGTTGTGGCAGCGGTCCATGGCGCTGCGATCGGTGGCGGCGCCGGTCTGGCATTGGCAGCGGATATGCTAGTCGTAGCCGATACCGTGAAACTGGGCTTTCCCGAGTTGCGCCACGACATCGTGCCCGCCTTGGTGATGCCGAACCTCGCACGGCACTTCAGCCGGAAGATGGGTTTCGATCTTATCTCGACCGGACGCCTCCTTACAGCGTCTGAATTGGCGGAACGCGATGTGGCAAACCGGGTAACTTCAGAGACCAATTTGCTTTCCGAAGCTCTTTCTATAGCTGAAACTTGGGCAGGCTTTGACACCCGTGCAATGGCCGCCGCAAAGCAATTGTTCTATGCCGTGTCCGAAGATGCGCCCGAGGCCGGGTTCGCGCGCGGACGCGAGGTGAACAGGACAATGCGGGGGTTTCGCGCATGAAACCGCTCGATGGCATAAAGGTGCTGGAGTTTGCCCGTGTGCTCGCGGGCCCGATGGCGTGTCAGATCCTTGCCGAATTGGGCGCGGAGGTAATCAAGATCGAGCGTCCGGGCGCGGGCGATGAAAGTCGCGGTTTCGCACCCTTCTGGGAAGATGGCAGCAGCGCATATTTCACCGGGTTCAACCGCGGCAAGAAATCCATCACGCTGGACCTGAAATCCGAGGCTGGCGCGTCCATTGCGCGCGATCTGGCGGCCCAAGCGGATGTGATTGTTGAAAACTTCCTTCCTGGCACGATGGCCAAGTTCGGCCTTGGCGCAGACGATCTGAAGACGAGCAATCCCGGCCTCGTTTATGTCTCGGCCACTGGCTTCGGACAGACCGGACCGGATGCGAACCGCCCCGGCTACGACACGGTCTTTCAGGCGCTCAGCGGGTTGACGGCACTGACGGGACCGCAAGGCGGGCCGCCGTGCAAGGCAGGTTTGCCGATGGCGGACCTGACAAGTGGGTTATGGATCGTCATCGCTGTGCTGACGGGCCTTGCCGGACGTGCGCAGAAACGACACGGTACCCATGTCGACCTCGCGATGATGGACGTACAGCTTTCGCTCTTATCGATCCCGGCGGCGCGGTATTTTGCAACCGGTGAAAATCCGCCGCGCACCGGCACGGCGCATCATGGTCGCGTACCTTCTGCCGCATATGAATGTGCCGATGGAGAGTGGTTGCAGATCAGCGCCAGCGATCAACACTGGCAGGGCCTGTGTCGCGCCCTTGATTTGCAGGGCCTCTCGATGGATCCCGTGTTGGACAAGAACATGGCACGGGTGGAACACAGGCTTGAGGTCGAGCACGCTATAGGCAAGGCCATGGCCAAACTGACCCGCGCCGAGGCGGTTGCCGCGCTGAACGTAGAGCACGTCCCGAACGGAGAAGTTCTGACGCTGCCGGATGCGCTGAGCCGACCGCAAGCCCAGCATCGCGAGGCCGTCGTTGGCGTGCCGCGCGGGGACCGAGCGCCGGTCATGGGGCTGCGCACACCTGCCCGGTTCAATCAATGGGATGACCCGAGCCCGCTGGCGACACCCGAGTTGGGGGCAGATACCGATCAAGTGCTGATAGAACGGCTCGGGCTCAGCGAAGATCAGGTCGCGGACCTGCGTAAAAAGGGAGCGATATGAGCGAAGTCACCATAATCGGTCCAGACACGCGCGGCTTGATGACCGTTTGTCTGACCCGGCCAGAGGCGCGCAATGCGCTGAACATGTCAATGTGCCTCTCGCTGCAAAGCGCTTTCGCCGAGATCGAGCAGACTCCCAAAGCCCGAGCCGTTCTCGTGTCTGCGCAGGGCCCGGTGTTTTGTGCAGGCGCTGACCTCAAGGAACGCAAGGGCAAGGATGCGGATTGGGTCATTGCACGGCGTCGCGCCTCCTTCGCGGCCTATGCGGCGATCGAAGCGTGCCCGGTGCCCGTGGTTGCGGCCCTGGATGGCCCCGTCATCGGATCAGGGGGCGAGATCGCGATGGCCTGCGATTTTGCGTTGGCCTCTGCAAAAGTCCATTTCCGCTGGCCCGAAATCGGATGGGGTGCCGTCGGCGCCACCCAACGTCTGCCGCGGCGCATCGGTATCGCACGGGCCAAGGAGTTACTCTTTACGGGCCGCAAGATGGATATACGCGAAGCGGTTGCGACAGGCCTTGTGGCGCGGCATGCCGACGACCTCGACGCGTTGGTTACAGAAACGCTGGAGGCAATCCTTTCCGCCCCGCCCTTATCGACGCGGCTTGGCAAAGAGGCGGTGAACGAAGGCGCAAAGTTAGATTTGCCGGACGGTATCGAGGTTGAAATGAAGGCTATCGCGCGAAGCCTGGAAGGTGAGGAATGGCAAGACGGGCTGGCGGCTTTTGCCAAGCGCGCAACGTGAGCCTGACTGTGACACCGACCCCACCAATCGTGGCGGGTGCGGTTATCGTGCCGGATGCTGTCGCGCGTGCCGCATGGCTGACGCCGGACCTTGAAGCGCTGGTTGCTCCGGACGGGCGCATCACCTTTGGCGAGCTTGAGCGCAACACGAATGACCTGGCTCAGGCCTTCGCAGCCTTGGGCGTGCGACACGGTGAGCCTGTGGCGCTGTGCATGGGGAACTCGATCCGGTGGGTGACGATCTTTTTGGCGCTGGCGCGGCTTGGCGCCGTGACTGTCCCAGTGAATACCCGCCTCAAGTCAGATGAAATTGCCTTCGTTCTGCGCGATGCCGGGGTGCGCCGCGCTGTATTTGCAGATCAGGTCTTATCGTCTGACTTTGCGTCGATGCTGCCAGACATCCGAGCCGCTGTGCCGGATTTGAGAACCTTGATCATGGATGGCGATGCGCCAGAGGGTACCATCCCGTGGAACGCGTTCATTATTGGCCAAGCACCTCTTTCCTCACTGCCACAAGCTCAGGACGATTTGTTGATTCAGTATACGTCCGGCACCACGGCTTTTCCAAAACCGGTTCCGCTAACGCATCAACAGATGCTGACCAATGCCTTCGTCTCCAGTCAACGGCTTGGTTTGCGCGCGGGCGACCGCCTGCATTCGGCGCGTCCGTTTTTCCATGTGGCAGGCACGACCTTGTCGATCCTGTCGTGCCTTCAGCACCTGGCGACGCTGGTGTCGATGGACCGGTTCGAGCCTGCTGCCGCCTTGGCGCAGATGGCAACTGAGCGCTGTACGCATTTTGCCGGGAACGGAACGATGGCTGCGATGCTACTGGATCACCCCGATCTTGAGGCGACGCAATTGAACCTGCGCGGTGCGTGGTTGGCTGCGACACCCGAGATCGTGAAGCGGGTGATTTCCGAGATGTCCGCGCACGAGGCCGTGACCGGATATGGCCTTTCCGAAGCCTCCCCCAACGTCGGGCAATCTGCTTGGTGGGAGGATGCAGATCTGCGCGCCGATGGCTTGATGGCTCCACAACCCGGCATGGAGGTTCGGATCGCGGGTCATCAGTTGGACGAGGTAGGTGAAGGCGAAATAACAGTGCGCGGCTGGTCGGTCATGCGGGGATATAGGGACCGCCCAGAAGAGACGGCCGAAACGCTTGACCGTGACGGATGGCTCAGCACAGGAGATCTCGGTCGAAGCGATGGTGCGGGTCGGTTTGCCTTCGTTGGTCGCATGAAAGAGATGCTGCGCGTAGGTGGGGAAAACGTTGCCCCCGCTGAAGTTGAAGCGCTCTTGCTACGCCACCCGGAAATCGCGTTCGCCGAGGTGGTCGGAATTCCAGATGAACGACTGGGCGATGTTCCCGTCGCATTCTGCGTGTCCGATGCAGATCCGGCAACGCTGGGAAAATGGGCGAAAGACACGATGGCGGGCTTCAA
This sequence comes from uncultured Roseicyclus sp., assembly GCA_947494975.1. Lineage (GTDB taxonomy): Bacteria > Pseudomonadota > Alphaproteobacteria > Rhodobacterales > Rhodobacteraceae > Gymnodinialimonas. Next base: position 12,083 of record CANLXA010000002.1, on the reverse strand, counting down.
GGCACCACGGCACATCTGGTGTGTCAGGGGTGTCGATGACCTTGGCCTGAACGCCAGCGGCAAGGTCAGCAAGGCAGCCCTGGCGCAACGCGCGATGGCGCTATTGAACGGCGCCGGGATATGAGCAGAGGCACCCGCATCACGCGCCTTTTGGGGATCGACCTGCCCATCGTGCAGGCAGGAATGTCCTGGGCGTCCTCCAATGTCGCCTTGCCCGCCGCCGTCAGCGGCGCGGGTGGGCTTGGGACGCTGGCGGTGGGTCCAATGCGATTGACCGATATCGAAGCCGCCATTGCCGGGATACGCGTGCAGACCGATCGCTCCTTTGCCGTGAACCTCCCACTCTACCGCAAGGGGGCGGAGGAGGTCATGGATCTGCTGGCAGATCTTCGACCGCCGGTTCTGGTGGCAAGCCAAGGCGGTACGGCGCGCTATCTTGATCGATTCAAGGGTCTGGGTGTCATCTGCATCCACACGGTCGCCAGCGTGGCCCACGCGCAAAAGGCCGCTGCCGCCGGTGCAGATGCGCTTAACGTCGTAGGGAGCGAGGCAGGCGGCCACCCGCCACCCGATCTCGTCTCCGGCCACGTGTTGTTGCGCGCAGTCCGCCGTGCCCTGCCTGATATTCCGATAATTTCGTCTGGTGGATGGGCAGACGGTGCTGGCCTTGTTGCCGCATTGGCACTGGGCGCGGATGCGGCTGCATTCGGCACACGGTTCATCGCCACCCCAGAGGCGGGCGTTTCCGCGGCCTACAAGGATCGTGTCGTTAAGGCGGGCGTAGCTGACACTCGCGTGGTCGGACGTGACCTGGGCATGATCCGGGCGCTGCGCAACGGATTCACGGACCGGATGGAGGCTCTGGAACAGGAGGGCGCGTCGCTCGACGCGCGGCGCAGCCTCTTTTCCAGTATTACGCTGCGCACAGCCGTCATCGACGGCGATCTGGACGGCGGCAAAGTCGAGGCCGGGCAATCGGCCGGACTGATTGATGAGATCGCGCCGGCAGCAGACGTCGTGGCGCAGATCGCTGAAGAAAGTCGCGAAGTCGCTAGGCGCTTAAGGTCATGAACTACAAGAGCGAAGATCAATACTAAAGGTTCCCGGTGTCTGCCGGGGGGAAGGCAGTAGCGCCCCTCCGCTACCATTTCTCAAAGGCACAGCTTTACTGGTCCGGCGCATGGACAGCGTACCGGGTTCCTGTAAGCTATTCCCTGCTCAGTTTTGCGGCAGGAGTACGCAAAGAATGCCAGGTGAGTGTCGCAGTTCCGTTGCATTTCAACCACGGCCTATTCGCCGCCGATCACCGACGATTGTGCTACGAAGGTTTATGAAAGTTACGTAAGGAAGGGGCGGATTCTGTTGAAGAACCCGGCGCATTTGACGACGGGATCGCCGCTGGAGTTTCTACGTGAGCTGTTTGCCCCGGATGCTGGTCCGGCCGACACCCAATTGGGCTAATTTGACTGTTCAGATCATGCTGCGGCCTCCGTTTGGATGGGTTTGGGCCTGAGCTTGGCAAGCTTTCTGAGGTTCTGTGCGATACCGCGAGAAGGAAGAATGGTCGGGCACCTTGTCGTCCAGTCCAAGGCGGCAGAACCAACGGTACGCCAGATTGAGATGCACCTCCTGGCAAAGGCGGCGCTCAGACCGGATGCCCATCACATAGCCAATCACCAGCATCCGGACGATGAGCTCGGGATCAATCGAGGGGCGGCCCGTATGGCTGTAGAACGGCTTCAGCCTCTCCCGCATGTCGCCCATGTCCAGGAAGCGGTCAATCTCTCTAAGTACGTGATTAGGCGGAACATGGGCGTCCAGATCGAACTCGTAAAACAGCTGTGCTTCAGCCCTTTGAATGCCCATCATCGCTCGATCCTCCCAATCTCGATAAACCGAGTGAATCAAACGACTTGCCGCACCGCAACATAGAGTTTTTCAACAGCATGGGCGTATTGCGTTGAAAAACTCTTCCTTGATCGAGACCTAAGTAGCTGATTCAATTCTTTCTGTAGGGAGGGATTGGCGATGTTGGGACCGAGGCAAGAGGCACAAGCGGCGCTGTTCTACGAGTTCTCGCTTGAAGACCATGTTCCCCAAGATCACCTGTCGCGGTCGATTGATCGCTTCGTCGATCTGAGCAGTATTCGGACGCATCTTGCGGAGTTCTACAGCCACACGGGCCGTCCTTCAATCGATCCTGAACTGCTGATCCGCATGCTGCTGGTTGGGTATTGCTTCGGCATCCGATCCGAACGGCGGCTCTGTGAAGAGGTCCATCTGAACCTCGCCTATCGCTGGTTCTGCCGCCTCGATCTGAACGACCGCGTTCCTGACCACTCTACCTTTTCGAAGAACCGGCATGGCCGCTTCCGCGAGAGCGAGCTGCTGCGCCATCTGTTCGAGACGACGGTGGCAAGGTGCATCGAAGAAGGGCTGGTCAGTGGCCAGCGGATGGCGATTGATGCCAGCCTGATCGAGGCGGATGCCAACAAACAGAACTCGACACCGAAGGAAGAGTGGGACGTATCGACCATCGATCCGGCAGATGCGCCTCGCGCAGTTCGCGAGTATCTCGACACGCTGGACGAGGCGGCGTTCGGTGCGGCGAGCGAGGTGCAGCCGAAGTTCACCTCCCATTCCGATCCGGCGAGCCAATGGACCGCGGCCCGCAAAGGGCCTGCTTTCTTTAGCTATTCTGACAACTACCTGATCGACACGGACCACGGCGTCATTGTCGACGTCGAAGCCACACGCTCAATCCGACAGGCTGAGGTTGGATCGACAAAGACGATGCTGAGGCGGGTGAAAGCAAAGTTCGATTTGCATCCCGAACGGCTGATCGCCGATACCGCCTACGGCACCGGGCCACTCTTGGGGTGGCTGGTCGACCGCAAGATCGCGCCGCACATTCCCGTCTTCGACAAGGCAGGTCGATCCGATGGTACATGGTCTCGCGCTGACTTTGAGTGGGATGCCGAGAACGACCAATACATCTGTCCCGAAGGTCACGCCCTCAAGCAGTTCCGTCGCAACTACTCAGATCCGAACCGGGGACCGACCGGCAAAGGCACGGCTCGATATCGCGCCCTGAAAGACGTCTGCCAAGCTTGCCCGTCCAAAGCCAAGTGCTGCCCCAATGCCGATGCACGCAAGATCACCCGCGAGGAACACGAAGACGCCCGCCAGGTCGCGCGCGACATCGCCAAGACCCGCCAGTACGACATCTCTATGAAGTTGCGGAAGAAGGTCGAAATGCTCTTCGCCCACCTCAAACGCATTCTCGGCCTGGGACGCCTCCGATTACGTGGACCGTGCGGCGCAAACGACGAATTCCTCCTCGCCGCCACAGCCCAGAACCTCCGCAAACTCGCCAAGATCTTTCCCGTACCGCAGCAAACACGAAAAGCCTGATCAGAAAGGCACTCGCGCTCGGTTCAGCGCGTCACTTTCTGCGCTCGCAACACGTTGTTTTTCAACAGAATGGGCGGAAAGCGGAATTTCGCTGCGATAGCAGCCCTGTTGCGCCGGCTTGCCAATAGCCGACATTCGGTTTTGGTATTTTCGCCAAATGTAATGGAGAGAACTCAAGGGCAGACGCCCTACCTGCCTGACGATCTTAGAGCAAGGTACTGGGAAACTATCTCCGTAAAGTAATGTCGGCTAAAGCGGCGCATGCGGATGTAGAGTGGGATGGTAAGCAAAGCGAATGTCAAAAGTGCCTTCGACTGATGCTCAGTACCGCCCAAAGCTAGGATGAGCCCGATCGTCAAGATCGTTCCGGCCACCATGCCACGACACATACCATACGTACGATTGAAGGCGTCAATTCTCTGAGTTCGCTTCTCGGCTTGAAGAGCCGCATAAACTTCCTTGCGAATTCCTTGCCATGAGTTGGAATTGAGTTCGTCTGCGTCAGTGATGCCTTTTGAACGCAACTCCGAGAGAAATCGTTGCCAGCGACCAATGTCAATTGGCCGCCGTTTCTCGTTCAAAACGAGTGCATCTTTCCCCCAACCAATAGAATCTTCAATTATCTCAATCCAATTGCCGATGAGCTGTACGACATGACCGACCACGAATGACATGATCAGAAAAATACCCAAAGTCCCAAGTTCTACGCCTTCACTTCTGACAACAGATGCAACCTCGGGAATCAGGAGTGACACAGTCAGGGTCGGAAGCGCACCGGGTATGATTACCCCAACATATTCATAGGCATCGAAACTCACTGATAAACCTCCAACGAAATTGGATTGGTGCCACTGTCACCGACTATAACCATCACCGGCGGGCGTTGCTCAGCCAAGAGCTCTTCCCTAAGCAACACGAGTTGAGCCGCGTCCGTCGGACTGGGTGCCGTTTGTGCTCCCCGGGGATGGGAATGCCATTCGCCGATATACGTTAGTTGATGCATGGTCCGTGAACGCGCCTCGGCAATGCTATCGATTGTTCCTTGCACGCCCCTTTCGAACGATGAAGGGGAACCGGAACTGTCAGGTGGAGCTTCTAATCCCATTGAAACTTCAATCCGTTTCCGCGCGTGGTCAACGACCCCCAGGAGGATGCCTCCCGTCTCGCTGGGCAAATGGGCCTCTCGTAGTTTTTGAAGTCTCCGTGCGACCGCACCTGCCAAACAAATTTTCCAACCGGCTGCGTCCAGAGACATCTTTCCAATGGCCGGTATTGAACGATGCATGCTTGTCCCGCCGTCAGCGTTGATGCTGGCGATCGTGATGCTCGGGTCAGGAGAAGACATAACTTTCCCAAGCTCGCTTGCAGCGATGCTTGATAGAATTGCAGCTCTGGAGGCAGGAATTCTACTGGTCACAGCGCGACATTGCCCGCCAGAAACCACTGCTTGGTCCCCTGGCCGCAAATGGTCAAAAAGCGACTTGTTGTGACAGATTTCCGCGTAGTAGAGCGCTTCTAAGGTAGCGAGATCGAGTGTTTTGGATGCATCTTCTTGGAGAACGACGACGGAGCTTCCGGCGGGATTAAAAAAGGCGGAGATTGCACGACTTCGCTGAGAGATTGCGCTTATGGTTCGACTGGCACCAAGAGACGCGGTGAAATCGAGGATGCGGTCCGATGTTGCTAGGGCTTCGTTCAGCGTTTCAGATGGTTGTGTTGTCGAAATTTTTTCACTTATCGTCTCGATGCACAGGTCTGCGCGTATCGCGCGCAGGTCGTCGGATAGCATTGCGGTCTTTGAATTTCCCAAGGCGGGCCCGCGCAACACGTGGCGTGCCAGATTGTGGGGAGCAAAGATGTCGTCATCCACGATGGTCAACTTTTCGAAAGCGCCTTCACGAACGAGTGTTGTAATGCACTGCGAGCCGATGGATCCCGCTCCCAACATAACTACACTTTTTCCGATTCCTGCGCGCCATTCTTCGTCATTCCCTGCGTAAATTGTGGCAACTTCTCCTTCAAAGGAAAAGCTGAGGTTGGCCGACACTAATCGGATACCTTCGACCAGCTCTTCGTCTATTTCGCCGATTGGCAAGCAACGCCCATAACTGTGACCGACACCTCGTGGCGTTTCGAACAGAAGGCCTGTCGCTACGCCAATCTCACCTAGCGAGGCTTCCGTTCCGAGAAACATCGGTTCAACATTGTCGTGGCCTTCGTTGAATACGACAAACTGAAACAGCAGCCGAAATTGATATAGGCGCTCAAGGTCAGGTCCGGGATTCCTCAGTATCTCATCTAATCTGCTGCGCAGCAGATCGAGAAGGTCTTCTTGTCCGCCTGCGAGCATGTAGCGAAGATGCCCGAGATGCTGGGGTCGGTGCCACATTGCGCCACTGTTTTGTGCTCTGACTCCAAGCGTAAACCCGACAAACGCCCCTACAGCATCGCCAGTAGGATCACTCGTTTCAGCGATTTCGGCAGCTTCCGCGACAAGATACTTGTCGCTTTCACCTAAGGACTTTAGCCGCAAGAACACGGGTGGCTTTGCCGGGTCGCAAAACTTTGCTTGTAGTTTCGAGGACATCACGATTGTCTGTTCGGCTGGCAGAAAAATCGTGTGCGGTAGTTGGAGAGCATCATCGACGTCACCAGTGTCTACACGTCCGAACCAGGAGATAACTCGTCGGATGATTTCTGCACCGCTATAGTCTGCTTTGGCGTCTTCCCAAGGGCGATCATCCAGGCAGATCGTCATACTTCCGGGAAGCACAGACTCTACCGGCAAACCATAGGAATGAGGGGTTAGCGGAAAGTCCTTTCTGAGAGGTACAATGGCTGGTTCATCGTTTATGAACGCGACTGCCAATCGTTCCTCTGGCAGAACTTCAAATTTTGGTTCTTGCGAAACACACGTCGTCATGTTCAGGACCACGACGTCAATGTTGCCATCTATTCTCCGAAGCTCTTCGACGACGGCAGTGTGTCCACCATGCCCGGAAACAAAGTCGATCAGGGATCTGGCTAGCCCTTCTCCTAGTTGATCCGGCGAAATCCTATCACCACCGACTTCAAAAAATGGCTCATCTTCGCTGACTTCGCTCATTAAGCCATCCATCGTTCAACCAGCTCGCATGGGCTTGGCCGCCGCGCTGCTAGCTGGCAAGACGGCAGGCGCTGCAAGGAAGCTAGCACCGGACGACGAGATTTTGACTTTGATCGGCTTCTTCGGGTCGTCCATCGTGACCTTGAAAGTGCCATTTCGGCCGTTCTGCAGTTTTTTGTAGTAATTCGCGGCCTTGCGGTGAGGCGGTTGGTCGTTGTCTTCTTTGCTGCCAGGAAGCGGGATTTTCTGGCTAGATGAGATTATGATTGAGCGATATTGCCCCTGTTCTTCCATCAGCCATTTCACATCTGGAACGGGTTTGGTCGGATCATCCTCTTTTCCATCCTTGTTCAGCGCCTTGTAAGAGCAGTGGTGGAATAGCTTCAACACATCCCATTCAAGTCGTTCTTCGTTCCCATGCCTTTTTGTTGACCTGACAATTGCGGACAATGTGTCGGAATCGACATCAGACCCGAGCAGCAACTTCGTATCACGGCTACCTTCGCGGAAGGTCACGTGCAGCACGATCGAGTGTTCGTTTCGGTTCACTTCTCCGTCGTCATCCTGCGTCCAGCTCAGGGGGCAATGTGGAAAAAACTCTGCTTTCGCGCTTCCACTGAGGGTGAAGTTGTCGAGTGGCTCGCCGGCATGAACGATGCAATGCTCTCTACTTTTGAGCGTTAAGTTTCGCCGTTTGAGCCAATCTTCAAGCTTCTTGGGCGATGAGAAAACCTTGATCCCCTCACCCTTTATCAATCGATGTTGAGCCTCCGCCTGAACAATTTTGGCGTCCTTGCAGTCTAGTTCGGTTTCGATGATAGCTGCTGCAGGAACCCACAGCTCTCCATATTTGATGCGTTCTTCACCCTGTCTTGACGGAGAATGGCTCCAATGAAACGAGTCCTCTGCCCCAAAACAGTGGTCCCGATCGAGGTGAGTGAAACAAAGCACTGAAAGCTTTGGCTTTCTGTCGGCTCTCAGATCGTCCTTAATAGCAGCTAGGAGATCGAACGAAACATCCGATCCATCCGATTTGCCCATATCGGCAAAGTCAAAGAGAAGCCGTTGTCCGTCTGCGAGCGTAAGGCGGGTTGAGTCAGCATTTCCAATCGGAAACGATGTGATCGTTGCGGTCATAGGTTCATCTCCTGAGCATCAGCAAACCTGTAAGACGCGCCTCCCACCGAATCGGACAAGTTTCTACTTTGTTCTCATGCTAGTACGGCCACCACAAATGCGCAACTATATCGGGTGCCAGCTACGACATGCGGTACAAGGCCTCACGAGTTCCGCGACTGGCCACCTTTCAGTTGATTGGATTGCGCTGCTACGGAAATCCGACAATGGCACCTCAAGCCGAAACCTATCAAAAGAAGGCAATAAGTACCCCGAAGGCACCTAAGCACACCGAAATAAGTGCGAGCAATGCCGGGAGATGGACCGCCGGATCAGGGGTTGCGAGAAGCCAGGATATCTTGCCCAACCATCCAACCTTTTGGATTGTGAAGTCGAGGTGTCCACCTTTGTCTACGCTAAGAGCCTCTCTGATGTCATATGGCATGAAAATGGCTGTTCCATCGTCATGACCAAGAACGAGAACCATAACTGATTTGGCGTTTCTAGCATTCGTTAGCTGCGCAATCCCGTAGCGGGGGACACCTTCTCGGTGGCTCTTGTTTAGGCGGACTATCAATCGCCCAGTATCGTTGGATGGTAGAGCTTTTACTGGCAGTTGCGTCATAGCATTAACCTCAGTACGCAGAGTCCTTGGTGAATAGCACTGAATGACAGCTCTAAGGAAGCTGCACCGCGGCAGAGGGACAGTCGATCAAAGCCTGCTTCTCTAATTGGGCGTTTGGGTCAAGCTCGTTTTCCTTCTTTGTTTGGGGCCGTTGTCGCTCATCCGGGTCACGCTTCTCTTCGCAGTTTGGGTGATGCCTCGTGGGACATCGCTGCATGCATGTGTCGGATTGGCAGTGGAGAGCCTCGCTTTGGGACGCGCTTGATGGCGCAGCAGACATTTTCGGCTTTGTCCACGAACCTCGTCCGGTGAGGACGACCCCGTTCAGATTGGTGTTGGGCGATTAGATCATGCCGTGCCCTCCACCTTCTCTGAACGGAACTCCGTGCCATCCGCCCACATACGGTGAAGCAGGACAGCTAGTTTGCGGGCAACAGCCACAACGGCGCGGCGACGCCCTTTGGTACGCATCAATCGCATGCCCCATGACTTGATCTGAGAGCCCGCCATCGTTCGCATCAGCAAGGCATTGGCGGCGGCATAGAGTGTCGATCTTACGTCTCGATCCCCCGCTTTCGATATCCGACCTGGGTTGTCCTGTTCGCCAGATTGGAATCTTCGAGGTGTAAGTCCGAAGTGGGCTGCCACGGTGCGAGACCTTTTGAGCCGCGCGGGATCATCGACGGCAGCCTTGAAGGTTAGAGCGGCAATTGGGCCCACTCCGGGGACAGTCATCATGCGCATACATACATCGTCCTGACGGGCCGCGTGTTTGACACGCCGATCGAGTTCCAGAAAATGCTTGTACAGAACCAACCGTGCGTCGAGCAGCGGTAGCATTGCATGTGCGAGAACCTCATCGATCTCAATCATCGTCCGAACCACATCGTCAAAGCTGCCATGCTGCACGGTCTTCGGCAGCCGTATGCCAAATATCTTCAGCAGACCGCGCACCTCATTGGCCAAATCAATGGTCTTGCTGAGCAGAGCTTTCCGCGTACTCAGAAGGGCCCGAACCCCATGCGCCTCCCGGCTCTTCATGTGAACAGGGCTAAACCATCCCGTCCGCAATATCTGGGCAATTCCGCGGGCATCATTCCGATCCGTCTTGTTGCGCATTGCCGACAGGGCGGCGCTCACCTGACGCGCTTCCATGCAAACAACATCGAACCCTTCCGCTGTAAGGCCGTAGAACAGATGCTGGCTCAAAGTGCCGGATTCAAAGCCAATGCGTTCGATTGGAAAGGAAAGTGCAGTCAGGCAACTCGCGATCTCTTCGATCTCGCAAGGCAGCTCTCGCTCATACACAATCGCCCCTTTGCCATCGACAACACAAACCGCGCACGACCGCAGCGATACATCCAAGCCAGCAAAATACTCCATTCGAATTCTCCCATGTTCACAGATATCCTGTGATCCTATCGGGAACTCGACCTCAGTTCAGGGTCAGCCCAATTACGCATGCTTTGGGCCGTCATCGCGGAAGTGATGTCAGCTTAGCTAAAGGATGCCGCGGCCGATTCGATGGCCGCAAATAGCCAATCTGACCCACGCCGCACCAAGCACTGGTGCCGGCGTAGCAATTGAATGAAATAGGCTCAAGTTTGTAACGCCAAATTCCAAGTGTGCGAGGCACTTCAGTGGCGGAACGGATCAAGGCTACGGCACCCATGTCTCTTGCCCCTTGTCCATCGCGATGCTAGTGTGAATGCGACCAGTTTGTGATTATTAAGCTGTCAATGCCATAAGACTTTTCAACGCAGATGAGACCGTATTTATGAAGCAAACCCTGATTTTTTTAACTCTTGCGTTGGCCGGTGGCCAGCTCGTTTCCGTAAGCCATGCAGCTGATCCGGATAGAACTACGTGCACCGTGATTGAGCAAGCGCTGCAATTTCAAGAATATGAATTCGTAGTAGTGGGTGATGTAAGCACGGAATGGATGGAAAGCATTTCGCAAGGGTTTAGTGCTGTGCAGGTGGATTTTCCCGATGTTGCCGCTGGTGTTCAGTTCAACCTCGTTTGGCCAAATGAAAATTTGATTGAAAGACTGGAGCTTGATGCCGAAGGAGAAGGAAATCTTTATGTTATTTGTGAGTCGTCAGGTTGCGGTCAGATCAACTCACTCCCTGCATTGAGTGTCGAAATTGCCAGCGTGCCAAACTTGCCTGACGCCCTCCAAAACGCCGGCGAACATATTGCGAGGGCTACTGTTTCGATGATACAAGAGCAAGAGGTTTATCGAACCCACGGATTTTACGCTGAACAGCAACATTTCCTACCGGAGAACCATTTGCTTTCGCCCGTTAGGTGAGCTTCTTTTTTTAGGTGAGTTAGGCGATGATTTCGCGAAAAGACCGAACTAGGCTTATTTGGGCATCGTTTGCCTTATTGCTTTTCTTGATTTTGCTATATCTTTTCGTCATAGTTGCCGAACTTGATTTGGCGGGAGGGGCGGGAATACAATTCATCTATATGGCAAACGTAGCGGTCGCTGTATCTGCAGGTGTTATTGCCTCGTCTCTTACTGGTTTTTTTGACTTAATTCTCGAGAGAAATTTCGGTGAACGTGGGCGAGTGGTGGTTAAAGCGGCGGGGGGGTTTGCCGTCTTTTTGGCAGTTATGTGGATGAGTCCAAGCAACACTATGAGAAATGTAGAAGAGGCCATATTCGCGCAAATGAGCCAACGATGCTCAAACGCGGTGGAGGGAGATAGTGGCGCGGACGGTCTTGCGCTTTGCGAGGAGTTGGTTCGGCAGTTTTCAGACCGACCAGAGTCCCACAGGTTACTGGCCCGCTATTGGCATCAACGCGCACACACGCCTACCCAGTTCCTCCGTGCGCGGGACGGATTTGCACTTGCTCTTGAGAGACTTGGCTATCTTCCCGGTGAGAGCAACCTTGATTATGACCTTCACAGTTTTTGGCATGGATCATTACCCGAACTTCTCGAGAACATGCGAAGGTACGCAGCCTCAAATGCAGATTATGCCCTTGCCCAGTTTAACGTGGACCAAGACGAAGCCGCTCTTGCAGAGCGATTAGAGCTTTCGCTTCAAGTAATCGAAGACCAAAGAACGGTCTTGGATCAAAGCGATCAATCAGGAGAGGATGAAGCAATCACGGCGCGTACCTTGGAGGGTAGGATTCGCTTCTACGTGGCAATGGTCCGCGATCTACAGCCAAATCAACGCTTGTTGGAGCTTGAGCGAAGTTTTTCCGCCTTCAACTACGTACATCCCGATGGGCGAAGATATTTTCAGCGCGACCTTGAAGCACTTCTTGTGCTTGCAGTATTATTGAGCGAGGATCCAACAAATTACGCCTCGTTGTTGGAGCCTCTATTCACTTCCATGAGAACCACGTGGCGGCTACTGCAAGACACCCGAAGGTCGTCCGATAGCATTTACGCATTTAGAAACATCGTCAGAGAGTTGCGGACAAACACTAGGGTAGAGCGATACCGAGTAACGCTACTAATTGGAAGTTCAGAATATGGCGGTCGCGAGTTCTCAAGTTTAATTCTCAGTGTTGGAGATCGAAGTGAGTGGTGGGACATAGAATTTCCTATGGAAGCCCCAACTTGACTACTACTGACCTTCCCCACACACGGTTGGGGCCGATTTGATCTAAGTGTTGAGTAGTAGCGTGAAGACCGGCCTGATGCTCCTTCAGGATGCCTATGATCTGTTCTTCGTTGAAACGGCTTCTCTTCATCGTTTGTCTCCTCAGTTGGAGAACAAGTGACCTGCCCCCCGAGGCTCCCTCATTCATAACGAGAGTCTGCGGGTCTGTTTTTCATATTCCTCGGTTACGTTTTG
>CANLXA010000001.1 GCA_947494975.1 uncultured Roseicyclus sp. | reverse complement strand
GTGAGCTCTGCAAGCGCACCGGCATTGTCGCCGAGGCTCCTCCGGCACTGGGCCATGATTGTTCGGATGGTCAGCACATCGGGATGTCGTTCTCCGAGCACGTCGATGCTGATCGGCAGATGCTCTGTGAGCTCAGCAAGCGCACCGGCATTGTCGCCGAGGCCCATCCGGCACTGGGCCATGATCGTGCGGATGGTCAGCACTTCGGGGTGCTGTTCTCCGAACACGTCGATGCTGATCGGCAAATGCTCTGTGAGCTCTGCAAGCGCACCGGCACTATCGCCGGTTGCTCGCTTACATTTCGCAATAAGGGTCCGGAGGTAGAGTATATCAGTTTCTTGGTCTGCAAACCCGTTTTCGTAGTCCATCAAAAGCGTCTCTGCTTCCATCAGCGCTTCCTGGCTTCGGCCGATGAGATTTAGAGATTCAAGCCTATGTCGCCGGTAAAGCAGATGCTCAATTGATCCGAAACCGAACGGACGTCGCCGGGCTAGCATGAGCCCATGATTTGCGAGCAAAAGCATCAAATTATGATGTCCGCGTCCTCGGGCATCAAAGAATTGCGCAGACAAAGCCTCAAGGTCGGCCGGCGACCGATCCTCACGCGACGCGCGGTCCGCGCGACTATTCCCGCCCCTCAGTTTTGCTCGTGCACCTTTAGTTGAGATTGCTTCGGCTTCTGCGAGTTCATCAATGACCATGCGCAAATTGCGATCTATTGGCTGTAAGGCAAAAGCAGCCAGTGCCCAGCTTCTAGCAGAAGCAAAGGCTGGTGCTCCGTCATGAACAGACTGCCGAGCTGCATCCTCCATCAAGGCTCGAAAAGCCAGCACCAACTCATCTTTCTGACGGTTAAGGAAGTCACGTGCAACCGCTGCCGCACGTTCCTCGTTTCCATCGTTCATTTCACCTTCAAACTGAGTCAAAAATCTCGCTGGAGTTTGGGTCTGCAGGGCGTCTCGTTCCTGTTCCAGTGAAGTTGCTTCTCTACGAGCCGTGATCAGCATCTGATTGATCGTCTCAAAACTAGTTACTGAAGCACGCACTTTCCTGGTGATCACCCAGACTGGATACCCAATGAAAATGCTAGGCAAGCCGAGGAGAGTGATTAACTGCGTCAGCAGTGGTTCATCCTTCAGGTGAACCAAGTATGCTATGAGTTGTTCAATGATCCAGGTCATGCGCATTCCTCACTGTCCGCATCCAATCAACCCTTACACGGCAACTCTTGGATCACTATCCCGCTAAATCTTATGACGTCGTGCACATTGGATGATCACAGCCTTGGTCGCAAAGAACCACTGTTCGGTCGGTTCTAACGACCATGCGCATTTGACATCTGCGGCCATCCGCTGAAACCTGCGCCAGATGTGCAACCTCTACTCCCTCACGACCGCTCAACAGGCAATGCGGGGCCTGTTCAACGTGGCCCCCGGTTCCGACCATTTGGGGAATTATGGCCCGCAGAGTGCGATTTTCCCCGATGCGGAGGTTCCAATCGTCCGCGTGGACAAGGACGGTGATCGCGCTCTACGTTATGCCCGTTGGGGGTGGAACAAGGCGCCCTTCGGCTGGGTCACCAATGCCAGGAACCTATCGTCGTTCCCGTGGAAGTTTGCCCTCACCCGCCTCGATCAGCGGTGCCTGGTGCCGGCGTCATCTTTCTCCGAGCATCACCCCACCGAGAAGATCCCCGGAAAGTCGGGAAAGCCCATCAAGGCGGCGAGCTGGTTCCGCCTTCTGGGTGGGGAGGAGCGACCACCCTTTGCCTTTGCCGGGCTCTGCCGGATGTGGAATTGGGAGAAGGACGGCCTTCGAAAACCCGCGGACGCCGAGCTTGCCGACCAGAACGCGCCGACGCTGGCCATGACGTTCCTGACCACCGAACCAAACGAAATCGTCGCGCCGATCCACCCGAAGGCGATGCCTGTCATCCTTCGCAGTGCGGAAGACTTTGAGACATGGCTGACAGGCTCAGCAGAGGATGCCATGGCACTCCAGCGACCGCTGCCCGCTGATGAGATGGAGCTGGTGTTCACAGGCGAAAAGGCGGACGCCGTGACGTGAAGCTGGACGTACGAGAAATGTTCCTATTATGTTCTCGTTCATGCCCGTCGGTCATCCGCCCATCAAAGCCCATCCTTCGAAGCCTTTCCGGACCCTCGCAGACGAGGCCCTGGCGGGCTATCTGATGAAGGTGAATTGCAACCTGTGTCGGCGCACAATCTATTATCTCGCGACCGACCTGGTGCAGTTTGTCGGGGCGGCACATCCCGTCCACATCCCCCCGTTCGCCTGTGGCACGTGCAAGACGATGGAATACATGCGGATGACCGTTCATTCTCCACAGATAGGTGACTATGGGCGCTTGCCGGTTCGGCGGATCGACAAGGTGGTTCAGGTGACGAAATGGAAGACGGTTTTGCTTGGCGAGTGAGAGCGGCGAGAAAACCTGAACAACCGATCAGCTAAGTGTTTGAAATCATTGAGGGTGTATATTGTTCACACCAGCAAAATTGCGTCGAGAAATCAACGCTTTTGGGTGTCCTCCCCAGCGCGCCACTCTCCTTCCTACAGCCCAAGCTATCGCAGTGGCAGACCGCGTGCGCGCCGTCAGCAGGCTGCGCGCCCAGACCGATCTATCGGCTGTCTCCCAACGTCAGTAACGATGCAGGCCATCGAAATCGGCCTTGCCGAGGGACATGCCGCCGTGGCGCAGGCCGGCATATGCGATGGTCAAATGGAAGATCATGTTCGGGAAGGCGAACCGTGTGACGTATTCGTCGGGATCATGGCGCAACTCCGCCTCCCCAGCGACATGGGATACGGGATGCGTCAGATCGTCGGCTCTGATCGGCGCGATCAGTTGCGAGATCTGAGCGTGGTAGGCCGATAGGCTCTCAAAGGTGAATTCGTCAGGGATGTCCGGCACGTCCTGCCCCGTCGGCGGGCAAATGCATCGGGCCGCGAATTGAATGGCAAGGGCCAGATTGAACCCGGTGTCGAACATGTCCGGCGACAGGCGACCCGTTAGCAGGTCGTCCTTGTCCTCCTGCGCAGACAGGCGCGTCAGGATGTGTCCGGTGCGAGCGAGGTAGTGTTTTACGGCGTCGGCAATTGCGTCCATTTCTGCCCTGTCGATTGGCTCCATTGGGCCAACTGTAGCACGGGCGGGTGGGGCACGGGTCAATCGGCTGCGGTCTGCCGTATTTATCCGTCCACGCGGTCCAGTCGTCCCAATGGCGCGGACCGGGCAGAAGCGCTTTCCCTCGCTCGGTGGCCCCTGATAGGGTCCGCCGGACAGTGAGGAGATCCGACATGGCCGACGCCTTTATCTGCGATTACGTGCGCACCCCCATCGGCCGGTTTGGCGGCGCTTTGGCGTCTGTTCGGGCGGATGATCTGGGGGCGGTTCCCCTCCGCGCGCTGATGGATCGCAACGCGAGCGTCGATTGGGCCGCGGTGGACGACATCTACTACGGCTGCGCCAATCAGGCGGGTGAGGATAACCGCAACGTGGCGCGGATGTCGGCGCTGCTGGCGGGGCTGCCGGTGGCGGTGCCCGGCACCACGATCAACCGGCTCTGCGGCTCGGGGATGGACGCGATCATCGCCGCCGCCCGCGCGATCAAGGCGGGTGAGGCGGAGCTGATGATCGCCGGTGGCGTTGAAAGCATGTCGCGCGCACCGTTTGTGATGCCAAAGGCGGATGCGGCCTTTTCCCGCAAGGCCGAGATCTACGATACGACCATTGGTTGGCGCTTTGTGAACCCGGTGATGAAGGCGCAATACGGGATCGATTCCATGCCCGAGACGGCGGAGAACGTGGCCGAGGATTACAAGATCTCCCGCGGCGATCAGGATGCCTTTGCCGCGCGGTCGCAGGAAAAGGCGGGGGCCGCGATGGCGTCGGGCCGGTTGGCAGAGGAGATCACGCCGGTGACGATCCCGCGCCGCAAGGGGGAGCCGATTGTCGTCTCCGAAGATGAACATCCGCGGCCCGAGACCGGCGTGGAGGCGCTGGCGAATTTGCGCGCACCGTTTAGGGAGGGTGGCAGCGTGACGGCGGGCAATGCGTCGGGGGTCAACGATGGCGCGGCGGCGTTGATCGTGGCGTCCGAAGCGGCGGTGGCGCGCCATGGCCTGGTGCCGATCGCGCGGATCCTGGGCGGAGCGGTGGCCGGGGTGGAGCCGCGTGTGATGGGGATCGGGCCCGTGCCGGCCTCGCAGAAACTGATGGCGCGGCTGGGGCTTGGGATCGACGCCTTCGATGTGATCGAGCTGAACGAGGCCTTCGCGGCCCAGGGGCTGGCCGTTTTGCGGGAGCTGGGCGTGGCGGATGATGATGGGCGGGTGAACCCGAATGGAGGTGCGATCGCGCTGGGGCATCCGTTGGGGATGTCGGGCGCGCGGATCGCGGGGACGGCGGCTTTGGAGATGAAGTTGCGGGGCGGAAAACGGGCGCTGGCGACGATGTGTATCGGGGTCGGGCAGGGGATTGCCGTGGCGCTGGAGGCCGTCTGACGCGGGGGTTATCAAGGTTGATAAGGTGGGTTAAGTGACGGGAATTGCTTGTAAATCTTGACTTTGCTTACGGTTTGTTAAGAGTTTTTGGTGGCGGTCCGTCGAAACGGGGGAGCTGAGCCCGGTCACTTACCCATGCGCAAGTCATTCAAAGCCGGGATCAAGATTGCGCGACACCAGCGGAGAAAGATGCCGCCCCAAGACGATGAAAACATCCGGTACGTGCACCTGTTTGGCGAGATGCACGCCCGGCACGGGTTTGCGGCGGATGAGTTTGAGGTGACGCCGACGAGTGAACTGCGCGTCCCCTTCCGCACATACGAACCAGAGCCCGCAAACCCTGCCGGTTCCCCGCATCGTCTCTGGATCGATCCCCGACCGCCGGAACCTGAGGGGAGACCCTTCGGCAAGCTCCCATCGTATCTGTTTTCTCGTGGTCTCACGCGAATATCTGGATGAGCTTGAGCACGATAGCCTCGGCAGGTTCGTCTCTTGGCCTGTGACATCGCTGACGAAAGACAAGGAAACGCCGTCCGAGGTTCAAGCGATGAGCCGCGGCAGCGGTGGGCCGCGGCGCGGCGGCCAAACGGACGTTCCTGGCACTTCATGGTTGCCAAATCCGCGCAATGAACCGGCGGAGCGCCAAGCTCAGCCAAATCGCCGTGCCGGGGGGTGGTCCGGCGATGCGCGGTGGCCTGCGGCCTTGATTCCGCGCGTGGTGCTTTGGTCGGAGGGCGCCGTTATGCGCGTGAGGTCTGTGGGTGTGACTACGCCACCGAATGTCACCTCGGGAATACGTCCCGCCCAGTGCAGCGCTCAGTGGTCGAGATATTCCACCGTGATCGTCTCGCCGACCGGCAGCGCCTGGCAGCTGAGCACCATGCCGCGGGCGACTTCGTAATCTTCCAGTGCGTGGTTGGTGATCATCTGCGCCTCGCCTTTCACGACCTTGCACATGCAGGTGGAGCAGACCCCGGCGCGGCAGGCATAGGGCGCATCGAGGCCGGCGCGGAGGGCGGCGGCCAGCACGGTTTCACCCGGCGCCACGGGCACATCCTGCGCGGTGCCATCCACGATGATCGTGGCCGTGGTAGTGGCCGCGTCGTCTGTCAGATCGACCTTCTGCGGCAATTGTCCCTGCTGGGTGGCCGCGAAAAGCTCATACCTGATCGCGCCCTTCGGCAGCCCGTGGCTCTCAAGGCGATCCGCGATGGTCTTCATGGCCTCTTCCGGGCCGCAAATGAACGCGGCGTCAGCCGTGTCCACATCGACCCATTGGGCGAACATCCTGTCGAGTTTCTCGCCGTCGATCCGGCCGGTGAAGAGGTCGATGCCCGTGGGGTCGTTCTTGAGGATATGGACGATATTCAGACGGCCCATATTCTCGTTCTTCAGATCCTCCAGCTCCTCGCGAAACATCACGTCGCGCGACGAGCGGTTGGCGTAGATCAGCGTGAACCGGCTGCCGGGTTCCACAGCCAACGTGCTGCGCAGGATCGACAGGACAGGTGTGATGCCGGAGCCGATGGCAAAGCCCAGATAGTGGTTTCTTGCCTCCGGCCGGAGCGGGGTGTGGAATGCACCCATGGGCGACAGCGCCTCGATCCGGTCGCCGACCCGCAGGTGGTCGTTGGCCCAGGTGGAGAACGCCCCGCCGCGCACTTTCTTGATGCCAACCTCAAGCGTGCCATCGGCGATGCCCGCACTGATCGAATAGGCGCGGCGGAGTTCCACGCCGTCGATCTCCCGGCGAAAGGTGAGGTATTGGCCTTGGGTAAAGGGGAGGGTGGAGCCGTCTTCGGGCTTGAGGCGCACGGCCACGGCCTCCGCCGTGGTGCGGTGAATATCGGTGACAATCAGGGGGATGAACTTGGCCAAGGGCGCCTCAGATGCATTTGAAGTAGTCGAAGGGTTCCAGGCAATCCTTGCAGCGCCATTGCGCCTTGCAGGGTGTGGAGCCGAACTGGCTGATCCGTTCCAGATCCGTGGAGTGGCAGCGCGGGCATTGCGCCGGGCCGCCGGCCGGGTTGGGAGGCGCGATGCCATAGGTTTCCAGCTTTGCGCGGCCCTTGTCGGACAGCCAGTCGGTGGTCCAGGGCGGTGCGATCTGGCGCTTCAGGGTGACGGTTTCGATGCCCTTGTCGCGGAGCGCGGCGTCGACGGAGATCTCGATCACGGATGTGGCGGGGCAGCCGGAATAGGTAGGGGTAAGGGTGACCTCCAGCGCGTCACCTGCCCATTGCACGTCGCGGACAATGCCCAGATCGACGACGGAAATCACCGGGATCTCGGGGTCGGGCACGTCATCGAGCCACGCCCAGATCTGGTCGGTCGAGGGCTTCACCAGGTCGCGCCCGGATAGGCGCGCTGGAGCCATTGCATCTGCGTGAGCAGGTGGCCCAGATGTTCGGAATGGCGCGTGCCGGTCTTGCCGCCCTTATGGCTGAACCGGCTGTCTGGCAGGGTCAGCGTGGCCTCGTCCATGGTGGTGGAGAGGACGGCATCGAAGGCACCGCGCAGACTGGCGGGATCGGGGGCAATCCCCGCCTCGGCCAGGGTCTTGTCGGTTGCGTCACCTTCGAAAAATTCACCGACATACGGATAAAGCAGGTCCAACGCGGCCTGCATTTTCGTGTGGCTTTCCGCGGTGCCGTCGCCCAGGCGGATTATCAGATCGGCGGAGCGTTCGTGGTGATAGGTCACCTCCTTTTCGGCCTTCGCGGCGATGGCGGCGATCCGGTCGTGGGTGCTGTCCTTCAGAGCGCGCAGTTGCAGCAGGTGCCATTGATCGAACAGGTATTGGCGCATCATCGTGCGGCCGAAATCACCGTTGGGCTGCTCCACCAGCAGACAACAGCGGAACTCCCACGCATCGCGCAGCATGGCGAGATCGTCGGCGGAGCGGCCTTTGCCTTCGATGTCACCGGCCAGGCCAAGCCACATCTGCGTCTGGCCGATCAGGTCGAGCGCGGTGTTGGCCAGCGCGATGTCCTCCTCCAGCACCGGCCCCTTGCCGCACCATTCCGACACGCGATGGCCGAGGACCAACGTGTTGTCGCCCATGCGCAGGAGGAACTCGAACAGGTCGGCGGATTGTGCGCCCTCGGCCTCAAGGCGCGACGCGGTCGGCGATGAGGAATCTGCCATCACATCGGGCCTACAACTTTGGGGATGTCGAAGAAGGTGGGGTGGCGGTAGGCCTTGTCTTCCGCCGGATCATACATCGGCCCCTTCTTGGATGGGCTGGAGGCGGCGATCGCATTGGCCGGAACTGCCCAGATGCTGACGCCTTCCTTGCGGCGGGTGTAGACGTCGCGCGCGTTCAGGATCGCCATTTCGGCATCCGGCGCATGGAGCGAGCCGACATGGCGGTGCGAGGCGCCGTGCTGACCGCGGATGAAAATCTCCCACAGGGGCCATTCGCGTTTGTCGGTCATCGGATCATCCATGGCTGGAGTACGAATGTGCAATACGTAAAGTCCATGCAGCGAGCGTCCGGGCCGTACCAAACGGACGCCTCCACTCCTGGTATCACTGTCGGGTCAAACGAAATCCCGTGGCCGCCGATGGCAGGTTCCGACAGAAACCCAACACTCAATGAACTGAGAAAGCCAATGGCCGTGAAGACGATAGCGAGCCGACGCATCACTCCGCGGCCACCTTTGCGGCACGGGCCTTTTCGGCATGGGCCATCAACCCGTCCCGGACCCAGGCGCCGTCGTCCCAGGCCTTCTTGCGGGTGGCGATGCGATCGACCGAGCAGGGGCCATTGCCCTTCAACACCTCGAAGAATTCGTCCCAATCGGGCTCGGCGAAGTCGTATCCGCCCTTCTCCTCGTTCCAGGCAAGCGTGTCATCGGGGATCGTCAGGCCAAGATATTCGGCCTGCGGCACCGTCTGATCGACGAATTTCTGGCGCAGCTCGTCATTGGTGTTCATCTTGATCTTCCAGGCCATCGACTGGCTCGAATGTACGCTGTCCTTGTCCGAGGGCCCGAACATCATCAGGGCCGGATACCAGAACCGGTTGAGCGCATCCTGGGCCATCTGCTTCTGCGCCGGACTGCCTGCGCACATTTTCATCATGATGTCGAAGCCTTGGCGCTGGTGGAAACTCTCTTCCTTGCAGACCCGGATCATCGCGCGCGAATAGGGCCCGAAAGACGTGCGCTGCAACGGCACCTGGTTCATGATCGCCGCGC
This sequence comes from uncultured Roseicyclus sp., assembly GCA_947494975.1. Classification (GTDB taxonomy): domain Bacteria; phylum Pseudomonadota; class Alphaproteobacteria; order Rhodobacterales; family Rhodobacteraceae; genus Gymnodinialimonas. The sequence continues at coordinate 1,222,638 of CANLXA010000001.1, read as the reverse complement.
CGTCCACAAGCCAGCCGACCGCGCCCATATCGGCCCAGGTGAGCGTGGGATAGGCGAAGATCGAGGAATACTTCATCCGCCCATCGAGCAGCATCTCGGTCATCTCGTCGCGGCTGACGCCAAGTGTTTCGGCGGCGCAATAAAGGTACAATCCATGCCCCGCCTCGTCCTGCACCTTGGCCAGCAGGATCGCCTTGCGCTCCAAGGTCGGCGCGCGGGTGATCCAGTTGCCTTCCGGCAGCTGGCCCACGATCTCGGAATGGGCGTGCTGGCCGATCTGGCGGATCAGCGTCTTGCGATAGCCTTCCGGCATCCAATCCTTCGGCTCGATCTTGTCCCCCGCATCGATGCGGGCCTGAAACTCGGCCAGCTTCGCGGGGTCGTCCTGATCCTTCGGACCTTCCGATTTCACCATCTGGGCATACATGCTGCGCGTCTCCCATTCGCTGCGCGGAAAACTATCAGAGTTGCGCGCATTGGTCCAACAAAATGTTACACTATACACCATTAATCCAAAAATCGGTAACGCAACGCGCCTTGTCTTCCATTGGTTCAAAATACCCCGGTGGGGGGTCTGGGGGGAGGCAGCGCCTCCCCCCAGCGGGTCGGCCCGGCGTAAGCCGGGCGGAAACATCTACCCGCGCATGTCGACCACGCGCCTTGCCTTGCCCTGGCTGCGCTCCACCGTGCCGGGATCGGCGACCACGACCTGTGCGGAGACGCCGATCACCTCCTTGATCCGATGCCCCAGCGTGGCGGCCTGCACGGCCTGCGCTTCGCCGTCGCCGTGCTGCGGCAGGCTTTCGACATGCACGCGCATGGCGTCCATGCGCCCGTCCTTGAACAATTCGATCTGGTAATAGGGCGCGAGGCCCTCGACCGTCAGCACCTGTTCCTCAATCTGGGTCGGAAACACGTTCACGCCACGCAGGATGATCATGTCGTCCGATCGGCCGGCGATCTTTTCCATCCGCCGCATGGACCGCGCGGTGCCCGGCAGGAGGCGTGTCAGGTCGCGGGTGCGGTAGCGGATGATCGGCAGGCCTTCCTTGGTGAGCGTGGTGAAGACAAGCTCCCCCATCTCGCCATCCTCCAGCACCTCGCCGGTGGCGGGGTCGATGATCTCGGGGTAGAAATGATCCTCCCAGATATGCAGCCCGTCCTTGGTTTCCACGCATTCATTGGCGACGCCGGGGCCCATCACCTCGCTCAGCCCATAGATATCGACGGCATGCATGTCGAAGGCGCTCTCGACCTCGGCGCGCATCTTGTTGGTCCAGGGCTCGGCCCCGAATATCCCGACCTCGATACTGCTGGCACGGGGATCGATGCCCTGATGGTGGTACTCCTCAAGAATATTGAGCATGTAGGATGGCGTGACCATGATGGTCGTGGGTTTGAAATCTTCTATGAGAGTCACCTGCCGCGCGGTCATGCCGCCGGACACCGGCACAACGGTGCAACCCAGCTTCTCGGCCCCGTAATGGGCGCCGAGGCCGCCGGTGAAGAGGCCATAGCCGTAGGCGATGTGCACCATGTCGCCGGGGGCCGTGCCCGAGGCCCGCATGGAGCGGGCGACCATGCTGGCCCACATGTCGATATCGTTTGCGGTATAGCCGACGACGGTGGGTTTGCCGGTGGTGCCCGAAGAGGCATGGATGCGCGTGATCCGGTCGCGCGGCACGGCGAAGAGGCCGAAGGGATAGTTGTCGCGCAGGTCGGATTTCACGGTGAAGGGGAACTTGGCGAGGTCCGCGAGGCTCTTCAGGTCGTCCGGATGCACGCCCTTCGCGTCGAATTGCGCGCGGTAGAACGGCACATTGTCATAGGCGTGGTTGAGCGACCATTTCAGGCGGTCGAGTTGCAGGGCGGCAATCTCATCGCGGGACGCGATTTCGATCGGGTCCAGGCTGTCGCGGGGGGGTGTGAGGTCTCTCATGTCGGTTCCTCGAAAAGCGGCGTGCCAAGGGCGCGGGAGGCGCCGCGAAATTCCGCCACGATGACGCCGTCCTGGTTGGTGACGGTCACGTCCGTGATGCCCGAGCGCCCACTTTGGGTGATCTCTCGCGCCGTGGCTGTGAGCGTATCGCCGAGGCGGACGGGCGCCAGGAAGCTGATCGTGTTGTGCTGTGCGACGGTGGCCACGTTGCGGGAATTGCACGCGAAGGCAAAGGCACTGTCGGCCAGCATGAACGTCACCCCGCCGTGGCCGATGCCGTGGCCGTTGCAGTGATCCTTGCGGATCGTGAGGGTCAGCACGGCGTGGCCCTCGTCGATCTCCGCAATCTCCATCCCGACCCAGGCCGAGGCGTTGTCGCCCGCCCACATCGTGGTGGCGCTTTGGGCCGCGCGCTCTTTCGGTGTCACGTCCGATGCCTCCCAACATCTGCTTGCGCGACCCTGCCGCATCGCGCAAAGTGTTACAAGATTTTTCGGAAGGGAGAAATCATGCAACGTATTGGCAGCTTTGCGAAAGGGGTCTGGGTTGAGGCCGGTCCGGGCGCGCGTGCGATTGCCGATGCGGCGACGGGTGAGGTGATTGCCGAGGCGGGCAATGACGCGTTGGATGTGGCGGGCATGATCGCCTATGGCCGCGAGGTGGGCGGCCCGGCCCTGCGCGCGATGGATTTCCACGACCGGGCGCGGATGCTCAAGGCGCTGGCGCTACATCTGAATGCCAACAAGAAGGCGCTCTATGATCTGTCCTTCACCACCGGCGCCACGCAGGTGGACCATGGGTTTGATGTGGATGGCGGGATCGGCACGCTGTTCGTGTTTGCCTCCAAGGGGCGGCGCGAGATGCCGGAGGGGCATGTCCTGATCGATGGCGGGTTCGAGCCGTTGGGCAAGAGCGGCGCGTTCGGCGGGCAGCATATCTACACGCCGCGTCTGGGTGTGGCCTTTCACATCAATCCCTTCAACTTCCCGGTCTGGGGCATGTTGGAGAAGATCGCGCCGGCGTTTCTGGCCGGTGTGCCGTCGATTGTGAAGCCGGCCACGGCGACCGCCCATGTGACGGAATTGGCCGTGCGGCTGATGCTGGAGGCGGGCGTGTTGCCCGACGGGGCCTTGCAGCTGATCACCGGCGGTGTGGGCGATGCGCTGAACCATCTGGACGCGCAGGATGCGGTGACCTTCACTGGCTCGGCCCGGACGGCGCGGATGTTGCGGGGCCATGGCGGATTGCTGGACCGGTCGGTGCCCTTCACGGCGGAGCAGGATTCGCTGAATGCCTCGATCCTGGGGCCCGATGCCGGGCCGGACACGCCGGAATTCGATCTGCTGGTCAAGGAGGTTGTGCGGGAGATGACGACGAAGGCCGGGCAGAAATGCACCGCGATCCGGCGCGTGATCGTGCCCGACGCGGCGGTGCAGCCGGTGATCGAGGCGGTGTCGGCCAAACTGGCGAAGGTGGTGGTGGGCGATCCGCGGACGGACGGCGTGCGGATGGGATCGGTCGTGTCGCTGAGCCAGCGGCGCGATGTGCTGGAGAAGGCCGCGGTGATCGCCGGGGAGGCGGAGCTGGTGTTCGGTGGGCAGGACGGGTTTGCGCCGGCAGGAGATTTGGAGAAGGGCGCGTTTGTGGCGCCGCATCTGTTCCATTGCCTGGACCCCGACGCGGCGGAGCAGGTGCATGGGACCGAGGCGTTTGGCCCGGTATCGACGGTGATGGGATACCGCGATCTGGGCCATGCCTGCGCGCTGGCCAATCGCGGGCAGGGCAGCCTCGTAGCGTCGCTGATCACCCATGATCCGGAGGTCGCGCGGGAGGTGGTGCAGGGCATCGGCGCGTGGCACGGACGGGTTTACATCAACGACCGCGACGCGGCGGCGGAGGCGACGGGCCACGGCGCGCCGATGCCGCATCTGACCCATGGCGGGCCGGGCCGCGCCGGGGGCGGTGAGGAGCTGGGAGGTATCCGCGCCGTGAAGCATTATATGCAGCGCGTCGCGGTGCAGGGATCGCCCACGATCCTGAGCGCCGTAACGGGGCGCTGGGTGCCGGGGGCGGCGACAAGCACGCCCGACGGGCATCCGTTTCAGGTGCGGTTCGGTGATCTTTTCCCGGGCCGCACGATGCGCACCGAGCCGCGCACTGTCACGCTGGAGGATATCGAGCAGTTTGCCCATTTCACAGGCGATACATTCTATGCCCACATGGATGAGGAGGCGGCCAAGCGAAACCCGTTCTTCCCCGGGCGGGTCGCCCATGGCTATCTGATCCTGTCGTTTGCGGCCGGGCTGTTCGTGGAGCCTAATGAGGGGCCGGTTCTGGCCAATACCGGGCTGGATAACCTGCGCTTCCTCAAGCCGCTCAGCCCCGGTGAGGCGATCCGCGTAGACCTGACCGTGATGGACAAGAAATCCCGCAACGCGGAATACGGCGAGGTGCGCTGGCATGCGTCGGTGACCAATCAGGATGGTGAAGCAGTTGCGGAATACGAGCTGCTGACGATGGTGGCGAAATGAGCGTGCCCCTGAGTGCCGTGGGCGGGGATCCGGTGCGCGAGCTGGCGGACCGGCTGTCGGCGGACGGGGCGTTGAAGCTGTGGTCGGTTCTGGTCACGTGTCTCGGCGATCTCAGCCAGAGCGGGCAGGAGGAGGCGTCGGGCCTGGTCCTGTCGGCGATTGTGGACCGGATAGGGTTGCAGCCTCAGGCTATGCGCGTGGCGCTGCACCGGTTGAAGCGCGACGGATGGGTGGATAGCCGCCGCACGGGCCGCGTGGGATATCACCGCCTGTCGCAAAGCGGGTTGCGCCAGACCAAGGCCGTGGCCGCGCGGATCTACGGGCCAGCGCAGCACGCGGCGGGGTGGCAGCTGGTGGGTCTGCCGCCGGACGCGCCGGATGGATTATCGCTCTTGCCGGACAGTGTTGCGGCGATCCCGATCTCACGCAGTTTTGCCATGGTCACCGGACCGGCGGAGGACCTGCCCGAAGAGTGGCTGGTCTGCGTACCAGGCGACCGCTCGCTACCGGGATGGGTGCGGAACCTGCTGGAAGAGGCCGCCTGCGAGATGGCCTTCGCGGCGCTGGAGCATAGCATCGCGCGGATCGATACGGTGCCGCAGGACCCGCTGGGCCGCCTGGCGCTGCGGGTTCTGGTACTGCATGGCTGGCGGCGATTGATCCTGCGGTCGAACCCGGCGGCGGAGGCGGCCCTTGGCCCGGAGCGGGCCGAGATCACCTGCCGGGACAGGGTGCAGGAGATGCTGCGGACCATCGGGCCGCCGTCCATCCAGATGGATCAGGTGGCGTCTTGACGGGTTTCGGGAACGATCAACGGCGCGCGGGACGACGCATTGCCCGCCTCGGCCACCTTGGCGGCCAGGCGGATGAACGCGGCCCGCTCCTCATCGGACAGGCCGGGCAGGATATCGGCCTGAATCCTGCGCACATCGGGCAGCAGCCGGTCAAGCAGCGCGGTGCCCTGATCGGTGAGGGTCAGGATCTTGGCGCGACGGTCCGTTTCGTTCTGACGGCGCGCCAGAAGGCCCTTGGCCTCAAGCCGCTCCACAACGCCGCCGATGGTGGGGCGGTCATGGGCGATCAGGCCGGCCAGTGTCGCCTGGTCGATCCCCGGACAGCGGGCCAGCACCGCAAGGGCCGCGAATTGTGGCGAGGTCAGATCGCTGCCAAGCGCGCGCATCCGCTCGGCGAACACGGAAACAGAGATTTGTTGCAAACGACGTATCAGATGGCCCGGCATCGTGTAGATTTCGATCATGAACGTGATTCTTTCTGCTCCGGTTCCGTCACAACGTATATTGATGGTAAGTGCACTTTCCACCGGCGACCAGCCGGGTATGCACCCCCGAGGCAGGCGAAATCGGATGACATGGCAAAATAGTTATGCTCCATAATCATCTTGTGCAGCCCGGTCGTTTGGCCCCCTGCACGATCTCGGCACATCAGTGGGGCCAACCCGCACGCCGAACAACCACTGGGAGGAAGACAATATGAAGACCAAGTTTCTGATGACTGCACTGGGCGGCGTGGCGGTGGGTGCCATGGTTGCCAGCGGCGCGATGGCCCAGGAGGTGACGCTGCGCCTGCACCAGTTCCTGCCCGCACAGGCCAATGTGCCCGCGCTGGTTCTGGACGTCTGGGCGGATCAGGTTGAGGAAGCCTCCGGCGGACGGATCGAGATCGAGCGCTATCCCTCGATGCAGCTTGGCGGCTCCCCGCCGGAATTGATGGATCAGGCGGTGGACGGCGTGGCCGATATCGTCTGGACGGTGGTCGGCTACACGCCGGGCCGCTTCCCGTCGACCGAGGTGTTCGAGCTGCCCTTCATGGTGGCCGATGCGCGCGCCGCGTCCTGCGCCTATTGGACGATGTATGAAGAGAGCATGCAGGAGGAATTTTCGGCGGTTCACCTGCTGGGCACCTGGGTCCATGGCCCCGGCATGTTCCACACGGCTGATCCCGTCGAGGTTCCCAGCGACCTTGAGGGCATGCAGATCCGCGGCGGGTCGCGCCTGGTGAACCAGTTGCTGGAGCTGACCGGGGCGACGCCCGTGGGCATGCCGGTTCCGGCCGTGACGGAGGCGCTGTCGCGCGGCGTTCTGGATGGCACGACGATCCCCTGGGAGGTGACTGCCGCCCTGCGCGTGCCGGAACTGGTGGAGAACCACACCGAGTTCGAGGGCAACGCGCTTTACACGCTGACCTTCGTGCTGGCGATGAACAACGAGGCCTATGCCGCGATGCCCGAGGATCTGCAGCAGATCCTGGACGACAATTCGGGCCTCGATTTCTCGGTCTTTGCCGGGGGCACACAGGCGGATGCCGATGGCCCGGCGCGGGAGGCCGCGGTGGAGTTGGGCAACAACATCATCACCGTCGATGCCGCAACCGCCGAGGCCGAATGGCTGCCGGTTGTGCAGCCGATCTACGACACGTGGATCGCGGATCTGGCCGAGCAGAACATCGACGGCCAGGCGCTGATCGACCGCGCGCAGGAGCTGATGGGCGGCCAATGCGCCGGCTGATCGCCTGAACAAGCCGAGGGCCGCGGCGGAGTATCGCCGCGGTCTTTTTCCGTGAGCCTTGGGGAGGGGTCATGCACCGCGCACTCCTGTTTCTGTCACGTCTGATGGCCATGCTGGGCGGCGCCATGCTGTCGCTGGTGATCTTGCTGACGGCGTTTGCGATTGCCGGGCGATTGCTGGACCGGATGTTTCACTGGATGGTCGATGCCGGGGTTCTGGCCGGTCTGGGCCGGTGGATGATCGATGCGGGCGTGGGCCCCATGCTGGGTACCTTCGAATTGATCGAGGCGGGCATCGCCTTCGTGATCTTCGCCTTCCTGCCGATTTGTCAGATTACCGGTGCCCATGCGTCGGTCGATATCTTCACCTCGGGCATGTCGGATGGCACCAACCGCGTGTTGCGCGCGATCACGGAGGTGATCTTCGCCGGTGTGCTCGTGTTGATCGCGGCGCAGCTATATGGCGGGTTGCTGACGAAATACAATTCCGGCCAGACCACGTTGGAGCTGCAATTCCCGGTCTGGTATTCCTATGCGATCGGCCTGTCGGGCGCGGTTCTGGCGGCGATCGTGTCGGTCTATCTTGCGGTTGTGCGGATCGTGGAGCTGTTCACCGCGCGCACGATCCTGCCCCCGGATCTGGGGGCGGAGCATTGACCGACCAACTGATCGGCATCCTGTCGTTCCCCGCGCTGTTGTTGATGATCTTCCTGCGGGTGCCGATCGGCCTGTCGATGTTCGTGACGGGCCTTGTGGGCCTGATCCTTGTGACCGGCGACACGCAGGTGCCGTTCGGGCGGTTGAAATCCGAGACGTTCACGACCTTTTCCAGCTATTCGCTTTCGATCATCCCGATGTTCCTGCTGATGGGCCATTTCGCGACCTTGGGCGGCATGTCGCAGGCCTTGTTCAAGGCGGCGGAGGGGTTTTTGGGGCACCGCAAGGGCGGAGTGGCCATGGCGGCGGTGGGGGCCTGCGCCGGGTTCGGCGCGATCTGTGGCTCGTCGCTCGCGACCGCCGCCACGATGGGCCGTGTGGCCCTGCCGGAATTGCGGCGCTATGGCTATGATGGCGGCTTTTCGACGGCGACCCTGGCGGCGGGGGGTACGCTGGGAATCCTGATCCCGCCCTCCATCGTGTTGGTGATCTACGCGATCCTGACCGAACAGAACATCGCCAAGCTGTTCCTCGCCGCTTTCATCCCCGGCATCATCGCGGCACTGGGATATGTGCTCGCGATCTCGATCTATGTGCGGCTGAATCCCAAAAGCGCGGGCGTCGGCCCCCGGGTGCCCTATGGCGAGCGCTTTGCGGCGCTGGCCAAGATCTGGCCGGTGCTGATCGTCTTCGGCCTTGTGGTCGGCGGCATCTATGCGGGCTGGTTCACCCCGACCGAGGGTGCGGCGGTGGGCGCGCTTGGCACCGGCCTGATCGCCTGGGTGAACGGGGGGCTGAACCGGGCGACGCTCGGCGACAGTTTCCTGGTTGTCGCGCGGTCCACGGCGATGATCTTCTTCATTATCCTCGGCGCGGCCTTCTACAATGGTTTCCTGGCGCTGACGCAGGTGCCGCAGGGCATCGCGGAATGGGTCACCACCAGTGGGTTCAGCCCCTACATGATCCTGATCCTGGTGCTGGTCTTCTACCTGATCCTGGGCTGTTTCATGGACAGCCTGTCGATGATCCTGCTGACCATCCCGATCTTCTGGCCGGTGATGCAGGGGCTCGATTTCGGGTTTGTCTCCATGGTCGATCTGCACACCGCCCGTGCGGTGGAGGCGATGGCCGCGATCCCCGAGGTGACGCCCGCGATGGTGAACGGGCTGATCGAGGCCTTCGGCGCCGGTGCCAATGCTGCGCTGGATCAGGGGCAGCTTGTGACGATGGCGCTCATTGAGAGCAGGTTCGAGATCGAAGACAGCATGCTGCGCTCCATCCTGACGTCGCTTGCCAACGGGGAGGAGCTGGTGCGTGACCAGATCCGGTCGCTGGAATTGCGGCGGGTCAACCAGGGAGCGCTCAACCGGATCAACAGCGAGATGGTGGCGATCTGGTTCGGGATATTGGTTCTGATCGTGGTGGAGGTGGGGCTGATCACGCCGCCGGTCGGCATGAACCTGTTCATCATCAACGCGATGGAGAAGACGACGCGGATGACGGAGACGTATCGGGCCGTGCTTTATTTCGTCGCGTCCGACCTGCTGCGCGTGGTGCTGCTGGTGGCGTTTCCGATGATCACGCTGGTCTTCATCACGTGGTGAATGGTTATGTGATATAACTATCCGGGAATCGGTGTTGGGAGGCACCCGTTCACATGGTCGGAGGAGATGGCGCAGAAAATCCGCGCTCAAGCAGCCGAAGGCGGTAGCGCAAGAACACCCGCGCTCAAGTAGCCGAAGGCGGTAACGCACCAAAAAAACTGGAGGTCCAATGCAACTTGACGGACAGGTGGCGATTGTCACCGGCGGGGCCAGCGGCCTTGGGGAGGCGACGGCGCGGTATCTGGCGTCGAAAGGGGTCGACGTGGCGATCCTCGATTTCAACGGGGAGCGTGCGCGCGAGGTGGCGGCGGAGATCGGCGGCTATTCCCAGCAATGCGATGTGAGCGACCCGGAACATGCGGCCAATGCCGTCACCTCGACGATGGCGCGGTTCGGGCAGGCGGCGCGGATCTGCGTGAATTGCGCGGGCATCGGGCACGCTGCGCGGATCGTGGGGCGCGAGGGGAAGACCTCGCTGGACCTGTTCCGCAAGGTAATCGATGTGAACCTGATCGGCACCTACAACGTGATGACCTATGCGATTCAGGGCATGATGGAGCTGCCGCCCCTGGAAACGGGTGAGCGCGGCGTGGTGATCAATACGTCCAGCGCCGCCTATCAGGACGGGCAGGTGGGGCAATCGGCCTATGCAGCCAGCAAGGGCGCGATTGCGTCGATGTGCCTGCCGCTGGCCCGTGAATTGGCGCGGCCCGGCATCCGCGTGAACGCCATTGCACCGGGCCTGTTCAACACGCCGATGATGGAGAGCCTGCCGGAGGAAACCACGGCCGCGATTGTCGCCAACGTGCCGTTCCCGGCGCGGCTGGGGCACCCGGCGGAGTTCGGGCGGATGGTCGCCGCGATTGTGGAGAACCCGTATCTGAACGGGGAAGTCATCCGGCTGGATGGTGCCACGCGGCTGCCGCCGAAATGAGTGACCTGCTGATTGGTATCGAGGGGCCGGTTGCCACGCTGACGCTCAACCGCCCCGACAAGCGCAACGCGATGAACGACGCGTTGCTGGTGGAGTTGAGTGAATTCTTCGAGACCCCGCCCGAGGATGTCCGCGTGGCGATCCTGACCGGGGCGGGGGAGCATTTCTGCGCCGGGCTGGACCTGTCCGAACATGTGGAGCGCGCCACGGACGCGGCGATCCAGCATTCCCGCGATTGGCACCGCGCCTTGGAGCGGCTGCAATTCGGCGGCCTGCCGATTGTGACCGCCATGCGGGGCGCGGTGATTGGCGGCGGGCTGGAAGTGGCCAGCGCCTGCCATGTGCGTGTCGCCGCGCCGGATGTGAAGTTCCAGCTGCCCGAGGGAAAGCGCGGCTTCTTCGTGGGCGGTGGCGCGACGGTGCGGGTCGGGCGGATCATCGGGCCGGACCGGCTGACCGAGATGATGCTGACGGGCCGGGTCTATGGTGCTGATGAGGGTGCGCTTCTGGGCCTGTGCCACTATGTGGCCGACGACCCGATGGAGACGGCCCGGGAATTGGCCGAACAGATCGCGTCGAATGCGCGGCTGTCGAATTACTTCGCGATCCAGGGCGTGGCGCGGATCAACGCGATGGCGCCCGAAGAGGGGCTCTTTACCGAAAGCCTCTGCACCGCCCTGGCCCAAACCTCCCCCGATGCGGAAGAGGGGCTGCGCGCCTTCCTGGAAAAGCGCGCGCCCAAGTTCGGGCCGTGACGCGGCGCGATGCCGATCTGCGCGCGCTGGTGAGCTACAACATCAAGCGCGCCAATTCCGCCACGCGGGGCGGGGTGGAGCGGGTTCTGGGCGCCCATGGCTTGCGGCGAACCACCTATTCCGCGCTGAGCGTCATCTGTGGGTCGGCCGGGTTGAGCCAGGCGGAACTGGCCGAGACGCTGGCCATCGAGCGGCCGAACATGACCCAGATCGTGGAGGAATTGCTGCGCGCCGGGCTGGTGGACCGGAGCCGCGCCAAGGCAGACCGGCGGGCCTATGCGCTGACCTGCACCGGGCAGGGAGCGGAGCGGTTGAGCGCGGCCAGCGCCGATCTGCGCGCCCACGATGCGGCCCTTGTGGCGCGACTGACCGTGCAGGAGCGGGACGCGTTGGTGAAGGCCCTGCAACAGGTTGAGACGGCGAGTGAGGAGGTCTGGCGTGATGATCCAGTATCAGCCCCATGATGTGATCCGCGAGGATCGCCCGGACGGTTCGATTCACTTGCGGGCCAAGGCGCCGCTGGGCGAGGTCGCGGCGCGCACCACCGATTGGCTGGACCATTGGGCCGAGGCCACGCCCGATGCGGTGTTCCTGGCGGAACGGGACGGCGCGGGGTGGCGGGAGATCAGCTATGCCGAGGCGCAGCGGCAGGCGCGCGGCATCGCGGCGGGCCTATTGGAGAGGGGCATCACCCAGCCGATCCTGATCCTGACAGGCAATTCGGTGGCCCATGCCCTGCTGGCGCTTGGGGCGCAATATGTGGGTGTGCCGTTCGTGCCGCTGGCCGAGCAATATGCCCTGATCCCCGATGCGCGCAAACAGATCGATTTCGCGGTCTCGTTGATCGGGCCGGGGGCGGTGTTCGTGGAGGATGCCGAGACGCTGGCCGAGGTTCTGGCGCGCGACAGCCTGCGTGATTTGTCGGTGATCACCGCACTGGATTTGCCGGCTATGTCCGGCCCGTCGATTGACGCGGCGCACGCCGCCGTCGGCCCGGACAGCGTGGCGAAGATTCTGATGACATCGGGCTCCACCTCCAACCCGAAGGGCGTGCTGACCACGCATCGGATGATGTGCACCAACCAGGCGCAGATCGCGGCCTGCCTGCCCTTCCTGTGCGCCCGGCCGCCGGTGCTGGTGGATTGGCTGCCGTGGAACCACGTTTTCGGCGGGTCGCACAATTTCAACCTCGTGCTGGCCAATGGCGGCGCACTTTACATCGACGGCGGCAAACCGGTGCCTGCGCTGATCGGCAAGACCATCGAGAACAACCGCCTGAAACAGGGGACGATTTCGTTCAACGTGCCGGTGGGGTTCGCCGCCCTGCGGGATGCGATGAAGGACGACGCGAAGTTTGCGCAGGCATTTTTCGAGGATCTCGACATGCTGTTCTATGCCGGTGCGTCGCTGCCGCAGGATGTCTGGACGGATCTGGAGGCGATGGCGCGGGAGGTGCGGGGGGAGATGCCGCTTTTCACCTCATCCTGGGGGCTGACGGAAACCGCGCCGGCGGCGATCCTGCAACATGAGCCGACGGATCGCTCGGGCGTGGTGGGGGTGCCCTTGCCGGGGGTCGACGTGAAGCTGGTGCCCGCTGATGACCGCTACGAGGTGCGGGTGAAGGGCCCGTCAATCTTCAAGAGCTATCTGGGGGATGCCGACCGCACAGCGGAGGCGTTTGATGCGGACGGTTATTTCCGCACCGGCGATGCGATGCGATTTGTGGAGGACGGGGATCCAAACCAGGGCCTCCGGTTTGACGGGCGGATCAGCGAGGATTTCAAGCTGATGACGGGCATCTGGGTGCGCGCCGCCGCCTTGCGGCTGGAGCTTCTGAGTGCGCTGAAAGGTGTGGCGCAGGATGTGGTGCTGACCGGTGAAGAGCAGTCCGAGATCGGCGTGCTGATCGTGCCCGCGCCGGGGCTGCGGGACGGGGCCGTAGAGGATCGGGGCGCGCTGATCGTGGATGCCGCGCCACTGGCCCCGCTGGCGGAGTTCACCGGAGGGTCGGCAGCGCGTATCACGCGCGCGCTGGTCTTGGCCGATCCGCCCTCCATGGCGGAGGGGGAGATCACGGCGAAGGGCAATTTGAACTTCGCGAAGCTGAAGACGCGGCGCGCGGCGCTGGTGGCGCGGCTTTATGACGATGCGGATCCGGCGCTGATCCGGGTGGGAGAGACCTGATGGCATTCATTCCCTACGGGGCCTATTGGTCGACGCCATTCGCACGCTGGCAGGGCACGCTGGCACATCTGAATTCAGTGGAATTCGCGGCCCATGTCGGCCGGGCGGAGCTTGCGCGGATGGGGCTGGCGGCGGAGAGCTTCGATTTCGTGGCCTTTGGGCAGACGGTGATCCAGAAGGGCAGCTTCTTCGGCGGGCCGTGGTTCACCGGGATGCTGGGGGCGGGGGGGCTGGCCGCGCCGATGGTCAGCCAGGCCTGCGCCACGGGTGCGCGGCTTCTGGCGACGGCGGTGGGGGAGTGCCTGCAAGGGGCGCAGCAGGCCCTGATCGTGTCGGGGGACCGGACGTCGAACGGCCCGCATGTCTACTTTCCCGCGCCCCACGGGCCGGGCGGGACCGGCGCCCATGAAGATGTGGTGATGGACAATTTCGGCCATGACCCGTGGGCGTGCAATGCGATGATCCAGACCGGGGAAAACGTCGCCAAACGAGAGGGGATCAGCACCGAGGAACAGCACGATCTGGCCCTGCACCGCCGGGCGCAATATGACGACGCGCTGGCCGATGACCGCGCGTTTCAGCGGCGCTACATGCCGGTGCTGGACGTACCGGATGCGCGGTTCCGCAAGACCATCGCGACGTTGGAGACGGATGAGGGTGTGGAGCCCGCGCGGCCCGAGAAGCTGGCCGGTCTGAAGCCGGTCCTGAAGGATGGCACGATTACGTTCGCGGGCCAGACCCACCCGGCGGACGGCAATGCGGGGATGGTTGTGGTGGCCGACCGCGCGCGGGCGCTGGAGATTGCAGCGGGGCCGGTGGTGGAGATCATCTCTATCGGCCAAGCGCGCGAGGAGAAGGGGTTCATGCCCGCTGCCCCGATCAAGGCCAGTATTGCGGCCTTGGATCGCGCCGGGCTGATGATCGATCAGGTCGATGCGGTCAAATCGCACAACCCGTTTGCGGTGAATGACATTGCCTTTGCCCGCGCCTTCGGAATCGATTGGCACGACATGAACAACTTTGGCAGCTCCCTGATCTGGGGGCATCCGCAGGGGCCGACGGGCCTGCGCGCCATGATTGAACTTATAGAAGAACTTGCGCAACGGGGCGGCGGGACGGGCCTGTTCCAGGGCTGCGCGGCGGGGGATTCGGCGATGGCGGTGATCCTTCGGGTCAGTTGATGGGGGAACGGATATGGGAAATGCGGCAAGCTGGTTTGTGGATCGCCACATCGCGGAGGGGCGCGGGGAGAAAGCGGCCTTCATCGAGGCGGATGGGAAAAAACGTACGCTGAGCTATGGGCAGCTTCACGAGGAGGCCGGGCGGTTCGCAGGGGCGCTCTACCGCCACGGCGTCCGGCGGGAAGAACGCATTGCGATGATCGTGCGGGATCAGATCGAGTGGCCGGTGATCTTCTGGGGGTCGCTCAAGGCGGGGGCCATTCCGGTGCCGCTCAACACGCTCCTGTCGGCGGATGTCTATGACACGATCCTGACGGACAGCCGCGCCTCCATTCTGGTCGTATCGGAGGAGATGTGGGAGGTGGTGGAGCCCGCTACTCGCGACAACCGGTTCCTGCGCGCGATCCTGGTGATCGGCGATGCGCCAGAGATGACGGAGAGCTACCGCGATTTCACTGATGGCGCGCCTATCGAAGAGACGGTGGAGGCCCATGGGGACGAGTTGGCCTTCTGGCTTTATTCGTCTGGCTCCACAGGCCAGCCCAAGGGCGTGCGCCATGTGCACGGGTCCCTGAAAGCGACGTGTGACACGTTTGGCGAGCAGGTTCTGGGGATCCGCGAAGATGATATCGTCTATTCGGTGGCCAAGATGTTCTTTGCTTATGGCCTTGGCAACGCAGTATCGTTCCCGATGTCGGTCGGGGCCACGACGATCCTCTTTGGCGGGCGCCCGACGCCAGCCGCCGTTTACGAGATCCTCGCGTCGCACAGGCCCAGTATCCTCTGCGCCGTTCCCACTCTCTTCGCGGCGATGGTGCAGGCGGCGGATGGCACGCCGGAGCATCATCTGCGCGTCTGTACCTCTGCCGGTGAGGCCCTTCCGCGAGAGGTGGGCGAGGCGTGGCAGCGGCTGACCGGCGTGGAGATCGTGGATGGCGTCGGCTCCACCGAGATGCTGCATATCTTCCTGTCTAACCGCCCCGGTGAGTGCATCTATGGCACCTCGGGCACGGCGGTGCCGGGATACGAGCTGCGGCTGGTGGATGAGCATGACGAGGACGTGGCCGAGGGGGAGGTGGGCGAGCTTCTGGTCCGGGGCCCGTCGAGCGCCGAAGGATATTGGAACCGGCGCGCCAAATCCCAGGCGACATTCGAGGGTATGTGGACCCGGACAGGTGACAAATACGAGGCCAAGGACGGGCGGTTCATCTACTGCGGGCGAACCGATGACATGTTCAAGGTCTCGGGGATCTGGGTGTCGCCCTTCGAGGTGGAAAGCGCGTTGATCGACCACCCCGCGGTTCTGGAGGCGGCGGTGGTGGCCCGTGCCGATGAGGCCGGGTTGGACAAGCCCGCGGCCTTCGTCGTGCTGAAGGATGGGGCCGACGCACCGGAGGAGGAGGCGCTGAAGGACTTCGTGAAGGAGAAGATCGGCATGTGGAAATACCCGCGCTGGGTCGAATATGTAGACGACCTGCCGAAAACCGCGACGGGCAAGATCCAGCGCTTCAAGCTGCGCGGCTGATGTGGGGCGACGGGTTCGTCACCGCCGCTGGCAAGCGGCTTGAATATCGCTGCTGGGGGGACGCGCCGCGCGATGGGCGGGCGATCGTGTTGCTCCATGAGGGGTTGGGATGTGTCGCCCTGTGGAAAGGGTTTCCCGAGGCGTTGAATGCGGCGACAGGCTTGCCGGTGCTGGCCTATTCGCGGGCGGGCTACGGGATGTCGGACGAAGATGACCTGCCCCGCCGCTTGGATTGGATGACGCGGGAGGCGGTGGTTGTGTTGCCGGAGGTCTTGGCGACCTTCGGCCTGACCCGGCCGGTTCTGGTGGGGCATTCCGACGGGGCAACGATTGCCGCCATCCATGCGGGGCGCGTTGGCGGCGTTGGCGGTGTCGTGTTGATGGCGCCGCATTTTTTTACGGAGGAGATGGGGCTGGCCGAAATTGCGCGCGCGGCGGAGGGGTTCAAGGCAAGCGGCTTGGCGGCGCGGATGGCGAAGTATCACCGCGATCCTGAGGCCACGTTCCGAGGATGGGCCGATGCTTGGTTGTCGCCGGGCTTTTGCGAGTGGAATGTGGAAGACGTGCTCGACACGATCGAAGCGCCAGTTCTGGCGATGCAGGGGCGGGAGGATCAATACGGAACGCTCGCGCAGATCGATGCGGTGACAGCGCGGGTGCAGAGCAGCGCGGGGGCCGTGATTCTCGACGCCTGCCGACATGTGCCGCATTTGGAGCAGCCCGACGCGGTGATCCGCGAAATCAGCCAATTTATGCAAAATAATGCAATATATGCCTGATTTGTTATGTGATGGTACTGAGTAGTAGCAGTATAACGCTTGTCAGGCCCGATCCATGCGCTATTCTGCACAAGCGAACAGGGAGGGCGTCACGCCATGGCCAAGGTCATCGATTTCCAGACCGATCCGTCCAATTATCGGCATTGGTCCGTTGCCTATGACGGCCCTGTGGCCACCCTGACAATGGATGTGGACGAAGATGGCGGCCTGTTCGATGGCTACCAGCTGAAGCTGAATTCCTATGATCTCGGTGTTGATATTGAACTCAACGACATTGTTCAGCGGATGCGGTTTGAGCATCCGGACGTGAAGGTTGTCGTCATGCAATCTGGCAAGGACAAGGTGTTCTGCGCGGGGGCGAACATCCGGATGCTTGGCGGCGCGGCGCATTCCCACAAGGTCAATTTTTGCAAATTCACCAACGAAACGCGCAACGCCTACGAGGCGGCGGAAGAAGAATCCGGCCAGAAGTATATCGCCGCGATCAAGGGCGCGTGTGCGGGTGGCGGATATGAGCTGGCGCTGGCGTGCAATCACCTGATGCTGGTGGATGATGCGACGTCGTCGGTGTCGTTACCGGAGGTACCGCTTCTGGCGGTTTTGCCAGGGACGGGCGGCCTGACCCGCGTGACCGACAAGCGCATGGTGCGCCGCGATCTGGCCGATGTGTTCTGTGCGACCGAAGAGGGCGTGAAGGGCAAGCGGGCCGTGGAGTGGCGGCTGGTCGATGAGGTTGTGCCGAATTCGCGGTTCGATGAGATCGTGGCGGAGCGCGCCGCGGAATTCGCGGCGGCGAGTGACAAGGCGACCGGTGAAGGCATTACGCTGGGGCCGCTCAGCCGGACCATCGCGGAGGATGGGTCCGTGACCTATTCGACGGTCGAGGTGGCGCTGGATCGCGTCGCGCGGACAGCCGTGATTACGCTGAACGGACCGGAGGCGGACGCGCCCGCGGACATGTCGGAACTGCATGGCCAGGGTGACCAGGCCTATATGCTGCGCCTCGCGCGTGAATTTGAGGATGCGATCCTGCATCTGCGTCTGAACGAGATGAAATGCGGCCTGTGGACCCTTCGGACGCAGGGCGATCCGGCGGCTCTTGCTGCCCATGAAGCGCTTCTGCGCGACAATGCCGATCATTGGCTGGCCAATGAGATCCGGCACTATTGGAAGCGGGTGCTGAAACGGCTCGACGTCACGTCGCGCTCGCTGGTGACGTTGGTGGAACACGGATCGTGCTTCGCGGGCGTGCTGGCCGAGCTGATCTGGGCCGCGGACCGGTCCTACATGATGGAAGACGAGTTCGAGGGTGACAATCGCCCAATTGCCACGATCACGCTGACGCCGGACAATTTCGGGACCTACCCGATGGGCAATGGCCTGACGCGCCTGCACACCCGGTTCCTTGCAACCTCCGAGGCGGTGGACGCGATGCAGGAGCAGATCGGCGACGCGATGGAGGCGGAGGAGGCCGAAGAACACGGCCTTGTCACGATGATCATGGATGACATCGACTGGGACGACGAGATCCGGATCATTCTGGAAGAACGTGCCTCGTTCAGCCCCGACGCGATGACGGGCATGGAGGCCAACCTGCGCTTTGCCGGACCGGAGACAATGGAAACGCGCATCTTCGGGCGGCTGACGGCGTGGCAGAACTGGATCTTCAATCGGCCAAATGCCGTCGGTGAAAACGGCGCTTTGCAGCGCTACGGCTCGGGCATCCGGGGCGACTACAATATGGAGCGGGTGTGAGATTTCTTGCACGGCCGCGCACCGCGCCACGGGAGCGCGCTAATTCGGGAGGACGTCAATCATGACCGCCATCGATATTTCCTACGACACAAAGATTCCCAACAATGTGGGGCTGTCTTCGGATCGCAAGGTCCTGAAGGCGCTGGAGAAATGGCATCCCGGCTACCTGGATTGGTGGAACAAGCTGATCCCGCAGAATTTTCAGGAAAGCATGGTCTATCTGCGCACGGCGGTCTCGGTTGATCCCAAGGGATGGGCGAAGTTCGACTATGTAAAGATGCCCGAATATCGCTGGGGCGTCCTGCTGGCCCCCGAGGTGGAGGGCCGCACGATCCCTTGCGGTGAACATGCCGGTCAGCCGGCGTGGCAAGAAGTGCCGGGCGAATATCGCAACATGCTCAAGCGCCTGATCGTGATCCAGGGCGATACCGAGCCGGGCAGTGTGGAGCAGCAGCGGTTTCTGGGCCTGACCGCCCCGTCGCTGTACGACATGCGCAACCTGTTTCAGGTGAATGTGGAGGAGGGCCGCCACCTCTGGGCGATGGTCTATCTGCTGCAGAAGTACTTCGGCAAGGATGGGCGGGAAGAGGCCGATGACCTGCTGCGCCGGTCCAGCGGCTCCGAAGAGGCGCCGCGCATGCTCGGCGCGTTCAACGAGGAAACGCCGGATTGGCTTAGCTTTTTCATGTTCACGTATTTCACCGACCGCGACGGTAAAATGCAGCTCGAAAGCCTTGCGCAATCCGGGTTCGATCCGCTGTCCCGCACCTGTCGGTTCATGCTGACCGAGGAAGCGCACCACATGTTCGTGGGCGAGACCGGCGTGGGCCGGATCGTGCAGCGCACCTGTGAGGCGATGAAAGAGGCCGGGATCAGCGATGCCTACCATATCGGGCGTGTGCGCGATCTGGGTGTGATCGACCTACCGACGATCCAGAAGAAGCTGAACCTGCATTACTCCCTGTCGCTCGACCTGTTCGGGCAAGAGGTCTCCACCAATGCCGCCAACGCGTTCAACGCGGGCATCAAGGGCCGCTACATGGAGCAGCGGATCGAGGATGATCATCAATTGAAAGATGCCACCTACAATGTGAAATCCATCGTCGATGGCCAGATCATGGACCAGGAAGTGCCGGCGCTGACGGCCATCAACATGCGCCTGCGCGATGATTACATCCGCGATGCATCGGGCGGGCTGCGGCGCTGGAACAAGATGATCCAGCGGACCGGTGTGGATTTCGAGCTGAAGCTGCCGGATCAGGCGTTTCACCGGCAGATCGGTGTGTTCTCCGCCATCAAGGCGGACCCGGATGGCAACCTTATCTCGGAGGCCGACTGGGAAGCGAACCACCACAAATGGCTGCCGACGCTCGATGACGGGGCCTATATTCAATCGCTGATGGTGCCCTGCTATGAGCCGGGCAAGTTCGCGGGCTGGATCGCGCCGCCCAAGGTCGGGATCGACAACAAGCCCGGCGATTTCGAGTATGTAAAACTTCACATGGCATGAGGCGCCCGGGCGGTGGGGCACTCCCGCGGCCCGCCCGCCAGACGAAGGACAACACAATGAAGATCCACTTTCTGTTCGGCACTGAAACCGGCTCCGCCGAGATGCTGTGTGAAGACATCCGCGACGATCTGGGTGACGGGTTCACATGCGAGATCACGTCCATGGGGGAGGTGGATCCCGCGACGCTGGACAAGGACACGTTCTACATGTTTGTGACGTCGACCTACGGCAATGGCGACCTGCCGATGGTGGCGCAGCCGTTTTTCGACAAGATGGTCGACGGCACGCCGGACCTGTCCCATGTCAACTTCGCCATTTTCGGGCTTGGCGACATGGTGTTCTCCGAGACCTTCGCTTTCGGCTCCAAGATCCTGATGGAGCAGCTTCTCGAGCGCGGCGCCAAGATGGTGGGGGAGCGCGGCATCCACGACGCCTCGTCCCCGGACATGCCCGAGGATATCGCGGTGCCGTGGGCCCACGACATCCTGGGCCAATTGCGCGCCCAGGCGGCCTGATCCATGCAGCCACGCCCCGAGACGGCCTTCGTCCATGACGTGCGCGTCACATGGGGCGATTGCGATCCGGCCAAGATTGCCTATACCGCGCGGCTGCCGTGGTTTGCGCTTGATGCGATTGACGCGTGGTGGAGTGAATATCACGGCCCCGGCGGCTGGTATCATCTGGAGATCGACACCAATGTGGGCACGCCGTTTGTGCGGTTGGAGATGGATTTCAGAAGCCCCGTCACCCCGCGCCACATCCTGAAGTGCCACACCTGGCCGTCCAGGCTCGGAACCAAATCCATCACGTTCCGCGTCGATGGCGTGCAGGACGGGATCACGTGTTTCGAGGGCGCGTTCACCTGCGTGTTCACCATCGCCGACCAGTTCAAGTCGCAGCCTGCGCCGCCCGATCTACGGGCCCTGATCGAACCCCATATTCCGGGCTGACCCATGTCCCAAGAAGAACCCCATCCCCCCGTTGCGCTTGATGCGGCCATTACCGCGCTTCAGGGCCGTGTGGGCGACCGTGTGCGGGCGGCCCGCAAGATGCACGGCATGTCCCGGCGGCTTTTGTCGGAGGCATCCGGTGTGTCGCCGCGCTACCTCGCGCAGATCGAGGGGGGCGAAGGCAACATCTCCATCGCGCTGTTGCTGCGGGTGGCCGAGGCGCTGGGCGTCAGCATGGAAGCGCTGGTGGCCAATGCCGATCTGACGCCCGAGGCGCGCCGCGTGGCGGAGGCCTTCGCCGCGGCGGACCGGCCCACGCAGGAGCAGGTGAAGGGGCTTTTGTCGGGCACGACGTCGAAGGCCGGGCGGATCTGCCTGATCGGCTTACGCGGGGCTGGGAAATCCACGCTGGGGGCGGCGGTGGCCAAGGCGCTGACTGTGCCGTTTGTCGAATTGAATCGCGTGATCGAAACCGCAGGCGGGATGCCGATCGGCGAGATCATGGGCCTCTATGGCCCCGAAGGCTATCGGCAGCTTGAGGCGGACGCCCTTGATCAGATCGCCGCCGAGCAGCACCGGGCGATCATCGCCGTGGCCGGAGGTATCGTGGATGAGGCGCATACCTTTGATCGCCTGCTGGACCGCTTCCACACGATCTGGGTGAAGGCCGCACCGGAAGAGCATATGGCTCGCGTGCGCGCCCAGGGGGATACGCGCCCGATGGAGGGCAATTCGGAGGCCATGGTGCAATTGCGCCTGATCCTGCAAAGTCGCGAGGCCGATTACAGCCGCGCGGATGCGGTGATCGACACCAGCGGCGCATCGGTTGATGCGTCCCTGTCCGAACTGTTGGCCCTGATCGAGACCAACCGCTACCTGCCCAAGGAGATCCGATGAGCGTTACCAGATATTCGGAGGGGCGGACCGGGTTTGTCACCCTCGACAATCCGCCGGTCAACGCTATCGGAAAGTCGATGCGGGCGGGGCTTCTGGATGCGGTGGCCTGGGCGGAAACCGAGAACCTCGACCGGGTGATCGTGACTGGCGCGGGTCGGGCCTTTGCCGCCGGGGCCGATGCACGCGAATTCGACGGCGCGGCGCTGGAGCCGTTTCTGCCCGACGTGCTAGACGCCATCGAGCGCTCGTTTGTGCCGTGGATCGCGGCGATCAACGGGGTCGCCCTGGGCGGTGGGGCCGAGATTGCCCTGGCCTGCCGGATGCGCATCGCAAGCCCGCGCGCGCAGATCGGGCTGCCGGAGGTGACGCTGGGCGTAATCCCGGGCGCGGGTGGCACCCAGCGCGCCATGCGGCTCTGCGGGCTGGGCACCGCGCTTGAGATGATCGCGCTGGGCAAACCGATGCGCGCGCGCGACGCCAAGGCCGTGGGCCTGATCCACGCCATCGAGGACGACCCGGTCGAAGCCGCCGATCTGGTGAACACCGAAGAGCTGCAATGCGTGGTCCCGACATGGGAATTGCCCGCGCCCGAGCCGGACAAGGCCGCCATCGGGGCGATCCGGGCCAAGGCCGCCGCAAGGATGCCGGGCCAGATTGCGCCGCGCCGGGCCATCGACGTGATCGAGGCCGGGCTGTCCCTTCCGTTTCACGCCGCGATGAAGCTGGAACGCACGACGTTTCTGGAATTGAAAGAGGGCGAGCAATCGCGCGCCCTGCGCCATATGTTCTTTGCCGAACGCGCCGCGAAAGCACCCGCCGGTCTGGAGGCCGCGCCGGCTGATCTGAGCAAGATTGCGGTGGTGGGCGGCGGTACGATGGGCGCGGGGATCGCCTATGGCTGCCTGTCGCTTGGACAACAGGTTGTCGTTCTGGAACATGATGCCGAGGGCGTGGATCGGGCCGCGGCCAATATCGAGAAGCTGATCGCCAAGGGCGTTTCGCGTGGGCGGTTGGATCAAAGCGGCGCCGAGGCCCTGCGGGATCGCCTCACGATCAGCGATGAGTATGCAACCGCCGGTGATGCGGGCCTCGTGATCGAGGCGGCATTTGAATCGATGGAGGTGAAGCGGGACATTTTCGGCAAGCTCGACGAGGTCATGGCACCGGATGCGGTGCTGGCCACCAACACCTCCTACCTCGATGTGGATCAGATCGCCGCCAGTAGCCGTGACCCATCCCGGGTGCTGGGCCTGCATTTCTTTGCGCCTGCCCATATCATGCGGCTTCTGGAGATCGTGCGCGGCGCCAAGACGTCGGATCGGGCGCTGGCCACCGGGTTCGCCTTGGCGAAACTCCTCAAGAAAGTGCCGGTTCTGGCGGGCGTCTGCGACGGGTTCATCGGCAACCGCATCTTCAGTCGCTACAAGGAAGAGGCCGACATGCTGCTGATGGATGGCAGTAACCCGTGGGAGGTGGACGAGGCGATGGAGGCCTTCGGCTATGCCATGGGGCCCTACGAAGTTGGCGATCTGTCGGGCCTTGATATCGGCTATGCCAACCGCCGCCGCCAGGACGCCACGCGCGATCCGAACCGGCGCTACGTCCCGATTGCGGACCGAATGGTGCAGGAGGGCAGGTTGGGGCGAAAGGCCGGTGTCGGCTGGTATCGCTACCCCGGTGGCGGGGGCAAGGTGATCGACCCGTTGATCGAGGACATGATTGTCGAGGAGGCGCATTTCGCCAAGGTGGAGCGGCGCGAGATCGACGGTGACGAAATCCGCGAGCGCCTTGTCCTTGCGATGATCAACGAGGCGGCGGATATCCTGGGCGAAGGCATTGCGGCCTCGGCGCGCGATATCGATCTGGTCACGGTCTTTGGCTACGGCTTCCCCCGGTGGCGGGGCGGGTTGATGCATCATGCGGACAGTATCGGCGTGGCGCAAATCGTCGAAAAGCTGCGGGTGCTTGAGGCGGCGAACCCGGTGATCTGGAAGATCAGCCCGGTGCTTCTGGATTGTGCCGAAAACGGCAAGGCCTTGGCGGAGTGGCAAAGCGCGGCGGGGTGATCCGGCGGCTCAATTGCCCATGCCCCCCGTTTACCGCACGCGGATCGGCAGCGAGGTGAACCCGCGGAATCGCGCAAGGCCAAGCCGCTCCCGCGGACCGTCGGCGGCCAACCGGGGAAACCGGGTCACAAACCGACCCAGGGCGATCTTTCCTTCCATCCGCGCCAGCGACGCACCAAGACAGACGTGAATGCCGGTGATGAAGGCGATATGCGGGTTCGGTTTGCGGGCGATGTCGAACCGATCGGGTTCCGCAAACACATCCGGATCGCGGTTGGCGGCGGCAATGGAGGTGTGGATGTAGGTGCCCTTCTCGATAGTCGCGCCAGAGGGAAGGGTGATGTCCTCGCCTGCCAATCGATTGCCGATCTGGAGCGGGCTTTCGACGCGCAGGCATTCCTCCACGGCGGTGCCGATCAGGCCCGGATCGTCCATGAGGCGACGGTGCTCGCCGGGGTTGTCCAGCAACAGGGCCACGGAATTGCCGACGAATGAGGTTGTGGTTTCGTGGCCCGCATTCAGCAGGAAGATGCAGTTCTGGATCAGCTCTTCCTGCGTGAGGCGGCGGCCGTTGTGCTCGCCGAAGATCAGCGCCTCCAGCACCTCACCTTCTCCGGCCCCGTCGGGATTGGCGCGTCGGTGGTCGATCAGGTCGCTGAGGATCGCGCCGAATTCCTCGACCGCCCGGTTGCCGGCATCCATGCGCGCCTCGGGCACAACCGGATCGAGCGCGCCGAGGATGGCGATGGAATAGCCGCGTAACTTCGCGCGGTACTCTTCCGGCACACCCAGCATAAAGCTGATGATCTCGGTCGGCAGCATCATCGCGAAATCCGCAATCAGGTCGAGTTCGCCAAGATCCTCCACGCGATCGAGCAGGCGATCCACGATGCCATCGATCAGGCGCTCCATCTCGGCCAGTTTGCGCGGGGTAAAGGCGGCTGAGATCAGCTTGCGGACGACGGTGTGATAGGGCGGATCGTTGAAGATGAGCGAAGTGGTGTGATGCACCTTGAGCGGGCATTCGCCGAATTTCGCGCCGAAGGCCTCGGTCTTGTCCGACAGCATGTCGCGGGACCGGTACGTGGTCAGGCAATCGTCGTGCCGGGTCAGGTAGACGGAGCCATCGGCATTGCGGTGAACGGGGGCGTCTTGGCGCAAACGGGCGAGTGTGGGGTACGGGTTTTCGATGAACGCGGCATCGATTGTGTTGAGGTCAAACTCAGCAATGTCGAGCATGATGGCGCCGCCCCCCCTGTTGCTGGCAAGCGTAGCGTCGGGACCTGTCGGACGGCAAGCGCACAATCCCGGCGCCTCGCGGGACGGGCGGCAAACGTCCTGAATCCGTCCCGGGTGTGAACCGTCAATGTGTCAACTTGTGTGGACACTTCCTTTGCGGTAACTTGCAACCCTAGGGGGAGTCGCCAAAGCCGCAGGGAATCGTCTCGCGCCTCCACGACGCCTGGAAAGGGACCAGCCGTGTCACGCATGTTTGACAATGGAGGATCGTCTGACGACCGCGTCGTCGCACGAGCCACTCCCGACGGCGTTTGCGCGGACTTGCCGCAAGATCGGCTCGATGAACTGGCCCGTCGCGCGATGGCGAAACTGGCCCGGTCGCGCATCGACGGCGATGCCACCTGCGCCGAAAGCGCCGCGATCCCGCAACCTTACGTGACGGCGCTTGCCAATGCGCTGGCCGCCCGGGATGCGCAGTTTGCCACGGCCATGGTCGACGACCTTCTGGCCAGCGGAGTGACGGTCGACGATCTGTTCCACCAGCACCTGACGCCTGCCGCGCGGCTGCTTGGGGAATGGTGGGAAACCGACCGGATGACCTTCACGGATGTCACGCTGGCCGCCGCGCGGGTTCAAACCATTTTGCGGAACCTCCCGGGCCCCCGCGCGCCTGGCCGCCTTATCGGGAATCGCGGTGCCATCTTCGCCGCGATACCGGGCGAGGAGCATACGCTGGGTGTGACCATGGCAGCCGCATTCTTTCGCCGTCGGGGATGGGATGTGGATCTGCATGTCGGGTTGGAGCACGACGAGTTGTGCCGCCGTATCGTGCGCGATGATCGCCCCGTTCTGGGGGTCAGCTGTTCCGGACCATCCCTCATGCCGGCTCTGTGCCGGTTGATCCACGAATTGCACCGCCGCCGCCCGGAACTGGGCGTTGTGCTGTCGGGCTGGGTCACCACGCAGCCCGCCGCACTGGCGGACCTGCCGCCGATCGATAGTATCATCACGACGCTGGAAACGGCCGAGCCGGTGATGGATCAGGTGTGCCAACAGGTCCTGCACCGGACCTGAGTCGAGATCACCGCCACGCGTCGGGGTGTCTGTCGCGCCCATCCTTTTGGGAGGCGTAAAAGGCATCGAGGCTTTGCGCCGGGTCCGGCTCATAGGGGCCCGACAGGGCCGCATCCGCGATGCGGTCAAGACGGAACATCCGGAAATCCTGCCGCAACTCGCACCAGCCCACCAAGGTCCAGACCGTTCCCCAGAACCACAGCCCGAGGGGGCGGACGCTGCGATCCGTCGGGGTGCCCTTGTCATCGCGATAGGCAATCGTCAGCCGTTCGGGCCGCTGGATCGCAATCTCGACCGTGTCGATCATGGCGCGGGTCCGGGCATCGAGCGGGCGGGTTGTCCAGGCCTCGAACCGAAGGCCGTTGGCCCGGCGCCGGACAGGGTCGGGCAGGATGGCGGTGATCTTTTCGAGCGCGCTGTCGGCACCGCGGGCCATGGCCGCCCCGCCCCAGGTGCGCACCATCCGCGCGCCCACGCTGAGCGCGATGGCTTCTTCTTCGGTGAACATCAGGGGCGGCAGATCATAGCCGTCTCGCATCATGTAGCCGAGGCCCGCTTCGCCTTCGATCGGTACGCCCGAGCCCTGCAGATGGGCGATGTCGCGGTAGATCGTGCGCTCCGACACCTCCATGACCTCGGCCAGCGCGCGCGCCGTGGTCAGCTCACCGGGGCGGAGGCGGTCGATCAGGCGGAAAAGGCGATCAGCGCGGCGCATGGGGCAAACCTATTGCGATTGGCGGGGTTGGGAAAGCGGGCAGGCTCGGCAGACCCGGGGACGGAGGCGAATGGGGGAGGAGGCGCATCGAATGTGGCTCCCTCCCCGGCGCGGATCAGCCGCCAAACTTGAACAATCCCAGCGAGTTCCCGTCGGGATCCCGACCATAGAAAAACGAGCCCGGGGGGATCTGGATGTCGGGGCTTTCCACCTCCCCGCCCGCTGCCTTGATCCGGTCGCGGGCCTTGTCGAGATCGTCGTGGACCACGAGGTGGATGGTCGACCCCTCGCGCGATGGCTTGCCGGGATAGAGATGGCCGCCAATGCCGGGCGTGTCGTCATTGAAATCGAGCATGACCATGGGGTTGGGCCCGGAATTGTCGACGGTCAGCTCCTGCTGCAAAATGGCGGAGTAGAATTGGCGGGCGGCCTCGATGTCGCTGACGGCAATCTCGAACCAGCAGGCGGTGTTTTGCTTCGTGTCGGACATGGTGTGTCTCCATCTGAATGTGTCGATGAAGACGGTCTAACACCCCCCTCCTGACAGCATTCTGTCAGGAGCCTGTCGGGGCCTGCGAAAAAGTTGCGATGAGACGTGAGGGGCTTCGCGGTCCGTCGGGCACCCTCACATTCTCAACTGTCGTATCTGTCGATCAACGCGCTGGGTTTGGCGAACCGCTCCAGCGCGACGATATCGTGCACGATGATGCGGCTGCCCGCGACCTTGATGCCGTGGGGTTCCAGCCCCTTGAACGCTCGGCTCAGATTTTCCGGGGTCATTCCGAGGAACGATGCCAATCGGCGCTTTTCCATCCTGAGATCGAATTCCGGGGATCCGTTGTGCCGTTGTTGGCGCAGCAGGTAATTGGCAAGCCGCTCCAGCGAGGTGCGCAGCTTGAGATCCTTCGTGTTCTTCACGACGGCCCGGTAGCATTGGGCCAGTTCCGTTACGATGGCGCGGGCAAAGGCGCCGTCGCTGGCAAAGATCGCCCTGACATCCTCCGATGGCAGCAACGCCACACGGCTTTTCTCCAAGGTGCGGGCCGACATCAGGTACGGCGCGTTCTTGATGGTTGCGGCCAGAATGAAGGTAGAGACCGGCCGAACCGTCGCCATGCTGGTCTCGCGCCCGTTCCAGGACGAAAACAGATCGACCGAGCCGGAGATCACGATGTGCAGGAAATCCGGCGTATCCCCTTCCGATATCAGTTCGATCCGTGGAGGGAAGTTCTGGATATAGGCGCCGCGCATCAAGGCCTCGAAGCTCTCCTGCTTCATTCCGGCAAACAGATCGAGGTCACGAATATCGTCGCGATATGAGTCCAGCATCACCGATGGCGTCCCGTTGGTAAAGTTCCACCCTTCTGTTTCGCTTGATAATTGTCAAGCCGTCACTTGATGGCCGGGCTGATCGGCGTTGAGCAACAACTGTTTCTCAACCAACTTTCTTCTGTAACATATTTATTTTACTAGAAAAATTTCGGATTTTTGATCCATATCAAGCCTGAATGTGCAGTCGGGAGGCAAACCGGACCCAACCGAAGGCGGCAGCAAAGGTGCCGCCCACGACGGAGGGACCGCAATGGAACTGCAAAACAAGGCCACGGCGCTGTGGTCGAATTTCTTGAACGTGAAGATGGTGCAGATCAGGACGTTCCACATTACGTGGTTCGCCTTTTTCTCGTGCTTTTTCGCATGGTTCGGCATCGCACCATTGATGAGCGTCGTCCGGGACGAGCTGGGCCTGACGCCCGAGCAGATCGGCTGGGCGATCATCGGGTCGGTTTCGATGACGATCTTTGCGCGGCTGTTCATCGGCTGGTTGTGTGACCGGATCGGGCCGCGGAAGGCCTATACCTGGCTGTTGGTTCTCGGCTCGCTTCCCGTGATGGGAATTGGCCTGGCGCAGACGTTCGAGACGTTCCTGCTGTTCCGGGTGCTGATCGGCTGCATCGGCGCATCGTTCGTCATTACGCAGTATCACACGTCGGTCATGTTCGCGCCCAACGTGGTGGGGCAGGCCAATGCCACATCGGCGGGCTGGGGCAATCTGGGCGGTGGTGTCACCCAATTCGTCATGCCGCTTCTGTTTTCGGTCATGGTCATCGGCTTCGGATTTTCGGAAGCCGTGGGCTGGCGCCTGTCGATGGTTGTGGTCGGTGTGATCATCTTCCTGGTCGGCATCGCCTATTACCACCTGACCCAGGACGCGCCCGACGGCAACTTCGATGAGCTGCGCGCGCAGGGCAAGATGGAGGAGAAGCAGAAAGTCACGGGCAACTACATGCACGCCCTCAAGGACCCGCGGGTCTGGGTGCTGTTCGTGATCTACGGGTGCTGCTTCGGTATCGAGCTGACGGTGAACAATGTCGCTGCGCTCTACTTCATGGATTATTTCGACCTGTCGCTGGTGACAGCGGGCTTCGTGGCGGCCTCGTTCGGCCTGATGAACCTCTTTGCCCGGACCCTGGGCGGGATCTTCGGCGACAATTTCGGATCGCTCTGGGGCCTCAAGGGCCGGTCCTTCTGGCTGTTCATGTGCCTGTTCTTCGAAGGCTGTGCACTGATGATCTTCAGCCAGATGCATGTGCTGTTCCTGGCGCTGCCGTCGCTGATCGTGTTCTCGCTGTTCACGCAGATGGCCGAAGGCGCCACCTATTCGGTCGTTCCGTTCATCAACAAGAAGGCGCTGGGTGCCGTGGCCGGTGTGGTCGGCGCGGGCGGCAATGCGGGCGCGGTGCTGGCGGGCTTCCTGTTCAAGAACGTCATCGACTGGTCCGAGGCCTTCTTCATCCTCGGGATCGTCGTCACCTGTGCCTCGTTCCTGGCCTTCGCGGTCCGGTTCTCGACCCGGCAGGAAGATGAGGAACGCGCCAACTTCGCCGCGGCCAATATCGAGACGCTGCGCCGCCGCGCCGAGAAGGCCAATGCCGCGCTGGAAGAGGGGATTGCCGCGATCGAGTCGCGCAATCCCGGACAGCAGCCCGCCACCTGATCAAAGACGCAAACGGGCCATCGGCGATGGCCCGTTCCACCCCTGACGACGAGGAGACCCAAGGTGGGACAAGACCTACGAAATTACACGCCGGATGATGAGGCCTTCTGGGCCTCGACCGGCAAGACGATTGCGAACCGCAATCTGTGGATATCCATTCCATCGCTGCTCTGCGGCTTCGCGGTCTGGCTCTACTGGGGGATCATCACCGTTCAGATGATCAATCTGGGCTTTGCTTTCGAACAATCGCAGCTGTTCACGCTGGCGGCGATTGCGGGCCTGACCGGCGCCACCTTGCGCATCCCCTCGACCTTCTTCATCCGTATCGCGGGCGGGCGGAACACCATCGTCTTTACCACCGCACTTCTGATGATCCCCGCCGCGTTGACCGGCTTTGCGTTGCAAAACCCCGACACGCCGCTGTGGCAGTTCCAGATCCTGGCCTTCCTGAGCGGCATCGGTGGCGGCAACTTCTCGTCGTCGATGTCCAACATCTCGTTCTTCTTCCCCAAGAAGATCCAGGGCTACGCGTTGGGCATGAATGCCGGCCTGGGCAATTTCGGCGTGACCACAATGCAGATCGTGATCCCGCTGGTGATGACAATGGGCATCTTCGGCGGCGAGCCGATGATCCTTGAAAACACCTCCGGCACGTTCTTCAGCCGCATCCCGGCGGGGTCGGAGACCTACATCCAGAATGCGGGCTACATCTGGCTTGTCGCGCTGATCCCGCTGGCGATCATCGGCTGGCTCGGCATGAACAATATTCGCGACGAGCATGTCTCGCCGGATATCCCATCGCCCGGAGGGGCCTTCGGGATCATCACCTTCATGCTGCTGATCGGCTTTGCCTGTGCCGCGTTCGGACTGTGGCTGATGCTGCCTGAGAGTGTCGGCGGCTCGGGCTTCAACGTCTCGAAATGGATCGTGCTGCCGGTTGTCATCGGGCTGACCGTTCTGGGGCTCAAGCTGATCCCGGGGCAGGTCGGGCAGAACCTGACGCGGCAATACAGAATCTTCGGCAACAAGCATACCTGGGCGATGACGGTCATCTACACCATGACCTTCGGCAGCTTCATCGGCTATTCGGCGGCGCTGGCGCTGACCATCAAGGTGGTCTTCGGCTTCCAGCATATCGAAGTCGACGGGATCCTGACCCACGACATGGCGAACCCCAACGGCCCCTCGGCCCTGATGTTCGCGTGGATGGGGCCGTTCATCGGCGCGCTGATCCGCCCGCTTGGCGGCATGGCGGCGGATAAACTGGGCGGGGCCCGGGTGACGCAATGGATCTCCATCGTTATGGTCGCCTCGGCACTGGGCGTCGCCTACTTCATCCAAGCGGCGTATGCCTCGGCCACGCCGGAGCAGTTCTTCGTGCCCTTCCTGATCCTGTTCCTCATCCTCTTTGCAGCGACGGGTATCGGCAATGGCTCCACGTTCCGGACCATCGCCGTCGCGTTCGACAAGGAACAGGCTGGGCCTGTTCTGGGCTGGACGGCTGCCGTTGCCGCCTATGGCGCATTCATCATCCCGAAGGTCTTCGGCGAACAGATGGGCGCAGGCACGCCGGAATACGCGCTCTACGGGTTTGCGGCCTTCTACGTGGTCTGCATCGCCATCAATTGGTGGTTCTACCTGCGCCCCGGCGCGTACATCAAGAACCCCTGAACCGATCTTCGCCTGTCCGGAGATCGCTCCGGGCAGGTTCCCCCAGCACATCCCTAGGGAGCGAGAGATATGAGCCACCTGCTCGACAGACTGAACTTCCTCCAATCCAAGGAACTGGAGCAGTTCTCGAACGGCCACGGGCAAGTGACCCGGGAAAACCGCGATTGGGAGGACACGTATCGCTCCCGCTGGCAGCATGACAAAGTGGTGCGTTCGACCCATGGGGTGAACTGCACCGGGTCGTGTTCGTGGAAAATCTACGTGAAATCCGGGATCGTCACCTGGGAGACGCAGCAGACCGACTATCCGCGCACCCGCGCCGATTTGCCGAACCACGAGCCGCGCGGCTGCGCCCGTGGGGCGAGCTATAGCTGGTATCTGTACTCCGCCAACCGGGTGAAAAACCCGCTGGTGCGGGGCCGCTTGATGAAGGTCTGGCGCAAGATGCGCGAGACGATGGAGCCGATTGAGGCTTGGACCGCCCTGCAGGCCGACCCGATCCTGCGCGCTTCTTACGTGGAGACCCGCGGCAAGGGCGGCTTCGTGCGCGCCACATGGGATGAGGCGACCGAGATCACCGCCGCCGCCAATGCCTATACGGCGAAAACCTACGGGCCCGACCGGGTGTTCGGTTTCTCGCCGATCCCGGCCATGTCGATGGTCAGTTACGCGGCGGGGTCGCGTTACCTGAGCCTCATGGGCGGCGTCTGCATGAGCTTCTACGACTGGTATTGCGACCTTCCGCCGGCCTCACCCATGACATGGGGGGAGCAGACGGACGTGCCGGAATCGGCGGATTGGTACAATTCCGGCTATCTGCTGCTTTGGGGCTCCAACGTGCCGCAAACCCGGACGCCGGACGCGCATTTCTATACCGAAGCGCGCTACAAGGGCACCCGATCCGCCGTGATCTGCCCCGACTACTCCGAGGCCGCGAAGTTTGGCGATGTCTGGCTGAACGCGAAACAGGGCACCGACGCCGCGCTGGCCATGGCCTTTGGCCACGTGATCTTGCGGGAATTCCACCTCGACCGCCAGACGCCGTATTTTGAGGAGTATACCCGCAAGTATTCCGACTTCCCGATGCTGGTGAAGCTCGATGAGAGGGACGGCAAACTGGTGCCTGGCCGCTTCCTGCGCGCCGACGATCTGGACGGGAAGCTGGGTGAGGAGAACAACCCGGAATGGAAGACGGTTGCCTATGACGAGGCATCCAGGGGCCTCGTCTCGCCCAATGGCTCCATCGGCTATCGCTGGGGCGAGGACGGGGAATGGAACCTTGAGGAAAAGGCGAACGCGGCAGACACGCATCTGAAGATGTCGCTGGTGCTGGAAGAAGATCACGACGATGTCGTGGGCGTCGATTTCCCCTATTTCGGCGGCGAGGCCATTGGCCAGTTCGCCACCGATGCCGATCATCCGGAGGTTCTGACCCGCAACATTCCGGTCAAGAAGATCAAGACCGCCGAAGGTGAAATTGCCGTTGCCACGGTGTTTGATCTATTCTGTGCCAATTACGGGCTGGACCGTGGATTGGGCGGTGAGTGGGTCACGTCCGACTATGCCGACGATATGCCCGGCACGCCGGCCTGGGCCGAAAAGATCACCGGCGTGTCCGCCGACAAGATCATCCATGTGGCCCGTGGATTTGCGGACAATGCCGAGAAGACAAACGGCAAGTCGATGATCATCATCGGCGCCGCAATGAACCACTGGTTCCACATGGATATGAACTATCGCGGTGTCATCAACATGTTGGTGATGTGCGGCTGCGTTGGTCAATCCGGTGGCGGTTGGGCGCATTATGTGGGGCAGGAAAAGCTGCGCCCGCAAACCGGCTGGCAACCATTGGCCTTCGCGCTCGACTGGAACCGTCCGCCGCGCCACATGAACTCGACCAGCGCCTGGTACGCGCATACGGATCAGTGGCGCTACGAGACGTTGAAGGCCGATGAAATCCTCTCTCCGACCGCACCCGAAGGCGATTGGGACATATCGCTGATCGATTACAACATCCGAGCGGAGCGGATGGGATGGCTGCCATCCGCGCCGCAGTTGCAGACCAACCCGCTTGCAGTTGCGAAAGAGGCAAAAGAGGCGGGCAAGGAGATCCCCGCTTACGTCTCCGAAAACCTGAAATCGGGCGACTTGCAGATGTCCTGCGAGGATCCGGACAACCCGGCGAATTGGCCGCGCAACCTGTTCGTGTGGCGCTCCAACCTGCTGGGATCCAGCGGCAAGGGCCACGAATACTTCCTCAAGCACCTGCTGGGGACCGACCATGGCGTTCTGGGCAAGGATCTGGGCGAAGACGGTGGGCAATTACCCAAGGAGGCCAAATGGCACGAGGAAGCCCCGCGCGGCAAACTCGACCTTTTGGTGACCATCGATTTTCGGATGAGCACCACCTGTGTCTATTCCGACATCGTTCTGCCAACGGCCAGTTGGTACGAGAAAGACGACATGAACACGTCGGATATGCACCCGTTCATCCATCCGCTGCAGGCGGCTGTGGACCCGGCCTACGAGAGCAAATCCGACTGGGAGATATTCAAGGCGATTGCCAAGAAGTTCCAGGAGATCGTGCCGGGCTACCTGGGTCAGGAAACCGATATCGTTGCCCTGCCGATCCTGCACGATACCCCGGCCGAGATCGCTCAGGATCAGGTGAAGGATTGGAAGAAAGGCGAATGTGACCTGATCCCGGGCAAGACTGCGCCCGCCTTCGTCGCGGTAGAGCGGGACTACGAGGCGATCTATGATCGCTTCACCGCGCTTGGGCCGCTCATGGACAAGCTTGGAAACGGCGGCAAGGGCATCGCCTGGAACACCCAGACCGAGATCGACAATCTGGCAGACCTCAACGGTGTGCAGCTCGATGGCGCTGCGGCCGGCCGGCCGAAGATCGAAAGCGCGATTGACGCCTGCGAAGTGATCCTGATGCTCGCGCCGGAAACCAATGGCGAAGTGGCGGTGAAGGCGTGGGAATCGCTCGGCAAGGCCACCGGTCGTGAACACGCCCATCTGGCCGAGGGGGAGCATCACAACAAGATCCGCTTCCATGACATCGCAGCACAGCCGCGCAAGATCATCTCAAGCCCCACATGGTCGGGCATCGAAAGCGAGAAGGTCAGCTACAATGCAGGCTACACCAACGTCCACGAGCTGATCCCCTGGCGCACGCTCACGGGGCGTCAGCAGCTCTACCAGGACCACCTTTGGATGCGGGCGTTTGGTGAAGGGTTCATGTCGTACCGTCCGCCCGTTGATCTGAAGACAATCACCGAGGACGTGCAGGATGAGGGCGATACGCTGGTCCTCAACTTCATCACGCCGCACCAGAAATGGGGCATCCACTCCACCTATTCCGACAACCTTCTGATGCTGACGCTCAACCGGGGCGGGCCGGTGATCTGGCTCTCGGAGAACGATGCCAAATCCGCGGGCATCGTCGATAACGATTGGGTGGAGCTTTACAACGTCAACGGCGCGTTGACGGCGCGCGCGGTTGTCTCGCAGCGGATCAAGGACGGCACAACGTTCATGTATCACGCGCAGGAGAAGATCGTGAACACGCCCGGCTCCGAGAAGACCGGCAATCGCGGGGGCATCCACAATTCGGTGACCCGCGCCACGCTCAAACCCACCCACATGATCGGCGGCTACGCGCAGCAGAGCTACGGCTTCAACTACTACGGAACCGTGGGCTGCAACCGCGATGAATTCGTCGTGGTGAAGAAGATGAAGAAGGTCGACTGGCTCGACAAAGAGGCACCCCGGACGGAGGCAGCACAATGAGAATTCGCGCGCAAATCGGCATGGTGCTGAACCTCGACAAATGTATCGGGTGTCACACCTGCTCCGTTACCTGCAAGAACGTCTGGACCAGCCGCGATGGCGTTGAATACGCCTGGTTCAACAACGTCGAAACGAAGCCCGGCCTGGGCTACCCGACCGATTGGGAAAACCAGGCCCGCTGGAACGGTGGCTGGGAACGGACAAAGGCGGGCAAATTGCAGCCCAAGCAGGGCAGCAAATGGCGGATCCTGGCGAATATATTCGCCAACCCGGACCTGCCGGAGATCGACGATTACTACGAGCCGTTCGATTTCGACCATGACCACCTGAAATCCGCCCCCGAGATGGCGGCGTTCCCCACGGCGCGCCCCTATTCCAAGATCACCGGCGAGCGGATCGAGAAGATCGAGAAGGGCCCGAACTGGGAAGAAATCCTGGGCGGTGAATTCGCGAAACGGTCCGGTGATTACAATTTCGAGGGTATCGAGAAGCAAATCTACGGCGAGTACGAGAATACGTTCATGATGTATCTCCCCCGCCTGTGTGAGCATTGCCTGAACCCCACCTGCGCGGCGTCGTACCCCTCGGGCGCGATCTACAAGCGCGAGGAGGACGGGATTGTCCTGATCGATCAGGAGAAGTGCCGGGGCTGGCGGATGTGTGTTTCGGGCTGCCCCTACAAGAAGGTCTATTACAATTGGTCGACGGGGAAATCCGAGAAATGCACGCTGTGTTATCCGCGGATCGAAAGCGGCAATCCGACGGTGTGTTCGGAGACCTGCGTGGGGCGCATCCGGTATCTGGGCGTGATGCTCTACGACGCGGACAAGATCGAAAGCGCCGCCAACGCCTATGATGAAAAAGACCTCTACGACGCGCAGCTTGGCGTGTTCCTCGATCCCAACGATCCGGTGGTGATCGAAACCGCGCGGGCCGATGGCATCCCGGAGGATTGGATCAAGGCGGCCCAGGAAAGCCCGATCTGGAAGATGGCGATGGAGTGGAAGGTCGCCTTCCCGCTGCACCCGGAATACCGGACATTGCCGATGGTGTGGTACATCCCGCCGCTCAGCCCGATCCAGAACGCGGCGGAGGCCGGCGCGATTGGGACCGATGCGGGCATGCCCGACGTCAGGACGCTGCGGATCCCCGTCAAATACCTCGCCAACATGCTGACAGCGGGGGATGAGGCCCCGGTCGTCAACGCGCTGGAGCGGATGCTGGCGATGCGATCCTACATGCGGTCGAAAACCGTGGAAGGTGTCATCGACGAAGGCATTGCCGCGCGCGTAGGTCTGAGCGGGCGCGTGATCGAGGACATGTATAAAATCATGGCGCTTGCGGATTACGAGGACCGCTTCGTGATCCCCACCACGCACCGCGAACAGGTCGAAGAGGCCTATGACCTGAAAGGTGGCTGCGGGTTCACCGACAGCAACGGATGCTCCACCGGCATCTCCAAGGGCTCGCTTTTTGGCGGGTCGAAGAAACCCCTGAAAATGCCCTCGGAGGTGCAGTGACATGACCCCGCACGTACAAGATCGCACGCTCAAAGCCCTGTCCCTGATCCTGAGTTATCCGACGCGGGATTTGCAGCAGGCCATGCCGGAGATTCACGGATATCTGGCCGCTGACAGCCGCATGACTGCCGCCGCGCGCCGGGCCCTTCGCCCGCTGGTGCAGGAGTTGCGGGAACGCGACATCTACGACCTCCAAGAGCAATACGTGATGCTGTTCGACCGCTCCCGCACCCTGTCCCTGAACCTTTTTGAACATGTTCATGGCGAAAGCCGGGATCGCGGCGGCGCGATGGTGTCCCTGATCGAGACCTACAGAGAAAGCGGGTTTGAACCCGCGACGAGCGAGCTCCCGGACCATCTGCCGGTCTTGCTCGAATTCCTCGCCACCCAACCCTTCAGGGAGGCGCAGGAAACTCTGGCGGACGCGGCCCATATATTCGCGGCATTGAACGCCCGGCTTGTCCGGCGGGAAAGCCCATATGGTGCCGTGTTCGCCGCTTTGTTGCAGCTTTCCGGGGTGATCGCCGACCAGACCGCGGTTGCCGAATTGCTGGAACAACCCGAGGTCGATCCCACCGATCTGGAGGCGCTTGATGAGGTTTGGGAGGAGAGCGAAGTGCTGTTCGGCCCTGACCCGAATGCGGGCTGCCCACAGGTCCGCGACATGCTGGCCAGGATGGATACCCCGATCACCCCCGCGCCGACGACCACCAGCCATGCGGCCGAATAGGGAGGAAAGACCATGTTTGCGAATTTCAGCCTCGACTTCTTCATTTTCGGGATCATGCCCTACATCGCGCTGACGGTCCTGATCGTCGGGAGTATTGCGCGGTATGAGCGCGATCCCTTCACCTGGAAATCGTCCTCGAGCCAGCTTCTGCGACGCAAGCAACTGATCGTTGGATCGGTGTTTTTCCACGTGGGCATCATCACGGTGTTCTTCGGCCACCTTGTGGGCCTTTTCACGCCGGTCTGGATTCTGGATGCCCTGGGCATTCCCTACGCGCTCAAGCAATGGATGGCGGTCCTTATCGGCGGTATCGCCGGCATTGTGGCCCTGATCGGCGCCACGATGCTGATCCACCGGCGCCTGACCGACGCCCGGATCCGTGCCACATCCAGTTTCGCGGATATCGGCATCATGGTTCTGATCTGGCTTCAGCTGTTCATCGGGCTTGGCACGATCACCCTGACGGTGCAGCACATGGACGGGGTCGAGATGGTTCACTTCATGAACTGGTCGCAAAGCGTGATCTTGCTGAACCTGAACGCCTGGCTCGACGTGGCCAACGTGCATTGGCTCTACAAGGCGCATATCTTTCTTGGCCTGCTGATCACGATCCTGTTCCCGTTCACCCGGCTGGTGCACATGATCTCGGGCTTTGCGGCGCCGTTCCGGTATCTGTTCCGGCCCGGCTTCCAACTGGTCCGGTCGCGGCGGCAAGATCCGCTTCCGCGTGCGCGCAATGTGGTGCCAGCGGCCAACCGGGCCGTGAAACCAGTTGCCAACCCGGCGGAGTGAGCAACATGAATTCCGCATTGTTCCCCGATGTCATCGTGAACGGTGAGCTTGTCCCTCACACACTCATTGCCGCGGAGACCCAGAATCAGACCGCGCCCAAGGGCAAGCCGGGCCTCGCATGGCGCAAGGCCGCCAATGCGATGGCGGTCCGGACGCTGCTGTTGCAAGAGGCCCGATCCCGCCAGATCGCCGCTGATCCGCAAGAGGTTTCGCCGGGGCGGTTCGAGACCGAGGAGGAGGCGCTGATCCGGGGCCTTCTGGACGACGCCGTCAACGTCGATTTGCCAAGTGCCGAGGACATTCGCGCCGAGTGGGGCAAGGATCCGGATCGGTTCCGCGCGCCGGTATTGTGGGAGGTGTCCCATATCCTGATCGCTTGCGATCCGCGCGATGAAGCGGCAACCAGCAAGGCGCGGGTGCGCGCAACGGTCCTGGCCGGATTCGCCATGTCAGACCCGACGGGGTTTGCCGCTCTGGCGGCGCGCGAGAGCGATTGCGCATCCAGATCGTCTGGCGGTTCTCTGGGCCAAATCGGCCCCGGCGACACGGTGCCGGAATTCGAAGCCGCGCTGAAAACCCTGAAGGATGGGGAGATCACGGCCGAGCCGGTTCTGACGCGACACGGCTATCACGTGATCCGCCTGGATGCGTTGGCCGACGGGGCCGTCCTGCCTTTTGACGCCGTCCGATCCAAGATCGCGATGGCCCTCGAAAAGACCGAATGGGCCCGCGCCGCACGCGCATTCATTGATCAGTTGGTCTCGGCGGCGGACATCACGGGAATTGATCTTCGGCCGGACTAACGCTCGGAAAGGTGGGATATGAAGCGCATCCATTCCAGACCGCCGCAGGGCAAGGGGGCTGCAGTGTTGGATCTTGCCGTCCTGCAAAACCCGCTGGACTACATTGCCGAAGATCACATGCGGGAACGGGAAATCTGCGCCATGCTCGATCAACTCGCGGCTGAAACGTCTTATGATCCGGATACCGGGGATCAGATCCGGTGTTTCCTGAAATACCAATTGCCTGCGCATCTCGAGGATGAAGAGATCGACCTGTTTCCCATGATGCTGAAACGCTGCGAACCGGAAGATGAGATCGAGCCGGTGATCCGCGAATTGCGCGGCGATCATGGCCATGCCGCCACCGACGGGGCCGTGATCCTTGGGCTTCTGGATACGCCCGGCAAGGGATTTTCGGCGCGGGCCTGCGCTCAGATGGTGGCCTTCGCCAAACATGCGCGTCGCCATCTGATCGTGGAAAATGCGATCATCCTGCCAATTGCCCGCGCGCGTCTGACCCCGGATGATCTGCGGATCATGTTGCAGCATATGCTTGAGCGTCGCGGCCTTGACCGGGCGATGGAGACACTCTGATGCTGGAGGATCTGCTGGACCGCAACAGCCGCTGGTCGTCCGAGAAATCGGCGCAGGAGCCGGGTTATTTCGCGCGGCTGGCCACGCGCCAATCCCCCGATTTTTTCTGGATCGGTTGTTCCGACAGCCGGGTGCCCGCCAACGTGGTGGCCGGGCTCGACCCCGGGGAGGTCTTCGTACATCGCAACGTCGCCAATGTGATTCATTCGTCGGACATGAACCTGCTTTCGGCGCTGGAATTCGCCGTCGACGCTCTGAAAATCCGCGAGATCATCGTATGTGGCCATTACGGCTGCGGTGGTGTGAAGGCCGCGACCGAGGATCTGCCCCATGGTTTGGCCGATCACTGGCTGGAGCCGATCCGCCGCCTGGCGCGCTCCTACGCGGTGGATCTGGCCACCGCCGAGACTGAGGAGACGCGGCGGGATCGTTTGGCAGAGTTGA
Source organism: uncultured Roseicyclus sp. (assembly GCA_947494975.1). Classification (GTDB taxonomy): domain Bacteria; phylum Pseudomonadota; class Alphaproteobacteria; order Rhodobacterales; family Rhodobacteraceae; genus Gymnodinialimonas. The sequence goes on along the minus strand of CANLXA010000001.1, from coordinate 1,182,493 downwards.
ATGTGGTCGAGGGCGTCCGCCGGGTCGCTGAAACGCCGATCGTGCAACGGGCGTGGAAACTGGGCGCGGATCTGCGCGTGCACGGGTTGATCTACGGCTTGGCCGATGGCCGGTTGCGGGATCTGAATTGCTCAATCGGGCGCGGATGAGGAGAGGGTACAGATGAAGATTGCCTACAGAATGTCGCCGGAGCGGGGGGATACGGACCAGGTGTTTCTGCGGCTTGCTCAAACGCTTGCCGCCCGGGGATATCGCACCTGCGGTCTTGTCCAGATCAGTACCGAGCGGCCGGACGATGGACCGTGCGATATGGATGTGCAGGTTCTGCCCGACGGCCCGATCCTGCGCATCTCGCAGGATCTCGGACCACATTCTCGGGGCTGCCGGCTGGATATCGGCACGCTTGAAACGGCGGTGGGCCTCGTGCAGGCGACACTCAGCACCAAGCCGGATTGCCTGATCATCAACAAGTTCGGCAAGCAAGAGGCCGAAGGGCGTGGCTTCCGACCCGTGATCGCAGACGCCCTGGGGGAGGGTATTCCGGTTCTGGTCGGGCTGAACGGGCTCAACAAACAGGCATTTCTGGAGTTCAGCGATGGGATGGCTGAGCCATTGGACCTTGCGGAGGCCGCCGCGCTGGATTGGCTCCGGGCAGCGATGGAGGACGCCGTGGACGCGGCCTAAGCCGCTATGGGGTTACTGCGTCAGTTCCGCTGCCGGAATGATGGGGAAGAATGCGCTGTTCGACCAGACGCCGAACCATTCGGTGTCGTCCACGGTATGGGTCGCACCCAGATCGACCAGCCGGTAGAAGCTTTTGCGGTCGATCAACGCCTCGAGCCCCGCGCGGATATGGACGTAGGGGGACGGCTCGCCTGTCTCGTCCCGCGCCACCCGGATTGCATGATCTTTCCCGGCAATCACCACGTCGCCCACATTGGTGGTAAAAGAAATGGCCTGATCCACGCCATCACCTGCCGCCTCGATATCCACCGCGACGAACGGCGCATCTTCCACCCGGATGCCGACCTTTTCGACCGGTGTGACAAGGTAGTACTTGCCGTCCTCCAGCTTCAGAATGGTCGAGAACAGACGCACCAGCGGTTTTCGGCCAATCGGGGTGCCTTCGTAAAACCACGTCCCGTCGCGTCTGATCTCCATATCCAGATCGCCGCAAAACTCGGGGTTCCACAGGTGGACCGGGGGCAACTTGCCCTCTTTTGCGGCATCCTGGGCTGCTTTCATCAAGGCGTCGGTGGCTGGCGTCATCTTTTGAGGGTCCTTACACGGCCGATGTCACGATCATTTGTCCTTTATGGCCTTTTGCTATTTGTGGTCGGCGGAATAGGTCTGTTACCTGTTGCATCATATTTAACACCCGCGCGGAGCATTGCCATGGCTGACCCCGAGACCCTCGTGACCGAGATCGAAGCGCTTGGCGCCAAACTGGCGGAGGCGAAGGCCTCCATTGCGCAGCGGATCATCGGCCAGGAAGCGGTGGTTGACCTGTCTCTGTCGGCGATGCTGTCGGGGGGCCACGCGCTCCTGATGGGCCTGCCGGGCTTGGGCAAGACATTGCTCGTGGATACTTTATCGACGGTTATGGGGCTCAGCGCGAACCGCATCCAGTTCACGCCCGATCTGATGCCCGCGGACATCCTTGGATCCGAGGTGCTGGAGACATCCGATGACGGGTCACGGAACTTCCGGTTCATTGAAGGCCCCATCTTCTGCCAGCTTCTGATGGCCGACGAGATCAACCGCGCCTCACCCCGGACGCAATCCGCCCTGCTTCAGGCGATGCAGGAGCGCGAAGTGACGATTGCGGGCGAGCACCGCCCGCTGCCCGCGCCGTTCCACGTGCTGGCCACGCAAAACCCGATTGAGCAGGAGGGCACGTATCCCCTGCCGGAGGCGCAGCTCGACCGGTTCCTGGTGAAGATCGACGTGCCCTACCCGGATCGGGAGACGGAACGCGGCATTCTGATTGCGACCACCGGGACGGAAGAGGCCAAATCGACCGAGGTCTTCACCGCGGCCGAGTTGATCCGCGCCCAGGGCATCGTGCGGCAGATGCCGGTAGGCGAAGCGGTTGTGGAGGCCATCCTCGATCTCGTGCGCGCCTGTCGGCCCGATGAACCTGATGCGCCGGAGATGGTGAAAAACTCCGTGGCCTGGGGTCCCGGCCCACGGGCGGCGCAGGCATTGATGCTGACAGCGCGCGCGCGCTCGCTGCTCGATGGCCGCCTGTCGCCGTCGATCGACGATATCGCTGCGCTGGCCCGTCCCGTCCTGTCGCACCGAATGGCGCTTACCTTCGCGGCGCGGGCGGAAGGCGCGGTGTTGGAGCAGGTGATTGACGAAGTCACGGCACGTGTGACGCGGGTTGAGGCCGCGGCTTGAGCGAACTCTCGGTCCATACGCCGGAGTCCCTGCGATCCCGGTCCGAGGCGGTCGCAGCCTCCCTGCCGCCGCTGATGGCCGATGCCCAGCATCTGGCTGCGACCGTCCTTTTGGGCGTGCACGGCCGCAAGCGGGCCGGAACCGGTGACGAGTTCTGGCAATACCGCCCGGCCGAAGCGGGTGACAGCTACCGCGCCATCGATTGGCGTCGCTCGGCCCGATCCGATGGCCATTTCCTGCGCCAGACGGAATGGCAGGCCGCGCAATCGGTGATGCTGGGGGTCGACGATGCGGCCTCGATGACGTTCACGGGCCACAAATCCCGCCCCTCCAAGCTCCGCCGCGCGCAGACATTGGCCATGGCTCTGGCGGTGATTGCCGTGCGCGGCGGTGAGCGGGTGGGCCTGACGCATCTCGTCGAGCCGCCACGGGGCGGGCAGGCGCAGCTGATGCGCATGGCGACCGCCCTGATGGATGGCGTTGACCGCCCGGAATATGGCGAACCCAAGCCGCAAGTCATGCCTGCCGGGGCTCGGGCGGTGTTTTTCAGTGATTTCCTGGGCGAACCGGCGGCGATCGAAACCGTTCTGGGCCGTGCCGCCGATCGTGGCGTCAAAGGCGCGTTGGTGCAGATCCTCGATCCCGATGAGGAGGCATTTCCCTTTGATGGGCGCACCCTGTTCGAAAGCATGTCCGGCGCGATTCGGTTCGAGACGTTGAAGGCGAAATCCCTGCGGGAGGAGTATCTTGCGCGGCTCGCCGCCCGCAAGGACGCCCTGCGCGCGATGACGCGGCGCACCGGCTGGCGGTTTCACGTGCACCACACCGATGCGCCCGCTGAACCCACGCTTCTATGGCTCTATCAGGCATTGGAGCGGCACGGATGATCGGCCCGCTTGCCTTTGCAACGCCGCTTCTGCTGCTGGCGCTTATCGTCTTGCCGGTCCTGTGGTGGCTGCTGCGCGCCGTACCGCCCGCCCCGATCCGGCGGCGGTTTCCGGGCATCGCCCTCCTCCTGGGGCTGCGGGATGACGAAAGCCAGACTGACAAGACTCCATGGTGGCTTCTGCTCTTGCGCATCTTGGCCGTCGCCGCCGCGATCATCGGCTTCGCAGGCCCTGTCCTGAACCCGCAAGAAGAGCGCGCGGCTGGCGACGGCCCGCTTCTGATTGTGATGGATGCGTCCTGGGCGTCGGCTCGCGACTGGCCCGCACGGATCGACCGCGTCGGCGTGTTGCTCGACGATGCGGGCCGCGCCGGGCGCGAGGTTGCGCTGGTGCAGTTGACGGACCTTCCGGCGGGGGAGGTTTCGTTCCAGACGGCCAATGCCTGGGCGCCCCGCGTTCCAACCTTGGAGCCCGCACCCTACGCGCCCGACATGGCCGCCGCTGTGGACTGGATCACTTCGCTTGAGGGGCCGGTTGAGGTGTTCTGGTTCTCCGACAGTCTCGATCACGAGGGGCGCGCCGATCTGGCCGATGCTTTCGCCGACCTTGGACCGTTGAGTGTTTTTCAGGGCGACCGGGACCTGATCGCGCTGGCCCCGCCCCGGTTTGAGGATGGCACGATCCGGGCCGATCTGACCCGTTTGGGCGCCGACACCCCACGCGACGTGACGATCGTGGCCCATGGCCTCGACCCGGCGGGCCTGCCCCGCGATCTGGCGCGGGCGGACGTCACCTTCGATGCCGGTGACATGGTTGCCACCACCGAATTCGACCTTCCGCCGGAGCTTCGGAACCGGATCACGCGGTTTGAGCTGTCCGGCGAACGCCATGCCGGGGCGATTGCGTTGAGCGATGATGCGTTGCAGCGCCGTCAGGTGGCCCTGATTTCAGGTGGCGCGGATGATGAGCAGCAGGCGCTGCTGTCCCCACTCCATTATCTTCGCCAGGCGCTGGAGCCGACCGCCGACCTGATGGAAGGGGGGCTGAGCGATATTCTGTTGGCCTCTCCCGATGTGATCATGCTGGCCGATGTCGCCACACTGGCCCCCGATGAAGAGGCCGGGTTGGTGGAGTGGGTCGAAAACGGTGGCCTTCTGGTGCGGTTCGCCGGGTCCCGCCTTGCCGGGTCCGACGTGGCCCGTGACGAGGCCGGCCCGCTGATGCCCGTACGCCTGCGCGCCGGGGGGCGCACGGTGGGCGGCGCGATGTCGTGGGGGGAGCCCAAAGCGCTGGAGTCCTTTGCGGAAGGATCGCCCTTCTTCGGCCTTACGATTCCCGACGATGTGCAGGTGACCAGCCAGGTTGTGGCGCAGCCCGACCCGGCGCTGAGCGAGCGGACCATCGCCTCGCTCACCGATGGCACACCTTTGGTGACGCGTGCGAGTGTCGGGCAGGGATCGGTAGTGCTCTTTCACGTTACGGCGAATGCGGAATGGTCCACCCTGCCGTTGTCGGGCCTGTTCGTGCAGATGCTGGAGCGCCTGGCGATCTCCACCCGCCCGGTCGCCCCCGAGGCGCAGGATCTGGAAGGCACAATCTGGACGCCTGAAGAGGTTCTGGATGGCTTCGGCATCCTGCGGGATGCAGGCACTCGCCCGGGTGTTGCGGGTGAGGAGCTGGCCGATGCGCCGTTGTCGGCCGACCTCCTACCGGGCCTCTACGCGGGCGAAGACAGGCGGTTGGCCCGCAATGTGATGGCCCCCGATGCAACCTTGGTCGCCGCGTCCTGGCCAACGAATGTGCCGGTGGAAGGCATGGTTGTGGTCGAACCCACTGATCTTATGGCGGCGTTTCTGACCGGTGCGCTGATCCTGTTGTTGGTCGATGCCATCGCGGCCCTCTGGCTTGCCGGGCGGCTCGGCGGATTGGCCCGCGCGGCCGTGGTTCTGGCCGCCGTCACGCTGCCGCACGGGGCCGAGGCACAGCTGACCCCGGATGAGGAGCTTGCGATTCTCGCCACATCCGAGGCCACGCTGGCCTATGTGATCACCGGTGATGCGGAGGTGGACGAAACCTCGCGCGCCGGTCTTCAGGGCCTGTCCAACACCCTCTTCCAGCGGACATCGGTGGAACCGGCCCCGCCCATCGGCGTGGATCTGGAACAGGACGAACTGGCCTTCTTTCCGATGATCTACTGGCCGGTCACGCCCGATCAGGCGATCCCTTCGGCCAATGCCTATCGCCGCCTGAACGACTACCTGCGCGGCGGCGGCATGATCGTGTTCGACACCCGCGATGCCCATGTGGGCCGGTTCGGCTCGGGCACGCCGGAGGGGCGGCGCCTGCAGGTTATCGCGGCCCCGCTGGATATCCCGCCGCTAGAGCCGATCCCGGCGGACCACGTCCTGACGCGCACCTTCTATCTCCTGCAGGGCTTCCCTGGCCGCCACATGAGCCGCGATGTGTGGGTCGAGGCCGCGCCGCCGGATGCGGAACAGATTGAAGGCATGCCATTCCGCAACCTCAATGATGGCGTCACGCCGGTTCTGATCGGGGGCAACGATTGGGCCGCCGCCTGGGCGCAGGACGCGAACGGGCGTGCATTGTTCCCCGTGGGGCGGGGTCAGACCGGGGAGCTTCAGCGCGAATATGCCCTGCGCTTCGGTGTGAACCTTGTGATGCATGTGCTGAGCGGGAATTACAAATCCGATCAGGTCCATGTGCCCGCCTTGTTGGATCGGTTGGGGCAATAGCGATGGCGAACCAGATCCTCTTTGATCCGCTTCTCGACTGGATGGTGATCTACGCCCTCGGTGCGGCGCTGGTCCTGATCGTTGCGCTGTCACTGTGGCGGGGCCTGTCCGGCTGGCCGTTCCGCCTGCTGGCCGGTGCCGCGCTATTGATGGCGCTGATCAACCCGTCGCTGCAAAGCGAGGAGCGCGAGCCGCTCAGCGATATCGTGCTGGTGGTCGTGGACGAAAGCGCCAGTCAGCGGATCAGCGACCGGCCTGACCAGACGGTCGAGGCGGTCGATGCCCTGGAAGCGGAGATCGAAGCGCTCGGCATGGAGGCCCGGATCGCCCGGGTGGGCGACGCCGAGGATAATTCCGGCACCCGTCTGATGGCGGAGCTGCAACGCATGATGGCCGAAGAGCCGCGGGCCCGGATCTCCGGGGCCCTGCTGGTGACGGACGGGCGGCTCCATGATGCAGAGCTTGTGCCGGACATGCCCGCCCCCATCCACGCGTTGATCACCGGGCGGGAGGGTGATTGGGACCGGCGTTTGGTGATCGAAACCGCGCCCGCCTTTGCCATCATCGGCGAAGAGGTGCAGCTGACCCTGCGGATCGAGGATCAGGGGGCCGTTCCGGACGGCCTTGAGGGTCGGTCGGATATCGTGATCGCCATCGATGGCGGGCCGCCCCAAACCTATACAGTGCCGGTTGGCGAAAGCCTCGATCTGCCACTGACGCTGGAGCATGCGGGCCAGAACGTGATCCAGTTCACCGTGCCAGAAGCGGAGGGTGAACTGACCACACGCAACAATGCCGCCGTGGTGCAGATCAACGGTATCCGCGACCGGTTGCGTGTGCTGCTGGTCAGTGGCGAGCCGCATCCCGGCCAGCGCACCTGGCGCAACCTTCTGAAATCCGATCCGTCCGTCGATCTTGTCCACTTCACCATCCTGCGTCCGCCGGACCGGCAGGACGGGGTCCCGGTTGATGAGTTGAGCCTGATCGCCTTTCCCACGCGGGAATTGTTCATGGAGGCGGTGGACGAATTCGATCTGATCATCTTCGACCGCTACCAGCGCAGGGGCATCCTGCCGATGCTCTACATCGACAATATCCGGCGCTACGTTGAGGATGGTGGCGCGCTTCTGGTGGCGGCAGGGCCGGATTTCGCGGGTGCGTCGTCGCTCTACAGAACACCGTTGTCAGAGATCCTGCCCGGCCGCCCAACCGCGCGGGTCATCGAAGACCCGTACCTGCCCACGATCAGCGAGTTGGGCGCGCGCCATCCGGTGACCACGGGGTTGGAGACGGAACACACGCCACGGCCCGACAGCGATGCGCCCTGGGGTCGTTGGTTCCGCCAGATCGAGTTGACGGAACAGGGCGGGCAGACCGTCATGCAAGGCGCCGATGGCGCGCCGCTTCTGATGCTGGACCGCGTGGGTGAGGGGCGCGTGGCGCTTCTGGCGTCGGATCATGCGTGGTTGTGGGATCGTGGGTTTGAGGGCGGTGGCCCGCAGTTGGAGCTTCTCCGGCGCCTCGCCCATTGGATGATGGGGGAGCCGGACCTTGAGGAAGAGGCACTGACGGCCGATGTCGACGGCCAGTCGATCCTTATCACCCGCCGGACCCTGGCCGACACGGTCGGCACCGTGACAGTCACGACGCCTGATGGCGACGAGATCGAGGTGATGCTGGAGGAGAGCAGCCCGGGGGCCTTTACCGGTGAGATCGTGGGGGCGGAGCAAGGCCTTTACCGTCTGGTCGAAGGTGATTTCGAACGGGTCATCGCGCTGGGGCCTGCCGCGCCGCGCGAATTCGAAGTGACGATTGCGGGCTCCGATCAGATCGACCCGTTGGCCGAGGCCGTCGGGGGCACCAGCATACGCCTTGAAGAGGGCATGCCGGATATTCGCCGGGTTGGCGAAGGGCGCGCGGCCCATGGGCGCAACTGGCTGGGGCTGATAACGCGGGATGCCTACGTCACCACGGATGTGACCGTCATGCCGCTTGTGTCCGCGTGGTTGTTCCTGCTGATCGCCGCAAGCCTGATGGTCGCGGGATGGTTGCGGGAAGGTCGGCAGTGACAGCCTGGATCAGATAAACAGCTGACCGTGGCATTGCGGGCAGCGCGACGTGCGGCGGCCCAGACATCCTTCACACCGCGTGAAGATTGGGTGGCCGTTCAGATCGGCCCCGGCCATGGATTTTCCCGCGCCGCCGCAGATGCGGCAGGGGGCGAACCCGGTGCCACTGCAACGATGGCAGCGGACGAGCGCGGGTGTCGCTTGCTTCACCTTGTGTGTGTTGGGCCGGTAGGTGTCCATCATCGGCTGTTCCTTCTCAGAAGGCCAGAATGACACCGAAAAGCGGCATTAACTGCACCTTTTCGTGGCGAGAACCGGGCGCATTATTCAGGTAGGAGATAGGGTGTCGTATCCTCGGCCCATCCGTCGACATTGGTCCGGGCCCGGATGAAGACCTCAACCGTGCCGTCCGGGATCACCACGCCGGAGGTCGAGCGCGTGAACGGCTGCTCGTTCTCGTGCGGATGGGCCAAGGGGCGCTCGCCCACGATGGTGCCATCGGCCAGCTCGACCCGCCATCCATCGGCGTAGTCGTCCCAGCCGGTATCGCCATGCTCCAGCGTCACGTCAAAACGCCAGCCGTCGCTGCTGTGGCGGGCGTCGATCGCCACAACATCTGCGGGATCGGCGAGAGCGGGACTGGTGAGCAGCAGGAGGGGGATCAGATATTTCATGGGGGCAGACTACCCGCCACGCCGCCACGCGCCATCCACGATCCCGTGAGCGGGCGATGGGCCGCCTAGGGCCAGGGTTTGTAGACCACAAGGATCAGCACACCGATGGCGCCCAGAACACTGATTTCATTGTAGACGCGCAGCCAGCGATCGGATTGCTCAAAGATCCCCTGCCGCGCCTTCAGGATAAGCCGCCCGGTCCAGCCGTAATGGGCCGCCAGAAGCGCCACGACAGCAATTTTGGCATGGGTCCAGGCGGGCCAACCCCAGAGATGCGCGAGGTAGAGGCCAGACAGAATCGCGATGACGCCAAGGCCGAGCGAAAAGCGGTAGATCCGGATCGTCAGATCGCCCGTGGGACCGAATTCACCGGACTTGTCCCACTCCCGCTTCCAGAAAATGATCGCGCGCGGGGCGGCGAAGATGCCGGTCATCCACCCCAGAACACATAACAGATGCAAGACTTTGACCCATTCCATGGTCGCAAGGAATGCGCGGCTTCGCGGATGCCTGCAAGCTGCGACAGTGCGTGCGGGGGAAAACATTTGCTCAAACGCGATATTGGTTATATTATTTTACCAATTCGCCCGTTTTGGGTGGCGTGGAGGAGGAGACAGGGATGGAGATGCCGACACCAGATGCCAGCATTCTGGCGCGCAAGTCGCGGATTGTGGAGCGTCTTATGGGCGTGTTGCCCAAAACCGCCGTCATCCACGAAGAAGTCGAGACACGCGCCTATGAATGCGATGCGCTGACCGCCTATAAATGCCCACCCCTGGCCGTTGTTCTTCCAGCCTCGACCGAAGAGGTCGCGGCCGTCTTGAAAATCTGCTTCGAAGAAGGTGTGCCGGTGGTGCCCCGTGGCTCCGGCACATCGCTGGCGGGTGGTGCATTGCCGACCGCCGATAGCGTGATCCTCGGCGTGGCGCGGCTGAACCAGGTGCTGGAGACGGATTACGACAACCGCATCATCCGCGTGCAGACCGGGCGCACCAATCTGAGCGTCACCGGCGCCGTGGAGGCGGAGGATTTCTTCTATGCCCCCGATCCCTCCTCGCAGCTGGCCTGCGCCATCGCGGGCAATATTGCGATGAATTCCGGTGGCGCCCATTGCCTGAAATACGGCGTGACAACCAACAACCTTCTGGGCGTGACGATGGTGACGATGGAGGGGGAGGTGATGCAGATCGGTGGCGCGCATCTCGACAGCGGCGGCTACGACCTGCTCGGTCTGATCTGTGGCTCCGAGGGGCAATTGGGTGTGGTCACCGAAGCGACCCTGCGGATCCTGCGCAAGCCCGAAGGGGCCCGGCCCGTTCTGATCGGGTTTGACTCCAACGAGGTTGCGGGCGCCTGTGTGTCGGACATCATCAAGGCGGGTGTCCTGCCCGTGGCCATTGAATTCATGGATCGCCCGATCCTTGAGATCACCGAAAGGCATGCCAAGGCCGGATATCCCGATTGCGAGGCGCTCCTGATTGTGGAGGTCGAAGGCTCGCCCGAGGAAATCGATGCGCAGCTTGGCCTGATCAAGCAGATCGCCCGCAGCCACAATCCCGTGGAGTTGCGGGAAGCCGAGACGGCGGAAGAGGCCGGGCGCATCTGGCTGGGGCGCAAAAGCGCGTTCGGCGCGGTGGGTCAGGTCGCCGATTACATGTGTCTGGACGGAACGATCCCGGTGAGCGAACTGCCGCGGGTGTTGAAGGGGATCGAGGAGATTTCTGCCAAATACGGCCTGAAGGTGGGCAACGTGTTCCACGCCGGAGACGGAAACATGCACCCGCTGATCATGTTCGATGCGAACAAGCCGGGCGATCTGGAGCTGTGTGAGGCGTGCGGTGCGGACATCCTGCGGCTCTGCGTCGAAGTCGGCGGTTGCCTGACTGGGGAGCATGGCGTGGGCGTGGAAAAGCGCGACCTGATGGGTGCGCAATTCACCGAGGCGGACATGGAAGCGCAGATGAAGGTGAAGGACGTGTTTGATCCGGCCTGGCTTCTGAACCCGGCGAAGGTGTTCCCGCTGGAGACGTCACGGACGCGACGCGAAAGGGATGTCGCCGCCTGACAGCGTCGACCAAGGGGTGTCAGCCCCCGGCACCCCTTAGATTTTTCGATAAGACGAAGGAGCGCTCGCGATGTTGAGCCCTGCAAGCGAAGCCGAACTGAGCGAAGCCGTGGCGGCGGCCAGCGGTCCATTGCGCGTGGTTGGCGGCGGGACGCGGTCCATCGGGGCACCGGGCACCGGCGAGGTTCTGTCGCTCAGCGCGATATCGGGGATCGAGTTGTATGAGCCGGGCGCCTTGACGCTTGTGGCGAAGGCCGGAACGCCCTTGGCGGAGGTGGAGGACGCCTTGGCAAAGGAAGGCCAGATGTTGCCGTTTGAACCTGCCGATATGCGCGCTTTGTTGGGGCGCGACGGAGTGCCGACAATTGGCGGTGTCGTGGCGGCCAACGCCGCGGGTCCGCGGCGGATGCTGGCGGGAGCCTGCCGCGACGCCCTGATCGGCGTGCGGTTTGTGGATGGGGCTGGCACAGTTCTGAAAAACGGCGGGCGGGTGATGAAAAACGTGACCGGCTACGATCTGGTGAAGCTGATGGCCGGATCCTGGGGCACGTTGGGTGTGCTGAGTGAGGTCGCGTTCAAGGTGCTGCCCCGGTTGGACGGGGCGACACTTCTGGTGCGGGGAGCCAAGGGCGCTGACGCGCTGGAGGCGATGGTGCGCGGTGTGACCTCTCCGTTCGAGGTGTCGGGCGCGGCCGTGGTGCCGGGGGAGGGCACGTATCTCCGCATCGAAGGGCTGGAGACATCGGTTGCCTACCGTATCGGGAAGTTGACCGATCTGCTGCGCGATCTGGGGGAGATCGAGGTGACGTCTGATGCCAACGCCTCCGCTGCGATCTGGACGCGGATCCGGGATGTGACGGATTACGCCGACACGCCCGGCGCGATCTGGCGCGTGTCCATGAAACCGACGGATATGGTGGATCGCTTTCTGCCCGCGATCGCAGAAATCGGCGCGTTCGATCACCGGCTCGATTGGGCCGGTGGCTTGGCGTGGCTGCGGCTTGAGGGGGACGACTCGGCTATCGTGGCAGCGCACCACGCCGTTCAGGGGGCCGTCACGGAAAACGGCGGCGGGCACGCGACACTGTTCCGCGCGCCGGAGGCGGTATTGCGGCGGGTCGATGTGTTTCAACCCGAGGCGCCCGGCGTGGCGGCCTTGTCGAACGGGTTGCGGGCCAAATTCGATCCGCGCGGTATCCTGAACCCCGGCTTGATGGGAGGCGCGTGAGATGCAGACGACCTTTTCGCCAGAACAGCTCAAAGAGCCCGCAATCCAGCGGTCGAACGAGATCCTGCGGACCTGCGTGCATTGCGGATTCTGCACGGCGACCTGCCCGACCTATCAGGTGCTTGGGGACGAGTTGGATAGCCCGCGAGGCCGGATCTACCTGATCAAGGATATGCTTGAGAACGACCGCCCCGCCGATGAGAAAACGGTGAAACACATCGACCGGTGCCTGTCCTGCCTTGCCTGCATGACGACCTGTCCGTCCGGCGTGCACTACATGCATCTGGTCGATCACGCGCGCGAATACATCGAACAGACCTACAAGAGGCCCCTGTTCGAACGTGCCTTACGCTGGACGCTGGCGCAGATCCTGCCCTATCCGACGCGGTTCCGGGTGGCCCTTCTTGGGGCCAAGATCGGGCGGCCCTTCGCGTTCCTGATGCCGGATGCGCGGCTGAAGGCGATGCTGGCCATGGCCCCCAAGCAGATCCCGCCCGTGAGCCGGAACGATGACCCGCAGACGTTCCCGGCGGCGAACAAGAAAATGCGCGTGGCGCTGATGACCGGCTGTGCGCAGAAGGCGCTCAATACCGACATCAACGATGCGACGATCCGGCTTCTGACCCGGTTGGGGGCCGAGGTGGTGGTGGCCGAAGGGGCCGGGTGTTGCGGCGCGCTGACCCATCACATGGGCAAAGCCAAGGAAAGCCATGCAACGGCGGCCAAGAACATCCGCGCATGGACGGCGGAGATGAAGGGGGAGGGCCTCGACGCGATCGTGATCAACACGTCGGGCTGCGGCACGACGGTGAAGGATTACGGCCACATGTTCCGCGAAGATGCCGCGCTGGCCGAAGATGCTGCTGCGGTGGCAGGGATCGCCAAGGACGTGTCCGAGGTTCTGATCGATCTGTTGCCGGACGGGGCCGAGGCGTTTTCGCCCGATGTGGCCAAACTCGCCGTCGCGGGAACGGATGTGGCGCCCGAAGCCCGGGGTGGGCGGATCGGGCGGCGTCGCAAGGATGTGCTGACGGTCGCCTATCACGCCGCGTGTTCCTTGCAGCATGGCCAACAGATCAAGACCTACCCCAAGGATCTGCTAAAGCGGGCCGGGTTTCAGGTGGTTGAGCCGGCCGATAGCCATCTCTGTTGCGGCTCGGCCGGTACATACAACCTGATGCAGCCCGAGATTTCGGGCCAATTGAAGGCGCTCAAGGTTCAGACGCTGGAGGCCGTGCAGCCTGACATCATCGCGGCGGGCAATATCGGGTGCATGATGCAGATCGGATCAGCGACCGACGTACCGATTGTCCATACGGTCGAATTGCTGGATTGGGCCACGGGTGGGCCGCGCCCGCCGGCCTTCGACCGGGATGGAGAGCCGGCGGTTCCGATCCTGCGGTAGGCTATCAACGGCACGTCTGCCGGTCGGTTTCGCAGTGGCGCGCGGGCGGTTTCCTTGCCCGTTTTGCGCCCGTGCGGGTCATATTTTCGCCTTCGTTAATGGTTACGCCGCCCCTGACTGTGACATCAGAAGGGGTCCAACATGCGTCTGAGTTTGTCGGCGTTGATTATTTGTGTGCTGGGAACCGGCGCGATTGCGCAGAGCCTGCCGACGATTCAGAGCACCGGCCCCGTTGGCGGATTGCGTGAAATGGGGAGCGCTGACGAAGCGGCCGAATGGAACGCTGTCGGTCGGCTGGATACCGGCGCATCGTTTTGCTCGGCCACCCTGATTGGCCCCGATCTGGTGCTGACCGCGGCCCATTGTGTGTATCACCCCATCACGTCGATCCCGTTTGATCCCGAGGATCTCACCTTCTCCGCGGGCCTGCGCAATGGCCGGGCCGAGGCCGTGCGCAACGTGCGTCGTGTCGTTGTCCTGCCGGATTATCGGCCACAGACCGGGGAAGAGTTTGACATGATCGGCCTTGATCTGGCGTTGCTGGAACTGCAACGCCCGATTTCCCGCTCGACGATTGTCCCGATCGCCACGGGTCGAACCGGGCGCGGGGACGATCCGGTCACGGTGGTCTCCTACGGGGCCGAGCGGGAGGCCTACGCTTCCATCGAGGAGGATTGCCAGATCCTGGCGCGCCGCGGACCGGTGCGGTCGCTGAGTTGCGAGGTTGCGTCCGGCTCGTCCGGATCACCGGTGCTGCGCATCCGCGACAATCGGACCGAGGTCGTGGCCGTGATGTCCGCCATGGCGCAGGTCGAGGGCGAGGATGTTTCCATTGCCGTTGTTCTGGATGGCCAATTGGCGGAGCTTCTGGATCTTTACGACCGGGAAACGCCCTTTGGCCCGGTCGGCACGGGCGCAAGCTTCCTGAATCGTGCAAACGATGGGCGCGAAACCATCGGCGCGCGGTTCATCCGGCCCTGAAACGGGGGGGGTCTTGAAACCCCCACGCGACCTTCCCAAATCTCCTGTTATCGGTGCCGATGATCGGGCCGACGCCTTTGGGTGATCCCGATGGGACACCCTGCACATCCGGGCCTGCGCCTGTAATCAGGGCAGCCCGTTCAACTTGTTGTCGCTCAATGGAGGATGACCCATGCGAACCTATGATTTCTCACCGCTTTACCGCGCAACCGTTGGCTTTGACCGGATGGCAGACATGCTTGACCGGGTCCTGACGCAGGACGGCACAGCCACGACCTACCCGCCCTACAACATCGAAAAGACCGATGATGGCGCATACCGGATTTCCGTCGCCGTGGCCGGGTTCTCGGATGCCGATCTGTCCGTGGAACAGCGCGAACAGGAGCTTGTGATCGCCGCCCGCAAGGAAAAGGACGACGAAGCCCGCACCTACCTGCATCGCGGGATCGCCACGCGCGCCTTTGAAAAGCGCTTCCAACTGGCCGATCATGTCCGCGTGACGGGCGCTGCCGCCGAAAACGGCATGCTTCACATCGATCTGGTCCGCGAAGTGCCGGAGGCGCTCAAGCCCCGCCGCATCGAGATCACCAACGGCTCGGCCAAGGCGATCGAAGCCGACACTGTCGACGCCTGATCGCTGAAACGTCGTAATCTTGTCAGGGGCGGCCCGCATTGCGCCGCCCCTTTTTTGTCGCAGCCGAGGTCGGTTCCACGCGGTACGGTCAATCCGGGTTGCGGGGCGTGGCCAGCAGGCAGAGCGCACCGATCAACGGCGCCGCAATAGCGACCCAGATCAGGGCGCCATAGCCGAACGTATCCGCGATGAAGGCGCCCAAGGCGGGCGCAAGGGCGAAGGCAAAGAGGCCGGGGGCCGACACGGCACCGGCTTTTGCGCCAAACCTCTCTTGCCCCAACACCTCCCGCACCGCCGTTGGCCGCATCAGTGTGATCACCCCGTAGCCCGCCCCCTGCGCAACGGCGAAGCCGAGCGCGAGCCACGGCTGGCCAGCAGCCGCAAGGATCAGGACGGCCCCGACGCACAGGGTCGCCATGGCGATTTGCGCCATCGGGACAGGGGGCGCGGTACGCCCAAGCGTCATCATCGTCAGCCGCCCGACCACTTGCGCGGGCCCGACAAGCGCCGCCGCGGTGATGGCCAGTGACCCGGTCACCCCCTGGGCCGACAGCATCGGCAGCAGGTGGCTGAGCAGCATTCCCGTCGCAAGGCTGGCACAGGCAAACCCGGCGGCGAGGGGCAGGAACCCGGGCTGGCGCAGGATCGAGGGAGGTACGGCGGCGGCCTCGGTTTTTGGCGGGGCCGGCAGATCTGCCGCCTCCGCCTCCAGCCGCCGCGCCCCGAAGATGGTTGTGGGCAGCGTGATCAGCAGAACCATCGCCGCCATGACCCAGAGCGCCGCCCGCCAGCCATAGGCGGCGGCAATGGCGCCGCAAAGCGGGTAGGCAAGTGTTGAGGCGAACCCCGCCACCAGCGTAATCGCCGTGATTGATCGCCGCGCGTCCGCGGCCCGGGCCCGTGTGACAAGGGCGAAACACGCCTCGTAGAGCCCGAGGGACATGGCGACGCCCATCCCCGCCCAGATCACATAGAAGCCCATAAGGCCATTCACCTGCGTGGTTGCCAGGAGCCCCGCCGCCCCCAGAACGGATGCCAGCGGCATCGTGCGCGGCCCGAACCCGCTGTCGATCCATCGCCCGTTCCACGGCGCCAGGACCGCGTAGATCACAATCGCCAGTGTGAACGCCCCCATGACCTGCGAAGACGACCAGCCGAACTCGGCCTGCCATTCCAGCACAAGGGCCGGGAAGCTGTAGAAGATGGCGGCCCAGATCGTGACCTGTCCGACCATCATCGCAAGGATCGGGCGGTCGGGCTGCAGTCTCACCTCAGAACCATTGCCCCGGTTCCATCAGCCCAAGCTCCATCAATTGCATGGAGGACCAGTGGAACTGCACGGATTTGTGCCAGCGGAAATCCGGAATGTCGTGGCGGGAGCCGGGATTGGTGCGCAGCGCCTTGGCCACGCGGAACGAACAGATCGACGCCGACAGGGAATGGTGCCACGGGCAGGAATAGGTGTTGAGCTCCTCATTGGAGAGCGTGTGATCGGGGCGGAGTGTCAGGCCGGGCTGCGCCTGAAACAGGCCGACGCGGTCGATGCGTCGTTTCGGTTTGGCGACATGTTCCTCGAACCGCCAGCGTAACCCGCCGTAGAAGTTCAATTGCCGCTCCATCACCTCGTCGCCTTCATCCCCGCCGCGGCGGGTCTCGGCGTAGTAGCCCGAGCTGTCCAGAAGTGCGCTATCGAGGTCCACGGCATTGGGATGCGCGGTCAGATCCCCGGCATAGAGGTCGATCACATAAGTCATCACCGCTTCGCGGCGTTCCTCCATCACCCAGGTGACCAGTTCGCCCACGGTGCGGTCTTCGCAGAAAGGAAAGAACAGGTATTCGCCATTGTAACAGTAATGGATCCACTGCCCGGGAACCTTTGCGATCAGCGCATTCACCACGTCGATTGTGGCGCCCGGTTGCCGGGAGGGATGGCGGATGACGTGCTGGCTACCTTTGGCGCTATCCGGCGCATCGGGAACTTCGAATTCGTCGGGCGCAACGACGAAAATCGACCGGAACCCTAAAGAATGCAGGTGATCGAGCGACGAGGCGAGCTCCACCCGGTCTTCCGCGATCAGGACGGCAAACGGCCCCTTGCCCAGGCTTGCACCGGGCGCGGATCGGAAGCTGTTGAGCGTTGGATAGTCCATGACCGGGCTGCTCGTCGGTATGATGTGAGATCGTGTTTTCGCCAAGATGCCTGCGCGGGCCTTGTTTTGCAATTGCGGCATCGGTTGATGCCGATGCCGTGCCGCGATACACGACGCCAGTTGATATACCCTTATCCTGCCTCGGGGCGTGTGTGATGACCAAGAAGCTCTTCGTGAAGACCTATGGCTGTCAGATGAACGTCTATGACAGCGAGCGCATGGCCGAAGCCCTGGGCGCGGGCGGATATGAACAGATCGATACGCCGGAAGGCGCCGATATGATCCTGCTCAACACCTGCCATATCCGTGAAAAGGCGGCCGAGAAGGTCTATTCCGAGTTGGGCCGCCTGCGCCCGTTGCGGGAGGCTAATCCCGATCTGAAAATCGGTGTGGCCGGCTGCGTGGCCCAGGCCGAGGGTGAAGAGATCATGCGCCGTCAGCCGCTGGTCGATCTGGTCGTCGGCCCGCAGACATACCATAGGTTGCCCGCAATGATGGAGGCGGTGGATCGGGGAGAAAAGGCGCTTGATACGGACTTCCCCGAGGAAGACAAATTCGCCCACCTGCCGAAGCTGCGCACGCCCAAACGCGGCCCGACGGCATTTCTGACGGTGCAGGAAGGCTGCGACAAGTTCTGTGCCTTCTGCGTGGTGCCGTACACGCGGGGCGCGGAGGTGAGCCGCCCGGCCGATCGGTTGATGGGGGAAGCGCGCGCGCTGGTCGACCGGGGTGTGCGAGAGATCACGCTATTGGGCCAGAACGTGAATGCCTATCACGGGGCCGGGCCCGACGGGGAATGGGGCCTTGCGCGCCTGATCCGGGAGATGGCCGGGATCGATGGGCTTGACCGGATCCGGTTCACGACGTCCCACCCCAATGACATGGAAGACGATCTGATCGCGGCCCATGGCGATTGCGACAAGCTGATGCCGTATCTGCATCTGCCGGTGCAATCGGGGTCCGACAAGATCCTGAAAGCGATGAACCGCAAGCATACGGCCGAGCAATACATTCGTCTGATCGAGCGCATTCGGGCGGCCCGGCCCGATCTGCTGCTCTCGGGCGACTTCATCGTCGGCTTTCCGGGTGAAACCGAAGACGACTTTCAGGCGACACTCGATCTGGTGAACGCCGTCGGATACGGCACGGCCTATTCCTTCAAGTATTCCTCCCGCCCCGGCACACCCGCCGCTGAGCGGAAGGGCCAGGTTTCGGACGCCGAGGCCTCCGAGCGGTTGCAGCGGCTCCAAGCCCTTCTGGGCGAACAGCAGCGGGCGACGCAGGACAGCATGGTCGGCCGCCGCGTCCAGGTGTTGTTCGAGAAAACCGGGCGGGAGCCGGGCCAGATGGTCGGGAAATCCGAATATCTCCATGCTGTGCACGTTGACGGCCCCGAGGATTTGCGCGGTGAGATCGCAGCCGTCGAGATCGTCGCCAGCCGGTCGAACTCGCTTGCGGGGCGTCTGATATAGACGCGCCATGCGCCGCGCGCTCTTCACGGGACTTCCGCGCCGTCGCGAAACAATGATGGCTGGTTGTGTCCATCGTTAATGTTTTGAGGACAAGCGGGGCGGTTTGGCCCTTGGCGGTGTCCGGCGATCCCGGCGGACCTGTCTTTGTCCGTTACCCATTTTGCCAGAATGCCCAACCGGCCCATGGCTGCCCCTTGATTCGCCACCGCCTCCGCAAGAATTTCCTTCACATGGAGGGGCAAGGTGCTATCGTGCGGAAATCTAAACGTTTTCGCAGTCCGCTCTGCCAGGCGCGCGAAAGATGTCAGGAACAACGGTCGACGGCTGGATGCCATGGCTTGATCCGGTGCCATCTTGCAGGCGAATTTGGAACAAAGGGGGGATGGAAGTGTGATCAACACTCTCAAACATAAATTGGCTGGCATGTTCGGCGCGGCAGTGCTGGCTTTCGGGATGTGCCTTGCCGTGACAAGCCCGGCGGCGGCGCAGACGGTTACCATCACCGGCACGGTTCAGCCCGGCCTCTGGATCGATCCCGACGGGTGCCTGCACTGGGTCGCCGACGGGGGCATCGAAGGCTACATGGAAGGCCGTGTGAACCCGGAAAACGGGATGCCGGTCTGCCTTGACGTGAACCCCTGCGGCGTGGCGAACACCGATACGCTGTTCCATACCGGCAGCGCGCAGCTGACCAGTTCAGGGCGTGCCCATCTTCAAGGCTTCTTCGGACAGGCCGGCGCGTTCGCCTATGCCATCTACGGGCATACCGATAGCCGCGCATCGGACGAATACAACATGCGCCTGAGCACTCAGCGCGCCGCGGCGGTGGCCAATGTCGCCCGATCCGTGGGGGCCCGTGTCGCGCGCGAGATCGGCTACGGCGAGCGACGCCCGGTCGCGCCCAACGACAGCGCTGCCAACATGCAGCGCAACCGCCGCGTTGAAATCGTCTGCTACCGTTAGGCCAGAAGGGACAAGGACATGATGAGCAAAATCAAGCTGCCCCTTCTGCTGACCGCCAGCGCACTGGCTGTGTCGGGCTGCGTCGAGGCGATTTCTGAAGGCGCGGTGCGCGACAATACACCCAGAGGAGAGCCGCCCATCGTGGCGATCGGCCAAGATACCGGGCGCGACGGTGGCTCGCTCTCGCGGCTTGAGGCCGGCATCTACATCGATCCCGACGGTTGCCATATCTGGATGATCGACGATGGCCTCGAAGGCTACTGGTCGCGCCGTCGGGATCCGCGCTCGGGCCTGCCGGTCTGCACCGAGCCCGCACCGCGCGGCTCCATCATCGGAGATTACAGCTCAGGCAGCCCCGGAATCGACGATCGCGTGCCGCGTCTGGGCAGATAGTCTTGCGCCATGTGGCGCTTGGCGGGCGGTCCTCCGGGGCCGCCTGTTTGCTTTGAAACCGGGCAGGTGTGGCGGTCTGGCACCGTCTGACATACGAAATATTGGTGTCGGGGCAGTTTGGGATGTGGACAAGGGCGGGTCCTGAGGCCAGACTCGGGCTCAACAGACGCCTCGGGTTGTCCGGGGTGCGGGAGCCCCATCGGAGAATTCTTTGGCAATCAACACGCTGTCCCCCACCGATCTTTCCGGCGACCCCGACGGTGCCACCGAATCCCTTGAGCGTATTCTGACATTTCCCGACAATCGGTTGCTGATCGAACTCTGCGGTGAGTTTGACCGCAACCTTGCACAGGTGGAGCACCTTCTGTCCGTCCACGTTCTGCGGCGCGGCAATGAGCTTGCGATCCTGGGCGAGGCACGGGATCGCGCGGCCGAAGTGTTGGAAGGTCTCTACGAACGGGTTGAGGCGGGCAAGTCGCTGGAGCCGGGCGATATCGACGCCGCCGTCCGTCTGGGTGGGTCGGGCGAGGGCACCGGCACGCGCGACGGCGACCAGATCGAGATGTTCAAGGGCGGCACGCTTGAGATCGGAACCCGGAAGAAAACCGTGGAGCCGCGCACCGAGGCGCAGCAGGCCTATGTGCGTGCGCTCTATGACAACGAGCTTGCCTTCGGGATCGGCCCGGCAGGCACTGGCAAGACCTATCTGGCCGTCGCGGTGGCGGTGAACCAGATGATGGCGGGCCATGTCGACAAGATCATCCTCAGCCGCCCGGCAGTGGAGGCGGGCGAACGCCTCGGCTTCCTGCCCGGCGACATGAAGGACAAGGTCGATCCTTACATGCAGCCGCTCTACGACGCGCTGAACGACTTCCTTCCGGGCAAGCAACTGGCCAAGCTGATCGAAGAAAAGACCATTGAAATAGCACCCTTGGCGTTCATGCGAGGGCGCACCTTGTCGAATGCCTATGTGGTGCTGGACGAGGCGCAGAACGCCACCTCGATGCAGATGAAGATGTTCCTGACCCGCCTGGGGCAGGGCAGCCGGATGGTGATTACCGGGGACCGCAGCCAGGTGGATTTGCCGCGTGGCGTGACCAGCGGGCTGTCAGACGCAGAGCGGATTCTCAAAGATGTCAGCGGAATTTCGTTCAACTATTTCACCGCGATGGACGTCGTGCGCCACCACATGGTCGCCAAGATCATCCAGGCCTATGACAAGGACGCGCCGATCGGATAGCGGGCCCGTGGTCTGGCCGGTTTCGCCCGGCACCTTGGCGTCTCTCCACCCCGGTCCACATTGGGAGGTTTTTCATGTTCGGTCGCCCCGCGACCCAGTGAGATGTCGACCCGTCAGGGTGAATATGCTCCGGGCGGCCGTCCGGGGCCTCTCGGAACATGAAGAAACGGACCAAATCATTGACACATCATAGCTATCACGTTCGCGGCGCGGGCCCGAACGATCTGGCCGATCTGGCCAGGCCCGTCCTGTCTTGCGGGCTGTTTTCGCCCGAGGAGGCGGAGGGGTTTCTGGGCCAATTGCCGGATCTGCTCAGTGATCCGGGGCAGATCTGGCTGCGGCTCGACCATGGCGAGCACATCGCAGGGGCGGCCTATCTGTCCCGCGACGGGCTGAGCGAGGACGTCTGGAACCTGTGGTTCATCGGTCTTGACCCGGCCCATCACGGGCGGGGCGGGGGCCGGGCCCTCTTGCGCGCGGCGGAAGATGCGGCGCGGCAGGCCAAGGCGCGGTTGATGCTGGTTGAGACCAGCAGCGATCCTGCTCAGGCCCCGGCGCGGCGGTTCTACGCCGCCGCCGGATACGCACAGCAGGCCACGATCACCGATTATTATGCCAACGGCATCGACAAGGTGATCTTCGTCAAGGCTCTGTGATGGGGCAGGGGCGGGGCGCTTGTGAAGGTGCCCCGCCTCGACACCGCCTGGTGATCGGGCCTATGGGAACGGCATGGAGATCGACATTCTGATCGAAGCGCCCGAATGGGACGCCGTAGACCTGCCTGATTTGGCCGGGGCTGCCTGCGCGGCTGCGTTGCGCGAATTGGGGCTGGAGCCGGCGCGCTTTGCCCTGTCGATCCTCGCCTGCGACGATGCCCGCATCGCGGGGCTGAACACCGAGTTCCGGGGCAAGCCGACGCCGACCAACGTGCTGTCCTGGCCGTCCGAGGACCGCTCGGCCGACCTGCCTGGCGCGATGCCCGACCTGCCCGATCCGTCCACGGAAGGCCCGCCGGACGACCTGGGCGATCTGGCGCTGGCCTTCGAGACCTGCGCGCGCGAGGCCCGTGACGGCAACAAACCGCTTCCCGATCATCTGACGCATCTGATCGTGCATGGCCTTCTGCATTGCCTTGGTTTCGATCACGAAACCGACCCTGACGCGGCGTTGATGGAAGAGTTGGAGACGCGCATACTTGCCAATTTGGGGGTCCCTGACCCATATTAGAGAGGACGGGCAATTTCGGCCCGGACTCACTTGGAAAGGAGCCATGAGCTCAAATCCTGATCCGTCGTCTCCCGCGGCGCGTGGCGCGCCCTTGAACGACGATGAAGCCGAGGCCACAAAGCCCGGTTTCTTTGCACGACTATTTGGTACGGCCCCGAGCGGGTCCGATACCGCCGCTGTCCCAGTCGATGATGCCCAAGCCGCGCCCGTTCCGATGGGCCCGAGATTGCCGGGCATGTCCAATCTGCGGCAGATGCGGGTGGAAGACGTGGCCATTCCGCGCGCCGAGATCGTGTCGGTATCCAATGACGTGAACCTCGCGGGGCTGTTGCAGGTGTTCCGCGACAGCGGGCTGACGCGGCTTCCGGTTTATGACGGGACGTTGGATGAACCCATCGGCCTGGTGCACCTGAAGGACATCGCGTTGGGGTATGGCTTCAACGGCGAGGCAGAAGACTTCGTTCTGTCCGAAACCCTGCGCCCGGTCCTCTACGTGCCGCCCTCCATGCCCATTGGGGTGTTGCTTACCAAGATGCAGGCCGAGCGCACGCACATGGCGCTGGTGATCGACGAATATGGCGGGGTGGACGGGCTTTTGACCATCGAGGATCTGATCGAGCAGGTCATCGGGGAAATAGAAGACGAACACGATATCGAAGAGGCCGCGCCGTGGATGAAGGAAGAGGACGGCGCGTTCCTTGCCTTGGCCCGTGCACCGCTCGACGAATTCGAGAATGAGATCGGAGTCGATCTGGTGGACGAGGAGGAAGAGGAGGAGGTCGATACGCTTGGCGGCCTTGTCTTCCTCCTGTCCGGTCGTGTGCCCGCGCGGGGTGAGGTTGTGCCACATCCCTCCGGCGTCGAATTCGAGGTGATCGACGCGGACCCGCGGCGCATCAAGCGCCTGCGCGTGCGGATGCCGAAAGAGGCGGCGGAGTGAGCGATGCTGAGGCCCCGGCAACGGGCCTCGGAACCTGGCAGGGTCGGGCATTGGCCATCGTTGCGGGTGGCGTCGCGGCCCTGGCGCTTCCCCCATTCGGGGCCTGGTACGCCGTTTTCCCGGCATTCGCCCTCATCATCATGCTCGTGGCCGGCGCCCCCGAGAGTCGGCGCGCCGTTTCTCTGGCGTGGTGGGCGGGCGTCGGGTGGTTTGGCCTTTCGATGCATTGGATCGTGCAGCCCTTTTTCGTGGATGCCGTGGCCACGGGCTGGATGGCCCCGTTCGCGCTGATCCTTCTGGCCGGTGGCCTGTCGCTGTTCTGGGCGCTGGCGGCCTGGGGCGCGGCGCGGATGGCGCCGTCAGGTTCGGGTCGTGCGCTTGTGTTCGCGGGCCTTCTGACATTGAGCGAGGCCTTGCGCGGGCGGGCGTTTACGGGCCTGCCTTGGGCGCAGCCGGGCCATGCGCTGATCGGATCGGAGGCGTTGACCCTCGCGGCGTTGGTCGGGCCGCTTGGGCTCACCTTGCTTCTCCTGTGCGTCGCTGCTGCCTCTGCGGCACTCTATATGGCGAAAGGCCCGGCCCTTGCGGGGCTTCCTCTCGCGGCGGGCCTGGCCTTGGGCCTTGTCCCGAACGCCCCGCCCGCCCCGATGCCAGCGGAAGACGCCGCGATCCTCCGCGTCGTGCAGATCAACGCGCCACAGCACCTGAAATGGCAGCCCGAGATGATCCCGGTGTTCTTCGACCGGGCCCTTGGCCTGACGGGGTCGGATCCCGGCCCGCTCGGGGCGCCGGATCTGGTGGTCTGGCCCGAGACCAGCCTGCCCGAGATCCTGTCACGATCCGAGACCGCCCGCGCGATGATTTCCGACGCGGCTGGATCGGTCCCGGTGATCGTGGGGGGGCAACGCTATGCCGGGATCGAACCGCGCAACACGCTTGTCCTGCTGGACGGGCGCGGTGAGATTGCGCAGATCTACGACAAGCACCACCTTGTGCCCTTCGGGGAATATCTGCCGCTGCGTGCGCAGGCCGACGCGCTGGGGTTGCGGGGCATCGCGCAGCAGCTTTCCGGCGGCTACCGCCCCGGCGATGGCCCGGCAATCGTGGATCTCGGACCTCTGGGGCGGGCCTTTCCGATGATCTGTTACGAGGCGATCTTTCCCCGCCACATCCGTCAGGTCGCGCGCCCGGACTACATGGTCAATATCACCAACGATGCGTGGTTCGGCAGCTTCGCGATGCCGTTTCAGCATCTGGCCCTGGCGCAATTGCGTGCGGCCGAACAGGGCCTGCCGGTGATCCGGGCCGCCAATACCGGCGTGTCCGCCGTCATCGACGCGCGGGGCCGGATTGTGGAGGCGCTGCCGATGGATGTTCAGGGCATACTGGATGCGCGGCTTCCGGTTGCGCTCCCCCCCACGATCTACGCGCGCACGGGGGATATTTCCGCGCTGATCGCTGCGATTTTTGTCACATGTGGCGGGCTTGCCGTCGCCCGCCGTCGCGCGCCCCATTGAACCGGGCGCAAAAGCGGCGTAAGCCCCGCGAAATCCCCACAACGGCTTCCTGGCGTGGGCGAATTTTTAATGGAGCATTCCCATGGCGCGCGAAAACTACCTGTTCACTTCCGAATCCGTTTCGGAAGGTCACCCCGACAAAGTCTGCGACCGGATCTCGGACGCGGTTCTTGATGCCTTTCTGACGGAAGAACCCGAGGCCCGGGTCGCCTGCGAAACCTTCGCCACCACTGGTATGGTTGTGGTCGGCGGCGAGGTTGGCCTGAGCGATCAGGACAAACTGAAGAATTACATGGGCCGCATTTCCCAGATCGCGCGCGATTGCATCAAGGATATCGGGTATGAGCAGGACAAGTTCCACTGGAACACCTGCCACGTGCTGAACTTCCTGCATGAACAATCCGCCCATATCGCCCAGGGTGTGAATGCGTCCGAAAACAAGGACGAAGGCGCGGGCGACCAGGGCATCATGTTCGGCTATGCCGTGGACGAGACGCCGGAGTTGATGCCCGCCCCGATCCAATACGCCCATGCGATCCTGCGCCGTTTGGCCGAGGTGCGGAAATCGGGCGCTGAGCCGACCCTGCGCCCCGATGCGAAATCCCAGCTGACGCTGCGCTACGAGGGCGGGAAGCCGGTCGAGGTCACGTCCATCGTGCTCTCCACGCAGCATGAAAGCGAAGATCAGACCTCCGACGACATTCGCGCCATTGTCGAGCCCTACATCCGCGAAGTCCTGCCCTCGGGCTGGATCAGCGACACCACAGCGTGGCACGTGAACCCGACCGGCACCTTCGTGATTGGCGGGCCCGATGGCGATGCCGGTCTGACCGGCCGCAAGATCATCGTGGATACCTATGGCGGGGCCGCGCCCCATGGTGGCGGCGCATTCTCCGGCAAGGATCCCACCAAGGTGGACCGGTCCGCCGCCTATGCGGCCCGCTATCTGGCCAAGAACGTGGTGTCCGCCGGTCTCGCAACCAAATGCACGATCCAGCTCAGCTACGCCATCGGTGTGGCCCGGCCGCTGTCGATCTACGCCGACACGCACGGCACGGGGCAGGTCCACGAATCCGAGATCGAAAAGGCGTTGGCTCAGGTCATGGACCTCACCCCGCGCGGCATCCGCACCCATCTCGGGATGAACCGGCCCATCTACGAACGCACGGCGGCCTATGGCCATTTCGGCCGCGCGCCCGAGAAGGATGGTGGGTTTTCGTGGGAACGGACGGATCTGGCGGATGTGATCAAGTCCGCCCTCTGAGCCGGTGAAGACGGCCCCGATGGACGTGATCTTGCGCGGGTTCAGGGACGGTGACGGCGCGGCGCTGATGCATCTGCACAGGCGCGCCATCATGGCGGTGCCTGACGATATTGTCTCGCCTGAACACCGTCGCGACTGGGCGCACGGGCTGGAGGAAGCGGGCTATGTCCGCGCCATCGAGGCGGGCGAGCATTTCATCATCGCCGAGCGCGGCGGCGTGGTTGTGGGTTTTTGCAGCTATCTCCTTGGCGCGCCCGAGGCCGAGATCGTCGGGCTCTACGTGGATCCGGATGCGCAACGAAGGGGTGTGGCGCGGGCGCTCGTTACCGAAGCCGAGCGGCGGCTTTTCGATCGGGGCGCGACGGCGATCACCGCGCGGGCCAGCCCGGCGGGTGAGCCTGCATGGGCGGCGATGGGCTACCGCGTGACGGGGCAGGAGAGCTACCGCAGCCGCGGCGGCTCGACCCTTGCCGTTGCACGGATGGCAAAGCCGTTATCGGCGACGTCGCAGCGCCCACACCGCAATTTCTACGGCCGCCGCAAGGGGCAGCACCTCAAGGACAGCCAGGAGCGTTACCTGGCCGAAGACCTTGAGGCCTTGTCGCCGGGCGCGGTCGATTGGGATGCGAACCCGCAGCGCACGCCGCTGGACCTCGATGCCGTGTTCGGCACGCGCGATGTCTGGCTGGAAGTCGGCTTCGGCGGGGGGGAGCATCTGATCCATCAGGCTGCCAGCAACCCGGACGTCGGCATCATCGGCTGTGAGCCTTACATCAACGGTGTCGCGATGCTGCTCGGCAAGATCCGCGAGGCGGGCGTCCGGAACTTGCGCGTCCATCCCGGCGATGCGCGCGATTTGTTCGATGTGTTGCCCGAGGCGAGTATCGCCAAGGCGTTTCTGCTCTATCCTGATCCGTGGCCCAAGAAACGCCACCACCGCAGGCGCTTCGTGACGCCCGAGCATCTCGACCCGTTGGCGCGTGTCCTCAAGTCCGGGGCCGAGTTCCGCGTGGCCACCGACATCCCCGACTACGTGCGCCAGACCCTCGAAGAGGTGCCGCGCGCGGGGTTTGAATGGCTGGCCGAAGGCCCCGCCGACTGGCGCGAGGCGTGGCCCGATTGGTATTCCACCCGCTACGAGCAAAAGGCCCTGCGCGAGGGCCGCGTGCCGCATTACCTGACCTTCCGGCGGCGGTGATGCGCGTTTGGGCGGGTAAAATCTCGGTTAATGGGATTTTGAAATATCAATGAAAACAACGCTTTATGGAAATGTGCAAGCGTGCACACATTCAGAGCCAGGGCTATCTCCGCCCACAAAATCGCCCATGGACCCCCGCCGCGCCCCCGTCTATCACCGCCCCGCAAGACCCATCGAAAAAGGCCGCATGCCCCATGTCCTCCCACGGTGATCCCCAGCCCATGACCGCCCGCCGCGGAGGTGCCCTCAAAGGCGTGGCCGAGGTGCCCGGCGACAAGTCGATCTCGCACCGCTCCCTCATTCTGGGCGCCATGGCCGTGGGCGAAACCAGGGTCACAGGTCTGCTCGAAGGACAAGATGTCCTCGACACCGCCGCCGCGATGCGTGCATTCGGTGCCGATGTGACGCGCGAGGCGGATGGCACGTGGTCGATCCACGGCGTTGGCGTTGGCGGCTTTGCGGAACCGGAGGATGTGCTCGATTGCGGCAATTCCGGCACCGGTGTTCGGCTGTTGATGGGGGCCATGGCCACGACGCCGATCACGGTGACATTCACAGGCGATGCCTCGCTGCGCTCGCGCCCGATGGCGCGGGTGACGGACCCGCTGGCGCTGTTCGGAACACAGGCCTATGGCCGCGCGAATGGGCAATTGCCCATGACCCTGATTGGCGCCGCGAACCCGCTGCCGGTGCGCTACGCCACACCCGTTCCATCGGCGCAGGTCAAATCGGCGGTTCTCCTCGCGGGCCTGAACGCACCCGGCCAGACCGTTGTCATCGAAGCCGAGGCGACACGGGAT
The DNA here is from genome assembly GCA_947494975.1 of uncultured Roseicyclus sp. Classification (GTDB taxonomy): domain Bacteria; phylum Pseudomonadota; class Alphaproteobacteria; order Rhodobacterales; family Rhodobacteraceae; genus Gymnodinialimonas. Next base: position 1,154,230 of record CANLXA010000001.1, on the reverse strand, counting down.
CATTCCGAACGGATGTTGGCGGGGTTCGGCGCGGAGATCACCACCGAGATCACCGATGAGGGCCGGGTGATCACGCTCACGGGCCAGCCGGAACTGAAACCGCAGACCATCGTGGTTCCGCGTGACCCAAGCTCCGCCGCTTTCCCTGTCTGTGCGGCGCTGATCACCGAAGGCTCCGATGTTCTGGTGCCGAATATTGGCCTCAATCCCACCCGCGCAGGGCTGTTCGAGACGTTGCGTGATATGGGCGCGGAGCTGACCTACGAAAACCCGCGCGAAGAGGGCGGCGAGCCCGTCGCCGACCTCCGCGCGCGCTTTTCGCCCGACATGCAGGGCATCGAAGTGCCGCCGGAGCGCGCCGCCAGCATGATCGATGAATACCCGATCCTGTCCGTTGTCGCGGCCAATGCCGCGGGCGCGACTGTCATGCGCGGCGTCAAGGAGCTGCGCGTCAAGGAAAGCGACCGGATCGCCGCCATGGCCGAGGGCCTGCGGGCCGCCGGGGTTGAGGTTGAAGACGGCCCTGACTGGTGGATTGTGCACGGTCGCGGGCCGGCTGGCATCAAAGGCGGCGTGACGGTCGCGACTCATCTCGATCACCGCATCGCCATGTCCTTCCTGTGCGCGGGCTTTGCCAGCCAGCAAGCGATCACCGTGGACGATGCGGGGCCGATTGCGACCTCCTTCCCGGTTTTCAAGCAACTGATGGGCGATCTGGGCGCCCGTCTGGATCTTGCGAATGCCTGACATCAAAGACGCACGTTCCGCCCAACAGGCGTGAGGCTCGCAGAGCGCTACTCCGCGGCAATTGCGTGGCTCCGATCGTTCGATAGCTCAAGTGAGGGCGCGACTTGGGCCAGCCCCTCCCGCGCCGGTTCGGAATGGGGGCCTTTGACGTCCCATGCCAAACCAAGTGCTTGCAACACGTAAATGAACCAGAAGCCGGGATCGACCTGCCCCCGCTCTACGCCCAGACGTGCGGAATGTGGGAAGGCGTGGTGATTGCCGTGGAAACTCTCTCCGAACGTCACAAAGCCAAGGCCGCGCAAATTGTAGCCCTGGACTGGCAACCCGCGAATTTCCCAACCCTGATGGCCGCTCTTGTGGGCGGCGTGCCCCACGGCCCAATGGCCGATCAGCGACACTGTGATGCGCAAAGAGACACCCCACAGCACCAACCCGACCCCGCCAATTGCGAACAGGATCGCGGCGGGGATTAGTTGCTGCGCCATCCAGTGGCGTTCCATCCATTGATAGACCGGGTCCTCGGCAATCTCCGGTTCGATCTCGAAACGCGGCGGATAGGTCAGGCGAAACTCGCAATGCATTTGCCACCACGCATCCCTGAGCCAACCCGCGCCATGGGACGGATGCGGCGGGCAGATCACCTGCCGCTGATGCCAATCGCGCATGTCGTGGGCGCGGATCATCCCAAAGGGTCCGGCCATGCCCACAAGCGTGCCGAGCCAGACCAGCAGGCGCTCCAGTCCTTTCGGCGCGGTGAAGCTGCGGTGGATCAGAAGGCGATGCATGCCCACGGAATGGCCGGCGCACAGCGTCATCGCCGAGAGGATCAGGAAGGCCGCGACACCGCCCCACGATGGGAAGAAGGCAAGGGCCGCAATCCCGCCGGCCATATGGGCGAAGAGCCAAAGGGATTTGGCGCGGGCCCAGACGATGTGTCCTGCGGTGGCGGAAGTGTCGGGGCGAGCAAAGACGCGGTCGGTATTGATCAGTCTCATTGGGCCACTCCTTCCAGTCCAGTCGTCTCGATACCGTCGGGCGTGCGGATATCCCAGGCGAGGCCGAGCACTCCAAGCGTCCGGATCACCCACCAGCCGGGGTCGATTTGCGCAGCATCATGGCCCATCCGGGCAGAGCGTGGGAACGCGTGATGATTGTTGTGAAACGCCTCCCCGAAGGTGAAGAGGCCCCAGAATGGCAGGTTGCGCCCGTCAATCGCGATATCGTCCTGCACGTAGGGGCGCTCGCCCGTCGTGTGTGCGAAATGAACCGTCACCCAGTGCCCCGCCAGCGAGACCGCAACGCGCAGGCCGGTGCCCCAGAGCACGAACCCGATCCCACCTATGGCGAAGAGCAGCAGTGCCAGCGGCACCTGTTGCCAGCGCCAGGTTGCCTCCAGCCAGCGATAGAAGCGGTCCTGCGTGACGCGGTCTTCGATATGCAGTTGCGGCGGGCGCTCCAACACCTGCTCGCAATGCATCTGCCAAATCGCGTCCCGCCAGAACCCGACATCATGCTTGGCGAAGGAATGGCAATCGGGCTGCTGCTGTTGCCAATCGCGGATTTCGTGGATGTGGAACATGCCGATGGGTCCCGCCATCCCGACCAGCGTGCCGAGATAGACCAGCGCATGTTCCAGCCAGAGCGGCGCGCCGAAGCTGCGGTGGATCAACAGGCGGTGCATCCCGACGGAATGCCCAAGGCACAGCGTCAGCAGCATGAGCAGGAACGTAACACCCGCCGCCTCCCAGGACGGGAAGGCCACCACGCCGATGAGCCCGGCCAGGGCCATGCCGGTGAACCACAGCGATTTCGCCGGCGCCCAGATCACCTTGCCCGCAACGGCGGAACTGCCCGGCAGGGGTGTGACGCGATCCGTGGGGCGCAACAATTTCTTATCCATCTGATCGTCCATCCCTTGCACCTTCCTGCTTTAGTATTTAACTAATAAGTGAAATCTCTATTTAGCCGATGAGTTAATTGGTGAAATATGTCAAGCCCTGAGAAAGTTTTTGAGGCTCTGTCCTCGACCACACGCCGGAAAATCCTTGCTTATCTGCGGGATAGGCCGTTGCACGCCGGTGCCATCGCCGATCGCTTCGAGATGTCGAAGCCCGCGGTGAGCAAGCATTTGTCCATTCTCGAATCGGCGGGCCTGATCTGGCGGAAGCGGGAAGGGCAGTTCATCCTCTACGGGATGGAGCGGGAGCATCTGGCGGGTCATCTGTGGACGTTCATGCAAGAGGTCTGCCCACCCTCCCGCGCGATCCGACGGGAAGTGCGCGAAGAGATGGAGACAGGCGACGCACCCGGCGTCGCGTCCGACGCCAAACCCGGCGCGACCTGACTGGTGCCCGGTGCGGACCGGCCCTAGGGTTGGTCAAAACGCCGGGGAAGGGAAATGACGACAGCCACGGGATCATGTCTGTGCGGGGCAATCCGCTACGTCGTGAATGGACCGCTCAGGCCGGTCATCGCATGCCATTGTGCGCAGTGCCGCAAGACATCCGGCCATCACGTCGCCGCAACGTCTGCCTTGCGCGAGGCCGTCGAGATCGAGGGGTCGGTTACGTGGTATCGATCCTCGGCTACGGCGCGGCGCGGGTTTTGCGGCACATGCGGATCGAACCTGTTCTGGGATGGGCCGGGCACGCATCTGTCGATTTTTGCCGGCACGTTGGATGGTGACCCCGGCGTGCGGCTGGCGGGCCATATCTTTTGTGCCGACAAGGGCGCCTATTACGACATCGACGGAGATTTGCCTAAGGCGGATCAAGACGATCAACGCCTCACGACACAGGTGCAGGCATGAGCCCGGGCCGCCTTTGGCAAGGACTGGCCGTGCTGACCGCGGCGCTCTATGGCGGCCTCGCCTGGGTCTGGTTTGCGGAGCTTGTTCCGGCGGCGGGCGGCTTGACACCGTTTGACGGCAGGCTGTCGGGCTACACGGCAGAGGAGGGCGACGCGTTCCTGCAGGCGCTGACGCCCACCGGGCGCGAAGTCTATCTCGGAACCGTGCGCAGCCTCGATACGCTGTTCCCGATTTGCCTGGCTGCAACCCTTGCGGCCCCGATCCTCTATCTTGGCAAGGGTGTATGGCGGGTCCTGGCGTTTCTGCCGTTGGGATACATGGCCGTCGACCTGATGGAGAACGCGCAGGTCGCGCGCCTTTTGCAAGCCGATGTCACGACGGCGGAGATGTTCGATGCCGCCAGCCGTCTGACCGTGACGAAATACGCGCTTTTGGTCGCCAGTATGATTGCCTTGGTGGCTGTGTTCATGAGAACCAGACGCCCATGAGATTCACGGTTGCGATAGACGGGCCTGCGGCGGCAGGTAAGGGCACCATCGGGCGTGCGGTGGCGGAGCGGTTTGGCTTCGGCCACCTTGATACAGGGCTGCTTTACCGCGCCGTGGGCGCGCGCGTGTTGGCCGGTGAACGGGCCGAAGCGGCGGCCGCGTCGCTCAGCCCCGATGATCTGGCCGATCCCGATGCGTTGCGGACGCCGGAGGTGGCGCAGGCGGCCTCGAAGGTCGCCGTGATCCCCGAAGTCCGGGCGGCCCTGCTGGAATTCCAGCGCGCCTTTGCCCATCGGATGGGGGGTGCGGTGCTTGACGGGCGCGACATCGGCACGGTGATCTGCCCCCGCGCGGAGGTGAAGCTGTTTGTCACGGCGAGCGCCGAGATCCGCGCCAAACGTCGTCTGGACGAGCTGGCGGCGCGTGGGTTGGATGTGGATTATCAGACCGTTTTGGAGGACGTCCGCGCCCGCGACGCCCGCGACGCCGACCGGGCCGCGGCCCCGATGGTGGCGGCAGACGACGCGCTGATCCTCGACACCAGCGAGATGAGCGCCGAGGCGGCGATTGCGGCGGCCATCGCCGCGGTTGAGGCCAAGCAGGCCGGGTAGCCGCGCGGCTGGGGAAGTGCCGATCTCGTGACCATCGGTGAGGCATTCCGCACTAGGTCCGGCCCGGTCGGGGCGCTAGGCTTGCCGCAAGCCTAGCCGTCGGAGAACCCCATGCTGCGTGCCCTAACCCTTGCCCTGCTGATCGCCACCACGCCGCTGGCCAGCGCCGTTCTCGCCCAGAGCGCCGAGCCCGAGTTGAGCATCGAGCCGCCGATGACGTTGACCCGCCTGGGTGAAATCATGAGCGTGATCGACCCCGATGCCGTGGTGGAGCCGCGGGGAATTTCGCTGACGGTGGTGAATGTGCCGGTCACGATCATCGTCGATCCACGGGCCAACCGGATGCGGATCCTGGTGCCGATCTCGTCCGCCGAAGGGCTGGGGGAGGCGGAGATGCTGAGGCTCCTGCAGGCGAATTTCGACACCGCCCTCGACGCGCGTTATGCCATCGCGAATGGCCGCTTGTGGTCCACCTTCATCCACTCGCTGGCCGAGTTGGGGCGGGACGAGGTGATCTCGGGCCTCGCCCAAACCGTGACGCTGGCCCAGACCTACGGGGATACCTACACGTCGGGCGCGATGATGTTCGGCGGCGGCGATACGCGCGGGTTGATCCAGGACCTGCTGGAGCTTGGGGAGGAGCTTTGAGGGCCCGCGTGCAAGCTTGCACAAATGGGTTAAGAATCGGAAATAAAACACTATTTCGAAAACCGTTTACCTTTTCCTAAGGAGTTTGTTGGGTTTGAGGGTTGCCCGCCGCGTGAGCGGCTGATGAGGTGAGCGATAGGAATTGAGCCGTTCGGACGGCGATGTGGGATATGGGGACGGATGGCAGACCCTTGGGATGACGACCTTCTGGGGTTCAGGGCGGTTGGGGCGACCTTCACGAAACTGGTGCAATCGGTCGGTGCAGATGAGCCGGGGTCGAAAGTGATTTCCATCGAGGCCGGGTTCGGGCGAGGGAAAACGTTCTTTCGGGAGAATTGGGCGAAAGAGCTGCGCGACGCCGGAGAGGTCGTCGTGGAGATCGACGCGCGGCAGTCGGATCATTCGGGTGATCCGGTCGTGACGTTAATTGCGGCGCTGGTTGGGGCGTTGCCGAAAGCCGGCTGGCAAACCATCTTAATCGTACGGTTTTCCGTTGTCAGCGAAGGGCCGGTTTGAGCCCACACCAGAAGCCTCAAATTCTCGCTGCATGCGCGTGCAGCATGAAAATCGCCGTGCCCGCATAATTCTCACCGCCGCTGCGCGGCGTGAAAACCAGACATTCATGCCGAGCGCGGAGAAACCTAATACATCAACGAGCATGTCGCGGGACTAAGCTACCATTGAAGCTTCGCTGATTTATGAAAAGGGAAACGGACATTTCGGGGCCCAACCCGCTGAGATCCAGTGCACCAATCCAGCCGAATGATGCAGGTTCGCAAGCGCAATTAGCGTAGCTAGCCGACCTGAATATCCTGATTTTCCCAGAACGGGGCTCTTAGATCCTTTTTCAGGACTTTCCCCGCACCCGACAGAGGCAATGGCTCGGATCGAAATTCAATGGAGCTTGGGCACTTGTAGTGGGCAATCATATCCCGGCAATGGTCGATCACCTGGTGCTCTTTTAGTTTGACACCCTGACCTGGGACAATAATCGCATGTACCGTTTCGCCCCACTTTTCACTTGGAATACCGATCACAGCGACTTCCGCAATTCCTTCAAGTTTGGACAACGCGTTCTCTACTTCTGTTGAATAGATATTTTCTCCGCCGGAGATAATCATGTCTTTCAACCGGTCAGCGATGAAAACAAAGCCCTCATCGTCCATCCATGCGGCATCACCAGTGCGCACCCAGCCGTTGACCAAAGCCTTCTCTGTTTCCTCGGGGCGCTTCCAATACCCCAGCATTGTGTTGCCACCCCGAGCCCAGACCTCGCCGACTTCTCCACGTGGGAGTTCGGTGCCGTCTTCAGTTGCGATTTTCACTTCATTGCATATGGCGGCCTGCCCAGCGGAACGTATGCGTCCATTGTTGCTGTCGTCGAAACTGTGCCATTCTGGGCCGCACAAAGTGGCAATGGGCGAAAGTTCAGACTGGCCGTAGGCTTGTGTCCATTCAACATTAGGCAGCAGCTCTAACGCCTTGCGTATCACACCTTCTGGCATCGGGGATGCGCCATAGGCAATGTTTCGGAGTGAGCTAAACTTGGCATTGTCGAAGTTTGGGTCATCGAGAATCATTCTCACCATTGTAGGGACTAGCAATACGTCTGTGACGCTGAAGTCATGAATGGCATCACTGGTCCCCGCAGGTGTGAACCTGGGAATGAAAACATGTGTTCCTCCGCAGACAGCGATACCCATGGAATAGGCACCATCGGCAATATGGAACATTGGCGCGGCATGTAGATAGACGGCATCAGGACCAAGATTTCGTTTTGCCACCAACGCGGTTCCGCTGGCCCACAACCCACGATGTGGCAACATAACTCCTTTCGGAAACCCTGTCGTCCCACCTGTGTAGAAAATGCCCGCCAAATCTTCGCCACCTGCGCCCGCGTCATCAATGGGCGCGTTCGCGGCAATTAGCTTTTCATAACTTTCAAACCCATCAGGAGTGCTGGAATCTCCAAGATGAATTTTTGTCTTCACACCCGGTGAATCCTTGAGAATATCTTCTGCCATTGCTAGGAACTGATCATCGATGAACAATGTCTCTGCGCCAGAATCGTTCAGTGAATGCGCGTTTTCCGAAGCCGACCAACGAAGATTCATTGGAACGGCAACCGCACCAATCCACCAGCACCCAAAATAATATTCAAAGTAACGATCCGAATTCAGAGCCAGGATAGCGACCCTGTCCCCCTTGCGGACACCGAGTGAGGTCAGACCTGCGCCAAGCCGGGCAACGCGCTCGACAAACTCATTCCAGGTTCTTTTTCGGTCGCCTTGGATGGTGGCAATACCTAAAGGCTTGTTTCGTTTGTTGCTGCGTATTGTCTGCGTGAGATACATTTTTTCCCCTTTAATGCTGTTGTGCCTGACCGTAATTGTCAGCCCTACTCGCGCGATATCTTGGATTTTACTCGGCTCAGCCTTCGCGCAGCAAGAACCGCTGAACCTTCCCACTTGGTGTCTTGGGCAAAGCATCCACAAAGGCGATCTCTCGCGGGTAAGCATGAGCCCCAAGCCCGCTCCGAACATGAAGCCGCAATTCCTCTGAGAGTTCATCCGTGGGCTCACTACCTTTGCCAAGCACCACGAAAGCTTTGACGATATGCCCGCGCTCTGCATCCGGTTTGCCGACAACCGCAGATTCCAGCACTGCGGGATGTTCGATCAGGCTGCTTTCCACGTCGAAAGGACCGATGCGATATCCGGCAGATGAAATAATGTCGTCAGAACGACCGACAAAACTGAAATTACCTGCTTCATGCCGCTCCACAGTATCGCCTGTCAGGAAGTAGTCCCCGGTCCAATCCTCGCCTTCACGCCCCCAATAGCCGGGAAAGGAAAACAGCGGCGACCGCGTTCTGTCCACGGCCAGATTGCCAGGGCTTCCGTTGGGGACCTCGGCCCCATCCTCATCCAAAACGGCAAGGTGAAAGCCGGGCGTTGCCAGCCCCGCGCTGCCGGGCCGCACGGCATGGTCGATACCGTGATGGTTCATCATGACCATGCCGACCTCGGTCTGTCCGTATTGGTCATGCAGCGTGACCCCGATCTCTTCCTGAAACCAGCGGATCACTTCGGCGTTCAACGGCTCACCCGCGCTGGAGGCGACGCGGAGTTGGCCCCTGAATGCGTCGACCGTTTCATCGCCAGCCGCTTTCATCAATCGGTAGACAGTCGGTGCAGCCGCAAAATTCGTGATGCTGTGCTCGCGAATGATCTTGCACGTCGCTTCGACAGTAAACCCTGCCTCCTGAAACGTGACCGTACTGCCCAGCAACAGAGGGCCGATTGCCGAATAATAGAGTCCATAGGCCCATCCCGGATCGGCGATGTTCCAGAAGCGGTCGTCAGGGCGTAAATCAAGGCCATGGGTCATATAACCTTGAAAAGAGCGTAGCGCTTTGAGCGGCACGCCGACCCCCTTTGGCGCGCCTGTTGTCCCGCTGGTGAACAGCATGAGGAACAAGTCATCACCGCGCAAAAGGATCGGCGCGAACTCACTTGATTGCCCCTCCAGTGTCGCCCGGAAGTCGAGGTCTGTTTCCCTGGGATCTGAAATCGACACAACGGTTGGGCAGTTCTGGACATCGTCCAGCTTGGGTCGGTTCGCAGCGTCCGTCACGATCAGTTTTGCCTCTGATCCTGCAAGACGTTGCTCGATGGCCTTGGGGCCAAAAGCCGTAAACAGAGGCTGATACACAGCGCCTGCGCGCAGCGTACCTAGCATGGTCACCAAAAGCTCTGGCACCCGCGGCAGCAGGCAGGCAACGCGGTCGCCCGGTCCCACACCTTGTGCCTTGAGCATATTGGCAAAACGGGCGGATTGTTCCTTTAGATATTCGTACGAGACCGATCGCGACCCGCCATCCGACCCGATCCAATTGAGGGCCGCACGGTCGCTGCCGACATGTCGATCACAACACTCGATACAGGCATTCACACCATCCGAAAAACTGCCTTCGAAAATGGCGTCGATTTTTGCCAAATCGAAATCTTCGCGTGCCGCAGCATAGGTTTGCCTAGTTGTCATGTTTCCCCCCGAAGGTATCGCCGCCACGCATCAAAACACAGCGGTCCAGCATTTGGTTTGCATTTGGGAGGTGCGGCTTGACTGCGTCTGCCCTGCGTTCACGACGACGCACCGGTCCTGCCTGTCGCTTATTCAAGCACATTAGTGGCGCGAGAGATATAGCAGTGGGCACACCTTACAGCGGAGGTCTCGTCCCCTGAAAAAACTAACAACCAATTTGGGGTGGGAGCAGACTTTCAGTCTGCCCGCAGCGAAAGAACCCTTTGTCCGCGCAGCAGACATTTGGGCTTTGCCCCAGCGGGTTAACGGCGGCGAAGCCGCCCCGCCATCGCCGGGCCCACCCATGGCCCGGCGATTTGGTGAAGTTTGGTGCTTCGTTTCCATGGGGCGACGATTTGGCTGGCATGAAGTGCCATATTCGCAGGCTCGGATCGCCGGTCCTGGGCCCATCGATTGCGGGGCTCCGCGCAGCCTCGAACGGCCCCTTCGTCGCAGACACTCGACCCCCGCGCCCGGCACGGAAGCAAGGCCGCAGGCCGCCGTGCCATCGCCGTCACGCCCCCCGGGGCGGCGCTTGGGTTGGGCTTGGCGCATCCAATGGGCCGAGGAGGGGCCTGGCAGCCATAAAGCGCGCCCAATGGACGTTGGAGCACCACCCCGCGGATCGGCGCTGGCACGGCTTGGTGCCGCACCCGGACCGGTTGGCAGCCGTGTCAGCGGACCGGTCCATCGCGTCGCCATTGTTGCTCGGACCAATGGCGCACCTATCGCGACCGTCCCACCGGGTCGGCGATTTGGGGGCTGGGTGCTCCATATCGGGGGAGTTCTGGCTTGGCTGGGATAAAGTGCCAAGCTTGCCTGTTGGATCGCCCTCCCGCCGGGTCGGCGATGGACCTTCGTACCCGGCACGGGCCCAAGGCCGCGGGCCGCCGTATGGTTTCGAGGGTTTCCGGGCCTAAGCCCGGTCTGCGCGGAACCGTCCTGCCGGTGCGATTTGGTTGGGCCGGGTGCTTCCAGTTTTGGAGTCCGCGCCCGACCATGGGGTGCGGGCCAGATATGTCACATGTTTCGAAAATTGAAAGCGGTGTCCGCGAAACGCGTATTCGTCTTCAGCGGCGGGTGCTAAGCGTTTACGAAACAATATGACCACTGTCAGGGGACAGCATGCTTAGGCCCATCATCACCGCGCTTGCCGCGACACTTGTCTTTTCCTCGACTGCGACTGCGCAACAGGCCTTTGATTGGTCCGGCGCTTATGGCGGTGTAAGCCTCGCTGCAATCGATGTGCACTGGGATTTCAATACGAACCCCAGCGATCCGGAAAACCCGTTTGATGCCGAAAGCGCGCCGGGGATTTTTGTGGGCTACCTGTTTCAAACCGATGCCTTCGTCTACGGTGCCGAGGTTTCGTACAATTTTTATGACGGGGAGCAAGGCGCTGGCCTGTTCCTTTTCGAATTGGGCAGTCAGACCGAGCTGCGCGCTCGGGCCGGGTACGCATTCGATGACGTGCTGGTGTCTGCCTCTGTTGGCTATGCGTCGCGCGAATTGTTTTCTCGCTTCATAGGCATTCGCGACGACATCACCGGCATGACCTACGGGCTTGGTGCCGACTATGCGATCAATGACCGAATGTTCGTCGGCGCGGATTGGACGCATTCGAGCCTGAACGGATCGAACGCCACCTCCTTCTACAATTCCTACGAAGTCACCGAGGACGCGTTCCGGCTCCGCCTCGGCTTCCGTTTCTGAGAACAATTCGCGACGGATGCAATCCAGCCTCGCTGGCCTTTGGCCCGCGGGGCTTGCGCATTTTGGTTGGTAGAGCTATACGCGCGCTCGTCAACTCGGCGGATAAGTCGGGGGCATGAGATGGGCAGGGTCGGACACTCTCCGGCCCTCTTTATTTTCCCGGCCCCGCCATCAACGACCAAGCAGAGCCCTCAAGCAGCGACGCGGTAGGGCAAATGAAACTCAGACCGGCGGAGACAACCGCGCGGCCAGACACAAAACCGAATAGGAACCCAAAGCCACATGGCAAATGCAACCATGGAGGAATTCGAAGCCCTCCTGAACGAAAGCTTCGAAATTGACACGCCCGAAGAGGGCTCGGTTGTCAAAGGCAAGGTCATCGCGATCGAAGCGGGGCAGGCCATCATCGACGTCGGCTACAAGATGGAAGGCCGTGTCGAACTCAAAGAATTCGCAAACCCCGGTGAAGCGCCCGCGATTGCAGTCGGCGACGAGGTCGAGGTTTACCTGCGCAACGTGGAAAACGCCCGTGGCGAGGCCGTGCTGTCGCACGAAATGGCCCGCCGGGAAGCCGCGTGGGACCGTCTGGAGAAGGCCTATGCCGCGGAAGAGCGTGTCGAAGGCGCGATCTTTGGCCGCGTGAAGGGTGGTTTCACCGTGGATCTGGGCGGCGCGGTTGCGTTCCTTCCGGGCTCGCAGGTCGACGTGCGCCCGGTGCGCGATGCGGGCCCGCTGATGGGCCTCAAGCAGCCGTTCCAGATCCTGAAGATGGACCGTCGTCGCGGCAATATCGTTGTCTCGCGCCGCGCGATTCTGGAAGAGTCCCGCGCCGAGCAGCGCGCCGAGGTGATCGGCAAGCTGAATGAGGGCGACGTTGTGGACGGCGTGGTCAAGAACATCACCGAGTACGGCGCATTCGTCGATCTGGGTGGTGTGGATGGCCTGCTGCACGTCACCGACATGGCCTGGCGCCGTGTGAACGACCCCAAGGAGATCCTGACCATCGGCGAAACCGTCAAGGTGCAGGTGATCAAGGTCAACAAGGACACGCATCGCATCAGCCTTGGCATGAAGCAGTTGCAGGACGATCCGTGGGATGCCGTTCAGGGCAAGTACCCGCTGGATTCTGTCCACACGGGCCGCGTGACGAACATCACCGATTACGGTGCGTTTGTTGAGCTGGAAGCCGGTGTGGAAGGCCTTGTCCACGTCTCCGAGATGTCCTGGACCAAGAAGAACGTGCATCCGGGCAAGATCGTGTCGACCTCGCAGGAAGTCGAAGTGATGGTGCTGGAGATCGATCCGGTCAAACGCCGCGTGTCGCTTGGCCTCAAGCAGACCATGCGCAACCCGTGGGAAGTGTTCGCCGAGAGCCACCCCGAGGGCACGCAGGTTGAAGGTGAAGTCAAGAACATCACCGAGTTCGGCCTGTTCGTTGGCCTCGAAGGCGAGATCGACGGTATGGTTCACCTGTCCGACCTGACGTGGGAAGGCCGGGGCGAGGATGTGATCGGCGAATACCGCAAGGGCGATATCGTCAAGGCGGTTGTGACCGAGGTCGACACCGACAAGGAGCGCATCAGCCTGTCGATCAAGGCCGTTGATGGTGATCCGTTCGGTGAGACCATCGAAGGCGTCAAGCGTGGTTCCGTGATCACCGTGGAGGTCACCGCGATCGAGGATGGCGGGATCGAGGTGGATTACGAGGGCATGAAGAGCTTCATCCGCCGTTCGGACCTGTCGCGTGACCGCTCCGAACAGCGCCCCGAGCGCTTCGGTGTGGGTGACAAGGTCGATGTGCGCGTCACCAATATCGACGCCAAATCGCGCCGCCTGGGTCTGTCGATCAAGGCCCGCGAGATTGCGGAAGAGAAGGAAGCGGTTGAGCAGTTCGGCTCGTCTGATTCCGGTGCATCGCTGGGGGATATCCTTGGCGCGGCCCTGAAGCAGGACGACGACTGAGCCCTGCGGCCCCGTCTGAAATTGGAAAGGCCCTGCCGTTTGGCGGGGCCTTTTTCTTTGCCGGCAGGTTTGCCGCGCGCACCGGATGGACCATCCGGGGCTCGATTAACCGCTGATCAACCCGTGCTTGCTACCTACGGACGACTCCTGGAGTTTGAACCCGTGTTGCATGGCTCTCGAAACACCCAAACGACACCTGAATACTACCAGCCCGATACCGTTGAGCCGGGTGATCTTGAACAGCACAAGCTGCGCGTCCTGATCGATGAAGTGGCCACGCTGCGCGGCCTGACGATCCAGATGTCCTTGCGTTTGATGGCCTTGACCGCAGCACCGGATGACGGGCAGCGGCAACTGGTATGCGAGGAGTTCCGGGCGCTTCGCGCGCAATTCGATGCGAATATGGACATGTTGTTCGGCACCGCTCCGCCGGACCCGGAGCATCAGGACCATATTGCGTGGATCAGAAAAATCGTCGCGGGTAATCCGGATCGCCGCGCGCAGTTGCTTGGTGTGGAAGCAGCGGTGGCGTCGATCGGGGACGCGATAGATGCGGGCCGGATGCCGGGTTTCGCGGAGGCGCGGCGCTTCTTCGACGAGAACTGGCCCGTGATCCGGGACAAGATGACGGAGGTCATCTGGGATCTGTGGGCCGATCTCGACGCGCAGAAAAGCGCGGCCATCGAACGGAACGGGGCCTTGCAAACCACGCTTCAGAATACGCTGTCGGACATCAAGAAATTCTCATGCGCCATTCGAATGATTGCGATCAACTCGGCCGTGCTGGCCACCCGGCCGGAGGATGCCGGTGCAGGCTTTCAGGTGATTTCCAAGGAAGTAAAGCAGCTTTCCGAGGATATCGACAGAAGTACGAACCGGGCCAAGGAGACGATTTCGGGCCTCATCTGATCGCGGTGTCCTGATGATCCGATGCCGCATGGTCGGGCTGCGGTACAAATCTCGGCCAGGCGGTTATTATTTGCTTTGGACGGGACAAATCAATCGACGCGGCGGGACGTTTTCCGGTCCACCTGGTCACCCACGCCGCCGGGACGGCGCGGGTATTCTATGGCCTGGCGCGATTGTCACCGGGTCTCATGCCGCCTAGCGTGGAGTCAGGCAACAAGGGGGTGCGGTATGCTGTGCAAGATCGGGACCGTCGAGGTTTGGCGCATTCTGGAGATGAACGGCCCGTTTCGGGAAGCCACGACGCTGTTTCCCACCGCGGGGCCGGATGTCGCGCGGATCATGGAGGACCTTGTGCCGGGCCAGATCGAGCCGGGCACGGGCAAGGTGATCCTTCCGGTGCAGGGGTTCCTGCTGAAGACGCCGGATCACGTGGTGCTGGTTGATGCCTGCGTCGGCAATCACAAGACCTTTCCGAGCTTTGACGATTGGAACATGCGTGAGGACGGCCGCTTCATGGCGGCTTTGAGCGCGGCGGGTGTCTCACCGGAGGAGGTGGATTACGTCTTCTGCACGCATCTGCATGTGGATCACGTGGGCTGGAACACGCGCCTGTTCGATGGTCGCTGGGTTCCGACCTTTCCCAATGCGCGCTACCTGCTGCCCGAAGCCGATCTGGCGATGTTCGAAACCAACTCGCATCCGATGTATGACGAAAGCATCCTGCCGGTCATCGAGGCGGGCCAGGCCGAAATGGTGGGGCCGGACCATGCCCTGGGTGACACCATCACCCTTGTCCCGACGCCGGGCCATACGCCGGGCCATGTCTCCGTCCGCATCCGCTCGCAGGGGGCCGAGGCCGTGATCACCGGCGACGCGATCCACACCACGCCGCAATGCCAGTATCCCGATTGGCACTTTGTCTACGATGCCGATGCGGAGCAGGCCGTGGTGTCCCGCCGCGCGCTTCTGGAAAGCGTGGCCGACACCAATGCCCGCGTTCTTGGCACGCACTTTTTGCTGCCGTCGATGGGCCGGGTGCGGGCCGAACGCGATGCCTTCCGATGGGAGGCCGATGCCTGACGGCGGACCGGCCCCCCTTTTTTCTGTGGATAAGTCTTTCTGCGCTCGCGTCGTGCCACATCGCTGTTACAGTGGGCCTTCTACAACTGGGATCACACGCTGAAAGATTTGGCCGTTGGGGGTATGCCCACCGGGTCAAGTCATCTGTCCAGGGAGACCCAGATGAGCCGCAAAGACATCATTGATAATCCGGAATATGGCAACAAGGCCGAAGCCTTTGAAGCCTTTGACGATATTCCCACCAACCCGAACCTGTCCAACACGATTGGCGACGTGATCAACCGGCGTTATGGCCGTCGCGACGTGATGCGCGGTGCCCTTGCCGTCACGGCGACAACGGCGCTGTTCGGCACCACGGCGCTCAGCTCACGCCCGGCGCGCGCGGAGGCCCATGGTGATCGCTATGTGTTTGACGAGCTGGCTTGGGGCAATGATGAGACCCACCACATCGCTGACGGATACGATGCCAATATCCTGATCCGCTGGGGCGATCCGATCTTTGACGGTGTCGCCGAGTTCGATCCGATGAACCAGACCGCCGAGGGACAGTTGCAGCGCTTTGGCTACAACAACGATTATGTCGGCTTCGTGGAGCTGGAGCCGGGCCGTGGCATCCTGTGCGTGAACCACGAATACACCAATGAAGAGGTGATGTTCCCCGGCCTCGGGCGTCAGGACCGTGACGGGTTCCAGGGCATGACCGAGGAGCTGGTGAATATCGAGATGGCGGCCCATGGCGGGTCGATCCTTGAGATCGCCAAGAACGGCGACGGCGTTTGGGAGGTGGTCCTCGACAGCCAATACAACCGCCGCGTCCATGCCGGTACCTCGATGACCATCGATGGCCCCGCCGCGGGGCATGCCCGCATGCAGACCGGTGCCGATCCGGACGGGATGGAGGTGTTCGGCACGATCAACAATTGCGCCGGTGGCATCACGCCCTGGGGCACCTACCTGATGGCCGAGGAAAACTTCCACGGCTATTTCTGGACCGATGTGGTGGATGGTGACGGCGATCCCGACATCTCCGCGCAGGCCGAGGCCGTTTCCATGGCGCGCTACGGCACACCGGGGCGCTGGTATGCCTGGGGTCAGTATCACGACCGCTTCAACATCGATGTGGAGCCCAATGAGCCGAACCGGTTCGGCTGGATCGTCGAGGTTGACCCGCTCGATCCCAACTCGCAGCCCGTCAAGCACACCGCGCTGGGGCGGTTCCGCCATGAAGGTGCCGAGTCGATCATCGCGCCGTCGGGGCAGATTGTCGTCTATTCCGGCGACGACAACCGGTTCGATTACGTCTACAAATTCGTCTCTGCCGGCACGGTGGGCGACGATCGCGCGGCGAATATGCAGCTTCTGTCCGAAGGCACGCTTTACGTGGCGCGTTATGACGACGATGGCAGCTATACGTGGATGCCGCTGGTCCATGGGGAAGGCCCGCTGACCGAGGAAAACGGGTTCCTGAGCCAGGCGGATGTGATGATCGACACGCGGATTGCGGCGGATCTTCTGGGGGCCACGCCCATGGACCGCCCCGAGGATATCCAGCCCCGCGCCGATGGGGCGGTGTTCGTGATGTTGACCAATAACAGCCGCCGCCAGGAGGTGAATGCCGTGAACCCGCGGCCCGAAAGCAATTTCGGCCACATCCTGCAGATGAACGAGGCGGGTGGCGACCATGCGGCGCTGACCGGGAACTGGGATATCCTGGTGCAATGCGGGGACCCCGATATTGAAGAGGTCGGCGCGGTCTGGAACCCGGAGACGTCCGAAAACGGCTGGTTCGGCTCCCCCGACAACGCCGCCGTGGACGCGGCCGGGCGGCTCTGGATCTCGACCGATCAGGGCTCGGGCTGGGGGCGGACGGGCAAGTCCGACGGTCTCTATTCGCTGGAGACCGAGGGCGACCTGCGGGGCCATGCCAAGCTCTTCTTCCGCTGCCCGGTGGGGGGCGAGCTCTGTGGGCCCTATTTCGCCGACAATGACGAGACGCTGTTCCTGGCCGTGCAGCATCCCGGCACCGACGGCACCGGCGATTTCCCGGGCTTCGAGCGCGATTCCACCTTCGAGGACCCGGCCACCCGCTGGCCCGATTTCGCCGACAACATGCCCCCCCGGCCCTCGGTCGTGGTGGTGACGAAACAGGGGGGCGGACCCATCGCGGTCTGACCTTCTGCCGGCGCGGTTCGGGCGACGCTGCCCCTCTGTCCCCACGCCCGGACGCGCCCTGACGACTGGCCCCGTGCTCATCGCACGGGGCCTTTTTGCCGGGCCGATCAGGCCTGGCTGACCCGCGAACATCGCAATGTCCGTCTCGGATTTATCACAGTTACCGCATGTGGGCCCGTGTGCTACCGATTGCGTGTCAGAACTGTATCTTCTGGTGAACGGGTAACATGGCTGGTCGACATTGGTCGGAACGGGTTCACGAGGACCCGAAGCCTCAAAATGTTCCGCTGAACGGGTCACTTGTAGTATTCGATGTCGATGGCACGCTTCTCGATGCCGGGGACCTGATTTCGCGGAGCATGGTCGAGGCCTTTCTCGCAGCTGGCGAAACGCCGCCTGCCGCGGACTACGTGCGGTCCATCATCGGCCTGTCGCTTCCCGAAATGGTGGACCATCTGGCGTCCCACCTGGCCGTTGATCGGCGCCACAAGATCCTGTCGGGTTACCGGCTTCGGTATTTCGATCTGGCCGAGCAGGAGGAGACACCCGATGTGTTTCCCAGCGCCGGTGACGCACTGCTGCGGTTGCGCGCGGCGGGGTTCGTGTTGGGGATCGTCACCGGCAAGGCGCGGCGCAGCACCGAGTTCATGCTGAAGATCAACAATTGGGACCGGCATTTCCATACGGTCCAATGCGCCGACGACAATCCGTCGAAACCGGACACCACGATGATCCGCCGGGCCATGGCGGAAACCGGGCGGCGGCCCGCGGAAACGATCCTGGTGGGCGATACGCGCTATGATATGCGCATGGCCAAGGCCGCCGGTGTGCGGGCGATCGGCGTATCGTGGGGCTATAATCAGCCGCAGGAACTGATGGCTGAGGGTGCGATGCTCATCGCCCGGGATTTTCACGATCTGACCGATCTTCTGGTGCCCGCCCCGGTCGCCTGATCCGGGGGCGATAGGGCGGCGGCCGCAGGTCTGCGCCCGCCATGTGCGGATGGTACGACCACCCTGCAGATATGTCGCACCGGTTTCCCTTTGCCTTTGCAGTGACAGGCATTATCTCAATTTCAGAAATTTCTGAAATGACTGCGCGAACAGGATTTTGGCATGAAACTCACAAACCTCCAGCAGGAGTTTGTGCTCCATTTCGGGGAAATGGGCAGCCGGTGGGGTATCAACCGCACGGTGGGGCAGATCTATGCGCTGCTGTTTTTGTCGTCCGAACCGCTGAACGCGGAGCAGATCACCGACGGTCTGGGCGTCAGCCGCTCCAACACCTCGATGGGCCTCAAGGAGCTGCAATCGTGGAACCTTGTGCGGATGAAGCATTTCCCTGGCGACCGGCGGGACTACTTCACGACTCCAGAGGACCTGTGGGAGATCACGCGCATCCTGATCGCGGAACGCAAGAAGCGCGAGATTGACCCGACCTTAACGAAGCTGCGCGAGTTGGAGCTGGAGGGGCCCAAGGGGGACAATTACGCCGAGGCCCGCATCGCCGAGCTGCGCGAGATGATCGAACTGATGACCGGCTTCTATGACGACATGGAGAAGCTGGAGACCGAACGCCTGGTCAAGATGATGACGCTGGGAAGCAAGATCGCCGGGCTGATCGACAAAACGAGCGGCGCCCTGTCGCTGACGAAACGCAAGTAGAGAGGACCAACGCCATGGAAGCCCTCGACACCCTTATCCTGAGCCGCATTCAATTTGCGGCCAATATCTCGTTCCACATCCTGTTCCCGACGATCACGATCGCGCTCGGCTGGGTGCTGTTCTTCTTCCGGGTGCGGTTTGCCCAGACGGCGGACGCCAAATGGATGGATGCCTATCGCTTCTGGGTGAAGATCTTTGCCCTGTCCTTCGCCATGGGCGTGGTGAGCGGCATCACGATGTCGTTCCAGTTCGGCACCAACTGGCCGGGCTTCATGGAAACCGTCGGCAATATTGCCGGGCCGCTTCTGGCCTATGAGGTGCTGACCGCCTTCTTCCTGGAGGCCGTCTTCATCGGCATCATGCTGTTCGGGTTCAGCCGCGTTCCGGGATGGCTGCACATGCTGGCCACGTTCCTTGTCGCCTTCGGCACGACCGTGTCGGCGTTCTGGATCATTGTGTTGAATTCCTGGATGCACACGCCGCAAGGCTTTGAAATGATTGATGGTGTCGCGTTTGCGACCGATTGGTGGGCGATCATCTTCAACCCGTCGATGCCGTATCGTTTTGCCCATATGTGGATCGCATCGGGCCTGACGGTCAGCTTCCTGATCGCCGGTGTCTCGGCCTTTCGCTGGCTGCTCGGCGACCGGTCGCGTGATGTGCGGATCGCGCTCAAAACCGGCGTGACGCTGGGGGCCTTGCTGATCCCGGTCCAGATCTTCCTGGGCGATATGCACGGGCTGAACACGCTGGAATATCAGCCCCAGAAAGTGGCCGCGATGGAGGGGATCTGGGAGACCGGGCCGAACCAGCCGCTGCTGTTGTTCGCAATCCCCGATGAGGAGGCGCGCACCAACCACTTCGAGATCGGTATTCCCAGCGTGGCGTCGCTGATCCTGACCCACCATTTCGACGGTGTGGTACAGGGCCTCAACGATTTCGTTGCGGAAGACGGCACCGTGATGCACCCGCCCGTGGCGATGGTGTTCTGGTCTTTCCGCACGATGGTCGGCACCGGCATGGCGATGCTGCTTCTGTCCTGGACGGCCGTATTCCTGATGTGGAAACGCCGCCGGATGCATGCCGACCCGAGCCGCCGCCACTGGCTGGCCGTGGAGGGCCTGCCCAAGCCCGTGCTGTGGGCGCTGGTGCCGATGGCCTTCAGCGGCTGGGTCGCAACCCTGGCCGGGTGGTACACGACCGAGATCGGCCGCCAGCCGTGGCTTGTGCAAGGCGTGATGACGACCGAGATGGCCGTGGCCGACGTGCCCGCGCCGATGGTGGCCGGCACGCTGGTGGGCTACCTGATCGCCTATGGCGTGCTGCTCTTCGCCTATATCAGCGTTGTCGTGTACCTCGCCCGCAAGGCGGCGCGCGGTGACGACGGGCGCGCCAATGACATGAGCCATTCCGGTAAGGCTCAGGTCGAAATCCTGACCCCGGCGGAGTAAGCCCAGATGTTCCCTGATTTCGCCAATCCCGCCGAATGGCTGCCCTGGGCCTTTGCCTCGCTGATGGGGTTTTCGATCCTCGTCTACGTGATCCTCGACGGGTTCGATCTGGGCGTCGGCATCCTGTTTCCGTTTGCCGAAGACGCCGAAAAGGACAGGATGATCGGCTCCATCGGGCCATTCTGGGACGCC
The DNA here is from genome assembly GCA_947494975.1 of uncultured Roseicyclus sp. Taxonomy (GTDB): domain Bacteria; phylum Pseudomonadota; class Alphaproteobacteria; order Rhodobacterales; family Rhodobacteraceae; genus Gymnodinialimonas. The sequence continues at coordinate 1,133,701 of CANLXA010000001.1, read as the reverse complement.
AATGAAACATGGCTGGTGCTGGCGGTGGGGCTGCTTCTGGTGGCCTTCCCGACGGCCCACGGGATGATCCTGACGGCGCTGTATCTGCCGGTGTTCATCATGCTGATCGGCCTGATCCTGCGTGGCGTGGCGTTCGAATTCAGGGCCAAGGCCCATGCCAAGCACAAGAAGCTGTGGAACAACCTGTTCTTCATCGGCTCCACCATGACGGCGCTGAGCCAGGGCTTCATGCTGGGCCTTTACATCATGGGCCTGGAACAGACATGGGCCACCTACGCCTTCGCCGCGCTGACCGCCCTGTTCCTGACGGTGGGCTACAGTTTCATCGGAGCCACCTGGCTGATCCACAAGACCGAGGGCGGGTTGCAGCTCAAATCCGTGCAATGGGCGCGCGAGGCGCTCTGGGGCGTGATCCTCGGCATCGGTGCCGTGTCCCTCGCCACGCCGCTCGTCTCGGCACGAATCTTCGATCGCTGGCTGCAATTCCCCGAAGCGCTGTGGCTGGCGCCGATCCCGATCATCTCGGGCCTGCTGGTGCTGTGGCTGTGGCGGATGGTGCGGCAGATGCCCTATCCCGGCGATGTCCGCTCCTGGCTGCCCTTCGCGGTTGCCACGGGCCTGTTCGCGCTGGCCTATATCGGGCTCGCCTACAGCTTCTACCCTTACGTCGTGCCGGAGCGATTGACCATCTACGAGGCCGCCGCCGCGCCCGAAAGCCTGTTCATCATTCTGGTGGGCGCGTGTTTCGTGGTGCCGGTCATCGCGGGATACTCGGTGCTGGCGTATACGATCTTCCGCGGCAAGGCGACGGAGCTGCGCTATGATTGATCGGTGGCGCCCCTAGCCAAGCGGAGCGGGCTACGCCCGCATTCCTTCATCTCGCTCCGCTCGGATGGGGGGCGTTGCCCCCGGCCTGCGGCCTCCCCCAGAGTTTTTCGGCCAAGATGAAAGACGTGCGGGTTCAGAATTCCACGCTGACGCCGGGCAGGTTGAGCGCGCGGATCAGGTCGCGCAGTTCCTGGCGGGCGGCGACGTTGGAGATGTTCAGACGATCCACACCCAATTCGCGCAAGTCCAGGAGGGTCATGCCCGATGGGAACAGTTCGCGGAAGATCACGCGTTCGGAAAAGCCCGGGGCAACGCGGAAGCCGATGCGTTTCGACAGCTCTTCCAGCGCGCGGCCCATCTTCTTCTTGTTGTGCATCTGCTGCGGCGGAAGGCGGTTGCGCACGACGATCCAGTCGGTGGGCGCAAGGCCCGCCTTGGCGCGCAATTGGCGGGCGTGCCAGACCATTTCGGAATAGACCGAGGGGCCTTTCAATTCGTAGGTCTGGGGGTCGATCTTGGCCAGCAGGTCGAAATCCACGAAGCTGTCGTTGAGCGGGGTCAGCAGGGAATCCGCAAGGCTATGGGCGACCTGGCTCAGGCGCGTGTGGCTTCCAGGGCAGTCGATCACGATGAAGTCGCAGACACTTTCATGGTCGGCCACCGCCGTGGACAGCCGGTGATCGTAAATATTCTCGCCTTCCGGGACGTCCTCTGGGGCGATGTCGGGGAGTTCCAGCACGCGGGGGCAGGGGATATCCATGCCCTGGCGCTCCACCGTGGCGATCCGGTTTTCCAGATAGCGCTGGAAGCTGCGTTGCCGCAGATCCAGATCAAGCCCGCCCACGACATGCCCCAGTCGCGCCAGCGCCGTGGCCACGTGCATGGAGGTTGTGGATTTGCCTGATCCGCCCTTCTCGTTGCCGAGAACAATGATATGCGCCATGGGCCCGCCCCGCCTTGTTTCTCAATCGCAGCCCCTGTCGGGGCAGATCACCTGCCACCGGGGTCGCCTTCTTGGTCGGGCCACCCTCACGTTTCGCGGCAAGATACGCTTTGCGCTTTGCCTTGTTAAGCGCAAAGCCCCTTTCATTGGACCGAATCGTGGAACCCGTGCGACCCTTTTGCCGCAAGGGATGGGGGTTACATGCAGCACGACAGATATGGCAACGCGCTGAGCACGGGGTCAGGCGCGGCGGCGCAGGCCTATGCGGAGGGTGTGGATCACATCCTGGCCGCCACATTCGGGGCGGAGGCGGCGTTCGCGCGCGCGGTCGAGGCCGATGACGGCTTTGCCCTGGCCCATGTGGGCGCGGCCCGGGCGGCGATGTATGCGGGCGATATGGGCGCGGCCAAGGCGGCGATCGGACGGGCAGAGGCGCTGGCCGCCGGAGCCACCGCGCGGGAGGCGGCGCATATCGCAGTGTTCGGCCTGTTGCTGGCGGGCAAACCCGCCGAGGCCCGTCGTGCGGTCGAAGCCCATGTGAAGGACCACCCAAGCGACGTGTTGGTGGCCCAGGTCTGCACCAACATCTTCGGGCTGATCGGCACTTCCGGTGAGGCCGGGCGGGAGGCCGTTCAGCTGGCGTTCACGACAGCATTGCATCGGCATCTGGGGGACGATTGGTGGCTCCTGAGCGTCCACGGCCAGGCAATGTGCGAGGTGGGGCGGCTGGACGAGGCGATGGCGCTCATGGAGCGGTCGCTGGAGCTGAACAATGCCAATGCAAACGGCTCGCATTTCAAGGCCCACACACTCTACGAGCAGGGTGAGACAGAGACCGGCCGCGCCTACCTCGCGGCATGGAAGCAGGATTACGACAAACGCGCGCTGCTGCATGGGCACCTGTCGTGGCACGAGGCGCTCTGGGCGCTGGAGCAGGGCGACGCGGCGGCGATGTGGGCGCAATACGATGGCGGTATCGCGCCCGGTGCGAGCCATTCTCTCCCCCTCAACGTGCTCTCGGATGCGGCGGCACTGTTGTGGCGGGCGGATCTGGCAGGGCTGGATGTGCCGCAGGAGAAATGGCAGGCGCTCAGCGCCTATGCGACGCGGTTCTTTCCCGATCCGGGGATGAGTTTCGCCGATATCCACGCGGCGCTGGCCCATGCGATGGCCGGGGACGGCGCGGCGCTGGCAAAGCTGGCCGAGGCGTCGCGCGGATATGCCGCCGATCTGGTGGCGCCTGTCGCGCGGGCCTGGGGCGCCGTTGCGCGAGGCGATTGGGGGTCTGCTCTGGCCGCGCTGCAGCCGGCGATGGCCGACCACGCCCGGCTTAGCGGATCAAAGGCGCAGCGCGACCTGCTGGAGCTGACGTGGGTGCTATGCCTGCTCAGGACGGGTCAGCGTGACGAAGCGCGCCGGGCGATGGCGATCCGGCGCCCGATCTTCGCCCAAGCGGCTCCCGTGGCCGGATATTCCTGACAAGAGTCACGAAAAAACCCGGCCAAGAACGGCGATGTGCGGCCGCCTGGTGCAATCCGCTCCCCGCCAGGCGCCCGGCATGAATGGCGCACGTGCCCCTTCCTTGTTTCCCAAATATCCCCGCCGGAGGCACCCGACCCCTCAAGCCGCGCATCGCGTTGCGGGGACATGCCCTACGAACCCCACGCGCCCGCGCCCTTGGCCCACAAGGGTCAAGGGCGCGCGGACCGGCGAGGCAAAGACGCCGAAGGTGTCGTTCGAGGCGGCAATCCCCCGGCAAAAAAGAAAACGCCGCCCGTGTGATGGGGCGGCGCAATCGTCGGTCGAAAGGACGTGTGGCTTAAAAGCCCAGCCCTTCGTATTTCTTCTTGAACTTCGACACGCGGCCGCCGGTATCCAGCAGACGGGCGCCGCCGCCGGTCCAGGCCGGGTGCACCGTCGGATCGATATCGAGCGACAGCGTGTCGCCCTCCGATCCCCAGGACGAGCGCATCTGGACGATGTCACCGTTGGTCATTTTCACGTCGATCACGTGGTAGTCGGGATGCAGATCCTTTTTCATCTCGTGATCTCCTTTCAGGCTTCGGCGCTTTTCAGCGGCTTGTAATGGGTGTCCTCGGCGATCCGCGCAGACTTGCCGCGACGCGAGCGAAGGTAGTAGAGCTTTGCACGGCGCACGCGGCCCCGGCGCACGACGGTGATGCTGTCGATATTCGTGGAGTAGAGGGGGAACACGCGTTCCACGCCCTCACCGAAGGAGATTTTGCGCACGGTGAACGAACCGGCAATGCCTGCGCCGTTCTTGCGTGCGATGCAGACGCCTTCGTAATTCTGCACCCGGGTGCGGGTGCCTTCCGTCACGCGGAAACCCACGCGGACGGTATCGCCCGCCTTGAAGTCCGGGATGTCTTTCCCGAGGGCGGCAACTTGCTCCGCCTCGATCTGTGCGATCAGGTCCATCTGATACGCTCCTATATCTGCCCACGGTTTGCCCGCGGAGGTGATGCCGCCCCAGAGCTCTGGTCTTCGACCGGGTCCGCCATGTGTCCCATTCGGGGGCGCCCGCCAGAGGTACGAACCTGCGTTCCTTTTTTGTGGTCCTGTGCGCCGGTTCAGGCCCCGAGAGTTTGGCCCTGGCACAACACAACCATCCGGCTGGCCGATTCCGGCCCCGGATTGCGGTCGTATACGGGGGGCGGGCCAAGGGATCAAGGGAAAGGCGCCTTGACGGGGCAGGGAATTCAACATAGTTAGGAAGGCGAACTAATGGAGACGTCATGATCAGCACCGCAACCCTTCTGCAAGCCCTCCACCGCCTGGCCCACCGGACTTGGCGCGACCGCGCGGCGGAGCTGGCCTTGAGCTTCAGCGAGTTCGAATATCTCGCCGCCGTGCAGGCCGAAGCCGCCACGCAATATTCGGGGGAGGACGTGCATGGCCAACATCTCCACAACGTGGTGGACCGGCTTGGCGTGTCCAAAGCCTCGGCCAGCGCCATGGTCAGCAAGCTGGAGGCGCGGGGCCTGATCACCCGCATCGCCTGCCAGATGGATGCCCGCGCGCAGCACATCATTCTGACCGAGGCCGGGGCGGATTTGCTGGCCCAGGGGGAGGCGCTTTACGAGACCATCGCAGAGGCGCTGCCCGCAGACATGAAGGCGCAGGCCCAAGCCACCATCCCATAATCTCTCATTTGCCTAAAGTAATTAGGTAGCCGAACAAACTAGAAAGATACACGCAATGAATATCGAAATCCTGATCCTCGCCATCTCCATCCACGCCCTTATCTGGGAACACCTGCCCCATTGGGGCACGTGGTTCATGCGCATCATCGGGGCGTTGCCGCAGCCGTTGCAAACCCTCTACGGGCAATGGCATTGCCCCTATTGCGCCGGGTTCTGGATTGCGCTGGCCCTGCATGGCGTGACCGGTATCTGGACCTTCACCGGTTTTGCCGGTTTCGCCCAATCCTGGGGTGGGGCGGCGGCCCCCCTGGCCTGGATCTTCGATGCGCTGGCCACCGCCATCCTTATCAAAACCGGCGCGCTGCTGCTGAACGCCGTCTCCGGTCCGGCGATCAAAGGTTACCAGATGAAGGCGGAGTTCATCGCCGCGCGGGATGAGGCATGAGGTCAGTCTTCATCGCCATCCGCCCGCTTCGCCCACAGGTCAGGCCGCCGCGCCTGCGTCAAAGCCTCGGCCTGGGCGCGCCGCCACGTCGCCACCGCGCCATGGTCACCGGAGAGCAGAACCGGCGGGATCGCATGGCCGCGCCATTCGGCGGGTTTGGTATATTGCGGATGCTCCAGAAGCCCGTCCGAAAAGCTCTCCTCCTCGGTCGAGGCGGCGTTGCCCAACACGCCGGGGATCAGCCGCACGGTGGCATCCAGCAGCACCTGCGCGGCCAGTTCCCCGCCGGTCAGGACGTAGTCGCCGATGGAGACCTCCTCCATCCGGTAATGGTCGATCACCCGCTGATCGAGCCCTTCGAACCGCCCGCAGACCAGCGTCATGCCCCTGGCCGCCGCAAAGCGCCCGGCATCGGCCTGCTGCAACGGTTTGCCACGCGGCGACAGGTACACGATCGGCCAATCCTTCCGCCCCGGCGTCCCCGCAACCGCCATATCGAGGGCTCGGCCCATCACATCCGCCTTCATCACCAGCCCGGCGCCACCACCGGCTGGCGTATCATCCACCTGCCGATGCTTGCCGGTGCCGAAAGGGCGCAGATCGATCGTCTCCAGGGCCCAGAGGCCGTCTTGCAGCGCCTTCCCCGTCAGGGACGCGCCGAGCACGCCGGGAAAGGTCTCGGGGAACAGCGTGATCACCTTGGCGCACCATGCCGTCGCCAGGCGTGGACGGTCGCTGACCAGCTCTCGCGGTGTGAGGCTGGCCGATTGGCTCAACCGGCCATGGGATTTTGCGGGTCTGTCGCTCATATCCCAGCCGTCTACGCCGCAAGGCGGCCGCGATCAATGCGTGTCGGGGCCTGTCAGGACTGTTCATTTTCGTAGCCCTGCCATGCGCTGCTGCGCCTTGCCGCTCCGCGCCGCCCGCCATAGGTTGCCCGTTCGTGAAGGAGACAGCCATGCCCACGCCCATCCTGTCCGTTGATGCGCTCAACAAGACCTATGACGGCGGTTTCGTCGCCCTCGACAATGTCTCGCTCGAGATCATGGAGGGTGAGATCCTCGCGCTGCTCGGCCCCAACGGCGCCGGGAAAACCACCTTGATCTCAGCGATTTGCGGGATTGTGCAGCCAACGTCCGGCCGGGTGACGGTGGGCGGGTTCGATACCCAGAGCCAATACCGCGGCGCGCGTGACCTGATCGGGCTGGTGCCGCAGGAGATCAACCTCGAGCCGTTCGAGAAGGTGATCAATACCGTCCGGTTTTCGCGCGGCTTGTTTGGCAAGCCCCGTGACGACGCCAAGATCGAACAGATCCTGCGGCAATTGTCGCTCTGGGACAAAAAGGACAATGCGATCCGCGAGCTTTCCGGTGGCATGAAACGCCGGGTGCTGATCGCCAAGGCGCTGAGCCATGAGCCGCGGGTCCTGTTCCTCGATGAGCCCACAGCCGGGGTCGACGTGGAGCTGCGCCGGGACATGTGGGAGATCGTCCGCGCCCTGTCGGACAGTGGTGTCACCATTATTCTGACCACCCATTATATCGAAGAGGCCGAGGCGATGGCCGACCGTGTAGGTGTGATCAACAAGGGCCAGATCCTGCTGGTGGAGGAAAAGGCGGCCCTGATGGCCCGGATGGGGCAGAAGGAGTTGCGGATCGATCTGAACAAGAAGATCGACGCGATCCCGGAGGAGCTGGCCGACCGCGACGTGGAGCTGTCCGACGACGGCCAACGCCTGATCTATCGCTATGACACACGCGCCGAACGCACCGGCATCGTGCGGTTGCTCTCGGCACTTCAGGCCGCGGGGCTCAGTGTTGCGGATGTGGAAACCAAGCAAAGCTCGCTGGAGGAGATCTTCGTGGGCCTTTTACAAGATCAGGAAGAGGGAGTGGCGCCATGAATCTGCAAGCCGTCCGCGCGATCTATGTATTCGAAATGGCGCGCACCTTCCGCACCATCGCGCAATCGATCATCTCTCCGGTTCTCTCGACGTCGCTTTACTTCATCGTCTTCGGCACTGCGATCGGGTCCCGCATCGACCAGGTCGAGGGTGTCAGCTATGGCGCTTTCATCGTGCCGGGGCTTATCATGCTCACGGTGCTGACCCAGTCGATTGCCAATGCGTCATTCGGCATCTACTTTCCGAAATTCATCGGCACGATCTATGAATTGCTCTCGGCCCCCGCGAGCTTTCTGGAAATCACCGCCGGTTACGTTCTGGCGGCGGCGACCAAGAGCTTCATGATCGGCCTCATCATCCTCGTGACGGCCTTCTTCTTCGTCGACCTGCAGATCCTGCACCCGATCTGGATGCTGACCTTCCTTGTGCTCACCTGCCTCTCCTTCAGCCTGTTCGGCTTCATCATCGGCATCTGGGCGCAGAATTTCGAACAGCTGCAGCTGATCCCGCTTCTGGCGGTCACGCCGCTGGTGTTCCTGGGCGGTGCATTCTACTCCATCACGATGCTGCCGGAAGGCTGGCAGGCCGTGAGCCTGTTCAACCCCGTGGTCTATCTGGTGAGCGGCTTCCGGTGGAGCTTCTTCGGGCAGGCCGATGTGGCGCTTGTCTGGTCCATCATCGCGATCCTGGGCTTCACCGGCGCGTGCATCCTGACCATCGGCTGGATCTTCAAAACCGGCTGGCGCATCCGCGCGTGACCTGAAGGAGCGGCTGCGCCGCACGTCTTTTCTCACTTGTCCGCTTGCGCGGCCCGCGCTCGGGCCGCGAGGCAAAGCCTCGCCATAGGGGCGCTGCCCCCGCCGCCTTCGGCGTCTCCCCCGGGGTATTTCGAACCAGTGGAAGACGGGGACGGGCGACCAGTCTTCCACTGGTGCTCAAATACCCCCGCCGGAGGCATCCGACATTTCCCCTGGAGCGACCTGATCGTCCGGGGCCGTGGCCGGGCCACACGCACCCGCGCCGAGCGCCCGCAGGGCGGGAGGCGCCGGGTCCGGCGAGGCAAAGGCGCCGTCAGGCGTCGTCCGAGGCGGAGGTGCCTCCCTTCGGGTCGTCAAGGAGCCCCGCTGGAGGATCGATGATGACACGGCCCGCGGCAAGATCGACGGTGGGCACGACGGCCATCGTGAACGGGACCAGCACCGGGCCGGGGCTGCCTTTGCCCCGCACTTCGAGGATATCGCCGGCGCCGTGGTTCAGGACGGCCGAGATCTTGCCGATCTCGGCGCCGCCGGTATCCAGCACCGTCAGGCCGATCAGGTCGGTCTGGTAATATTCGTCATGGGGCAGCGACGGCAGGGCGCTGCGCGGGGCGTAGAGCCGGGTGCCTCGTAGGGCATCGGCCGCATCCTTATCGAGCACGCCCGATAGCTTTGCGGCGTAACCGGTCTTGACCGGACGCGTCAGGGTAATCGTGAACGCCCGCGTGCCGTCCTCGGTTGAGAGCGGGCCGTAAGCGCCGATATCCGAGGGCTCGGCACAGAAGCTTTTCACGCGCACTTCGCCCCGGACGCCAAAAGCGCCCATGATCGCGCCGACGCAGATCTGGTCGGATTTTGCCATTTCGGGGTCTCGTCTGCGGTGAGGGGGGGGTGGACGCCCGCGAGCCAAATCGCAGCGGGCGTCCGGGCCGCTTATTCTGCGGTTTCTTCTGCGGGGGTGTCCTCCGCCGGTGCTTCTTCTGCGGGTTCTTCTGCTGCCGGGGCGGCTGCAGCCTCTGCGGCTGCGGCGACCTTGGCCGCTTTCTCTTCGACGCGTTCCTGGGCTTTCTTGCCCGGCTCGGCCTTCTTCATGTTGGCGCGCTCTTTCTTCTCGATCACACCGGCGGCTTCGAGGAACCGGCTGACGCGGTCGGTCGGCTGCGCGCCGTTGTCGAGCCAGTGCTGCACACGCTCCATATCCATTTTCACGCGCTCTTCGCTGTCCTTGGGCAGGAGCGGGTTATAGGTGCCGAGCTTCTCGATGAAGCGGCCGTCGCGGGGCATGCGGCTGTCGGCGGCCACGATGCGGTAGAACGGGCGCTTCTTGGAGCCGCCACGGGCGAGACGAAGTTTGATGGCCATTGTAAGTATCTCCTGTTTGTTTGCCCTGCCACTTGGTTACTTGAGGGCGAATGGAATGGCGTTGATGAGGGCGACCCCTCAGGATTGATGTTGTTCGTGGTGTCGGATCACTTCATCGATGACGAAGCGAAGGAGTTTCTTGGCGAAATCCGGGTCCAGATCGGCCCGCATCGCCAGGTCTTCGAGCCGCGCGATCTGGGTCGCTTCACGCGACGGATCGGACGGGGGAAGGTTGTGTTCGGCTTTCAGTTTGCCGACGGCCTGGGTGTGCTTGAAGCGCTCCCCCAGGGTGTAGATCAGGATCGCATCCAGGCGATCGATGCTTTCGCGGTGTTCGGCCAGCACCTCGGCGGCGCGTGTCGTGGCGTCTTGGGTCATGCGGCCCTCCGTTGGTGTAGCCAGACTTCGCAATCCGGGTCGTGCGCGGCCATCTCGCCGGTGAAGTCAGCGCCGAGTTTTTCGGCGACCCGCTTGGAGGCCGTGTTCCCGCGATCGATGTAGCTGACGATGCGCTGGGCATCGGTGACCGAGGGCGCCCAGTCCAGAACGGCCCGGGCGGCTTCGGTCGCGTAGCCCTTGCCTTGGCCCGCGCCGTAGACATTCCAGCCGATCTCAACGTCGGCATGGTGGGGCGGAATATGCAGACCGCAGGTGCCCACAGCGCCCCTTCCGTCATCGAGCGTGAACCAACCGAACCCGTGCAAGTCCCAATGCCCGCGATCACCCGCGAAGTAATACCAGCTTCGCACCGCGGGCAGTGGCCCACCGATGTGCTTTGCCGCGTCGGAGGCATAGAAATCGCGATAGGCGGGCCAATCGGCCAGCATCGGCAATCGCAGGGTCAGGCGGCTTGTTTGAAGCTCGATCATGCTGCGACCTCCTCCGGGGATGGGTGGCGATAGACCAGCGCGTCGGGGTTCGGGTGGGCCGCCTTGGCGTCCAAGACGCAGCCAAGGCGCTTGGCCAGGGCGATGGACCGTGCATTGTCGCGGTGGATGTAGGAGACCGCCGTTTTCCAGCCGAACCGACCGTAGCATTGCGCCCGCGCGGCTTCAGCCGCTTCGGAGGCGTAGCCTTTGCCTTCGTAGGGCTCCCAGATCAGCCACCCGATTTCCTTCTCGGGCCAGCCATCGGGATACCAGCAGCCGACAAGGCCGATGGGCGTGCCGTCCTTGAGGGTGACGCTCCACATGCCGAAGCCGTGCAGATGCCAATGGCCGATCTCGGCGGCAAAGAGGATCCAGGCGCGTTTCGGATCCTCGTAAGGCCCGCCGGTGTAGATCGACCGATCGGACAGGAAGTGGTCGCGGAAGGCAGGCCAGTCACCGGCCTCCGGCCCGCGCAGGGTCAACCGGTCGGTCTGCAGCGTCGGGATGATCATGCCAGCACCTCCGATGGGGACGGGTGGCGGTAGACCACGTCTTCGGGATGGGGTCCGTTGGCCTCGGGGTCGATTGTGCAGCCAAGGCGCAGAGCCAGCGCGACCGAGCGGGTGTTGTTGGCATCGATATAGCTCACTGCGCCGGTCCAGCCGAGCGCGGCATAGGCATGGCGGCGGATCTCGATCATCGCCTCGGTCGCATAGCCTTTGCCTTCGGCAGTCTCATCCCAAATGGTCCAGCTCAGCTCTTTCTCCGGCCAGGGTTCCGGGTACCATGGACCCATCGATCCGATGGGGCGGTCGGTGCCCTTGGGGACGGCCACGAACACGCCGAAACCGCGCAGGTGCCAATGGCCGCACAGCACCGACAGGATGCGCCAGGCATGGCCGACATCCTTCTCCGGGCCACCGCCGATAAAGGTCGCGCGGTCGGACATGACGAAGGGCGCCAGCACCTCGAAATCCGAGGGCTGCGGCGCGCGCAGGGTCAGGCGCTCGGTCTCCAGAACCGGAATATCCACAAGGCGCGGGGTCATTGGCGTGCCCGCGACGAAATTGGGTTTGTGAAACCGAAGCCCCCGAAACCTGTGCATAACCCTGTGAGTGGCGGCCGGATGTGCAAGCAGCTCATTCTGCACCCCCGTGGCGCCATACATGGATCACCTCGCCTTCGGTGGACAGGATCGCGGCCTCGGCGGCTCGGTCGCGGGTGGCGCCAAGGCGTTCGGCAAGCCGGTTCGATGGCCCGTTCGACGGATCGATATAGCTGACAAAATCCGGCAGCAGCGTGCGCCCGAAGGCACGCGCCGCAATCGCGGCTTCGGTGGCATATCCCTGCCCCTGATGCTCGGCCAGGAACATCCAGCCCAACTCCACTTCGTCGTCTTCCCATTCAAGGCCGACATTCACGAACCCGACCAGCGGGCCATCCTTCAACTCGACGGCCCAGGGCCCGTGGCCCCGCAACAACCAGCCGGCCACGTAATAGCTGAACTCGGTCCACGCCTCTTCGGCATCCATCGCCTGTCCGGGCCAGGCGGCGTAGATCCGGGTCCAGGCCGGAAGGTCATCCAGCGTCGGCGCGCGCAGGCGCAGGCGCTCCGTCTCCAACACCGGGATGGAGGCCCGATGCGAGGCGGCGGCCTCGGCTGCGGCCCCGACGGGGGCGATGGTGCAGCGGCGGGCGGTCATGCACCCCCCCGATGGTGGCGATAGACGACGTCTTCGGGATCGGGCCGCGGCGCATCCGCATCCTCGATCGCGCCCATGCGCTCCGCCACTTTGCGAGACGCGGCATTGGCCGCATCGGTATAGCTGACGAGGCTGTCGAGCGGCAGCTGGGCAAAGGCCCAGTCGCGCAGCGCCACGGCGGCTTCGGTGGCGAAGCCCGCGCCCTCCCGGCCATCATAAAGGAACCAGCCCAGTTCGGTTTCCGGGAAGAGCGGCCCGGCGTTGAGGCCGACCTGCCCGAGCGTCTCTCCGGTCTCGCGATGCTCCAGCATCAGCGCCCCGTGGCCGAAGATCGCCCATCCCGCCACGTCGCTGCAAAACATTCCCCAAGCCGCGCGGCGGTCATGGGGGCCACCCATGTAGGCTGCGCGCGGCGACGCCATAAGCGCCTCGTATGCGGCGAAATCATCGTCGCGCATCGGGCGCAGTACAAGGCGCTGGGATTGCAGGGTCGGGGCGAGCATGACGTTACTTCTTTTTCCCGAAGCCAGACAGGTCAGGCAGCCCGCCGCCGCCAAGGCCCGGCAGGCCACCGCCACCCGTGCCAAGCTGTTTCGCGGCGCGTTCCATGGCCGCGGGGTCCATGCCGGCGGGGTCCATACCCTTCAAGGCGTCCGGCGCGCCCTTGCCCATCAGCGCCCCAAGGCCGCCGCGCATCAGGCCCTTCTTGCCCATTTTGCCCATCTTCTTCATCGCATCCGCCATCTGGCGCTGCATCTTCAGGAGCTTGTTGAGATCGCTGACGTCCTGCCCCGCGCCTTTGGCGATCCGCTTCTTGCGGCTCGCCTGAAGGATTGCGGGGTTGGCGCGTTCCTTCTTGGTCATGGACTGGATCAGGGCGATCTGGCGGACGATGACCTTGTCGTCGAAGCCCGCCTCCTCGATCTGTTTCGACATCTTGGCCATGCCGGGCATCATGCCCATCATGCCCTGCATGCCGCCCATCTTCTGCATCTGCTCCAACTGACCCTTGAGGTCGTTCATGTTGAACATGCCCTTCTGGAAGCGCTTCATCATGCGCTCGGCCTGTTCGGCCTCCAGGGTCTCTTGCGCCTTTTCGACCAGGCTGACGATGTCACCCATGCCGAGGATGCGGCCCGCGATGCGTTCGGGCTCGAACGTCTCGATCGCGTCCATCTTTTCGCCGAGGCCGACGAAACGGATCGGTTTGCCGGTGATCTGGCGCATGGAGAGGGCGGCGCCGCCGCGTCCGTCGCCGTCCATCCGGGTCAGGACAACGCCGCTGACGCCGATCTTGTCGTCGAATTCCTCGGCCACGTTGACCGCGTCCTGACCGGTGAGGCCATCGACCACCAGCAATGTTTCACGCGGGTTCGCCACGTCGCGCACGGCGGCGGCCTGCGCGATCAGCTCCTGATCGATGTGCAGCCGCCCCGCCGTGTCGAGCATATAGACGTCGTAGCCGCCCAAACCGGCTTGCGTCTTGGCGCGTTTGGCAATCGCAACCGGATCTTCGCCTGCCACGATGGGCAAGGTATCCACACCGATCTGCGCGCCCAGGATCGCGAGTTGCTCCATCGCGGCGGGGCGGTTGGTGTCGAGCGAGGCCATCAGCACCTTCTTGCCCTCGCGGTCCTTGAGCCGCTTGGCAAGTTTCGCCGTGGTCGTCGTTTTACCCGAGCCCTGCAGGCCAACCATAAGGATCGGCGCGGGCGGGTTGTCGATCTTCAGAACGCCGGGGTCCACATCGCCGCGCAGGGTCGCGATGAGCTCGTCATGGACGATCTTGATCACCTGCTGGCCAGGTGTGATGGATTTCGTCACCGCCGCGCCGGTCGCCTTCTTCTCCACCGCCTTGATGAAGCTGCGGGCCACTGGCAGCGACACGTCCGCCTCCAGCAGGGCCACGCGGACCTCCCGCATCGCGGTGCGCACGTCATCCTCGGACAAAGCGCCTTGCTTTGTCAGACGGTCAAAAACGCCGGACAGGCGTTCTGAGAGGTTTTCAAACATGGGCGCGGCCCTTTCTCATGATCCCGGATGCCCCTTCAGGTAAGAGGCGCATCTGCCAAGCCCAAGTCCCAATGCGAAGAAGCCCCCGTGGGCGAAACTCGCTGACGGGGGGCGATCCTACGAACGCGCGCGGGACCGGGAAGCTTGGCTTTCCGGCTATTGCGGGCGGAGATAGGGGGTAATGGGCGACGAGTCAATCATCGGCGAAGCGATGGGATTGCCACGGACAGGTGGGTTCGCCAGATGCGGCGACCTGTCGTCCCTGCGTCTTACATGCAGGCTCAATTCAAAATGTGGGACGGCCGGGGCGGGGCAGGCCGGGTCACGTACATTCCGCGGTCAGATCGAGGACATCGCCCGCCAGCATGTCGGCATCGGCATGGAGCGAGAAACTGCGGCGCAGGTCCATCTCGTCCCATTCGGCCTGCGTCACCGGCGGCGCGGTGGAGGCGCGGGTGCCCGAGGGGCCGAACAACGTCAGGGCCATCGGCCCTTCGAAATCCTGGCCTGCAAAAGAGAGCCCCTCGACATCGTTGGCGTAGACGCCGATCAGATCCGCCGCGTGCCCGCGCGAGGTGGTGATCAGCGTCCAGATCGGCCCGCTGATGCCGTCGCCGATGGTCATCAGCCCCCGCGCCAGATGGGCGGTGGATCCGCCCTCCTGACGGAACGTACGCCCGTCGGTGGTGAATTGCGCGGATCCCGGCAATTGCGTGCCGGGGGGGATAAGGCCCACGCCCCGTGTGATCTCAATCGTAAAGCTGAGGGTGCAGGTCTGCGCCGTCGCGGCGGCGGGCGCGCACAGCAATGCAACAAGAACGACGGGTCTGATCATGGGGCGAAGGTAGCATAGCTGCCTCCGCCCCGCAAAACACGTCTGCTAGGCGCCGGTGATCTGACCACGATGATGGACAAGGACGAGCGCCGCCAGGGCGCCCAGCACCGCCGCCGGTACGGCCGAGGGGCCAAGGACCAGCAGGTGGAACCCGACGGCGCAGATCATTGTGGCCGTCAACAAGAATGCGCCGATCGCCTGGCGGCCCGGCACCCACAGAAGCACAGCCGCGCCGATTTCGATCAAGCCGGTCAAATAGCGGAACCATTGGCCCCAGCCGATGGCCTCGAACGTGGCCACCATCATCTCGGCCCCGATCAGTTTGGCGGCACCGGCAGCGACAAATGCGAGCGTCAGCACCGCCTTCACAGCCAGAAGGCCATATTTCTGAACATTTGACATATCTGATCCCCTGGTCCTCAGGCCGCCAGCGCGTCGACCTGGGCATGGGCCGTAGCCATTGCGGCCTCGGCGTCGACCATCAGGCGATCCGCCGTCACGAAGGCGACATCGTGGATGCCGATGAAGCCCAGAACGTGGCGGATATAGCCGGTGGCGAAGTCGACCTCCGATCCGGCCTCCGTCCCGCCCGAGGCGACGGCCACGATGGCGCGTTTGCCCTCCAGCAAGCCCTTTGGGCCGGTTTCGGTATACTGGAACGTCACACCGGCCCGCGCGACCTGATCGATCCACGCCTTCAAGGCCGCAGGGACCCCAGAATTGTAGATCGGCAGGCCGATCACCAGCGTGTCGGCGGCGGCCAATTCGGCAATCAGCTCGTCGGACAGCGCCAGCTTGGCGCGTTGATCCTCGGTCCGCTGATCGGAGGGGGTGAAGTTCGCGCCCACCCAGGCCTCGTCGAGCAACGGCAGGGGCGTGGCAAGGTCCCGGGCAATCACCCGGTCCGGCGCAAGCCGGTTGATGATCTTGGTGGCCAGATCGCGAGAGACGGAGCCCTCACGCCGGGCGGAGGCATCGATGCGGAGAACAGTGTGGGTCATTGGGTCAGGTCCCATTGGAATGAAGTTATGGATGAGACATGATCGGTGCGCCGAGTAAGATCAATGCCGCCGATGCGCAGCTACATGTGCGTAAATGAACAATAACGACGAACCCTCTCGGATCGCGTGGGTGTAACCCACCGCCGCCGCAGCGGAGACCAATCAAGCGACGGGGGACAAGGCCGGTGTCTTCGTTCAACGCTCCGTTGCCATCAGGCGTCAATGCACGCATGGTCGGGGCAGCAACCCGTTATGTGAGAGGGCGCACAGAGGCCGATGGACAATTGGGATGAGATCCGCACCGCATTTCAGGTCGCCCGCCTCGGCACCGTGTCGGGTGCGGCGGAGGCTTTGGGCGTCCACCACGCCACGGTGATCCGGCATATCGACGCGCTGGAGGGGCGCCTGGGCGCCAAGCTGTTTCAGCGCCATGCGCGGGGCTACACCGCGACGGAGGCCGGGCAGGACCTGTTGGCCGTGGCGGGGCAGACCGACGATCAGTTCACGCAGCTCGCCAGCCGCATCAAGGGCCGCGGCGATGAGGTGACGGGCGAGTTGATCGTCACGTCGCTTGGCGCGCTGTCCCCGCTTCTGGTGCCGACGATTGCCGATTTTCAGGAACGCCACCCCGATCTCCGGGTACGCCTGATCTCGGACGCGCGGCTGTTCCGCCTGGAATATGGCGAGGCCCATGTGGCGATCCGGGCGGGCAAGCTGCCCGACCAGCCCGACAATATCGTGCAGCCGTTTTTCACGCAGACCCTGAAACTTGTGGCGAGCAAGGGTTATGTCGCGCGGTTCGGACCGCTCAGTGGCGACAATGTGGGCGAGCACCGGTTCGTGGGCAGCACCGACGAAACACCGCGCGCACCGTATTTCCGCTGGCTGAACGAGACCGTGCCGACCTCGTCGATCTATTTCCGTGCCTCGTCGATGGTGGCCGTCAAGGAGGCCGTGCTGGCCGGTGTCGGGATCGGATTCGTGGCGTCCTGGGATCAGGACCGCACCGACGATCTGGTGGAAATGCTGCCACCGCTGGAGGACTGGACCGCAAAGATCTGGCTGGTGACCCATATGGACCTGCACCGGACAGCCAAGGTGCAGACCTTCGTACGCCATCTGAAGGAACAGGTGGCGTCCTGGCCCGTCGACTGACCCGCGCGCGGGTGTCGCCCCCTCCGCGCCGTGGGCGTCGTGGGCGACCGGGCAGGCGCGGCCGCTGGCCTGTGGCCAGGGGCCCGCACCTGCGGTGGCGTGATGGGGCGGGCGTGTCAGGGGGGCTGTCTGCCCCCCGCTGCCTGCGGCAGCCCCCCCGAGGGGTATTTCGAACCAGTGGATGCAGGGGGGCCGCGCCGTGAGGCAGGCCATGGGCACGCCACGCGGGGGGCATCTGGCCATGCTCGCCTTTTCCGGCCTTGTGGCGGGCTCATTTTCGCTTGGCGGGCAGGTTGCGGCCGAGATTGCGCCGACGGCGCTGAACGCCGTTCGGTTTGCGATTGCGGCGGTCATCATGGGGGCGGTCGTCTGGGCGCGTGGTGGCGTCGCGCGCACGGCCTTGGTGGCGCCTTGGCGATACCTCATATTGGGCGGGCTTTTCGCGATCTACTTCGTTCTGATGTTCGAGGGGCTGAAAACGGCCCCGCCGGTATCGGCGGCCGCGGTCTTCACCCTCACCCCGCTGATGTCGGCGCTGTTTGGCTGGATGCTGCTGCGGCAGGTGGTGGACCGCCGGATCGCCGCGGCGCTCCTGATCGGAGCGGCGGGGGCGGCCTGGGTGATCTTCCGGGCCGACCTCTCGGCGCTTCTGGCCTTCGAGGTCGGGCGGGGTGAGGCGATCTATTTCGTCGGTTGCATCGCCCATGCGCTCTACACGCCGATGGTGCGCAAGCTGAACCGTGGGGAGCCGGTGCTGGTCTTTTCCTTCCTCACGCTTGTGGCCTGCGCGGGCGTGATCGCGATCTGGGGGATCGGCGACATGATGGCGACCGATTGGGGCGGTTTGCGGCCCATGGTCTGGATCGCGATTGCCTATGTCGCCATCTTCGCCTCTGCCCTCACGGTGTTCCTGATCCAGTTCGCCTCGCTGCGCCTGCCGTCGTCCAAGGTCATGGCCTACACCTACCTGACCCCAAGCTGGGTCATTCTGTGGGAAATCGCGCTGGGGCAGCCTGTTCCGGCGGCGCTGGTGATGGCGGGCGTGGTGCTGACGATTGTGGCGCTCCTGATGCTGCTCAAGAATTGATGCGGATCAAGGGCGTGGAGCGGATGGCCCGGTAGAGTGACCCGGAAAGGAGCCGCCCATGCCTGCCGCCACCTCCCGAGAGGATCTGCTTGCCGTCATCGACAAGGAATGGACGAAGCTCAGCACCCTACTGGATCGCGCGTCAGAGGATACCGCGATGGCGCCCCAGGGCGAGGATCCGAGCCTGAGAGATATCGTCACCCACCGCGCCCACTGGATCGGCCTGTTCTTTCAATGGCTGAAGGAGGGGGAGGCCGCGCAGATGCCCGATCACGGTGTGAAATGGAACCAGTTGAAGCCCTACAATGCCGGGTTGCGCACGCAATATGCGCATATGTCGTGGAGCGAGGCGCGGTCCTGGCTTGGCGTGCAGCACGACCGCTTGCGCGCCTGGATCGCCGAGGCCGACGACGACGCACTTTATGGCGGCCCGATGGCGGGCGGAACGGGATGGACCACCGGCCGTTATGCCGAGGCCGCGGGACCGAGCCACTTCCGGTCCGCGGCGAAATATGCGCGCGCGGTCCTCAAGCAATCGGGCGCGATCTGAAAAGACACTGAAACTTTTTGGGAACCGAATGGGCAATCGGCGCATTGTCTACCGGTAATAACAAAAGGATCAGACCCATGCGCGCCATCCTCACCATCATTGGCCTTGTCGTTGTCATCATCGCCGTCATAAACTTGCTCTGAGGGAGGACCCGATGCGCAATATTCTTTATCTGATCGGACTGATCGTGGTTGTCGTGGTGATCCTGCGGCTTGCGGGCATCATGTAGACCGGAAGCACCAAGCGCTTTCAGCACAGTTTAGGACGGGCTGGCTTTCGAGCCGGCCCGTTTTTTTTTGGTGGATGGCCTATTCAGTGACGTCATCACCCGCTTCGCCGCGCATGGCGAAGGGGAACGCGTCATTCGGCACGCGTGTCAGGTTGTAGGTGATCGTGCCGATGGGGGCGGGCAGCGCGACGTTCTGCTGCATATTATCGCCCGAGCAGCTGTAGGTGATGACGGGGTTGAACGTGTTTTCGGGCACCGCCATGAGCGGGACAGTGGTGGAATTGCCATCCGTTGTCACCGTCATCTCGCCGTTTATGCCGCCGAGCGCGCCGGGTAGGTAGCAGAGATCGAGCGTACCGCCGATGGCAGAGATATAGCCGGCCGTCGTGATCGTCTGGGCGACCATTTCGAACGATGTCACGGTGTCGTCGCTGTCGACAAAGGTGGCGAACCCATCCGCAGTGATGGGGAAGGTCTCGAAAAACCCGTCATCATAGATGATCATGCCGACGGGCCGACCGAACGCGCTGAAACTGGCGGCAACGTTGTCGGGCATGGAGCGCATCGCCTGCTCGAGGGCCTGTGGAATGGTTGAGGATCCGACCCAGGCTCCGACAAGGCAGGTTTCGATCGGGCCCGTCGGCGTCTCGCAGGTGGCCTGGGCCAGGGCGGGGCCGGCGGCAAGGCTCAGCAACAAAGGGAGGGCACGGCGCATGGGATTTCCTTTCGTGTCGGCACACATTATCACATGCGCGCCGGAGAGGCTGGTGGGGAAAACCCGCCGCCTGTTCAGGGCTCGGGATCCGAGAATTCGCGCTCCAGAAAGGCTTCGAACGCGTCGAGGTTCACGGGCTCGAACTGCCCGAAGCCCTGCATCCAGACCGATGCCCCCTTCATCGCGTCGGGCTCCAGCTTGCACCACTTCACCCGCCCGCGTTTTTCCTGGGTAATCAGCCCTGCGGCGGTCAGCACGCCGAGGTGCTTGGAAATCGCGGCCAGCGACATCTCGAATGGTTCGGCCACGTCGGTGACGGCCATGTCATCCTCCAGCAGCATCGACAGGATCGCGCGGCGCGTGGGGTCGGCAAGGGCCGCGAAGACGGTGTCGAGCGTGGGGGCCATGGGGCGATTAGGCCCGACCGCGCGCAATCGTCAACCAGATGGTTGAATATGACATCGGCCGCCTTGCGCGCTTGCGTGAATGTCGCGCCCACAGAAATACGCATATTTTCAGTATGTTAAACTGCCTTGCTCCGCGTTGACTCTGACGTGTCGCGCGCCTAGCTTCCGCGCAACTTCCAATGGGGGTGTCCGGGCCATGGCCGAGAGTGACGAGGATCGCCTGCGTGCGCTGGAAGCGCGGATCGCGGCGGCAAGGTCCAAAGCCGATCCGGAGCGCGACCACATGGAGGAGCATTATTCCCAGGCACAGCTGGCCTGGCGGATGGTGATCGAGTTGGTTGCGGGTCTCGCCATCGGCTTCGGCATAGGCTTCGGGCTCGACTGGGCGTTGGGCACCACACCGTGGCTGATGGTCGTGTTTGTAATTCTGGGCTTCATCGCCGGGGTCAGGACCATGATCCGCTCGGCGGCTGAGATCCAAAAGGATGCGGAAGACCGCGCAAGGACGGAGATGCAGGATGGCGACTGAAAGCACCAACAGCCTTGCCAAAAGCGGCGCGGGCAAGATGATCTTCTTCGTTCTGATCGGTCTGGCCGTCCTGGCCTTCATCGCCGCGCTGATGGACGATTACGAGGGTGGGCTGTCGATCCACCCGATGGATCAGTTCATCGTGGCCCCGCTTTTCGGCGATGGCCCAGTCGGCATGTTCACCATCACCAACGCGACGCTCTGGATGGCGCTGGCGGTTCTGGCCGTTGTGCTGCTGATGGTGATCGGTACACGGGGCCGCGCCGTGATCCCCTCGCGCAGCCAGTCGATGGCAGAGTTGGCCTATGGCTTCGTGCGCAACATGGTGGAAGACGTGGCAGGCAAGGATGCGCTGCCCTACTTTCCCTATATCTTCACGCTCTTCCTCTACATCCTGTGCGCCAACTTCCTGGGCCTGATCCCCGGCAGCTTCACGACGACGTCGCACATCGCGGTCACCGCGATCCTGGCGGCGGCGGTGTTCCTGACCGTCACGATCCTGGGCTTCGTGAAAAACGGGGCCGGGTTCCTGAGCCTGTTCTGGGTGTCCTCGGCGCCGCTGGCGCTGCGCCCGATCCTCGCCGTGATCGAGTTGATTTCCTACTTCGTGCGCCCCGTCAGCCACTCCATTCGTCTGGCCGGTAACGTCATGGCGGGCCACGCGGTTCTGAAAGTGTTCGCGGGGTTTGCGGGCGCTCTGGGCCTCGCGGGCATTGCGCCAATCATCGGCGTGGTCGCGATCTACGGCCTCGAAGTCCTCGTCTCGGCCATCCAGGCCTACGTGTTCACCATTCTGACATGCGTCTACCTGAAAGACGCACTTCACCCGCATCACTAATTCTTTCCGGGCATGCGCCCGGCTTGAGAAAACTTCCAACGTAAGGAGATACATCATGGAAGGCGATATCGCACAAATGGGTCAATTCATCGGTGCCGGCCTGGCCGCCATCGGTTCCGGCGCCGCCGCTATCGGGGTGGGCCATGTGGCGGGCAACTTCCTTGCCGGCGCCCTGCGCAACCCCTCCGCGGCTGCTGGTCAGACCGCAACGCTTTTCATCGGCATCGCGTTCGCCGAGGCACTGGGCATCTTCGCCTTCCTCGTCGCCCTGCTGCTGATGTTCGCTGTCTAAGACAACAGCATTCAAGATCCTTACGTCGGGCGCGCCTTTCCATGAGGGGCGCGTCACCGTAAACCAAATCGACCCCGGCCCGGAGGAACACCATGGCTGATGAAGCCGAAACCACAGACGCAGCCCACGGGGCAGCCGACGCCGCGCAAGCTGTCGCAGCGCACGGCGATGGTGCGCCGGGGATGCCGCAACTCGATTTCTCGACCTTTCCGAACCAGATCTTCTGGCTGGTCCTGACGCTTCTGGCGATTTTCTTCGTGCTGTCGAAGATCGCCCTGCCGCGAATTTCGGCGGTGATTGCCGAGCGCCAGGGCACGTTGACGAACGACCTTGCGGCGGCTGAGGACCTCAAGCGCCAGGCCGCCGAGGCCGAGGAAAGTTACAACACCGCACTCGCCAACGCGCGGGCCGAAGCGCAGAAGATCGCGCAAGAGACCCGGGATGAGATCCAGGCGCAGTTGCAGGTCGAGATTGACAAGGCCGACGCCCAGATCGCCGCCCGCGCCTCCGAAGGGGAGGCGCGCATCGCCGAGATCGAGGCCGGGGCGCTTGCCACCGCGGAAGAGGTCGCCCGCGACGTCGCCGCAGAAATCGTCCGGGCCCTGGCGCCTGGACAGGATGTGGATGCCGAAGCGGTGTCCGCCGCGGTCACAGCACGGGTTCGGGGGTAAGCACATGCGGTATCTGATGGTTCTTCCCGCCCTGATCGCCACGCCCGCCTTTGCGGCCGAAGATGGCTATGAGCCCGGCTATGGCCTGGTGTCGCTGTTCAACACCGATTGGGTGGTGCTGATCGGCTTCCTCGCCTTCCTGTCGATCCTGTTCTATTTCGGTGTTCCCGCCATCTTGGGCCGGATGCTCGACCAGCGGGCCGAGGGCATCAAGTCCGAGCTGGATGAAGCCCGCGCGCTGCGCGAAGAGGCGCAGACGCTTCTCGCCTCCTACGAGCGCAAGGCCCGGGAAGTCGAAGACCAGAGCCAGCGGATCGTCGCCGAGGCCCGGTCCAACGCCGAGGATGCCGCGGCGGAGGCCAAGGAAGAGATCAAACGTTCCATCGCGCGCCGTCTGGCCGCGGCGGAAGATCAGATCGCCAATGCCGAGGCCAAGGCCAGCCGCGCCGTCCGTGATCGCGCCGCCTCCGTCGCCGTTGCCGCCGCGGCGGAAGTCATCGCCGGTAGCACCAGTGCCGCCGATCAGAACAAGATGATCGACGACGCGATTGCCGAGGTGGAGCGTCAGCTGCACTGAGCCGGGTATCCATGCGTATGATCTACGAACCCCCCGCGCCGGTCATCCCGCGCGGGGGTTTGTTCTGGTCAGGCCGCGCCATCATGACGGTGGGTCTTTGCCTTTTGTCCGCCTGTGCAATCCCGGTTGCGGACCCACCTGCGACCGCTACCTGGGCGGCTTTTACGAGGGAGGCCAGCCGTCAAAGTGCCACCGGACGGATACGCTCCGATGATGCGCTGAGCGCGCTGGTACGCGCCCACTTGCATGGGCAAGAGGCGGCACAGGTGATCGGCTTTTTCGAGGCGAACGGGTTCACATGCACCGCCGCGCAATGCCAATTCTACCAATCGGACCGTCAGAACTGGTTCGAGGTGAATGTGGGCATCACGACGCTCAGCCAGACCGGTGTGTTCTACAGGACGACCACTATCGACTTGTCGGGAGCGCCGATAAGGGACGAGGCCGACCTGCGCGTCAGCCGAACCGGCACCTTTGTCCCCGATTAGCGGACCCTACCGCCCGAAATCTTCCAACGCCCTGAAGTCGATCTGTTCCAGATGGGCGACCATATCGTCGAGGTTATCGCCGCCTTCCGCCTGGATCAGGATGCGCCCGCCGATCAGGCCGGACAGATCGCCATTGTCGTTCAGGAAGTTTTCGCGATTGATGCGCTCGATCTGGCCCATGGAGGCCATGAGGGCGGAATTGCCCAGAACGGCGGCCATCGACAGGACCATCGGATTGTCGGCCATCATGGTGATTGTGAACCGCCCGGTCGGCCCGGAATAGGTAGCCTCCGCCGCGGCCCCGCCGCCCATGAACCCAAGCGACGAGACGACATCGGGGTTCACTTCGCGGGTCCAGCCCGGCAGGGCTTCGGGAAGGAAATCCGAAAGGCCCGCGGCCTGCAACGCGTTCAGAAGCTGCGTCGCATAGGCGATTTCATCCAGCGCATCGCCGATTTCGCCTTCGCCGTAGGCATCGATGGCGGCGCTGAGCGCATCGGTGATGTCGTCGGCTGTGGCGGGAAGCGGGGCCAGACACAGGGCCGCAATCAGGGTGGCACGCATGGAAATCTCCTCGTTTTGCAATACGGCGCAGGATAAGCCGCCGGGGCCGATCTGCAAAGCGCGGCCTAGCCGAAGGCGGCGCGGTAGGTTGGCGAGAGATCATTCGACGCCGCCGTCGCCTCGTAGATGCCGCGTGCAATGGCGCGGGAGAGGCAGAGTGCCGCGACGTGCCCGAGGAGGAGCGGATCGGTTTGCGGATCATCAAGCGGCTGGGCACCGGTGGCTGCGGCAAACACCAGGTCCCCGTCCATCGGCGTGTGGCTGGGATAGATCGCACGCGCCATGCCGTCATGGGCCGCAATCGCCATCCGGGTCGCCTGCGCCTGGGTGAGCGCCGCATCGGTGGCGATGATGGCAATGGTCGTGTTTCGCGTGTCACCGCCCTTGACCGGCGGAGGGGCCGTGGGATCGAAGGCGGGCGCCGGGCCATGGCCGCCGAACTCATCCCCGATCTCGAACGGGGCCGCCCAGAAATGGGGGCCATCGCCCACGGTCACGCGGCCCAACGCGTTCACCGCCACCAATGCTCCGATTGTAAACGGTCCGACGCGGGCGGAGGCCGATCCAAGCCCGCCTTTGAGGTCCGCGATGAGGGCACCGGTGCCCGCGCCATGGCTTCCGAGCGCGAAATCCTCGGAGGCGTTAGCCAGCGCCGCCGCGCCCAACCGTTTGTAAGGGTTCTCCACCCAGGCCTTGTCCCCGCCATTGATCAGATCGAACAGGATGGCGGCGGGCACGATCGGCACGTTCTGATCGCCGACCTGGAAGCCGCGGCCCAGAGCGCGCAACCCATCCGCCACGCCGGAGGCCGCGTCGAGGCCGAACGCGGAGCCGCCGGAGAGGACCAGCGCGTCAACGTCCTGCACGATCTTGTCGGGGGCCAGCAAGTCCGTCTCCCGCGTGCCGGGGGCGCCGCCCATCACATGTACGGCGGCGGTGAAGGGTGCGTCGCCCACCAGAACCGTTGCGCCGGTCTTGACGTCATCGTCGCTGGCATGGCCCACCCGCAAACCGGTGACATCCGTGATCAGGTTGCGCGGACCGGGGCGGATCATGGAACCTCACTCAGAAAAGGAACAGTGCCGCGAAAGGTGCCAAGTGCGGTCAGATGCGGTGTGTCTCGTATCGGACAGCCGATACCGTCGTGGGAGGCAGGAAGGATCAGCACAAGCGTGCCCTCCCTTGGCAAACCCGCCACCTGATCGGCATCAAGATACGCGCCGAGCCGCGCCCCGTGGTTGGTCTGGATCACCTCCACATGGGTCAGGTCCAGATCGGGGGCCTCGTCCAGCAGATGGGCGAAGGCCAGCGGTTGGCTGGCGAACTCCCCCGCAAAGATCGCGATATCGGCGGGGAGGTTGTGGCGGGTGAAGCGCGTCACAGCACCTCCTTCACGGCGGCCGTCGTCTCGTCACCGGTATTGGGCGTGCCCGCGGGCTCGATCAGCAGTAAATGTGCCTCTTCCCGCGCTACGGGCCGATGCTCCACCCCTTTGGGGACGACGAACATTTCGCCTTCGCGCAACGTCACCGTGCTGTCGCGCATTTCGATATCCACCTCGCCTTTCAGGACGAGAAACAGATCATCGGTGTCAGGATGGGAATGCCAGACAAACTCGCCCTCAACCTTTACGACCATCAGGTCATGGCCGTTGAACTGACCCACGATCTTGGGGCTCCAATGGTCGCTGAACTGGCTCAGCTTGTCGGCAAGATTGATGGCGCTCATATGCAGCGCCCCCCGTCGACTTCCATCGCCACGCCGGTGACCATGCTGGCCGCGTCGGAGCACAGGAAGGCCGCCGCTTCCCCCATATCCTCTGGCGTCGAGAACCGGCCAATGGGGATGGTGGAGAGGAACTTTTCGCGGATCTCGGGCGTGTCCTCGCCCATGAAACTGGCCAGAAGCGGGGTTTCGCCCGCCACCGGGCAGAGCGCGTTGACGCGGATCTGGTTCGGTGCGAGCTCCACTGCCATGGTCTTGGTGGCCGTGATCATCCACCCCTTGGAGGCATTGTACCAATTGAGCCGCGGGCGGGGGGATAGCCCGGCGGTCGACGCGATATTGAGGATCGCGCCCTTTCCCGCCGCCTTCATGTGCGGCACGATTTCGCGGGCGGTCAGGTAGACGGATTTGGCGTTGACGGCCAGGACGCGGTCGAACTCCTCTTCGCTGACCTCCTCCAGTGGGGTCGGCAAATGGGTGATGCCCGCATTGTTCACCAAGATGTCGATGCGGCCCCATTGATCCATCGCGGCCTGGGTCATGGCTTTGACCTCTGCGCCATCGGCGACATTGGTTCTGATCGCGACGCCGCCGACCTCCGCGGCGATACCGCTCGCGGTCTCTTCGTTCAGATCGGCCACCATCACCGTCGCGCCTTCCCGGGCGAAGATCCGCGCGATCCCGGCGCCGAAGCCCGAGGCCGCGCCGGTAACGATGGCAGTTTTTCCTTCAAGTCGCATGGGCAGGCTCCTGGGCACGGGCGAGGTCGAGTTTGCGGGCGCGGCGCATCGGGAAGAAGGCCGCGATCAGGCCGAGGGCGCCCGCGATATAGCTGGCATCATGCATGAAGCCCGCGCGCAGCAGATCCTGCCGCGTGGGACCGTCTGGAAAGGTCAGATAGGGGTCGAGAAGGCCGGTCGTATCGGCCACAAGCCCGCCCAGGAGCCCGGCCAGCGCCCCGAACGTGGCCAGCAGGATCACCACGAAGATCGCGCCGAGCCCGGCCGCGAGGTAGCTGCGTGCATTGGGCACCGAGACGAGGCCGTAGAGAAAGGCAGGGAGGCCGATGACGGCACCCATCCACCAGCTTGCCATCGCACCGACATAGGCCGCGCCGAGGCGGGGCGGGGTATCGGGGGGGATATCGAACTGCAGGAATTTGAATTCGGTGAAATAGGTGGGGCCGACGGAATAGCTGAGCTGATTGTGGAGCGCGCCGAAGCTGGCGGCGGCCAGCGCCGCGCAGGCGATGAGCAGGAAGAGGATCGGGAATTTGCCCATGGCGGCGGGTCCTTGGTGGCGCGTGGCAGAGCGTAGCGGGCGGGTCGCGGGGCGTCTACCGATGATGGGCTGGCGGATGGCCCACCCGCCCGCCCCCATCCGCCAGCCCATCACCGGGCGCTGTGCTTGTCGGTGGGTTGGGGACGCCTTCGGCGGGAGGGTATTTGGCACCAGTGGAAAGGGCCGGTTATCCGTGATGGGCGGCGACGGTTTTGAGCGTGGTGAAGGCGTAGAGCGCCTCGAAGCCCTTTTCGCGGCCATGGCCGGAATGGCCGACCCCGCCGAAGGGGAGTTCCACGCCCCCCGCCGCGCCGTAATTGTTGAGGAAGACCTGGCCCGCATGGAGGCGTTTGGCGAGGCGCATCTGGCGCCCGCCATCGGCGGACCAGATCGAGGCGACCAGGCCGTACTTGGTGCCGTTGGCGATGCGGATCGCATCCTCTTCATCCTCGAAGGGGATCAGGACCTGGACCGGGCCGAAGATCTCATCTTGCGCCAGCGCGTGGTCGGGGGGGATGTGGCCGATAAGGGTTGGGGGGATGTAATTGCCGCCCTCCGGCAGGCCGTCGGGCAGGGGGGCCTGCGCCAGGATCTGATCGGGGCTGGCCTGGGCCAGGAAGCGCTCGACGATGCCCTTCTGGCGCGCCGAGACGAGGGGGCCGATATCGGCGTCGTCCATGGCCGGGGCGATCCGGAGCGCGCCGATGGCCTCGGCCATGCGGGCGGCGAGCGTATCGTGGATCTCGCGCTGCACCAGGATGCGGGACCCGGCGGAGCAGGTTTGCCCGGCATTCTGGATGCCGCCATTCACGAGGAAGGGCAGGGCCTTGTCGAGATCGGCATCGGCGAAGACCAGTTGCGGGCTTTTGCCGCCCAGTTCCAGTGTGACGGGCACGATGTTCTCGGCCGCGGCAATCTGGACGCGTCTGCCGGTGGCGACCGAGCCGGTGAACGAGAGATGGCGCACCGCGGGATGAGCGGTGAGCGCCGCGCCTGCCTCGGCGCCGAGGCCGGGGACAACATTTAGTGCGCCTGCGGGCAGGCCCGCCTGATGGGCGAGATCGGCGAAGGCCAGCGCCGTCAGGCAGGCCTCCTCCGCCGGTTTCAACACGCAGGCATTGCCGGTGGCCAAGGCCGCGCCGATGGAGCGCCCGATGATCTGCATCGGGTAGTTCCACGGGATGATATGGCCGGTCACGCCATGGGGTTCGCGCAGGGTGTAGACGGTGAAGCCCGCATTGAACGGGATGGTTTCCCCTGTCAGTTTGTCCGCCGCGCCGCCGTAGAATTCGCAATACCGCGCCAGGGCGATCACGTCGTTATGGGCCTGTTTCAGGGGTTTGCCGACATCGCGGGCCTCCATCTCGGCGAGTTGATCGGCGTGATTGAGCACCAGGTGGCTGAGGCGCAGGAGGATGCGGCCGCGCTCCGCCGCGCTCATCACGCCCCAATCGCCCGCCAGCGCGGCCTCGGCGGCGGCAACCGCATCGTCGATATCCAAAGCGCCGCCCCGGGCGATGCGAGCCATCTCCACGCCCGTGGACGGATCCGTCACCGGGAGTGTCTCGCCGCTGGCACAGGGGCGCCACGCGCCGCCGATGAAGATCAATGTGGGGTCAAACCAGGGCGTCATATCTCTCTCCGATATCGTCGGGCAGCCGGGGCGCTGCGGCCAGCAGCGACTGCGTGTAGGGATGTTGGGGGGCGGTGAACACGGCCTCGGTCTCACCCTGCTCCACGATCCGGCCCGCCTGCATCACCAGCACCCGGTCGGTTATGGCGCGCACGACCGTCAGATCGTGGGAAATGAACAGGTAGGAGAGGCCGAATTCCGTCTGCAGATCGGCCAGAAGGTCGAGGATCTGGGCTCGGACGGAGACATCGAGCGCACTCACGGCCTCATCAAGCACCAGCAGATCGGGCCGGGTGATCAGCGCGCGGGCGATGGCGATGCGCTGCCGCTGGCCGCCGGAAAACTCGTGGGGGTATTTCAACGCGTCACCGGGTGACAGGCGCACGGCCTCCAAGGCCCTGGCGATGGCATCGTCCCGGTCAATGCCGCGCGGCGGCGCATCAAGCAGGAAGTATGGCTCGGCGATGATCCTATCCACGCGCCAGCGGGGATTGAAGCTGCCGTAAGGGTCCTGAAACACCACCTGCATCTGGGCGCGGCGCGCGCGCGGCATGGCGGGGCTGATCTCGGCGCCGTTGAGGCAGATCCGGCCGGAGGTGACCGGATCCAACCCCAGAATGGCGCGCGTCAGCGTGGATTTTCCACAGCCGCTTTCGCCCACCAGGCCGAGGCTTTCGCCCCGTTGCAGTTCGAACGAGACGCCATCAACGGCGCGCACCGGTTCGCCCCTGGCAAAGCCCTGGCGCGGGCCGGGATAATGGCGGTGCACGTCGCGTAGGCTCAGGATCGCGTTGGAGCGGGTCGGCTCCGTACGATCCGGCTGATGGGCGGAGGCAGCAAAGAGCGCGCTTGTATAGGGGTGGACCTGATCGCGGAGCACCTGCGCCGTGTCCCCCTGTTCCACGATCATGCCGTTTTGCATGACGGCAATCCGGTCGGCCATGTCGGAGACGACGGCCAGATCATGGGTGATCAGGAGAAGCGCCATGTTTTCCTCGGCCACGATCCCCTTCAGCAGGTCGAGGATCTGCGCCTGGGTCGTCACATCGAGCGCGGTTGTGGGCTCATCAGCGATCAGCAAGCGGGGGTGGAGCGCGATGGCGGCGGCGATGCACACGCGCTGTCGCTGGCCGCCGCTCAGCTCGTGTGGATACCGGTCGAGCCCGATATGGCTGAGGCCGACGCGATCGAGCCGGTCGCGCGCGATCCGTCGCGCCTCCACCCGGTCGGCGGCATCGTGGATCAGCAGCGTTTCGGCCACCTGATCGCCGATGGTTTGGACCGGGTTCAATGCCGTCATCGGCTCCTGAAAGATCATGCCGATATCGTTGCCCCGGATGCGGCGCAAATCGTGTTCGCGCAGGGCAAGGAGATCCACATCGTCGAGCCGCGCCGCGCCACTGATTGTCGCGCCGCGTGGCAGCAGGCCCATCACGCTGAGCGCGGTCATGGATTTGCCCGAGCCACTCTCGCCGACAAGCCCGAAGATCTCGCCCTGTTCGATCCTGAGTGACACATCGTCGAGGATCGGCGTGCCGCGAATGCCGAGGGTCAGATGCTCGATCTCGATCATCCCCGCGCCCTCCTCAGCCGGGGGTCGAGCGCATCGCGCAACCCGTCACCCATCAGGTTCAGGCCGAGCACCATGATCACGATGGCGAGGCCCGGCAGCACGGCGAGCGAGGGGTTGGAATAGATCATCGTCTGCGACTCGGCGAGCATCTTGCCGATGGAGGATGTGGGCGGCTGCGCGCCAAGGTTCACGTAGCTGAGCGCGGCCTCGGCCAGAATCCCCAGCGAAAACTGGATGGTGGCCTGCACGATCAGCAGGTTGGCGATGTTGGGCAAAACGTGTTCGGCGCTGATCCGGGCGCGGGACTTACCCGCCGTCCGTGCGGCGAGGATGTAATCGAGCGTCCAGATCGGCAGGGCCCCGCCGCGGGCCACCCTGGCGAATACGGGGATGTTGAAGATGCCGATGGCGATGATCGCGTTGGTGGCCGATGGGCCATAGACCGCCGTGATCAGGATCGCGATGACCAGCGAGGGAAAGGCAAAGATCAGGTCATTGCCGCGCATGATGACTTCATCAAGCAGCGATCCGCGGGCGGCAGCGGCGGCAAGGCCGAGCGGCACGCCGACGACGATCCCCAGCCCCACGGCGATCAGCGCCACGGCGATGGACGTCCGGCTCCCCTCCATCAGCATCGAGACCATGTCGCGCCCGAACTGGTCGGTGCCCAGCCAATAGGTGGCCGAGGCGGGCTGTAACCGCTGGGAAATCTCCAGCTCGGTGATATCGTGTGGCGTCCAGACCAGCGACAGAAGCGCCGTACCCACGAAAAACGCGGTGATGATCGAGCCGACAACAAGGGTAAACGGCAGGCGGTTCATCGGCGGCGCAACCTCGGGTCGACAATGGCATAGGCGATATCGACCAGGAACGTCACGACGATAACGGCGAAGACCAGCAACATCGTAACGCTCTCCACCACCACCAGATCACGCTGAGTGATGCCCTGGAAAATCAATCGCCCGAGGCCCGGCAGGAAGAAGACGTTTTCGATGATGATCGCACCGGCCAGAAGGAAGCTGAACTGCAAGCCGATGATCGTCAGCACCGGGATCAGGGCGTTCTTGAGCGCGTGGCGACGGATCGCCTGGGACCGGCTGAGCCCCTTGGCCCGTGCCGTGCGGATGTAATCCTGATCCAGCGTTTCAATGAGCGCCGAGCGCATCACCCGTGCCAGAATCGAGGCCTGGGGCAGGGCCAGCGCGATGGCGGGCAGCGTCAGCGCCTTGAGCGCTGCGGCGGGATTGTCCCAGCCCGGAAAGCCGCCGGCCGAAAACCATTGCAGCGTGACAGCGAAGAGCAGAACCAGCAGCATCGCGAACCAGAAATTCGGCACCGCGATGCCAAGCTGCGTGGCCCCCATGATCGAAAAATCGCCCGCCCCGCCGCGCGTTGCCGCGGCGATGACACCAACCGGAATGGCGATCAGCGTCGACAGGATCAGCGCGAAGATCGCCAGCGGCAGGGAGACCCAGATCCGGTCGAGTATCAGCTCGGCCACCGGCACGCGGTAGGTGTAAGAGGTGCCGAAATCGCCGCGGAGCATCCCCGTGATCCAATTGGCGTAGCGTTCCGTCAGGGACCCGCCAAGCCCAAGCTCGGCGCGCAGGTTTGCGATGCTTTCATCGGTCGCGTTCAGCCCCAGCATGAACGCCGCCGGATCGCCGGGAATAACCTCGATGACCGCGAAAATCACCACGCTGGCAACGATCAGGCTGAGGCTCAGGGAGAGCGCGCGGACAAGCAGATAGCGGGTCATGGCGGGCAGGTTAGGGCGCGGGCCCGGTTTGGGCCAGAGGGCATGAGGCGGTAGCAGCAGACGGCACGGCTTTTCCGGACAGGCGCATCCATGGCGCGCACCCAGTGAAACACTATTTCCACAAGGGCGCCATAAGAATGGCTATTTTGGCGCATAGATCTGCCCCTCGAAGACAAGGCACCGGCAGCCCCAGGGAAGAACTCCGCACGGCCCGCCCGACAGAGTGACCCATGGCCAGTATTGTAATCTACGAAATCAACGCCGATCCCCTGGGCGTATCCAACGTCACGATCCTGAATGCCTACACGGTCAACATCATTGATGATGATACGTTGCTGGAAGGCTCGGAGGCCGGTGCGCAGCTCGATCTCAGCAGTGTGCCGGGGATCACGGATTCATCGAATTTCCAGGTGTTCGAAACCTATGGCGGCACGCTTGGATCAGATCCGGTCAGCTTCACGCTGGTGCAGTATTCGACGCCGACCTACATCATCGCGACCCAGGGCAGTTTCACCGTCGGGGACACAATCACCGGCACGAACAACAACATCGTCCCGGCCCCGTCATCGACCTATTCGACTCTGCCTGATTTCGTCTGTTTCACCTCGGAAACCTTGCTCGAAACGCCAAACGCGCCGCGCGCCATTGATACTCTGAAGGTCGGTGATCTGGTTCTGACCGCCGACGGCGCGGCCAAACCGATCCGCTGGATCGGACACCGCACGCTGTCTCCGGCCGAACTCGACGAAAACCCGCATCTCAGGCCGATCCTGATCGAGCCCGATGCCGTGGGCGCCGGGGCCCCCCACGCGCCTGTGCGCGTCTCGCCCCAACACCGGATCGCGCTTAGTACCGGCGCATCGGGCATGTTGCTGAATGCCGATGCGGTGCTGGTCGCGGCCAAATTCCTGGTGGGGCATCCCGGCATCCGTGTCGATGACTCTGCCCGCGCGGTGCGCTATATCCATCTGCTGTTCGACGCCCATGAATTGGTTGAAACCTCGGGCCTCTGGTCGGAATCGCTCTTCCTCGGCGATGTCACCATCGGTGCTATCCCGGACATCACGCAGCATGAGCTGGTGCACTTGTTCCCTGGGTTTCGCGGCGATCTGACAATCCATGGCAGCTCGCGCCTGCCGATTATCGCGGCCTACGAGGCGCGCGCCATGCGGGAAGATTTCGGCGCCTATGTCCCACCCCGCGAGCCACGCACGTCCAAAGCGGGCTGAGGCGCTTCTCCGATCTGCACTCTCCGCAACCCACAGGGCTTGCCGCAGGGCCGGTGACGTGTCTAAATATCTGCCATCGCCCGGGGTGATGGCGTCGCCCAGATAGGGGCTATGCCCGCCCTGCACGCCGGGGCCTTCTTGTAAAAGGGAGGGTCCGTGATGCCACGCCCCCAATTCCATGAATTCCACAACGGCTCCAAGGCCCCGCTGCCGTTCTCGACGGCTGAATATGCCGACCGCCTCGCGGGGCTGCGCGCAATCATGCGCGACAATGACATATCGGTGGCGCTGCTGACGTCGATGCATGCCGTGGCGTATTATTCGGGCTTCCTCTATTGCGCCTTCGGGCGGCCTTACGGGCTTGTCGTCACGCCGGACCGCGCCGTCGTGATCAGCGCGGGGATCGACGGCGGCCAGCCGTGGCGGCGCTCTGCCCATGAAGCGCTGACCTACACCGATTGGGAGCGGAACAATTACTGGCGCGCCGTCCGCCATGTCGCCGGGGAGGGCCGCGCCGTGGGGATAGAGGGGGATCACCTGACGCTGAGCCAGCGCGACCTGATGGACACGTTCCTACGACCCGTCTCGGTGGCCGATCTGGCTCCGGCCGCGATGCGCCAGCGGATGATCAAATCCGAGGCGGAGCGCGCCCTGATCCGCGCAGGTGCCGCGACCGCGGATGTCGGAGGCTACGCGATCCGCGACGCGGTGCGGGTCGGCGCGCGGGAGATCGACGTGGCCATGGCAGGCCGCGACGCGATGGAGGCCCATATCGCCGCCGAATTTCCCGATGCCGAATACCGCGATACCTGGGTCTGGTTCCAATCGGGTCTGAACACCGACGGCGCACACAACCCCGTCACCAGCCGACAATTGCAGCGCGGCGATATCCTGTCGCTCAACACATTTCCCATGATTTCAGGGTATTACACGGCACTTGAGCGCACGATGTTCGTGGGGGAGGTCGACAAGGCGTCGCTGAGCATATGGGAGGCGAATATCGCCGCCCATGAGCTTGGCATGTCGCTGATCAAACCAGGCGCAACCTGCGCCGAGATCACCCACGGCGTGAACGCCTTTTTCGAGGAGCGCGACCTGCTGCAATACCGCAGCTTCGGCTATGGGCATTCCTTCGGTGTGCTCAGCCACTATTATGGGCGCGAGGCGGGGCTGGAGCTACGTGAGGATATCGATACGGTCCTGCAGCCCGGCATGGTCATCTCCATGGAACCGATGCTGACCATCCCGGAAGGGCAGCCCGGCGCGGGCGGCTACCGAGAACATGACATCCTGATCGTGACCGAGAACGGGGCCGAGAATATCACCGGCTATCCCTATGGGCCGGAGGTCAACGTGGTCGGCTAGGCCCATCAGACCCACCAAAAATGCCCCCGCCGAAGGATCGACGGGGGCGGTAATGGATGCGGCCCCTTCAATGCGCGCGGGCCGCGCTTCTGAAACTCAATCGGGGTCGATCTCGGCGCCTTCGGTCTCGATCCCGTCAGCGATTTCGCTGTCGATGACATAGACGATGCCGGTGCCGTCATCCTCCTGCACGGCCTCGACGCCCAGATCGCCGCCGTCATTGCCCGAGGTCGCGATGCCCACCAGCGTGGCGCTCAGGTCGCCGTCGTTTTCCTCTTCGGCGACGATACCCAGGCCGCCATTGCCGGTGAATTCCACTGCCGTGGCCACGAGATAGACGTTGCCGGCCCCCGCCTCGCTCAGCTTCAGGGCGTCGTCGGAATTGCCGGTCCCGGTGACGCCCGTGAAGACCACGTCGATATCGCCGGCATCCTCTTCGTCGAAGTCGTACCCTTCATCAAGGTTGCCGCTCATCTCGCCCAGACTGAACGTACCGAAGAGGGAACCGGGCCCGGCTTCGTCCACATCGAACCCGTCATCGACATCGATGCCAAATGCGTATTCCTCGACACTTCCGTCATCGTAGAGCTCCACCTCGCGCTCGAAACAGGCATCGTCCGGTGATCCGCTGATCGGGCCGGGGATGGCATCGGCAGCCATGGCGCCTTCGTCGAATTCGCCCTCATCCGCCTCGGGCAGGAAGCTCTCCAGCCGGGCCGGGTTACAATAGGCCCCATTGTTCAGGAAGGAGGATGAGATCAGATCGATGGAGACACTGCCGGCCTGGCCTTCGTCCAACTCCACGCCATCGGCGCCGACATTGACGGCCGACAGGAACATGCCGGTCAGCGAGATATCACCCTCGCCACGTTCATCCACCCGCAGCCCGTCGCTGTCGAACCGGCCGTGCCCAACATCCTCGATCCGCACGTTCACGGCCTGAATGCTGATCGATGCAGGCGAGCCTTCGCCCGCCCCGCCGCCACCACCGCCGCAATCATCGGCCAGCGTACAATCGGAGATGTGGATGCCATGGCCTGCCACGCCCGATACCTGCACATCGCTCAGATGCAGACGCACGACGCCTTCGGCATCGTCGCCCACGTCGAGGAAAATGCCCTTTCCCGCAGGTCCATCCGCATCACCGCGATTTTCGATGGACCATCCGCCCGGTCCCTCGAGGCGCAGGCCATCCAGCGCAATGTCCGTTGGCCCCTCGATCGACAGGAGCGTCACGTTTTGTGCGGATGCGACGGTCACGCCGTTGCCGACAAGGCGCAACGCGGACGCCCCGGAATAGGTCAGCCCGTCGGAGGTTTCGATCCGCCCGCCGCCATCGGTGACAACGATCACCGTTGCCTCGGGTGAGCGCGCCGCCGCACTCAGCGCCGCCTGAAGCGACCCCTCGCCGGTAGCGTCGAAGGTCGTCACCAGCAGTGTTTCTGCCATGGCTGGCGCTGCCGTCAGGCACAGCGCAAGCGCGGCAGCGGCGCCAAGGATGGATCGTTTGGTCATGAAGGTCCCCAATCAGACGGATATGTTCTTCTGCGCCCGGGTCTAGGGGCGCTGCGTGACACCACCATGACAGCCCGGACGGGAGTTCGGATCAATCCTGTCGTTGTGCGTCGTAAAGCGCGCGCGCCTTGGCGATGGGGTCGCGGTGGTTCAGCGCCCATGCGGCCAGCGGCGCCATTTGCGCGACAAGCGATTGGCCCAGATCGGTCAATTCATAGTCGACACGGGCCGGGATCGTCGGGGTGACCGTCCGGGTCACGAAGCCGTCGCGTTCCAGCTTGCGCAACGTGACGGTGAGCATCCGCTGCGAGATATCCGAAATGGTCCGGCGCAGTTCGGAAAATCGAAGCGACCCGGGCTTGAGCGCCGTCAGAACAAGGATCGTCCATTTGTCGCCGACCCCGTCAAGCACGTGGCGCACCGGGCAGATCTCCGGATCGTACTCGATCAGGTGGCCATGGGCATCGGGGGTGGTGGGACGGGTTACCAAAAAGTGCCTCCTTCACAGATCAAACCGGTTCCGTATGTAGTCTTGGTATAGATTCGTAACCAACCATACAAGGAGAGCCTGATGTTCCGTCTCGACCGTAGAACCTTCCTTCAGATCACAGGTGGAGCCGCCGCCGCCGCGGCACTCTGGCCCAACGGGGCGATGGCCGCCCCAACCCAGGCGCAGGTTTTCACCGGTGATGCCATGGGCGGCAATGTGGACAGCGTCATCTTGATGGGCGACGAGGCGGCACTTCTGGTGGATACCCAGTTCACCCCCGAAAATGCCGGACGTCTTGCCGATATCATCGCAGCCACCGGCCGCAGGCTTGAGACCGTGTTCATCACCCATGCCCATCCCGACCATTACAGCGGGCTGCCGGTGATCCGTGAGCGATTCCCCGGCCTGCGCGCCGTCACTCATGCCGAGATTCTGCCGCTTCTTCCCACGGCCGATATCGGCCCGGTCGAGGCGCTTGACGGCGTGCTGATGCTGGAGGGCGAGGAGATCGAGGTGCTTGGCCCGATGCATGGTGACACGGACCTGATCACGCCGCTTTACGTGCCGTCGCTCGACACGCTGATCGCGACGGACATGGCCTATGTGGATTGCCATGTCTGGGTCGCCGAAAACACCACGTCCGACCGGCTGGATATGTGGCGCGCCAATCTGGCAGGGCTGGAGGCCATCGGTGCGGGCACCGTGATCCCCGGCCACCGGTTGGACAACTCGGTCAGCG
Source organism: uncultured Roseicyclus sp. (assembly GCA_947494975.1). Taxonomy (GTDB): domain Bacteria; phylum Pseudomonadota; class Alphaproteobacteria; order Rhodobacterales; family Rhodobacteraceae; genus Gymnodinialimonas. The sequence continues at coordinate 1,096,466 of CANLXA010000001.1, read as the reverse complement.
ACGCCAGCGTTTTTGCCTATACGCGCGCCTATCTGGATATGTGGCAGCAGGCACTGGCCGAAACGTCTTCAGCCAATGAACTAACGGCGCGCATGATGGATGGGCGCGAATATCTGGGCCTGGCCTTTGCCGTGCAGATGGCCGTGGGTGCAGTCTATCCGGAATAGGTATCTAGCGCGGGGCGGGCCCTTACCCGCCCTGCGCGTCGATGAAGCCGAGGCTTGGGTCGGCGCAGGCCACTTCCGATGTGATATCGGGTCGTGTCGCGCCGATGTGGTCGTAGAACGCGACCAGGTCCGCGAGTGTCCCGCCGTAGCGCGCTAAGACGGCCTCAAGCGCCTGCGGATCGTCGGCAAGCCGAGTGAAGGGTCCGATGTCCAACACCTGCGCCAATCGGTCCTGAAGCGGGCCGGGATCGGTTGCAAGGGCGAGGTAGTTCGGCAGGGCACCAGCGGCGAACAGAAGATGCGCCTGATCGTGGTTCGGGTCTTCCGGATCGAAGGCCGCATCGCCGATGGCGCGGTTATCGCCCTCAATGTCGATCTGGACTGCCATGGCGCGCAAGGCGTTGAGGAACATTGCTTCTGCGTCGCTCGGGGCGGGTGCGGCGAAAAGGGGCGCCAGAATGGCGACGTCACAGCCGTTAAGACTGCGGATCGACAGTTCCATCACAACTGCATAGGCGGCGATAGCGGCCTGCACATCGGGCGCGGCCCGGTAGAAGGAGATCACCTCATTGGCCACGCGGATGTCAAACCCGTCCTGCGTCATCGCGGCTATCGCCCCGTCCATCGCGGCCATCAAAGGCGCGGTGTAGCGCAGGTGGGGCGGACCGAAGCGCGGCTCATCGATGCCGATATCGGCAAGGATATCCACATCCTTCAGGGCCAGATTCTGGTCGATAATCTCGGCCTCCGCCGTGGCGGCAGCAACCCTCAGATCACAGACCTGAGATGCCTCACAGGCCTCGAAATTCAAAACGATGGCGCTTAGGAAACTCAGCTCCAGATCGGTGCCAGCCACCTCCAGCGTAATGTAGCGGGGTAGCAGCGTGTCGTCGGACAGATACGGCGCGGCCATGAAATGCCCCTGCGGCAACGGCTCCGCCAGAACAGGAAAGGCCCCCGCAAATGCGAGGGCCAGTGCCATTTTCAGAGGGCGCATCACTGCGTCCAGCTGACGGCCGTCAGATCATTTGCCTGCGTCGGCGAGTTTTCCCACAGGCCCACGATATTGGCATTGGCCACGCCGGTTTTCGCGAGCTGGAACAGGTAGCCGTTGACGTATTCGTCAGCGATCATCTGCTGCGCGGCTTGGTTAATGCGCGTGCGCTCCGCCGGATCGGCCGTCACCGCAAGCTCCTCCATCAGGGCCTGGAACTCGGCGCTATCGTACTGGAAGTAGTATTCGGGCCGCGCGTAGATATTGATATCGGCGGGCTCGGTGTGGCTGACGATGGTCAGGTCGAAATCATACCCGCGGAACACCTGCTCAAGCCATTGCGCCCATTCCAGGTTGGTGATCTCGGTCTCGATCCCCACATCGCGCAGCTGGCTGGCGATAATCTCGCCGCCGCGCCGCGCATAGGAGGGCGGCGGCAGCATCATGCGCAGGGTCAGATCCTCGACGCCCGCCTCGGCCAGAAGCTCCCGCGCGCGGTCTGGATTGAACTCGGAATTGGCGGTCAGATCGACGTAATCGGGATTATGCGGGGCGAAATGGGTGCCGATGGGCGTGCCATAGCCGAACATCGCGCCGTCGATGATGTCCTGCCGGTTGATGGCATGGCTGATCGCCTGCCGGACCAGCGGATTGTCGAGCGGGGCCGCAGAGTTGTTCATCGCCAGAATCGTCTCACCCTCAGTGGAGCCGACGATGACGTTGAAGCGCGGATCGCCGTCGAACTGCGCGAGGGTTTCCGGCGCGGGAAAGACCGGGAAGGCATCGACATCCCCCGCCATCAGGGCGGCAAAGGCGGCATTCGGGTCGCTGATGAAGCGGAACGTCACATTGGTCAGCGCAGCGGGCTCCCCCCAATACTCGTCGTTGCGCACCAGCGTCACGCTGTCGCCCTGCGCCCAGTTCTCGAACCGGAACGCCCCGGTGCCGACGGGGTTGGTGGCGTTTGTCTCGGCGCTGGCCGGATCCACGATCACGGCATCCCCCCAGGCCATGTCGAACAGGAACGCGCCATCGGGACCATCAAGCGTGATGGTGACGGTCGTGTCATCGGTAGCTTCGACGCTGACAATGTTCTCGAACAGCGCGGTCTGCGCATTGGTCGTATCCTCGGCCCGGGCCCGATCGAAGGAGAAGACGACATCTTCGGCCGTCATCGCCTCACCATCATGGAAGGTGACACCCTCACGAAGGGTAAAGGTATAGGTGGCGCCATCCTCCGAAATCTCCCAGCTTTCGGCGAGGCCGGGGATGATCGACCCGTCCGAGGCGAACCGCGTCAGGCCCTCGAACACGTTGGAATAGACGACTTCATCGATGGCCGCCGCCGCCCCGCCGGTGGGGTCCAGCATGGGCGGTTCCAGCTGCATTCCGATGGTGATCGACGTCTCTTGCGCCAGCGCCGGGCCGGAGCAGAGCGCCAGAATTGCAACGCCAAGGCGGAGGTGATGACTCATTGAAGATCTCCCTGATCGTCTGATTTTGTCCCACTCTGCCCCGGTCATGGCCCGGATTCCTAGCGAAAAGCGTGCCATTCCGGCGCGAAAACGGGCGTTCGCCGGGCTCGACAGGCTCCGCGCCCGATGAGCTGTGGATAGTTTGATGAAAATCAAAGCACAGGCAGAGAATCGCTGTACGTTCTCGCCCAGTGATGGCTCTGACATCGCGATTGGGGGATATGATGAGAATGCCGACCATGGCCGAAGACATCTTGTCCATCGAGATGGACCGCGTTCCGGGCTTCATCCAGGAACATACGGCCGCAAAGACGCTGAGCGATCTGATGCGGCGTTTGAATGAGCAGATGATGACAGGGGATGCCCGCGCGCGCCGCATGGCCGAACGGGCGCTGGAGCATCTGGGGTTTGTGACGGTCTGATCCCGGAGCGACCCGGTCCGGCCTAGAGCAGCAGCTCGGCCAGTGTCAGCGCCATGACCTTGGCGCTGTCTTCCATGTCCTGCACGCCTACCCATTCGTCGGGTTGATGGGCGAGGTCCAGTATGCCGGGCCCGTAGGCAATGCAGTTTTTCAGCTTACCGATCCTGTCGATATGCTTCTGGTCGTAGGTGCCCGGCGACACCACGAACTCCGCCTGTTTCTCCAACACCTTGGCAATCGCAGCTTCCACGGTCCTGACCACCGGCGCATCACGATCCGTCATGGTGGGCGAGACCGACCAAAGCTCCTTCAGATCGTATTCGAAGGTCGGGCGGGCAGCTTTCACCTTTTCCAGAAGAGCCAGGATCTCGGCCCGAACCTCGCCCTCGCTCTCTTCGATCAGGTAGCGCCGGTCGATGGTGATCTTGCAGCGGTCGGGCACGCAAGCGGCGGGGAACCCGGTGAAGTCGGCCTCCTGCACCGGCTCACCGCCGTGAATGGCGTTGATATTCATCGTGGATTGCCGCGCCCCTTCGGGGACCACCGGCATGTCGGTATACTTGGTGGCCAGCAGCGGGAACAGCGTCGCCTCCATCTCCTCCAGCACGGCGCCCATGTGGCGAACCGCGCAATCGCCGAGGAATGGCATGGAGCCATGAGCGATCCGACCCTTGGTTTCGATCTCGGCCCACCAGACGCCGCGATGGCCGAGACAGATGCGATCCTTGTTGAGCGGCTCCGGGATGATGACGTGTTGCACACGGTCGGGGCTGAAATAGCCCTGTTCGGCCAGGTAGGCGACGCCGCCATAGCCGCCGGATTCCTCGTCCGCCGTGGCGCTGATCTCGATGGCGCCATTGAAGCTGGGATGCGTCTCGACAAACGCCTCCGCCGCGATGATCGACGCGGCGAGCCCGCCCTTCATGTCGCACGCGCCGCGCCCGTAGATCTTGCCGTCATCCAACTCCCCGCCGAAGGGGTCGCGGGTCCAGCCATGGCCCACGGCCACAACGTCGTGATGCGAGTTGAAATGCACACATTCCCCCGGCCCCCCCTCGTAGCGTGCGACGATGTTCCAGCGCGGATATTTGACGCTGTCGGCGGGCGCGCCCTCGGCGCGGATCAACTCGACCGCAAAGCCCCGCTCACCCAGACGTTCGGCAAGAAAGCCGCAAATCTCGCGGTAATTCAGGCCCGGCGGGTTGAGCGTGGGGATCCGGATCAGATCCTGGGTCAGCTGGATCAGGTCGTCCTGGCGGGCGGTGATGGTGGCAAGAAGCGGGGTATCTGACATGGGCCAAACCTGCGCCACGCGCGATCTGGTCGCAAGCCCTGCCATTCCGCGATGATTGGCCCTATATCGGACACCAGAGATCGAGTTGAGCAAGGAGCGTATGCATGATGGCCTTGGGACGAACCCTGATTTTCATGGGCGTTGGATTGACGGTCGTTTATGTCTGCATGTTCTTCTACCTGCGCTCGGGTGCGCGGATGCGGCTTGAGGAAGATTGGGTGATGGAAGGCCGCCCGGGCGACCGGGAGGCCTGGATTGACGAACGCATGGCCCCCAAAGTATCGCGGATCCGGGTCTGGCTCGTGATCCTCGTCTACGTGGTGCCGGTTGTGGGCGTGATTGCCTTTATCTGGCTGTCGAATTGAAGGATTGAGTTTATGCGCTGGCCACGGATCATCGCCCTGCTGATCGTGCTGAGTTTCCTCGGCGCGTTCCTGCACTATACGCTGCCGCAGCGCGATATCGTGCGTGTGGTTCGGGCCGAGGTGATCCTGACGGAAGTGGATGGCTGGAACCGCTGGTTCTTCGCATCGGCCGATAGCGGCGCGTCAGGCTCCGCGATCAGCCGGGATGTGCGCTACATCAACACCGTCTATCCCGGTGAGAACGGCCCGGTGATGGTGTTCCGCAACGAGGATACCGGGATTTTCTGGCCGCCCTATTTCAAGTTCGACAGTCAGGACCTTCAGGCCGAGGCGACCAACCTGGAATCCGAGGCCGCCGATCCGCAATGGGTGGTGATCACCCATTACGGCTGGCGCAACAATTTACTGTCGATCTATCCAAACGCGCTGGAGATCCGTCCCGTCGAGAGCGCGGATGTGCGCCTGATCCCGTGGATGCCTATTGGGATCTTGTTGGTCCTGGCCCTGATCCTGTTCATGATCTGGCGCATCTGGGAGCGGTTCGAGGACCGCGTGATCGCACCGATCGTCGATGGTGCGGCGGTGCGGTGGGCGAAGCTCAAGGATCGCGTCTCCGGCCGCGGCTAGGGCCGCGGCCTCTCCAGGCGGAGCCGCTGCCGCGGCATGATCATTGTCCAACTTGGCGGGGCGTGAGCCCGCCGCCGCCGATGTTGCCCGTGTGTCGGTCGCCGGGAAGCCTCCGGCGGGCATGTTCGGGGAACAAAGATGGAGGGGTGCGGGCCCCGTCAGAACAGAGTCATCCTGGGCTCCCGTTGCACCCATCTTTGTTCTCCAAATATGCAGATCCGACATTGCCGCATTTGGATTCGGTCGGGGAGAGGTGCTATTCCCCGTAGGGCACCCAGATCGTCTTCGTTTCCGTGGCATGGGCCAGGGCGGTCCCCGGCGCGAGGTTGGTCCAGTCCGGATTACCCGCATGGTTGATCCAGCAGCGTTTGAGGTTGCTGGCGCTGGCCCATTCGAGGGCGGTCTTATCGGTATGGGGAGAGAAGGACCAGAGCGCGTCGATTTCCATGTGGCTGGCAAGTGTAGGCGCGAGGTCGGTGTGGGCGCCGGTGACGATGTTCACGACGCCCGCTGGCACATCTGACGTATCGAGGATCTGGTAGAGGTCGGTCGCGGCCAGCGGCGCGGACTGGCTGGGGGCCAGAACGATGCGGTTTCCCATGGCGATGGCGGGCGCGATGATCGAGATCGTAGCGAGAAGCGGCGCGTCGTCCGGGGCCAGTGCGCCGATGATCCCGAGCGGCTCCTTCATGGCCAGCGCGATGCCACGGATCGGCACACCCTTGGCGGTGCCGTCGAATTTGTCGGCCAGGGCGGCGTAGGTGAAGAGGGTTTGGATGCTCCCCTCGATCTCGGCGGCGGCCCTGGTCTGGTTGCTGCCGGTCAGGTCCTTGATCCGGTTGGTGAATTCATCGGCCCGGGCGGAGAGGTTCTCGGCGATGTAATAGAGGATCTGCGCGCGCAGGTGGCCGGTGGTCTTGCTCCATGACGCGGCAGAGCGGGCCGCTTCCACCGCATTGCGGATATCCTTGCGGTTGCCGAGCCCGGTATGGCCCCGAAGCGTGCCCTTGCGGGAGTAGTGAGCCTGGGAATAGCCGCCATCCGGCCGCGCCTGTTTGCCGCCGATATACATCTTGGCGGTCCGGTCGAGGCCGCCTGCATCGGGCATATCGGGAGCGTCGGGCGGTGTAATGACCTGGGTCGGCAGGGCCTTGGCGATGGGTTTGAGATAGGCGCTGAGCCCTTCCCATCCGCCTTCGCGTCCGAAGCCGCTTTCGCGGACACCGCCGAAGGGTGCGGCGGCGTCGAAGAGGTTGGTGGCATTCACCCAGACCACTCCCGCGGCCAGTTTCGGTGCGATATCGAGGGCGAGGTTCAGGTTCTCTGTCCAGAGCGTTGCCGCAAGGCCGTAGCGCGTGTTGTTGGCGACCTCCACCGCTTCGGACGGGGTGCGGAAAGTCGTGGAGACCAGCACCGGGCCGAAGATTTCCTCCTGCATCAGCGGCGCGGCTGTGTGCAGGCCGGTGATCAGCGTGGGCGGGTAGAAGCAGCCGGTATCTGGTAGGTCTATGGGGGCGCGGTAGGTTTCGCCGTCTTTGTTTTCGGAGACCAGTTTGGTGATCATCTGGTGCTGGACCGGGTCCACCACGGCGCCGATATCTATGCATTTGTCCATCGGGTCGCCGACGCGCAGGCTGGCCATGCGGGCCTTGAGGCGCTGGTGGAAATCATCAGCGATATTCTCCTGCACCAGCAGGCGGGACCCGGCGCAGCAGACCTGGCCCTGGTTGAACCAGATCGCATCGACGAGGCCTTCAATCGCTGAATCGACGTCGGCGTCGTCGAAGACGATGTAGGGAGATTTGCCACCCAGTTCCAAGGTCAGCGCCTTGCCGGTGCCCGCCGTCTGTTCGCGGATGCGGCGGCCCACGGAGGTGGAGCCGGTGAAGGCGATTTTCCGGGTACCGTCATGGGTGACTATCGCCTCACCGGTTGCACCGTCGCCGGTGACGATGTTCACGACGCCTTTGGGCAGGCCCGCCTCGCGGCAGATATCGGCGAAGAGGAGGGCGGTGAGCGACGTGTATTCAGCCGGCTTCAGGACGACGGTGTTCCCGGCAGCCAGTGCGGGGGCGATTTTCCAGGCCAGCATCAGGAGCGGGAAGTTCCACGGGATCACCTGCCCGCAGACGCCGATGGGCGCCATATCCGGCATTTCGGCGTCGCGCAGTTGGGCAAGCCCCGCATGGTAATAGAAATGGCGCTGCGCCAGCGGAATATCGATGTCGCGGCTTTCGCGGATTGGTTTGCCGTTGTCGAGCGTCTCCAACGTGGCGAAGAGGCGGGAGTGCTTCTGGAGCAGGCGGGCCAGTGCGTAGAGATACTTCGCGCGCTGGTGGCAGGTGAGTTTGGCCCATTTCGGGAAGGCCTTTGTGGCGGCTTTGACGGCTTTGTCGACGTCGTCGGCGGTGCCTTGCGTGATCTGGGCGAGGGCCTGACCGTTCGCGGGATTGCGGGTTTCGAAAACTTCGCCCGCCGCGGTGAAGGCGCCGTCGATGAAATGGCCGAACATGGGGCCTTTTTCGGCGATCCACGCCATGGCCTCGGCGGAGGATTCGGGCGCAGGGCCGTACTCCATGCTCTCGAAGATTTCGCGGGTGGTCATGGGCTATCCCCCAATCAAGATGTAAGCGCCGATCGACAGCGTGATGGCGAGGCAAGCGGCAATCGTCACCGGCCGGGCTCGGTCCGAGGCCTCGGCCACCGGGCGTAATTCGGCGGGCATATCAGTGCGATTGGCCTTGTTGCGATAGTTCTGGTGGAAGGTCCGTGCCTCATCGACCGTCAGTTTGCGCGCCTCCTCCCGCAAAGGGCGGCTAACCCGCATCATCAGCCACAGGCAAACGCCGACGACGATGATCAGGAGGATAAAGTTTAGGTTTATGGGCATGGCCAGTCACCCGATCCCATGCCTGTAACTCGCAGAATACGCACCCGTCACGTGATGCTCCAATTGCCGTTCGATATCACCCAGAAGGCTCGACGCGCCGAAGCGGAAGAGGTCGGGCTGGAGCCAGCGGTTGCCCAATTCCTCTTTCATCAGGCTCAGATAGACCAACGAATCCTTAGCCTTGGAAATGCCGCCCGCGGGTTTGTAGCCCACTTTGAAGCCCGTCCGCGCCTCGAAGGCCCGGATGGCGCGGATCATGGTGAGGGAGACGGGAAGGGTCGCGTTGACGCTTTCCTTGCCGGTGGAGGTTTTGATGAAATCGGCGCCCGCCATCATGCAGATCAGGCTGGCCTTGGCGACATTGCGCAGCGTGCCGAGTTCGCCGGTGGCGAGGATCGCCTTCACATGGGCCTCGCCACAGGCGGCGCGGAAGGTGCGCATTTCGTCATAAAGCGCCTGCCAGTTGCCGGTCAGAACGTGGCGGCGGGAAATGACGATGTCGATTTCGGCCGCGCCTGCGGCCACGCTTTCCTCGATCTCCTTCACACGCAGGTGGAAAGGCGACAGACCCGCCGGGAAGCCGGTGGAGACGGCGGCGACCGGGATGTTGGTGCCCTGCAAGGCGTCGACGGCAGTTTCGATCATGTCGTGGTAGACGCAGACAGCCCCGGTGGTGATGGCGGGCAGGCCAAGCGCGTCGAGGATATCGGCGCGGACGGGCTGGCGGGCCTTGGCACAGAGACGGCGGACGCGGCCCGGCGTATCGTCACCCGCAAGGGTGGTCAGGTCGATCAATGTGATCGCCTTGGCGAGCCATGCGGCCTGATGGGTTTTCTTGACGGAGCGGCGGCCGGGCAGGGTGGCCGCGCGGCGTTCGATTGCGGAAGTGTTGGCCTGGACGTTCGCCACCCAGTCGAGGTCCAGATCCATCCCGTCATTGCGGGGCAGGTGGACCTGTGGAAGCTGGTCGGCTTTGGCGGTCGAGACGTGGTGCAGCGTGTCTGTCATGGCGGGCCCTTTGGCATTGCCGCAAGGGTCTCATGTGGAGGCGTGGAAGGCAAGGTTGACCAAACGGTCAAATTTCTTGAGGCTCTATACCCGGCTCAGCACCAGACCACCGGCCACCATCACGATCGCCGCGATGCGCGTCCAGCTGATCTCGCGCACCTGCAGGCCGAACGCGCCAATCGCATCGAGCACCAGGGCCGCGGCAAGCTGGCCGAAGATGAGCGCGGCCACCATCGTGACGACCCCCAACGTGCCAACCGCCCAGACCGCCGCCCACACGTAGATCGCCCCCAGTGCCCCGCCGACCCAGGCCCACCAGGGCGCCGCGGCCATCTGCGCACCCGAGGGCACCGCGCCGCGCGCCAGCACGATGAGGCTCAGGACAATCGCGCCGACGATGAAGCTGATCGCCGCCGCCGTCACGGGATCGCCCACATGGGAGCCGAGGCGGCTGTTGATCGGCGCCTGGGTCGCGATACAGGCCCCGCCCACCGCGATGGCCAGAAGCGCGAACAGGTATTGGGCGGACATGAAGGGCCTCCGGATCAGGATGGTATCGCTTGGCGCGACCCTGCGCGCGGGCGGGGGATTTGCCAAGGGGGGCGGCAGGCGATAACACGCGGGCAGCTACGAGGAGGCCCCCATGGCATTTGACCGTTCCATCAAGATCGCGCCGTCGATCCTTGCCGCCGACTTCGCCAATTTCGGCGCCGAGGTACGGGCCGTCGAGGCCGAGGGCGCGGACTGGATCCATGTCGATGTGATGGACGGGCATTTCGTGCCGAACCTCACCTTCGGCCCGCCGATGGTCAAGGCGCTGCGCCGCCATGTGACGACCGTGATGGACGTGCACCTGATGATCTCGCCGGTCGATGCCTATATCGCCGCCTTTGCGGATGCGGGCGCGGATGTACTGACGGCGCATGTGGAGGCCGGGCCGCATATCCACCGGACATTGCAGGCCATTCGCGGGGCGGGGATGAAGGCGGGCGTGGCGCTGAACCCCGGTACGCCTGCGGGAGCGGTGGCGCATGTTCTGGACCTATGTGACCTGATCTGCGTGATGACGGTGAATCCCGGCTTCGGGGGGCAGAGCTTCATCGATATGAGCGACAAGATCGCCGAACTGCGCCGGGTGATTGGCGATCGGGAGATCCATATCGAGATCGATGGCGGGGTCGACGTGAAAACGGCCCCGACGGTGGCCCGGGCGGGGGCGGATGTGCTGGTGGCGGGATCGGCTGTGTTCCGGGGGGGATCGGTCGGGGATCCGGCCCCTTATGGCGAGAATATCCGGGCGATTCGGGCGGCGGCGGAGGGGTAGCTTTGCCGAGAAAGGGAGCGGGTTATCAAGGTTGATAAGGTGGCTTAAGATCCTGATTTCGAAACATATTCACAATCATGTTAACCTTATCTTAAGAGTTCGGGCGTGACGGCGCACCGATGGCTCGACGATGCCGGGCGCGTTTCGGGCTCCTGCCCTGATGCTCATTTCGACACTTTCGGATTGCGCGAGGATCGCGGGGCAACCGGGTTGGACCGGGGGGCAAAACCGGCGCAGGGCTCCTAAAGGGCGGTGCTCCGGTCCCGCGACGAAGGTGGCTAGCGAGGTTCCGCGCGTGCTCAAAATGAAGCAGCGGACCAGGCTCTAGCGCGGCGCCTTCTGAGCCTGCTGCGCGTCGAACGTTTCCCACACATGCATCCGGCCCTTCTGGCGCGCGTCCGCCAGCCAAAGCTTCTTGCGGGCATCGGCGGTCTCCAAGGCGCGGTAGATGCCGCCCGAGAACTTCGGCCAATCGAGCGCGAGGCCCTGTTTCACAAGCTCGGCCGAGAGGTCGCGGCCATCGTCCAGCGTACATTTTGCGACCGTGCGGCCGTGATCGTCGATGGCGGTGATTTCGGCAGTGACGATCTGGTTCTTGCACAGCTCGAACATCGCCCATTTGGCGCGCTTGCCGAAGGGGTGGTTCATCTCGGGCGCATCTATTCCGAAGAGGCGGATCTGGGTTTTCTTGATTTTGATCGTATCGCCATCGACCACGTAGGCGCGGCCCCGCAGGGTCCGTCCGCGCGCGGCGGGCTGTGCGTGGGGGGCCGAGAAGGGCGCGGGCGGCGGTGGTGAGGGCTTGGGATGCCGCGCCGGTTGGCGACTTGGCCGGATGGGTTTCTGCGTCGGCCTCGACGACACATCCGGCGGGGGTGTTGACCCACGGCGAAAAACGACAATGACCAATCCGACGATGCCCCCGAACGCCACTACAATGAGGAGTGCTTCCATGCTCATCCCCGTTTTACTTCGTGCATATTTATCAGAGCCCCAAGCCAGGCGTACGGTCAAGGATGGCGGCGCCGCCGGGGGGGGCGGTTACGTGTCGTCGGGGCGGGCGGCCTGACGGCCATAGGGGGATTTCGCCCGCGAGAGGTGTGGTCGGGCATCCCGATATGCAGCGGGGGAGATGGCTATGCCGTGGCAGGGTTGAGACCCCCCTGAACGCGCCCCCAATTTGAGCGGATCCCTGCCATCGGTGCCGATCCTGGCCGAAGTGGTCCGACAGAATCGTGGTGCTGCGCCGTGTGAGTGTCATCCAGAATCACAGGAGTGTTCAGATGACCCGCCGTTTCGCCTTTGCCTGCCTTGTCGCGCTTGCGCCTTTGCCGGTGGCCGCCCATGACAACATTTCGTCCGTGACGCGGGAGGGGGAGCTGACCTGCATCGCCTCCAACGGGACGCCGAACCACGATATCGGACAATTCCCGAACCGGGCCAATCCCAACGCGTTCGAGGCGCAATCCCTGCGATTCTGTTTCCCGACCGAACCGCAGCTGGCCGATGCCATGACCACCGGAGAGATGACCGTGGGCGTGACCCTGACGGGGTTGCCGATCCGGCCCTACACGGCGGGGTATTATGACCCTGACGGGCGACGCGGCATCGGGCGGGATCCGGCCAGCGGGTGGCGGCAACAGGCGATGTTCGAGCCGCGCGCGCTGGGGATGGATGCCGAGAACGGGCATGTGGACCGGTCGGGCCTTTACCACTATCACGGGGTATCGCCGAGCTACCTGCAAGGCCTGCCGGACACGCAGGTTGGGTTCGCGCCGGACGGGTTCGAGATCCACTATGACCCCGCGATTGCAACGTCATCCTACCAATTGCGGCAGGGCAGCCGCGACAGCGGGCCGGGCGGGGCCTTTGACGGGATGTTCGAGGAGGATTTCGAGTTTGTGGACGGGTCAGGCACGCTGGATGCCTGCAACGGGATGATGGTCGCGGGCACGTATACCTATTTCGCGACCGATACCTATCCGTATTTTCCCCGCTGCTTCCGGGGCGAGGTTCCCGCGCAATTCATGGTTCGCAACTGAAAACGGCATTCGGCCCCGTGCCCCAGTTAAGGGGCCGGATCGATTGGTCTGGTGTTTCGGGGTGGGTCAAGCCCCGCGGCGTTTGCGGCGGGCGAGGCCAAGCGCACCGAGGCCCGTGACGAGCAGCAGCGCGCCTGCCGGCAGGGGAACCGGGACGAGGGTTGTGGCGATACTCAGCGTGTAGGAGCCGTTATTGAAGAAGGCCGTGGACCGCGCATCGTTGATATCCGGCGTAAAGAACCCGTTTCGTCCGGCGATGCCGATCGTATAGGTCCCATCGGCCAGTGCAGGTGCGCCGGAGAATGCGAGGGTCAGCGGCACACCCTGTGTGCCACCAAAATTCCCGGTGCTCTGGATCAGGTTGCCATTGGAGTAGAGGGCGAGGACCGGGTTGAAGTTGCTGCCGGCGACGGTTTGCGCCGTAATCGCAAACTCGGTCATGTTGAAGCCGGGCTCCGCATCGATGCTGAAGTCGATCCAGTCGATGGTCTGGACGTTCAGCAGGTCGGTGCACGTCGCGCCAGCGGTGACGAAACCGAGGTCCACGCCACAGGGGACCGCCATCCCGGGCATTGCGGAGGCGACGAAGAGGGCAGCCGCAAGGCCGATGGATTTCAGGGACATGGATATCTCCGTCGCTGGACGAGCGAATGGTGAAAGAGTTTGCGCCGATTAGACCGACGACTTCGTTAACAATTCGCTAAGAATGTGGCCTGAATGTGGTGATTAGCCCTTTTCCCTTGCCTTGGCCACACCGAAACACCCGCGCCGGTCTGCGGCGCGGGTCGGCAGTGGCGTTATGCCTGGTCGTTTGAGTTGGCTGTCGGCCCGGCCTCCAGCACGTCTTCCAGCGTGCGCAGACCGGTGCGGGGGGCCTGGACGAGGACGGACATGTTGCCGGGCTTGTGCTCATTGCGCAGCATTTTCATGTGCGCGCCGGGCAGTTCGTCCCAGGGGAAGACCTCGGACATGCAGGGGTCGAGGCGCTGTTGGACCATCAGGTCATTGGCGGCGGAGGCCTGCTTGAGATGCGCGAAGTGGGAGCCTTGCAGGCGCTTCTGATGCATCCACATGTAGCGCACGTCGAAGGTGCAGTTGAAGCCGGTGGTGCCCGCGCAGATCACGACCATGCCGCCCTTCTTGCAGACCAGCGTGGAGACGGGGAAGGTCGCCTCGCCGGGATGTTCGAACACCATGTCGACGTTCACGCCCTTGCCGGTGATGTCCCAGATCGCCTTGCCGAACTTGCGGGCTTCCTTGAACCATTCGGCATATTCGGGTGTGTTGACCTTGGGCAACTGGCCCCAGCAGTTGAAATCCTTGCGGTTGATCACGCCCTTCGCCCCGAGGGAGAGGACGAAGTCACGCTTGCTTTCGTCCGAGATGACGGCGATGGCGTTCGCGCCCGCGGTGTTGGCCAGCTGGATCGCGTAGGAGCCCAAGCCCCCGGATGCGCCCCAGATCAGGACGTTCTGGCCGGGTTTCAGGTCGTGCGGCTCATGGCCGAAGAGCATCCGGTAGGCGGTGGCCAGCGTGAGCGTGTAGCAGGCGGCCTCTTCCCAGGTCAGGTGCTTGGGGCGGGGCATGAGTTGCTGCGCCTGCACATTGGTGAATTGCGCGAAGCTCCCGTCGGGCGTCTCGTAACCCCAGATCCGCTGCGAGGTGGAGAACATCGGATCGCCGCCGTTGCAATGCTCATCATCGCCATCGTCCTGGTTGCAATGGACGACAACTTCATCGCCGACCTTCCAGCGTTTGACCTTGTCACCAACCGCCCAGACGATGCCGGACGCATCAGAGCCTGCGATGTGGTAGGGCGCGCCGTGGCCGTCGAAGGGGCTGATCGGCTGGCCGAGGCCCGCCCAGACGCCGTTATAATTCACGCCTGCGGCCATCACGAGGACGAGCACTTCGTGGCTGTCGAGGACGGGGGTATCGACGATTTCGACCTCGAACGCCGTGTCGGGCTCGCCGTGACGCTCCCGCCGGATGGTCCAGGCGTACATCTTGGGCGGCACATAGCCCATGGGGGGCATCTCACCCATCTCGTAGAGGTCTTTCATGGGGGCGTCGTAGGGGGCAGTGGGGGCATCGAGGGCCATAGTGCTCTCCGTCATGTGGGTCCTCCGGGGCGGGCGATGCCGCGCTGCGGAATCAATTGCTGCTGATGCGAGAGATATTGATGGGCGCGCAACAATGCAACCATGAAATGGCGGTTTGGGTAATTTTATGTCGCATCAGGTTTCCAGCCATGACTGCTCAACCATGTCTCCAGCCTGCGCGCCACGGCATAGGCGTTGCGATTGGTGCTGTAGGCCAACTCGAAGAGGATTGGACCACCTTCGGCCAGTTCGAATTTCAGAGTGTGCATGTTGTCATCCTCGTGAACAGAAACCTTCTGTAGCTTGGCGAAGGCGACGTCTCTCTGTTCTGTGCCCCTGAGCCTGCGCCATTCGAACATGGCCATCCGGCGCTTGGCGTCGAAGGTCACCGATGCAGAACCGTTGTACCAAATGCCCCAAAGGCTGAGGCCTGCGACACAGAGAATGACGACAACGGGCAAGGACTTGAGGGGAATGTTTTCGCTGACTGCAATGTTGTAGGCCACAGCAAGCCCCGGGATGGCGAGGAACAGGAGACGGGCGTCGACGAAAAGTGATCTGCGGCTTCTGAGGATGAAGCGGTGGGCGCTTTCTTCGGTGATCCTCACTCCGCCGCGTTCTCCAGCACCTCGGCGTCCAGCAGATGCGCCACGCTGGCGGCGTAATACGCGACCACGGGCGTGCCGCGGTCGGTGATTGTGAGGGTTTCGCCGCTGCGCTCCACGAACCCGCGTTCCTCCAGTGCCCGCAGCCCGGCCTCGATCGTGTAGTCGAGATCGTCGCGGGCGAGGTGGATGCCGGTGCCTTGGGCCTCGGCGCGGGTGATGCGGGCCTGGACGGCGGCCTTCAGCGCGCCGGTGTTCCGCGCGCCGTCGCGGAGCGCGTGGGCCACAAGGGGGACGGGCACGATAGGTGTGACGGCGGCGATGCGGTCCATCAGGGCGGCGCCGAGGGCGGCGGGCTGATCCGCGCGCGGGGTGGCGAGGTGGTCGGTGAGGCTCAGCGGATCGCCGAAGCTGACGGCGGCATAGCCGTAGCGGTGGAACTTGCCGGTGATGCGGTGCCAGATCTGACGGCGGAGGTAGCGGAAGATGGGGATCAGCGAGAAGCGGAAGCCGCGCGTGCCCGTGGCCTGCGCCTCGATCAGGTTCCGGTCCTCCATTACCCGGTCGTAGTTCAGCGCGACGGGCACGAAGACGACATCGCGGGAGATGCCCGGCTTGAAGCCGTCGAGGATGTAGGAGATCAGACCGAGCTTGGGTTTGCCCAGGCCGCCCGTGCGGCTGAGCCCGCCTTCGGGAAAGACCGCCTGGGTCACGCCCGCATCGGTGGCCATCTGCACGTAGCGGGCGAGGACTTTTCTATAGAGCGGGTTGTTGTGGCGACGGCGGATGAAGTACCCGCCGCAGGCGCGCACGAGGGCCCGGAGCGGCCAGACGCGGGCCCATTCGCCGACGGCATAGGCGAGCGTCGAGCGTTCGGCGACGATCCAGGTGACAAGCACGTAATCCATGTTGGAGCGGTGGTTCATCACGAAGATGACGGTGCTGTCTTCGGGGATCGCCTCCAGCGCGTCGTCATTGGGGTTGGTCAGGCGGACCCGGTAGAGCGACTGGCTGAGGAGGCGGGCGGCGCGGATGGCGAAGCCGAAATAGGTGAAGGCGGAAAAGCCCGGCACGATTTCGCGGGCGTAGCGTTCGGCCTTCTGGGCGGCAACGTCTTCGCGGATGTTGTTGTCAGCCGCGTGTTCGACAATCGCCTGGGCCACTTCGGGATCGTAGACGAGGCGGCGGACCGTATCCATGCGGCGGGCCAGCTTGAAGGGCTGGATCGGGCGTTTGAGGCGTTTGTTCAGCTCCGCCACGGCGTGTTCCAGACGGCGGCGCAGGAACCAGCGGACCGAGGGGAACAGGAAGTGGGACGCGAAGGTGACGGCTGCAAAGAGCAGGATCAGCAGGAAAAGCCAGAGTGGGAGCGTTACGGGGGCCGTCATAGGGTGAGGGTGTCAGGAAACGGAGGGCGGTGCAATCTGGGGCGTGGTGGCCTTGGGAAGGGGTAGGGTGGGCCCGCCCACCCACCCCGTTTCGGGGGCGATGCCCCCGTCCGTTCCGGACTCCCCCGGAGTATTTTGGGCCAGTGGAAAGGTCTGGCGGGATGTCAGGGCAGCACGATGTCGACCCAGACAAGGCGGTGATCGGAGGCCGCATTGGCGGCGGCGGCATCCAGATCGTCGCTGGGGGGCCAGTGCACGCCGGCATTGACGATCTCGAGCGTGGCGGAGGGCAGGACGTAGTCGACGCGCAGATTGCCGGGGCCGAAATTCTCCGGGTCATCGCCGAAATCCGCGGTATCGAAGGCGGGATTACCCTGGTGGGTGTCGTTGGCGCCGCCCTGGTCGGCCGCTTCGGTGCCGCCTTCGGAGGAGGGGGTGTGCGAGATGTTGAGGAGTGGCAGGTTCAGCAGCCTCCCGGTGGGATTGTCGGTGCTGTCGCCGTCAAACGGGTCCGCATTCAGATCACCCGCGATGATGAAATGCGCGCCCTCGGTGAGGCCGCCGACTGTGCCATTGTCGTCGTAGATCCAGTCCGCGCCCTGCACATATTCGGACCAGAAGCGGATTTCGTCGGCGTTGCGGGTGCCGTTGCGGTCTTCGGCCCCGTCGAAGACCGGCGGGGTGGGGTGGGAGGCCAGCAGATGGAGCGTGCCCTGCGGCGTTTGGATGGGCACGTCCCAATGGGATTTGGAGGACAGGCGGAAGATCGCCAGCGCCTCGGGCGAATAAAAGCTTGTGGCGTCCTCGGTCATCGGCAGAAGGGCGCCGGGCATGTCGTCCCAGAGAAAGGTCTGGAAGGTCCGGGTGGCGGCCTCATCGATCGGGAATCGGGACAGGACCAACATGCCGTATTGGCCTTCGAACATCCCGAAGCCGAAGGCATCATTGGCATAGGCGAAGCTCTCGGCGCCGATCTCGCCATCGCCGTTCAGGTCGATGCCGGAGGCGATCCCGGTATTGGATGGGGCGATGAACATATGGGGATAGGCGCCGTTCAGGTGGGTTTCGGAGAAGAGCGCAGCGGCGGCGGGGTCGTAATCAAACTCGTTGATCAGCAGGATGTCCGGGTTCACGGTTTCGATCACTTCGACCACGGCGGCGATCTGCGGATCGTCGGTGGCCAGCGCCTCGGCCAAGGCGCCTGCCGCATCGCGGTTCATCGAGGCGTTGAAGGTGGCGACGCGGATCGACTCGGCGCTGACCGGGGTGGCGAGCAGGGTGAGGGCGAGGGCAAGGCGGAGGGTCATCGGCGGGTTCCTGGTTCTGGCGGTCTGTTATCCATACCACATCCTGCGCGACGCTCCCGTGTCGGAGCTGGTGCTGCGCTGCGGCTTTGCGGGCGCAGCGAATTGACAGGGTCATAAAGTTGTCCATATAGGTATCGGAACGAAATGATCTTGCCGAACGTGAATCGGAGACCGGAATGAATGCCGCCCCAAAAGACCGCCCCTGGTTGATCCGCACCTATGCCGGGCATTCGACGGCGAAGGCGTCCAATGCGCTTTACCGGGGGAACCTCGCGAAGGGGCAGACGGGCCTGTCGGTGGCCTTCGATCTGCCGACCCAGACGGGCTATGACAGCGATCATGTGCTGGCGCGGGGCGAGGTGGGGAAGGTTGGTGTCCCGATCAGCCATCTGGGGGATATGCGCACGCTGTTCGACGAAATCCCGCTGGAGCAGATGAACACGTCGATGACGATCAACGCGACGGCGCCCTGGTTGCTGTCCTTGTACATCGCGGTTGCCGAGGAGCAGGGGGCGGATGTGCGCGCCTTACAGGGCACCGTGCAGAACGACCTGATGAAGGAATACCTGTCGCGCGGGACTTATATCTGCCCGCCGAAGCCGTCGATGGCGATGATCGCGGATGTGGCGGAGTATTGTTATAAGGAGGTTCCGAAATGGAACCCGATGAATGTCTGTTCCTATCATTTGCAGGAGGCGGGTGCGACGCCGGAACAGGAATTGGCTTTTGCATTGGCCACGGCCATTTCGGTGCTGGATGAATTGCGACCTCGGGTGCCTGCGGAGGATTTCCCGGTGCTGGTGGGGCGGATATCTTTTTTTGTAAATGCGGGCATCCGGTTCGTGACCGAGATGTGCAAGATGCGGGCCTTTGTCGATCTGTGGGATGAGATTTGCGCGGAGCGGTATGGGGTGGATGATCCCAAGATGCGGCGCTTTCGCTATGGGGTGCAGGTCAATTCGCTGGGGCTGACGGAGCAGCAGCCGGAGAATAACGTCTACCGTATTCTGATCGAAATGCTGGCGGTGACGCTGTCGAAAAAGGCGCGGGCGCGGGCGGTGCAATTGCCGGCGTGGAATGAGGCGTTGGGCTTGCCACGGCCATGGGATCAGCAATGGTCGATGCGGATGCAGCAGATCATGGCGTTTGAGACCGACCTTCTGGAATATGGCGATCTGTTTGACGGCAATCCGGTGGTCGACGCGAAGGTCGAGGAATTGAAGTCCGGCGCGTGGGCGGAATTGGCCAATCTGGGTGGCATGGGCGGCGCGATTGCGGCGATTGATTACATGAAGGGCCGTTTGGTGGAATCGAATGCCGACCGCGTGAATGCAATCGAGCGCGGCGAAACCGTGGTGGTGGGGGTGAACAAATACACCGCGTCTGAGCCGTCGCCCCTGATGGGGGAAGATGGCGGGATCATGGTGGTGGACCCGGCGGTGGAACAGGACCAGATCGCGCGGCTGGAAGACTGGCGGGGCAGCCGTGATGGCGAAGCCGTAAAGGCGGCGTTGGAGGAATTGCGCGCGGTCGCCGCCGAAGGGCGCAATGTGATGCCGGCCTCGATTGCAGCGGCGAAGGTTGGGGTGACAACCGGCGAATGGGCCGGCGTGATGCGCGCGGTCCACGGGGAATATCGCGGGCCGACCGGCGTTTCGGGGGCCGTTTCGAACAAGACCGAAGGGCTCGACGATATTCGCGAGGCCGTCGGCGCGGTGAGCGACAAATTGGGCCGCCGGTTAAAATTCCTTGTCGGAAAGCCGGGCCTCGACGGGCATTCCAATGGGGCCGAGCAAATCGCATTCCGCGCGCGGGATTGCGGGATGGATATCTCCTATGAGGGCATTCGCCTGACGCCCGCCGAGATTATTGCGGCTGCGAAACAGGACGACGCCCATGTGATCGGATTGTCGATCCTGTCGGGCTCCCACGTGCCGCTGATCAAGGAAGTGATGGATCTGTTGCGCGCCGAGGGACTGGACGTGCCCGTTATGGTGGGCGGGATTATTCCGGACGACGATCGCGCGACTTTGTTGGGATATGGGGTGGCGCGGGTTTACACGCCCAAGGATTTCGAATTGAACCGGATCATGATGGATATCGTGGCACTGGCCGATCCCACCGCAATTGCTGCAGAATAGTGCACGGTTCGAAATCGCCGAATAAAGGACATGTCTAAAAGTTTGCTTGCCTTGTCTATGTCTTTCCGGCATTGGCCCAGTGCCAAAGCCAATAAAAAGGGACAATTGAAATGGCAAAAGCATTGGAAAAGATGAGCCTGCAGGAATTGAAGGCCCATCAGCGCGAGGTCGAGACAGCCCTCAAAGGATACGAGAAAAAGCGCCGCGCGGATGCAGTGGCCGAATTGCGCACCGTCGCAAAGAAGCACGGCTTCACGCTTGAAGAGCTGACCGGTGGCAAGGCGCCGAGAGCCGGCACCAAGAGCGCGCCGAAATACGCCAACCCCGCCGATAAGAGCCAGACCTGGACCGGCCGTGGCCGTCAGCCCAACTGGGTGAAAGAGGCGTTGAAGAAGGGCAAAAAGCTCGACGATATGGCGATCTGACCCGATCACGCCACGTGCGCGAATTGGAAAGGGACTGGTCCGGTGGGCCGGTCCTTTTTCATTTGAGACGATCCCGGTGAATTGCCCTTCGCGCCGCGCTGCCCTATCGATTGGCGGGTGATGATCCCAGCGCGAGAGGCAGACAGATGACGGTTCATATTGGTGCAAAGCCCGGTGAGATTGCCGAAACGGTCCTGATGCCCGGTGACCCCTTGCGCGCAAAATGGGCGGCGGAGCGGTTTCTGGAAAACCCCGTCTGCGTGAACGAGGTGCGCGGGATGCTGGGATTCACCGGCACGTGGAAGGGCAACCGGGTGACGATCCACGGATCGGGCATGGGGATGCCGAGCCTGTCGATCTACGCCAATGAATTGATCAAGGATTATGGCGCAAAGACGCTGATCCGCATCGGGTCGTGCGGGGCGATGCAGGAGAAGGTGGCATTGCGCGATGTCATTCTGGCGACGACGTCTTCCACACTCTCCACACCATCAAGCGGGATTTTCCGGGAGTTGAATTTCGCGCCCTGTGCGGATTTCGGGTTGCTGCACAAAGCCTATCACGTGGCCGAGGGGCGGGGGATGCCGATCCATGTGGGCGGGATCTATTCGTCCGACGTGTTCTACGACGAACGCCCCGATCTGAATGAGCAGATGCAGCGCCACGGCATTCTGGCGGTGGAGATGGAGGCCGCGGAACTCTACACGCTGGCCGCGCGCTATGGCTGTCGCGCGCTGGCCGTCTTGACCGTCTCCGACCATTTGCTGACCGAAGAGGCGTTGCCTTCGGAAGACCGGCAATCGAGCTTTTCGGACATGGTGGAGATCGCACTGGAAGCGGCGTTCGCATGAAGCAGCGCAAACTCGCGGGCGCGGAAGTGGGCGCCATCGGCTTGGGCTGCATGAGCTTCGGCGGCATCTACGGCGCGACCGATGAGGCGGAGAGTTTCGCCTGCATGCAAGCGGCGCTGGATCTCGGCGTGACCCATTGGGATGTCGCGGAGATCTATGGCGGTGGGGTTTGCGAGAGCGTGATCGGACGCTTCCTGGCCCAGACCGGCGCGCAGGTGACGCTGGCCACGAAGGCCGGGATCTACGCCAATCCCGAGCGATATTTCAGCAATGACGAGGCGCATCTGCGGCGGTCGCTGGAAGGATCGCTGGGGCGGTTGGGGCGGGATCGTGTTGAGCTGTTCTACATCCACCGGCGGGAGCAGGAGCGCCCAGTGGAAGAGGTGATGGAAACGCTGGCGGGCTTTGTCGAAGAAGGATTGATCGGAGCGATTGGCCTGTCGGAGATCGCGCCCTCGACGCTGCGGCGCGCCCATGCGGTGCATCCGGTGGCGGCGGTGCAATCGGAATACTCGCTTTGGACGCGCCTGCCGGAATTGGGGATGATCCAGACCTGTGACGAACTGGGCGTGGCCTTCGTTGCTTTCTCACCGCTGGCGCGCGGCATGCTGAGCGATAATTTCCAAGGGCGGGAGAATTTCCCGCCCGGCGATTTCCGCACACCCAATCCGCGTTTCATGGACCCGCATTATCACGCGAATCTGGAGATCATCGCGGGGTTCAAGGCGTATTGCGCGGGCCGGGGATGGCCGACATCCGCCGTGGCTCTGGCTTGGGTTCTGGCGCAGGGCGACCACATCATCCCGATCCCCGGCACCCGCACGGCGGCGCATCTGGCGGAACTGGCGAGGGGCGCGGAGATCGCATTGACGGCGGAAGATCTGGCCGAGATCAACAATATCCTGCCGCCCGGTTTTGCCCATGGGGATCGCTACAGCGATGCCCAGCAGAAGGGGAATGAGGCGTATTGCTAACGTGAAGTGAAGTGCCTGACGCGCCGGGACCGGCCTCCCCTCCGGCCCCGGCGCGGGCGTCTCTGATCCCGGCACCTTCCGCGGGACGAGACAAACGCGCGGCCCGGGATCGTTCTCCGGCCCCGCGCGGTGTTTGCGCCTTACAGGATCACGACATCCAGCGGCGGGAAGCCGTTGAAGCCGATCGAGGCGTAGGTGGTGGTATAGGCGCCGCAATTGCGGATCCAGATCCGGTCACCCGCTTTCAGGCCAAGCGGCAGGGAGACGGGGCGCTTTTCGTAGAGCACATCGGCGCTGTCGCAGGAGGGTCCGGCGAGGATGCAGGGGCCGGTATTCTCATGATCGCGGTCGGTGGCGAATTGGTAGCGGATGGCTTCATCCATCGTCTCCGCCAGGCCGGAGAATTTGCCGATATCGAGATACACCCAGCGGTGCAGGTCGTCGGGCGATTTGCGGGAGACGAGGAGCACCTCGGCGGCGATCATGCCGGCCTCGGCCACAAGTCCGCGGCCCGGCTCCGCCATGATGCGGGGGACATCGCCGAAACGGGCATGCACAAGCTCCATCACACGGGCGGCGTAGGAGGTCGGGTGCGGGATATCGTCGCCGTAGAAGGCGGGGAAGCCGCCGCCGATATTCAGAAGGTCCAGCGCGAAGCCTGCGTCATGGGCGGCCTGCCAGACGGCGGCAATGCCGTCGAGCACCGGGGCCCACATGGACGGGTCGCGGGTCTGGGAGCCGACATGGAACGACAGGCCCACCGGGCGGAGACCCAGCGCGCGCGCCTCACCCATCAGGGCCAGCGCATTGTCGCGTGTGGTGCCGAATTTGCGGGTCAGCGGCCAATCGGCGCCGGAGGCATCGACCAGCAGGCGGATATAAACCTGCGCGCCGGGGGCGTGCTCGGCGATCTTCTCCAATTCCTCGGACGCATCGGCGGCAAACACATCCACACCCACGGAATGGGCAAACGCGATGTCGGACGGTTTCTTGACGGTGTTGCCGAAGGAGATGTGCGAGGGCGCGGCGCCGGCATCGAGGCAAATCTGGATCTCGTGCTTGGAGGCGGCATCGAAGCCGGAGCCGAGCGCAACCAGGCGCTCCAGGATTGCGGGTTCGGGGTTCGCCTTGACGGCGTAATGGATATGCGCCTGACCCAGACCGGCGGCCAGAGCGGTGTATTGCTGTGCCACGCGGTCCACGTCGAGGATCAGCGTCGGACGCTCGAAGGCATGGGCGCGGGCATGGGCCTCCGCGCGGGATACGGATACGGGTGCGACGGCCGAAAGGCCGGTGAATGTAGCGGTCATCACGTTCTCCAAGAGACGTAACGCCCCCATTGAAGGGGACGGCGTTGCGATCAAAGGGAGACGTTACCGTCGCTACGTAACTGCGGTGGTTATCCCGGGTCAGCGTACTGAACGTGCGCGAAACCGACTTACCACCCGTGACAGAGGCGCGTGCGTTGGCGTCTATGGGGCGGCATGTGGGGCAAAGGGTGAGTCGGATCAAGAGAAAATTTGCATCGCGCGGCGGATTTCTGCGAGGTGTGAAACGTGGTCACGGAAGGGCGATGCCATGGCGAATGCAAACAAGGTGGAACGGGCGCTCATCGAGGGGCGTGCGGCGCTGATCGTGGTGGATATTCAGGCCTCGACGTTCGTCGATGCGAGCGCGGTGCGGTCGATCGATAACATGCCGGGATACGCTGCACGGATGCTGACGGCGCGCGGCGCCATCGACGTGGCGCGGGAGGTCGGGATCCCGGTCATGTTCATCCAGGAAGTGCATCATCCGAGCGGCGTGGATTTCGGGCGGGAGCTGGATGGCGATGAGGATGTGCATTGCCTGGAGGACAACCCGAAGACAGCTTTGGCCGTGGAGCAGATGGGTGTGCGGCCCGATGACATCGTGATCCGCAAGCGGCGCTATTCGGCGTTTTTCGGGACCGATTTCGAGATTTATCTGAAGGCGTTGAAGATCGACACCCTGATCCTCGTGGGAGGGCTGACAGATGTCTGCGTGCATTACACCTTCGTGGACGGGCACCAGAGCGATTATTTCTGCCGGGTGATCGAGGAGTGCGTGGCCGGATCGAGCGTGGCGGCCCATGAGGCGGCCTTGCGGGCAATGGAATATCTGCAAAGTGGCGCGGTGCGGAGCCTTGCCGAGGTGCAGGCGGCGATGCGGGCCGTCTAGGTTGCTTGGGGGCGCTGCCCCCGGCCTGCGGCCTCCCCCGGGGTATTTTGGACCATTGGAAGGAGGCGGGCGCGCGTTAACCTTATTGGGAGGTTAGCGGCCGTGGTTGCGGGTGTAGGCGTTTGGGTCGGGCGGCTGGTGGGTGGCGGTGTGGTCTGTGTCAAAGATTTCGATTTGCAGCGGGTAGCACGGCGTGGTGTCCGACGAGTGTTCGGCACCGCAATCGCCGCCGGGGCAGGCGGACAGCGCGCCGAGCAGGTCGATCTCGGCGCGGAATTCGAGCCTGTCGCCGGGGCGGACCGGGGAGGCCTTCATGAAATACTGCCCGGTGTCGTGGGTGAAACCGGTGCACATGAAGACGTTGAGAACGTCGTGGATGTGGGTTTCGGCCTCGTGGAGCGGCAGGCCGGTGTGATCGGCGAGCGCGCGGGTGAGGTTGGAGTGGCAGCAATGGTGGTACTGGTCGCCCGCATTCAGGAGCGCGTTGGTGTAGGGGTCGCATCGTGTGCCGATGACGTCATGGACCGCGCCGCCGTAGGCGTCGATGCCGTACCAGTCGAGGCTGTCATAGGTGACGGTCGCCATCGGGCGCAGATGCGGCAGGTTGGACCAGAGGATGTCGCCGGTGGTGACATGGGTGCCGTGGAGCGCGCGGGTTTTGCCGGAGAAGAAGCGCTCGGAGAGGTCTTGCACGTTCCAGAGGTTCAGGTCGCCGACCTGGGGGCCGTCGATAGAGGTGATGCGGATCGTCTGACCGGCCTTGGCAAGAAAGGTGGCGGCCTCGCGGGGCGGGGCGATATGTGTGGTGATCGATCCGGTGGGTGTAGCAGGGCCGAGACCCTGTGGGGTGGGCAGGGTTTCGGGCGGGTAACAGATGACTGGCTTCACGGCGCGGCGGGCATCAGCGTCGGAGGGTGGGGGGCTCAGCTTGGGGCGCCGGTTGGGCATGGGACCTGACCTCGTGTTGTCGCGGCGGTGGTGTGCAACGGCGTATCAGGCCGGTGGTGTCTGCGCCAGATGGGCGCGACGCGGCAAGTGGATGCGGTCTCGGGCGCTCGTCTGCCGAGGCGCGGGCAGGAGATCTACGCGCAGCTGCAGGGAGGGAAAGCAGGCAAAGATTGCATGGCGGCCGGGTGTGCCGTCGGTATTGTGGAGGACGGCCAGCGCCTTCGCCCCCTGCCACATGTCCAAGGATGTCGTGCATGAGTTCGGGCGCCCGGCCCACTCAATCCCCAGGCTACGGCGCGGCATGATCCGTTGATTTGGAGCGGCAGGACGGGGATGGCATCCACTTCGGCTAGACGATGGCAATAGCCTGTATGTGTCATCGCAAACGACGCCGGCTCGGGATGCATGGCGGGCGGGTGTGGTGAGACGGGCCGGGAGGGTAGCGGTCAGGCCGTTTGGACGCGAGTTCGGGACCCGAGGCCAGTGTTCGACCCCGAGCCCCGGTGTTGCGGCCTTACGGGGCCGAGGGCTGCGGTTGCGGCTCCGGTGCCGTATCCGTCGCGGTCTTCGGTTGCTGGGGTACGCCATGGCGCGGGGTGCCGAAGATCGTTTTTGTCGGATCCCGCGGCGCGCCGTACCAGTCTTCGTTGCGCGTCATGTACATGGTCAATGCCAGCGCGAGGAAGGCAAGGGTGGATCCGGCGAGGAGCGCGTAATCGGCGGAGCGCAGGATCAGGTAGAGGACGGCGTAGGTGATCGCCAGCATCAGCCCGAGGATCAGCGTGCGCCGCCTGAGTTTGAGGCCAAGGGCGCCGAAGAGGGTGAGCAGAAGCGTCGTGGCGCCCGCCGAGAGCGCATAGGCAGACCCGAAGCCGATCTGTTCGGCGAAGGAGACCATCAGGAGGACAAAGACCGATTGAGCAAGCCCGATCAGGATGTATTGCACGGGATGGGTGGGTTTGCGGGTGGTGCCTTCGATCAGCAGCACGGTCAGGAAGGTGAGCGCGATGAACAGGATGCCGTAGCGTGCGGCGCGGTAGGCCTTCTGGTAGAAATCATTGGGCTGGAAGAAGCGCACGCCGAAGGCGGCCTGGGCGCGGGCAGTGTCGTCGTAATCCTGCCGCGCGGCCTGGGGGAGCGGGCGGGCGAGATGGGGGATCTCCCATGTGGCGGTGAAACCGTCGTCGGAGATCTCGCGGGTATTCGGCAGGAAGGCACCATAGAAGCTGGGATGCGGCCAATCGGATGTGAAGGTGATTGTGGAACTGCGGCCCGCCGGGGTGGTGCGCAGATCGGCGGCACCGTTGAAGCCGAGGGTCATGGTATAACCGTCATGGCCCCGCGGGTCGCCCAGATGGGCGATGACGCCCGCATTGTTGCCAGCGCGGGGCTCCAGCGGAATGTCGGTTGTGCCGGTTGTCAGGCTGGCTGCGCCGCGCAGGGCGCGGTTGGCGGAGACGGTGAGGCGGAGACTGGCCTCATCCCAGAGGATTTCTTCGGCACCGGTCAGCAGATCGTCGGCATTGTCGAGATCGTAGGTGAGGCCCATCGTGGCCAGAGCCTGGAAGACGGGCACGTCGAAGAGGCCGCGCGAGCGGATCTCGGTTTCGGTGGTGATGTCGAGGGTGAAATCCTCGGGCAGGAGGTAGATGGAGGCGGCGCGGCGGATGCGGGTTACGGGGCGGTCTTCCTGGGTGACCTCGCCGGTCTCGGGATCGGTGACATTGACGCGTTCGGTGGTGGTGACGGGGCCCTGGACGGGCAGGATCAGAACCGGGCCGGAGAGAAGCTGCGATCCGCCCCATTCCTGGCCGACCTCGGCCAAGGTGCGATCGGCCAGGCGGGATCGGTCCTCGACGACGAGGGAGACGAAGAAGATCGGGATATACATCAGGACGGCGAGGAGGCCGACGATCAGGAAGCGGATGCCGAGGCTGCGCATGGAAAATTCCTTTGGGTCGTGACAATGCCGAAGAGGTAGCGGTTTGGTGGCGGGGCCGTGTGCAGGAGATGTGCAGATCGTCAGGTCATTGCGCGCGGGGGGCTGGGTTCGGGTGAGGCGGTGCGGCTCAAGCTGGCTGGAACGGTGCGGTTGCGGCAAGCTGCGGGAATCCTGACCTTGGATGGGATGCAACCGACCAAGCGGGGCGGCTTGCGCCGCACGCGGTTTCGTTTGCGTGGGCACGCAGCCGCCGAGACGGGGCCTCGGGTGGGGGCGCTGCCCCCACGCCCCCGGAGTTTTTGGCCAAGATGAAAGGGCTTAGAGAGTTTCGCCGAGGATCTTTCCGGAAAAGATGCAGCCGCCCAGGAAGGTGCCTTCAAGCGCATTGTAGCCATGATAGCCACCGCCGCCGAAGCCCGCGACTTCGCCGGCCGCGTAGAGGCCGGGGAAGGGGGTGCCATCGGATTTGAGGCACTGGCCGGCGAGGTCGGTGTGCAGACCGCCCAGGCTTTTGCGGGTGAGGATGTTGAGGCGCACGGCGATCAGGGGCCCGTGGGCGGGATCGAGGATGCGGTGGGGTTTGGCGGTGCGGATCAGCTTGTCGCCGACATATTTGCGCGCGCCGCGGATGGCGGTGATTTGCGCATCCTTGGAGACCGTGTTGGTGAGTTGGCGGTCCCGCGCCTCGATCTGCGTGCGGATCCGGGCGGGATCGAGGGGCGATTGCGGGGTGATCTTGTTCATACCCGCAATGAGCGTGTCGAGATCCTGGGCGACGACAAAATCCTCGCCGTGTTTCTTGAAGGCCTCGACCGCCGCCGTGGCGCCTTTGCCGAGGCGTTCCTTCAGGACGGCGGCCCATTTGCCGGAGGTAAGGTCCGGGTTCTGCTCACTGCCGGAGAGCGCGAATTCCTTTTCAATGATGCTTTGCGTGAGGATGAACCACGAATGGTCCTGCCCGGTGGAGAGGATGCGTTTGAGGGTTGAGGTGGTGTCGAAACCGGGAAAGCAGGGGGCCTCCAGCCGGTCGCCATTGGCGTCGAACCACATCGAGGAAGGGCCGGGCAGGATGCGGATGCCGTGATTGGGCCAGATCGGGTCCCAGTTCCTGAGGCCTTCGGTGTAGTGCCACATCCGGTCCGTGTTGATGGCGGCGGCGCCATTGGCTTGGGCGACTTGCGCCATCTGACCGTCGACGTAATCGGGCACGCCGGAGACCATGTGGATGGGCGGTGGGCCGAGACGGTCCTGCGGCCAGGCGGCGCGGACGAGATCGTGATTGCCACCGATCCCGCCGCTGGTGATGACGACCTTGGGCGAGTTGAGATCGAAGGAGCCGGCAACGTCGCGATTGGTGGAGGCGCCGCGCACGGCATTGTCCTCGGCCAGGATATCGCCCGAGACGCCGGTGATCGCGCCGGCCTCCACGGTGAGGGCGGTGACACGGTGGCGAAAGTGGAGCGTGATGTTGGGATGGGCGGTGATGCGATCGGCATAAGGCCTGACCACGCCGGTGCCGGTACCCCAGGTGACGTGGAAGCGGGGGATGGAATTGCCGTGCCCATCGGCATGGGCACCGCCGCGTTCGGCCCATCCGACCACTGGAAACCAGCGCATACCGAGGCCGTGGAGGTAGCTGCGCATCGGGCCCGCGGCGAAATCCAGATAGGCCTCGGCCCATTGCCGGGGGTTGGCATCCTCAGCGCGGTCGAATTGCGCGGACCCGAACCAATCGGACGCAGCCAGATCGCGGCCGTCGCGCAAGCGCATCCGGCGCTGTTCGGGGGTGTCGACCATGAAGAGGCCGCCGAGGCTCCACCAGGCCTGCCCGCCGAGCGATTGCGGACCCTCCATATCCAGAAGCGCGACCTTGCGGCCGCGTTCGGCGGTGTGGAAGGCCGCGACCATGCCCGACAGGCCCGCGCCAACGATGATGACGTCGTAATCCATGGCGGGAGGCTAGCGGCTGTCCCGTGAGGCGTCGATAGCGGCGTTGCGTCAGATCCGGAGCTGATACCACAGTACGATATCGGAGAACGTCACCCGGCCGCGTTGAATGGCGAACAGAAATTGTGTGCCGACATTTGTTCCGAAACCGGTGGCGGGGAAGGTCTCCCACAACACGACAGGGCCGGCTGCCGTGTACCCGTTGTAATGAACGATCTCGCGCAACGGCGCTGCGATCTGGTTGATCGTGAAATCCACCGAGGCTGAAAACGGCGGATCGGGAAGCGGGTTGATATTGAACGCCAGAATGGCCTTGGCGCGATGGGTGCCCTCAACGAACCCGTCGGGTTTGAAGAAGGGATCGGTTTCGAAGCTTTCACCGGTTTCGACTGTTATGGGGCCGTCCCGGAGAACAAAATAGTCCGCCACGCTTGGCATGGGTCAGGTCCAATCAATAATGAAATCAAGCAATGGACCCAATCTACCACAAAAGGGCGCACCCTCCGCGGGGGATAAACCTGCCTTGACGGGCGGTTGTCACTGCGCGGCCATCTCGACCGACAGGATGGTGGGCAGGTGGCGGGCGACCTCGTCCCAGGTCCCGCCCCGGTCGCGCGTCAGGAAAACGGAACCGGTATTCGTGCCGAACGCCACGTGGCCGGGAGCAGAGGCCATGGCTTGGCGCAGGACGGTGAAATAGGCGCTTTGGGGCAGGCCGTTGCGCTGATCCTGCCAGCTTTCGCCCGCATCGGTGGAGCGCCAGACGGCGGCTTTGGCCTCGGGCGGGAAGCGGCCCTGGCTGTCTCCGTTGAGCGGGATGGTCCAGATCGTCTGCGGATCCTCCGGGTCCATCGCGATGGGGAACCCGAAGGTGGAGGGCAGGCCTTCGGTGATGTCGTCCCAGTGCCGCCCACCATCGTTCGACCGCCACACGCCGTGATGGTTCTGCTGATACAGCAGATCGCCGGGCCCGCGCGCGATGTTGTGCACGCAATGGCCGGTTTCGCCATTGGCGGGCGCAGCGGGGTGGCTGTGCCCCTCGCAGGCCTCGGCATTGGAGAGGCGGTTGCGCCGCTCCCAGCTTTGGCCGCCATCCTCGGATGCGAAGACACCGGCGGCCGAGATGCCGAGCCAGAGCTTGGCGGGATCCTCCGGCGCCGTGACGATGGTGTGCAGGACCAGGCCCGCCGCACCGGGGTTCCATTCATCGCGTCCCTCGAACCCGGCCAGCGCGGGATTTTGTACCCATGTCTCGCCACCATCTTGCGAGGTGACAAGCTGCGCGGGGTTGGTGCCGGCGCGGATGTGGCCGTTGGTGGCATGGAGCGACCAGACCGATTGGATGTCCTTGCCGAAGGGTGCATCGGTGGGCGTCCAGTTGAACATCGCGGCCATGTCGGGGTCGTTCGCGCACCATTCGTCCATATCCCCGGTGGCGAGTTTCGACAGGCTCCAGCTTGCGCCGCCATCGCCGGAACGAAAGACACCGGCGCCGTAAAACCCGTTGCCGCCACCGGCGTAGAGCGCGCCGGTCTCGGTATCGGCCACGACGTGGTTGATCGGCCAGCCATCGCAATGGGGGCCGGACACGGCGTATCCGTCCGACCCGCCCCGCAACAGGAATGCGCCTTTGGTTGTGCCGATAAGGATGGTTTGTGGTGCTGGCATCTCTTGGTCCCTCCTGCCGGGAAGAATAGCATATCGGCGGGTTTTTGGCCCAATACTGTCGCGGGGTGGCGCAGTTTGGGCTCAGAGAGAGGGCTCAACGCGGTGCGGGGGGATATGTCACAAGAGGGTTGCGAACGGCCTGTATGCCGAGGCCGGACGAGGAGGAGCCGCCATGCCGTTCGAAAGTGATCTGACCCCCTTTGCCGCCCGGTCCCATGCCGGCCGGCCGTCTCGCTTCGGGCTGCGATATGATGAGACGCGGTTTCTGCCGGAGGCGGGCAATACGGTGGTCTGCCACCTGGATACCGGCGACCCGGCCCATGAGGCCGTGCTGGGGGCGCGGGAGCTGATGATGGCGCTGCCCGGGGCGGAAGGTCTGCTCTTCACGCCGGTGGAGAGCCTGCACATGACGCTGTTCGAGGGTGTGATCGAAACGCGGCGGGGGCCGGATGCCTGGCCTGCGGATATGGATCGGGAGGGCCCGGTGGCGGATGTGACCGAGGCGATGGTGGCGCGGTTGGCGGAGTTCGCCGCACCGCCGCCCTTTGCCGTGCGCCTGGCCGGTCTGCGGCCCGTGGGCCTGAGTCTGCGCGGTGCAACCACGGGTGAGGCCGCCAGCATGACAGCGTGGCGCGAGGCGCTGGCGGAGGCCTTCGGCTATCGCCACGCGGAGCATGATGCCTACCAGTTCCACATGACCTTCGCCTATGTCATCGACTGGCTGCCCGACGATGCGCTGCCGGTTTGGGAGCACGCGGTGCAGGAGATTTTCGACGAGCTGGCCGAGGCCGCGCCGGTGATCCCCCTGACACGTCCGGCATTCTGCCGGTTCGCGGACATGACGCGATTTGAGCAATTGGTGGTATTGGGGTGAGGGAAGCTGCTCCTCGTGCACCTGATGGTGCGCTTGCCCCGGAGTTTGTCGGCCAAGATGAATAGGGTACGGCCGTCGGGTTCACCAGTTTGCATAGTCCAAGCGATGGCGTGGATTTGCACAACGCCATGTGTGGGGTGCAGGATACCAGCCGTAATCCGAATAGCTCCATCCGAACGCCTGATCATCGACCACGGCGCAGGCGTGAGGAGGACCGCCGCCAATTTGCGAGATGCCATTTAGACTTCTAATGTAGATGACGTCCAATCCCATCCGATTCGCTTCGTTGGAGATCGCTTGGTAATTCCATCGGTCGGCCAACGAGATGCTTAGTCCAGAAAAGACCATGATGGACACGGTGATGCCTAGCGCTTCCGCTGCAAGCGCGCGTAATGCGATGTAAACAATAATTGCAGCCAAAAAGCCGAGCCCTAAAGCGGGTGCAACGACGCCCGAAGGCAACACGCCCACTCCCTGGAAATAGTAAACTGGCAGAATAAACGGCCCTGTCATTGCGCCAATGATCAGTCCAGCTAACCAATGATCGAATAGCAAGATGCAACCCAATGCAGTGCCTGTCACGACCGGCAACAGGCGCGTTAGGGATCGATTTCTCCAAAAGACATCGTAAAGACCGAAGGCAAGCGCCGCCGAGACAGAAACGATCACGGCGGCCTCAAACCAAGTGCTCACCTATAGCTGCCGCTCCACCATCATCTTCTTGATCTGCGCGATGGCGGCGGCGGGGTTCAGGCCCTTCGGGCAGGTCTTGGTGCAGTTCATGATCGTGTGGCAGCGGTAAAGCTTGAAGGGATCCTCAAGGTCATCCAGACGCTCGCCCGTGGCCTCATCGCGGCTGTCGATGATCCAACGATAGGCGTGCAGGAGTGCGGCAGGCCCGAGGTAGCGGTCACCGTTCCACCAGTAGGACGGGCAAGAGGTGGAGCAGCAGGCGCACATGACGCATTCATAGAGACCATCGAGCTTCTCGCGATCCTCGATGGATTGCTTCCATTCCTTCTCGGGCGCGCGGGTGGCGGTTTCGAGCCACGGCATGATGGAGGCGTGCTGGGCGTAGAAATGCGTGAGGTCCGGGATCAGATCCTTGACCACGGGCATGTGCGGCAGTGGGTAGATGGCGATGTCGCCCTGGATCTCATCCATGCCGTAGATGCAGGCCAGCGTGTTGATGCCCTTGGATTTCACCCCGCCGATATTCATCGCGCAGGAGCCGCAGATGCCTTCGCGGCAGGAGCGGCGGAAGGTGAGCGTCGGGTCGATCTCGTTCTTGATCTTGATCAGCGCGTCGAGAACCATCGGCCCGCAGGTATCCATATCGACCCAGTAGGTATCGACGCGGGGGTTTTCGCCATCATCGGGGTTCCAGCGATAGATCTGGAACTTGCGCAGGTTGGTGGCGCCGTCGGGCTTGGGCCAGGTCTTGCCCACGCGGATGCGGGAATTCTTCGGCAGGGTGAGCTCAACCATCGTGTCGTTCTCCTGAGGTCATTCGGGTGCGGCGCGGGGCCGGAAAAGCATGTGTCATGTGGAGCCGCCGAGCGAAATGCCGACGGTCAGGCCGCTGTTGCGCGGTTCGGGCTGGCCGCTCAACCGGCGCTCGATGCAGGCCTCGAAGGCTTCCTGTTCATCGCGCGGGTTCAGAATGTCGGACGTGATCGTGACATTGCCCCCGGCGAAGGGCCCGTCAGAGCCGCCGCCAACCCCGACGCGGCCGGAAATACCATCGGCCTGCCGTGCCTCGGGCGCGCAGAGGCGCTCGGCCGTGGCGCGTGTGGGCGGGCCGCCGGGGCCGCAGGCCGTGACGGCCATGGTCAGCGCGATGACCGGAAGGGCAGATTTCAGTATCACGTGTTGAGCCCCCTGAAAAAGCCGTCGAAGTAATTGCCAGCCGTGCATTGCAATGTCGACGGACGTTGCAGCACGGTTGTGACGGTGGACGAGGCGGCCTCGGAATTGCCAAGGGCGATGCCGCCCGCGATAGTCACGATCTCCTGCGCGGAGGCGTTGTCGATCACGCAATTGGTGATCGGCGTGGCGTCGACCCCGGGGAACCGGCGCTCCACCTCGGCATTCACATAGGTGCGCGCCTGCTGGCGGGCGACCTGATCGGCGAGGTCCTGAACGCCGACACAGGCAGACAGCGCCAAGGGGCAGAGGAGGAGAAGCGCCCGCCTCCACGGCATCCGGCCACATGCGGGCCGAAGGGGATGGGGCACATCCGGCATCCTAGTAGCCGACGCAGATCCGGGTGCCGGCCTGAATCGCGCTGAACCCTTCGGTGCAGCCACCCCGATGGGGTGGCAACGCAGTGGCGTAGCTGCCCTCCGCTGCATAGGCGTCGTCGGGATGGATGACGCGCACCGTGTCGTGTGATCTGAAGCTGTCGCAGCCCGCCAGAACCATCGTGGCGCCAAGCGCCGCCAGAATTACCATTCGCATCAGTAGACCCTCGCTTTTGGCTTGATTTTGTCCAGATCGATGCCGCCCTCGTTGTGGCCCATCAATGGATTCAGGTGGACGCCACGATAATCGAGATCGACCTTGTTGCCATCGACCATGGCAAGCGTGTGCACGCGCCATTTGTCGTCGTCCCGGTCGGGATAATCCTCATGCGCATGGGCACCGCGGGATTCCTTGCGCGCCTCGGCGCCCGCGATGGTCGCCAGCGCGTTGGGCATCAGGTTGGTCAGCTCCAGCGTTTCCATCAGGTCGGAGTTCCAGATCATGGAGCGGTCGGTGACGGCGATATCGTCCATCTTGCCCGCCACATCGACCATCTTCTCCAACCCCTCGGCCAGCGTCTTGTCGGTGCGGAACACGGCGGCGTCCTGCTGCATGGTCTTCTGCATTTCCAATCGCAACTCCGCCGTGGGGGTGCCGCCATCGGCATGGCGGATCTCGTCGAACCGCGAGAGCGCCTTGTCGATCTGGGATTGCGGGACATCGGGATTGGCGGAATTGGGGTCTACCTTCTCACCCGCCTTGATGGCGGCGGCGCGTCCGAAGACCACGAGGTCGATCAGGGAGTTGGAGCCAAGGCGATTGGCCCCGTGCACGGAGGCGCAGCCGGCCTCGCCCACGGCCATCAGGCCCGGCACAATCGCGTCGGGATCCTTCTTGGTGGGGTTCAGCACCTCGCCCCAGTAATTCGTCGGGATGCCGCCCATGTTGTAATGCACCGTCGGCAGAACCGGGATCGGCTCTTTCGTCAGGTCGACGCCTGCGAAGATCCGCGCGCTTTCCGAGATACCGGGCAGGCGCAGGTCCAGCGTTTCCTTGGGCAGGTGGTTGAGATGCAGGTGGATATGATCGCCTTGCTCGCCCACGCCGCGGCCTTCGCGGATTTCCATCGTCATGCAGCGCGAGACGACGTCGCGGGAGGCGAGATCCTTGTAGGTGGGCGCATAGCGTTCCATGAAGCGCTCGCCTTCAGAATTGGTCAGATAGCCGCCTTCGCCGCGGGCGCCTTCGGTGATGAGGCACCCGGCGCCATAGATGCCGGTGGGGTGGAATTGCACGAATTCCATATCCTGAAGGGGCAGACCCGCCCGCGCGACCATGCCGCCGCCGTCACCGGTGCAGGTATGGGCGGAGGTAGCCGAGAAATAGGCACGGCCATAGCCGCCGGTGGCCAGGACCGTGGATTTGGCGTGGAAGACATGCATCGTGCCATCGTCGAGCTTCCAGGCCACGACGCCGACGCATTCGTCGGCATCGTTCATCAGAAGATCGGTCGCGAAGTATTCGATAAAGAACTCGGCGTCGTTCTTGAGCGACTGGCCGTAGAGCGTGTGCAGGATCGCGTGTCCGGTGCGGTCGGCGGCGGCGCAGGTGCGCTGCACCGGGGGGCCTTCGCCGAATTCGGTGGTGTGGCCGCCGAAGGGGCGCTGGTAGATGTCGCCGTCTTCGGTGCGGGAGAACGGCACGCCGTAATGTTCCAGCTCATATACCGCCTTGGGCGCCTCGCGTGCGAGGTATTCCATCGCGTCGGTATCCCCAAGCCAGTCGGAGCCTTTCACGGTGTCGTACATATGCCAGTGCCAGTGATCCGGCCCCATATTGCCGAGACTGGCCGCAATGCCGCCCTGGGCGGCCACGGTGTGCGAGCGCGTCGGGAACACCTTGGAGATGCAGGCCGTTTTCAGGCCCTGCTCGGCCATGCCAAGCGTGGCGCGGAGGCCCGAGCCGCCGGCGCCGACGACGACGACGTCATAGGTGTGGTGGGTCAGCTCATAGGCCGGGGATGCCGTATCTTTCATCGTGGAAACCTCAAAGAGCGATTTGCATCAGCGCAACCAGACCGCCCGCGGCGATCCCATAGCTGAGAATGGTGGTCAGGATGATCGCTATCTTGCGGGCGAAGCCCTTGACGTAATCCTCGATCAGGACCTGCACGCCGAAGCGGAAATGGTGCATGCCCACAACCAGATAGGCCGCAACGATCAGCGCGGGGATGGGGCGGCCGAGCCGGGCGATCACCTCGGCATGGTCCGACCCCAGAAGCGGGCCGATCACAGCGAGGAAGAAGGGGGTGAGGATCAGAAGCGCCACGGAGGTGACGGTCATGGTCCAGTGC
Source organism: uncultured Roseicyclus sp. (assembly GCA_947494975.1). GTDB lineage: Bacteria > Pseudomonadota > Alphaproteobacteria > Rhodobacterales > Rhodobacteraceae > Gymnodinialimonas. The sequence goes on along the minus strand of CANLXA010000001.1, from coordinate 1,059,890 downwards.
TGCGCGGTGCCGTTTCTGGCAGCGCCAAGGCCGGTGACACGTTTGCGATCGGTGATGAATGCCATATGCGTCGCCCCTTAAATCGCGATGATGGTGAGGAAGGTGAGCGCGACGGAGCCGATGATCATGCCCCAGCCCATCCGGTCCGCCGTCTCGACATCAAGGCCGCGCCCGGTGTCCCAGACAAGATGCCGGAGGCCACCCAGCGCGTGATACCAGAGGCCCAGAACGCTGAGCGTCATCACAAGATCGCCAAGCAATGAGGTGATCAGCCCGTCGATCGTGGCGAAATAATCGGCGCCGGACGCGGCCGCCATCAGCCACCACACCACAAGGATCGCCGAGACCAGCATCGCGTTTCCGGTGATGCGCACAAGGATAGAGGTGATGGAGTTCAGCTGCGGTTTGTAGATCGTCAGATGAGGTGAAAGCGGACGATTGCCGCGGTTGACGTCGGCCATGGCTGGAGTCCCCCTACAAAGTTGCCGTCAGGAATTGGCTGGCTGCCGGTCGTTTCTTTATCAATAGCAAGAAATGCGCCGTAGTCACGGGCTCTGGCTGTATTTTATGAAACGCGCGTGGGGCTTAACGCCGCAGAACAGGTCGTTGTGATCACAAGATTTGAGAGTGTGATCACAGTTCTCACATCATGGCGCAATGGCCATATTCAGACTGGAATCAGCACCCAATAGTCGAGATCCAGCAGAACATTGGGCAGGTATTTGCCATCCTCGCCCCGCAGGTCGCCCACCGCGCCCTTGGTCGCCACGAGGCGCAACCGCAGGGCCCCGACATGGGGGTTCGAGGTCTCGGCCTTGTCCAACACTTCGGACCAGGCGCGGATCGTGTCGCCCGCCATGGCAGGGTTGGCATGGGCGCCTGCATTGATCGCGGCGATGAGCTGCGCATTGGCCAGACCGTTGAATGACAGGGCACGGGCCATGGAAATGATGTGGCCGCCATAGATCAGGCGTTTGCCATCGGGGCGCGCCGTCACGTCGAAATGGACCTTGGCGGTGTTCTGCCAGAGCCGCGTGGCCATCATGTGTTCTGGGTCCGTCAGGGTGACACCATCGACATGGTCGATGATTTCACCGATTTCGTAATCGCCCCAGCGATGCGGCTCGCCTGCGGCGGCGAAATCGTAAAGGGACCAATCCAGCCCATCGGGCACGTGAAGCTCGGCGGCCGGGACGATCGTGGCCAGTTCCGGCACAACCGGATCGGGCGCGGGTGCTGTGGCATCGCGCTTGCGGACCATGACCCAGCGGACATATTCGAGCACGGGAACGTCGAAATTGGAGAACCCGCGCGTGCGGACCCAGACGATGCCCGTCTTGCCGTTGGAGTTCTCCTTCAGGCCGATCACTTCGGATACCGACCGGATCGTATCGCCGGATTCCACGCGGGCCAGGAACCGGCCCTCGGCATATCCCAGATTGGCCACCGCATTGAGCGAGATATCGGGAACCGTTTTTCCGAACACGGTATGGAAGGTGATCAAGTCATCCATGATGGGATTGCGGAGCGACGAGCCGGGTGAGGCGAAATCCCACGAGGATTGCAGCGCGAAGCGGGGGCCGTAGAGCGCCTGGTACATCGCCACATCGCCATCGTGCAGCGTGCGCGGCGTGGCGTGGTTGAGGACCTGGCCGACGCGGTAATCCTCGAAGAAATAGCCCGGATTGGTTTTGGTCATTGCTGACCCAGTTTCATGTCCGGGGAATAGGGGCTGTCGATGTCTTTCACCACGGCCTGCCCACAGCGCATGACGCCGCGCGCGGCATCGAAAGACATGGTGGGATCGCCATGGAGCGTCCAGCCTTTCGACAGCGCTTCGGAGACCTTTTGGCAGAAGGCGGAAGTGTCATCCTCCGTCAGCAGGCGGTAAATCTGCATCACGTCATCCCCAGGGTTGGACGCCGAGCCAGTAGTGGATGCCCATCGTCACGATCAGGACCACGGCCGCGATCACGGCGATACGGATTTCGGACGCGCGGCCCCCCCATTCCGGGGGCTGCCAGGCTGGTTCGGACCGATTGATGATCGCCATCTCCATCAGCGCCCAGACCAACAGACCACCAAACAGCACGAAAGAGGCCAGGTCGCCATTGGGGATGAGGTGCGCGAAGGCCCAGAGAGAGAACCCGATCAATTGCGGATGGCGCAGTTTGGTGCCCAGGCGGTTGCGGGGTTTGCCGGGGGGCGTCGCACCACTGGCGTAGATGTAGAAGGCCACGATCATCAGGAGGTTGTTGATGCCGACCAGCGCGCCGGAGCGGCCCCACCAGACAGGCCCGAACGCGTTTTTGTAGCCGAAGACCATCAAGACGATGGACAGGACCAGAAGACCGGCAACGATGCCCTTGCCCGCATCGCCGAAGCGCATGCGGGATGACGGGGCGGCGCGTTTCCAGCCATGGGCGCCATACCAAAGGGCAAGCCCGGCGATCAGAAGTATCCAGCCCATTACGCGGCCTCCATCATTGCAATCGCCTCGGCTTTGGCCAGCGTGGCCCGGGCCGTTTCGACGTGAAGATTCTCGACGATCTTGCCGTCCACCACGGCCACACCCTCACCGCGGGCCATGGCGCTGTCGAAAGCCTCGATCTGTCGGCGGGCGAGGTCCAGCTCGGCCTCCGATGGTGCGAAGGCCGCGTTGGCGATGGCGATCTGGGCGGGGTGGATCAGGGTTTTGCCGTCGAAGCCGAAATCGCGGCCCTGGCGGCATTCGGCGGCCAGGCCCTCCTCATCCTTGAAGGCATTGTAGACGCCGTCAACGCAGATCAGACCATGGGCGCGGGCGGCCAAAAGGCAGGTTTGCAGCGCGGTGATCATTGCCTCTCGGCTGCGGGCGTTGAGGTCCTTGGCGAGATCGTTGGTGCCCATCACGAAGCCCGCCATGCGCGGGGCGGTGGCGATCCGGGCGGCATTCAGGATGCCGGCTGGCGTCTCCATCATCGCCCAGATTCGGGTATCGGCGGTTTCGGGGCGTTGCTCGAACAAGGCGGCGAGGGCCTCGATATCGGCCGGCCCGTTCACCTTGGGCAGAAGAATCGCCTGGGGCGCCGCGGCGGCGATGGTGTCCAGGTCGGCCTGCCCCCACTCCGTGTCGAACCCGTTGATGCGCACGATCTGCGCGCGCGGGCCGAAACCGCCGGTGCTCAGTGTTTCGCGCAGCAAGTCGCGGGCGGCGGGTTTTTCATCGACGGCCACGGCATCCTCGAGGTCGAAGATGATCGCATCCACCGCAAGCCCTTTGGCCTTCTCCATGGCTCGGGCGCGGGAGGCGGGGATGTAGAGAACCGATCGGTAGGGGCGGGTATCGTGCATCATCGGGCAAGCCATCTAATTGCAGGTCCGTTGCCCTTGTTGGGACCACAAGTGGGCCGCAAGCGCAAGTCTGTTGCTGCAGCGCAGAATGTCGCGAAATATGATTGCGTGGCCAATAGCGGGAAAATTCACCTCAAATTAACCAGCCCGGACGTAAAGTGCAGGCAGATGTCCGAAGCGGCACACCGTTCCGAGGAGGAGGTCCCATTGACCCCGGGCGCTGGATAGACCCATCGGCATTCTTCATGCCCACGCGCCCCTGACTGAAAGGGACACGGTTATGAAGAGTTTCCTGAAATTGATGGTGCCCGCCTTCATCGCGGCATCGGTGCTGCCGCAAGGCGCAAATGCCCAAAGAATGCTGTGTGCGGAGCGTGATATGGTTCTGGCGCAGCTGAGCGGCCGTTACGGCGAACAGGTGCGCGGCATGGGCCTCGCCCCCAACAACCGCATCATGGAAGTGTTCGTGTCCGAGGAAACCGGCAGCTGGACAATCACTGTCACCTCGGCCGATGGCACCATGTGCCTGATGGCGGCGGGGCAGCATTTCGAAGCGATGATCCCCGTTGCGACCGGCGAAGATCTCTGAGCCCGGGCGGCTCTCAACCGCTGGTTGAGGCTATCCGCCGCGCATCCGAAGGCTTGCACCGACCGGTGCCTGAGGCTACCCCTCCGCCCGACCGAAACACCGGACCGAGGACCTTGAGAGATGGCCAGACCCAAGATTGCGCTGATTGGCGCGGGACAGATCGGGGGCACGCTTGCCCACCTTGCCGCCCTGAAAGAACTGGGGGACGTTGTCCTCTTCGACATTGCGGAAGGGGTTCCGCAGGGCAAAGCACTCGACATCGCCGAAAGCGGCCCGTCCGAGAAATTCGATGCCCGCATGAAGGGCTCCAACGACTATGCGGACATTGCGGGCGCAGACGTCTGCATCGTGACCGCCGGGGTCGCTCGCAAACCGGGGATGAGCCGCGATGACCTGCTGGGCATCAATCTGAAAGTCATGAAATCCGTCGGGGAAGGCATCCGCGACAACGCGCCCGATGCCTTCGTCATCTGCATCACCAACCCGCTGGACGCGATGGTCTGGGCGCTGCGCGAATTCTCGGGCCTGCCGCACGAGAAAGTCTGCGGCATGGCCGGCGTGCTCGACAGCGCGCGCTTCCGCCACTTCCTGGCCGAAGAATTCGATGTGTCCATGAAGGATGTGACTGCGTTCGTTCTGGGCGGCCATGGCGACACGATGGTGCCGCTGACGCGCTATTCCACCGTGGCCGGTATCCCGCTGCCGGATCTGGTTGAGATGGGCTGGACCACCCAGGAGAAGCTCGACGCCATCGTGCAGCGCACCCGCGACGGCGGCGCCGAGATCGTGGGTCTGCTGAAAACCGGATCGGCCTTCTACGCGCCCGCCACCTCCGCTATCGAGATGGCCGAAGCCTACCTGAAAGACCAGAAGCGCGTGCTGCCCTGCGCTGCCCATGTCGATGGCGCATTCGGCCTGAAGGGCATGTATGTGGGTGTTCCCACCGTGATCGGTGCGGGCGGCATCGAGCGTATCGTCGACATCAAGATGACCAAGGACGAACAGGCGATGTTCGACAATTCCGTGGATGCGGTTAAGGGCCTTGTCGAGGCCTGCAAGGCGATTGACGATACGCTGAGCTGACGCCGTATACATCTGTGGGATGGCGGCCTTCGGGCCGCCATTCGCGTTTGGGCCCCTGCCTGGACGGTCGCGTGCCTACCAACCTGTCATCCTTCCCCCACGCCAGTTCTGGATCGAGAGAGCCCTGGCTGATGACACGCGGGGAACCGATCTGGGCGTTTCATCCGGCCACCGGAACACTGGGCGAAGAACGACCATATCCCCACACGATTATCTGCGGTTCGCGGCCTGTTGGCGGCGCCGATCGTGGTACGCGACTCACTCTTTCTGCTCTTCTTGTCTAGATTTGTGATCACACTTTTTTACACTGTGATCACAAATGTTGGATTTTTGGCCGAAAGTCCGAAAAACCTGAACAATTCCGTTTCAATACCCCCTGTCTTCGTGCCACGTCATAGACGACATGACCTAAGGAACGGACCAATTTCATGAATATTCATGAGTATCAGGCGAAAGCCCTCCTCCGGCAATATGGTGCACCGGTCTCCGATGGCCGGGTGGTGTTGAAGGCGGAAGACGCCAAGACAGCGGCGGGGGAAATGGATGGGCCGCTTTGGGTCGTGAAGGCGCAGATCCACGCCGGTGGGCGCGGCAAGGGCAAGTTCAAGGAAGCCGATGCCGGTGACGCCGGTGGCGTGCGCCTTGCCAAATCGGTTGAGGAAGCGGCGGATCAGGCCAAGAAGATGCTGGGTCGCACCTTGGTGACGCATCAGACCGGCCCGGCGGGTAAGCAGGTCAACCGCATCTATATCGAAGATGGCTCCGGCATCGAGACCGAGATGTACCTGGCCCTTCTGGTCGACCGCCAGACAAGCCGGATTTCGTTTGTCTGCTCCACCGAAGGCGGGATGGATATCGAGGAAGTCGCCGCCGCGACGCCGGAAAAGATCCTGTCGTTCAGCGTCGACCCGGCCACCGGCTATCAGCCGTATCATGGCCGTCGCGTCGCATTCTCGCTCGGCCTCGAAGGCCAGCAGGTCAAGCAATGTGTGAAGCTGATGGGCCAGCTCTTCACGGCCTTCGTCGAGAAGGACATGGAGATGCTGGAGATCAACCCGCTGATCGTGACCGATGGCGGTGATCTGAAGGTGCTGGACGCGAAGGTCGGTTTTGACGGCAACGCCGTTTACCGCCACGCCGACATTGCGGCACTCCGCGATGAGACGGAGGAAGACCCCAAGGAACTGGCCGCGTCGAAATTCGACCTCAACTACATTGCGCTGGATGGCGAGATCGGCTGCATGGTCAACGGCGCGGGCCTCGCCATGGCGACGATGGATATCATCAAACTCTACGGCGCGGAGCCGGCCAACTTCCTCGATGTGGGCGGCGGTGCCACGAAGGAAAAGGTGACGGAGGCCTTCAAGATCATCACCTCCGACCCGCAGGTAAAGGGCATTCTCGTGAACATCTTCGGCGGCATCATGCGCTGCGATATCATCGCCGAGGGCGTGGTGGCGGCCGTGAAGGAAGTGGGTCTTCAGGTGCCGCTCGTCGTCCGCCTTGAGGGCACGAATGTCGACAAGGGCAAGGAGATCATCAACACCTCCGGCCTCAACGTCATCGCCGCCGATGACCTCAAGGACGGCGCCGAGAAGATCGTGAAGGCGGTGAAGGGCTAGGACGATGGCGGCGCCGCGCATGGGTTCGGGTGCAGGCCGGCGGATCGCCGGGACGGCCGCGGCTGGCCTGTGTGCCTGCCTGCTGTCCGGCGTGGCGTCGGCGCAATCCCCGGATGTCGGCTCGACGCGGGCGAACCCGGAAGTGCTGGGGCGGATGTTCGCCAATATCTGCCTTGGCGCCACCAGTCTGGAGCAAGCCGAAGGCGCCTTGCGTAGCGTGGGGATGCTCGACAATCCGCAGACTGGCACGTTTTTCCATCAGGAATTCGATTTGTCGGTGAACCCCGGTGGCGGGCAATGCTCCATGGTCTTCGTCACGGATCGCGGCGGGGACGAGGCGATTGCGGCCTTCCGCAGCGGGTTGGGCGTTGCGGCGCAATCGGTTCAAACCAGTTTCCAGACCAATGCGGGAGAAGTCTATGTGCGCGCCGGGATCGGGGTGCAATGGCGATGAACGCTCCGGCCACAGCCCTGCAAGTGCTTCGCCCGTGCCCCACATGCGGCGCGGATGATCCGGCGGACCTGCCGGATTACCATCGCGGTCCGTGGCGGATGGGGCAATGCGGCGCCTGCGGGCTTGTCTATCTTCTGAACCCGCCGGGCTATGAGGCGCTGGTTGAGGATTTCGCGTGGGAAAAGACCTGGGCCACGGAAAAAGCGGCTCGGCTTGAGGCGCGGCCCCTGCTGCAGCGGGCCGATCTGGCCACGCGCTGGCGCCACAAGATTGGGCGCAAGCCGGATGCCGCGCGTTATGCGGACTGGTTTGGCTCGGGCAACCTCCTGAATGTCGGCTGCTCCAGCGCGGCGGTGCAATATCCCGGTTTCATCCAGTACGGGATCGAGATTTCGGCCGATCTGGCGGCCAAGGCCGATGAGAATCTTCGCCCCCATGGCGGCTATTGCGTGATGGGGCCGGGATCGGAGGCGATCCGGGAATTCCCCGATGCGATGTTCGATGGTGTGATCCTGCGGTCTTACCTGGAGCACGAGGCGCATCCCCGCCCGGTTCTGGAGCATGTGGCGCGGATCCTGAAGCCCGGCGGGCGGGCCTATGTCCGGGTGCCGAATTTCAACAGCCTCGGGCGGTATGTGTTTGGGCGCAACTGGGTCGGGTTCCGCTACCCCGATCATGTTCAGTATTTCACCCTGGCCACGCTGCGCGACCTGGCGGCCCGCACGGGTTTTGCCGTGCGGTTGCTGAACCCACTGCGCCATCCGTTGGACGACAATATCAACGCCTTGTTCGAAAGGCCGGCGGCATGATCGGGGGGGCGACCAAGTGGGCGATCTGGGGGGTGTTGCATCTGGCGGGCGCGGTGGGCCTGGCCGTTTTGGCGACGACCCGGGTGCAGGCGGGTGATGCCGATGTGGCCACGCTGGCAAGCGCCGCCTTCGCGGAGCACTGCTTCAGCCCCTACATGACGGCGGCGCGCGCGGATGATGTGTTGGCGCCGCCCGGCGCGCGGGTGGATTTCTACGACCTCGATCCGTTCTCCGATGCCGCACCGTCCCCCGTGTCGGGACGCGCGGCCACCATAGGGACGGACCGCCGATGCGAAGTGGCTTTTGACGGCAGCTTCGCGGACATGGCGGCAAGCGCGGCCATCGCCGGGCTGGAGATGGAGGGCATCGACACCGAAGCGCCCCTGCCAGACCGGTATCAGCCCACCGACGGCACGACGCTGCTGGCCGCGCGGCAATTGAACCCGCGCCGTATTGCCGTGGTGCACGTTGGTATCCGGCCCGGCCCCAACGGGGTGGAGACGTTCATGGTCGTGGAGCGGCTTATGCCGCTGGAGCCGGCGCAATGACGGAAGGGAGCCAGAGTGCCGCACGTGGATACGAGCCAGGATCTGGGGATTGTCCCCCAGCCCATCGGCTGGGGCCGCACCGTTTTCCAACAACAGCTGGAGCCGCCGATCCGCGCGATCGCGCAGCTGCTGCATCACTATTCTATCGCCCATGGCGGGCCGCGCTTGTAGCCCGACCCATGACACACCAATTCCTAACGACCACAGGAGGCCCCGATGGCCGTACTCGTTGATGAAAATACCAAGGTGATCTGCCAAGGCTTCACCGGCTCTCAAGGCACGTTCCATTCGGAGCAGGCCATCGAGTATGGCACCAAGATGGTCGGCGGCGTGACGCCGGGCAAAGGCGGCATGACGCATCTTGATCTGCCGGTCTTCAACTCCGTCCATGAGGCCAAGGCCAAGACCGAGGCGAATGCATCGGTGATCTACGTGCCCCCGCCCTTCGCCGCGGATTCGATCCTTGAGGCCATCGATGCGGAGATGGAGTTGATCTGCTGCATCACCGAAGGCATCCCGGTGCTGGACATGATGAAGGTGAAGCGGGCTTTGGAGGGTTCCAAATCGATCCTGATCGGGCCGAACTGCCCCGGCATCATCACGCCCGATGCGTGCAAGATCGGCATCATGCCCGGCCATATCCACCGCCGCGGGTCGGTCGGCGTCGTGTCGCGCTCTGGCACGCTGACCTATGAGGCGGTCAAACAGACCTCCGATGTGGGTCTGGGCCAATCCACCTGCGTCGGTATCGGCGGTGACCCGATCAAGGGAACCGAGCATATCGACGTGCTGGAATGGTTCCTGGCCGACGATGAGACCCATTCGATCATCATGATCGGGGAGATTGGCGGCTCGGCCGAGGAGGAGGCCGCGCAGTTCCTGATCGACGAAGCCAAGAAGGGCCGCAAGAAGCCGGTCGCCGGGTTCATCGCGGGCCGCACCGCCCCTCCGGGCCGCCGCATGGGCCATGCAGGAGCGATTGTCGCCGGTGGCAAGGGCGGCGCCGAAGACAAGATCGAAGCCATGCGCGCGGCTGGCATCGTCGTGGCCGACAGCCCGGCGACGCTGGGTGAAGCCGTGCTGGAGGCGATTGGCTGATGCTGCGCGCTCTGCCTTGGATGATCGGGTTTGCGGTGGCCGCCACGGGTGCGGCTGCCGAGCTGACCGATGCCGAGGCGGAGACGATCCGCTGCGCCGCGACGGGCGTCGTGCTGAGCGAGGCGCTCAGCAGCTTTGTCGAAGCGGGCGCCGACCTGTCCGAAGAGTATCTGAACATCGTCGACCGCGCGGCACTTGATCTGTTGCTGGACGCCGAGCCGCTATTTGGCGACGTGGAGGGTGCGAATGCAGAGATGAGCCGGTCGATCGATGAAATGGTGACGATCCAGGACACCGCGCTCAGGGACGGAGAAATTGCCCAATGGATGCGGCAGACCACCGATGTGGTCAGGGTCTGCCACATGGCGTCGCCCCGGTTCGGCAGGGTTGAGCAATGAGGGCGACAGCATCCCCTAAACGTCTGTTTTTCCTGACCTGCGGGACGGGGCGTTCTATGGGCCAGTATGCGGATAGTTCCCTGCTTTCAGATCTGGAACCCGCCCCATGACGTTCTCCGATTCCATTCGCTACAACATCGCCGAATGCCTGAATTTCAAGGACCGGGCGCCGCGCTCGGCCTATTGGTGGTACACGCTGTTCGTGACCCTCGGCGCGTTTGTGACCATCATTCTCGACATCATCATCTTCTGGCCGCCGATGGATCAGATGATGCCGTTTCTGGCCGAAAATTTCGGCTCGATCGCGGATTTCTACATCAACGTCATGCCGATCACGATCTTCTGGTATCTGCTGAACTACCTGCCGATCCTCGCCTGCGGCGTGCGGCGCATGAACGATCAAAACAAGCCGGCCTGGTGGTTCATCGTAACGATCGTGTTCGTCACCGTCATGTCCGTTGTCGTGTTCCAGATCACCGGCCCGCAATCGGCGGAGCTGATGATGGTGGCGTTCAATCCGAATTCATCGACGTCGGAGCTGAACCGCTTGCTGGCCGATGCGGAGGCGCTGAACCGCACATCGACGATCCTGTCGGGTCTCCAGACATTGCCGAGCCTTCTGATTATTATCTGGATGGCCACGAAAGGCACCAGCGGGCCGAACCCCCATGGGGAGGATCCCTTGGCATGAAACGTAATGTCCCCCGCTTGAACCTACCTGTCCGCGCGGTCGCTATTGCGGCCCTCGTGCCGGTCATGGCGCTGAGCCCCGCGGCGGCCAATACAGGGACCATTGGCTTGATGGACCGGGGCACCGCATTTCTCTGGGTGTCACACCAGCGCGGGGAATTCATCACCCTGCCCGATGGCATCTTCGACGTGTCGAACCGGGGCGGGGGATACCGGATCCGCTTTGACAGCCGACGCGCCACCGCTCAGGCGGCGCAGTCTTTTGCCACTACATTCTGCGGATATCTGGGTCGCAGTGCCGCCGGTCCGGCCCGGGATGCCCGCCGCCCCCGCAACAATCGCCTGGATTTCCAATGCCAGTAACCGCCGCCCCCATCCACGTCCGATGCTCAAGAATGGAGAAATCCAGATGACGGATCAGTCCCCCAACGACCAGTTCCATGCCTCCAGCTTCATGCAGGGGCACAATGCGGAATATCTGGAGCAACTTTATGCCCAATATGCCAAGGATCCCGGAGCGGTAGACGCCGCGTGGGCCGATTTCTTTCAGGCGCTAGGCGATGCGGATGCGGCAGAAGCCGAAGCCACCGGGCCGTCCTGGGCGCGGGCCGATTGGCCGCCGATGCCCGCCGATGATCTGACCTCGGCGTTGACAGGGGAGTACCCGGCTCCGGCTGAAGCCAAGGAGGCGGGCGAGAAGATCAAGGCCAAGGCCGAGGAAAAGGGCGTTGAGCTGACCGACGATCAGATCCAGCGCGCGGTTCTCGACAGCATCCGCGCGCTGATGATCATCCGCGCTTACCGGATCCGGGGCCATCTTGTGGCCGATCTGGACCCGCTGGGGATGCGCGATCAGACGCCGCATCCCGAGCTTGATCCGGCTTCCTACGGGTTCAGCGAAGCGGACATGGACCGTCCGATCTTCATCGACAACGTGTTGGGCCTCCAGATGGCCACGATGCGGCAGATCATCGAGATCGTGAAGCGCACCTATTGCGGCACCTTCGCGCTGCAATACATGCACATCTCCGATCCGATTCAGGCCAGCTGGCTGAAGGAACGGATCGAGGGCTATGGCAAGGAAATCGCGTTCACCAAGAACGGACGGAAGGCGATCCTGAACAAGATGGTCGAGGCCGAGGGCTTCGAGAAGTTCCTGCACGTCAAGTACATGGGCACCAAGCGGTTCGGCCTTGATGGCGGCGAAAGCCTGATCCCGGCGATGGAACAGATCATCAAGCGGGGCGGCCAGCTTGGCCTGGAAGAGATCATCATCGGCATGCCCCACCGCGGCCGGTTGAGCGTGCTGGCCAATGTGATGCAGAAGCCCTATCGCGCGATTTTCAACGAGTTCCAGGGCGGGTCGTTCAAGCCCGAGGATGTCGATGGGTCCGGCGATGTGAAGTACCATCTCGGCGCGTCGAGCGACCGGGAGTTCGATGGCAATACGGTGCACCTGAGCCTCACCGCCAACCCCTCCCATCTCGAGGCCGTGAACCCGGTGGTTCTGGGCAAGGTCCGCGCCAAGCAGGATCAGAAGAACGATCCTGACCGCACCAAGGTTATGGGCATCTTGCTGCATGGCGATGCCGCGTTCGCAGGCCAGGGTGTCGTGGCCGAAGGCTTTGGCCTGTCGGGCCTGCGCGGGCACCGGACCGGTGGCACGATCCACATCGTTGTGAACAACCAGATCGGGTTTACCACCGCGCCACATTTCAGCCGGTCCAGTCCCTATCCCACCGATATCGCGCTGATGGTGGAAGCGCCGATTTTCCACGTGAACGGCGATGATCCCGAGGCCGTGGTGCACGCCGCCAAGGTGGCCACCGAGTTCCGCCAGAAGTTCCACAAGGACGCGGTGCTCGACATCTTCTGCTACCGCCGGTTTGGCCATAACGAGGGCGACGAGCCCATGTTCACCAATCCGATCATGTATAAGAAGATCAAGACCCAGAAAACGACCCTGCAGCTCTATACCGAACGGCTGGTGAAGGACGGGTTGATCCCCGAGGGGGAGATCGAGGATATGAAGGCCGCCTTCCAGAGCCATCTGAACGAGGAGTTCGAGGCCGGGAAGGATTACAAACCCAACAAGGCCGACTGGCTTGACGGACGCTGGTCGCATCTGGACCGCGAGGGGGAGGAATATGAGCGCGGGCAGACCGCGATCAAACCCGAGACCCTGGCCGAGATCGGCAAGGCGCTCAGCACCGCGCCCGACGGGTTCAACCTCCACAAGACGATCGGGCGGTTGCTTGAAACCAAGAAGCAGATGTTTGATAGCGGCGAGGGGTTTGACTGGGCCACCGGCGAAGCGGTGGCGTTCGGCTCGCTGCTGACGGAGGGCTACCCGGTCCGGCTGGCCGGGCAGGACAGCACACGGGGCACGTTCTCGCAGCGTCATTCCGGGCTGATCGATCAGGTCAGCGAAGACAGGTACTACCCGCTGAACAGCATCCGCGACGGGCAGGCGCATTACGAAGTGATCGATTCCATGCTGTCGGAATATGCCGTCCTCGGGTTCGAATACGGCTACTCCCTGGCGGAACCCAACGCGCTGGTGTTGTGGGAGGCGCAGTTCGGTGATTTCGCAAACGGGGCGCAGATCATGTTTGATCAGTTCATCAGCTCGGGCGAACGCAAATGGCTGCGCATGTCCGGCCTCGTGATGCTGCTGCCGCATGGGTTCGAAGGGCAGGGGCCCGAGCACTCCTCGTCCCGGCTTGAGCGGTTCTTGCAGATGTCGGCGGAGGACAACTGGATCGTCGCCAATTGCACGACGCCGGCGAATTACTTCCACATCCTGCGCCGGCAATTGCACCGCGATTTCCGCAAGCCGCTGGTCCTGATGACGCCGAAATCGCTGCTGCGCCACAAGATGGCCGTGTCGACGGCGGAGGACTTCACGACGGGTTCGAGCTTCCACCGCTGCCTGTGGGATGATGCGCAAAAGGGCAATTCCGATACGGAACTGGTGGCCGATGACAAAATCAAGCAGGTCGTGATCTGTTCGGGCAAGGTCTACTACGACCTCCTCGAAGAACGCGACGCGCGGGGGATCGACGATGTCTATCTCCTGCGGCTGGAGCAATTCTATCCGTTCCCGGCGCTGGCGCTCACCAAGGAGTTGGAACGCTTCAAGCAGGCCAAGATGGTGTGGTGCCAGGAAGAACCGAAAAACCAGGGCGCCTGGTCGTTCATCGAGCCCAATCTGGAATGGGTCCTGACCCGCATCGGGGCCGACACCAAACGTCCGCGTTATGCGGGCCGCAATGCCTCGGCCTCGCCCGCAACGGGCCTGGCCTCCGCCCATAAATCCCAACAAGCGGCACTCGTTGACAGTGCGCTGACCATCGAAGGGTAATTGAGATGTCTGTAGAAGTTCGTGTTCCGACGCTTGGGGAAAGCGTGACCGAGGCGACCGTGGCGACCTGGTTCAAGAAACCCGGCGATCCCGTGGCCGTCGATGAAATGCTCTGTGAACTGGAAACCGACAAGGTGACCGTGGAAGTGCCGTCGCCCTCGGCGGGCACCCTGGGCGAGATTGTGGCCGCCGAGGGAGAGACGGTCGGCGTCGATGCCCTGCTTGCCACGTTGAGTGAAGGCGATGCCGGATCCGACGCGGCGCCCAAGGGCAAGGAAGCGGCGGAAGATGCCGGTGCGGCTTCGGCCGCGGCGCGCACGGCGGACGATAGCGGGGGAGAGGCCGTCGACGTGATGGTTCCGACGCTCGGCGAGTCGGTGACGGAGGCGACCGTCTCCACCTGGTTCAAGGCTGTTGGCGACACCGTGGCACAAGACGAAATGCTCTGTGAGCTTGAGACCGACAAGGTCTCGGTCGAGGTGCCCGCGCCAGCGGCCGGCACGCTGTCCGAAATCCTCGCGCCCGAGGGCACGACCGTTGAGGCGTCCGCGAAACTGGCCGTGATCGGCGGCGCCGTTGCGGCCACGGGCGCGGGTGCTGCCCCGACCGAGGGCGGCCCCGAGGTTGCCGCGCCTCAGACCCCCGCCGCGGGTAAGGATATCGAGAATGCGCCTTCCGCCCAGAAGATGATGGCCGATGCGGGCCTGTCCGAGGGGCAGGTGAAGGGCACGGGCCGCGATGGGCGGATCATGAAGGAAGACGTCCTGAAAGCCGTGGTCTCCGGTCCAGCTCCCGCACCTGCGGCTCCCGCCCCCGCCGCGCAGGCGCCCCGGGCGCCTGTGGCCGCCGACGATGAGGCGCGCGAGGAGCGGGTGAAGATGACCCGCCTGCGCCAGACCATCGCCCGGCGCCTGAAGGATGCCCAGAACACCGCCGCGATCCTGACGACCTATAACGAGGTCGACATGGGCGCGGTGATGGACTTGCGCAACGAATACAAGGACCTGTTCCTGAAGAAGCACGGGGTGAAGCTGGGTTTCATGTCCTTCTTCACCAAGGCCTGCGTGCATGCGCTGCGCGAAGTGCCGGAGGTGAATGCCGAGATCGACGGGACGGACATCGTCTACAAGAACTTCGTGCATATGGGCATCGCGGCGGGCACGCCCCAGGGCCTCGTCGTGCCGGTGATCCGCGACGCGGACCAGATGAGCTTTGCCGATATCGAGAAGGCGATTGCCGAGAAGGGCGCCCGCGCCCGCGACGGCAAGCTGAGCATGGCCGAGATGCAGGGCGGCACCTTCACGATCTCCAACGGCGGCGTCTATGGCTCGCTGATGTCCTCGCCCATCCTGAACCCGCCGCAATCGGGCATTCTGGGGATGCACAAGATCCAGGACCGTCCGATGGTTGTGAATGGTGAGATCGTGATCCGCCCGATGATGTATCTGGCCCTGTCCTATGACCACCGGATCGTGGACGGCAAGGGCGCCGTGACGTTCCTCGTCCGGGTGAAAGAAGCGCTGGAAGATCCGCGGCGGTTGCTGATGGACTTGTGAGCCGGAATGCGGCGCGCGATGCGGCCCTTGCGGCCAATGTCGCGCGCCGCCGTGCGTTCTCTTTACACGGCTATGCCACACTCGCTGAATGTGGGTTCGATGGGGACTATGTCAGCCCCATCCAGATAAGCTCGGGCGCGCCCGACGGTCCCCTTCTCATGAGCAAGGATTGGTTGGACGCGCCCACGGCTCGCAAGGCGCCGGACCCTTTGCGGCAGATCGGCTACCTGCCCGACATGCCGTTCAACAGCGTGCTCGACGCCGCGCTGACCATGATCGGGATGGAGCGGGCCCATATCTACATCGCGCCGGTGTTCTGCCTGCTGCCACCGGTGCGCTCCCACCCCATACCATTGCGCTATGCCTTGGCCTCTTTCGATGCAGTGACTCGGCACGAGATCCTGGGGCGGCGCCCGATTGCCTTGGGGCAGGACGCGGCGGCGGTTCTGTCGCGCCGTGGCATCGATCATGTCGCGGTGCCACATCCGTCCGCCCGGGGCCGATCCTTCGCGGACCGTGCGCGCCTGATTGCGGACGCGCTGCATGCCGTCGCCAAGTCCTGACACACGGCTCACATCCCCGGCACCTCGCACCCTCGTGTTTTCCCAGTGATCGACCCCCCGTGCCACTGTCCCCCAAGGATAAGGAGTTACGGGAAATGACACATCACACCAGCCGCCGGGCGTTCCTCGGCACCGCTGCGGCGGCAGCCATCGCCGCGCCCACCATCGCCAGGGCCCATACCGAAGCGCCGGGCAGCGAGGCGTTCACCTATGAAGTCACGCGCACGGAAGAAGAGTGGCGGGCGCGCTTGAGCGAAAACGAATACCGCATCATGCGGGAATCCGGGACAGAACCGCGCTTTTCATCCGCCTATTGGGAAGAGGAGGCCGCCGGTCACTACCATTGCAAGGGCTGCGACCTGACGATCTATGACAGCGACCAGAAGACGGTGCGCTTCATCGGCTGGGTGTTCTATTACCACGCGCGGCCCGACAGCGTTCTTCTGGGCATCGACGAATGGCCCGCTGCCATGTCCGAAGCCGAGGAAATCAACGAAGTCCGTCAGGTTACGGAAGTGCATTGCCGCCGCTGTGGCAGCCATCTGGGGCACCTGTTGCAGGTTCAGGATGACATGCTCCATTGCATCAACGGCGCCGCCCTGAGCTTCGCCGCCGACGACGCGAGTTGACCGCCCGGCAGAGCGCAACACATTGTCCGCAGCGTTTTCCCTTTCGCTGCGGACCCCGCCCATGACACCTGAACTCACCGTCCTCGCCCTTGCGGCGCTTTTGCAGTTTGCCCAGTTCACGCTGATGGCAGTTCCGGCCAATCTCGAACTGGGACCAGGCAAGACCCTGTCACCACGGGACCGCGCCCGAATGGGCGGCAGTATGGAAGAGCAACTCAGCCCCCGCACCGCGCGCCTCTACCGGGCGATGAACAACCACTTCGAGGGTCTGATCCTGTTCACGATCGCCGTGGTCGTCGTCACGCTGTCGGGGCAGGCAAATGCGCTGACGGCCGCCTGCGCCTGGATCTACCTCGCGGCCCGCATCCTCTATGTGCCGTGTTACGCGTTTGGCTGGACACCGTGGCGCTCGCTTGTTTGGGCCGCGGGGTTTGTGGCCACGTTCGTGATTGTGGCGTCGACACTTCTCTAGGAGGCCTGGACCCGCCGAAACCCTGCGACCTTGCGCGCGGTGAAATAAGACGTTGCAACCATGCTAGAGACGCGCAAGCGTGGGCACGGCGCAGGCGTTTGTGCCCATGCCACACCTGACTGCACGACCCGTTTGGAGGCTCCATGTCCAGCTATGACGTTATCGTAATCGGCTCCGGCCCCGGAGGCTATGTCTGCGCCATCCGCTGTGCGCAACTGGGCCTGAAGACGGCCTGTGTGGAGGGGCGCGAGACGCTCGGCGGCACCTGCCTCAACATCGGCTGCATACCGTCCAAAGCTTTGCTTCATGCCTCTCATCAATTGCACGAGGCCGAGCACAACTTTGCGAAGATGGGGCTGAAGGGGAAGAGCCCCTCCGTCGATTGGACCCAGATGCAGGCCTACAAGGACGACGTCATTGGCCAGAACACCAAGGGCATCGAATTTCTGTTCAAGAAAAACAAGATCGACTGGTTGAAGGGGTGGGGTTCCATCCCCGAGAAGGGCAAGGTCAAGGTCGGTGACGAGGTGCACGAGGCCAAGCACATCATCGTGGCCAGCGGGTCCGAGCCGTCGAGCCTGCCGGGGATCGAGATCGACCAGAAGGTCGTCGTCGACAGCGAAGGCGCGCTGAGCCTGCCGAAAGTTCCAAAGAAGATGGTCGTGATCGGCGCCGGTGTGATCGGGCTGGAGCTCGGCTCCGTCTATGCGCGTCTGGGCAGCCAGGTGGAGGTGATCGAATTCCTGGATCACATCACGCCGGGTATGGATGCGGAGATCTCCAAGGTCTTCCAGCGGACCCTGAAGAAGCAGGGTCTCAGCTTCGTGCTCGGGGCGGCGGTGCAGAAAGTGGACGCAACCAAGACCAAGGCCAAGGTGACCTACAAGCTCCGCAAGGATGACAGCGAAGTCGTTACGGATGCGGATGTTGTCTTGGTAGCCACCGGGCGCAAGCCCTACACGGATGGGCTGGGGCTTGAAGAGTTGGGTGTGAAGATGTCCGATCGCGGCCAGATCGAGGTGGACGGGCAGTACCACACCAATGTCGACGGTGTTCTGGCCATCGGTGACGCGATCAAGGGCCCGATGCTGGCGCACAAGGCCGAGGATGAAGGGATGGCGGCGGCCGAAGTGGTGGCCGGCAAGCATGGGCATGTGAATTACGGGGTCATTCCCGGCGTGATCTACACCCATCCGGAAGTGTCGAATGTGGGTGAGACCGAGGAGAGCCTGAAAGAGTCGGGTCGCGCCTACAAGGTCGGCAAGTTCTCCTTCATGGGCAACGGCCGCGCCAAGGCGAATTTCGCGGGCGACGGGTTTGTGAAGATCCTTGCCGACAAGGAGACGGACCGGATTCTCGGAGCGCATATCATCGGGCCGATGGCGGGCGACCTGATCCACGAGATCTGCGTGGCGATGGAGTTCGGGGCATCGGCCCAGGACCTGGCCATGACATGCCATGCCCACCCGACCTATTCCGAAGCCGTGCGCGAAGCGGCCCTCGCCTGCGGAGATGGCGCGATTCACGCCTGATGAATTGCCGCAAGGCGCCCGCATCTCCGCCTCGGACGACGCCTGCGGCGTCTTTCCTCGCCGGACCCGGCGCCCTCGCCCCTCTGGGGCTTCGGGCGCGGGCGCGTGTTGCAGGTCGTCCTTGCCAATGTCCAACGGCCCAGCGTCTCATAGCGAGGATGCCTCCGGCGGGAGTTTTTGTTCCAAGATGAAACGTGGGTCGGGTCAAGGTGGGACGCTGCCTGTTTCATCTTGGTCAGAAAACTCCGGGGGAATGCGGCTTTGGCCGCATGGGGGCAGCGCCCCCGACGCCGAAAGCGATTGATCAATGACGCTGCGCGTGGATGACGGGGCCGAGGGCGCCGAAGGCGAGCGAGGCCCCCGGGCGGCGCGCGCAAGCGCGGCGCAATCCCTTTAGTTGACGAGCAGCCTGAGGCCCTGGGTGACATCTGCGCGGAGGGCCAGGCGCAAGCCAGGCTCGTCACCCGCCTTCAGAGCGGCCAGGATCAACCGGTGGTGGGGCGGCGATTCCGTGCGACCCAGACGTCCGTAGAGGGCGCGCATCGTGGGGCCCAGTTGCAGCCAGACCGTCTCGGCCAGCGCCAGCATCGCCGGGGCCTGGGCACGGAGGTAGAGTGTGCGGTGGAATTCCAGGTTGGTGCGGATGTAGCCCACGGCATCGCGTTTCGCGATCACCAGCGCGACCTGGCCGTTGATCGCCTCCATCCGTTCAATCAGCGCCGGATGGGCGCGCGGCAGGGCACGGGAGGCAAGCTCGGGCTCGAGCAGGGCGCGGATCGCGGCCAGTTCCTCGATCCGTTCGTTCGATAATTCCGGCGTGGAGACACGGCCCGAGGTCGACAGGAACAGCGCCCCTTCGCTGACCAGCCTGCGTACCGCTTCCCGCGCGGGTGTCATTGATACGCCGAATTCCCGACCCAGCCCGCGCAGTGTCATCGCCTGGCCCGGCTCCACCTCCCCATGCATGATCCGGGACCGCAGCGCGCGGTAGACCCTGTCATGGGCGACGGCTGCTCCGGTTTCTGTCGGACGTGGATTCATCAGCATCGATCTATGCCCCCGCCTCGAACCGCCAGGCCAGCAGCGCCGGGCCATTGGTTTTCATCCACGCGCGGTGGGTATCCGTCTTCGGGCAGAGCTTGCGGCACAGCGCCCAGAACCGGGCGGAGTGGTTCATCTCCACCAGATGCGCGACCTCGTGGGCGACGACGTAATCCAGCACATCCGGCGGGGCCATGATCAGACGCCAGGAAAACATCAGATCCCCGCGTGAGGAACAGCTGCCCCACCGCGAGCGCGGATCGCGCAGGGTGATCTGCCCGTAGTCTCGCCCCACCGCCTCCGCGTAGCGCGCCACCGTCGCGCTGAGGCGGTCCCGGGCCATCGCCGTCAGGAGGGCCTTCAGGCGTGGCCCTTCCCGCGGCCCGGGGGGCACGCGCAACTCACCCTCCTCGAAGCGGGCGGACCGGCCGGTTCCGGCCACCACCGCGCGCGGCACGCCGCAGACGGGCAGATCAACCCCGATTCCTGCCTCCACGCGGGCGGGGGCAGTTGCCAGATGGCTGCGCAGCCAATCCTCGCGCGCGTGCAGGAAGGCCAGCGCCTCGGCCTCGGGCGCCCATGTCGGCAGGCTCAGCGAGACGCGCCCATCGGCACGGCTTACCCGCAGCGAGAATCGCTTGGCGCGCGCGTTTCGGCGCAACGTCACCTCCACCGGCGGATCGCCGGGCAGGACATGGCGGGTCCCTGGGGTTGAAACAGGCGGACGCGTGGCCAAATACCACCTCCGAAATACAGTGCGGCGCGCAGGCCCGGAAAGGCTTTGACACTCTTCCGACACTATGGCAGAGGTCCGCTTCCCGCGATACCGATGATTGAAGGGGGTGTCATGCCCAAAGAGGAATGGGGCGTTAAGCGCGTCTGTCCCACAACCGGAAAACGCTTCTACGATCTGGGCGCAAGCCCCATCGTCAGCCCCTATACGGGCGAAGTCGTTGTGCTAGAGACCGGCAAGGGCGGGGCGCAAAGCCTGGTGGCCGACAAGGCCGCCACAAAAGCCAAGGAAGCCGAGGCCGAGGAAGAAGATCTGGTCCTCGACGATGATATCGATATCGACGATGATGACGCCGATATCCCCGACGACGATGTGCTGGACGATGATGACGACGATACTGTCGCGCTTGACGACATCGCCGATGTCGCGTCGGACGACAACGACGACTAACGGCGGGGGCGGGGCCGACCGGCGCGCCGACAAGCGGGATTTTTCGCTTGCAAGGGCGCGGAGCCGGTCTTAAACCGCCCCCACCTTATGGGGCCTTAGCTCAGCTGGGAGAGCGCCTGCATGGCATGCAGGAGGTCAGCGGTTCGATCCCGCTAGGCTCCACCAAGGGTTTCCACGCAGCGAAAGCCCGTCGGCCGCCAGGGTATCTTCTGAAAGAGAATGTCCCTGAAGGCCAGGTGCCACCTACCGATGAATTCTTGAACTGATCCCGAGCCCCACGCCGGTCCCGGTCTGACCGACGCGCGCCCGCTCGCCGGACATTGCGTTTCCCGCCGTTTCGCCGTCATCTCCCCAGGGCAACCGAAGGGGGATATCACGATGGGCTTGACCGAGATCTTATCCTTTGTCGTCGTGGCAACCCTTCTGGTCGTATCGCCGGGCCCCAATGGCGTTCTGATCGCCAAGACGGTCCCAGCCTCCGGGCGGGCGGCAGGCTTTGCCAATGTCGCGGGCTTCGTGGCGGCGTTCTATGTGCATGGGGCGCTGGCGATTCTGGGCCTCTCCATCCTGCTGGTCCAATCCGCGACGGCCTTTGCCATCGTGAAGTACCTGGGTGCGGCCTACCTGTTCTGGATCGGGGCGAAAGCGCTCTGGGCGGCCTATCGGGGGATGGACGGATCTGCCGCCGTGGCCCCGGCCCGATCCCGCCGGACGTTGATGCGCGCCTTTGTCGAAGGGTTCTTGACCAACGCGTTGAATCCGAAAGTCTCGATGTTCTATCTCGCGGCGTTCCCGCAGTTCATCACGCCGGGGGAAACCTCAGCGGCGGCCAGCTTCCTTCTGGTGGCGCTGCATTCACTGGTGAATGCGGTGTGGTTCGGGGCGATGGTGTTGTTGTTTTCCACGCTCACCAAAGTCGCGCGCAGCGGGTCGGTTCAGCGATGGATCAAGGGTGTGACGGGCGTGGTCTTCATCGGCTTTGCCGCCAAGCTGGCCACTACACGCCCCAACATCTGATTGCCCCGACAACCGCGCGGATCGCCGGGGCACTGCTCGACGGTTACTGCGTGAGGCTTTGCGCCAGCCGCATCAGCTGGATCGCCTCGGTCCGATAGCCGAACTCATCTTCGCCGCGGCTGGCATTGGCCAGTGCAATCGCCTCCTCGTAACCCCAATCGCCCAGGAACGCGTTGCCCCGCAGCAATTGGCCGAAGCCGGCAATGGCGGCGGCGAATTGCGCCTCGGTGCCTGGCTCGGACGGGGTGGCGGCGATCGGGAAATCGATCAACGTGCTGTCGTCCTCGCCCGGCTCCTTCCAGCGCAGCGAGATAAAGCCCAACTCGTCGCCGAATTCGGTCTCCGACGCGCCGTCATCGGTGGCATAGCGGAGCGGCGCGACCAGTTGCGCAGGCGAGCCGACCGGCGTGACCTCATAGATCGCCGTCACGGAATGACCCGCCCCCAATTCGCCTGCATCCACAGCGTCATTGGCGAAGTCCTCGCGCGCCAAAGCGCGGGTCTCGTACCCGATCAGGCGGTATTCGGCGATCGCCTCCGGGTTGAACTCGACCTGAACCTTCAGGTCGTCCGCAATCGGGAACAATGCGCCGGCCAGTTGATCCACCAGCACCCGCTGCGCCTCGTGCAGCGTGTCGATGAAGGCCGCTGTCCCGTTGCCGTTCTGGGCCAGCGCCTGCATCGTGTCGTCCTGCAGATTGCCCCGCCCGAAGCCGAGGACGCTGAGGTATATCCCGGTCTCCCGCTGCTCGGCGATGTAATCCTCCAGCGCCGTCGGGTCGCTGATGCCGACGTTGAAATCCCCATCCGTCGCCAGCAACACGCGGGAGACCTCACCATCCTCCGTCATCTCGGCGGCCAGATCGTAGGCCGCCTGCAACCCGCCTACGCCATTGGTGGACCCACCGGCCTGCAGGGCCGTCAGCGCGGCGGAGATCGTGGCGGTGTCTGACGCGGCGGTCGGCTCCAGTGCCACCCCGGCACTGCCCGCATAGGTCACGATGGCGACCTGATCCTCGGGGGTCAGACGATCCAGCATCAGCCGGAAGGACTGGATCAGCAGCGGCAGCTTGGCGGCCTCGTTCATCGATCCGGACGTGTCCACCAGGAACACAAGGTTCAGGGGCGGGCGATCTTCGATTGCCGGCAATTCACCCTGGATGCCGATATGGACCAACTGCGTGTCGGGGTTCCAGGGGGTTGCGAAAACCTCCACCGTGGGGCGGAACGGGCTGACGTCATCCGCATCGGGGGCGGGGTAATCATAGGGGAAGTAATTCACCATCTCCTCGATCCGCACGGCCTCCGGCGCAGGCAGTTGCCCCCGGTTCAGGCTGGAGCGCAGCAGCGCGTAAGACGCCGTGTCCACATCGATTGAGAAGGTCGACACGGGATCATCGGCGACAACCCGCAGGGGATTGTCATCGGCATTGGCGAATTCTTCGGTATCCGGGGTGGGGGTCGAGGCAACGTCAGCAATGACGCCACGCTGAATGCGCCGGTCACCCGGCGCGAGAATGGTGGCTGAGTTGCCCGCCCCGAATTGGGAGATGCCTGTCTCAAATCCACCGTCCGTGTCGCCCAGTGTCAGGGTTCCGAAATCGCCGTTGGTGAAAATTGAGACCCCATCTTCCGGTGAAAAGGGCGCAGGGGCCTCGCTCAGAGCCGCCCCGTTAGATCCCAATTCCCTGTCCGCTTCGCCTCTGGACACATCAAGTTCGGCGGATCCCGTCAGCGCGATGCCCTCGTATTGCGGCGCCTGGGCGGGCGCGTCCGGCGCCACACCGCGCGGTGCAGGTGACAGTGCGGGCAGTACGGGCGCATCGGCCTCGGGGGCGGCTTCCAGCGCTTCTTCAACGGCAATCAGCGCGGGGAGGGGCTCCGGATCCGCTGCGATCTCGTCGTCGGTCAACGTCCCGGTCACGGGCTCCTGCACCAAGGGTGCCGAACCATTCAACAGCTCCTGTCCCTGCGGGCTCAGGAACAGGACCCCCACGGCGACAAGGGCTGTGGTGGCGGTCAATGCGCCGGTTGTCTTGGTCATCAACATATCGAAAGCTCCTCTGAAAAAGCCCCGGCGGTCCGGGGAGACAGAGCTTTGACGGGCGGCGGCAGGCGATCCTTGGGTGGCCTCGAAATTGGCCTGGGCGCGGGCCAGCACATCGGCGCGCCGCGCCGCATCGGGGGCGGGCGTGGCGGCGTCCATCGCCGCTTTCAGGTCCTGAAATTCATCGCGGGAGGTCATATGCCCTCCTCCTCTTCTCTCATCGCGCGCAGCTTTTTCTTGGCTTCCGCCACGCGCCAGGAAATTGTGCCTTCGCTGACATCCATGATCTGCGCGACCTCCGCATGAGTCAGATCGTCGAGCACGAGCGCCAGCGTGTCGCGCAAGGTGGGTGTGAGGCCCGCCATCGCGCGGGTCAGCCAATCCAGACCGTCCGACGCCTCAACGGCCGTCGCCTGACGGTCCACCTCCCAATCGCCCCAGCCTTCGGTGGCGCGGACATAACTCGCGGCCCTGCGTCGCCTGTCTGTCGCGGCATTCACGGCAACGCGGTAGAGCCACGTCGTGACCTTGGCGCGCCGTTGATAGCCCGCCAGCTTTCCGGGCAGGGCCAGGCAGATATCCTGCGTCAGGTCCTCCGCCTCGGCGCGGCTGCCGGTCAGCCGGAAACACAGCGCGAACAGACGATCATAGCAGCGCTCCAGCAGCAGCCCGAAGGCCGTGCCATCGCCGCCCGCCGCGGCCTCCGCCAAATCCTCATCACTCACGTTCATGCGCATCTCATACCCTATGACGGAGGCCGAGGCGCGATCCTTGGGCCGCGCCCAGATTTTTTTGCTGGCGTGTGGGGGTGATTATTGAGACTGTGGCTCTCATAAATCCCGGATCTGGTCCTATCCCGAAACCCCAAACCTTGCGACCTGCGGGGGGCGTCTTCGCGATTCATCTAACTTCTTTTTTTGATCCGCGCGCCGTGGTGCCGCACTGGCCAACGGACGAGACGCGCGTTAAAGCGGAAGCCATCTAGTCAAAGGCCATTTGCCCGATGCAAATCTACCTGCCCATTGCCGAGGTGAGCGTGAACGCGTTCCTTCTGCTGGGGCTTGGCGGGCTTGTCGGCATCCTGTCGGGCATGTTCGGTGTGGGCGGCGGTTTTCTGATGACGCCGCTCCTGTTCTTCATCGGCATTCCGCCCGCCGTGGCCGTCGCGACCGAGGCCAACCAGATCGTGGCCTCGTCCTTCTCGGGCGTGCTGGCGCATTTCAAACGAAAAACCGTGGACCTCAAGATGGGCGGGGTCCTGTTGATCGGCGGCCTTGTGGGGGCCGCGATCGGGGTGCAGGTCTTTGCGGCGCTCACGGCGATCGGCCAGGTCGATCTGCTGGTGCGGCTCTGCTACGTTGTTTTCCTTGGCATAATCGGCGGCCTGATGTTCATCGAGAGCCTCAACGCCATCCGCAGGGCCCGGTCCGCCGGAGGGGTTGTGCCCCCGAAGCGGCGCCAGCGCGGCTGGATCGACGCCTTGCCGTTCAAGATGCGCTTCCGCACGTCGGGCCTCTATATCTCCGTCATTCCGCCGCTGATCGTGGGGCTGTTCGTGGGCGTCCTGGCGGCGATCATGGGTGTGGGCGGTGGCTTCATCATGGTGCCCGCGATGATCTACCTGCTGGGGATGCCCACGAAGGTCGTGGTGGGCACATCGCTGTTTCAGATCATCTTTGTCACCGGCTTTGCCACGCTGATGCACGCCACGACGAACTTCACCGTCGATATGGTCCTGGCTGTCCTGCTGCTGGTCGGCGGCGTCGTCGGCGCGCAGATCGGCGCGCGGATCGGGACCCGCCTGAAGGCGGAGCAGCTGCGCATTCTGCTGGCCATCATGGTGCTGGCCGTCTGCGGCAAGCTGGCCTTCGATCTGCTGGTGATGCCGTCCGAACTGTACTCCCTCGGGGCGGGGGCAGGACATTGAGGGCGCTTCTGATCGCAGCCACGCTGTTTCTGGGGCTGCCCGCCATGGCCGAAACCGTGGTGGTCGGGCTCAGCCGCGACGCGATCAATATCACCGCGAATTTCGAGGGGTCCGAGATCCTGATTTTCGGGGCGGTCAGCCGCGATGCGCCCGCGCCGGAGGGCGATCTGGAGGTGATCATCACCGTCGAAGGCCCATCCCTGCCGGTGGCCGTGCGGCGCAAGGACCGGCGATTTGGCATCTGGGTCAACACCGATGTGGTCGAGGTCGATGCCGCGCCGTCTTTCTACGCGGTCGCCACCACCGCGGCCTTTGACGAGGTCATCACCCAGACGGAAGACCTGCGCCATCAGGTCTCGATCCCCAATGCAATCAGGGCCGTGGGCATCGGCGTGGAGGATGGCGAATCCTTCACCAGCGCCCTGATCCGGATCCGCGAACGGGGCGATTTGTACCAGACCATCGAAGGCGGCGTGACGCTTCGTAACGAAACCTTGTTCGATACATCTATCCAATTGCCCGCAAACCTTGTTGAAGGTGACTACCGCACGCGCATATTCTTGACCCGTGGCGGGAACGTCATCGACGTCCATGAACAAGATATCGCAGTGCGGAAGGTCGGCTTGGAACGGTTTATCTATAATCTCGCCCATGATCGGCCGTTGGTTTACGGCATCCTATCGCTTGTCATCGCCATTGCGGCGGGATGGCTGGCCTCGGCCGTGTTCCGCTATATCCGGACATAGGGGCGGTGTCGGCCGCCGCACAACGGGTTGTCCGCAAGTTCTGGCACGTGATGGGAACCAATGATTTCCATGCCGCCAGCCTGTGCCTCACCGAAGATTTTCGCCTGCAATGGCCGCAATCGGGCGAGATGATCGAGGGCCGGGAGAATTTTGCCGCGCTGAACACCGCCTACCCGGCCGAGGGCGAATGGACCTTCGATCTGCGCCGGATCGTGGGCGAAGGCGACCAGATCGTGACCGAGGTCTGCGTGAGTGACGGCACGATGCGCGCAACGGCCCTGACGTTCCATACCGTGCGGGGCGATCTGATCGCCTTGCAGCGGGAGTTCTGGCCCGACCCGTTCGAGGCCCCGGATTGGCGGGCCCGGTGGGTGCGTCGGCCGGAGGATTGAGTCCTTGCAAACGGGGGGCGCTGCCCCCGTCCTGACGGACTCCCCCGGGGTATTTTGGACCATTGGAAGGGGGCGCGGCGCGTTAACCTTAATGAGGTGTGAAGGATCAGCCGCGGCCCACATAGGGCATGTTGGTGGCCAGAACCGTCTGGAAGAGGACATTGGCCGAGAGCGGCATATTGGCCATGTGCAGCACCGATTGGGCGGCTTCGGCCACATCCATCATGTCCATCAGCGGCTTGCCTTCGGCGATCATGCGATCGTTCAGGCGTTCGACTAGTTCGGTTTTGGCGTTGCCGATATCGATCTGCCCGGCGGCGATGCGGAACGGGCGGCCATCAAGGCTGAGCGTTTTCGTGAGGCCGGTCACGCCGTGTTTTGTCGTTGTGTAACAGATGCTTCCGTCGCGCGGGGAATGGGCGGAGAGGGAGCCGTTATTGATGATGCGGCCGCCCTGAGGATCCTGAGCGCGCATCTGGGCGAAGGCGGCGCGGGCGGTGTTGAACATGCCCGTGAGGTTCACGGCGAGGCTGTTATGCCAATCCCGCGGGTCGATCTCATCAATCGTGCCCTGGGGCGTGAAGATGCCGGCATTGTTGAAGACGGCGTCCAGACGGCCCCACTCCACGACAAGGGATTGCACCGCGTTTTCAACGTCTTGAAGCACCGTCACGTCACCGGGCAGGGCAAGCGCGGTGTCGTAGCGCGCCGCCAGATCTTCAAGCCGTTCGGCCCGACGGGCCAGAAGACCCACGCGCCAGCCGTTTTGCAGGAACGTCTCTGCCGTGGCACGCCCGATGCCCGAGCTGGCGCCGGTGATAAGGATGGTTTTCATGGGCGTCTCCGATCGCTGAAACCTGGCCAACAGGCCGGGATAGAATTGGTATATCTGATGGATATCTCCGGTATATCCCACCGGTTCTTCAACTATCCGTCCAATGGCATGCCGTCCGCCTCAGCTTCCAGCTCCAGCGGGGCGGCCTTTTCCTCCAGATCGCCCGTGTGGAGCGGGCCGGCGGGGCGCGAGAGCATGTAGCGGGTGACCCAGATCAGGCGCTCCTCGGCCCGCGTGATGGCGACATAGGCCAGCCGTTTCCAGAGCGCCTGCCCCGCCTCCATCCGGCCCGCGCGGGAGGCGGCGTAGAGGTCCGGCGCGAAGACCTGGACCTCGGGCCATTGGGAACCCTGGGCCTTGTGGATCGTCACCGCCGCACCGTGCAGGAAGGCCGCGCCCATCCGGGCGGCATAGGGCAGGAACGGCTCCTCCTCCCCCGGCTTTTCGATCTTGACGATGGAGGCGGCGGAGAAGCGTGGCGTATCGGCGCCAAGCACATGCAGGCGCGAGAAGCCCGGGCGGTTTCCGGGCCCCAGATAGATCACCGGCGCGCCCTTGATCAGGCCGCGCGCCTCCAGATCGATGCGCTTCTTGCGGTGCTTGAGCGGCAGTTCGATCCCGTCACAGATCAGCGGCTCACCGGGCAGGATCTCATCATCGCCGGCCCCGAACGCGGCGCGGAAGGCCGAGATCAGGCGGATGCGGGTGGCGTTCCGCCAGACCAGCACCGGGGACCGCGCCATCATGTCGGAATTGGCGCGGGGGACGACCTGTATCCGGTCATCTGTGCGCGCGGCATCTTCGATCATGCGCTCGAAATCCGAGAATTCCAGCTGTGGATCGCCGAGCGCATGGGCCAGATCGAGGATCGGGTTATCGGCATCCTGCCGGTGGATACGGGCCAGATGCAGGAGATTGTCGCCCTTGAAGCGATCGAAGATCATCTCGCCCGATTGCCCGACCGGGGCAAGCTGCGCAGGATCGCCGAAGAGGACGAGCACCGGAAAGATCTCCTTGAGATCCTCGAACTGCTTGTCATCGAGCATCGAGCTTTCATCGATCAGGCCAATATCCAACGGATCTTCTCGCCGCTTCCAGCCGGTGATGAAATCGCTGCCCCTGAGCCCGGCGGAGGCCAGCGCGGCGGGCACCGATTTGTGGGTATCGTAAACCACCTTCGCGCGGTCCAGCGCCTCATCGGTCAGCGCCTCGATCGTCGGCCGCTCCCCCTGACCGGCCAGCCATTCGGCGACCTTCTCGAATTCCGGATCGTAGACCGGCGTGTAGAGAATGCGGTGGATCGTGGTGGCGGGCACGCCGCGGTTGCGCAGGACGGACGCCGCCTTGTTCGTGGGCGCCAGCACGGCGACGGTGCGCCGGTCACGGCGGCGTTTGCCCTCCCAATCGCCCGAAACGATATCGACGCCCGCGCGTTCCAGCGCCTTGACCAGTTCGGCCAGAAGCAGGGTCTTGCCCGACCCGGCCTTGCCCGTCACGGCAAGCACCGCGCCGCGCCCTTCGGCAGCGGGCGTCAGGCTTTCGTCATCGAGATCCACGCCCATGTCGCGCAGCACCTCGGTGATGCGGTCATGGGCCTGGGCCTGATCGTCGGAAAACGTGGGGGTCAGCGCGGCCATGGGCCGACCCTAGGATACTTTGGGAGGGAGGTGAATCGAAAGACGACGCGGTGGCCCGGCCGCTCGAATGCACCGCCCTCAGAAGGCGAGATCCCGGAGACGGACGGGGCCCGCGAGCACGCCTTCGGCCTCCAGATCATCGGCGGCTTCGGCCAGCGTCATCGCGAAGCTGCGGGCCAGCGCGGCGTCGGCACGGCCGGGGGAACTGCCGTTGAACGTTTCGGCAATGACGCCATCAGCCGCCAGCAATGCGCGAATCAGCGAGATGATCCGCGCATCAGGCACCGTGTTGCGCAGGTGGATCGCCAGCGTCAGCGCGTCGTTTTCAGTCTGCATCACGGCGTGCAGCACGTGTTCCAGCAGGTCTTCTGTGTCTTTCCGCATCGGTAAAGCCACCCTTTTGCGTGGGAAGGGGGGCCGGGATTCTCCCGCATCGAAGCCGGTTTCATCGGCGCCTGTTCTGTCGAACAAGTGTGGCATATCGGTAACGGACTTGGGGAGCAATTGCCCGCGCTGGAAACAGACAATTTTAGGGATTTGGTTAACGGTTCGGACGGCTACGGCGGATCGATCGGGCCGCCATCAGTGCCGATCACGAAGGCGCAATCGCCGGGCTTGATCAGGCCGGGCACATGGCGCGCGGCCAGCAGGCCCGCCTTCTGTGCCCGGAGGATCTTCGGCGCGGCCTCCAGATCGTCGAGCGGGTAGATCTCGGCAAGGATCTGGTGGCGCGCCACCGCCTCGCCGAGGGCGACGTGCGGCCGGAGCATCCCGGCATGGGTGGCGAAGTGGAAGCCGCCCGGATCCGACAGATCCAGCGCGCGGGACGGGGCAGGCGGCAGATCCGCAGCGCAGATGCCGGCGGCGGCAAGGCAACGGCGCAGGCCATCATAGGCGATTTTGATCAAGTCCGGCGTTGTTGTGCCGCCACCGCCGATCTCGGTGGTCACGAAGGTCTTGCCCGCGCGTTCCACCGCGCCGTCAAGCATCCCGGTATCGTCGATCTCCCGCAGGCGCGCGGTGTAGGGCGCGGAAAACGTGCGGGCGGCCCTGGCGCAGCGCGCATCCTGCTCGGCATCGTCAAGGATGTGGCTGACGGCCATCGGCAGAAAATCGAGCGTCTTGCCGCCCGAATGGATGTCGGCGATCAGGTCGGCTTCCGGGATCAGGTGATCGTTGTAGAAGGCGGCGATCTTCCGGGTGACGGTTCCGCCCGTATCCCCCGGAAACGCGCGGTTGAGGTTCACACCGTCGATGGGGGAGGTGCGCCTGGCGGCCTGAACCGCGGGGTGATTGAGCGACGGGATCAGGATCAGGCGGCCGGTCACGGCTTCGGGCGAAATGTCCTGAATGATCTGTCGGATCGCCAGCGGGCCTTCATATTCGTCGCCATGGTTTCCGCCGGTGATGAGCGCCGTGGGGCCGTCCCCGCCCGCAATGATGCAGATGGGGATCATCACATGCCCCCAGGCGCTGTCATCGGCGGAATGCGGGATGCGGATATGGCCGAACTGCTTGCCGGGGCGGTCGAGGGGGACGGTCAGGCTCATATCACGAAGACCTCGCGGGGCAGGGACGACAGGCACTCCACGCCGGTTTCGGTGATCAGGATCGGTTCGGTGATCTCGATCCCGCCATCCTCCAGCCAAAGCGCGGGCATGAAATGGAAGGTCATGCCGGGTTGGAGCACCGTCATGTCGCCGCGCCGGAACGACATTGTGCGTTCGCCCCAATCGGGCGGGTAGCTGAGCCCGATCGCATAGCCCGTGCGGCTGTCCTTTTCGAAGCCGAGGCGGTTCAGCGTGGTGTTGAAGGCGTTCGCGACATCCTCGCAGGTATTGCCCGGCCGCGCTTGGTCCAGCCCCGCATGGGTCGCCTCGATCACGGCCTTTTCGGCCTCCCTGAAATGCGCCGGCATGGAGCCGAGGAAGAGGGTGCGCGATTGCGGGCAATGGTAGCGGCGGTAGACGCCCGCGATCTCGAAAAATGTCGCCTCGCCCTCCCGCATCGGCTTGTCATCCCAGGTCAGATGCGGCGCGGTGGCATCCATCCCCGATGGCGTCAGCGGCACGATGGCCGGGTAATCACCCCAGGCGTCATCGGTGCCCAGAACGGAGGTCCGCAGGATTTCG
Source organism: uncultured Roseicyclus sp. (assembly GCA_947494975.1). GTDB lineage: Bacteria > Pseudomonadota > Alphaproteobacteria > Rhodobacterales > Rhodobacteraceae > Gymnodinialimonas. The sequence continues at coordinate 1,028,193 of CANLXA010000001.1, read as the reverse complement.
GCCACCAGATGGTGCTTGGGCAGGCCGGGTGCCGCGACCTCCAGAATGCGTCGGTGCATCGCCTCCACGATCCCGGCGGCACGGCGCATCCGGTCGATCTCGGCGGGGGATTTCACCGCGCGTTGCCAGTTCACGAGGCCGGTGGCGTCGAGGAATTGGGTGCCGGGCAGGTGCAGCAGAAGGGTCTGATGGGCGGCGGCGGAGTAATAGTAATTGTCCAGTTCCACCCCGATCCGCGCCGTCCCGGCGCCGCGCTGGCGCAGCAGGTCGGCCAGTGTCTCATGGGGATGTTTGGCGGGGTTCTGCACGTAGGTGTCGTCATAGCCGATGACGTGGTCGTCGGGCATGTAGACCGTCCGAAGCGCGCCAAGGCCATCCATCCCACGCCCCCACCACAGCGGCAGGCCGGCGGGGCCGATCACCACCGCCTGGTGCACGTAGAATGACCAGCCGTCATACCCGGTGAGCCACGCCATATTCGACGGATCGGTAACGATCAGCCAGTCCAGCCCGGCCCCTTCCATCGCGTCGCGGGTGCGGGCAAGCCGCGTGTCGTATTCGGCACGGGCGAAGTTGGGAATGCGGTCGGGCAAATGGCACCTCCTGTCGCGGGCAGGGTGCCGGGGGCGGACCGGATGGTCCAGCCTGTTTGCGACAGATCAGATCGCGGTCTGCGCCCGCAGGGGCGCCACGGCGCGGGTAAAGCGCGCGACATCGGCCTCCGCGCGGGCGGCCAGTTGCGCGCCTTCCAGCGTGGCGAGCGTGGCGGCGGCGGAGCCGTCGGCAAGGGTGCCATCGGCCGCGCCAAGCCGGAACGTGGCATCGATCCACGCGGTCACGTCGTCGCGAAACGCGGCGATCTCGGCGGTGATTTCGGGCGTAAGGCGGTCGTGGCTGACCGACAGTGCGACGCAAAGGCACAGGCAGGTGCCGTCCTCCAGCGCCGCCTCGTAATGCGCGATCAGGGCGCGGATCCGGGCGGCGGCGCTGCCGTGCGCCTCGTCGATCCGGGCCAGGGCCTGCGCCGTGGCCGCGCGATAGCGTTGCATCAGAGCCAGAAGCAGTCCCGACTTGGTGGGAAAATGGTGGTGAATGGAGGCTTTGCGGATCCCCACCTTGCGGGCCAGATGGGCATAGCTGAACCCGTCGGGTCCCAGCGCACGGGCGGCGCCTTCAGCGGCGTTCAGAAGCGCGGTGCGCGTGTCGATGCTCATGGCTGTCGGCTCCGCCCGATCTGCTCCGCTGCCCGCTCGGCGGCCTCCAGCGCGCCTTCCAGATAGCCGCCGAATTGCGGCGCGGTCTCCGCCCCGCTCAGGATCAGGCGGCCATCGCACATCGGCGCGAAGGGGCGGTAGGCGGCATGGGCCTGATGCGCCGTCTGATCCTGAGCGGTCGCCGTCGCCCGATCGACGGACCAGTCCTTGATATGCACCGCGAGCGGGTCAGCGGCCTCCGGGCCGAAGAGGCGCGCGAATTGCGCCAACACCGCGCGCTGGAGCGCGGCTTCGTCGGTCCGCTCGGCCTGCGGGATGCCGATGAAGCCGAAAAGCGCCCCGCGCTCAAGGCTGGCGGGCGAGGCGTCGTGCACCTCCACCATCGGGCCGTTGCGGCTCATCGCGTCGCCGGACAGGCCCGCCTTGCGCCAGAACGCGGTTTCGTAGATCGCCACGGCCTTGGCCTGGCCAGCCATCCATGTCGGCACGGCGGCCATGGATTTCCGGGGCAGGACCAGATCCGAGGTGATCTGCGCCGCCAGCCGTGGCGGCAGGCACAGGACCACCCGGTTTGCGGTGAAGCTGCGTGCCCCGGACCGGGCCGTGAAACCGTCGCCGTCGCGCGACAGGGCGGTGACCGGCGTGCCCAGATGGATCCGATCGGTCGGCAGTGCGCGGGTCATCGCATGGGTGAGCGCCGCAAATCCGCCGCGCAGGCGCAGCGATCCTTCCATCGGCGCGAACCCCTGCACCTGCTGCACGTCACCATGCTCATCCTCGAAGGTCAGCGCCCCGGACGAGAATTGTTCGAACGCCGTCAGGCCGTGGCGGCGGATCAGGCCGGCAATCCGCGGCTGCCCGCGCCAGAACCAGGCCGGGCCCATATCGTAGGTCTGCGCGCGATAGGCCGCGCCCAGAACACGGCCCCCCGTGCGGTCCCGCGCCTCCAATACCCGCACGTCACGCCCCTGTTCGTGCAGGATCGTGGCAAGGTGCAGGCCCGACAGGCCCGCGCCGATGATCAGGATATCGGTTTCCATCGCTCAGACAGCCGGCGCCTGCGCAAAGGGCAGGTGGCCGGTTTTCATCCAGATCTGCGCGCCGCTCTCACCCGCCGTCACGGCAAAGGCGGCTCCGTCCGGAAGGCGCAGCCACGATCCCTGTCGCAACTCCTCATCCGCACCGGTTGTGGCTTCGCCGCCGATCATCAGGATCTCGATCCCGCCGGTAGTGTCTTCTGTGAGCGTCGCGCCCGGAGCCAGGTGGTGATAGGTCACCCGCTCGCGCGCATCCTCGTGCAGACGGGCGGTGGCGACACCGGTTGCCGCCGCGCCAAGCCCTGCGGCCATATCCTTGCGGAACTGCGTCCGGTCATCGGGGGCAAACTGCCAGAGCTTCACGAAGATCGTGCAACCCGCCTCGGAGCCGGGCGTATGGGACGAGGTGGGCGGGTTGCGCACATAGGTGCCCGCCGGGAAATCGCCATGCTCATCCTGAAAAACACCGTCGAGAACGATGAATTCCTCCCCGCCGGTATGGGTATGGGCGGAAAAATGGCTTCCGGGCGCGTAGCGCACGATGGAGGTTGCGCGGGCCACCTCATCGCCGATCCGGTCCAGCATGCGCCGCTCCACACCCGCCATGGGGGAGGCCTGCCACGCCAGGCTGTCGGAATGTACCAGCACCCGCGCCGTGAAATCGGAATGAAGATCCATCACCTGTGGCTCCTTTGACATCAGATTGCCTACCTATCAGTAGGCTGGCAACACGGCAAGCCTCATCTTCCCCCTTTCGCGGCGGGTATGAGGGCTGTTAGCGTAAAATTGTTAACAACCGATTGGGGAGAGCCGGGATGCTGACCAACGACCAACTCGCGCAATGGGATCGCGACCATTTCTTCCATCCGTCGACGGCGCTGGGCCAGCACGCTCGGGGGGAGGCGACGGGGCGGATCATGCAGACGGCCGAGGGCTGCTGGGTCACGGATCGTGATGGCAACCGGATGCTCGATGCCTTTGCCGGGCTCTATTGCGTGAACATCGGATATGGCCGCCAGGAGGTGGCCGAGGCCATCGCGGCGCAGGCCCGCGAACTGGCCTATTACCATTCCTATGTCGGCCACGGAACGGAGGCGTCGGTGACGCTGGCGCGCATGATTGCCGAACGCGCGCCCGAGGGGATGAACCGCACGTTTTTCGGGCAGGGCGGATCGGATGCCAACGAGACGAATGTGAAGCTCGTCTGGTATTACAACAACGTTCTGGGGCGGCCGGAGAAGAAGAAGATCATCTCGCGCTGGCGGGGATATCACGGCTCGGGCCTGATGAGCGGGTCGCTGACGGGCCTCTCGCTTTTCCACAAGAAGTTTGACCTTCCCCATCAATCCGTGCGCCATACCACCGCGCCATACGCGTTTCAGCGCGCGGATCTTGGCCAAACCGAACATCAATTCACAGCGCAATGCGTGGCCGATCTGGAGGCGCTGATCGCGGAGGAGGGGGCAGACACCATCGCCGCCTTCATCGCCGAACCGGTGATCGGCACCGGCGGCATCGTGCCGCCGCCGGCAGGTTATTGGGAGGCGATCCAGCCGGTTCTGAAGCGCCACGACATCCTTCTGATCGTCGATGAGGTGATCACCGGGTTCGGGCGATTGGGCGCGATGTTCGGCTCGGACATCTACGGGATCGAGCCCGATATCATGACCATCGCCAAGGGCCTCACATCGGCCTATGCGCCGCTCTCGGGGTCGGTTGTGCATGATCGGGTCTGGGAGGTTCTGGCGCGCGGCTCCGACGAATTCGGGCCGCTCGGCCATGGCTGGACCTACTCGGCGCATCCGATCGGCGCGGCGGCCGGCGTGGCCAACCTCAAGCTGCTCGACAGCCTTGGGCTGGTCGAAAATGCCGGTGATGTTGGCGCCTATCTGACCGAACGGATGGCCGATGCGGTGGGGGAGATGGCGCCCGTGGGCGAGGTCCGCGGCGCGGGCATGCTGACGGCGGTGGAACTGGTGAAAGACCGCGACACCCGCGCGCCTTTCGATCCGGCCGACAAGATCGTGCCGCAGATCGTCGGTGCCATGGCCCGGCGCGGCGTGATCGCGCGGGCGATGCCGCAGGCCGATATCATCGGCTTCGCCCCGCCGCTCTGCCTGAGCCGGGAGGAGGCGGACATGATCGTCGATGTCACCGCGCAGAGCATCGGCGAGGTGCTGGGATGACCCTGCCTTGATCCAGCGCAAGGCAGGGCCGCGCCGAGCGGGGTAGGTCTGTCCCATAGCCATGGGAGACCCCCCGATGAAGGTCCTGATCCTTTACGCGACGGTGGAGGGGCAGACCGGCAAGATCGCCCGGTTCGCCGCCGAAGATATCCGCAAGCGCGGCCATGAGGCCGTGCTGACCGATGCCGAAAGCCCCACCGAACTGGTGCTGGACGGCATCGATGCCGTGATCCTGGCCGCCCCGGTCCATCAACGCCGCCACCCCCGCAACTTCGAGGCGCTGATTGCGGCGAAGCGCGACGATCTCTCCGAACGCCCGGTGCTGATGCTGTCCGTCAGCCTGAACGCGGCCTTTGCTGAGGGGCGCGACGAGGCGGCCGATTACCTGTTGGAGATGAAGATGCGCACCGGCCTGGAGCCCGATGCCGAAATGCTGGTGCCCGGCGCGGTGCGCACCGGCGAATACGATTACTTCGCCATGCAGGTTGTGCGCTACGTCGTCATGCGCAACCGGGACTATGACCGCGACGCCGCCGAGCACGAATTCACCGACTGGGACGCGCTGTCCGCGAAGATCGGCGCGTTTCTGGACGACTAAGCTCGCCTAGCCCTGTTTCGGCAAGAACGCCTCCACCGCCGCTGAGGCGATCACCAGCACCTTGCCGGTATCCGGGTTGGTCACATCGAGCCCGCCGAAAACCGCCGTTACGGTTGCATTTCCGCGCGGCAGCCGCTCCACCAGCGCCGCGCAATCCACCTTGTCCGGCTCCTGCACCCCGATGGTGACCTGCACGCGCATCGCATCGTGCCCCAGCCCCGTCGCTTCAAAGAGCGGGATCGCGGAATGGCGGATCGCGTCTTCGATCGCGCGCCCCGCGGCCTTGGTGTAATCCATGCCGTACTGGTCGTTGCCCATGCCCATTTCGATGATGAACCGCTGATCGCTCATGCGCTCGCCTCCACGTCCAGCGCCACCGAGATGGCGACATTGGCGATCACCGTGGGCGCACCGCCATCCTCGCGCGGCACGTCAAGGCCGCCCTTCCGGGGCACTACATTGATCCGGCCATAGGGGAAGATCGCGGCAATCGCCTCCGCATCCAGCGCGTCGGGGTCCTGCACGCCGACCTCCACGGTGATGATCATCTCGGATTTGTCCTTGCCGTAAAGCTCGGCGAGATTGATCGAATTGTGCCACAGCGCGTCCCTGACGGCGCGCGTCGCGGCCCCGGTGTAATCCTGTCGGCGCAGGGACGATCCCATGCCGAATTCTGTCAACAAACGTGTCACGGCCATGGCGCATCCCCCTTGCGATTGGCCGCAATCTAGGGGCAAGCCGGGCACCTTGGCCAGTGCCCATCCGCGGCCCGACCGGGGAAGCGCCAACGCGGCTTCCCCCTTTACGCGCCCGCCTCCGCGCGGCTAGGGTCGCGGCATTCAAACCGCCCTGATTTCGGACCCGCCCATTGATATGACCGACAGCCACGTCACTTGCCCCAATTGCGGCTATGGGTTTGAGAATCTTCGCAAATCCACGCGGATGTTCGATTGCCCTTCCTGCGATACGACGCTGTTCCGCGAGGCCGACGCGCTGGCGCAGATCGGCAATAATGGCGAGATGCACGATTACCCGATGCTGTTCGGCCTGAACGATACGGTGATGGCGGAGGGCAAGACATACAATGTCGTCGGCCATGCGCGCTACAGCTACGGACGCGGCACCTGGGACGAGATGTATGCCGAGGACGACAGGGGCACCGGCGCCTGGATCTCCATCGACGAAGGCGACGTCGCCCTGCAATTTCCCTTCGCCGGCAGTTCCGGCCCAAGGCGCAGCGATCCGGCCCGCGTGGGCGAGGTGATCGGCTATGATGGCCGCAAATACACCGTGACCGAGGGCGACACCGCCACCTGCATCGCCATGCGCGGGCAATTCCCCGAAATGGTCCAGGTGGGGGATGAGCACTATTTCATCAACGCCTCCGGCCCGTCGGGACAGATCCTGTCGGGTGAATTCTGGGAAGGCGGGCACAGCTGGTCGGAGGGCATCTGGCTCGATCCCTTCAAACTGAAGGTGAAGCGCGCCCATGGGGGAAGCGGCAGATGACGGCATCCCACGGCCTATCCTCGATCAATTGCACGTCGTGCGGCGCGGGCCTGTCGGTTCTGGGCGGTGGGCGGGTGCTCAGCCATGTCTGCGGCTATTGCGGCGCGGTGCTGGACACGCAGGACAATTACAAGGTGCTCGACAGTATCGGGAAGCGCGACCACCCCGCGAGCCCGGTCAAGATCGGCCAGACCCTCACATTGGAGGGCGTCGAGTTCACGGTGATCGGCACGCTGGGCATTATCGAGAAATACGGCTCCAGCACCTGGCGCTGGGTGGAGCATCAAATCTTCTCGCCCACCCACGGCTACATGTGGCTCAACGTCGAAGACGGCAATCTGACCTTCACGCGCAAGATCCGCGATTACAACATGCAGCATTGGCTGAGCCCGTCGACGGTGGAGCGCGCCGAAACGCCCCCACGACGGGCCTATGACGGCAAGACCTACAAGTATTACGACACCTCCATGACGCAGATCGACTTCATGGAAGGGGAGTTCAACTGGGTCCCGAAGCTGGGTGAGCGCAAGGAGGTGGTGAGCCTTCTGGGCCCCGATACGATGCTGAGCCTGGTGAAATCCCGGACCGAGCGGGAGGTGGAACTGACCCGGCTTCTGCCGCGCGCGGAGACCGCCGACGATCTGGGCTTCTCCGAAAGCGCGCTAGGCCCCGCCTCTCCCCATCCGCTGACACCCTACCGGCCCCTGCCGGATGAGCCGGTGATCCGCCGCGCGCTGTTCCTGACCGCAGCGGCGGCGCTGATCCTGGGCCTTGTCTTCCTCTTCATGCCTGGCCGGACCATCCTTGAGACATCGAACCTGGATCTGGGCCAATTGCCCGAAAGCTATACGTTTGACGTGACCAACACGGCCCAGATCGCGCGCCTCGATTTCCGCACCAATTTCTCCAATCAATGGGCGGTCCTGGCCGCCGAGATCCTCGGCCCCGACGGGCAACCCGTCATCGCGGGCGAACGCTCGGTATCGTATTATTCGGGCCGATCGGGCGGCGAGAGCTGGTCGGAAGGCAGCCGTAATGCGGGCTTCCGCTTCCGGCCCCGCGATACCGGCGAACACCGGGTGCGGCTGGAACTGGCCGATAACGGATCGGGGGGCTCATCCGGCTCGGTCAGACTCAGGATCCAGCAAGGCAAACCCACCGGCTTCTGGCTCTTCGTGCTGGCGGGGATTGCGGGGCTCGGCTGGATCATCGTGGCCGGTCGCAAGGCCATGCATACCAGCCGCCGTTTCGCCGGTTCGGACTGGACCGACGAGGATTAAGGATACCCCATGCGTCTTGTCATCATCACCGGCTGCATTCTGGCCCTGGGGGGCGCAAGCTACCTCAGCTATTACGGCGTCGCCCGCGAGAGCCGCGATCTCGCCGCCTCGACCCAATCGATCCGCACCGGATCCTCCGGCGGTGGGGGTGGCGTGTTTGCCGCCTTCGGCCGCGTCAAGTAATCCGCCCCACAGCGCAAGGAACCCTCTGACATGTTCGACCAAATCATCCTAAGCGAACTTATCTCGATGCTGTTTTACAGCGTGATCGGCATGGTGCTGATGTATATCGCCTACAAGATCATCGAGATCCTGTCGCCCTTCCCGATCGTCAAGGAGATCGAGGAGGATCAGAACACGTCGCTGGCCATCCTGATCGGATCGGTCTTCGTGTCGATGGCGATCATCATCGCGGCCGTTATCCTGTCGTGACACGGGGGAGCGGGGCGGCGGATGCCCGCCCTGAGCTGACACCCAAGGTTGCCTGGCTGCTGGCGGCCACCTTCGTGGTGGCGGTCGCGGGCCTGATCTACGAGCTGATCGCGGCAACCATTTCGTCCTATCTGCTGGGCGACAGCATTCGCCAGTTTTCCTTTGTGATCGGTGTGTTCCTGAGCGCTATGGGCATCGGCGCCTGGGCGTCGCGCTTCGTGGGTGATGCGCTGAGCGGCTTCGTGCGCGCCCAGATCGCGTTGGGCGCCATCGGCGGTGCGCTGGGCCCGCTCCTGTTTTTCACTTACGCGATTTATGGCGCAGTCGGCCTGCCGCTGTATGGCGGGCTTGTCGCCATCGGCATCCTGTCGGGGATGGAAATCCCGCTCATCACCCGTGTGATGAAGGAGATCGGCGCGGCGGAATTCCGGTTCGAAAACGTGCTGACCGCCGACTATATCGGCGCGCTGGCCGCCTCGCTGGCCTTCCCGCTGCTGATCGTGCCGAACCTGCCCCTGATGAGCGCGTCGCTCGCCTTCGGCATCCTCAACCTGCTCGTGGCGGGGTTTTCGCTCTACCTCTTCTCAGACCGTCTGGCGCGCGGGCTCTGGCTGCCCTGGGCCGCGCTCCTGCTGGCGATGTGTGCGGCCTTTGTGATGTCCGAACGTCTCGTCTCCGCCGTCGATGCGCGGCTGTTTCAGGATGAGGTGATCTTTTCCGAAACCACGTCTTACCAGAGCATCGTCATCACCCGCTTTGATGATCGCTACCGCCTGTTCCTCGACCATTCGATCCAGTTCGACAGCCTCGATGAGCACCGCTATCACGAGGCGCTGGTGCATCCCGCCATGGGTCTGGTGCCCGACGCCCGCTCGGTGCTGGTGCTCGGCGGCGGCGACGGGATGGCGGTCCGCGAGGTCCTGCGCCATGAAGGCGTGGCGCGTGTCGTGCTCGTCGATCTCGACCCGCGTGTGACGGAGCTTTTTGCCACCAACCCCGATCTGATCACCCTGAACGGCGATGCGTTGAACGATCCGCGGGTGGAGATCGTGAACGAAGATGCCTGGGTCTGGGCCGCTGAAGCCCATGGCGATGAGGTCTTCGATGTGATCATCGGCGATCTGCCCGACCCCAAGAGCATTGCCCTCTCGAAGCTTTATTCCGTCGAGTTCTACGCCATGCTGATGGAACGGCTGGCGGGCAACGGCCTGTTGGTGACGCAGGCGGGCTCGCCCACCTTCGCGACTGAGGCGTTCTGGATCACCGAGGCGACAATTGCCGCCACCCGCAACCCGATGGCGCCGGGGCAGGGCCTGGCCACGATCCCGTATCACATCTACCTGCCGAGCTTCGGGAATTGGGGTTTCGTGATGGCGGGCCCCGCCGTGCCCGACGCCGCCCGCACGCCGGATCTGCCCGACGGATTACGCTTTCTGACGGCGGAGGTCTGGCAGGCGGCGCAGGCCTTTGGCGTGGATCAGTCGCGCCCCGACGAAGTGCCCACCAATACGATCCAGGGCCATCCGCTGGTGGCCGCCTACCAGCGCGGCTGGGATTTCTGGTTCCGCTGAGCGGCCCGGCCCACCCTGACGCATTTGTGAAACGGAGGATAACCGGTGCTGGCCAAATGCCGGTTCTCGCGTAAGCTGCCCCGAACACCCCTTCTTTCGGAGCCACTCCAATGACCCGCCCCCTTCTTCTCGCCCTCGGCCTTGCCCTGACCCTCCCCGGCGCGGCCTTCGCGCAACAGGCCATCGAGGCCGGGCCGATCTGGAACCAGAACCACGCCAATCAGGTCTGCCCCGCCGTCGCCGCCGCCCATGGCGGCAGCTGGACCGGCCATTGGTGGACGACGATCCCGAGTGAAATGTCGGTCTGCCAGGTGCAGGTCGCGGCGCCCGCCCGCGCGGTGGAGGCCGGGCCAATCTGGAACCAGGGCCATGCCGATCAGGTCTGCCCCGCCGTCGCCGCCTCCCACGGCGCGCAATGGACCGGCCACTGGTGGACGACGATCCCCAACGAGATGTCGGTCTGCCAGATCCGCTAGGCCACTGCCGAAATCCTCTGGCGCGGGCCAACGGCCCGTGCAACGGATAGGCGATGGCACAGGCAAACGCTCAGGCGGTCTTCCTGCAAGGCTCGCTTTTCCGCCACATCACCGTGATGTCGCTCACCGCGTCGCTGGGGTTGATGGCGGTCTTCCTTGTCGACCTGATCGACATGGTCTTCATCTCCATGCTCGGGAAAGAGGAGCTGGCCGCCGCCGTCGGCTTTGCCGGCGCGATCCTGTTCTTCACCACCTCCTTCGGCATCGGCATGGCGATTGCGGGCGGCGCCCTGGTGGCCCGCGCACTGGGGCAGGGCGATGAGGTTCTGGCCAAGCGCCGGTCCGGCACGGTCCTCACCTATGGGGTGGTCTTCGGCGCGATCTTCGCGGCGATCGTCTGGGTGAACCTGCCCGCCCTCGTGCGCCTTCTGGGCGCGGGGGAGGCGACGCAGGATCTGGCCGTTGGCTATCTGCAGATCATCGTGCCCACGCTGCCTTTCCTGCTGGTGGGGATGGTGGGCGGCGCGATCCTGCGCGCCCATGGCGATGCGCGCCGCGCGATGATGGCGACAATTGCGGGCGGTGTGGTGAATGCCGTGCTCGACCCGATCCTGATCTTCGGCCTGGATCTGGAGCTGACCGGGGCCGCCATCGCCTCGGCCATTGCCCGGATCACCATCGCCGCCGTCGCGCTGATCCCGATTTTCCGCCACCATGGCGGACTGCTGCGCCCGACGCTGCCCGATCTGGCCATCGATCTGCGCCCGATCCTAGGCCTCGCGGGCCCCGCGATCCTGACGCAGCTGGCCACGCCCATCGGGCAGGCCTACGTCACCCGCGCCATGTCGGAGTTCGGGGAGGAGGCCGTCGCAGGCATGGCCATCGTGGGCCGCCTGACACCGGTCGCGTTCGGGATCCTCTTTGCCCTGTCGGGCGCGGTCGGCCCCATCGTCGGCCAGAATTTCGGCGCGGGCCTGCAGGATCGCGTGCGCCGCACCTATTACGAGGCGCTTCTGTTCACCGGCATCGTCGTGTTGAGCGTCACCGCCATTCTCTTTGCCCTGCGCGGGCCGATTGCGGCCCTGTTCGGAGCCACCGGCGAGGCGCAGGACCTCGTCTTCCTGTTCTGCGGCCCCCTGGCGCTGGCATTCTTCTTCAACGGGATGATCTTCGTCTCCAATGCCAGCTTCAACAATCTGGGCCACCCGTTCACATCCACCTGGGTCAATTGGGGGCGGCACACGGTGGGCACCATCGTGCCGGTCATCGCGTTTTCCGCATGGCTCGGCGCAGAGGGTGTGCTGATCGGCCAGGCCGTTGGCGGCGTGGTCTTTGGCCTTCTGTCCTTCGTGCTGGTGCGCCGTGTGATGAATCGGCCCGCTTCGGCCACCCCGAGGGAGCCGTTTGCCCGCCAGATCCGGCAGATGCAGCTCTTCCACCACCGCCGCTAGAAGCGGCCCGTCACAGAAACTTTGGAACAAATCTCCGCTGTTGCCGTTGGTAGGGCAGACACAGAGACAGGAGCTACCAATGGAATATGGCATTATCGGCCTCATCGTCCTGATCGCAAATATCTATGCGATCTTCAAAACCTGGACTTCGGCAGCCTCGACGCTCGCCAAGGTCATCTGGACCCTCGTGATCCTTGTCCTGCCGGTTCTGGGCTTCATCGCCTGGCTGATCGCAGGCCCCAAAGGCGGCAACACGATCAACGTGTAAGCGCCTGAAGCGAATTTGATCAAACGGCCACCCCGCGCGGGTGGCCGTTTGTCGTCATGCGCTGTTCAACTGGCCCAGATGCATGGATTTCCCGGCAGAGGCCGGGCGATAGGCCGCCAGAACCCGCAAGGCCAGCAATGTGGCCCACCGCCCCGGCCCGCGCGGTGGCTCCATGACGACATGAACCCTGCCCGGCAGGGCGGCCATCCGGGGCCAGCGCCCATCGGCCCTGCGCCGAGCGTCGATGGCATCCAGCGCATCCTCCATCCGCGCATCGAAGGCGATCTCGGCCTCCCGGAAATGATCGAGGGCGCGCAGCACATTGTATCGCCAGCGTGCCGGATAGGGCAGCTTAAGGAAATCGGGGTGGATCACCCTGCCGGTGCGGTCCGAACGGAACAGGCGATGCTGCAACAACACCTCCCGCGCCCGCGCCTCGGCGGCCAGAATCTCCGCCAGCCGATACCTGCGCCCGGCCCGGCGATACTCCAAAAGCCCTTCCAGTACGGACAAAGTGGAATGGAACGAACAATGCCGGGCGCCCGACCGGTTTGACCGGCAATTGAACCCGCCATCTTTCATCTGGAGAGGCAACAGAAAGTCAATGAACGATCGCGCCGCCGCCTCTGACAGCCCGAAGTAACACCCGAAATTCAAGAACATACCCGTGACGCAGACATCGCTTTTCTTGCAATCCGGCTGATGCCCGAACCCGCCATCATCGGCCACATGCCGCGCGGCAAGAGCCTCGACCAACTCGTGCAAATCGGCCGTGTCGGGGGCGATTTGCAGCCCCTTCAGGTCCAGCAACGTGTAGTGCGTGGAAGTCCATTTCGGCTGATAATAGCTCTCGCCCCACCCGCCATCGGCCTTGCGGCACGCGAGGATCCGTTTGCCCCAGCCCTCCGTCGCGATCCGCCCGCGCAGGGTTGGATTGTCATCCGCCATCAGGTCGCGGCGGGTCTGGTAGCGGATCGAGACGTCACCGGATAACAGCCAGTCGAGCGTGTTGAGATCGTGGCCCGCCATGCAAATCCCCTTTCGCTGCTGTGCGTAGCGGGGAAGGGGGCGGCTGGCGTTGATGCGGATCAACAGGTGTGGCGATTGGGCCGGGCGGCAGCGGGTGGTGGTCCGGTCCTAGGCGTGGACGATGCCCCAGCGCTCGATCAGGGCCTGCTGCAAGCGTTTGGCCGCGCCGTTATAGGTCCGCGTGCCCGGCGGGCGTTCCAGCTGATCGGCAGGAATGGCATCGCGGCGATCCATGTCGGCGCAGAAGATCGTGAAGGCCAGGTCCCGGCCCGACGGCGCGCGGGCATATCCCGCAAGGGTCGAGACGAAGTTGAGCGTACCGGTCTTGGCCACCACGTCGATGGGATGGTCTGCGATCACGTTGCCCGCGCTGTCGCGCATGGGGATGTCCTTCATCAGGTCGCGCAGGGTGCCCGTCGGGCCTGCATTGATCAGCGCCTGGGTCATGTCCTGCGGCCGGATGCGGGAGCCGACGCCAAGCCCGGAATGGTCCACGAAGGTCGCGTTGCGCGCCCCCAGCGTGTCGCGCATCCAATCGGTCATCGCGGCGCCTGATTCGGTCAGGTTTGCGGGCCGCACGCCTCCGGCCTGCGTCGCCATCAGGCCCACCACCTCCGCCGTCAGGTTCGTGGACCAGCGCATCATGCCGCGCATGATGTCGTTCAGCGGGTCGGATACGTGTTCAGCCAGCACCAGCGCCGTCTCGGGCGCGCGGTCGTCATAGGCGGGCGAGGGCAGGCGCACGCCATGGCTCTGCATCAGCGTCTGGAACACCTCGGCCATGTAGGCGGCGGGGCGGCGCACCGGCAGCCAGCGGGCTCCGGCATCGCCCAGGGCCCCGCGCGCAACCGTCCAGGCATCGTGGTTGTCGGCGTCGGTATAGGTATAGACGGGGACGGTGCGTTCCTCGATCTGCATCCGCGCGACCTGCACCGCCGGGCGCAGATTGGCCGAGCGCGCATCCATCGAGATCGTGTACTCCTCGCCCTCGCGCTCCCATTCGAAATGGACCCGGTTGAAGTTGAGGTTCAGGGCCGAAATCGCCGGGTTGTACCCCACATGGGGTAGCTGGGCGGGATCGATCTGCCAGATTTCGGGCAGGGCGCCGGTCGCGACCCGGAACCGCCCCGTCACCTCGCGCAGGCCCATCGCGGCCAGCGCCTCGGCCATACCCGCCAGCGCGTCGGTGTCGAACACCGGATCACCCGAGCCCACAAGCCACAGATCGCCGTCGAGCCGCCCATCGCTGAGCACGCCGTCGGAGACCACCCGGGTGCGGAACCGGTATCCCGGCCCCAGCCGGTCCAGCGCATAGGCGCAGCTCACGGCCTTGGCCACCGAGGCCGGCGGCAGCGGGTAGAGCGGGTTGGAGACTTCCAGCACCTCGCCGGTGACAGCATCGGCCACCGCAAAGCCCACACGCCCGCCCAGGCCCGCATCGCGGATGATGTCGGAGGCGTCGGGGGTGGTGCGGATCAGGAGCCCGAGAGGACGCACCTGCGGCCGAAGCGAGCGCTCGGGCGCGCCCGCCAAAGCGGCGGAGGCGGTGCTTGCGAGAAGCCCGCCGGCGAAGAGGCGTCGTGTAATCATGGCATCAATACGTCGGGCGCGTTGTAGCAGGTTACCTTGTGCAGGCTACCACGCTCAACCCCCCGAAGTGACACGAAATTGTGCAAAGCACTGCGGGGTTTCCCCCATTGCAATCGCGCTGTAGGGCGTGCGGTGATGGATAGACCGACGCTCCGCGCGCTGCCCCTGATGCTGCTGGCCATGGCCCTGATCCCCGCCGGGGATACGGCCGGCAAATGGCTGACCGGGGATCTGGCCGCCGCCCCCGTCTTCGTGGCGTGGAGCCGGTTTGCCCTTGGCGCGCTGATCGCCGCCCCCTTTGTCGTGAGCGCGGTTGAACCCCGCCTGTTCGCCGATTGGCGCATCTGGCTGCGCGCCCTGATGCTGGTGGGGGGGATCACCTCGATCCTCACCGCGCTCAGCACCGAGCCGATTGCCAACGTCTTCGGGGCGTTCTTCGTGGGGCCCATCATCTCATGGCTCCTGTCTGTGTGGCTTCTGCGCGAACCGTTTTCGGTCCTCCGCTTCGGCCTGATCTGCCTCGGGTTTGTTGGAGTGATCCTGGTCGTCAAACCGGGCTTCGGCATGACACCGGGGATCGGTTTTGCGGTTCTGGCGGGGCTTTTTTATGGCGCCTACCTGGTGATGAGCCGCTGGATGGCCGGTGTCGCGCGCCCCCGCGCGCTGCTGTTTTCGCAACTGGCCATCGGCGGGCTCGTGCTGGCCATCCCCGGCATCCGGGCCATGCCCGAGATCACCGCCAGCATCGGCGCGCTCACACTCGCCTCCGCCGCCTTCTCGATGCTCGGCAACTTCCTGTTGATCATCGCCTACCGCATGGCGGAGGCGAGCCGGATGGCACCCTTCGTCTATACGCAGCTGATCTGGGCCACGCTTTTCGGTCTGCTTGTCTTCGGCGCGATGCCCGACCGAATCGCCCTTCTGGGGCTCGGCCTGTTGCTGGCCTCGGGCCTCGCCTCGCTGGTGGTGCGGCGGGGGTAGAAGAAATCGTCCGATCCGGAGCGGCGCTGGACCACCCGCCCCCCTATCCCCAATCGCCCCGCGCCCGGATCGCCGAGGAAGACAGATCCACCATCGGCACGTTCAGAAAACACCAGGCCGGCGCATCCAGCCGCCCCAGCAAAGGCGCCGCTGAGGCCGGGATCTTGGCGCTCCGAAATCGCTGCGCCGCCACCGATGTCCGGGCCGAGATCCGGTCCCCCGGACGGGCCAGCACGCCGACGGGCACATTGCACATGATCTGGTCCCAATCCTGCCAATGGTGAAATTGCGTCAGGTTGTCGGCCCCCATCAGCCAGACGAAGCGCACGCCGGGATAAAGCGCGCGCAGCCGCGCCAAAGTGGCCGCCGTGTAGCGGGTGCCGATCTGTGCCTCGACATCCGTCACCTCGATGCGCGGATGGCGCACCAGCGCCCGGGCCGCGGCAAGCCGTTTGGCCAGGGGCGCCGGGCCGCGCGCCTTCAGCGGATTGCCGGGGGAGACCAGCCACCACACCCGGTCCAGCCCGAACCGCTTCAACGCCTCGCGGCTGACATGGACATGGCCGCCATGGGGGGGGTCGAAGGATCCGCCGAACAGGCCGATGGTCTGGCCCGGAACGGCAAAGGGCAGGTGATGGCGCAGCATCGCGGCCTCCGCAGAACATGCGGGCCTTGATGGGGGGTGGGGCGGGGCGATGTCAATCTGCCCCGCCCCCGGGTCGCCTTACAGCAACCGGAACGGATCGCGCATCGGCGGATCCGATGTTCTGTGCCGGATCGGTCCGCCGGGCGGCAGGCCGATATCATGGCGCAGATAGTCCGGAACCTCGTGGCCCCGGGGCTTTATCGGCCGGTTCGGTCGCGTGAACAGCCCGGCGATCTTCCTCAGCACGCCACGGAGTGTGGCGCGGTTATCGGTGTGTTTCGTATCGGCCAGTTTGGCTTGCATGATGCTCTCCAGTTCAATGGAAAGCCGCCGCGCAGATGTGGCCTGACCCTCTGCTCAGCCCGGATCGATTGGGTTGGGCTGCTGCAAAAAAACGAAAGGCCGCACATACGGGCGGCCTTTTGGGTGGGTGATGAATACCCGCCTCGGGCCGCGCCTCAGGGAGCGGATGCTGCGCCGGCAAGGCGCGTGCAAAGAGGAGTCCAGTAATTCATCGGTCAGATCCCGTTTCAGATCAGGTGCGGCAGGGGTAATCGCGATTGGAAAATCTGTCCACATTTGTTTTGCACGGATGTGTCATCGGCGGGAACCCACCGTTGCACGACGGTTACACGGCCGCCGCAGCCGGAGGATTGCGTCGCATTCTAACCAAATTGTGGCCAATGAATCAGGTGTCGTTGCGGTGCGGTTAACCCGCGCTTGTGGCCCATGGCTCTACCCTATGCACGGTTTTGCTGAATGCACGGGTCCCATGCCTCCACCCCTTCTGCCCATGGCCGCCACGGCCCAGGATCTGCTCGACGCGCTTTTGGCGCAGTCGCGGCTGATGGTGTCGATGGAGTTTGCCCTGGCGCTTCTGCTGATCAGCAACATGCTTCTCCTGTTCTTTAAGATGCGGGTAACGCGCCGCGCCAAGCGCACGCTGGAAGGCGTCGAACGGACGCTGGAAAACGTGACCGAGCAGGAGGCCATCCTGCGCGAGGTCGCCAAACACGCCAAGGACGGCCTCGTCTATCAGGATATGAACGCCCGGATCCTGTGGGCCAATCCGGCCTATTGTCAGACCATGGGATACGAGCTGGAGGAGATCGTGGGCCGCCGGCCGCAGGAATTCTGCTTTCCGGAAGATGCCAAACCCAGCGCGGAGGAGATCGAGAATTACGTCTTCGATACCGACAGCTACGAATTTCATCAGCTTGTCCGCCGCCTGAACGTCCGCAAGAACGGCGAACGCTTCTGGAACGAGTTCAACCTGTCGGTCGTGCGTCCCAATGCCGGTGAAAAGCGCGTCATTCTCGTGTCGCGCGATGTCACGTCCCAGGTCCTACGCGAGCAGGAGCTGGAAGAGGCGCAATCCTACCTGATGCATGCCGCCCATCACGATGCGCTCACCGCGCTGCAGAACCGGGCCGCGTTCCTGAAATCGGCGGAAACGATCCTCGAACGGCCGGACCCGGACGGGCGGCAGATGGGGATGATCTTTCTCGACCTCGATCACTTCAAGGCGATCAATGACAGCAATGGCCACGCGGCGGGGGACCAGCTGCTGATCCATGTGGCCGAGGCGATGCGGGAAACGGCGCGGGCCGGGGATCTGTGTTGCCGCATGGGCGGCGATGAATTCGTGATGGCCTGCCCCGGCGTGTCGGATTTCGATACGCTCCAGCTTGTTGCCGACACCTTGTCCGAACGGATCCGCACCCCGATCGAATGGGGGGATCTGACCCTGACCTGCAGCGCGTCCATCGGTATCGCCCTGAGCCTCGGGCAGGAGATGAAGGCCGAGGACCTGATCCGGTCCGCCGATTTCGCCCTCTACGAGGC
This sequence comes from uncultured Roseicyclus sp., assembly GCA_947494975.1. Classification (GTDB taxonomy): domain Bacteria; phylum Pseudomonadota; class Alphaproteobacteria; order Rhodobacterales; family Rhodobacteraceae; genus Gymnodinialimonas. The sequence goes on along the minus strand of CANLXA010000001.1, from coordinate 1,010,080 downwards.
CAAGCGCCCGGGCGCGCCCTCCGTGGCGCGCTACGATGCCGAGTTGCACAGCCGGCAGGAGGTGGAGAATGCCTTGCTGGAGGAATTCGCCGATTGTCTGGATCGCGATGCGGTGAATTTCGTCTACCAGCCGATCCTCGATGCCCGCACCGGCAAGATCCGCTCCTTCGAGACGCTGGCCCGCTGGACCCGCGCCGATGGCGAGGTGATCCCGCCCGACCGGTTCCTGCCGTTTGCCGCGCGGCTCAACCGGATGGCCGATATCGATTTCGCCGCCATGCGTGCCACGTCGTCTCTTGTGGCCGAACTCGAACGGCGCGGCCACCGCGTCCGCGGCGCCTTCAATACCTCGTCCGAGGCCCTGGCCCATCCCGATTTCATGGCCCGGCTGGAGCGCGTCGCCCGCGACGCCGGCCTGCCCTCCGAGGCGCTGGTGGCGGAGGTGCTGGAGACCACGTTCTTCGGCCCGGACACCACCGACTCGCTTGCCGCCGCCCGGATCAACGAGCTGCGCCAACAGGGCTTTTCCGTCTATCTCGACGATTTCGGCGTCGGCTATGCGGGCCTCGCCCATCTCGGCCAGCTCGATGTCAGCGGCGTCAAGCTGGACCGCTCCCTCGTGGCCAATGTCGTGCACGACCGCTCCGCGCGGATCATCACCACCTCCATTCTGCGGCTCTGCGATGAACTGGGCGTCGGCACGCTGGCCGAAGGGATCGAGACCGCCGAACAGGCCGAATTCCTCTACCGGCATGGCTGCTACCGCCTGCAGGGCTTCGGCATCGCCCGCCCCATGGCCCGCGGCGACGTGATCAAGATGATCGAAACCGGCGCCCCGATCACGATCCCGTCGGAAGGCAGCCAGATCCCCCGCAGCGCCTGAGCCCCAAGCCCCGATTGCCGATCCCCGCGCGGCCCGCTAGAACGCCCCGAACCACGTTAGTCGCAAGGGGAACCGCGCCATGGCCGCCTATCAATACGTTTACCACATGGACGGTGTCTCCAAAACCTATCCCGGTGGCAAGAAGTGCTTTGAAAACATCCGGTTGAGCTTCCTGCCCGGCGTGAAGATCGGTGTTGTCGGCGTCAACGGCGCCGGCAAATCCACCCTAATGAAGATCATGGCCGGCCTCGACAAGGATTTCTCGGGCGAGGCCTGGGCCGCCGAGGGCGCCAAGGTGGGCTACCTGCCGCAGGAGCCGCAGCTCGACGAGAGCCTCTCCGTCCGCGACAACGTGATGCTCGGCGTGGCCGAAAAAAAGGCCAAGCTCGACCGCTTCAACGAGCTTGCCATGAACTATTCGGACGAGACCGCCGATGAAATGGCCGCCCTCCAGGACGAGATCGACGCCAACAACCTGTGGGATCTCGACAGCCAGATCGACGTCGCGATGGAGGCGCTCCGCTGCCCCCCCGATGACGCCCCCGTCGAAACCCTCTCGGGCGGCGAACGCCGCCGCGTGGCGCTCTGCAAGCTGCTGCTCGAAGCGCCCGACATGCTGCTGCTCGACGAGCCCACCAACCACCTCGATGCCGAAACCATCGCCTGGCTCCAGCAGCACCTGATCGACTACAAGGGCACCATCCTGATCGTCACCCACGACCGCTATTTCCTCGACGACATCACCGGCTGGATCCTCGAGTTGGACCGCGGCCGCGGCATCCCCTACGAAGGCAACTACTCCGCCTGGCTGGAGCAAAAGGCCAAACGCCTCGAACAGGAGGCGCGCGAGGACAAATCTCGCCAGAAGACCCTGGAACGCGAGCTGGAATGGATCCGCTCCGGCGCCAAGGCGCGGCAGGCCAAGCAAAAGGCCCGGATCAACGCCTACGAGGATCTGGCCGGGAAATCCGAACGCGAAAAGCTCAGCCGCGCCCAGATCATCATCCCCAACGGCCCCCGCCTTGGGCAGAAGGTGATCGAGATCAACAACCTCAAGAAGGGCTATGGCGACAAGCTCCTGATCGAAGACCTCACCTTCGCCCTGCCGCCGGGCGGGATCGTCGGCGTGATCGGCCCCAACGGCGCGGGCAAATCCACCCTCTTCCGCATGCTCACCGGGCAGGAAGCGCCCGATGACGGCACGCTGGAATACGGCGACACGGTCGATCTGGCCTATGTCGACCAGTCCCGCGATGCACTCGCCGCCGACGTGACGGTGTGGGAGGAAATTTCCGGCGGCGCCGAGGTGATCGAACTGGGCGACGCCTCGATGAATTCCCGCGCCTATTGCTCCGCCTTCAACTTCAAGGGCGGCGACCAGCAGAAGAAGGTCGGCCAGCTTTCAGGCGGCGAACGCAACCGCGTCCACATGGCCAAGCTGCTGAAATCCGGCGGCAATGTGCTCCTGCTCGACGAACCCACCAACGACCTCGACGTCGAAACCCTCCGCGCCCTCGAAGACGCGCTGACCGACTTCGCCGGCTGCGCCGTCGTCATCTCCCACGACCGCTTCTTCCTCGACCGCATCTGCACCCATATCCTCGCCTTCGAGGGCGAGGCCCATGTGGAATGGTTCGAAGGCGACTTTTCGGCCTACGAGGAAGACAAGAAACGGCGCCTGGGACCAGACGCGCTCGAGCCGAAGCGGGTGAAGTACAAGAAATTTGTCCGGTAGGAGTGGATAGTGACTGTCGATAAAGACGCTTTCTGGTCAAACATGTTCGGCCCGGTGGGCCTTGAGGTCGAAGTAGAACCATCGTTAACTGGAGCGTCCGGCTATAAGCACCGCGTTGCCGCTTCCGCGCAGGATGATGAAAAAAGATTAGCTTTGGTACTGACAGAGCCTGATCCAATAAAAGCGCTCTTGATCGGACAAGATATACAAAGCGCACTACCGGAGCACCGAGTCATAACAACGCGGCCGGTCGTTGGTGATACCAAGGAAATAGTAAGTTCTATTGCGCAGCTTTACACGCAGGCTCTTCTCGAGGGTAGGAACCCCAGCAAAGAATTTGAACAATGGATCGCACCATTAAAAGAGGCGGAAAACGACCCCGGCGCTTTCAAAGAGTTAACACATGGTACGCCTTTGGAAGGACTCGTGCGGGCAATGCTATATGGCACTGAGGTGCTGGGGTTGGGAGTATACGAGCAAGTGGTGCAAATCATCCGCGAGTTGCTGCTACTCAATGTTCCCGAAATGATCAGAGACGAGGGTTTCGACTTTGCGTCACTAATGAAACGTACGCCGTATCAGTCCGACATTCTTCGTGGTGTCTGTCCCCTACCGTTCGGTGCGCTTAGCCAAGAGCATTGGGACCTCTTCTTTAACTACAATTCGGACAATCAGGCACGAAGCGACGTGTTGCATGAACTTGGATTGTTCCAGTTCTTCAGGCCACCCGTTGATTCCTTGGCTCTCGTTTTGGCGGAGAAAAGCAAGCTTACCCCGGTACGATTACAATCAGTTGCCGCCAAGTCCACTGAGCTGGGCCATTCCATTGACGTTCCCGAGCTAGTTGAGGATGTGGACAGTGTTGACGAGCTGATACAACGGCTCAAGGAGGAAGAGTACGTCGTTGATGGGGAGGTTGAAGTGACTATCACCGCTGAGGGACGTGCTCAACGTTCTTTAGTCCGGTTCAAGCCAAGAGAAGCCCTCTTCTTTAGGCTCGCGCGTGTGCTGCCTGACCTGATCGGTTCGTTAAAGTCGTAGAACAGGCTTTCGCCGAAAATGCCGCCTCCACCTCTGCCCGACCACCGACGGGCTTGAGCGCGGCGAACAGACCCTCCGTTCTGCGCACTTTATCCCAGCCACACCACCGCTCCCTCTAAACGAAGCCCCAAGCCCAACCAGATCGCCCGTCGCCTGACAGGCTCGTTTTCATTGCAAAAGATGCCGAGAAGGGACCTCGGGCGGCCCGTCGATGGTTGTCATCGAGTTACGTCATTGGTTCGAGCAACCAATGACGACGCGGCGTCGCCGCTGTTCACTCGCCTTTGGCACTCCCGCACCACCGGCGAGAACAACCCAGGCGCACAAGCCAGCCCATTTGCCCAAACCCCCATTCCCGCGCTACCCTCTCGCCATGCGCCGTCTGCTCGCCCTCGTCCTTCTCCTTGTGTCCTGTGGCACTGTCGATTTTGAGAACCTGCCTGCGGGCGAGTTCTCCGGTACGCTCCATGTCATCTGGGTGGGGGAGGGGCGGCCCAATATCGGTGACGGGCTGTTTGTCTACGTCCCCGATCCGCGCGATCCGCTTCGCTTCGTGCGCCGCAATCCCGACGCCACGATCACCGAGATTGTGCCCGGGATGATCTACACCGATGGTGGGTCGATCCCGCGGCCCGTCACGCTGTTTCGGGGTTTTTCACCTTGGGGCTATGCCCCCGCCTATATCGTGCATGATTGGCTTTTCGTTGCGCGCCATTGTCTGAACGATGGCGATACCGGCGCGCCCTATGCCGATTATGCCGCCATGGAATTTCACGAAAGCGCCGAAATTATTGCCGAGGCCATCAAGGCCCTTGTCGCGCAGGGGCGGGTTGCGCCGAACCAGGTGGCGCCGCGGGCCATTTCCGGGGCCGTCGCCGGCCCGATCAGTTTTGAGCGCTGGCAGGCTGTCGGGGAATGCGAGAGCCATCGGGTGCCGCCCGATATCGCCGAGCGGGCGCGCCTTGGCACGCCGGGGGCCGCCGTGCCACGCTCGGGGTTCTCGATTTTGCGCATGCCCGATGGCGGGGTCGAGCGGGTCACTCCGGGTCAGACCGTGGCCACGTTTTCGTTCTGAGCGTGTCGACAGCACCCGGTCGCAGGCCCCGTCGCATGGCCCGATATGGCCGCCAAACGGCTGGCAAATCCTTGCCAAATCCTTAACAAGATCCCTTACTTCAAATAAAAACAATCACTTAAGCCCCATGTGCAAGCTTGCACAGGCTCGGCCCCATTCCGCCGATCCCCACGCAATCCCCTTGCTTTTCGCCCCGGAATCCCTCATATGCGCCCTGCGACCGTTACCGCACTCGATCTACTGTCTCCTCTACCAAGGCCTCAGTCTCGATCTGCTACCACTGACGCCACGCCGCCGCATGCACGCGGGCGGATCTAAAATCTAGGAGACACACGATGGCCAATGGCACCGTGAAATGGTTCAACTCTACCAAAGGCTTCGGCTTCATCGCACCCGAGACGGGCGGCAAGGACGTGTTCGTTCACATCTCTGCTGTTGAGCGCTCCGGTCTGACCGGCCTCGCCGACAACCAGAAGGTCACCTATGACCTCGAAGCCGGCCGTGACGGCCGCGAAAGCGCCGTGAACCTGCAGCTCGTCTGAGCCCGCAGCACATCGCTGACACGACGCAGGCGCGCCCGGTTTCGGACGCGCCTTTTTTGTGCCCGGAGCTTACGCCCCGCAGAAATTTACTTGCAGTTGATCCGCCACGGGCCACCCCGGACAGCCGCAATCTCGCGCGCCCGGGTCAGTCGTCGAGGACGAATGTCACCTTCAGCGTGACGCGATATTCGTCGATCTTGTCGTCCTTCACGGTCACTTTCTGGTCCTGCACCCAAGCGCCCTGCACCTTGTTGAGGGTCCTGCAGGCGCGGTTGATTCCCTTCTGGACGGCGTCTTCGAAGCTCTTGTCGGATGCGGCGATGATTTCGGTGATGCGAGCAACGCTCATGTGGGTCTCCCTTTGATCGTTTCAGGGCCCGCTGCGCCGGGCCTTGGGCGACCATACCACGTCTGGGCCATTTGGCGCCTACGGAGCAGGGAGATCGGCCAGTTTCCGCCAAGCGCCTGAAAATAGGGGAGGAATGTGAAACGGCTATCGGATATCAGCCCGCCGATATTGCGTGGCAGGGGCGGGTTGCCCCAAGCTGAAGTCACATTTTCACAAACCCTATTGGAACCCTGATGACCCGTCCTGCCAAGCCCCGCCGCCCCGCCAGCCCGATCCCCGGAAAACCCGCGCCCGTGCCGTTTCGTTTCACGGATTGGGCCGCGATCTGAACACCGGTTCCAGCCCGCCTTGCAAGCCTGTCAAGGCGGTGGAACACCCAAAGACTCCTTAACTATCTACGCGTATTCTGACTGTAGATAAGGAGCCGACGACATGACATCGCGCCAGACCCCGCCCAAGAAACAGCGCAAGCCGCGCCCCAAGCCGTTCCGTTTCACGGATTGGGCTTCGATCTGAAGAGGTGCCGGGGTGCACGGTTCGGATTGCGGATCTTTCCCCGTGCCGTGTATTGGCCGCATCCCCAGATAGGACACCAGGCCGCTGCGTAGCGGCAGCGTCAGAAGCGGACAGATATGATCATGAGCACCGGAAGGATCATCGCGGCCCAGAGGCAGAACAGCATGGCTAACCGCCCGAAGACCAGCCATTCGCGCACATCCTCATCATCGGTCAGCCGTTCGATCGACGTGCCCTTTGCCATTGCGTTTACGCGGGCCTTCATCATGTCCTGCAGGCGTTCCATTCTCACTCTCCGACTTTTCCGTTTCATGAAGGTTAGCGCTGCGCCGCGGCTTTGCCACTGATCAGGCGTAACTATGTTTGCTCAATATGAAAATGTCTTTAACCTCCCCCTGACCCCACCGCTTAGGAGACCCGTAACCATGCGTCCGATTTCTTCCACCCTGGCCGCTCTGGCCACCGTTGCCGCCGTCGCGTCTGCCCCCGTGCAGGCGCAGGATGCGCGCGAGACGGAGTTCGTGATGGGCCTGATGGAATCGATGAATCAGCTCTCCGTGCGGTTCAACCGCGAGGTGTGCGGGTTCATCTTGCAAGATGCGGAGGGTAACTACTATTCGACGAAAGTGTCTTGGGGTGGAGAAGCCAGCTGCGCGTCCCTGCCGCTGGAACCGGGCGCGCGGGCGGTGTCGTCGTGGCACACCCATGCGGCGTGGGGTCTGGGATATGATGGCGAGGTGCCATCGATCCAGGACGTGGAAGGCGACATGCGCTTCGGCGTCAACGGCTGGGTCGGAACACCCGGGGGCCGCCTCTGGTTCGTGGATGGCACGACCGGGTTCATGACGCAGGTCTGTGGACGGGATTGCTTGCCGGTCGACCCGAATTTCTTCCCCGAAGAGCATGGCCCGGTGGCCGAATCCTATTCGCTGGACGGATTGTACCAGCGATTTGGCCGGTCGCGCTGAATCGAGCGGAAGGGGGGCTAGCCCCCCGCCCGGTCCGGGCTCCCCCCAGAGTTTTTGGCCAAGATGAAAGGGCCCCGAGGCGCGTGGCGATCCGGGGCCTTGTTTGTGGTGCCCCGGGGGCGGATAATGCCTATTCCGCAGCGTCCATGTAATCCTCGATCGGGGGGCAGGTGCAGATCAGGTTGCGATCACCTGCAACGTTGTCGACGCGATTGACCGGCGGCCAATACTTGTCGACCCGGAAGGCGCCCGGCGGGAAGCAGCCCTGCTCGCGGCTATAGGCACGATCCCAGTCGCGGATGAGGTCTTCCATTGTGTGGGGGGCGTGGTGGAGCGGGCTTTGATCGGCCTGCATCTTGCCTGCCTCGACCTCCGCAATCTCGGCACGGATCGCCTGCATGGCGGTGATGAAGCGGTCCAACTCGGCCTTGGTCTCGGATTCGGTGGGTTCGACCATCAGGGTGCCCGCAACAGGCCAGCTCATCGTCGGGGCGTGAAAGCCGTGGTCCATCAGGCGCTTGGCGATGTCGTCCACGGTGATCCCGGCCTCCGCGAAGGGGCGGGTGTCGAGGATGCATTCATGGGCCACGCGCCCGGTCTTGCCCTTGAAGAGGATCGTGTAATCGCCCTCCAGCCGCTTCTCGATATAATTGGCATTCAGGATCGCAACCTTGGTGGCTTGTGTGATCCCGGCCCCGCCCATCAGATGTATATAGGCGTAGCTGATCGGAAGGATGGAGGCAGACCCGTAAGGCGCAGCCGAGACGGGGCCTTCCAGGCCACCGGTTTCCGGATGGCCGGGCAAGTGAGGGGCCAGATGGGCCTTCACGCCGATGGGGCCCATGCCGGGGCCACCGCCGCCATGGGGGATGCAGAAGGTCTTGTGCAGGTTCAGGTGGCTCACATCGGCCCCCAATTCCCCCGGCTTGGCGAGGCCGACCAGGGCGTTGAGGTTGGCGCCGTCCAGATAGACCTGCCCGCCGAATTCATGGGTGATGTCACAGACGTCGCGCACGGTTTCTTCAAAAACACCGTGGGTCGAGGGGTAGGTGATCATGCAGGCCGCCAGCTTGTCGCCCGCGGCCGCCGCCTTGGCGCGGAAATCGGCCAGGTCGATGTCTCCGTTCTCGGCCGCCTTCACGACGACCACCTGCATCCCCGCCATCTGGGCGGAGGCCGGGTTGGTGCCATGGGCCGAGACCGGGATAAGGCAGATATTGCGATGCGTATCCCCCTGTGCGCGGTGATAGGCGGCGATGGTCAGCAGGCCGGCATACTCACCCTGAGCCCCGGAATTCGGTTGCATCGACATCGCGTCATAGCCGGTGATATCGCAGAGCTTGGCCGACAGATCCTCCAGCATCTCGGCGTAGCCTTCGGCCTGATCGGCGGGCGCGAACGGATGCAGTGCGCCGAATTCCGGCCAGGTGATCGGCATCATCTCCACCGCCGCGTTCAGTTTCATCGTGCAGGATCCAAGCGGGATCATGGCGCGGTCGAGCGCGAGGTCGCGGTCGCTAAGGCGGCGCATGTAGCGCATCATCTCGCTCTCGGCGCGGTTCATGTGGAAGATCGGATGGGTCAGGTAGTCGGATTGGCGTAGAAGCGAATCGGGAATGGCGGGCGTGTCGAGTTTCGGCGCCTTGAGAACTCCGAAGGCGCGGCACACCGCTTCGAGATGGGCGTCGGTCGTCACCTCATCCACGGCGATGCCGATCCGGTCCGCGCCCACATCGCGCAGGTTGATCCCGCGCGCCACGGCGGCGGCCATGATGCGGGACTGCTTGTCACCGACGGGGACGGTGATCGTGTCGAAGAACGTGTTGTTGTCCGGTGCATACCCCCCGGCGCTGAGCGATGCGGCAAGACGCACGGTGCGCAGGTGGACGCGTTCGGCAATGGCGCGCAGGCCCATCGGCCCGTGGAATACCGCGTAGAAGCTGGCCATGACGGCCAGCAGCGCCTGTGCTGTGCAGACATTGGAGGTCGCCTTTTCCCGGCGAATGTGCTGTTCGCGGGTCTGCAGGGAGAGCCGGTAGGCCTTCTGTCCATGGCTGTCGATACTGACCCCCACGATCCGGCCCGGAAGCGAGCGTTTCAGGGCGTCGCGGCACGACATGAACGCCGCATGAGGCCCGCCATAGCCGAGCGGCACACCAAAGCGTTGCGCCGATCCAACGGCTATGTCCGCCCCCATGGCGCCGGGCTCCTTGATGAGGGTCAGGGCCAGGAGATCGGTGGCGACGATGGCGATGGCCTTGGCGTCATGCAGGGCTGCGATGTGGTCACTCGGATCGCTCAGGCCGCCAAACGTGCCGGGATATTGGAAGATCGCACCGAAGACGGTTTCGGCCTGTAAGGTCTCCGGCGCACCGGTGAACACGTCGATCCCCAAAGGGGCCGCGCGGGTTTGGATCACGGCGATGGTCTGCGGGTGGCAATTCTCGTCCACAAAGAAGGCGCGTGCCTTGGATTTCGACGCACGCTGCGCCATCACCATGGCTTCGGCCGCCGCGGTGGCCTCATCCAGCAACGACGCGTTGGCAACCTCAAGCCCCGTCAGGTCCGCCACCATCGTCTGGAAGTTCAAAAGCGCCTCAAGGCGCCCCTGTGCAATCTCGGGCTGGTAGGGCGTGTAGGCCGTGTACCAGGCCGGGTTTTCCAGCACGTTGCGCTGGATGGCGGGCGGCGTGTGTGTCCCGGAATAGCCCTGCCCGATCATCGAGACCATCGGTTTGTTCTTGGCTGCGATGCCACGCATATGTTCCAGCAATTCCGCCTCCGACAGGGCGGGCCAATTCAGCGCGGCGGCCTGCCGGATCGAGGCTGGCACCGTGTCATCGATCAACGCATCCAGGCTTTCGGCTCCCACATACTCCAACATTTCCGCCATCTCGGCGGGGGACGGGCCAATGTGGCGGCGGTTGGCGAAATCGTCGGGATCGTAATCGGTGGTCGTCCAGGGCATGTTGCGCTCCATCTGCACAGCCAGCCGGTCGTTTGACGGGATGGCGTGCCATTTCATCTTGGCAGATAAACTCCGGGGGGAGCCGAAGGCGGGGGGCTGGCCCCCTGCGACATCAGCCGAACTCAATCCCCGATATGGTCCTTGTACTCGTCCTCGGTCATGTAATCGTCGAGCGCGCGGACATCATCGACCTTCAGCTTGAAGAACCACGCATCCCCCATTGGATCCTCGTTCACGAGGGCCGGGTTGGCATCCAGCGCGTCGTTCACCTCGACGATCTCACCGTCGAGCGGTGCGAGGATATCGGAGGCCGCCTTGACGGATTCGATCACCACGATCTCGTCGCCCTTGGCGACCTGCGTCTCGATCTCCGGCAGTTCCACGAACACGACATCGCCAAGCTGCGTGGCGGCATGATCGGTGATGCCGACGACGATCAGATCACCGTCAAGTCTCAGCCATTCGTGGTCTTCTGTGTATTTCATGGGGCTCTCCGTAAGTCAGCGTTTGTAGCCGGGGGGTGTGAAAGGCAGTTTGGTTTGGGTAGCAGGCAGGCGCTTGCCGCGGACGTCGCCATAGAGAACGGCGTCGGTGGGTGTGGCCGCGTCGATCAGGGCCAGTGCCATGGGCGCGCCGAGGGTGGGGCCGAAACCACCCGATGTGATCACGCCGATGGGTGTTGCGGCGTCCTCACTGGCAAAAATCTCCACGCCAGCGCGCATCGGGGCGCGGCCGTCGGGCAGGAGGCCGACCCGGCGCCGGGGCGGTTTATTGGAAATCTGGTCGAGGATCGTATCCGCGCCCGGAAAGCCGCCCGCGCGGCCGCCACCGGCGCGGCGCACCTTGCCGATGGCCCAGGCCTGGCCTGCTTCAACCGGGGAAATGCTCGGATCCATATCCTGCCCGTAAAGCGGCAGGCCGGCCTCCAGCCTCAGGGAATCCCGTGCACCAAGCCCGATCGGCTCAACGCGATCATCGGCGAGAAGCGCGCGCGCAAAAGCGTCGGCCTCGGCATCGGGCATGGAGATTTCGTATCCATCTTCGCCGGTATATCCCGACCGGCTGATCCACAGTTCAACGCCATTCCAATCGAGCCGTGCGCTGTCCATGAACCGCATCTGCCCGGCTTCAGGGATCACCTGCGTCAGCGCGGCCTCGGCTTTCGGACCTTGCAGCGCCAGAAGGGCGCGGCCCTCGATGGTCTCGACGCCGTTGATATGGGCACGAAGGTGGGCGATGTCGGCGTCCTTGCAGGCCGCGTTCACGACAAGGAACAGGCCACCCGGAACACGGGCAATCATCAGGTCGTCCAACACGCCGCCTTGCTCGTTGGTGAAGAACCCATAGCGCTGGCGGCCCTCGGCCAGGCCCATCACGTCGATGGGCACGAGCGCTTCCAGCGCCGCATCAGAGCCGTCGGGCAACATGACCTGCCCCATATGGCTGACGTCGAACAGGCCGGCATTCTCACGGGTCCAGAGGTGCTCCCCCATCACGCCGCGCGCATATTGCACCGGCATGGAATAGCCGGCGAAGGGCACGAATTTCGCGCCAAGCTCTGCGTGCAGATCTGCCAGTACCAGCGTCTTGAGATCGTCCCCGGCCATATCGTCCCCTTCATCCGGGTCGCGTGGCCCGGCACCGTCCAGCCGCCGCGTGATGCGGTGGCGAATGATGCCCCCTCTGTCCTTTGGCCTGAGATCGTTATCCCTTCGGCGGAGGGTTTCCCCTCACTCTCCAGAGTATGTTTTGCGCGGCACAGGTCCTTTTGCCTGAGAGATTACCGGGGCGGTTGCTCCTTCGGCCCAAGGGTATGCCAGCGGCATGCCCGAGCGTCTCCCTGTGCTTGCATGCGAAAGAATACAGACAAGGCGAATTGACGCAAGAGGGCTTGATAGATGCCTTCGATTGCCCCATTCGACGGGCATGAATGATCCATTTTTCTTTGGTTATGGCAGCCTTGTGAACCGGCAGACCCACAGCTACCCGGAGGTCACGCGGGCCCGTGTGCGGGGTTGGTCGCGCACGTGGCAGGGCACCGGATTGCGCAAGGTGGCCTACCTGACGGCGCAAAGTGATTCGACCGGTGAGATCGAAGGGCTGATCGCCGCCGTACCGGGGCATGACTGGGCCGCGCTGGATCAACGCGAGCGCGCCTATGCCCGCCACGCCGTGGCCGACATGACCCACGCGCACCCAACCGCGCGCGACGTGCAGATCTACGCCGTTGAGCCGCAGCACGCCGCGGACGGCGATCATCCGATCCTGCTGAGCTATCTGGATACCGTGATTCAGGGCTATTTGGCGGAGTTCGGGGAGGCTGGCGCGACGGCGTTTTTTGATACGACCCACGGCTGGCACCTGCCATTGCTCGATGATCGCGCCGCGCCGATTTACCCGCGCGCCACCCGGCTGACGCCTGAGGAACGGGACTTCGTGGACCGGAATCTGGCCCGGATACGAGGTTAGACCGTCATGTGCCGGGCCCGCGCGCCGCGTTCGATGGCGGCGGCGTGCAGGCGGTCAATCTCAAGCGTGTGGCGCAGCTCTTCGAGGAAGCGCAGCTCGGATTGGGCCAGCTTGCCATCGGCCGCGGCCACGTCACAGGCAAGCGCGTAGACGGTTTCAAAAAGATGCTCGGGCAGATCGTCCTTCACCAGACCCAGCAGCGCATCCAGGCCGTCTTCATCCTCGAACAGGTCGAACACGATGTCGGCTATACGGCGGATCCGGTCGGCGTCGTAACTTCCGAAGACAGGCAGGTAATTCACCATCTGCTCGATCGACAGAAGCTCTGCCGTGCGGATCGTCTCATCGGAGACGGAAACGCCGACCATCACGGCCACAAGTGCGTCTTCCGGGGTCAATGAATGGTCGGTCATCTGTGGTTTTCTCCGTCCTGCGTACCCCGGTCATTTATTGACGCCCGACCCGCCACACAATAGGTGCAGGCGCGGGCAATGGGGCCCGTTTTTTCAGGACACGCGATATGACCGATTTTCGTGACGCAGCAATGACCTCCAAGGCCTGGCCCTTTGAAGAGGCGCGCCGCATCTTGAAACGGTACGAAAACGCGCCGCCGGAGAAGGGATATGTCCTGTTCGAGACGGGGTATGGTCCGTCCGGCCTGCCGCATATCGGAACGTTCGGCGAAGTGCTGCGCACCACCATGGTGCGCCGCGCCTTTGAAATCCTGTCCGACATTCCCACCAAACTGATCTGCTTTTCCGACGACCTGGATGGCATGCGGAAGGTGCCCGACAACGTGCCCAACCCCGACATGCTACGCGAATATCTGCAAATGCCGTTAACCTCGGTCCCCGATCCGTTTGGCGAATTCGAGAGCTTTGGCCACCACAACAACGCGATGCTGCAGCGGTTTCTGGATACGTTCGGGTTTGAATACGAGTTCTACTCGGCTCGCGAATTCTACCGCTCGGGCCGGTTCGACGAGACCCTGCTGCGCGCGGCGGAGCGGTATGATGACCTGATGGGCGTGATGCTGAAAAGTCTGCGCGAGGAGCGCCAGCAAACTTATTCGATCTTCCTGCCTTTGCACCCCGAAACCGGGCGTGTCCTCTATGTGCCGATCAAACAGGTGGATGCGGACAATGGCACCGTGACATTTGATGACGAAGACGGCCGCGAATGGACGGTGCCCGTGACAGGCGGGAACGTGAAGCTGCAGTGGAAGCCCGATTTCGGCGCCCGGTGGGCGGCGCTTGGCGTCGACTGGGAAAGCTATGGCAAGGAACACGCGCCCAACACCGCGATTTACTCGGCGATCTGTTCCAAGCTCGGCGGCAAACCGCCCGAGGTCTTCACGTACGAGCTGTTTCTGGATGAGAAGGGCCAGAAGATCTCCAAATCATCCGGCAACGGCATCAGCATCGACGAATGGCTCAGCTACGCGGCGACCGAAAGCCTGTCGTACTTCATGTATGCCAAGCCGAAGACGGCCAAGCGGATGCACTTCGACGTGATCCCCAAGGCGGTCGATGAATATCATCAGCAGTTGCGGGCTTATGCCGGACAGGACACGGCGCAGCGCCTTGCGAACCCGGTGTTCCACATCCACGGCCACAACGTGCCGTCTTCGTCCATGATCGTGAGCTTTGCCATGCTGCTGAACCTCGCCTCGGTCGCGTCGGCTGAGGACAAGGAGGCGTTGTGGGGGTTCATCCGTCGCTATGCGCCTGATGCCTCGGCCGAAACGCATCCTGATCTGGATCAGGCGGCGGGCTTCGCGGTGCGCTACTACAACGATTTCGTGAAGCCTACGCGGGTGTTCCGTGCGGCTGACGACAAGGAACGCGCGGCGATGGAGGATCTGGCGGCCCGGCTCAAGGCCTATGACGGCCCCGTCGAAGACGAGGCGCTGCAAACCATCGTCTTCGCTGTTGGTAAAGAACATGAATTCGAACCGCTCCGCGATTGGTTCAAGGCTTTGTACGAGGTGCTTTTGGGCGCGTCTCAGGGCCCGCGTTTCGGCGGGTTCATCGCGCTTTATGGTGTCGATGAAACCGTGCAGTTGATCGAAGACGGCCTGGCCGGGAAACTTATGGGCTGAAAGACCCGCGGCGCGGGCTAGGTTTCAACCAGCGATAACTGGTCGACACCTCAGGAGATGCCCCATGACCCGCGCCGTTGCCTTTTCCGTTTTCCTCGCTCTCGGCCTTGCCGTGGTGGCCGCGTTTGTGGCCCCACGCCCCGCGATGGCGCAGGAGGTTCTTACGCCCAACCCGGCCATCGAAGCCGTGATCGGCAGTCAGTTCGATGCGTTTCGCGCCGAGGACGTCGTTCAAGCCTGGCAATTCGCCAGCCCCAACATCCAGGGCCTGTTTGGCAGTCCGGAGCGGTTCGGCCAGATGGTACAACAGGGATATCCGATGGTGTGGGACCCCGCAGATGTGAATTTCATCGATCTGCAGGCGCTTGGCGGATTGATCGTGCAGCGCGTCGAGGTCGTCGATCAAAACGGCACTCTGCACTACCTCGGCTACGCGATGGTCGAGACGGAAAACGGCTGGCGGATCAATGGCGTACAGGTTCTGCGCGCGCCCGCGCTCGGAGCCTAGGCGCGCGCACTATTTACGTGTTCAGAACACGGCGTAGTTCCGAGATGTCGTGTTCGGTGATGCCGTGGCCGGAGCCTTTTGCGACCTGAAACGTGACCGTCGCGCCGAGTCTCTCGAAGACCTCCGCGCTTTCCCGCGCGCGGGCGAGGGGGATGTGCGGATCCTCCTCATGCACTGAAATGAGGGCGGGCATCCGGCTCAGGTCGATCGGGTAATCGAAAACCTTGGGGCTAAACCCGTAGAGATCGTCTGAAGGATCGCCAGCGGTATCTGCTGTGCCCACCAAACCCGCTGACAAGCCGAACACGGCCATCAGATCACCACGCCGCGCCGCGTATTCCAGCGCCAGGCACCCGCCTTGGCTGAACCCGGCCAGCGCGATCTTGTTGCGGGACAGGCCACCGCCTTCCAATGCGGAAATGGAGGCGTCTACAGCGGCCAGGCCAGCTTCGACATGGGGCGCCATCATCGCCGTGGGCGCAAGGAATGATGTCGGCCACCAAGACCGGCCCGGTGCATCCGGGGCAACCAAAGCAAGATCGGGCAGGGCCAGAGCCTCCCCCAGCCCGAGGATATCGCTTGCCGACGCGCCGCGCCCATGCACCAGCACAAGGCCAAGACGCGCCCGGTCCCGTGCGGCCCCGCCGAAGCTCAGCGGGGCCGGAGAAGCGTATTTCATCGCGCGACCTTCAGGGGTGGCAGCATCCGTTCGATCTTGTCGCGGCTGGCCTCATATTGCGGCGGCAGTTTCAGGGCCTCGCCCAGATGGGCGTGATCCTCATCCACCGCAAAACCGGGCGGATCGGTGGCAATCTCGAACAAAACGCCGCCGGGCTCGCGGAAGTAGATCGCGTTGAAGTACTGCCGGTCACGCACTTCCGTCACGCCGAACCCGGCGGTGTTGAGCGCCTCTTGCCACTCAAGCTGTTCGGCATCGTCCTTGGCGCGGAAGGCGACGTGATGGATCGTGCCCTTGCCCTGTCGCCCGATCGACGGCGCATCCGACCGCATCAGATCGATCACAGCGCCGCGCGCATCGCCCGGTGCCTTCAAGCGCAGACGTTCAACCCCATCCACAGTTTCATGGCCAGCGTCTTCATAGCCGAAATGATCGGTCAGCAGGCGCTGGGTCGGCGCGATATCGTCTTCCCACAGGGTGACGGAATGAAACCCGTCCAGCGGCGCATCGCTTTCGCGGTCAGTCTCCACCAGTTCCACAGGCGCGCCATCTGGATCGCGGAGCAGGATCACCCGCTCGCCGAACCGGTCCTTGGGCCCGAGGAAGTCGATGGCGTTTTCTGCCAGATCTTCCATCCAGCCGTCGAATTTGCCCGAAGGCACGGCATAGGCATAGGCCGCCGCCATACCGGCGCCAGCGCGGCCGGGGCCTGCATCGACGAAGGGAAAGAACGTGAGGATCGTGCCGGGCTCGGCGGCCTCGTTGCCGTAATACAAGTGATATGTATCCGGCGCGTCGAAATTGACGGTTTTCTTCACGAGCCGTTGTTTCAGGATGCCGGTGAAGAAGTTCACGTTTTCCTGCGGCGGGCCGGAAATGGCTGTGATGTGATGCAGTCCGGGAATGGTCAGGGACATGATGTTTCTCCTTTGATCCGGGGCGGGCGTGATGCTCCGCCGTTGAGACAGGAGATGGCGCTTTTGTGATTGTGCGAAAAGGCGTAGCGGCGCACTTCTCATGTGCGCCGGTGCTGAGCTCGCCTTACCGTTCCTTTACATAGGGCTCGCCGCCAGCGCGGGGCGGGATGGCCTTGCCGACAAGGCCCGCGAGGATCACCACCACAAGGATATAGGGCAGCGCCTGCATGAACTGCACCGGGAGCACGAAGGTATTCAGATAGGTCGCGATACCGCCCGCCTCCGGATCAAGCGCATCGAGGCCGAGAGCGAGACCCACGCTGACCACAAGGGCGATCCCGGGGGTCAGGAGGCCGCGCGCGGTATCCTTGCCGCGGGCCAGCATGATTGCGCGGATCACGAGCATGATGGCACTGACCGCCGCCAGCAGAAGGAAGGTGAGCGAGAGGAACGTCAGCAGCTCGATGTTCTGGAAGCGGTTGCCCGCCGCGTCGAGGAAGCCGAAGAGGAAACACGCGCCCAAGGCGTGCCATGGCCGCCACTTGGCGAAGATCAGGGCAGCCAAGGCGATGAAGCCGCGCCCCGCGCTCATGTCCTTGACGAACCCGGCCGAGAGGCCCGTGGCCAGATACGCACCCGCCAGTCCGCACAGAACGCCGCAAATGATGACGGCCGCGTAGCGCAAGCCCACCACGCTGATCCCGGCCGTATCCACGGCGGCCGGGTTCTCCCCAACCGCCCGGAGGCGGAGGCCAAACCGGGTGCGGTACAGCACCCACCAACTCAGCGGAACGATCAGCAGCGAGATATAGACGAGGATCGAGTGGCCTGAGATCAGCTCGGAATAGATCTGTCCCAACGGGCTTTGCTGCGCGATATCGCGGATGCGGGAGGCGGCGCCGGGCAGGACGATCTCCTCAAACCGCGCATCGCCGGTCAGCGCCGGTGTCCGACCGCCTTGCGAGAACCAGGTTTGCGCAATCACGACGGTCATGCCTGCTGCAAGGAAGTTGATCGCCACGCCGGAAATCAGTTGATTGCCCCGGAACGTGATCGAGGCGAGCCCGTGCAGGCCAGAGAGCGCGACGGAAGCCGCCACACCGGTCAAAAGCCCCACCCACACACTGCCCGAGGTGAACGCGATGGCCGCGGAGAAGAAGGCGGCGGCCAGCATCTTGCCCTCAAGCCCGATATCGAAGATCCCCGCCCGCTCGGAAAACAACCCCGCAAGACAGGCCAGCAGAAGTGGCGTCGCGAGGCGAATGGAGCTGTCGAGGAGTTGCAGGATGGTTATGAAATCCATGGTGGCTCAGCTCCGGGACGTGGCGAGTTTGAAGGCGGCAAAGGCAAAGAACGCGCCGAGCGCCCCTTCGATATAGCGCCGTGCACGATGGTAGGCGGCGCGAACCGGGGCGGCCGAGAGCGCCAGCGCCCACGCGCCGTGGCACACAAACGAGATCACCCACATGGAGCAGACAAAAAGCGCGATGACCCAGAGCGGTGCATTCTCCGTGGCGCCGACCGCGGCGATGGCCAGCCAGAAGGCAATTGCCTTGGGGTTGGTCACCTGCAGCAGGTAACCTTTCGCAAACAGGGCCGAAGTGGTTTGCCGCGGCATGGTTTGAGCAGCGATCTCCGGGGGGTGAGCGGCCCTTCTGAACGCCCCGTAGGCGAGATAAGCGAGGTAGGCGGAGCCGATGAGTTTGAGTGCCATCATGGCCCAGGCCGCCTGGCTGAGGATCAGGCCCACACCGAGGATCGTCAACAGGTTGAGGGTGGAGGAGCCGGTTGCGATGCCGATGCACGCGATGAGCGACGCGTTACGGCCCTGGCTGAGGCTGAGGCCCATCAACATCGCAACGGCGGGCCCGGGCGAGGAGGCACCGACCAGCAGGATCCCATAAGCGATGGCGAAAGCGGGCAGGAAGGGAAGCAGCGTTTCCATCACTCCGACCTCGGGCGCAGGGACAAGAACAGCTTTTCCATCGGCATCCGCACCATGTTGTCAAGCGCGCCGGTGAACAGGATCACAAGGGCCTGGATCACGACAATCATCTCGCGGGAGATGGCGGGCATCTCGAATTCCAGCTCCGCCCCGCCCTGGTAGAGGGCCCCGAAGAGCAGCGCGGCCAACAGGACGCCAACGGGGTGCGAGCGGCCCATCAGGGCCACGGCGATGCCGACAAAGCCCGCGCCTTGCACGTAGTCGATGACCAGCCGTTCAGCCTCGCCCTGGACCGAGTTGATCGCCATCATGCCCGCCAGCGCGCCGGAGATCAGCATGGCGATCATGGTGATTTTCACCGGGCTGATGCCTGCGTACACGGCGGCCGTTTCCGAATGGCCGAAGGCCCGGATTTCATATCCCAACCGCGTCCGCCAGATCAGCAGCCAGACCGCCACGCAAGCCGCCAGCGCAACGAAGAACGATACGTTCAGGGGCGTGGAGGGGCGGAAACCCAGAAAGCCCGCGAAGGTGGAGGCACTGGGCAAGTGCGTGCCTTCGGCAAAGCGTGCCGTTTCGGGCGCCATGGAGCCTTCGACGCGGAAGACGTTGACCAGCAGGTAGACCAGAAGTGCCGACGCGATGAAGTTGAACATGATCGTGGTGATCACGATATGGCTGCCGCGTTTGGCCTGCAGATAGGCCGGGATCGCGGCCCAGGCTGCGCCAAAGAGGGCAGCGGCAATGGTGCAGCCGATCAGGGCAAGCGACCAGTGCGGCCAGGGGATGTAGAGCGCCATCATGGCGACGCCGAGCCCCCCAAGGGCGGCCTGCCCCTCACCGCCAATGTTGAACAGACGTGCATGGAAGGCGACGGCAACGGCGAGGCCGGTGAAGATGAAATTCGTGGTGTAAAAGAGGGTGTAGCCCCAGCCATAGGCCGACCCGAACGCACCGTCGATCATGATGCGCATGGCCTCGAACGGGCTTTCCCCGATGAAAGCCACGACCGCGCCCGAGGCAAGAAGCGCAAGCACGACGCTGATCAGCGGGATCAGGATCACATCGGCCCATTTCGGCATCTTATCCATGTTACGCGGCCCCCTGCCTTTCGGTCACACCGGCCATCAACAGGCCCAGATCACCCTCGTTGGTGTCTTCCGGCAAGCGCTCACCACTGATGACACCGTCGAACATGACCGCGATCCGGTCGGACAGGCCGAGGATTTCGTCGAGTTCCACCGAGACCAGAAGCACGGCCTTCCCGGCATCGCGCAGCGCGATGATCTGTTTGTGAATGAATTCGATCGCACCGATATCCACGCCGCGGGTCGGTTGCCCGACCAGAAGCAGATCGGGATGGCGATCCATCTCGCGGGCCACGACGATCTTTTGCTGGTTGCCGCCGGAAAAGTTGCGCGCAGGCAGGCGCGGGTTGGGTGGGCGCACGTCATACCGCTCCATCTTCTCGGCGCAATCTGCCTTGATGGCGGAATTGTTCATCAGGATGCCGGCTTGGTATTTCGGGTCGTGGTGATAACCAAAGGCGACGTTCTCCCAGGCCTCATAGGGCATGATCAGGCCTTCGACCTGCCGATCTTCGGGAACATGGCCGATGCCACGCCTGCGGCGCGATTGGCCGTCACTCTCCCGGCCGGTGATGTCGATGGGCTGCCCGTGCAGCGTGACGGAGCCGCTGGTGGCCGGGATCATCCCGCCCAGAACCTCAAGAAGCTCGGACTGGCCGTTGCCCGCCACGCCCGCGATCCCGAGGATTTCACCGGCGCGGATCTGAAACGAGATGCTTTTGAGCCGCTCAACCCCCGTGCCATCAACCACGCGGAGGTCTTTCACATCAAGGACCACCTCTCCGGGCGTCGCGGCGTTCTTCTCTACCTCAAGCAAAACCTTGCGGCCCACCATCAGTTCGGCAAGGCCTGCCGGGGACGTCTCGGCGGTTTTCACGGTTGCCGTCATCTCGCCACGGCGCATGACTGACACCGTATCCGTGACATCCATGATCTCGCGCAGCTTGTGGGTGATGAGGATGATCGTCTTCCCCTCGTCTTTCAGGCGCCCGAGGATACGGAACAACTGGTCGGCCTCGGACGGGGTCAGCACGCCGGTGGGCTCATCCAGGATCAGGATGTCGGCTTCGCGGTAGAGCTGTTTGAGAATCTCGACGCGCTGCTGGTGACCGACGGACAGGTCTTCGATGACCGCGTCCGGGTTCACTTCGAGCCCATATTCCTGCTCGAGGTCCAGAAGAACCTTGCGCGCCTTGGAGATGGAGGGGCGCAGCATCGCGCCATCTTCGGCGCCGAGAATGACGTTCTCGACGACGGTGAAATTCTCGACCAGCTTGAAATGCTGGTGGACCATGCCGATCCCGGCGCGGATGGCGGCCTGACTGTCGGGGATCGAGGTTTGTTGGCCGTTGATCCAGATCTCGCCCTTATCGGCCTTGTAGAAGCCGTAGAGGATGGACATCAGCGTCGATTTGCCCGCGCCGTTCTCGCCCACGATGCCGTGGATGGCGCCCTTTTGCACGGACAGCGAAATGTCCTTGTTTGCCTGAACGGGGCCAAAGGCCTTGGAGATGCCCTTGAGCTCAATCGCGGGTGCCGTCATGTGCGCGTCCTCTGCCGGATACGGAACGGGCCGCGACCACAAGGGGCGCGGCCCGAAACCGGGATCGGTGTGCCGAGCGGGTGGCCCGGCACGCTCCTGATCTTACTGCATGTCCACCGGGCAGCTGCCGTCTTCGGTGAAGTTATGCACGGCGATTTCACCCGCGATGATCTGCTCGCGCGCGGCGTCCACGGCGGCGATCATGTCTTCGGTCACCAGTTCTGCGTTGAACTCGTCCATTGCGTAGCCAACGCCGTCTTCGGCAAGGCCAAGCACAACGATGCCGGGCTCGATCGTGTCGGCGGAGAACGAATTGTAAACGGCCACGTCCACGCGTTTCATCATCGATGTCAGAACCGACCCCGGGTGCAGGTAGTTCTGGTTGGCGTCCACACCGATGGAGAGGATGCCTTCGTCGGCTGCGGTCTGCAGAACACCGAGGCCGGTGCCGCCGGCTGCCGCAAACACAACGTCAGAGCCCTGGCCGATCTGGCCGCGGGTCAGTTCACCACCGCGGACGGGGTC
Source organism: uncultured Roseicyclus sp. (assembly GCA_947494975.1). GTDB lineage: Bacteria > Pseudomonadota > Alphaproteobacteria > Rhodobacterales > Rhodobacteraceae > Gymnodinialimonas. The sequence continues at coordinate 988,228 of CANLXA010000001.1, read as the reverse complement.
GTTCCAAGCGGCGGGTGTCGTGCCCGTCATGTTCGCGATCACGGTGATATCTGGGTTGGCCGCGACAGCGCCCTGGGCATAGCCGCAGGCGAAGCGCGAGATCAGCGGGATATCCATGCCGCCCACGAAGGACACGGTGCCTGTCTCGGATGCGAGGCCCGCCATCATGCCGACGAGGTAGGAGCCCTCATGCTCGGAAAAGATGATCGATTGCACGTTGGGTGCGTCGACGACACCGTCGATGATCACGAAGGTGGTGTCGGGGTAATCCGGCGCGACAACTTCCAAGGCGGAGGCCTGGCTGAAGCCGGCCATCACGATCGGGTTGGAGCCCGCTTCGGCGAGGCGGCGCATGGCCTGTTCGCGCTGCGCGTCGTTCTGAAGCTCGATCTCGCGGTAGGTGCCGCCGGTTTCCTCTGCCCAACGCTCGGCGCCGTTGAAGGCACTTTCGTTGAAGGAACGGTCAAACTTGCCGCCCAGATCGAAGATCACGGCAGGGCCGTCGGCCAGCGCGCCGGCGGCGGACATGGCGATCACGGCAGCAGCGCCAAGAAGCGATTTCATCATTGTCATAAATGGTCTCCCGGTTGGTTGCGGGGCGAAGGGGCCTTATGGGTGGCCAGCGTCCCCGGACGTCAAACTCCGCATAGCTTGCGGAATCCTCATGGGGAATAAGGGCAAAGGGCGCGCGAAGGGTCAACCCGATTCCGCGGTTTTGCCGGGTTGCGGTGCCTGGGGTGACGCTACGTGCCCGGTTCGAGGGCACGGGACATCATGATCGCATCGCTCCGGCCTCCATCGTCGTGTGCGTAGTAACTCCGGCGCGTGCCGGTCTGGACAAAGCCTGCGGCCAGATAGAGTGCGCAGGCCGCCTGATTATTGGCATCGACCTCAAGAAACAGCGTTTCTGCCCCGGCGGCGGCCGCCGTGCGAAGTGTCTGGCTCAGCAAGGTACGACCGTGGCCTTTGCGGCGGTCGGCAGGCGGAACCGCGATGGTCAGAAGCTCGGCCTCGGGGGCTATGATCTGTAACAATGCAAAGCCGTGGGTGGAGGTTACGGCGATCGTCGTGGGCTTGGCGAGAAGGGCATCCAACTCACCAACCGACCAGCCACGCGGGAAGCAGGCGGCGTGGATGCGGGCCATCTGCGACGGCGTCATAAGATCGCCGGGCCGCGGTATCGCGATGGCGCGGCATCGGCCGGTTTGATGTAGAGCGGCGCTGGCCGGGGATGGACGATATGGGCGCGCTCGGCGGCAAGCCGCGCGACGGCGGATGCGGGCGCGAACGCGGCCGGGGCATGGGCAATGCCGAGGGCCCGCGAAAGTGCCGGGGAATCCTGCCCAACCAGCGTGATGCCCGGGATCAGCCATTCGGCGATGTCGGCCTTGGCCACCAGTTCCGGCGCCCGGTCCGCGCCATCGCCGAAACGCTGCAGATAAACATGATCGCGCGGCGCGTTGAGAACAGCCAGGATCGGGCGCGGCGCCCGATAGGCCAGCGCATCAAGAAGCGAAACGCCAATGGCCGGGATGCCAAGGGCAAGGGCAAGACCGCGGGCGGCAGAGACCGAGATCCGAATTCCCGTGAAATTGCCCGGGCCGATACCGACGCCAATGGCTGCGAGATCATCAAGAACAGCATCTGCATCGGCCAGCGTCCGCTCGATCAGCGGCATCAGGTGCTCCGCCTGCCCCTTGGCCATGTTCTCATAATGCGCGGCGATCACGTCGCCATCGTGAAAAAGGGCGGTGCCGCAATAGGGGCCGGATGTGTCGAAGCCGAGGATCATGGGAAACCGGTAGCCGTTGCATGGCCGGAAGGGCAAGTTCAATCCCCGCTGACGCGGGTCAGCCGTTCAACCTGTCACGGCCTGAGGCACCGTCGCGGGGCAGGTCATCCAGAATATGGAGCCAGGGCAAGGTGCTGTTGGCATGGGAATGCCCCTCGGGCACCAGATCCGCCGCCTGATCAAGAATGCCGATCGGCAGGTAAAGATCATCGGGCAGATAATCGTAGCGCGCACAAAGCTGCGTGCCGCAATCGAGGCAAAACCACCGGTCGACGCCCTTGGTGAAGCTTTTGCGCGGGCCCTTCGATGGGGTGAAGATCACCTGATGCGGCGCAAAGGCCGCAAAGGCGGCAACGGGTGCGCCTGTAATCCGGCGGCAATCGCTGCAATGGCAATAGGTGACGGTCCTCGGGCGGGCCGTGGCGGACAATGTTGTCCGCCCGCAATAGCATCGGCCCGTGATCCGGGCCGGGGTGTCAGACATTCACCGGGCGCACTTCGACCACTTCGGGGATGTAGTGGCGCAACAGGTTTTCGATGCCCATTTTCAACGTCAGTGTTGAAGACGGGCACCCCGCGCACGCACCCTGCATGTGCAGGTAAACGACGCCGCGATCAAATCCGTGGAACGTGATATCACCGCCATCTTGTGCCACGGCAGGACGCACGCGGGTATCGAGAAGCGTCTTGATCTGGCCCACGATTTCCCCATCTTCGCCAGTGTGCTCCGCATGGCCACCGGTGCCGCCACCTTCACCTTCCATCACCGGCGCGCCGGATTGGAAATGCTCCATGATGGCGCCCAGAATTGCGGGTTTCACATGGTCCCATTCAATGGCGTCGGCCTTGGTCACGGTGACGAAGTCAGTGCCGAAGAACACGCCCGTTACACCTTCGACCCCGAAAATGCGTGCAGCCAGGGGCGATTTGTCCGATGTTTCGGCCGATGGGAAATCGGCGGTTCCGGCTTCAAGGACGGTCTGTCCCGGCAGGAATTTCAGCGTGGCGGGGTTCGGCGTGGATTCGGTTTGGATGAACATCGGGATTCCATTCCTTACTGGTTCACTCAGATATGCGGTTAAGGGCGGGCAGAGTCAAGGGAACTGGAATCGTTCTAAACTACTATTCCGCCGCGTCCGGACGTTCACCCGCTGCCGGAGGCCAATCCAGGCCTTCTCGCGCCAGATGACCTTCGAAGTAACTGCGCATCTGGGGGATCGCGTCGGTCAGCTTCATGAATTCGTCGCGGTCGAGCACGAGGACGGTCGTTGCCTCGACCGCTCGGGCAGAGGCCACGCGCCGCGTGGCGCCAAGGATCAATCGTTCACCAAAATGGCCGCCCGGCCCGATCTGACGGATGCGCGGCTGATCGGCGCGGGGATCCTCTGTCGTGATCTCCACCAGCCCTTCGGTGACGGTGTAGAAACCGTCCGCGCGGTTCCCAACCTCGTAGATCCGGTCGCCCGGCGCGTAATGGACGTAGCGCGCGGCGGGCGGGGTATGGGAGCGCAGGTTTACCAATGATCGCGGCGTGACCCAATCGAGGATCCAATGGCTCGTCACCCAGACTTTCGCCGGGAACCCGGGAAGAAATGCCACGTAGTAGGCACGCCAGAGGAGCCAGGCGAGGAAGCCGGTGACCTGGAGGCCCATGACATCCGCAATCCCGCGCCGCGCGCCAAGTGATGCCATGGCGCCTTTGGACGTGTATTCGAAAGGCAGCGTCGTTTCATCGCGATGAGCGCGCGCGATGTTGGCGGCCAGCTGGCGGGCCTCGCGCACCGCGAATTGTGCCGTGGGCGGCGCGAAATCCTCGCGCGCCTCGGCGTTGTCTTTCATGGGGATCAACGCGCAATCCCCGAGGGACCAGACGCTGTCACGGCCCGGCACCGATAGGTCCCGCTCTACCGCGATGCGCCCATGGGTCAGCGGCACATCCATCCGCCCGACAACAGGCGCGGGCGCATTGCCGATGGTCGCCACGATGGTGCGGCAATCAATCGTGTCACCGTCTGTGGTGGTCAGCTGTGTACCCGTGGCCGATGCGATGCCCGTATTCAGGCGAACCTCCACCCCGCGGCGCGCCAGCTGCTTCAGCGCGTAAGCGCGGAGCTTCTCCGGCATTTCCGCCAGAATTCGGTCGGCGAATTCCAGCACGACGATCCGCACCTCGGACCTGTCGACATTGGGATAGTATTTCAGGGAGCGGTCGATCAGTTCGGCCATTTCACCCACCGTCTCGATTCCCGAAAATCCGCCGCCGATCACCGTGAAGGTCAAGGCGCCGCGTTTGACCTCGGGCAGGTTCGTGATGTCGGCATGTTCCAGCCGTTCGATCACGTGGCCGCGCAAGCGCCGGGCATCTTCCAGCGACTTCATCGTGAGGGCATGGGCCGCGAGGCCCGGTGTGCGGGACAGATCCACAACCTGTCCGAGGGCCACCACAAGATGGTCGTAGGCCACTTCGGTCGGGCGGCGCTGCACACCCTGAAACACGGTCACGATCTTGGCGGCAAAATCCACGCTGTCGATCCACGCCTTGCGGATCGTCACGCCCTTGAGGAGGAACCGGTAAGGCGATGTCGCATGGATCGGCGTGACGGAGCCTGCCCCCACCTCGGGCAGCAGCGGTTGAAAAACGAAATAGTTTTCGGCCGTGATCAGCTCGATCTCGGCGCTCTCACCAAACTCACGGCGCAGCGCACGGGCGGTGTAAAGCCCCCCGAACCCGCCGCCGAGGATGACAATGCGTGGTCTGGCCATGTTGCGGATCCCTTCAGGTTCAGGCCGTAGATAGGCCGGGCACGAGGGATTTGCCAAGAATGGCTGTTATGCAAAACAGTTCAGGTTATGACTTCCAGCTGTTCCTTGCTGAGTTCGACCGGCACAATCGTCAGCGGCACCGGCAGATTGCCAGCGTTTTTTGTCATCGCGGTCACAAGGGGGCCGGGGCCGCCCTTTCCGGAATTCGCGCCAAGAACAAGCACGCCGATCTCGTCACTTTCGTCGATATGGGCAAGGATCTGTTCGACCGGCACGCCTTCGCGGATCACGAGGCTTGGATCGATCTCCTGCTTGTCGCGCATCCATTTGGCGAAAACGTTGAAATGCGCCTCGATCCGCTCCCGCGCCTCGGCCCGCATTATGTCGCCCACGCCGATCCAGTGGTTGAACTCGTCGGGGGGAATGATCGACAGAATCTCCACCCCACCGCCAGTATTATGCGCCCGCATTGCGGCAAACCGCATCGCGTTCAGGCATTCACGTGTATCGTCGAGCACGACGAGAAACTTGCGCATCGAATGGTCCCTCTTCCGGCGTTGGAGGATGACGGAGGGTTGCGGGGCTGTCTACCAGTGATTGAGTGTCACGCCGCCGAGGCCGCCCAATCCCAATACAATTCCCGCGCGCGTTTGGTCACCGGCCCATGCTGGTAATGGGTGCCCTCGAATTCCAGAACCGGCGTGACCTTGTTGAGGTTGCCAGACATGAAGACCTCATCGGCGGCGCGGAAATCATCGAAGGTCAGGACACGTTCGATCACGTCGTGGCCGTCGGCGCGCAGGTTGGCCATGTGGCGTTGGCGAGTGATGCCGTTGAGGAATGTGCCGTTCGGGATGGGCGTGAAGACCACGCCATCGCGGACCATGAAGATATTCGCAGTGGCCGTCTCGGCGACATTCCCGATCGCGTCACACACCAGCGCGTTGTCGTAGCCTTTCGACATCGCTTCCATCAGCATTCGCGCATTGTTGGGGTAGAGGCAGCCCGCCTTCGCGTCGAGCACGGCCGTGGCGAGCGTGGGGCGGTGGAACTGCGTTGTCGCCAGGCGGCTCGCCGCGTCGGGGGCCGCGATCGGGACTTCTTCGAGGCAGACACAGAAGCCAGCTTCCGTCTCGGCGGGAACCAGCCCGTAGGCGCCGCTATCGATGCCGAAGAACATCGGGCGCACATAGACGGCGGCGTCCTTGGGATAGCGCTTGAGCCCCTCCCAGACGATATCGTAAATCTCTTCGCCGGTTTTGCCGGGTGTCAGCGACAGCGCGCGGGCCGAGCGCACGACCCGGTCGCAATGCTTGCGCAGGTCCGGCGCCAGGCCGTTCACGTAGCGTGCGCCGTCGAAAACGGTTGTGGCCTGCCATGTGCCATGGTCGGCTGCGCGCAGGACAGGCACGTCGGCATCGTGCCAAACGCCGTTGAAATAGGTTTTGATATTGGTGCCTGCGGCCATCGGCCCCTCCCCAGCTTGTGCAGGAGAGAGGTTAGGGCCTAATCAGGCGCCGGGTCCAGAGGCGAACCCAAGCTGGTAGGCCATGGTTGCGCCAGTTTCCGGTGCAGGGCGCGCCGCAAGTGGAGCGGCCTTGCGGTCGGTCCGCGCTGACTTGGCAGGTTTGGAGCGGCAAGCAGTGTCGGTGGCGCTGATGCGATCACCAATGCGGTCAGGCAATCTATCGGTCGGCGTATCCGACCGGGTGGTGAGACGGCTGGTCATACAGATCTCCCCCTGAATAACGATGTAAGTGTGTAGTGACCATATACGGTGCAGATTGTTAATGTAAAGTTAATGCGCCGCGCAGGTTGGTGCGTGACTGCACAGAGGCACTAGGCCAACGCCAAAAGCCCCTCCACGTCGAGCGGTGAGTTGACCATCTTCAACCTCCCGTCGGCGTTTTTCGGCCAATCCTCCGGCGGACGATCGCGGTAGAGCTCGATGCCGTTTCCATCAGGATCGCTCAGATAGACCGCTTCGGACACGCCGTGATCAGCGGCGCCTTCGATTGGAACACCGGCTTCGACCACCTGCTTGACGGCCCGCGCCAGAGCCGCCCGGTCGGGATAGAGAAAAGCGCTGTGATAGAGACCCGTGGCATTCGCTGCGGGCCACGGCCCGCCCCGGCTGTGCCACGTGTTGAGGCCAAGATGGTGGTGATAGGCGCCCGCGGCCAGAAACGCCGCCTGATCGCCGTATCGTTGGGTGACGGTCAGGCCGATGACATGCTCGTAAAACGCAATCGCACGTTCAAGGTCCGCGACCTTGAGATGCACGTGGCCGATGCGGGTGCCGGGATCTGCGCGGTAGGTCATGATGGTTTCTCCTTAGCCTTTGGAGATGACCAATCGAACCGGTCGGCTCAATCCCCTGTTGCGGCACAGGGTCTGTGCATCAGCTGCGCAACATCCCCACGATGTCGTAGGTCTTTTCGAGGATCGGCACGGTGATTTCGCGCGCGCGTTCCGCCCCGCGCCCGAGGATGCGGTCGATCTCGGCCGGGTCATCCATCAGGCGCGACATCTCGGCCGAAATCGGCGACAGCTTGTCGACGGCCACATCCGCCAAGGCAACCTTGAAATGGCCGAACAGGCTTCCGACGTGCTGATCCAGAACCGCTTGCGGCGAGATATCGGCCAGCGCTGCGTAGATATTCACCAGATTGCGCGCATCGGGCCGCTCCGCCAGCCCCTCAATTGTGTCAGGCAGAGGATCTGGGTCGGTCTTGGCCTTGCGGATTTTCCTGGCGATGGTGTCGGCATCATCCGTCATGTTGATGCGCGTCTTTTCGGACGGATCGGATTTGGACATTTTCTTGGTGCCGTCCTGCAGGTTCATCACGCGGGTGGCGGCGCCCTCGATCACCGGCTCGGTGATCGGAAAGAAGTCGACGCCGTAATCGTGGTTGAACTTCGCGGCGATGTCGCGGGCTAGCTCCAGATGCTGCTTCTGGTCATCGCCCACCGGCACATGAGTGGCGTGGTAGATCAGGATATCCGCCGCCATCAGGGCAGGATATGCGAACAGCCCAAGCGAGGATGCCTCGGCATTCTTGCCCGATTTGTCCTTCCACTGGGTCATCCGTCCCATCCACCCCATTCGGGCGATGCAATTGAAGATCCACGCCAGTTGGGCATGTTCGGGCACCTGGGATTGGTTGATCAGTATGGATTTTTCCGGATCGATGCCCGATGCGATGAACCCCGCGCACAGCTCTCGCGTGTTGTTGCGCAGCTCGTTCGGATCGATCAGTTTGGCGGTGATCGCATGCAGATCGACCATGCAATAGACAGTCTCGTGGCGGCCATCCTCCTGCATCTCGACGAACCGTTTGATGGCCCCAAGGTAATTGCCAAGGGTCAGCCCGCCTGACGGCTGGATCCCTGAGAAGACGCGGGGTTTGAACTGGGTCTCGGCCATCGGAAAACGTCCTTGATCGCGCGCGGCCCCACTGGCCAAGCGGCGCGCAACCGCTTACCCACGGGGCGCAGGCCCGTCAACCAAGGCCGACCAACCAAAAGGCCAGCCCATGGAGAACCACAACACCTCCCCATTCAATGCCTTGCCGCCTGTCGTCGTGGCGCTGGCGGCGGTGATCTTCGGGCTGGAGCTGATGTTTCAGGCGGCCACGGCCGGTTTGTTGGGCGGGCAGCGCGGGGTCGGCTGGCGGCTGGCGGCGTTTCAGGATTATGCCGTGCTGGATCAGGTCTGGTCGTGGATGGTCGGCAACGGGATCTATCCCGCCGAGCATCTGCTGCGCTTCGTGACGTACCCGCTGATCCATGGCAGCTTTGTGCATGCGGCGCTGGTGGTGGTGTTTATCCTCGCGCTCGGCAAGATGGTGGCCGAGGTCTATTCTCCCATCGCGTTCATTGCGGTCTTCTGGATCTCCGCCGTGATGGGTGCCTTGGGATACGTCATCATTCTCGACGCCGAATATCCGCTCGTGGGCGGATATCCGGGGGTCTACGGCCTGATCGGCGCGTTCACCTTTCTGATGCTGCTCCGGGCCGAGGCCGAGGGGCAGGGCCGTTTGAGGGCCTTCACGCTGATCGGCGCGCTTTTGGCGTTTCAGTTGATCTTCGGGCTGATCAACGGCCAGTTCGGCAACCTGGTGGCCGACATATCCGGTTTTGTCGCGGGGTTGCTGATGTCGTTCGTGGTCAGCCCGGGCGGTTGGCGGCGGGCGCTTGCGCGGCTGCGGCAACGCTGAGCCGCCCTTAGCTGCGTCGCACCGCACCTTTCAGGTCGGCCATCGAAAAGGCACCGAAGAGCCGACCGAGGCCGAAATAGACCGCGATTCCCAGGCTCACCAGAATGGCCAGCGCCAGGTAGCGCCACGTGGGGCCACCCAGGAACGGTCCGAGCAGCAACGCCGCCCACCACAGCACCAGCCCCATGCAGAGTGCGGCGGCGATGATGCGCCAGATGCGCGTCCGGAACCGGTCATCGAATTGCGCAATATCGCCCATCGGGCGCCGCCCGCGGGACAACAGCCCGACCATGACCCATGCCGCGACGCTGGTGGCGATTGCCGCCCCGAGGAAGCCGATGACAAGGCCAAGGCCGATGGCCACCACCGCGTTGACCACCATCGCCACCACCGCAAAGCGAAACGGCGTCCGGGTGTCTTCGCGCGCAAAATAAAGCGGCTGCAACACCTTTTGCAGAACAAAGGCGGGCAGCCCGGCGCCATAGACGGCCAGCGCAAGCGCCGTGTTGGCGGCATCATCCGCCGTGAACGCGCCGCGCTGGAACAGGACCGAGACCAGTGGCAGGGGGATCACGATCAGGGCAACGGCGGCGGGGATGGTGAGCGCCAGCGCAATTTCACCGGCCCGCGAAAACGCATGCCGCCCGCCGATGGCATCCTCGGCCCGCAACCGGCGTGACAGATCGGGCAAAAGCACGATGCCGATGGCAATACCGACCACGCCCAACGGCAGTTGGTACAGGCGATCCGCGAAGCTCAGCCACGCGATGGCCCCGTCAAAGAAACTGGCGACTTGCCGCCCGACCAGCAGGTTGATCTGCACAACGCCCCCGGCCAGCATGGCGGGCAGAGCGATCACGGCGAGTTTTCGCATGTCTGGAGTCAGTCTTGGCAGGCGCGGGCGTACGGGAAACCCGGCGCGGGACGCTGCGAACCAGACCAGGCCAACCTGGGCGATACCGGCCAACGGGACGGCCCATGCCAATGCGCGACCGTACCGCTCGGCAGGGTCAACAAGGCTTGTCATCTTGCCGTCGGCACCAAGCTGGCTGACGAGGAACAGCGTACCCACGAGAATGACATTCAAAAGGATCGGTGCGGCTGCCGCCGTGGCGAACCGCCCGGTGGCGTTGAGGATCCCCGAGAAGAGCGCGGCCAGCGAGATGAAGAGGATGTAAACGAAGGCGATCCGCCCGAATTCAACGGCCAGATCCAACCGGTCGTCGCCCGCAAACCCGCCTGCCATCGCCAGCACCAGCCAGGGCATGATCAACTGCGCCACAAGCGTCAGCACGATAAGGATCGACGCCAATCCGGCAAAGGCGTCCTGCGCGAATTCCTGTGGATCTTCGCCGCTTTCCAGCTTCTTGGAGAACAGCGGAACGAAGGCCGTGTTGAACGCGCCTTCGGCAAAGAACCGTCGGAACATGTTGGGCAGGGAAAAGGCGATCAAGAACGCTTCGGCCACGGGGCCGGCCCCCATGAAGGCCGCGATCATGATGTCGCGCACGAAGCCGAGGATGCGGCTGCCCAGGGTCCATGCGCCGACAGTGAAGAAGCCTGACACAAGGCGGATCGGGCGCGCGGCCATCGGCTCAGGCCCCCGCCCGTTCCGCGACCCGTGCGATGGCATCGCGCAGTTTCTTCTCCAGGCTTGTGCGGCGGTTGTCCGAATGCAGTTTCAGGCCGAACATGTCCTTGACGTAGAACGTATCGACCACCTGCACGCCATAGGTCGCGATCACCGCGGACGCGATGTAGACATTGCTTGCCGCCAGCGTCTTGGTCAGATCGTAGAGCAGGCCGGGGCGGTCGCGGGTATCGACCTCGATGATGGTGTAGATCTCCGAACCATCGTTGTCGAAGGTGATGGTTGTGGGCACGTTGAAGGGGCGTTCACGCTTCTTGATCTTGTCGCGCCGCTCCATCGCTTCGGAAGCCAGAACCTCACCCTTCAGTGTCTTCTTGATCATCCCCGTCAAGCGTGGCAAGCGCGCCCTTTCGTAGGGGCTTCCGTCGTGGTCCTGCACCCAGAAAACGGCCGTCGCGAAGCCATCCTTGGACGTATAGGTGCGCGCATCCACGACGTTCGCGCCGACCAATGAGAGGGCGCCCGCCAAGCGGCAGAAGATGCCGGGATGATCGGCCAGCGCGAAACATACGCGTGTTGCGTCGCGGTCTTCGTCTTGCTTGGTATCGATGCGGATTTCCTCATCCCCGAGGTCGCGCAGCATCTTGGCAAATGTGACCTGTGTCGCCAGATCGAGGCCTTGCCAATAGGGTCCGTAGTGGCGGTCGATCTCGGCCTTCAACTCGGGCTTGGCCCAATCCTCCAGCGCCACGCGGAGGCGCTTCTTGGCCTCACCCTCCAGCTGTTCGCGGTTGAGGTCTTCCAGTCCGGTTTCAAGTGCCTGCGCCGTGGCCCGGTGCAAGCCGCGCAAAAGCGTGGCTTTCCAGTTGTTCCATGTATTCGGCCCCACCCCGCGAATATCGCAGACCGTGAGCACGGTGAGCAGGTCCAGCCGTTCCCGCGTCTTCACGGCCTTTGCGAAATCACGGACCGTGCGCGGATCCGAGATGTCGCGTTTCTGGGCCATGTCGGACATCAGAAGGTGGTAGCGCACCAGCCATTCCACGGTCTCGCATTCCGCCGGTTTCAAGCCCAATCGCGGGCAGATCGCGCGCGCCATCCGCGCGCCGAGGATCGAGTGATCCTCATTCCGGCCCTTGCCGATGTCGTGAAGCAGGCAGGCCATGAAGAGGACCTTCCGGTTCACCCCTTTCTTGAGGATACCGGAGACCAGCGGAAGCTCCTCCACCAGCTCTTCCCGCTCGATCTGGGCCAAGGTCGAGACGACCTGGATCGTGTGCTCATCCACGGTGTAGCTGTGATACATGTTGAACTGCATCATCGCGACGATGGGTGCGAATTCCGGCAGGAAGGCGGCCAGAACCCCAAGTTCGTTCATTCGGCGCAGGCCGCGTTCCGGGTTGCCGTGTTTCAGCATCAGATCCAGAAAGATCCGGTTGGCCTCGCGGTCACCGCGCAAGACATCGTCGATCAGGTCCAACCGGGCCGACACCTCCCGCATCGCGCTTGGGTGGATCAGGTAACCGGTGCGCAGGCCCTCTTCGAACAGACGCAGGATATTCAAACGGTCCTCGAAGAACGTTTCCGGCTCGCGGATATTCAGGCGATTCTGGATCACCTCGTAGCCGTCTTTCAGCTTCTTGCGGCGCGATCGTCCGCGCAGGAAGCCCAAGATCGCCGGTTGCTGTTTGACATGGCGCGCCTCAAGCCCCGTCAAGAAGATCCGCGTCAGCTCCCCCACCCGGGTCGCGTGCCGGAAGTAATCCTGCATGAAGTGTTCCACCGCGCGCCGCCCGGAATGGTCGTTGTATCCAAGGCGTTCGGCCACCTCGACCTGCATATCGAAGCTGAGCATGTCCTGCGCCCGGTTCGCGATCAGGTGCAGATGCGCCCGGACTGCCCAAAGGAAGCGTTCAGCGGCGTCGAAACTGGCGAATTCCTCCGGGCGGAACACGCCGAGGTTTACAAGCTCGGCCGCGCGCGCCACGCCATGTTCATACTTGGCAATCCAATAAAGCGTTTGCAGGTCCCGCAGCCCGCCTTTGCCCTCTTTTACGTTGGGCTCCAGCATGTACCGCTGGCCACCCTGCTTCTTGTGACGGCTGCTGCGTTCTTCGAGTTTGGCTTCAATGAACTCGCCCAACGTGCCCTCGAAAAGCTGCGCGCGCAGCGTGTCGGACAGCTCTTTGCCAAGGGCTGCATCACCAGCCAGGTGCCGCATCTCCAGGAGCGATGTGCGAATCGTGTAGTCTTGGCGACCAAGGCGTATGCATTCGGCGACTGTGCGGCTGGCATGTCCCACTTTCAGGCGCATGTCCCACAGCATGTAGAGCATGCTTTCGATGACACTTTCGACCTTCCCGGTCACTTTCCACGGCGTCAGAAACAGCAGATCGACATCGGAAAACGGCGCCATCTCGCCCCGACCGTACCCGCCCACCGCCATGACTGCGAGCCGTTCGCTGTCGGTCCGAACATTCGTGGGATGCAGGTAGGTTTCCGCAATCCGCAGCACCTCATGGACCAGAACGTCAGTCAGGTACGCATAAGATCGCGTCGCCCTGCGCGCGGCCAGTGGATTTGCGATGATGGCGTCTTTCAGGGTCTGTCTGGCGTGCTTTTGTGCCGCGTTCAGTTCGCCCACCGCCGCCGCGCGGATGGCGGCGGCGTCGCCCAGATCTGCACATGCGCTATCGACCCGCGCGCTCAGAGCCCCCGGATCGATGATAACTCCGGCAGGGAGCAGGAGTGTGCCCGGCCCTGAGGCGTCGGATAGGCTGGGGTTCTGGTCCCGGTCAGAAACCGGCACCGCCAAGGCTTCTTGGGGCAGGGTCAATCACCGTCACCTGTTGATCGACGATCTGTGCGACCGCCAGCGCGCGTTCGATGGTGCCGTCGGGCAAGAAGCGGAACGCACCGCCCGCGCCCTGGATCTGGCCTGTCGCCACGAAATCGCCGGCGCCCATCCGGCCAAGCCCGGCCGTTTGCGCAATCGCGCGGATCGCGTCGTAGCCGAGGCTTCCCAAAGCATGGGGCGCCGTGCCGTTGGCGGCGGCGTAGCGCGCGTTGAAATCGGCGGCGGCGGCCCCATCGGGCAGGGTGAACCAACCGCCCTGCAGCCCCGAGAACTGAAGCGTTGCGGGCGGAATGTCCCATCGCGTCAGGCCCATGAGCTGAACAGTATCGGTGTTCAAGCCGTTTTCCGGCAACAGCTGTGCAAAGAGCGGCAGGGCGCCCGCACTGTCCGACGTCAGAAGGACGGAGTTTCCACCCTGGTTGCGCACGGCATCGGTGACTTGCGGCACCACGTTGACGACACCCACCTGGCTGAACTCATAAGGAATGGTGGAGACGATGGTTGCGCCGGTACGGGCCGCGGCGCGGCGCACGGCATCCCGAGCCACTTCCCCCGCCAGGTTCGACGCGTGGACCAGCACGATATTGCCGCGGCCCTGGCGCGCGGAATAGCTGACGATCCGGTTGGCGGTATTGGCGAAGGTATAGCCCAGAACGAGGACGTTGCCGCCTGCGATCTCGGTGTTGTTGGAAAAGCTCAGCACGGCCACGTTCGAGTTCGCCACGGCCACACCCACCGCCGCCGCCGCGTCCGATCGCAGCGGGCCAACGATGACGTCGGCCCCGGCGGAGACTGCTTCCTGTGCGCGGGACGCCGCAACGGCGGCATCACCTGCCGTGTCGTACACTATGATTTCCACATTCGTCGTGCCCGCGACGTCGGCAGCGGCGAGCCGGGCGGAATTCTCCAAGCTGCGGGCCAGAAGGGCATCGCCGCCTGCGCCACTGAGCGGGATCAGCATGGCCACCTGGACGTTCTGGCCAGACACACGCGGACCGCCACCAAGCCCGATCGGGCCGCCACCGATCTGACACGCGGTCAGAACCATGGACAGAACAAGCGCAATACCAATGCGCAGCGGGTTGCGAAGGTTGGAGAAACCGGAAACCATAGTATGTGTGCCCTCCCATTGAGGCGCAGAAGCAAAGACTGACGGGAGGCCCGCAAGATGCAGGCTACGGTGATCGGACGATCAAGTAAACGTTACGTCCGCGCTCGGACGTCTCCCCCACGGGCTCTTGGACCAGGATCGGCCTCTGGCGCAAGTGTCCAATTGCCGGTTGCCGGGGCGACGGCGGGGGAGCGCCCATGATCTATGGCGGCACAATCGCGCCGGGATTGCATTTCGTTGCCACACCAATCGGCTCGGCCCGCGATATCACGTTGCGTGCGCTCGACGTGCTGGCGGCGGCCGATGCGATTGCCGCCGAAGACACGCGCACCGCCCGCAAGCTGATGGAAATCCACGGTATTTCCGTGGCGGGGCGCCCAATGATCCCGTATCACGACCACAACGGGGCCGAGGCCCGGCCACGCATTATGGCGCTGTTGGAACAGGGGAAATCGGTCGCCTATGTCTCCGAAGCGGGGACACCCCTTGTCGCGGATCCCGGATATCAACTCGGGCGCGCCGCCATCGATGGCGGATTTGCTGTCGTCTCGGCTCCCGGACCCTCCGCTGCGCTCGCCGCGTTGACGGTATCTGGGTTGGCCTCCGATCGCTTCATGTTCGTCGGATTTCCCCCCAGTCAGGCCGGGCGACGCAAACGCTGGCTTGGAGAACTTGATGGGGCAGGTGCCACGCTCATTCTCTACGAAAGCCCCAAACGCATTCACCGACTGTTAGGCGAAGTGTGCGAAACCTTGGGTGACGAACGGGAGATTGCAGTTTGCCGGGAATTGACCAAACGCTTCGAGGAAGTGCTGCGCGGTCCATGTGCGCACGTACTGGCGGAGATCTCGGAGCGATCCCTGAAGGGCGAAGTGGTGTTGGTGATTGGTCGCGCTCCGGCCCAAGTGGCCGAACCGGCGGATGTGGAGACGGCTTTGCAGACGGCGCTGGCGGAGATGCCGTTGAAAGCCGCCGCCGCGCAGGTCGCGGCACGGTTGGGCCTTCCGAAACGGGAGGTCTACCAACTGGGGCTTCGGCTGAAAAACGGCGACTGAGGGGCGAACAGGCGTATCTGTCCGGCAAGGCGGCCGAGACGATTGTGATGAAAGCCTACATGGAGCACGGCCATCGTATGATTGCGCGCCGCTGGCGCGGTCCGGCTGGTGAGATCGATCTGGTCATGGAGAAAGACGGCGAGGTCGTTTTTGTTGAGGTCAAATCGGCACGCAATACGATGCGCGCTGCCGAAAGCCTGTCTCAGCGCCAGATCGCTCGGCTCCTGCGCAGCGCCGAACATTGCCTCGGCAGCTTCCCCAGGGGTGCCTTGACACCGATGCGGTTCGATGTGGCCCTCGTGGATGGTCAGGGACATATCGACGTGATCGCAAACGCGCTCAGCGCCTGACACCCATTGCACCTTTGAAGGTGCCGCGCCAATTAGAGGGCCTAGCACCTTGAGGAGAATGGCGATGCGTGTGGCGTTTCAAATGGACCCGATAGAGGCCGTGGATATCGAAGCGGATTCCACCTTCCGCCTTGCCGAAGAGGCCCAGGCGCGGGGCCATGAGCTGTTGGTCTACACGCCCAATGACCTTGCGTACCGCGAAGACCGTGTTCTGGCCCGCGCCCGGCGCATTCGGGTCCAGCGTGTTCAGGGTGATCACGTCACGGCAGAGGCGCCGGAAATCATCGACCTGGCCGATATCGATGTGATCTGGCTGCGCCAGGATCCTCCTTTTGACATGGGCTATATCACAACGACCCATCTGCTTGATCGTCTCAAGGGCAAGGCCCTGGTGCTGAACGATCCGTTCTGGGTGCGCAACGTGCCGGAAAAACTGATGGTACTCGACTATCCCGAGTTGACGCCGCCGACGATGATCGCGCGCGATCTTGAGATGTTAAAGGCCTTCAAGGCCGACCACGGCGATGTCATTCTCAAGCCGCTCTACGGCAATGGGGGGGCGGGCGTATTCCGCCTCACGCCCGAGGATCGCAACCTCAATTCGCTGCATGAACTCTTCACCGGTATTAACCGCGAGCCGCTGATTATGCAGAAGTTCCTGCCCGACGTGGCGGCCGGCGACAAGCGCGTGATCCTTGTGGATGGGGAGGCGGTGGGTGGGATCAACCGCGTGCCCGCCAAGGGTGAGACCCGGTCCAACATGCATGTGGGCGGGCGGCCCGAACCCACCGCCCTGACGGATCGGGAGCGGGAGATTTGCGCCATCATCGGCCCGCGTCTGAAGGAAATGGGACAGGTCTTTGTGGGGATCGACGTGATCGGCGGTTGGCTGACGGAAATCAACGTGACCTCCCCAACCGGCATTCAGGAACTGGAGCGCTTTGACGGGGTCAATATCGCGGCCAAGATCTGGGATGCGGTGGAGCGCCGCGCGGCGGCGGGGTGAGCCTTCATCTACAGTTCCTCAACATCGGCTGCCGCCTGATCGGCAAGACACGCCTGCGTATGGTGAAGCGGCCCGGAAACCAGCGCAAGGATTTCGAATGGGTCGGATGGCTGTGCGGCGGGCGAGGAACCGGGCTGCTTCATCGCAATGTCGCCGGAGCTCCGCCCCTGACGATCGTGGAGCGCGCTGACGACGCCACCGGAGTGATCCTCTATTTTCACGGCGGTGGGTTCATCGCGGGTTCTGCGGCGTCGCACATAGCCTTGATCCGATCCTTGGCGCGCCGAAGCCGATGCCGCATCGTTGTGCCAGACTACGCGATGGGACCCGAACAGCCGTTGCCCGCGGCTCAGATCGATGCCCGCGAGGCATGGAATGGGCTGATCGCCGATGGCGTGCCGCCCGGTGAGATTGTCTTGGCTGGCGACAGTGCAGGCGGCGGCATGGCCCTGTCGCTGATGGCCGAACTGGACGCGGAGGGGCAACGGCCAGCAGGATGTATCGCGTTCAGTCCGTGGACGGACCTGACTGGTTCGGGCGCGTCGATGGTGGAAAACGCCCACCGCGATCCCTTGCTGCCTGCCGAGCGATTGCCGGACCTGATCGGGTTCGCCGCCCCCGGTGCCGATCTGACCGACCCGCGCCTGTCGCCGCTATTCGCGGAGTTCGTCGACCCGGCCCCGACGTTGATCCACTATTCCGAAACGGAGATCGTGCGCGATGATGCCCTGCGCATGGCCGACGTGCTCCGGGCCGCGGGTGGGGAGGTTGAGCTGACATCCTGGCCCAATACGCCCCACGCCTGGCACGTGTTCGGGGATATCCTGCCGGAGGCCGGTGACGCTCTGGAGCAGGCCGCCCTCTTCGCGCGCCGGTGCCTAGGCGTCCCGCGCGCCGATTAGGCGATAGCCGACCGCTTCCGCGATATGGGGCGTGCTGACGGTTTCCACCCCGTCCAGATCGGCAATGGTTCGCGCCAGGCGCAGCACCCGGTGGTATCCACGTGCGGTCAGCCGGAACGTATCGGCGGCCTTCAGCAGCATTTCCTTGCCCTGTGCATCCGGCGTGGCGATCCGATCGAGCAGCGTGCCTTCAGCATCGGAATTGACACGCGCGTCCGATCCGAGAGCTTCGAACCGGGCTTGCAGAATGGCCCGCGCCCCCGCCACCCGCGCGGCCACGACTGCGCTGGTATCACCGCTGGCTGGCAGATCGAGATCGGCATAAGCCACCGGCGGTACTTCCAGGCGCAGGTCGAACCGGTCCATCAACGGGCCGGAGATTTTGCCCATATATTCCTGCCCACAAATCGGCGCCCGATTACAGGCCGCGCCGGCATCGTAGAGTTGCCCGCACCGACATGGGTTGGCGGCGGCGATCAGGAGGAAGCGGCATGGATATGTCACGTGGGCATTGGCGCGCGCCACAACCACATCGCCGGTTTCAATCGGCTGACGCAGGGTCTCCAGAACGGCGCGGGGGTATTCCGGGAATTCGTCGAGAAACAAGACTCCGTTATGGGCCAGACTGATTTCGCCGGGTTTGGCCCCACGCCCGCCGCCAACGATAGCGGCCATGGACGCCGTGTGATGCGGGGCTCGGTAGGGGCGTGTGCGGGAAATGCCGCCATCGTCCAGCAGTCCGGAGAGCGAGTGGATCATCGACGTTTCCAGCGCCTCGGGTGCGCTCAATGGCGGCAGGATCCCCGGTAGCCGCGCGGCCAGCATCGATTTGCCAGATCCGGGCGAGCCAACCATCAGAAGGTGATGTCGCCCGGCAGCGGCAATCTCAAGCGCACGTTTTGCCCGCTCCTGCCCGCGGACTTCCGAAAGGCATTTGGTGCCTGTGTCCGTTGTGACTTCCCCGGGTGCAGCGGGTTCAAGCGGAGCCCGGTCGGTGAAATGGGCCACAAGTTCGGCCAGCGATGCGGCGGCAAAAACGGTGGTGGCGCCAACCCAGGCGGCCTCGGCCCCGCAGGCCGCCGGGCACATCAGCGTGCGGCCATCCTCTCCGGCGGCCAAGGCCGCGGGCAAGGCCCCCAATACCGGGACGAGCCGCCCGTTGAGGGCCAGTTCCCCGAGCGCCAGTGTTGCCTCAACGCGCTCTTTCGAGATGATTCCAAGGGCCGCCAGAAGGGCCAGCGCAATGGGGAGATCGAAGTGGGATCCCTCTTTCGGCAGGTCGGCCGGCGACAGATTTACTGTGATCCGCCGTGACGGCATTGCGATGGCCATGGCCTGCAATGCAGTGCGCACCCGTTCGCGCGCTTCGCTGACCGCCTTGTCGGGCAATCCGACGATGGCAAAGCCCGGCAGGCCCGCGGTGACGGCACATTGCACCTCGACCCGGCGGGCCTCCAGGCCTTCAAAGGCCACGGTATGGGTGATCGATAGGGATTCTGGGCTGGCTGCTTCAAACATGTTCCAGCCCTAGCGCGGGTTTGGTTAGCGAATGGTTAACCAAAAGCCGAAAACGTTAACCCTTCCTCGGTCCTATTCGAAGCTCGGGAAGGGGATTCGCGCCAGCGGCGCCTTGTCGTATATTTCGATCTCCTGCGTTTCCTTCATGCCGTCATCGCGCCACTCCACGAAGGCCGGATGGGTTGTGATGACTTTGGCATAGGCCGTCGCATTATCTGACATGGGCAAACCGTAGGTCAGGAACCGCGTGACCACTG
The DNA here is from genome assembly GCA_947494975.1 of uncultured Roseicyclus sp. Lineage (GTDB taxonomy): Bacteria > Pseudomonadota > Alphaproteobacteria > Rhodobacterales > Rhodobacteraceae > Gymnodinialimonas. Next base: position 968,806 of record CANLXA010000001.1, on the reverse strand, counting down.
GCGCATAGAACGCATCGGCCAGCGTGAACGCGCCGTAGAGGAACGGCCCGCCGGACCTGTCCAACGCCTTGGCCCAGATCGCTTCGATCCGGGCGACGTCCGCGAGGACGGCATCGGAGGGAACAAAGCCCTCCCACGCGGTGCGCAGGTTCACTTGGCAATCCCCGCGGAGCGCGGTGAAGCCGGAATGCATTTCAGCGATGATTGATTGGGCTTCGGCCCGCGCAATCGGGTCCTCCGGCAACAGCCCGCGATCCGGGAACGCTTCCGCCAAATGCCAGGCTATGGCGATGCTGTCGGTCAGCAGGCCACCATTCGGTGTGCGCGCCGCCGGCACAGTGCGATGCCCGCCAAAGGCGGCCACATCGTCGAAGAATTTGTCCCCGTAAATCTCCACCTTGTGGAGCGTTACGGGAATGTCGAAGGGCGCGAAGGCAAGCCACGCGCGCAGGGACCAGCTGGAATAAGATTGCTGTCCGATAAGAAGATCATAGGTCATGTGCGCATCAAGCGCAGGGATGCAATGAACGTCAAACGAAAGCGCGTGATCGGGTCCATCACGGGCGGTGATTGACAGCGCCGAGGTGCCACCCTGCGCCGGTCTCGGCCAGCTCCGTCACGGAAAGCGGATCGATTTGTTGGGCGAGCACGGCCTTCGGGCTCTGGCCAGTGACGGCTGCGATATGGCACAGGATCACGCCGAAATGGGCGACGATAATCAGATCCTTCTCGCCGTCGATGCGCGTAATCGCGGCCTGAACCCGGGATGTCACCTGAAACCAGCTTTCACCGCCCGGCGGCTCCACATGGCCGGGCTCTTCCCAGAAGGCCCGGCTCAACTCGGGATCGCGTTCGGCCACGGCATCGAAGCGAAGGCCGTCCCACGCGCCGAAATCAAACTCGCGCAGGTCGCGATCATGCGGCAATCGCCGCCGTCCGCCCGCGATCGCATCGGCAGTGGCGACCGCCCGTTTCAGATCCGACGACAGGATTGGGGCATCGGGCGGCAGCCAGTCGCGCATTCGCGCGACGGCGGCGGTGTCGGACAGATCCGCGGGCACGTCGCGCCACCCGGTAAAAGCCTTTTGATGGGTCGGCCCGTGACGAACCCAAAATAGGCGCCTCACCACGGCTCATCCACCGGGTCGAGCTGCGGCTGGCCCTTCAGCACCTGGGGCAGGCCCGCCGTGACCAGCACAACCAGATCGGCTTCAGCCGCCAAGCGCTGGTTGATGACGCCCTGGGCACGCTGAAAGGCGCGAGCCAACCGGTTTTCAGGCACGATCCCGCCGGACACCTCGTTGCTGACAAGAACCACGGGCGCCCGCATCTGGATCAGAACCTCCAGCAACAGATCGGTTTCTTCTTCCCAATCACCGCCATCGATTATCAGATTGGTGAGCCACAAGCTGATGCAATCCAGCAGCGCGACTTCGCCGGTTTCGATCTGCGACAATGCCGTTGCCGTTTCGCGCGGAGCCTCGACGGTGCGCCACCCCTGACCGGCACGGCGGGCGCGATGGGCCGAGACCTTGTCTGCCATCTCGCCATCCAGGGCCTCGGCTGTCGCAATGTAGACTTTTGCCAAGCCCGATTGCTGCACCATACGCTCGGCAATACCGGATTTGCCGCTGGACGCGCCACCAAGGACTAGGGTGAGAGGGGGCAGGCGCAATTTTATGTCCCAAAAATTGATCCGATGGGTCTTTCCCTGCGTAACCCTTCTGAAACACGACAAACAAGCGTGTCCGATAGGTCAACAGAACCGGGGGGTCGTTATGGCATTTGACTTTGGCGGAGACCAGTCCCTTTCCCGCCGCGCGATGAAGGCGGAATTGCTGGATGCAGAGACGGAATTGCGGCTGGCCTATGCCTGGCGCGATGACCGGTGCGAGGAAAGCCTGCATCGGTTGATCACTGCCTATATGCGGCTGGCGATTTCGATGGCGGCGAAGTTCAAGCGCTATGGCGCACCGATGAACGACCTGATCCAGGAAGCAGGCCTTGGCCTGATGAAAGCCGCCGACAAGTTCGACCCTGACCGTGGCGTGCGGTTTTCCACATATGCCGTTTGGTGGATCAAGGCTTCGATACAGGACCATGTGATGCGCAACTGGTCGATGGTGCGCACCGGGTCCACATCGTCGCAAAAATCCCTGTTCTTCAATATGCGGCGAGTCCAGGCCCGTCTGGAGCGCGAAGCGATGGCAGCGGGCCAGACGCTCGACAAGCACCAGCTGCGCCAGATGATCGCCACGGAAGTGGGTGTGCCGCTCCACGATGTGGAGATGATGGAAGGCCGTTTGGCGGGCTCCGATTACTCGCTGAATGCAACGCAATCCGTGGAGGATGAGGGGCGTGAATGGATCGACACGCTGGAAGATGATAGCGATCAGGCCGCCGAATTGGTGGAGCATTCTCACGATACGGCCCAATTGCGCGAATGGCTGATCACGTCGATGAAGGCTCTGAACGATCGCGAGCGGTTCATCGTGCGCGAACGCAAGCTGCGGGAGGATCCCCGCACACTCGAAAGCCTTGGGGATGAGCTGGGCCTCAGCAAAGAGCGGGTGCGCCAGCTTGAGGCCGCGGCCTTCGGCAAGATGCGCAAGACGCTGGAAGCGCAGTCGAAGGAGGTTCGGTCGTTCCTTGCCGTCTAGTCGATGACGCGCGAGTGGTCGGCCTCTCAATGCCCTTTGCAATAACGCTTCAATCGGCTCCACCGCCGGGGTCCCGCATCGTTTAGCGTTCCCGGCCGCTGAGGCGCGATAGGACTTACAAGCAATCTGTCCATGCCCCACATGTCGGACATGGCAACCCGGACCACCCACCGCATGGTCAATGCATTGGCCGTCGTGATTGGCGTCGCCTGCGCGTTGGCGATGGCCCCCTATGTCACATTGATGATGGTCCCGAGTGTCGCCTTCGCCCATCGGGCCGGCGACCAGCGGATCATGTTCCACTCCGCCCAAACCCTGTCTCGGGATGCTGCCGAACGGGCGGCGGCCGCGGCTTGGGCGGCCTTGCAAGGCACACCATTCGGCCCGCCGGATCACCAAATCAATGTCTACATCACGAATGGCGGTTGGCGGCATCAACTGTTTTTTCGCCCGTCGCTCCGGGCCGGTGGCCTGACCTATCCCGTCTTGTCGCAAAGCGACGTCTTCCTGCGCGCGGTCGATCTGGAGGCCGGGCGGCTGTTGCGCGCGCATGGTCCGGTCGCGGATCCTCGTGATCTCACCTATTACCTCGTGCACGAAATCACCCATCTGCGCCATGTCGAGACTGTCGGGCGGTTTGCATTCCTGCGCACCCCGCGCTGGATCATGGAAGGGCTGCCGGATCTGGCCGCCCTGGGGCCCGCTGGGGCCGATCTGATGGCGCGTGCCATGGCCGCCGAGCCGCTGGGGCATGAAGAGTTCGGATCCTATCCCTTGGAGCGGGCCTGTGTGACGATGGTTCTCGCGCGGCCGGGCATGGAGATATCGGATCTGCTGATACTTCGGGCGCCCATGCACGTGCCCGAAACCTGCTCTACCCTGCCGCGTCCGAATTCCGATTGAAGGCCCCGGGCCGTGTGCCTAACGTGGCCCTGCGTGCCGGCGGAGGGCCAAAATGCTGACCAATAAGCGCATTCTTCTGATTATCGGCGGTGGAATTGCCGCCTTCAAGTCGCTCGACCTGATCCGACGCCTGCGCGATCAGGGGGCCTCGGTTACCCCGGTTCTGACCAAGGCGGCCGAGGAATTCGTGACTCCGCTGTCCACATCTGCCCTCGCGGCGCAGAAGGTTTACCGGGACCTGTTCGATCTCACCGATGAGGCGGAGATGGGCCATATCGAGCTATCTCGCGCTGCCGATCTGGTGGTCGTCGCCCCGGCAACGGCCGATCTGATGGCCAAGATGGCCCATGGACACGCCAACGATCTTGCCTCGACACTTTTGATGGCCACGGACAAGCGCGTGCTGATTGCGCCTGCGATGAATGTGCGGATGTGGGAGCATCCGGCCACGCAACGGAATTTGGCGGTGCTGCGTGGCGACGGAGTGCTGGTTGCTGGCCCCGATGAAGGCAACATGGCCTGCGGTGAATATGGGCCCGGCCGAATGTCAGAGGTGCCGGACATCATCGCGGCAATCGATGCCGCGTTGGGCGATGGCCCCCTGAAGGGTCGTCACGTGATCGTCACGTCCGGCCCGACCCATGAGCCGATCGACCCGGTGCGCTACATCGCCAACCGGTCCTCCGGCGCGCAAGGCGCCGCGCTTGCCGCAGCTTTGCGCGATCTGGGCGCGCGGGTGAGTTTCGTGACGGGCCCGGCCAAGGTGCCGCCCCCCGCAGGTGTGGACGTCATCCGCGTGGAAACGGCGGCCCAGATGGCTGAGGCAGTTGCCGCCGCGCATCCCGCTGAGGCGGCGATCTTCGCGGCGGCCGTCGCAGATTGGCGGGTGGAGAACGCGAGCGGATCGAAGATGAAAAAAGACGCCTCGGGCAATGCACCGGCGCTCGAATTCACTGAGAATCCGGACATTTTGGCGGGCGTGGCGCAGATGGCTGCGGGACGACCCAAACTGGTTGTGGGCTTTGCCGCGGAAACTGATGATGTCGTCGCCAATGCCAGTGCAAAACGGGCGCGCAAGGGCTGCGATTGGATCGTGGCGAACGATGTGTCGCCGGAAACCGGCATTATGGGCGGGCCGGAAAACCGGATCGTCCTGATCACCGATGACGGCGCCGAAGAGTGGCCTAGATTGCCGAAGGACGATGTTGCGCGGCGGTTGGCGCAGCGTGTGGCCGAGGCGCTTGGCGCGAACTGACAGGCCGGGATTTTGGGTATTTGGGACCATTGGAAGGGAAGGGGGGTGCGTGAGGATTGAAGTGATGCGCGAGGCCTGGGCCGATATGGCCCTGGCGCTCCCGGACTATGCCACGGCGGGGGCGGCGGGGGCGGATCTGCGCGCCAATTTTCCCCTGGAAGCCCGGGCGGGGCTGGTGTTGCAGCCGGGTGCGCGGGCTCTCGTGCCGACCGGCCTGCGTGTGGCGATCCCGGACGGGTACGAGATGCAGGTCCGCCCGCGGTCCGGTCTGGCGCTGAAACACGGGGTGACGCTTGCCAATGCGCCGGGCACCATCGATAGCGATTACCGCGGCCCCTTGGGTGTGATCCTGATCAACCTGGGGGATGACCCCTTCCTTGTCGAACACGGCGCGCGCATCGCCCAAGCGGTTGTCGCGCCCGTGCGACAGGCCGTTTTCGAGGGTGTTCCGGCGCTGTCCGACACGGATCGCGGGGCGGGTGGCTTTGGCTCGACGGGGACGGCGTAATGCTGTTCGTCTTGTTGATGGCCGCTGCGCTTTGGGGTGTGGGGCATCTGATGAAAGCGCCGATTCAGGCGCGGCTCTACATGATCGGTTTGCTCTACGTTGCCGTTCTGACGGCGCTTCTTGTGCTTCCCGACGGGCATTCCTTGCGCGCGACCTTGGGAGGATCGCTGGGGGAATGGCTTTTGCTGGGCGTGGTGCTGGCCATGGCCGTTGCCTATCGCGCCGTCCTGGTGCGGTTGCGCGGCCGGGCGGAAGCGCTTGAAGCCACCCGGGAGGCAGATGAGACGCCGCCGCAGGGCCCGTTTTCGGATGCCGAGATTGAACGTTATGCACGCCACATCACGCTCCCGGATATCGGGGGTGCCGGGCAGGTTGCGCTGAAGCAGGCGTCGGTTCTGGTGGTGGGCGCAGGCGGTCTCGGGTCCCCGGCGCTGCTGTATCTGGCGGCTGCGGGTGTCGGGCGGATCGGGGTGATCGACCATGACGCAGTTAGCCTGTCGAACCTGCAGCGCCAGATTGCCCATGTGGATGCGCGCATCGACATGCCCAAGGTCTTCTCGGCCCAGGCGGCTATAGTTGCGATCAATCCCCATATCGAGGTGCGCCCCTATCATCGCGAATTGACGGAGGATGTGGCCGAAACCCTGTTTGCGGAGTTTGACCTGATCCTCGATGGCACGGACAGCTACGCGGTGCGCGATCTGGTGAACCGGGCAGCAATTGCCTTGGGCCGCCCGGTGATTGCGGGCGCGATTTCGGCGTGGGAAGGACAATTGACGCTCTACGATCCTGCGGGCGGCGCGCCATGCATGGCTTGCGTCTTTCCGGCGGCACCTGCTCCCGGCCTGTCGGCCACCTGTGCCGAAACCGGCGTGATCGGCGCGCTGCCGGGCGTTGTCGGCTCCATGATGGCGCTGGAAGCGATTAAGGAGATCACGGGCGCGGGCCAATCCTTGCGGGGTCGGATGCTGATCTATGATGCGCTTCACGCCGAAACCCGCCAGATCAATGTGCAGCGCCGTGCTGATTGCGCCGTTTGCGGCGAGGTTTGACGCCTGCGGCCCTTGCCGCCGCCGGGGGCTGCGTCATACTGCGCCCAGTCAATCAGGGAGATGTCCGATGATCCGTTTTGCTGCCGCGGCCTTTGCCGCCCTATTGCCCTTTGCCGCCGCCGCCGATGGCCACCTGCCCGATCTGGATGGTCAGGAAGTGGTGGTCGTCACCGAAAACGCCTACCCACCGCTGCAATTCGTCGATCCCGTCACCGGAATGGCGATCGGCTGGGAATACGATGCGCTGGAGATCCTGGCGGAGCGTCTGAACTTCACGCCGGTGATCGAGAACATCAGTTGGGATGCCATGATCCCGGCCGTGTCCGAAGGCCAATACGATATGGGCATGACCGGGATCACCATCCGAGAAGACCGGGATGAACTGGTGGATTTCAGCGTGCCCTACATGGTCAGCCAGATGCGGATGCTTGTCGCTGCCGATGAAGATCGCTTCACCGATGCCGCCAGCTTTGCGGCTGATGAAGACCTGCTGATCGGCACGCAGGCCGGCACAACGCCGTTCTATGTGGGCGTCTACGATGTGCTGGACGGCGACGAGGCGAACCCACGCCTTGTGCTCTTTGAAACGATTCCGGCGGCGATCCAGGCCCTGATCGTGGGGGATGTGGACATGGTGCTGGCCGACAGCGCGGGCGGGCAAGGCTATGTGAGTGCCAATCCCGAGCGATTGCAGATGATCGGGGACCCGCTCGGCACCGAGGAATTCGGCTTCATCTTCCCCAATGACAGTGAGCTTGTCGCGGCGATCGATGCCGGTATCGAAAGCATGCGGGCGGACGGCACGCTGGAAGAACTCGACCAACGATGGTTCGTAGATTACGCACTGGGCCAGTAGCCCCTTCGGCGCGCCGGGGCTGCCTCGGCGCGCCATGACCTGATGATGTCCCCTACCCCCCATGACCGCGATTTTCCCTGGTGGCTGGTCGCCCTGATCGGCCTTGCCCTCTTCGCCATTTGGCGGATGGCGAATGACGAGGTCTATCTACAAGTTGCCTCGACTCTCAGGCGCGGCGTGGTCATCACGATTTTCGTGACCTTGGTGGGCTTCGGGATGGCCGCGACGATGGGGCTCGGCTTGGCCCTGATGAGCCTGTCCAGACACCTGATCGTGCGCCAGATCGCGCGGTTCTATATCGAGATTGTGCGCGGTGTGCCGATCATCGTGTTATTGCTTTATGTCGCCTTCGTCTTCGCGCCTGCGCTCGTGGCGGGATACAACTGGCTGGCCGAAAACCTTGGGGTGGACACGATCCGAACCCGGGATTTCCCGCTGCTCTGGCGCGCCGTCATCGCCTTGGCCGTGGGGTATTCCGCCTTCATCGCCGAGGTGTTCCGCGCTGGTCTGCAATCGGTGGATGCGGGGCAGATCGAAGCCGCCAATGCCCTGGGCCTGAACCGCTGGCACCGGTTTCGACACATCATCTTTCCGCAGGCGATCCGCACCATCCTGCCACCGCTCGGGAATGACTTCGTGGCGATGGTGAAGGACAGTTCGCTGGTTTCTGTATTGGGTGTTCTGGATGTCACCCAATTGGGCAAAGTCACGGCGGCGTCGAATTTCCGCTATTTCGAGACCTACAACGTGGTCGCGCTGATCTATCTGACGATGACGGTCAGTTTGTCATTGGCGTTGCGACGGCTGGAGGTGCGGATGCGGCAATCCGAGCGGCGATAGCGCGCCCGCGATTGATGGAGGGGCTGTTGGCCGGGGGAATAGAGCCTTATGTCTTTTGCAAAGGAGATCCGCCCATGACCAACCCGTTGCTCGCATCCTGGACCACGCCGTTTGAGCTTCCGCCGTTCGAGAAGATCAGGGACGAGGATTTTGCGCCCGCCATGGAGGTGGCGATCGACGAGACTCGGGCTGGGGTCCACGCGATTGCCGACAATCCCGAGGCGCCGACCTTTGAAAATACCATCGAGGCACTGGAGTTGTCGGACCGGCTTCTGCATCGCGTCGCCAACGTGTTCTACAATCTTGCCGGGTCAGACGCGACGCCGAAGCGTGAGGAATTGCAGCGTGAATTTGCCCCGAAGCTGTCGGCCTTGTCCTCGGAAATCAGCAACAACACCAAGCTCTTCGCCCGCATTGACGACCTCTGGCAGCACCGTGACGCCCTTGATCTGACGGATGAACAGCGCCGGGTGCTGGAGCTGAGCCACCGGGGCTTCGTGCGATCCGGGGCTGCGCTTGAAGGCGCGGCGCGTGAGCGGTTGACCGATGTGATGGCGCGGTTGTCGGTTTTGGGCACGTCGTTCACGCAAAACCTGCTGGCGGATGAGCGTAACTGGTTCATGCCATTGGAAGAATCCGACCTTGAGGGCTTGCCGAGCTTCGTTGTCGACGCGGCGCGGGCGGCGGGGGAAGAGAAGGGTGCGGAGGGGCCTGTTGTGACATTGTCGCGGTCGCTGATCGTGCCGTTCCTGCAATTCTCGCCACGACGCGACCTGCGTGAGACGGCCTACAAGGCCTGGGCTGCGCGTGGGGCAAATGGCGGCGAGACGGACAATCGTGAGATCGCCGCCGAGACGCTGGCATTGCGGGATGAGCGCGCCAAGCTGTTGGGATACAAGGATTTTGCGGCCTTCAAGCTGGAAACGGAAATGGCCGGATCGGCAGAGAATGTGCGTGAATTGCTGATGGCGGTTTGGGAGCCCGCCAAGGCTCAGGCCGAGGCGGATGCCGAGAAATTGGCGGCGATGATGGCGGACGATGGCGTGAACGGGCCGCTTGAGCCCTGGGATTGGCGGTATTATTCGGAGAAGCGGCGCAAGGCGGAGCATGATCTGGATGAAGCGGAATTGAAGCCGTATCTGAGCTTGGAGGCGATGATCGCGGCATCGTTTGATTGTGCCAATCGACTGTTCGGGTTGGAGTTCAAACCGCTGGATGTGCCGCTCTATCACCCCGACGCGCGGGCTTGGGAGGTGACGCGGAACGGCGAACATGTTGCTGTTTTCATTGGGGATTACTTCGCGCGCGGCTCGAAACGGTCGGGTGCCTGGTGCTCGGCCATGCGCTCCCAGAAGAAGCTGGGTGGGGACACGCGGCCCATTGTGGTGAACGTTTGCAACTTCGCGAAAGGGGCGCCGAGTTTGCTGTCCTACGACGACGCGCGGACGCTGTTTCATGAGTTTGGTCACGCGCTGCACCAGATGTTGAGCGACGTGACGTACAGTTCGATCAGCGGCACGTCCGTGGCGCGGGATTTCGTGGAATTGCCGAGCCAGCTGTACGAACACTGGCTGGAAGTGCCTGAAGTACTTGAGAATTTCGCGACGCACGTCGAGACGGGCGAGGCCATGCCACGCGATCTCCTGGACCGTCTCTTGGCGGCGCAGACCTATGATATGGGCTTTTCGACGGTGGAATATGTCGCCTCGGCGCTGGTGGATCTGGATTTCCACGATGGCGATGCACCTGATAACCCAATGGAATCTCAAGAGAAAACGCTGGAACGGATTGGAATGCCCCACGCGATCGAGATGCGGCATCGCACCCCGCAATTCGCCCATGTCTTCGCGGGCGACGGTTATTCCAGCGGCTATTACAGCTACATGTGGTCGGAAGTGATGGATGCGGACGCGTTCGCGGCGTTCGAGGAAGCCGGCGGACCGTTCGATCCGGCGATGGCCAAAGCCTTGGAAACGCACATTCTTTCGGCGGGCGGCAGCCGAGAGGCCGATGTGCTTTATACCGCGTTCCGGGGCCGGATGCCGGGGGTTGAGGCCCTGTTGAAGGGGCGGGGGCTGGACAACGTGGCGTGAGGCATCGCGGTTAACACATTTGGATTTTCGCAATGTACCCATTGGACCATTGCAGAGTGAAACTGCGTTCAGGTGAACGGATATGCGTTCATTTGAGCAGGTTTTTTCCGAAAAGTGCGTTCAGATGAGCAGATTTCGAGCTCGTTTCACAGCGGGTTGGATATGCGTTCACCTGAACGTAGTTTTGGGTCTTTGCCCTGCGATGGCGCAGGCGGACGATGACCCTCTGGCGGCGCTGCTGGCGGAGATATCTTTGGGTCCGGGGTCTGCCTGCCGCGTCGCGATTGCGGAGCATCGGATTACGGAATGGCGGGATGGGCCACAGGCAATGCCCGCCTTTGAGACGGTCGAAGAGATCATGGGTGAGGTCGATCCGGTCGAGCAGATCATTGACGGCGGCTGTGACGCGACCTTCGTCTGGCTGGTCCTCGCGTGTAGTGACCCGGACGAGCCGCAAGTGCCACATATCGTGCCACGGGGCGTGAAGGTGGACAGCGAAGCCGATTTTGCCCGGTTGCTTGATGCCTGTTTTGCGCAGGTCGCAGCGGACGGTTTCACGCCCTAGTCGAACACCTCGCCCGGTTCGACCCCCCACAGCGCGCTGGCGTCGACCCAGCCGCGATAGCCGCCGACCTCCATCAGGCACCAATCCACATCGCATTCGCGAAGCCGACCGGTGACGCCCAATTCGGCGTGCGCACGAACCGCCGAAGCGGTATCGGGCCGCGCGTAGAGGGGCAGCATATCGACCTCGACAATTGCGGACCGTTCGCCGGACAGCAGCGAGTAATGCATCCAGCCGCCCGCCCCGTCGCGGTCCACCACGCGGCGCCAGTGGCCGTGTTCGGCGACGATCATCACGGGCATGTGGCGGCGGGTGAACACCCAATCGATCCGGTGGCTCCGCGACGGTCCGCGGCGTGCGTTGCCTTCGGAGGCGCGGATCGACACATAGCGTGGGATTGGAAAGCCCGTGACCGGGCCAAGCCGTTCCTCGGGCGCGGTATCGGCCTGGGCCGACGCGGTCACCAGAACGGCCTCGGCCTGGGCGTGTCCCGCAACCGGCATCAGTATCAGGGTGAAAAGCGTGAGAATGCGGATCGCAAATCTGCGCATGTATCTGCCTCATGTACGGGCCCGCCCTTGGACCTGCGCCTTGTGCTGGCGCGGCGGTGCCGAAACTGTCCTGCTCTTGCCCCGCCCTCTGGTCGTGCGACGTTCTTGCGCCGGGGGGTGCAATCAGAGAGTGTCATGGTGAGGCGCGAAAAGCCACGATTTGGAGGCGATGAATGGCAGGTCAGCGGTTAAGTGTTGTCGTTACGCGACGGTTGCCCGAGGCGGTTGAGACGCGGATGAGCGAATTGTTCGATGTGGAACTGCGCGAAGACGACCGCCCGATGTCGCGCGATGAGCTTGTGGATGCGATGCGGCGCGCGGATGTGCTGGTGCCCTGCATCGCCGACAAGATCGAAGGTGGCATGTTGGGGCAGGCCGGGGAGCGCCTGAAGCTGATCGCGAATTACGGCGCCGGGGTGGATCATATCGACGTGTCCACCGCCCGGCAGCGAGGGGTGCTGGTCAGCAACACGCCCGGCGTGATGACGGATGATACGGCCGATATGGTCATGGCCCTCATGCTGGGCGTGTTGCGGCGCGTGCCTGAAGGCATGAACGTGATGCAGGCGGGCAATTGGGATGGTTGGGCGCCAACGGCCTTCATGGGCGGGCGCGTGGCCGGAAAGCGGCTTGGCATCCTTGGTATGGGCCGGATCGGGCAGGCGGTAGCCAAACGGGCGGCGGCCTTCGGGATGCAGGTCCATTACCACAATCGGCGACGGCTCCACGAAGAGACCGAGGCCGAGTTGGAGGCGACTTATTGGGAGAGCCTCGATCAGATGATCGCGCGGATGGATGTGATCAGCGTGAATTGCCCCCATACGCCAAGCACGTTCCACCTGATGAATGCCCGTCGCCTGAAACTGATGAAGCCCGAGGCGGTGATCGTGAACACGTCGCGGGGGGAGGTGATCGACGAGAATGCCCTGACGCGGATGCTGCGCGCCGGTGAGATTGCGGGGGCAGGGTTGGACGTGTTTGAGAAGGGGCGCGAGGTGAACCCGCGTCTGCGGGAGCTACCGAATGCGGTGCTGCTGCCACATATGGGCAGCGCCACGCGGGAGGGGCGGATTGAGATGGGAGAGAAGGTGTTGATCAATATCAAGACCTTTGCGGATGGGCACCGACCACCGGATCTGGTCGTGCCCGCCATGTTATGACCGGGCGCGCCGAGCCGCCGTTGCGGGCACCGGAGAGACCCTCCGAGCCTGAGCGCCCGATCTTGCAGGGTGAGCGGCGGGGTGGACGGGGCGCCAAGGGGACATCCGCTTTCCGGCCTGTGATCTTTGCGATTGTCGGATTGGTTTGCCTTTCCGTTGGTGCGTGGGATCTGCTGCGCGGGGGCGGTGTGAACCCGGCTTTGCCGCCTGCAGTGAACGCGGCGGAGGAGATCGCGGTGTTGACGGCGGGCGTCTACGTGTCGCTCCGCGCGATCAATGCGGCCTTGTCGGCGGCGCAGGAGGTGGAGGTCGGCGCCTCCATCGGGGCGCAGGCGTCTTTGCAGCCTTTGAAGGTGTTGGAGCCGGTCGACGACACGGTCGAGCGGGTGGCGGATGTGGTCTTTGCCGTAGCGGCGGGGGCCGCGATTGCGACAGTGGGATTGCAACCGGTGGCGGCGATTGGGTTGATCGTGTTGGGCGTGGGCCTTGTCGGTTATGGCTTTGCGAATGGATCAGCGGCGCGCGCGAGTTTGCGGGCAGTGCGGTTGGGTGCGGCTTTGGGGTTGGTCTTGCCGCTGGTTTTTGCAGGCGGCGTGTGGCTCGGTGAGGTCGCCACGCAGGCGCAGTGGGATGAGGCCATGGCGGAGTTGGACGCGGTAGCCGGTGAGGCGCGGGTCCTGATCGGCGCCGGCGAAGAGGAGCTGCTGGAGTCTGCGGATGGCTCCGAGGGCATGATCTCGGGCTTTTTGTCGGCGATCAGCGGGGCGAGGAACTCGGTGGCTGGCTACGTGGAGGCCGCGGCGGTCTTCACGCGGGAGGCGGATACGCTGTTCTCGGCCACGCTGACGATCATCGGCATATTCGTGCTGCGGGTACTGGTGTTGCCAGTGCTGCTTTTGTGGTCAGTGATGGTATTGCTCCGCAGGAGCATTGAATAAGCGCCTTGCGGCGGAGCGTGGTGTAAGGCGGGAAAACCACCATTTCCAGAGGGGAAGCTCTATGCATTTTGTTGGTGTCGTTCAATCCGAGTGGGAGATCGTATCCAATGTCGCTGCGAATTATTGTTTCTCTTTCCATCGCAACTTCGGTGGCCACTCTCCCGACCTTTGCCGTCGCTGATAGTTGTTGGTGGCACAACGGATCCCTGATGCGGCTTGGCGCTGTGGAAGAGAACCGGTACTTCAGTTATGAAATCCTGCGTGATGATCTGGCTCCCACCGGGGCACGTGAGAACATGGTGATGTTCGACGGTGTGCATGCGAACGGCAACTACTCCGGTACGGCGCGGGTGTTCTCGGCCTCTTGTCCGGCGGAGCCGCTCAGATATGCGGTGACGGGTCATGTGACGCAGGACCCACTTACGATCACCCTGCACGGTCTACGCCCGGTTCGAGAGAATTGCGTGCCCACTGGCGCTTTGGTCGAGGATGAATTGGTGTTCACTTACGCGCATCAATGCTGAGCACCGTGTGGGAGATGCTGTGCCGACGCCCTCGTCATATACGCCATTTTGAGGGGGCGGGTTTTCCGAGGGTCCGGGAGCGGACGCCGGCCGACGATTTTTTGTAATTCGAAAGCCGGTTCCGGCGTGCTGTTCTGAGCTATGTCGCTTTTCTGCGGCTTTGGGTCGGGTAGGTAAGGCGGGACCGTCGAGTTTAGGGCAGGTAGGGCTAGCAGAGTTGCGTGGCTACCCGGAGTGCGCCCCATGAAGACCGAAGTAAAAGCCCTTGTCGTTGGCGGCGGCGCCGTCGGGACATCGATCGCCTATCACCTGGCCAAGGCGGGGTGGGATGATGTGATGCTGCTGGAACGGGACGAGTTGACCTCGGGCTCCACGTGGCACGCGGCGGGGCTTTTGCCGCTGTTCAACATGTCCTACGCGACGACCCACATCCACGACTACTCCGTCAAGTTCTACAAGACGCTGGAGGAAGAGACCGGGCTGAATGCGGGCTTTGCCGTGGTGGGCAATCTGCGTATGGCGCAGACGGACGAACGGATGGATGAGTATATGCTCTATGCCTCCACCGCCGAGACGGTGGGCGTGCCGTTTGAATGGCTGACGCCGGAGCAGATCAAGGAGCGTTGGCCGCTGATCCATACCGACGATTTGAAGGGCGCGATTTACCACAATACGGACGGCTACATTAACCCTGCGGACGTCACGATGGCGATGGCCAAGGGCGCACGGCAGCGGGGCGTGGAGATCGTGCGCAAGTGGCAGGCGGATGGGTTTGAGTGGAACGGGTCTGCGTGGGAGGTGACAATCACCAAGATGGTCGAGAAGGGCGGGAACCTTGTGCCCTCTGACGAGCAAATTGTGATCACCGCCGAGCATGTCGTCACGGCGTCGGGCAACCACGCGCAGCGCACGGCCAAGATGCTCGACATCAAGATCCCCGCGATCCCGGTGGAGCATCAGTTCATTGTCATGGATCAGGATCCTGCCCTGGTAGAGTGGCGCAAGGAGGGCAATGCGGAGCATCCGGTGATCCGCGATGCGGACGCGCGGAGCTATGTGCGGGAGGAACGCGGTGGTTGGATCCTGGGCGTCTACGAGAAGGGCGCGCCTGCGGTGTTCGAGCATGGGGTGCCAGACAGCTTCCGCGCCGATCTGTTCCCGCTGGATCTGGAGCGGATCGAAGAGCAGTACATGGCGATGATCCACCGCATCCCCTCGTGTGAGGAGAGCGGGCTGAAGGACGATTTCAACGGGCCGATCTGCTACACGCCCGATGGCAATCCGCTGGTGGGCCCTGCGCCGGGGCTGGAGAATATGTGGCTGGCCGAGGGGTTCAGCTTCGGGATCACGGCGGCAGGTGGCACGGGATATTACCTTGCGCAGATGATGGTCGACGGCGAGGCCGAGATCGACATGGCGAGCCTCGATCCCAAGCGCTACGGGCAGGATTGGATGACGACAGAGTATGCCGCGCGGAAGAACGAGGAGTGTTACGACCACGTCTATATCCTGCATCACCCAGATGAGGAGCGGGAGGCGTGCCGGCCCTTGCGCACCGCGCCGGCCTATGACCGGCAGAAGGCGGCGGGCGCGCAGTTTGGCTGTGTGAACGGGTTCGAGCGGCCGAATTATTACGGGCCGCTGGATGCACCGGATTCCTTTGACCGCGAGGCGCGGTCGTTCCGGCGCGGCGGCTGGTGGGAGTATGCCAAGGCCGAGGCGGAGTCGATCCGGGAAGGCGTCGGCCTGATCGATGCGACCGCCTTTGCCAAGCACCGGATCAGCGGGCCGGGGGCGACGGGTTTCCTGGATTGGTTCACCACCAACAAGCTGCCGAAGGTCGGGCGGATCAACCTGACCTATGCCCTGACCGATGCGGGGACGACGCGGACGGAATATACCATCGTGCGGATCGCGGAGGATGATTACTACCTTGTCAGCGCGGGGGCGTGGCACGCCTATGACGAGGACTTCTTGTATAAGGCTGTGATGGCGAACGAGGACCGGTTCGGGCGGATCAACGAGGAAGATGTCACCACGAAATGGGGTGTCTTTGCGATTGCAGGGCCGAAATCGCGCGATGTTCTGAACGAGCTGGTGAAGGATGCGGACCCGGCGAGCGTTTTGTCGAACAAGCGGTTCCCGTGGCTGTCGATGCGGAATATCGAGCTGGGCATGTGCCCGGTGCGCGCGATCCGGGTGGCCTATACCGGCGAGTTGGGGTGGGAATTGCACCATCCGATCGAAATGCAGAATTACCTGTGGGATCAGCTGGTCTCCGCCGGTGAGACGCACGGCATGAAGCTGGTCGGAGGCCGGGCGCAGAACTGGCTGAGGCAGGAGAAATCGTACCGCGCGTTCGGGACCGAGTTGGGCCGGGATGCGACGCCGTTGGAGGCGGGGCTGGATCGGTTTGTGGACCTGGAGAAGGACTTCCATGGCAAGGACGCGATGGTTGCAACCGGTGTGCGGTCGAAATGTGTGACGGTTCTGATCGACGGGCCTGAAGATGCGGACCCTTGGGGGCGTGAGGCGTTGCTGGTGGATGGCGAGAAGGTCGGGCGCCTGACCTCGGGCGGCTATTCGGTGGCCTTCGGCAAGCAGATCGGGATGGGCTATGTGCGGCCCGATCTGGCGGAGGTCGGCACGAAGCTGAAGGTGCGGATGTTCCGGGAGCTTTGGGACGCGGAAGTGGTCGAGGACAGCCCTTACGATCCGATGAATGCGGTCATTCGCGTGGACGGATAGCGGCATCGCCTCTGGGCGTGCTTGGGCTTTGGGCTTCGCATGGCTCGCGCTGTTCCAGGATCGCCCCGCCCTTCGGTCGCATGGCGCAAGCGGCTGGCGGCGTGGAGGAGATTGCCCACGGGGCAGTTTCTCCGTCTCTGTCTGTGGCTTTCTTGCGCCCTTCTCGCTCGATCCGGCTGGCCAACGCCATGAGCGCCAGCCGGATCGAGCATCTCGTCTGCGTGCCGCTGGCTGCGATCTTGGCGGCCAGCATCGGCGTCGCGGTGTTGTCCTGAGCGCCTATTCCGCCATCAGACGGCCCATCACCTCTGGGCTCATCATGGCCTCAATCAATCCGCTTTCCTGCATCCGGCGCATCGAAATCTCGGCCGTGCCGCAGGCCTGGCTGGTCGCCATGGCAAAATCGGGATTGATCGGAACCGGCGTATCCCGGCCGATCTGGTCGAGGGAGGTCAGTTCCAGCACGGCAAATTCGTCCATTGCATCCAGATAAGACGCGACGGCTTCATCTCCGCCCTCTTCGCGGACCGCATCGAGTGTGCATCTGGCGGCGTTCCGCATCTCCTCGTCCCAATCCCAATTGACCATCACATCGGCCAATTCGGGCGCACGGGCGACAAGGAATGCCTCCATGTTCAAGGAGGCCGCCTCCGTCGCGGCCTCGAGCCGCTCCAGTTCGGATTGAGCAAGCGAGGGAAGGGCTGCGGCAAGGGAGATCGCGGCGGCGAGACATGTTGCTTTGTACATGGGAAATGTCCTGAGATTGGCGTGTCTGCGCGCCACCATGACGGCGGCGCGCGGGGCTGAAAAGGTCAGGAGAACCGGAAGTCCTGAAACAGCAGACCGTCGCCGTAATCCCGTTGCTCCACGAGAGACAGGATATGCGAGGATGGCAACCCGGCAAAGAGCGGTGTGCCCCCGCCAAGCACTATTGGCGCCCGCTTCATGCGAAGACAGGTGAGTTGGCCGGTGGCGGCCACGGCACTGGCCAATTTCCCGCCGCCGCACAGATAGATCGGCCCGTCCGCGGTTTCACAAAGCGCCTGCAGGCCCGACAGGTCGTGCCAGATCTCGACCTGCGCATCGTTGGGAAGGCTGAGCGTGGACGACACCACGATGGCCCGCATATGCGGATAGGGGTTGGCCCCCGGTTCCAGCCCGAATTCATAGCCGAATTCATAGGTCGCCCGCCCCATGAGCGCCACGGCATAGGTGGCAAGGCGTGCCATGTAATCGTCCACAATGGCGCCGGCATGGGGAAAGGCGGACACGTCCGCATCGGGTCCGGCAATGAAGCCGTCGGCGGAAACCGCCACGTCATAGATAATGGGGTGCATGGGAATGCTCCGAAAAAGAAGATAGCTATCGGCACGCGATTGGGCGTGCAGGTGACGTCAGGCCATCTTGATCATCGGCAGGGTCCTCCGGCGGAATGGCGCGGTTTTATGCGAGAGAATTCGCGACGTCGAGTCCCCGCGCTACGCGGCCCCTTCAACCAGCGTGGGATCGCCGGTGGCCGCGCGGCGCAGCGCGTCGATCTTGGCCACGTTGGAGCCGTCGGGGTTGGTAAACGTCTCTACCGCATGCTTGTAGGCCATCTCGTAGAACAGCCTGTGCTGGTTCCACGCAAGGAAACCGGCGCCTTTCAGGCCCGGAGGCCGGATCATCAGATCGCCCGGATCAAGATTGGCCAGGATGTCGGATTGCCCGACCAGCAGCGAGCGCATCACCGTGGATATCACACCCGGCACCCGGGGGCCCTTCTTGCCGAACGGGTTGACCGTCTGGCGCACCAGTTCGGCGCGGCCCGGCAGACTGGCGTAATCCACGTGGACGACCTGGTTGGTGGCCTTTTGCACGTTCACCACCACATTCGGGCCGGTTTTCAGCCCGTGCATGGTGCGGAAGGGCATGTTGTCGATGCATCCGCCATCCACCAGCATGCGGCCTTCGGCGGTGAAGAACGGCGGCAGGACACCCGGAATGGCCGACGACGCGCGCACGGCCTCCCAGAGCGGACCCCGGCGGATCACGGTCTTTTCCATGTTCGAGAGGTCGGCCGCGACCGCATAGAACGGCATCCACAGATCTTCGATCGGATCGGTCCCGAAATGCTGCATCAGGGCGGCGTCGAGGACCTTGTGATCGAGAAAGGCGAATTTCGGGACGGTCACCCGGCGCATTGCACCGGACCGCACGAAGATCTGCTCCACCCGCGGGCCGATCTCCTCGGCGGGCACACCAAGCGCAATTGCCCCGCCCATGGCCGAGCCCACGGAGGTGCCGCCAACGATATCGAGGGGCCAGCCCTGTTCCGACATGGCGCGGTAGACGCCCACATGGGCCACCCCAAAGGCGCCGCCGCCGGACAGGACCATGCCAATGGCCCGGCCAGAGAGAAACCGGCCAAGGCGTGAGATATCCGCATCCCCGCCCGTCAGGGCCACGTGGTGATGCATGAAGACCGGACGGCTATCAAGCCAACGCCCGGTGCCGCTCGCCCGCTGCGTGCGGTGCGGATGCAGGATGACGAGGCGACGCTGGCTTTCGGGCAGGATCGAAAGGGCAAACTCCTCAAGCTCAGAAGGCTCCTGATAGTTCACGGCCTGGGCCACGAATATCGCCTGATCGGCCTGTTTGAGGGCGGCGCGGGACCAATTGCCGGCGCCGGGATTGGCCACGAACAGAACGATCCGCGCGGTGCGTTCCTGCGCGTTCAGCCAGGCGATGGCCTCCGATGAGGTGGGATCGACGCGGTCGCCCAACGCCTCCCGGAAAGTCGCCTCGGTCACCAGCGCCACGGGATGGTGGGCGCGGATCGCGGCGGCCAGATCGGGCACGAATCGCTCGGGCAGGGGGGCACCGGCGGCGGGCAGGATGCAAAAGGTGCGCGCGGGCGGGCGGCCCGGATCTGGGGCAACGCGGGCCGAGGTTTTCGCCAGCCTGTCGGCCAGTTCCGCGGCGATCGCCTGGGGCAGGCCATCGACCTCGGCGCAGAGCATGTCATAGGCGGCGCGGTCGATGCGATAGACGCAGCTGTCGCGGGCGGCCACCACATCCGCCGTGCGCGACGACCCCGTCAGGAATGCCATTTCGCCGATAACAGCGCCTGCGCCGATCTCGGCCAGCTCAACCCCGTCCCGCTCCACCCGGAAGCGTCCGGTTTCCACCAGATACATCGCGTCAGCGCCGGTTCCTGCGGCGATCAGCGTGCTGCCGCGTTCAACCGAAGTTTGCGTCAGGCGCGCCAAAGCGGGCCCTTCAAGAAGCGCAAACAAACCTTCTGGCGCGAATTCGGCAGTCATGGGCCGTCGGGATCCTTGTCGTGAAACGGGCCCCGGACAGGGCCGCATATGCATTGCGAGACCATAAACCGTGGCATCGGGAAAAGCGAAGCGTTTCCTTACGTTACGGCAGGATCGGCGGGCTTTTGGGCCAGCAAAATCAGGTTATTCGCGGGCATCGGGTGCGGCGCGGCGGGCGCAAGCCCGGCACCTTGCCAAACCCCGGTGACCCAGGCCAGATCCTTGTATCCGGCGCCGGGGATTTCGGCGCGCAGGCGCGCATCGAAGGCGGCATCTCCGTCGCTTGTGGTCTGACCATCGCGCAGGAACGGGCCGTACACGGCGGCGCGGCCTCCGGGCGCCAGCGCCAGCGCCATCTCGGTCAGACAGGTTCGTGCCTCCGTCTCCGTCACCAGATGCAGCAGATTGGCCAGAAAGATCAGGTCAAAGCCGTGATGGTCTGCCGACCACCCAGTCGCGCAGGCATTCAGATCGAGGGGTGGCAGAAGGTTGTCGGCCGGTTCCACCGCGGCCCATGCCTGGATCGACGCGCGCCGGTCAGCGGCGGGATCGGTCGGCTGCCATGTCAGGCCGGGCATTGCGCTGGCGAGGCGGATCGCGTGTTCGCCGGTGCCCGAGGCGATTTCCAACGCGTAGCCGTTGGATGGCGCGACATCTACAAGGGTTCGGACGATGACGTCGCGATTGCGGAGTGCGGCGGGCGCGCTCAGGCGACCGTCATCGTAGGTCTCGGCATAGCCCCTGTCGGGGCCGCGTTTCGCGCGATCGCTCACTGTTGTTGCTGCATCATCATCTCGATGGCCCCGCTGGCCGCCATCCGCTCCATGAAGACGTCCATCAACCGGCAGGTGCCAACGATCTCCAGCGCCTGATCATCGCTGATGCCCTCGGGGTTCTCGACCGCCGCACCACCATTCAGAAGATCCTCCGGGGTGAGGGTCGCGAGCTCCTGCTCCATACGGGTCACCATATCGGCAACCGGGCCGGGGCCGACCTCGGCCACATAAGCATCATGCATGCAGGTATAGGCCGCGCGCATGGGCGCATCCCATTCCGGGGCGGGCATCCGGCCCTCCAGCGCGGGGATCTCTGCAATCAGGGCCTCGTTCATCATGCCGTTCATCGCAACCGCGACGGTTTCCAGCCGATCCAGGGTGGACTGGGCGGCGACTGGCGTGGCCAGCGCAAGGACGATCAGCGGGGCAAGACAGGCGCGCATCAGATTAGTCGGACTGCAAGGCTTGCATCACGCCGGATTCGGCCAGCCGCTGCATCTGCAGCTCCGTGCCGCCGCATTCGGTGTTGATCCGCTGCACGTCTTGCGCGCTGAGCCCTTCGGGCACGCCCGCCGAGAAGCTGCCGTCAAACATGTCCGACGGGCGCGCCGAGGCGATGGCCGTCTCCAGCTCGTTCAGCATCGCGATCACCCCGGCTTCACCCACTTCATCCTCATAGGCGCGCAGCGCACAGCGGCCTGCACGGCGCATCGGACGGTCCCATTCCGCCGAGGGCAACAACCCGTTGATCTGCGGGAACTGCTCCGCCAGGCCCTGATAGGTCAGTTGGGTCATCCGTTCGCTCAGGGCTTCGAACCGGTCGAGTTGCGATTGGGCCGATGCAGCGAAAGGCAGGGTGATCAGCGCGGCGACAAGGCCTGCACGGATGGCGAATGAGGTCATGGGGCGCTCCAGATTCCGGTTTGGCTGCAACATAAGCGGGAACGCCGGGGGTGCAAGTTCCGCCTGCCCCTCCTAGCGAAACCGTGACGGCGACAGGGCGGCAATCGTCGCTGGCTCAAGAACCGGCGGCTGCCCGCCCACCAGATCCGCCAGAAGCTGGCTTGCGGCGGGCGCGGTCTGAAATCCGTAGCCGCCCTGGCCGGCACACCAGATGAAAGACGGATCGGACGGCTCCGGCCCGATGACGAGGCACCGATCCGGCGAAAACGTGCGTAACCCGGCCCAGGTGGAGGTGACGCGGGTTACCTCCTCGGTGACGAAGGGCTGATAGCGGGCGATGCCCTCGGCCAGCATCATGTCATCGGCATAGGCATCGTGGGGTTCGGCCACGGGGTCCTCTTCGGCGGGCGAGACAAGCCACGCGCCCGCATCGGGCTTGGCGTACCAGCTTTCGCCCGCGCCGATCAGCATCGGCCAGCCGCTGACATCGTGGCCGCCGGGGGCGGGCATCCGCGCCATGGACCGGCGCAGAGGGCGGAGGCCGAGCGGTGGAAGTCCGGCCAAGGCGGCGACGGGATCGGCCCATGCCCCCGCGGCGTTGATGAGGATCCGCGCCGAATAGGTTTCCCCGCCGGCGATCACCTGCCAGCCGGCTTCCGTCCGGCTGATTGCCGAGGCCGGAGCGCCGGTCACGACGGATCCGTTCGCGCGGATGGCCTTCGCGAAATGCTGCACCAAGCGGTCGGTATCAAGGTCCCATGCCTCGGCGTGATAGGCCGCCCGCGTGACATGGGCGGTGTCGAGGATCGGAACCATGGCACGCGCCTCGGCTGGCGCGATCTCCTCCAGGCCCATATGGGCGATGTCCTCGCCAAGCGCCGTTTCCTCGCCGGGGCCCGCCAGCATCATCAGGCCGCGCGGAGAGAGCAGACCACCGTCAAGGCGTTGGTGATCGTCCTTGGAGGCCACGTTCAACGCAACGGTGACGGGGTGGCCGTAATTCGCCTCAAACAGCGCGGCGGATCGGCCGGAGGCGTGGTAGGCAAGAGCGGGCTCGGCCTCCAACAAACAGACGCGTCCAAGATCCGCAAGGCGTCCGCCTGCCGAGGCTCCGGCGATGCCGCCGCCGATGATGAGGAAATCGTAATTCATGGTCGCAGCACTAGGGCGGCGCGTGATACTGGGCAAGTGCCATCGAAGCCACGTGGCAATCCCCGAAACAATCCGTTTCCGGTTCGCGTGCAAAAGCGGCTCGTTTGCGGCCAAGCCAAGGTCTCCGGACCTGCCGGGGGGGTCATGTGTGTCATCGACCCGGTGGCGGGCGTCTCGCGTCCGACGGAGCGGGCCACCTGGAACCTGTCGGCCGCCCTCGCCGCCGTAGCCTTGCGCGTCGGCCCCACTCTGCCGCCGGGCGCGTCGGGCGGCCTCAGCCTATCGTTGCGCCGCAGCTCAGGTTAGCAAACCGGCCAAAACCCGTACGAAACGAAAAGGCCCGCAACCGATGCGGGCCTTTCCGATGTCAGGACGTGGTGCCGGGATCAGTTGGGAATCTCGCCCGTGATACCTTCCACGTAGAAATCCATGCCGGCCAGCGTGCCGTCATCGGCGACTTCACCTTCGGCCAGCCATGCGGTGCCGTCCTGCCGGTTGATCGGGCCGGTGAACGGGTGGTATTCGCCCGCCGCGATGGCATCGATCATGGCCTGGGCGCTTTCGCGCACCTCGGCGGGTATGGTCTCGGTCATCTCACCGATCTCGACCATGCCCGGGCCAATACCGTCCCATGTGTCAGCCTGTTCCCAGGTGCCTTCAATGGCCTGGCCCACCCGCTCGATGTAATAGGGCGCCCAATTGTCGATGATGGAGGCCACGCGCGGTGCAGGCGCGAATTGCGCCATGTCGGATGCCTGCCCGAAGGAGATGATGCCCGCTTCCTGCGCCACGGCCTGCGGCGCGGTGGAATCGGTATGCTGCATCAGCACGTCGACACCGGCATCGATCAGGGCCTGGGCCGCGTCGGCTTCGACTGCGGGATCAAACCAGGTGTAGACCCACACCACGCGCATCTCCACATCCGGGTTCACTGCGCGGGCATGAAGGTAGGCGGAGTTGATGCCGCGGATCACTTCGGGGATCGGGAACGAGGCGATGTAGCCGATCGTGTTGCTCTCGGTCATGTGGCCCGCAATGTGGCCCAGAACCGCGCGGCCTTCGTAGAAGCGCGCGGAGTAGGTCGAGACGTTCGGATGCTCGCGCAGATACCCCGTCGCGTGTTCGAAGAGCACATCCGGGAACTGCGCCGCGACGGCATTGGTGGCTTCCATGTAGCCGAAAGAGGTGGTGAAGATCATGTCCGCCCCACCCAGGATCATCGTCGTGATCGCGCGTTCTGCATCGGCCCCCTCGGGCACGTTTTCCAGATAGACAGTTTCAACCTGATCGCCATAGGCCTCTTCCACGGCCAACCGGCCCTGGTCATGCTCATAGGTCCAGCCGAAATCGCCCGTCGGCCCGACATAGATGAAGCCGACCTGGAACGGATCGTGGCTATCGGCGATGGCAGCGCCGGCGAGGCCGGTGGCGAGCGCCACGCCGGTCAGCAGTGTGGTGGTGCGTTTCATGAAATATCCCCTCTGTTGGATTTGGGTTCTTGTGGTTCTTGGTCCGCGTCGCTGTCCGATGAACTGGATTCGGTCAATGCGGCAGTGATCAGGCCTGCGGGCACAGCGACGATACCAATGCCGATCAGCAGGACAAGGCCGGTAAAGATACGCCCGCCCGTGGTAATCGGGTAGACGTCGCCATACCCGACCGTGGTCAGTGTGGCGATCGCCCACCAGAGGCTTTCCGGGATGGACGAGAAACCATCGGGCTGTGCCTCATGTTCGAAGTGGTAGATGCCCACGGCGGCCAGATAAAGAGCCACCACCGCGATGAAGAAGAAGATGCCGAACTCGGCCTTGGCCCTGTCGATCGCGGCCCCGATACGGTCCAGCGCCCGGTTGGCCTTGAACAGCTTCAGCAGCCGCAGAATTCGCAGCAAACGCAGGGCCCGCACTGTGGTGAGGTCCGGGAACAGGAACAGAACCGCCGGAACGATGGCGATGAAATCAATGATACCCCAGAAGCTGAACGCGTATTTCAGCGGCCTTTCCGAACACGTCAGCCTGAGGGTGTATTCCACCACGAAGATGCCGAGGATCACCAGTTCGGCGGTAACAAGGATCGTATTCATCCTTGGTGTCAGATCCGGCAGCGTCTCAAGCGCGATGATGATGGCCGACGCGCAGATCAGGGCGTATATCGCCAGCGCCACGCTGCGCCCGAAGGTGGGGCTGGTGCCGTCCAGGATCGCGATGATATCGGGGCGGGTCATTCGCCTACCCCGTCGCGTGGAAGGTTTTGCCAAGGGCCGCGGGTGCATTGAGCGCGGTTCGGGCCCGGTCGGAGGACATGATGACCAGAACGATGATCGTCACGAGGTAGGGTGACGCATCCAGAAGCGCCACGGGCACACCGATCTCGGCGGCCTGCAGGCGCAATTGCAGCGCCGCGATGCCCCCGAAGAGCCACGCGCCGAAGAGGACGCGGCCCGGCTTCCAGGCCGCGAACACCACCAGCGCCAACGCGATCCAGCCGGCGCCCGCCGTCATGCCCTGCACCCAGTTTTCGACATAGACAACGCTCAGGAAGGCGCCACCAAGCCCCGCCATCGCACCGCCAAACAAGATCGCGGCAAAGCGGATGCGGATCACCTTGTAACCGAGTGCATGGGCGGCATCATGGCTTTCGCCCACGGCGCGGATAACCAGGCCGAGGCGGGTATGTTTGAGGACGTACCAAATGGCGAAGACGGCGAAGATCGCGATGTATGTCACAAGGTCGTGACTGAGGAGTATTGGCCCGATCACCGGGATCGTGCGGAGCATCTCGGGCAAGGGTTTGGCCACGTCCGGGATGGGCTGGCCCTCGTATCCCACGCCCAGAAGCGCCGCGAGGCCCAGGCCGAACAGCGTGAGGGCCAAGCCGGTTGCCACCTGGTTCGACATCAGAAATTGGGTGAGGATGGCGAAAACCGCGCTCAGGGCTGCGGCGCCCGCCATCCCCGCAAGGAAGGCCAGCGTCGGCGATCCCGTCAGGTTGGCCACGATGAACCCGCAGACCGCGCCCATGATCATCATGCCCTCGACGCCCAGATTGAGGACGCCCGCCTTTTCGACCACCAGTTCGCCCAAGGCCGCCAGAAGCACAGGCGTGGAGATGGTGATCAGCGCGACGATCAGGGTGACGGGATCGATGATCATACCTGGGCCCCGCTGGTGATGGCCAGAACAGCGACGAGCGCCGTGAAGCCGAGGGTAAAAGCGGCGAACGGCAAGCTGCCCTGGGGTCGTTCGCGGCGAATTACGAGGCGATCCAGCATCTGCCCCGCGATGATCAAACCGATCAGGATCGGCCTCGCAATGACCGCCCCACCCGTCACGACCATCAGCGCCAGAAGTTGGCCGATGAGGCTGAAGAAGGAGATGACCGCGCCAATGACAAACAGAAGCGGATCGCGCCAGCAGGGCGCCGGACGGGGCGATGTGCCATTTGCAGTCATGCGGCGCGCTCCCGTCCGATCCGCACCCGGTAATTCGAAAGGACGTCCAAAGCCAGAAGGAAGAACAGCAGCATCCCCTGGAACGCCTGGATCGCCGGGGCCGGGACCTGCAGCAGAAGCTGCGCCAGTTCCCCGCCGATATAGGTCAGCGCCATCAGCAGGCCTGCGAAGAGGATGCCGATGGGGTTCAGGCGGCCCAGAAACGCCACGATGATCGCCGTGAAGCCGTAGCCGGAATTGAAATCGATCGTGATCTGGCCGGCCGGACCGGACACTTCGAAAAGGCCTGCCGCACCCGCAAGCGCGCCGGATACGCCGAGGCACAGGATGATCAGCCGACCGGGGTTCACGCCCGAAAAACGTGCCGCGCGGGGGGCCTGACCGGCCAGCTTGATCTGGTAGCCGAGCACGTGGCGCTGGAACAGGACATAGGCCGCGATCACGGCCACGAAGGCCGCCAGGACCCCCCAATGCATGCCCGTGCCCGCAAAAAGCTCCGGATTGTCCGTGCCGGCATGCCGCGCGAGGTTGCGGGAGCCGGGAAAGCCCTGACCCTCCGGATTGCGGAGCCATCCCGTCGCGGCAGAGGCCAGCATGGCTTCGGCCACATAGACCAGAAGGAGGGACACGAGGATCTCGTTGGTGTTGGCGAAGACTTTCAGGAGCGCGGGGATCATCGCCCAAAGGGTGCCGCCGATCAGCCCGGCGATCACCATACCCGGGAAAATGAGTGGTGACTCGGAGGGGTAAAATGCAAGGCCGAACGCCGCCCCGGCGATGGCGCCCACGATGTATTGCCCTTCGGCCCCGATATTCCAGATCCCGGCCCGGAACCCGAGGCTGAGGCCGATTGCGATGAGGATCAGTGGGCCCGCTTTGACGAGGAGTTGCGGGCGCGAGAACGATGCGAAGCGCTCGTGAAACAACGGGTCCCAAAAGATGATCCTGATGGTCTCGAACGGATCCTGACCCAAGGTCGCGAACATTGCACCGCCCGCGATCATCGTCAGGATCACCGCGATGATCGGTGTGCTCAGCGCCCAGGCGCGGGACGGCGTGGGGCGTTTTTCGAGGCGGATCATGCGCTGGCCCCGGGATGCAATTCCTCAAGATGCGCCTCTGCCATGCCGTGGGCGCCGCCAAGCATCAGGCCGATCTCTTCCATCGACAGGCCGCGCGCCGGGCGCGGCTCGGACAGGCGGCCTTCGTTCAGGGCGCAGAACCGGTCCGAGATTTCCAGAAGCTCATCCAGATCCTGGCTGATCACGATCACGCCCGCGCCGTTCTGGGCGAGGTTCAGGAGGGCTTGCCGGATATCAGCGGCGGCGGATGCATCGACCCCCCAGGTGGGTTGGTTGACGACCAGCACAACCGGATCTTGCAGTATCTCCCGCCCGATGACGAATTTCTGCAGATTGCCACCCGATAGAGCGCGGGCGGCGGTGGCGTTCCCCGGCGTGCGCACGTCGAATTGAGCAATGATATCATCGGCAAAGCTGCGCGCGCGCGACCAGCCGATAAAGCCTCCCTTGGCGAGGCCCTTGCGGGATTGCCCCGTGAGAACGGCGTTTTCCGTCAGGCTCATGTCGGGCGCCGCAGCGTGGCCGAGGCGTTCCTCGGGGGCCGACAACAATCCACCGGCCCTGCGGGCGTTCGGCCCTTCGGGGCCCACATCGCGGCCCTGAAACCGGACGGTGCCGGGGGGTGTCCTGCGCTCGCCCGACAAAACCGCGAGGAGCTCATCCTGCCCGTTTCCCGCGACGCCGCCGATCCCGAGCACTTCTCCCGCCCGGAGCTGCAGCGTGATCTCCTTCAGCGAGGTGCCAAACGCGCTTACGGCAGGCAGCGAGAGGTTCTCGACCGCCAAGAGCGTATCGCCCGGCTCGGTTGCATCCCGGGCCGGAACGGCGAGGGATTTGCCCACCATCATCTCGGCCATTTCGGCGGCAGACACGTCCGCGGGCGTGCATTCCCCCACTACCTTGCCGAGGCGCAGGATCGTGGCGGCATCGCAGAGCGCGCGAATCTCCTCAAGCTTGTGCGAAATGTAGAGGATCGCCGTGCCCTCTGCACTCAGCTTGCGCAGGGTGTGGAACAGGATCTCCACCTCTTGCGGCGTCAGAACGGAGGTCGGCTCGTCCATGATAAGAAGCTGCGGATCCTGCAGCAGGCACCTGATGATCTCTACCCGCTGGCGTTCGCCCGCCGACAGATCGCCAACAAGGCTTTCTGGGTCTAGCGGCAGGCCATAGGCGTGGCTCACCTCACGGATCCGCGCGCTCAGGTCGCGGGGCTTGGGCGGATGTTCCATCCCGAGCGCGATGTTCTCGGCCACTGACAGTGCTTCGAACAGGCTGAAATGCTGGAACACCATGGCAACGCCCGATTGCCGTGCGGCCCGCGGCTCGGCCGGCGTGTAGGGGGCGTTGTTGAGAACCATCGCGCCGCTATCGGGCTTCACCAGTCCGTAGATCATCTTGACCAGGGTCGATTTCCCGGCGCCGTTTTCCCCCAGCAGCGCGTGAACCTCGCCCGGCCGCAATGCAAAGGAGACGTCATCATTCGCGATGACGCCGGGATAGGCCTTGGTCAGCCCCCGAATGTCGAGCAATGGCGCGGTCATGTCCCCCCAGACCTCGTCGCGAGTGCCGATTCTTGCAGCATTTGCCTATCAAGTAGCCGCGCGGCGACGCCAATCGCAATGGCTTGCGGGTGTTTGCCGAGCGATGGGTCCCCAATTGGGCAATCAATGCGCGATATTTGTGCATCATCGTGGCCCAATTGGCCGAGCCGTTTGCGAAAGCGGGCCCACTTGGTGGCTGATCCGATCAGACCGACGCTGGCAAACTGGTGGTTCAGAGCGGCGTGGCAGAGGGCCAGGTCGATGTCATGGGAATAGGTCAGGATCAGGTGATGTGCGTCCGGCGGCGCGTGAGGCATCAGTACGGGAGGGTCGGCAGCCACCACCTTGTGGATATTCACGGGGACAGCCTGTGGAAACCGCTCTTCCGCGACATCGACCCATGTGAGCGAGATGTCCGGCAGCGGGGATAAGCTGTGGATAAGCGCACGGCCCACATGGCCCGCGCCCCAGATCCAGACCGGCATGCCCAAAGGCTCTGGCAGGGTCTCGGCTGGCTCAAAGAGTATCGTTACGGCCCCGCCGCAACATTGGCCGAGAGCCGGGCCAAGCGCGATCGTGCGGGTGGTCTGGGCGGTCTCCCCGTTCAGCATCTCCCGGGCGATCCGCATCGCCTCCCATTCCAGCGCGCCGCCGCCGATCGTTCCGTCGATGTGGTCGGGATGGACCAGCATCGCGGTGCCGGCGTCCCGCGGGGCTGAGCCCCGGGCCGCCACGATGGTGACGCGCACGGCGCTCATCCGCGGGCGCGTGTCACGGCGGCCAGCACCGCCTCGGCGGTGGCCGGTGCCTGCAGATCCGGGAAATGCGGCCCACATGCCGCGCAGGCCTGCCCCAGGGCGGACAACACGCTGATCCCCAACATGAAGGGCGGCTCCCCCACCGCTTTGGAGCGATAGATCGTGTCTTCCCGGTTGACCCCATCCCAAAGCGCCACGTTGAAGACATCCGGCGCGTCCGAGGCGCAGGGGATCTTGTAGGTCGACGGCGCATGGGTCCTGAGCACGCCTTTGTCGTCCCAGACCAGCTCCTCCATCGTCAGCCAGCCCGCGCCCTGTACGAAGCCGCCCTCGATCTGGCCCACATCCAGCGCCGGGTTCAGGGACTGGCCCACATCGTGCAGGATATCCGTGCGAAGAATGCGGTTTTCGCCGGTCAGCGTGTCGATCACCACTTCGGAACAGGCGGCGCCATAGGCGAAATAGAAAAACGGGCGGCCTTGCCCGGCGATGCGGTCCCAGGCGATCCTGGGCGTCTTGTAGAAACCCGTGGCCGACAGCGAGACGCGCGCCAGATAGGTGCGCGCGACGGCGTCCTCGAACGTCATCTCCGCCGTGCCCGCACGGACCATCCCCTCCTCGAACACCACGTCGGCGGCTTCGGCCTGCAACTCGGGCGCCACCACCTCCGCGATCCGCCCGCACAGTGCGTCGCAGGCGGCCTTTACCGCCATCCCGTTGAGGTCGCTGCCGGAACTGGCCGCCGTGGCCGACGTGTTGGGAACCTTGCCGGTATCGGTCGCGGTGATCTTCACCTGCGCCAGCGGCACGCCGAACCGGGCGGCCGCCACCTGCGCCACCTTCTGAAACAGGCCCTGCCCCATCTCGGTGCCGCCATGGTTCATGTGGATGGAGCCGTCCTGATACACATGCACCAGCGCGCCCGCCTGATTCAGATGGGTCAACGTGAAGGAAATCCCGAACTTCACCGGTGTCAGCGCGATCCCGCGCTTGAGGACAGGCTCGCGCGCATTCCACGCTGCAATATCCGCCCTGCGGCCTTTGTAATCACAGTCCGCCGCAAGCCGATCGGTCATGTCGTTCAGGATGAAATCCTCAACCTCCATCCCGTAGGGTGTCGTGTTCGGCGCGTCGCCTCCGGCCACCGGTGAATGGGCGCCGCCGAACCGCTTCGCAGTGCCAGTGACCGGGGCCACCCGCACAGCACCACGCCCCTCCAGGTCGGCGGTGTCCAGGCGCGCGCCCTGTTTCATCTTGGCCGAAAAACTCCCCCCGGAGGGTCCGGCATCGGCGGCAGGAGCCTTCCGATAGTAATTCAGGCGTCTCACCTGCAGGGGATCCATATCCAGAACGAAGGCCGCATGATCCATCACGCGCTCGATCCCCACCATGCCCTGCGGCCCGCCGAAGCCGCGGAAGGCCGTGGCGGATTGGGTGTTGGTCTTCCACCGGTGCGACGTGATCCGCGCCGCGGGCAGAAGGTATGCATTATCGGCATGCAGCATCGCCCGGTCGGCCACGGGGAGGGACAGGTCCATCGCCCATCCACACCGGATGTCCTGTACATAGTTGACGCCGAGGCAGCGCCCGTCCCCGTCGAACCCGGCACGGTAGGAAATGCGCGCATCGTGGCGCTTGCCGGTCACGATGAAATCATCGTCGCGGTCGTACCGCATCTTCGCAGGTCGACCGGTCCGTTCGGCAACCACGGCGCAGGCGATGGCCAGGTGATTGCCCTGGCTTTCCTTGCCGCCGAACCCGCCGCCCATGCGGCGCACTTCGACGCGGACCGCGTGCATCGGGCGGCCCAACGCATCGGCGACCTTGTGCTGGATCTCGGTCGGGTGCTGCGAGGACGAGTGCACGATCATGTCGCCATCTTCCTGGGGCAGGGCGAGGGCGGCCTGGCCTTCCAGGTAGAAATGCTCCTGACCGCCGATCTCGATGGTGCCCTCAACGATGTGATCCGCTTGATCCAGCGCCGCATCGATATCGCCCTTGGCATAGATGCGCGGGCCGTCCTCGAACCGGCTATCGGCCGCGCGGGCCTGATCGATGCTGAGGATCGGCGTCTCTTCCACCACGTCCACGCGGGCAAGGGTCGCGGCCTTGCGGGCCGCCAGGTGGCCGGTTGCGGCCACAAGGAAAAGCGGTTGGCCCGCATAGTGGATCGCGCCGTCGCTCAGGAGTGGCTCGTCGTGATTGGACGGGGAGCAATCGGGGATCGGATCCAGATCATTACCGGCCCACACGCCCACCACTCCCGGCGCCGCGCGCACGGCGTCCAGATCGAGAGCCGTCAGTCGACCCTTGGCGATGGTGGAAAGGCCAAAGGCCAGATGCAGGCAATCGGCGGGAACCGGGATGTCGTCCACATATCGGGCACGCCCCGTGACATGTAGCTGCGCGGCGTCGTGGGGCACGGCCTTGTGGACGCTCATGGCCGTACCTCCAGCACCGATGTCGCCTGCCCGCTCATCTCGGCAACATAGCGGATCAGCATGTTTTGCGCGGATTGCAGGCGGTATGCCGCCGAGGCGCGCATATCGGTGAGCGGGGCGAAGTCCTCCGCGAAGGCGTGAGCGGCGGCGCGTGCGGTCGCATCCGTGGCGGGCCGGCCGATCAGCGTGGCTTCAACGGCGGCGGCCCGTTTCGGGATCCCGGCCATGCCGCCGAAGGCGATGCGGGCGGTGCGGATCGTGCCATCTTCGACCGCGAGGTTGAACGCGCCGCAGACCGCCGAGATGTCCTGATCGAACCGCTTCGACAGCTTGTAGACGCGCAGGCGGTCGGGTTGAACAGGGATCGAGACGCCTTCGACAAATTCGCCCGGCGCGCGGTCCTGTTGGCCATAATCGAGGAAGAAATTCTCCAGTGCAAGATCACGGCGCGCCTCGCCTCTGCGCAGATGCAGCGTCGCGCCAAGCGCGATCAGGGCGGGTGGCGTATCTCCGATGGGTGAGCCGTTGGCGATATTGCCGCCGATTGTCGCTGCATTGCGCACCTGAACCGATCCATAGCGACGGATCATGTCCGCAAAGCTCGGATGGCGGGGCGCGAGTTCTGCCTGAACATCGTTGAGGTTTGCCATAGCGCCGAACCGTATTGTTTCCACGTTGACGGCAATCTCCCGTAAATCGGCGCACTGGTTCAGGAAGGCAACCTGGCCGAGATCGCGATGCTGTTTGGTGACCCACAAGCCGACATCCGTGGCGCCCGCGATCAAGGTGGCGTCCGGATGTGCCATATACCAATCGGCAAGCTCATCGGCTGAGGTCGGTGCGGCGGGGGGCTGTCTGCCCCCCGCACCCCCCGAGGGTATTTCGGACCAATGGAAGGGGTCGGCGCGGAGCGTTTCGGCATCCGCGCGCATATGGGCGGGAACGGGGGCGGTTTCCGCCGCGCGGGCGGCGCGCAGGATCGGCGCGTAGCCGGTGCAGCGGCACAGATTGCCCGCGATCTGATCCTCGTGGTCGGTGGCCCCGTTCAGATGAGCCGTGGCCATGGTGGCGATGAACCCCGGGGTGCAGAAGCCGCATTGCGAGCCGTGATGATCGACCATGGCCTGCTGAACCGGGTGCAGGGTGCCATCGGGTGCGGCGATACCTTCCACGGTGCGCACGGCACGGCCGGCGAGCTGTGGCAGGAACAGGATACAGGCATTGAGCGCGCGGGCGCTGCCGTCGGGGTCGGTCACCATCACGGTGCAGGCCCCGCAATCGCCCTCGTTGCAGCCTTCCTTGGTGCCTGTGAGGCGCGCGTCCTCCCGCAACCAGTCGAGAAGCGTGCGCGTCGGCGCGGCCTCGACCTCTTGCGGTTCTCCGTTCAGAAGGAACCGGATTGTCATATGCGCATTGCCCGCCGCGTTACCTTTTCGCAAATGGGGTGGTCATCCGGCCCTCGATGCGGCGTAGAGGGCGGCCCCGGAATGTCGTATGACCGGCGCACAGCAAAGCGCGGCTGCGCCGGAATATCAAGACGGTGGTTCGGGCAGGAGCGCGTCGCGCATCCCGGGCTCCCACTGCTCCGCGGCTGTGTCATAGGCGGAAAACCCGGTGACGGCCCCTTGGGTGAAGCCCCAGTAGCACCACGGCAGATCGTTGGCGTCGGCGGCTTCACGCACCGCCGTGATCCAGCTTAGCCGGTCGTCCGGATCGGTGGCGGCGTAGACGCCGAACTCCCCCAGAAATACCGGGCCGTCCGCCGATCCCGCCCGCGCCATGTCGGCGGCGAGGGTGGCGCGATCCTCCGGGCTGCCCCAGGGCGTGGGTGGCGGCGGATCCTCCAGATAGGCGGCCTGCTGGTGGGTGAACGCCCAGGGCCGGTAGTAGTGGAACGTGCGCACCTCGCGGTGACCGGGCGGCGGCATGTGCAGCATGTCATCAAGGTCGTTCCAGTTGCCGCCACCGGTTATGATCCAGCGGTCCGGGTGGGCATTGCGGATCCGCGCGGTGATCTGTGCGAAAACCGGCAGCGCGCGGGTGGTCGTGAAGGCGTCTTCGGGCTCGTTGAACAGCTCGAAGATCAGGTTGTCCGGCGCGCCGGTGTAGTGGATGGCCAGCGCATCCCAGATTTGATGGAGCGTCGGGATGTGAGCGTCCGGGTTCGCGTTCAGCTCGGTGAAATGGTGCAGATCGAGGATCACGTTCAGGCCCACCGCGTCGGCCCATGCAATAATCTGATCCGTACGGGCGAGGATCTGCGGGTCCAGACGCTGGCCATCCCAATGGGCGGAGAAGCGGACGGGCAGGCGGATCGTGTCAAAACCCGCCGTCGCGATCTCGTGGATATGGCGGCGCTGGATGACGTAGCCCCAATCGCCCTCAACCGGCGCTTCCATCGCGGCGCCGAGGTTGATGCACCTTTCGACGGGGAAGGCAAAGGCGGGTTGGGCAAAGAGGAGCAGGGCGAGGGCGGTCGGTCTCAACATGATGACAAGCTGACACGCCTGTCGGGCGCCGAGAAGCGGTTTATCTCAGGCCGCGAGCCAGAGCGTCCAATTGCGCAGCGGCCGTGCCCCATCCGTCCTGAAACCCCATGGCATCATGTTGATCCCGCGCATCCGGCGTGGCGTGGCGGACGATCACCTTGTAGGCGGTGCCGGTGCCGTCGGGCATGAATGTCACCGTCGCTGTCATGAAACCGCCGCCGGTGGGCCGGAACCCTGCCGAGAGGGCATCGGTGAAGGCGAGGGTGCGGCCCTCCTCCACGATCAGGAAACAGCCCTCCGACGGCATGTCTTCTCCATCCGGGCCGGCCATGCGGGTGAAGAACCGCCCGCCGGGACGTGGATCTACCACGGCTTCCGCGCAGCGCCAGGGCGGCGGGGTGAACCATTGGCACAGCAGGTCGGCCTCGGTCCAGCAGCGCCAGACCTTTTCGGGCGGGGCCGCCAATGCGCGTTCAAGAAGAAGGTCGCGCGCAGGGTCGAACTCGTCCGACGGCCCTGCCATCAGGCGCCGCCTTCGATGTACCGGGCAAGGCTTTCCACCGAGTGGGTCCAGCCGGATTGCACTTCGGGGATCACGTCCGGCCCGGCGAAGCTGGCAACCAGGATCGTTGCAGACATCTCGGTGCCATTCGGAGTTTCCTCCAAATCGAAGATGGCAAGGCTGGTGGCGAAGGCCTCGCCTTCCGCCGACAGGGTTTCGGCATAGCTGACGCGGTCAGGCCCAAGCAGGATCCAGTCGGTCTGAACGGTCACGTAGGGATTGTCCGCCGGGCCGCAGCGGGAGGTTTCGCGCACGCCCGGCGCGGGCTCGGGCTGATCCTCGATCAAGACAACGGTATCGGCATCGGGCGGGCCCCATGCCATTCGCGCATCGGCCTCCGTCAACGCCTTGAGGACGCGATCGGGCGCGGCGGACAGGCTGCGCGAGAAGGTGAGGGTTTCGGTATCGGTCATGTATCGTCCTCCGTGCGGGAAAGGAAAGCGTCAAGCCGGTCGAGACGGCCTTCCCAAATGTGGCGTTGCTGATCCAACCATGTGTTGACCGTGCCCAGAGCTTCGGGATGGAGCGTGCAGATGCGGGTGCGCCCCACCTTCCGGGTGCTGACAAGGCCGGCACGTTCCAGCTGATGGATGTGTTTCAGAAAACTCGGCAGCGCCATGTCATGGGGGCTGGCGAGGGTTGAAACCGGCGCCTCCCCCTGACCCAGCCGGGCAATGACGGCGCGGCGGGTGGGATCGGCAAGGGCGGTGAAAATGTGGTCCAAATGGTTAGCCATGGGGCTTAGTAATGCGGGCGATCACAAAAAGATAGCCCTTTGGCTAACTTTTTAGTTTGAGCAGGATCATGCCGCCCCTGTTTTCGGCCATGTTAAGATACCACCATGGGCGTTCTGGCAGGCATATTGGCAGCGGTTTTCCTTATTGTGCTTGGGGGCTTGGCGGTGGTCTGGGCTCGTCGGCGACGCATGTTTTCGGCATTGGCGGAGGATCTGGCGCGGCGGGTGCGCGAGGGGCCGGCAACGCGCCATGTCGACCTGCCACAGATCGTGCGTGCCTTCGCGGAAAAGAACGGTGGCGGCGCGAACGTGGCCTTGCGTGCGCTGGTCGTGACGCAAGCCGCCGAGCTGAAACTGGGGCGCGACAAGCCGTGGGTTGTGACACCCGCAATGCAGCATATCGGGTTGGGCACCAGCGCGTTCGTCTGGTCGGCGCGTCAAGGGGGCGAGGTCGTCCCAAAGGTCACCGTGATCGACGGTTTCGTAGGCAGGCGCGGGGTGTTCCAGGTGGCTGTTCTGGGCGCGTTTCGTGTCGCCCATGCCGAAGGTCCGGTTGCGGATCGGGCCGAGGCGATGCGGTATCTGGCCGAGCTCCCCTGGGCGCCCGACGCCATCCTAGGCAACCCCGAGATCGAATGGAGGGTCGTTGGGGACAATATGGTCGAGGCCGTCCTGCCGCTCAAGCCGGATCCGGCGCGGGTGTCGTTTCGGTTTGGGGACCATGGCGATATTCTGGAGATGCACGCCGAAGATCGGCCGGAGGAAGGCCCGGATGGCACGATTGTGTCCCGCGAATGGCGCGGGCTCTACAAGGATTACCAACGCATCGGCGGGCGGCGTATACCGACCGGGGGCGAGGTCGGTTATGTTGATGATTTCGCGGGCTATGA
Organism: uncultured Roseicyclus sp.; assembly: GCA_947494975.1. Taxonomy (GTDB): domain Bacteria; phylum Pseudomonadota; class Alphaproteobacteria; order Rhodobacterales; family Rhodobacteraceae; genus Gymnodinialimonas. Next base: position 932,067 of record CANLXA010000001.1, on the reverse strand, counting down.
TCCCTATTGGCGCGGACGGATCACCGCCTATCAGCTGCTTCCCTGACCACCATTTGCAGGGGCGCGGGCGGAAAAACCCACCAGATGATGGGATTGCGGTTCCGCATCCGCGCGACGTCGGATAGCCTCGCGCCATGACCCAGCCCCGATTCATCCACCTGCGCCTTCACACCGAATATTCCCTGCTGGAAGGGGCGATGAAGGTGAAGAAACTGCCCGGTCTCGCCGCCGATGGGGGCATGCCCGCCGTTGCCGTGACCGACACGAACAACATGTTCTGCGCGCTCGAATTCTCCGAGATGGCGAAGAAAGCGGGCGTGCAGCCGATCATCGGCTGCCAGATCGATGTGCAATACGAGGTTGCAGCACCGGGGGAGAAACCACGCGCACCGGCGGCGGTGGTTTTGCTGGCGCAGAACCGGACGGGATACGAGAACCTGATGAAGCTGAATTCCGCGCTCTATCTGCGCGGGGACGGATCGCTTCCCCATGTGACGTTGGCGGAGCTCGAGCGGCATTCGGAGGGTTTGATTTGCCTGTCCGGTGGCCCCGATGGGCCGGTCGGGCGACACCTGCAAGCGGCGCAATTGCCCAAGGCCGAGGCCTTGCTGAAGACGCTGTCGGCGATCTATGCCGACCGCCTGTATGTGGAATTGCAGCGCCACCCCGGCGAAGGCGGCTTGCCGGAGGCCGAGAAGACAACAGAGCGGGGCCATGTGGAATTGGCCTACCAGTTGGGCTTGCCGCTTGTGGCCACGAACGATGTCTACTTCCCGAAGCCCGAGATCTACGAGGCCCATGACGCGATGATCTGCATCGCGCAGGGGGCCTATGTGGACCAATCCGAGCCGCGCCGCCGCTTGACCCCGCAGCATTCGTTCAAGTCGCCGGAGGAGATGGCGGCCCTGTTCGCGGACTTGCCGGAAGCGCTGGAAAACTCTGTCGAGATTGCCCGGCGTTGCGCGTTCCGGGCGGAAATGCACGACCCGATCTTGCCCAAATTCGCCGATAATGAGGTGGAGGAACTGCGCCGTCAGGCCAATGACGGCCTGAAGGAGCGCCTGGCGGTGATCCCGCACGCGGCGTCGGTCGAGGAGTATCAGGAACGGCTCGATTTCGAGCTTGGGATCATCGAACGGATGGGATTTCCGGGCTATTTCCTGATCGTGGCCGACTTTATCAAATGGTCCAAGGATCAAGAGATCCCCGTGGGGCCGGGGCGCGGGTCCGGTGCCGGCTCGCTGGTGGCCTACGCCTTGACGATTACCGACCTTGACCCGCTGCGATACTCCCTGCTGTTCGAACGATTCCTGAACCCGGAACGCGTCTCGATGCCGGATTTCGACATCGATTTCTGCATGGATCGCCGGGAAGAGGTGATCCGCTACGTGCAGGAGAAATACGGCCGCGACCGGGTGGGGCAGATCATCACCTTCGGTGCTTTGCTGTCCAAGGCCGCCGTGCGCGATGTGGGCCGGGTGTTGCAGATGCCATTCGGCCAGGTGGATCGCCTGTCCAAGATGATCCCCGTGGAGGGCGTCAAGCCCGTCTCCATCACTCAGGCGGTGGCGCAAGAAGAACGCATCCGCGAGGAAATGCGCGAGAGCGAACAGGACAAGCGCGATGGCCGTGTGAACCCGACGCGGCGGCTGTTCGACTATGCCGAGAAGATCGAGGGGCTGTTGCGCAACGCCTCCACCCATGCCGCCGGCGTGGTGATCGGGGACCGTCCGCTGGACGAGTTGGTGCCACTCTATCGCGATCCACGATCCGATATGCCCGCCACGCAGTTCAACATGAAGTGGGTGGAGCCGGCAGGGCTGGTGAAGTTCGACTTTCTGGGCCTGAAAACGCTGACCGTTGTGCAGAACGCGATTGAGCTGATCCATAAATCGGGGCGGCAATTGCACGAGGGGCCGGATGGTGCGAAGCTCTACGATCCCGCGCCGGGGACGGAGAACCAGATCAACCTGATCCCGCTGGACGACAAGGCCAGTTACGACCTCTACGCCAGCGCCAAGACTGTCGCCGTGTTCCAGGTTGAAAGCTCAGGCATGATGGACGCGTTGCGGCGTATGAAACCCGATTGCATCGAGGATATCATCGCGCTGGTCGCGCTCTACCGTCCCGGCCCGATGGAGAATATTCCGAAGTTCTGTGAGGTGAAGAACGGCCTGTCCGAACGTGAGGCGTTGCACCCGACCATCGATCACATCCTGGACGAGACGCAGGGCATCATCGTCTACCAGGAACAGGTGATGCAGATTGCCCAGGAGATGGCGGGATATTCGCTTGGCGGTGCCGACCTGCTGCGCCGTGCCATGGGTAAGAAGATTCAGGAAGCGATGGATGCGGAGCGGCCGAAATTCCTGAAAGGGGCGGCTGAGAACGGCGTGGATGAGGCCAAGGCGATCGAGGTTTGGAACCTTCTCGACAAGTTCGCCAATTACGGTTTCAACAAGAGCCACGCCGCCGCCTACGCCGTTGTCAGCTATCAGACGGCGTGGCTGAAGGCGAACCATCCCGTCGAATTCATGGCCGCCGTGATGAACTGCGATATCCACCTGACCGACAAACTTGGCGTGTACAAGCAAGAGGTCGACCGGATGGGGATCGAGACGCTGCCGCCTTGCGTGAACCGGTCGGCGGCGACGTTCACGGTGCAAGATGGCAAGATCCTCTACGCCCTCGGCGCACTGAAAAACGTCGGGGTCGAGGCGATGAAGATGATTGTTGAGGGGCGTAATACAGAGCAGGGGGCCAAACCCTACGCGACGCTCTTCGATCTGGCGCGCCGGGTGGATCTGAAGCGGGTTGGCAAGCGGTCGTTGGAGATGCTGGCCCGCGCCGGAGCGTTCGATGAGTTGGATCGCAACCGCCGCCGCGTGATGGACAGCCTCGATGGGCTGACCGCCTATTCCGCGGCGGTCCATGATCAGGCGGCCTCCGATCAGGTGTCGCTCTTCGGAGATGCAGGGGATGACCTGCCCGAACCCCGGCTCGCCAATCCGCCCGACTGGTTGCCCAACGAGCGGCTGGCGGCGGAGCATCAGGCGGTGGGCTTCTATTTCTCCGGCCACCCGCTGGATGATTACCTGCCCGCCCTGAAACGCCGCGGGGTGATGACGCTGACCGAGGTCGAGATGCGGGTTCAGCAAGGCCCCTTCGTGGCCAAGATGGCGGGTGCCGTCAGCGTCAAGCAGGAGCGGAAGAGCCAGCGGGGGAATCGCTTCGCCTTTGTATCACTGTCGGATCCCACTGGCCTTTACGAGGTGACAGTGTTTTCCGACACGCTGGAGGCGTCCCGGGAGTTTCTCGAAACCGGCAGCAACGTGATCGTCCAGGCGGAAGCGACGCTTGAGGCGGATCAGCTGAAACTGCTCGCCCGGGGCATTCAGCCCGTCGACAACGCCATAGCTGGTGAGGCCAACGGGCTGCGCGTGTTTGTCGAGGATGAAGCCGGCGTGGTTTCCGTCGAAGGCCTGTTGGAGCGGACGACGGCCGAGGCGTCCCGCGCTGCCAAGGGTCCCATCCACCTGTGCCTGATGGCGCCCGATCTGCCCGGTGAGGTGGAGGTGATCCTTGGGGAGGATTTCCCGGTCTCCCCCCAGATCAAGGGTGCGTTACGGAGCCTAGAGGGTGTGGTGATGGTGGAAGAGGTCTGAGCCGCGCATCCCGTCGCACAAACCCCGAAGTTGCCCTTGCGTCAAGCCACTGGTTGCGCGCGTTAAAACCGAATCACTCTGCGGTTGTGTTGCGCACAGCGGGGCGCGTGACGATCACAATACGTTACGCCCTTCACACAAATTGTCATCAAAATGGAAAAAACCTGTCCTTTTGGATAGGCTATTGTTCGCAGATTCCAAACGCGATGTTTCCGACCTGTTCCGCCTGTTGACCAAACGATCAAATCGGGTAGGAGATAATGCGTCTGCTTTCTATATGACCGGCGGCCCAGGTTACACTTCGGCAATCCGGATGCTCTAAGGGGGGCGGCACGACTGGGACTACCCATTTGAAAAGTCGTCTGGCGAGTAACGCCATGACCAAGGCGTTTGTACCGTTTGACCGGCAACCCATAATGGTTGCGTCCGGTTGCGGAGATAGGTGGACCGGATCCGATGCGTCGTTGCACGGTTTTGGTCATTCACTAAGGGATTTTCAGACCGAACCCTTTGATTTAGGTCGAAAGAGCCTTGGCATCGTGCCAGGGCTCTTTCTTGTTCCGGGGCCGTCCGGGTGCCGCGGCTTATTGCAGAACGGGCGCCTGCGGCTCCCATGAGTCGAACCGCAGAAGCGCGCTTTCACTGCCGACTTCGGCATCATAAGCCGCCGTTACCGCATCCGGCGTTTTGCACGAGAACCATTCCACCCCATCGGTGTTGGTCAGCGAGACGCAGATACCGGGATAGCTGCTATCTACCTCGCCGGAAAACAGCGACCAGGTGGCGAAAAAGTCACCGCCTTCGGTCAGAAGGTTGCACACCTCGTGCAGGCGGCCGCCACCGTCCCATGCGTATTGGGTCGACACGGAAATTGTGCCGATGGCGGGATCGGGGACAACCAGGGCATCAGCGGCATAGCCGCCGCCGGAGCACACAGGCTCGGCCATGGCAGGGGCGGCCAGCAGGAGGGAAAAGGGAAGGGCGAGGGCGGGGGTAATGAGTTTGATATCCATGGACGGTAGATAGAGTCAGACCGGCGGGTCGTGTCAATTGAACATTTCGTTCGTGCAGCATAGCGCCGGATTTTTGCCATATCGCGGTGTGGGAGCGGCCTTTCCAACGCGCCGGAGCGCGCCTAGGCTGCGGCCCTGATGACACCGGCCCACCCCCCTCTCGATAACCGCGCCTCATGGACGCGCCTCGCCCTCGCGCTTGGCCTGTCGCTGATCGGAAATGCGGGCATGTGGGCGACGATCCTGATCCTGCCGGACGTGCAAGCCGAATTCGGCGCGACGCGGGCCGACGCGTCCATCCCCTACACACTCACGATGGTTGGCTTTGCGCTTGGCAATTTCCTGATCGGCAAGGCCGTGGACCGGTTCGGTCTGGCGCTGTCGCTTGCGGCCTCGGCCGTCTTGATGGGCGCGGGCTACGGCGCGGCCTTTCTCGCCCCCAACATCGCGCTTCTGTCGGTGGCGCAATTCGCCATCGGGTTCGGCTCGTCGGCCAGCTTCGGGCCGCTGATCGCCGACACCTCGCAATGGTTCCTGAAGCGGCGCGGGTTGGCCGTGGCGATTGCCGCTTCCGGCAATTACCTGTCGGGCGCCATCTGGCCGCTTCTTCTGGCGGGCACGCTGGCCGCCGATGGTTGGCGGGCGGCCTACGTGATCCTTGCCCTGGCCTGTATCTTTGTGATGTTGCCCCTCACCCTGACCCTACGCCGCAAATTGCCCGAGGCCGCGATGATGACGTCCGACGCCGCCGCCGCGGCCAAGGCACTGACCACTGGCCTCAGCCCGCGCGCCCTGACGGCCCTGCTCGCAGTTGCGGGCATCGGATGCTGCGTGGCGATGTCGATGCCGCAGGTCCACATCGTCGCCTATTGCGTCGATCTGGGCTACGGCCCCGCCGTGGGCGCGGAAATGCTCAGCCTGATGCTGGTGGGCGGCGTGGCCTCCCGGCTTGTCTCCGGCCTGATGGCCGACAAACTGGGCGGCGTGCTGACCCTGCTGATCGGGTCGACCCTGCAGATGTTGGCGCTGTTCCTGTACCTGCCGACAACGGGCCTCACATCGCTCTACCTGGTGTCGATGACCTTCGGACTGAGCCAGGGCGGCATTGTCCCTTCCTACGCCGTGATTGTCCGCGAATACCTCCCGGCGCGCGAGGCCGGGGCGCGGGTCGGCTTCGTGATGATGTCCACGATCATCGGCATGGCGATTGGCGGCTGGCTCTCCGGGTGGATCTACGACCTGACGGGATCCTATCAATGGGCGTTCCTGAACGGGATTGCCTTCAACGCGCTCAACGTTGCACTGATGGTCTACATCCTGCTGCGATCCCGCCCGCGCGCGCCGGCCATGCCCGCACCGGCCTGACCTCCCATCGACGGCCAATCGCGGCCCTCCTTCATCTTGGCCGAAAAACTCCGGGGAGTCCGAAGGACGGGGCAGAGCCCCAGAGCCGGGAGGCTGGCCGCAATCGACCCATCGCCGCAAGCGCGCGCCCCTACCAGTGCGGCGGTTTCTGATCCGCCAACGGAATGCTGCCGCTGCTGCCGTCGATCTCGCGCTCCGCCTCGCGCGACATCAGCATCTCCACCCGCCGGGTCAGCACGGCGATCTCGGCATCCTGCCGCGCGACAACCTCGGACATCTCATCCACCGCCTTGGTCAGATGCGCCACCTGTTCTTCCAGCCGCATGTCGCTTGCCATTTCCTCGCCTCCTTGCTCCGGCCTCCCCCACCCGTTAGAGGAAGCGCGACCCGAATTTAAGGCGTGACCGGCCATGGCCAAGCAGAAAAAACAGCCCCGCCCCAAGGCCGAGACGCCAAAGGGGTTCCGCGACTACTTCGGCGCCGAGGTGACGGAGCGCGAGGACATGCTGCGCAAGATTGCCGAGGTTTACCACCGCTATGGCTTCGATCCGCTGGAGACGAGCGGGGTGGAAACCGTCGAGGCCCTGGGCAAGTTCCTGCCAGACGTCGACCGCCCGAACGAAGGTGTGTTTGCGTTTGAGGAAGACGATAAATGGCTCGCCCTGCGGTACGACATGACGGCGCCGCTGGCCCGCGTCGCGGCGCAATACCGCAATGATCTACCCTCACCTTACCGGCGCTTCACCATGGGCCCGGTCTGGCGTAACGAAAAGCCGGGGCCGGGGCGGTTCCGGCAATTCTATCAATGCGACGCCGATACGGTCGGCAGCGCGTCTGTCGCGGCCGATGCCGAGATTTGCGCGATGCTGGCTGATTGCCTTGAGGCCGTTGGCATCGAGCGCGGCGACTACGTGGTGCGCGTCAACAACCGCAAGGTTCTGAACGGCGTCATGGAGGTCGCCGGGCTTGCGGGGCAACATATGGAAGCCGAGCGCGGGATCGTGCTTAGGGCCATCGACAAGATGGACCGTCTGGGAGAGCGGGGCGTCCGTGATCTGCTTGGGGATGGACGCAAGGATGAAAGCGGAGATTTTACCGATGGGGCGGGCTTATCCACAGGCCAATCGGACAGGATCATCGCGTTTGTGCAAGCCACCGGTGGGGATAACTCAGCCACGATCGAGGCTCTGAAGACGCTGGCCGAAGGCTCCGAAACCGGCAGCCAGGGTGTCGCCGAACTTGAAGAAATCGGGTCCCTCCTCGCCGCTCAGGGCTACGGTCCGGACCGCATCGTTATCGACCCGTCGGTTGTGCGGGGCCTCGGCTACTATACCGGCCCGGTCTACGAGGCGGAGCTGACGTTCGAGATCAAGGACGAGAAGGGCCGTCCGCGCCAATTCGGATCGGTTGCTGGCGGCGGGCGCTACGATGACCTTGTCAAGCGGTTCACCGGGCAGGAGGTTCCGGCCACCGGTGTATCCATCGGTGTGGACCGCTTGCTGGCGGCGCTCCGTGCCAAGGGGCAGCTCAAGGGCGAAGCGGCCGGTCCTGTGATCGTGACGGTTATGGATCGAGACCGGATGGCGGACTATCAGGCCATGGCGTCCACTCTGCGGCAGGCCGGGATTCGGGCGGAGGTTTATCTGGGCAATCCGAAGAATTTCGGCAACCAACTGAAATATGCCGATAAGCGCATGTCGCCCGTCGCCCTGATCCAGGGGTCGGACGAGGCCGAACGCGGCGTGGTGCAGCTCAAGGATCTGATCCTGGGCGCCAAGCTGGCCGAGGACGCGACCTTGGAGGAATGGAAATCCCAGCCGGCACAGACCGAAGTGGCCCTCAATGATCTGGTCGCCGAGGTTCAGGCCATGATCGCGCGCCACCAGTGACCACGGGATCGGCGATCAGGGCCGAGGCGGAGGCGCTTCAGGCCGTGTTCACCGGCGCGGGCGCCGTACCGGTTGATGCGCCGATGCTGGTCAGCGCCGATACATTGCTGGATCTTTATGGCGAGGATATCCGGGGGCGGGCCTTCACCACACACGATCCGGATCGGGGCGAGCTGATGTTGCGCCCGGATTTCACGGTGCCGGTGGTGGAGATGCATATGGCCCAGGGTGCGGAGCCTGCGCGTTATACCTATCTGGGGGAGGTGTTCCGGATGCAGGCGGCGGGATCGAACCGGCCGACGGAATACCTGCAATTGGGTTACGAGGTGTTTGATCGGTCCGCGCCGCTGGAAGCCGATGCCGAGGTCTTCGCCCTGATGCAACGTGCGCTGAGCGGCCTGCCGACCCGTGCCGTCACGGGCGATATCGGGATCATCCTTGCAGCCATCGAGGCGTTGTCGACGACGGTGGCGCGCAAGGCCGCGCTGCGCCGCCATGTCTGGCGCCCGCGCCGGTTTCGGGCGCTTCTGGATCGGTTCACCGGAGCCTCTCCCGCACCCCAGGGCCGGGCTGACTACCTTGCAGCTGCCGACAAAAGGGGCTTGGCCGCCCTGATTTCTCAAGCGGGCCCGGCCATCGGGATGCGCAATACCGAGGAGCTGTCGGATCGATTGGAGCTGCTGAAGGCAGAGGCTGCGGCCCCCGCCATCGACGCGACCGAGGCCGAGGTCCTGTCCGAGCTGCTGCTCCTCAAGGCGCCTTTGCCCGATGCCTGCGATGCGCTGCGTAACATGGCCGTGGATCTTCCCGGCCTCCGACAGGCCGCCGAGCGGTTCGCCGTGCGGGTCAAGGCGCTTGCTGCGGCGGGTGTGGACACGGAAACGCTGCCGTTCGAGGCCTCCTATGGCCGTACCCAGATGGAATATTACGACGGGTTTGTCTTCGGTCTTCTGGCCGATCAGCCGGGCCTGCCCCCACTGGCCACGGGCGGGCGGTATGATGCACTGACCCGCCAGCTTGGCGGCGGGCGCGAGATCCCCGCCGTGGGGGGCGTGATCCGGCCCGAGCTTGTTCATCGGCTGAAGGGAGGCGCGGAATGATCACGTTGGGCGTGCCATCCAAGGGCCGGTTGATGGAGAAAACCTTCCACTGGTTCGCCGCGCGTGGGGTCGAGATGCGGCGGACCGGGTCGGACCGCGACTACGGCGCGGAGATCGCAGGGCTGCCCGTGGCGCTTCGCCTGCTGGCTGCCGGAGAGATCCCCCGCGAGCTCGCCACGGGGCGTATCCATCTGGGTGTCACCGGCAGCGATCTGGTGCGCGAGCGCATTCCGGCCTGGGATCAGACGGTCGAGGTTATGGCCGATATGGGCTTTGGCCACGCGGATCTGATGATCGCCGTTCCGGCCTGGTGGGTCGATGTCCGAACGCTGGACGATCTCGATGCCGTGGCTGCCGATTTTCGCGCGGCCCATGGCCACCGGTTGCGGATCGCGACCAAGTATCATCGGTTGGTCCGGGACTTCCTGCGCGATGCAGGTGTTGCCGACTATCGCCTGATCGACAGCCAGGGCGCAACCGAAGGCACGGTGGCCCACGGCACGGCCGAGGCGATTGCCGATATCACGTCGACGGGCGAGACCCTGCGCGCCAACCATCTGCGCGTTCTGGACGATGGGCTGATCCACCGGTCAGAGGCGACGCTGTTCCGCTCCCGCAATGCCGATTGGGGCGACGCGGAGCGCGAGAGCCTGACGTTCCTGCAAAAGCAATTGGAGACCGTCGCGGGCTAGGCCCGGCCTAGAGAACCCCGATTTCGGCCAGGGCCGATTCCAGTTGTGGCGGCAAAACCTCCTGCGTTTCGCGGCCCTTGCGAAGATCCCGCGGCGCATCGCCAGCCTGCAGATAGCGCCAGCCCTGGAACGGGCGTTTGGGGGTCGCGGCCACGCGGGTGACATTCGGGTCCAGCACGATGCCGCAGCGGTTGATGCCGTCGCCGCGATCTACCGGGTCGAACCGGACGATGGGTTGGCGGCACAGGATGAGGCCCTTGAACACCCAATAGAGCGACCCGCCATTGAGAACCTCATCGGCTCGCTTCGGCCACATCCGTGTGACGTGACGCGGCAAGCCATCGGGCCCCTTGGCCCGCGCGCTGGCCTGCCAATCCAGAAGGTCCTCGACCTTCTCTGCCCCGACGCAGAGTTTCAGAATATGTGTAGTGGCAGGCACCCGTCATCCCCCAAGATGATGTAGCGCCAAGGGTAACACGTCAGGGTCTGTCGGCAAGGCTTGCGCCAAAAGGCTTCGCGAAATTCCGCGGATTTCCTGTGGATGGATCAAGGATCGGGCCATCGGAATACTGCGCCAGGTAGGCGCGGCGCGGCTTGTCGGTGGTGTTGGCGCCGGATCGGTGCAGCGTCAGGGACGAGAAGATCACCATGGTTCCCGCCGAGCAGGGGAGCGCCTCCCCCGGATCATCGCCGTCATATCCGACCTTCTCCTTGCCGATCTCGTCCCAGTGATGCGGATCGATATGCGCCTCCCGCCGTAGATCGCGCGGCAAGCATGAAAGCGCACCGTTTTCGAGCGTTGTGTCATCCAGTGCGATCCAGACCGATAGGTAGGGCGTGTGATCGAACGGCACGTAGGCTCCGTCCTGATGCCAGGCAAAGCTGGCCCCGGTGCGTGGGCCCTTGACCACGAATTGCTCGTTGAACAGGTGCGGATCCTTGAGCGCCATGGAGGTGACGCGCCGCATCTGTTCAGAGAACAGGAAGCGTTCGACCTCGGGAAAGTCTTCGTGGCGCTTGTGCAGAAACTGGCGGTCGGCGCCCCTGTTGATGTCATGGTTGCCACCATCGGACGCCGTCGGCTCGGCCATGAGCGCATCGGCTGCGGCGCGCAGGGCGGCGAGATCGTCGGCACCAATGGGATCGGCCAGAACGGCGTAGCCGCGTTTTAGGAATTCGGTGTGTTGTGTCATCGGTTCATGTCCTTGCGTGCAGGCCAAGCTGACTACGATTCGCCAGCTTCTTCTGGCCTGCGCGCGACATTTGTGTCATATACCTTACCTTGTAGAATCTCACTGTGCCCCATCAAGGAGTAGTGCCCGTGACCCGCTTTGCCGCCCCAATTGCCGAGCAGATCTGGGACATGAAGTACCGTCTGAAAGAGGCGGATGGCACGCCGATTGACGGGTCGATTGAGGATACCTGGCGCCGGATCGCCCGGGCGCTGTCGGAGGTCGAAACCGATGCGCCGGCTTGGGAAGACAAGTTCTACACAGCGCTTGAAGATTTCAAATACCTACCCGCCGGCCGCATCGTGGCGGGTGCCGGCACCGGGCGGTCGGTGACGCTGTTCAACTGCTTCGTCATGGGCACCGTGCCCGACAGCATGGGCGGCATTTTCGACATGCTCAAGGAAGCGGCCCTGACGATGCAGCAAGGCGGCGGCATCGGGTATGATTTCTCGACGATCCGGCCCAAGGGCGCATCGGTCAGCGGCGTGGCGGCGGATGCATCCGGACCGCTGAGTTTCATGGATGTCTGGGATGCGATGTGCCGCACGATCATGTCGGCCGGCTCGCGCCGGGGCGCAATGATGGCCACCATGCGCTGCGATCACCCCGATATCGAGGATTTCATCGCCGCCAAACAGGACCCCGCGCGCCTGCGGATGTTCAACATGTCTGTCCTGGCGACCGATCCGTTCATGGAGGCGGTGGAGGCCGACGGCCCGTGGGAGCTTGTGTTCAATGACCGCGTCTATCGCACGGTGCAGGCCCGGGATCTGTGGAACAAGATCATGCGCGCGACCTATGATTACGCGGAGCCGGGGGTGATCTTCATTGATCGGATCAATGCCGAAAACAACCTGAACTATGCCGAAACCATCGCCGCCACCAATCCCTGTGGGGAGCAGCCGCTTCCGCCTTATGGCGCATGCCTGCTTGGGTCGGTCAACCTGGCGCAGTTGGTATACGACCCGTTCGAGCCGAGCGCGCATGTGTGCAAGACGGCCCTGGGCGATCTTGTGGCCACCGCCATCCGCATGATGGACAACGTGGTCGATGCCTCCCGTTTCCCGCTCGACGCGCAGGCCCAGGAGGCCAAGGCCAAGCGTCGGATCGGCCTCGGTGTCACCGGGTTGGCCGATACGCTTGCCATGTGCGGGCTGCGCTATGGCACCCCTGAGGCAGCCGCGAAAACCGAAGACTGGATGGCCCTGATCGCCAATGCCTCCTACCGCGCGTCGGCGGAACTGGCGGCGGAGAAAGGGCCCTTTCCACTCTTCGATGCGGCCGAATATGCGAAGGCGCCGATGGTCCGGCGGTTGGATGCGGATGTGCAGGCGCTGATTGCCGAGCATGGGCTGCGCAATGCGCTCCTGACATCGATCGCACCGACGGGCACGATTTCGCTTTATGCCGGCAATGTCAGCTCAGGCATCGAGCCGATCTTTGCCAACGCCTACACACGCAAAGTGTTGCAGCCCGACGGCACACGGACCGAGGAAGAGGTGGTCGATTTCGCTGTTGCCAAATGGCGGGAGTTGAAAGGTGATACGGAACTGCCGGAGTACTTCGTCAACGCTCAAACGCTCGCACCGCTCGATCACGTCCGTATGCAGGCTGCAGCGCAGCCTTGGGTGGATTCCTCGATTTCCAAGACGATCAACGTGCCCGCCGATATCAGTTTTGACGCGTTCAAGGATGTCTATGCCGAGGCCTACGCGACAGGTTGCAAAGGCTGCACGACCTATCGCCCGAACGACGTGACGGGATCCGTCCTGAGTGTCAGCGAGTCCGAAGAGAAGCCGCAAGCCGTCGAGGCGGCGGAGGCTGCGACCGGTGAAGTTGTCTACATGTCCGAACCGCTGGACCGGCCAAACACGCTCGAAGGCAACACCTACAAGGTCAAATGGCCCGACAGCGAACATGCGCTCTACATCACGATCAACGACATCATGCATGGCGGCCACCGCCGTCCGTTCGAGGTGTTCATCAACTCCAAGAACATGGAGCATTTTGCTTGGACCGTGGCGCTGACGCGGATGATCTCCGCCGTGTTCCGGCGTGGCGGCGATGTGTCGTTCGTGGTGGAGGAGTTGAAGGCGGTCTTCGATCCGCGGGGCGGGGCCTGGATGCAAGGCAAATACGTGCCCTCGATCCTGGCGGCCATTGGCGGCGTGATCGAAAAGCACATGATCCATACCGGGTTTCTGGCCGGCGAGGGGATGGGCTTGAAATCAGACCCGCAGGCAGAGGTCGTGAATCTCGGCCACCGGCCCGGCCCGGCCTGTCCGTCCTGCGGGCAGTATGATCTGCGGATGATCGAAGGCTGCCTGACATGTGGAAATTGCGGCCATTCCAAATGCGGCTAGCCGTTTGACGCGGGCACGCGGACAGTTCGTTCATGGCAAGTTGCGCGCGTGTTGCGACAGAGGTGGCCGAACCGCGCGCCTCTGACGAAAGGTGTCGCCTTTGGGCCGCAGCGCGACGGCAGATCGCCAACAACACGTAAATTCCTGCAGCTTTGTCGCCGTTTGGTGCTATTTTCGCCACAAATCCTCGGCACGACCGGGGAAACAATAACGAAAACGGGCAGTGATTATGGCAATTTCAGCAACCAAAATGGGGGCCTACGCCCTGTGCGTCATGGCGTGTTCCGGCGCGGCCCTGGCCGATGACGGAGTGGATCCCTATTTCGCACCAGCCCCCGGCATGGCTCTTGATGAGCCGGAACCGCGGGAGCGCCTTGGCACGGTACGGATATTTACCAATGACTGGTTCGGCATGCCGATCGGCGACCGCTTCGACCGCTGGCGCACCGGCGCCTATCAGGCGAGTGCGTTCTGGGGCAACGAATGGAACGGTACTTTGCCGAGCCAACCGTTCGAGCTGATGGAATACCATTTCCGGGGTGAGATCATTGCCCCCGATAATCTGGCGGTGCCCGCCGCCACCGACCGTCTATATGCTCCCGCGCTCTACTTCGGCGCCGCCACGCATTTCGAGCATCAGGGGATCGAAGTGAGCCTCAACGGCGATCTGGTCATCACCGGCCCGCAGACACGCCTGATGGATCTGCACGATTCCATCCACCGCATCTTCGGTGGCTCGGATGTGGATCTGAGCAATTTCATGATCGAAGACGGCATCCACCTGAACCTGACAGGGGAAGGCGGCCGGAGCTACGATCTGGGCGCGGCCACGGCCCGGCCTTTCGCGGAAGTGCAGGTTGGTGTTGAAAACATCGTGCGGGCGGGCGTTGATTTCCGCTTTGGCGGTTATGATGACGAAGCGCTGATGATCCGCGACCCGATCACGGGCCAGCGCGTGCTGGCGCTTCCGGGGGATGGCGGCGATGGTTGGTCGTTCAGCGCGGGCGGAGATCTGGCATTTGTCGGCAACTCGGTTCTGCTGCCCGATGCCGGGCCCGACGCGGAAGACACGCGGTACCGGGTGCGCGGTGGCGTCAACTATGCCTTTGGTCCGTCGAACTTCTTCTACGGCGTCACGTACATGTCTGAGGAGTTTGTCACGCAGCCCGAAGGGCAGCTTGTCGGCACCATGTCCCTGATGCTGCGCTTCTGACACATCCCGCGCACCCGATTCGCAAAAAACGAATCAGGGCCTTCCCAGAGCGAATCACCTCTGCTAGCGTCCATCTGAACGCCGGGGATCAACCACCGGTGGCACGTCAAAAACTGACGAGGCGGGGCAAGATGGGTACGAGCTTTCGGGGCGCGTTCGTGATCGCATGGGCGCAGACCTGCATCGAGGGATTTCCGGCAGAACCACAATCAGAACTGGCCGAAGGGATGAGCTGGAGCTGGCATGGGGCGCTTCTTCCATTGGAAGGGGACCCGTCGGCCCTCCTCCTGACCGCCAGCCGGGAGCAAGATGAGTTACGTGCCCGAGCGGCGCGGGTCGTGCGCAAGTTGTTGCAGCACACCGCGCCGAACCCCGCCGAATTCGCAGCCGCCGATGCCGATCCCCTGTTTCGCGGGGCGTTCATCGTCTCGGACGGCGCAAAATTCTACACAATCGTTCCGATCCTGCTGGAAGACGGCACGCCACCCTTGCTGCTGTTCGCGGGCAATCCCCCACCTTCGGGGCGCGAGTTGATGATTGTGCATCGCAATGAAGAGACCCTGAAGGCCACCCCGTCCGACGAGCCTTCGGTGATCTGCTTTACCCCCGGCACACGCATTCGCACTGAAGATGGCGACGTCGCGATCGAGGATCTGGGCACGGGCGACCGTATCCTGACGCGTGACAATGGCCCGCAGGAGGTTCTTTGGTCCGGCCATCGTCGCATGTCCGGCGCGCGTCTCTTCGCCATGCCCGATCAGCGCCCGATCCGCATGCGGGCGGGCGCCCTTGGCATCGATCGGCCCGATGACGACCTGATCGTCAGCCCCGAACACCGGATTCTGGTGACCGGGCGCGCGGCCCACGAGCTCTGGGGGGAGGCCGAGGTTCTGGTCCGCGCCGCCGACCTTGTGGGCGACAGCCGGATCACCGTCGACCATTCCCTGCGGGAGACGTTCTACATTCACCTGATGCTGGAGCGGCACGAAGTGGTCTGGGCCAATGGGCTTGAGGTGGAAACCTTCCATCCCGGTTTCATGGGGCTGGAGCATCTGTCGAACCTGCAACGTTCCAGCCTGTTGGAGATGCGTCCGGACCTCGCGGTGAACCCGCACTCCTACGGTGCGCCCGTGCGCCGGATGCTCAGCCGAGCCGAAGCCGCGATCCTGATCCATGGCGCGCCGACCAAGCCGATCCTTGCGCGCGGCATGTACAGCGCGCATTGACAGGCCCCTGATCCGCCCCTAGAAGCCCTCCCATACCTGGTCGTCAGGCCGGGTCTTTTATTGGTGTTGGTGGCCCTTGCAAAAGGATCCCTGTCATCCCGGCCAAATCCGGGAAGAGGACAACGCCCTTCGACGCGCGTCTCATCCCGAAAAGTGGGAACCGGTTTTCGGACATGATGAGGCGGCAAAACAAAAACGAAGGAGATCAGCCGTGACCAAACGCACGTCTGCCAAGTACAAAATCGACCGCCGGATGGGTGAAAACATCTGGGGCCGTCCGAAATCCCCCGTCAATCGCCGCGAATATGGCCCGGGCCAGCATGGCCAGCGCCGCAAGGGCAAGATGTCCGACTTCGGCCTGCAGCTCCGCGCAAAGCAGAAGCTCAAGGGCTACTACGGCGATCTGACGGAAAAACAATTCAAGCGCATTTACGCCGAGGCGGCCCGGGTCAAGGGTGACACCGGTGAAAACCTGATCGGTCTGCTGGAGCGTCGCCTTGACGCGGTCGTCTACCGTGCAAAGTTCGTGCCGACCGTGTTCGCAGCGCGCCAGTTCGTGAACCACGGCCATGTCCGTGTGAACGGCCAGAAGGTCAACATCCCCTCCTACCGCGTGAAAGAGGGTGACGTGATCGAGGTGCGCGATCGCTCGAAGCAGTTGGCCATCGTTCTGGAAGCCGCCCAACTGGCGGAGCGGGATGTGCCTGACTACATCGACGCGGATCATTCCAAGATGTCCGCCACCTTCGTGCGGACCCCAGGCCTCGGCGACGTGCCGTATCCGGTGCTGATGGAACCGAACCTCGTCATCGAATATTACGCTCAGAACTGATCTTCAGGCCTGTCGTACGATCACGCGCCGTCCCCGCGATCCGGGGGCGGCGTTTTTCGTGGCACTCCCCCTGCGCAACAGAAGGCGGCGCCTGGTCGCCGTCCGACCACCGCGCCCCCTTCCGTAACGTCCACGACGGAACCATCGCGTGCACTGCCCGTTCACCTTTCAACACGAAATGAAACGGGAGATATCAAGTGTCCGATCTGAAACATGAGTTCTGGGACCGCCTCGATGATGTGCGGGCCGGTATGCTTGGCATCAAGGGTCAGGGCCGCCTTGTGGCAATGTCACCGCAGGTGGATGACGATGTGCCGGGCCATATCTGGTTCATCACCGCCAAGGGCACGGACCTTGCGACATCCACCGCCGATGGCGCCAAACCAGCCCAGTTCGTGGTCGCCGGTGACGGCGCCGGTCTTTACGCGGATGTGGATGGCACGCTGGCCCAGTCCGAGAACCCGCAGGCGTTGGAAGAGGTGTGGAACTTCATGGCGGAGGCATGGTTCGAGGGCGGCAAGCAGGACCCCGACGTTGTCTTGTTGAAGTTTACGCCCGCCACGGCCGAAGTGTCGATCACCCCCGAAAACGGCGTGAAGTTTCTCTACGAAATTGCCAAAGCCCACGTCACGGGCGAGGTGCCCGATGCGGGCGAGCAGGGCACGATCACATTCTAGGCGCGCGCCTCTAACGCCCCTGCATCCGCTGCCGACGCGCCTTGATCCGCGCGTCGGCATCTTGCGTGCCGTCATGGAACGACCCGAACAGCCTGTCCCACGGGATTTCCAAGCTGCCGTAATTACACTCGAAATAGCGGTGATGCATCTGGTGATGGAATGTGCCGAGCTTAAGCCGGTTCTTGTCCTTCACCACCATGCCCTCGAACCCCGTATGGGTCGTGGCCGCGGTCAACGCGTAGTACTGCAGGTGGAACAGAATGTGGATCGGATGCGCGGCCACGACGAAGTGGATCAGCACCGAGCCCAGGAAGATCACATGTTCGACCGGATGCATCGAAAGGCCCGACCATGGCCCGACATTGATATTGCGATGGTGCAGTGCGTGCACGTGTTTGTAGAGGAACGGGACGTGAAGCAGGCGGTGGATCCAGTAAAAATAGAAGCTCTCCCATATCGGGATCAGGAAGAAGAGCGCGACAAACCAGACCGGATGTGCGGCCCAGGTGAGCATCGGCGCGTAGCCATTGGCCATCGCCCATAGCAGCAGCACCTCATAGGCCGTCCAGATCGTGACGCCGGAGGCCAGCGTCCAGAACATGTTGTCGCGGATCTGGCCGCCAAGGGTGAATTGGCGTCCGTTCTTCATCAGCGGGCGCGGATCGTATTTCAGGCGCTGGCCCTGCTTGGTGAAGGTGTAGAACCACAGGTGCAGGCCGCCCGCCACCACCGACATCAGGATCAGGTTGCGGGCCAACATCGCCAGCACCGGGCCCGGCGACACTTGGGCCATCGCCTCCAGCGGCGGTTGGAACCATGTCCAGGATATCAAGGCGACGGCCACGATGATCAGCCGTTCCGAGATGAGGAACCAGGAATTCCAGAACCAGCCGAGGATCTGCATCGGTTGCGGCGGCCAGCGAAACAGCGGCGAGACCTCCAGCGGCACGTCCGGCGAGTGGTTCCAGCCTTTCAGCGGGGTCTGTGTCATGGCGGCCTCGGGTGGTTGTGTCACCGGATCAAACACCCAAACCTGCCGCAATGCATTGAAAAAATGACGGTGGCTTAGGAACGTTTTGGAACGATTAAGGGCGGGCTTGAGGACGTTTTCGTGGCGGTAGGCGCAAGGTCGTACATCGATCCCCCGGTCACCGGAGACGCCCCATGTCCTGCCACGATCCTCAATCCGACCTGAACGCCCGCGGCCAACGGTTGGCCCGTTTGCGCGAGACCTCTGAACATCAGGTGTGGCGCCTGCTCGAAAGGCTGCCTTCCCTGTTCACGCGCGGCGATATTGATCACGCCGAAGAAATCGCCAAGGCCGAGCGGCGCGAAGCCGGCCGCCGCGCAGTTGATAATCTGCTCCGCTAGGCCGTCTTATTCCGGGATACCGAGATGCCGAAACGCCCCTTCGATGGTGCGCAAGCGCGGGGTAATGATGAAGGGAATGTTGGCGAAGTGTTTCGAGATCGTCATATCCGGTTCCCGCGCCAGGATCATGCGCCCGAAATGGTCGACCTTGTCGAGATCGCCGATCAGCCAGTAGACCCAGAGCAGCCCCAAATAGATGGATAGATATTCCGGTGCCTCGGCATAGGCTTGCTCAAGCACGACGACGGCCTCCTCCACCCGCTCCGCCTGGACCAGCGCAAGGCCCAGGCCGCAGCGCGCCTGCCCGATGATCGGGTCCAGCGGATTGATCCGGATGAATCGGCTGAACCGGTCAATCGCGGTGTCGTTCCGATCGGAATACACGTTTACCCAGCCCGCGGCGTTCAGGACGTGGCTGGAATTGGGGTTCTGTGCATAGGCCTGTTCGAGGATGCGTACCCCGCGCACCGGATCCCGGCCCAGAAACGCGATCGCATGGCCCGCAAAGGCCAATGCCAGCGCGTCGCCCCGCGGGTCGGCCAGCACAGTTTCGGCCAGGGGCAGGACGGTGCGGGCCTCGTCGAGCGAAATCCAACGGGCACTCCGGGCGACCAAAGTGATCCGGCAGATCAGCGCCTTGGCCTGCGCATAGCCGGGATCACGCTCAAGCGCGCGGTTCAACAGCGCCTTCGCGGCCTCGAAGTCTTCAAACGTGGTGAGCCGCTGGACATAGGGAAACGCCTGCATACACAGGTCATAGGCCCGCAAATCATCGGTGGGTTTCGTTGTCGATCGCCGCGATTCCGCGCGCAGCACTTCCGGCTCCGCCGCGGCGGCCACTTCTTCGGTGATCCGATCCTGCAACTCGAAAATCTCGGCCTCCGGGCCGGTGAACCGCTGGCTCCAGATCGTGTGGCTTGTCTCGGCCTCGACCAGCTGAACGGAGATGCGGAAGACACCGCCGGCCTTCTGGATCGACCCTTCCAGCACGTAACGCACGCCCAGATCGGTGCCGACATCCTCAAGGCAAACGACCTTGCCCTTGAAGGCGAAGCTCGACGTCGCCGCGATCACGAAGATACCCGAAATGCGGCTGAGCCCGCTGATCAGATCGGTCACGATCCCATCCACCAGGTATTCGTTTTGAGGATCACCGGTCAGGTTGGCGAACGGCAGGACGGCCAGCGATGGCTTGTCGGGAAGGGGCGGCGGGGCGTCGACATGCACCAGCGGGGCCAGCGCCTCATCCGGTGCGGCGAGTTGATAGCCCACGCCGGGAACCGTGCTGATCGTGCGCGCCCCCAGCACCTTTCGCAGGGTCGAGATCTGAACCGTCAGGTTACCCTCTTCAACGGCCAGACCGCCCCATACATGTTCCAGAAGCTCCTGCTTGGTCACAACGCGGCCGCGATGGGCATCGAGATAGGCCAAGACATCGAAGGCGCGGGCCCCAAGCGGGACCGGCGCACCGGATATCAGCACCTGGCGCTGACCGGTGCGGATCTCGAATTCGGGGGAATAGGCCAAAGGGGTACCCGGTGGTTTCGTGTCACCGCGCAGTCTAGGGGCAACGCAACCCCTGCGAAACACCCGTTGGCCACCGCGCGCTGTTTCTGGGCTGGGCACCGCGCGCGGTGGGTCGTGCGGTTATTCCACGGTGACGGTGATCACGTCCGATGCGATCGGCGGCACATGGGGGATGTGGTTGAGATCGCCCATGACCAATTGCATCGTGTACTCACCGGGCTCAAGCTCCAGCGTCACTTCGGTCTGACCGCCCCCGAAATGGATGTGATTGTTGTCGGCCGGGATGCCGTACAGCAGCTCATCGGCGCCCTCTTCGCCTTCGCCCAGGGGCGGGCGGTTCAGGAACAAGTGGTGATGGCCGGTACTTTCGCGTTCGGTCCCGGCAGGCGCCACGCCCATACCCCTCAGTCCGAAGACCACGGTGACGGGCGATTGCACGACATCCCCGTCTTCCAGCGACACGAAATACACTTCGGCGCCCTCGGGGGCCGGGGTGTCTTGTGCCAGAATAGTTCCCGGCACCGTGATCAGCGCGGCCGCGATCAGATATTTCATGGACATGGTCTTCTCCCTAATGTGTCGTCTGGACAGGCCGTCTGCCTGGCCTTGGACATACAACACGCGGGGCACGCAGATTATTCGCCGCATCTTTCCATCCCGGGCCGAGCAGGAGATCCGCCGCGCCGTGCCGGGGATCCATCCGCGCCTCTGGCGCTACGCGTTGAGCCTGACGAAAGACCGGGCCGAGGCCGAAGATCTGGCGCAGGAGGCCGTGCTGCAGGGCCTCGCGAAGGCCGCGCAGTTCACGTCGGGCACCCATGTGGATCGCTGGCTGTTCCGCATTCTGCACCGGCTGTGGCTGAACCGTCTGCGCGCCGCCGAGGTCCGACGGGGCGCGGGCTTCGTGCCGGTGGAAGAGGCCGGGCTGACCGCGCCCGGTGATCCGGAACAGACTTTTTTCGGAACTGAGGTGTTATCTGCGGTGATGGACCTGTCGGACGCGCAGCGCAGCGCGGTCATGCTCGTCTATGTCGAGGGGTTCGCCTACGCGGAGGCGGCAGAGATGCTGGATGTGCCCATCGGCACGATCATGAGCCGGCTGGCCGCGGCCCGCGCGCGCCTGAAGGAACGGTTGGGAGGCCGGGAATGAGCAACGTCGATCATATGGCGCCGGATGCCCTGCTCGTCGCGTTTCTGGACGGTGCCTTGCCGGAGGATCAGGCACGCGCCTTGCGGGCCGAGATCGCGGAGGATCCGGCCTTGCAGGCGCGGCTTTCTGCGTTGGACGTTGACCTGTCAGGTCTGCGCCCCGACATGGACGCGCTTGTGCCCAACGCTCCCCTGCCCGCAGTGCTGGCCCGCGGATCCGCCGTGCAATTGGCTGCCGCGGCGGTGGTGGCGCTGGCGCTGCTGTTGGGCGGGGTTCTGATCGGGATCCGCGCGGCCGACCGCCCCGGCGATTGGCGCGATTTTGCGGCGGCCTACCACCTGCTCTATCGCACCGAGACCTTGGCAAGCGGCGAGATTGCCGGTGATGGCGGCGTGGCCCGCGTATCTTATCTTCTGGGCCGGGATCTGTCGTCCCTGGCCCAGATTGACGGGCTTGATTTTCGCCGCGCGCAGATCCTGGGATGGGAGGATCAGGCGCTGGTGCAATTCGCCTATCTCGATGCCCAGGGTCGCCCGGTTGCCGTGTGCCTCATGGCCACCGGTGACGCCAACATCGCGACCGGGTTCGAGCAGGCCGAACGCCACCGGCTGTCGACCGTGACCTTCGCGGATGACGGGCTTCAGGTTCTGGTGATCGGGGCCGAGGGCATGGGTGGGATCGAGGCGCTGGCCGAGGGGATCGCCGCGCAATTCTGACATCTGGTTTTCTTTCGGGCGCGCAGCCTGTATTCGGCGCGCGATCAGGGATGGAGGATCACATGGCAGACGCGCACCCGATTTACGCCCGCATCGACGGCCCGATTGTCATGATCGGCTTCGGATCCATCGGGAAAGGCACATGGCCCCTGATCGAGCGGCATTTCGATTATGACCGCGCGCGGTTCACCGTGATCGAACCGGATGCGCGCCAGCACGAATTCCTCCGCGACAATGGGCTGGCCTTCATCGGCACGGCTCTGACGCCCGAGAATTACCGCGAGGTTCTGGGGGGATTGCTGGAGCCGGGGAAGGGCTTTTGCGTGAACCTCAGCGTGGATACGTCTTCGCTTGATCTGATGAAATTCTGCCGCGAGATCGACGTGCCATATATCGATACGGTCGTTGAGCCGTGGGCCGGGTACTATTTCGGAACGACCGACAACGCGGCGCGGACGAATTACGCGCTGCGTCAGGCCGTGCGCGATGAGAAGGCGGCCAATCCCGGCGGGACGACGGCGGTGAGCTGCTGCGGCGCCAATCCGGGCATGGTCAGTTGGTTCGTGAAGGAAGGCTTGCTGACGTTATCGCGGGATCTTGGCCGCGACGATCCGGTACCGCAGGACCGCGCCGACTGGGCGCGCCTGATGCAGAGGCTGGGTGTGAAAGGCATCCACATCGCGGAGCGGGACACGCAGGCGCGGCGGACGCCGCGTCCGCGCAATGTGTTCGTGAATACGTGGTCGGTGGAGGGCTTCATCTCGGAAGGGTTCCAACCGGCCGAGTTGGGCTGGGGCACGCATGAGCCGTGGTTTCCCGAAAACGGGCACCGGCAGGAGACGGGCTGCAAAGCTGCGATCTGGCTGGACCGGCCCGGTGCGATCACCCGTGTTCACACGTGGTGCCCGACGCCCGGGCCGCAATTCGGGTTTCTGGTGACCCATAACGAGGCGGTGTCGATCAGCGACTATTTCACCGTCGGTGAGGGGCACGAGCCGGACTATCGCCCCACGTGCCACTACGCCTACCATCCCTGCGACGATGCGGTTCTGTCGCTCCATGAGATGTTTGGGGGCGGGGTGACCCAGAGTGAGCATCACATCCTGGGGGAAGATGAGATCGTGGAGGGTATCGACGAGTTGGGTGTGCTCCTCTACGGCCATGAAAAGAACGCGCTGTGGTTCGGATCGCGCCTGTCGAACGCGGAAACCCGCGATCTGGCGCCCTATCAGAACGCGACGGGATTGCAGGTGACCTCCGCTGTTCTGGCGGGCATGGTCTGGGCGCTGGAGAACCCGGGCGCGGGGATCGTGGAGGCCGACGAGATGGACCATGCGCGGTGCCTGGAGGTGCAGCGGCCCTATCTTGGCCCGGTGGAGGCCCATTACACCGATTGGACGCCGATCAAGCATCGGTGGGAGCTGTTCCCGGAAGATATAGACCCGCTGGAGCCCTGGGCGTTTCGGAATGTCCTGGCAAGCCGAGCGTTGGGTCATCAAGGTTGATATGCCGTTCAAGCCCCTGAAAAATAACGCTTAACCGTTTACAAGACATTTATAGGCTGCCATTGTGGCTGCTCAGACCGCTGTTGCACGGTAGCCGCGGCTGTTGCGCGACGGCGGGCCGGAGGGGAAGGCGTAGGTGTCATCCAGTCGCCACCCGGCCACGGCCAGACAGTCGGACACCTCGGCCTGCCGAAAGGCACGGTGGCGCCATTGCAGCCAGATGAGCGCGTTGCACCAATGCGGCTTGGAGACGACCAGCCAGAGCCGTCCGCCGGGCTGAACCCAGGCCCGCATCCGCCGCAGGGCCGCCGCGGGCTCGGGCACATGTTCAAGGACATGGGCGGCCAGAAGGTAATCGAAGCACGCCTTCGGCTGAAACCCCTCCAACCCGTCTTGCACCACCTGCGCCCGCCCGCCACGCCGGGCAAGCGCCGCCTCGGCCCGCGTGAGCATGGACCGGGACGGATCCAGCAAGGTGATCCGCGAGGCGGGCCCATGGATCCCCATCCACGCCTCGGCAAACGCGCCCGATCCGCAGCCGACATCGCATACGCGATCCCGCGGCCCGGCCCGCGGACCAGCCGCCAGAAACCCCAGATAGGCATCGGCATAGCCAAGCGTGCGCATCTTGTCGCCCCAGCGCCCGGCGGCGTTGTCGTATCGCGTGGTGAGGTGTTCAACATTGGTCATGGACCCTGACTATTGCAGATAATCGGGCAAGATCCAACCCTCGCATTTGGCCCGCGAAAGGCGTATGGGCGGGGCATGGCACTTGGCGATACCCTCAGAACCCTGACGCTGGAAGAAGGCCGCGCATTGCCCGTCTGGCGCAGCCCGGTGGCGCTTCTGGCGGTGATGGCCTTTGCCATGCCGGTGGCCTTTGCCACCTGGTCCGCGCTTCTGAACAATTTCGTGGTGGAGGTGGCCAGTTTCGATGGCTCGGATATCGGATGGCTCCACACCGTGCGCGAGATCCCCGGCTTCTTCGCCATCGGGGTGATCTTCCTGATCATCTTTATCCGCGAACAGGTTCTGGGCCTTATCTCGCTTGCGCTTCTGGGCGTGGCCACGGCGCTGACGGCGCAATTCCCGTCGCTGGGTGGGCTTCTATTCATCACGCTGCTGAGCTCCATCGGCTTTCATTATTACGAGACGGTCAATCAGAGCCTGCAATTGCAGTGGATCCGGAAAGACCGCGCGCCGCAGACCCTTGGCTGGCTTCTGAGTGTTGGCTCCGGTGCCACGCTTCTGGCCTATGCGCTGATCGTCGTGACGTGGCGGGCCTACGATTTGAGCTATGACCTTGTCTACTGGTTGTCCGGCGGGGTGACGGCCCTGATCGCGCTGGTCTGTTTCCTGGTCTATCCGCAATTCGAAAGCCCGGACCCCCAGACCAAGAAGATGGTCCTGCGGCGGCGCTACTGGCTCTATTACGCGTTGCAATTCATGTCGGGCGCGCGGCGGCAGATCTTCGTCGTCTTTGCCGGGTTCATGATGGTCGAACGTTACGGGTTCGAGGTGCACCAGATCACCGCGCTTTATATGGTAACGCTGCTGGCCAACATGGTCGTGGCGCCGTTCCTGGGCAAAGCGGTGGCGCGGTTCGGGGAGCGGGCGGCCCTGATCGTGGAATATGCGGGTCTTGGGCTGATCTTCGTGCTCTATGCGGGCCTCTATATCTTCGATTGGGGTGTTGGGCTGGCTGCGGCGCTTTACATCGCCAACCACATCTTCTTCGCGCTGGCGCTGGCGATCAAAACCTATTTCCAGAAGATCGCGGACCCCGGAGATATTGCACCGACGGCCGCCGTGGCCTTTACCATCAACCACATTGCGGCGGTCTTCCTGCCGGCGGGTCTGGGATATCTGTGGCTGACCTCACCCACATCCGTCTTCGTGCTGGCGGCGGCGATGGCGCTGGTCTCCCTGCTGCTGTCGTTCCTTGTGCCGCGCCATCCGCGGGCCGGGCGCGAAACGACGCTGGCCGCCGGTGAGGCACAGCCGGCTGAATGACGGCGATCGGCTGACGATCAGGCGTCCACGCCGCTTCGGGGGCAGAGGGGCGTGACGTTGAACGCATCGACCAAGCCATCGATCAGGCGGATCATCAGATCACTTTCGCAGCCCGAGACGGTTGTGCCCGTGCCGTGGATCTCGGTCTCCCGTGTGCCGTCGGTGGTGAAGGAACTGCGGCTTGGAAAGGATAGGCTTTCCCACATCTCGATCTGGCCGAATTCGCGGGACAGGCGCGTCGTCGGCATTTGCACGGCCAGCGGCGGGGACATTAGGGCCCGGGCGGCGGCGTGATCATCTTCGGCGATATGGGTCAGAAAGGCGCGGGCTGTGGCGACATCGTCGCGTTGATTGGCGAAGATCCACCAGGCCAGCGCGACAAAGGCCCCGAGCCCCAGAACGGTGAGGGTGATGGGAATGAACGGGTTGGTCTTGTTCATGGCGACGCGGCTCCGGACTGATCGCAGATGGGGCGGATATCGAAAAAGGTGATGCGGCCGTTGCTGATAAGAAACTGAAGCTGGCTTTCGCAGCCCGAGGCGGTGACGCCGGTGCCCTGCAGTTCGCTCTGGCGCCCGCCCATGCCCATCGACGTTCTCCGGCTCTGGAACAGGACGTGTTCGAACGGGGCCAGCAGATCGAAGCGGCCTGCCTCGACGGCATCCTCCAGCGCGGCGCGGGCGCGGCGGCGCATCATCTGCCCGGCGGCTTCATGGTTCCCGGCCTCAAGATGCGTCAGGAATTCGGACGCGATCTCGGCGTCATCCGTCGATCCGCGAAACACGAACACGAAGGAGACGGCCAGCGCGAGGAGGAGGGCGGCGACCGCGAGTATGTTGCCGCGCTTACCGGAGCGCATTGGTGCCCCCCGTGGTCGGGACGTTCGGTGACGGTGTCATGTGTCGGATGCCCGGGCCCGGCACAGGGGCTGAATGTCGAAGAAGGTGATTTCGCCGTTCAGAAGCTCGAATTGCAGCGCGCTTTCGCAGCCGCCATCGGTGGTGCCGGTGCCGGTCAGTTCCGTACGGCGCGCGCCGTTGGTGGTGGAGAAGCTGATCGAGGGGAAGCGGATGTCGGAATAGACGTCCATGCCCGCCAGAAGTGTGCCAAGCGCCTCGGCGGAGGTTCGTTCCGTGATGGAGGCGTGGAGCAGGCCGTGGGCTTGCGCCAATTCGCCCGCCGCGGCGTGGGTCAGAAACGCGCGGGACGTGTCGGCATCGTCCTTCTGCCCCTGAAAGCCGAAGATGAACGCGCCCGCAATGATCGCGGCTGCCGCCAGAAGGGTGAATAGAAGGCCGCGGGGTCCCCGAAACATGATGTCTCCAATCCGTCGTTGTTTGCGCCGCAGCATAGCGGGTTTTGCGGAGTGCGCGATCTGTGGAATTCCATCGGTTGTTTGCCAAGGCCCGCCAAAGCCGCTACCGCTCCGGCGATTGCAAGAGATGGACCCGCCATGCCCACCTGGACCGCGTTGACGACCACATCCGAAAAACTCCTGGCCGATGCGCTCGGCGAAGCGCTGGAGGATCTGGACCCGGCGCCGACGGGCGTGGGCGTGTTCGAGATGGAGGACGGGTCGGGCCTGTGGGAGGTGGGGGGCTATTTCGTGGAGGCGCCCGACGATATCGCACTCGCGATCCTCGCCGCCGCCCATGGCGCCAAGGCCTTCGTGGTGTCCGAAGTGCCGGATCAGGATTGGGTGGCCCATGTGCGCCGCGAGCTGCATCCGGTGGAGGCCGGGCGCTTCTTTCTCTACGGCGATCACGATGCCGACAAGGTGCCGCAAGGGGCGATTCCCCTGCTGATCGAGGCTGCGATGGCCTTTGGCACCGGGCATCACGGCACCACGAAAGGGTGTCTTGAAGCCGTGGACATATTGTTCGGCGCGGGCGTGAGGCCGGGTTCCGTGGCCGATATCGGCTGTGGCACGGCGGTGCTGGCGATTGCCGCCGCCAAGGTCCTCGACCAGCGCGTGATCGCGTCGGATATCGATGAGGTTGCGGTGGAGGTGGCGCGGGCAAACGCGGCGGCCAATGGGGTGGAGGGGTTGATCCACTGCGTGGAGGCGGCGGGCTTCGATCATCCCGATATCCGGGCAGCAGCGCCGTATGATCTTGTTTTCGCGAATATTCTGAAGGGCCCACTGGTGGACTTGGCGCCCGACATGGCCGCCCACACCGCGCCCGGCGGCCATGTCATCCTGTCGGGGATCCTGAACGAGCAGGCCGATGACGTGATTGCGGCCTATGCGGACCATGGCCTTGATCCCATCGCCCGCGACGAGATCGGCGAGTGGACGACATTGACGCTCCGAAACGGAAATTAACCGTTTCGACAATCCTGCGACAAACTTGCCTAAAATGTGTCGCAATTTGGTCAAAGAGTTGATATTTAACTCCTTGGTGGGGGCAGTAAGTTATTAGGCTGCCCAATGACAAGTAACTCGAATAACTTTACGGATCGCGTGAACCGTATCCAGGCTCAGCGCCGCGGGCGCCAGAGTGGGATGGGGTTTGTCGTGCATTCCGACGGCGTCGTCACCGCGCTTGGCCAACCCTCCTCCCGGTTGCGCTTCGGTTTCCCCCTCAAAGGTCTGCTTCTTGCCTTCATCCTGGCCGTTCTCGTCAAGGGATACGTCATGTGGGCGCTGGGGATCGACGTCTACACGCTGGAGGTGGCGAGCCTTCTGGAAGGGTCCAATTTCGAGCGGGTTGCCGGCCATCTGATGATGCCGGATGCGATGACCGTCTGGGTTGTTGACCGCTACGACGCCATATACGCGTTCATCCAGGCCGGACTGGCCGCCGAACCGGCGGCCGCCTGACGGCGCGATCCCGGTCACGCCGCGAATGGTCTGCATATCGTCGCGGCGCTGACACGGGATTGACGCTCTGGCGAGAGGGCACAGGCCAGAAGTAACACGCCCACGAAAAAAGCGGCGCGGGATTTCTCCCGGCCGCTTTTGAGCTGCGCTGAAGGCTGCGTGGGCTTAGCGCACGCGGCCTGCCGCGATGTCGTCGATATCGCCGCGGCACAGGCCCAGATCGTCAAGTTCACGATCCGTCAGGCGGGCCAGCGACTTGCGGGTGACGCGGGCGTCGTTCCACATCGCGATGCGAGCAACCAGATCGGAGAAGACACGGGTTGCATTGAAGCCAGAGCCAAGGTGGCGGTTGGTGATCGAGGCCATAGGTCTCATCCTTTCCAGTTTAGTGTTTCGTAGGGCGGGGCAGACGCTGTTTTCAAACTGCCCGAATAAAGGGCAACTAGTGATGCGATCCGCGCGGAACAAGCCGCATTCTTTGCATAGGTTACATGCGGCGCCTGCATAGCTCAGGACGCGGTTAATATACGGTAAAATATGGGAAATCCGGCGTTTCTGGTGTCGCTTTTGCTGCCGCGAATGTCGCGAAACGGCGGCAGCGGCACGGGTGTGTCGAAAACCCCCTCCAAAATGTCGAAAATGCACTTCACCTTGGCGATGTTCGCGTTTCGTGCTAACGCTTCGGGAAAGCCGAAAAACGGGCAGGGCGGGCAGCGATGCGCATTATTGGAATCGATCCGGGGCTCAGATGCCTTGGCTGGGGAATCATCGAGGCCGATCGCGGCCGGCTGAGCCACGTCGCAAATGGCCAATGCACAAGCGTCGGCGGCGATCTGGCGGCGCGGTTACTGTCGCTTCACACACAGCTGAGCGAGATCTTCGTGCGGTATCGGCCCGAGGCCGCCGCCGTGGAGCAGACCTTCGTGAACCGCGACGGGGCCGGAACGCTCAAACTGGGGCAGGCCCGCGGCATCGCCATGCTGGTCCCGGCGCAAGCGGGATTGCAGGTGGGCGAATACGCCCCGAATGCCGTGAAGAAGGCGGTGGTTGGTGTGGGTCACGCCGACAAACGCCAGATCGACCATATGGTTCGGCTTCAGCTTCCGGGTTGCGCGCCTGCCGGACCGGATGCGGCGGATGCGCTGGCCATCGCGATTTGCCATTCCTTCCATGCCGCCAGTGCAAGCCGCCTGGCCGCCGCGATCGGGGCCGGGCGATGATCGGCAAGCTGACGGGGCGGTTGGATTACCGCGCATCGGACCATGCGCTGATCGATGTCGGTGGCGTCGGGTATGTTGTGCATTGCTCCGAGCGGACGCTTGCGGCGCTGCCCGGCGCAGGCGCGGTGGTTTCACTGTATACCGAGCTTCTGGTGCGGGAGGATCTGCTGCAGCTGTTCGGGTTTCTGACGCCCTATGAGCGCGAATGGCACCGGCTGCTGATTTCCGTGCAGGGCGTGGGGGCCAAGGCCTCCATGGCGATCCTCGGCACCTTGGGCGCCGATGGCGCGGCGCGGGCCGTGACGCTTGGCGACGCGACGGCGATCAAGGCGGCCCCCGGCGTCGGCCCGAAACTGGCGCAACGGGTGGTGATGGAGTTGAAGGACAAAGCCCCGGCGGCCATGGCGCAGGGTGGATCGCTCGGCGCGGGCTTGGGAACCGAGGCGGCAACGCCCGTGATCGACGACGATGCACCGCGCGCCGCGGCAACGCCCGTACCCGCGCCCTCCAGCGCGCAGGCGGAGGCGCTGTCGGCGCTGCAAAATCTGGGTTATGCGCCTGCGGATGCGGCGCAGGCAGTGGCGCAGGCGGCCGATGGCGCCACGGAGACCCCCGATCTCATCCGTGCCGCTCTGCGGCTGCTGGCCCCCAAGGAGTAAAGGGGTGGTTCCACAAACGTGGCTCGGCCATAACCGGATATGATGACAGAATCTGACCCCACCCTGCGCCCCGACCGTTTGCCGGAGGATGACCGCGCCCTGCGGCCGCAATCGTTGGACGATTTCACCGGCCAGGAGGACGCGCGCGCCAATCTGCGTGTGTTCATCGAGAGCGCCCGGCGGCGCGGTGAGGCGATGGACCATGTGTTGTTCCACGGGCCGCCGGGCCTGGGCAAGACGACGCTGGCGCAGATCATGGCCAAGGAATTGGGCGTGGGGTTTCGGATGACGTCTGGCCCGGTGCTGGCCAAGGCCGGTGATCTGGCGGCGATCCTGACCAACCTGGAGGCGCAGGACGTTCTGTTCATCGACGAGATCCACCGCCTGAACCCGGCGGTGGAAGAGATCCTGTATCCCGCGCTGGAGGATTTCGAGCTGGACCTGGTGATCGGCGAGGGGCCGGCGGCGCGCACGGTGCGGATCGAGTTGCAGCCCTTTACGCTGGTGGGCGCGACGACGCGTCTGGGCCTGTTGACCACGCCCTTGCGCGACCGGTTCGGCATTCCGACGCGGCTGAACTTCTACACGATCGAGGAATTGGATCGGATCGTCGGCCGGGGTGCCCGGCTGGCCCGGATCGATGCCGATCCCGCAGGTACCGCGGAGATCGCCAAACGGGCCCGTGGCACCCCCCGGATCGCGGGCCGTCTGTTGCGGCGGGTGATCGATTTTGCGGTGGTGGAAGGCGACGGGCGGCTGACGCAGGAGATTGCTGACAGCGCGCTGACGCGATTGGGGGTCGATGCGCTGGGTCTGGATGGCGCGGACAGGCGGTACCTGTCGCTGATTGCCGAGAATTACCACGGCGGCCCGGTGGGGATCGAGACGATCTCTGCCGCCTTGGCTGAACCCCGCGATGCGCTGGAGGAGGTGATCGAGCCGTTCCTGTTGCAACAGGGCCTGATCGCCCGGACGCCCAGGGGGCGGATGCTGGCCCATAAAGGCTGGACGCATCTGGGGTTGCAGGGGCCGAGCACCGCGGCAGTGCCGCAGAGCGCGCCGTCAAAACCGGATGATCAGGAGAGTTTGTTTTGAAGATACGATATTGGAGCGGCCTGTCCCGGGCCATCTGTCTTGCTCTGGCCACCATTGCGACGCCGGTGGCGGCCGATGTGGCAATGGTGCAGGAGCATGTGTTCGACGCGCGGTTCGGGCAGGTTCAGGTGGTCGGCGGCGAGGTGGATCAGCGCCTGTGGTTTGCCGGCAATTTTCTCGATGGACCCGATGATGACAATTACTGGATCCGCGCGGGCTTCGGCATGGACGGCGAGGCCCATGATTGGGTGATCGTCAGTTCGCACCATATGGGTAACATGTGTGGCGGCTACAGCGCCTATTACCTGCTGCAGGTGGGCCCCGACATCGCGCGGGTCTCGCCGCGTTTGGACGCCTGTCGCGGCATCCGGGACGTGCGGGTTCTGCCCGGCGAGGTCGAGGTGGATCTGAGCCATTTCGACGTGGGAATCAGCCATGAGACATTCACCTGGGATGGTGTGACGTTGTCCAGTGTCGTCGTGCCTGCCGCTGATGCGGCGCCTGCCGGGGCCGGGGCGGATGTGACCCGGTGGATCGGCGACGCGCCCAATATGGTGTTTCAGGATGCCGGGGAGCGCGCGCGGTTCGGCGCGGTCATGTCGCCCGACGAGATCCAGGTGCTGTCCGAGGTTGTGAGCATGGGCGACAGCGTGTTCGAGGCCGATGGATGGGTGATCGGGCGCGGTTGCGCGCGCCACGCCTGCAATGCGGCACAGGGGTTGTGGGGCCTGCGGATCGCCGATGGCGCGGTGGCTGCAACGATCCTGACGTCGGATGGTGGAGCCCAGAGCTTTGGCCTGACCGCGGATCCGACCATTGCCACGGCCATTGCCGCCATCAGGCGATGAGCGCGCCCGCCGACGTCGAGGCGCTATTCACCCGTGCCGATGGGCAATTCCTGTTCGCCCGCTGGGGCCGACCGATTGTGCCGGTTGTCTTCGGGGTGGAGGAGGAGACGATCGCCATCCTCAAGGGCGCGATCGAGGCGGTTGTGGCGCTGGCCGATCACAAAATGGCCGAGACCGACCCTGAACTGGGGGCCAACCTGATGGTCTTCTTCATCCGCGACTGGGCGGAATTGACGGATACACCGAACCTCGACCGTTTGATCCCGGATCTTGGCGCGCTTGTCGCCCGCCTGACGCAGGCCGGTGCCAATCAGTACCGCAGCTTCCGGTTCGACCCTGATGGCGGCATCAAGGCGGCGTTTGTGTTCATCCGGATGGATGATGCGATGGCCGGGGTTCCTGCGGATGCCCTTGCGCTGAGCCAGATCGTGCAGACCATCTTGTTGTGGAGTGACACGGCGTTTCTGGGCACCTCGCCGCTCGCCGTGCTGGACAACGGCGCGGCGGTGCTCAAGCCCGATATCGCGGACCTCATCCGCGCGGCCTACGATCCGGTGCTGCCGGTGGCGGCCACCGACCCGTCCCATGCGCTGCGGCTGTCGGCGCGGATCGGAGTACAGCGACAATGATCCATCACTGGCCCCTGCGGGTGTATTACGAAGACGTCGATCTGGCGGGCATCGTCTATTACGCCAATTACCTGAAATACCTGGAGCGCGGCCGGTCGGAGATGGTGCGCGAGGCCGGGATCAGCCAGCTTGACATGAAGGCGGCGGGCCTTGTCTTCGCCGTGCGCCGGGTGGAGGCGGAATATCTGCTGCCCGCCAAATACGACGATGAACTGGTGGTGGAGACGCGGCTGGACCGTTTGAAAGGCGCCAGTTTCGACATGCCGCAGCGCGTTTTGCGGGGCGGCACGATCCTGCTGGAGGCGCGGGTCAAGGTCGTGATCCTCAATGCACAAGGGCGTGCGACCCGCCTTCCGGCGGATATTCGCGCAAAAGTCACAGCGCTCACGGCAGATGACAGCCCGTGACAGAGAAGTGTTCGCCTTAACCCTTTAATGCTGATAAACTGTCGTCCAAATGAGGCGCATCAAAACGCGCGCCCTGATCGTAGATACGGTATTGAGGCCGGGCAGAGGACAGCAAAGACGTCATGGAAACGGAAACGCTCGCGTTAGCGACTGAGGCGGATTTTACCCTCATCGCTCTTTTCTTTCGTGCAAGCCTGATCGTGCAATTGGTGATGGTCGCGTTGATCGTCGCCTCTGTATGGGTCTGGGCCATCACATTCTCCAAATATGCGATGTTCCGCAGGGCGCGCGCGAATGCGACGGCGTTCGACACGGCGTTCTGGTCGGGTGAGCCGTTGGACGAGCTCTACGATCAGGTGGCCGATGCACCCCGCTCCGCCTCCGAGCGGGTCTTCGCGGCGGGCATGACCGAATGGCGCCGGTCGCTGCGCGACGATGGCGCCTTGATCCCGGGCGTTCAGCAGCGCGTGGACCGGTCGATGGACGTGGCGATTGCGCGGGAAAGCACGCGGCTGACCAATGGCCTTAACTTCCTGGCGACAACCGGGGCGATTGCGCCGTTCGTGGGCCTGTTCGGCACGGTCTGGGGTATCATGCGGTCGTTCCAGGAAATCGCGATTTCGGGCCAGACCTCCCTGGCCGTTGTGGCACCCGGTATCGCCGAGGCCCTGTTGGCCACTGGCCTTGGCCTTTTGGCGGCGATCCCGGCGGTGATCTTTTACAACAAGCTGAGCAACGATGCCGACGGGATCGTCGGCACCTATGAGAGCTTTGCCGACGAGTTTTCCACCTTGTTGAGCAGGCAGCTCGACTGATGGGGGCCTCTGTCGCACAGAAAGGCGGCGGGACGCGTCGCCGGGGCCGGGGCAGCCGCAAGTCCAAGCCGATGTCCGAGATCAACGTCACGCCCTTCGTGGACGTAATGTTGTGCCTGTTGATCATCTTCATGGTGTCCGCACCGCTTATGACGGTGGGTGTGCCGATTGACCTGCCCGATACCGCGGCGGAGGCCCTGCCGAGCGAGGATGAAGAGCCGCTGGCCGTGACGATCACGGCTGATGGCACGGTTATGCTACAAAACACCGAGGTCGCGTTGGGCGAGCTGATTCCCCGCCTGCAGGCGATTGCCGCCGAGCGCGACAGCCCGCGGATCTTCCTGCGGGCCGATGGCGCGCTGAGCCATACGCAGGTGATGCAGGTCATGGGCGCGCTCAACGCGGGTGGGTTTCGGGAGATCGGCCTGGTGACGGATGGCGGCGGGCCACGTCTTGACGGGACTGTTGTCGACGGAACCGGGGAGTAGCCTTGCGATGCGCCGATCCCTCTACGCGTCCGGCACGATCCATGCGGGCCTCCTGCTGTGGGTGGCCTTTGGCGGCGCGTTGTTCGATCGCAGCCCGGATACGGAGTTCGAGGTCACCGGCGTGACCTTGATGACGACGGCAGAATTCGAAGCATTGACGGGGTCTGCCGCGGTATCGGAGCCCGCGGAGGTTGAACAGCCCACCGCACCCGCTTTACCGCAAGTGACCGAAGCGCCCGACACGCCTGCGGCCGAGACGCCGCCGCCGGCGCAGGATGTGCCGGTGGAAACCGCCGCGCCGCCGCCGGAAAGCGATCCGGTGCCGGTGGATCCGGTGCCGGACACGCAAGTGACCGATGATGTGGCCGTTTTGGCCCCGCCGCCCGGCGCGCCCGAGGCGGATGTCTCCCCAACGCCCATACCCGATGACGCGCCGCGCGTGGCCCCGGTGGCGGCCCCGCTGCCTGAGCCGGATGTGGAGACCGCGCCGGATGTGCTGGAACAGACCACCGAGCCGGAGGTGGCCCCCGACGCCCCGGTGGAAGAAACGCCCGACACCGCCCCCGAGGAGGCCACAACCGAGATCGTGACCGAGGCGGATGAGCCCGCGGCCGCGCCGTTGGGGCCGACCGCCTCCGTACGTCCGACACCCCGGCCCGAGCGGCCCGCACCGGTTGAGGAACCCGCCGAGGACGCGGTGGCCGAGGCGCCCGCGGAAGAGGTCGCGCCGGAGGCCCCGGTCGAGGAAGAAGACCCGCTGGCTGCCGCCATTGCAGGCGCGGTTGCCGAGGCTGTCGAGGCGCCGGATGCGGCTCCCGCCGCCGCGCCGTCGGGCCCGCCGCTGAGCCAGGGAGTGCGCGACGGGTTTCGCGTGGCGGTTCAGGCCTGCTGGAATGTGGGCGCGCTGTCGACCGAAGCGCTCAACACCACGGTGGTGGTGGCGTTCGACATGAGTCGCGATGCGCGGCCCGATACCGGCACGATCCGGATGATCGAGTTTTCCGGCGGGTCCGAGGGTGCGGCCAACCAGGCCTATGAGGCCGCGCGCCGGGCCATCATCCGCTGCGGCGCCAACGGGTTCAACTTGCCCGAGGAAAGCTATGGCCGCTGGCAGCAGGTGGAACTGGTGTTCAACCCCGAAGGGATGCGCCTGCGATGATCCGGCTGTCTCTGATCCTGGCCCTTACGCTGGGGGCCTCTTTTGGCCCCGCCGCCGCGCAGACCGCGATTGGTGAGCGGCCCGGGCGCTGGGTCAGCGCCGCGCCGCGTGTTGTCATCCCGCAGGCTGAGCCGGAGACGACAGCCGGAGGCGCATCCGGGCGTCTCATCGCGCCGACGGAGCCTGCCATCGGGCAAGTGATAGGACCCGAGGGGAACCCGGCTTCGCCCACCGATGTGATCGCAAGCGAAGCGCCGGATGTGGCGCTTGAAGTGGTCGACGTTCTGGCCCCGGCGATTGTGCTGGCTCCGCTTGCCGACCCGGAGGCCGGTCTTGTGCCCACCGGTGCGCGCCCCGTGCCCCGCCCGATAGCGGCGATTCCGGCGGATCCGGGCGGCGATCTGTCTGGCAGCGTGGAACCGGCGCTTGCGCCGGAGCAGGTCGCCGATGCGGTCGCGCCCGTGATTGCCGCTGCCCGGGCCGAGCCTCAGCCGCCGCTGGTGCTGGCGCGTGTTCCGGTGTCGGCGATGCCGGTGACGGCGCGGCCCGCCGCGATGGCGGCCGTTATGTTGCCCGATACACCGGCCACGCCCCGCCCGCTTTTGCAACCGGCCTCCGTGGCGATCCCGCGCCATGACCTTGCGCCGGTCCTGTCGCGCCCCCTGCCGCCCGCGCCCGCGGCCCAGGACAGGATGATCGCGCTGGATCCGGCCCCGCAGGCGCCCCTTTCGGCGGTGTTGCTGCCGGGGGCGACCGCGCCGATCACGCGTCAGCCGCGCCTCTATCGCGCCGCTGCGCCGCGCCACGATCCCTTCCCGTCTTCGGCCCTGTCACCCGACGCGCTTCCCGAAGGCCCCGACAGCCTTGACCGCAGCCCGCAGCCGTCGCCGCCCGAAATGGAACCGATGGCCAGCGTCCTGCTGTCGCCGCCGATGGCGGCGCCGGCCCGGCCCGCGCCACTGCCCGCCCCGCCGTTGCCGGGGCGCGATCCGGCACCGACCGATCCCGAAGCGCCCATCGTCCTGCCCGCGCCCGATCCGCTCGCCATTGCCCGGATGATCGACGATGCGCAGATCTGCTGGTCCATGGCACGCCTGTCGCCCGAGGCGCGGTGGGCCGTCCTCTCCGTGGATGTCAGCCTTGACGAAACCAATATGCCCGCCGCGCGTTCGATACGATTGACGGGGTTCGGCCGCGTCCTGTCGGGTGCGGCGGAAGATGCCTTTCGCGCCGCCGAGGGCGCGCTTACGGGATGTGCCGCCGCCACGGCGGCAGAGCCCGCCACCACCAGCACGACGCTGGTGTTCGACCGTGACGGGGTGCGCCTGAGATGACCGGATCCGCCCCCGCCCATCCCTTGTTCTCACCGAAGCCGCAGATCCGCGCGGCAGGAGGTACTTGATATGTTGACCCGTCGGAATTTCATCCGCTCCACATCACTCCTTGTGGCCTCAACGGCACTCCCCGGCTTTGCCTTCGCGCAGAACGGCCCGCTCCGGCTGGAGATCACCGAAGGTGTGATCGAGCCGCTGCCCTTCGCGCTGCCAAGCTTCATCGCGGAAAACGCGGGCGCCACGGATGCGGCGGCCGATATCAGCCGGGTGATCGCCGCCGATCTGCGCGGCACCGGCCTGTTCCGGCAGATCCCGCCGGATGCCTATATCTCGCAAATTACCAGCTTCGGCGCGCAGGTGAACTACGCCGATTGGCAGGCGATCAATGCGCAGGCGCTGATCACCGGCGCGGTGGAGCAGCGCGCCGATGGCCAATTGGTCGTGCGGTTCCGCCTGTTCGACGTGTTCAGCCAGGCCCCCCTGGGCGAGGGCCTGCAATTCGTGGGCTCCGCCGACAGCTGGCGGCGCATGGCCCATAACGTGGCCGATCAGGTCTATTCCCGGATCACCGGCGAGAGCGGGTATTTCGACACCCGCGTGGCGTTCATTGCCGAGGAGGGGCCGAAAAACGCCCGCCTCAAGCGGTTGGCGATCATGGATTACGACGGCGCGAATGTGCAGTTCCTGACCGACTCGCGTTCGCTTGTTCTGGCCCCACGGTTCAGCCCCAGCGGTGGCCAAATCCTCTACACCAGCTACGAGAGCGGATTTCCGCAGGTCTACCTGATGGATGTGGCCACCGTGCAGCGCCGCCCGCTGGAGGCCATCCCCGGCGGCAACATGACCTTCTCCCCCCGCTTCTCGCCATCGGGCCAGACGGTGGTGTTCAGCCTTGAGGAAAGCGGCAATACCGACATCTACTCGCTTGATCTGGCCACGGGCACGCGGGTGCGGCTGACGCAGACGCCGTCGATCGAAACCGCGCCATCCTTCAGCCCGGACGGCGATCAGATCGTGTTCGAGAGCGATCGCTCGGGTGGCCAGCAGATCTACATCATGCCCGCAAATGGCGGCGATCCGCGCCGGATCAGCGCGGGAACGGGACGCTATGGCACCCCCGTCTGGTCGCCGCGGGGCGACTACATCGCGTTCACCAAGCAAGAAAACGGGCGCTTCCATATCGGCGTGATGCGCACCGATGGATCGGAGGAACGCCTGTTGACGTCCTCGTTCCTCGATGAAGGCCCGACCTGGGCGCCAAATGGCCGCGTGATCATGTTCACCCGCGAAACGCCCGGCGATGATGGCGCGCCCGCGGTTTATTCCGTCGACATTTCGGGCCGGAACCTGCAACGGGTGGCAACGCCCGGCATGGCGTCCGATCCGGCCTGGTCGCCGCTGCAGAGTTAACAATTGCGGGGCCTGGGACCAACGGGAGTTGGCGGATGGCCCCGTCCCGTGATATTCAAGTGCAAAACAAGATCCGAGGATCCGAGCTTATGACAAAATCCATCTTCCGCCGCGTTCACGTGGCGCTTCTGATTGGCACCCTGGCGCTGGCCGCCTGTTCGCAAGGGGGCTTTGGCAACGGCGATAGCGCCGCTGGTGTGGCGGGGGCTGCCGGGGCAGGCGCGGGCGGTATCGGTGATCCGACAAGCCCGGTCTATTTCAACGAGGTCGTGGGCGATCGTGTGCTCTTTGCCGTCGACCAATCGACCCTGTCGCCTGAGGCGCAGAACACCCTGGCCTCGCAGGCGCAGTGGCTGCTGGCGAACCCCGAATTCACCGCGCTGATCGAAGGCCATGCCGATGAGCAGGGCACGCGGGAATACAACCTTGCGCTTGGGGCGCGCCGCGCGGCCGCTGTGCGTGAATACCTGGTGAGTCGCGGGGTGCCCGATGCGCGCCTGCGCACGATTTCCTACGGCAAGGAACGCCCGCTGCAGATCTGTTCCGATGAGGCGTGTTACAGCCAGAACCGGCGCGCGGTGACGGTTCTGTCCGCCGGGCTGGCGTCCTGAGATGCGGCTGGCGATTGCCCTTTGCGCGGCGCTTGCGGCTGGCCCTGCCGTCGCGCAGGATCAGACTCTGGCCGATATCCGCCAGGAATTGTCGGTGCTCTACGTGGAAATCCAGCGCCTGCGCGGCGAGTTGAACACAACCGGTGGCGCGACCGGATCGGGCGCGTCGGGCACGACGCTGGACCGGGTGAATACCATCGAGGCGGAGGTGCAGCGCCTGACCTCGGCCACCGAGCGTCTGCAATTGACCGTCGACAGCATTGTGCGTGACGGGACCAACCGGATCGGGGATCTGGAGTTTCGCCTGTGTGAGCTGGAACCGGATTGCGATGTTGGCTCGCTTGGCGAAACCCCGTCGCTCGGCGGCGTGACACCCGAGACGACCGGCCTCGCCCCCGTTGCCCCGGCAACCGATGGAGGCGTGACCACCACGCCGCTGCCCGAAACCGGCGGCGGGAATCTGGCCGTCGCCGAGCAGGGCGATTTCGACCGCGCGCGCGAGGCCTTCGAGGCCGGCAACTTCTCCGATGCATCGGTGTTGTTCGAGACCTTCACCGAGAGCTATCCCGGTGGGCCATTGTCGGCGGAAGCGCATTACCTGCGGGGTGAGGCCGAGGTGAATCTGGGCCGCTGGAGCCAGGCGGCGCGCGCCTTCCTCGACAGTTTCACCGCGCAGCCCGACGGGCAACGCGCGCCGGCCGCGCTTACATCGCTTGGCGTGTCGCTGGCGCAGCTTGGCCAGGCCG
Organism: uncultured Roseicyclus sp.; assembly: GCA_947494975.1. Lineage (GTDB taxonomy): Bacteria > Pseudomonadota > Alphaproteobacteria > Rhodobacterales > Rhodobacteraceae > Gymnodinialimonas. Next base: position 892,273 of record CANLXA010000001.1, on the reverse strand, counting down.
ATGAGGCCTGTCTGACCCTGGCCGAAGTGGCCGTGCGCTACCCGGGCAACCCGTCTGTCGCCGAAGCGGAAGCTGAACGCGGGCGTCTTGGCTGCCAGTGACAGGGTTGATGTGACCGATAGCCTAGCGGAGCGGTTCGCCGGGCATATGGGGCGTCTCCTCGGCCCTGATTTCCCTTCGCAAATCGGGCTGGCCGTCTCCGGCGGGGGCGACAGCATGGCGATGCTGGCGCTGTGCCACGATTGGGCGCGGGTGTTCGGCGTGGGCCTGCATGTCGTCACCATCGACCACGGGTTGCGCGAGGGCAGCGCGACAGAGGCCCGGATGGTGGCGCGGGAATGTGCGGCCCTCGGCCATCGCCATGACGTGCTGCATTGGCATTGGGACCGGCAGGGCAACCTGCAGGACGCGGCGCGCCGCGGGAGATTGTCTTTGATCGACGGTTGGCGGGGTGAGGTCGGGCATGTGCTGTTTGCCCATACCCGGGACGACGTGGCCGAGACCCTGTTGATGCGTCTTGCCCGCGGATCGGGAGTGGACGGATTGTCCGCCATGGCGGATCGGCACCGGGCACCTGGCGGCCAATGGCAGGTGATCCGGCCGCTTCTGTCCGAGACGCGCGCGGATTTGCGGCATTACATCGATACCTTGCGGGTGCCTTATGTGGATGATCCCAGCAATGACGATCCGGCCTTTGAACGGGTGCGGATACGGCAGGCCATCGAGACCTTGGGGCTTGACCGCGGCGCCCTCGCCGACACCGCCGCCCGCATGGCCCGCGCGCGGCGGGCGTTGGAGGCGCGTGCGGTTGAGGTGGCGCGCGATGCGACCCGTGCCGAGAGCGTCGGGCGGTTCTATTCCGGTGCCCTGCTGATCGATCGTGATGTGCTGGCCGACACGGATCGCGACACACAACTGCGCCTGCTGTCGGGCGCGCTGCAATGGGTCGCCTCGGCCCCCTACCGGCCCCGGGAGGCGGCGCTGACCGACCTGCTGGACCGGCTGTTGGCGGGCGGCAGTGGCACTTTGCATGGATGCCGGGCCGTCGCCGGGCGGGAGCAGATCCGCGTGGCGCGGGAATATGCGGCGGTGAAAGGCGTGTCGGCGCCGGTGGGCGCCCTCTGGGACGGGCGGTGGCATGTGCACGGAGACGAGATCACGGGCCTGACGGTCCGCGCCCTTGGGCCGGGTGGCTGGCAACAGCTTGGCGAGAGGCCGGCCGATGCGCCGCCCCACGAGACCGCGATCACCCTGCCGGCCGTGTTTGACGGGGACCGCCTTATCGCCTTCCGCCCGACATCATTTGGCCCCGCCCACGTGGTCGAGTTTCGGCCAAGCCGCGGCGCGTTCGCCCAATCGTTGGAATCGCGTTGAACTTGGATCAGTTGGGCTTATCTTAGAAGAAACGCGCGAGGACCCCCTCGCGCTCATCCCGTTTGAGGAGATCTCCCTTGGGCAACGCGAGAAATGTCGCATTCTGGGTCATCCTGTTCCTGCTGATCCTGGCCTTGTTCAACCTGTTTTCCGGTGGCCAGAGCCAGGTGAACAGCCGCACGGTGGCCTATTCCGATTTCGTTCAACAGGTTGAAAACGGTAGCGTTCTGTCGGCCACGTTGGATGGCGAAAGCGTTCAGTTCACCACCGGCGAAGGATCGTTCACCACCGTCGCGCCCGGCGATGCCGAGCCGACCCGGACGCTTCTGGAAAACGACGTTCGCATCGAAGCGCGGCCCCAGGAGCAATCGGGCTTCCTCAGCGTTCTGTCGCTGTGGCTGCCGGTGCTGGTCCTGATCGGCATCTGGATTTTCTTCATGAACCGGATGCAGGGCGGGGGCCGGGGCGGCGCGATGGGCTTCGGCAAATCCAAGGCGAAACTGCTGACCGAGAAACATGGTCGGGTGACCTTTGACGACGTCGCGGGCATTGACGAGGCCAAGGACGAGTTGGAAGAGATCGTCGAATTCCTGCGCAACCCGCAGAAGTTCAGCCGCCTCGGTGGCAAGATCCCAAAAGGCGCGCTTCTGGTGGGCCCTCCGGGCACCGGTAAGACGCTGCTGGCCCGCGCGATTGCGGGCGAGGCGGGTGTGCCGTTCTTCACGATCTCGGGTTCTGACTTCGTTGAGATGTTCGTGGGTGTCGGTGCATCCCGCGTACGCGACATGTTCGAGCAGGCGAAAAAGAACGCGCCCTGCATCGTCTTCATCGACGAAATCGACGCCGTGGGCCGGTCCCGTGGTGTGGGTTATGGCGGTGGCAATGATGAGCGCGAGCAGACGTTGAACCAGCTTCTGGTCGAGATGGACGGGTTTGAGGCCAATGAAGGCATCATCATCATTGCCGCCACCAACCGCCCCGACGTGCTGGACCCGGCGCTGCTGCGCCCCGGCCGGTTCGACCGCCAGGTGCAGGTGCCGAACCCCGACATCAAGGGCCGCGAGCGCATTCTGGGTGTCCATTCCCGCAAGGTGCCGCTTGGCCCCGATGTGGATCTGCGCATCATCGCGCGGGGCACGCCGGGTTTCTCGGGCGCGGATCTGGCGAACCTTGTGAACGAGGCGGCCCTGACGGCGGCCCGGATCTCGCGCCGGTTCGTTACGATGGAGGATTTCGAAAGCGCCAAGGACAAGGTCATGATGGGGGCCGAGCGGCGATCCATGGTGATGTCCGAGGATGAGAAGAAGCTGACCGCCTATCACGAGGCGGGCCACGCCATCGTGGGCCTGAACGTGCCGGATCACGATCCGATCCACAAAGCCACGATCATCCCGCGCGGTCGCGCCCTTGGCCTGGTTCTGTCGCTGCCCGAGCGCGATCAGTTGAGCGTCAGCTACCGCAAATACACCTCCAAGATCGCCATGGCGATGGGCGGACGCGTGGCCGAGGAACTGGTGTTCGGCAAGGAAAACATAACGTCCGGCGCGGCATCGGATATCCAGCAGGTCACCAAGATCGCCCGCGCGATGGTGACGCAATTCGGCTATGCCGAAGAGCTTGGCTATATCGACTACGCCAATGAGCAACAGTCGCATCTGGGCTCTTACGGGGGCGGTACGACCCACTCCGCGGCCACCCAGAAGATCATCGATGACAAGGTGAAGGAACTGGTGGACGAAGGCTACAACACCGCCAAACGCGTTCTGACCGAGAAGCGTGACGATCTGGAGCGCCTGGCGCAGGGCCTTCTGGAATACGAGACGCTGACCGGCCCCGAGATCGGCAAGGTCATCGCAGGCGAGCCGCTGAACCGCGGCGACGATGATGATGTGACGCCGTCCTCCGGTGGCACACCCTCGATAACGGCGATCCCGAAGCTGAAGCCCAAGGCGAAACCGTCGGGTGACATGGAGCCCGAGCCCACGGCCTGAACCTTCTCCGGATACAAACCAGGGCGGCTTGCGGGCCGCCCTTTTTCTTTGCGCCTATTTCCGGGCCAGCGCCCAGGCGACAATCGGGAACTTCGGATCGTTTTCCAGCGAGTTCTTCTCGCGGTCGAACTTGGAGAACTTCATCCCGCAATCCGCCCGCGCGCATTCCAGATTGCCCCATTGATCGGCCACGATCTTGTCTTCCTCGAACCCGCTTTCGATCAGCAGGTTCGTCAGCCCGCGCGCGCTCCAGCGGCTGCAATCGACCGGGAACAGATGATAGCGCACATAGAATGGCACGCAGATGTAGAAATGGCCGCCTGTGTTGAGCATCTTCAGGACGTTTTGCGTGGCGGCATAGGGCCGGTCCAGATGCTCCCAGACCTGATCGGCGATGATGACATCGAATTTGCGCAGCTTGCCTTTGGCATCGCGGAACGGACCACGGCAGATGTCGTATTCGGGGTAGTGAAATTCTTCGATGGACTTGAAGCCAAATCCCTGACCCATCCCGCCGGAGATTTCGGCGCAGGTCTTGGTGGCCGGGTCCAACCCATCGATCAGCCGTTTCGCTTCGCGCTTGTAGACCACGCGGTTATAGAACGCCATTTGACTGCCCTGTGCTCGGGGGATGGGGTCGCCGGATGGGGGGGCGGGCCATGATCAGCCCACCATGTGGTGTCAGCCCATCATCTTCTTGCGGGCTTCTTCCATGGATTTTTCCATCTCGGCCCATGCCTTCTTCATGCTGTCCTGCATGCCCTTGGCGGCCTCCATATTCGCCTTGCCAAGCTGTTCCATATGCGCCTCGGCCTCTTTGCGCTGCGCGTTGAGGGCCTCCATCTGCTTGACCATCTGTTCCTGTCCGGCTGTGCCGGCTTCCATCATCTTGGCCTGCATCTTCTTCATCTCATCGGCCCAGTTGTCCATCTGGGCCTTGGCCTGCGCCATGAAATCAGCTTTGTCTGCCATTGGGATCTCTCCGTTGTGTTGCGGGACCAGCCTAACATGATTGTGCGGGAATGCGCGGGGCGTTTTTTCGCGGTTGCCCGACCGGGTGCCGGAGGGGATGGTGACAGGAACTGGAGGTGCCCGGAATGCCCGCTCTCATACCCACCGACTTCACCGCGCGCGTCACATGGCTTGGCGTGAACCGGGACCGCGACGCGGCGCTGAAGACCGAGCCGCTGGAGGACATGCACCTGACATTTGCCGGGTTGCGCGCGGAAAGCCATTCGGGGCTGACGCGGGCGTCGTGCAGCCGAGTCCGGTCCCAGTACCCGGTGGGCACGGAAATCAGAAATACGCGGCAATTGAGTGTGATGTCGGCGGAGGACCTGGCCGCGATTGCCGATGCGATGGCGCTGGACCGGCTTGATCCCGCCCTGGTCGGCGCCTCGCTGGTGGTGGATGGTATCCCGGATTTCAGCCACGTCCCTCCATCATCGCGGCTTCTGGACGAGGCGTCGGGGGCCTGCCTGGTGGTCGATATGGAAAACCGGCCCTGCATGCTGCCGGCCAAGCCGATCGAAACGGTGCATCCGGGCAGGGGCCGTAACTTCAAGACGGCGGCGAAGACGCGGCGCGGCGTGACGGCATGGGTGGAACGGGAAGGGGTGATCCGGATCGGGGCTTCGTTGCGGCTCCATATCCCGGATCAACCAGCATGGCCGCATCTGGACGCGGCCCGGAGCGGCGGCGCGGTGGCCTAGACCGCCGCCAGAACGGCAACGCCCGCGCCCATTCCCAGGAAAAGGCCGGTATAGATCATCAGACTGACAGTGTGGATGCCCATGATATCCCCCTAAGTGTTAAACGCTCGTCTCAATATGGCTGCTTTCCGTTAAGAAACCCTTTCGGCGCCGGAGGGTTCCAATCGCGCCTGGAATTTTCCTTTTGGAAACCTCCCGCACCCGCATGACGGGATGCCCTGCGAAAATGTCGGAATTGGCCCTATCCCGGGCCGACATGCCCGCTATAGGCGAGTGAACCAAAGGATCTTTGCGAAGGAACAGCGCGCCATGGGTTACAAATCCGACATCGAGATCGCGCGGGAGGCGCGGAAGAAGCCGATCCAGGAGATCGGGGCGAAGATCGGGATCGAGAGCGCGGATTTGCTGCCCTATGGGCATGACAAGGCGAAGGTCAGTCAATCGTTCATCAATTCGGTGCAGGATCGCGAGAACGGCCACCTGATTCTGGTGACCGCGATCAACCCCACGCCCGCGGGAGAGGGAAAGACGACAACCACCGTGGGTCTGGGCGACGGCCTGAATCGCATCGGCAAGAACGCGATGGTGTGTATCCGGGAAGCGTCCCTGGGCCCCAACTTCGGCATGAAGGGCGGCGCTGCGGGCGGCGGCTATGCGCAAGTGGTGCCGATGGAGGAGATGAACCTCCACTTCACCGGCGATTTCCACGCCATCACCTCGGCCCATTCGCTCCTGTCGGCGATGATCGACAATCACATCTACTGGGGCAATGAGCTGGAGATCGACGTGCGCCGGGTTGTCTGGCGCCGCGTCGTGGACATGAACGACCGTGCGCTGCGGCAGATCACGGCCTCGCTTGGCGGTGTGGCCAATGGCTTCCCGCGCGAGGCGGGGTTTGACATCACGGTGGCGTCCGAGGTCATGGCGATCCTGTGCCTCGCGAAGGATCTCAAGGACCTGCAGGAGCGCCTTGGCGCGATGATCGTGGCCTACCGGCGGGATCGCTCGCCGGTCTATGCGCGCGACATCAAGGCCGACGGCGCGATGACGGTGCTGCTCAAGGACGCGATGCAGCCGAACCTGGTGCAGACGCTGGAAAACAACCCGGCCTTCGTCCATGGCGGGCCGTTCGCCAATATCGCCCATGGCTGCAACTCCGTCATCGCCACGACGACGGCACTCAAGCTGTGCGATTACGTGGTGACGGAAGCGGGCTTCGGCGCCGATCTGGGCGCCGAGAAGTTCATGAACATCAAGTGCCGCAAGGCGGGGCTGGCGCCATCGGTGGTGGTCGTGGTCGCCACAGTGCGGGCGATGAAGATGAATGGCGGCGTCGCCAAGGCGGATCTGGGCGCCGAGAATGTGGACGCGGTGCGCAGCGGCTGCGCCAACCTGGGCCGTCACATCGAGAATGTGAAGAGCTTCGGTGTGCCGGTGGTCGTCGCGATTAACCACTTCGTGACCGATACCGACGCCGAAGTGCAGGCGGTTAAGGATTACGTCGCCTCCCAGGGCGCGGAAGCGGTGCTGAGCCGCCACTGGGAACTGGGCGGCGAAGGCTCCGCTCCGCTGGCCGAAAAGGTCGTCGAGGTCATCGAGAAGGGTGAGGCGGACTTCCACACGCTCTACCCCGACGACATGGCCTTGGCTGACAAGATCCAGGCGGTGTGCCAGAAGATCTACCGCGCGGATGAGGCGGTGATGGATAAGAAGATCCTCGACCAACTGAAGCTATGGGAGGAGCAGGGCTACGGCAATCTGCCGGTCTGTATGGCAAAAACCCAGTACTCCTTCACCACCGACCCCAACGAGCGCGGCGCACCCACGGGTTTCACCATCCCGGTGCGCGAAGTGCGCCTGAGCGCCGGCGCGGGCTTCATCGTGGCGGTCTGCGGCGAGATCATGACGATGCCCGGTCTGCCCCGGAAGCCAAGCGCAGAGGCCATCCACCTCAACGACGCAGGCGAGATCGAGGGCCTGTTCTAGATCGGCGTGCCGGGGGCATCGAGCCCCCGCCCCACCGGGTCACCGCCGGAGGCGGCTCCATGCCTCCGGCGGGAGTTTTTTGCCAAGATGAAAAGGGACTTTCCATGGCCGCAACGATCATCGACGGAAAGGCCTTCGCGGCCAGACTACGTGCCCAAGTGGCCGACCATGTGCAGCGTTTGAGGGCGGAGCACGGCGTTACGCCGGGTTTGGCCGTGGTGCTGGTGGGCGAGGATCCCGCGTCAGAGGTTTACGTGAGCCACAAGCACAAGGCGACGGTCGAGGTCGGGATGACCTCGTTCGAGCACAAACTGCCCGCCGATACCTCGGAAGAGGATCTGTTCGCGCTGATCGACAAGCTGAACGCGGATCCGAATGTCCATGGCATCCTGTGCCAGTTTCCGGTTCCCGACCATCTGGACGAGCGACGCACGGTGGCGCGGATCGACCCAGCCAAGGATGTCGACGGGTTGAGCGTGACCAATGCGGGTCTTTTGTCCACCGGGGGCGAAGCGCTGGTCAGTTGCACGCCACTTGGCTGCCTGATGCTGTTGCGCGCCGAGTTTGAAAGCCTGTCGGGCAAGGAGGCTGTGGTGATCGGACGCTCCAACCTGTTCGGCAAGCCGATGGCGCAGTTGCTGCTGGGGGACAATTGCACCGTCACGATCGCCCATTCGCGCACGAAGGATCTGGCCGAGGTCTGCCGCCGGGCGGATATCCTCGTCGCCGCCGTGGGCCGGGCCGAAATGGTGCGGGGCGATTGGGTGAAGCCGGGCGCGACGGTGATAGATGTGGGCATCTCTCGCGTGCCGCATCCCGACAAGCCGGGCAAGACCAAGCTGATCGGCGACGTGAATTTCGCCGAGGCCGTCGAGGTCGCGGGGGCGATCACCCCGGTTCCGGGCGGCGTTGGCCCGATGACCATTGCTTGCCTACTGGCCAACACGCTGACGGCCTGTTGCCGCGCCAATGGCTTGGGCGCGCCGCAGGGGCTGACGGCCTAGGCCGAGGCTCCGCCAAGGGGCGCGACGGGCCCGACCTTCTAAACCGGGATCATCGTGCCTTGTAGAAGGGCGACGTCCCGGCGGGTGCCATCCTTTGCTTCGGCTTCGACGGTGCAGCGGGTGATCATCAGGCGTCGGCCCGGTTTCATGACGTGGCCTGTCGCGATCAGCCGCTTGCCCGCGGCGGGCGCGATCAGGTTGATTTTCATTTCCACGGTCATCACTTCTGCGCCCGGCGGCATCAGGCTCAGCGCCGCGTAGCCGGATGCCGAATCCCCCAATCCAAAGGTCGCGCCCGCATGGGCCACACCATGCTGCTGTCCGATGGCGGGCAGGATAGGCATGGCGAGCACGACGCGTCCCGCATCGAGGCTCAGGATCGAGGCACCGAATGTCTCCATCAGGCCCTGCTGTGCGAAACTGGCGCGGATGGCGTCTTCGATGTCCGGTGTCACGGCGGCGGCCCCTTACTTGGATTTCAAACGGGCAGGGAGCGTGCAGCTGTGCCAACTGGGTGGACCATAAGCGAGATGAGGGGCGGCCTGGAAGTGGATGACCAGGTGATTTGCGGCGCCGTTTGGACAACCGGCGGCTCTAGCGCGGCATCGGCAAGGCGACGGGCCGAGCCCCGAGAAGGATCGCCGTTGCGTCCGGCCGCATCAGACCGGCCAATTCGGGCTGATGGCAGAAGAGCCCGCCGGTATAGGTGCCGTAAGCCGGAAGGATCATGCGATTTGCATCGACCAGAAGGCAGCGCCGCGTGATTGCGCGCCCCCTGAGAATAACGCGGGCCTTGGGATGGTAATGCCCGGATATCTCTGCCGTTTCTGTGTCCTCCGCGATGTGCCGGAAGGTGAGATTGGCCAGCGTCACCTCGGCCAGATGCTCCCCGCCAAGACCGACCGGGCCGGGATCGTGGTTGCCTTCGATCCAGATCCAGCGCCGCCCCGCCATGGCGGGCGCCAGACGTTCGGTGACGGCGTCACCGGTGGCCCGGGCGGCCGCCAGATCATCGAAACTGTCGCCCAGGCAGATAACGATCCGGGGATCCGTTTCGGCAATGTCGGCCAGCAGCCGGTCGAGGGTTTCAGTCAACTCGTAGGGCGGCAACATCGGGCCGCCCCGGCGAGCCATCCGTTCGACCTTGCCGAAATGCAGATCGCTGACGACAAGCGTACGCTCCGCAGGCCAGAACAGCGCGCCGGACGGGCGCGCGATCAAGGCGGCGTCATGGAAGGAAAAAGGCAAGCCGTTCATGTTTCGTTCATAACCATCCCAATGGCCGCCATGCAATGGCACATCGGCTAGGACGGGACCCTTGGGCCGAACTCCAGCCCGGCGGTTGTCATCAGGCGTTCCGCCTCATCATCGAGCAGGCGTTCATTGGCCAGCCCCTGGATCGGGATGCGGCCGGGCTCCAGGAACAGGGGGGCCGCAAGCGGGGTGACACGGGTGAGCGGCGCGTGATCGATCCGGTCGCCGATCCGGTCGAGCATCTGTTCGATCCGCCCGAAATCGACAAGCCCGCGCATGGCCTCCTGCCGGGTGATGTCGAGCATGATGTGCCCGGGATCATATTTGCGCAGCGTGTCATAGAGGATGTCGGTGGAGAATGTCGCCTGCCGCCCCGTCTTGCGCTTGGCGCCGGGCATCGCGCGGTCCACCAGGCCTGCGATAATCGCGCTGCCCTTAAAGGTCCGCTTCATGACGGCGTTGTCCGCCAGCCAGGATTCCATCGTCGCCAACAGGTTCTCCCGGCTGAAAAGGGGCGGGATGTCAGAGACTTGATCAAGCCCCCAGATCAACGTCGCGTAATCAGTGGTCACAAAGCCCATCGGATTGAGCCCCTGTTCCTCCATGCGCTGCGTCAGCAAAAGCCCCAGCGTCTGCTGCGCATTCCGGCCTGCAAAACCGTAGGCGCACAGGTGCTCGCGGCCGTCATGGGGGAAGGTTTCGACCAGCAATCTGTCCCGCTCGGGCAGCTTGGAGACCTTGCGTTGGAGGTGCAGCCAATCGCGGGTGTGTTGTGGAAGCTCCGGCCAATCGTCCTGACGAAACATGGTCAGGATCCGGTCCGAGAGTTGGGTCGATGTGGCGAATTTTGTGCCCATGAACGTTGCGATTTTGGGCTTCTGATAGGGAGTTTTCGAGACCTCCACATTCATCTCGCGCATGCCCTCATACCGCACGACCTGGCCGCCGATCAGGAACGTGTCGCCCTTGCGGAGTGTGGAGGCAAAATACTCCTCGACCTCGCCCAACGGCTTGCCGCCGCGTGCTTTCTGCAGACGAACGGCCATTTTGTCCGCATCGACGATTGTGCCGATATTCATCCGAACCCGCTGCGTGCCACGCGGATCGCGCAACGTGTAGACGCCGTCTTTTTCGATGAGCCGCTGCCACTTGTCATAAGCCCGCAGGGCATAGCCGCCGGTGGCCGCAAAATCGAGGCACCTGTCGAACGTGTCGCGCGGCAGGTCTGCATAGGCGCCCGCGGTGCGAACCTCCGCATAAAGCTCATCTGCGGTGAACGGTCCGGCGCAGGCACGGATCAGGATATGTTGGCACAGCACATCGAGGGGGCCGGTATGGTCCGTATCGCCGTCCAGCGTATGTTCGCGAACGGCCTGAAGGGCGGCGACGCATTCGATCACCTCGAAGCGATTTGCGGGTACAATCAAGGCCTTGGAGGGTGCGTTGTAGCGGTGATTGGCGCGCCCGATCCGCTGAACCAGCCGTTTGACATTCTTTGGCGCGCCGACCTGAATGACCAGATCGACATCCCCCCAATCGATGCCGAGATCGAGGCTTCCGGTGCAGACGATCGCCTTCAATTGGCCGGCGATCATGGCGTCTTCCACCTTTTCCCGCTGCTCCCGCGACAGCGCGCCGTGATGGATACCGATGGGGATCTGATCTTCGTTGGCAAGCCAGAGATGGTGGAAAAAGATCTCCGCCTGGGCGCGGGTGTTGTGAAAAATAAGCGTGGTGTTGTGGGCCTTTACCTGGTCGAGCACGGCCTGCATGGCGTATTTTCCGCCGCCGCCGGACCACGGTGGCGGGGCCTCGGTGGTCAGCATCCGAATGTCGGGATCGGGGCCGGGATCGGCTTGCAGGATCGCGCAGGGGTCTGGGTTCTTGGCCAGGATCCGGGCAACGGCTTGCGGATCCTCTACGGTCGCGGACAGGCCCACGCGCCGCAGATTGGGAGCCAGAGTGCTGAGCCGGGAGAGGGCGAGCATCAGTTGGTCGCCACGTTTGCTTTCGCTAAGGGCATGAATTTCATCAACAATAACGCGCTGAAGGCCTTCGAACGTCCGATGCGCGTCTTCGTAGCTTGTCAGCAGGGCGAGGCTTTCGGGCGTGGTCAGCAGGATATGCGGCGGGTCCGCGCGCTGGCGTTTCTTGCGGCTGGCGGGTGTGTCCCCGGTTCGGTCTTCGACGCGGATCGGCAGGCCCATCTCCTCGATCGGGCTAGTGAGATTGCGTTTGATATCAGCGGCTAACGCTTTGAGCGGGCTGATATAAAGTGTGTGGAGTCCTTTGTGTGCGCCGTCCGCAAGCTCGGCGAGGGTGGGCAAAAATCCGGCCATGGTCTTGCCGCCGCCAGTTGGCGCGATGAGCAATTGGCAGGGCTGATCCGACAAGGCCAGCATGTCGCGCTGATGCGGGTGAATGGACCAACCGCGCGAGGAAAACCAACCTTCGATCTGGGGCGGCAGGGACGGGTCGTGGGCTGTCATGGACCCCTAGATAGGGTGCCGAAACCCGGGCGTCATCCGGAAACGAGATGGATCAATGGTGGATCAATTGAAAATACCCGGCGCATCACACCCACGCCGGGTATATCAATGGTGGTTCAACTGGCGCTCTGGCGACCCGCCTGCGCGACGGTCAGTGAACGATCTTCTCTTCGCGGACGTAGAGGTTCTCCCACGCGCGGTCGATGAATTCGGGGCGCATCTGGTACGGGATGCCTTCGAATTCGCAAATCGCCTTGATCTGGTCGCACAGGAAGACCGGGTGGTAATTTGCGAAGACGTTGTCGATCGTCGGATACTTCTTCTTGAGAAGGTGGATCAGCGACGCCTCGTCGAGCGGCACCCCCTTTTTCTTGGCGATCATTGCGAAGATCTTCAGGAATTCGTCTTGCGTGGGTCCGTCGATCTTCACCTTGAAGAAAATCCGGCGCAGGGCGGCTTGGTCAAAGATCTCGTTGGGGTGGAAGTTGGTCGAGAAGACGACGAGCGTGTCGAAGGGCACTTCGAACTTCTCACCGGATTGCAGCGCGAGGATGTCGTAATTTACCTCCATCGGAACAATCCAGCGGTTGATCAGCGATTGGGGCGATTCTTCCTGACGGCCAAGGTCGTCCACGATGAAGACGCCGCCGGTTGATTTGAGCTGCATCGACGCCTGATAGGTCCGGCTGACCGCGTTGTAATTCAAGTCCAGCATGGACAGCCGCAATTCACCACCTGTCATTACGGTGGGGCGGGTGCACAGCAGATAACGAGTGTCGAACCGCGACGCGTTCTTACGCAGCGGGCTCGACTCGGCCTGTTCCTGCTGGGTGACGAGCGTGTGCACGATCGGATCGTAGACCGTGATGACCTGACCGGCATAAGCCAGGGCATGGGGGACATAGATATTGTCGCCCATGGCGGCTCGTATGCCCTCGGCGATGGAGGATTTACCGTTGCCCGGCGGGCCATACATCAGAACGGAGCGGCCGGAGCCAACGGCCGGCCCAAGCTGATCGATCAGGCCTTCCGGCAGGATCAGGTGGCCCATGGAGGCTTCGAGCATGTCGCGGGTCAGGTTGATGTCGCGGATCGACTGGCGTTTGACCTGGATCTTGTAATCATCGAGCGGGACCGGCATCGCGCCGTAATATTCCGATTGGCTGAGCGCATCGAGGGCACGGGCCTTGCCGCCATCGGTCAGCTGGAACCCCATCTCGCTGGACGAGGTGGCATGGAGCGTGCCGGTGGCCTGCAGCAGGTTCATATCGCGCAGCATATCGATGAGTTGCGTGGCCAGCGGGATCGGCAGGCACACGGCCTTGGCGATATCGGAGGCCTGTTCAACGTTCTTGCGGAAGATCGTCTTGAGAAGGATGTCGCGCATCATCACGACACTCAACCCGGTATCTTCCAGCTTGCGCAGGGGAGGGGGGGCAAACCCGGTATCGGTAACCTGCATGTTCATAGAATTGATCTCCGCTCAACTATCTGGCGCGACCCTGCCCGCAAAATGGGGCAGGAGCTTGGCAAAGACGGGCCTAAAGACCGGTGCTGAGCCCCATTGCGAGGTAAATTGCCAGCGCGCCGGCCAAGGCGACGCCCATCGGGAACAATTTGCCCTGTTCCCAACTGGACCAATGGGCCGTGGCGCGGCGCACCGCGGGTACGCGCCCGGCACTGCGATGGGTGATCCAGGAGCCGATCAGGACCAGTGAGAACAGCATCAGGAAGAACAGGTAGTCGCCCGGCGCGATGAAGGGTGCCATCGCGGCGGCGAATTTCGCGTCACCCGCGCCGACCATGCCGAGCGACGCGATGATGAAGCCCGCCAGAAGCACGATGCCGAGCGCCACAAAGCGCCACAGATAGGCATCGAAAGGCAGGGCAAAGAGACCCAGAACGACGAACACCCCGGTCAGCGACAACACGGCGACGTTGGGAATGCGCATTTCGCGCAAATCGCTCATCGCGACCCAGACGCAGATGGGCAAAGCCAGCGGCAAGAACCACAGGGCCTCGGTGGATGTGAGGGCCAGAGTGCTCATCTATTCAGACCTCCGATCAGGCGGCTTCGAGCGCGCGGAGCGCGGTGACGGCCGCTTCAAAATGCTGCGGATGGGTATCGATCGCCTCGTTGAGAAGACCGCGGCCGGTATCAACCTCCCCCTGTCGGATGGCGGCCAGGGCGGCGGTATGCAGCAACTGGGCGCGTTCGATCTGGGTCATGTTGATGAGCGGCAGCGCGTAGTTGCCCTGGGCCGCACGGGCGAGAACGAGGTTGTTCTTGGCCGTAAAGAGCTCGGGATCATAGGAGATCGCCCGTATGAACAGATCCTCGGCCCCGGAATAATCGCCCCGGGTCAGGTGCGAATAGCCCCAGTTGTTGTAGACATTCGCAGGCCGCGTGGTGAGACCGGCGGCCGTTTCATAGAAACTGTCGGCGCGGCTCCAATCCTCTTCACTGTCGGCGATCATCGCCTCGAGACGATAGCGTTCGTAGGTTTCGAAGGTCGGCGGGATCGCATCAAGCTGCGCTTGTGCTTCGTCCCAATCGCCGTTGCGGATAAGCGCATCGGCATAATCGACCTGGTCCTGTTCCATGGCGCCATCATGGGCCACAACCTGTTGCCAAACCGTCAACGACTCCGTGGCACGGCCCGCGCGCACCAGGCTGCTGGCCAATCCGCGCAGCAGATCGACCCGGGTCGGGTCCTCCTGGACGGCGCGGCGGAAGTAATCCACCGCCTCGTCGGGGGCGGCGGCGCTGAGCATAATCTCAGACAGGTTGGATTCGTCGATGACGTTGAGCGGATCAAGCGCCCGTTCGACATCTGCTTCGGTCGTGGATTGACACGCCGCAAGCGCAAGGACGGCGAATGCCGCCGGGGTAAACCGGAGGGTACGGATCATGCTCTGCCTCATTCAATGGACGCGATCTTGTTGCCGCGCCTTCGTTGGTTTGGTCCGGGCCGCCCTAGAGTGTGGATTGGAGCGTGTAGCGCCCCCCGCCACGGCGGATCAGCCCAGGCCGACTTTGCCTATCCTCTTCTGTATACACCTGATTTTCCATTCGCGCGATTGCGAGGCGCAGGTTGTCGCGGATTGTTTCCGATCCGCCACTATCCAGGGCGAAGGCCTGTTCGAGAATGCGGCGCGCCTCCCCATATTCTGCCTGTTCGATCAACACCGCCCCCAAGTTGTTGAGGGCGGGCACAAAATCTGGTTCCAGGTCCAAAGCGCCGCGAAACTGGTCTTCTGCCTGGCCAAATCGCCCCAAAGCGAGGTTGGCGGCGCCAATTGCGGTCAAAAGATCGACCGTGACGCCGTCTTCCGCGCCCGCGCGATAATACGCGCGAAGCGCCAATTCGTATTCGCGGGCCTCCATCAGGCGGTCGCCCACGATGAGGCCATCGATGCTTTCGTCCAGCTCGCCAATGCCGTCGGGTGCCTCCAACCCTTCGAAGCCCGTATCGAGACGCGGGGTTGTATTGCAGGCGGCAAGACATGCCAGAAAGGGAAGAAGGACGTGCGGGCGCACCACCACGCTCATTTGGTGACCTCATGTACCGAAACTGCTCGGGCACCAGCATATGCGATGCTGGCGCCCGATGTCGTTAGCAAAGTTTGGCTGTAGCGCCCCGCAGATCAGCCGCCGCCAAGGTCGGTGGCGATGCCGTAGACCGAGGGTCCGATCAGGATGATCAGAAGCGGCGGCACACAGAACATCATGGTGAACAAGGTCAGCTTGGTGGGCAGCTTGTTGGCCTTTTCCTCGGCGCGCAGCACACGCTTGTCGCGCATTTCGTCGGCATAGACGCGCAGCGCCTCGGCGATCGACGTACCGAATGTGGAGGATTGGATCAGCGTGGTGATGAAAGAATTCACGTCCTGGATGCCGACCCGTTCGCCCATGTCGCGCAGAACCTTGGTCTTGTCCTTGCCGGCTTTCATCTCGTAGCTGACGATCTCGAACTCTTCGGCCAGCGCGGTATAGGAGGTCTTGATTTCGCGGGCCACCTTGATAATGGCCTGATCGAGTGATTGACCCGCCTCCACGCAAACCAACATCAGGTCGAGCGCGTCGGGAAAGCCTGCGTTGATCTGCTCTTCGCGCTGCTGCATCCGCTTGGTGACCCAGTATTTCGGGGCGTAATAGCCGACACATCCCGGGATGATGACCATCAGGATGGAGTTCTGGGCCGAGCCGCCACCCCCGGAGATCAGCACGTAAAGGGTGCCGAGGATCAAGCCACCGACGCCGAGCGCCAGTTTGGCGAAGTTGAACATCTGGATCGCGGATTTCGAGCGATAGCCCGCGCGGATCATCTGCAGTTGGGTCGCCGACAGTTCTTCTTCGGTCTGCGGTTCAAGATACTGGGCGAAGCGATCGAGCTTCTCGTTCTTGCGCCCCTGGCGCAGCGCGCCGCCCTTTTCGCCGCCGTCATTGGCACCGCTGCCGCGAAGCTTCTCGTAGGGATCCCTGCGCTTCTTGAGAAGCGTCGGCAGCGTCACCAGAACCAGCAAGACGCCAAGCCCGCCCACCGCGATCAGCGGCCCAAGCTCGCCCAGCTGATCAACCAGCCAGCCATTCACCTTGTTGATGAGACCTGAGATGAAGTCCATTTGACCGTTCTTTCCTCAATCGGCGTCGCGTTACGGCGTTGCCTGTGGAGCCTGCAAGCGCCCCGTTACACTTTGATATTCACCAGCATCCGCATGATGATCATGTTCAATGCCAGCATCACGGCCACCACAGCACAGGCGGGGATGAAGGCGGGCGTGTCGATGACCTCCGCGTAGTAATCGGGTTGCATCACGTTGATGCCCACCAATGCCAGAAGCGGGAAGATCGACAGGAAGTTGCCGGACCATTTCGCCTCGGCCGTAATGGCCTTGACCTTGCGAAACAGCTTGAAGCGGGCGCGGATCACGTTGGCGAGACCCTGAAGGATCTCGGCCAGGTTACCGCCGGACGTCTGCTGAATGCCGACGGCCACCGCAAGAAAGCGCAAATCCTGGACACCGAGGCGGTCTGCCATGGCCCGGATCGATTCCGAGACGTCGCGGCCATAGGCGGCCTCGTCGGAGATGATCCCAAGCTCGGAGGCCAGCGGGTCGGACATTTCACGGCTGACGGTGTTGATCGCGGACACGAAGGGATGGCCGACGCGCAAGCTGCGCACCATCAATTCCACCGCATCGGGCAATTGTTCTTCGATCAGGCCGATGCGTTTCTTGGCTTTGGAGTGGACCCAGTAGTAGACACCACCCACCCCGAACACGACCGAGATCAGCGCACGAAGCGGCAACGCGGCGGTCGTCAGAAGCGTCAGCATGAAGAACGACACGATCCCCAGCCCGATCATCACCAGGAAAAGCTGCTGCGGGGTGAATGCGATATTGGCCTTTTGCGCCTTATCGGCAAACAGCGTGTAGAAGGGCAGCGAGATCGAGCCCTTGTGCTGGTCCATTTCCTTGCGGAGCTTGGCCAGAACATCTTCGCGCGTTGACCCCTTTTCCAGCATGTTCAAACGCCGGTTGACCCGTGCGTTCAAGCTGATGGATTTGCCGAAGATCGCAAGATAGACGCCTTCGACGAGCATGATGACACCGACGAAGATGCCGATATAGATGAGCGGTTCGATAGACAGTTGCATCGGGTAAAGTCCTTACTGAGCTGCCATCGGTTCGTAGATCGCGTTGGGCAAGTCGTAGCCCCACTGACGGAACCGTTCGGAATAGTGAGAGCGCACACCGCACGCGGTGAAGTGGCCGAGGATCTTGCCATCGGGCTGCAGGCCGGTGCGCTGATAGCGGAACACTTCCTGCATCGAGATCACTTCGCCCTCCATACCCGTCACCTCGGTGATCGACACCATGCGGCGCGAGCCATCCTGCAGGCGCGAGGCCTGCACGATCAGGTGTACAGCACTTGAGATCTGCGCGCGGACAGCCTTGAGCGGCATCTCGATGCCGGCCATGGCAACCATGTTTTCAAGGCGCGAACAGGCGTCGCGCGCGTTGTTGGCGTGGATCGTGGTCATCGATCCGTCGTGGCCGGTGTTCATGGCCTGCAACATGTCGATCACTTCCTCGCCACGCGTCTCGCCCACGATGATGCGGTCGGGACGCATACGAAGCGCGTTCCTGAGACAGTCGCGCTGGGTCACGGCGCCTTTGCCTTCCACATTGGGCGGGCGGCTTTCCATCCGACCCACATGGACCTGCTGGAGTTGAAGTTCCGCCGTATCCTCGATCGTCAGGATGCGTTCGGAATTGTCGATGAACGAGCTGAGCGCGTTGAGGGTGGTTGTTTTACCCGAACCCGTACCGCCGGAGACGATCACGTTCAGGCGACAGGCCACCGCAGCCTGGATATAGGCGGCCATTTCCTCGGAAAACGCGCCGAACCTGACCAGGTCATCAATGCCCAGTTTTTCTTTCTTAAATTTACGAATGGAGACGAGCGAGCCGTCGACCGCCACGGGCGGCACCATCGCGTTGAAACGCGAGCCGTCTTTCAGGCGGGCGTCCACGTAGGGGTTGGATTCGTCGACACGGCGGCCCACGGCCGACACGATCTTGTCGATGATCCGCAAGAGGTGACGCTCGTCCTTGAAGCGCACGTCGCTGAGTTCCAACTTACCGGCGCGTTCCACGAAGACGCGCTTGGGGCCGTTGACGAGAATATCGTTCACCGTATCGTCCTGAAGCAGTGGCTCCAGCGGGCCAAGGCCCGTGACCTCGTCAAACAGCTCGGTATTCAGGGTCTGGCGATCTTCGCGATTCAGAACCAGGCCCATTTCACCCAGCTGTTCGCTGGTGATGGAGGTGATTTCCGAGCGGAGGTCGTTTTCCTTGGCACTTTCCAGTGCTGACAGGTTCAGGTTGTCGAGCAGACGGTGGTGCATCTCGGTCTTGATCTCGTCAAGACGCATGCGCCGCTTGCGATCCTTGTCGATGTTCCCCGCGGCTTCGGCCGATACGGCCTCTACCACCTTGCCGGGCTTGCGCGCCACTTTCGGTTCGGGCGCTAGGTCGCCGGATTTGGCGGCGACATCGGCCTTGTCGGCGACTTTTGGCGATGCGGCGACCTCGGCCAGAGGGGCCACGCCGTTGCCGCCAGGCTTTTTATATTTGGAAAACATCTACTTGTACCCTCAACCCTTGGCCGCTGCGTCGGACAGCATGGCCTTGTAGAGGCCATCGGCCAATTTCACGATTTCCTTGCGAAGCGGGTTTTTCTTGGCGCTTTCGGCCAGGGGTTCCCCGTTATCGCCCGATTGCATCACCACCTTGCCGCCATCGGGCAGCAGCGTGCCGAATTTGACACCAAGGCTTTCGGCCATCTTCTTCATCCGGTTCTTGCCGTTCAGATCGGTCATGCCCGGCGCGCGGTTCAGGACGTATTGCACCTTTTCGAGGGGCAGTTCCTCGGATCTGCAGGCCTTGATGAAGCGCATCGCGTTCTGGGCCGAGCGGAGATCGATCTCCAGCGTGGCGAAATACATGTCGGCGCGGTTCAGGACCGTTTCGGTCCACATCACAACCGTACGCGGCATATCGACGATCACGATATCGAAGCATTCCGACGCCAGATTGATCAGCGCGGTCACCTCGTCGGGGCCGATGATATCCAGCGGGACGATCTCGGCCGGGGTGGTGAACACCGACAGCTTGTCTTCATATCCGGTCAGGGCCTGCTTGAAGCCTTCGGTGTCCATGTTCGGCGCATCTTGCAGCATCTCAAGCATGATCTCGCGCCGGGGCAGATCGAGATACGTCGCGATCGAGCCATGTTGCAGATCGAGATCGATCAGGCAGACAGAGGGCGGATTTTTCTTGTCGATGGTGGCCAGTTCCCAGGCCATGTTGACCGCGAGCGTTGTCGCCCCGGTGCCGCCCGCAAGGTTCTGGGTGGCGAAAACGGCCGCCTTGCCGCCCAGGCGCTGACCCGTAACGACAGCGCTGTCACCGGTTTTTGCAGCCGCGTCAGCAGCGGGCTCCTGCGCTTCCTTCCGCACCTTTTCAATGGCATCGCGGAGCGCACCATCGGCGAGGGGGTAGGGGACGAAATCCTCGGCGCCAAGCCGCAGAAGCTCGCGCAGGCCCGCCGTTGAAAGGTTTTCAGGGATCAAGATGACCTTGATGTTCTTCGCGCGGGCGGCGTTGATCACCTCCCCCACGCGGCCAAGGTCGGCCTCGTCCTCTTCGCGCACAGCCAGTGCGACAAAATCCAGACCCCCCGGTTCCAGGGCGCCCATGAAATCACGGGCTTCCTCAAATCCCAGGTCGCCCCAAGCTTCACCCAGTTCGGCTTCCATATCTTCGATCAACAGGCCGAAGTTGTGAACGTTGCTTGATACCGTGCACGCCACAATGGGTGCCGGTTCAGATCGCAGTGCCAGTCCGCTACTCATTCCTCAAATCCCAATCTGCCCGGATTCACCGGGTCATCGTGTCAAAAATCCAAGGCGGTCTGTGGTTGCTCGACCAGGCCGTCCGTGGACCTAAAGGTTCCGACAGGGGTTCATCCCATATCGGTCCTTCCCGAAGATGAACGTGCCGGGAAAAAGAGGCGAGAATGGGACACAAAAAAGGGATTACGTTTACAATTCGCGGGCTATGGGGGGCTTTGTCGCCAAAATGCAGCCGATAAAAAAACCGCGCCAGACGGAGCCGGGCGCGGTTTTTGTTGTTGTTTTATAGGGCGTTGGGTTAGCTTTCGCCGCCCCCACCGCTGACACTGCCGCTCCGGTAGGTCCGATAGATGATCTCGGCGTAGCGCCCATCGAGAACCAGCGGATTGTTAGATACAAATCCACTTACTTCGGTGACGGTGCGGCGATTGCGGCGTTCCATCTCCTGGGTCATCACCAGCGGTTGGGTTTCGCCAAACGAGACCAGCGCGGCCAGACGGTGGCGGCTGATTCCCTGGCTGACAAGGTAGTTCACCGCCGCCCGGGCCCGGCGCCGCCCGAGGCGTTGGTTATAGGCGCTGCTGCCCACCGCATCGGTATGGCCGTAAACCGAGAAGCGCACTTCGGGGAAGTGGCGGATGAATTGCGCTTGCTGGTTCAGGATCGAACGGGCCTGCGCATCCAGCTCTGCCGAGTTGAACGCGAAGTTGATCGTGGTCGGCACGGTTTCCGCGAACCGCTGGCCCAGGATCGCGGCCCATTGGATATCGCCGTTATGGACGCCGATATTGTTGCGCGTCGGCTCACCGAAATTGCCTTCTGCGTCGAGATGGGCGCCCAGTGGGCGACCGGTTTCGACGTTGAACGCCTGACAGGCACTCAAGGCGAACGTGGAGCCCATCATCGCAAGGGCTGCGCGCCGGGAGGGGAGTTTGTGGGACATCTTCATGTGCTCCTTCAATCCAGGACGTAGCCGTAGGAGCCCGAGAAATCCTGCTGGGCAACTTCACCCGCAGCAGTTCCCTGAACCGGGGCACGGCCGGTGACCTCCCCCATGAAAAACAGCTCTTGCTCGGTGGGGATACGGATCCGATCAGTGGGAAGCGACAAAGCCTCACCGCGCACCGGGCTGACCAGATGGGCCGTCACGATGATCACCAGTTCCGATTGCGACCGCTGATAGGAGGCCGATCGGAAAAGGGCGCCCAGAATCGGCAGATCGCCGAGCCAGGGAACTTCCGATACGGAGTCGCGGAAATCATCTTGCAACAGGCCTGCGATTGCGAAGCTGTCGCCATCGCGCATTTCCACCGTGGTGGAGGCCGAGCGGGTGTTGACCGCAGGCGCGCCGGTTGCGGCGATGATCTCGCCAATGGACGAGATCTCTGCATTCAGCGCCAGGTTGATGATATCGTGATCAACCACTGTTGGCGTGAAAGAGAGCTGCACACCGAAGGGCTTGAACTCGATCGTCGTGCCGCCGCCCTCTGCCTGCGTGGGGATCGGGAATTCGCCACCGGCCAGGAAATCTGCCGTCTGGCCGCTCAGGGCCGTCAGGTTCGGTTCAGCCAGGGTACGGACCATTCCGTTGCTTTCAAGCGCTTCCAGAAGGATAGACAGCTGCAGGCCACCGGCCGAGAAGCTGACACCAAGTCCGCCATTGCGACCTTCCAGACCACCGGGAACGTCGACACCTGCTCCGAAAATGGTTGTTCCGTTTACGTTGCCGGAAGCTGCGCTGGCGCCGAAATTGCCACTGGTCGATCCGATCCCGAGGGAGGACGACAATTCCTGGCGCACCGTGCGCTGCATTTCCGCAAACCGGACCTGCAGCATCACCTGCTGCGTCCCGCCAACCATCATCAGGTTCGACACGGCGCCGGGCGCATAGCGTTCGGCAAGTTCCATGGCGCGATCAACCGCCTGGCTGGAGCCGACGGTGCCGGATAGCACGATGCCGGCATTGGCGGTTCGCACCTCGACCGGTTCACCGGGAAGGATTTCACGTAACCGCTCCCGCAATTCGGCGACATCGGGAACCACCTGGATCTCCACATTGGCGATCAGGCTGCCATCGGGGCCCAGAAGGGTCATCGTCGTGCGCCCGGGCGCGCGGCCCAGAACGTAAATGGAGCGTTCCGAGAGGGTCGCGATATCCGCGATCATCGGGTTGGCCACCGAAAGTTCGGCGAACAGCATTTCGCTTTCGACCACCACGGCGCGGTTCATGGGCACCCGTAAGGTGCCGGAGCTTTCGCCCTCCACCACACGTAAAGCCTGTGCGCCCGCGGGGGCGGTTGGTTGGAAAAGAATGGCGGCGCAGCCGAGCAGGCATGCGCGCAATAGTCCTGTCATGCTCATCTTGTGACCTGCCTCTATGTCACTGTTTGGGCGTTGTCCGAATGGCCGCCCTTGCACGCAACATGACCCAATTCCCTTTTTCACGCAAGAATCACCGTGTTGCGCGGTGTTCTTCATGTGCCATATCCATCACAATCGCATTTTTTATCCACAAACGACGAACGCCCCGGACGTGCCGGAGCGTTCAAAAATACTGTGGATTACTCTGTGGATTAGTTGAGGCAAGGCACCTGGGTGATGATCACGTCCCCACCGCGGCGGTTGCGCACCGTGCAAACCCGCGGGCCATCAACGGCGACCTCTTCGATCTCCCCCAGAAGCGCGCTGGTGGACACTTCGACCGTCTCGCTTTCTGTTGCGTCGCCGACACCCACAAGGGCGAGGGTGAGCGAGCCGGTGGATTGCGCCTGGGTCAGCGCGGCCACATCTTCGGGGCGCGCCGTCACGGTGATTGTCCTGGCGATTGTCGGGCTGTTGCGCTGCTCGTCCGCGATCTGGTCGATCGCGATGATCTGCACATTGGCGCGGATCAGGCGTGTGACGCTGCCGTCCTGGCGGCCAGCGCCGGTCCAGTAGACGTCGACGCGGTCGCCGGGGCGCAGAAAGCCCGAGACGCCGGAGTTCACGTCGACCCGCAGGGCCAGGGCGCGCATGCCTTCAGCCAGACGAGAGGCCACACCGGCATCTTCGCCGGGCGCGGTCACCTTGACGAGAAGAACGGGCTCATCTTGCTCCATGATGCGCAGAACCGTCCGCGGCTCTTCCGCATCAGCGGGAAAGAGCTCTTCGAGCGATGTGAACGCCCCGAACGGCACGTGATCGGCCGGCCAGCGCACAACCTGTACGTCGTCTTCCGTCAGACGTTCGCCATAAGCGACCTGACGGTTGACCACGACCACATCCGTCGTCGGGATGATCGCATTGCGCTGCTCGGCAAGCGCGGATTGATATTGGTCAAAGCGGTCCTTGGCGATCGATACGGCAAAGCCTGCCAGGCCGACGCCAACCGCGAGAACTAGAATGAATACGATACGCATATTACCCACCTCGAATTTTGTCGCTTGGGGCGCCTGTAGCTGCGGCCCCGAAGCCAGTTACACCTTGTGTTAGTGCCTGCGAATTCGGGCGAAAAAATGGTAGCGCAAAGGTATGTCGGTGACAGGTGGCGGTCTGGTCGGGGCAGTATGATCCTGCACGCGGCGACACGAAAGCGGCCGCCCCGGGAGGAGCGGCCGCTTGTGCCGGGTCGGAGGGGCCCGTTGCCGGGCCCCGATCCGGAAAGATCAGTCGATCGAGTCGTTCAGGTCGACGTTGTCGCCATCGAACGGGTTGTCGTCGGGGTTGGCGGCGACGAGCGACGCCTGGATCTCGCCGGAGAGGTCTTCCACACCGCCGGACACGACAGCCATAACGGCCAGGCCCAGACCCACGAGGGCGGCGGTCAGAACAACCCAGTCAACCGTCACGGCGCCGGATTCGTTGGATGCGAAGTTTTTGATCATGTTGGTCATTATTACAGTCTCCAGTATGAAGTACGTGTTTCGGTAGATTGAGGCATCAGGGACGAGCCGTCCCAAATTGAATGCCCTTCAAATCGGGCAAAAAAATGGTCAGTGCAGGGTTTGTCCATGGCGGAGCGGCGTGGAGGAGAACGGCGTGACCCCGCGATGGCTCTGCAAAAGAAACGGCCGCCCCCGGGAGGAGCGGCCGCTTGTGCCGGGTCGGAGGGGCCCGTTGCCGGGCACCGATCCGGATCGATCAGTCGATCGAGTCGTTCAGGTCGACGTTGTCGCCATTGAACGGGTTGTCGTTCGGGTTCGCCGTCACCAGTGACGCCTGGATCTCGCCGGAGAGGTCTTCCACACCGCCGGACACGACAGCCATAACGGCCAGGCCCAGACCCACGAGGGCGGCGGTCAGAACAACCCAGTCAACCGTCACGGCGCCGGATTCGTTGGATGCGAAGTTTTTGATCATGTTGGTCATTGTTACAGTCTCCAGTAGTAAGCTTTGTTTGGTTTCGTGTCGGGCCTCAGCAACGAGCCGTCCTAGACTGAATGCCCTTCAAATCGGGCGAAACAATGGTTGGCACAGGGTTTGTCCATGACGGTTGGGAGGCATAATCGGGCCGATTTACTGGACAATCAGCGACGCAAAAAGAAACGGCCACTCCCAGCGGAATGGCCGTTTCGAAGATGTTGGAGGGGCCCGTTACCGGGGCCCGATCCGAAAAGATCAGTCGATCGAGTCGTTCAGGTCGACGTTGTCGCCATCGAACGGGTTGTCGTCGGGGTTGGCGGCGACGAGCGACGCCTGGATCTCGCCGGAGAGGTCCTCGATGCCGCCGGACACGACAGCCATAACGGCCAGGCCCAGACCCACGAGGGCGGCGGTCAGAACAACCCAGTCAACCGTCACGGCGCCGGATTCGTTGGATGCGAAGTTTTTGATCATGTTGGTCATTGTTACAGTCTCCAGTAGCAAGTTTTGTTTCGTTCATTTTCAGGTGTCGCGGCCGAGCCGTCTCGACCCGTTTCCTGTGACAAGTCCGGTTATGACGTTCGTTTGGGGCGCGATTTGGGCAGTTCGTTGATGTTTATAAGAAGCCGGCGGGGTTGTTTCGTGGCGCGCGGACGGGCATGCTTCCGCCAAACCCCAATAAAATAACGGCCAAAGTCGTATCTTAGGGGTGAGGCGCAGTCATACAGGTGATCCATGGCAAAGATTTTCAGGGCCGCGGGGGCGATTTTTTTCGCTTGCGCTGTGGCCGCACAGGCGCAGGAGGGTGGAATCCGTTTTGTCGGCGTACCCCAGGCCGGCGAGACGGGTGGACGGATCAACATTCAGATCACCGAAGACGATATGGCCCGCCAGGAAGGCCGGATCGATAACCCTTCGGTGCCGATCATCGAGCAAGAGGCCGTCGCGGCGGCCACGCCAAGTGGTGCGTCGGGGTGGTTCTGGAACATCGTTTCGTCAGAGATGCCAGCGGATCCCGCCCGCTTCTGGGCGGCGCAGGAGCATCTGGCGCAGGCACCCGAGGCCGCGGGTTTGGGTGCTCCACGTCTCGATACGGTGAACCGCATCGCCTCGGCCCATGGCCGCGAAATCCTGGCCGCAACCATAGGCACGCAGGTGTCACCGGCCTTTGCGCTGGCGGTGATCGCCGCCGAAAGTGCCGGCCGGCCGGATGCGGTGAGCGGCGCAGGCGCCCAGGGGCTGATGCAGTTGATCCCGGCCACCGCCGAACGGTTCGGTGTGGAGGACGCGATGGACCCGGCCCAGAACATCGCCGGTGGCGTGGCCTACCTGGATTGGCTGATGGAGGAGTTCGACCGCGATCCGATTCTTGTCCTGGCGGCCTATAATGCCGGGGAGGGTGCAGTGACGCGGGCCGGCGGTGTTCCCAATTACGACGAGACCCGAACCTACGTGCCCCGCGTCCTGGCCGCCTGGGCCCTGGCACGCGGGCTGTGCCGGACGCCGCCGGATCTGATTTCGGATGGCTGCGTGTTTGGCGTGATGAACTAGGCCGGTGGGCTCAGGAAAAGACGTCGGCCCATTCGGGATGCCGCGCGGCCTGTGATTTGACATAGGGGCAGAGCGGCACGATCTTCACGCCCTCGGCCCGTGCATCGGCCACGAGCCGTTCCACCAGCGCCAGCCCCGCGCCACTGCCCCGCAGGGATGCCGGAACGCCGGTATGATCGGCAATGATCATGTGCGGCGAGAGAATGGAGTAGGTCAGCTCGGCCTCGACGCCATCGCGGTTCAGCACGTATCGGCCCTTGGTCTCGGTCACGTCGCGGGTGATGGCGTTATGCGATGCGGTCACGATGTGCCGTCCCGCAAGCAGAGGATATTGTTGTTCACATCCGCTGCGATATGAAAGCCCGCCTGTGTCAATTGGGTCTTCAAGTCGGCGACTGAGGCGGTTCCAGTGATCTTGGTGTGGGTTTCGATGACAAGGGCGCGTAGGCGCGAAAGATCAGTGGCCGGCAGAAGGTCAATCTCTGCCCCTTCGGCGTCCATTAGAAGGATGGTCGGCTCAAAGTCCTCGATCGCGGCGCCGAGCGTATCGCTCTCTACGGTGATCGGCTCGCTTGAGCCGCGCTCGATGAGAGACGACGAGATGATGTTGCCGGTTCTGAAGAAGGTAATCGGTCCGCCGTCGGTTGTGATGGCTTTCGGGCGCACCTCGGGGTGCAGATTGTTGAGCGTGTGATTGGCCTCGATAATCGGGAGCGTCGCCGGGTTCGGCTCGTAACTCAGCACGTTTTCGGCCCCGCACAGGCGCGCTGCCACAAGGCCGAGGGCTCCGATCCCGGCCCCGACTTCCAATACGCGGTCTCCTCTTGTGGCGACCCGAGCCAGTAACTTGCGCTCAGCGAATTCATAATCCCCACGTCGCAGGAGGCGGGTGATCTCATCGGGAATACCTGCCCCCACGGCCTGAAGCCGAACGCCGTCAAGAGTAACGGTAGACGCCCCGAGCAGACGGTAGATGCGTTCGCGAAGGCTGCGGAACCTGGGTTTCAAGATACGGCCTCTCCGAAAAATGGTTCCAGTTGAGCGATGTCGTTCAGCGTCGAGGTTCCAGAATAGACCGGGTTCAAGTCTGAAAGCGCCCCGCTGTCGAGGATCGAGCGGTAATAGCCTCCCCCCGCAGCATGTTGGCCGCGGTTGGCCAGATAGGCCACCCCGTCGACGCCCTGGGTGATTGCAAAGTGCAAGAGCACGCCGTTTTCAGTGGCCGGTGTCAGGTTTGCCGATAGGTGGTGGGCTCCGCCATTGTAGCGTAGGCCGCGCTGCCACTTCACCAGCGGCACCTTTGTCAGGTTCAGGGGCGGTTGCGCGCGCCGGGGCCGGGTGATCCGGGTGATGATACGTTCCCAAAACAGGTTATTGGCCGGGATCTGGCGCGGCCGCGCCAATGCCTTTCGTTGGAGCAGGCGGGCCAGCATCGCGTGGCGATCATCCGGCGCGTCGAACATGCGGTCCCGCATGCCGCCCATCAGGACTGAATTGGGCATCGGAAAACGGCGTCGGAAGGATGCGGGTGTCAAGGCGGTCCGATAGGCGAGTACATCCTTATTGGGGTCGTCGTAGCACGGAAAGGTGTCAGCCAGCGGTTTGCTGCCGTCCGCTACATGCTCGGCAATCGGCTTATCGGCATACATATCCAGCATCGTGGCAATCAGGGCCTTGGCCCCTTCCGCCTCCATCTGGCCGATAAGCTGGTGCAGGTGTCGATCCGGGTAGCCGCGCCACACCAATCGTTCGTCCGCATCGATAACAAGACACCACTTCCCCGGCGCAAGTGCGTCCAGAAGACCACCGCGCCATTCGCGCTTGTCTTTTGCGTAGGTGGAACCCGGGCGCGGTTCGAATAGGGTCACGTCAGGCTCGGACATCAGAATTGAGCGGGTGGCATCCGTGGAATGATCGTCGATCACCACAAAATGCATGTCACCCATCGCCCGGTAATGCCGGAACAGGTCTGGCAGAAGATGTTCTTCGTTATGGATCAGAAACAAGCAAAGGATATCTGCGTCGATCCGGGTTGGGCCAACCACATGGTGCAGGCAGGCGCGCCAGGTATCGTCCATCGGTCAACCCTAGCCGCCAATCCCTAGACTATTGTCGCCTGCGTCGCGGCGCGCAGTTCGTCCTCGGTCACGCCATCTGCGGTCTCGACGATCTTGAGGCCACCTTCGACGACATCGAGTACGCCGAGGTTGGTGATGATCCGGTCCACGACGCCTTTGCCGGTCAGCGGCAGCGTGCATTCCTTGAGCACCTTGGACTCGCCGTGCTTGTTGGTGTGATCCATGACCACGACGACACGGCCCACACCGGCGACAAGATCCATGGCGCCGCCCATACCCTTCACAAGCTTTCCGGGGATCATCCAATTGGCCAGATCGCCGTTCTCCGCCACTTCCATCGCGCCCAGAATCGCCATCGCGATCTTGCCGCCGCGGATCATGCCGAAGCTCTGCGAGCTGTCGAAGTAGGAGGTGTGGGGTAATTCAGTGATCGTCTGTTTGCCGGCATTGATCAGGTCGGCGTCCTCTTCGCCCTCAATCGGGAAGGGACCCATGCCAAGCATTCCGTTCTCGGATTGCAGCGTCACCTCGATCCCCTCGGGGATGTAGTTGGAGACCAGGGTTGGGATGCCGATGCCAAGGTTCACATACCAGCCGTCTTCAAGTTCCTGGGCCGCCCGCGCGGCCATCTGGTTGCGATCCCACATGGGCTGTCTCCTTAGGTCTGCCGTGTTGCGCCGATTGCTAGCGCAAAGGCTTGGAAAAGCGAAGCGCCGAAATCGGCGTTCATATGGCGATGGTCGTTGAGTATGACACGCTCGGTGCGGAAGTCCTGCGATCCGATGCCATAGGGTTCCTTCGTCAAGAAGGGTTGGGCGATCGTCTCGGGGGGTTGCGCAACAAAGGTGATGTCGCGGGCCTGCAAGGCGGCGATGAGGCGTTGGTGGAACAGGTGCTCGATCCGCGCGGCATCGGGGTGGGTGGCCATCGCGGCGTAGGGTTGATGGTGGAGCGGGCTGTCCGGCACGACCGCCGTGGTCGGATATGGGGCGAGTGCTGCGTGGAGGGGCAGGCCCCCGAATTGGGCGCGTAGATGATCGGCGCGCAGCGCAATTGCTTCTTCCATCGCGGACAGGAAAGCCGGTTCGGACATCAGCGGCTTGCCGGAACGGGCCGGCCAATCGGCGATGTCATAGTGGAGTGCCGTATGAAGGCAGGCGGGCAGGCCAAGCATGTCGCCGATCGCAAGGATATGGTCGAAGGGCGCCAGGTCGATCTGCGGCGTGCCGTTCACGCGGCGCGACAGGCGGGACATCTTATGATCCGAACGGTCGGGGCCGAAAAGTGTGCCCTTGATGCGGGTCATGTCGAACTTGCCGCCCGGCAGGCCGAAGAACGTCACCTCGATATCCGGGAACAGTGCGGCGATCCGGGGAGCGGCGTATTTCAGCGCGCCTATATTGGACGTGCCGACAATGGCGACCTTCATTCCCGGCTCTCCGGACGGAACGCATCAAGCAAGATGTCCTCGCAAACCGCGTCATTCTGCGGATCTGCTGCGTCAGTCTGTGCGTCTTCCCCGGCCGCATCCGCAAGCCCATGGGCGGACAGAAACGTCTGCATGATGCGCCCGACGATCTCGGGCCGGACGGAGCGGAGGTCTTCGGCAAACGGGCTCTGCCCATGCGCCGGAGACGTGACCAATTCGTAGGACGGGAAGTAGTCGATATCGTCCGACCCCTCTGCCAACATATCGCACGCCGCGCGCAGGACGGATTTGGAGCGGATGGTGGCGGGCAGAACATGCTGACCGCTTGCCGTTGCTGCCAGCGGCACGGGCGAGACAGTCAAAAGCCACTTGGCGTGGGGGTTCAGCGGTGCCAGCGCGTCTTGCAGCGCGGTGAAATCCTCGATGATGTCGATGATGCCGTAATTGATGAAGCGGAAGGCCTCGGGGTCGTAGTCGCCAGCAATCGTACCCGGCGCCGTGGGATAGACCGTGCCGGAGGTTTTATACTCCCATGCCTCTGTCAGGCCCAGGGTGAAGACGATCACATCGGCCTGTCGTAACGCACCGGCCACGGCGCTCAGATGCTGTTCGCGCATCTCTGTGACAAGCTCGGGGGAGGCGAGGCCTTCGGGCTCCACACCCGGCCGCTGCGCATCCCAGAAGCGTCCATTCCGTTCCCAGACCGGCAGGGCGGGCTTCGCGCCGTGGATTTCCTCGACCAGCTGGCCGAATTGCTTGACCGTATAGATATTACCGAACCGGGCGGAATAAATGCCGTAGCCAAAGCGCTTCGCCGTCTCAGGCGGCAGGCCAGGTGCGGCGGGTTCCATGTCGATCACCTTGATGCTCGCCGCTTTCATCGCGGCCCCCACATGTTGCGCGAAACACGAGCCTGCGGTGAAGACGCGTGTATCGCGGGTGACGGGAAACTTCGGCTTATAGATATCCGGCGGGAACGGGGAGGCCCCCGCCACCCCGCCGCGCCAGAAGGCGCGTTGGGGGAGGCTGGAATAGGGGGAGCGGGTCATTCCGAGCGGTCGATCTGGGTGAACAGCATCAAGAAGCCATCAGGATCCTTGATGTGAAATTCGCGGGTGCCATAGGGCTGATCGAAGGGCGCGCGCGACCGGCCTTCCGGCAGATCATGTAAGCGTGGCTTGATCTCGGCCCAATACCCTTCGAGATCCTCGACCCAGATCTGCGCCTGGATATTGTTGGCCGTCGCCGCCAGCGCATCGGCATCGTCGGTCTGCCCCAGCGCAATCAGCAGCGGGCCACGGCGCATCAGAACATAGCCATAGTCGGCATTGCCAACCTCGGGCTGAAAACCAAGTACGTCACGATAGAAGCGCAGGCTTACCTCCACATCACGAACCGGGATATTCGGGGACACACCCGCGCATTGCGCCGTGGCGTGCACCCGCTCGATCATGCGGCGCGTGTGGTGCGCTGCTCGATCCGCTTCTCGTGTTCGCCCTGGATCAGGCGGTGCACGTAGATGCCGGGCAGGTGGATGTGGTCGCCGTCGAGCGAGCCGGTGGGCACGATTTCCTCGACCTCCAGAATGCAGACCTTGCCGCACATGGCCGCCGGCGGATTGAAGTTGCGCGCGGTCTTGCGGAAGATCGCGTTGCCGGTGGCGTCGGCCTTCCACGCCTTGACGATGGAGAGGTCGGCGAAAATGCCTTCCTCAAGGATGTAGTCCTGATCGCCCCAGGTCTTCACTTCCTTGCCCTCGGCAATCACGGTGCCGACACCGGTTTTGGTATAGAAGCCGGGAATACCCGCGCCGCCGGCGCGCATGCGTTCGGCCAGCGTGCCCTGCGGGTTGAATTCCAGCTCCAGCTCACCTGCCAGATATTGCCGCATGAATTCGGCGTTTTCGCCCACATAAGAGGACATCATCTTCTTGATCTGGCGCGTCTCCAGAAGCTTGCCGAGGCCGAAGCCGTCGACGCCCGCATTGTTGGACGCAACCGTAATATCCTTGGTGCCCGCCTCGACGATGCCGTCGATCAGAAGCTCGGGAATACCGCACAGGCCAAAGCCGCCCGCCGCGATCAGCATGCCGTCGAACAGGACGCCATCAAGCGCCTCCTTGGCTGAGCCGTAGACCTTTTTCATTTGTCGTTTCCCCGCAAGTAAAATCCGCGCGCACGGTGGC
The DNA here is from genome assembly GCA_947494975.1 of uncultured Roseicyclus sp. Taxonomy (GTDB): domain Bacteria; phylum Pseudomonadota; class Alphaproteobacteria; order Rhodobacterales; family Rhodobacteraceae; genus Gymnodinialimonas. The sequence continues at coordinate 860,456 of CANLXA010000001.1, read as the reverse complement.
GCGCGGAGGTCGGGAAGTCAACGCGGGATGCCGCGGTGCGGCAGCTTGGGTCAGGCGGGCAGGGCCTCGGCGGTATAGGCGTCGGCAAACTCCGCGTCGGGGGCGATCGGTCGGATTACATCGATCAGCACGCCGTTGGGATCGGCAGTGATGAAATGGCGCTGGCCAAAGGCTTCGTCGCGCAGGGATTTGACGATTGGAAGGCCTGCCGCGGCCAGGCGGTCATGGACAGCATCCACGTCTTCCACCTCGAAGTTCAGGATAACGCCGGTGGTCACGCCACGCCCCTGCTCGGGGATTGTCTCGTGGTTCGCGTCGAGGATGGCGAGGTTAACGGATGGGTCGAGAGTGGATTGTAGATGGACATACCAATCCATCTCGAATGCTGGAGCAAAGCTGAAGTGACGCATGTAGAAGGCGGCCGTGCCTGCGACGTCGGAGGTTTGGAGGACGGGGTAGTATTGGGTGAGTTTCATGGCTTGCGCTCCTTTCGTTGGGAAACATACAATGTGTCTGTAAGTGGAATCAATAAACATACAGGCTGAATGTATGCAAGAGAAAAGCGCGAAACCGGCGAAATCGCCTCGCCCCAATTCCGTCCGGTCGGAGGAAATGAAGGCCCGCCTGATCGCGGCCGCGCGGGATTTGTTCGTCGAGAAAGGCTTTGCGGAAACCGGCACGCCGGAGATCGTGAAACGCGCCGAGGTGACGCGCGGGGCGCTTTATCACCACTTTGCAGACAAGGCGGCTTTGTTCGATGCGTTGGTCTTGGCCGAGGCTGAGGCGCTGGGGGCGGAGATCACGCAAGGCGCGCAGGACCTCGCAACCGGAAGTGCCGCGTTCTTCCGCGCCATGTCCGTGCCCGGACGCGCGCGGTTGCTGTTGGTGGACGGGCCCGCGGTTCTGGGTCATCGGCGCATGGACGAAATCGACGCGGGCGGCGGGCGGCGCAGTCTGGCGGACGGATTGAATGCAGCCCTGCCCGACGTCGGCGCGCCGGAACGCGCGGCGTTGGCCGTGGTCCTGTCAGCCGCGTTTGACCGCGCGGCCTTGGCCATTGCCGAAGGCGCGAATGAGGAGGACTACCTTGCCGCCATGCTGCGCGTCATGGCCGTGATCGATCAGTAACCCAGCGCCTCCTCCATCTCCGCGATCAGCTGGCTGAGGTAGCGATTGAATCGCTCCGACGGTTGCTGGCCATCGAATTTCTGCTGAAACGGATCGGGGGTGTGGATACGGCTGCCTGACAGCGCCTCCAGCACCTGATGGCCCAGAAAAGGCACATGCCCTTCGGAATAGCCGCCCTCGTGGACGAGCGTCAGGCGACCATCGCAGAGATCATCGGCGGCCTGCATCGTCAGTTCGGTCATCATCCGAAACGTCTCGGCACCCGCGATCATGCGGCCAAGCGGATCGACAAGCGACGCATCATAGCCGCAGGCCACGATGATCGCGTCGGGCTCGAATGCCTGAAGCGCGGGCAGGACAAGGCGCTCAAACGCCTCGATATACCCGATATGGCCGGTGCCGGGGGGCAGGGGAATGTTGAGGTTGAAACCGACCCCCGCATCCGAGCCGCGATCGGCGAAATCACCACTGTCGAGCGGGTAATTTCGCTCCTGATGGAGCGAGACCGTGAGGATATCATCGCGGTCGTAGAAGATCGCCTCCGTGCCGTTGCCGTGGTGCACGTCCCAATCGATCACGGCGACACGGTCGGTCAGGTTCTGGGCCTGGGCCGCCTCGATGGCGATGGCGATGTTGGCCAGCAGGCAAAAGCCGTTGGGAAAATCCGGCAGGCAATGATGGCCGGGTGGGCGTGACAGGGCGTAGGCATTCTGCACTTCGCCCCTGAGCGTGGCGAACAGCGCGGCCTTGGCAAGCCCGGCGGAGATGCACGCAATCTCGTACCCATCGGGCCCGAAGGGCGTGCGCAGGCCCAATTCGCCGCCGCCCTCGGCTGATTTCGCCTGAAAGCTGGCGATATACTCGGCGGGATGCACGCGGCGCAGGTCTTCCTCCGTCACGGGATCGGCGGATTGGGTGGCGAGTTGATCCCATAGCCCCGTCACCCGCATCAGGTTCACCAGTCGGCGTTTGGTTTCGGGGTTTTCGGGCAGGCCGCCACCCGGCTGGATCAGCCCGCCCGCCTTCAACAGCCCGACATATTCACCGCCCGAGTGCCAGAAGCACCGCTCATCCCAGAAAAACCCCGTGCCCATGTGGCTCACCCCCCGTTTTGGCGGAGTATTGCGGGCCGGGCGGGCCGCGGCAAGGGAGGCCGTTTCGGCCCGCGGCGATTGACGGCGTCCCGCGTCTGGGCCTTCATTGACGGATGGACGATCCAAGCGATGCAGAGCTGGCCGCCACATACCGCCCGATCCTGGAGGCGGAGCAGGTGGATCTGAGTGATCAGACCGCGCAATCCGCCGCATCGCGGGGCATCGTCGAGCTGGATCAGCAGGCGGTCGGTCGGCTCAGCCGGATGGACGCGATCCAGGGCCAGGCGATGCAAAAGGGCCTCGAGGCGCGGCGGGGCGCCCGACATCGGGCAATCGCTGCGGCCTTGGCGCGGATCGACGAGGGCGAATTCGGGTTCTGCGAGGAGTGTGGCGACTTCATCGGCCACGGTCGGTTGGGCGTGGATGCCTGCGCGACGCGCTGCGTCGGTTGCGCCAGGTAGCGCGCGCTACGGTTCTTGCTGTAACTGATAGGCGCCTTCGGGCAGGTCCAACGCCGCGGCCAGATCGCGAACCTGCGCCATCGACAGCGTCAGCGTGCGCACCTGATCGGTGCGGGGGTCCACCTGCTGTATGGTCACGCATTCGTCGAAGGCGGAAATGACGACGTCCTCCTGCAAGGGATTGTCGCCCTCATCCACAAGGGTGACGATGGTGGCGTCGAATTCGTGCTCGATGGTGAACATGGGTGACAGGCTAGGGGGCGGCCCGGGATTTGCCAAGCCTCTCCCGGCGCAGATGCAGACGGTAAAGGATCGGGGCCGCCACGTGGTCGTACCCAAGACGCACCAGGGGGCCGATCACCGGTGCCCGAACGGCGCGGGCCAGCCACCTCAGGCGCGGTATGTGATCCCAGATCGCCGCAAAGGCCGCGATCCCGCTGAGCCGCTCCCCGGCCGGTGTCATCGCATGCAGGCGTCGTTTCGCCGCGTCGGGGCCCAAACGCCACTTGCCCAGATCGACCTGGTGAAGATCCTCGAAAACCAGCGGCAGGTCGTAAGCCCGGGCGCGCGCCTGATAATGCTCGATCTCGGCCCGACAGATCGGACAGCGGGCGTTGTACAATATGCGAACCGCGTCCATGGGAGGGGATGTAGGGCCGGCGGCCGAGATGGCCAAACAACCGCGTGATCGGGCTGGACCCCGGACGGGACACGGGTAGGTTGGCGAAACACCGACGCCCGGAGATCTGCCCCATGCGCGCCCTTCTTGTCCTGATTGCGGCCCTGACCGTCTCTGCCTGCGTGGCGCCAACACAGGTCGCGGCCCCGGCCCCTGCTTTGCCCCCCGATGTGCCGGTCTCGGTGGCTCTGGCTATCGACGTCGCGAACCGGATCGAGCCGGTGGCAGAGGCCGTCTGCCGGGCCCAGAGCCGCAACCTCAACTGTGATTTCGCGATGTTCGTGGACCGTGATCCGCGGACCGGCGTCAACGCGTTTCAAACTTTCGAGCCTGAGACGGGCCGCCCGATCATCATTCTGACGGTCGGCCTCATCCGGGCGGTGCGCAATGCCGATGAATTGGCATTCGTGATCGGGCACGAGGCCGCCCACCACATCGCGCAACACATCGACGCACAGCAGGCTGCCGCCCAGGCCGGAGCACAGATCTTCGGCAGTTCCGCCATCGAACGCGGGCTCAGCCGGGCGCAGGTGATCGAAGCGGCCAATTTCGGCGCTCTCGTCGGCGCGCGGCAATTCAGCCAGGCGGCCGAGCTGGAGGCCGACGCGCTTGGCACCCTGATCGGCTGCCGCGCCGGGTTCGATGCCGAGATCGGCGCGCGGTTCTTCAGCCAACTGCCTGATCCGCAAGCGCGCATTCTGGGCACCCATCCGCCCAATGCCGAACGGATCCGCGTGGTGCAGGAGACCGCCGCGCAGGTATGCCGCTAGTCGCCCGATGTTGCAGATCGAAAACGTGATCCGCGACCGGGGGTCGCGCTACGCCGTTTCGGGCGGGCCGGTGGCGGATCGTGCTGCCGCCGATGTCTTCCTGAAGCAGCTCAAGCGCACCAAGGCATACGCGAAGGCCACGCACAATTCCTGGGCCGTGCTGCTGCCCGATGGGCCGCTTAAGGCCGATGACGGCGAGAGCGGGGCGGGCAATATCATCTTGCAGATGCTGGAGCGGGCCGGTCTTGAGGGCCATATCATCGTGGTGACCCGCTGGTATGGCGGCAAACACCTGGGCGGCGACCGGTTCCGCCATGTCACAGCCTGCGTGCGGGCCTATCTGGAGGAGCACGCGGGGCGCGGGGGCAAGGAAAACCGGTAGAAGACGTCTAACGGTAGACGTGGCAGGGTGGCGGCCGTGACCCCTGATACCGGAGACCTTTTCGCATGACACGTCTTTCGATCCTGCCCCTTGCCGCCGCGGCCCTGTTCGCCGCCGCCCCGATCGCGCAGGCGCAACAGCACATCTTTGGCGAATACTACGCCTATGGCCGCAACACCGATGGGTCGGCCTATTCCGGTACGGTCTCGATCTATGGCAACGCCAATGGCACAATCGCCGTGGATTGGTCGGTCGGCACCGATTACTCCGGCATCGGCGTGTTGAACGGCGATATTCTGACCGTGGAATGGGGCTCGGACAGCCCCGCCTTCTATATCGTCATGCCCGACGGTGAGTTGCACGGCACATGGGGCGATGGCACCGGCCTCGAGCTGCTGTCGCGCACGCCGCGTTAAGGCACCAGCCGCCCCCAGAGATCATATTCGCTCGCCTCGTCGACTTCGACCGTGACGATGTCGCCGGGGGCGAGCGTTTCGAACCCCTGATCGATGAACAGGTTGCCGTCGATTTCCGGCGCGTCTGCCTTGGTGCGGCAGGTTGCGCCCTCGGCGTCGACTTCGTCGACGATCACCTCCATCCGGCTGCCCACCTTGGCGGCCAGCTTGGCCTCGGAAATCTGCTGCGCCTTCTCCATGAACCGGTTCCAGCGATCCTGCTTCACGTCCTCGTCCACGTGATCCGGCAACGCGTTCGATCGCGCGCCATCGACGTTTTCGTATTTGAAACATCCCACCCGGTCGAGTTGCGCCTCGTCCATCCAGTCCAGAAGCGTCTGGAATTCGGCCTCTGTTTCACCGGGGTAGCCCACGATGAATGTGGAGCGCAGGGTGATGTCGGGGCAGTCCGCGCGCCAGGCGGCGATCTCGTCGAGCGTGCGGGAGGCTGCAGCAGGCCGGGCCATGCGTTTCAGGACGTCCGGGTGGGCGTGCTGAAACGGGATATCCAGATAAGGCAGCAGGCCGTTGGCCGGGTCGGCCATGATCGGGATCAGATCGCGGACATGGGGATATGGGTAGATGTAGTGTAGCCTGATCCATGCATCCAGTGTGGATAAGTCACGGGATAGGTTGAGGATCGGAAACTTGTCGTCCCGGCCCTTCCAATCGGTGCCGTAGGCCGATGTGTCTTGGGAGATCACGAGGATCTCGCGCACGCCTGCCTTCACCAGCTTCTCGGCCTCTCGCATATTCGCGGCCATCGGGCGGGAGGCGAGGCGCCCGCGCATGTCCGGAATGATGCAGAATTTGCACTTGTGATCGCAGCCTTCGGCGATCTTGAGATACGCGTAATGGCGCGGCGTCAGCTTCACGCCCGCGGGCGGAAGCAGGTCGATGAACGGGTCCGGCGCGGGTGGCACGGCGTCGTGCACGGCGTCGAGCACCTGTTCGTATTGCTGCGGCCCGGTGACGGCGAGCACGGTGGGATGGGTGCCGGTGATTGCCTCGGGTTCCGCGCCCAGACACCCGGTGACGATGACCTTGCCGTTGGCCTCCAGCGCCTCGCCGATGGCCTCAAGGCTTTCCATCTTGGCGGAATCGAGAAACCCGCAGGTATTCACGATCACGGCCTCCGCCCCCTGAAAATCCGGACTGATGGCATAGCCTTCTGCCCGCAGGCGCGTCAGGATCCGCTCACTATCAACCAGCGCCTTCGGGCAGCCGAGCGAGACCATGCCGATCCGGGGCTGGCCTGGACGTGCCGCATCGGGCACGCGCGCGCGGGCCAGATCGGGCCGCAAGTCTGGGGGGTTCTGAGCCATGGCAGCGCTCTACCCCGCCCGCCCCTGCCGGGAAAGCCCCAACTTTGCGTTTGCAGGTGGCGAAGGTGCGCCGCAAGCCCATCGCCGTGGCGCGCTTGCACGGGCCGTTGCATCGGCAATCTCTTGCAGGATCACGAAAATCTCCGCCTCCGGGGGATGGGCGTGCGGGGAAGGTCAGGGTAGGCTGGCGGCGATGAGCGGAGCGATGGCGTGGCCCTAAGGTGGATATTCAGGATTGTGGGCGCGCTTGTCGTGCTGGCGGCCTTGGCGGTGGCGTTCGTTTTGCTTCTGCCCGCCGAGCGCGTCGCGCGGATTGTGACGGACCGATTGGCGGAGAGCACCGGGCGCGAAGTGACAATCTCGGGCGCCGTCCGCCCGACACTCTGGCCCAACCTGACCATTGTGGCGGGGGGCTTCGAACTCGCCAATCCCGACTGGGCCGGGCGCACGCCGATGATCGCCGCAGATGTCGCGCGGTTCGAGATGACCTGGGCGGGCCTGTTTTCCGGTGAGATCCAGATGGAGACGCTGGACCTTTCGGGGGCGGAGATCACGCTTGTGCGCACGGCCGATGGTCGCGTTTCATGGGATGGCGCCCCTGGTTTGGCGGCTTTGCGCGTGGCGCTGGATCAGGCGCGCGTCTCCGACACCGATCTGCGATTTGTCGATCGGCGGGCCGACCGCCGGGTGACCCTGCGTCAGATCAACGCCGTGATCGGGTTTCCCGAGGCCGGCGGCGCGGCGTCCATGGCGGGCACGGGTGTGCTCGACGGGACGCGGCTGGAAGGATCGCTCACCATTGCCGGGATCGCGGATATGGTCGACGGGCAGGCGCAGCCGGTGCGCGCCGATCTGTCCTGGCCCGGCGGCGAGGTGCGGTTCGACGGGCGCGGGGCCCTTGGCGCCAACCTGGAAGGGCGCCTGGACCTGCAAGCCTCGGACCTTGGTCAATTGACCGATGCGTTGGACCTGTCGATCCCGGATCTGCCGGACGGGCTTGGCACCGGTGACGTGTCGGCGCGCGGCGAGGTGACGCTGGTGCCCGGCGGCGGCGTGCATCTTCGCGATGCGGTTTTGCGGCTGGACGACACGGAGCTGAACCTCGCGCTCGATATCCTACCGGGCGACGACCGCCCGATGCTGCGCGGCACGGTAACTGGTGGCAGCGTGGCCGTGCCGCTGGATCTGAGCCTCACGGATGCGGAGGGCAACTGGCGTGCCGATCCCGTCGACCTGTCGTCACTGTTCAATGCGGATGCGGAGTTCACTGTTCGGGCCGATGCGTTGGATCTGGGCGACACAACGCTGCGTGAGATTGACCTGCGCGTAACGCTTACACGGGGGCGGCTGGTGTTTGACATCGCCCGGATCCATGCCGCTGGCGGGCAGGTGGCGGGGCAATTCGTGGTCAACGGCCGGGGCGACGGATCGATCGGCGGCGATCTGATCTTCGCCAATATGGATATGGCCACGCTGCTGTCGCGGACGGACATCGAGGGCGAGGGATCGTTCGGGATGGAGTTTCTGGCCGTGGGCCGCGATGTGCGCAGCATTCTGGCCGGGCTGGAGGCCGAGGGAGACATGACGCTTGGGGCGGGGCGCCTGCCGCTGCCGGTTCTGGAGGCGCTTGGCGGCACGGACTTCGACCGTGTTACGGCGGAGTTCCGCGTGCGCGATGGGGTGGTGCTGAGCGAAGACGTGCTTCTGTTCGCGCCTTGGGGCCTTGCCGAAGGGTCAGGGCAGGTTGATCTGACCGTCCGGACGCTCGACTATCGGATCACCCCGGAGGGCGGCGTGCCGCTGCTGGTTCTCGGGCCCTGGGCGGCGCCGGAGATCGGACCGGATCCCGTTGCCCTGGCCGAGCGGGCTGAGGCCGCGCGGCAGGCGCAGGAGGACCGCACCCGCCTGTCGGGTGAGGAGGCGGCGCAGGAGGCCGCCGAGACAATAGATGATGAAGAGACCGATGGTGCCGTGGCCCCGGAGGACGAGGACCTGGATGTGGAAGAGTGATGTGATGATCCGACTTATGATGCATGGGCTGATGCTGCTGGGTTTGACAGCGATTTTGTCGGGCTGTGGCGGCGGGCTGCTTGGGTTTGGCGACGGGCGGAGTGGGGAAGTGCGAACGCAGGCCGCGCTCTATCCCGGCGAGACCGCGGAGATGCGGGTGCTGGTCAACGAATATGCCGCGCGCCATGAGATCCCGACGGCCTTGTTGCACCGAGTGATCCAGCGCGAGAGCGATTACCGCGCGGATGCCCGCAATGGGCCCTATTACGGATTGATGCAGATCCTGCCCCAGACAGCCCGGACCATGGGCTTCCGCGGCGCGCCGGACGATCTGCTGGATGCGCGCACGAACCTTGAATATGCGGGTCGGTATCTGCGCGGGGCGTGGCTGGTGTCGGACGGGGATATCGATGCCGCCGTGGGTTGGTATGCGCGGGGCTATTATTACGAGGCGCGCAACCGGTGCCTGTTGGTGGAAACCGGCCTGAATGACCGGGAGATCGCGCGGAATTGCCGGTAGGCCCGGGGGTGACGCTGTTTGGTCAAGACCAAAGCCGCCCCACCCGCCGTCCCACGGTGCGCGCCTAAGTGTACGCGTCCAGATAGGCCGCAAGGGCATTGCGGAGTTCTGCATCACTCAGGGGGCCACGGACCACCCCGACCTGACGTCCGGCACCGTCGAGGAGCACAAGGGTGACGTTCGCGACGCCCTGGTTCTGTGCGAAGAGGCGGCCATCAAGCGTGGCGACGTTGGCCACGAGGAAGTGAAAGGTCTCGTCATCGTAGCTCCGCAGCGCGCGGCGGGTCTGGCGTTGCAGGGTCAGGCAAAGGTCGCATTGCGGATCGTGGATTTGCACCACCGAGGGCAGGCCGTCCCCGATCTTGGTGAGGTCGAATTCGCAGATCGAGGCCTCAACGTATCCGACGGTGAGATACCCCGCCGCGCCGATCACGGGCACACCGATGGCGAGATTGCGTATCAGGCGCAGGGCCCCGCGCCGGTCGGTTGTCGACACATCTGCCGCGGCCGGATTCGATTTGCGCGGCTTGGCCTGCGCTTTGACTCGTTTCTTTTTCATGATGGTCCCCCGCTATCGCATCCAAGCCTAGGGCCGGGGTCGGTCCGGGCACCAATCACGTATCCTTGAGGGCGACGTTGGGGCCGTCAGGCTGGGGCCATGACCTTGGCCATAGACGTCTGTGCCAGCATTGGAACCGGGCGCCGCGCAGGGCGGCACCCATCCAGACTTACCGACGCCGATCGCGGCGTGACGACATCGGCTGGAACGCGACGCCGACATGGGGCTCGCAATAAGGTTTGCCCTGCTGAACCGGCAGCCCGCAGAAATAGAAATCCTCGGTCGCCGGATCGCCGATGGGCCATTTGCAAACCCGCTCGGTCAGCTCCATCAGGCTGATCTTCTTGGCGTGCTTCTCAACCTCGTTGACCTTGGCGAGCGCTTCGGGGCTGATCTCGTTGGCCGAAGGTTGCGGCGGCAGAGGCTGGCCCGCCGGTGCAATGGGCTTGCGCAAGGGCATCACGTTCGAGGGGCGCGGAACAGGTGCCGCGGCGGGCGGCGGTGTGGCCGATTTCGTCTCGGGCGCAGACTTTGGCGCGGCCTCGGCCTTGGCGGCGGGCGCTGCATCGGGCTCTTTTGCGGTGGCCGCCGGTTTTGACGGCGCCGAGGTTCCGCCCCCGCCGGAGCGGTTAGACAGGCCCAGACGGTGCACCTTGCCGATCACGGCATTGCGCGTGACCCCGCCCAACTCCTTGGCAATCTGGCTGGCCGATTGGCCTTCGCCCCACATCTTCTTTAACAATTCGACGCGTTCGTCGGTCCAGGACATATCCGCACTTTCCGATCTGTTCATTCCGCCACGAGCGGCGCTCTGGTATCAGCCTGCCCATATGGGGCGAGACGCCAGCAATTGAAAGCCCCATTGTGATGCGGCCCGTCCGGAGAGACAAGGTGCATCGGGCGAAAAGACAGCGGAGGCACGCGATGCGACAGCGGACAAGCAGGCTTATGGGAGGCGCCATGTCGGTCGTCCTGGGCGCGGCCGGCGCGGCACCGGGCCTGGCGCAGAGCCCGCCCGATGCGATTGCCAACAGCCTCGCTTCGGATCCGGCGATCCCCGCGGCGACTGCCGGGCGCGTATCGGCCGACGGGATGGTCTTCGCGGTCGCAGGCGATCGCGTTCTGGATGGAAGCGCGCCGGTGACCGTGGAGGAGTTGTGGCATATCGGGTCCCTGACGAAATCCATGACCTCTACGCTGGCGGCGCGACTGGTGGAGGCCGATCTGATCACGTGGGACAGCACCATCGCGGAGGTTCTGGGCGCGACCTATCCGGACCGGCACCCGGCCTGGGACACGGTGCCTTTACGCGATTTTCTGACCCATGCATCAGGCATGGCCCCGAATATCGGACGGATCAGGGCGATGATGTTGGGGCAGGGCCCGCGCAGCAGCTACGTGGAGGAGATGCTGGGGGAGGAGCCCGTGGGCCCGCGAGGTGAATACCTTTATTCCAACGCGGGTTACGTTGTGGCCGGTGCGATGCTGGAGGCGGTGGGCGGCGCATCGTGGGAGGAGTTGATCGCGGCGGAGGTCTTCGCGCCCCTCGGGATCACCAGCGCCGGGTTCGGCCCGCCCCAGGGCGACGTGGCCGAGGGGCATTCCGCGCGGCTGTTCGGCGGCATCCGCGCGGCGGGGCAAGGATCGGACGCGGATAATATCCCCGCCATGGGTCCGGCAGGGCGGGTTCACCTGACCACCGACGACATGTTGCGCTACCTGCGCGCGCATCTGGACCGCGACGCGGGTTTCCTGAGCCCCGCCATGTGGGACGAATTGCACAGCCCCGTTGGCCCGCAGAGCTACGCGATGGGCTGGGGCGTGGGCGATGACGGAAGCCTCGTCCACTCCGGGTCCAACACGCTATGGTACGCGGTGGCTTACATCGACCCCGCCGCTGGTGAGGCGATTTTCGTGGCGGTGAACTCCGGTGATCTGGCCGAGGTGGCCGAGCCGGTGGATTCCGCGCTCAGGGATCTGCTGACGGCGCCCCCGGCGCGCTAGCCCGCGCCTCCCGCCACGCCAGAAGGGCGGCGCCCGCGATGATGATCGACGCGCCGAGAAGTGACAATCCGGTGGGGGTGACACCGAAAATGGCGAAGTCGTAGAGGGCTGCGAAAACAAGCGTGAGATAGGAGAACGGCGTCACGAAGCTTGCATCCGCGCGGGCCAAGGCGTTCACGAAACACAGCTGAGCCACCGCCATGGCAAGGCCGAGACCCGCCAGAGCCGCCCATTGGGCCGCGTTGGGGGGCTGCCACACCGCCAGAACTGCAAGGCTTGCGATGAGAAGTCCGAGGGAGTTGTTGACCAGCAGGATCTGGAGGGGCCGTTCGCGGCCCGCCAACCGCTTGATGAAGGTGAGCTCCAGCCCCAGCGCCACCGCCGCGCCGAGTGCCAGAAGGGCCCCCACCTGCACCGCGCCCGCGCCGGGCCGGATCAGGACCAGCGCGCCGGTGAAGGCGATGGCGGCCGCCAACCAGCGCCATTTCCCAACCCTCTCGCCCAGAAGCGGGATGGCGAGGATCATGCCGAAGACCGGGTTCAGGAAGCTGATCGCCGTGGCATCGGCCAGCGGGATCGCCGCCGCGGCGGCGAACATCATCGTGACGCCCGCAAAGCCGCACAGCGTGCGCCCGATATGCAAGCCCAGATGCGGCCGTGTCAGCGTGGGGCGCGTCGCGGCGACGGCGGCTGCAATCGCGATCCAGGCAAACAGGAACCGCCCATGGCTGACCTGAAACGGATGCAGGGCGGGCCCGAGCGTGTCCGTGCCGAGCGCCTTGGCCAAAAGGGTGGTGGCGGCGATGAACGTGGCGGCACCCAGCATGAAGACAACCGCAAGGCCCGGCGCGGCGGCGGCGGCGGTTGCCGGGGCGACCTTCTGCGCGTCGGCGCGTCCCGTCACTCCGCGCCTTGCAGGAACGAGAGCAGGAGCGGCAGCAGATCTTCATGCAGCGGCAGGGCGGGCACCGCGTAGCTCATCGCTCCGGCGGCAAAATCGCCGGGCGCCACCTGTTTGAGCGTGTGGGTCATGCCGGGCAGCGTTGCCACCTCCACATCCGGGTTGGCCGCCAAGAGGTGATCCCCGGCATCGGCGGGCACCTGCGCGTCCGTGTCGCCGGTGACCGCTAGGATTGGCAGGGTCAGCCCGCGCACCAGCTCCGCCGGGTCGGTTGCAATCAGCTCGGTCAGATAGCCGAGCGTGGCGGGTTGGAACAGCAGGGCCAGCTCGATCGGCAGCCCATCGACGTTCAGGGGGAGACCTGCGGACAGATCCTCCACCACACGGGCAATGTCATCCGCATATCCACCATAAAGCGGGTGGTTGGCGATCTGTTCGACAAGGATCGGCCCAAGCGGACGGCCGGGCGTGGCCAGCAGGATCAGGCCGCAGAGATCCGGCAAGTCCGCGGAAAAGAGCGCGATGAGGCCGCCTTCGGAATGGCCAATCAGCCAGACACATTCTGCCCCCGTTTCGGCCCGGAGCGCCGCGATCCACGCCGCTGTATCGTCGCGATAGGCGGCAAGGCTGACCGCATTGCCATCGCCTTCGCTTCCCCCGATCCCGCGTTTGTCGATGCGAAGGGTGGGGAGACCGCCCGCGGCGAGGCCTTCCGCCAGCAGGCGATAGGAGTCGGTGGACAGCCCCGCCGCGTTGTTGCCATTGCGGTCGGTCGGGCCGGAGCCGGGCAGGATCAGGGCCGCCTGCGCGCCCGTCATGCCTTCAAGGGTTCCCGCCAACGCACCTGCCGGGCCGTCGACCGTCAATTCAATACCTTGCGCCGCCGCCGGCCCGGCGAGGAGGACCGCCAGGAGCAGGTTTCTAAGCATTCAGGCACCAGCGCAGGATGGCCTTCTGGGCGTGAAGGCGGTTCTCGGCCTCATCGAAGATCACCGAATTCGGGCCGTCCATCACCGCATCCGTCGCCTCTTCGTTCCGGTGCGCGGGCAGGCAATGCATGAAAAGCGCATCGGGCTTGGCATGGGCCATCAGCTCCGCATTCACCTGATAGGGGCGCAGCTGGTTGTGGCGGCGTTCCCGCGCGGTCTGGCTGTCATGCATGGACACCCAGGTGTCGGTGACAACCAGATCGGCGCCATCTGCGGCCTTGGCCGGGTCCCGCTCGATCTCGACGGTCACGCCCTTGGCGCGGGCCTCCTCAAGGAACCCCCGCTCGGGATCGAGCGTGGGTGGGCCCGAAAAGGTCAGATCGAAGCCGAATTGCCCGGCGGCATGGGCGAAGGAGGCGAAGACATTGTTGCCATCCCCGCACCAGACGACCTTCTTGCCGTTGATCGGGCCGCGATGTTCTTCGAAGGTCATCACATCGGCCATGATCTGGCAGGGATGGGTGCGGTTGGTGAGCCCGTTGATCACCGGCACCGTGGCGTGCTCGGCCATTTCCAGCAGGACATCCTCCTCGAAAGTGCGGATCATGATGAGGTCCACATAGCGGCTGAGCACGCGGGCGGTGTCGGCGATGGTTTCGCCGTGGCCAAGCTGCATTTCCGAGCCGGACAGCACCATCGTCTGCCCGCCCATCTGCCGCACACCCAGATCGAAGGAGACCCGCGTGCGGGTGGATGGCTTTTCGAAGATCAGCGCCACCATATGGCCTGCGAGCGGTTGATCGGCATCGGGGGTACCCTTGGGCAGGCCCTGGCGCGCAGCCTTCATGGTGCTGGCATGGTCGATCATGTGCCGGAGGTCGGCGGGGTCGGTTTTATTGATGTCGAGAAAATGGTTCATCTGAAGGCGCCTTTGGTTGGCGAAAGGAGCGAGGGGCCAGCCCCTCGCGCTCCCCGGCATGTTCGAGGAACAAAGAGGGGGCGGGCGAATTCACTCGGCGGCTGTTCGGCGCGACAGGGCGGTGGCGGCGGCATCCAGGCGGTCGATCCCCTCCGCGATCTCCGCTTCGCTGATCGTGAGCGCGGGCAGGATGCGCAGGGCGTTGTCGGCGGCGGGTACGGTGAGCACCTCGTGTTTGTAGCCTTCGGCCACGATCTCGGCGGGCGGGATCTTGCATGTGAGGCCGAGGATCAGGCCCTCACCGCGGACGCCATCGAACACGTCGGGATGGGAGGCGACAAGGCCTTCGAGCTTCTGGCGCAGAAAGCCCGCCCTGGCGACGACGCCATCGAGGAACCCGTCTTCGGTGATCACGTCCATCACCGCGCCGCCCACGGCGCAGCCAAGCGGATTGCCGCCATAGGTCGAGCCATGGGTGCCAGCGGTCATGCCGTTGGCGGCCTCCTCGGTGGCCAGCAACGCGCCGAGCGGGAAGCCACCCCCGATCCCCTTGGCGACCAGCATGATATCGGGCGTGATGCCCGCCCATTCATGGGCGAAGAGCTTGCCCGTCCGGCCCATGCCGCATTGGATTTCATCGAGGATCAGCAGGAGCCCATGTTCGTCGCAGAGATCGCGCAGGCCTTTGAGGCAGGCATCGGGAAGCGGGCGGATGCCGCCTTCGCCCTGGATCGGTTCCACCATGATCGCGCCCACGTCCGGGGCGGCCGCCGCCTCCCGCAAGGCGTCGTGATCGCCGAAGGGCAGGGTGCGGAAGCCGGGCAGAAGCGGGCCGAAGCCTTTGGTGAGCTTCTCGGACCCCGCGGCGGAAATCGCGCCGGTGGACCGCCCGTGAAACGCCCCTTCGAAGGTGAGGATCGTCATGCGGTCCGGGCTGCCTGTTTCTGTCCGGAATTTCCGCGCCATCTTGATCGCCAGTTCGGCGGCTTCCGTCCCGGAATTGCAGAAAAAGACGGTGTCGGCGAAGGTATGCTCCACCAACCGGTCCGCCAGCGCCTTTTGCTGCGGCACCTCGTAGAGGTTGGACGTATGCCAGAGCGCGTTGGCCTGATCGACCAGCGCCTGCACGACCTTGGGGTGCCCGTGGCCGAGCGACATCACGGCGATGCCGCTGGCGAAATCGAGGAAACGTCGCCCATCGGCCTCGACCAACCAGGACCCTTCGCCTTTGACGAAGGAGAGGTTTGCGCGGCTGTAGCTTGGCAGGACCGGCGAGATCATGTGGCTCGTCTCCATGGGGTAAAAAGAAGCGCCCGGAATGCACCGGGGCCGACCCCAAGTCAATTCAACGATGCTGATGGGGTCAAGTGGCAACCATGATGAGGCAGGTGGTGGAGCCTGTGGCGTAGAGTTTACCCGTCTGCGCGTCGCGGATCGTGCCTTCGGCGACGCCGGTGGAGCGGCCCGCATGGCAGACCACGCCTTCGGCCAGTATCTCGCATCCCACCGGGATCGCGCGGGTGATGTTCACCTTGTATTCGAGCGTCGTATAGGCGGAGCCTTTGGGGACCTTGGTCATCACGGCGCAGGCCATGCAACTGTCCAGCAGGGTGCCGTACCAGCCACCATGGACCGAGCCCATCGGGTTCATGCTTTCGAATGTCGGCGTGCCGCGGAAGATCACGCGGCCGTCTTCGACGCTGTCGAGGTGGTATCCGAGGGTCTGGCCTATGGGCGGGTGGGCGAGATCGCCTGCCAGCATGGCGCGCATGAAATCGAGGCCGGACATGGAGAGCAGGCGGTCGCGGGAGGGGAGGCTCTGGATATCGGCGGCGAAGGAGGGATGGGGCATGGGTCTGGGCTCCGCTGGTCGTGCCGCGGCAGGAGGCCATGGGGCGCGGGCAGGTGCAAGGGCGCGCAGGGTTATCAAGGTTGATAAGGGGGGTTAAGGTTTTATGTTACATTGAAAAACGCGATCCTGCCTGACGTTTCGTCAACCATGATCGGGGCGTATCTCGGCTGACGCGCGGGACCGTGTTGCGCCCGCTGCGCGGTCGCCGGGGGCAGTTTTCCAAGCGAAAATTGCGGGCTTCCTTGTGATGTTGGGGCGTGCATTTGCCATTTGAAGAAGGGGGCGCTGCCCCCTTGGCGGCTTTTCCAGGAAAAAGCCGCTGACCCCCGGGGGTATTGAGGACCAATGGAAGGACCGGCCGCGTTTTGAGCGGCCCATGGGCGGTGTAGCGCGGCGGGGTATCAGGCGACTTCGGCCAGGGACACCTTGGGGGCCACGCCAAGCGCGGCGCAGACGTCGCGGGTGAGTTCGGGCTTGTTGAGCGTGTAGAAATGCAGATCCTCAACCCCGCCGTCGATCAGATCGGAGCAGAGCTCCGTGCAGATCGCCGTCGACAACAGATCCTCCCGCCCGTCGCGGAGGGCGGCGGTAAACGCCTCATCGAGCCAGGTCGGGATGACGGCCCCGCAGGCAGCGGCGAAGCGGCGCGCGCGGGTCCAATCCTCGATCGGAAGGATGCCGGGGATGATCGGTGCGGTGATCCCGGCCGCGGCACAGGCATCGCGGAAGCGGAAGAAGGTCTCGGCCTCGAAGAAGAATTGCGTGATGGCGGATGTGGCCCCGGCATCGAGCTTGCGCTTGAGAAAATCGACACAGGCCTGCATCGACGGCGCGTCGGGGTGGATATCTGGGTAGGCCCCCACGCGGATATCGAATTTGCCGGTTGCGGCCAGCGCCGCGATCAACTCGACAGAGGAGGCGAAGCCATCGGGATGCGGCGTGAACCCGTCTGCGCCCTTGGGCGGATCGCCGCGGAGCGCGACGATCTGGTTAACCCCCGCCTCGGCATAGGCCCCGGCGATTTCAAGCGTTTCAGCGCGGGTGGCATCCACGCAGGTGAGGTGCGCGGCGACGGGTACGCCGAAATTGGCGCCAATCGCGGTGACGGCCTCATGCGTCAGCTTCCGCGTGGTGCCGCCCGCGCCATAGGTGACGGAGACGAATTGCGGGCCCAGGGGCGCCAACGTGCCGAGCGTCTCCCAGAGCCGGAACGACCCCTCCAGCGATTTTGGGGGGAAGAATTCGAATGAAACGCGGGGAGCAGAGGCCATGGCGGGAATGATCCTTGAAATGTCGCTTATCGATGTCGCATAGATGCAGGCAATCAACAAATTCATAACTCTCATCATCAATATGAGTTTCATATGCATATCGAGTTTCGGCACCTGCGCACGATCAAGGCCATCCACGAGGAAGGCGGGCTGGCGCGGGCGGCGGAGAGCCTGCACATCACGCAATCGGCGCTGAGCCACCAGATCAAGGGGCTGGAGGATCAGACCGGCGTGGAGCTGTTCGTACGGCGCTCCAAACCGATGCGGCTGTCTTCGGCGGGCATGAAGTTCCTGCGGCTTGCCGAGGAGGTCCTGCCGCGCGTTGCGGCGTTGGAGGAGGATTTCGAGGGCCTGCGGGCGGGCAAATCGGGGCGGCTGCATATCGCGATTGAATGCCATGCCTGTTTCGATTGGCTGTTGCCGGTGCTGGAGGCGTTTCGCCAGACATGGCCGGATGTGGACGTGGATATCCGCCCGGGCCTGCAATTCGAGGCGCTTCCGGCGCTGATCCGGCAGGATGTGGATCTGGTGATTTCAAGTGATCCCGAAGAGTTGGCGGGCGTCGATTTCACGCCGCTTTTCGATTACGAGCCGGTGTTTGTCTGCGCCGCCGATCATCCGCTGGCGCAAAAACCTTTCGTGGAAGCGGGGGATTTTGCCGATCAGACACTGATCACCTATCCCGTCGATCGCCCGCGCCTCGACGTGTTCAGCCAATTGCTGTTCCCGGCAGGGGTGGAACCGAAAGCGGTGCGGCAGGTGGAGTTGTCGGCGGTGATCCTGTTGCTGGTGGCGTCCGGGCGGGGCGTCTCGGTTCTGCCCGATTGGGTGGTGCGCGATGTGGGGGCAAGCCAGTCCATCGTGACGAAATCGCTTACGGAAAGCGGCGTGACGCGCCGCCTTTACGGGGCGAGCCGCGCGGAAGACACGGCCAAACCGTTCATGTCCCATGTGCTGAAACTCTGCCGGTCCGAGCCGCTGAAATTGCAGCGACGGGCATGACGCACCCGTTTTTGGATTTCCCGCACCCGATTGCGTTTGCCCATCGCGGCGGGTCGTTGGAGGCGGAGGAAAACACGATGGAGGCGTTTGCACGGGCGGTGGAGATGGGCTTCACCCATATCGAGACGGATGTGCATGCCACCCGCGACGGCGTGGTGGTGATCCATCACGACGAGACGCTGGAGCGGATGACCGGGGAGGTGGCGCGGATTGCCGATCTGGATCGGGCGGATCTGGCCACGATCCGCACCCATGGCGGCGCGGCGATCCCGACGGCGCGGGAGCTTCTGGCCAGTTTCCCCCGCCTTCGGGTGAATTTCGAGCTGAAATGCGACCGATCCCCGGGCCTGTTGGCCGAGGCTATCCGCGGGGCCGATGCCCTGCCGCGGGTGTGTGTGGGGTCGTTCGAGGCGCGCCGGACGGCGGCGATCCGGGCGGCGCTGGGGCCGGCTCTCTGCTGGTCGCCCGCGCAATCGGGTGTTCTGGGCGTCTGGCTGGCCGGGTGGGGGCTTCCCACGCCGCGTTCGGCGTTTCCGGTGCTGCAGGTGCCGCCTGCACACAAGGGTATTGCGGTGGTGACGCCCCGCTTCGTGCGGGCGGCCAGTGCGCGGGGCATCGATGTGCAGGTCTGGACCGTCGATGAGGCCGATCAGATGGCGCAGCTTCTGGAGATCGGCGTGCGCGGGATTATGACCGACCGGCCCTCCGTCCTGAAAGACGTGCTTGTGGCGCGGGGGGAATGGGGCGGGGCATAGCCGTAGGGCTGAGGCACGCGACCAACCAGCTTGGCATTCCGCTGCGCTGCCCGTATATGCCCGCCCTGACCCATCGGAGTGACCCCATGCAAGGCTCGGCCAACCTCAACGTGATGATCAAGGCGGCGCGCAAGGCGGCGCGGAGCCTGCTCAAGGATTTCCGCGAGGTGGAGCAGCTTCAGGTCTCCTCCAAAGGACCCGGCGACTTCGTCAGCCGCGCGGATCGGGCGGCGCAGCAGATCATCAAGGACGAGTTGATGGAGGCGCGCCCGAATTACGGATTTCTGGGCGAGGAAGAGGCGGAGATCGCGGGCACCGACCCCACGCGCCGCTGGATCGTCGACCCGCTGGATGGCACCACGAATTTTTTGCACGCCATGCCCCATTGGGGGATTTCCATCGCGCTGGAGCATAAGGGCGAGATCGTTTCGGCGGTGGTCTACGATCCGTCGAAGGATGAGATGTTCTTCGCCGAAAAGGGCGCGGGGGCGTGGCTGAACGACAGCCAGCGCCTGCGGGTGTCGGCGCGGGCCAAGCTGGCCGAAGCGGTCTTTGGCGCGGGGCTGCCGCCCGATGGGGGCAAGTACCTGCCCGCGATGCTGCGCGACCTGGCGCGCCTGATGCCGGCCTGTTCGGGGATGCGGCGCAACGGGGCGGCGTCGCTGGATCTGTGCTGGGTCGCGGCGGGGCGGTTCGAGGGCTACTGGGAATACAACCTCAAGCCGTGGGACATCGCGGCCGGCATTCTGATCGCGCGGGAGGCGGGCGCCTTCGTGGAGCCGATCCGGGAGGGGCAGGACCTGTTGGAGAACGGCCACCTGATCGCAGGGGCCGAACCGATTTTCGATCAATTCGCCAAGATCATCCGCACCCGCGACTAACGGGCATATCCGCGATCATAGATGACCTGCTGCGCCACGCCTGCCACAAGCAGGTAGATGGATGTGAGCGTGACCACGACGGTCAGGATCGGGTTGGGGGCAAAGCCTGTCCACGCCGCAAAGGCGATCGACAAGGTCCACAAAAGCGCCATGGGCAGGGACACGACACGCCAGCGCGCGGTGCGGACGGGGTGGACGAATTTGAGGTTGAGGAATTGGGCCGCCGACAGGCCGATGACAAGGACCAGCGTCAGCTCCCATGGCGGCTCGATCACCAGAAGCGCCAGCGCGACCATGTTCCAGCAGCCCGGAAAGCCACGGAACGAGGCATCCGCCGTCTTCATCCGCGTATCCGCGAAGTAGAGCGAGGAGGCGAAGGGGATGAACAGAACCACGAACCAGCCCGACCATCCCGGCAGCAGGCCCGAGCCGTAGAGCGCGTAGGCCGGGATCATCACGTAGGTCAGGAAATCGATGATGAGGTCCAGAAGCGCGCCATCGATCACCGGCGCGTTTGTCGTCACCTGATAGCGCCGGGCCAGTGGCCCATCGATGCCGTCGACGATGAAGGCGATGGTGAGCCAGATCGTCATCATCGCCCAATCCTGCTGCGCGGCCTCCAACAGGGCCAGCATCGCAAGGGAGGCGCCGGCGGCCGTGAACAGATGAACGGAATAAGCTCTAAATCGCATGGCGGCGGGGATGCCTGCTAATGCGCGGGTTTGCAACACTTCTGTGTCTGCTGGTCGTCACGCCTTGGGATGGGCGGCGCGGTACACATCCATCAAGCGCGCCGTGTCGACCGCGGTGTAGGCCTGCGTCGTGCTGAGCGAGGCGTGGCCCAGCAGCTCCTGGATCGCGCGCAGATCGCCGCCCGCATCCAGAAGATGCGTCGCGAAGGAGTGGCGCATCGCGTGCGGCGTGGCGGTGGAGGGCAGACCAAGCTGCATCCGGGTCTGTTCCATCACTCTGGCCACGGCGCGGGGGCCAAGCGCCCCGCCCCGGATCGCGCGAAAGAGCGGCGTGCCGGGCGCCAGATCATGGGGGCAGAGCCGTGCATAGCGGGCACAGGCCGCCTGCGCGGCGGGCAGAACCGGCACCTCCCGTTCCTTGCCACCCTTGCCGGTGATCCGCAGCACGTCGGGCAGGGGGAGGAGATCGGCGCGGAGGCCAAGTGCCTCCGATATCCGCAAGCCGCAGCCATATAGCAGTGTCACAACCGCGATGTCGCGGGCCTGCACCCAATCGCGCTCATCTTGCATGGCGAGGCCGTCGATCATGTCCCGCGCGCCGGTTTCGGTCAGCGGGCGGGGCAGGCGGCGGGTGTGCTTGGGCGCGCGCATCGACAGGATGGCGGTGGCGTCAAAGCCGTCCCGGTCGGACCACCACGTGTAGAAGGCCTTTACCGCCGACAACCTGCGGGCCAGCGACCGGGCCCCGACACCGCGCCCGCGCTGATCCGACATCCAGGCCCGCATATCGCGAGTGGTGAGGGCACGCAGGGCGGCGGGCCCGGGGGCACCGCCCAGATGCCCGGCCTGAAACGCAAGAAACTCCCCCAAATCGGCGGCATAGGCCGTCAGCGTGGCCTCGGCCCGCCCACGCACGCCGCGAAGATGGGTCAGCCAGCTTTGCAGGATGTCTCGGGCGGCGGGGGTGAGCGTCAGCGACATCGGATCAGTCGAGCCAGCCGCGCATCAGACGCTCGAAGACACCCGCAAAGAACGTCAGCAGATCGGTGCCTTGGGAAGGGCGGAACTGATGCGGGTCTTCCGCGCCCAGGACGAGCAGGCCGGGCAGGCGGCCTTCGCCCAGATCCAGCGCCAGGCAGGCCTCGGAATGGATCCAGCGTGCCGCTTCGCCGAAGATCCGGTCCGCATCGCCGCCGATCTGGCGCAACGTCACCTGCCGATGGGGCACATCGCGCCCGCCGGAGATGTAGTCCTTGGCAAATCCGGGCGCCACAACCGTCAGAACGTCTTCCAGCTTCTGGACCTTGGGGGCTTCGGTTTCGGTGGCCTCGGCGCTTTCCAGCACGAGGCGCACGCGATCCACGCGCAGGATGCTGGCGACATCGGTGCCGAGCGTGGTGAGAAATTCGGTGAATTCCTTGGCATCCAGCATCCGCGTGACCGCGCGGTGGATCTGATTCGTGCCGGCCAGGTTCTCGTAGGCCGCCGCGATCACGGAGCGGTGGGTATCTTCGAGCCGATCAAGACGGTTTTGCAGCCGCTCCATAGCGATGCCGCGCATATCGACGATATTGCCGCCCATCTGGCGATCATTGGCGGCGATCAGCGCGCGCATCAGATCACGGTCTTCGAGAATCAGTTCAGGATCCGACAGGACCCGTCCGCGCCAATCGTCATGCAGAGAAAGCGGGGCTTCCGCCTCGGTATTGCTCATTACTACCGCCTCGTTGTTTTTTCTTCGTTGCGCGCAGCTTATAGAACGCGGTCGCGTTTTTCTTCCAAAAAATGCGCGACCCCTTGGGCGATGTGTCCAAGAGGCCGCAACATGCCGGGCCCGCCCAGGGTATCGTCAGGACCAGGCGGGGCAGGGACGTGTATCAGGTGCCGCCGCCACTGGGGGGTGAGTAACCGCCGCCGCCGCCGGCCGGGCCGCCGCTTTGTCCGTCACCCGGGATGATCCCGCTGCGGCGGTTCAAATCCGTATCTGTCAACCGCGGCAATTCGGGTTCGCTTGCCTGATTTCGGACATACGCGCGCACGACGGCGGCGCAATCGGGTGGGTCGGTCGAATCCGGGGCGCAGGCATATTCCCGGCCATCTATCACGACGAACGTCCGGTCCAGTTCCGTCGGCAGGCCCTGGTATCCATAGATGCGGACTTCGTAGGTGATGCCATCCACCGTAATCTCGTATGTATCAGACAGAACGCGGATACAGGCGGACACGGTCAAAGCCGTGAAGAGAAGGAGCCAAGGGCTGTGAAGCGAAAATAGGCGCATGGGGTTGATCCAATTCCTGAAAAGAACGGCTTCAGCCCTTGCATACCGTAGGGTCGTCTCACTATCCGCTGGCGGCAATCCCTATCCGGATCTGGCAAGAAATTGTGCGCCCCCGTTTTGCGATATGGCGGTTGCGGGCTATGCTGGCGGTTTGGAAGGGTAGGACAGGCCCGCCATGCTGGAGCGTTATCGCCAACTGGACCGTGCGCCGTTCGAGATTTCTCGGGCGATCCATGACATGCGACAGTTCCAGCTTGAACCGGTCGACCGGCGGGCGCGGCGTGGCATGCAAACGACGGCTTCCGTGTACCCGGCGCCCGATTTCGGCCTGTTCGCCTTCGAATATTCCGAAGATGTCATCCTGACCTCGCGGGAGGAAACGATGCATATCTGGATACCGGTCCCGGTGCGGCGTGAGGCGACCGGGCGGCTGCAGGTGCGCGAGGCGCGCAGCCCCATCGCCGTGCCCGGTCGCTGGGATCCCTTGCCGCTGGCCGCCCACGAACTTCGCTTCGGCCTGTCGCTTGCCCTGGACATGATCGTGGATTTCGCGGACCGGCTGATGGATTTGCGCACGCCGCCACACTTCGGCGTGTTCGAGACGTTCGATACCCGTCAGCCGCAGCACCGGGCCGTCGGTCAGCTGATCGTCGATCTGGTCGAGGAGGATCAGGCGGATCGGGGTTTCCTGGCCGACGGTGCGCGGGTGATGACCTATCTTGAGCCGATCATGGCCCTGATGATTGGCGGGGCGTTCACCGATGTGCATCGCCGCGCCACCCCCAATTCGCGCGATGTGAAGCGGGCCATCGACTATATCGAGGCCTATTTGGGCCAGGCGATCACGCTGAGCGATCTGGCACACGTGGCCGGTGTGCCGATCCGGACATTGAGCGCGCATTTCGTGGCGTCGGTCGGTCGTCCGCCGATGGCCTACCTGACCGAACGTCGGCTGGACCGGGCGCGGGCCATGTTGCGGGCGGGGCTAGTCGACAGCGTCACCGCGGCGGCCCTGGCGGTGGGCCTGACGCATTTCGGGCGGTTTGCGGCACACTACCGGGCGCAGTTCGGCGAGATGCCGTCACAGACACTCGCCCGGGCGCGGTCCGTCCGGGGCCATCGAGAGGGTGCGCCGCCGCGCGGGCCGCTCAGATGATCGACTGTCCGGTCTTGGCCCAATCGGCCATGAAGGCGTCGAGGCCCTTGTCCGTCAGCACGTGGTTGGCCATGGCCTTGATGACGTTGGGCGGCGCGGTGGCGACATCGGCGCCGATCAGGGCGGCTTCTTTCATGTGGTTTGCGGAGCGGATCGAGGCTGTGAGGATTTCTGTGGAGAAATCGTAGTTGTCGTAGACCTGGCGGATCTCAGCGATCAGATCCATGCCGTCGATGTTGATATCGTCCAGGCGGCCCACGAAGGGCGAGATGAAGGTGGCCCCCGCTTTGGCGGCCAGAAGCGCCTGGTTGGCCGAGAAGCAGAGCGTTACGTTGACCATGCGGCCTTCGCTCGTCAGCACCTTGCAGGCCTGCAGGCCCGCCCAGGTCAGCGGCACCTTGATGGCGATGTTGTCGCCGATCTTGGCCAGCTCGCGGCCTTCCGCGATCATGCCCTCGGCATCCAGCGCAACGGTCTCGGCGGAGACGGGGCCGGGGACCAGTTCGCAGATCTCCTTGGTGACTTCCTTGATGTCGCGGCCGGACTTCATGATGAGCGACGGGTTGGTTGTAACGCCGTCGACCATCCCCAACTCATGCAACTCGCGGATCGCATCAATATCGGCGGTATCCACAAAGAATTTCATTGGCGAGGTTCCTTTCGGCTGTGGTCTATGGTGACTTGGCAAACCTTTAGCTTGTGTTAGCGCTAACGGAAAGCCTTAAAAGAGCCCTTGAGCGGACGGTCATGGACGAGCATTTCGACGAAGGAGATCTGGTGGGGGTTCTGACGGCAGAGCCCCTGGATCGCGTGTTGGATTACAAGGCACCCGCCGGCGGCTGCTGGCTGGGGGCCTTTGTGGAGGTGCCGCTGGGGCCGCGCAAGGTTCTGGGCGTGGTCTGGGGCAAGGGGCGCGGCGATTGGGATATTGCCAAGGTGCGGTCGGTCAATCGTGTGCTGGATGTGGCGCCGATGCGCGCCGAGATGCGGGAGTTTCTGGAAAAGGCCGGGGCCTACACCCTGACGCCGATGTCGATCATGCTGCGGCTTGCCACCCGTGCGCCGGGCCTCAGCGACCCGCCCTCGATGCGCAAGGTCTACCGGTTGGGGCAGGGGAGCCCGGACCGGGCAACACCCGCCCGCCAACGCGTGATCGACACGCTGGTGGAATATGGCGGGCTTGGCTTCACGCTGAAGGAATTGTCGGACCTGGCGGGGGTCACATCCTCCGTCGTGAAGGGATTGGCCAAGCAAGGTGTCGTCGAAGAGGCCGATACGCCCCGCGATGCGCCCTATTTGCCGCTTGACCCGGACTTGCCGGGGAAAGACCTGACCGACGATCAGGCCGTTGCCGCCACCGCGCTGCGCGACGGGCTGAAGGCGCGTCGATACGGAACCGTCGTTCTGAAGGGCGTGACGGGATCGGGCAAGACCGAGGTCTACCTCGAAGCCGTCGCGGAATGCCTGCGCCAGGGGCGACAGGCGCTTGTCCTGTTGCCGGAGATTGCGCTGACGAGCGAGTTCCTGACCCGCGTGAAGGAACGCTTCGGGGCGGAGCCCGCCGAGTGGCATTCGGGCGTGACGATGACGGAACGCCGCCGCTGCTGGCGGATGGTGGGACAGGGCGAGGCGCAGCTGGTTGTGGGCGCGCGCTCGGCCCTGTTCCTGCCCTATCGTGATCTGGGCCTGATCGTCGTGGATGAGGAACACGACACCTCCTACAAGCAGGAGGAGGGCGCGGCGTATAACGCGCGCGATATGGCGGTGCTGCGCGCCTCGCTCAACGACGCGCAGGTGGTTTTGGCCTCGGCCACGCCATCGCTCGAATCCTGGGCCAATGCGCAGGCCGGCAAGTATACTCGCCTTGACCTGAGCAGCCGGTTCGGCCCGCAGGACCTGCCGGACATGGCCGCCATCGACATGCGGCTGGAGGATTTGCCGGGGTCATCCTGGATTTCCCCCACGCTCGCCTCCGCTGTGGGGCAGCGATTGCAGGAGGGGGAGCAATCGCTCCTGTTTCTGAACCGCCGGGGCTATGCGCCGGTCACGCTGTGCCGGGCCTGTGGCGAGATGGTGGGCTGCGACCATTGCGATGCGCGTATGGTGGAGCACCGGTTCCAGAAGCGCCTGATCTGCCACCAATGTGGGGAGACCAAACCCTTGCCCACCACCTGCCCGTCCTGCGAGGTGGAGGGGAAGATGGCCGCCGTCGGGCCGGGGGTGGAGCGGATCGCGGAGGAGGCAACGGCGCTGTTTCCCGATGCAAAAATGGCAATCCTGTCGTCGGACCTCTTTGGATCGGCCCGCGCGCTCAAGGCACAGATCGAGGAGCTGGCCCATGGCGACACGGACCTGATCATCGGCACGCAGCTGGTCGCCAAGGGCCACAATTTCCCGCGCCTGACCCTTGTCGGTGTGATCGATGCGGATCTGGGCCTCCAGGGCAGTGATCTGCGCGCGGCGGAGCGGACATTTCAACTGATGCGACAGGTGGCGGGCCGGGCGGGACGTGCCGACAGGCCGGGCCAAGCGCTCCTCCAGACGTTTCAGCCGGATCACCCGGTGATCCGCGCGATCCTGAGCGGCGATGAGGAAGGGTTCTGGCGCACCGAAGCCGCCGAGCGCGAGGCGGCGGGGATGCCGCCCTATGGCCGGCTTGCGGGGATCATCATCAGCAGCACGGAAGCCGCCGCCGCGTTCGATCTTGGTACCCATCTGGCCCGCAATGATGGCCCGATCCGGCAGGCAGGCGGCATCGTTTATGGCCCCGCACCCGCCCCCATCGCCCGCGTCCGGGGCCGCCACCGGGTACGATTGCTGGTCAAGGCGCCGAAAGGCGTGGCGCTACAACCGGCGCTCAGCCGGTGGGTGTCAGGCCTGAAACTGCCCGGGCACTTGCGGCTGGCGGTGGATATCGATCCGCAGAGTTTCTACTAGCGATCCGATTGCCCAAGCGCGTGCCGAGTTTGGGCGGCACTTTGCCGAGTGCCGGGATTCCTTCGATGACCCGTAGAAGCCGACCCGCGACAGATCGACAAATGGCATTCCCCCCCGCGCGCCCGCGCGCTAGAACCCTGCGAAACCCAATCTGGACGTAGCCCATGACCGCCCCCATCCGCCCGCAACCCGGCATTCTCGACATTGCGCTTTATCAGGGCGGGGCCTCGAAGATCGAAGGCCATGCGGAGCCGCTGAAGCTGAGCGCGAACGAAAACCCCTTCGGCGCGTCACCGGCCGCGGTCGAGGCAATGGTGAAGGCGGCCAGCGGGGCCAATCGGTATCCGTCGACGGACCATGCCGACTTGCGCGATGCGATTGCCGAGATTCACGGCCTTGCGGCGGAGCGCATCATCTGCGGCGCCGGTAGCGACGAGGTGATCCACTGGCTGAACCAAGCCTATGCAGGGCCCGGCGACGAGGTGCTTTATACCGAGCACGGCTTTGGCATGTATCCGATCGCCGCCCATGCGGCCGGCGCCACGCCCATGCGGGTGCCCGAGCACGAGCGGGTGGTCGATGTGGAGGCGTTGATTGCCGGGATCACCGAGCGCACGCGGCTGATCTTCATCGCCAACCCCTCCAACCCCTGTGCGACGCTGATCGACAGTGATGCGCTGACGCGGCTAGCCGATGCCTTGCCGGAGCAATGCCTGCTGATCCTCGATGGAGCTTATGTGGAGTTTGCCGAGGGCTATGATGGCGGCCTTGCGTTGGTCGAGGCCCGCAACAACGTGGTGATGACCCGGACCTTTTCGAAGGCCTACGGGCTTGGCGGGCTGCGTGTGGGGTTCGGCTATGGCCCGCAGCACGTGATCGATACGCTGAACCGCATTCGGGGGCCGTTCAACCTGTCGACCATCGCGCTGGCCGGGGCCGAGGCCGCGATGCGGGACGTGGATTGGGTTGACGAGTGTATACGGGTGAATGCCGAGGAACGCGCGCGTCTGACCGGCGGGCTGCGCCAACTCGGGATCGCCTGCGACGACAGCCACGCGAATTTTGTGCTGGCCCGGTTTGCCGATGAGGCGACGGCGGATGCGGCGGATGCGCATCTGAAAACCGACGGGATCATCGTGCGCGCGCCGAAATCCTACGGGTTGCCGCATTGCCTGCGCATCTCCGTGGGGCGGCCCGAGGACAATGGCCGCGTTCTGGCATCGCTCGGCACCTTCGTGGGGGCGGTATGAGCGTGATCTACAATCGAGTGGCGCTGCTCGGGCTCGGCCTGATCGCCGGATCGATGGCCCATGCGATGCGCCGCAAGGGGCTGGCCGGTGAGATCGTGGGCACGGCCCGGTCCGCCGAAACCCGTGCCGTCGCGGGGGAAATCAACCTCTGCGACCGGATCACCGAGACGGTGGCCGAGGCCGTGGACGGGGCCGATCTGGTGGTGCTGGCCGTGCCGGTGGGCGCCATGGCGCGGGTCACGGAGGAGATGGCCCCGCATCTGGCGCCCGGCGCCACGGTCACCGATGTCGGCTCGGTCAAACGCGACGTGATCGAACAGGTTGGCCCGCATCTGCCCGACAATGTGCATTTTGTGCCCGGCCACCCGCTGGCCGGGACGGAGCATTCCGGCCCCCGCTCGGGTTTTGCCGAGCTGTTCGACAACCGCTACACGATCCTCACGCCGGCCCCCGGGACCGATCCCGCCGCCACGGCGCGGTTGCGCGACCTGTGGATAGGCTGTGGAGCGCTTGTGGAGGAAATGGAGGCCGATCACCACGATCTGGTACTGGCCGTCACCTCCCACACGCCGCACCTGATCGCCTACACGATGGTCGGCGTGGCCGACGATCTGCGCCGCGTGACCGACAGCGAGGTCATCAAGTACTCCGCCGCCGGCTTCCGGGATTTCACCCGCATTGCGGCATCGGATCCGACGATGTGGCGCGACGTGTTTCTGAGCAACAAGGATGCCACACTGGAGATCCTGGGGCGGTTCACCGAGGAGCTCTTTGCGCTGCAGCGGGCGATCCGGACCGGCGACGGCGATCATCTGCACGATTACTTCACGCGCACGCGGGCGATCCGGCGCGGGATCATCGAGGCGGGGCAGGATATCGACGCCCCGGATTTCGGGCGCGGCGCGCGCCGGACGGACGATTCGGGGTGAGGGTGGCTGTCACCATAATCCTGCTTGTCCTGCTGCTGCCAGCAGATGCGATGGCACAAACCGCGCCGGAACGCCGCTTGGTGGCTGGCACGGAGCTGGCCCCCGCCGCATCGCTTCGCCCCTCCGCCCGGCCCGGCGGCGCGCCGATGCCAAGCAGCACGGCGCCCCGGGGCCTTGGCGCCGCGGATGCCGGTGAGGTGGCCGGTGCGCCTGCGGCGGAGGGCATAGCGCCCTACCGTCCGCGCCCTGTGGCCGGCCTGTTCCGTCCCGGCGGCGAAACCGGCAGCGGCGCCGGGTCCACCATCGTGGCCAGCGGCGGATCGTCTCTTGCGACCACCCGCTCGCTCCGCCCGGTCCTGCGGCCCGACGGCCTTGAGGGCCGCGTGCGGGCGGCGGCGACCCGCAACCTGCCCGGTCGCGTGACCCAGCCGGGCCGCGATACCGGCGCGCTGTGCGGTGTGATCGGCCTTCAGGGCGACGAGATCGAGCCGGTGACGGGCCGGATCAGCGGCTGCGGTATCTCCAATGCGGTGCGGCTTCGCGTGGTCCACGGGATACCTCTGACCACGCCCGCGACGATCAATTGCACGACCGCGCAAGCGGTGAGCCAATGGGTGTTGAATGCCGAGGACATCGTCGGCAATACCGGCGGCGGCATGGCCAATCTGCGCGTTGTCGCCTCCTATGCCTGCCGCACCCGCAATTCGCGCTCCGGCGCGCGGCTGTCGGAACACGCAACCGGCAATGCGATCGATATCGCGGGCATCGGGCTGGCCAACGGGTCGGAATTGTCGGTGCTGGACAACTGGAGCGGGCAGCATTCCACCATCATGCGCCGCCTGCACGAGGCCGCCTGCGGCACCTTCGGCACGGTTCTGGGGCCGAATTCAGACCGCTTCCACCGCGATCACTACCATTTTGACGTCGCGTCCTACCGCTCCGGCGCCTATTGCCGTTAACGCAGGCGCAGGTTGGGGGCGGGGCCAAGGGGCAGCGGCCCGATGAAGACGCGCCCGTTTGAAAAGCTGAGCGTGGCATCGATATTCTCGGCACTGCCATTCATTCCGGCCAGCACCTCCAGCATCGCCTCCGCCGTCGGGCGCAGCCTTTCGGGCACAAGCCCGGCATTTTCAGCCAGATCCACCATGGCGCGCCAGTTTTCGGCCCGCACGGCAAGATCGCCCTCTGGCACGCCCCCCTCCGTCACATTCAACACACCGGTGGCGCGGAAGAACATGTCACCCCAATCCGCATTCACCTCTTCCAGTTCGATCAGGGTGATCTGAGGACGGGCCACCTCGATCGCGTCCATATCCCAGGGCGCATCAAAGCGGATCATGGCCTGGGCCAGGGTGCTTCCCATAGCTTCGGGGAGGAGGCCCGCCGGATCCAGACGGTCGCGCCAGGCATCGCGCGGGATCAGGTTGGCGGCGGTCAGCTCGATGCTGTAGCGAGCCCCTTCCCCGTCCAGCCGGGTGACGATCAGGGTGCCCGTTTCCAGCGACATGGTCCAATCGGCGGTCGACTGGATCGCCACATCGCGGAGCCGCGCCCGCATGTCATCGAGCGCGAAGCGGCGTGTCGGTTGCACGTCGAGTTCGGCGGCGATCTCGGTGCTGGTGATGGTCAACCGCTCTTCGGGGGAGGCGAGCGTCTGGGTGCCGGGCCAGATCGCGGCCAGCCGGTCGAGCCGAAAGGCCGCCTGTTCCAGCCGAAATTCAGGCGCGGTCCAGGCAAGCCCGGTGGCGGGATCGGCCAGCTCCAGCGCGCCAAACCGCGTCTCGAAGGCGAGGGGAAAGCCCGAGACCGCCACATTGTCTGCATTGGCGACCCAGCCTTCGGCCTGCCGGGCCTCCAACCACCTCGTCGCGGCGGTTTGGGTCGTGATCGACACCGCACCCCAGGCGATAATGCCCAGGGCGACCAGCACCACAATCCCGATCAAAAGCCGCTTCATGCCACTCCCCTTCTGCGGTTCTATCGCCTATAGCGGCGGGGCAGGACAAGGACCACCACATGAACGCACCGCTCTGGGTCTTCGGCTATGGCTCGCTTCTCTGGAATCCCGGATTTCCGGTGGCCGAGACGAAGGTGGCGCGGCTCAATGGCTGGCACCGGTCGTTTTGCATGTCGTCGATCCACCATCGGGGCACGGTTGAGAAACCGGGCCTCGTCCTGGCGCTTGATGCCGCGGCTGACGCGTTTTGCGACGGCCTTGGCCTTCTTGTTGAGCCGGGCCATGAGGACAAGACGTTGGCCTATCTGCGGGAACGAGAGCTGATTTCCTCGGCCTATCTGGAAACCCGGCTGAGCGTAGAGTTCCACGATGGTGGAACCCAGCACGATGTGCTGACCTATGTCATCAACCGCGATCACGAACAATATTGCGGGGCCCTGTCGCTGGACGATCAGGCGCAGATCATCGCACGGTCCACCGGTGGGCGCGGCCCCAATGACGAATACCTCTACAACACCGCCGCCCATCTGGCCGAGCTTGGGATCGGCGACGCGGATCTTGAGGCCCTGGTCACACAGGTGCGGTCGCTCAACGGGGCGGGGTGAGGCTTGTGTTGTCGCCGGGCCCCTGCCCGGTGTAGGGTTCGCCCGAAGAAGTCCAAAGAGCGGTCAACACGCCATGGCGAGCAGCAGAGAGGGCGCAGGCGCGCTCCGATTCACACGGCCAACGCAGCAGATCGTGCTGATGTTGATAATCCTTGCGCTGGTGATCGCGGGGGGTGTGTTGGTATGGCCGCGGGTGCAGCCCGTGTTTCTTGCATCTCCCTACCTGAACGGCACAATCGGCGTGGTGTTCGTGGTGGGCGTTTGTGCCACCTTCTTTCAGGTGATCCAGCTGTTCTCGTCGGTTGCGTGGATCGAGCAGGTCGCCGGTGGCGGGCAGGCCGATAGCGACGACAAACCCCCGCGCCTGATGGCCGCGATCTCGGGTGTCACGCGGATGCGCGGCAGCCGGATGCAGGTGACGCCGGCCTCGGCCAAGTCGGTTCTGGATTCCGTCGGCGCGCGGATGGAAGAGAGCCGCGATATCACGCGCTACATCGCCAACCTTCTGATTTTCCTGGGCCTTCTGGGGACGTTCTTCGGTCTGGCCACCACCGTGCCTGCGGTTGTGGAAACCATCCGGTCGCTGCAGCCGACCGATGGGGAAGAGGGCCTCGCCGTGTTCGGGCGGTTGATGGACGGCCTTGACGACCAGCTTGGCGGCATGGGCACGGCCTTTGCCTCGTCGCTTCTGGGCCTGGCCGGGTCGCTGATCGTGGGCCTGCTGGAGCTTTACGCGGGGCATGGGCAGAACCGGTTCTACCGCGAGTTGGAGGAATGGCTGGCGTCGATCACGCGCGTCTCGTTCTCCGGCGATGGCGACGGGGCCATCGACAAGGCGGCCATCGCCACGGTGCTCGACCACATGGTTGATCAGATGGACACGCTGCAAAGCCTGTTCGCGCAATCCGAAACCCGCCGTGCGGCCACCGAACAGCGGATGCTGGGGCTGTCGCAATCGGTGGATGCGCTGACGGAACGGTTGGGGCCCGGGCAGGTCATGGCCACCGAACGCCTGGCGACGGCGCAGGAACGGCTGGCCTCGGCCCTTGATGGTATGGCGGCGGAGCATGGGCTGGACGATGAGAGCCGCAACCGGCTGCGCTCCATTGATGTGCAATTGTTCAAGATGGCCGAAGAGTTCGCCACCACCCGCGATGCGGACATCATGGGCCTGCGGGGGGATCTGGCACAGCTGACCGAGGCGCTTCAGGAACTGACCCGCGCCGCCCGCGCGCCCGCCGAAGCCCGCGCCCGGCAACGCGCGCAGGACGGTTAGCCATGGCGTTTCATCGCGGCGGGTCAAATCGGATGTCGGGCGCGATCTGGCCCGGATTTGTCGACGCGATCACAGCCCTTTTGATGGTGATGATCTTCGTTCTGACGATCTTCATGGTCATGCAATACGTGCTGAGCGAAGAGATCAGCAACCAGGACGATGAGCTGAATTCGCTGACCGCGCAGGTCAACCAATTGGCCGTGGCGCTTGGGCTGGAGGAGGCCCGCGCCGGGCAGTTGGAAAACCGGGTGGCGACGCTGAGCGGGTCGCTGTCCAGCGCCCAAGAACAGGCCGCCGCGCAAGAGGCCCTGATCGCCACGCTAACCGCCCAGGGCGAACAGCAATCGGCCCGCATCGTCGCGTTTGAAGAGCAGGTCGCGGGCCTTCTCGCCCAGAACCGGGAACTGGAGGCCGGGCGCGTCGCGACCGAGGCTGAACTGGCCGAGGCGATGACGGAAGCCGAAGCACTCAACCTCGCGCTCGCCACCGCGCGGTCCGAGATCGACGAAGCATCGGAGGCGGCGCGCCTGGCGGCGGCCCGGCGCGAGGCGTTGGAGGCGTTGATCGCGGATCTGGAGATGCAGGCAGAGGCGCGGGATGCCTCGCTCAGCGATGCCTTGGCGGCGCTGGCCACATCATCGGCCGCCCTCGAAGACCGGCAATCGGCCCTGACCGACGCGCTGGCCGCCTTGTCCGCCGCTGAAACCCGGAATGCCGAATTGGCGGGCACCCTGGTGGACCGCGACCAGGCCCTGTCCGAAGCCCTGGCGGCCTTGGCCAGCGGGGATGAGCGCGCCGAAGAACTGCTCTCGCAATTGCGCAGCGTCGAAGGGGATTTGAGCGCGGCCGAAGCGGCGCGGCTGACCGAACTCGCGGCGGCTGAAGCCCTGCGCCTGCGCCTGGCCGAGGTGGAAACGGCTCTGACCGACGAAGAGGCCGCCCGTCTGGCCGAGGCGGCGGCGGCCGAAGCCCTGCGCGCACGGTTGGGTGACACGGAGACCGCGCTGGATGAGGCCGAGGCGGCCCGACTGGCCGAAGCCGCCGCGGCGGCGGCGTTGCGCGTGCAGTTGGATGCCTCCGCCACTGCCTTGTCCGAAGAGGAAGCGGCGCGTCTGGCCGAGGCGGCGGCGGCAGAGGCACTTCGCCGCCGCCTTGAAGACGCCGATGCGGAGCTCACCGCGATGTCCCTTGCGCTGGAAGAACAGCGCGCGCGCGCCGAGGACACCTTGACCCTTCTGGCCGCCGCCGAAGGTGCGCGGGACGATCTGGCCACCCGGCTGGCGGGCGCCTTGGCCCGGGCCGAGGATGGGCAGGGCGAGGCGGCAACGCTGGCTGATGCGCTGGCCGCTGCAGAACTGGAACTGGCCCGCTCGGAGGCCGCGCTGTCGGCCCAGACAACCGACATGACCGATCTTGAGCGGCAATTGGCGCTGGCCCTGTCGCGTCTGGAAAG
Source organism: uncultured Roseicyclus sp. (assembly GCA_947494975.1). Classification (GTDB taxonomy): domain Bacteria; phylum Pseudomonadota; class Alphaproteobacteria; order Rhodobacterales; family Rhodobacteraceae; genus Gymnodinialimonas. The sequence continues at coordinate 826,025 of CANLXA010000001.1, read as the reverse complement.
CACGGAGGCGAGCGCCGCGGCGCGCCTGGCGGAGCTTGAGGCCCGCATCGCCGAAGCGGAGGGTGCGGCACAGCAATCCGCTGACTTGGCCGGGGATCTGACGGCGCTGGAGGCGCAGCTGGCGCAGGCCGTGGCGGCGCGCGCCTCGACGGATGTCGCCCTGGCCGAGGCCCTGTCGGAGGCGCAGGTGCGCGATGCCCTGCTGGCGCAGGCCAACCAGGAATTGGAGCAGGCCGAAGCCACATCTGCCGAGAGTGCGCGGCAGGTGGCGTTGCTGAACGAACAGGTGGCGGCGCTGCGGGGGCAATTGGGATCGCTGGAATCGCTTCTCGACGTGTCCGAAGCGCGGGACGCGGATGCGCAGGTTCAGATCCAGGCGCTTGGGTCACGGCTGAATACGGCACTGGCGCAGTTGGCCGCCGAAGAACGGGCGCGGGCCGGGCTGGAGGCGGCCGAGGCCGAACGGCTGGCGGCCGAAGCGCAGGAGTTGGAACGTTATCGCTCGGAGTTCTTCGGACGATTGCGCGAGTTGCTGGAAGGCCGCGAGGGCGTCCGGATCGAGGGGGACCGGTTCGTGTTTTCCTCGGAAGTGTTGTTCGAGGTTGGGTCGGCCGATCTGGCCGCTGAGGGCCTGGCGCAGATCAGCCGGGTGGCCGATTTGCTGCTGGAGGTCGCCGACGAGATCCCGGCCGAGATCGATTGGATCATCCGCGTGGACGGCCATACCGACAATCAGCAGCTGCGCCCGGGGGCGACCTACGCCAACAACTGGGAGCTGAGCCAGGCCCGCGCCCTATCTGTTGTGCTCTACATGTCGGAAGAATTGGGCATACCGCCCGCACGGCTGGCGGCGACGGGCTTTGGCGAGCACCGGCCGATTGCGCCCAATGATACGCCGGGCGGGCAGGCCGCGAACCGGCGCATCGAGCTGAAGCTGACGGAACGCTAGGTCACCGTGATCCGCGCGGGGTGAGCATTGGGCGCAGCTGCGGCGCGTTGAGCGGTCCGCCTCAAGACAGCGGGCCGGAAGGTTTCCCCACCGGCCCGCCTGAAACCATCGACGTTTGGTCAGATCAGTCCGCCGTCAGAAGCGGCGGCTTCTTCTTCGAGGAAAGCCGCGGGCTGCCCGGCTCCTCGATCCGAAGATCTATGTTGCCATCCTTTACGCCGACCTTCACGTTGCCGCCTTTGGCGAGCTTGCCGAACAACAACTCCTCCGCGAGCGGCTTCTTGATATATTCCTGGATCACGCGGCCGAGCGGGCGGGCGCCCATCCGGTCGTCGTAGCCCTTGTCGGCCAGCCACTCGGCGGCGGGCTTGGTGAGCTCGATCGTGACGTTGCGGTCCATCAACTGCGCTTCCAGTTGCAGCACGAATTTCTCGACCACCTGCAGGATCACCTCTTTCGGCAATGCGCCGAAGGAGATCACCGCATCCAGACGGTTGCGGAATTCCGGCGTGAACGTGCGTTCGATCGCGGCGGTATCCTCCCCCTCGCGGCGGTCGCGGTTGAAGCCGATTGCGGCCTTCGCCTGTTCCGCAGCGCCCGCATTTGACGTCATGATCAGCACGACGTTGCGGAAATCGACGGAGCGCCCGTTATGATCGGTAAGCGTGCCGTGATCCATGACCTGCAACAGGATGTTGAACACGTCCGGATGCGCCTTTTCGATCTCGTCAAGCAGCAGCACGCAATGGGGGTGCTGATCGATGCCGTCGGTCAGCAGACCACCCTGATCGAAGCCGACATAGCCCGGAGGCGCGCCGATCAGGCGGGAGACGGCGTGTTTCTCCATATATTCCGACATGTCGAAGCGGATCAGCTCCACCCCGAGCGTATCGGCGAGTTGCTTGGCGACCTCGGTCTTGCCGACACCGGTGGGACCGGCGAAGAGGTAGTTGCCGATGGGTTTCTCGGGCTCCCGCAGGCCGGCGCGGGCCAGCTTGATGGCGGAGGCCAGCGATTCAATCGCCGTATCCTGGCCGAAGACGACGCGCTTGAGCGACACTTCGAGATCCTTGAGAACCTCGGCATCGTCCTTGGACACGTTTTTCGGCGGGATGCGGGCGATCTTGGCGACCACATCTTCGATTTCCTTGGTCCCGATGGTCTTGCGACGCTTGGATTCGGCCACCAGATGCTGCGCCGCGCCAGCCTCATCGATCACGTCGATGGCCTTGTCGGGCAGCTTGCGGTCATTGATGTAGCGCGCGCTGAGCTCCACCGCCGTCTTGATCGCATCGACGGTGTATTTGACGCTGTGATGCTCTTCGAAATAGGGCTTGAGGCCCTTGAGGATCTTCACGGAATCGTCGACCGAAGGCTCCGTCACGTCGATCTTCTGGAATCGACGGCTGAGCGCGCGATCCTTTTCGAAGTGCTGGCGGAATTCCTTGTAGGTGGTCGATCCCATGCAGCGCAGTTTGCCGCCCTGAAGCGCGGGCTTGAGCAGGTTGGAGGCGTCCATCGCGCCGCCGGAAGTGGCGCCCGCGCCAATCACGGTGTGGATCTCATCGATGAAAAGCACGGCGTCGGGGTGGTCTTCCAACTCCTTGACGACCGCTTTCAGGCGTTCCTCGAAATCACCGCGATAGCGGGTTCCGGCCAGAAGCGCACCCATGTCGAGGGAATAGATCGTGGCACCTTCCAGCACTTCGGGCGTCTGACCTTCCACGATTTTCTTGGCCAAGCCTTCGGCGATGGCGGTTTTGCCCACGCCCGGATCGCCCACCAGAAGCGGGTTGTTCTTGCGGCGGCGGCAAAGCACCTGGATGCAGCGCTCAACCTCGTGGTCGCGGCCGATCAGGGGGTCAACGTCGCCTTTGATCGCCTTGGCGTTGAGGTCCACGCAATACTTGGCAAGCGCGGATTCCTTGGCCTCGCCATCGGCGTCACCGCCCTGCATGGCCTGGGCCTCGTTCTCCTCATCTTCCGCGCCGGTGACGCCGCGCGCCTCGCCATAGGACGGGTCCTTGGCGACGCCATGGGCGATGAAATTCACCGCATCATAGCGCGTCATGTCCTGTTCCTGCAGGAAGTAGGCGGCGTTGCTTTCGCGTTCGGCGAAGATCGCGACCAGCACGTTGGCCCCGGTCACCTCTGTGCGGCCGGAGGATTGCACATGGATGGCGGCGCGTTGGATCACGCGCTGAAATGCCGCCGTCGGCACGGCTTCGGAACCTTCGACATCCGTTTCCAGCGTGGAGAGATCATCGTCGATGAACTTCACCAGCGTGTCGCGCAGAACGTCGATATCGACAGAGCAGGCTTTCATCACCTTCTGGGCGTCGGGTTCGTCGATCAGGGCCAGAAGAAGATGTTCCAGCGTGGCCAATTCGTGGCGGCGCGCATTGGCATTTGCCAGTGCGGCATGGATGGCCTGTTCCAGTGTGGTCGAAAAAGACGGCACGGCACGTGCTCCTTTCGTCTGCATCGAGGGGGCATGCGCCACCGGCTCGATCATGGCCTAATAATGTTAAGTTTTGCTTTCCACCGCCGGGTTTCAAGCAAAAAGCGATCAAAGCCGCGTGTTCTTTTTGCGGTCGCCACTCCGAATGACACAGTATTTAGGGCGCGGCGGGTGTTGCGCCAGTTTTTTAGGCAGCGTTCCGACCCGGGCTCAGAAGCTGTCCTTGCGGGCCCGGATCTCAGCAAAAACACGGGCAGGCGTGGCGTTTTGCAGGCCCAGATGGGCGGCGATTGCAGGATCGGCGGCACGCAGGAACGGGTTGGTGGCCAGTTCATCGGCCAAGGTGGAGGGGACGGTGGGGTCGCCTGCGGCCCGGGCCGCTTCAATGGCGCGAGAGCGGGATATAAGGGCGGAATTCTCCGGTTCAATGGTTAATGCAAAGCGCGCATTTGTAGCGGTATATTCATGGCCGGAATACACGATGGTCTCCGGCGGCAGTGCGGCGAGCTTCGACAGGCTCTCCCACATCTGATCCGGCGTGCCCTCGAACAGACGCCCGCATCCCAGCGCCATCAGGCTGTCGGCCGTGAAGACGGCGTGGGCCTGGGGGACGTGGAAGGCCAGGTGATTGGCGCAATGGCCGGAGACATCCATTACCTCGACGCGCAGGGTGCCGATCCGGAACGTATCACCCTCCGCCAGCGCGTGATCCAGCGGCGGCAGGCGATGTGCATCGGCACCGCACCCCCAAACCTTGGCGCCGGTCGCGTCCACCAACGCCGCCACACCATCGATATGGTCCCAATGGTGGTGCGTGATCAGAATGTCGGACAGGGTCCATCCCCGCTCGGCCAGCACCGCCTGGATCGGCGCGGCATCGGGCACGTCGATGCAGGCGGTCGCGCCGTTATCGGGGTCGTGCATCAGGAAGGCGTAGTTGTCGGTAAGGCACGGGATGGTGATGATTTGCGGGTCGGTCATGGTATTCGGGCCCTTCGCGGTTATCTTTGGTCCAAGCCTGCGGTGCAGGCGGGGCGTTTTGCAAACGGATTTCGGGACATGCACCTCGACGTCATCGACCTGCGGCAATTCTATTATCGCACGCAGTTGGGGCGGATCGCCCAGAAGGCGGTGCGCGACCGGATGCTGGAACTGTGGCCAAGTGCCAAGGGCGAAACGGTGGTGGGCTTTGGTTTTGCAGTGCCGCTTCTGCGCCCGTATCTGGCCGAGGCGGAGCGGGTGATCGGCGTGATGCCCGCCGAACAGGGCGTGATGCCGTGGCCCGCGGGGCTCAAGAACGTCTCCACCCTGTGCCGGGAAAACCTGTGGCCGGTGGCGACGGCCAGCGTGGACAAGCTGATCTGCCTGCACGGGCTGGAATCCTCGGAGCATCCGGCGGCGGTTCTGGATGAATGCGAACGGGTGCTGCAGCCCGGTGGGCGTGTGTTGTTCATCGTGCCCAACCGGATGGGCCTGTGGGCGCGGAACGACGCAACACCCTTTGGCTTCGGACGGCCCTACTCGCTTGGGCAGTTGGAGGCGCAGGTGAAGCGGTTCGATTTTGTACCGGAACGCCACGCGGCGGCCTTGTTCTCCCCGCCATCGGAGAAAAAGTTCTGGCTCCGCTCGGCCGAGATGCTGGAGCGGATGGGCGGGAAACTCTCGCGCAACCGGGCCGGTGGCGTGATCCTTCTGGAGGCGGCCAAGCGCCATCCGCCACGGCCGCGCCCGGGCCTGGCGGAGCGTGTGCGCAAACCGCTCCGCGTGCTGGAAGGCAGCCAGGTGCCCGCGGGTGCCGGTGTGTCGGGGCGGCGTGCCCTATGATCTGCATTCCGTATTTCAGCGGAACGGGACACACGCGGGCCCTGGCCGAGGCCATTGCCGAGGGGGCGGGTGCGGCGCGCCTGATCGATGTCACCGCGATGACGCAGGCCGATTGGGGGGCGCTGGATGCGGCCCCGGCAATCATCTTCGGCGCGCCCACCCATATGGGGTCCACGGCGGCGCGGTTTGACCTGTTCCTTGAGGCGGCGGCGGATCGTTGGGATACCGGCGGCTGGCTCGACAAGGTCGCGGGCGGCTTTACGGTGGCCGTGCACGGGTCGGGCGACAAGCTGGCGGCGTTGCAGCGGCTGAGCATCTTCGCCGCGCAGATGGGAATGATCTGGGTTGGGCAGGCGGAGATCGGAGCGCCGGTGAAACCGGAGCATGTAGGGATCAATCGCGACGGGTCCTGGCTGGGGCTGATGGCCACGGATGCGCCGTTGGCCGAGGGCCTGATAACACCGGGTGATGCCGAGACGGCGCGGCGCTTCGGCCGGCGGATCGCGCAGGCCAGCGCCAGATGGCAGGCGGGGGCGTCCGAGGCGCCGTTCAGGGCCGGATGAGCCGAGAATCGAGGCTTTCTGGCCCCGTAACGTCCCGGGCAAAGCGCCGCATAGGCGAGACATCGCGACAACCTACTGAAAACGCTGATAATTCAACCAGAACGGAGGTGCGCAAGCACGGTTGCAGCGCTTGAAACCCTCTGTTACACCGCCCCCGATTTACAGGGTAACGGGCGGGAACACCCGCCATCACACGTGACAATCCGGGGGGCGCATGACGCTGATCCGCCCGGATGTGTGTATAGGAAAGGGTGGACGTGAGCGAACCAGCTTCGATCTCGACCGGCATTGCCGCGCGCTACGCGACCGCGATGTTTGAACTCGCCTCCGAGGGCAAGGCGCTCAAGGCGCTGGAAGACGACGTTGCCGCGCTTGAGGGCGCGATGGAGAGCAGCGAAGACCTCCGCGATCTGATCCATTCGCCGATTTATGGCCGCGACGAGACCGCCGCCGCCATTGGCGGCGTGGCGGACGCGATGGGGCTGAACGCGATAACCGGAAACACGCTGCGCCTGATGGCCAGCAAGCGCCGCCTGTTCGTGATGCCCGCCCTGCTGACCGCGCTTCGCGAAATGATTGCCGAGCACAAGGGCGAAGTCAGTGCCGAGGTCACGTCGGCCAAGGCGCTCACCAAGACCCAGATGGATAAACTTGCCAAGTCGCTGAAGGCGCAGGTTGGCAAGGACGTAAACCTGAAAGCGACCGTGGATGAGGATATTATCGGCGGTCTTGTCGTAAAAGTTGGCTCGAAGATGATCGATACGTCGATCCGCTCCAAGCTCAATGCACTCCAGAATTCTATGAAAGAGGTCGGATAACATGTCTATCCAAGCCGCCGAGATCTCTGCGATCCTCAAGGAGCAGATCAAAAGCTTCGGTCAGGACGCGCAAGTCGCCGAAGTTGGCCGTGTGCTGTCTGTCGGGGACGGGATCGCCCGTGTTTATGGCCTCGACAATGTGCAGGCCGGTGAAATGGTCGAATTCCCCGGTGGGATTCAGGGCATGGCCCTCAACCTGGAAGCCGACAATGTGGGCGTCGTGATCTTCGGGTCCGACCGCGACATCAAGGAAGGCGACACCGTCAAGCGCACCAACTCCATTGTGGACGTGCCCGCAGGCCCCGAGCTTCTGGGCCGCGTTGTCGACGGCCTTGGCAATCCGCTGGACGGCAAGGGCGCGATCTCCGCCTCCGAACGCCGCGTGGCCGACGTGAAGGCCCCCGGCATCATCCCGCGCAAATCGGTGCACGAGCCGATGGCGACCGGCCTGAAGGCCATCGACGCCATGATCCCGATTGGCCGAGGCCAGCGGGAACTCATCATCGGCGACCGCCAGACCGGCAAGACCGCCGTGGCGCTTGACACGATCCTGAACCAGAAAAGCTACAACGACGCCGCCGGCGACGACGAGAGCAAGAAGCTTTACTGCGTCTACGTGGCCGTGGGACAGAAGCGCTCGACCGTGGCGCAGCTGGTGAAGAAGCTCGAAGAGACCGGCGCGATTGACTATTCCATCGTCGTGGCCGCAACTGCGTCCGACCCTGCGCCGATGCAGTTCCTGGCACCCTATGCCGCAACCGCAATGGCCGAGTATTTCCGCGACAACGGCAAGCACGCGCTGATCATCTATGATGACCTGTCGAAGCAGGCGGTTTCGTACCGTCAGATGTCGCTGCTGCTGCGCCGCCCGCCGGGCCGTGAAGCTTATCCCGGTGACGTGTTCTACCTGCACTCCCGTCTGTTGGAGCGGTCCGCCAAGCTGAACGAAGACAATGGCGCAGGCTCCCTGACGGCGCTGCCCGTGATCGAAACCCAGGGTGGCGACGTGTCTGCGTTTATTCCGACCAACGTGATCTCCATCACCGATGGCCAGATCTTCCTTGAGACGGAATTGTTCTTCCAGGGCATCCGCCCCGCCGTGAACACCGGTCTGTCGGTGTCTCGTGTTGGCTCTGCCGCGCAGACCAACTCGATGAAATCGGTGGCTGGTCCCGTGAAGCTGGAATTGGCGCAGTATCGTGAGATGGCCGCGTTCGCGCAGTTCGGCTCCGACCTCGACGCCGCGACGCAACGCTTGCTGAACCGTGGCGCGCGCCTGACGGAGCTGATGAAGCAGCCGCAATATTCGCCGCTGACCAACGCGGAGATCGTCTGCGTGATCTTCGCCGGCACCAATGGCTACCTCGACAAACTGTCCGTGGGCGACATTGGCCGGTTCGAGCAGGGGCTGTTGACCTTCCTGCGTCAGAAGAAGCAGGAGCTTCTGGACTGGATCACCACTGAAGATCCGAAGGTGAAGGGGGACGCGGCGGACCGCATCAAAGCGGCGCTGGATGAATTCGCCGCCGATTTCGCCTGACTTTGGGCCCTGATGTAGGAGAGATGGCAGATGCCTAGTCTCAAGGACCTGAAAAACCGGATCGAAACGGTCAAATCGACCCGAAAGATCACCAAGGCGATGCAGATGGTCGCCGCCGCGAAGCTGCGCCGGGCACAGGAAGCGGCGGAGATGGCGCGCCCCTATGCCGAGCGTATGGAAGCCGTGATGAGCGGTTTGGCGCAGGCCGTTGGCAATGCGGAAGGCGCGCCGCGTCTTCTGGCGGGCACCGGCGAGGACAAGGTGCATCTGCTGGTTGTCATGACGTCGGAACGCGGCCTGTGTGGCGGTTTCAACTCTTCCATCGCGCGCTTGGCGCGGCAACGCATCCAGAAACTTCTGGGCGAAGGCAAGACGGTCAAGATCCTGACGGTCGGAAAGAAGGGCCGCGAACAGCTGCGCCGTGACTATTCCGACCACATGATCGGCCATGTCGACCTGAGCGATGTGAAGCGTGTGGGCTATGCCAATGCATCGGATATCGCATCGGATGTGCTGAACCGCTTTGATGCAGGTGAGTTCGACGTCGCCACGATCTTCTACAACCACTTCCAGTCGGTGATCAGCCAGATCCCGACGGCGCAGCAGATCATCCCGGCCTCGTTCGACGATGCCGAGGCGGCCGAAGGCGGCACGCTCTATGATTACGAGCCGTCCGAAGAGGCCGTGCTCGAAGATCTGTTGCCGCGCGGTGTGGCCACGCAGATCTTCACGGCGCTTCTGGAAAACGGCGCTTCCGAACAGGGCGCGCGGATGAGCGCCATGGACAACGCCACGCGCAATGCAGGTGAGATGATCGACAAGCTGACGATCCAGTACAACCGCTCGCGTCAGGCCGTCATCACCAACGAATTGATCGAAATTATCTCGGGCGCCGAAGCGCTCTAAGGAACCGGAGACAAAGACATGGCCAACGCAAAAGGCAAGATTACGCAAGTCATCGGCGCCGTCGTGGACGTGCAGTTCGGCGACCACCTTCCCGAAATTCTGAACGCGCTGGAAACCGATAATAACGGCAAGCGGCTGGTTCTGGAAGTGGCGCAGCATCTGGGTGAAAACACCGTGCGGACCATCGCGATGGACGCAACCGAGGGCCTCGTGCGCGGGCAGGAGGTGACGGATACGGATGGCCCCATCGTCATGCCCGTGGGCAACGGCACCCTGGGCCGGATCATGAACGTGATCGGCGAACCGATCGACGAGAAAGGCCCGATCGACGCGACCGAAACCCGCGCGATCCACCAGGAAGCGCCTGATTTCGTCGACCAGTCCACCGAGAGCGAGATCCTCGTGACCGGCATCAAGGTCGTGGACCTCCTGGCGCCCTATGCCAAGGGCGGCAAGATCGGCCTCTTCGGTGGTGCCGGTGTGGGCAAGACGGTTCTGATCCAGGAGTTGATCAACAACATCGCCAAGGTGCACTCGGGCTTCTCGGTCTTCGCGGGTGTGGGGGAGCGGACCCGTGAGGGCAACGACCTCTACTACGAATTCATCGAATCCGGCGTGATCAACATGGACAACCTGGAGGAATCCAAGGTGGCCCTGGTTTACGGCCAGATGAACGAGCCTCCGGGGGCCCGTATGCGTGTGGCTCTGTCTGGCCTGACGCTGGCCGAGCAGTTCCGCGATCAGTCGGGCACGGACGTTCTGTTCTTCGTCGACAACATCTTCCGCTTCACGCAGGCGGGTTCCGAGGTGTCGGCGCTTTTGGGTCGTATTCCGTCTGCCGTGGGGTATCAGCCGACGCTGGCCACCGATATGGGCCAGATGCAGGAACGCATCACCTCGACCAAGGCAGGTTCGATCACCTCCGTTCAGGCCATCTACGTGCCTGCGGACGACCTGACCGACCCGGCCCCCGCAACCTCGTTTGCGCACCTCGATGCCACGACCGTTCTGTCGCGTGCGATTTCCGAGCTGGGGATCTACCCCGCCGTGGACCCGCTCGACTCCACCAGCCGGATCCTCGACCCGGCGGTTGTGGGTGACGAGCATTATAAGGTGGCCAACGACGTCCAGCAGACGCTTCAGCGCTACAAGTCGCTTCAGGATATCATCGCCATTCTGGGCATGGATGAACTCAGCGAGGAAGACAAACTGACCGTGGCACGCGCCCGGAAGATCCAGCGTTTCCTGAGCCAGCCCTTCGACGTGGCCGAGGTCTTCACCGGTTCGCCCGGTGTGCAGGTGCCGCTGGAAGACACGATCCGGTCGTTCAAGGCGGTTGTGGCCGGTGAATATGACCACCTGCCCGAAGCGGCGTTCTACATGGTCGGCGGCATCGACGATGTTGTCGCCAAGGCCGAAAAACTGGCGGCGGACGCCGCCTGATCCAGCCGCCGCCCCGGTTTGACCGGGGTGGCGCGTTTCACCAACCGGAGGCCAAACCATGGCAACCATGCAATTCGATCTGGTGTCGCCCGAGCGTCGTCTGGCCTCGATGGAGGTCAGCGAAGTGCAGATCCCCGGCGCCGACGGCGATCTCACTGCCATGCCGGACCACGCGCCTTTGATCACAACGCTGCGTCCCGGTGTTCTACGCGCCATCGGGGCGGAGGGCGAGAAGGCCTATTTCGTGACCGGTGGGTTCGCCGATGTGGCGGGGCCGTCCGCCACGATCCTCGCCGAACGGGCGCTTCCCGTAGACGAGGTGACGGGCGATCTGGTGGAAGAGCTGATCTCGGCCTCCGAAACGCGGCGATCCAATGCCAGCGACGAGACCGCCGACGCGGCCGCGAAATACCACGCGGATCTGACATCCGCGCTCGACGCCATCGTGGGGCGCTGACCGCCGGACCGATACCAGAGCATTCGAATGCGTCAGCCGCTCGGGCCCTCAGGGCCCGGGCGGTTTTCGTTTCATGGCAGGGTGGTCGCGCCTTCGCCCGCAATACACGTCCGCGGTGCGCAGCCATCGGACTGCACGCTTACTCGAAGGACAACCGCAGGATCGTGCTGGTGTTCAAAAGCGCCGGAAGGTGCATCAGGCTCAGAACGGCCGTTCCGTTCCCCCGCGCGATGCGCCATTCCAGGCGGTAACCCTCGGGCCCCCAATCCTCGACCCGATGGCGGGTGGCTTGAACCGACGAGAAGCGGAAGCCGCGGGCATCTGCCGCCGCGAGAACCGCTGCGGCCAAGCGCTCGGGCGACACGTTGTATGCATCCAGTTGGCAGGGGCCGAACCGTGCCTCGTCGGGCGCCCAGATCAGCACATTGTGGTCGTGAACCAGATCGCCGAACCGCGCCGTCCCGATGGCGCTGATGCGGCGGGGAGCATCGCTGCGCGTGGGGCTTTCGGCGGTCATGGCGCGGATACCGGCCTCTGCCCGGCGCTGGTTGGGGAAGGGGGCCAGACAGGCGCGGTCGTAATCGCTCATCATCGCCTGCAGGGCCGTGGCCTCTTCGACGGCCGAAAAGCTCCGGGGAATGCTCGCACAGGCGGACAGGGCTGTCAGCGACAGGACGGCCACGGTATTTATGATTGAATTCACGTCAGTATTCCTTGCATAGAACCCGCGGGATCTTGTCCATCTCCGGGTGGCGGTGTGTCGGGGAAGATCCTTCGTGCGGTGTGTAAGCGTTACTACGCCGCTGCCGCCCGGTGGCGAGGGAGGCGGCGTCGTTCCCTATACGGGCGTCCTCCAGGCGGGGCGATTATTTGAAGAGCCCGCGATGTCGGGGCCGAAACACTGGAGACCAGCAGGGCAGCATGAAGCGCATTCGCAACAATCTTGTGGCCGTCGACCAAGGGTCGAGCATGATGTTTTCGGATTTCGCCAATGACGGGCCGATGTGGTCCGGCGATGGCCCGCGCGAGGCGATCAACAAGGTGAAATTCGGCGAGCCGTTCCTTGAGCCGCCCATGGTCCATGTGTCGATCTCCATGTGGGATACCGGTGGCGACACCAATCAGCGCGCGGATCTGAAGGCCGAGAAGATCACCAAGACCGGCTTCAACCTGGTTTTTCGCACCTGGGGCGACAGCCGTATCGCCCGCATCCGCGCCGATTGGATGGCCGTGGGCGAGGTGGCCGATGAGGATGTCTGGGACGTCGACTGACCTCCATCCCCGACGTGTGACGCAACGTAAAGATTGAACGATGTTCAAAAATGAACGACGTTCAATCTGTGTCACAAACCGAGGATGTTGCGATGCCTGATGCCTTCCCCAATCCGCCCATCACGGACCGCCTATGGGCCGCCGGCGTCGGCATCGTCTCGGGGGCCGTGTCCGCCGCGATTTTCAGGCCGCTCACTGAAACGACCTCCCGACTGAGCTGGTTCCCCGAAGAATTATCCGGCTTTCTGGGCATCTTCGTTCTGTCCGCCGGGATCGTCTTTGGTGTGCTTGGCGCGGCCTTCGGCCTCTGGCGCAAGGTGTTTGGCCCGGTAGGGGGCGTCACGTTCTTCGTCACGTCGATGGTGGGCATCTGGGCCGCGGTCTACGCGGCGGTCCTCACGTTTGATTCCGCGTCCGGCAGTCTCGCGAATTATTACATACCCTATCTGGTCGGGAGCCCGATCGGCGCGCTGATCATGATCGTGCTGATCGCCCTTTTTGCAAGGTTTCAGCAGCCGGGCAAAACCATCGTTTTGGCGACACTTCTCCCCACGATCTGGTCGGTCGGCGTCGCGGTTGTGATGAATGCGTTTGGAAGCGACGCGGCGATTGCCTTTCCGTGGCTGCACGCGCTCTTTATCGGCTGGCAGGCGCTGTTCCTGATGGTGATGGCCGGGGCCGGGCGCCGGGCCTAGCGGCCCCACATCCCGTTGGGGTAGAGGCCTTCATAGATCGGCACCAGCGTCTTGGTGTCGAAAAGCGACGAGACCGACGTGCCGTTCCAGATATTCAGGATCGACTGCGCGAACATCGGCGCGGTCGGCACGATGCGGATGTTCGCGCAGGCGTGGATTTCCGGCGTTGCCTCGATCGTATCGGTGATGACCAGCGACTTCATGACAGACTTTTCCACGCGCTCCACCGCGGGGCCAGACATGACGCCGTGGGTGATGTAGGAATGCACCTCCGTCGCACCGGCTTCGGTCAGCACTTCCGCCGCCTTGCACAGGGTGCCCGCCGTGTCGACGATGTCATCCACGATCACGCATTTCTTGCCCGACACCTCGCCGATCACCGTCATGCCCGAGACTTCGCCCGCCTTCTCGCGGCGCTTGTCCACGATGGACAGCGGTGCGCCGATCCGGGTGGCCAGTTCGCGGGCCCGCGCCACGCCGCCGACATCGGGCGATACGACCATCACGTCGCTCATGTCGCCATCGAACTGGTGCAGAATGTCGAGTGCGAAGATCGGGGAGGCATAGAGGTTGTCCACCGGGATATCGAAGAAGCCCTGGATCTGGGCCGCGTGCAGATCCATCGTCAGCACCCGCTCGATCCCACCTTCGGTGATCAGGTTCGACACCATCTTGGCGCTGATCGGCGTGCGCGCCTTGGTCCGTCGGTCCTGCCGGGCATAGCCGAAATAGGGGATCACGGCGGTGATGCGGCTGGCCGAGGAGCGGCGCAGCGCATCTGCCATGATGAGCAGCTCCATCAGGTTGTCGTTGGCGGGCTTGGAGGTCGGCTGGATGATGAACATGTCCTCACCCCGGACATTCTCGAACACCTCAACGAAGATCTCGCCGTCGTTGAACCGTTCGACACGCGCATCCACCAGGCCCACCTGCATCCCGCGATGCATCGACATGCGTCGCGCGATGGCCTCCGCCAAGCTCTTGTTCGCATTGCCGGAAATCAGTTTTGGGTCTTGTGCAGCCATGGTGGTTCGTCCCCTCAGACCGGAGTATCGGCCCGTCCCCACGCGGCCCCCCGTTGCAGTTGACACCCCCTACCACCCGGCCCACGGTCTCGCAAAGCCAAAAGGGGGCCATCATGGCGCATATCGACTATTACTTCGCGACGATTTCACCCAACACCTATCTGGCCGGCACGCGGATGGAGGCGGTGGCGGCCAAACACGGCGCGGACGTGACCTACAGGCCGCTTGATATCATGGCGCTCTTCGGGCGGACCGGCGGCATCCCGCCCGGGCAGCGCCACGAAAGCCGCCAGGCCTACCGGTTGCAGGAACTCCGACGCCAAGCCAAGAAGGCAGACCTGCCGATCAACCTGCATCCCGCCCATTGGCCGACCAATCCCGCGCCGTCCTCCTACGCGCTGATCGCGGCCCAGAAGGCGGGCGGCGGCGATATGGGCAAGTTGGTGTTTGCGATGTCGCGGTCGTGTTGGGCCGACGAAAAGAACATCGCCGAAGATGACGTGATCCGCGCGGCGCTGGAGGAGGCGGGTTTTGATCCCGCGCTGGCCGATAGTGGCCTTTTGGCGGGTGCCGAGGAATATGCCGCGAACCTCGAACATGCCGTGGCGGCGGGCGCCTTCGGCGCGCCGTTCTACATCGTGGACGGCACCGAGCATTTCTGGGGGCAGGACCGGATCGACGATCTGGACCAGTATCTCGCCGGCAACTTGTGAGCGTCAGGCAATGGGGCCGGGCCCCGGATGATCCCGCGGCCGAGCCCGCCCTGCTGCTCCATTGCTCGCTGGCGCAGGCCGGTGTGTTTGCCGGGTTCGCCCGCCATCTGCCCGACCGGCTCAGTATCCGAGCGCCCGACCTTGTGGGTCACGGAGGCGGGCCGGACCATGATCCGGCGCGGGATTATCACGATCAGGCGGCGGGGGACGCGCTGGCGCATCTCCCCGCCGCCCCGTGCCACCTTATTGGCCACAGCCTTGGCGCGACGCTGGCCCTGCGCATTGCCCTGGACCATCCGCACCGGGTGCGCAGCCTCACGCTCTTTGAACCGGTGCTGTTCTGCGCCAGCAACGGCCCCGGGCGTCAGGCCCATGATGCGGCGGTCGCGGGGATGCCCGGCGCCTTGGCGCGGGGCGATCGGGCGGAGGCCGCGCGGATCTTCCTGAGCCTCTGGGGGACACACCCGTTTGATGCCCTGCCGGACAAGCACCGCACCTACATGGCCGACCGGATCTGGATCCCGCAGGCCACGGAACCGGCGCTGCTGGACGACAGCGCCGGTATTCTGCCGCGCCTGACCGCCCTCGATCCCCCCACGCTTCTGCTCCGGGGGGAAGCCTCACCCCCCGTGATCTCCGAGATCACCGCGCGGCTTGCCGATGACATTCCGGACGTCCGCACATGCACGCTGCGCGACGCGGGCCATATGGCACCGATCACCCATCCCGAGGCCGTGGCGCGGGCCATTGCCGACGTCCTCGACAGCCTCTGACTGATCCGAGCACCACCTCTTGCGCCACGCGCGCGCCTGACGCATCAAGGGCCAGGAACGGGAAAGGCATCCACATGGCATTGCCGGTGAGGCAACAGGCAATCTACTGGGGCATCGCGACGGTGGTGTTCCTCGCCGTGCTGTGGGTCCTGGGCGACGTCATCATGCCGTTCCTTGTGGGCGGTGCGATTGCCTATTTTCTGGATCCGGTCGCCGACCGGCTGGAACGGATGGGCTGTTCGCGCGCTATCGCCACGACGATCATCTTCGTCATCCTGATCCTTGTGGTGGTGCTGGCCGGGCTGGTCATCATCCCGCTTCTGGTCCAGCAGACCGCCGGCCTGATCGAGGCCGCGCCGGGGATTTTCCAGAACCTGCGCAATTTCATCGAAACGCAATTCCCCGGCATCATCGAGGAAAACAGCCAGCTGCGCGAAACCCTTGGCACGGCCCTTGGCAATCTGGGCGATACGATCCAGGCGCGGGGGGCGGAACTCCTGCAAACGGTGCTCAGCTCCGCGGCGGGGGTGGTCAACGTGCTGGTCTTTATGGTCGTTGTGCCGGTGGTGGCGTTCTACATGCTGCTCGACTGGGACCGGATGATCGCCCGCATCGATGAGCTGTTGCCCCGCGATCACGCGCCCACGATCCGGCTTCTGGCCGGTCGCATCGACCGCACGCTGGCCAGTTTCGTGCGCGGGCAGGGCACGGTCTGCCTGATCCTGGGCACGTTTTATGCCGTGGCCCTGATGATCGTGGGCCTGCAATTTGGCCTGGTTGTGGGGCTGATTGCCGGGGTACTGACATTCATTCCCTATGTCGGCGCGCTTGTGGGCGGCGGCCTCGCCCTTGGCCTGGCGTTGTTCCAGTTCTGGGGCGAGTGGTGGATGATCGTTGCCGTGGCCGCGATCTTTCAGGCGGGCCAGGTGGTTGAGGGCAATATCCTGACGCCCAAGCTTGTGGGCTCATCGGTGGGGCTGCATCCGGTTTGGCTTATCTTCGCGCTGTCGGCCTTTGGCGCGGTGTTCGGCTTTGTCGGCCTGCTGGTCGCCGTGCCCGTCGCCGCCGTGATCGGCGTGCTCGTCCGCTACGGGGTGGAGCAATACCAGCAGGGGCTGCTCTATCGCGGGACGGGTGGGGCAGCCGAGAGCCCGCAGGCTCCGGATGACGAGCACGGCTGATGGCCCGCCAACTTGCCCTTGACCTGCCCCCCCGCCCGGCGATGGGGCGCGATGACTTCTATGTCTCCTCGGCCAATGCCGCCGCCGTGGCTCTGATCGACGGCTGGCGCGACTGGCCCATGGGCAAGCTGGTGCTGACGGGCGATGAGGGCGCGGGCAAGACGCATCTGGCCCATGTCTGGGCCGCACAGACCGGTGCCCGGATCGTGGCGGCGTTCGACGTGGCCAACGGGCTGCAGGCATTGTCGGATGCCCCCGCCGTCGCGGTCGAGGATCTGGAGGCCGTTGCGGGGAAGCCGGCGGCGGAGGAAGCCCTGTTTCACCTGCACAACGCGCTGGCCCAAAGCGGCGCACCGCTTTTGCTGACGGCCCGCGCGGCACCCTCCCGCTGGGGCCTCCGCCTACCCGATCTGGCCAGCCGCATGGCGCAGGCGGGCCTGGCCCATATCGACCCGCCGGACGACCAATTGCTGTTGGTGATCTTGATGAAACACGCGGCGGACCGGAAGATCGACCTCACGCCCGGAATGCTCAGCTATCTGGCCCCGCGCATCCCGCGCTCGTTCACGGCCGCAGGCAAGATCGTGGCCCGGATCGATGCGCTGGCGCTTGGTGACCGAAAGAAGCCCAATATGGCCCATACCCGCGCCGCCCTTGCCGAGATGACCCCTGATCCGTCATCTTGATGCCATCCCAGCCCGATAGGCCGAATTCATGAGCTTTGCCGATTTCCTGAACTCCCCCCTGCCGGATCCGGTCGATCTGCCCGCCGCGCAGATCGCGGGCCCGAAACGGTTCTTCAATCGGGAGCTGAGCTGGCTTGCCTTCAACTGGCGCGTGCTGGAGGAGGCGACGAACCCCCGCGTGCCACTGCTGGAGCGGGTGCGCTTCATCTCGATCTCGGCGGGCAACCTCGACGAATTCTATACCGTGCGCGTCGCGGGCCTCCGTGAACTGGCGCAGGAAGGCAACGTGACGCCCGCCGCCGATGGCCGCACCGCGGCCGAGCAACTGACCCTGATCAATGCCGATGCGCGCAAGCTGATGATGCAACAGCAGGCGGCGTGGACGGATCTGCGGGCTGAGATGGAGGCCGAGGGGATCAAGGTGATTTCCCGCGAAGCCCTGAGCGAGGCCGATTGCGCGCATCTGTCCGAAGTGTTTCTGAGCCTTGTCTTCCCGGTTCTGTCGCCGCTGGCCATCGACCCGGCGCATCCGTTTCCGTTCATTCCCAACGAAGGCATCGCGCTGGCGCTGCAGATGAAGCGCCAGCGCGATGGCCGCGTCTTGCAGGCGCTCTTGCCGATCCCCGGCCAGATCGACCGGTTCGTGGCGCTGCCGCCGGAAAAGGGCGCCATCCGCTTCCTGCCGATGGAAGAGCTTCTGCTGCTGAACATCGGCGCGCTGTTCCCGGGCTACAAGCTGACGGGGTCGTGCATGTTCCGCGTGCTGCGCGACAGCGATCTGGAGGTGGAGGAAGAGGCCGAAGATCTGGTCCGCGAGTTCGAAACCGCCCTGAAGCGCCGCCGCAGGGGCGAGGTCGTGCGCTTGCAGATCAGCGATGGTGCGCCGGAGGATCTGGCCGACGAGATCATCGAACAGCTCCACGTGTCGGGGGATGAGATCGTGCAGGTCAAAGGCATGATCGGCCTCGTCAGCCTCAAGGAGCTGGTGCTCGATGACCGGCCCGAGCTTCTGTGGCGCTCCTTCACCCCCCGCGTGCCCGAGCGGGTGCAGGACCATGACGGCGACATGTTCGCGGCGATCAGCCAGAAGGACATGCTGCTGCACCACCCCTACGAGACCTTCGACATGGTGATCCGGTTTCTGGCCCAGGCCGCGCGGGACCCGAACGTGGTGGCGATCAAGCAGACGCTCTACCGGACGTCCAATGAATCCCCCATCGTGGATGCGCTCTGCGAGGCCGCCGAGATGGGCAAATCCGTGACCGCGCTGGTCGAGTTGAAGGCGCGCTTCGATGAGGCCGCCAATATCCGGCAATCGCGCAAGCTGGAACGCTCCGGCGCCCATGTCGTCTATGGGTTCATCAACTACAAGACCCACGCCAAGATCAGCACCGTGGTGCGCCGCGAAGGCGACCGGCTGGTTACCTACACCCATTACGGGACCGGTAATTACCACCCGATCACCGCGCGGATCTACACCGATCTGAGCCTGTTTACCTGCGACGCCGCCCTCGGCCGGGATGCCACGAAGGTCTTCAACTATGTGGGCGGATATGCGGAGCCCGACAGCCTTGAGAACCTCGCCATCTCGCCGCTTTCGATGAAGAAGCGGCTGTTGGAAGGCATTGCGGCCGAGGCTGAGCATGCCCTCGCGGGCAAGCCTGCGATGATCTGGGCCAAGATGAATTCGGTGATCGAGCCAGACGTGATCGACGCGCTTTATGCGGCCAGCCAGGCGGGCGTGCAGATTGACCTGGTGATCCGCGGCATCTGCGGATTGCGCCCCGGTGTGACGGGCCTGTCCGAGACAATCCGGGTCAAGTCCATCGTCGGCCGGTTCCTGGAGCACAGTCGCATCGTCTGTTTCGGCAACGGCCACGGCCTGCCCGCGAAAAAGGCGCGGGTCTATATCAGCTCCGCCGACTGGATGGGCCGCAACCTCAACCGCCGTGTGGAGACGCTGGTGGAATGCACCAACCCCACCGTGAAGGCGCAGATCGTGGGGCAGATCATGGCGGCGAACCTGGCCGACGTGGCGCAAAGCTGGGTGTTACAGCCCGACGGCAATTACCTCCGCCCCGATCCGGCGGCGCTGGAAAACCCGTTCAACTGCCACCGCTTCTTCATGGAAAACCCCTCACTTTCCGGGCGCGGCTCGGCGGGGGCCAAGGATGTGCCGGAGCTGACCCACAGCCATGATTGACCGCGCGGCAGCGGCCGTGTCACACATTTGCCGAACGCCGTAGAAGGGCCAGCGATCGATGAACGCGGAACAGCAGGCCGAGTTCGGCCCCTTCGGATTGCCCCTGTTCGATGGCCCGGAAGCGCGGCGGCTGAAACGCGTGGGCGTGATCGATATCGGGTCCAACTCCGTCCGGTTTGTGGTTTTTGACGGCGCGGCCCGGTCACCCGCCTACTATTTCAACGAAAAGATCCTCTGCGGCCTGGGCGCCGGGTTCGCCGAAACCGGGCAGTTGAACCCCGAAGGCAAGGTGCGCGCCCTGACGGCTTTGCGCCGGTTCGCAGCGCTGGCGAAGACGATGGATGTGACGCCGCTGGTCACCGTCGCCACCGCGGCGGTGCGCGATGCCGATGATGGCCCGGCCTTTCGGGCGGAAGTGCTGTCTGAAACTGGCCTTGAAATCCGCATCCTCAACGGCGCGGAAGAGGCGCGCTTGTCGGCGCAGGGTGTGCTTCTTGGCTGGCCGGGGGCGGAGGGCCTGATCTGCGATATCGGCGGGTCGTCGATGGAACTGGCCGAATTGATGGGTGACGGCGTGGTGGGGGAGCGGCGTACGTCCGATCTCGGGCCCCTGAAACTGATGGGGATCAAGGGTGGCAAGAAGGCCATCCGCGCCCAGATCGAGGCGCAGATCGCGGAGCTTTGCGCCGATTTCCCGACACGGCCCAAGCGCCTGTTTCTGGTGGGGGGGTCGTGGCGGGCCATCGCGCGGATCGACATGATCCGGCAGGATTACCCCCTCAAGGTGCTGCACGAATACCGCATGACGCCAAAGGCGATCATGGCCACGATCAAGCATATCGCGGCCTCCGATACCGATGAGCTGCGCGCCGGCACGGGCACATCGGCGGAACGGATGCGGCTGGTGCCCTGGGCCAGCCAGGTTCTGAAACAGCTGGTGCGTCAGGTGAAGCCGCAGGAGGTTGCGATCTCCAGCTACGGGCTGCGCGAGGGGCTGCTCTATGATCAGATGTCCGCCACCCTGCGCCAGCGTGACCCGCTGATCGAAGCCGCCCGCCATGCCGAGGCGTCCTCTGCGCGGGAGCCGGGCTTTGGCCGTGCGCTCTACCGGTTCGTGGAGCCGCTTTTCCCTCGCGCTGCGCCGGACAAGAAGCGCCTGATCCGCGCCGCCTGTCTGCTCCACGATGTGAGCTGGCGCGCGCATCCCGATTACCGGGCCGAGGTGTGTTTCGACAACGCCACCCGGGCCAATCTGGGCGGGCTGACTCATGGGGAGCGCGTGTTCCTCGGCCTTGCCCTGCTGCACCGCTACAAGTCCAACCGCGACGGGACCGGCTTCAACGCCGATTTGCTCACGCTGCTTCCCGAAGCTCAGGTGCGCCAGGCCGAGATCCTCGGCCGCGCGATGCGGTTTGGTGCGATGTTCGCGGTCGAAAACCCTGTGGATCATGGCCGTCTGTTGCTGCGCCCGAAACGGCATGAGCTGATCCTGACGCTGACATCCGAGCAGGGCCGCAACCTTTTCGGCGAGGTTGTGGAGGCGCGGTTCAAGGGCCTCGCGTCGGCCATGGATTGCGAGCCCGTCGTTCGGATCGCCGCTTAACCAAAGGGTAGGGATTCCCGCAATAGAGTTCAGCACGCGCCTGGCCTAGCTATGGTTTCGCGGAAGAACGCTTCGGAGGAGACCTGCAATGACCGCCCTGAATTACATCGCTTGTTCTGCCATTCTGGTGATCCTCGTGATGTTTTCGGTCATGCTGACAACCCCCGTCTCCAACGGAGCGTTCTGACGCTACTTGTCCCTGAAGGTGCGGCGGGCTTTTGTCCCTTAGTCCCGCTGCACCGATCCCTTGTTCCCTTCCCTCGCGGCCCCTTCATTGGGGCCGCTTTTTTCTGTTGGTTAAGGTGCCGAAGGTAGGGATTGCCTGCCTGTCGCGGCTCTGCGCGGGCGCCTATGATGGGTTCATCGGAGAGAGAGAAGGAGCTGCCCCAATGTCGACCATGAACATCCTGACTGCCACGCTTGTGCTTTTGATCGTCGGGGCCGGATTGGCGGTGTTCTTCGGGATGCGTTCCGCGAATGCCGCTGCATCGGTTCCGCTGGTTGCGCCCACCGCCGTCAGCGCGGTGACCGCGCCGGACGCGATGGATGATATTTCGGAAGACCTCTAGCATGACGACACCCGGACGCCTCCATCTGATTGCCACGCTGGCCCTTCTGGTCACGCTAGCCGGTATCGGCCTGGCGCAGGCCGGGCTGATGGAGACGCCTGTGGGCGGCTGGGGGATCGACCGGCCCGCCCCTATGCCCACGCCTGAAACACATGGCCCCGGCCCCACACGGGGAGGCCTTGCCTGAGCCATGACCCTTGAGCGGATCACCTTCCTTACCATGGGCACGTTCGGGGCACTCGCCTTCGCAATGGCGATCCTTCTGGCTTCCACACCGCTGGCCGATGCGGGCGTGTTTGGCACCCCGACCGGCGGTTGGGGCATTGACCGCCCTGCACCCCCCGCACCTGACGAATTCCAGACCGGCGGCGCGTCGGGCCGTGAGAACTTGTGAGCCCATTTTCTTTGGCGTAGACCGGCGGAAACGTTGATCTCCCAAGGGTACCGCCACAATGCGCCTCTCCCGCTATTTTCTGCCTGTCCTCAAGGAAACGCCCGCCGAGGCACAGATTGTCAGCCACCGGTTGATGCTGCGCGCGGGGTTGATCAAACAGTCGAGCGCGGGGATCTATTCGTGGCTTCCGATGGGCTACAAGGTTCTGCGCAAGATCGAGCGGATCGTGCATGAGGAACAGATCCGCGCGGGCCATATCCCGATGCTGATGCCGACGATCCAACCGGCTGATTTGTGGAAGGAATCCGGACGCTACGATGCCTATGGCGCCGAGCTCCTGCGGATCCGCGACCGGCAGGATCGCGATATGCTCTATGGTCCGACGAATGAGGAGATGATCACCGACATCTTCCGGGCCCATGTGTCGAGCTACAAGGATCTGCCGCTCACGCTCTACCACATCCAATGGAAATTCCGGGACGAGATGCGGCCGCGGTTTGGCGTGATGCGGGGGCGTGAGTTCCTGATGAAAGACGGATACAACTTTGATTTGACGAAGGAAGACGCGCTGCACGCGTACAATCGCCACCTTGTGTCGTATCTCAGGACCTATGAGCGGATGGGGCTGCAGGCGATCCCGATGCGGGCGGATTCCGGGCCGATTGGCGGTGATGATACCCATGAATTCCTGGTGCTGGCGGATACCGGCGAGTCGGAGGTGTTTTATGACGCCCAGATCACCGATCTGAAATTCGGCGACCGGGAGATCGACTACGATTCCGTGGAGCAATGCCGGGCTGTTCTGGACGAGTTCACCAGCCGCTATGCGCGCACCGACGAGACCCATGACGCCGCGGAGTTCGCGAAAATTCCCGAGCAACGTCAACGGGTTGCGCGGGGGATCGAGGTGGGGCAGATCTTCTATTTCGGGACGAAATACTCGGATCCGCTGGACGCCACGGTGCAGGATGCGGATGGCAACAAAGTGCCTGTGCATATGGGCTCCCACGGGATCGGGGTGAGCCGGTTGATGGGCGCGATCATCGAGGCCAGCCACGACGAGAACGGGATCATCTGGCCCGAGGGTGTGACGCCGTTCCATTGCGGGATCGTGAACCTGAAACAGGGCGATGCGGAGGCCGATGCGGCCTGTGAGGCGCTCTATAAAGCCTTGGAATCACACGGTTTAGAGCCGCTCTACGACGATCGGAACGAACGGGCGGGCGGCAAGTTCGCGACCATGGACCTGATCGGGCTGCCGTGGCGGATCACCGTGGGGCCGCGGGGCCTGAAAAACGGCGTGGTGGAGCTGACGAGCCGCCGGACGGGGGAGAGCGAGGAGCTGTCACCCGAGGCCGCAGTGGCGCGGGTGGCGGAGGTTTACGAGGCCCACAAACCGGTAAATGCGGCGGTATAGAACCGGTATATCTGAAGGATATCTCCGGTATATCTGCGCGACATCCATCGAATTTTAAGAAAGTTGCGAGAGTCTGGCCGCCTTGAGGGTTGAGGGGCCGGACAGATGCACACCAAATTCGTCGACAAATCACCGAACAAGACCGAGCGGCATCACCATTACTACATGGTCGATGCGATGCGACGGTTCGAATACGACATGCACAACGCCATCGCGATGAACGGGCGGGTGCCGACCGCGTGGCACGACATCGCGTCGCGCCGGGAAAGCGCAAAGACGAAGATCTGCTTCTCGGTCGATGAGGATGTCCTGAAATGGTTCCGTTCGATGGGGCCGGGATATCAACCGCGCATGAACGCGGTGCTGCGATCATTCATGCATGCGAAACTGATGGGGCTGCTGCAAGGCGACGAGACGCTCGACATGTTCCGCGACCCGATGTTCGAAGGCAGCAGACGGCCCGAGTGGGGCGACATGGCGCGGGCGCGGGAGGAGTGAGGGGATTGACGTCGTCCTTGATCGAGATCCGGCGACAGGTCCCACCCCACGAGACGAGCGATGATCAGCCCGGACTCAAGCCGAAGGCGCCGCCTCTCACGCATCTCAAAGGAGATGCGCTGCCGGTTCCCGCGCTAAAGCGCGTCCAGGCCAGCGCCAGCCCGCCCCATCAGGGTGGCGCTTTTGCAGGTGTAGTATGTCGGATTGGGCGGGGACGGGGTTGGCTGGGGTAAAGTGGGTGTAACAGATGTTGCATGCGCTACCCCGCGGGCTGGCGCTCACCTAAACACCAACAGCACCGGAAAGCTAAACCGCAGATAGTTTGCCGTTAGCCCGTGTCATCATCTCTATTAAAGCCGCGCCAGAGGACCAACAATTTGCTTTGGCCAATACCTGAAACGAGCGAGTCCGAACGTCCTCTAAGACAACGAAAAGGCCTCCATCGTTATCCAAAGATTCCAAACATTGTTCTTCGAACGTTCTCCTGCTAATTTCTGTCAGATAAAGAGTTCTAAACTCATCCACCGAGGCAGAAAAGGTATCATTCATGGCTAAGCCCCACCTGTTGCGTCCCGACATTCGGGAGCGGTTGAACCCCCAGGTTAGCGCTTATGGATTGGCCGAATTTATCGTGTCCAATCCGGTCCAGCAAGGCAGCGTCCTTCATGACCAGCGCTTTCAGAACAGAATTGTCACACCTAAGAACACTGAGGCCCTGAACGTAATCCGGCATTACGCCGCAGATATGAGCAGGGATGCGAAAGCATTTGTCAGAGGACGTGAGGCACTTGAAGATAAATCCAACAACTCAGTTTGGACTGATGGCCAGCGAGATGAAGCGGCTCGGTGCGTCGAAGTTCTGGATTTGTTTTGGGCAAACAAACAAGTCTGGGGGGTAGATTCACTGCCTTTAAGTACCGCTTCAAGGTTTGATAGGTTCGACGTTTCTGGACTCACGCTGTCCGTACAGCCTGATCTCCTTATTGGCGGCCATCCGGGAACCTCGGACGGGAAGACCGGCGTGGTGTTTATCAGAGCTCAAAAGGCGCCGAACCCCGATGACTGTGCTCGACCCGAAACTCGAGAAAGGCGCGAGACGTTTAGGCGGGAAACGGCAAGATATTTGCTGGTAATGGGTTGGATGTTAATGGAGCGGCAAGGGTTAGCCCTGCAGCATTTCGATCGAAAACGGTCGGTGGTCTGGGACGTACGCCTGCGAGAGGCTATCGAGTATCCAAGTGATCATCGAACGCGCGAGAAGACGGTTATTGCGGCAGCTCAACAGATTGCGCGTCTTTGGCCAACAATACCGCCCAAGCCGTCGGACCTAATATGAAAAATAAGTCAGAGTGGTGCCTGTGAAAACGCCGCAGGTAGACTGACCTTTAGCCAGGTGCGACGCGCCGATTTGGAATATTAACCTCCAATCGTTCGCCCACCCCTATAGCGCCTACGGCCACGTCAAATCGGCCATCGCCGCTGCTTCAGGCGTGATGCGAACGTGGCCCCCGGGGACTACCCGTCTTCACCCACTCACCCTACCGCGGCGGGAGGGTCGCGAGTTCCTCCAGCACGTAATCCGTATACATGGCGACGTTGCGGTCGAATTCCTGGTCCGGCTGATCATCGGTGCGCGATTCCACGCCGATGAGGCGGTAGCGGTCCCCGTCGGCGATGAACAGCGGCGAGCCGCTGTCGCCCTGCAGCGTGTCGCATTGGTGGATCAGGGTGTTTTCGCCACCCAGTTCGATGAAGGGGCAATCGAGGTTGCCGGTCAGCACGCCTTGCTGGTCATAGCTGTAGCCCGCCTGCAGGATATCGGGGCCGCGGCCGGCCTGAAGCTCGGACACTTCCGTCGGGGTCAGCACGCCCACATCCATCCAGCCGAGCTGCTCCCCGATCGGGTCGGTCAGGTAGATGAAGGCGTAATCGGTGCCCTCCTGCTCGCCATCCAGGTAGCCCGGGGCGACGTGGAAGCCGGAGACGCCGGAGCGGGCGACGAATTCGCCGTTCTGGAACCCGGCGAGGAATTCCACCGGGGGCGTGGTGATTTCGCCGTTCTCGGCGATGCAATGGGCGGAGGTGACGACCGTGGCGGGGCCGATCAGCGTGCCGGTGCAATTCGCCTCGGACAGGTCAACGAAGCCGATCATGTTCCACGGCGCGGTTGTGGCGTCGATGATGACGCGGTCATCGTGGCCGAAGAAGGCGCGCTCCAGGCTCTGGATGCGCGGGTCGAGCTCGGTGATGCCCAGTTCGGCCAGCGGAAAGTCCGATCCGGTTTCGGCATAGGTGCCGACCCAGATGTTGTACTCGCCCGCCTGCGGCTCCTCGAAGCTGAGCGCGGGGTTCAGGCCGAGGCTGTCGTCATTGCAGTGGAAGCTGCCGTCAGGCGTGGCGACGAGGAGGACGGTATCCTCGCGCGCGTCGACGTAGAAGGAGAGGGGGAAGCCGAAATCGGCGGTGGTGAATTGCAGGCGCAGATCGGGCGCGTCGGCGAAATGGCCGACGCAGCGGGTGCCGGTGACGGCGTCGGTATACTCGGCCCGGATCGCGCCGCCGGCCTGGAGTTGGGTACGGTTGGGATCGGGCTGGAAGTTCGAGGTGAGGGCAACCTCGCCGAAGGTGGGGGGCAGGGAGGTGTCCTGCGCGAGGGCTTGGGTGGGGAGAACAACAAGGGCGATGAGGAGGAGGGGGCGCATGGGCGGGGCCTTCGTTTGAGCGGATGCGGCGAGGGTAGGAGGAGGAAGGCAGGCGGGGCAAGGGGTGTGCGGGTGGAGCGAAATGTGCAAGCTTGCACATATGGGTTAAGTGGTTGTTTTTGCGGGTAAAGAGGTTTGCGTTAACTTGACGTTTACGTTTTGGGTGCGGGTGTTGGGTGTGGGAGAATGCCAGGTCGCGGGCCGTAATGCGTGCAGCACACAATGGGTTGATCCGGGCAGGACGGAGGTGATCGAAGTGGTTTGTTAGTGAGGGCCTTTGGATTCATATCAGAGAACGGAGATATTGTGGCGCCATGCAATTGGGACACGATAGAGGTGTTGTGGTGTGGGGCGTCGGCTTGCGCGGCTGGTCAGGCGAACACATTGGTGAGCCAAAAGACGAAGGATTCTGGCGGCGCGGGGCCGGAGCGGTTTAGGTTTGCGCTGCAGTTCCCCGGAGAGGATTTGAGGAGGTTGGAGCCTTGGATGCGAGAACATTGCTGAACCTGCCGCGGTGCTTGAAGCGGGCAGTGGCGGTTGTGCAAGGGCAAGGGGCGTGAAGCGTTCGAACCTGGCCGCCATTAGTGGGGCGGCTTTGTTGGCCGCAATCTGGTTTGTCCAGTTCGGACCGGCCTCAACCCGAACCATCTCGACGCCGTCCAACCAAGTCACCCTTTTGCTGCGCAACGGTGACGTCGTTGACATTCTGCCCCGCCGCACCCGCAACCTCGAGGTTCCGCGCAATCTGGAGCGTGTTTTCTATTTTGCGCGCAGCCCGGAACACATCACATCGGATGTTCTGGATATGGACGGATGCCCGGTGCACCTGAGGGCGCGCTATCGGATCAGGGATGCAGAAGCTTTCCATCGGGCGGGGGGACTTTATCCGGGCATACGTCAACGCGAGGCAGCGCTGCAGATCCTTTCCGATCTGGATCAGGGATCAACGGATTTCATGTCGCGCGCAGAAGCTGCCCTGGGTGAAGGTCTTCGCTTCGATGGCGTGGACCTCTTGTATGCCGATCTTGAAAGTGACTGTCTTTCCGAGGGCGCGGGCCCGGCGGACGGGCGCTGGGATCAGCCGCCGTTGGTTCCGACGGTCGGAGAGCTAGGCCCGGAGCGTCTGGGACACTTTTCCGTCGCCGTGATCCCGCCCGACGGGCCGGGCATACGGATCGTTGGGTTGGTCGCGACGTTCTGGGTGCGGGAGCAGGTCCACCTGCTGGAGTGTGGTTTGCCCGCAAGCCGCATTCCGACTTTGGCTGGGGAAGCGCTACGCGTCGTATTGACCGTCGATGGCGGAGCGTTTGCGGATGATTTGGGCCCACGGACCCTGAGCCAGATGCGCGTCATGGAGCCGGAATACGAAGCCATGTGTGGTGTCGTATTCGGAGTGCTCGACTTTCGCCAAGCGTATCTGCTTGAGCCGGTGACGACGGATTACGGCTCAATCACCCCTGCAACGCCCTGACCACAGTCTCCCCTTCCCGCGCGCTGACCATGGCTTGGGCCGCTGCATGTGACCCCGCAAGCGTTGTGTAATACGGGATCTTGTCCATCAGGGTGACGGCGCGCATGGAGCGGGAATCCTCGACGGCTTGCGCGCCTTCGGTGGTGTTCATGACCAGATGCACCAGCCCGTCCTTCATCACGTCGACGATGGTGCGGCCGCCTTCGTAGTGTTTGTTGACGGTCTCGGATTCGATGTCGTGATCGGCGAGGAAGGCCGCCGTGCCGGAGGTGGCGAGGATGTGGAAGCCGAGGCTTTTGAGCATCCGGGCGGTTTCGACAAGCTCGGGCACCTTGTCGGCCTCCTTGATCGACAGGAACGCGGTGCCGGTGTCGGGGAGTTGCGTGCCCGCGCCCAGTTGGGCCTTGAGGAAGGCGCGGGGGAAGGTGCGGTCCCAGCCCATGACCTCGCCGGTGCTCCGCATTTCGGGGCCGAGCAGCGTGTCGACGCCGGGGAAGCGGGCAAACGGCAGGACGGCCTCCTTGACGGAGAACCAGGGCGTGCGGAAATCGGCCAGCGACATGGGATCGCCGATCTTGATGGGGGTGTCCTCGTCGACGGGGACGTGGGGCGCGGCGGCGGGGAAATCGGAAAGTTTCTCACCGGCCATGAGGCGGGCGGCGATGCTCGCGATGGCTGAATCCGTGGCCTTGGCGACGAAGGGCACGGTGCGCGAGGCGCGGGGGTTGACCTCGATCAGGTAGATCTCGTCGGTTCCGGTGGCCGCGTCGGCCTTGACGGCGAATTGCACGTTCATCAGGCCGACGACATGGAGCGCTTTGGCCAGCGCCTCGGTCTGGGTGATGATCTGGTCCTGGATGTCTTTGGAGAGCGTGTGGGGCGGGAGGGAACAGGCGCTGTCGCCGGAATGCACCCCGGCCTCCTCGATATGCTGCATGATGCCCGCGACATGGACATTTTCGCCGTCGCAGAGCGCGTCGACATCCACCTCAACCGCGCCGTCGAGATAGGAGTCCAGCAAGACGGGGCTATCGCCCGAGACGACCACGGCGTCGCGGATGTAGCGCTCCAGTTGGGCGGTGTCGCGCACGATCTCCATGGCGCGGCCGCCGAGGACGTAGGAGGGGCGGATGACGAGGGGGTAGCCGAGTTTTTCGGCGGCGTCCTTGGCCTCGGCATCGGTGGTGGCGATGGCGTTCTCCGGCTGTTTGAGGTTCAGGCGCTGGACAAGCTGCTGGAAGCGCTCGCGGTCTTCGGCGAGGTCGATGGCGTCGGGCGTGGTGCCGAGGATCGGGATGCCGGCCTCTTGCAGGGCATTGGCGAGTTTGAGCGGGGTCTGGCCGCCGAACTGCACGATGACGCCGTGGAGCGTGCCGTTATCCTGCTCGACGCGGAGGATTTCGAGCGTGTGTTCCAGCGTGAGGGGTTCGAAATACAGGCGGTCGGAGGTGTCGTAATCGGTGGAGACGGTTTCGGGGTTGCAGTTGACCATGATGGTCTCGTAGCCCGCATCGCTGAGCGCGAAGCAGGCGTGGCAGCAGCAATAATCGAACTCGATGCCCTGCCCGATCCGGTTCGGGCCGCCGCCCAGGATGACGACCTTTGTCTTGCCTGACGGGCGGGCCTCGCATTCGGCCTCGCCCATCACGGGGGTCTCGTAGGTGGAATACATGTAGGGCGTCTGCGCCTCGAATTCGGCGGCGCAGGTATCGATGCGTTTGAACTGCGCGATGACGCCCGCGCCGTGGCGGGCGTTGCGGATTTCGTGCTCGCTGAGGCCGGTGAGGGTGGCGAGGCGGGCATCGGTGAAGCCCATCTGCTTCACGCGGCGGAAATCCTCGGGTGTGGCGAGCATGCCCTGCTCGCGGATCTGGTTCTCGGCGTCGATGATCTCGCGGATCCGGGCGAGGAACCAGGGGTCGAATTTGGTGGCGGCGTGGATATCGTCGTCGCTGAGGCCATGGCGCATGGCCTGGGCGATGACGCGGATCCGGTCGGGGGTTTGTTGGGAGAGCGCTTTGGTGATGGCGGCGGGGTCTTCGCCATGGCCGGGGATGTCGATTTCATCGAACCCGGTGAGGCCGGTTTCCATCGACGCGAGTGCTTTCTGCATCGACTCGTGGAAGCTCCGGCCGATGGCCATGGCCTCGCCCACGGATTTCATCGCCGTGGTCAGGTGGGGCTCGGCGCCCGGGAACTTCTCGAAGGCGAAGCGGGGGATCTTGGTGACGACATAGTCGATTGTGGGCTCGAAGGAGGCGGGCGTGACCTTGGTGATGTCGTTGTCCAGCTCATCGAGCGTGTAGCCGACGGCGAGCTTGGCGGCGATCTTGGCTATGGGGAAGCCGGTGGCCTTGGAGGCCAGCGCGGAGGAGCGGGAGACGCGGGGGTTCATCTCGATCACGACCATGCGGCCGTCTTCGGGGTTCACGGCCCATTGCACGTTGGAGCCGCCGGTCTCCACGCCGATCTCACGCAGGACGGCGATGGAGCCGTTGCGCATGATCTGGTATTCCTTGTCGGTCAGCGTGAGGGCCGGGGCGACGGTGATCGAGTCGCCGGTATGCACACCCATCGGGTCGACGTTTTCGATGGAACAGACGATGATGGCGTTGTCAGCCTTGTCGCGCACCACCTCCATCTCGAATTCTTTCCAGCCAAGCAGGCTTTCATCGACGAGGATCTGGGCGACGGGGGAGGCCTCCATGCCGGTGCGGCAGAAATGCTCGTATTCGGCGCGGTTATAGGCCACGCCGCCGCCGGTGCCGCCAAGGGTGAAGGCGGGGCGGATGATGGCGGGCAGGCCGACATATTCGATGGCGTCGATGGCCTCCTTCAGACCGGCCTGAATGTCGTATTTGCCATCCGCGCCCTTGGGGGCGGAGATGATGGTGGCCTTGGGGTTTTCCAGCCCGATCCGGTCCATCGCCTCGCGAAACAGCTTGCGGTCCTCGGCCATCTCGATGGCGGGGCGCTTGGCGCCGATCATCTCGACCCCGAATTTCTCCAGCACACCCATTTCCTCGAGCGCCAGCGAGGTGTTCAGCCCGGTCTGGCCGCCCATGGTGGGCAGGAGCGCGTCGGGGCGCTCTTTCTCGATGATCTTGGCGACGATCTCGGGGGTGATCGGTTCGATATAGGTGGCGTCGGCCAGCTCGGGGTCGGTCATGATCGTGGCGGGGTTCGAGTTCACCAGGATGACGCGGTAGCCCTCCTCGCGCAGGGCCTTGCAGGCCTGGGCGCCGGAATAGTCGAATTCGCAGGCCTGACCGATGACGATGGGGCCCGCGCCGATGATCATGATCGAGTTGATGTCTGATCTTTTAGGCATGGTGTCCCCCGACGAATTGGCCTTCCCCACCTGAGCAGCGGGCAAACTGTCGGCGTTATAAGGGCAGGGGCCGGGGGTGCAAGGGCGGAAGGGGCGAAAGCGGCCGGTGCGGTGCAGGCAGGGGCGGATTCATGGCCCCTGAGCTTTTCGGAAAGCTAGAGCCGTCGGGTAAAGAGGTGCCGGCGTGTTCCGACCGAGCCAACCGCTGCAAACCCGCGGCTGTCGAATTGTGATACAAAGCCACAGAAGCGGTAGCTCGGAGATTCCGGGTCCACCGGGTAAGCATCAAGCGCGCTTGCGCCCTGGGCCCGCGCATAGTCCACCGCGGCATCAATCAACGTCCCGGACAGCCCTTTTCCACGATGAGCGCGCTTGACAAACAGACAGGTCAGAGACCACTTTTCCGATCCTTCGGCCTGGGAAAGCCCGTCAAGCGACGCCTTGAACGTCGGGCGAGGCGCCACCGAGCACCACGCAACCGGTTCTCTGCCCAGAAAGCCCATCAAGCCGACCTTTTGACCGCGCTCTATCCGGTCTTGCATACCGCGCTTGCGATCGGCCTGGTCTTTTGCCGTGGCATTGCGTTGAAAGTCGCGCCACACCATGCACCAACAGGATTTCGGGCCGCCGCGCGCTTCGAAAAGCTGCTCGAACTCTGGCCACATATCCGGCTCAACCGGGCGGATTTCTAGGGTTTCGCCTGCCAATTCGCCTCCAATATCTTTCTCAGGGCTTCGACCTTGGGCGACCGCTCTCCCTTGGGCCAGATCAACATGGTCCTGATTTTGTCCTGTCCTTCGGGAAGAGGGATGATCCGCAGGCGCGTGCGTTCAGGGAAAGTCGAGATGACACTGCGCGGCAGAAGCGCCGCGCCCATGCCCGTCAGCACGCAACCCAGCATCGCATGATAGGACCCGAGTTCGATCGTCCGATCGGGAAGGCTGTCGCGTTCTGCATACCAATCTTCCAACCTGCGCCGATGCGGGCAACCATGTTCGAACACGAGCATTGTCGGGGGAACACCGCCGGTTTCGTCGAAGGGCGGATGGTCCTGCGATGTCACGATGACGGGTTCCTCGACAAATGCCGTCATCGAGTCGAATTTGGCCGTCGCAACAGGTTCGGCGACCAGGGCGGCGTCGATTTCACCGGCCAGCACCTCGCGCGCGAGTTCGGTGGGTGTGTTTGTGTGCAGCTCAAGCCTGACATCGGGATAGCGGCGGCTGAATTGCGACAAGGGGTGCGGCAGGCGAACGGCCGCCGTGCTTTCCATGGAGCCAAGGCGGAAGACACCTGTGGGCCTGTCCCCGTGTACCGCTTCCTCGGCTTCGGCCGCCAAAGCGAGCAGCCGATCGGCATAGTCCAGCAGCGTTCGGCCCGCCGCCGTCAACACAAGACGTTTCCCGCGCCGGTCAAACAGGCTCGTCCCCAACCGGTCTTCAAGCTGGCGAATCCGTGTGGTGACATTTGACTGCACCCGGTTCAGCCGCTCCGCTGCCCGTGTGATCCCGCCTTCGCGAACGACAGCGGTAAAGATCCTGAGTTCCGTCAGATCCATCCATCTCTCCCGGAGATCATTATCATCCTTATTATTCATTTTTCTGATTCGCGAGGAGTCGCTATGTGATCGCGATGGCAGATATCGACTGCCGATCAAACAGCACACATTCGGAGGCTCCGATGACACCGGATCAGAAACGGATCGTAAGATCGACCTGGGCACAGGTCGTGCCAATCGCGGACACGGCGGCGGATCTGTTCTACGATCGCCTGTTCAAGCTTGATCCGCAGATCGAGCGCCTGTTCGGACATACGGACATGACGGCGCAAAAGCGGAAACTGACGGCGGCGGTGTCGCAGGCAATCGCCGATCTTGAACATCCCGACACCCTGACGCGGAGCCTGGAGGATCTCGGGCGCAGACATGCCGGGTACGGGGTGGAGAAGTCGCATTACGACACGGTGGGATCTGCGTTGCTCTGGACCCTGGAAAGGGGCTTGGGCGACGCCTGGACGGACGATGTACGCGAGGCCTGGATGCAGGCCTATGGCTACATATCCAGCTGCATGATCGGGAGAGCGCAAACAGCCTGAGCCCGGCTCTCGGGGATTTTGAGATGGCGGAAAGACAATGCCCAACGGTTACTGGATTGTGCGCGTATCGGTGAAGAACGCGGAAAACTACCCGGACTATCTGGCCGCGGCGCGCCCAGCCTTTGAGGCGTTCGGGGCGCGGTTTGTGGTGCGCGGCGGCAGATACGCCTGCATGGAAGGGCAGGCCCGGGACCGGAACGTCGTCGTCGAGTTCGAGGATTTCGATACGGCGATGCGCTGCTATCAATCCCCTGA
Source organism: uncultured Roseicyclus sp. (assembly GCA_947494975.1). Lineage (GTDB taxonomy): Bacteria > Pseudomonadota > Alphaproteobacteria > Rhodobacterales > Rhodobacteraceae > Gymnodinialimonas. Next base: position 792,182 of record CANLXA010000001.1, on the reverse strand, counting down.
ATATCAGGCCGCCCGCGCGATCAGGGTTGCGAATGCAGACGCGGATTTTCTCATTGTCGAAGGGGCCGCCTAGGCGGATTGGGCGGGCTGCGGACATATGGAGCAGCCACCGGGCCACGGCACCGAAACGATGATGCACGAAGGGCCGCGCGGCCCGGCGGAAAGGTCAGACATGATTATCAGAATATTCCGAGCAACCGTCGCCGCGGCCAAGGTGGCGGACTTCGAAACCAAGTATCAGGCGATCTCGGTGCCATTCATGCGATCCTGTGACGGCATGGACCAGGTCATGATCGGCCGCCCCCTGAGCGATACGGCCGACGAATATGTCATGGTCTCGACATGGCAATCGAGCGATCAGTTGGCCAAGGCCCTCGGCCCCGATTGGGACAGACCTCACATACCAGCCGGCATGGAACACCTCATCACCAGCTGTTCTGTCGACCACTATGAGGAGATGTCAGGCCATGGGGAGCAACCGTCGCCAGAGGCCCGGCAGGCTGCGATCAGAACCGGAAGCGCACGCCCAGATTGACCGATGTGGCGCGGTATTCGAGCGTGTCGCCCACCAATTCGTAATCTTCCAGGGCGGCCTGATGGTAAAGCTCCGCGAAGATACCGATGGAGTCCGATACCGAATAGACGGCGCCAATGGCCGCCGATGCGCCCGTGACGTTTGTCGATTCCTCGTCGCCGACGAGCTGGGTGTAATCGATATGCATCGAGCCCAGGCCGAGTGTCCCGTACACCTCGACCATATCGGTCACGGGGGCTGAATAACGGGCGATGACCATGATCGCATCGACATCCTGGAACCGATCGGCCAACGTTGAAAAGTCCGCGGTGGATCGGGTGTATTGCAGGCCAACGGCGATCTCGGGCGTGAGATTGTAGAGGCCCCGGATCCCGAAAATCTCATCCGCATCGACATCGAACATATTGCCGTTCAGATCGAGCTCCGTCTCGAACGTGTATCCGCCAAAGAGTTCGGCCGAGACATTCTGTGCCATGGCCGGGGCGGCCAGAAAGCTGGTGAAGAGCGTCGCGATGATCAGGTGTTTCATGGGGGTTCTCTGAATTCGTGGACAGGGGCTTTATTGGCACTGTGCCAGCGGTTGCACCGTAGGGGCGGGCCCATCACCCGTCAACGGCATCCACCTACGGGAATCCGCAGGTTTTTCCGGCGTGGGATCCGTGCAACGCCGCGGATCGCTGCGCGACCTGCCGCCCGTGATCCGGATGGCTTTGCGCCATCCGATGGGGGCCGGGGGGTGGGGGCGTGGAACCTTTTCGCGGCGCGCTATGTTCTCTTCCCGTGCGACCCCCGGACATATCGAAAGGCGCTGCCATGCCCACCTCCCCGAAAGCCCTCCTTTTTGGTGCCATCGGCACCCTCGCCGAAACCTCCGAATTGCAGCGGCAGGCCTTCAATGCCGCGTTTCGCGATGCGGGGCTGGATTGGTCCTGGGGCCGGGAAGAATACCGCGAGATGCTGCGCAAACCCGGCGGCCAGGACCGGATCGCGGACTATGCGGACAAGACGGGCGTTGAGGTGGATGCGGGCCGGTTGCACGCGGCCAAGGTGGCCCATTTCCGCGCGCGGGTGCAGGAGGACGGTCTGGATCCGCGCCCCGGTGTGGCGGAGCTGATCGCGGATGCGAAGGCCGCGGATGTGCGCCTTGGTTTCGTGACGACGACGGGGTCCGACACCGTGGATCTTCTGTTCGAGGGGCTTGAGGGGAAGATCGCGCGCGACGATTTTGCGTTCATCGGCGACCGCGACATGGTGACGGAGGGCAAGCCCTCGGCCGAGATCTACCGGCTGGCGCTGCAGCATCTGAGCCTGAGCGCGGCGGAGGCCGTTGCCATCGAGGACACGCCCGAAAGCGCGCAAGCCGCGCTGGCGGCCCAGATCACCTGCGTCGGCTTTCCGGGTGAGGCGGCCCGCGGGCGGACTTTCCCCGAGGATGTCAAACATGTGGTCGACCGGCTGGAGCCGGTGTTTTGCGGGTTGGTGAACGCGGCGGCCTAGAACCGGACGCGGACACCGAGGTTCACGGAGGAGCCGGTATATTCCAATATGTCGCCCCGGAGTTCGAAATCGCCAAAGACCGTCAAGGCGGACCATTCCGCAAACACTCCGACCGTGTCGGTCACCGCATAGCTGGCGCCCAGGGCGAGCGTTCCACCTTCGAACGTGCCGCTGTCCGTAAAGATGGTATTGATGTAGTGGACTGACACGCGACTCACTCCGAGCGTTCCGTAGACGCCAAGCCTGTCGTTCACCGGGATCGTGTATCGCGCAATTGCGGAGAGCGCTTCGACGTCCATGGACCGTTGGAAAAGAGTCGTGAACACCGCCGCCGTCTGTCTGTATTCCAGGCCAACGGCGATGTTCGGAGTGACGCTGTAGAGGCCCCGGATCCCGACAACGTCATCTGAGGCGATATCGAACAGGTTTCCGTTCAGATTGAACTCGGTTGCGAACGTGCTGCCTGCGAAAAGCTCCACCGAGAAGGACTCCGCGCCGGCGGGCATCGTCAGCGCCGCAAGCGCAAGCGCAGATGTCAGGATGTTTTTCATGGGTCTGCTCTGATAAAGGAATGGACCGTCACCCGGAGATGGGCCTCGTATATCAAGGCTATGTGGGGGGGTATTCGCCGGTCAACCGGCGCGCCCATCAAGAAAGTACGCCGGGTATCAAATGGGTTCATGACAGCTGACCCGGCAGGCCATGGGTGCAGATCACCGGACAGTGGCGTGGATCTATTCCGCGGCCTGTATGTGGCCCGTGGGCGCGGGATGCATGTAATCCCTCGTGAGCGGCACCGCCTCCTGCCGCTTGGCCATCTGGAACTGGAACACGCATTGGCGGTTGTGGCGGAACGTGGCCTCGGACGCCTTGAGGTAGTAGCGCCACATCCGGCAGAACCGTTCATCGTAGAGCATCCGGGCCTCGGCCTCGTGGGCCGTGAACCGGGCATACCAGTGCCGCAGCGTCTCGGCATAATGCAGCCGCCAGACCTCGATATCGGTGGGGTAGAGATCAGCCTTTTCCACCGCCGTCGCCATTTCCGACAGCGACGGGCAATAGCCGCCGGGAAAGATGTATTTCTGGATCCACGGTGAGGTGTGGCCGGGCGTGTCGGCGCGCCCGATCGTGTGGATCAGCGCCACGCCGTCCTCGCGCAGCCGCGTGCGCACCGTGTCGAAATACTCGCGGTAATGGGGCACGCCGACATGTTCGAACATGCCGATGGATACGATCCTGTCGAACTGGCCGGTGACGTGGCGGTAATCCTTCAACTCGAAGCGCACGCGGTCTTGCAGACCCTCGCGCGCGGCGCGTTCGGTGGCAAAGCGGTGCTGCTCTTCCGAGAGCGTCACGCCGAGCACCTTGGCGCCGTAGTCCCGCGCCAGCGTCAGGGCCATGCCGCCCCAGCCGCAGCCGATCTCGAACACCTCCATCCCCGGCTCCAGCACCAGCTTGGCCGCGATATGGTGGGTCTTGGCGCGCTGCGCGGCCTCCAGCGACATGGCGGGATCGGAGAAATAGGCGCAGGAATAGTGGCGCTCCTGATCCAGGAACAGATCGTAGAGGCGCGATGACAGATCATAGTGATGGGCCACGTTCTCGCGCGCCTTGTGCGCCGGGTTCCACTGATCGAACACGCGCCGGGCCCGGTGGATCCGGCCCGACAGGTTGCGCCACCAGACCCGGTCGCCCTGCGCGGCGTTGATGGTGGCCAGGGTCAGGAAGCCATCGAGATCGTCCCCCGCGATGGTCAGGCTGCCATCCATATAGGCCTCGCCCACCGCGAGATCGGTGTTGAGCACCAGCCGCCGGGGCAGGGCGTCATCGTGCAGCGTGACCTCGACGGGGTTGTCCCGCGCGGGCCCATAGGTGTGACGGGTGCCATCGGGATAGGTCAGGGCAAGGGCGCCCTGTTGGATAAAATCCCGCAGCATTCGGTTCAGGATGCGATCCCACATGGGCGGCCTCCTTTGCGTTGCTCTGGTCAGAACCGTTAACGATTATGCCGCAAAAACCGGAATGTGCAAAATAGGAGGAATGTGAACGCGATGTGATCGGCGAAAAGGGGCTGAGGCCGTGCCGTGCCGCGGCTGCCGGGACTGCGCCAGCGGGCGGGTGCACGGGCGCAAGTACAGCGAACGCGCGCGCACGTGGGCCGTGCGCGCGCGGTGATCTCAGCCTGTCAGGGCAGGAAGTCGGCCGGATCGACCGCCTCGAACCCGCGCCGCACTTCGAAATGCAGGAAGGACGGATCGCCGCCGCCCACCTCGGCCACGGTATCCCCGCGCGAGACGCGATCCCCCCGGCTGACGCGGATGTTCTGGATATTGGCATAGACCGTCAGCAACCCGTCCGCATGGCGCACCACGAGGATCGGCACCTGATCGGTATCTTGCGTGATCGCGGCCACGGTGCCATCGGCGGCGGCGCGCACGGCGGTGCCGGTGGAGGCCCCGATATCGATACCCTCGTTGCTGGAGGAATAGCCGCGCAGGACGGAGCCCTCGACGGGACGGATCAGGCGCGCGCTGGATTGCGCGGGCGCGGGCGCCGGTGCGGGTGTGGCCGCGGCGGCCGTTCCCGTGCCTTCGGTGGCGCCGGTGCCGGTGCCTTCCAGCGGCGGCAGGGTTGCGGTTTCGATGCCGTCGGGCAGCGGGTTGGCGGCCGATGGCGGCAGCGGTGCCACGCTGTCGCCCGGGCGGCTGTCATCGCCGGTGCGCGCGGCTTCGATCACGATCGGGATCAACAGGTATTGCCCTTCGCGCACGGCAAGATCGGGGCCAAGCCCGTTCCATTCCGCCAGCGCCCGCACCGAGACGCCGTAGAGACGCGCGACCGAATAGGCCGTCTCGCCACGCGCGATCCGGTGACGCACGGGTTCTTCGCCGCCCTGCCCCCGGGGCGCGGCCCCGGTGGGGCCGGTCCGCGCATCGGCGGCATCGATGGCGCCGCGGGCGATCGAGGCGATGTCGCTGCCTGCGCCGGGCGCGCCACCGGCGACGCGGCGGGGCAGGGCCAGCACCTCGCCATCGCGCAGCGGATCGCCCACGGTGCGCCCGTTGAACGAGGCCAGCTCCTCGGGCGTCAGGCCGATCCGGGTGGCCACATCGGCCACGGTATCGCCGCGCCGGGCCACGGCGACCTGGTAGCTTTCATAGGAGATCAGGCCGCGGCTGTCGGGATCGGGCCGGTCGGCCACGACAGGTTCGCCGCGCGGGGCGTTGGGGCGGAAATCGAAATCCAGATCGGGCGGGTTACCGACGCAGGCTGCCAACAGAAATGACGCCAGCAGCGTCAGGCTACGGGCGGTGAAACTCGTCTTGATCAGGCGCATGGCGCTCGAACCTTCCTCAAAATACGGGCCGTGGGGGCCTTCTTGGAAACGAGTTTACACCGGAAAAGCGGTTGGCGGAAGGGGGATGGGCGGGCGGCGGGCAATGGGCAAGGGTTTGCGCGCCGCAAGATCGAGCGCCGGGTGGGCGGAGATGCGCGCGGCTCGGCAGCTTTCCGCATAATCCCGGCCGGTTACGTCCTCAGCAACGTCCCGCGGTCCGGATCGCGGGATTCCGGCAAGGGCTGGCTGGTTTGAGGGCGCCGCCTTTCGGGAGATTGCGCGCGGCGGCCGGGGCGCAGTTGGTCGGAGGCCTGACAGTACGGCAATGAAAGGCAGACCAATGTCACTTGCAAGCACGGCAGAACGACAGATGCTCGATCTGATCAATCAGGAGCGGACCAATGCGGGGCTGACGCCTCTCAAGCTGAACACGCTTTTGAATGAGTCCAGCGAAGATCACAGCAACTGGATGATCGACACCGACACCTTCTCGCATACCGGGCAGGGCGGTTCGTCGGCCACCGAACGGATGCAGGCAGCGAACTACCCGTTCGAAGGCTCCTGGTCGACGGGGGAGAACATCGCCTGGCAATCGGAGCGTGGCGCGGACGGGATCGCCGATGATGTGGTCCAGCTGCATAAGGGCCTGATGGACAGCCCCGGCCACAGGGCCAACATCCTGAACCCCGATTTCACCGAGATCGGCATCGGGATCGAGCGCGGCAACCTGAAAGGGTATGACGGGGTGGTCGTGACGCAGAACTTTGCGCGGACGGATGGAGACACGTCGGGGTCCATCGAACCCGATGGCGCGCCCGCACCCGAGCCCGCGCCGGAACCCGTGCCGGAGCCTGCACCGGAACCAGCGCCCGAACCGGCCCCGGAACCTGTGCCTGAACCCACGCCGGAGCCGACGCCGGAGCCGGAACCCGAGCCGACGCCGGAGCCGGAACCCGAGCCAACACCGGAACCAGAACCGGAGCCCGAACCCACGCCCGAGCCCGAGCCGGAGCCCGAACCGCAGCCCGAGCCAGAGCCGACACCGGAACCCGAGCCGGAAGAGTGCGACGCGTCAGGCATTCAATTCGGCACCGAGGGGGATGATGAAATCGTGGCCGATGGCGATTGGGCCGTGGTCTTTGCCGATGCGGGCAATGACACGATCACGGGATCGGACGGACCCAATTACCTGGAAGGTGAGGCCGGTGACGATGTGATCAGCGGCGGCGGAGGCCATGACGCCGTGATCGGCGGCGATGGCAACGACACGCTCGATGGCGGCGACGGGATGGATTACATCGCCGGCGATGCGGGTGACGATGTCATGACCGGTGGATTGGGGGAGGATTTCTTCGATTTCACCGGCGGCGACGACAAGATCACTGACTTCACCATCGGCGAAGATGTGCTGTTCCTCGATGCATCGCTTCTTGGCGACGGTATGGATGTTCAGGCGTCGTTCTTCGACAAGGCCGAGGTGATGGACGGCAACACCCGTGTCGATTTCGGGGAGGGCAATGCGCTGACGCTGGACGGCGTGACCGATCTGGCCTCCATCGACGTGTTCCTGTTCATGGGCTGACCGGGCGGCATTGATCGCTTTGACGATCCCCTAGGGCGCGGCATCGACAGGTGTCGCGCCCTTTCATTCTAGGTCGTCCCCGCGTCAGTCCCGCGCCGTACCCTCGACCAGCGGGACGAAGCGCACCGGCATGATCTCATCATATTCGAACCCGGTTTCGGTGCGAGACACCTTGATCAGGGTCTGGACGGCGTCGGATTGGCCCACGGGCACCACCATGGTGCCGCCGGTCTTGAGCTGTTGCAGCAGCGGGCCCGGCGGGTCTTCGGCGGCGGCGGTCACGAGGATCCTGTCGAACGGGCCCTGATCCGGCAGGCCGTGGGAGCCGTCGCGGGTGAGCACGGTGATGTTGACGAGGCCCAGCTTGGTGAACACCACCTCCGCATCGCGGGTCAGGTTGCGGTGGCGGTCGATCGTGTAGACGCGGCGGGCCAGCTGGCTGAGGATCGCGGCCTGGTAGCCCGAGCCGGTGCCGATTTCGAGCACGGTATCGCGCGGCTGTACGCCAAGCGCCTGGGTCATCAGGCCGACAACCGAGGGCTGGCTGATGGTTTGCCCGGAATTGATCGGAAGCGGCATATCCTCGTAGGCGCGGCTGGCGAAATGGCCACGCACGAAATCGCCCCGGTCGATCTTTTCCATCGCGGTCAGCACGCGGCTGTCGGTGACGCCCTTCTGGCGCAGCTGAAACAGGAACTGCATCTTGCGTTCCCCGTCGAAGCCGCCCCCGTTCTCCGCGCCGTGGGTCATTCCACGGCGGCCCTGAGATCGGCCAGCCGATCATGGGCCGTCAGATCCGCACGCATGGGGGTGATCGAGATATAGCCATCGAGATTGACGGTGGCGTCGGTATCGGCGCCCGACGGCACGTTTTGGGGCGAGCCGGTGATCCACAGGAACTTGCGCCCGTTCGGCGCGATATCGGCGCGCATCCCCATCCCGGTGCCGCCGTCGCGGAACCCCTGGGCCACCGCCCGGATGCCCTTGACCTCAGAGGCCGGGAAGGCCGGAAAGTTGACGTTGTAGAAGATCTTGTAGGGCCGGCTGGTGAAGGCATCGGGCGCGCCGAGGATCTTGCGGATCGTGGCCGCCCCGTGGGAGCGTGCGGCGTCGAACTGATCCTTCAGGTTGATGTTGCCCGGCCCGTAATATTGCGACAGCGCGATGGCGGGGATGCCCTGGATCGCGCCCTCGATCGCGGCACCGATGGTGCCGGAATAAAGTGTGTTTTCCGCCGAGTTGTTGCCCCGGTTCACGCCCGACAGGATCAGGTCGGGCGGATTGTCCTTCAGGACGTCATGCATCGCAGCGATCACGCAATCCGCCGGGCTGCCTTCGGCGGCGAAGCGGCGCGGCGCAAGCTCGGCGATCATGGTGGGATGCACGTAGGAGATGCAGTGCCCGACGCCGGATTGCTCGAAGGCGGGGGCCACCGTCCAGACCTCGCCGCTGTCTCCGGCGATGTCGGTTGCGATGTCGTGCAGGACCTCAAGGCCGGGGGCGTTGATGCCGTCGTCATTGGTGATGAGAATACGCATGGCCGCGGGTGTAGCCGTTGGGGGAATGGGCGGCAAGCGGTGGTGTGGGCGGTGGCATCGCGACGGGCGGATGGCGGCGCGCCATCCGCACGCGTCCGCCCGGAGGCCGGAGGTCAGACCCTGCGGATGACGGCGGTGACGACCAGGGCGGCCAGAAGCACGGCACCGACGGCCGCGGCCCAGCCGTACAGCGCAGGCCAGTTGGCAACGGCGATCCCGATGGCGGCCCAGGCCGCGGCGGCGGGATAGGTCGGCGTCCAGTGGCGCAGGGTCAGAAGCGTGGCGGTGCCCAAGGCCAGCGGCAGCGCGATCCAGCTGGCGACCTCCGGCGAGGCAAGGCCATAGCCCGCCGCCAAGGTGGCGAGCGACACGAAGGAGGCGGCCGTGAGCCAGCCCGCATAGAGCCCGATGGGCCACCGTGTCCAGGCGCGTTCGATGACCGGCGCCCTTGCCAGAGCCATCACGGCGGTGACGAGCATGGCAAGGATGAGGATCGTCGCCCAGATCGGGCTGACATTCGCGACCGGGATCCACGCCGCCCCGATCAGAAGGGAGATGAAGAGCCAGAGGCGATGCGCCTGCCAGCGCGCATCTTCGGCGCGTTTCAGCAGGCCATAACCGGTGCCTGCGATAAGCCAGAGATAGATCACGCCCCAGATCGAGAACGCCCATCCCACCGGTTGGATCGGCGGATTATCGACCGGCACCGGGAAGCGGCCCGGCTCGAACCCGGAGAAGGGGCTGGCGAAGAACGGGACGATGGCAAAGGCCACCGCGGCGGTCAGGCAAAGGATGGCCCAGAGGCGGGCGCGGTCGGTTTGGGCGGGCACATGCATGTAGGTCATGTAGGGGCAATGCGCGGGGCGGGTAGGGAGTTCCCCGTCGGACCTTGGAACCGCACAGGAAATGCGACATGTGCACGCTTGCACAAGCTTCCTAAACCTCTGTTTTAAATACAAATACCGGCTCTGATTAACCTTTGATCAAGACTCTTTGGGATGCACGTCTTTCGCTTCGAAATTGTGCATTCGACTGGACGGCGTCCCGTCAGGCGGCTTTCGCGACGCAGACCGGAAGACGGGTAGTCCATGCGCGTCGCCCTGCTGTTCACATTCCTTCTTGGCACGCTGTTCGGCTGCGGCCCTGAAGAGTACGAATGGAACGAGCGGGTGACCGTCACCGTCCGCACGGCCGCTGGCTTGTGTCCGGGACATCGGTCATCGAAGACCGGGCAGCGGAGGTCCCCCGGGCAATGTCTTCCGGGACTTGACTGGCGAGGCGGTGGGGGTCGCGGTTGTACCCAAGCGCCACCGGTTCGTTCTGCCCCAGAGGTTCCTCGCCGACGCCCACCGCTGCGCGCCCGAGGTGCCCGGGGATTTCGATACCCATGGCGACCGCTTACGCCGCGCCCGCCGCCTGCGGGCGCCGGTGACCCTGCCGGTAGAGGCCTGTCCCGACATGCTGACGTTTCTGGAATGGGGGGATGCGGACAGCTTGCGCGAGGTTGATCCGTTGGATCTGGACGACATATTCGGCGAGGGTGTTGAGGTTTTTTCGGTGACACTGGAGGTTACCCGTGATCCGGTGAGTGAGCCACGACGTCCGGACCCGCTTGAATGGACTTGCAATCCGCGGCGCCGTCCAAACGGCGATAACAGAGCATTTCGCGTGCTCAATCAGAGCCCCCGTGGCCGGTACAGTTTCGGGGGCCCTGGTTTCGGACGTCCCTATTTGATCTGCGACACAAGGGAGCCTTCGCGATCGTTGGCGAAAACCTCCTCGTATCCCGTCTCATGAACACCGTGCCTCATCGAGGCGGTTGGTTGCGCCCAACCTGCGGGGGCGGGAGGGCGCGATGGGCGCGCACCCTCCCTGCGATGAGTTTGTCCGTCAGGCCAACACGCCATCCGCATCGATCCGGGTCTTGCCGCCGAGCCATGGGTGCAGCGCCTCTGGTAGCGTCACGGACCCGTCCGCCTCCTGGCCGTTTTCCAGCACGGCGATCAGGCAGCGGCCCACGGCGAGGCCGGAGCCGTTGAGGGTGTGGACGAATTCTGGCTTGCCGCCCTCGGACGGTTTGAAGCGGGCATTCATCCGGCGGGCCTGGAAATCGCCGCAGGTGGAGACGGAGCTGATCTCGCGATAGGTGTTCTGGCCGGGCAGCCAGGCCTCGATATCGAAAGTGCGCGTGGCGCCGAAGCCCATATCGCCGGTGCAGAGCTTGACCGTGCGGTAGGGGATGTTCAGGCGGTCGAGAATACCCTCGGCGCAGGCCAGCATGCGGAGCTGTTCGTCGTCTGATGCGTCGGGATGGGTGACCGAGACCATTTCGACCTTCTCGAACTGGTGCTGGCGCAACATGCCCGCCGTGTCGCGGCCCGCGCTGCCGGCTTCGGAGCGGAAGCACAGGGAATGGGCGGTGTAGCGGCGGGGCAGGTAGCTTTCCTCGACCACCACGTTGTTGACGATGTTGGTCAGGCTGACCTCGGAGGTGGGGATGAGCCACCAGCCATTGGTCGTCTGATAGCTGTCGTCGCCGAATTTCGGCAATTGGCCGGTGCCGTAGAGGGTATCGTCGCGGACGAGGACGGGGGCGTTCACTTCGGTGAGGCCGTTCTCAAGTGTATGAATATCCAGCATGAATTGGGCCAGAGCGCGATGCAGGCGGGCGACGGCCCCCGACAGGAGCACGAAACGGCTGCCGGAGAGCTTGGCGGCGGTCTCGAAATCCATGCCCGGTTTGACGGCGGGAATGTCGAAATGCTCCAGCGGCGCGAAGTCGAACCTGCGCGGCGTGCCGCGGCGGTGAAGCTCTTCGTTATCCTCCTCATCCGCGCCGTCGGGGACATCCGCCGCGGGCAGGTTGGGGAGCCCTTCGAGGATCGCGGTCAGCTCGGCATCCCTGGCCTTCGCCTCCTCCTCCAGACGCGCGATTTCGTCTTTCTTTTCAGACATGAGCGCGCGGAGGCGGTTGAACTCGGCCTCGTCCCCGCCGGCCTTGGCCTTGCCCACATCCCGCGACGCCGCGTTGCGGTCGGCCTGGGCGGTTTCGGCGGCGGTGATGGCAGCGCGGCGGGCCTCGTCGATGGCGAGGATCTCGGACGACATGGGAGAGAGGCCCCGGCGGGCCATCGCGGCGTCGAAGGCGGCGGGATTGTCACGGATGGCGCGGATATCATGCATGGAATGGCCTCCTCTCAAGGTCGTCGTGGCGCGGGTATGCCAGAGGCGGCGAGGCTGGGAAAGGGGCCGATTTGGGAAGATAGAGCCGGTATATCTGGAGGATATCCACGGTATATCCCGAGGAGGGGCTGGTGACGCCGGTATCTGGGTCAGTCGCCGCGGTAATCCGGGGCGATGGTGACGGGCGGGTCCAGGGTGGCGGCCCAGGCGCGCCATTGGGCTATGAAGGTGTCGTAGTCGAAATCGTCGTCGGCGACGTGGACCCAGTGGTCGGGGCTGTCGTCCGGGACGGTGTCGGCGAACATGATGATGTCATCCCAAAAGGCTCGGAGCTGCTTCAGCGTGGCGGCTTCCAGCAGCCTAAATGCAGTGCCTTGGAGAATAGCGGCGTCGAGAACTGTATCCTCCGAAAGGTTGGCTCCGACGAGTTCTGCACCCTGAAGCTGCGCCTCATAAAGGTCCGCACCTTGCAATTGCGCACCTATGAAGGTCGCGCCTTGCAATTGGGCCCCGATTAGGGTTGCGCCTTGTAACTGAGCTCTGACTAGGTAGGCCCCCTGCAACTGGCCATGCGCCAATTGAATTCCCTGCAAGTTTAGAATGCGGAGATCGAATGCTTGCAAGTTGCAGCGGCGCAGGTCGATGAATTCTGGATTGAAAGCCGTTCTGACGGCCTCCTCTTCTGGATTGATCCGCCCAAGGCTTTGAACGGCGCGCTCCATATCCGGCCGAACCGGGCTGAGCGAACACGCCCAGCCGTGGATCAGGTCTGGCTCCGCGTCCTTCGGCGGCTCTATCGCAGGATAGGCTCGACTGAGTTCCTGAACATAGATCGACAGCATGCGGGCTATGCGTTGGGCGGGCCGGTAGTCCTCTCGTTCTATTGCTTCAATCGCCAACCCCTCCAACCGATCAATCGCGGCGGCGCGGATGACGAGGTCGTCTTCCCATTCGGTGGCGATGCATTCGTCGGGGGTGCCTTGGTGCAGGACGCGCGTCACCTGCCGCCGCGCGGCGAGGTCCGTTGCGGCGGCGTTGATCTTGTCGTTGAAGAGCGCCTCATCCTGGAGGTCGGTCTGGCGCTGCGTCTGGCGGATGCGGATGAGTGTGAAGGGCAGGGCGACGACGGCGCCCAGGGCACCGGTGAGGGCGGTGAGGGTCAGCAGGGTCCAGCGCAGGGTGGCGTCGTCGGGGTTGCTTGTGGACGTCGCGAGGGCCGATGGGACCGCGTAGATGGTTGCGAGAATGCCCCCCGCGAGGGTCAGGGCCAGCGCCGCCCAGAAGAGACTGACGAAGAGCGCTGTGACGGGTGGCACCGTGTCGAGGCCGATGCGGGTGAGAAACCGGGACCATGCGCTGCTGGACGGGCCCGTGGGGTCAGCGGGTTTTGCGACGGCGGCGATGAGGATTGCCAGCACAAGTGCGACAAGGATCACGAGGAGCCAGAAGGTCGTCGGGGCGATGGGCAGGGTGGTGGTGTCGGTCACGGGCGCTCGGGTTGTCTGAAATCCGGGATCAGCAAAGCGCGTCGGCGGTGGGATTGCAAACCTGCGCGCCCTCCAGCGCCTCGGCGAGGGCGGGGAAGGTGGTGGGGTCGATGCGGGTGGCGAGCGCGCGGAGGTCGCCGCTGGCATCGGGCAGGGTGGCGGTGATGATGGCGACCAGTGCCCATTCGCCAGCCACCTCGCGCAGGACGGCGCCGCCCGACAGGCCCGAGACGACGCGGCAATTGCTGCCCAGGATAGCCGGTTCGAGGGGGATGATGCGGCAATCGAAATGGGCGTGGAGCAGGGTGGCGGCGGAATTGGGGTAGCCCGCGAGCAGGTGGCCCAGATCGGCATCGGGCTCGGCCAGGGGCAGGGGCACGGCGCTGTCGGGCGGGAGATCGGCGGCGAGGGTGAGTAGCGCGAGGTCGGCCCCGATGGTGTCGATGCTCATGGGCGACTGCGCCTCGGGATGGCGCGCGGTGGTCTCCACGGGGGCCACCAGCCGATCCCCGGCCCCGTCGGGCCGGATGATGACGACCCGTTCGCGGGGGCTGCTGGCGCAATGGCCGGCGGTCAGGACGTGGCGGGGCGTGATGAGCACGCCGGTGCAGCCGCGGGGTGCAAATCCGTTGCGCGCGACCCGGACGATCCCCGGCAGATCGGCGACCAGGTAGCGCGGCGCGATGGCGGGCGGCTCCGCCGGATCGGCCAGGGCAGGCGCGGCGAGCGCGAGGGCCAGCAACGCGGCGCGGGGGAGGAAGGGGGGCAGGAGCGGCATGATCGCCATCCAACCGTGTTTGCCCGGCACTTGCAAAGCCTTCGCCCGACCCTGAGGCCCGCCCCGCCCTTGCGCCCCCGCCCTTGCGCACCTTGGGCCCTGCGCCCATCTGGCATCAGAGCACTTATTGCACTCGCCCGACGGCCCCCTTAGGGTGCCGCAACTTTTCAACAGGGCTGCCCGTTGCGGGCGCCACCCAACTCAAAGGACCGCGCCCATGGAAGCCTTCGGCCAGGTTGTTCCGCTGCTCCTGATCCTCGTGATCATGTATTTCTTCCTGATCCGCCCGCAGCAGAAGAAGGTGAAGGAGCATCAGGCGATGGTGGCGGCGCTGCGGCGCGGCGACGAGGTGGTCACGCAGGGCGGGTTGATCGGCAAGATCTCCAAGGTCAAGGACGACACCGAGGTTGAGGTGGAGCTGGCCAAGGACGTGAAGGTGCGCGTGTTGCGCCCGACGATTGCGCAGGTCCGCTCCAAGACCGAACCGGCCAACGATTAAGCGGCCGAGGCCGTCCCCAAAGGTTTAAGGACCTCCCCATGCTGCAGATCCCGCTCTGGAACCGGCTGTTCATCGTGCTGGTCGTCCTGACTGGCCTGTCCTTCGCGATGCCGAATTTCTTCTACGGCACGGTTGAGCGGCACAACGATGCGCTTGCCGAGATCGAGCGGACCGGCGCCCAGACCGAGGAGCAGGTGGCCGATGTGGCGGCCTGGCCGGGTTTCCTGCCCGCGACATTGGTCAATCTGGGCCTTGATCTGCGGGGCGGCGCGCATCTGCTGGCCGAGGTGCGGGTGGAAGATGTGTACGTGGCGCGGATGGATGCGCTGTGGCCCGAGGTGCGCGATGCGTTGCGCGAGCTGCGCCCCGTCATTGGCGGGATCCAACGGATTGATGCCGCGCCGGGTAATCTGCAGGTGCGGATCCAACAGCCCGAGGGCATGGCCGAGGCCGTGGCCGCGGTGCGGGCCCTGTCGCAGCCGGTGGTGGGCCTGACGGGTATTGCCGAGCAGACGCTGGACGTGTCGGGCAGTGGTGATGTGCTGACCATCTCGCTGTCGGAGGCCGAGGAGGATGCGACCAATGACCGGACGATGCAGCAGTCGATCGAGATCGTGCGCCGCCGCGTCGATGAGGCGGGCACGCGGGAGCCGACGATCCAGCGCCAGGGCGCGGACCGGATCCTGATCCAGGTGCCCGGCATCGGGTCGGCCCAGGAACTCAAGGAACTGATCGGGACAACCGCGCGGCTGACCTTTCACCCCGTTGTGGGGCGCGCGGGAAGCGCCGATGAGGATGTGGAGGCGCGCCAGATCGTGTTGCCGTCGATTGACCCCGATGAGGGTGGCACCTTCTACATCCTGGAAGAAACGCCCGTGGTGTCGGGGGATGATCTGGTCGACAGCCAGCCGTCCTTCGATCAGCAGACCGGCCAGCCGGTGGTGACCTTCCGCTTCAACCCGTCCGGCGCGCGGGATTTCGGCGAATATACCGCCGCCAATATCGGCGCGCCGTTCGCCATTGTGCTGGATGAGGAAGTGATCTCCGCCCCGGTGATCCGGGGGGCGATCACCGGCGGCTCGGGCCAGATCAGCGGCAATTTCACCGTGGAAAGCTCCACCGAACTGGCGATCTTGCTGCGCGCGGGCGCGCTGCCGGCCGAGATGACATTCCTGGAGGAGCGCACCATTGGGCCCGAACTGGGCGCGGACAGCATCGAGGCCGGGCAGATCGCGGCGCTGGTGGCCTTCGTTGCGGTGCTTGTCTTCATGATCCTGAGTTACGGGTTGTTCGGCATCTTCGCCTCTGTCGCACTGGTGCTGAATGTGGGGCTCATCTTCGGGGTGCTATCCCTGATCGGGGCCACGCTGACGCTGCCGGGGATTGCGGGCATCGTGCTGACCATCGGGATGGCGGTGGATGCCAATGTCCTAGTCTTCGAGCGGATCCGCGAGGAGCTGAAAACGGCGCGCGGGCCCGCGCGGGCCATCGAACTGGGCTATGAGCGCGCGCTGAGCGCCATCATCGACGCCAACATCACCACCTTCATCATTGCCACGATCCTGTTCACGCTTGGCTCCGGCCCGGTGCGCGGCTTCTCCGTCACGCTGGGGATCGGCATTGTGACCTCGGTCTTCACGGCCATCTACGTCACGCGCCTGCTGCTCGTTGTCTGGTTCGAGTACCGCCGCCCCAAAACGATCGAGGTCTGATCCGATGCGTCTCCGTCTCGTTCCGCAGGAAACCAATTTCGATTTCTTCAAATATGCCAAGGTGACGTTCGGCGCATCGGTTGTGGCCGTCATCGCCTCGCTGGCGATCTGGCTGATGGTCGGCCTGAATTTCGGCATCGACTTCCTGGGTGGCACGACGATCCGCACCGACAGCACCGTGGCGGTGGACGTGGCCGATTACCGCGCCGCGCTGGAGCCGCTGGACCTGGGCGATGTGGTGATCTCGGAAGTGTTCGACCCCAATTTCGATGAGGATCAGCACGTCGTCACCGTGCGGATCCAGGCGCAGGACGGCGCCGAGGCTGTCACGCCCGAAACCATCCAGGCCATCGAAGACGCGCTTCTGGCCTCCGTCGATCCCGAGATGACGTTTCCATCGGTGGAATCCGTCGGCCCGAAAGTGTCGGGGGAGCTGATCCAGACCGCGATCATCGCGGTTGTGGCCTCGCTCGGTGCGATCCTTGTCTATATCTGGCTGCGGTTCGAATGGCAGTTTTCGGTCGGCGCCGTCGCGGCCCTGATCCATGACGTGATCCTGACCATCGGGGTGTTTTCGCTGCTGCAGATCCGCTTCGATCTGGCCACCATCGCGGCGCTTCTGACCATCGTGGGCTATTCGATCAACGACACGGTGGTGATCTTCGACCGCCTGCGCGAGAACCTGATCAAGTACAAGCAGCGCGACCTGCGCGAGGTGATGAACCTGAGCGCCAACGAGACGCTGAGCCGGACCCTGATGACATCGGGCACAACGCTTCTGGCGCTGATCGCGCTGATCGTTCTGGGCGGCGACGTGATCCGCGGCTTTGTCTTCGCCATCGCCTGGGGGGTGATTGTGGGCACCTATTCGTCGATCTACGTGGCCAAGAACGTGGTGCTGATGATCGGCGTGAAGCGCGATTGGTCGAAGCCGACCGGCGGCGGTGGCGGTGGCGGGACGCAATTCGCCGACATCGATGCTTGACGCCCTGGATCTGGCCCTGGCGACGCCGGGGCTGATCTGGGTTATGGCGATCTCGGTTCTGGCGGCTTTGGTCTATGGCTTTGCGGGCTTCGGCTCGGCGCTCATCTTCATGCCGCTGGCGACGATCTTTCTGCCGCCGCCGCTGGCCATCGCGGCGTTTTCGCTCTCGGCATTGGCATCGCTCTTCACGGTATTTCCGAGCGCCTGGAAGGATGCCGACCGCAAGCAGACGCTGATGATGGTGGGTATGTCCCTGATCTTCATGCCCGTTGGCATCTACCTGCTCCGCATCGCGCCCGAGGTGACGATCCGCATGGCGGTCTGCGTGGTGACGCTGATCACGCTGGCGGCCCTCTTGGCGGGGTGGAAGGTGCCGCTTCGGGGCGGGCGGAAGCTGCAACTGGGGGTGGGCGCGCTGGCCGGGATCACCGGCGGGTCGACGGGCCTGAACGGCCCGCCGATCATCCTGTTCAATCTCGGCACCGATCAGCCGGTGGCGGTGACGCGCGGCAATCTGGCCTGTTTCCTGACGCTCAATTCGCTTTTCATGATGCCGATGATGTGGGTGCAGGGGCTTGTCGATGCGCGCGCCTTCTGGCTTGGCGTGATCCTGTTGGGGCCCTATGCGCTGGGCGGGCTCATCGGTGTGCGGCTGTTCCGGCCCGAAGCGGCCTCCCTTTACAAGGCGGCGGCCTATATCCTGATTGGTGCGGCGGGTGTCATGGGCCTGCCGGTCTGGGGGTGATGCGATGCGCATGAACGAGGTGAATTTCGATGACAGCCGCCCGGTGGACGGTTATGGGCCCGGTTTCTTTCGCGTTGGTGGCGAGCTGCGGCAGGGGGCCGTTCTGCTGCTGCCGTCGGGCGTGTTCGACTGGGCCGGATATGACGCGGTGGAGCCGGTGGTGGCCGCGGCGTCGGAGGTGGATTTCCTGCTGATCGGCACCGGCGGCACCATCGCCCATCCGCCGATGGCGTTCCGCCGGGCCGTCGAGGCGTCGGGGATCGGGCTGGAAGTGATGGCCTCGCCCGCGGCGTGCCGCACCTACAACGTGCTTCTGGCCGAGGGCCGACGCGTGGGCGCCGCGATGCTGGCCGTTGAGGCGGATCCCTGAGCGGTTGCGGTTGCGGCCGATGTGGCCCCCGAAGATGAGTTTTTCGGCCAAGATGAAAGAGCGGGCGGCGTGCAGGATCAGGCGCCAAGCGCGGGGGCGGGCGGGGCACGGGCGCGGCGGGGGGCGGGGACAATTTTAATCGAATTGTCGCTGTATCCCGTCGGGATTGCCTAGAACACGTCCTCCGCGCCGGGCGCGCCGCCCAGGATCATCGAACGCAATTCCCGTTCCAGTTTCCGGCGCATGGTTTCGGCGAAATCCATATGGGTGGCCGCGAATTCCACGAAGGCGCCGGGGCCGTGGATGACCTCGGCCAGGTAATAATCCTCGATCTCGCGGCTGGCGCCGCCGATGGCGAGGCCGTTCACGGTGATCCCGTCGAAGGGGAAATGTTCATAGGCCGCGACGGGGGGAAAGCCGTCATTGTTCTGGCCGTCGCCGGAGATATCGAGCGTCTGGAACAGGCAGGCCGGTGCTTCGCGGAAGCGGGTGGCGGCGAAGCCGAGCGCGTAGCCGAGGGCGGTGGGGAAATCCTGATGGCCGCGGGTGGAGCGCGAGACGGCTTCGGCGACTTCGAGAAGATCGGCCTCGCTGTCGATCATGACCCAGTCGATCAGCACGTCTTGCTGGAAGCGCCCGGACCATTCGAAGATCGAGAGCGCCACCGGGCCGGGGCCGGTCAGGAAGGCCTCGACCACCGTGGGATTGAGCAGGGCGGAGGCCAGGCCATCGACCTGCAACCGGTACTCGGCCTGATCGACGGAGGCCGAGACATCGAGGCCCAGTTGCAGCGCAAGGCGGCATTGCTCCTGCCCATGGGCGGTGCCTGCGCCGGCCAAGGCGCAGAGCGCGGCGCCAAGCGCCCGGAGGGGTCTGCGCCCTACCAATGGCCCGTGTTTTCCATCGACACCCAGGGCTCGGCCGGGGGCAGATGCTCGCCGTCCTGCAGCAGCTCGATGGAGATGTTGTCGGGCGAGCGCACGAAGGCCATGTGGCCGTCGCGGGGCGGGCGGTTGATGGTGACGCCATTGTCCATCAGGTGCTGGCAGACCTCGTAGATATTGCCCACGCGGTAGGCGAGGTGGCCGAAATGGCGGCTGTCGGAGGGCAGGCCGTCATCGCCGTCCCAATTGTAGGTCAGCTCCACCGCCGCGTTGTCCTGGCCCGGCGGGCTGAGGAACACCAGCGTATAGCGACCGTTCTCACGGTCGAACCGCTGGGTCTCTTCCAGGCCGAGCAGTTTGTAGAAGGCCAGCGAGGCGTCGAGGTCTTTCACACGGACCATTGTGTGCAGGTAGCGCAATGTCATGGGGCGGGATTCCCTTGTTGGTTGGATTGTAGCTTAGCAAGCATGGGGGGTTTGAACAGCCCGGGGCGCGGGATTGTTACCTCGGGGCAGGTTTGACCGGGTGCGGCTTCAACGCGTCGCGCAGCACAAGCGTGACGGTGACGAAGCTGACATAGAGCAGCAGATACCACGATCCGAACTTGCCGATATCGACAAGGCCGGTATCGCCCTGGGTCTCGTAGGTCCAGGTCCGGGTGAAGGTGCCGATGTTTTCGGCGATCCAGAGGAGTACGGCCGACAGGAGCGCACCGAGAGGCAGCGGGATCCAGCGCGGGGTGCTGGCGATGAAGAACCAGATCCGCGTGTTCCAGAACAGGATCAGCGTGGCGGCGAAGAGGATCCAGCGGATATCGTACGTGTAGTGATGGGTGAAGAAATTCCCGTAGATCGCTACGGCCAGAAGGGCCGTCATCCAGAAGGCGGGATAAGGTGCGATCTGGACGTGGAAGATGCGGATGGACCGCGCGATGAAACTGCCGACGGAGGCATACATGAAGCCGGAAAAGAGCGGCACGCCCCCGATTTCCAGCACCCCTTGATCGGGGTAATCCCACGATCCCTGGGAGAGTTTGAAGATCTCCATGATGGTGCCGGAGATGTGGAAGATGAGGATCACCTTGGCTTCCTCCCAGCTCTCCAGCTTGAAGCGGATGAACAGGATCTGGGTGATCAGCGCGAAGACCACCAGCGCGTCGTAGCGGGCGAGCGCCCAATCGTCGTGCCAGATCAGGCGGGTGACGATGATCGCCGACAGGATCAGGATGCCGAAGGCCGCGGCCCATCCCAGCTTGGCGAAGAACAATACGACCTGCCCTGCGCGTCCGGGCAGGCGGGTGGTCAAGGTCCGTTCCAGATTGGCAACGCTTGCGTCGGCCATGTCCCCTCATCATCTTGCGGTCATGCCGGGCGGTGGGGCAATATGTGGCCTCACGCCGCTGCTTTCACCGATTCCCCGCCAAGGACCATTGCCATGCCCCTGACCCCTGAACAACTGCAGGATATCCAGCAGTCCCGCGCCAACCCTCAGCCGACGCTGCGCGCCGTGGCGCCGGGGATGGAGCAGCATCTCTACGAGGCCAAACCGGTGCTGGACCACGGCTTTGTGCGGGTCATCGACTATATGGGTGACGACGCGGCGATCGTGCAGGCGGCGCGGGTGTCCTACGGGGCAGGCACGAAGAAATCCCGCGATGACAGCGGGTTGATCCGCTACCTGATGCGGCACTGGCATTCGACGCCGTTCGAGATGTGCGAGATCAAGCTGCATGTGAAACTGCCCGTCTTCGTGGCGCGGCAATGGATCCGGCATCGGACGGCGAATGTGAACGAATATTCGGCGCGCTATTCGATCCTGGACCGGGAATTCTACATCCCCGAGCCCGACGCGCTGGCGGCGCAATCGGTCGTGAACAATCAGGGCCGGGGGGAGACGTTGCAGGGCGCGGAGGCCGAGCGGGTTCTGCGGATGCTGAAGGACGATGCGGGGCGGGCCTATGACCATTACGAGGCGATGCTGTCGCAGGACGGGCAGGCGGGGCTGGCGCGGGAACTGGCGCGGATGAACCTGCCCGCGAATGTCTACACGCAATGGTATTGGAAGGTGGACCTGCACAACCTGTTCCACTTCCTGCGGCTGCGCGCGGATGAGCACGCGCAATATGAAATCCGGGTCTATGCGGATGCGATTGCCGAGATGGTGAAGGATTGGGTGCCCGCGGCCCATGGGGCGTTCGAGGATTACCGGATGGGGGGTGTGCAACTCTCCGGCAAGGGCGTTGAGGTGCTGAAGCGTCGGCTGGCCGGGGAAGCGGTGACGCAGGAGAGCTCGGGGATGAGCATGGGCGAATGGCGGGAGTTCGAGGCGGTGTTTGGCTGAGGTGTGCAGGCTTGCACAAGGGGGTAAGGGGTTGGTTTTGTTGGGGAAAGAATCTGGTGTTAAGGGTTTGTTAGGGATTTGAGTGGAATCAAAAGTCCGAAGTTTTGGAGTCGTGGAATGAGCGCTGAAAAATCCGACTTCGTCTGGCACGCGCGTGATATCCTGACTGCCGCCACGATCCTTGATGTGCGCCCAATCGGCTGGGGCTGGCAAGACGAAGTCGGGCTTAGCGAAGCAGAAATGAAAGCGCAAGGAAATGCGGTAAGGCTGAGCAGTAGAAAGTTCTGGGGCTTTGATCCCATCACGGTAGAGGATGTCCGTGGCGCGAAATGGAGCTTCAATAAGGCGCAGTCCAAAACCGATGTCATCCCAAAGCCAATCATGTCGCTTGGGAGTTATCCCGCCGTCACGCCGGAATGCCGCGAGGTGCTTGAACAGGCTGACCTTGGCGAAACCGATTTTCTACAGATTGAGGTTTGGGACATACCCCGGAAGACCTTGATCTTCCCGGAGCTCTACCTGTTGCATGTGCGCAATGCGAAACAGTCTTTGGATATCGAAGGTGAGGTTGAACGCGGGATCATACGGGAGAATCCAGGCCTTGCCGGGTCGTTCTCCATCGGTCCGGGCAAAACGCCGTCAATTCTACCCAGTGCGTTGGACGGGCCAGACCTCTGGCGGGAGAGCCTAGTTGTGCAGTCCCGCGGAAACTCGTTCTTCTTATCCGATCATCTTCGCGAGTTGCTTCGGAAGGCGAAGATGGACAAGGCATGGGCCCTGCATAAGGCGGAGGTGCTTCAGACGCATTGATCTGAGGCAACGAAGTTTGAGTGGTGGCGCACCTGGGCCCCTCTCGGGGAAAGGCGTCGAGGTGCTGAAACGGCGGCTGGCGGGTGAGGCCGTGACGCAGGAGAGCTCGGGGATGAGCATGGGCGAATGGCGGGAGTTCGAGGCGGTGTTTGGCTGAGATGTGCAAGCTTGCACAAGGGGGTTAAGGGGTTGGTTTTGTTGGGGAAAGAATCTGGTGTTAAGGGTTTGTTAGGGATTTGAGTGGAATCAAAAGTCCGAAGTTTTGGAGTCGTGGAATGAGCGCTGAAAAATCCGACTTCGTCTGGCACGCGCGTGATATCCTGACTGTCGCCACGATCCTTGACGTGCGCCCAATCGGCTGGGGCTGGCAAGACGAAGTCGGGCTTAGCGAAGCAGAAGACAAGGCGTTGGGAGACCAAATTAGGAGCGCTAGGAGAAAGTTCTGGGGCTTTGATCCCATCACGGTAGAGGATGTCCGTGGCGCGAAATGGAGCTTCAATAAGGCGCAGTCCAAAACCGATGTCATCCCAAAGCCAATCATGTCGCTTGGGAGTTATCCCGCCGTCACGCCGGAGTGCCGCGAGGTGCTTGAACAGGCTGACCTTGGCGAAACCGATTTTCTACAGATTGAGGTGTGGGACATCCCGCGAAAACATCTGATCTTTCCGGAACTCTACCTACTGCATGTGCGCAATGCGAAACAATCCTTGGATATTGAGGGTGAGGTCGAACGTGGGATGATGCGGGAGATTCCGAGACTTCCAGACGTCTTTGCAATTGGCACGCGCAAAACACCATCAGTGTTATCCAGTGCTTTGGAAGGTCCAGACCTATGGCGCGAGAGTCAGGTTTCGCAAACCCATGGGAATTCGTTCTTCCTATCCGATCATCTTCGCGAGTTGCTTCGGAAGGCGAAGATGGACAAAGCATGGGCGCTGCATAGGGCTGAGGTGCTTCAGACGCATTGATGGGAGGCAGCGAAGTTCAAGTGGGGGCGCAGCCGGGCCGATGCCCTGTCTACAGGGTGACGGTGCACAATGAATTTGCACCCTCTCGGCAGACTTTGCAGGCAAAGTCGCCTGCCGGACGACGTTGGGCGCGCGCGCCCACCTTGCCCTACGCGGCGTTCATCGCCTCTCGCGCTGTTTCCAATTCCCAAGCCATTTGCAGGTTCATCCAGAATTCCGGCGTCGTCCCGAATGCGTCGGCGAGCCTGAGCGCGGTGTCACCCGTGATCGCCCGCTTGCCTGCCACGATCATGGAGATGCGGTTGCCCGGCACGCCCAGTTGTTTGGCGAGCGCGTTGGCGGAAAGGCCCATTGGCTTGAGGAACTCCTCGGACAGGACCTCGCCGGGGTGAATGGGGGCGAGATTATCTATGGTAGTCGACGATTTCGACTTCATGGGCTCCATCCTCTTTCCAGACAAAACAGATGCGATATTGGTCGTTGATGCGGATCGAATGTTGCCCCGCGCGGTCGCCTTTGAGGGCTTCGAGCCGGTTTCCCGGCGGCACGCGGAGGTCGTCGAGCACATGGGCAGCCTGCACCATCGCAAGTTTGCGCAGGGCTACCCGTTCGAAGTTCACGAACCGTCTGACCCTTTCGCGACGCGCAAGGCGCTCGGTATCCTTGTCGGCGAAGCTTCGGATCATGCGTGATACGTATCACGTATAAGGTGTGATTCCAACCCCGGTCCGGCGACCGCACGGTTTGGGATGTGGGGCAGTCCCGCCCTGCGGGTTATCGCACCAGAACGCCCACCAACCCACGCGCCCGGGCCATGGCATCGCCGCGCATGTCGGCGACGAGTGCGCCGTTGGCGGCCTGCCAGTCCTGAAACCCGGCATAGCCCTGCAACATCTGGGCGTGGCGCTCCAGCGAGCCGCGCGGGGCGAGGTCGAAGGGGGCGAACCAGGCCTTCACCGCGTCGTAGGTCTCCATGCAGGCGGAAATCTCGGCGCCGGACATGGGGCGGACGAGGGCGGTGGCATCGCAGAGGTAGTAGAGCGCCAGAAGGTCGAGGAACTCCTGCATCACGCTGCTCCTTGGTTCGGGGGCAGGTGACAGGGGGAGGAGCGCGCGGAAGCGGGAGGGCCTCCGCGATCAAAGCGGCCGTCACCTCCCGTTTCATGACATTGCCCCTCTTTACCACGATCAAGGTAAAGGCGGGGTTAAGCATGGCCGGATCGCGCATCGAAGGCGCCACAACAGGCCATTGACCTGCGCCACATCGCGGCGCAGGGGATCGTTTCAGGGGACGTGCGGGCCCTTCAGCCCTCGATCTTCACCAGCTCCACCGCGGAGGCGCGCCCATCACGGCCTTCGCGC
This sequence comes from uncultured Roseicyclus sp., assembly GCA_947494975.1. GTDB lineage: Bacteria > Pseudomonadota > Alphaproteobacteria > Rhodobacterales > Rhodobacteraceae > Gymnodinialimonas. The sequence continues at coordinate 767,570 of CANLXA010000001.1, read as the reverse complement.
AATTCGTAGCTGAGCTTCATGTTGTCGGGCAGTTCCGTCATCCCGGCGCGTTCCACGGCAGAGATGTGCACGAACACGTCCTTGCCGCCATCTTCGGGCGCGATAAAGCCGTAACCTTTGGTGGTATTGAACCATTTAACAGTGCCAGTCGGCATATTTCCGTGTCTTTCCTACTCAAGTCCCGCCCACAGGCCTTGCGGCGGTGCGGTGCAGCCAGGTGGGTGCCAAATTGCGGCCTTCTTGAGTGGGCGGTTCACGTCTAACCTTGCGTCACACCCTGAGGATGGGGAGTTTGCGGCGGAACACAAGATGTGGCCCGGCCCGGGAACGGGGGGTGGCACGGTTTTGCCGATGGATTGAGCGGAGGATGAATATTTGCGCGTTTTCGGGTTGAAGGCTTGCGATACGTGCCGGGCGGCGGTGAAGGCGCTCACGGCGGCGGGCCACGGGGTGACGTTGGTGGATGTGCGGGCGGATCCGCTGGCGGCGGAGGATATCGCGCGGTTCGAGGCGGCGTTCGGCGATGCGCTGATCAACCGGCGGTCGACGACGTGGCGGCAGATGTCGGACGAGGCGCGGGGCCTGCCCGCCGTGCAGATGCTGGCCGAACATCCCTCGGTGATGAAGCGCCCGGTGATCGAGGGCGCGGACGGGGCGTTGCATCTGCGCTGGAGTGCGGATGTGACGGCGGCCCTGGGCGTGTAGGGCGCGGCATGGGGGAAAACCGGGCGGAGTTTCACCTGCACCGGCGGGCTTGGGTTGGTGCGGTGCTGTGCCTACCTGTAAGGGCACGAGACGCCCTAACCGGAGTGAATTGATGCGCAATGCAGCCCTTGTTCTTGGCCTGATCGGAGGCATTCTTGCCATGATCGTGGGCTTTTTCGTCTATGGCTACACGGTGTTCATCGATTGGTTCGGGGAGGTGCCGGACCTGGCCTACCAGGTGGAGAACCCCGAATTGTTCCGCACGGTGGCCTTTTTGGCGCCGCTTCTGGCGATTGCGGGCGGCGCGATGGCGCGGGCCCGGGCGCTGTGGGGCGGTGTGCTGATGCTGCTGGCGGCGGCGGGGATCCTCTATGCGTTCGGATTTGGCGTGTTCACCATGTTCCCGATTGCGTTTTGTGCGCTCGGCGGCGTGCTGGCCGTGGCGGCCGGGCGCCCGGACGAAGAGAAGGCGCATTTCTAGGCGGTGGAGCGTGCCGCCTAGAGCGGTGTGAAGACGCGGGTATCGTCGAGGCAGACCTGCGCCGGGCGGGTGCCGTGGCGCGGTGCATCCTGCACATTCCCGACCTCCACCCAGAGGCCGCCCGCATTGATGAGATGCGGCGCCTCGACCGTCAGTTCCACGTAGATCACGCCATCCTCGGGGAGTACCCGACGGATCGCGCCGCCGGTGCAGAGCGCCCGGGCGGGCACGAGGCAGGGGCCGGTGGGCAGGGAGGGATCGTCCAGCAAGACATGCTGATCCGGCGCGAGGAGCTGCGCCTCGGGCAGGTCGACGCCCGGCAGGGCGCCTGGCTCGATCCGGATCGGCGCGTTTCGGGAGGAGTGGAGCAGGTCTTCGGGCGTGACGCGGTGCAGATGCACGGCGACCACCGACACGGTGCCGCCATCGCGGGTGGCGAGGCGATCGCCGGGCCGCAGGCTGGTGGCGGCTTTCGGGCCGCCTTGCGTGGCGATCTCGGCCTGGGCGGAGAGGCCTGGCATCGGGCTCTGGCGGATCGGAAAGGACGACGGATCGACACCGGGAAGCGGCGTCAGAAAGGGCGCTGATGCGGTCGCATTCTGCGCGAAGGGGGTCACTGCGTTCATGCTCGTTACCTGACTCGGCGGCCGATTCTTCCGGCCCAACGGCAACCTGTATACAGCACCGCTCGGGGCGTAATACAGTCGGAAATAGGGCGTTTTCGCGATCTCGGATTACGATTACGTTAACCCGGGATCGCGATGCCGTCAGCGCAGGTCGGGGGCGATGGCCTCGGCCGCGAGGCTCTGTACCACCTCATCGAGCGGAAGCACCTCCGTCTGTTTCTGGCCCAGGCGGCGCAGGGTGACGGTGCGGTTTTCCACCTCCTGCCGCCCGATGGCGAGGATCGCGGGGACCTTGCCGACGGAATGTTCGCGGACCTTGTAGTTGATCTTCTCGTTGCGGATATCGGCCTCGGCGCGGACGCCCGCCGCGCGCAGGGCCGCGACGGCCTCGTGCACGAACTCATCGGCCTCCGACACGATGGAGGCGACCACAACCTGACGCGGCGCCAGCCAGAACGGCAGGCGGCCTTCGGAGTTCTCGATCAGGATGCCGATGAACCGCTCGAACGAGCCAAGGCAGGCGCGGTGCAGCATGTAGGGGCGGTGTTTCGCCCCATCGGCCGCGATGTAATTGGCGTCCAGACGGTCGGGCAGGTTGGGATCAACCTGGAACGTTCCACACTGCCAGGTCCGGCCAATGGCATCGGTGAGGTAGAAATCCAGCTTCGGCCCGTAGAACGCGCCATCGCCTTCCTCCAGCCGATAGGAATTGCCGGTTGCCTTGATGGCGTTTTCAAGCGCCCCTTCGACGTGATCCCAGCTCTCGTCGCTGCCCACGCGCTTTTCGGGGCGGGTGGCGAAGGCGATCTCGAAATCGTCGAAGCCGAGATCCCGGTAGACGCCCGACAGATAGGTGATGAACTTGGCGCATTCGCTTTCGATCTGATCCTCGGTGCAGAAGATGTGGCCATCGTCCTGGGTAAAGCCGCGCACGCGCATGATGCCGTGCAGCGCGCCGGAGGGTTCATAGCGCGAGCAGGAGCCGAATTCGGCCATCCGCAACGGCAGGTCGCGGTAGCTTTTCAGGCCCTGGTTGAACACCTGCACATGGCAGGGGCAATTCATCGGCTTGAGCGCGTTGATCGCCTTGGTCTGGGCGTGCTCCTCATCGACTTCGACGATGAACATGTGTTCCTGATACTTGTCCCAATGGCCCGAGGCCTCCCACAGCTTGCGGTCGACGACCTGAGGGGTGTTGACCTCCACATAGCCATCGGCGCGTTGCTTGCGGCGCATGTAATCCTGCAAGGTGGTGTAGATGGTCCAGCCGTTGGGGTGCCAGAAGACCTGACCCGGCGCTTCCTCCTGCATGTGGAACAGGCTCATCTCGCGGCCCAGACGGCGGTGATCGCGCTTCTCGGCTTCTTCAAGGAAATTGAGATATTTCTTCAGGTCATCGCGGTTCTTGAACGCCACGCCGTAGATGCGTTGCAGCATGGGGCGGGAATTGTCGCCGAGCCAATAGGCGGCGGCGACGGACATCAGTTTGAACGCGTCGGACGGGACCTGCCCGGTATGCTGCAGATGCGGGCCGCGGCAGAGATCCATCCACTCGCCATGCCAATACATGCGAATGGGCTCATCGCCCGGAATGCGGTCGAGCAATTCCACCTTGTAGGGCTCGTTCGTGCCCTCGTAATGGGCGCGGACGCGGTCCCGATCCCAGACCTCGGTGCGCACGGCATCGCGGGCGTTGATGATCTGCTTCATGCGATCTTCGATCTGGCCCAGATCTTCGGGGGTGAACGGCTCCGCCCGGTCGAAATCGTAGAACCAGCCATTGTCGCGCACGGGGCCGATGGTGACCTTCACGTCGGGCCAGATCTCCTGCACCGCGCGGGCCATGATATGGGCAAGGTCGTGGCGGATCAGCTCCAGCGCCTGATCGTCATCCTTCATGGTGTGGATGGCGATCGTGGCGTCGCCCTCGATCGGCCATTGCAGATCGTGGTGTTCGCCGTTCACGGTGGCGGAAATGGCCTTTTTGGCGAGCGAGTTGGAAATGCTTGCGGCGATTTCGGCGGGCGTGATCCCGGCGTCGAAGTCACGCGCATTGCCATCGGGAAAGGTCAGGGAAATCTGGGCCATATATCTGGCTCCTCGTCGGTTTGGCGCCTACGAAACGCCCGGTTGCGGGTATGTGTGGGCAGGCTTTTCGCGCTGGCGGTGCGGAATGTCAACGGGTGGGGTGGACGGCGGGGAGGGCGGGTTTGAGCCCAGAGTTACCACCCACCCAATACGAGCTCGAAACAAAGACAACGGATAAAAATGAGATCATGGATCAGAAAGCCTGATGATGCAAAATCCGTACTCGTTGCCCGTTATGGTTCGGTTGCCAAGGGTTATGCGCCATGTGAAGCATTGCAGATGATAAAGATTAAGAATCTTTGCGCTTCTTTGCTCGCACTATCACCGACAACCGCCATTGCCGATGAACACCGGATCATGTTGTCTGAAGATCTTGGTTTGTCCACTGTGTGTTGGCAAAGTCCTTTTGAAGAGGGTTGGGAAGACGTATTTGGCGAACTATCCCCCTGGGAGGAAGGAAGACGCTCAGGTTACCGATATGGTCTCTGGCAGTTTGGCCCAGTAGCGGCTCCAGCCGTTGGTTTTTTCGAAGAACCGTTTCAATTTCGCCTGATCGTTCATAGCTTCCCGTGTTATTATGAATACGAAAATCACCGTTACGTAGGTGCCGGGACCTACCTCGACTCCTCGGGACCACCGCATACCTTGGAAGTGGATGGATATAGATTTCCGTTCCTGTTGGATGAGGCGGATATAGTGCCAATCATCCGATCACTGATCGAACAATGTGAGCAATCATATCCGCAGCCTTGGCCCTTCAGGCATCTTTTCCCGTCCCTGCAGGATTGTGAGACCGAGATTTCGGATATTCTTGTCGTGGAGACGACGGCCATTTACCTGTACCTAGACCCGACCATGCCGAGTGAATTCGAGACCGTCGTGTTTGTCCAAGGTCTACCCTATCATGACGGCGCGCCGTTGCTTGACCCAAGAGCAATGGGTTTACACTAAGCGACCGTCATGCATCACATGTAACTAGTCGCCTGTTCTTAGAATTGCAGTGTTACAATTGTGCAGGTGCCGAACGGGAGCTAAGTCCCGCGAACCGGACCCCGGTTTCGCAATTCCGCAGACGTGAAAAGGGGGCCCATTGGGCCCCCTTCCGTTGCGCAAATCGGTGCAGATCAGCCCGCGATGAAGGCCGAGACGCCGAGGATCATGATGCAGACCCAGCCCGCCGTGAAGATCAGCGGGCGGAGCGGCATTTGCGCGTAGCCGGTGATCATGCCGACGGCGTGGGCCACGCGGAGCCAGAAGAAGGCGATGGCGGTCCAGTAGGTGAGCGCGGTGAAGCCGTTCGCGGCGTGCAGGATCAGGATCAGCACCGCGAAGGGCAGGGCCTGTTCCAGCAAGTTGAGATGGGCGCGGTGGGCGCGGGCCACCCAATCGGGCAAGCCGTCATAGCCGGGCGGGCGCTGGAACGGGTTCACGCCCTCGCGTTCGGTCATGTTCACGCCGACGATGTAGGGGATCCAGAGGGAGGCGGCGAGCAGCGTCAGGCAGACAAGCACGCCCATTTCGGTGGGAAGGGTGGACATCAGGCGGCTCCTTTCAGGGCTATGCCGGTTTCGAGGTAGGATTTCAGCGAGGAGGCCAGACGCGCCCAGCCTTCGCCGAAGCCCTCTTGGCCCGGCGCCAGGTCGTAATGTTCGATGGTCAGCTTGCACTGCTCGCCCTGGGGTTCGATCAGGTAGACCATGTGTGAGGCGGGGGCGTCGGGGCCCATGAACATCGGCTCGAACGTGGCGGCGATGCGGGTTTTGGGGTCCATCTCGGTGGTGACCTGCCGCAGCATCGGGTTGCCGTCGGGCAGGATGAACTCGGTCACGTTGCCGACGCTGGCATTGCCGCGCACGTCGTTGCACATGAAGTGGTAGGCGGCCATCTGGTCGGCCTGGGTCAGCGCCTCCCACAGCGCGTCCTGGGTGCAGCGGATGAATGTCTGCATCATGAAATCGGGTTTACCCATTCTGTGAGCCCTTTCGAGTTTGGTTTTGAGATCGGAAATCGCCTGAGTCTGCGGGCGCAGGAAGGGCGCGACCCAGCGGTCGAGCATTTCCTGCAGGGGCAGCGCGTTGAGGTAGTGGTATTTGAACCGCCCCCGTCTGGTCGTGACGATGAGGCCGGATTCCTCCAGCACCTTGAGGTGTTTCATCACCCCGAAGCGTGTCATCTCGAACTGCTCTTCGAGATCGGTGAGCGTCTGACCGTCGACGGCGCGCAGGCTGTCGAGGATCGCGCGGCGGGCGGGGTCGCCCAGGGCTTTGAAAATCGCATCCATGGCGAGACTATAGGTGATTACATAGTCACGTGACAAGATGGTCACGTAAAGAAAATTTGGCGAGGCTCCGCCCATGGGGCCGTTGGAGGATTGCAGCGGACGGGCGCGCGGGGCAGGTTGGCGCCGAAAAAGAAGGGGCAAATCATGGCAGAACCGGCGTTTCTCGAGACACCAAACGGGCGGCGTCTGGCCTATCATTTGTTCTCGGGGCGGCGGCCCGGCGTGGTGTTTCTGGGCGGGCTGCGGTCGGATATGAGCGGCACCAAGGCCGTCCATCTGGAGGCCTGGGCGCGCCGGTCGGGCCGCGAATTCCTGCGATTCGATTATTCCGGCCATGGCGAAAGCGCGGGAGAGTTCACCGAGGGCTCCATCGGCGAATGGGCCGAGGATGCCTGGGCCGCGATCGACATGCTCACCGAGGGGCCGCAGGTTCTGGTCGGCTCGTCCATGGGCGGGTGGATCAGCCTGCTGATCGCCAAGAAGATGCCAGAGCGGCTTCTGGGCCTTGTCACCATCGCCGCCGCGCCGGACTTCACCGAGATCGGCTATTGGAACGCATGGAGCGCGGCGGAGCGCAAGACAGTGATGGAGGAGGGGGAGATCGCCCTGCCGTCGGAATACGGCGACGCGATGGTGATCACCAGAAAGCTGATCGAAGACGGGCGGGAGCATCTGGTTCTGTCCGATCCGCTGGAGATCCGATCCCCGGTGCGGATGCTGCAGGGCACCGCCGACAAGGACGTGCCGCAGGAGATGGCGCTGCGCCTGCTGGACCATCTGGAGGGGCCGGATATCCGGCTGGAACTGATCAAGGATGCCGATCACCGGTTCTCGACGCCCGAATGCCTCGACACGATCACGCGTGCGGTGGAGGAGGTGCTGATCCATGCGTAGCCTGGTGCGGGTCCTCGGCCGTGCGATCCTGCTTCTGGTGGTTTTGGGGGCCGCATTCTGGGTCCTGGGCCCGCGAGAGGGCGTGGAGCGCGGCGCGGTGGAGATGCCGGATCTGAGCGATCCCGCAGGCTGGCTGGCCGCGCGGGAAGCGGCGCTTGAGGACCTGACGCCGGGCAACGAGGCGCGGATCGTCTGGGCAGGCCCCGAAGGGATGCCGAGCGACCTCGTGATCCTCTACCTGCATGGCTTTTCCGCCGGGCCGGAAGAGACGCGCCCGATGCCGGATCTGGTGGCGGAGGGATTGGGTGCGAACCTGATCCTCGCGCGCCTGCCGGGCCATGGCCGCACCGGAGAGGCGCTGGCGGAGGCGCGGGTCGGCGATTGGGTGGATGAGGCGGCCTCCATGCTGCATCTGGCGCGCGGGATCGGCGACCGCGTCGTGATCATGGGCGTCTCCACCGGGGGCACATTGGCGACCTACCTGATGGCGGAGCCGGACATGGCCGAGGATGTGGCGGCGCTTGTCCTGCTGTCGCCGAATTACGAGGTGGTGAACCCGCTGGGTGTGCTTCTGGAATGGCCGATGGCGCGGATCTGGACGCCCTGGATCGCGGGCGCGGAGCGCAGCTTCGAGGCCTATAACGAGCGCCATGGCACCTTCTGGACGCAAACCTATCCGACCAGCGCCACCGTCACCATGGGCACGCTTCTGCGCGAAACGCGGGAGCGGGATTATTCCGGCATCGACACGCCCGCGCTGTTCCTGTTTTCCGACAGCGATCAGGTGGTCTCTGCCCCCGCAACCCGGGCCTTTGCGGAACGCTGGGAGGGGCCGACGACACTGATCGCGGTGGCCGTGCCGGAGGAGGGCGGCGATCCCGACAGCCACGTGATTGCCGGTGACATCCTGAGCCCTGCCTTGACCGACCGGGTGGCCGGTGACATCACCGATTGGCTGCGCGACACCCTCCAGTAGCGCCCGCCGCGACGGGCGCGATATGCGGCCCGCCCATGCCGCATCGCGGCATTTTGCAGACGTATGCAGTTTTCCCTTGAAGCGGTCCGGCCCGCGCGTATCCTTGTGCTGGAACCGGCGGAGGGATGACAATGGCAGAGTATCTGAAACGCGGCAAACCGGCCGATGAGCGGGCCGAAGACGACGCGAAGGTGCGCGGCATTGTCGAGGGAATCCTTGGCGATATCGAGGCCCGCGGCGATGCGGCGGTGCGGGACCTGTCGGCCAAATTCGATGGCTATTCGCCGGAGGCCTTCCGCCTGACCGCCTCCGAGATCGAAGCGGCGATGCAGCAGGTTTCGACCCGCGAGATGGACGATATCCGATTTGCCCAGGCCCAGATCCGCCGGTTCGCCGAGGCGCAGCGGGCCTCGATGACGGATATCGAGGTGGAAACGCTGCCCGGTGTGATCCTGGGCCACAAGAATATCCCGGTGAATTCCGTGGGCTGCTACGTGCCCGGTGGCAAGTTCCCGATGGTGGCCTCGGCGCATATGTCGGTGCTGACGGCGAAGGTGGCGGGCGTAAAGCGCATCGTGGCCTCCGCGCCGCCGGTCGGTGGCAAGCCGCATCCGGCGATTGTGGCCGCCATGCATGAAGGCGGGGCCGACGAGATCCTGGTGCTTGGCGGGGTGCAGGCCGTGGGCGCCATGGCGATCGGGACGGAAAGCATCAGGCCCGTCGATATGCTGGTGGGCCCCGGCAACGCGTTCGTGGCCGAGGCCAAGCGGCAATTGTTCGGGCGCGTGGGCATCGACCTGTTCGCGGGGCCGACCGAGACCTGCGTGATTGCCGATGAGACCGTGGATGGCGAGATGTGCGCCACCGACCTGCTGGGGCAGGCGGAGCATGGCTATAACTCGCCTGCGGTTCTGATCACCAATTCCCGCAAGCTGGCCGAGGAGACGATGGCGGAGATCGACCGGATCCTGGGGATCCTGCCCACCGCCGAGACCGCGCGGGTGAGCTGGGAGGAATATGGCGAGATCATCCTGTGCGACAGCTATGACGAGATGCTGGCGGTGTCCGAGGAGATCGCGTCGGAGCATATCCAGGTGATGACCGACCGCGATGATTGGTTCCTCGACAACATGACCAATTACGGCGCCCTGTTCCTGGGGCCGCGCACCAACGTGGCCAATGGCGACAAGGTGATTGGCACGAACCACACGCTGCCGACGAAGAAGGCGGGGCGGTATACGGGCGGGCTCTGGGTCGGGAAATTCCTGAAAACCCATTCCTATCAGCGGGTTGTGACCGATGAGGCGGCGACTTTGGTGGGGGAATACGGCTCGCGGCTGTGTATGCTGGAAGGGTTTGTGGGCCATGCGGAGCAATGCAATGTGCGTGTCCGGCGTTATGGCGGTGTGAACGTGCCCTATGGGGAGGGCGCGCCCTACCGCGACGCGGCGGAGTGAGATTGGGTGCGGGCGGGCCCGCCCGCCCACCCCTTTTGGGGGCCAGCCCCCGTCCTTCGGACTCCCCCGGCATGGTTCTGGAACAAAGATGACAGAAGAACAGCGAGCGAAGGATCTGGTGCGCGGGTTTCGGGCCAATGGGCATCTGGCGGATGTGGCGGCCGCGACATGCCCTGTCCATCTGGCGCATCCGTTCGAGACGCTGGATCTGGCCGGGTATCAGGGTGTGATGGAGGCGCTGGCCATTGCGTTCCCGGATCTGGAGCGGCGCGTGACCATCGAGATTGCCGGGCGTGATGCCGCGGGCCAGCTTTGGGTGGGGCAATGCGGGTATTATTGCGGGCTGTTCGCGGCGCCTTTTGTCGATATCCCACCGACAGGCCGCATGGCCGCGATGCGGTTCCACGATTTCGTGCGGGTCGAGGGGGCGCGCGTGGTCGAGATGCAATCGCTGTGGGATCTGCCGGAGCTGATGCTGCAGGCCGGGGCCTGGCCGCTTGCGCCGTCGCTGGGGCGGGAATGGCAGGTGCCGGGGCCCGCGACGCAAGATGGGCGGAGGGTGGCCGGGGACGGGGCCGCGGCACTGGCGGTGGTGGGCGACATGCTGGCCTCGCTTGGCAATGATCCGGCCGGGACGCCGCGCGCGGTGATGGCGCAGCATTGGCACGAGGATTGTTCCTGGTACGGGCCGTCCGGCATCGGCACGGCGCGGGGGATAGACGGGTTTCGCCGCCACCATCAGGCACCGTTCCTGGAGGCCATGCCCGATCGGCGGGCGCTTGTGGAGGCGGGGCATTTCTTTGCCGAGGGGGATTACGTGGGCTTCACGGCCTGGCCCGGCATGGCCTGCACCCTGACGGGGGGCACCTGGCTTGGCCTGCCCGGCGCGGGGCAGGAGCTGGCGATGCGGAGCCTTGATTTCTGGCGGGTCGACGGCGGAAAAATAGCCGAGAATTGGGTTCTCGTGGACCTGCTGCACATCTATGATCAACTGGGTGTGGATGTGCTGGCACGGATGCGGGAGGTGACGGGATGAGAATGGGGCGCTTATACTTTTTTGCGTTACTCACAGGTTTATCCACCTATTTGCCGATCCTGTTATCGGATTTCGAACGTCCTGCCAGAGGTGATCTGACATGAGCTTGCCGCGTATACCGTCCCTCTCGCTCGGAGGAAAACGCGCCTTCGTGCCGGGTGGGTCCCGTGGCATCGGCCTGGGCTGTGCCGCCGCGTTGGCCGAGGCGGGTGCCCATGTGATCGTTGCGGCGCGGGGCGGCGCGACCGTGGAGGAGGCCGTGGCCGACCTGCGCGCGGCGGGATATTCGGCCGACGGCATCCCGCTTGATGTGACCGATCTGGCGGCGCAGGAGGCGGCGATGGACGGGATCGGCGCCATCGATATCCTGTGCAACTCGGCCGGGCTGGCGCGCCACGGCGCCGCGCTTGACACCACGCCCGAGGATTTCGACGCGGTCTTCGATGTGAACGTGCGCGCGGCCTATTTCCTGGCGCGCAACGCCGCGCGGCGGATGGAGCGGGGCGGCTCGATCATCCAGATCTCCAGCCAGATGGGTCATGTGGGCGGCATTGACCGGGCGGTCTATTGCGGCACGAAACACGCGGTCGAGGGGATGACCAAGGCCATGGCGATCGAATGGGGCGCGCGCAATATCCGGGTGAACACGATCTGCCCGACCTTCATCCGCACCCCCCTGACCGCGCCGACCTTCGCCGACCCCGAGAAGCGGAAATGGATCGAGGACAAGATCAAGCTGCCGCGGGTGGCGGAGATCGAGGATATCATGGGCGCGGTCGTGTTCCTGGCCTCGGATGCCAGCGCGATGGTGACCGGCACATCGATCCTGGTCGATGGCGGATGGACAGCGGGGTAAGGCATGGCGGACCGACCGGACAACACCGATCGCAAGATCACCTCCATCGACGTGGCGCGCCGCGCGGGCGTGAGCCAATCGGCGGTCAGCCGGGTGTTCACGCCGGGGGCCAGCGTGTCGAAGAAGATGGCCGCGCGGGTGCGCGAGGCGGCGGATGATCTGGGCTATCGGCCCAACGTTCTGGCGCGCTCGCTGATCACCGGGCGCTCGCGCATCATCGGGCTGGTGGTCGCCTATCTCGACAATCCGTTCTACCCCGACGCGTTGGAGAAGCTGAGCGCCGCGTTGCAGGAACGGGGCTATCACATCCTGATCTTCATGGCCGGAAACTCCGACAAGGATGTGGATGCGGTGATCCAGGATCTCATGGATTATCAGGTGGATGGCATCATCACGGCCTCCATCAACCTGAGCGGTGAGTTGACGGATCGGTGCCGCGCAGAAGGCATACCGGTGATGCTGTTCAACCGCGGCATCGCGGGTTCGGGCCTGTCCTCGGTGACATCCGCCAACCAGGTGGGCGCAACGAAGGTGGCCAATGCGCTGCTGGATGCGGGGCACCAGCGGATCGCCCATATCTCCGGTTGGCTCGGCGCGTCCACCGGGCGCGATCGGCACGATGGCTTCGTGGCCGCGCTGGAGGCGCGCGGGGCGCATCTGTACGCGGAGGCCGATGGCATGTTCTCGCGGGAAACCGCGTCCGCCGCGGCCCGCAAGATGATGGAGGCCGCCGACCCGCCCGACGCGATATTCGTGGGCAATGATCACATGGCGCTGGCCGTGATGGATACGTTGCGCCACGAGATGGGTGTGGATGTGCCCGGTGCGGTTTCGATCATCGGATATGACGATGTGCCGATGGCGGCCTGGCCCGCCTACCAACTCACCACGCTGCGCCAGCCGGTCAATCGCATGGTCGAAGCGACGGTCGACACCTTGCTGGCCGAGATCGAATCCGGCCGACCGCCGGGCACAAACACCGAGATCGAGGGCGAGTTGATCGTCCGCGCCTCGGCCCGCACCGCCAAAGGATCCACGCCATGAAGGGCTTTGACGCCAAGTTCCGCGATTTCCCCGACTACATCATCGGGATCACCAGGGAGATCTGGGAAGATCGCGGCATCGCCACGCTGCACCGCTATTACGCGCCCGATATCGTCGTGCGCTCCCCCGGTTCGGTGGTGGTGGGCAACGACACGGTGATCGGCGCCACGATGGCGACGCTGGCCGAATTCCCCGACCGGGTGTTGCTGGGGGAGGATGTGATCTGGTCCGGGACGCCGGAGGACGGAATGCTCAGTTCGCACCGCATCATCTCCCAGGCCACCCATAATGGGGATGGGGTGTATGGCGCGGCGACGGGCAAACGGCTCGAATACCGGATCCTCGCCGATTGCCATGCCAAGGATAATACGATCGACGACGAATGGCTGATCCGCGATCAGGGCGCGATTGTGCGCCAGATGGGGTGGAGCCCGCGCGATTACGCCGCCGATCTGATCGCGCGGGAGGGCGGGCCGGAGGCCTGCGTCAAGCCATTGACGCCGGAGATCGACCGGCCCGGCCCCTATAAAGGCCGCGGCAATGACACTGAGTGGGGCATCCGGCTGGCCGACACGCTGACGCGGATCATGGGGGCGGATATGGCCGCGATCCCAGAGGGTTATGACCGGGCCTGCCATTTGGAATATCCCGGCCATGTCACGGCGCATGGACCTGCGGCGGCGGACACGTTCTGGATGGGCCTGCGCGCCGCTTTCCCGAATGCGGCGTTTTCCATCGACCACCAGATCGGGCGCGACGATGCCCATATGCCGCCGCGGGCCGCCATCCGCTGGAGCCTTTGGGGCAAGCATGAGGGCTGGGGCGCCTTTGGCCGCCCCACCGGCGCGATGGTCTATGTGCTCGGGATCACCCATGCGGAGTTCGGCCAGGTGGGCACGGCGGAGCCAATGCTGCGCCGGGAGTATACATTGTTCGATGAAACCGCCGTCTGGAAGCAGATCCTGCTTCAGGAGGCGGCGTCGTGACACCGCTGATCCCCGACGCGCAGCGCGACTACCACGATAGCTGGCACTTCTCGCCCGGTGTGGCGGCGGGCGGGTTCGTGTTTCTGTCGGGGGCCACGGGTGGGGATCGCCGGACGGGGCAGATGCCGGATACCCTGGCGGAACAGGCTGAAAACGCCTTCGGCACCATCGCGGAGGTTCTGGCCGAAGACGGCCTGACGCTGGCGGATGTGGTTGAGATGACAACCTATCATGTCGGATTGCAGGCCCATCTTGACGCGTTCAAGGGCGTGAAAGATCGCCACATCTCGGCGCCTTACCCGGCCTGGACGGCCATCGGCGTGACGGAGCTTGCCTCCGCCGGTGCGATGATCGAAATCCGGGTGATTGCCCGGTGCCACGAGGGGTGATGGACAGGTTCGCCGCGCATATGGCCCCCCCGCGCCGGACCGGCACCGGAGCGCCGATAGTCGCCCTCATCGCGGTTGTGGCGGCGGCACCGGCGCAGGCGCGGTTCTGCACCGACCGCGTGTCTGATCTGCCGCTGTCGCCGGACATGCTTGGCCCGACGGCGCAATTGATCATTCAGGATCAGGGGATGGTCCAGATCATGTCCACCGCTTCGGGCTTTTCGCAGATCGAGATTTTCCTTGGCACGACCGATGCGACCGAAGCCGCGGGCCTGCGGGGCGGTGTGCTGACCGGCGCCACGCTTCAGGCGGATTGTGCGGCCGAGCGCCCCGGTTGCCGCGCCGAAACCCTGATCACCGATCGCTATGTCGGGACAATCTTCAGCTACCCATTCGCCGGTATGGTCCAATCGCGCATTCGCATTCATTCCGGCGATCAAAGCGCCACGATCCGCGTCACCGCGGCGGGGGACGACCCGGACGTGACGGATCGAACCGCGCGCACCGTATTCGATGCCATGCGTCCCGCCCTGACCCAATGTTGAAAGAGGCGCCATGACCCCTGCCGAAATGGAAGCCCGCATCGTCCGATATGGCGACCTGATACCGTGCCGCACCGCCCTTATCGATGCCCACACGCCGGGCAGCGACCGGAAGGAGAATTTCACCATCATCGGTGCGGCGGGGCAACCGCCGAGATGCCGGGTCCGTTCCCGCCAACCTCAACCACACGGCCTATCCGTCGATGACGGGCGATGCCGCGCTGTACCACATCGTGGGCACCGACGATCCGGCGGGGGTGACCTGGGCTGGCTGATGCCCTGCAGAAACGCAACAGGGGAGGAGGGACCCGGGTGAAGATCAAACGTACAGGCCCGAGCCATCTGAGCATTGCCGAAGCCGTGCGGGAGGCGGCGGACAAGTCCGCGCGCGCCCGCCACGCCGCCGGTGCCGCGCTTCCCGAAACCCCGTCGATCGGGTTTGCGACATCGTTCACGCGCGCGGATGGCCGCGAGAAAGTTGTGGTTGGTCCATTCGCGGATAGCCCGGACCCGGATAGCCAGACCTTCGCGGATTTCATGCGAACGCCGGGCATGGTTGCGGTTCAACAAATCTGGGGGCTTGTGAGAAAATCTCTGCCCGACTACGTGCAACGGCCCGGCGATATGGTCTTTGTGACGCTTTCGGGCGTCTCGCTGGCCCAGACATGGTCGTCGTCCTGGGGAGAGCTCGACACGGAGGACCGACTTGGCCTGACATTGGATGCGGCGCGGACGGGACTGGGCGCGCTGGCCTTGCTGAATTCAGGGGCCGGTCGCCCGACCGATGATATCATGGAGGCCCATATCGCCATTGCGTCCTTTCAGGATATCCTCGCGGGAAAAGATCCTGTTTGGCTGAGCCTGCACAAGGATCTCAGCAATGCATCGCTTTTCTACAAGGCGTCGGACGGCATCGCGAAAATCACCGAAGCGGCGTTGAGTGACGATCCGAAACTGGGCGGTATCAAATTGAACCTTCTGCGGGATCTGGCCTCCGGCGATCCGAAATTACCAAACTTGCTGTTGCCGCAGACCACAGCGGTCCGGCCATTCACACCCTCACCACCTGTATCGAAAGACGTTCCATGACCATTCGCACCACCCATGTCGGCAGCTTGCCCCGCACCCAGACGGTTGTGGATTTCATCTTTGCCCGCGAAAAGGAGCAGCCGTTCGATCAGGCCGACTTCGACGCCACCATGACCGAGGCGGTGGATGAGACCGTGGCCAAGCAGGTGGCCGCGGGCATCGATATCGTGTCCGATGGCGAGACCTCCAAGATTTCCTACGCGACCTATGTGAAGGACCGCTATACCGGCTTTTCCGGGGACAGCCCGCGCAATGCGCCCGCCGACCTCAAGATGTTTCCGTCCTTCCTTGAACGGTTGGCCAATGATGGCGGCACGCCCACCTATGCGCGGCCGATGTGCACCGGGGAAGTGCGCTCCAAGGGGCAGGGGGAGTTGCAGAAGGATATCGACAACCTGAAGGCGGCCATGGCCAAGCATGGCGCCAGCGAGGGCTTCATGAATGCCGCCTCGCCCGGTGTGATCTCGTTGTTTTTGCAAAATGATTTCTACCCGACGCGGGAGGCCTACCTGGCCGCGCTGGCCGATGCGATGGCGGAGGAGTATCGCACCATCGTGGAGGCCGGCCTGATGGTGCAGCTGGATTGCCCCGACCTCGCGCTGTCGCGCCACATGCTGTTCGCGGATCTGAGCGATGCGGAATTCGTGAAGATCGCGGCGTCGCACGTGGAGGCGTTGAATCACGCGCTGGCCGGGATCGACCCGGCGCGCGTGCGGGTTCATATCTGTTGGGGGAATTATGAAGGCCCGCATATCTGCGACGTGCCGATGGATACCGTGTTCAGCACCTTCATGTCGGTGAATGCAAGCCAGCTTCTGTTCGAGACATCCAATCCCCGCCACGCCCATGAATGGACCACCTTCCGCGACCGCGCCGCCGAGATCCCGGAGGACAAGATCCTCGTGCCCGGCGTTGTGGATACGACGACGAATTTTGTGGAGCACCCTGAACTGGTGGCCGAGCGGATCGCGAAATTCACCGGGATTGTCGGGGCGGACCGGGTGATTGCGGGCTCCGATTGCGGGTTCGGCACCTTCGCGGGCTTTGGTGCCGTCGACCCGGCGATTGCCTTCGCCAAGCTGGAGGCCCTGGCCCAGGGCGCGCAACTGGCGGCCTCGCGTGGCTGAGCCGCTTGTCCTGATCCCGGGCCTGATGTGTGACGGGCGGCTGTTCGGGCCGCAGATCACCGAATTCGGGCGGGGCAGGGCGGTGCATCTGGCCAACATCACGCGGGCCGCGACCGTGCCCGCCCTTGCCGCGCAGGTGCTGGAGGAGGCGCCCGCGCGCTTTGCGCTTGCGGGGCTGTCGATGGGTGGGATCGTGGCGATGGAGATCATGGCCCAGGCGCCGGAGCGCGTGACGCGTCTGGCGCTGTTCGACACCAATCCGAAGGCCGAGATTGCCTCCGTGGCGGCGGCGCGCGAGCCGCAGATCGTCGCGGTGCAGGCCGGGCACCTGATCCGTGTGATGCGCGATGAGATGAAGCCGAACTACCTGGCCCCCGGCCCCGGCCGGGCGGAGGTGTTGGACCTTGTTCTCGACATGGCGCGTCGTCTGGGGCCGGATGTGTTCACCGCCCAATCCCGCGCCTTGCAGAGCCGCCCGGATCAACAGGATACGTTGCGACGGGTCCGGGTGCCGAGCCTGATCCTCTGCGGCGCACACGATGCGCTTTGCCCGCTACATCGGCACGAATTGATGGCCGATCTGATCCCCGATGCGCGGTTGGTTGTGGTGCCCGGGGCCGGGCATTTGCCGACGCTGGAGCAGCCCGACGCGGTCAATTCCGCGATGCAAGACTGGCTGGGGGCCTGACGCGGACCATGGTGGGATTATTGCGAAACGTCTATGTGGATCTCTAATCCATCCCCAAATCCCTGTGGATAGATCGCGAAACGCCTAGCCGCGCCCCGCATCCTTCGGCAGGATCTCGACCTCCGCAACCGGCTGCCTGGTTTCGATGTCGAAGAACGGCGTCTGCCGCCAGCGCCCGGATGTCAGCGCGGAGAGGGAGCGTGCCATCAGGCCGACGATCGCGGGGGTCAGCCGCGTGTGCTTCAACCCGCCTCCGGGCTGGGGCACATGGGCGTGGGTGCGGATCGGCCCGAGGGCATCGGTGGTCTCGAAGATGGACTGGACCGGGCTGAAAAACGCGAAGCGCGGGGTGGTGGAGCTGACGCCCAACTGCGTGCCGCAGCATTTGGCGTACCAGCGGTAGGAGCCCTTGGGCGACAGGCGGGCGAGGCCCAGATGCCCGGCGCCCGCGTCGATCACGAACCGGTCCGGGGTGGTCTGGTAGACGGCGACGCCTTCAGCCTGCGTCGCCTCGACCCCGAAATGCCGCTGCGCGCGCACGCAGCTGTCGCAATGGCATATCGCAGGGGTGCCGGACCCGCGCGCCACGCGCATATGCCCGTGGATCGCGCCGCATCGGCACGACCACGGAACCTGCGTCTCAGACATTGACGTTGGCGACCGGCGGATCTTCGACCAGGCGCGGCTTGGTCCGTTTGCGCGGCGTCGCGTCGGAATTGGCGTCGATGAACTCAAGCACCAGCGGGCGGATGTTGTTGCGCCAGCTCTTGCCCGCGAAGATGCCGTAATGGCCGGCCTCGGGCTCGATGTAATTGGCCTTCTTCTCTTCGGGCAGGCCCGTCAGCATATCGAGCGCCGCGATGCATTGCCCTGGCGCCGAGATATCATCCTTGCCGCCTTCCACCGTTTTCACGGCGACGGTGGTGATCTTGCCGATATCGACCTGTTTGCCATCGACCACGAAGACGTTCCGCGCAATCTCGCGGTTCTTGAAGATCCGCTCGACCGTCGAGAGGTAGAACTCGGCCGTCATATCCATCACGGCGAGGTATTCATCGTAGAACACGTTGTGCTTGTCATGGTCCGATGCCTCACCCTTGGAGGCGCGCACGATCTGGTCGGCGAAGGCCTTGGCGTGTTTCTCGGCATTCATCGCCATGAACGACGACAGCTGCTGCAGGCCCGGATACACCATCCGCCCCGCGCCCGCATATTTGAAGCCGACGCGCTGGATCACGAACTTTTCAAGCTGCCCCATCGTCACCCGTCGGCCGAAATCGGTCACATCCGTGGCGGCGGCATCGGGGTCGATCGGGCCGCCGATCAGCGTGAGCGTGCGGGGCTGTGCCTTGGGGTCTTCCTCGGCCAGATAGGCCGTTGCCGCCAGCGCCAGCGGCGCGGGCTGACAGACCGCGATCACATGGGTGTCGGGCCCCATCTCGCGCAGGAAATCGACGAGGTAGAGCGTGTAATCCTCGATATCGAACTTGCCCTTGCTGACCGGGATGTCGCGGGCATTGTGCCAATCGGTGATGTAGACGTCGCAATCGGGCAGAAGCGACAGGACGGTTTTGCGCAGAAGGGTCGCGTAATGGCCCGACATCGGCGCCACGAGCAGAACCTTGCGGCCCGTCGGTCCGCGGCCCTGCACGTCAAACCGGAGCAGATCGCCGAACGGGCGCTCCACCACGATATGTTGCGTCACGACGTGATCGCGCCCGTCCGTACCGGGGATCGAGTTGATGCCCCAATCGGGTTTCGCGGCCATTCGCGCAAAGCTGCGTTCGGTTACTTCGCCCCAGGCGGCGGTCATTTGAATCAAGGGGTTAGCGACAAGGCCCAGGGCCGGATACGAACACATGGCGCGGGCCGAGGCGCCCATCCACTGGTTCGTCACCCGCATGGATTCCATGAGATCATAGGTGAGCATATACCGCATAATAACTCCAAGCGCCGAGACCGGGTTGCCCCGGATCATTTCGTCGCGTGGACCCCCTCACCTTGGTCCCGCTACTATGCAGATGCAGCATCGAGGACGGGAAATCAAGGTGTCACAAGACAAGACGACGACGGGCGAGGGTGGCGATGCCACGCAACCCGAAGCCACGCAGAGCCCCGAGGCCCTGGATCGCCTGAAGGCAAACCTTGCCAAGGTGGAGGAGCTGTCGAAACGCCTGGTGGCCGCGATGGGGCA
Source organism: uncultured Roseicyclus sp. (assembly GCA_947494975.1). Classification (GTDB taxonomy): domain Bacteria; phylum Pseudomonadota; class Alphaproteobacteria; order Rhodobacterales; family Rhodobacteraceae; genus Gymnodinialimonas. Next base: position 748,111 of record CANLXA010000001.1, on the reverse strand, counting down.
GCGCGCGCCGTCCGATTCCGGCCTGCAGGGGCCGGGTCAGGACCTCTACATGAAGGCGGGCCTGGCCTACTGGGCTGATATCGTGTCGAATCCCACCAAGTTGCTGGAACAGCAGGCCCAGTATTGGGGCACCGCGATGACGCATTTCATGGAGATGCAGAACGCGCTGGCCGAGGGCAAGATGCCGCTTCTGGACGATGACGATCTGCCCTCCGACAAGCGCTTTGCCAACCCGCTCTGGCGCACGCATCCGTATTTCAACTTCGTGCGTCACCAATACGTGATGGGGTCGGAGGCGATCCGCAAGGCGGTTGATGAGCTGGACGGGTTGGACACCGGCGACAAGCGGCGGGTGGAGTTCTTCGCCAGCCAGGTGATCGAACTGTTCTCACCCACCAATTACTTCGCGACCAACCCCGATGCGCTGGAAAAGGCCGTGGAGACCGATGGCGAAAGCCTTGTGCACGGGCTGGAAAACCTGGTGCGCGATATCGAGGCCCATGGCGGCGAGCTTCTGCCAACGCTGGCCGACCCGACCGCTTTCGAAGTCGGCGGCAATATCGCCACGACCGAGGGTTCGGTCGTCTACCGCAACCGGATGATGGAGCTGATCCAATACGCGCCGACCACGGAAAAGGTGCACAAGACGCCACTGGTGATCTTTCCGCCCTGGATCAACAAGTTCTACATCCTCGATCTCAAGCCGCAGAACAGCCTGATCAAATGGATCGTCGATCAGGGCTATACGCTCTTCGTGGTGAGCTGGAAGAACCCCGATACGAGCTATGCGGATACCGGCATCGAGGATTATGTGCAGGACGGCTACCTGACGGCGATCGAGGAAGTGAAGGCGATCACCGGCGAAAAGCAGATCAACGCGATCGGCTACTGCATCGCGGGCACCACGCTCAACATGACGCTGGCGCTGTTGAAGAAGCGCGGCGACAAATCGGTCAAATCCGCCACCTTCTTCACCACGCTTACCGATTTTTCCGAGCAGGGCGAGTTCACGCCGTTCCTGCAGGATGATTTCGTCGATGCCATCGAACGGCAGGTGGATCAGGACGGCGTGCTGAATTCCACCTTCATGTCGCGCACCTTCTCGTTCCTGCGCTCCAAGGATCTGATCTACGGCCCCGCGGTCAAAAGCTACATGATGGGCGAGGCGCCGCCCGCCTTCGATCTGCTCTACTGGAACGGCGACAGCACCAACCTGCCCGGCAAGATGGCCAAGCAATATCTGCGCGGCCTGTGCCAGGGGGATCAGCTGGCCGATGGCGGTTTCGACCTGCTTGGCGAAACCGTGACGCTCAAGGACGTGACCGTGCCTGTCTGCGCGGTTGCGTGCGAGACGGACCACATTGCCGCCTGGGTCGACAGCTTTCGCGGGGTGACAAAGATGGGGGCCAAGGACAAGACCTTCATCTTGTCGGAATCGGGCCATATCGCGGGTATCGTGAACCCGCCCTCCAAGAAGAAATACGGTCACTACACAAACCCGGACGTCACCGGTGCGGCGGCCGATTGGCTCAAGGCGGCCGATTACAACGAAGGATCGTGGTGGCCGCTCTGGGAGGCGTGGCTCAAGAAGCGCTCCGGGGCAAAGGTTGCGGCCCGTAAACCCGGCGACAAGGGCCGCGAGATTCTGGCCCCGGCCCCCGGGATTTACGTGAAAGAGGGCAAAGCAGCCTGATTTTATTGGCATTTTCAGGGCCATAGAATTTTTGCTGCAGTGCAGAAAAAACCTTGACTTTCTGCACTGCAGCATTCATATTCATCTCCATCAAGACAACGCCCGACACGGGCAACTTATGGAGACGACAATGGCTAAAGCACACACCCCCGACTTCACCAAATACATGACCGAAATGATGGGCTCCTTCCCCGTCGACATGTCCTCGTACACCGACGCCTTCAAATCGCAGGCCGCCGTTGCCGAGAAAATGTCGAAAGTTGCCCTCGACGCAGCCGAGAAATCCACCGAGATCTCCTCGAAGTGGACCAAAGACACCATCGCCAAGATGGGTGATGTGGCTTCCGTCAAGGACGAGCCCGCCGACTACACCAAGTCGATGACCGACTTCGCATCCTCGCAGGCCGAAATGGCCGCCGAGACCATGGCCGCTTTCGCCGAAGTTGCGAAAAAAGTGCAGATGGAAACGGTTGAACTGATGATGGCCGCTGGCAAAGAAGCCACCGAAGAGGCAACTGCCGCCGTCAAGAAAGCGACTGCCGAAGTGACGACTGCTGCCAAGAAAGCAACCGCGAAGTAATCGCGACCTATTGGCGATACGATATCGGGAAACGGGGTCCTCCCCTCCGCGTCCCGGTCGAAGGAAAGGCGGGTCCGCATCATGCGGCCCGCCTTTTTCATTGCGCGCGCCCCGAGCGGCTCAGGCGCAGGTGGTACATGGCTTGGCCCGGGGTATCGCCCTGTTGGATCCGTGAAAATCCCACCTTCTCCAGCACCCGCGCCGATGCCGGATTGGCCACCTCCACACCGGCATAGAGATCGCGCGGTGCCAGTGCGGCAAGCGTGTCGGCCAACCCCTGCACCAATTCCGTCGCATAGCCGTGCCCCCATGCGGCCTCGGCCAGCAGATAGCCGATATGGATCGGCTCCCCCGCGCCCATCCGGGCGAGGATCAGCAGGCCAATCAACGTTTCATCCGCGCCGCGCACCAGGAAGACGTCGCTTTCCGCCGCCCGCGCCGTGATCCATCCATCGACATCCGCGCGTGCGTCCTGCAGCGCGGGCGGCAGATGGGCCAGCACCGGCTTGGTCAGGATCGCGCGCAATTCATCGGCCAACGCCGCGCGACGCCCTGCCTCCGATATCGCCGTGTCCCAATGTCGGACATCCAGCCGCCCGGTCTCGAATCCATCCATATCCAGCCCATTGTTCTAGAAGAATATCTCTCAAAAACGCGCATTGCTTTTCTGCGCAAGCAGCGTAGGTTCGAATCAATGCTGCACTGCAACGCCGGTGCGAGGGGAGGCCCGGACGAATGACCAAGAAAATCGATCTGTCAGAACCGCTTCTCATCAAGCGCTACGCCAGCCGCAGGCTGTATAACACCGAAACCTCCGATTACGTGACGCTTGAGGATATTGCGGGCTTTATCCGTCAGGGGCGGGAGGTGAAGATCGTCGATCTGAAATCCGGCGATGATCTGACGCGGCAATACCTGCTGCAGATCGTCGCCGAGCACGAAAGCCGCGGGGAATCGGTTTTGCCGATCTCGGTGCTGACGGATCTGGTCCGCAGCTACACCACGCAGGCGCAATCGGTGGTGCCCGACTTTCTGGCCGCCAGCTTCGAGATGCTCAAAAAGGGGCAGTCGAAGATGCTGGACAATATGGCGGTGATCAATCCGATGGCCTCCATGCCGGGCTTCGACGCGATGCGCGCGCAGCAAGAGGCGTTTTTCAAGGCGATGACGGGCGGGATGGGCGGCTGGAAAGACCCCGATGATGCCGAGGGGGAGGATACGCAGGCGGCCGAGGCCCCTGCGCCGGAGGAGGAGTTGGACGCGATCAAGCGCCAGCTCGCGGAGCTGCAAACCAAGCTGTCCAAGATGTAATCGCGATGGTGCGTCTGATCCTGCCCCTTTTGCCTTCTCCTCGCGCTGCCGTCCTGCGGTGCGCTCGGCGGCGGCACGTCGGACGTGACGCCCTATCAGAGCGCCTTGGCCGATTTCTCGCTCTGTGAAACGTCCCCCGATCCTGCCGAACGGGCCGCCGCCGCGGCACGGCTTGCGGAGGTGGCGGCGCAGATGGCCGCCGATGCGGAGCCCGGCGACGAATTGGATCGCGTGATCGCGGCAAACGCACATTGTCAGGCCAGCCTCACCGGGCCGTAACGGTCTGCGACGAGGTCAGGAGTGCCGCGCGCTGACCTCCGTCCGTCGCGCCCGGTTCAGCCGCATCCGCACCCAATCTGCTGGCCCGGTGCCCAGATCCAGCCGTCGGTCTTCCACACGTTCGGCGCCGAGCTTGGCCGTGGCCTTCCGGGATCGGATATTGGTGGGCGCGATGTGAAACCACGCCTCGGGCACTGACGCGAATACATGCCCCAGCATCAGGTGCTTCATCTCGAAATTCGTGGCGCCGCCCCAATGGTCGCAGACCAGGAAGGTAAAGCCGATCCCGATCCCGTCCGGCGCATCGCTTGAGGCATAGTAGCGCGACGCCCCGATCACGCGGGCCGCGCCATCGCGCACCACAACCGCGCCGCCGGCCTCCAACAGGAAATCGAAGTAACCGGCGAAGACCTCCGCTTGCCATCGGTCGGTGGAGGGATGCCCCGCCCAGATCGCCGGGTCTGCTGCCGCCTCGGTCAACGCCGTCCGATCCTCGGCCTGCAACGGCCGCAATGACAGCGCGTCCGAGTTCAACGGAACCGTCGGATCGAACCCGTCAGGCAATGCGCGCACATCCATGTGGGCCCCTTCCAGCCTTAGGCGATGTCGCTGAAAACCTGCCGCAAGGCCCCGTCGAGTTTCTCGAACATCTCGTCCATCTGTCCATCGGTCAGCGTGAAGGGCGGGCAGAGCACCACCGATTGCCCCAGAGGACGGCAGATCAACCCATGATCAGTGCAGGTATTGGCGATGCGTTCGCTGACGCTCAGCTCACTTTCGAACGGCACCTTGCCCTCGCGCACGGCTTCCAGCGCCCACATGTAGCCGATGCCGCGCAATTCGCCGATATTGGGATGCTTGGCGATCTCCGCCAGCCCGGCCTCCATTCGCCCCGCGCCCGCACGGACCATGTCCAGAAGCCCCTCTTCGAGCACCACGTCGATGGCTTTCAGCGCGACCGCACAGCCCACCGGATGGCCGGACGCCGTGAAGCCGTGGGGGAACTCCTCGATCGGGTCGATGGCAGATTGCAACCGGTCCGTCATCTCCGGCCCCAACATCACCGCGCCCATGGGGAAGTACCCGGCGGTCAGGGCTTTGGACGAGATGATGGCGTCGGGGATGAAATCATAGGTTTCGCAGCCCCAGACATTCCCGGTGCGCCCGAAGCCGCAGATGACCTCGTCGGAGATCAGCGGAATGTCATGCTTGCGCAGCACGGCCTGCATTGCCTGAAAATAGCCCTCGGGGGGTGGGATCACCCCGCCCGCGCCCAGAACCGGCTCCGCAAAAAAGCCCGCAATGGTGTCGGCCCCTTCGCGGGTGATGACGTCGTCCAACTCCGCCGCCAGCCGCTGCGTAAACTCCGCCTCGCTCTCTCCCTCTGCGCCTTCGCGCCAGTAATGCGGGCAGGTGAGGTGGATGAACCCGTCCAGCGGCAGGCCGAAGACCTCGTTATAGGGCTTCGCCGTCATCGATGCGCTGACCGCCGTCACCCCGTGATAGGCATTGCCCCGCGTCAGGATCTTGCGCTTGTGCGGCGTGCCTTCAGCGCGGCCCATGAACCAGAGCATCTTGACCATGGTGTCGTTCGCTTCGGACCCGGAATTGGTGTAGAACACCTTGCCCCGATCCCAGGGCGAGACGTCGATCAACCGCTCGGAGAGCGCAACCGTCTGGTCCGACATCCGCCCGAAAAACGCGTGGTAGCCGGGAAAGCGGTCGTACTGCGCCTTGGCGGCTTCGGCCAAACCCTTGTGGTCGAACCCCGCCACCATGTTCCAAAGCCCCGAATTGCTATCCAGATACTTTTTTCCATTCGTGTCAAAGATATAGGGGCCTTCGCCATGGGTCACGACCACCGTGCCCCGGTCCCGGATGGAGGGCAGGTCGGTGAAGCCATAAAGCGAGTATTCCTCGGCCCGGGCTTCCCAGGAATTGTGGGCATGGGTGTTCATTGGCGCGGCCTCCCTTTGCGGGCACGCTACGCCTCGGCTCCGCGCCTCTCAATAGGGGAAATGGACCGCGCTTCGTTCCTGGAAGTCGCGGCCCTCTTGAGGCTGTCGGGGCCAGCTTTACGTCCCGTAGGCCAGCGTCCCGCCCTTCACATCCTCGGCGGCTGCCAGAAGCGCGTCGATGATGAAATCCAGATCCGGCTTTCTCAGCCGGGCTGGCAGGCGCACGTCGCAGGCGCGCATCAGCATGGCGCGGGTTTGCGGCAGGTCGGGCACTTCGCCGGGGATGAACTGCCAGTTCCAGAACGCCCGCGCATTGTCGGTGCTGAGGCCGAAGACCTGCACCTTCACGCCGCGCGCGGCGGCGGCATCGGCGAACGCCTTGGCCTCGGCGTCGCTGTCGAAGCCGTCCAGGTTGAACTGGATCGAATCCGGCGCGCGGTCCTCGGGGCCGAGCGGATCGGGCACAGTCAGCCAGGCGGAGCCATTGAGTGCAGAGGCGACGTAATCGTGATTTGCCCGCCCATCCCGCACGCGGCGCGCGATCTCGGGCAATTGCGGCCGGATCACCGCCGCGCTCAGGTTCTGCATCCGCAGATTGTAGAGCGGCAGCTTGTTCTGCCAGCGCCCGAAGGCCGCGTGGAGCTCCGCATCGTCACCATGTTTCTTCCAATTGTGCTCATAGGCGCCCGACATGATGACGGCGCGCGCCACCAGATCGGCATCATCGGTGATCAGGATGCCGCCTTCGCCCGCATTGACGAGCTTGTAGGATTGGAAGCTGAAGCATCCGACCCGGCCAATCGTGCCGATCTTGCGGCCGTGCCATTCGGTGCCCAATGAATGCGCGGCATCCTCGATCAGGGGGATATCGGCCGCATCACAGGCGGCCTTGATCGCATCCATATCCGACGTATGGCCGCGCATATGGCTGATCAGAACCGCATCGACGCCGGGCAATTTCGCCATGAAATCAACCATATCGACGCGGTAATTGTCGGCCACTTCACACAGGATCGGCATCATACCGGCATGGATGATGGACGATGGCACCGCGGCGAAGGTGAAGGCCGGGATCAGCACCTTCGCGCCCTTGCGCAGGCCCAGGGCCTCCAGCGACAGGAACAGCGCGGCGGAGCAGCTTGAGACCGCCAGCGCGTATCTCGTGCCCATCAGCGCGGCGAATTCACGCTCCAGAAGGGCGACGGGCGCATCTTCGGGGGCGGTGTAGCGGAACAGATCGCCGGAGCTCAGCAGGCGGTCGATCTCGGCGCGGGCGGCCTCGGGGATCGGTTCGGCGTCGTAGACATTCGGAGCGAGCGCGGAAGACATACATTCACCTTTTTGAAATGTGAGTTTTCGATTCGCTTATAGTGTAAATGGAATGTGCGGGAAAAGCCGTAAGGCGGCGACGTGGCGTCATGGACGGAATTCTGCCTAAAACCCGATGCGGTCGCGCAACGCAAACCACGTCATGGCCAGGGTCAGGATCGGCGCGCGGAGTGCCGTTCCCCCAGGAAAAGAAGGCACGGGGAGCGTTTCGAACGTGGCCAGCCCGTCCTCTTGCCCCAGCACCGCCTCGGCCATGACGCGGCCCGCCATCCCGCTGAGTGCCACGCCTTGGCCCGAGAAACCGGCGCCCGACAGGATATTCGGCCCGATCCGCGCCACATGGGGCAGCCGGGTGGGCGTGATCCCCAGCGACCCGCCCCAGACATGGTCGATCCGCACGCCCGCGATCTGCGGAAACAGCCGCTCCATCCGCGCGATCAGGGCCGTCTGGATATCGCTCGGAAACCCGATGGAATAGCTTTCGCGCCCGCCGAACAGGAACCGTTTGTCGCCGCTGAAGCGGTAGTAATTCACCACGAACTTGCTGTCGGCGACGGCGATATCGCGGGCCAGCACCTCCTTCCAGCGGTCGGGCAGGGGCTCCGTAGCGGCGATGAAGGAATTGATCGGCATCACCCGGCGGTTCACTTCGGGCAGCATATTGGGCAGATACCCGTTGCCCGCCACGATCACGTGGCCCGCCTCCACCCGCCCGCGCGGCGTTTCGAGATGGATGCGCGGGCCTTCAGCGATATCCGTCACTTCGGTGCGTTCATGGATCACGGCGCCCGCATGCTCCGCGACGCGGGCCAGGGCCAGCGCATAGGCCAGCGGGTGCAGGTGGCCGCCGCCCGGGTCCAGCATGCCGCCCACATAAGCGGGCGATTTCACCAGATCGCCGAAGCGCCGCTTGTCCATCACGTCGATCTCGTGGCCATAGCGGCGCGCCATGTGATCGGCCTCAAGGCGCAGCTCCGCCATGTCAAAGGCGTCGTATTCGCCATGGGCGATGCCGGGGCGATATTCGGTTTCGGGATGGGCAGCGCAGAAGTGCCGCAGCTGTGCCTTCGCTTTTTCGGATAGGTCCCACAGGGTGCGGGCGCGGTCGTCTCCCAGCCGCTCCTCCAGCGCCCGCTGGCCCATGTTGAACCCGGAATGGACCTGCCCGCCGTTGCGCCCCGACGCACCGAAGCCCACGCGGTGGGCATCGAGCACGACCACCTCGCGCCCCGCCTCGGAGAGGGTTTTTGCGGCCCAAAGCCCGGTGAACCCGGCACCGATCACCGCCACATCCACCTTGATCGCCCCGGTCAGCGGCGGGCGCTCCGGCGCGGTGACGCTTGCGGCGTAATAGGACGGCGCGTGGTGGCCCGGTCGATCGTTGCGGTAGAGCGGATTCATGGGAACAAGCGCCGCTCGGGCGGACCGTCGGGCGTGTCGGCGGGCGTGTCGACAAGACAATAGACCGCCACCTCATCGTCCTCGACAAGGGCGCGCAGATGCTCCTGGGTGAGGCAACCCGCATCGAACATGTCGGCCAGCGTTTGAGGGGCCTGTCGGGCGGGCGCCTGAATATTCTCCGGCACCCAGGTGGTGTAAAAAATCGGGTCGTCCCACAGCCAGATCGCCAGCAAGACCCCGCCAAATGCGATCAGGGCGGTGTCTTGCCACCAACGGGAGGATCCGGGCGCGGGTCTAGACATTCAGCAACAGATGCTCCCGCTCCCAAGGGCTGATGACATGGAGAAACTCGTTATACTCCAACTGCTTGACCGCCGAATAGACCCGGCAGAACTCCTCCCCCAGAACCTGCTGCACGCCCTGATTGGCCTCCAAAAGCCCCAGCGCATCCCCCAGGCCGCGCGGCACGCCGGATTCGGATGCATAGGCATCACCGGTGAATTCCGCGGACGGCTCCTTGCCCTCGATCAGGCCCAGATATCCACAGGCCAGGCTCGCCGCGATGCCCAGATAGGGGTTGCAATCCATCCCTGGCAGGCGGTTCTCCACGCGACGGCTGGCGGCCTCGCTGACCGGTACACGCAGGCCGGTGGTGCGATTGTCCCGGCCCCATTCCAGGTTAATCGGCGCCGCGAAATCGGGGACATAGCGGCGGTAGGAATTCACGTAAGGCGCCAGAAGCGCGATGACGGCGGGCAGGTTGCGCTGCATGCCACCTATGAAATGCAGGAAATCCGGCGTCTCCTGCCCATCGGCGTCCGAGAAGATGTTGGCGCCGGTTGTCGTGTCGGTGACGGAATGGTGGACATGCATGGCGCTGCCGGGCTCTCCGGCGATGGGTTTGGCCATGAAGGTCGCGTACATCCCGTGTTTGAGCGCCGCCTCGCGGATCATGCGTTTGAAATAGAACATCTCGTCGGCCAGCCGCACCGGATCGCCGTGGCGCAGATTCAGCTCGATCTGCCCCGCGCCGCCTTCCTGCAGGATGCCGTCGATTTCCAGGCCCATCGCATCGGCGAAATCGTAGATGTCGTCGATGACTTGACCGTATTCATCCACGGCCGACATCGAATAGGCCTGTCGAGCGGCGGCCCGGCGGCCAGAGCGCCCCATCGGCGGCTCGATCTCGCGCGCCGGATCGGTGTTGGGGGCGACGAGATAGAACTCCATCTCGGGCGCCACGATGGGCTGCCAGCCGCGCGCATTGTAGAGGTCCACCACCCGTTTGAGGACGTTGCGCGGCGCAAAGGGCACCGGGTCACCCGCCTGATCGTCGATATTGTGGATCACCTGCAGCGTCCGGTCGGCGGTCCATGGTGCGGGGATGGCGGTATCCCAATCCGGCGTCAGGATCATGTCGGGTTCGGTGAAGCCGCCTGCAACCTCGTCGGCCCAATCGCCGGTGATCGTCTGGAAGAAGATCGAATTGGGCAGGTAGAAATGGCTTTGCCGCGCGAATTTCGCACCCGGCATCGCCTTGCCGCGCGCTACGCCGGCGAGGTCGGAGACGATGCATTCGACCTCGTCAAGCGTGCGCCCATCGAGGTAGGTCCGGGCAATCTCTGGCAGGTTCGCGGTGAAATCGGCGGGGATCATGGCTTGGCCTTCCGGGTAAGATCGCGGACCTGGGTGGCGTCCGCGCCCTCCAGCACATCGGCCAGCCAATCGGCGATCAGGCGGCTGTCATTGGCCTGGCCGAGGGCGGTGGTGGCGCGCTCTGTCCGATCTTTGGGGACCGCTGCACCGCGCGTTTCGATCAGGGTCTCGATCACGGAATCCTCGAATTCCGGATGCGGCTGCACGGTCAGGATGCGCGGCCCGATGGCCAGGATCGCATTGGCGCAGAACTCGGACGAGGCATGTACGGTTGCACCTTCGGGCAGGTCGACCACCTGATCCTGATGCCACGCATTCAAGGCCAATTCTTGGTCCCCCGCGCGGTACGTCGTGCGCCCCACGGACCAGCCGCCATCGAATTTCACCACCTTGCCGCCCAGGGCCTGCGCGATGATCTGGTGGCCGAAACACGAGCCGACCAGCGGCAGGTTCGCGTCGCGGATTTCGCGGATGAACTGCTCCAGCGGCGGGATCCAGTCGTGATCTTCATAGGCGCCATGCTTGGAGCCGGTCACCAGCCAGGCATCGGCCTCGGCCGGGCTGGGGGGGAAGATGTTGTCGACGACGGACCAGAGTGTCTGATCGAAGCCGCGATGGGCGAAGAGCTTCTGGAACAGCGCGCCGTAGGGGCCGTCCGTGGCGGCGACTTCATCGGGCACGTGGCCGCATTGCAGGATGCCGAGATGCATGGAGGGGTCCGTCTGGTTGGGTCTCGGTGCCAAGGTATGGGCGGTCGATGGGAGCGGCAAGGTTGGATTGGGGGTCAGCCCCAAACGCAACCTTCCTTTGGGGGCCAGCCCCCAAGCCCCCGGGGGTATTTGGGACCATTGGAAGGGGGCGCGGACAGTTTTAGGCAAATGGACGGGATCAGACCGTGTCGAGATAGAGTTCCTGCTGCTCCTCGGCGCTGAGCTCGGCCATGTAATGCAGTTCCTGGCGTTTGGTGGCGAGGAAGTTGGCGCGCAGCTCTTCGGGGAAGATCCGGGCGATCTCGGGGCTTTGGTAGAAGGCCTCGATGGCCTCGGCCCATGTGACCGGCAATTGCGGCAGGTCGGCCTCGTAGGCGCTGCCCCGGATGGCGGGGGGCGGGACCTTGCCCTGTTCGATGCCGTCCAGTGCGGCGCCGAGCACGGCGGCGAGGAACAGGTAGGGGTTGATGTCACCGCCCGCAACGCGGTGTTCGATCCGGCGTGCGGCGGGAGCGCCGGAGGGGATGCGCAGCGCCGTTGTGCGGTTTTCATAGGCCCAGGCGGCGGCGGTGGGCGCATGGGCGCCGGGCACATAGCGGTCATAGCTGCTGGCATGGGGCGCAAAGACCAGCATCGAACCGGGCATGGCATTCAGGCACCCCGCAACGGCGTGGTGCAGCGCGGCGGATCCCTCGGCCCCGCCATTGTCGAAGATGTTGGTGCCCTCGGCATCCAGCACGGAGAAATGGGTGTGGAGACCATTGCCCGCATAATCCGGATAGGGTTTGGCCATGAAGCTGGCGGCGAAGCCGTAGCTGCGGGCGAGGCCGCGCGTCACCAGCTTGAACAACCAGGCATCATCGGCGGCCTTCATCGCGTCGGCCTGGTGGTCCATGTTGATCTCGAACTGCCCCGGCCCGGCCTCGGAAATCATCGTGTCGGCGGGGATGTCCATCGCTTCGCAGGCGTCGTAGAGCGCGGTGAGGAAGGTGTCGAAGGCGTCGAGCTGCCGCAGGGCGAGGATCTCGGCCTGTTGGCGGCGGATGCCTGAGCGCGGCGAGGGTGGCACGCGCAGCTCCTTTCCCCGGTCATCGATGATGTAAAATTCCAGCTCCGTCGCGACCACGGGCGTGAGCCCGCGCGCCGCGTAGCGCTCCACCACGCGGGCCAGCGCATGGCGGGGATCGCCATCGAACGGGCGGCCATCTTCGTGGAACATCCAGATCGGCAGAAGCGCTGTGGGCGTGTCCAGCCAGGGGACGGGCACGAAGCCGCGTTCGGTGGGTTTGAGGATGCCGTCGGGGTCGCCCGCCTCGAAGACCAGCGGACTGTCATCGATATCCTCGCCCCAGATGTCGAGATTCAGGACCGAGAAGGGGAACTTCGTCCCGTCCTCGATCGCCTTGCCCGCAAAGCGCCGCGCGATGCGCTTGCCGCGCGCCTGCCCGTTGAGGTCGGCGGCGACCATGCGGATCGATTTGATCTGCGGGTTGTCGTGAAGGAAATCGGCGGGGGAGGCGTCGCTCATTGGGCACACAGGTTAAGAGCAGCTGAGACGCGCGCTGTATGCCGATGTTGACGTCAAGACAAGGCCGAGCGCGGAGATAAGGGACCGACGGCGCCCCGGTCCCCTAGGTGCCGACGCCGGGCTGGCGCCGACGCAGGAGGGCAGCCACTCCGAGCGCACTCAGCAACAGAACCGCACCGACGGGCAGGGGAACTGTTGCAGCCGCCGGGGTGAAAGAGAAACCTGTGGCGGCGAATGTATCTCGGAGCGCAACGAAGGGGTCGTTGGACAAGCCGACTTCCTGAAGCGAGGACAGAATGGCGAAGGTCGAGTCATCTGCCGTGGGAAATGTGCTGTGCCCGCTTTGCGAGGCAAAGATGAAGTTCGTAATCACGCCGTTCGCCACAGTCCACGAATTGCCTGCCGTGGAGGGCACGTATTCCCTGACCCCGAAGCCTCCTTCATTGGACAGGATTTCAAGGCTACTTGCCGACGTCGTCGCGTTGTCGGTCAGCCCTCGGACGATGCCGGTCACGACCCCGCCGCCATTGGCTGTATTTGTGAAGCTGAAGTTGAAATCCAGGGTCGTGGCCTGTGCGGCAAAACTGGATAGCACGACCATGGCTGCGGCGATTAGCGTCTTCATCTGGATCCCCTTCGGCAGACAGGATGCAGGTTAACCCAAAAAAGAGGGACTTGGATAGTGCAGGTTTCCCGGAGGTTACCGGATCAGCGTCGGCCGCAATCGCAGGCGGCGGCGCTGGTCTTGCGGCAGGTGCCGGTTGAGACGCCGGTTGATGGCGCCGAAGATCGTGATGATCACCAGTGTCAGAACCACGAAATAGGCGGCCACGATGGGGTAGGGGATGAACGGGTTGAAGGTGCGGTCGGCGAAATAGGAGGCGTAATAGAGCGCATCGCCGCGCTGCTGGAACGTCGGGAACGAGCTGAAGAACACAAGCGCGGTGGCGTGGAACATGAAGATCGCCTCGTTCGTATAGGCGGGCCAGGCCAGGCGCATCGTGGTGGGGAAGGTGATGCGCTTGAACTTCTTCCAACCGGTCAGCCCATAGGCATCGGCGGCTTCCAGATCTCCCTTCGGGATCGAGCGGAGCGCGCCGTAGAAGATCTCGGCCGCATAGGCGGAGGTGTTGAAGAACAGCACGATCAGCGCCCCGAGCCACGCGCGGGCGAACCAGCGCGTCTCGGCCCCGATCGCGATGCCGAAGAGCTCGAATTCAAAGCCCAGACGGGGGATCATCACGAAGGCCTCATAGGCCATGAAGAACTGGATGAAGAGCGGTGAGCCGCGGAACAGGAAGATGAACCATTCCGCCGGTTTGCGGATCAGCCATGTGTCCGACGCCTTGGCCAGCGCCAGACCCACCGCGAAGAAGAAGCCCAAGGACAGGGCAAGGACCAGGAAATAGACGTTCCAGATCATGCCCGATCCGATCAGAACGGCCTGCTCGCAGACGGTGATTTCACCCTGGGGCAACGCGCGTTCGCCGATGCCGATGGCGCGCAGGGCGTAGGCCTGGAATGCCTCGGCGCAGGTCATGTCGTGGCCTTTCGCATGGCTTCCCCGCCCGCCGTCGCCTGCCCGCGCGACAGGCGTTTGGTCACCCGCGCCAACACAACCTCCGAGACCCGGGTGAAGCACAGGTAGAAGATCAGCAGCCCGAGGAAGTACCAGAACCGCCAATCGGGGTGCGGATAGGCAAAGCGGGAATTGCGCGATCCGCCGATCTCGCGGGCCCAGTAGACGATATCTTCGATCCCCAGAAGGAACAGCAGCGGCGTGGCCTTGATCAGGATGACCCAGATATTCGACAGGCCCGGCAGCGCGTAGATCCACATCTGCGGCACCAGCACGCGCCAGAAGGCCTGCCGCCGGGTCATGCCATAGGCGGCGGCGGTTTCAAGCTGGGGCCGCGGTACGGCGTTCATCGCCCCGAACAGGACATTGCCGCAAAACGCTCCAAACACGATGGCATAGGTGAAGACGGCGAGGCCGAAATTGTAGGTCTCATGCACCCATTGCGCGGCGTTGCCCTGCGGTGTGCGGGCGGCGTCGCAGACCAGAAAATTCGCGCCTTGCCGGATCGGTTCGTCCCAATCGGGGCAGTTGATGACATGGCGGATGTATTCGATGCCCTGGTCGAGGACGAGCACGAAGAAGAGGAAGAACACGATGTCGGGGATGCCGCGCACCATCGAGGTATAGCCCTTGCCGAGCCAGCGGGCCGGCGCGATGGGCGAGCGGCTGGCGGTGGCCGCGAGAAACCCGAAGGCAAGCGACAGGGGCGCGGCGACGGCCAGAAGCGCAAAGACCGTCAGGAACGACTGATAGAACAGCATATGGACGCCGTTCGTGAGGTAACAGGCGAACCAGGGCAGCGAGGAAAGCGTGGAGGGGTCTTCGCAAAACGTAAACATGGCGTCCTGAATGCCTCAAGACGCCATGCTTGGCAAAGCCGAACTGAGGGGTTAGGCGCGGTTGCGCCCCAGTGCGGCCAATCCGCCGATGGCGGCAATCAGCATCCACGCCGCCGCTGGAAGAGGCACGGCTGCAGGGTTGGGTGGGTTGGTGATCACATCGCGGCTGTTGAGGGCAGCCACATCCCATACCGTCGTGAAAACGCCGCCGCGGCTGAGAAATATACCATCGGTGAACTCTGCACCGTCCGCGACCCCCAGCGTGCTGAGGTCGATAAGTGCCGCGGTAAACCCGAACGGTGTTGGGTTTCCGGGATCGCTGGCTGAAATGGATTCAAACGAGTTGCCAAGCGATCCGCTTGTGACCACCGAAAAATTTGTACCTGCGCCGAGACTGACGCGGATCACGTTGTTGTTCGTATTGCTGAATATCACCAGATCGGCGCCGGGCCCATTGAACAGCACATTGTCGGTGAACATGAGTTCGACAAAGGAATCGTTGAGGTTGGTTGCCGTGGTGAAATCACCATCTGCCCCGCTTGCCGGGCTTTGAGCCGGGCCGCGTGTGCCGCCAACGGTGAGCGCGATCGAGGCACTGTCGGCGAATGCCTCCTGGTCGAAGCTCAAAGAGCCGATTGTGACGGCCTGAGCAGCCGTTCCTGCCAATGTCAACATGGCGAACCCGATCGCCATACCAAATACTCGTTTCATCGTAAGTCCCCAATTACTGGTCATAAAATCGATACCTAATTGGCTAGCAATTGGGGTTAACTCTGTAAACTTGCCAGTCGGAAACGGGTTCGCGCCTGCCGGTTTCTGGAAAACAAGGGCGGGCCGTTCAAATTCTTTTCGTTTTGAAAATGGCCGGGTGGTGTCTGGACGGTGGCGGGGCCGGGTCGTGTCGGTTTTGGCCTGCGAATCGGCGAAACGTGATTCGGATTTCGGGGCCGGATCAGGCGTCCGGATCGGGTCTCACGAGCCGCGTGACGATCCAGAAGATCACCCATCCGACCACAAGCAGGGCCAGCGGCGGCACGATCCCGAGCGGGAGAATGTAGAGCAGGCCCAGGACGAGGTAGAGGCCGCCATCGGCGAAGACGTCGCCGAACAGGTCGTCCACCTGCAACACCACGTAGGCGGTAAAGCCCGCCGCCCACACAAGCGAAAGCGCGAGCCATGCTGTCATGAGCCCGCGCTTCCATCGTGTCATCGAACGCGTCTTACCAGGTTTCGGCTTCGTCGCCGAACCATTCGACGATCAGCGCGTTGAGCGTGCCGTCTTCCTTCATGGAGTCGATGGCCGCATCGAAGACCGCGATCAGCTCATCGCCTTCGCGCAGGCCCATGCCGACACCACCGCCAAGCTGCACCGGATCGAGGATCACCATCAGGTCGCCGTCTTCGGCGGCGATGGGCAGAAGGAAATCGCCATCGGCGAAGACGGCATCGGCCTCACCGTTGCGCACGGCGGCGACGGTCTCGTCGGGCGTGGCGAACTCGATGAGCGTCACGCCTTCCTGCTCGGCGATATAGCCCGACTGGATCGTGTTGGTCTGGGCCGCGACAACCGCGCCGTCAAGCTCCAGATCCTCGGACGTGCCGACGAAAAGCGAGGATGCGGGCGGGATATAGGCCTGGGTGAAGTCGATCACCTCGTCGCGCTCATCGGTGATGCTCATACCCGCGATGATGGTGTCGTAATTGCCCGACGTCAGGTTCGGGATGATGCTGTCCCATTCATTGGTGACCCATTCGCAGGTCAGCTCGGCGCGGGCGCAGAGCTCATCGCCCAGAACGCGCTCGAACCCGTCGACTTCGCCGTCATCGTTGATGAAGTTATAGGGCGCATAGGCGCCTTCGGTGCCCATGCGGACAACGGAATGGGCGTCGGCAAAGGCCGCCCCAGCGGTCAGGGCCAAGAGGCTGGCCGATAGGATGATTTTCTTCATTGTTGGTCTCCCTGTTGGTTTGGGGTCGTTCCCCTCAGGCCGCGTCGGAATGGCTGAGGAAGGTGCGGAGGCGGGCCGATTGGGCATCGCCGAAAAGCTGCGCGGGCGGGCCTTCTTCTTCCACCTTTCCCAGGTGGAGGAAGATCGTGTGGCTCGACAGGTCCCGCGCCATGCGCATGTCGTGGGTCACCAGGATCATCGTGCGGCCTTCTTCGGCCAGGCCACGGATCACGCGGATCACCTCCTGCTCCAGCTCCGGATCCAGCGCGGAGGTGGGCTCATCGAACAGAAGCGCGCGGGGCTGCATGCAGAGCGCCCGGGCGATGGCCGCGCGCTGTTGCTGGCCGCCGCTCAGTTCCGAGGGCCAGGCCTCGCATTTGGCGCCGATGCCGACCTTGTCGAGCAGCGCCCGGGCGCGGTCTTCGACCTCGGCGCGATCTTCGCCCAGGACGGTGACGGGCGCTTCCATCACGTTTTGCAGGATCGTCAGGTGCGACCAGAGGTTGAAGCTCTGGAACACCATGCTGAGATTGGTGCGGATCTTGCGGACCTGCTCGCCATCGGCAGGGCGGCGGTTGTGGCCGTCGCCTTTCCAGCGGATCGGGTCGCCTTCGAAGATGATGTCGCCCTGCTGGCTGTCTTCCAGAAGATTGGCGCAGCGCAGAAGTGTGGATTTGCCCGAACCCGACGACCCGATGAGCGACACGACATCGCCGGCCCGCGCGGTCAGATCGACGCCCTTGAGAACCTCCAGGGCGCCAAAGCTTTTGTGCAGTCCGGTGATCTGGATCACCGGTGGAGTGGCAGCTGTCACGGATATTGATCCCTGCGAATTTGCCCGATTTGTGCCGAAGAAGCGATGGATTGCAACGGCCAAGGCGGGGGTGCCCCTAGGGAAACACCGTGTTTTTGCCTGTTTTCGGGGCATTTGCCCGTGTTGGAGGCGGATCGGGTTGGGGAAGGGTGGTGTACGCGTCCTGAGGCAGCGGCACGACGGCGCGCAGGCCAAGGGCGGTCGCATGGGGGGCTGGCAGGGCCGACAGCGCCGCGTTCAGCGCCGCGCGGATCGGGGCCGGGTCGTTCGCGACCGCAGTGATGAACGGGAGGCCCGGCGTGGGGTCGGTCCAGTCCAGCACACGCAGTTTCGCGGCGAAGGAATCGTGCTGGCCGATGAGCCGCCAGGTGACGGCATCCAGTGCCGCGATATCGGCGCGGCCCTCGGCGACGGCACGGGCGGACTCGCGATGGGCGCCGGTGGTCAGGGTCTGGTGAAAGCGCAGCCCGCGCGCGCGGGCATGCAAAAATGGCGCGCACCAGCCCGATTGGCTGTCGGCGCCGTTGATTGCGAGACGGCCATGGATGAAGTCCGCCAGAGCATTGCGCGGATCTTGGGCGTGCACGACAAGGGCGGAGCGGTAGAAGCCGGGGGGCGTGTCCGACAGGCCGTAATCGCCCGCGCCGATGACAGTGACCTTGCCCAGAAGCCGGGTCCGGTACGGCAGGGAGCAGGTCTGGCCCAGCAGGAGATCGGGGCTGAGCCAGGTTTCGTCCAGCGGGGCGTTGTGGCCGAGCGCGTCGGGCGCGTCGACGCCGCGGGCGCGCAGGGCGTCGCGGGTGCGTGACCACAGCTCATCATGGGCGGGCCGGGTTTCGGCCCGGAGATACATCGGCAGGGCGGCGATCATCCCGCCGCTTCGACCCGCTGCCGCGCGAGGTTGCTGTCGCGATCATTGATGCCGAGCATCGGCGCGACCATCCGCAGCAGCGCGTCCTCCTCCTCATCCCGCTCGCCATCGGCCAGCGCGATGGCCCAGAGCGTTTCGACGACGCGCAGGCGGTCCTCGTAGGGAACGGCCTCCTTGATGGCGCGGGTGAAGCGGACGGTATCGGGGGCCTGGGCCTCGAGCGCCTCGGCTTCCAGCCGCAGGGCCTTGGTCTCGGCCTCCGACAGCCCGTAGCGCGCGGCGAGAAGATGGTCGATGCCATCGGCCTCCACCTGGGCATAATCGCCGTCGGAGCGCGCGATGCGCACCAGGAGCGCCGCGAGGGCGAGGCGGGCATCGTCGAAGGGCAGCGGTTCGGGCGCGGGCGCCGTGAGGCGGTTCAGGAGGTCAGCAAACATGCGCAGAGATATAGGGCGCGGCGCAGGCCAGCACAATTGCGCAGGATATTGGCGGGGCGGGCGGGCCCGCCCGCCCACCCCAATGGGGGCTCCGCCCCCTCGCCCCCCGGGGTATTTGCGACCAGTGGAAGATGGAGGTGTATTGGTTTGGGGACGGTTCGGCGCCCGCCGCCGGATCATGGTATCCGGATCCGGCCTTCGGCGATTTTCACGGCGGTGCCTGCGACACGGATTGCGGTGATCTCACCCGCTTCGGTGTCGATGGTCAGGCGCAGATCGGAGGGGCGGCCCATTTCGACGCCCTGTTGCAGCGCGATCCGGGTGGTGCCGGTTTCGGGCAGGGCGCCGTTGGCGAGGAGTTGCGCCGACAGGATCGCGGTGGCCGAGCCGGTGGCGGGGTCCTCCGGCGTGCTGACGGAGGGTGCGAACATGCGGGAGCGGATGCCCTCCGACGTCGCGGTGTAGAGATAGGCGGCGTGGACATCCGAGACGTCGAGCGCGGCGCTCCAGGCGGGTTCCAGCGGGCGGGCGGTGGCGAGCGCATCGAGGTCGGTGACGGGGATGTAGAGGAAGCTGGGGCCGCCCTGGAATGCGCCCGGTGCATGCGGTCCGAGTTGCGAGGCCGACAGGCCGGTGGCGGCGGCGAGCGCCTCGGGCCCGGGCGCGGGCGCGTGGGGGACCGGGATTTTCGGCGCGGTAAATTCGGCGGTCCCGTTTTCGATGGTGACGGGGACGAGGCCCGCGACCTCTTCCAGCGTGATCTGAGCGGTGTCATCGCCCGCGAGGTGCAAGGCGCAACCGATGGTGGGATGGCCCGCGAAGGGGATTTCGGCGGTGGGGAAGAAGATGCGGACCTTGGCGCTGTGGGCGGGGTCATCGGGCGTCTGGATGAAGATCGTCTCGGACAGGTTGAACTGCCGCGCGATGGTCTGCATCTGGGCGGTGGTCAGGCCGTCCGCGCCCTCGACGATGGCCAGCGGATTGCCGGTGAAAGGGGTGTCGGTGAAAACGTCGTAGATGTGGAATTCAAGCATCGGTTGGACCTTCTGTCCGGGGAAGGGTGCGGGGTGTCGGGCCGGGGTGCAAGGGGGCGGGGATGAGGATTTGTGATGGAGGTTATCAAGGTTGATAACCCAGGTTAATGAATTGAATTATAACGATATTCGGATTCTTGTTAACGTTTTGTTAGGGGTTTGCGCAGCAGCGAGCCTTTGGCAGAGGTTTGGCCGGGCCAAGTGTTAAGGCTTTGTCGGCGGATGCGAAAACGTGTGGGTTTGCCCAGGACGCCATGCAAACCGTCGCGTCGAGACGATAATCATCCGGGGAGGGGCGTGGGTCGGTAAAGCCGGGTGTTGTGGAACACGAGAGGTGTGTACGAAGGTATTGGGGAGTGACTGGCGGCTTCGAGGCCAGACGGCCCTTTGTGGAGGTCCGCACCAATGACAGCAAAGAGGTCTAAGCAAGCGACCGTCTCGCCCTACGGGACCAACGTAGGGCACTGAATGACCCATGGCGGCGTCGTCGGATGGGGTCATCCGTGCATCGCTTGGCGTTTGGTGGCCATCATTCTGATTTGGTCATTTGCTGTCGGCCTGCCCTTTACCTCAAGCCCTTTACGTCAGCGTGCCTGCTGACTTGGTCCTGCGCGGCAATCTGGCTATCAAGTTGCGCTGGCTGCACGCGTTTGAGCTGGCGCGTAGGCCGACCATCGAGCATTGATTTGACGTCGGCCAGGATCATACGCCCAATCGGATGCCGTCCCCCAGGGATGGCGGCGGCGCGGTGCGGCGAAAGGATCACATTGCGGGCCTGACGCAGAGGGGCATCTGCAGCAAGTGGCTCTTCCGGGAACACATCTGTTGCCAGTTGGATGTGGCCCGCCTCCGCTGCGGCAACGAGCGCGGGGAAATCTACGCACCACGCGCGGCTGATGAGGACCACCAAGGCGCCGCGTTGCAAACGCCCGATCAAATCGGCGTTCAGCAAACCTCGCGTTTCCCCCGACGGGACGGCGGCGACCACGACGACACGGCACTTTTCAATCAATGTGTTCAAGGCGACAAGCGGGACATCCGCTGCCGTCATGAAGGGGTCGAAGGCCATGATCTCCGGTGCGAAGGGGGCCAGCAGGCGCGTCGTCTCCTGGGCGATCTGGCCATACCCGATAAAGCCGATGGTCTGACCGAAGAGCGAGAAATCGGTGGCCGCGCGGTCATCAACCCAGTGCTCATGGCCTTGACGCATAGCCTCGTGTTCCGCCACCAGCCCACGTCCGCCCGCGAGCATCATGGCCAGCGTCATTTCGGCAACTGAATGCCGGAAGCCCGGCGAGCAGGACAAGACCTCGATCCCCTGGTCGGCGCACGTGCCGTAATCCAGCCCGCCTTGGAACGCACCCGAGACTTCAATCACTGCCTTAAGGTGCCCGGCCCGTGTGATCTGATCGGCGTCGAGGCGCGGATTTGCAGCAACATAGAACGCGGCCCGGTCGATGAGGGCATCGACACGGTCTGCCGCCATGGGCCAGTTCTGGCCCCCTTCGATGTCACAGATCTCGGCCAGAGCGGCATAGGTATCGGGATCGAACAACTCCTCCAATTGTCGGAAATGCTGGTCGAGGATCAGGAGTGGCTTGGTCATCATGCGGCCGTTTGTGCGACCAGTTTTTCCTCCTGCGAGGCGGGTGCAAAAAGATGTGCACGCTCGGGATTGAACCCAAGCTGGATTGCTTCGCCGGGTTCGAACACGCGGTCCTCGGCCAGGGACGCGAGCACGCGGGTGCCGTTCTTCAAGGCGACATCCACCACGGTCTCCGTGCCCAACCGTTCCGCCAGTGTCACTGTCCCCTCAAGGACGCCACCGGTGTCGACCGGGTGCAGATCCTGGGGGCGAATGCCAAGCGTGGCCTTGCCGCTGCTGCCGATCCCGTCGCGCCAGACGGGGACCGAGAACTCGGCCACAATGTCGGAGCTGACGCGCGCCGTGTCACCGTTGCGGGACAGGATATCGACATCGATGAAGTTCATCGACGGCGCGCCGATGAAGCCCGCGACGAACAGGTTTTCGGGCCGGTGGTACAGGTCCATCGGTGCGCCCATCTGCTGTACGTAGCCGTCCTTGAGCACGACGATCTTGTCGGCCAGCGTCATCGCCTCCACCTGGTCGTGGGTCACGTAGACCATCGTCGCATCAAGGGATTTGTGGAGTTTTCCGATCTCCATCCGCATGTCGAGACGCAGGGAGGCATCAAGGTTCGACAGCGGCTCATCAAACAGGAACACCTCCGGCTGACGCACGATGGCGCGGCCGATGGCGACGCGCTGACGCTGACCGCCCGACAGTTGCGAGGGGCGGCGATCCAGAAGGTTTTCCATCTGCAGGACCCTGGCGGCTTCGGCCACTTTCTCGGCCTTTTCGGCCTTGGAGGCGCCTGCGATGGTCAGGCCGAACGCCACGTTTTCGCGCACTGTCATGTGGGGGAAAATCGCGTAAGATTGGAACACCATGGCGATCTGACGTTCGGACGCGGGAACTTCGTTCACGACGCGCCCGCCGATTTCCAACGTCCCGCCGGTGATATCCTCCAGCCCGGCGATCATCCGCAAAAGAGTGGATTTGCCGCAGCCTGAAGGGCCGACAAAGACGACAAATTCGCCATCCTGTATTTCGATATCGACGCCTTTGATCACCTCGACCGCGCCGTAGCTTTTCTTGATGCCTTTCAGCAGGACATTCGCCATGGATTCTACTCCGCTGCTTTGCGTGTGGCGGCCAGTTGCAGGTGGCCATGTTCGTCGATGTCGACAGGTTCGGGATCCATGACGTAGCCATGGAATGTGGTGCCATCCGGGTGGTCGGCGAAGCCGATGATCTTGAGACCCTCGTCAGTTCCCAAGATGCGAGCCGCATACCGCCGGCATGGGAGCGCGCCGTCCAGAAAGCCGGGTGCGATGCGCCAAGGGCCTCGGGGGCTTTGGCCGATCAGGTAATGATTTCCGGTCACGGGACCAGGATCGGATTCAGCCTGCGCCTTGGAGAAATGCTGCGCCGCCGTGCAGAAGAGGCAGTACCAGTTCCCATCGTGCTCGAAGACCTGCGGCACTTCCATCTGGCCGTAGCCCCCGACGAAGACGGGTGGCTGCAACGTCCAGTCGTGCAGGTCCGGCGAAGTGGCGAAGCCGATGGCACCGCCTGCATTGGCCTCCGGTATGCCTGACGCGCGGGCCGTGAAATACATCAGCCAGCCGTCGCCGTCCGGGTCGCGCATCACCCAAGGGTCGCGCATCGCGCGGTCGTGCCAGAACCCGGTTTGCAACTCCGTCTCATAAAGCTTGGATGCAGGTCCTTCGAGGTCGAGGCAGAAGCCGTTACCAACACGCCGCCATTGGTGCAGGTCGGTCGAGGTCGCGTGACCGATGCGTTGCACCAACCCCTCATCTGCCTTGTTCGAGCCGGTGTAGAACAAGTGCCAATGGCCATCATCACCTTCGACAACCGATCCGGTCCAGGTGGTGTAGTCGTCCCATGCCGGGCCTTGGGACGGTTTAAACCCCACACCATGGTACGTCCAACTCACCAGATCGTCCGAGGTGGCATGGCCTTGCCGCACATTGTAATGGCGCAGTTCGGGATTGATCAGGGATTTGGGCGCTTGCAGGAACCACGCGTGCCACCGGGCGCCGTCGTGGGCATACCAGCTGTCCCAGATCCAATCGTGTTCGAGGGCGATCACCATGGCCTATCCCTTCACGCCGGTGGAGGCGACGGAGGAAATGAAGACCCGTTGCAGCGACAGATAGAATGCCAGAACCGGCACGGTGATGAGCGTCAGGTAGGCCATCACCTCGCCCCATGGCACGTTCAACTGGTCGGTGAAATACCCCAGGCCCACCATGACGGGCCGGATGGATTCGTCTTGGACCACCATCAGGGGCCAAAGGTATTGGTTATACATGAACAGGAATTTCAGGATCGCCGCCGTGGCGATGACAGGCCCCGAGAGCGGCATTACGATACGGCGATAGATCAGCCACCAGCTTGCGCCTTCGACGCGCGACGCTTCGATCAATTCGCGTGGCAGGTCGCGGAAGAATTGGACGAACAGGAAGATCGTCAGGCCGTCGGCGATAAACGGAATGATTTGCACGCGGTATGTGTTGAGCCAGCCGATCTCGAACCCGTCCCCGCCGATCCACGGCAATTGCGATGCCATTAACAGAAGCGGAATGAAGATCGTCTCATAGGGAATGATCAGCGTGGCCAGCAGGATCGAGAAGATCACCGCTTTTCCCGACCAGTCGAGGAACACGAAGGAAAACGCGGCCAACGAGCAGACCAAGAGCGTCAGCAGCACCGTCGCGCCAGTGATCAGGACGGAGTTCAGCACGAACGCACCGATCGGCGCGCGCTCGAACGCGGCGGCGTAATTGTCCAACGAGATATCGCCGACGGGCAGAAAGGCGCGCAGGCTGCTGGTATCGTTGAGGAGCTGCGTATCGGGCTTCAGCGACGACATGACCATGAATAGAAGCGGAAACACGAAGATCACCGCCACAAGGGTCAGAACCGCATAGCGCGTGACCAGACGCAGGCCGTGGTTGTCAGGGGAAATGCTCGCCATCAGGTCTTCTCCCGCGTGAGGTAGCGTTGGATGAGAGATATGCACAGCACGACCACGAACAGGATGACGGAAATGGCTGAGCCACCGGAGATGTCCTGCCGCCCGTACCCGCGCTCCACGGCCTGGAACACCAGCACCTGCGTGCTGTCGAGTGGTCCACCGCCGGTCATCACATCGACTTGCGCGAAGAGTGCGAAGGCCTGCATCGTGATCACGATCAGGATCAGAACGGCCGTGTTGCGCAGGCCCGGCCAGGTGACATAGCGGAAGGTCTGGCGCTTGCTGGCTCCCTCGATCTCGGCGGCCTCATATAGCGTGGGGGAAATGGTCTGTAGGCCCGACAGCCAGATGACCATGTGAAACCCGACGCCCTGCCAGATCGACATCGCCATGATGGAGCCCAGTGCCGTGCCGGGGTCCCCTAGCCAGTCATGCGGCTGGAACAGGCCGAAGGTCAGGAAGCCGAGCACGTTGTTGAGGAGGCCGTCGCCCGGCGAGTAGATGAATTTCCACAGGAGTGACACCACGACGATGGAGACGACGACGGGCATGAAATAGACCGCGCGGTAGAAGCTGATGCCGCGCAGTTTCTGGTTGATCAGAAGTGCCAGACCCAGCGCACAGGCCGCCTGCAGCGGCGCCACGACGATCACGAAAAGAAACGTGTTCAGGAGCGCGCGGATGAAAACGACGTCAGAGGCCAACACAACCATCCGGTTCTCGCCCGATTGCCAGCTGAACCATTCGCGCTTGCCGTCGAGATGCGGATACGCGTCGTTGTTGCGGGTGAAATTGCGCAGACGGGGGTATTCGATCACACCATCGTCGTCGCGGAGCACCTCACCGGCATCGTCCCGCTCGGGTTCAAGCCGGAAGACGGCAAGGCCAAGCAGATCGCTGTAGTTTGAGAAACCGACGTATTCCGTTGGATTGGGCGAGGCCAATCGTTGATTGGTCAGCGAAAAGGCGAAGGCGAGAAAGAACGGCAAAATGATGAACGTCGCCATCAGCAGCACACCGGGGCCCGCCATCAGCCATCCGGCCCGGTTCGCACGTGTCAATTTGGACGCCATGATGACCCCTCCGGTCGTGGACGTTAGGAAACGTTCTGGTTTGGGGGAGGACGGTGGGCTTGCACCCGCCGTCCTGAGAGTCCGGCGCGCGCTAGTGGCCGTAGCCGCTGTTGCGCTCGATATCCCGGCTGATCTCGTCGACCGCGGCGTCCAACTCGTCAAAGATGTCTGCGCCATTTGCGATGTCGGCCAACATGCTCTCGAAGATACGCGCCTGCACGATGTAGCCGGGGGTCACCGGACGCACCAGGGCCTGCTCATCCGACAGCTCATAGAAGACTTCCAGCGCGCCTCCCTCGGCGTAGTTCTCCGTCTCCGCCGCGGCAGAGGCAGTGGGCGGCAACAGTCCGGTGCCATCGGAGAAGGCCGTGAACCAACGATCCTGCAACGCGAATTCGATGAAGGCGCGCGCGCCTTCGGGATGCTCGGACGTGGCCGAGATGCCGAATTGCCAGGAGCCCGCGCCGATGGTCGGCCCATTCCCGAAATCGGGCGCGGGCAGGAAAAGGGCATCTTCGCCAAAGGCCTCGACCACGGGCAGCGCCGCCCAGTTGCCGTTCCACGACATCGCGTAGTTACCGTTGACAAGACCGGTTTCACGATCCGCCGCATCCTGGCTTGTGCCGGGTACCAGGTTTTCCTCGAACAGCATCTGCCACCATTCAGCGAATGCGATGGCCTCGTCCCCGTTCAGAACATCCTCAGCGGTTTGGTAGGTTTCACGATCCACGATGTCGCCGCCGAAGCTTTGCAGGAACGGCGAGAAGGCGTAGGGATACCATTCGCCGGTCCAGGCCATGCCCAGGTCCAGCGGATATTCGAAATCGCCGCTGTCGCGGATCGTCATGAGCGCTTGGGTGAATTCCTCGCCCGTCCAGGGTTCCTCCAGCGTCGGAACCCGGATGTCGTAGGCCTCCAGCGTCGAGCGGCGCGTCATGATAGCGACGGCCGCGTCCCAGAGACCTACCGAATAGACCACTCCGTCCCAGCGCCCGATGGTGCCGGGCAAGTAGCCTTCAAGCGTGGCCTCGTCTATTCCGAGAGGCTGCATATAGTTGGCCCAGGCCCAGTTGGGCATGACCGGGCCATCGACGTCCAGGATGTCGGGTAACTCACCCGCCAGAGCCGCTGCCCCGACGGAGTCGTTGTAGGCGAGTTGGGGAAATGTTTCGATCGAGACCACCCAATCGCTCTGGCTGGCGTTGAATTCCTCGACCAGTTCATTGACCAGCGCCTCTTCGGCATTGGCGCTTCCTGCGCCGTGATACCAAAGGCTCAGCTCGGTCTGGGCCGAGACGGCACCGCCAAGGGCGAATGCGCCTAAGGCAGTGATAAGTGCGAGTTTCAGTTTCATGATGTGGTCCTCCCTTTGAGATTGATCACGACGCTGGCGTCGCGGCGAGGCCGTATGACGGAACCTCTCTTCTGGACCCGCCCGCGGACGTGGATTGGTGCCGTGATCGAGGCGGTCGGCGGATTTTCGATCATGCCAAGCAGCAGCTGCGCCGCGCGGGCGCCGATTGCGTTGTAGGGCAGTTCAGCCGTTGTCAGCGCCGGGAACAGCGCTTCGGATATTGTGCGATGATCGTCATAACCCGCGACGGACATCTGTTCCGGAATCGCCACACCGCGGTCGCGCAGAATGCCGTAGACCGCCATCGCCAACCGGTCGTTGCCGCAACAGATCGCGGTCGGCACGTCATCGTTTGTCAGGATCCGGTCGAGCGCGTCCCAGATCAGTTGATGCTCGCCGTGGGTACCGAACATATCGACGGCAATCGTCAGATCCGGGTCGTAGGGCAATCCTGCTTCGGCCAGTGCGGTCTTGAACCCACTGAGGCGCAGGCGCGTCGCCTCGTGGCCCGAAGCGAGAGTCAGATATCCGATGCGGCGGTGTCCCTGTGCGATAACCTCGCGTGTCAGGGCGAGTTGACCCGCCTCGTCGTCGGGCAGAACCGAAGGCGTCCCGGACTCATCGTAGCAATTGGCCAGAACCGTCTGCACGCCGTCAATCGGAAGTGGCAATGCGATTTTCTTGTGGAAATCCGCCACATAGAGAAGGCCTTCGACACGGTGTTCGCGAAAGGTGCGGATCAGAGTCGGAACGCGCTCTTGCTGGCCCGCCGTGTCTGCTATCAACAGGGTCTTGCCCGAATTGGCCATGACATGCTGCACACCCTGGACAATGAACAATTCCGGCAGACCACCAGCGGTCACGACCTCGTTTACTGTGCTGATGGCGCCGGTAATCAACCCGATCAGGCCGGATTTTTGCGATTTGATTGAGCGCGCGGCAAGCGACGGCACATAACCGAGCGCGTCCATGGCGGCCGCTACGGAACTGCGGGTTTCCTTTGAGACCGGCGCGTCCCCGTTCAGCACCCGGCTCACGGTTTTTGGCGACACGCCCGCGCGCTTGGCGACGTCATAAATGGTAGCCATTGCCGCCTCCCCAGGGACGAGTTCGCGAATCCATCGTCGTGTATGACACCAATGTCATGACACCGGTGTCATGTCAACTTGGCCGGCCGAACTCCGACCGCCATGGATCACCGCGACAGGCAGAAAGCAGTCACCGACGGGTCCTGCGTCTTTCCCCGATGTCAGCACCTACTCCCGCTAAATGCGCATGCGTCGGGATCATCAATTTGGTCGAGAATGAGGTCATCCAATGCAAGATGATGCTCTACGAATGCATGTCGCCATCAGGAGGTCCGCGTCTTGGCTCCTTTGGGAACTGCGTTCAAAACGCGCCTAATAAACTTTGCCGTCTCGACATCATTGGCCAAGGCAGCAACCTGACTAAATCGGACATCGGCTGTTCGGTGGAAAACGGCAACTCTGCCCCGCGAAACCGCCATTAGTGACGCGGCTGGTCGAAGGAGCGGGTAGGGTGGGCGATGGGCGGAGCTTGGGTGGGGGTCGGATCTGGTCTCAGCCTGACCGTTCGTCTTTGACTCGTAGCCCCTCTCGGGTTAAATGAACAAGTGTTCAATTCTTTGAATGTTCGGCTAACTTGGGGGAGGCGTGGCGATGTTTCTGGGATCCATGAATTTCGATCTGGGTGAGGATGTCGCCGCGTTGCGCGACATGGTCCATTCCTGGGCGCAGGAGCGGGTTAAGCCTATCGCGGCCAAAACCGATCAGGAGAACGCGTTTCCCAATGAGCTTTGGGCGGAGATGGGGGAGCTGGGGCTTCTGGGCATCACCGTGGAGGAGGAATTCGGCGGGGCCGGGATGGGGTATCTGGCCCATACAGTCGCGGTGGAGGAGATTTCCCGTGTGTCGGCGTCGATTGGGCTGTCCTACGGGGCGCATTCGAACCTGTGCGTGAACCAGATCAAGCTGAACGGAACGCCGAAGCAGAAGGCGAGATACTTGCCGCGGCTTGTCTCCGGGGAGCATGTGGGCGCGTTGGCGATGTCAGAGGCCGGGGCGGGATCGGACGTTGTGGGGATGTCGCTCCGCGCGGAGAAGCGGAATGATCGGTACGTTCTGAACGGGACGAAATACTGGATCACCAACGGGCCCGATGCGGATACGCTGGTGGTCTATGCGAAGACCGACCCGGAGGCGGGATCGAAAGGCATCACGGCTTTTCTGATCGAGAAGGAGATGGTCGGGTTCAGCACCTCACCGCATTTCGACAAGATGGGGATGCGGGGATCGAATACGGCGGAGCTGATCTTCGAAGATGTGGAAGTTCCGTTCGAGAACGTCCTGGGCGAGGAGGGGCGCGGGGTCGCGGTTCTGATGTCCGGCCTCGATTACGAGCGCGTGGTGCTGAGCGGTGTGAATATCGGGATCATGGCGGGCTGTCTGGACGAGGTGATGCCGTACCTCAAGGAGCGCAAGCAGTTCGGGCGGCCGATCGGGGATTTCCAGCTGATGCAGGGCAAGATCGCCGACATGTATACGGCGATGAATTCGGCGCGGGCCTATGCCTATGAAGTCGCGAAGGCCTGTGACCGGGGCGCGGTGACGCGGCAGGATGCGGCGGCCTGCGTTTTGTACGCCAGCGAAGAGGGCATGAAGGTCGCCCATCAGGCGGTGCAGGCGATGGGCGGCGCGGGGTTCATGAATGATTCAGCGGTCAGCCGGATGTTCCGTGATGCCAAGCTGATGGAGATCGGGGCCGGGACGAGTGAGATCCGGCGGATGCTGGTGGGCCGTGAGCTGATGGGGATGATGTGAGGGTTTGTGCCGCCATGGTCGCGTCGGTGGCGCTGGCGATATCGGGCCTGTCGCAGCCGGTTGCGGGGCAGGAGGCGCCCCATCCGCGGGCGGCCCTGTTGCAGTGTTTGATGACGGCGGCGGAGCCCGGGGAGCGGGTGGACCGGATCTGCGCCGATCTGGCGGTGGATGTGTGTGGCGTGGCACGCGGCGCGCTTGCCGCTGACGAATGCCGGGCGGAGCTGGCCTGTCGGTTTGCGGAAGAAGGAGAGGTCCTGCTGGGCCGGTCGGGCGATGGCGAGGGGGCGGCGGATGCTGCCCGATCTGAGTGGGCCGCGACGGTGGCGGCCTGCGATACGATGGGTGAGGCGCGCGGCGGCTGCTTGCGGGATGGGGCGCGGGCGTTCTGGATCGCGGCGCGCGCCGATGCGCGGGCGGCTGAGGAGGATCTAGATGTCTCCGATGACGAGGTGGCGCGATGTTTCCTAGACTGATGCTTGCCGCGATGCTCGTTGCGACGCCGGTTGCGGCCCAGGATGTCTTGCCACCCGAGACGGCTGTGGCGGAGGGCCATGAGGCGCTGGCGGGCGAGGTGGTTGGCGATTGTCTGGCGGAAGGCCGCGGCGCGGCCTGCATCGGAACCGGGGCTGCGGCCTGTCTGGCGGCGGATGTGGCGCCGGGCGCGGGGATCTGCGCCGCAGCCGAGATGGAGGTCTGGAGCGGGTATCTGGCGGAGGCGGAGGATGCGCTGGCGCGGATGGATGCATTGGCGGGGCAGGATATGTCCCTTGTCGATGTGGCGCAGGCATTCGACACTTACCGGACGCTGGCCTGCGAGGCCGCGGGCGCGGCCTGGCCGGGGATGAGTGGCAGCGGCGTGGCCTGGGCCGAGTGCCGGATGCGGGTGACGGCGGAACACGCCCTGCGCCTGATGGGCTGGGTGGAGGCGCTGGAATGATGCGCCCCATCCTGTTGCCGCTGGCGGCCCTGCTGGCGCTGGCCGGGGCGTTCGGGCTTTATCTCGGCGTGGCCTATGCGCCGCCCGGCGAAGCCGAGATCATCAACCGCTACGCGGCGGATTACGTGGCGGAGACCGGCGGCGCGCTTACCGATTGCTACGCGGTGCCCGCGGGTGTGGAAGCTGTGCGCCTGATCGTGATTTGCGAGCGCGAGGGATCCGAGGCGTGGTATGTGGCGGTGGACGAGTGGGGACAGCCCGTCGATGAGAGCGTGATTTTCGAAAGGCCAGAGACATGAGTGAATTCGGCGACCTGAAGGCGGTGTATTTCAACACCTCGCTCAAGCGGCAATCGGGGGAGAGCCACACGCAGCTTCTGTTGAATGCAAGCGCGGGTATTCTGGAGAAGAACGGGGTGGCGGTGACCAATGTGCACATGCTCGACCATCAGATCCCGCCGGGTGTCTACCCCGACATGAAGGCGCATGGCTGGGCCGCCGATGACTGGCCGCAGATCTGGGAGATCGTGCTGGCGGCGGATATTCTGGTGGTGGGCACGCCGCTGTGGCTGGGTGAGGAATCGAGCCTTTGCCGGATGCTGATCGAGCGGCTTTACGGGATGTCTGGTGAGCTGAACGACAAGGGCCAGAGCATCTTCTACGGCAAGGTCGGCGGCTGTGTCGTGACCGGCAACGAGGACGGGGTTAAGCACGCGGCGATGACCATCGGCTATGCGCTGAGCCATCTGGGCGTGACGATCCCGCCCCAGGCCGATTGCGGTTGGATCGGGGAGGCCGGGCCGGGGCCGTCTTATGGCGATGAGACCGAGGATGGGGGCCGTGTGGGTTTCGAGAACGAATTCACGCAGCGCAACACGACGATCATGAGCTGGAACCTGATGCATATGGCACGGATGCTGAAGGCGGCGGGCGCGTTGCCGAACGAGGGCAACGACCGCCGCGCGTGGAAGGCGGGCGCTCGGTTTGGGTATGAGAACCCGGAGTATCGGGGGTGAGAGGGGTGCCGATTCTGGCGGTGGCGCTGGCGACGGCGCTACCCGGACTTGCGGCAGCGCAGGAGCCGTTTGCGGTTCGGTACATGGATCTGTGTTTTGCGGAGATGGATGCGGAATTCACGGCCTCGCTGGCAAAGGGTGTGTCGGAAGAGGAAGCGCAGGATATGCGATATGTGGTGGCGGGGGAGGCCTTGGTCTGTGTCGACGGGACCGAGGCCATTTGCAGCTTGTCAGGCGATCGCGCGGGGTGTCGCGGGCAGGTGGCGGAGGCTGCGGAGGAGCGGCAGGCGCGCGTTATGGCCGATTTGCCCGAGGAGATCGTTGCGAGCAATCGCTTAACAGAACGACGATACGTGCGATGGCTGGAGCAGGCCCGAGCGATGGAAGGGGACGAGGTGTGCCTCCCGCGTGTGGGTGAAGAGCCCCCCAATGAGGGCTGGTGCAGCTTTTTCAACGCGATGAGCCAGTACCTTAGAACCAGGCAGCTAGAGCGGATGGTGATGATGGCCGAGGCGGCGGAATGAGGCGATGGGTGATGGTTCGCCGGGTCGCGGCGTTGGTGATTGGATTGCTGTTGCCAATGGCGGCCCATGCCCAGAGCTGGGCCGAGGCCCCCAGGGCGGACCATGTGCAGCGGTTCGAGCACTGCCTGCCCGAGCAGATGGAGGCCTTCGAGACGCGTCTGCGGGGTGATCCCGGCTATGGGCAGGACTGGCGGCGCGATCTGTTCAACGTCCATTGGGTGCAGCATTGCGGCTATCTGGCGATGGGGATCTGCGAGGTATCGTCGAACTCGCTGATCTGTCAGCGGCGGTTGCGCGCGGCATTCGATGATCGCGCCGCGGCGATGCGGGCGGTGTTGCCCCCGCCGGAGGAGGTGGAGGGGCTGGCGCTCTCGCCGCTCTACGGGCAGGTCTGGGCGGTGGCGCACGGTGCGAATGCCGGGGACGATTGCGCGGGCGAGACCTATCGGCGGACGCTGTGGTGCCGGTCGTTCCAGGCGGTGCTGAAGTTCGAGGAGGCGGTCTGGGCCTGGCAAGTGGCGCGATTGGCGGGCGTCATGGGGCCATTGGACTGGGATGAGATGAGTGGGTTGGAACGATGAGGGCGATTCGGTCGAGAATTGCCAATTTGCGGTGCCCGGAATGTAGGTCGAGAGAGGTTCGCCTGCCTCTTTCGCTTCCGTCAATTTGCGGCGTATTCTATCTGTTTTGGCCGACTGCACAGGGGATCTCTGGACGACCCATTTCGTGCCAGTCTTGCGGCGCGCGATTGGCGAGCGAAGTGCGCGCGCGTGCGTGGGCCGTTTTGGCGGTGTTCGTCTTTGGCTCAATGACCTTCTACGTGTTTTCCCCCGCTGCGGTTCCTCAACCGTACTTTTCTCTTGGCGGTCTGATGCTCGGGTATTTGATCTTCGACCCTTTGATCGCTCGGATTGGCTTGGTTTTGGAGGCACAATGAAACTGAAATCCACTTTCATCGCGGGATCCGACGAGGCCCGCGCGAACCGGGCGGCGCATCTGGAGGCGCTCCGCGTCGTGGGTGAGGCCGCCGATCTGGCGGCGGCGGGGGGCGGGGAGCGGTCCCGCGCGCGGCACGTAAGCCGGGGCAAGATGCTGCCGCGGGAGCGGGTGGCGAATTTGCTCGATCCGGGCTCTCCGTTTCTGGAGGTGGGCGCGACGGCGGGGCACGGGATGTACGATGGGGCGGCGCCCTGTGCGGGTGTTGTGGCCGGTGTGGGCCGTGTCCATGGGCGCGAGGTGATGGTCGTGTGCAACGACGCGACGGTGAAGGGCGGCACGTACTACCCGATCACCGTGAAGAAGCATTTGCGCGCACAGGAGATCGCGGAAGAGTGTGGATTACCCTGTGTATATCTTGTGGATAGCGGTGGGGCGAACCTGCCGAACCAGGATGAGGTGTTTCCGGATCGCGACCATTTCGGGCGGATTTTCTATAACCAGGCGCGGATGAGCGCGAAGGGGATTGCGCAGATTGCAGTCGTGATGGGGTCGTGCACGGCGGGGGGCGCCTATGTGCCCGCGATGTCGGACGTGACGATCATCGTGAAGGAGCAGGGCACGATTTTCCTGGCCGGACCGCCGCTGGTGAAGGCGGCGACGGGGGAGGTTGTGACCTCGGAAGATCTGGGCGGCGGGGATGTGCATACGCGGCTCAGCGGCGTGGCGGATTACCTGGCGGAGGATGACGCCCATGCGCTCGCCTTGGCGCGGCGAGCGGTTGGGTCTCTGGACGGGTTCGGCGAGGAATTCGGCGTGACGCTTGGCGGGCGGCCCCCAGCCTATGACCCGGAGGAGTTGCTGGGTGTGGTCCCGGCGGCTTTGACCTCCCCCTACGACATCCGCGAGGTGATCGCGCGGGTGGCCGACGACAGCTATTTCGACGAGTTCAAGGCGCGGTTCGGGGAGACGATTGTTTGCGGCTTTGCCGAGGTGATGGGCCTGCCGGTGGGGATTGTCGCGAATAATGGGGTGTTGTTCAGCGAGGCGGCCCAGAAGGCCGCACATTTCGTGGAGTTGTGCTCGGCCCGGAAGATCCCGCTGGTGTTCCTACAGAACATCACCGGCTTCATGGTGGGCCGGAAATACGAGAATGAAGGTATTGCACGGCACGGGGCCAAGATGGTCACGGCGGTGGCGACGACGGCGGTGCCAAAGGTCACGATGCTGGTGGGCGGGTCGTTTGGCGCGGGGAATTACGGGATGGCGGGACGGGCCTATAGCCCGCGTTTCCTGTGGTCATGGCCGAATTCGCGGATCTCCGTCATGGGCGGCGCGCAGGCGGCGGGGGTTCTGGCGAGTGTGAAGAGGTCGGCCATGGAGAAGGCGGGAGAAGAGTGGTCCGCCGAGGCCGAAGCGGCGTTCAAGCAGCCCACGATCGACATGTTCGAGGAGCAATCCCATCCGCTCTATGCCTCTGCGCGGTTGTGGGATGACGGGGTGGTGGACCCGCGGAAATCCCGCGAGGTGCTGGGGCTGTCACTGGCGGCGGCGCTGAATGCGCCCATCGAGGAGACGCGCTTTGGCCTGTTCCGGATGTGAGATGCGTGATGCCTAACTGGACTGACGAGAATATCGACTTCTACGCCGAAAAATATGGCGATCACCCGTCCGTTTTCGCGGTGGTGGCGGCAATCCCGTTTGGCGGGGCGGAAGATGTGCTGGATATCGGATGCGGCACGGGCTCGGCGCTCCGCGCGATGGCGGAGCGGACGTCTGGCGCGTTGGTGGGGGTGGATCCGTTCGAACGGATGCTGGACCATGCCCGCGCGCTGACGGCGGAGGATCGGGTGCGCTATTTGGTTGGCACGGCGGGAGACCTCCCGGCGGGTGACGCATCGTTCGACGTTGTGACGGCGATCAATTCGGTGCCGCATTGGGACGACGTCGATGCGGGCTATGCCGAGCTGTTGCGGGTGTTGCGCCCCGGTGGCCTGCTGGTGATCGGCGGGGAAGGGTTCACCGAGCCGGAGATGGTTCAGGGGCGGCCCTACCTGGATCAGCTGACGGCGGACGGGTTCGACGTGCACCGGGTGGCGCTGGATGGAGATTGTTTTGCGGTGACGGCCCGGAGAAGTGGGCCATGACGGAGACGCTGGACCAGCTCACGGCCCGGTATCCGGGGGCCACGACCTATGTGTTCGGGGACAGCGCGCGGCTGTCGGCGGAGTTGCTGGCGCTGGTGCGCGCGGGGCGGAAACGGGCGACGTGCCTGTCGATGGCCGAGGTGGAGCGCGGAGCGCCGCTGCCGCAAATAGGGCGCTGCGACATTGCCACGACCTTCGACGGGCGGCCTGCCTTGGTGAACCGGACAATGGAGCTGCGGCTGGTGCGGTTCTGCGACATGCCAGGAGACCTGGCATTGGCCGAGGGCGAGGATGAATCCTTGGCTGGGTGGAAAGAGGGGCATGAGCGGTATTACCGGCGGCTGGGAATTTTCGATCCGGAGATGGAACTGATCTGGGAGCGGTTCGAGGTGGTCGAGGATTTGGGGGCGACGGACTGATGTGGGGTGAGCGATTTTTCAGGCGAGCGACCGCCGGCTTTGGACTTTTGGTCGCGCCACTCATCGTGCACCCCGCCATGGCCGACCAATCGTGGCCTGCGCTTGGCTGGCACTGTGTGAACGCGCCTCAGACGCTGACGCTTTTCGAGGTGCGGTTCGATGCCGACGATCTGTCCCAGACTGGAGGCGATGGGCTGTATGTTCCGCAGGCCAATGGCTGGGACGACATTCAAGATGAGATACGTGTCGCCGAATGCAACGTCGGTACGGGACGGCAGGCCACGGTTGTTCGAACGTTTCTCAACTCGCCAAGACCGAGTGGATTGTGCGGTGGCGCTGCATGGTCTCGCTATGATGTCCGGATCGAAGGCGAACTGGTGGCCGACTTCGTGATGGGCTGCTCTGGGGAGCCGTTCTTTCAGGCGAACGAGAACGGTGTCCGTCTCTGTGATCTGGGCGCTCTGGGCGAGCCGCCCTGCTTGCGTCGGGCGGATGGAGTCCTCGTTTTCGACCTGTCCGGAAATCTGCATGAGAGGGCGCATTGATGTTCAACAAAATCCTGATCGCAAACCGGGGTGAGATTGCCTGCCGGGTGATCGACACGGCGCGCCCCATGGGGGTGCGGACGGTGGCGGTTTACTCCGATGCCGACGCCCGTGCGCGGCATGTGGAGATGGCGGACGAGGCAGTGCATATCGGTGGTTCTGCGCCCAAGGACAGCTATCTGCGCGGGGAGGCGATCATTGCAGCGGCCAAGGCAACCGGCGCGCAGGCGGTGCATCCGGGCTACGGGTTCCTGAGCGAGAACCCGGAGTTTGTGGAAGCGTGCGAGGCGGCAGGCTTGGTGTTCATCGGGCCAAGCGCGGACGCGATCCGGGCCATGGGACTGAAGGATGCGGCGAAGGCTTTGATGGAGGAGGCCGGGGTGCCGGTGGTGCCGGGCTATCATGGGGCGTCGCAGGAGGGGCTGGCGGAGCGTGCGGTGGAGATTGGCTATCCGGTGCTCATCAAGGCGGTTGCAGGCGGCGGCGGCAAGGGGATGCGCCGGGTCGACCGCGCTGAGGATTTTGCCGATGCGTTGGCCTCCGCGAAGGGCGAGGCGGCAACGGCGTTCGGGAACGATGCAGTTCTGATTGAAAAATTCGTGGCCACACCGCGCCATATCGAGGTTCAGGTGTTTGGCGACGGGGAAAAGGCGGTGCATCTGTTCGAGCGCGATTGCTCGCTGCAGCGCCGCCACCAGAAGGTCATCGAGGAAGCGCCTGCACCGGGCATGACCGTGGGGATGAGAGAAGCGATGGGCAGCGCGGCCGTGCGCGCGGCGGAGGCCATCGGCTACAAGGGCGCGGGCACGGTGGAGTTTATCGTCGATGCCTCGGACGGGCTGCGGGCCGATCGGTTCTATTTCATGGAGATGAACACGCGGCTGCAGGTGGAGCATCCGGTGACGGAGGCGATCACGGGCGTCGATCTGGTGGAATGGCAGCTGAGGGTCGCCGCGGGCGAACCCCTACCGATGGCGCAGGAGGATCTGGCGATCCACGGTCATGCCTTCGAGGCGCGGCTTTATGCGGAGGACGTGCCGAAAGGGTTCTTGCCCGCCACAGGCACGCTGGCGCATCTGGTGTTCCCAGAGGGCGCGCGGGCCGATACCGGCGTGCGGCCGGGTGACGAGATCAGCCCCTGGTACGACCCGATGATCGCCAAGCTGATCGTGCACGGTGCCACGCGGGAGATTGCGCTGGGTCTGCTGGATCAGGCTTTGTCCGGCACGCAGGTGGCGGGCACGGTCACGAACCTTGCCTTCCTGCGGGCGTTGGCACGCCATGAGGGCTTCGGACGGGGTGAGGTCGATACCGGCGTGATCGACCGGGAGGTGGAGACGCTGTCGAAACAGCCGGTTCCCTGCACGCGGTGCCGCGCGGTGGCGGCCATTGGCGCGATGGGGTTGGACGGGGCGGCGGAGCAGGGCTTCAGCCTCTGGGCGCCGCTGGCGCAGTCGGTGGCGTTGGCGCGGGGCGATGAGGTGGAGGTGCTGAAGGTCTCCGTCACCGGGCCGGGATCGGCCGTGGTGGCGCGGGAAGATGGTGCGCATGAGGTGACGTTCGGGGCACGGGGATGGACCGTGGACGGCGCGCCGGTGCCCGCCGAGGTGGTGCGGCACGCGGCGGGCCTCTCTGTTTTCTGGGGCAACAATTACCATTTCGAATTGCCCGACCCGCTGGATGTGGCAAGCGAGGCCGGAGCGGCGGCGGGCCGGATCGAGGCGCCGATGCCGGGGCTGGTGAAGGCCGTCTATGTGCAGGCCGGCGGCGCGGTGAAGGCCGGGGACCGGCTGGCCGTGCTGGAGGCGATGAAGATGGAGCATGTGCTGACGGCGGGGCGCGACGGCGTGGTGGCCGAGGTGCTGGCCGAGGCGGGCGCGCAGGTTGAGGCGGGCGCGGCGCTGATCGTGTTGGAGGAGGAGGGGGAATGAACTTCTCCCCGGTCGCCTATGGGCAGCTGAATGCCCGCCAGAAGGAGAATTACAACTTCCACAAGATCGCCGCGCGGCTGGCGGATTTCGGGTTCACGTCCTTGCGCCTGAGCGACGATTTCGAAGGGGCCGATTTCGTGGCGCTTCATGTGGATGGCGAAACCCTGTGCCGCGTGCAGCTCAAGAGCCGATTGACGATCGACCGCAAATACCTCGGCAAGGGCCTCTATGTCGCGTTCCGTCTGGAGGACCGTGTGTTCGTCTATCCGCATGACGTGTTTGTGGACCGGGTGCTGGTAAAGACATCGGTGGGCGCGTCAAAATCCTGGGCCGAGGCGGGCCAGTACACATGGCCGCGCCTGTCGGCCTGTTTGGAGGAGCTGTTGCGTGACTATGAAATCTGATCCCGGCGTGCGGTTGCATCACGTGCCGTGGGGCCGGTCGTTCCGGGTGCTGTGGCTGTTGCAGGAGATGGGGATTACGCCCGAACTGGAGCTTTACGAGATCGGCACACGCAAGATGCAGGAGCCCGGGCTGAAATCCCACTCGCCCGCCGGCCGCATCCCGGCGCTGGAGATCGACGGGCGGACAATCTTCGAGAGTGCCGCGATCTTGCAATATCTTTGCGAGACGCGGCCCGAATTCGGGTTCGGGCGGGCGCCGGGGCATGCAGACCGCGTGGCCTTTCTGGAGGCGATGGGGTTTGCCGAGACGATGGCGTCGCTGATCGAGCAATTGAACCTGAACCACCTGTTCCTGCGGCCCCCGGCCAAGCCGTCGCCTGCGGTGGTGAAGCTCAACACCTTGCGCCTGAAGGGGACATTGGCGGGGCTGGAGCGGATGATTGCGGGCGACTATCTGTTGCCATCCGGGTTTTCGGCCGCTGACGCGATGCTGGGCTTCAACCTGTTCGCCGCCCCGTTTTATGTGCGGATGGATCCGTTTCCGGACTTGCAGGCCTATTGGGCGCGGTTGCAGGCGCGGCCCGGGTTTCAGGCGGCGGCGGCAATCGAGGGGCCGCAGAAGTTCTACACCCGGGATTTCTACGAGGTGCCGGTGGATGAATAGGGCAAGGATTTTGGGTATTTGGGACCAGTGGAACACGGGGATGCGCCAAGAGCTTCCAGGGGCAGCGCCGCGCGGAGACCATTTCCAGTTGGGTTCGGGTGGAGGCCCCGGGGTGGATGTTTGGGATAGCGCGTCATGACTGAGAGGGTCGAGATCTTCGAAGTTGGCCCCCGCGACGGGTTGCAGAACGAGGCCGCGATGATTGCGACTGCGGACAAGGTGGCGTTGGTTGATGTGCTGTCGCAGGCCGGGTTTCGGCGCATCGAGGTGGCGAGCTTCGTGAGCCCGAAATGGGTGCCGCAGATGGCGGATGGAGCGGAGGTGCTGGCCGGTATCGCGCGGGCCGATGGTGTGTCCTACGCCGCGCTGACGCCGAACATGCGGGGGTATCAGGGGGCGGTGGCAGCCCGTGCCGATGAGATCGCGATTTTTGCCAGCGCGTCCGAAGGGTTTTCCAAGGCGAACCTGAACGCGAGCATTGCCGAGAGTTTGGAACGGTTCGGCGAGGTGGCAGCGGCTGCGCGGGCGGATGGGATGCCGATGCGGGGCTACGTCTCGTGCGTGACGGATTGCCCGTTTGACGGTGCGGTTGCGCCGGGGGATGTGGCGCGGGTGGTCGCGGCCCTGCGGGACCTGGGGGCCTACGAGGTGTCGCTGGGCGATACGATCGGGCGCGGGGTGCCAGAGCGGGTGGATGCGATGCTGGCCGCGGTGCTGGAGGAGATGCCGGCGGATCGGCTGGCCGGGCATTTCCACGATACGAGCGGGCGGGCGCTGGAGAATGTCGAGGTGGCGCTGGCGCGCGGATTGCGGGTGTTCGATGCGGCGGTGGGGGGCCTTGGCGGGTGCCCCTATGCGCCGGGGGCCGCGGGCAATGTGGCGACGGAGGCACTGGAGGCGCGGTTGCGCGCACTGGGCCACGAGACGGGACTGGACGCGGCGGTGATTGCGCAGGCGGCCGGAATGGCACGCGGATTGAGGGGAGGAGACGGGGATGGGTGAGGCCAGGAGTGTTGAGGTATCTGTGGATGAGCGAGGGGTGGCCCGGCTGATGCTGAATCGGCCCGACGTGCACAACGCCATGGATGCGCCGATGATTGCGGAGCTGGCGGCGGCGGCGGCGCGGTTGGGCCGCGATCCGGCGGTGCGGGTTGTTGTGCTGACCGGCGCGGGGGCGAGCTTCTGCGCGGGCGGCGATCTTGGGTGGATGAAGGCGCAGATGGAGGCGGATGCGCCCACACGGGCCCGCGAGGCGCGCGCGCTGGCCGAGATGCTGGGCGCGCTCGATGCGCTGCCTAAGCCACTGATCGGGCGGATACAGGGGCAGGCCTTTGGCGGTGGTGTGGGGTTGATGAGCGTGTGTGACGTGGCCATCGGGGTGACGGGCGCGCGCTTTGGCCTGACGGAGGTGCGGCTGGGCCTGATCCCGGCAACGATCGGGCCCTACGTGGTGGCCCGGATGGGGACGGCCCGCGCGCGGCGGGTGTTCTTCTCGGGGCGCCGCTTCGATGCGGAGGAGGCCGTGGCGCTTGGCCTGTTGGCAGGCGTGGCGTCGGAGGACGGGTTGGACGCCGCTGTTGAGGCGGAGATCGCCCCGTACCTTGCGGCGGCCCCCGGCGCGGTGGCCGAGGGCAAGGCGCTGGTCGCGGCGTTGGGCGGATCGGTGGGGGAGGCTGAGGTGTCCGCCACCATCGACGCGCTGGTGCGCCGCTGGGAAAGTGCCGAGGCCGCCCGCGGCATTGCCGCGTTTTTCGACAAGCGCAAACCGGACTGGTAGGTTGGCCGACCTCGCGTGATCGGCGAGGCGGGGCACGGTGGCAGGGCAGGATGCGCCAATTGTCTGACAATTAAAGCTGGACAGGGATAGCCTCCTTCCGCAATCCTGATGCCCGACATCGGCCCGATCCCAGAGGCCGGGCGCGGGAGGATTAATATGGCTGCATTCGAAAGCCGTCACGGCACGGTGGACGTGCCCCCACATTCGGTGACCGAAGCGTTGTTCGAGGGGCTTGTGGGCCGCGAGGATGCGGTGGCCGTGATCGACGGCCCCACCGGGCGCGAGGTGACGGCCGGGCAGCTGATCGGCATGATCAAGTCGCTGGCCGGGGGCCTGACCGAGCGCGGCGTGCTGCCCGGTGGCACCGTCGCGATCCTGGCACCGAACATGCCGGAGTACCCCGTTGTGTTTCACGGCGTGGCCTGGGGCGGTGGCACGGTCACCACGATCAATCCGACCTATACGGCGCCCGAGATCCAGCACCAGTTGAACGATGCGGGCGCCACCATGCTGATCACGATCGGCATGTTCGAGGAGGTGGCGCGCGCGGCCATGGGCGGCACCCATTGCCGCGATCTTGTGGTGATGGACGGCGGCGGCGGGGCGCTTTCGCTGAGCGACATCATGGGGGCGGAATTGCCAGCCCAGGCCCCAGTCGATGTGGAGACCGATGTGGTTGTTCTGCCCTATTCGAGCGGCACGACCGGGCGGCCCAAGGGCGTGATGCTGACCCATCGCAACCTTGTGGCCAATGTCTCGCAATCGGCGGCGGTTTCGGGCATCACCACGGATGACACGGCCATCGCCTTTTTGCCGTTCTTCCATATCTACGGCATGACGGTTCTGATGAACCTGTTCCTGAACCAGCGGGCGCGGATCATCACCATGCCACGGTTCGATCTGGAGATGTATCTCAAGCTGATCCAGGAGCACCGGGCGACCCGGCTCTACATCGTGCCGCCGGTGGCGCTGGCGCTGGCCAAGCATCCGTTGGTGGACCAGTATGACGTTTCGTCCGTCACACAGATCTTCTCGGGTGCTGCACCTTTGGGGGCGGAGATCGAATCCGCCGTGGGCGCGCGGTTCGGCGCGGATTCGGTGCAGGGCTATGGCATGACGGAGTTAAGCCCGATCAGCCACATGACCGTGGGCGCCGACATCCGCCACGGATCCAGCGGGCAGGCGGTGCCGTCGACGGAATGCCGGATCGTGGACCCCGAGACGCTGGAGGATCTGCCGACCGGCATGGAGGGCGAATTGTGGATCCGTGGCCCGCAGGTGATGAAGGGGTATCTGGGCAATCCGGAAGCCACCGCCGAGACCATGGCCGATGGCGGTTGGTTGCGCACCGGCGATCTGGCGGAGATTGATGAGGATGGCTTCATGTTCATCCGTGACCGCCTGAAGGAGTTGATCAAATACAAGGGCTTCCAGGTGGCGCCTGCGGAAGTGGAGGCGGCGCTCTGCGCCATGGACGGCGTGACCGATGCCGCCGTGATCGGGCGCCATGACGCCGAAGCGGGCGAGGTGCCGATTGCCTTCGTGGTCACATCCGGCGCGGTCGATGAGGCCGCGATCCGGGGCCATTGCGAGGCCTGTCTGGCGAGCTACAAGCGGCCGGTGGAATATCGGTTTGTCGACAGCGTGCCGAAATCCGCGAGCGGCAAGATCCTGCGCCGGGAATTGCGGGACGCGCTGGCGTGACACTCAGGGCCTGCATGGCCGCCCTGAGCCTTGCGCTGGCTGCCTGCGCAGCCCTGCCGACGGCGCCCACGGAGGTGCGCGAGGCGGTGTCGGCCGATCTGGGGCCGCCGGTGATGCCGCTGGTCAGCGGGGTCTACGCGCTTGACGGCTTGGATTTGATGCCCACCACTCCGTCGGAGGATCCCGAGCGGCCATTCTACACCAGCCACGTGGTCTTGCAGGCCAATCACCCGTCCCAGAGCTATGGCATGTTCCTGCACAATATCCGGTTCTACGGCTTCGATGATGAGTTTCTGGTGATGGAAGTCTATCGCCTGCCGGACGACGCGGTGTTCCTGCTGGCGAGGGTGGGCGAGGACGGGCGGTCCTTCAAGCTTCTGCCCCGCAACTGCTCGCAATTGCCGGAGAATTTCCGGGTGGCGCAGGATATCTCGACATCGGATTGCCATCTGCGTTCGGCGCGCACCGTGTTGCGCAGCCTCGCCCTGATGGAGGCGCGGGAGGATGAGGTGCCCATTCC
Organism: uncultured Roseicyclus sp.; assembly: GCA_947494975.1. GTDB lineage: Bacteria > Pseudomonadota > Alphaproteobacteria > Rhodobacterales > Rhodobacteraceae > Gymnodinialimonas. The sequence continues at coordinate 704,767 of CANLXA010000001.1, read as the reverse complement.
GCTGGTGCTGGTGCAGGACCTTCCTGACCTTCCGTGAGGCACCCCGCCCGCACCCCTTTGCCGCAGGCCGTGGCGTTGACCGTCCATCCGCGCGGGCGTAAACCCGTGCCAACCGCATCAATGGGGCCGACATGGAAGAGCTTCTGTCAAACTACGCGCCGATCCTGATTTTCCTGGCTTTGGCCATCGGGCTGGGCGTTGTGCTGATGCTGGCCGCGGTGGTGCTGGCGGTCTCGAACCCCGATCCCGAGAAGGTCAGCGCCTATGAATGCGGCTTCAACGCGTTCGACGACGCGCGGATGAAATTCGATGTGCGGTTCTACCTCGTCTCGATCCTGTTCATCATCTTCGATCTGGAAATCGCGTTCCTGTTTCCCTGGGCGGTGGCCTTCCCGGATATGAGCGATCTTGGCTTCTGGTCGATGATGGTGTTCCTCGGCGTGCTGACCATCGGCTTTGCCTATGAGTGGAAAAAGGGCGCGCTGGAGTGGCAGTAAGCGTGCCCCGCCGCGACACGTCACGCCGCCCGACGTCCCCCTTCGAAGAACCCCGCCAACCGCTCGAATGAGGCGGTCCACCCGGCCGCGACGACGTCTTTGAGCGTCGCGTCGATTTCCGATTGTCGGAGCGTGACCGTCGTGCCCGCGGCACTGGCCTCGAACGACACATCCACCGTCATTTCCGGGGAGAAGTCGGTTGCGGGCATCGTGTAGACCAGCCGCGTGGGTGGGGTGAATTCGATCAGGCGGCCTTCGATCATGTGATCGCCGACATCGGTGATCGACATGGTGTGGTGGTATTTGCCGCCCATCCTCGGCTCCACGTCTGACACAACCTTGGTGGTATTGGCACAGCCCCACCAATGGATCGTCTTGGCGGCGTCGATCCAGGCATCGAACACGGCCGCAACCGGTTGCGTGAAATTGCGGCGCACGGTCAGCACGCCGTCGGCATAGGTGGTTTCAACGGTCATTTCGGTCCTCCTGCTGTCGGGAAAGAATGTCGTCCATCCGGTCGAAATGCTGCGACCAGAAGCGCACGTAGTGATCCAGCCATGCGGCCGCGCCCTGTGCGGCCTCGGTCTGGGCCATCACAAAGGTTTCGCGCCCCCGCTTTTCGCGCCGCACCAGCCCCGCCTCATCCAGAATACGGATATGTCGCGAGATGGCGGGCTGAGAGATGTCAAAGGCCGCTGTCAGTTGGACCACGTTCTGTTCGCCCTCGGCGAGACGGGCCAGAAGCCCGCGCCGGGTTGGGTCGGACAGGGCGGAAAAGACGGTATCGAGGGACTGCGAATCCATAACAGGATTGTTATGAATTGGCGCGAGAGAGTCAATGTGCCGGGCTTCGGCGCTGGGGCATCGGGGTTATGTGCAGAGAGTTTTGGGGAGCGAGCCGGCGCGCTCAGGCGGTGGCGCGGAGGCGGGCCAGCAGCGGCAGGGAGCCAAGCGCCGTCAGGAAGAGCCAGAGCCCCAGCGGCAGCGGCACGGGTGGGATGTCCCCAGTGAGCGCCGTTTCGAAGGGCGTTGCATCGCCAACACCATCCCCATTGCCGCCCCGACCCGCCGACGACGCCGCCAAAGAAGCCGCCGCGCGGCCCGGTGCCGGCCGTGTTCCCCGTCAGGGCCGCACGCGGCGCGGTCCCGGTCGCGGCAAAAGCTGCGGGAAAGAGACCCTGCGCGATGTCGCCAAAGATCGGGGTCGGGCAGGTGGTGCCGATCTCATTGCCGATAATACTCCGAGCTGCGGCAGGCACGCCACCACCGGCAGGTGCCGATTGGGTATCGACCCCCTCCGATGCCCGCCGCGCCTGCGAGCCCGGACTGGACTGATGCGGGATGCGCCAGACATAGGTTTCGGGCGCATCCGGAAAGATCAGCGCGCCGCTTTCCGCGTCAGGCCCCGGCGCGGCGCGGTTTGCCAAAACATGGCTGAGTTTCACCCGTTCGCGGGCAGCAGGGGGCAAGTCGTCCGCCGGAGTGCCGATGTTTCGGACAAATGAGTCGCCGCAGGGATCGAGCTCCGCAAACGTGCCAGCATAGGCCAGCAACCCGGCGGATTGACCGTCACGGGCGCGTGACAGCGGCAGGCCACCATCAAGGGGGGCGATGATGGCGCGGACCGGGCTGGCATAGCTGCCGCCGAACGGTTGAAGATTCAGGCCGCTTATGCTGGTGGCCCCCGCCGCGGGTGCGAAAGCCATCAGGCCTGCGGCGCACAGGGCGGCAGACTGGCGGCAACGCACAAAGAAGGACGGGCGGGGCATCATGGCACGGACTGCAATATGAATGGGATGACGTGACGGTGCCGCCGCATATGCCCATTGGGCCCTTTCGATCAATAGGCCGCCGCCGGAAACATTTGGTTTCCATGTGGCGACGTTACGTCAATTCTGTGGCAATGGCCGGGGCGGGCGGCGCAGGTTGCGCGCAACCGGCATTTCGCCGCGTTTGGTCAAGGTGGCGTTGACCCCGGCGCGCCGCCCCCGTATCTCCGATAGCGAACGACAAAAGGGTGAGCCATGATGGGCGTAGCGACCAATCCCAACCATGCCGGCGCTGATCTTGAGGTTGGCACCCAGGAGCTGAACCGCGAGCTTCAGGACAAGGGCTTCCTTGTCACCTCGACGGAGGACATCATCAACTGGGCGCGCACCGGATCGTTGCACTGGATGACGTTTGGCCTCGCGTGCTGTGCGGTGGAGATGATGCACACGTCCATGCCGCGCTATGACGCCGAGCGCTTCGGCATCGCGCCACGCGCCTCCCCCCGCCAGTCGGACGTGATGATCGTGGCCGGCACGCTCACCAACAAGATGGCGCCCGCCTTGCGCAAGGTCTACGACCAGATGCCCGAGCCGCGCTACGTGATCTCCATGGGGTCGTGTGCCAATGGCGGCGGCTATTATCACTATTCCTACAGTGTTGTGCGCGGCTGCGACCGCATCGTGCCCGTCGACATCTACGTGCCCGGCTGCCCGCCGACGGCGGAAGCGCTGCTCTACGGCATCCTGCAATTGCAGCGGAAGATCCGCCGCACCGGGACGATTGTGCGATGACCGGACCCTTGGTGCGTCGGTGGGAGGCCGTTTCGGCCCGGGCAGATCTGGGGGACTGGGTCGCCACCTATCGCGACCGGGTGTTGCCGGCGATGAAGGATGTGCCGGGGTTTCTGGGTGTCACTTTTCACGCCGAGCGCGATGCCGATCCCTGCCGGATCACTGTCCTGACGGCATGGGCGGATATGGATGCTGTCAAGGCCTTCGCAGGGGATGACCCGGCGCGAGCCGTCGTGCCGGATTTCATGGCGCGCTTCTTTGTCGACCACGATGCGACCGCATCCTTTCACGACGAATTATTGCTGGAGTCGAACAGATGACCGAAGCCCTGCAAGAACTGGCCGAGTACCTGACCGAGAAGCGGTCGGACGATGTGCTGGCGACGTCGATCAACGCCGTGGGCGAGTTGAGCGTGGATGTGGTGCCGGGAGGGATCGTGGCCTTTGTGGACTTCCTCAAGACCGACCGCACCTGCCGGTTTTCCACGCTGGTCGATATCACCGCTGTCGACTACCCCAGCCGGGACCGGCGGTTCGACGTCGTCTACCATTTCCTGAGCATGTATCAGAACCACCGCATCCGTGTGAAAGCCGCGATCCGCGAGGAAGACACGCTGCCGTCGATCACCAGCGTGCACGACAGCGCCGGGTGGTATGAGCGCGAGATCTACGACATGTTCGGCATTCTCGTGACCGGCCATGACGATTTGCGCCGGTTGCTGACGGATTACGGCTTTCGCGGCCATCCGCTGCGCAAGGATTTCCCCACAACGGGCTACACCGAAGTGCGGTATGACGAGGAACTCAAGCGCGTGGTCTATGAGCCGGTGAAGCTGGTTCAGGAATACCGCCAGTTCGATTTCATGTCGCCCTGGGAAGGGGCGGATTACATCCTGCCCGGCGATGAGAAGGCGGAGGAAAAGGCATGATGTTGGACGCGGCCCCAGAGGATCAGGTGCGCGCGTTGGTCGATGCCTATGGTGACGCAGTCTACTTTGCGCGCGCCGACGTGTTCGAAGACATGTGCCATGACAATTTCCAGATGACATTGGTCGAACCCGACGGCACTACGTTCTGGGACAAGGCATCGTATCTGGAGCGGGTGCGCGGACGTCATCCATTCGAAGGCGAGGCATCCTATGGAATCTACAGCATCGATGTGGCGGGCGATCAGATCGCACGGGCGCATCTTTGGGTGGATGTGCCACCGCTTCGCTACGAGGATCATCTGGGTTTCGTGAAGGAAGGCGGCTCGTGGAAGTTGCTGACCAAGGTATTTCGGACGGCGGCCCGTCTGGACGGTCAGGAGTAGGAGATCATGATGGACGGCGATATCCGCACGAACACATACGATGACGGCTCCACCGATTATCAGACCGGTGAACAGAAAATCCGCAACTTCAACCTGAATTTCGGGCCGCAGCACCCGGCAGCGCACGGCGTGTTGCGTCTGGTGCTGGAGCTGGACGGTGAAGTCTGCGAGCGGTGCGATCCGCATATCGGGCTGCTCCATCGCGGCACCGAGAAGCTGATGGAAAGCCGGACCTACCTGCAGAACCTGCCGTATTTCGACCGGCTGGATTATGTCGGCACGATGAACCAGGAACATGCCTGGTGTCTGGCCATCGAGAAGCTGACTGGCACCGAGGTGCCGCGCCGCGCGCAGTTGATCCGCGTGCTCTACTGCGAGATCGGGCGCATCCTGAACCACCTTCTCAACGTCACGACGCAGGCGCTCGACGTGGGCGCGCTGACGCCGCCGCTTTGGGGGTTTGAGGAGCGTGAGAAGCTGATGATCTTCTACGAGCGGGCATCTGGCGCGCGGCTCCATGCGGCCTATTTCCGCCCCGGCGGCGTGCATCAGGACCTCCCGCCGGAGCTGATCGAGGATATCGATGCCTGGGCCGATGCCTTCCCCAAGGCGCTCGATGATATCGACACGCTGCTGACGGAAAACCGCATCTTCAAGCAGCGCAATGCCGATATCGGCGTGGTGACGGAAGAGGACATCCAGAATTGGGCGTTTTCGGGTGTGATGGTGCGTGGCAGCGGCTTTGCCTGGGACCTGCGCCGCGCGCAGCCATATGAGTGCTACGATGAGTTCGAGTTCCAGATCCCCGTGGGCAAGAACGGCGATTGCTATGACCGCTACCTCTGCCGGATGGCCGAGATGCGCGAGAGCCGCTCGATCATCAAGCAGGCCTGCGCGAAGCTGCAGATGCCCGAGAACCAGGGAGACGTCATGGCGCGGGGCAAGATGACCCCGCCGTCACGGGGAGATATGAAGACCTCGATGGAAGCGCTGATCCATCACTTCAAGCTCTACACCGAAGGCTTCCACGTGCCCAAGGGTGAGGTTTATGCCGCCGTCGAGGCGCCCAAAGGCGAATTCGGCGTGTACTTGGTGGCGGACGGCACCAACAAGCCGTACCGCGCCAAACTGCGCGCGCCGGGCTTCCCGCATCTGCAGGCGATGGACTACCTGTGCAAGGGCCACCAGCTTGCGGATGTGTCGGCGGTTCTGGGGTCGCTCGACATCGTGTTTGGAGAAGTGGATCGTTGATTTGAGGGCTGCGGTTAGGACGGTATGCGCATTGTGGCATAGCCTTGGCGCGGCATGCATCGCCGCAACACTCGGCTTCATATTGTCCAATCCGGCATTTGCGAATACCCAAAGAGCGCAACACATGCTTCGGGTTATCGAAGCGCAGGGATGTGCGATTGCACTGTCACAAACGAGAACGGTGTTTGTCCAAAACGGGTTTACGGACCCTGTTGAGCGATTGAACGTGATGGCCCAATTGCGCGCGGGTATCGCCCAAGGATCCGTCGGTGTGTTTGACGGAAATCTGGAATCCAGAACACGGGCCTGTGGACGATCACCGGGCCGCACCGTTTTTCAAGAAGAGCGACTGAGCGCCTTTCTGCAGCTCGTCGTCAATCGCGATTGTTCAATTCGGGGCCGTGAAATGCTGTCGGCGGTGCGCACAATCGGCATTACTGATCAAGCGGAGCTTGGTCTGTTTGTCCAGATTATCCTGTCTGCCGGGGTCGGAGAGGTTAACCTCGACAATGGCGATTTCCGGCTTACAGACTGGCCCTGTTAACCGGCGTATGGCCGGCTGGTCAGGGGCGGCCGAATTGAAAACGCAAGTTCGAAGGGCTTTCCAATATGAAACGAACACTTGTTGCTGTGTTTTTGCTTTCCGGCGCAGCCCACGCCCAGGCGCCCACCCCCGAGGATCACCCCGGCTACCCGCTGGCTGAGGCCATCGCGGCGCAGGGATGTGTGTTGCATCAGGACGATGTGAATGCCCTGATGGAAGAGGCGGGGCTCGACAATGCGCAGTTCCCGCAGATGGCGGTGCCGTTGATGCAGACCGGGTTTTTGCGCTCCACCGGGAACGGCACACTGACGTTGGTGAATTGGGGTGTCTGCACGGGGGATTTGCCCGATCCGGCGGATGATGCCGTTGTGGGTCCCGAGGGCGAGGCGATGGAGTGACTTACGGATTCCCTCCGTTGTGACAATCGCGTCCACGGGTCACGTTGGGTTCACGACCCTGTGACACGCCTGACATGATTGGACATCCCTTGCGCCCGCTGCCCTCGCCCGACCACCTGCTTTCTCACCATGTTTCTGCCACCGCTTCGGAGGAGTGCATTGCCCGCGCCGATCGCGTGCTGGCCAAGATGCGCGCCGGTGGCCGCACCCTCAAAGACGCAAGCGGCTGGCGCCCCGCCCCCGCCCCCTGGCGCTAAGCCGCACCAGTCAGCCCGGCGGAAGAAGGGGTCCGGTCCGGGCGGAGGCGTCTTTCCTGTTAGGTCAGGAAAGGCGCCTTTCTTATGCATTTGCCTTGTTCGTGAGCGGAGTTTGCCGGGTCGGACCGGGCGGCCGGGCGTATCGTGGACAGAAGACCGGCCTTCTGACACACTCGCCCCTCATCTGAGCCCTTTTGAAAGGCCACGGGATGAAGGCAGCGCGTGCGATCACGGCCCTTGCTGTTGCGGCCCCGCTGGCCGCAGGCGCCACCCATCTGCCGCTGGTCGAAGTGGATCTGTCACTGCCCGCCGGCACCCTGTTGGAGCGGGCCGAGGCGTTGGGGCCCGATCAGATCGCGCGCATCCTGCACGACGCTTTGGCCAGTATCGGCTGCGCCCTGCCCGCAGATCTGGTGGGCGTGTTCGAGGTCTACCTGATCGACCATGTGATGGCCCATATCGGGCAGCCTATTGGCCCCGATCTTGCGCAGCAGGCGTTTTTCTCGCAACGCTCCCGTAGCGTCACGATCAACCATCCCGATGCGGGCGCGATCCTGGCCGCCGCACGGGCGGTTGACGGGCAGGTGGCGGTGGTGATGGGGTCCGGCACGCTGACGCTGCGCCAGGGCATGTTCGACGTGCCCGATTGCGAGGCAACGGGCACCGTTTTTGCGCTGGCGCCCTATGCGCCGAACTAGGGCCGGATCACACGAGCCTTCGGCCCCTGCGCCATAGCGCGCATGGACATCCGGTGCTGATTGCGCGAAACGAAGGCAAAGACCGAACGCCAGGGACATTTCCATGCTGCGACGCCTGCACCCCGAGCAACCTGACAGCTTTGCCTTCACGCCTGCCAACCAGGATTGGGCCGAGGCGCAGATCACGAAGTACCCCGAGGGCCGACAGGCGAGCGCGATCATCCCGCTTCTGTGGCGCGCGCAGGAACAGGAGGGCTGGCTGACCCGCCCGGCCATCGAATATGTCTGCGACATGTTGGGCCTGGCCCATATCCGCGGGCTGGAAGTGGCGACGTTCTACTTCATGTTCCAGTTGCAGCCGGTGGGCTCGGTCGCGCATATCCAGATTTGCGGCACCACATCGTGCATGATCTGCGGCGCCGAGGATCTGGTGGCGGTGGCCAGGGAAAAGATCGCCAAACGCGCCCATCAGCTCTCCGACGACGGCAAGTTTTCGTGGGAAGAGGTGGAATGCCTGGGGGCCTGCGCCAACGCGCCGATGGCCCAGATCGGCAAGGATTATTACGAGGATCTGACGGCCGAGAGCTTCGCGGGCCTGATCGACGCCATGGCGCGCGGCGAGGTGCCGACGCCGGGGCCGCAGAACGGGCGCTATGCCTCCGAGCCGCTGAGCGGGTTGACCAGCCTGACGGAGCATGAGGCCGGGCGCGATGAGCTGAATATCTCGGCCCGTCTGGCGACCGATATCGGCGATACGATCAAGCGCATCGATGGCACCGAAGTGCCGCTGCTGGCGCCCTGGGGGCGGCAATCGGGTGAGAATATCCCGGCCGAGCCCGCCCGCCCCGAACCGGCCAACCGCGCCAAGGGGCGTCCGGCGGACAAGACCGGGATCACCAAGCAAGAAGCGCCGGCCAAGGAAAAGGCGCGTCCGAAACCAAGCGCGCCGCCCAAGGTCGAAACCCCCGCGCCGGAGACAAAGGGCAAGCACGCCGATGCGGGATCGGCGCCGTCGGGCGATGGCGATGTGTCGGCGCCCGAGGCGAAGCCCGAAACGCTGTCGGGCCCGCGCGCCGGGCAGACCGCCGATGATCTCAAGCGGATCACCGGCGTTGGCCCCAAGCTGGAAGGGGTTCTGAACGAGTTGGGTTTCTACCATTTCGACCAGATTGCCGCCTGGACGCCCGAGCAGGTTGCCTGGGTTGATGCGCGCCTGACCTTCAAGGGCCGGATCGAACGCGACGACTGGATCGGCCAAGCCGCGAAATTCGCCGCCGAGGGTTGAGCGAAACCGTTTTTCGCCCCTGACAAGGGTGTGCCCCGGGCGCACCCCCTGCGTCATCTTGTCATTTCCACAGAAGACAGGCGCCCGATCCTGCGCTAAGACTCTGAGGAGTAAGACGAAGAAAACCGATTTGGGGGTCAAATCATGAATAAGTCCGGTGGCGTCGAATGCATCGCCTGGACCTGGGGCATCGCGCTTCTGGTCGGCGTTTTCGTGGCAGCAGCACTTTGGAGCCTTGGGGGGTGGAGCTTTATGCAAGGCGCGTTCATGGGCGTGCTGGCATTCCTGCTTCTGGGCGCGATCCTGACGATTTCAGTGTGTCGCGGTGATACCGGCCCGGTTCAGATGCGGAGCAAGGCGGGCGGATCGGCAGAACCGGCGGCCGCACCCGTGGCAGCGGCCGCCCCGGTGACGGCCGCCCCCGCGCCGGAGCCCGTACCCGCGCCCGCACCGGCCGCTGCGCCCGAACCTGCCCCGGCCCGGGCTGATGATGGTGTGGATACTGGGGATCAGGCGGACACCGCCGGGGCCGCGCCTGTGGCGCCAACTGCCGCGCCTGCTGCCGTGGCTACCGGCGAAGGCACCCGCCCCGAGGCTCTGGACGGCCCGCGGGGCGGCACGGCGGATGACCTCAAGCGGATCAAGGGCATCGGCCCCAAGCTGGAGAAGCTCTGCAACAGCCTTGGCTTCTACCATTTCGACCAGATCGCCGCGTGGTCCGATGAAGAGGTTGCATGGGTCGACCAGAACCTCGAAGGGTTCAAGGGCCGCGTGAGCCGCGACAAATGGGTGGAGCAGGCACGGCTATTGGCCGCAGGCGGCGAGACCGATTTCTCCAAGAAAGTCGATGACGGGGATGTATATTAAGCCCCGGTCGCAATTCCAGGAGGGTGATGATGCACCATCTGAATGACATGTGGCTGCGCAGTCAGGCCGCGCAGCAATCCGCGATGCAACTGACCGCGTATAACACGGCGTTTCTGGGCACGGCGGCGCTTCAGGTGATGCAGCTTGGCCTTGATGCACCGCAGGGATTCTGGTCGGCGCTGGGCCGCGCGGGTGGCGCGGGCGCGTCCCCGACAGCGGACGGGTAGGGCGCGCCCAGGCCCGGCCCCATGCCCCAGCGCAAACCCATATCCGAGCGGGATCGCCGCCTTGTGCGCCAGATCCGTATCGCGGCCATCGTGATGGCGGCCACGATGATCCTGTGGATGGGGGCGCAATATCTGGGCGGGCAGCTGGGATGGCCGATCCGCTTCGCGTTTCTCTTCGACCTTGCGGCGTTTGCGGCACTGGTCTGGGCGCTCGTGGTGACGTATTGGGTGTGGAAAGAACGGCGCAGCCAATAGGCCCGCGCCAGACCGCCCGGGCAGACCCCGGCGCGAGAGATCGAGGACAAGACGCGATGTTGCAGGACAAAGACCGGATCTTCACCAATATCTACGGCATGCATGATCGCACGCTGGCGGGCGCCAAGGCGCGCGGCCATTGGGATGGCACCAAGGATCTGGTGGGTCTGGGCCGCGACAAGATCATCGAGATCATGAAGGCGAGCGGGTTGCGAGGCCGCGGCGGCGCGGGCTTCCCGACGGGCCTGAAATGGTCGTTCATGCCCAAGGAGTCAGACGGTCGCCCCGCCTATCTGGTGGTGAACGCCGACGAATCCGAGCCCGGCACCTGCAAGGACCGGGAGATCATGCGCAATGATCCCCACACGCTGATTGAAGGCTGCCTGATCGCGAGTTTCGCGATGAACGCCAACGCCTGCTACATCTACATCCGTGGCGAATACATCCGCGAGCGCGAGGCGCTGCAGGCGGCGATTGACGAGGCCTATGAAGACGGCCTCCTGGGCAAGAACGCCGCGAAATCGGGCTGGGATTTCGACCTCTATCTGGCCCATGGCGCAGGGGCCTACATCTGCGGCGAGGAAACCGCGCTTCTGGAAAGCCTTGAAGGCAAGAAGGGGATGCCGCGCATGAAGCCGCCGTTCCCGGCGGGTGCGGGGCTTTATGGCTGCCCGACAACGGTCAACAACGTCGAATCGATTGCCGTTGTGCCGACGATCCTGCGCCGCGGCGCGGAATGGTTTGCGGGCTTTGGACGGCAGAACAATGCGGGTACGAAGCTGTTCGCAATCTCCGGCCATGTGAACAACCCCTGTGTTGTGGAAGAGGCGATGAGCATCTCGTTCGAGGAACTGATCGAGACCCATTGCGGCGGCATCCGGGGCGGGTGGGATAACCTCAAGGCCGTGATCCCGGGCGGCTCGTCCGTGCCCTGCGTGCGTGGCGAGCACATGAAAGACGCGATCATGGATTTCGATTATCTGCGCGGCGAGCTCGGCTCGGGCCTCGGCACCGCGGCGGTGATCGTGATGGATCAGTCGACGGACATCATCAAGGCGATTTGGCGGCTGGCGTGTTTCTACAAGCATGAAAGCTGCGGACAATGCACGCCGTGCCGCGAAGGCACCGGCTGGATGATGCGGGTGATGGAGCGCCTGGTGCGCGGCGAGGCGCAGGTGGAAGAGATCGACATGCTCTTCGACGTGACCAAGCAGGTGGAGGGCCACACGATCTGCGCGCTTGGCGATGCGGCGGCCTGGCCGATCCAAGGCCTGATCAAGAATTTCCGCGATGAGATCGAGGACCGCATCAGGGTACGCCGCGACGGCACCGTTCAGGTGGCGGCGGAGTAGGTTGCGATGTGCCACGGTTCGATCGACCCCAAGATCCTCATGCGCGACGCGGAGACGCGGTATCGCACAGGCGCTGCAGAACGCCCGGCAACGGAGCCTTCGGGCACGCTGCCGCCTGAATTGACGGGCGGATGGCGGGGCGTTTGGGCGCGTATCGCCCATCTGCTGGTCAAAATACCCGCGGTTCACCCAGCAAAATAGGGTAGGCCTGTGGCGCGGCGGACTCACATGCGCGTCGCCTCCCCTGGCGCATCTTGCTGAGATTCTGCGTTTTTCTTATCCTCCGCGCAAAATGACCGCGCGGGCGATATGCACCATCGCGGCGTCTTGAGAGCAAAGGGGCAGCGCAATGGTTCGCGTTTACTGGTATTCTCTGGCGGTGATTTATCTGAGCTTCGCGATCCTAGGCGCGGTGATCGGATATGGGCAATGGGGCCTGGGCGGCGCGATCCTGTGCGCCGTGATCGGCGGTATGATCGCATCGGGCGTCGCGATTATCCTGAATACGCCGGAACGCATGGAAACCGCGATCTACAGCGTTTTGGCGATCGTGGTGCTGACACTTCTTGTCTGGCTGATCGTGACGTTCTGGGGGGTGCGGATTTGAGGGCCTTTTGGGCGGGTCCACTGCTGCTTGCGGCCTGCGTCGCGCCGCAGGTCTATGTCACGTCGATTGGCCCGCTTCAGGTTGTCGTCGAGGACGAACTCACGATTTTCTCCGCAGAGACCCTCCCGGACGGCACGGTGATCGAGCCCTTCCCGCAACAGGGCGGGTTGGCTGTGCGCACAATCAACGGCCGCGCCGTTCCGTTCGAGGCCCGCGATGCGGCGTGGGAGGTGATGTCGGCCCATTGTGTCGATCAGGATTTGCCGGGTGCGCCGCGTGATTTCGGCTGGCGCCCGGTGGGGGATGAGCAGTTGTGGACGGCGGGCGGCTGCGATCCGTTTCCGGCACCGTGACGCGCGGCGGATTGGTGCCGAAAGGCCTGATAACCACTTCGTGACATTGAATAACGTTGGGGGCTGCCCCCACATCGCGTCTGGGAAACGGCAGATTCTCCAAGGGACGAGCAAAACAATGATAACCCCATTCCGCATCGTGGCCGCCGCAGGCATGTTACTAGTGACCGGCCTCTTCACCACCATCGGGCATGCGCAGAATGCCGATTGGCAGCCCCTGCGCGACGATCCGCAGATTCATTCCGGCCTGACGGTGATCGCCGTCGGGCGGCATATCCAGAACGTTTGCGACGATATCCGCCCGCGCCTGGTGCGCGCGTGGAACTTTGCCGAAGGGCTGGTCGACCGGGCGCAGGATCTCGGGTTCACGCGTGCGCAGGTGGAGGCCTTCATCGACGATCGCACCGAGCAGGAGCGGTATGGCGCCGTCATGCGCCAATGGTTCGCGCAGCAAGGCGTCGACGCGTCGGACCGCGATGCGGTCTGCCGCGTGGGGCGCGACGAAATTACCGCAGGCTCTCAGATTGGCAGATTGCTCCGGGGGGGGTAAGACGGGTCCAACGACCGCTCGCCCCTGACGCGAGCCAAGCCAAGGACCGGTCCCCATGAGCGATTTGCGCAAGATCATCATCGACGACACCGAGATCGAGGTTGATCCCGCCATGACCCTGATCCAGGCCTGTGAGCAGGCCGGGATCGAAATTCCTCGCTTTTGCTATCATGAGCGTCTCAGCATCGCGGGCAATTGCCGGATGTGCCTTGTGGAAGTTGTGGGCGGGCCGCCGAAACCTGCCGCGTCTTGCGCGATGCAGGTCAAGGATCTGCGGCCCGGCCCGGAAGGGCAACCGCCGGTGGTGAAGACCAATTCGCCGATGGTGAAGAAGGCGCGCGAGGGGGTGATGGAGTTCCTCCTGATCAACCACCCGCTCGATTGCCCGATCTGCGATCAGGGCGGCGAGTGCGACCTTCAGGATCAGGCCATGGCCTATGGCGTTGATTTCTCCCGCTTCCGGGAGCCGAAGCGCGCCGTCGACAACCTTGAGCTTGGCCCGCTCGTGGGCACCGCGATGACGCGCTGCATCTCCTGTACGCGCTGCGTGCGGTTCATCACCGAGGTCGCCGGGATGCCCGAGCTGGGGCAGACGGGCCGGGGCGAGGATGCGGAGATCACGTCCTATCTGGGCGCGACGCTCGATTCCGAGATGCAGGGCAATATCGTCGATCTGTGCCCCGTGGGCGCGCTGACGTCCAAGCCCTACAGCTTCACGGCGCGGCCATGGGAGCTGTCGAAAACCGAAAGCATCGACGTGATGGATGCGCTGGGTTCCAACATCCGGGTCGATACCAAGGGCCGCGAAGTGATGCGCATCCTGCCGCGCAATCATGACGGCGTGAACGAGGAATGGCTGAGCGACAAGTCCCGGTATGTGTGGGACGGGTTGCGGCGCCAGCGGCTCGATAGGCCCTATATCCGCGAAAACGGCAAGCTGCGGCCCGCAAGTTGGGGTGAGGCGATGGGCCGGGCTGCAGAGAAGATCAAAGGTGCCAGTAAGGTTGCCGGTCTTGTGGGTGATCTGGCCCCGACGGAAGCGGCCTATGCGCTGAAGGAGCTGATCGAGGGGCAGGGCGGTGTTGTGGAATGCCGCACCGATGGCGCGAAACTGCCCGCAGGCAACCGCGCGGCTTATGTCGGCACGGCGTCCATCGAAGACATCGATACGGCCGAATACATCCAGTTGATCGGCACCAACCCGCGCGCTGAAGCGCCGGTGCTGAACGCCCGCATTCGCAAGGCGTGGAGCCGTGGCGCGAATGTGGGGCTTGTCGGTGAAGCCGTTGATCTCACATACGATTATGCGCATGTCGGTACCGGGATGGCGGCCCTGAAGGAGCTGGCGGATCAGGACTACGATCGGGTGCTTGATGCCAATTCGATCGTGATCGTGGGGCAGGGCGCATTGATGGGCGACGATGGCGCCAATGCGCTTGCGTTGGTGATGAGGATGGCCGAGCGCTCCAAATCGAAGCTTCTGGTTTTGCACAGCGCCGCCGCCCGCGTGGGCGCGATGGACGTTGACGCCGTGACCGACGGCGGGATTGACGCGGCGCTGGACGGGGCCGATGTGGTCTACAACCTCGGTGCCGACGAGGTCGAGATCGCCGACGGCCCGTTCGTGATCTACCAAGGGTCCCATGGCGACCGGGGTGCGCACCGGGCCGATATCATCTTGCCAGCTGCCGCCTATACCGAGGAGCAGGGCCTGTTCGTGAACACGGAAGGCCGCCCGCAGATGGCGCTGCGTGCGTCGTTCCCGCCGGGCGATGCCCGCGAAAACTGGGCGATCCTGCGGGCGCTCTCCGCTGAACTCGGCGCGACGCTGCCCTTCGACACGATTGGCGCGCTGCGCAAGGCGATGATCAAGGTGGCCCCGCATCTTGAGATGATCGACGAGGTGGCCGAGAATGAGGGTGAGGCGCTGCCGGTCGGGGACGTCGGCGACGGCGATTTCGCCTCGCCGATCACGGATCACTACATGACCAACCCAATCACCCGAGCCTCCACCCTGATGGCCGAGCTTTCGGCGGGGGCCAAGGCGCGCGGCCAAGCCAAGATCGCGGCGGAGTAGGCCATGGGCCTGGCCCGCCCCCTGTTGATCTGTGCGGCGGCGGGCCTGATCGCCGCCTGTCAGCCGCAGGCCGACGGCCCAACCCTCGATCAGGCCCCGCCGGCCACATATGACGGCGTCCAGACCCGCCTTCTGGATGACGATCTGGTCAATCTTCGGGCGCGGATGACGGGCGTGGCCACCCGCGCGGATCTGGATGCCTATACCCGCTGTGCGGCGGCGCAATACACCTTGATCCGGGGATATCCATTTGCGCGACATGTGCGCACAAGTATTACCGAAGAGGGTGGCGTTTGGACCGCAGATGCGGTTTACACCATCTCGCCAGAACTCCCGCGCGGGTTGCATACGCTCGAGGCTGAGGTGGTTGCGGCGGATTGTGCTGAGCAAGGGATACCGGCGGTCTGACTTCGGGGCCGGGGCGGCCCCAGGCAAGGCCCGAACGAGAACGAGAACGACCCATGGACGCCTTCTTTTCCTCAACTCCCGGGATCATCGTGATCATCGCGGCGCAATGCCTGCTGGTGATCGGCTTCGTGATGGTCTCGCTGTTGTTCCTTGTCTATGGCGACCGGAAGATCTGGGCGGCGGTGATGATGCGGCGCG
This sequence comes from uncultured Roseicyclus sp., assembly GCA_947494975.1. GTDB lineage: Bacteria > Pseudomonadota > Alphaproteobacteria > Rhodobacterales > Rhodobacteraceae > Gymnodinialimonas. The sequence continues at coordinate 689,071 of CANLXA010000001.1, read as the reverse complement.
GGCCCAATGTGGTGGGGGTGTTCGGCCTGCTGCAGACGGTTGCCGACGCGCTGAAATACGTCGTGAAAGAGGTCGTGATCCCCGCCGGGGCGGACCGGCCCGTCTTCCTGCTGGCGCCGCTGACGAGTTTCGTTCTGGCGGTCATCGCCTGGGCCGTGATCCCGTTCTCCGACAACATGGTGCTGGCCGATCTGAACGTCGCCATCCTCTATGTCTTCGCGATGTCCTCGCTGGAGGTCTATGGCGTGATCATGGGCGGGTGGGCGTCGAACTCCAAATACCCGTTCCTCGGTTCGCTGCGCTCCGCCGCGCAGATGATCTCCTACGAGGTCTCCATCGGCCTGATCATCATCGGTGTGATCATTTCCACGGGTTCGATGAATTTCGGCAATATCGTCGCCGCGCAGGATGGCGATTGGGGCCTGTTCAACTGGTACTGGCTGCCGCATCTGCCGATGGTGATGCTGTTCTTCGTGAGCGCGCTGGCCGAGACGAACCGCCCGCCCTTCGACCTGCCGGAGGCGGAATCTGAGCTGGTTGCAGGCTACCAGGTGGAGTATTCCGCCACGCCGTTCCTGTTGTTCATGGCCGGCGAATATATCGCGATCTTCCTGATGTGCGCGCTGATGACGCTGCTCTTCTTCGGCGGTTGGCTGTCTCCCATCCCGGGTATGGGCGATGTCTTCCTGCTGGGCGACGGCCCGCACTGGATGATCATCAAGATGGCGTTCTTCTTCTTCCTCTTCGCGATGGTGAAGGCGATTGTGCCCCGCTACCGCTACGATCAGCTGATGCGGCTGGGGTGGAAAGTGTTCCTGCCATTCAGCCTGTTCTGGGTCGTTCTGGTGGCGTTTCTGGCTCGCTATGAGGTCCTCGGCGGCTTCTGGGCGCGTTTCGTGGTGGGGGGGTGATGCGCAGGCGTGTTTCCATCTCGGCGTTGGGGGTTCTCCTAGCCGTGAGCGCCCCGATTGCTGGCGGATCTGCGCAGACAGGTGTCGCCGGTCTTGCATGCGACGACGCGTGGGATGCTTATGTCGAAAACGCAGAAACTAACGGCCGAGTCTTGGATTTGTCTGCGATGCCATTCGACGGGAGCGACGAGGAGCGGCGCTGGCTTGCGACAATGCCAGATTACATTGGTGCCTATCTCGCAATCTACAGTCTAGAAGACACGCCAGATCGAATAACGAGAAACATGGCGCAGATTTATCTTGTTACGAATACCATTGTTGATTGTTACACGCCTGATCGCGTGATCCCCGTGAACGATATTGAAGATATTGTCGCGGAGTTCGAGCGTTCAACGCCGAGTGAGATCCGTTCAAGGTTAGCAGAACTTGCGGAGGAGCGACTATGACCCAGATCGACTACACCCGCGCGGCGAAGTACTTTTTGTTCGTCGACTTCTTCAAGGGCTTCGGCCTCGGCCTGAAGTACTTCTTCTCGCCCAAGGTCACGGTGAACTACCCGCACGAAAAGGGGCCGCTATCTCCTCGGTTCCGGGGGGAACACGCGCTGCGGCGGTATCCCAATGGCGAGGAACGCTGCATCGCGTGCAAGCTGTGCGAGGCGATCTGCCCGGCACAGGCCATCACCATCGACGCCGAACCACGCGAGGATGGCTCTCGCCGGACCACGCGCTATGACATCGACATGACCAAGTGCATCTATTGCGGGTTCTGTCAGGAGGCCTGCCCGGTCGATGCGATCGTCGAGGGCCCGAATTTCGAGTTTGCGACCGAGACCCGCGAAGAGCTGTTCTACGATAAACAAAAGCTGCTGGATAATGGCGAGCGCTGGGAAGCGGCGATTGCCAAGAACCTTGAACTGGATGCGCCCTACAGATGAGTGCACATGACCCCCATCATGAGGCGGATGCCTATACCCGCGGCAAAGCGATGGCCGAGGCGACCAATCCCGGCATCGAGGCGGCACTGAGTGCGCGCTATGATGCCGTGCTTCCTGGATTTTCGAAGTCGATGATGGAAGTGGCGTTCGGCCATTACTACACGCGCGACGGGCTCGATGCGAAAACCCGCTACCTGAGCACGGTTGCGGCTCTTGCCGTGTTGGGTGGGCAGACGGCGCCGCAGCTGAAGGTCCATATCCGCAACGCCCTGCGGAGCGGTGCCAGCCAGCGCGAAGTGGCCGAGGTCATCAATCAGATGGCACTTTATGGCGGGTTCCCGGCGATGATCAACGCACTCAACACCGCGCTTGAGGTGTTTGAGGAGGAGAACCAAGATGGCTGATACGCCGCAAAATCCGTTCGAGGCGCTGTTCAAGCAGGCGCAGGAGATGTCCCAGGAATGGGTCAAGGCCGTGAACCCGGCCATGGCGTCGTTCACACCGGGCACCGCCGACAAGATGTGGCCGACGGTGCCCGCCGAGATGCTGGAAGCCTTCATGGGCAAGCAATTCAACCCCGACGGGCTGGAGGCCAAGACGCGCCTGTTGCTGACGCTGCTGGGCCTGACAATCCAGGGCGCAATCGCCGAGGCGCAGATCCGCCTGACCGTGCGGCACGCGATGGAAGCGGGCGCCACGAGCCAGGAGATCGCCGAAACCATCGGTCTGTCCGCCCTGTTCGGCGGCGTGCCCGCGATGAACAAGGCGATGGAGCTGGCGAAAGAGGCCATCGACGCGGAGGAGAGCCAGGGATGACGATTGCCGATTTCACCTTCTACCTTTTCGCGATTTCGGTGATCCTGGGCGGGCTCTTTACCGTGACGGCCAAGAACCCGGTCCATTCGGTCCTGTGGCTGATCCTGTCGTTCCTGAGCGCCGCGGGCCTCTTCGTGCTGCTGGGGGCGGAATTCGTCGCGATGCTGCTGATCATCGTCTATGTGGGCGCGGTGGCGGTCCTGTTCCTCTTCGTCGTGATGATGCTGGATGTAGATTTCGCCGAGCTGAAGGCGGAAATGGCGAAATACGTGCCGATTGCGGGCCTGATCGGTGTTGTTTTGCTGATGCAGCTGACGCTGGCTTTCGGCAGTTGGACCTATTCCGAGGGCATCGATGCGCGCCTTGGCAACCCCACGCCGCCGCTCGACGTGGCCCATAACACGCAGGCGCTTGGCCTTATCCTTTACGATGAATATTTCTTCGTCTTCCAGATCTCCGGCCTGATCCTTCTGGTCGCCATGGTCGGGGCGATCGTCCTGACGCTCCGCCATCGCGTGGATGTCAAACGCCAGAACCCCGTTGCCCAGATGATGCGCGACCCGGCCAAGGCGATGGAGCTGAAGGACGTGAAACCGGGGCAGGGGCTTTAGGCGTGAAGTTGGCCACCCTCATAACCGTCGCCGTTCTGGCTGCACCGGCCGCGCAGGCTTGCGCGATCCAGCCGCAAAGCTGTTTTCCGGCGGTGGGCGTGGAGGCGGCGTTGGGTGGCAGCCGGGGGTCGGTTGTGGTGTTCGATGAATACCGCGCGGATGGGCCGGACGCGATTGTCGTGGTTGAATGCAACAGCCGCCAATCGCTGGCCGTGGATCGCCCCGGCGATGAGGCCACGGAGGCATTCTGGGACGCCGGCAATCTGATCTCGGACGCGGCCTTTGATGATGCCGAACAGACGTTGCAGCAACTGGCGCGACAGATCCGCCGCCAGACCGGACTTGAGGCGCGCCTGTTTACGCTGCCCGCCGGGCATTGCGGGTGCGACTTGCCAAACATACCGCGACCGCCAAGCAACTGCCCGGCGGATTTCTGAGGCGGGCAGAAGAGATTTACGGATCAGGCACAACGCCGATCCAGACGCCGGAACCTCTGGCGTGACAGACAAAGAGCCGGGGCACCCGGCAAGGCGACAAGGGCGGACAAGCCCGGAGGGACATGAATGACCATAGGTCTCGAACATTACCTGACGGTGGCGGCGGCGCTGTTCGTCATCGGCATTTTCGGCATCTTCCTGAACCGGAAGAACGTCATCATCATCCTGATGTCGCTGGAATTGATGCTGTTGTCGGTCAACATCAACATGGTCGCGTTCTCTTCCTATCTCGGGGATCTAACGGGGCAGGTCTTCACGCTCTTCATCCTGACCGTCGCCGCGGCGGAGGCCGCAATCGGCCTTGCCATCCTGGTCTGTTTCTTCCGCAACCGCGGTACGGTCGACGTCGAAGCCGTCGATAATCTGAAGGGGTAAGGGAACATGGAAACGATCCTCCTCTTCGCCCCGCTCGTAGGCGCGATCATCTGCGGGTTCACCTGGCGGTTGATCGGGGAACAGGCGGCCTGTGTTGTGGCTACGCTGATGCTGTTCCTGTCCTGCCTGCTCAGCTGGGTGGTGTTCATCGGCTTCGATGGAGAGACATACACGCGCAGCCTGTTCACGTGGATCGAGAGTGGCACGCTCTTCACCGATTGGGCGATCCGGGTGGACCGGTTGACGGCGATCATGCTGATCGTGATCACGACCGTTTCGGCCCTCGTGCACCTCTATTCCTTCGGCTACATGGCCCATGATGAGAACTTCAAGGAGGGTGAAAGCTACCGCCCCCGGTTCTTCGCCTACCTGTCGTTCTTCACGTTCACGATGCTGATGCTGGTGACGGCGGACAACCTGTTGCAGTTGTTCTTCGGCTGGGAAGGGGTTGGCGTCGCCTCCTACCTGCTGATCGGGTTCTACTACCGCAAACCGTCCGCAGGCGCCGCAGCGATGAAGGCGTTCATCGTGAACCGTGTGGGCGACTTCGGCTTTCTGCTTGGCATTTTCGCGCTGTTCTGGATGACGGATTCGATCCAGTTTGATGTGATCCTGCCGATGGGCGCGGAGCTGGCGGAGATGAATATCATCTTCCTCGGGATGGAGCTCGACGCGGCCAATACGATTGCCTTCCTGCTCTTCATCGGGGCGATGGGCAAATCGGCGCAGCTGTTCCTGCACACGTGGCTACCGGACGCGATGGAAGGCCCGACGCCGGTCTCGGCCCTGATCCACGCGGCGACCATGGTGACGGCGGGCGTGTTCCTGGTCTGCCGCATGTCGCCGATCATCGAATATGCCCCGGTCGCGGGCAATTTCATCATCATCGTCGGCGCGATGACGGCCTTCTTTGCGGCCACGGTCGGCCTGGTGCAGAACGACATCAAGCGTGTGATCGCCTATTCGACCTGCTCTCAGCTTGGCTACATGTTCGTGGCCGCCGGTGTGGGCGTCTATTCGGTGGCGATGTTCCACCTTTTTACCCACGCGTTTTTCAAGGCGATGCTGTTCTTGGGCGCGGGCTCCGTGATCCACGCAATGCACCATGAGCAGGACATGCGGAACTATGGCGATCTGCGGAAGAAGATCCCCTACACGTTCTGGGCGATGATGATCGGGACGCTGGCGATCACCGGGGTTGGCATTCCGCTCACAACCATCGGCTTTGCGGGGTTCCTGTCGAAAGACGCCGTGATCGAGAGCGCCTTTGCCTTCGGGCCGGGCTTGGGTGAGTTCGCCTTCTGGGCTCTGGTCATCGCCGCCTGTTTCACCAGCTTCTATTCTTGGCGCCTGATGTTCCTGACCTTCTTCGGCGAGGCGCGGGGCAACAAGCACACCCATGACCACGCCCATGAAAGCCCGATGACAATGATCGCGCCGCTTGGGGCGCTGGCGCTTGGGGCCGTTTTCTCGGGCATGGTCTGGTACAATTCGTTCTTTGGCCACACGGATGATGTGGGCCGGTTCTTTGGGGTGCCGTATGCGGAAGCCGGTGAGCACGGCGATGAACATGCGGATGCCGCGCATGGCGAGGAGGCCGATGCCGAGGAGCACGCCACCGACGACGCGCATGCTTCCGAAGCGGCCGACGAGCATGCCGGGGAGGGGGAGCATCACTACGTCCTGACCGGCGCGCCGGGTGAAGGGGCGATTCACGCGGCCCCCGGCAACGACATTCTGGGTGAGGCCCATGAAGTTCCGAAATGGGTCAAGGTCGCACCGTTCGTGGCGATGCTGATCGGGTTCGCCACCGCGTTCCTGTTCTATATCGTGAACCCGTCGATCCCCGGCCGTCTGGCGGCACAACAGCGCCCGCTTTACAACTTCCTGCTCAACAAATGGTACTTCGACGAGGCCTACGATTTCCTCTTCGTGCGGCCCGCCAAGTGGCTGGGTCGGTTCCTCTGGAAAGGTGGCGACGGGGCCGTGATCGACGGCGGTATCAACGGGCTGGCCATGGGGATCATCCCCTTCTTCACCCGTCTCGCCGGTCGGGCGCAATCCGGCTACATCTTCCATTACGCGTTCGCCATGGTGCTGGGGATTGTTGTCTTGGTCACCTGGGTCACGTTGAGCGCGGGGTAAGCACACATGGATAACCTGATCTCCATCGTCACCTTCCTGCCGCTGGTCGCCGCCATCATCATGGCCGTATTTTTGCGCGGCGAGGACGAGGCGGCGCAGCTCAACGCCAAGCGGCTGGCCTTTGCGGCAACGCTGGCCACGTTCCTGGTGTCGATCTTCCTTCTGGTACAGTTCGACGCACAGAACACCGGCTTCCAGTTGGTTGAGGAAACCGAGTGGCTCTTTGGCCTGCAATACCGCGTGGGTGTGGACGGCATCTCGATCCTTTTCGTGATGCTGACGACCTTCCTGATGCCGATCACCATTGCCTCGTGCTGGGGCGTGAAGGTGCGGGTGAAGGAATACATGATCGCGCTTCTGGTGCTGGAAACGCTGATGATCGGCGTCTTCGTGGCGCTGGATCTGGTGCTGTTCTACCTGTTCTTCGAAGCGGGCCTGATCCCGATGTTCCTGATCATCGGCATCTGGGGCGGAAAGGATCGCATCTACGCCAGCTTCAAGTTCTTCCTCTACACCTTCCTCGGCTCGGTCCTGATGCTGGTGGCCATGGTGGCCATGTATGTGGATGCGGGCACCACCTGTATCGGCGGTTGCGGCGAGGGCGTGCGCGCCCTGCTGGACCACAATTTCGGAACCGAGACGTTTGATGTTCTGGGCTTCTCGGTTGTGGGCGGCTTGCAGACGATGCTGTTCCTTGCGTTCTTCGCCAGCTTTGCGGTGAAGATGCCGATGTGGCCCGTCCACACCTGGCTGCCCGACGCGCACGTGCAAGCGCCGACGGCGGGGTCGGTCGTGCTGGCGGCGATCCTGCTGAAGATGGGTGGTTACGGTTTCCTGCGCTTCTCGCTGCCGATGTTCCCGGTCGCGTCCGACATCATGGCGCCGCTGGTTCTGTGGCTAAGTGTGATTGCCATCGTCTACACCTCGCTTGTGGCGATGGTGCAGGAGGATATGAAGAAGCTGATCGCCTATTCGTCGGTCGCCCATATGGGTTTCGTGACGATGGGGATTTTTGCGGCGAACCAGAATGGCGTGGATGGCGCGATTTTCCAGATGATCAGCCACGGCTTCATCTCGGGCGCGCTCTTCCTTTGCGTCGGCGTGATCTACGACCGGATGCATACCCGCGATATCGATGCTTATGGCGGGCTTGTGGTGCGGATGCCGGCCTATGCGGCGATCTTCATGCTCTTCACCATGGCGAATGTCGGCCTGCCGGGTACATCGGGCTTCGTGGGTGAATTCCTGACGCTGATCGGCGTGTTCCAGGTCAACACCTGGGTGGGCGTTTTTGCCGCCACGGGTGTGATCCTCAGCGCCTGCTACGCGCTCTGGCTCTATCGCCGGGTCGTGTTCGGCGACCTGATCAAGGAAAGCCTCAAGTCCATCACCGACATGACGAGCCGCGAACGCGCGATTTTTGCGCCGCTGGTTGTCATGACGATCCTTCTGGGTATCTACCCGAGCCTGGTGACCGATATCATCGGCCCCTCGGTCAGTGCCCTTGTCGAAAACTACGACGTGGCCGTGGCGGCGTTTGTGCCCGACACCCACTTCGCCGCGAACCATTGAGGGCCCGGATATGATCGGAGCTGACCTTGCCATTCTGACGCCTGAGATTGTGCTGTCGCTGTTTGCGATGGCAGGCCTCATGGGCGCGGTCTACACCACCAAAGACGGCCTTGCGCCCGCGCTGACCTGGGGCACGGCGATCCTGTTCGTGATCATGGCGTTCTACATCGGCGTGACGGGCGAAGGCAACCGCATCGCGTTCGATGGGATGTTCGTGGATGACGCGTTCAGCCGCTTTGCCAAGATCACCATCCTGCTTTCGGCGGCGGCGATCCTGGTGATCAGCCAGGATTACATGGTCAAGACGGACCTGCTCCGCTTCGAATTCCCGATGCTGATCGTGCTGGCCGTGGTTGGCATGATGATCATGGTTTCGGCGGGCGACCTGATCGCGCTTTACATGGGGTTGGAGCTGCAATCGCTGGCGCTTTATGTCGTGGCGTCGCTCCGGCGTGACTCTGTGCGGTCGACTGAGGCGGGGCTGAAATACTTCGTCCTCGGCGCGCTGTCCTCGGGCCTGCTACTCTACGGTGCCTCGCTGACCTACGGCTTCGCGGGCACAACGCAATTCGGCGGGATCATCGAAGCCGCGCAGGGCGAGATGCCGTTGGGCCTGCTTTTCGGCCTCGTCTTCATCCTTGCGGGTCTGGCCTTCAAGGTCTCTGCCGCGCCGTTCCATATGTGGACGCCCGATGTGTATGAGGGCTCCCCCACGCCGATCACCGCGCTTTTTGCCACTGCGCCCAAGGTGGCCGCGATGGCGCTCTTTGCCCGGGTCGTCCATGATGCGTTTGGCGGCGTGATCGGCGATTGGCAGCAGATCGTGGTGTTCCTGTCGATCGTGTCGATGTTCCTCGGCGCTATCGCGGCGATTGGGCAGACGGATATCAAACGCCTGATGGCCTATTCCTCGATCTCCCATATGGGGTTTGCCCTGATGGGTCTGGCCGCCGGAACAGCCGCAGGCGTCGAGGCGATGTTGATCTACATGGCGATCTATGTGGCGATGAATATCGGCACCTTTGCGTTCATCCTGACGATGGAACGCGACGGGCGGCACGTAACGGAAATCTCCTCGCTCAGTGCGTTCGCGTCTAAGGAACCGACCAAGGCGATGGCGATCCTGATCCTGATGTTCAGCCTGGCCGGTGTGCCGCCGCTTCTGGGGTTCTTCGGCAAATACGCCGTCTTGCTGGCGGCGGTCGATGCGGGCCTGATCTGGCTCGCGGTGGCCGGTGTGATCGCCTCAGTGATCGGCGCGTTCTACTACATCCGCGTTGTTTACCTGATGTATTTCGGTGAGGCTCGGGAGGGCCTCGATGGGCGCATGGGGCTGATGCAATATGCGGGGCTTCTGGTGATGGCTGCCGTCCTGATCCTGGGCGCGGTGCCGGGCATCAACCTTTTCGGGATCGAAGCGCCGGCGCAAAGCGCCGCGGCGATGCTGATCCGCTAAGATGGCGGCGGCCTGGCCCCGGGGCGTGGGCCGCCGCGTTCTGGCTCAAACCGATAGCACGATGGCGGAAGCCGCCCGTATGGCCCGGGAACTTGCCGGGCCGGAATGGGTATTGGCCCGTGATCAGACGGCCGCGCGCGGCCGTCGAGGCCGCGCCTGGTCGATGCCCGCTGGAAACTTTGCCGCCTCCCTCACTTTGCGACCCAAGGGCCCCGTCGAACAGGTGGCACTGCGGTCTTTTGTGGCCGCCCTGGCCCTGCGTGACGCCGTTCTGGCGGTGGGCTGCACAGCGGAAAGGCTCTCCCTGAAATGGCCCAATGATGTGCTGCTGGATGGCGGGAAACTCGCCGGCATCCTTCTGGAAAGCCTTGGAGACGGGCGCGGCGGCGTGAGCCATCTGATCATCGGGATCGGCGTGAACCTTGCCTCGGCGCCCGCACCGTCGCAGGTGGAGGCCCATGCACTCTCTCCCGTGGCGCTTGCCGATATCGGCATCGCAACGTCGCCGGAGATATTCCTCGACGCGCTTGCACCGGCCTTCGCCGCCCGCGAAGAGAGCCTTGTGACCTACGGGTTCGGCCCGACCCGCACCGAATGGCTGTCCCACGCCGCGCGGTTGGGCGAGGTTGTGACGGCCCGCCTACCGAACGAAGCCATCACGGGGACCTTTCGGGATGTCGATGAAACCGGCAACCTGATCCTTGAAACACCCAAAGGTCGCCGCCCGATCGCGGCGGCCGAGATCTTTTTCTAGAAGAGGGAGGGCGCGGTCATGCTCCTCTGCATTGATTGTGGCAACACGAACACCGTATTTTCGATCTGGGATGGAGAGGCCTGGCTGTGCACCTTGCGGACCTCGACCCATCATTCCCGGACGGCAGATGCCTATTTCACGTGGTTTTCGACGCTTCTTAATCACTACGGCATCGACCCACAGATTGACGATGTGATCATTTCGTCCACCGTGCCGCGCGTCGTGTTCAACCTGCGCGTCTTCTGCGACCGGTTCTTCAACCTGCGGCCCTGGGTCGTGGGCAAACCGGATTGTGAGCTGCCGATCGACCCGCGGGTGGATTTCGGAACCGGCGTGGGGCCCGACCGTCTAGCCAATGCGGCCGGTGCCTTTGCGCGCCATGGTGGCGATTGCGTGGTGGTGGATTTCGGGACCGCCACCAATTTCGATGTGGTGGCCGAGGATGGCGCCTATGTAGGTGGAGTGATCGCGCCGGGCGTCAACCTGAGCCTGGAGGCGCTGGCCCTTGGCGCCGCGGCCCTGCCGCACGTGGACATCACCCAGCCGGAAAAGGTGATCGGCACCAATACGGTTGCCTGCATTCAGTCGGGCGTCTTCTGGGGCTATGTCGGCCTGATCGAAGGCATAACGGCCCGGATCAAGGTCGAATACGGCAAACCGATGAAGGTCATCGGCACCGGCGGCCTCGCCCCCTTGTTTGCACAGGGTGAGGTGTTATTTGACACTGTCGAAGAAGATCTGACGATGTACGGCCTGACCGTCATCCACAAATACAACAAGGATAAAAACCCCACATGAGTGATCGAAACCGCCTCATCTACCTCCCCATCGGCGGTGCGGGGGAGATTGGGATGAATTGCTACGTCTACGGCTATGGTCCGGAAGGCGCGGAGCGGTTGATCGTGGTCGATACGGGCGTGGCCTTCCCGGATATGGACGGACAACCGGGCGTGGACTTGATCCTGCCCGATGTCGATTGGCTGGAGGAACGCCAGGACCGGATAGACGGTATCTTCATCACCCATGCCCATGAAGACCATGTGGGCGCGGTCGGGCATCTGTGGAATCGCCTGCGCGCGCCGATCTATTGCCGCCGCTTCACCGCCATCCACGCCATGCGCAAGATGGAAGAGGCGGGCCATGAACCCGAACAGGTGAACGTGGTTGAGGCCTATCCCGAAATGGTCGAGGTGGGCCCCTTCCGGGTGCAATTCGCGCCCGTTTCCCACTCCATCCCGGAAGCGTCGGCGCTTCTGATCGATACCGATGCGGGCCGGGTTGTGCATTCCGGCGATTTCAAGATCGACCGCAATCCGGTGGTTGGCGAGGCGTTCGATGACGAGATGTGGACGCAGATCGCCGCCGATGGCGTACTCGCCTATGTCTGTGACAGCACAAACGTGTTCAGCCGCCATCCGGGCCGATCCGAGTCCGAATTGCCCGAGCAGATCACCGAATTGGTGCGCAATGCCAAGGGCATGGTGGTGGCCACGACCTTTGCGTCCAATGTGGCGCGGTTGAAGACCCTGGCCGATGCGGGCGTTGCGGCGGGGCGCTCCATCTGCCTGATGGGCCGCGCCATGCAGCGTATGGTGCGCGCGGCGGTCGAAGGCGGTGTGCTGACCGATTTTCCAGCCACCGTCAGCCCCGAAGACGCGCTCGATATCCCGCGCGAAAGCCTGATGTTGCTGGTCACCGGGAGTCAGGGCGAACGCCGTGCGGCCTCCGCGTCACTCTCGCGTGGCAAATATCTGGGGCACGAATTGAAGGAAGGGGACACGTTCCTGTTCTCTTCCAAGACGATCCCCGGCAACGAAGTGTCGGTTGGCTACATCCAGAACGCGCTGGCGGAGATCGGGGTGGAGGTAGTTGATGACAATTCCGGCTTCTACCACGTGTCCGGTCACGCCAACCGCCCGGATCTGGAGGTGATGCATGATGTCCTGCGACCGCAGATCCTGATCCCCTGCCACGGTGAATTCCGCCACTTGCGCGAACATGCAAAGCTGGCGATGTCGAAGGGCATGACAGGCGTTGTCGCGGCCAATGGCGCGATGGTGGAATTGTCGGGCAATGCGCCGGGCGTGGTCGAGCAGATCGAGGTTGGCCGCACCTATCTGGACGGCGAGGCCTTTGTCGGCGCCTATGACGGGGTGATCCGGGAACGCATGAAAATGGCGTTGAACGGGATGATCGTTGTGGCCCTGATCGTGGATGAAAGCGACGAGGTGCTGGAAGACGCGTGGGTGGCCGTGAAGGGCTTGCCCGAGGTCGGATCGTCCGGCGCGCCGTTGCAGGACCTGATCGAGGATGATCTGGCGCGGATGTTGCCCCGGCTGGATGCCAAGGTGATCGATGATGACGACAAGCTGGAGGAGGCGGTTAAACGCGTCTGTCGGCAGGTTTGTGGTCAGGAGATCGGCAAGAAACCGGAAGTGACGCTACTCGTCAGCCGGTTGATGGCGGAGTAACCTTTTGACATGAAATCAGAAACGCCGCGTTGGGTCGGGCCCGGCGCGGCGTTTTCTGTTTCAGGCTTATTCCGGTGCTGCCGGTTCATCCGGCGCGGTTTCGGCCTCCACCGTCTTTTTACGGGTCCGCCGCCGCTTCGGCTTTTCCTCGGGTTCGGCGTCTGGTGTCGCCTCGACCTCCGCCGCGGCTTCCGTGGGGGCGGCCTCTTCAGGCTTTTTCCGGGTCCGACGGCGCTTTGGTTTTTCTTCCGGTGCAGGCTCTTCCGCAGCCACCTCGAGTGCGGCGTCGTTTGCCTGAGGTTCGATCGGCGCGTCGTTGGCCGCTTCTGCTTCCGCCTCAACCTTTGGTTTGCGCGTGCGGCGGCGCTTCGGCGGCTCCGCGGGCGCTTCGGCCTCAACCGCTGGCGCTTCCGCCGGGGCTGCCTCTTCCTCATCCAAATCAATGTCGCGGGCGGGGCCGCCACGGCGTTCGTCGAAACTCATGGCGATGAAGCCGGGGGTGAATTCGCCCATGCCGACCACACGCGGGCCGCGATCGCGGTCCCGTCCCCGTCCGCGCCCGCCACGGTCGCGGCGTTCACCCCGATCACGTGTATTGGCGGGGGGGCTTGACTGCTCTTCTCGTGCCGTTTCCTGGGGCTGAACCGTAGCCTCGGCCTTATGTTCCGGCTTTTCGTCACGCGGTGCGTCGGACCGGCGGCCACCGCGGCGCGACCGGCGCGGTCTGTCGTCGTCGGTGGGTGCCTCATCCCGTGGCGGCCGATTGTCCTGCACGTCCATCGGCGCGTCTACACGCGGGATCGGCGTTTTGATCAGGCTTTCGATGGCGGCCAGGTACTTCTCGTCCGAAGGCACGCTGAGCGTGATTGACACACCGGTTTTCCCGGCCCGGCCTGTGCGGCCGATACGGTGCACGTAATCCTCGGCGTGCGACGGCACGTCATAGTTAATCACATGGGACACGTTCGGAATATCGAGCCCGCGCGCCGCCACGTCTGACGCCACAAGGAAGGTGATGGAGCCATCGCGGAAGCCGTCCAGCGTGCGCATCCGGTGCGACTGATCCAGATCGCCATGGATCGGCTCGGCGTTCAAACCGTGCTTTTTCATGGACTTGGCGACGATATCCACATCCACCTTGCGGTTGCAGAAGATGATTGCGTTGGTGAATGCATCGCCTTCTGCCGTAATCGCCGCGCGCAGCATGTCGCGCTTTTGCTTGGCGGCCATATCGCGGCGCGTCGGTCTGAATTCGATCAGGCGCTGTTCAATCGTATCGGATGTCGTGGATTGGCGAGCCACCTCGATCTTGGCCGGATTCGACAAGAAGGTGTTGGTGATCCGCTCGATCTCGGGCGCCATGGTGGCGGAGAAGAACAGGGTCTGGCGAGTGAAGGGCACAAGGCCGAAAATCCGCTCGATATCCGGGATGAACCCCATGTCTAGCATGCGGTCGGCCTCGTCGACGACCATGACCTTCACATCGTTCAGGATCAGTTTGCCGCGCTCGAAATGGTCGAGCAGACGGCCCGGCGTCGCGATCAGGACATCGACGCCCTTGTCGATCAGCGTCTCCTGTTCCTTGAAGGACACGCCGCCGATCAAAAGCGCCTTGGTCAGCTTCACGTGCTTGGCGTAGATATCAAAGTTTTCAGCAACTTGTGCAGCCAATTCGCGTGTCGGGCACAGCACGAGGCTGCGCGGCATCCGGGCGCGGGCCCGGCCACGGGCCAGCATGGTGATCATCGGCAGCGTAAAGGAGGCGGTCTTGCCGGTGCCGGTCTGCGCGATGCCAAGGACATCGCGGCCTTCCAAGGCGGGGGGAATCGCGCCTTCCTGAATCGGCGTCGGGGTCTCATAACCCGCCTCGGCGACGGCTTTTTGGACCTTTGGATTAAGCTCAAGCTCAGAGAATGTCGTCATTTGCGTCCAATCAGGCCGGGGATCATAGGCCCCGGCGGGGGTAATGGAGCGCAAATATGCCAGCGCGCTCCGCGAGGGCGGCTTGCGCGGACCGCAAACCTTGGGGGCACATAGGCCATTGCGGGCTTGGCGTCAAACAAGACGGGTTCAGTCGTCCGGATCTGTGGCAACGTCTGGCAAGGCAGCGAACAGACTGGGGGGTACGTAAATGTCGATCGCGTCGCCATATCCGATCAGGCGAGCGTCGAGGCCATGGATGGCCGCGTGGGCAAACAGGCGATCCGACAGGGCGATCACGCCGACGGGATGGTCGAGGCAATGGCCGTGCGTGCAACCATCAAGCCACCGTGTGGTGGAACGAAACGGCAATTCCACACCGTTGGACCATGCTTCGCGCATGAAAACCCGGTTCACGCCATCGCGGCGATGACTGATGATCAAGGCGCGGACGCGGTCGCCATCGCGCATCACGTCAATGAGGTGGCCGCGGAGCACATAACGGGGGTGGTCCGAGATCACGACCTGCTCCGAGTAGCTTCCCGTCAGCCCGGTCTGTTGCGTGCTCAGCACCCCCGATTGCGGGGTGCAGCCGGCGAGAAACATCAGGACGACAAGTGCAAGGCGGAGCATGTCCCGCTTCTAGCGACTCTTGGTTAACGCGGCATTAAGGGGGCCGCGGTGAGATGAAGCTGCGGGTGGTAACCGGCGCTCAGAACGGCGAGAAGACTGGGCGGCGTCAGGGCTTGGGCGGGGCCGTTGACGCGCGAGATAGGCGGCGCGTAGCCGTTGGGTGCGTAGGGGAGAAGCTTATCGCCCAGAACGAGGTGCGGTGTGTCGTCGTGGAGGACGAAGGCCCCGTCCGGCAGATCATCGAGGCGCACCGGATGCAATCGCTTTTGCCGGTTTTCCAGCCGCTCGGTATGGAGCAGCATATCAATGTCTACGGCGTTCAGCCCGCCCGATAATACCTTGAATTGATTGTAACTCTCTCGCCGACAATAGGCGCAGGGGCGGTGACCGGCGGCGAAGGCCACGGCTTCGTCAAGAAAGAACAGTTCCGTCCATGTATGCGGTTGCGCGATCGGACGGCGCCGACCGCGGAAGGATATAAGACATGTAATCCAGGCTTTTGCGGCCCATTGGCGGTTGCTCATCGTCCCGTCGCGCCCCACCAGAATCCCCCTGTTGCCCGTGAACGTGCCGCGCGCGGGGTGGGCGATGATTTCACCGGTGGGCAAGACACGGTTGCGGCGCGGCGAAGGGGGCGTTGGTGTCATGGGTTTGGCCCCGCACCCCGACGTTCGCGCCTCTTGTCGCGCAAGATGCGGAGCCGCCGAAAGATGCCGCGATCATCGGCCAGCACGGCGGGAATGAGCGCAAGCACCAGGCTTTCGGCAACCGGATCGCCCTGCGCCGCGCGCCAGATCCGCGTGACAAGCACCCGGTCAAGATCACCGCGGCCAATGGCAAACGGCTCCATATCGAGGACCAGAGAGCGGTTGACCTGGGTCGGCGCGAAGGGTTTGGGATCCCGCGCGCCGGAATGCAGCCGGTCGGTTTCGTAAAGCTTGATAAGGCCGCACAGGAGCGTCAACTCAGCTCCCGCGCGCCGCTGCGCCTCGGTGGCGCCGTGATCGGACAGGGACTGCGCGGACGAGATCAGCCATCTTGCATCCAACGCGTCGCAAAGCTGCCTGTGATATGTTGTCCAAAGCCTCTGAAACAGGCGCTCGATGTGGGGCGGAGGGTCACGACGACGCAAAAGCGTGACAAGTTTCGCATTGATCAAGAGCGCCCGAGGTTGCCCGGCAAACCGCCGCGCCAGGTTCCGCGCCTTGCATGCAAAATCATCGAAAGGGCAGGTTTCCAACGGGCCGTCCGGTGCGATCACCGGTTCATGCCATGCGGCCTCCAGATCGCAATCCGGCGATGGCACCGCATCGCCGAACCGGCTGAACGGGCGCTCCGCTTCTTGCTGGAGGTGTATCCACTTATCCAGAAACGGCCCCGTCGTCACGGCGCCCTCACACCATCAATTCCTTCGTCGCGCTCAGCGTGATGTCGGGATAATCCCGCTCCACCCGGTCGATATCCCACTGCAAACGGGTGAGGTAGACCGGGTCGCCGTCATTGTCGGTGGCGATGTGCTGTTTGTTGGCGTTTGCGAAGGCGTCCACCGCGTCCTTGTCGCCGTGGACCCAACGTGCGGAGGTGAATTGCGAGGCTTCGAAGCGGACGGGCAGGCCGTATTCAAGTTCGATGCGCGAGGCCAGGACTTCGAATTGCAGCGCGCCGACGACGCCAACGATGAAGCCCGAGCCGAAGGTTGGCTTGAACACCTTGGCGGCACCTTCCTCGGCAAATTGCATCAGGGCCTTGTCGAGGTGTTTCGCTTTGAGCGGATCCCCCGCGCGGCAGGATTGTAGCAGTTCCGGCGCGAAGGAGGGGATGCCGGTGAAGCGCAGGGCCTCCCCTTCTGTCAGGGCGTCGCCGATGCGCAATTGCCCGTGGTTGGGGATGCCGATGATGTCGCCGGCCCAGGCCTCCTCCGCCAGTTCGCGGTCGGAGGCGAGGAACATGACGGGATTGGAGATCGCCATGGGTTTCTTCGAGCGGACGTGCGTCAGCTTCATGCCGCGCTCAAAATGGCCGGACACCATGCGCACGAACGCAACGCGGTCGCGGTGCTTGGGATCCATATTCGCCTGCACCTTGAAGACGAAGCCCGAGACCTTCTTTTCCTCCGGCGCAACCTCCCGCGGCTCGGCATTCTGCACCTGCGGTTCCGGCCCGTATTCGGCGATGCCGTCCATCAATTCCTTCACGCCGAAGGAGTTGATCGCGGAGCCGAACCAGATCGGCGTCATCGTGCCTTGCAAAAACGCGGTGCGATCGAAGGCGGGGAGCAATTCGCGCGCCATCTCCACCTCTTCGCGCAGCTTTTCGAGCATCTCCGCCGGGATGTGATCGGACAGTGCAGGATCGTCCAGCCCCTCCAGTTTCACCGATTCCGCGACCTTGTTGCGATCGGCCCGGTCCATCAGTTCCAGACGGTCGTGGATCAGGTCGTAGCAGCCCAGAAAATCGCGGCCCACGCCGATGGGCCAGCTCGCCGGTGTGACGTCGATCGCGAGATTTTCCTGAATTTCGTCAATGATCTCGAACGTATCGCGGCTTTCGCGATCCATCTTGTTACAGAAGGTGAGGATCGGCAGATCCCGCAGGCGGCAGACCTCGAACAGCTTTTGGGTCTGTGATTCAACGCCTTTCGCGCCGTCAATCACCATGATCGCGGCATCGACGGCCGTGAGCGTGCGATAGGTGTCCTCGGAAAAGTCGGAGTGGCCGGGCGTGTCGACGAGATTGAAGCGAAAGTTTACGGCGGGCGTCTGGAAGTCGAACGACATGGCGGAGGCGGAGACGGAGATGCCGCGGTCCTTTTCCATCTGCATGAAATCCGACCGCGTACGCCGGGCCTCCCCTTTGGCGCGCACCTGACCGGCCATCTGGATCGCGCCGCCATAGAGCAGGAATTTCTCGGTCAGCGTGGTCTTGCCGGCATCGGGATGCGAGATGATCGCGAACGTCCGGCGACGGGCGATTTCCGGGGGCAGGGTGGGGCGGTTGTCCAACATGGGCGCGATATACGGGCCCAAACCTGCATTTGGAAGAGAGCGCGGGGCTTTTCCGCATCCTGAGTCTCTGCGCGCAGCGACGGGTGTCGTCTTCGCTGGATCAGCGACTGCGCAGAAGACGAGGGCGGGCTCCGGGCAACGAGCGTAACGCGGGCGATCTGGTCAAATGGGTTATCGGCGGGCGCCTTCGCAGAAATTGTGTTTCCTGGCCGGCGATCAGCATGCGCCATTGGAGTCGGTGGCACGAGGTAGCGTGTCCCGACTGGTCAGCGGGCAGGTGCCGATTGGAGCGTAGGGCCTGACAACACAACAGACCCATCGCTTTGGGGCGATGGGTCTTGAGGGGCGGCGGTTTGGGGGGAGAACAACCGCCGGGTGGCCGTGAGATCAATCGGTGCAGCCATATTGGCGCGTGCCGGGGATCTCATTGCCGTTTGCATCTTCCTCGTACCAGTAGAAGACATCGTGAATGCCGCAGAACGGGGTATTGTCGGCGGCCTGCGTGGCACCTGCGCCGCGCACTTGCAGCCCGGGGCCCGGCGTCGGGATCTCGATCTCGATCAGCCGGGGCGGATCGATCAGGAGATCAGCCGGGTTGAGGGCGTCGGGATCGATAAAGACGGCTTGAGCCGAGGCCACGAGCGGTGCCATGGCCAGAAGGGTCGTTGCGGTCAGTTTCAGTAGGCGGGTCATCGAAAATACTCCTTTGGTTGCGATGAACCCCGGTTCCCACTTGAAGGATGAGTGCGATTGAGCAGATGCGCGAGGCAGGGTTTCCGGACTGGTCAGCGGGAGTGCGCCGATGGGAGTTTTCTACGAGCGACGCCTTGTTTTCTTGGGTGTGCAGCCGGGATTTTGGCGGTTGATGAGGCGGTTGCGCCTTTTGAGGTGAGAGTTGTTAGCCCTGCGATGGTGCACGATGAGCGCGGTGCGGTCCGCATTCGGTGCATTCGCGCTTAACTTGCGTTTTTCGGTTACTGCTATGTTTGGCTTCCCGATGGGCGCTCTGCCCCCCATTTGGTGGACGTGACTTTTCCCGACGACTCAGGCAAAATGAGAACATTGCAAGAACAAATCAGGGAGACATCACATGACCCTCGAACAGATTGCCAACACCTTGGTCGAGGCCTGCCGCAACCAGGGGGAGGCGCAATTGCTGGAAGATCACTACCACCCGGATGCGACTTCGGTAGAAGCGGCGGATTTTTCCGGGATGGGGCGCGAGGTTAAAGGGGTCGACGGCATCAGGGGCAAACACGCCTGGTGGGCCGAAAATTTCGAGGTCCATGGCGGAGATGTGCAGGGCCCGTATCTCCACGGGGATGATCGCTTCGCCGTGATTTTCGAGATCGACGCGACCCACAAGCAAAGCGGCGAGCGTACGAAGATGAAGGAAGTGGCTGTCTATCACGTGGCGGACGGCAAGATCGTGCGCGAAGAATTCTTCGGAACCACGTGACGGCCAAGCGGGCCTGGCCCCGGACTTAGTCGCAGATCTGTCCTTTCGGCGATTGAGAAAGGCGGTCGACAATATTCGACGCCTGAATGGTCGCCAAGCTCAACCGCGGGCCGGTTCGGTCGAGGCTGGCGAGGGGCTAGGACGGCTGTTATGCCTTGGCGCAACTTTGGATAGGGGAGTGTTCAATGGATCTGGGCATCAAGGGGCGGCGCGCGTTGGTTTGTGCGTCAAGCAAGGGATTGGGTCGCGGATGCGCCGAAGCCCTGGCCGAGGCCGGCGTCGATCTGGTGATAAACGCGCGCGGCGCAGAGGCGTTGGAGGCCACGGCCGCGGCGATCCAATCGGCCCACGGCGTGTCCGTCACGGCGGTGGCCAGCGACATCACGACAGAGGCCGGGCGAGACACCGTACTGGATGCGGCGGGTGATCTGGACATTCTGGTGACCAATGCGGGAGGCCCGCCGCCGGGCCTGTGGTCAGATTGGGGGCGGGAGGATTTCATCGCCGCTCTGGACGCCAACATGCTGACGCCCATCGCCCTGATGACGGCGCTGATGCCGAAGATGATCGATCGCGGCTGGGGCCGGGTTGTGAACATCACGTCGCAATCGGTGAAGGCGCCAATCCCGCAATTGGGCCTGTCAAACGCGGCGCGCACGGGCCTGACGGGCTACGTGGCCGGAACCGCGCGGCAGGTGGCACCGTTCGGGGTGATCGTGAACAACCTGCTGCCGGGCATCCATGCGACCGATCGCGCCGATGCGCTTGATGGCGGCGTGTCGCAAAAGGAGGGGATTTCGATTGAGCAGGCCCGGGCGAACCGGGCCGCCACGATCCCCGCCCGGCGCTATGGCACGGCCGAGGAGTTCGGCGCGATGTGTGCGTTTCTGTGTTCGGAGCGGGCAGGGTTCATTGTGGGACAGAACATCTTGCTCGATGGCGGCGGAACCAATGCCACGATCTGATAGGCGCGCCTGATGGCGGAAAAATTCTCGCTCAAGGATCACCTGTTCAACGGGGATACGATCAGGCAGCTTGCCGGTGAATATGCCAGCGGGATCAAGGGTTTCGATGGGGATGGCTTCTTCGGGGATGTGATGGGCGGGTTGCAGGGGCGCGAGCTTCTGGAGCGGTTGGAGTGGATCGCCGATTGCGCGGAAAGGCGGTTGGCGAAGGACTTCCCCAAAATGGCCGCGCAGTTGGAGGCGGCGATGCCAGCGCCGCTCGATCCGACCCTGCGCGACGACGATTTCGGGCAATTCATCCATGCGGTGCCGGGCATTTTGGCGGTGCGGCATGGGATGGAAGCGCACCGCAACCGGGCGCTCGACCTGCTGGAAGCTGCCACGCAGCGGTTTTCGATGGAGTTCTACATCCGCCCCTTTCTGAACCGCTGGCCCGACGAGACCTTGGCGCGCCTTTCCGACTGGGCCGGGCACGAGAATTATCACGTCCGCCGGTTGGTGAGCGAAGGCACGCGTCCCCGCCTGCCTTGGGCGAGGAACATTGAGATTGAACCGCGCGTACCCGTGCCGTTCCTCGACCGGCTGCACGCAGATCCGACGCGCTACGTGACCCGATCCGTCGCGAACCACGTGAACGATCTGAGCCGCGTCGATGCCGATCTGGTCTTGAGGATGTTGGGGGAGTGGCGGGAGGCCGGGCGGCAAGACGCCAGGGAATTGGCGTGGATGACAAGCCACGCGCTGCGGACACTGATCAAGCAGGGGCATCCCGGCGCGATGGAGATGCTCGGATATGATGCCGGGGCAACCGTATCAGTCGATCGGCTGAGCATCACGCCAGCCCGGCCGAAAATCGGCGACAAGGCGGTGGTGGAGATCGCCCTGAGCGCAGAGGTGGAAACGCCGGTTCTGGTGGATTACGCGATCCGCTTCACCCGGCCGTCCGGCGCCGAGAGTGAGAAGGTGTTCAAGGTGAAACAGGGGGTGATCACGCCCGGCACGCCGCTGGTGCTCAAGAAAACGCAAGTGTTCAAGGGCAACGCGACCACCTATGCGCTGGTACCCGGGCCGCATCGCCTGTCGCTGATGGTCAATGGGGTGGTGCGCGCCATGTTGGACTTCGATCTTGGCCCTGCGGCGTGAACCTGATAGCTGCCTTATCCGATTGATTTAATCGGGAATGCCTGTGACTGCCCCTGCCCCCCCCCGCCTGGAGCTTGACCACATCTCGTGCCGGTTTGATGGGCGCGAGGTGGTGCGCGACGTGTCGCTGACCGTGCGGGCGGGTGAGGTGCTGTGCCTTCTGGGTCCGTCTGGCTGCGGGAAATCCACGACGCTGCGGGTGATTGCGGGGATCGAGCGGCAAAGCGCGGGCGCGATCCGGGCCGATGGGGAGGTGCTGTCGGATGCGGAAACCCATATGCCGCCCGAAGCGCGGGGCGTCGGCCTGATCTTTCAGGATTTCGCGCTGTTCCCGCACCTGAGCGTGGCGCAAAATGTGGGCTTCGGCCTGCGTGGACCCAGGGCCGAGACCAGGGCGCGGGTGGACGAATTGTTGACGCGGGTGGATCTGGACGGCTACGGCGACAAGGCGCCGCATATGCTGTCGGGCGGGGAACAGCAGCGCGTGGCCCTGGCCCGCGCTTTGGCACCGCGCCCCCGCATCATGCTGATGGACGAGCCGTTTTCGGGCCTCGACAACCGCCTCCGCGACGGGATCCGGGACGAAACGCTCCAGCTTCTGAAGGACGAAGGCACGGCGGTGGTGCTGGTCACCCACGAGCCCGAGGAAGCCATGCGTATGGCAGACCAGATTGCGCTGATGCGCGACGGGGAAGTCGTGCAGAAGGGCGCGCCCTACAACATCTAC
This sequence comes from uncultured Roseicyclus sp., assembly GCA_947494975.1. Lineage (GTDB taxonomy): Bacteria > Pseudomonadota > Alphaproteobacteria > Rhodobacterales > Rhodobacteraceae > Gymnodinialimonas. The sequence goes on along the minus strand of CANLXA010000001.1, from coordinate 666,674 downwards.
CATGCGCCCTGTGATCGCGACGCGGCCGCATTTTTCAGCGATATCAACGTGATACCGGGGAAAGTGCACGGCGCGCTCACGGATACTGCATTTGGCCAGTTCCTCGCGCCCGGCGTGCCCGATGGCACATCGGTCGAGATTGCGTTTCGCCCGCAACATGTGAAGATCGACTTTGACCGCGGCGGGCGCGGACCGAACCCGACGCCAAGCGATGGCGTGCCTGCCCGAGGCGTCGTGAAACGCGCGCGCTTCATGGGCCATGAGAGCCTTGTGGAGTTCGTTATGGATTTCGACGGCGGCGTGGTCAAAGCCACCGTTCCGGCGGTGTTTTTGCCAAAACCGGGCACGCCCCTATGGCTCACCATCCGCCGGGATCGCTGTTTTGTGTTTGCAAAGCGGGGCTGACGGCCCTGTTTTGCGTTTTTGGGCTTTGATCTGCGGCCCCGAGACCATACCTATGCACCAGTAATTACGACAAGCGGAGCCTGCGGCGCAGATCGCCCGGGCCAGCCGGAGGGAGAAAACATGCTCAACAATATCGGACCAGCCGGTCTTATCCTGATCGCCGTTGTGGTCCTGGTTCTGTTTGGCCGCGGCAAGATCGCGGGCCTGATGGGCGAGGTCGGCAAAGGCATCACCGCCTTCAAGAACGGCGTGAAATCGCCGGACGCCGAGATCGAGGACGCCTCGACCACCACCGCAGACGGGTCTGCCGCCCGCGACGTGACGCCGGAAGAGCGTGCCGAGCGCGACAACGCCTGATCCCCTATTTGACGACGGCAAGGGGCTGATCGCGGATGCCTGATATCGGCTGGATGGAATTGATGGTCATCGGGATCGTGGCGTTGATCGTCGTGGGCCCGAAAGATCTGCCGAAACTGTTCCAGAAGTTGGGGCAGATGACAGGCCGCGTGCGCGCCATGGCCAAGGACTTCTCGAACGCGATGAACGAGGCCGCCAATGAGACCGGGATGACCGAGTTGAACCGCGACTTGCGGGCGGCAGCGAAATTCACCAACCCCAAGGGTATGGCCAAGGACCTGATGGGTGACGTCATGGACGACATCGACCCCACCAAGTTCGAAGAGGGCAGCGAAACGCGGATCATGGCCGAAAAGCACGTGCAGGCGAAGGCAGAGGCCCGCGCCCATGCCGCAGCGATCCGCGCAGAAAAAGCCGCCGCGGCGGCCGCCGAGCAAAGCGAAGAGCCTGAAGAACCGCTGGAGCCGGCAGAGCCGGTGATCGCACCGGAAGATCCCGGCCCGGCCAGTATCGAGCCCGTCGACGAGCCCGAACCGCAGGCAGAGCGCCGATGAGCCAAACGGATCAGGAACTGCCCGAAGACGAACTTGATGACAGTGCCGCGCCTTTGGTGGAGCATCTGGCGGAACTGCGCACGCGGCTGATCCGGTCGGTCCTCGCCTTTGTGATCGGCATGGTGGCCATGTTCACCGTGGCCGAGCCGATGCTGAACTTCATTTCTCAACCACTGGCCGATGTATTGCGGGACCGGGGCGAAGACGCCCGCCTGATCTTCACGGCGCCGCAGGAGAAATTTTTCGTCCTGATCCGGATCTCCATCATCATGGGCTTCGCGGTCTCCTTCCCGGTCATCGCGCATCAACTATGGCGCTTCGTGGCACCGGGCCTCTATAGCTCGGAAAAGAACGCCATATTGCCGTTCCTGGTGGCCTCTCCGGTCCTGTTCCTGATCGGTGCGTCCTTCGCGCATTATGTGGTAACGCCGCTGGCGATGAACTTTTTCATCGGCTTTTCGGATGCGATCCCTGCGCTTGCGAACCTGATCGCGGGGGAGGGCACGTTCGAGAACCCGAATGCTGATACGGAACTGCAGACAGTGTTCCTCGGCTCCGTGAAGGAATCTCTGGATCTGGCGCTGAAGTTCATCTTCGCCTTTGGCCTCTGCTTCCAACTGCCGGTCCTTTTGACGCTGATGGGCAAGGCGGGGCTGGTGACGGCAGAGGGCCTTGGCAACGTGCGTAAATGGGCGGTTGTGGGCATTCTGACGCTGGCGGCCCTTGTCACCCCACCTGATGTGATCACGCAGGTGATCCTCTTCACCGTGGTCTATGGTCTTTACGAGATCTCCATCCAACTTGTGCGATTGGTGGAGGCGCAGCGCAATCGCCGCCTGCGCGCCGAGGGCATTCTGGATGAGGGTGAGGAACTGTAGGCGTGTCCGATGAGGCATTGACCCGCATCGCGGAGGCGCTGGAGCGCCTGTCGCCGACCGCTGCGGCCCCCCCGGACTGGACCACGGCGGATGCCTTTGTCTGGCATACGGAGCCCGACCATCTGGAGCCGGTGACGGACGTCAATCGGATACCGCTGGAATTGCTGCACGGTATTGATCGCGCGCGCGATACGCTGATGGCCAATACCGGGCAGTTCGCCCGCGGCCTGCCCGCCAACAACGCGCTGCTTTGGGGCGCGCGGGGGATGGGGAAATCCTCGCTGGTCAAGGCGGTCCATGGGGCCGTGGTGGACGAGGCGCCCGGCCTGAAACTGGTAGAGATCCAGCGCGAGGACCTGCCGAGCATCGGTCGGCTGCTGACCCATCTGCGTGGCGCGGATGTGCGGGTGATCCTGTTTTGTGATGATTTGTCGTTTTCCCATGATGACCAGCACTACAAGAGCCTGAAGGCGGTGCTGGATGGGGGCGTGTCCGGGCGCCCCGAAAACGTTGTGTTCTATGCCACGTCGAACCGGCGCCACCTGATGCCCCGCGACATGATCGAGAATGAGAGGGGATCGGCGATCAATCCGTCCGAGGCCGTGGAAGAGAAAGTATCCCTGTCCGACCGGTTCGGCCTGTGGCTCGGGTTCCATGCCTGCGATCAGGACGCGTATCTGACGATGGTGCGCGGGTATTGCGATGCGTTCGGGCTGTTGATGCCGGAGGATGAGCTACGTGCTGAGGCTCTGGAATGGCAGGCGACCCGTGGGGCGCGGTCCGGGCGTGTGGCGTGGCAGTTCTTCACCGATCTGGCGGGGCGGAGAGGGCTACGCCTCTTTTGATCCCCTGCGTCCGGGTTGATTGCTTTCGAAAACCTCGAGCAGCTTAGTTGGTCGCCGCCCGGATCTGCGCGAGGAGCGCGGCTGTTTCCGGATCATCGGCGACAAACTGGTCCACGGGAGGCGGGGACGGCGCGGCCGGAGCTTTGGCCGATGGGACGTCCGCTGGGAGAGCCGCAGGTGTTGTCGGTGCCGCCGGAGCAGGCGCGGCTTGCGGTGTCGGGGCCGGTTTTGGGGCAAGGCGCGCGGCTTCGGCGGCCTCCATCACGTTGACGGCCCGTTTATCCATGATCCGCTGCCACGCCGACGGCACCATCGCGATCATCGCCATGATCGGCATGGAATAGGGCAGGACGGGCATGGTGGCCTGCGGGTCCAGGCGCTCATACGGGCGATCGGGGTGCAGGTGATGTTCCGAGTGGGCGGGGGCATTCATCATCAGGTAGGAGGAGAACCCGCGCGGGGCATTCCACGAATGGTGCAGGCCGACCGGCTCCACCCGTCCGTTGGGCAGGATCAGGCGCTGCAATCCGTAATGCTGCACGTAGTCGGACATCAGGATCTGGAGTCCGGCCAGCGTCGCGAGGCTGATGAGCATCAGCGCGCCGCCAAGCCCCGATATGTTCAGGATCACGATGAACGTCAGAAGCGCGCCGCCGACCCACAGCCAATAGGGGTTGGTCATATGGGTATAGGGGCGCCCGCGGCGCTCCAGTTTTTCCATCTCGGCGGCCAGACCTGCCTCGAAGGATCCACGCCAGGCCCGCGGCAGGTAATCCCAGAATCCTTCGCCCGGTTGGGGCGTGTTGGGATCCTCATATGTGCCGACATTGCGGTGATGCACCAGCCGGTGAGCCGAGACGTGATGACCGAATCCGATCGTTGTATAGATGGTGGCCCCCAGGGCGCGCAGCGCCGGATGGCTGCGGTGGATCAGTTCATGGGCATTGGGGTGGCTGACCTGCCCGAAGAACGACGCGGTGGCAACGAAAAGGGCGAGGCCCTGCCCGAAGGTCATCTGGGCGGCAGCGAGCGCGGAGGTGGTGGAGATCAGGACAAGGAGGTGGCCCACGGCCAGGCCGATCGACAAGACGTCGGACCATGGGGCCGTCTCTTCGTCCGCGCCGGTGGCGCGGGGCGGCTCAAGCACTTGGTCGGCGATAGCCGCGATCAGGGTCAGCCACAGAAGTGCAATCCACGCAAACCCTCCCCAAGCCGTTCCGGCCAGAATCAAAAGCAGCATGGGGGGCACCGTCGCGGCGGCGTATCGGGCGATGACGGGGATCTGCAACTTTCCTCGTGTCCTTGGTCGATGGGCCTTGATCGGAGTGGCAGCGCCGAATTTCAACTTGATGTCATAGATAGCACGAAAATCTGGCAAAAGAATGGCGCGGTCGGCAGGCCTTTCCAAGGGCGGGCGCAGGCATTAGGTCAGTTTGGACGGCAGGTAGGGAAGTTTTCGCATGTCCTTTTTCAAGAAATTGAAGGATCGGATGTTCAAATCCTCATCGAAACTCGATGAGGGGCTTGACGCGATCATTGAAGAAGGTGCGGCCGAAGCGGAGCTAGAGGACGTGACGGTTGAGCCGGCTGTTGTGCCTGCGCCGGAACCGGAACCGGAGCCCGAACCGGAGCGGATACAGGAAGCTGAGCCTGCGCCTGAGCAGATCGCCGTCCCCGAGCCAGTCTCCGAGCAGGAGCCGCTGCCCGATCCTGCACCCAAGCTTGAACCGGACTCAGCGCCGATAGCGGATCGAGCTTTGGAACCCGCCGTGCCGCCGGATCCGGCCCCTGCGCCCGCAAGACCCGGGCTTTTGGGCCGGTTGATGGGCCGCAGCGCGGAGCCGCGCCGGGCACTTGATGACGACATGCTGGAGCAGTTGGAAGAACTGCTGATCACGTCGGATATGGGCGTGGAGATCGCGTTGCGGGTCACGGCCAACATGGCTGAGGGGCGGTTCGGCAAGCTGATGTCGGCGCGGGAGATCAAGGAGGTCTTGGCCGCCGAAATCGCCTCGGTGATGGAGCCGGTCGCCCGTCCGCTGCCGATCTATCCCAAGACACCGCAAGTCGTGCTGGTGGTGGGCGTCAACGGCTCAGGCAAAACCACCACAATCGGCAAACTGGCCAGCCAGTTTCGTGCGGCGGGCAAGACAGTGGTGATTGCGGCGGGCGATACGTTCCGCGCGGCTGCGGTGGAGCAATTGCAGGTCTGGGGGGAACGCGCAGGCGTGCCTGTGCTGACGGCACCCGAAGGCTCAGACCCGGCGGCGCTTGCCTATGATGCCATGGTCAAAGCCGAAGCTGACGGCGCAGATCTTCTGATGATCGACACGGCGGGCCGGTTGCAAAACCGCTCCGATCTGATGGAGGAACTGGCCAAAATCGTTCGCGTGATCCGCAAGAAGGATCCTGACGCGCCGCACAACACGCTTCTGGTCCTCGATGCCACAACCGGCCAGAACGCGCTGAGCCAGGTGGAGCTGTTTGGCAAGATGGCCGATGTCTCGGGCCTTGTGATGACCAAACTGGACGGAACGGCGAAGGGCGGGGTGCTCGTGGCTCTGGCCGACAAGTTCGGCCTGCCGATCCACGCGATTGGCGTGGGTGAGCAGATTGACGATCTCCAACCGTTTGACCCACAGGAATTCGCGGATGCCTTGGTTGGAATTGACCGTCCATGACATCCATCCACAATGCCTGTGGATAAAGTGAAAGAGGCAAGATGCGCAGATCAGTTCTAGTTATGGCCTTGGTCCTCTCCCTTTCGGCCCCGGCTGCTCAGGCGCTGGACAGCGCGCAATGCGGCGAGATCGAGGGGCAGGTGATGACCCTGCTCGATTTTCATTTCGATCTGGAAATTACCCAAAGCCCTGCATCGACCGCGCGGGGATTCCCGGGGGGGTGCACTTCAACCGACCTCGACATCTATGCGGGATCGCTTGGGCTGATGTTCCGCGTGGAGATGGTCCGCTTCAGCGGCGCCGATCTCTTGGGCTGGGTGCGCGGCGAGGTTGTCTTGCCCTCTGAATTGGATCTCCGCATCGAGGGGATCTTCTTGACGGATCAGTTCAGGCCGTCGCCCGATCATGCGTGGATCCGCGACCTGATGGGGCCGGACGCCCCGGTGCAGATAGAATTGTCCTGGCAATGGGACGATGCGCATCAGCGCTTGAGGATCGACGAACTGAACGTCGATTTCGATGGTGACAACAGCGTCGCGGCCCGGCTTACCGGCCAAGCCAATGGGTGGCGGCCCCATGAAACGCCGTGGGCCGATTTGGGAATCAGCTCCGCCGCAATCGACATCGCGTTCGATGGGCTGTTCGAGCAGGCCGTCGCGGCGCCGCTGAGGGCAAATGGTATCGATATGTCGGGCGATTCCATGGCGTTCATTGCCGCAGGCATCGAGGGGCTGACCGCCTCTGCGCCGGAACGGTTCCTGCCGCGCGCGTCAGCGGCTGCGATCACCGATTTCGCCCGCAGCCTGCCAGAGCCGCGGGGCGATCTTGCCCTGTCGCTGAGCAGCCGCACACCCGCAATGATCGCACGCATCGCCGAGGATCTGGGCAGCGGCATCGCCTTTGACACCGCGGTGCCCGATGGTCTGAGCCTCGACGCGCAATGGACGCCTGCGAACTGAGTGGGCGAGTGGATCACGAGTATTGAGGGAACCGACCAGGGTGCACGCGTTGCCCTGATCCTTGCACTGACCGCGGCATTCCTGCACGCCGTCTTCGGGGCGCTCCAGAAGGGCCGCCATGATCCGCTTCTGTCGCGCGGGGCCATCGATGCCTCTTACGGCCTGATGGCCGCCCCGGTCGCGTTCTTCGTTGTGCCGTGGCCCGAGCCACATATGTGGCCGATCTTCGCGGGCGCCTTCGTAATCCACGCAGGCTATAAACTCGCTACCCTTGGTGCCTACCGACGCGGCGCCTTCACGGTGGTATACCCGATCATGCGGGGCACCGGGCCGCTTTTCACCGTGATCGGCGCATGGCTGATCTTTGGCGAGACGTTCAACGGCATCCAATGGCTTGGGGTCGCGGTGTTGCTGGCTGGCCTCTACGGGTTGGCTGCCTACAACATGGCACGGGTGACCCTGGCTCGCGATACGCTGATCCCAGCGCTCTGGCTCGCGGTTTTGACCGGCCTCTTCGTGGCTGTCTACACGACCTATGACGCCTACGGCATCCGCGCGACGGCCGATCCGTTCACCTTCCTGGCATGGTTCTTCTTCATCGACGGATTGCTGTTCCCGGTGCTCGCCGCACGGTTCTACGGCCGGATGGACAACCCACCCACGCTCGGCCCGCTGGCCCTGCGCGGCATCATCGGCGGCTTCGTGGCGTTCGCGTCTTTCGGATCGATCATGCTGGCCACACGGCTGGATCAGGTGGGGGAGGCGGCGGTGCTGCGCGAAACCTCCACCGTCTTCGCGGCGCTGATCGGCTGGCTGATCCTGCGAGAGCCGGTCGGACCGGTCCGCATCGCATTGATGGGGTTGATCGCAGCCGGTGCGGTGATAGTTGAGGCAGGCGGATAGGAGCGGACATGGCGGAACGTGAGATCAATCCCTGGCTGAAGAACGGCCTCGAACTGGGCCCGCCCATCTTGTTCTTCGTCGCCTATCTGCGGCTGCAAGACCGCGTCGTGACGGTCGGCGGCACTGAATATGATGGCTTCATTTTGGCGACCGCCGTGTTTGTGCCGATCCTTCTGGCCTCCACCGCGATCCTCTGGAAGCTGACCGGAAAAATATCTCGTATTCAGGTGTTTACGGCAATTCTGGTGGTGTTCTTCGGCGCGCTCACGATCTGGTTCAATGATGATCGCTTCTTCAAGATGAAGACCACGATCGTCTATGCCTTCTTCGCGATCACGCTGGGGATTGGCCTCGCGCGCGGCCAAAGCTGGCTCAAGTTCCTGATGGGGGACAAGTTGCCGATGGCAGATGAGGGCTGGATGATCATGACCAAGCGCCTCGCGCTGGCCTTTGCAGGCATGGGCGTGGCCAATGAGATCGTCTGGCGCACGCAATCCGATCAATTCTGGGTGACGTTCGAGACCTTCGCGCTGCCCGTCTTCCTGTTCGCCGTTTTCATGGCGCAGGCCCCATTGATCGAACGGTTCAGCCTCGACGAAGGCGAGACGGACGAGCGCCCGGACGCAGGGGGCGGCGATCAGACTTAGGCCCTGATTGTGGCACCGGCTTGCCCGGCCGCTTCTTGCGTTTCGCCAGTGGCTTCGGCTCTGCATGGCCTTCTGTGGCGGCTTCCAGACCCAGTTGATCGCGAAGGACGCGGGGGCGGACTTCCTCAACCTCTCCGGCCTTCAGCTCCCCCAACCGGAACGGCCCGTAAGAGATCCGGATCAGGCGGTTCACGTCAAATCCAAGCTCCGCCATGGCGCGCCTGATCTCGCGGTTCTTGCCCTCCCGCAGGCCCACCGTGATCCAGGCATTGGCACCCTGCTGCCGATCCAGTCTGATCTCCATCGGCTGAAACCGTTCGCCATCGGCCACGATCCCTCGGCGCAGCGGGGCAAAATCCTCATCCTTCGGAGTGCCCTTCATCCGCACCCGATACTTCCGCAACCAGCCCGTCGAGGGAAGTTCCAGCTTGCGCTTCACACCTCCATCGTTGGTGAGCAGCAACAGACCTTCGGAATTGATATCCAACCGCCCGACGGACATCACCCGCGGCAACGTGTCGGGCAGGGCATCAAAGACGGTCTTACGGCCCTTCTCATCGGAATTGCTCGTCACCAGCCCCGGGGGCTTGTGATACAGCCAAACCCGTGGGCGCTCAGCCTGTGGCAGGGGCGCATCGTCCACGGTGATCACATCGGTATCCGTGACATTGAGCGCCGGGCTCTGGATGACCGCGCCGTTCACGGTTACCCGACCGGCCTCGATCATGCGCTCCGCCTCCCGGCGCGAGGCCACCCCCGCCCGGCTCAACCGCTTCGCTATGCGTTCACCCTCAACCATGCCCAACGGCCTAGCGGTTTGACAGCGTCGGGGAAAGCGGCTTTGAACCCCCATGGCTCAATTCACAGATTATATGGAAGCGGCGCTGGAAGAGGCACGGGCTGCTGCAGAGCGGGGCGAAGTTCCCGTGGGGGCGGTTGTGGTACGGCAGGGCGAGATCATCGCACGGGCCGGAAACCGGATGCGCGAAGCGCTTGACCCTACGGCCCATGCCGAAATGCTCGTTATCCGCGCCGCTTGCGCGGCGCTCGGTACCGACCGCCTGACGGAGTGCGACCTCTGGGTCACGCTGGAACCATGCCCCGCCTGTGCCGGCGCCATCGCCGCCGCCCGCCTCAAACGCCTCTACTACGCGGCGCCCGATCCCAAATCCGGTGGCATCGCCCAGGGCCCGCGCATCTTCGACCATCCCCAGGCCCACCATAAACCCGAAATCTACGCGGGTCTTCTCGAAGCCCGATCGGCTGACCTCCTGCGCCGGTTCTTCGCCGCCCGTCGCTGACGGCCCCCATTCATCTTGGTCAGAAAACTCCCGCCGGAGGCTCCGACATCGGCAATCCGCGTGCCGGTATGACCCAAGACACCTCCCGTGCCTCAAGTCCCGGCCTGAGCGTCTCCGAAAGGGGATCAAGCGAGGAAAAGGGAATGCGCCGGAGGCGCACATTCTAGGTTGATGAAGACGCGCGGAGGGCCTGTAAGCCGGATCCTGTTCCCCGGCGGGTTTCCCCGCCAGATCGATGACCATTCCTCTCGGCGGGCCGTTACCGGACCGCTCTAGCTGCCAACCCGGACCGCGGGGTGAAGTACCCCATGATGCGGTCCCTATTCGGCATTGCTCCCTGGTGGGGCTTGCCATGCGGGCGCTGTTGCCAGCCCCCCGGTGGGCTCTTACCCCACCGTTTCACCCTTTCTCCTGCACGCAGGAGCGGTATCATTTCTGTGGCGCTTTCCGTCGGATTGCTCCGCCCGGGCATTACCCGGCACCGTCACTTCAGGGAGTCCGGACTTTCCTCCAGGGCGTTTCTGGCGAATGCGAGAGACGCCCCGAACCCACGAAGGGTCTAGATGTCTCTCATTCGCAAAATGCGCCCCAGCGGCCATCCAGCCCTCCGCGCCCGACGCAGCTATGCGCCCGCGTCCGCCCGGTCAAGCCCATAGCGGGCGGCGAGATCGGCCATCACCGCGCAATCCACGCCATCCAGCGGTCCCCTCGCCCAGGGCCGGAACCGCAGCCGCACCATATCCAGGAGTAGGTCGTCGTCCATGGCTCCATACCCAAACGCCGTCGCATCGGTCCGAAACTGTACTGAATCCGGCGTACCGTCACGGGCATCCGACCACACCGCCAGCCCCTGCCGCGCAAGGCGCTTCCAATCGAACCGCCGACCCGGATCAATCTTGCGGCCCGGCGCCATGTCGGAATGCCCGATGACCCCCTCGGGCGTGATACCCCACCGGGCCAGGATCCCGGGCAGGAGCGCCTCCAGCGCGGCCATCAACGGTTCGGAAAACGGTGTCGCCCCGTCATTGTCCAACTCCACGCCGATGGATCGGGAATTGACATCATCGGCCCCACGCCATTCCCCCGACCCGGCATGCCAGGCGCGCATCGGCTCATCGACCAGCGCCAGAACCTCGCCGTCGCGACCGATCAGGTAATGGGCCGAGACCTCGCGCTCAGGATCACACAGCGCGCGCGCGGCGGAGGCGCAATCGGCCATAGCGGTGTAATGCAACACCACAAGTTCGGGGCGCAGACCGTTCCTGCGTTCCCCGAAATTCGGACTTTTCATCGGGATCTTACCCGTCGATCGGCGGCAACACGTCGACCGGCGCGGCCGCGGGCGCGGCGGCCTGCGCGCGCAATTCACGCGGATCGAAGCCACAGACGAACCCGTCGCCATCGGGGTCGAGGCCGAGCGGATCGCGTTCCGGCCCGCCCTCGGCAAGGAACCGGTCCTGCGCCAGATCGCGGCTTTCGAATTGGCTGCAGGCGGCGGCACCGTCCCGGCGAAACGGGTTGCGACGCCACTGACGTTGGCCCGGCTGATGCGTCGTGCGGATCGCGAAGGCCGCCACGCGCGGGATCAGCGGCGCGGGCAATACATCGGAGGCCTGTTGAGGCTGGAGGTTATCAAAGACTCCGCCGGTCGGCCCGGCATTTTGGGCCTCCGCCTCGGCAATGGCGCCTGCCGCGATGGAGCCGATGTCATTGGGATCAAGGAATGTCACATCCCCCGTGGCGCCCGCATTGACCGGAACGCCGCCCGCCGTCGCCGTGGTGGAAATCTGGCCATTGGCCGCATTGGTCACGCCCGGCGCGGGCACGCCGTTCAGGCGGGCTTGGCGTGCATCCAGCAAAAGCTGGTCCATCGCCTGCTGATCCGGGTTCACGTCACTGGGCGCGGTTGCACAGGCCGAAAGGCCCAGAAGGGCGGCGGCAATCAGGAGTTGGGAACGCATAGCTCGAGCCTCGAGACGTTTCTTTGCAGCGCAGCCTACCACCACCGCGCGGGCTTTTCCACAAAACCCGCCGCCTGCTCCAATGCGTAGGCGGTGTTCAGCAATTCGCCCTCCTCCCACGGCTTGCCGATCAGTTGCAGGCCAAGGGGCAATCCGGTGCGGTCCATACCGGCAGGCACCGCGATGCCGGGCAGGCCGGCAAGGTTCACAGTCACGGTGAAGACGTCGTTGAGGTACATCTGCACCGGGTCGCTGACATCCTGGCCCAGTTCGAACGCGGCAGAGGGTGTTGCGGGGGTCAGGATGGCGTCGATGCCGTCGGCAAAGACGGTCTCGAAATCCCGCGCGATCAGGGCGCGAACGCGGCGGGCGCGATTGTAATAGGCGTCGTAGAACCCTGCCGACAGCACGTAGGTTCCAATCATCACCCGGCGTTTCACCTCGGGCCCAAAGCCCTCGGCGCGGGTCTTTTCGTACATCTCGGTGATGCCATCGCCTTGGGACAGCTTGGCCCGGTAGCCAAAACGCACGCCGTCATAACGGGCCAGGTTCGAGGACGCCTCGGCGGGCGCAATCACGTAATAGGCGGGCAGGGCATATTTGGTGTGGGGCAGGGTGATATCGCGGATCTCCGCGCCGGCCTCCTTGAGCATCGCGGTGCCCTCGGACCATAGCGTCTCGATCTCATCGGGCATGCCATCCATGCGGTATTCCTTGGGAATCCCGATGACCTTGCCGCGAACGTCGCCCGTCAGCATGGCCTCGAAATCCGGCACCGCCTGGTTCGCCGATGTGCTGTCCTTGGGATCATGGCCCATCATCGCCCGGCCCATGATCGCCGCGTCACGGACGGTTTTCGTCATCGGCCCGGCCTGATCGAGGGACGAGGCAAAGGCCACCACGCCCCAGCGCGAACAGCGGCCATAGGTGGGTTTCAGGCCCACGATTCCGGTAAACGCCGCCGGTTGGCGGATTGAACCGCCGGTATCGGTGCCGGTGGCCGCAAGGCAAAGATCGGCGGCGACGGCGGAAGCCGAACCACCCGACGAGCCACCCGGAGTGAGCGCGGCATCGGAATTGCCCTTGCGCCAGGGATTTACTGCATTGCCATAGATTGAGGTTTCGTTGGACGAGCCCATGGCAAATTCGTCCATGTTCAGCTTGCCGAGCATCACCGCGCCGGCATCTTTCAGCTGGCCCGAAACGGTCGATTCGTATTCCGGCCGGAACCCTTCGAGGATTTTCGAGGCTGCCTGAGACGCGACACCTTCGGTGCAGAAGAGATCCTTGATGCCCACCGGGATGCCGCACATATCGGGTGCATCTCCGGCCTTGATCCGCGCATCGGCGGCCTTGGCGCGATCCATGGCAATCTCGGGCGTCTTGTGCACGAAAGCGCCGAGCGCATCGGCAGCGTCGATCGCCGACAGGCAGGCCTCCGTCAGTTCGGTGGAGGAGACCTCACCCATGCGCAGCGCGTCGCGGGCATCGGCGATGGTGAGCTTGGTCAGGGCCGTATCGGACATTATTCCACCACCTTCGGAACCGAGAAAAAGCCTTCGCGCGCGTCGGGCGCGTTGGACAGCACCTTTTGTGGCTGATTTCCGTCGGTCACCACGTCCTCGCGGCGCGGCAGGGGCATGGGCGTGACCGATACCATCGGCTCGACACCCTCGACATCCACCTCTTCGAGCTGCTCGATAAAGCCGAGGATGGCGTTGAATTCCTCGGCCAGTGCGGGCAGGTCGTGGTTTTCGACCTTGATGCGCGCGAGTTTGGCAACCTTGGCGGCGGTGGCGATATCGATGGACATTTGCGTTTCCCTGCGGAGCTTCGCAGGCGGTTTAGCCGCGCGGCGCAAGCCCCGCAAGCGGTGCGGCTTGGGAAATCAGGCCGCTTGCGGCTAATCTGGCGCCGACAGCAGCGATGGAGGGGAAGATGCACTACACTTGGTTGGGCCATTCGGGCATTCGGTTGGAGATCGGCGGCGAGGTCTTGCTGATCGATCCGTGGCTGGACGGAAACCCGGTGTTCCCCGAAGAGCGGCGGGCCGAGGCAATCGAGGGCGCAACGGCGATCCTGCTGACCCATGGGCATTTCGACCACGCCGCGAGCGTGGTGGACGTGGCCAGGGAGACAGACGTGGCCGTCCATGGGATCTATGATCTGATGTCTTACTGGGAGACGTCTGAGGGGATCGAGGTTGTCGGGTTCAACAAGGGCGGCACGGTGCGGATTGGGGAGGTTGCGGTGACGATGGTGAATGCGGTGCATTCGTCTTCGATGGTGACCGACACAGGGCCGCGTTATGCGGGCGCCGAGGCGGGTTTCATGATCGAGGGGGAGGGTCGCTGCATCTATGTCTCGGGTGATACGGATGTGATGGCGGATATGGGCGTTTTGCAGGATTTGCATCAGCCCGAGATCGGCATCCTGTGTGCGGGCGGGCATTTCACCATGGATATGAAACGGGCGGCCTATGCGGCGTCGAAGCTGTTTCAGTTCAGCACCGTGATCCCGGTCCACTACAAGACTTTCCCGCTGCTGGAGCAATCGGCGGACGACCTGAAGGCGGGTTTGCCGGGTGTGAGGGTGCTGGACCCCGAGGTGATGGAGCGGATCGAACTCTAGGGAGCGGGGCGGGAGAGCGCCGCCCACCCACCCGCCCCGTCGCTCTCCCGCCCCTTGGTCTGGCACCGGCACGGGCGAGTTTGGAGGGGGAGGGTGTTTCTTGGGTATTTGAAACCAGTGGAAGGGGCGTGTCGCGCGCGCCCTTTGACTGGGCGCGCGCTGGTAGGTCGGGATCAGAGCGCCCGGATCATTTCGACGGCGGGAAAGCCGATCCCGGGGCGCAGCATAATCTCGATCTCACCGCGGCGCTGGAACCCCATGGCCGAATAGAACGGCTCGGCCGTGCGGGTGGATTGGCACATCATCCAGCGGATGCCGGAGTTGCGCGCCGCCGCGAAGCAGCGTTGCAGGATGGCACGTGCGAGGCCGCGCCGCGTGGCATCGGGGTGAGTCACCACGTGGCGGATATGGCCGACATCGCGTGGGCCGACGCCGCCCTGGGGGGCGGAATGGGTCCAGCCGCCCGCCGCAATGGCGCGGCCATCCGCATCTTCCGCGAGGTAGTAGCTGCCCGATCGCAGCAGGCCCGGCTGCGCCCGGGTGATCAGCGGCAGGCATGTGACGAGGACAGAGGGCGGGTAATCGGGCTTGAGGAGTGTGGGGTAGCTGGCCGCCAGCAAGGCATCGACGGCGGGCAGGTCGCCCGCATTGGTGGCCCTGAGAGTTATGTCCTCAACCATGGCGTGATCCTCCGTTTGCCATGCGTGTCGCCCGCCGGGACTATTCCGTTTGGGCAAAGAAAAAGGGCCGCGTCGATTGCTCGGCGCGGCCCTTGTCTCGGTTCTGGTCGGCGATCTTACTTGATCTTGCCTTCCTTGTATTCGACATGCTTGCGCGCCACGGGATCGTACTTTCGTACGACCATTTTCTCTGTCATCGTGCGCGCGTTTTTCTTGGTCACGTAGAAGTGGCCCGTGCCTGCGGATGAGTTGAGGCGGATCTTGATGGTGGTCGGCTTCGCCATGGGTCGGGCTCCTGAACTTAGGTCGGGGCGGAGGGCATCGGCCGCTCACGCGTCATTCGGGTAGAGACGCGCCTTTTACCGGGGCGTGGGATGGTGTCAACACCTCAAATGCCTGACGAGGCGGCGCTGGCGGCCATCCCGGCAAGCCCCATGAGCGGCAGGACGATCAGAAGATCCAGTTTGCGCCAGATCAGAAGGGCGGCGGCCAGAACGGAAAGCGCCATGGCGGAGAGGCTGAGCGAGGCGGGATCCGGGACCCAAAGGCCGAGGCCATGTCGCTCCACGCTCGTGAACCAGACATGGAGGGCGAACCAGACCGACAGGTTGGCAATCACGCCCACGACCGCGGCCGTAATCCCCCTGAGCGCGCCGGTCAGGCGCGGGCGGGTCGCGATCCATTCGACGTAGGGCGCACCGGCGAAGATCCACAGGAAGCAGGGCGTGAAGGTGACCCAGAGCGTGACGAGCGCGGCGAGAAGGCCCATGCCCCGGCCGCCCGCCTGATGGCCCGCCATGAAGCCTACGAATTGCGTCACCAGGATCAGCGGGCCGGGTGTGGTTTCCGCCAGCCCCAGCGCGTCCATCATCTGGCCCGTGGTCAGCCAGCCGTAACTCGCCACGACCTCCTGCACCATGTAGGCCAGAACGGCATAGGCCCCGCCGAATGTGACAATGGCCAGCGTGGAGAAGAACGTGCCGACCTCCGCCAGCACCGTCGGGGCGAAGAGGTGCAGCAGGGCAAGCGGGAGCAGCCACAGGGTGGCCCAGATGGCGATCGTGGTGATCGTCCGCGTGATGGAGATCTTAAGATCCGGGGCGGGCACAACCGCCGTCCGCATTGCGACGGCCCCGATCGCGGCAGCAGCGGCGATGATCAGCGGGAATGGCACCTGAAAGACGAAGATCGCGCCGAAGGCGGCGAGGGCAAGCGTGACAGCGACGGGACCCTTCAGGGCCTTTTTCGAGACCTTCAGAAGCGCCTGCAGGACGATGACGATCACGGTGGCCTTGATGCCCAGAAACACCGCTTCGACCAGAGGGACGTTGCCATAGGCGGCGTAGAGGCTGGCCAGGGCGAGGATCACGGCAGCGCCGGGAAGAACGAACAGAAGCCCCGCGATCAGGCCGCCGGGCGTGCCGCGCAGGCGCCAGCCGGCATAGGTGGCAAGCTGCATCGCCTCCGGGCCCGGCAAAAGCATGCAGAAGCTGAGGGCGTTGAGGTATTGCTGCTCGCTGAGCCAAGGGCGCTGTTCCACCAGTTCCCGGTGCATCAGGGCGATCTGGGCCGCCGGGCCGCCGAAAGACAACAGGCCAATCCGCCCAAACACGCGGACAAGGTCGGCCATGGACGGCATGGGCTGCGGGTCGGATGTCATGGGCGCGCCTCCTGCTGCAGGGATATAGCCAGCGACGCCGTGCCTTGAGTGAAGCTTTTATGACAGGTCCGCAGGAGCGCACCGCGATAGGCGGCGTCGAGGCAGGCGAAGGCCACGTCAATCGGCGCGCCGGCAAGTTGGTCGGCGAAGAGGCTGCCGGGTTGCGTGACGTCGTACACCAGCGCGGAGAGGCCTGGCAGGGCTGGCGCGTCGCCGAGGGCGGGTTGCACCGCATCGAAGCGTTCCAGCACACCTGGCAAATCGTCGCGCGGCACCTGGAGTGCTTCGGCGCGTGGAGCGATGAACCGGCAGATAGCCCAAGCGGCCGCGGCTTCGTCCGGTGCAGGGTGGAGGGGCAGGGCCATGCGGATCGGGGCGGGATCGTGCAGGACGGGAAGGCGTGCCGCATCCCACGCCGCTTGTCCACCAGTGAGACGGCACGCGGCCACGCCATGGGCGCGCAAACGAGCCGTGACCCCAGCGCTGAGTTTCAGGCCCTTGTGGCAGATCACGATTGCCCCATTCGGGCGGGCAAGGGCGATTTGGGTCTCCAGGTCCGTGAAGGCAATGGGCTGCGCGGCGGGGATCAGGCCGGGCAGCGCGGCAACGTCCTCGTCCAGCCGGATGTCGAGTAAAGCGGGTGCGCGGGCATCGGCCAGCGCGTAGATCAGCCCATGGGGGGAGATGTCGGGGAAGGTGGTTTGCATCGGGCGGTCCTTTCAGGCGTGCACAGCTTCGCAATGTCGGAGCTTGGGCATCAGCCTGAAGGGGAGCCGGTTCCCCTGATGCCAGGGTGGCGCAGGGCGGCGACGGGCGCAACAAAAAAGGCCGGGGATCACCCCGGCCTTTCTGTTACTCCGATGTTCCGGCGTTTACTCGCGGTTGCCGAGGAACTGCAGCAGGAACATGAACATGTTGATGAAGTCGAGATACAGACGCAGAGCGCCCATGATGACCGACTTGCCCAACCACTCGGTGTCGCCATGCTGTGCGTGGTCGATGTATTCCTGCTTGATCGACTGCGTGTCGTAGGCGGTGAGGCCTGCAAAGATCAGCACGCCGATGGCGGAGATCGCCAGCGTCATGATGCCCGAGCCGATGAAGAGGTTCACGATCGATGCAACGATCAGGCCGATCACACCCATGATCAGGAATGTGCCCCAACCCGACAGATCCTTCTTGGTCGTGTAGCCGTAAAGCGACAGGCCCGCGAAGGCGATGGCGGTCACCAGGAAGGTCTGGATGATCGAGACCCCGGTGAAGACCAGGAAGATCGAGCTGATCGACAGGCCCATCACGGCGGCGAACGCGTAGAACACAACCTGCGCGGTGGCTGCGGACATCCGGTTCATCATCGCGGAGAAGCCGAAGATGAAGATCAGCGGCGCGAACATGATGACGTAGGAGAGCGGCGTCGTGTAGAGCAGCGCACCCAGATCGGTGAGGAACAGACCGTTGCCCAAGGCATCCGCGGCCTCATTGGGCAGCGCGGTGACGGCGAGGTTCGAGATCGCCCACGCTGCAGCGAATGTGATCAGCATGCCGATCGACATCGTCGCGTAGACCTTGTTCATATGAGCGCGCAGGCCTGCGTCGATCTCCGCAGCGGAGACGCCGATGCCTTGGGCGCGCATAGTCTGGTATTGAGCCATGGGTGTCCTCCAAGAAAATCCAAGTGACCCCATTTGGGGCCTATTGTGTCTGAATATCGGTGAGGAAGAAGGCTTTTTCAAGCAAACGCCCCTCGCAGACACTGCAAGGGGCGATAGTTTTTTCCTATTGACGCGATCGGGAGACAGTCAGAGGCGCCAGGTTTGTGGCACATCCCAGATCGGACGGGCCGTTTCCCGATCGATTTCGATGTCCGAGAGGCCGATATCACGCCGCATATGGGCCGGAAGACGCGACAGGTGCTGGCGTTGGCGCCACACGCCGAAGATCCGGGACGCAATGCCAAGGTCGACCTTCGGCGCGGTCTGAACCTGCGGACGGGGGGAGGTGCAAGTCAGAGACAAATCAGCCATTGGTTTTCCTTTCAGCGTTTGTGACGAAATTGGGTAACGACATTCCGATACGTGATATATGGACCGGCAGTTGATATTTTGATAACGAATGTTCTTGAAGATAGTCATCACAGGAATTGATGAATGCCCCGCAACCTCGATCTCACCGCCTTGCGCGCCTTTGTCACCGTCGTTGATGCGGGCGGGGTCACCAAGGCCTCTGGCTTCCTGAACCTCACGCAATCGGCGGTCTCGATGCAGCTCAAGCGTTTGGAGGAGGCGCTTGATGTGTCCTTGTTCGACCGCGCCACGCGCAAGCTGAACCTGACTGGCGCGGGGGAACAGATGCTGGGATATGCACGCCGGATGCTGGAACTGAACGATGAGGTTCTGGGCCGGTTGACCGCCAAGGAGTTCGAGGGCGAGATTCTGTTGGGCGTACCCCATGATGTCGTCTACCCGGCCATCCCGGAGGTGCTGCAACGGTTCAACAAGGCCTATCCGCGGATGCGGGTGCAGCTTCTGTCGATGGGTACGATCAACCTCAAGGCCGCCTTCGCGCGCGGCGAGGTCGACGTGATCCTGACCACGGAGGAAGACGTGGATCGGGGTGGCGAGACGCTTCTGGAGCGGCCGATGGTCTGGGTCGGGGCCAAGGACGGACAGATGTGGAAGCAGCGCCCGCTGCGGCTGGCGCTGGAAGATGCCTGCATTTTCCGGGGCCCGGCCCTGGCGGCGCTCGATGCGGCAGGCATTTCCTGGGAGATCGCGGTCGAGGCGGATTCTATCCGCACCGTGGAGGCGTCGGTCAGTGCCGATCTGGCGGTGCATTCGGTGATCGAGGGCACGGAATCGCCCCACACCCAGCAGATCGCCCATGGCGGCGCGTTGCCGTCCCTGCCGCGGATCCGGATCAACATGTACCGGTCCGATCTGTCGCGGTCCGAACCGGTGGATGCGCTGACCGATCTGATCCGGCAGGCCTACCGGGCCATCTAGCCGCTGCTACATCGTCACCACGACCTTGCCCGCAACCTTTCGGTCGCGCAGGAGCGCCAGCGCCTCGCCGGCCTGATCCAGCGGGCGGATTGCGCCGATATGGGGCTTGATCTGTCCGTCGCCGTACATGTGCATCAATTCGCCCAGGCTTTTGGCCAATCGATCCGGCGCCCATTTCATATAGCCACCCCAGTAGAACCCGATGGCGTCGATATTCTTGACCAGAAGGTGATTGGCCGGGATTTGCGGGATATCCCCGCTGGCAAAGCCGATCACGATGATCCGCCCGCCGGGATTCGTGGCCCGCATCGCGGCCTTGAACCCCTCGCCGCCAACCGCGTCATAAACCACATCCGCCCCGCCGAGCGCCTTGACCTCGGCCCTGAGATCAACCGCCTCGCTGTCAAGGCAATGGGCCGCCCCCGCGGCCTTCGCAACGGCGAGCTTCTCCGCCCCGCGGGCCACGGCGATCACCTCCGCCCCCATGGCGGCACCCAGCTCCACCGCCGTCAGGCCAACACCGCCCGCGGCGCCAAGCACCAGCAGGCGCTCTCCCACATTCAGGCGCGCCCGATCCGTCAGGGCCAGATGCGAGGTGCCATACGCCACGATAAAGCCCGCCGCGTCTTCGAATGGCATCGTGTCCGGGATCGGAACGCAGCGCGTGGCGGAGAAGAGACCGGCCTCCGCCAGCCCGCCGGAGCCCTCGAACACGGCCACCCGCGCGCCGATCTCCGGCGTTGTGACGCCATCGCCCTGCGCGTCGACAACACCTGCAATTTCCATACCCAGGGTGAAGGGCAGGGCGGGCGTGTCCTGATACGTGCCTTTGGCCATCAGAAGATCCGCGAAATTCAGCCCGCAGGCCCTGATCCGGACGCGCACCTGCCCGGGCCCGGGCTGCGGTTCCGGCACGTGGCGGATCTCGGGCGCAGCGCCATGATCTTCAACTACAAAGGCCCGCATGATGTGCTCCCGTTCCACGAAACATCCTGGGGCGCAGTCGTATCGATCCGACGGCACAATCACCAGAGGGCAGAAAAACTGCACAACCGGCCATTGAACTGGTATACAGGCACTCTACTTGCAGCCTATGAGGCCCTGAACGTTCCAGACAGTTCGGCGGGGCACACGACCACGACCATACGACCGAAGGCTCCGTTTTTTGAGGGAGAACGCGTGTGAAACACCCCGTGGACGTTCATGTTGGCAAGCGCATTCGCCACCGGCGCTGGATGATCGGCATGACGCAGCAACAGCTTGCGGAACAGGTCGGCATCAAGTTCCAGCAGATCCAGAAATACGAGACCGGGATGAACCGCGTCTCCGCATCGCGGCTTTGGGACATCGGCGAAACACTGAGTGTGCCGGTCGGCTATTTCTTCGAAGGTGTCGAGGGGGATCGAACCTCGGACGACGTTGAAGTGGACACGGCGCTGCCCGGTGATCTTCTGGCCGACAGGGAAGCGCTGGAGCTTGTCCGCTCCTACTACGCGATCCCCGAAAACCAGCGCCGTCGCCTGTTCGAACTGGCCCGCGTGCTCTCGGAAACCGCCGCCTGATTTTCGCACTGTGGCGGTGTGCTGCTTGACCCGGGGCTTGCCCCCATGCCACCCCAGCCGATATGTGCCGCGCAATCGGCGCAGGGTATTCACGGCAAGGGTGCATCCTCCATGGCCGATCCGAGTCCGGTTGATGAACTGGTCGCCACGGCCCATGCCATGGCCGACGCGGCCCGTGCGGCAATCCTGCCGCATTTTCGAGGGCGTGCCCTCGGTACGATCTCCAAGGACACCGATCGCTATGATCCCGTCACCGTGGCCGACCGCGCGGCGGAGGCGGCGATGCGCGCCGTGCTGGCCGAGCACCGGCCCGACGATGCGATCCTGGGCGAAGAGGAGGGCGCGACCGAAGGCACAAGCGGCCTGACCTGGGTGATCGATCCGATCGACGGGACGCGCGGGTTCGTCTCCGGCACGCCCACATGGGGTGTCCTGATCGCGCTGAATGATGCGACGGGTCCACTTTACGGCATTATCGACCAGCCCTACATCGGGGAACGCTTCGAGGGCGGCTTTGGCCGGGCGCGTCTGGTCGGGCCTATGGGCGAGGCGCCTTTGCGCGTCGCACCGTCCGCGGATCTGACGCAAGCGACCCTCTTCACGACATTTCCGGAGGTCGGCAGCGACGAAGATCGCCTCGGCTTCGAGGCCGTGCGCGATGCGGTGCAGCTGGTGCGCTATGGCTGCGACTGTTACGCCTATGCGCTGCTGGCCGCCGGGCAGATCGATTTGGTGATCGAGGCGGGGCTGAACAGCTATGATATCGCCGCGCCGATTGCGGTGATCGAAGCGGCGGGAGGTGTCGTCACGGATTGGGAGGGTGGCCCGGTTCATAACGGCGGGCGCGCCATTGCGGCCGCGTCTGCCGAACTGCACGGGGCCGCCATGGCGCTGGTGCACGGGGCGATCCGTGGCTGACCTGATCCTGCGCAACGCGTCCTTGTGTTTGACTATGGACGACGCGGGCGCGGAGCACGCGGATGTCGATATCCTGTTGAAAGGCGGACAGATTTCGGAAGTTGGCTGGGGCCTCGTGAGTGACGCGGAGGGGCTCGATTGCGCGGGGTGCCTTGTCACGCCGGGGCTCGTGAACACGCATCACCATCTGTTTCAGACGCTCACCCGCGCGGTGCCGGGCGCGCAGGATGCGGCCCTGTTCGGCTGGCTGCAGACGCTCTACCCGATCTGGTCCCGTTTCACGCCGGATCACATGCATTGCTCCGCCGTGGTGGGGTTGGCGGAGCTCGCCTTGTCCGGCTGTACCACGTCGTCTGACCACATGTATCTGTTCCCCAACGGATCGCGGCTGGACGAGACCATCGCGGCGGCCTCCGAGGTGGGGATGCGGTTCCAACCGACGCGCGGCGCGATGTCCATCGGCGTGTCGCAGGGCGGGTTGCCGCCGGATGCCCTGGTGGAAGCCGAATCCGCGATCCTTGAGGATTGCATCCGCGTGATCGACGCTTTTCACGATCCATCGCCGGGCTCCATGTGCCGCGTCGGCGTGGCACCATGTTCGCCGTTTTCCGTCAGCCGCGAATTGATGCGCGACACTGCCCTTCTGGCGCGGGACAAGGGGGTGATGCTGCACACCCATCTGGCTGAAAACGATGAAGATATCGCCTATTCCCTGGCGCAGTTCGGCTGCCGCCCCGGGCAATATGCCGAGGATCTCGGTTGGATCGGTGGTGATGTCTGGCATGCCCATTGTGTGAAGCTGGACGGGGCGGAGATCGATCTCTTCGCCCGCTCCGGCACCGGTGTAGCCCATTGCCCGTGTTCCAACTGCCGTTTGGCCTCTGGCATCGCGCCGATCCGTGCCATGCGCGATGCCGGGGTGAATGTGGGGCTTGGGGTGGACGGATCGGCCTCGAACGACGCGGGTTCGCTCGTGGATGAGGCGCGCCAGACCATGCTGTTGCAACGGGTCGCGAACGGTCCCTCCGCCATGTCCGCGCGCGAGGCGTTGCGCATTGCGACACGCGGCGGGGCGGAGGTTTTGGGGCGTGGCACGGAGATTGGGCAGATCGCCCCCGGCTTCCGCGCGGATCTGGCCATCTGGGATATGTCGGGCGTTGAGGCCGCCGGGTCGTGGGATGCGGCCGCCCTCCTCCTCGCCGGTCCGCGCCGGGTGCGGGACCTGATCATCGAAGGTCAGCCGGTGGTTCGGGACGGCACGATCACCTCCACCGATCTTAGCCCTCATCTGGAGCGCCAACGCCACCTTGCGCGGGAGCTTGCCGGACAGTAGCGGTTGCACTTTTGCGCTCCGGATGGCGACAACGGGCCCTGCCGCGACCCGAAAAATATATTAATCAAATAATCCGCAAATTTATCCAAAGACTTATCCACAATATCGATCAAACGGGCCCTGCATGGGCTTGTTGTGGTGCTCGAGCTCAGGCATTGTTGATCTCATCGAGCAAACTATCAAAGGATCCGACAAATGATGATCCGTCTTTCAGGTCTAGTGGCCATCGTGACACTTGCCATTGCTGGGTGCACACCCTCCGTCAGCAGCCGCGATGGCGTCGGCCAACCCCAGCAGCTGAGCCTTGGATCTAGCGTGGATATCGCCGCGGTCGGCACGCGTTTGTCTGCGTTACGCGCGGGCAATGGCATTCTGCGCCCGGTTGGCCATTCCGCGGCCCTTCAGGCCGCCGCGCAGGCCCACGCGGACGACATGGCCCGCACCGGCAATTTCGGGCATCGCGGCTCGAACGGCAGTACGGCCCAGAGCCGCGTCCGCGCCGCGGGCTACAATGCCTGCTACACGGCTGAAAACATCGCGGCCGGGCAATCGACGATTGCCAATGTGTTCAGCGATTGGATGGCCTCCAGCGGGCACAGAACCAACATCCTCTCACCCCAGGCCACGCAATTCGGCTTTGCGCGCAATGGCAGCTATTCGGTTTTGGTGATGGGCCGGACGTGCTGAAACAACGCGCGTGATTGGCTGATCCCGATCCCCGCAAGGATCAGGCCGAGCGCCCAGAACAATTGCGGCGGCAGCGCCTCGCCCATCAAGGTGACGCCGAAGATCACTGCCCAGACCGGGACCATGTAGCTTGTCAGCGACATGAAAAGCGAACCTGCGGTTGTGATAACGCGCACCCGCATGATTGCAGCCAGCCCGGTCGGGAAGATCGCCGTGTAGAGAAGCGCCCATCCCGCCAGCGGTCGGGTGATTGTGGGCGGGCCGTCGAGGATGAAGGCCAGCGGCACCATGGCCACGGCGGCGGCGGCCATGGTCCCTGCGGCAAAGGCCACCGGCGGGATCTTGGGCGCGCGCCGGGTCAGGACGGAACCGATGGCGTAACAGGCGGCCGTCCCAATGCAGGCGATGCGGCCCACCATGGTGCCGTCGCCCAATGCGCCCTGCCCGACCAGTAAAACTAGGCCAATGAAGCCCAACCCTACCCCGATGATCCGGCGCGGCCCGATACCTTCTTCGGGTGAGAACATCGCAACCAGGGGCAAGACGATCAGCGGAACAGCGCCCATGGCGACGCCGGCAAAGGCCGAGGGAACTTGCGTGAGCCCCCAGGCCAGCAAGGTCAGCGGGAGGGCCAGGCTTCCCACGCCGATGACGGCTACAAACCCCCAGGACCGGGGCCCCTTGATCGTGCCCAATCCCTGGCCCATCACCATGCCCAACGGCACCAGGATCAGGGCGGCCAGCGCCACCCGCCCCGCCGCGACCCACCACAGGCTCATCCCCGTCAGCGCCGTCGATGTGCCCATGAAGGCGGTGCCCCAGATCACGCCAAGCGACAGGATCAAAGCCCAATTCTTCATGCCGGGGGCGGTTGGAGAGGCGCTCATTGCACGGTCATCATGATGGTAATGAAACACGCGATGATGGTGGCCATAACCGCCCCTTTCCACCAGCGGTCGTCTTGCGGAGCGGGTCCCTTCGCGCGCGCTGTCAACGGCCGGGCGGGTTGATCCGGCCCGTATCGCCAAATGGTGGACCACGGCGCGAACCCGGCCTCGACAAACAGGTGGGATGAGGCCGCGCCTTGCCAGACCTGTGCTGTCAGGTCGTCCCATCCGCGGGGCTCTGCGCGTTCTTTGGCGAAATTCACCATCTCCCTCGCGATTCCCTTGCTGTGCCAATCGGGTTGGACCCGGATATCATCGATGCACACCTTGTGACAGGCGCCGGCATCCGCGCGTAAATGCCCACTGAGCAGAGTAAATCCCACAACCCGCCCCTCAGCGTCGGCCACGAACACGTTCTCGGACGCCGCCACGCGTTGCCCGTTTTGTCAAGAAAAGCAACACCATGGTCACGTGCCGCCCGCATCTCCCATCCGGTCTCGGAAAATGCATCCGGCTGGCGCTGGCGGTGTTCCTCCCACCTCGCCTCGCTTGCCTCCAGGATCGTGGCGCGGTCGGCCTCTTCGGCGGGGCGGCTCGTGGCTTTCATCGCCCAGACATGGCGCGCGGGGCAGGGGCCGTCAACTAGCCAATGGCGCGGTAGATCTCAGTGCGAA
The DNA here is from genome assembly GCA_947494975.1 of uncultured Roseicyclus sp. Classification (GTDB taxonomy): domain Bacteria; phylum Pseudomonadota; class Alphaproteobacteria; order Rhodobacterales; family Rhodobacteraceae; genus Gymnodinialimonas. Next base: position 641,149 of record CANLXA010000001.1, on the reverse strand, counting down.
GCGCTTCGGGTGCGGTGTTGTCGGGATCATCGACATAGATCTCCCAGATCGGGAAGGCACCAGGAATACCTTCGGTTTCCATGTGGCGCCACAGGGCCTGATGAGTCTGGTTCATGCTGTCATACGGCCCGACATGCGTGGTCATCATCACGTCGCCTGCGGGCAATGTGTCGGCCTTGATCGGTTCGCGGGCCTTGGCCGCATCCTCGGCTGAGACCATCACGCCGCCCCGAAAGCGGAGCACCTCGGGATCCATTCCAAGATAAAGGGACATCGGCATCGACAACGGTGTGACGTTGAATTGTCCCACGAAACCAAAGACATCGCCAAAAGCGGATCCCATGGCCTCGGCGATTTCCGGCCCGTACCCACATTCGCGATCGACGTAGATATAGGGCTGCTCAGGCTGCGTCTTGCGGGTGAATTCCATAGCGTGATCCTCCGTCTGATCCCAGGCAAGCTACAGCGAAAACCCGCTCAACCCTAGCAAAACCACGGAACCCGCACGGCGATCGGGCCGTTTCTCTCCTGACACAACATGAGTATTAAAGGAGAGATACGATGGAAACCTGGTATTTTCTGGCCGGTCTATTTCTGTTCACGATGATCGCATGGCTGGCCTGGGCCGGATTGTCGAAGCTGCGGACAGAGAACAAGCTGGACGACCCGAATGCCCCGAAATCGTCGCTCGCCAAGGACGGCCCCGGCCCGAACCCGGCAACAGCACCCCGATTGGGCGATCCGGAATTCCCCAAGAGTTGAATGCGGAAAAGGCGGAGCCGGTCACGGCACCGCCTTTAGAACTCAACATCTGTCGTGCTTCAATTCTTCGCCTTGTCGACCATTTTTCCGTCGGAAATCCAGGGCATCATGGCGCGCAGCTTCTCACCGACTTCCTCGATCTGGTGGGCGTCGTTCATGCGGCGGGTGCCTTTGAAGAACGGCTGGCCCACCTGGTTTTCCGCCATGAAATCACGGACGAACTTGCCGGTCTGAATGTCGGTCAGGATCGCCTTCATTTCCTTCTTGGTCTGCTCATAAGGCAGAACGCGCGGACCGGAGACGTATTCGCCGTATTCCGCCGTGTTGGAGATGGAGTAATTCATGTTGGCGATGCCGCCTTCGTAGATCAGGTCCACGATCAGCTTCACCTCGTGCAGGCATTCGAAATAGGCCATTTCAGGCGCATATCCCGCTTCGACCAGCGTCTCGAAACCCATGCGGATCAGCTCCACCAGACCACCACACAACACCGCCTGCTCGCCGAACAGGTCGGTTTCACATTCTTCGCGGAAGTTGGTCTCGATGATGCCGGACCGGCCGCCACCGATCGCGGAGCAGTAAGACAGGCCGATTTCCAACGCCTTGCCCGATGCGTCCTGATCCACTGCCACAAGGCACGGCACACCGCCGCCCTTGGTGTATTCGCCGCGCACCGTGTGGCCCGGGCCTTTGGGCGCCATCATGATAACGTCGACGCCGGGCTTCGGCTCGATCAGGCCAAAATGCACGTTCAGGCCGTGGGCGAATGCCATCGCCGCGCCGTCCCGCAGATTGTCGTGAACGTACTTCTTGTACGTGTCGGCCTGCAATTCGTCGGGCATGGTGAACATGATCAGGTCGGCCCAGGCCGCCGCCTCGGCGATGTCCATGACCTTCAGGCCCTCGCCCTCGGCTTTCGCCTTGGAGGCCGACCCATCGCGCAATGCCACGACGACATTCTTCGCACCACTGTCGCGCAGGTTCAGCGCATGGGCATGGCCTTGGGAGCCATAGCCCAGAATCGCCACTTTCATGTCCTTGATCAGGTTCACATCGCAATCGCGATCATAGTAAACGCGCATGTTCTTCTCCCTTGGGGTGTTTGTCTGATGCCGGGTTTGCCCGATTGGGCGGCAAAATTCGCTGTTTGAAGTGGACAGACTTATTCGATAAAAGAGAAAATCATGTGCAGTAGTTCAGAAATACTAGAATAACATGCTCGATGACAGTGATCGCCGCCTCCTGCGCCACTTGCAGGCGGACCCGGCCCAACCCATCGGGCAACTGGCCGAAGCCGCTCGGCTGCCGCTCGCCACGGCGTATAAACGGCTCGACAAATTGCAGGCCAGTGGCGTGCTGCGCGGCCAACATGCGATCATCGACTGGCAGGCACTTGGCTATACCGTTGAAGTCAGCCTCCGCATCACGCTCGACAAGACCAATCCACGCGCCTTCGACGACTTCCTCGAGGCCGCCCGCGATGTTCCGGACGTGATCGAGATCCAGACCTTCCTCGGCCGGGTTGACGCCCGCCTCAAGATCATCGCCCGTGATCTGGTCGCGTATCAGCAGATCTACCGGGACCGCATCCTGACCCTGCCGCACATCGCCGATATCGAAGCCCTGATGCATGTGGCGGCGATCAAGAACAGCCGGGCGTTACCACTGTGATCGACACCGATGCGACCGACCGCGCGATCCTGCGCCTGCTTGCCCGCGACGCGACGCTCAAAGCCTCCGAGATCGGGCGCCGGGTGGGCCTGTCTCAGCCCGCCACATGGCGACGCATCAAACGCCTGACCGAGGCCGGCATCCTTGCGGGGCGTCGCCTTGATCTTGATGCCGCCGCCTTGGGCTTTGGCGTCACCGTGTTCCTTGGTGTGAAGCTGTCGGCCAAATCCCGCGTCTCCCTCGATGATTTCGAACGCGCCATCACCGCGATCCCCGAGGTGCAAACCGTCGAACATGTGTTGGGCCTCTACGATTATCGCTTGCGGGTCGTTGCCCGCGATCTGGCCGATTTCGAACGGGTGCTCCGGCGACGCATCATGACGTTGCCGTCCGTCGGCAATGTCGAGGCCAACGTACTGCTTTCGGAGGAGCAGCGCCCCGGCCCGCTCTGAGCGCGGGGCTTGTCCCGCCGCGGCGTGGGTCCTATCCAAGGCCGGTACAAAGGAGAGTGCCCATGACCGCCCTGCTCGATCACGTCGACCCCGACGGCCTTCTCGAATATTCCGTGGTTTTCACCGACCGGTCGCTCAACCACATGTCGGGCGCGTTCCAGGGCGTGATGAACGACATCTCCGCCATGCTGAAACAGGTCTACACCGCCGATGCGGTGGCGGTGATCCCCGGGGGCGGGTCTTTCGCGATGGAAGCCGTAGCGCGCCAATTTGCACAAGGCACCGACGTGCTCGTGGTCCGCAACGGCTGGTTCTCCTTCCGCTGGTCGCAGATCCTCGATGCCGGTGGCTTTGCGGGGGACGTCACGGTGATGAAGGCGCGCCCCAGCGGCAACGCCCCGCAATCGCCCTATGCGCCCGCGCCCATTGAAGAAGTGACGCAGAAGATCCTCGAGGTCAAACCCGGCATCGTTTTCGCCCCCCATGTTGAAACCTCCGCCGGGGTGATCTTGCCGGACGATTACATCGCCGCTTTGGCCGAGGCTGCGCATCAGGTCGGCGCGCTGATGGTGCTCGATTGCATCGCCTCGGGCTGCGCCTGGGTCGATATGAAGGCGACGGGCGTCGATGTCCTGATCTCCGCACCGCAAAAGGGCTGGTCGGCGCAGCCTTGCGCGGGCCTCGTGATGATGTCCGACAGGGCCGTGGGCCGGATGGATCAGACGCAATCCAACTCCTTCGCGGGGGACCTGAAGGCCTGGTCCAACATCATGAAAACCTACGAAAATGGCGGCCACGCCTACCACGCGACCATGCCCACGGACGCCCTGCGCGTGTTCCGCGACACGATGATCGAGACCCGCGATTACGGCTTCGACAAGCTGAAAGAGGCGCAATGGGCGCTCGGCAATGGTGTCCGCGCCATGCTCACCGCGAAGGGCATCACATCCGTCGCCGCCGAAGGCTTCGGCGCGCCCGGCGTCGTCGTCAGCTACACAGATGATCCCGAGATCAAGTCCGGCGCAAAATTCGCGGCCCATGGCATGCAGATTGCCGCCGGTGTGCCCTTGCAGGTGGACGAGCCCGAAGGCTTCATGACGTTCCGCGTCGGCCTCTTCGGCCTCGACAAGCTCTACGATGTCGACGCCGCGCTGGCGCGCCTGAAGACCGTGCTCGACAAGGTCTTCCCGTAACCGGCGCTCAAGGCCAACCCGCAATCACACCGCACCGCATGCGTTGACCGGGCCGCGCCCCTTCCTTGTTTCAAAAATATCCCGGGGGGCGGCACCGTCAGGTGCCGGGGGCAGCGCCCCTTTAGCCGCTGGCCCCAAGCCCGGCCCGCATCAGGGTCTTGCGAACGGGCGTGACGGAATAAAGCGCATTCAACGCCTTCAGGCGCAAATCGCGAACCCCCTGCGCCTGCGCCATGGAGGCGCGGTTCAGCGCGTCCACTCCGGCGACCCTGGCAAGGATTTCGGGATGACGCGCCCGATGATACCGGGCCAGCCCCGCCGCTGCGCCGGGATCGTCACGATTGGAGGTCGCGATCTCCAGAAGCGCGGCGATGTCCGCAAGGCTCATGTTCAGGCCCTGCGCCCCGATCGGCGGAACCACATGCGCCGCCTCGGCCACCAGTGCCGTGCGCTCGGCGTTCATCCGCGCCGCCACCTGGCTGATGATCGGCCAGACCGTCCGGCGGGACGCCAGCCGCAACGGACCGTATAGCCCTGCGGACCGCTCAGTCATCTCGCTCTCGAAGGCCTCGGTGGACAATGCGGCCAGCCGTTGCGCCTCGGGGCCGCGCTCCATCCAGACAATCGCGGAACAGGGTCGGCCGTCATGATCCGGCAGCGGCACCAGGGTGAATGGCCCGCCGGAGCGATGGATCTCGGTTGAGATGTTTCCATGCGGCGCGTCATGGGTCACGGCAAAGGCCAATGCCTTCTGTCCGTATCGCGTGGTTCGCACCGGGATATCGACGGCTTCGCGCACCGGCGACGTGCGGCCATCGGCGGCGATGACCAACTTGGCGCGCAGGCGGGTTCCATCGCTAAGCGTCACGAGAGCCTCGCGCTGGCGGGTCAGGACATGGGCCGTGCCCGTGCCCGGTCTGAACGTCGCGTTCGGCAGGTTCTCCAGATGGGCAACCATCTCGCCGCGCAGCAGCCAATTAGGCAGGTTCCACCCGAAGGGGGCGTCGGAGATGTCGGCGGCGTCGAAATCATGGGTTGCACGCGCCTCGGGCAATTCGCCGCCCGCATCCACGATCCGCATGACCTGCAGGGGCGTCGCGTGAGGCGCGAAACTGGACCAAAGCCCGATCCGGTCAAGGAAGGCCTGTGCCGGTTGCAAAAAGGCGGTGGTTCGCAGGTCCGCGCCATCGGCCTCCCGCTCCGTCACAGGCGGGGCCGGATCGGCACAAAGCGTCGTAAAACCCGCCTGGGCGAATGCGATGGTCGCGGCAAGGCCTGCGACGCCACCGCCGGAAACGAAGATATCGATATCGTGTGGCTCGGTCATGCCCCTTAGGTAATCCCCTGGCGGGCCGGGGGAAAGCGACCTTCTGTCCCGGTTCTTGGAACGCGCGATGATGCTGGCGGGATTGTCTAGGCCAAAAGAGTTTGCAGGAAGCGGGTCAGGTCCGACGTGTGATGGTGGATATGGTCCTCGGGGGCGGAGGTCGTGGCGACGTGGATCGTTGTCAGGCCCATCTCATGGGGGACACGCAGGTTGCGGGCCTCGTCTTCGAACATGGCCGCCTTGGCGGGGGTCAGCGCCTCGGCTCCGAACACGGTTTCAAAGGCCCGGGCCGACGGTTTCGGGTGGTAGGCCGCATGTTCGACGCCATAGATCGCATCGAACAGACCATCGAGGCCCCGCGCCTTGGCCACCTCTGCCGCATAGGGCGCGCTTCCGTTGGTGTAGATGATCTTCCGCCCCGGCAGGGCGGCGATGGCGTGGGCCAGCGCCGGGTCCGGGGAGAGTACCGAGAAATCGATATCGTGGACGGCGACAAGATAGGGATCGGGCTCCACCCCATGGTGCTCCATAAGCCCTGCAAGGGTCGTGCCATGGTCCTCATAATACCGGTGGCGCAAGGCATCCGCCTCGGCCCGCGGCAGGCCAAGCATGTCCATCACATACGCCGTCATCTTTGCATTCACTTGCGGGAAAAGCGCCATCGACGGCGGATAAAGCGTGTTGTCGAGGTCAAACACCCAGGTTTCGATATCGGTCAGCTGCGCCATGGGGCGCGCCTATCCGCCCGGTCGCCCCGGTGCAAGGCACTGGACAGGGCGTGGGGCCGGGATTAGCGTCCAAGGCCTTGAGAGAAGGGGCAATTGCCATGAGCGAGATCGGCCATAAGGACGCCTACGGGCTGATCCTCGATGCGATCGATGGCGGCGTGTATCGCCCCGGGTCCCGTCTGGTCGAAAGCGAGCTGGCCGACCGGTTCGGGGTCAGCAGAACGCCGATCCGCGAAGCGCTGCAGCGGCTTGAGACGCAATCCCTGCTCACCCGCGACGGGCGGTCGTTGATCGTGGCGTCGCTGGATCATGCGCAAATGGCCGAGCTTTATGCGGTCCGCCAGGAACTGGAGGGGCTGGCCGCGCGTCTTGCCGCCAAGCACGCGGCGGAGGAAGAGATCGCCGTGCTGCGGGACATGGTGGAGCAGGATCGCACCCTTCTGGGCGATCCGGAGGCACTCGCACGGGCCAACCGGCGGTTCCACCACCAGATCCACCTGGCGTCGCACAACCGCTACCTCGTCCAGCAACTGGATCTTGTCTATCGCTCCATGGCCCTGATGGCGCGCACGTCGTTGGCCGCCGCCGGACGGGGCGAGGACGCGCTGGCCGAGCATGATGCCATCGTGGATGCGATCTCGGCCCGCGACGGGGACAGGGCGGCCGATGCGTTGAAGGCCCATCTTTCGACCGCCTTCAAGGTGCGCCTGAAAGAGGAGGCGCAGCGCGGCTGAGCCGGCTATTCCGCGATGTGCATCGGTGGCGCAGGCGCGGGCTCGTCCACTTGCGCGGCGCCGAAGTTTCCATGGGCCGTCTTGGCCCAGAAGAATGGGCGAGCTATCAATTCGAACACACCGATCCACGCCGCGATTGTGCCGAACAGATAGTACGGCTCCACCAGTGGTGTAATCGGGCGCAGATGGCGCAGGTGTTTGGCCCGGCAGGCATAGATCGAGATTGCGATGGACCCGACCAGCCCGGTTATCATCACCACCGCCAGAATGCCGTAGCCAAGCGGCGACAGGACGGTATCAAGCGGGTGCCAGACGCCAAACGGCTTGAGCATGAAGGTCCAGAGCAGCGGCGCGGTCAGGAAGCCCAGGACGCCTCCGAACATCTGCACCTGCAGGCCGACAAACCGCCATGGCCCAAGATCCCGCCACAGCATCCCCGGCCGTCGCATCGCCACGCCCCAGGTGATCAGGTAGCCCTTCAACCAGCGGGAGCGTTGCCGGATCCACGGGAAAAGGGCTGCGTTGGCCTCCTCGAAGGTGGTCGTGTCGACGATTTCCGTCTGATAACCCGCCCGCGCCAGACGCAGGCCCAGTTCGGCATCCTCGGTGACATTATGGGCGTCCCAGGCGCCGAGCTCTTCCAACACGTTGCGGCGCAGGAAGACGGTGGTTCCGCCCAGGGGCACGACAAGGCCCATCCGTTGCACGCCGGGCAGCAGGACCCGGAACCAGGCGGCATATTCCACCGTGAACATCCGGCTCAGCCAGTTGTGCCGCGAATTGTAGTAATCAAGCTGCCCCTGCAGGCAGGCCACATCTCCGGGCACTTCGGCAAAGCGCTGCACCACGCGCGCGATCTGATCGGGCTCGGGGCGATCTTCCGCGTCGTAGATGCCCACAATGTCGCCCCGCGCGTAGTTCAACACGTAGTTGAGCGCTCGGGGTTTGGTCTGCGGATGGCCTCGCGGCACGATGATGGCCCGCATCCAGGGCGGCAGATGCCCGGCGCGCAACGCGGCAAGGGTGGTGGGATCGTCTTCTTCGACCGCCAGAATGACATCGAGCCGCTCACGGGGGTAATTCAAGCGCCGCAGCCGTTCGACAAGGGCGCCGGCAATTTCGGGTTCTCGCAAAAGCGGCACGAGGATCGAGACGGTGGGCAAGTGCAGGAATTGGCTGTCGGGCGGGGACGGTTCCGTCGGGGTCGGAAAGCGCAGGGATTGCGCGAAGGCCGAGAATTTCAGAACGCAATTTGCAATGAAGACAGCCAGAGCAACGGCAAAGAGGACGACAAGGAGCGCAATGGGCGCCGCAACAAGAAGGCATAGACCCGCAAGCGCCATGCCGATTGCGACACGCCCCATCGCATCGCCACGCCACGTGCGGCAGGAGCGCGCCTCCGGTGCGCGTCCTTCGGCGCGGCGCGCCAGCTCCGGCCCGTAAAGCGCCTTCTGCGCGTAGGTGATCTGGGCGCGGCAGGCCAGCGCGGTAATCACGCGGGTGCCCGGCGGAAGGGCGGCGCGCAGGTCGTCCAGCCGGTCCGGTCGGCTGGTCGCGATGACAAGGCGGGAGCCCGCCCTGTGCCAGATCACTGCTTCGCAGGCGATGGAATGGCGGGCTGGCAGAAGGTGGGCGAGGCCCGGATCGGCCGGCATCCCGGCCAGATCGGCGATGCCGCAACGGTTGATCTCGGCGAGAGCCGACAGAAGCTCGGCCTCGTCCAGCGCCCGTTGGGCCAACAAGACCTGACCCAGTGACAGGGTGGCCCCACGCATCGCTGTCAGTGCGGCGGACACCTCTGCCGGGGACACGACCCCGCGCGAGACCAGAAGCGAGGACAGCCGCGTCGCTTCGGCCTGAGTGGGTGTCTCGGTTCGATCCGGGGGAAACTGCCAGGTGTCAACGCGGTTCGCCGCACGCGCCAGAAGCGCGCCCGATGGGCCACGGCCGGGCCCTGAGCGACCTTGGGATTTTTCCCCGTCCAAAACCTGCGCCTTTCGCTGGGTTTTATTTCAAATGCCGTCTAATGCGACCTTCGGGCGGAGTGGTTAATAATTGGTAAAGACAACGGGTTCGGCCGCTGGCTGACGGCATCGCGCGGACCACGGTTCCGGCGTTTCGGAACGGTCAGGCAGGCATCTTGGCCCCGGCGCGAACGGCGTCCGCGAAACGCTCGAACAGGTAGAAGCTGTCTTGCGGGCCAGGGCTGGCCTCGGGGTGGTACTGGACGGAGAAGATCGGTTTGCCGTCCACGGCGATCCCGCAATTGGACCCGTCGAACAGGCTCACATGGGTCTCATTCACCCCTGCGGGCAGGGTTTGGCTGTCGACCGTGAAGCCGTGATTCATCGACGTGATCTCGACCTTGCCGGTGGTCAGGTCCTTCACCGGATGGTTGGCGCCGTGGTGGCCGTGGTTCATCTTGATGGTTTTTGCGCCCAGAGCGAGGGCGAGCATCTGGTGGCCCAGGCAAATGCCGAAGGTGGGGATGCCGGCCTCCAGCACACCCTTGATCATGGGCACGGCATATGCGCCCGTTGCCGCCGGATCGCCGGGGCCGTTGGACAGAAACACGCCGTCGGGCGATTGCGCCAGAACCTCGTCCGCCGTGGCGGTTGCGGGCATCACGGTGACGTCCAGCCCGGCCGAGGCGAGGCAGCGCAGGATATTGCGTTTCGCGCCGTAATCCAGAGCGACAACCTTCGGCGCGGGGCCTTCGCGCTTGGGATAGCCGTCCGGCCAGGCCCACCGCATCTCATCCCAGCGATAGCTCTGCGCGCAGGTCACATCCTTGGCCAGATCAAGCCCTTCAAGCCCGGAAAACGCTCGCGCCGCGGCGACCATCGCCTCGATATCGAAATTGCCGTTGGGGTCATGGGCCAGCGCCACATGGGGGGCGCCCTGTTGCCGGATCGCGCGGGTCAGCCGGCGGGTATCGACGCCGCCGATGCCCACGCGTCCGGTGCGGGCCAGCCAATCCACGAGGTGGCCTTGCGCCCGCCAGTTCGACGGCTCCGTCACATCCCATTTCACCACCATCGCCTCGGCCACGGGATCGGCGGTTTCGTCATCCTCGATATTGGTGCCGGTATTGCCGATATGGGGGAAGGTAAAGGTCACGATCTGGCCCGCATAGGAGGGGTCGGTCATGATCTCCTGATATCCCGTCATCGCCGTGTTGAAGCAGAGCTCTGCCACGCGCAGCCCTGTCGCCCCAAACCCCTTTCCGTAGAAAATAGTGCCATCGGCAAGGACGAGGCAGGCGGTGGGACGATCGCTCATGGGGCAGCTCCGTTGGCAGGGTCCGGGCAAACTTCCCGCGGTGTATGGCCCGGGTGCGCGCAGGTCAAGCTGCGCCTTGTTGCCGGGCGTTCTTTCCCTTATCTGCCGGGGCTCAACGGATCAACGCAGCGGGTGTGACCATGGGTTTGCGGACAAAAATCACCGACGGGATCAAAAGCGCGATGCGCGAGAAGGACAGCGTGCGCCTGTCGACGCTGCGCCTGATCAATGCGGCGGTGAAGGATCAGGACATCGCGGCGCGCGCCAAGGGCAATGCCGATGGCGTCGGCGAGGCCGAGGTGCTGGCGATCCTGGCCAAGATGGTCAAACAACGCCAGGAAAGCGCGCGCGCCTATGAAGAGGGCGGGCGGCTGGAACTGGCCGAGCAGGAACAGGCGGAGATCGCGGTGATCGAGGAATTCCTGCCGCGCCAATTGTCTGAGAAGGAAACCGCCGCCGCGGTTGAGGCGGCGATTACCGAGGCCGGTGCCGAAAGCATCCGCGACATGGGCCGCGTGATGGGTGCGCTGAAGGGCAAATATGCCGGCCAGATGGATTTCGGCCTCGTCGGGCCGATGGTGAAAGACCGGCTCAGCTGAGCCGGTCTTGCCAAAGTCGGGTATGGTGGGCGGACAACGTCCTGCCCGCCGGGCCAGGTCCGGCACCATGACACAGCCTTAATTGCCGCGGGTCACCTCCGGTGTGCAGAGTTGCAGCGGGCCGCAAAACGTGCCCGGCTCGGGGAATGTGAGTGACGGAAACGCGATGCTCTGAGCCGCAAGTGGCGCGCTGAGCGCGGTGGCTGCAAGGGCGGCCAGGATGAGAGGACGCATGGAAGATCTCCTGATGGTTGCGTGATGCCATCAGGATGGGATGCCCGCGCCGCACGATCCGTCCGATTTCAGAAATCAGTGCAGATTTGCCGGGATCGGCGCGGGATGTTCGGAATCGGCGCGGTGTGTCGGGGGCGACAGGGCCGCGCGCCGGAACTCCGTCGGGCTTTGCCCGGTCTCCGCCCGGAAGGCACGGTTGAACGGCCCGAGGGAGGCAAAGCCCACATCATAGGCAATCTCCAGAACCGTCGTGCCCTCTGCCTCCGGATCGCCGAGCTGCGCCTTGGCGGCAGCGATGCGATGGGCGTTGATGAAGCTTGAGAAGTTGCGATGCCCCAGCCCGCCATTGATCGCACGGCGCAGGCGATGCTCCGGCACGCTGAGCCGGGCGGCGAGCGCGCCGATGGTCAGCCCCTCTTCCCGCCAGATGCCTTCGGCCATGGCGGCCCGCACGCGCGCAATCAGGGCGGCATCTGGATGGCTGGTGCTTGGGCGCGGGGCAGGGGCGGGGTGATCCGGCGCACCGGGCCAGAGATCGATATTTGGCGCAAGGATCCACACCGCGAATGCCGTGGTCACGGCCAGAACGCCCGCGGATTGCAGAAGCGCGAAGGAGACAGACCCCGGATCCATTACGCCAAGTGCCTGCACGCCGGTCAGAACCAGCCCAAGCCCCGCGATGGCCACCGCGAAACCGGGCCGCGCGCGGCAGCGGCACTCCACCAGATCATCGCGGGAGGACCAGAGCGCCAAGCCGAACAGCGCGCCGTACAGGAGCGTCGCGGTGGCCGCGCAGGGCACAAGCGCCACCCAATCCGGTGCGGTCTGATGCAGATAGAAATGCGCCGACACGATGGAGGACGCGACGAGCCACGGCCAGCGTCGGCCCGGCGGGTCGAGGAAGATCGTCACGATCAGCCAGGTGATCGCGTTGGGCACGAGGCTGGAGAACAGGATCAGGTTGGCGGTGACCAGGGGCGACAGATCGAGGGGCAGGGCAGCGTAGCTCAGGAGCATTGCGGATTTCGTGACGGCGACTGCGACGATCGAGATCCGGCCCTCCCACCCGATGGGCGCACGCCAGAGCAGGCCCGCGAGCAGCATCAGGAGGCTGATCGAGGCCCCGCGCATGGCAAGATCGAGAAACTCCATCGCGGCCTTCCCCTTGTAGACGTCCACATCGGTTGGGAAGCAGCTTATTGCATGGGTGCGCGGCTGGCGCACCGATTTTTCGAAATCCCGCCGATTTGCAGGAATCGGCGTGGGTTTCTCTGTAAAAGAGGCGGCGCCGCCAGGGGCGGACCGGTTTGCAAGAGGTCGGTGTCAACGACCCCGATGGCACAGAATGCGCGAGGGAATGTCCAACCCGATCTTGGCCTTTGGGGGCGCGGATCGGGTGCAAACGCTCAAAGATCCTGGATGGCAGATGCGGGCTTTACCCCGGGACCTGCCTGGTCGACCAAGGGCTTTATCCGCCGGTTGGGTTAATAATGGATTAGCGGATCGGGAAAAATTTGCCCGACGGGTCAGGTGACGGGCGTTGCGGATCCGAGGCTGCGTTCGAGGATTTCCTTCAACTCCACCCGTTCAAGCGGGGTCAGGAATGCGCCCAATTCCACCTCGCGCGCGCCGCCCTTGAGGGTCAGGTAATTCGGCACCGGGCCTCCCTTGGCGTGCAACGTCGCACGCACCCAATAGGGGTTCGCCTCCCAATCCTTCACGTCGCGCTTGGGTTCGTGCCGCTCAATGCGGATCAGGTCATCCCAGACGGTGACTTCCTCGTAGAGGTCCATGTCGCGCCAAGACCGTTTCAGCGCCGACCAGACGCCCCAGATCGCGGCGATCAGGAACGGCAGAAGCGCCCAGAAGACGGATGTGCCAAGAATCGAGAACAAGGGCACCGAGATCAGCGCGGCCGTGGCGCCGATGAACCAGACGAACCCCTCTGGCGTGAGGGACTTGTACGGGGTCAGCACAAGGTGCAGGCGCGGGGGGCCTTTGGGGGTGGGGTCAGGCGTGGCGGGCTCAATGGGCATGGCCTGTATTGTGTGGCACTGGGCGCGCGTGACAAGCGGCAAAACGGTCGCGGGTGGGCGGGTTTTGCAATTTTTCGTCAGCGCGCTGAGGGACAAGTTGAGCTTAGAAATCACTTTGATTGCGGACGCAGGGCGAGCCAGACGACAGAGACTATGTCAGGGCGTTGGGCTGGCACGAAGTCAAGCGTTTGTGTTGGCTGCTGTGAGCGCTGCGACGCAGCCCTTAACGCTTCCGCTTTTTGTTCTCATTTTGCAGATAAAGGGCGACCGAAAACAGTCCGATAAGAAATGGGACGCACAGAAAGGCCAGCGACTCCGCGTAGTCTGAAATTTCGGTTAGCCGGGCGTATAGATCAGGGTCATCATCCGGACGCACGTATCCCAGAATAGGTAGCCGAATGTTTGGTAGCGCCGCGTGCAGAGACGTGATCAGTACGCAAACAAAGAGCAGAAACGAAAGCGAGGCGCCGCTTGCTCGGATCCAACTGTTGGTTGGCCGAAAGATGAAAAAATAGAGCAATTGTGTAAGACCGAAAACCACCGTCGGGAGCATGAAGACCGTCAGCACAACCCAGAGGCCCAAGATCAGACCCACGAAGAACCCCCCGTCTGCCACACTCCCCACCAAAACAACGAAGGCGCCCAAGATGAGGGCGCCTAGCGTTACGATTGAAAATATCTCGTACCAGCGCATCGGTGCTTAGTGATGCGGTTGCTTGTCCCACATCTCGCGCGTCGGAAGCTCCTCGAAGGTGTGCTCCGGCGGTGGGTTGGGCAGGGTCCATTCCAGCGTGTCGGCATGCTCGCCCCAATAGGCGGGCTCGGTCACACGGCGGCCTGCGGCCAGCGTGTAGAACACGATGCCGATGAAGAAGATGAACGAGGCAAACGAGATGAACGCGCCAATCGAGGAGACATAGTTCCAGAGCGCAAACGCCTCCGGGTAGTCGATGTAGCGGCGCGGCATGCCCTGACGGCCCAGGAAGTGCTGGGGGAAGAACGTCAGGTTTGCGCCGATGAAGAACACCCAGAAATGCACCTGACCGGCCCATTCGGGGTATTGCCGCCCGGACATCTTGGCCAGCCAGTAGTAGACGGCCGCGAAGATACCGAAGACGGCGCCCAGGCTCATCACGTAGTGGAAATGCGCCACGACGTAGTAGGTGTCATGATAGGCGCGGTCCACACCAGCCTGGGACAGAATGATGCCCGTCGTGCCGCCGAGCGTGAAGAGGAAGATGAAGCCAAGCGCGAACATCATCGGTGTCTTGAAGCTGATCGAACCCATCCACATCGTTGCGATCCACGAGAAGATCTTGATGCCCGTGGGCACCGCGATCACCATCGTGGCCACCATGAAGTAGGCCTGCTGCGTCAACGTCATACCCACCGTGTACATGTGGTGCGCCCAGACCACGAAGCCCAGACCCCCGATGGCCACCAGCGCGTAGACCATCGGCAGATACCCGAAGATCGGCTTCTTGGAGAAGGTCGATACCACGTGGGAGATCACGCCGAAGGCCGGCAGGATCACGATGTAGACCTCAGGGTGACCGAAGAACCAGAAGATGTGCTGGAACAGGATCGGGTCCCCGCCCCCGGCGGGATCGAAGAAGGTTGTCCCGAAATTCCGGTCGGTCAGCAGCATGGTGATGGCGCCCGCCAGAACCGGCAGCGACAGCAGCAGCAGCCATGCGGTCACGAAGATCGACCAGGCGAACAGCGGCACCTTGTGCAGCGTCATGCCCGGCGCGCGCATGTTCAGGAATGTCGTGATGAAGTTGATAGAGCCGAGGATCGAGGACGCGCCCGAGACGTGGACGGCGAAGATCGCGAAGTCCACCGCACGGGAGGTTTCGACCCCCTGGGCCGAAATCGGCGGATAGAAGGTCCAGCCCGGACCGGCCCCGCCATCGATGAAGACGGAGCAGAAGGCCAGCGTGGTGCCCGCCACATACATCCAATAGCTGAGGTTGTTCAGGCGCGGAAACGCCATGTCAGGCGCGCCGATCATCAGCGGCATGAAGTAGTTGCCGAAGCCGCCGAAAAGGGCGGGGATGACGACAAAGAACATCATCAAGACGCCGTGGCCGGTGATGTAGACGTTCCAGGTGTGACCGTCGGGGTTGCCGTCGAGTTGATCCATCGTACCCAGCAAAGCCTGGGCTTCGGCGGGATTGGCCGATGCGATCATCGCCTCGAACTGATCGACCATATCGGCCCGCAGACCACCCTCGATCGACACCATCGCGGCCTCACCGGTGCCGTCGACGGCGGCAAGGATTTGCCCCTCAAGCCCGGATAACTGATCGGCAAAGGCGTTTGTGCCGCCACCCGCGGCGGCCAAAGCCTCGCCCAGACGCGCGAAAATGCCCTGAATGCCATCGGGACCGGCGGCAAACGCCTCGTACATGTACTGGACGCCGGGCTCCATCAGCTCCATCCGCATGTAAACGGTGAAGGCCACCGACACGAGGCCCACGAGGCCTGCGGTGAACAGATAGAGGATGCCGATATCCTTGTGGTTCGTGGACATGAACCAGCGGGTGAAGAACCCGCGATCATCGTGGTGATCGTGTCCCGTAAGGGTGGCGTCTGCCATGGTCGTCTCCTGTTCGCGTCTTGCTCGCGCGGCGGTGGCGCGGAAGATCGATATCACGCCTCCAGCGCGACAGGTTACCGGCACGGGCAACCTGGCTGGTCTGAATTCTTCCTGACGGTGTAGTGCGACGGTCGGTGCGGATCAACGCGACAACTCGCGCGCGCGTGGTGTTGGGGTGGGTTATTTTGGCGCAGTTGGGGCCGGGCGCTGTGTGTCGGTGGGGCGAGGTGCAGTATCGTGCACGATTGTCAGGGCGGGGGGGGGCGGTCTGCGCGCGGGTGAGGGCGGTCCTCTAGCTGAACCAGATCGACCAGACGAAGAATGCGGCGAGGATCGGAGGGAGGAGCGAGATAAGGAGCAGGACGCCATCGCGCAGCATCAGGCCAAGGCCGGTCAGGACAACCGCCAGCGCCAAAAGCGATGAGGACATCGGCACCAATTCGAGAAACGGCATCACCGCGCCGTAACTTGCGGCGAAGACAAGGAAAACCTGTGATACCGGGGGCAGGCTGAGCCAACCGAGGCGCCGGGTGGCGCGCCGCTCCAGCCAGCGCGCGACGCGGCGGATTCGCGCCATCGCGGCCACGAGACGGCGCGGATTGATCTGGCGGCGTTTCAGAAAACCCGGCAGCCAGAGCTGCCGCCGCCCGATCGCCGCCTGCAACGCGCACAGCGCGATGATCGTGCCGCAGATAGACGACACGAAGGGAATGCCCGAGAGCGGTGAGACGATCAGGAGCGCCGTGAATGTCATGATCGGGAGCACGCCCCGCCCGCCTGCCACGCGCACCAGCGTGTCGACATCGGCAGACCCGGCCTCAGCCGTGGCGGCCATCTCGTCGACCACCTCCGTCAGGGCGCGGGGTTCGGCGGGGGGGGTCGTGTCCGGCGTGTCGGGCTCAGACATCGGGGCTACCGCGCGAAGACGGCGTCGAAGCTGCGTTTTAGGGCCACGTCGATATCGGGCAGCGTCACCGGCAGCCCCAGATCGACGAGGCTGGTCACGCCGTGGCCTTCGATGCCGCAGGGCACGATGCCGTCGAAATGGCTCAGGTCCGGTTCCACATTCACGGAGATCCCGTGAAAGCTCACCCATTTGCGGAGGCGTACCCCGATGGCGGCAATCTTGTCTTCACGGGGGCTGCCATCGGGCAGGGGGGCCTTTTCCGGCCGGGCCACCCAGACGCCAACGCGGCCCTCGCGGATCTCACCCTTCACGTTGAACTCGTCCAGCGCCGCAATCACCCAGGCCTCCAGCTTCTGAACATAGGCGCGCACGTCGCGGCCGCGGGTGTTGAGATCGAGCATCACATAGGCCACGCGCTGGCCGGGGCCGTGATAGGTGTATTGCCCGCCGCGCCTTGTGTCATGGACCGGAAAGCGGTCGGGATCCTTCAGGTCTTCGCGCCTGGCCGACGTCCCAGCAGTATAGAGCGGCGGATGCTCCAGAAGCCAGATCGCCTCACCGGCCTCGCCCCGCGCGATGGCGCCCGCGCGCGCCTCCATCTCGGCCACGGCGGTGTCGTAGGGTACGGGCGCCCGGGATGTCAGCCATTCGACCATCGGATCATCCTTGCCGGGGCAGAAGCCCGGCCTCCTTCACCTGTGGCATATGCGACCGGCTGACGGGGATGTCACCCCCCAGCGCCATGCTGAGGAGCGCGCCGTCACCCTTCCGCGTGGCCGCCGTGACCTGATCGAGTGCCACCCAGTGGGAGCGGTGCACGCGCAGGCCCGCCGCCGGGCCGGTTTCGCGGATCGCATCGGTGAGCCGCATCAGGATCATCTCCTCCCCCCTTGTGGTGCGGACCCGGACGTAGTGATCCTCCACACTCAGCGCGACGAGCGGCCCGCGTTTGTCGAGCGGCAGACGGTCGAGGATCGGCGGCGGGCCGCTCTCCCCGGACGGCGTGTCGCCGGGCAGGAGCGTCAGGAGCAGCGAGATCAGCACCGTCATCCCCACGATCAGCGCGGCGTCATCCCAGCCCGGTCGCGCCCCGAACAAGACCCCGTTGAGCCCGAGGATGCCCCCGGCCACCAGAAGCCCCGTGACGATCCCGGCACAGGCCTGCGCCGCAAGGCGGTGCAGCGGTGGGGACAGGCGGGGGATCAGGACGGCGTGAACCAGATAACCCATTGCATAGGTCGCCGCCGGGACAAGGAGCCAATAGGCGATGCGGCCCGGCCAGCCCAGATCCTGCGACGTGCCGAAGGGCCCGACCAGCGCCAGCAACACGCCGATGCCCAGAAGCGCCAGAGCCACGTTGCGCTGCGCCAGATGGGCCCGCACTTCACGAAGCGCGGATGACGGGGACGGGTGGGCCACGACGTGCTCCGGGTCGGTCACGAAGGCGCGGTTGCGCCGGGTCCGGCAGAGCGTGCCAGAGGGGCGGGGTGATCTCAACCCAACGCTGCAGCGAAAGGCCCGCCATGACATTTGACGCCATTCTGAACGCTCCACCCGCGATCCTCGTTCATCTCGGCGCCGGTCTGCTGGCGCTGGCGATCGGGCCCTTGGCGATCTACCGGCGGCGGCGTCACCGGTGGCACCGCTGGTTCGGCCGCCTCTGGGTTGCAGCGATGGCGGTTCTGGCCCTGTCGGGCCTGATCATCCCGGCGGTTGTATTGCCGATCATCGGCAGCTTCGGGGTGATCCATCTGCTGTCGATCTGGGTCCTGCTGAACCTGATCTGGGGGGTGCGGGCGATCCTGCATCGGCGCGTGGCGCAGCATCAGGCAACCATGCGCAGCCTCTATTGGCAGGGTCTGACATTTGCCGGGCTGCTCACCTTGCTGCCGGGGCGCCGGTTGAACGCGCTGATCTTCGGGCCGGCAGAAACCGCCGCCTATTGGGTGATCGGAGGGATCGGCCTTCTGGCGGCCCTTCTTTGGGTCCGGCGGCGGGCGCAAAAGCCCATATTGTGAACGGGGTAGGGGAATCCCGCCTCTGGATTAAGCAAAACTTCTGCTAGGGTGAGTCGCAGAGAGAGTACCCCTTCTTGTCTGCGGAGATTTTTTTAATGTTTATCAAATATTTGGCCACGACATCATTGGTCGCCGCCGTCGCCCTGAGCCCCGTTACCGTAAGCCCGGCCCAAGCCCAGGATGCCGGTGACGTGATTGGCGGCGCCCTTCTGGGCGGATTGATCGGCTATGGCATTGCCCAATCGCAACAGCCCCGCACGACGATCATTCAGCCCAACGATCCGCGCCATCCGCAATATGATCCGAACTACGGCAATCGCCCCGCCCCGCCCCCCGGCGCCCGCCCGGCGCCGCCGCCGCAGGCCGGCCCCGCCCCCTACAATCCGCCGCGCCGCGTTGTGCGCCCGGCGATCCCCGCCACCGAGGCAGGCCGTCAGGTCCAGACCGCGCTGAACTATTTCGGGTTCGATGCCGGTTATGTCGACGGACAGGTCGGCCCGGCCACCCGCGCCGCCGTGCAGCGCTATCAGGCCGCGCTGGGCTATCCGGTGGATGGCAACAACTTCCCCGAGCCGCAGGCGCAATACCTGATCGGCGCCTACCTCTGGGCCACCAATGGCGGCCAGGGCCAGACGGGCCTGAGCGGCACACCGCTTCTGGCGGCCTATCGCGGTGTTCTGAACGGCACCACGCCGGCCGCAACCGCAGGGTATAACGGCCAGCCTGGCTCCAACACCACGATCGTCGTGAACCCGGGCACCACCACCGTCGTGCCCGCGCCCGGAACCGGTGCACCGGTCACAACGGCAGCGGCGCCCGGTGGCGCTGTGCCCAACCTCTTCGCCAATTCCGGGACGTCGCCGATCCTGTCCTCGCGCTGCGATGCCGTCGCACTTCAGGGCCAGGCCAATGGCGGAATGATGACCCTCGGCAACCTGACGAACCCGGCCTTTGCCCTGTCCGAGCAGTTCTGCACCGCGCGGGCCAGCGCCGTGAACCAGGGCCACGACCTGACCGAAGCGATCCCGGGCCTCAGCTATACCCAGATCCACGAGCAATGCATCAGCTTCTCCAACGCAGTGGCCAGCCAGACCGCCTTGATCGGCACGACCGTGCCGGGCCAGACCGTGGCCGCGGCCCAGGGCTTCGCCTATTCCACCGGTATCCCGCAGGCCGAACTTGCAGGCACCGCGCGGGTCTGCCTCGGCGTGGGATATGGCGACGACAACATGGAGATGGCGCTTGGCTCCGCTCTGATGCTCGTTGCCTCCGGTGAGCCCGCCTATGGTGAGCTTCTGGGCCACCACCTGCGCGAAGGCGTTGGAGTGGAGCAGGACGA
Organism: uncultured Roseicyclus sp.; assembly: GCA_947494975.1. Classification (GTDB taxonomy): domain Bacteria; phylum Pseudomonadota; class Alphaproteobacteria; order Rhodobacterales; family Rhodobacteraceae; genus Gymnodinialimonas. The sequence goes on along the minus strand of CANLXA010000001.1, from coordinate 621,265 downwards.
TTACCGCGCCCATGCGTGGTACGAGGCCAGCCTCGCCGCGGTCCAGGCCGGTGCGCCTGCGGTGTTCAGCCCGGCAGATGCCGGTCGTCTGCCGCTGATCCGGCAGGCCGTTGCCATCACCCTGGGCGGCGGACAGCCAACCACGCCCGTCCCCGCCGCCGTAACGGTGCCGGTGATCCCCGGTGCGGCCACGTTCGCGCCGCAAAACGTGGTCATCCCGCAGCCACAGCCGCAGCTTCAGCCACAACCGGTCCGCCCGGCCCCCGTCGCGGTCAACCCCGAGCCGATCAACATTCAGCCCAATGCTGTCTTGCCAAGCTTCCAGACGAGCCAGCCGAATATCGAAGCGGATCCCGAAGAAGTGACGATCGTTCCGTTGTCGCGCTAATCGAACGAGTTGAGTAACGAGTTCCGGCGGGTCCTGCGGGATCCGCCTTTTTCGTGGGTCGGATGCGAGCGGAAAATATCGCCTCAACCCTCACCAAACCCCTTCACAAGCCGCAATCGACCGGCTAGAGACCGCCCCACTACCTGATCACGTGCGCTCGTGGCGGAATTGGTAGACGCGCAGCGTTGAGGTCGCTGTGGGGTAACTCCCGTGCGAGTTCGAGTCTCGCCGAGCGCACCATCATATCCTTGGCCTACCGCCCTTCGGGCTACTTGAGGCCGGGATGCGGGTTCTAGGCCTTTCCTGTCACCCGCACCATTGATGTGGGACAAATGGCTGTTCTTCAGATGTTTGACCCTTTGGTGTGTCATGACGTCCGCCAGCATATGCACCAATCCATGCCCGTTCGGTACTCGGTGCCTGAGGCCGCGATGCGATGAGCCCCGAATACGGGATCGCAAGGGCGGCTTCTGCCCCTTCGTATATATCGACCAAGAAAAGCTCCGCTAAGATGCAGCCTTCCGAAAGGAGTTATAGGTTCAGGTTGTAGCATCTTTGCCGGTCTGGTGGTCCGCTCAGCGGACGTTGCTGCCGTTGGTACAGAGTAAACATGTGACCGCTTTGGGAGCGTCGCGTGTGACAGTCCTAAAGCGGTGACGAGTGCCAACTTATTCCTCGTTGATCGCGCGGAGGATCGTAAACATTTCGCTGCGTTCGAGGATGCCTTACATCGTGAACGAGAACTGTTCGATGTCAGTACCGCTAATGCTCCGTATCACGCTTCCTGTCTCTGCATGTGTGTAATAGGCCGCTGAGAGCCATATTAAACCGATCTCACCGACACGACGAATGGCGGCGTCCGCGGGATTTCTATCCTAGGTGGTGGATCATTTTCAGGGGGCTACTCAACAAAGGTCGAATGCGATTGCCGAGCTGCCAGGCAAACGCATTTGTGCCCTTATGGCCAGCGAAGAGCCTTACCGTGAGCCGCAGGCGATAGCGGAGTAGAGTTCAGGCGCGGTGCAGCCGCGCTGACGATGGTGGAAAGGACAATGAGGAGTTGATGCGCAAGGCGGATTGAAGCCGCCGGATCGGAAAAACCCACAAGGGGCCGTAGCGCTTGAAAGCGCGTGCTGGAGATCTGGAATCGGCTCGCGCGACATACGTTGTCGCCGGCTGCGCATGTGAAAGTCGCAATAACGGGCCGAACACTTGACCGCCTCGACCAGCGGAAAGATCAACACCAAGAAAACCCTTGGCAAGGGAGGGCGATCCGCAAACTGCCCCATTTCCGCCTCGTAATGTCATTGAATGGGGGAAGGCGGCCCTTACTGTCAGGACCTCCTTCCATTAGAGTGATGCGTAATGGAGATGGCTCAAGCAGCCGTTGCTCGTAGCATCCACGCTGTTTTTTCATGGAGGGTAACTCGAGGTGTTACCACGTCCGCTGTCGCGGCGTCGCCAACGTCTTCTGCAACCCTGAGCACCCCTCTTGCGGTCTTGGCGACTTGCTCGTGATCTTTGGCCAGCTTGGACACCATCGTCTGCCAATCTGACGGGCCGGGCTCTTCCTCGACCGATGAGATGGAAGCCATTTGAGAGTATGATGAGGGGGCATACTCTCCAAGCGCCCTGATCCGTTCCGCAAGCTCATCCACCGCGTTCCACATCTCAACGTATTGCTGCATGAACAGCTCATGCAGTTGTTGAAAATGTGGCCCTTCGACGTTCCAGTGATAGCCATGCGTCTTGAGATACAGGGCGTAGGTATCGGCCAGAAGTTTCTTGATGGCGTTCGCCGACTGCACTTTGCCCTCATCGGCAATTCCAATGTCGATATCCATTTGTTCTCACTCCTTACGATCAATCCAAGTTGCCCGAGCCACGAATGTGGTGGCCCGGGCGATTGTATGGTCGGCCTTACTCCTCGATGAACTTGAGAAGGTCGGCATTGACCACGTCCGGGTGTGTGGCGAAAAATCCGTGCGAGAGGCCTTCATAGACTTTCAAGGTACCGTTTTTCAGCAGCCCCACAGCCTTCTCGGCCGAGTTCGCGATTGGCACGACCTGGTCGTCGTCGCCGTGCATCACCAGAACCGGGACATCGATCGCCTTCAGGTCTTCGGTCTGATCGGTCTCGGAGAAGACCGCGATACACTGGTAGTGCGCCGAGGCGCTGCCCATCATGCCCTGCCGCCACCAGTTCTGGATCTGGCCCTGGCTGACTTCGGCGCCCTCGCGGTTGAACCCGAAGAACGGCCCCGAAGGGACATCGAGGTAGAACTGGGCACGGTTTGCGGCCAGCGCGGAACGGAACGCGTCAAAGACCTCCATCGGGATGCCATCAGGGTTCGCTTCGGTCTGAAGCATCAGGGGTGGGATAGCTCCGAGAAGCGCAGCTTTGACCACCCGTCCGGGTTCGGCGCGAGCTACATATCGCGCGGCTTCGCCGCCACCGGTGGAGTGGCCGATATGGACCGCGTTCTTCAGGTCAAGATGCGCGACCAGCTCCGCGACATCGGTGGCGTAGGTATCCATGTCGTGGCCCAAATCGGTCTGGCTGGAGCGTCCGTGACCTCGGCGGTCATGGGCAATCACACGATAGCCCTTGGAGGCGAAGAACAGCATTTGGTTGTCCCAATCATCGCTGGATAGCGGCCAGCCGTGGTGGAACACGATGGGTTGGGCATCCTTGGGTCCCCAGTCTTTGAAGAAGATTTCGGTGCCGTCGGTGGCTTTGAAGGTAGACATTTCCTGGTTTCCTTTCAGGTTGGTTTGTGAATGCGCCAGTGCGATGGATGGCAGGGCGAGGACGACCTAAGCGGCCGGGCCCGTTAGCAGCACATCGTGCCGGTTCAGAGTGGATTTGGCGTTGGTCTGTTCAATCATCGGTACAGCTCCAAAGTGGATGTCGTGGTTTCGACAAGATGAGATTTAGGCGGTTCAATCGGAATTCAGGATTGGCGATATTGACAAATACCAAGGCAAAACTGACAATCGTATCATGCGATGCGTTGCCGAAATCGGTCTTCTGGCCTACCCGGACTGTCAGCTGTCCTCGATCCACGGGCTGACCGACCTGTTCCGGATCGCGACCGAGTGGACCGCCGAAACCGGGCGATCCTTCATCCGTGTCACCCATTGGCAGCGCGACGCGCTTACCCCTGACGGGCCGCCGGTCTGCACCTGGGACAGTCATCCCGGCAAGCCCCATAGACTCGACTATGTCATCCTCCCGCCCAGCATCGTGATGCCCGAACGGATGGCCGAAATGGCGCAGGAAGCCGCTTGGTTGAAGGACCAGCATAGCTCCGGCACACGGATCGGCTCTGTCTGCGCCGGTGCCTTCGTGCTCGCCGCGAGCGGACTCCTCGAAGGGCGCCGGGTAACCACCCACTGGGCCTTCGCCGGGCAACTGGCGGATCGCTTTCCGAATGTTGACGTCGCCGACCAGCATATGATCCTCGATGATGGCGACATCCTGACAGCGGGCGGCATTCTGGCGTGGACGGACCTCGGTCTGACACTGGTCGAGCGTCTGATGGGCCCGAGCGTCATGCTTGCCACCGCGCGGTTCCTGCTGATCGACCCGCCGCGCAATTCGCAGCGGCCCTTTGCACAATTCCTGCCGCCTTTTGAGCACGGCGACGATGCTGTCCTGTGTGTTCAGCACCATATCCACGCCCGACCCGCCAACGCGCACAGTATGGCCGAGCTGTCTGGCATCGCCGGGCTTGGCGAACGGACCTTCTTGCGCCGGTTCGCGAACGCAACCGGTTTCAAACCCACCGAATACGTTCAGAACGTGCGGATCGCTAAGGCACGCGAGATGCTTGAATTGACGCGCCGCACGGTCGATGAGATCGCCTGGGCGGTCGGCTATGAGGACCCGTCTGCGTTTCGCAAGGTTTTCAGAAAACTCACAGGGATACCGCCCAACGCCTATCGCGCGCGCTTTGGAATAGCTGTCTAGCGTCTGAAACATTTCACCCTCCGATGTTGGGAGAAAAGACGATCGGCCGCAGGCGCTCGGATTGGCGGAGATGATGTTGAAGGGGAGGGGCCAATCTCGCGGCGGATGATGAGCCTCGGACCGACAACGCTGTTCGCCTCATCCGAAGAATCAGTCAGCCTCTGCGGACTTATCGGCTGACCTGCACCACCATCTCCACTTCGATCTGCAGGTCGGGTCCGGCGAGTGCGGCGACGCCGATACCGGTCAGGCTCGGCTGGGCGCCGCCGAGAAATCGGCCAATCTCGGCCATCGCGATCTCTTGCGTTTCGGGCCGGAGGTCCGTCGCGTAAATGCGCATCTGAACGATGTCGTCCGGCGTTGCCTGAAGCGCATCAAGTGCCCCTTGCAGGTTTTCGGCGACGATGGCGGCTTGCTCGGCCAGTGACGCAGGTGCTGCCGTCCCATCGGGGCGCCATGCCACTTGGCCGGATACGAAAGCCAGGGATCCCGGATGCGCGATGGATATTTGAGAGTATCCGACCTTACCCGCGTCCGGCAGAGTGGGCGGGTTCATACGATCAATCGAAGCGGACATGACTTTTTCCTTTCGTGACTGTCATGCTCAACGACTTAACGGCAATTACAGGCGAACGGAGCTCGCTTCAGCGGCGATCCATATGCTACAAAGAGCGCGTCATGATCGGATCGAAGGTGAACGACATCCTCGTCTTCCTGTCAGTCGTCGACACGGGAAGTTTCGTGGCGGGCGGCAAGGCGTTCGGCCTCTCGCGGTCCACCGCCGGAAAGGCGGTTGCGCGGCTGGAGGAAGCCTACGGCGTGCGGCTTTTGAACCGGACCACCCGCGCGCTCGATCTGACCGAGGAAGGGCGAAGCCTATACGAGCATGGACAGGCCGTGCGCGCGGCGATTGAGGCCGCCGATGAAAGTGTCGCGGGCGATCCCAGCATACCTCGCGGAACGCTGCGGATCACGGCACCTGATGGCCTTGGGCGTCGATTGCTGCTTCCGACCGTCTACCGCTATCTCGACCTCTGGCCGCAAACGCATATCGAGATCAGCTTCTCTGACCGGGTCGATAACGTCGTCGAGAAAGGCTTTGACCTGTCGATCCGCATTGCCGTGACCTCCCCCGAACAGGGCTTTGTCGTGCGGACCCTCCTGCGAAGTGAGGCGCTCCTCTGTGCCGCGCCCTCCTATTTCGAGAGGCGGGACAGGCCGCTGAATGCAGAACAGTTGAGCACCCATGAGCTTCTCATGTTCGCCAGCGGTCATGAGCGGCAAGGCTGGGTTTTGCAGGAAGAGGACGGAACCGCGTTCCGTGCCCAAGGGCATGTCCGCCTGAGATGCGATAGCGGCGAGGCCTTGCGCGAAGCGGCATTGGCGGGGCGCGGCATCGCGCTGCTGACGCGGATCATGATCGGCGAGGATATTGCGCAAGGCCGTCTCGAACATGTTCTGCCGCGGGTGGGGTTCAGCACGGTCCCAATCGTCGCGCTCTATCCCCACAAACGCCTTCTGGACGCGCGGGTCCGCCGCTTCATCGATATGCTGAGCGAAGACCTCAGGAAGCTACATCTTGGCTAAACGTCGTTCTGCGTGGCATCAGGACCGCCGGACCCGTCCGCGCCATATCGCAGCCCCCTGATCAGGAGATCGACCATTCGGGTGATATGGTCCGCACCGTCCTCGCCGGAGGCAACAGACAGGTTCCCGATTGCCCGCAACAGGTCGTAGGGTGCGACGTCGCCGTCGATGTCTCTCGCGTCTGCCGCGCGGTCCAGCAAGGCGGTCAGCGCGGGTTCGAAGTTTTCCCGGAAATAGTCCGGCAAGGTGGCGAACGCCGGGTCGCCGGAATGCAGCGCGGATGCCAGTCCCTTCTTGGTCGCGATGAATTGCATGTAGCGATGCAGCCAGAGTGACAGCGCGTCCAGGGGGGCGTGCGCGCCTGACAGCTCCTCCGCTTCGGCCACGCAGGCGTCAACCTCGCGCCGGAAGACGCCAGCGATCAAGTCGGATCGCTTCGGGAAGTTCCGATAAACGGTCCCGATTCCCACGCCCGCCTTGTCGGCGACTTCGCGCACCGGGGCGTCCACGCCTGATGTCGCAAAGACCGACTTGGCAGCTTCCAGTAGCGCATCCGTGCTGCGTTGCGCGTCTGCACGGACACGTTTTTTCTTTGGTTCTAAAGGCTTGGGACCGTTCTTCTCGTATGTAGTCAATGAGCTCAATTTGGCCTCCAAAACAAGAAACGGAATGATGATCCGCTTTTTGTCAACATGCGGAAGGCTGTTCCGCATATGAATTCGGAGCGATGTTCCGTTTCATATACCGCAGCTTGTCGCCTCTCACCAGAATTTTCACATGAAAGGAGACTGTCCTATGGCTGCCCATTCGCAATTCATCAAAACGCAAGTCACAAAGGCGGTTGTTCCTGTCATCACATTCGGTCCTATAGCGTTGCCCGCACCTGAGCGGGGGGCAGGATTTGCATATCCGTGTCTCTGCGCCCGCAAACGGCAATGATCTGCCGGTGATCCTGATGGCGCACGGCTTTGCAAAATCCATGCGCGATTATGCCCCGCTGGTGGATTACTGGACGGCACATGGCTTTGTCGTGGTCCAGCCGACATTTCTGGACTCGGCCACACTTGGCCTTGCGCCCGACGATCCAGGAACACCAGACATCTGGAAGCATCGCGTCGCGGATATGCAACTTGTCCTCGACCATCTGGACCAGATCGAAGACACGGTGCCGCAGCTCAAGGGACGGATCGATCGAACCCGCATCGCCGCCGTTGGCCATTCCTGTGGCGGGCAAACCGTCGGGATGCTGCTAGGCGCGCGTGTCATCGGGACCGATGGCACTATTGGCGAGGATATGTCCGATCCCCGGATCAAGGTCGGCATTTTGCTCTCCACAACAGATCTTGGCAGCGAGTTTCTCACGCCCTTCGCGTCCGAGCATTTTGCGTTCATGACCCCCAGCTTTGCCGAGATGATCACGCCCGCATTGGTCTTCGCCGGCGACAAGGATGACTCGCCGCTGAGCACACGTAGGCCGGACTGGTTCACCGATGTCTACAAGCTCAGCCCCGGTGCCACAGCGCTGGTGACCCTGTTCGGCGGCGAACACCTGGTGGGCGGGATCACAGGATACGGCGTTAGGGACACGACCGACGAAAGTCCCGCGCGAGTTGCAGCAGTGCAGGAGCTCAGCACGGCGTATCTGCGCAGCGCGTTTTACAACGACGATGCCTCTTGGGCTGACGCAATGCAGGCGTTCCTTGCCGCCGCTCGACGTGTTGAGTGGGGTCAGACCCAGGCACGCTGCCAGGTCACGTCCCGTCCGGACCTGATGCGCGTCACCGATGGTGGCAACAATCGCTGAGGCCGTGATCGGCCCAATTCCAAGCATGCGCATCAAACTACGCGCGTCGGCGCCGTTCGCAATGGCGATCAGGCGGGCGCGAATGCCGCACACACCGGTCTAACCAACTTACGTGAGATCATACCGGAGCGCGGCGTGGCGCATTGGGTCATGCTCGCCGACGCGCAGCTCGGCGCAATGGACGCTTGGCGGGCTTTCGAGGCAGGAGAGCGAACGGCGGCTCTCACCTTGATGCGAGGTGCAGCGGACATCGAGGGCTCGGGGGGGCAAAGCTCCGGTCACGCCAAGCCACGCACTCCCGGTCCGAGAACAATTCGGTGATTTGTACCTCCTTGCCGGGGAACCCGAGGCTGCCATTTCGGCTTACGAGGCGACGCTGTCGATCTCGCCAAACCTGCGCCGGTCGATCATAGGGATCGCCCGCGCGTCGGGCGATTGAACCTACACCGGCGGATTGTCCTTGCGTCGCCCGCCGACGGCCATTGAGCGCTTCTGCGTTTCACACGCCGCTTCAAAGTCGGTGGCGTCTTAGCTGAGAGAACCTTGTGGGTGAATATGTGCCTCTTTCCCGGCGTGAGCTTGTCCCATCGCGCCGCAACGGTTTCTTGAGCTTTCAGGCCGGCGAGGCCCTTGCGATGCATTTCGCGCGTTCAGGTCGACGCCCGGCGAACGTCCGGATCACATGGAACGGGCGCGGCAGTTCATTGACGAAATGAGTAAGAACATGGGTTCGGTCAGCCTCTTCGGACCGCAGTTCGAATGTGAGGCGTGGGCGATGCGGTGGATCGGGGCCGCATCTCTTTGAAACGCTCGGCCTCCCATACAGGGGCGCAGCGGGCGCGAAGCCGTTGGTGCCAGGACCGTTTGAGGCCACCGGTGAGATTGTTCAGGCACGGTTTGTTGCGGATTGCTCCGGTGTCTGCATGGTTGCTGCTTCACGCCATTATCACACGCTGAATGCGGCCTGAACCTGCTCCCGCGTCGCGTCTGCCTTGCAAACGGACAACACTGTTTCGCCGCGCTTGAGAACGTAAAACCGATCCGCAAGATCGAAGGCAAAATCGAAGTACTGTTCCACCAGGATGATCGCCATTTCGCCCTCGTCGCGCAATTGGCGGATGACCGTCCCGATCAACTGGATGATGTTCGGCTGGATGCCCTCGGTCGGTTCGTCCATCAGCAAAAGCTTGGGGCGGGTCACCAGCGCGCGGCCAATGGCCAATTGTTGCTGTTGCCCACCGGAGAGGTCGCCACCCCGGCGGTTTTCCATCTCCTTGAGAACGGGAAACATCTCGAAAATCCGATCGGGCACGTGCCGTTCTGCCTTCGGAAGACACGCAAGACCCGTCTCGAGGTTCTCACGGACCGTCAGCAGTGGAAAGATCATGCGCCCCTGGGGAACGTAACCGACGCCGCGTTGTGCCAGTTTGTGCGCCGGTAGATTGGGCAAAGTCTCGCCATCCAACGTCATGTCTCCGCCCGACCGCGCATGGGTGCCGGAGATCGCCTTCATGAGGGAGGTCTTGCCTACGCCATTGGTCCCCATGATGCAGGTGACTTCACCTTTGATGGCAATGATGGATACGCCATTGAGGATCTGGCTGCCGCCGTAATGAAGGGTGAGGTCATGGGTTTCCAGCATCCTTAGCGCCCCAGGTAGACGTCGACGACACGGCCATCGGCCATGACATGTTCGAGCGACCCTTCGGCAAGGACAGCCCCTTCGTGCAGGACCGTGACCCGGCAATCGAGACGGCGCACGAATTCCATGTCATGTTCGACCACGACAACGGCGTGGGTTTCGGCCAGGCGCTTGAGCAAGGCTGTCGTGTGCTCCCTCTCTTCCGTGGTCATCCCGGCAGCAGGTTCGTCCACGAGGAGAAGCTTGGGATCCTGGGCGAGGAGCATCCCGATTTCCAGCCATTGCTTCTGTCCATGGCTCAGGATGCCGGCCCGGGTGCTGAGGTGATCGGCCAGGCCGATCTCCCCTGCAATCTCGGAAATGCGGGCGCGGTCGGTGTCGGTGGTCCGGTCAAGAATGGCGGCTATTGGGCCGCGAGGCTTTTTCAAGGCGACGCGCAGGTTGTCCTGCACGCTTTGATCCTCGAACACGGTGGGGCGCTGGAACTTGCGACCGATCCCGGCCTGTGCGATTTGCGCCTCGGACATCGACAGCAGGGAATGGCCCAGATCGCCCCACCGCACGGATCCAGTGTCAGGCCTCGTCTTACCCGTGACGATATCCATGAACGTGGTTTTTCCCGCACCGTTGGGGCCGATCACGGCGCGCATCTCGGGCATCCCGATCTGGAAACTGAGGTTGTTGATCGCGCGAAAGCCGTCAAACGTGACGGAAACGCCCTGTACCTCCAGCAGCGAACTCATGCCCGGTCCTTTCGAACGACGTAGTCGACCAGGCCACCAAGGCCTTTCGGTGCGAAAAGCGTGACCAGAACAAAGCCGAGGCCCAGAAGAACCGGCCACCAATCAACCCATTCGATGCGAAACGCACCAAGGGCGATGTCGGGCGCGCGTCCGCCGGTGAAGTAGGTCGACAAAAGCGAGACAACAGCAGCCCCGATCACCGCGCCGTAAAGCCGCCCGCGCCCGCCAATGGCGACCCAGACCGCCAAGTAGATCGACGCGATGGGTGCGATTTCATCGGGGTTGATGATCCCCGCCTGCGGGTAATAGAGCGCGCCCGCGATGCCGCACAGGATCCCCGTCAGGGTAAAGACAAACAACTTGTAGCTCTCGACCCGGTAGCCGAGGAAACGAACTCTTTGCTCATCGTCCCGGATGCCGCGGATGATATTGCCGAACTTGCTGGAAATCAGCCAGGCCGCGGCGACATACGCCAAGCCGAGTGCAACGGCAGAGGCCCAGAAGAACCAGATCGAAATCCGGTCCTGTCCGATGGCCTCGGCGCCGGGAATATTCTGAAGGCCTGACAAACCGTTATTGCCTCGGAGGCCCGTATCATTCTGAAACAGGTAGAGCGACAGGGCCAGTGTCATGGCCTGGGTCAGGATCGACAGATACACGCCCGTCACCCGGCTGCGGAAGGCAAGCCAGCCGAACACAAGAGCAAGGAGGCCCGGGACCGCCACGATCAGCACGAGCGACAGGAACAGGCTGTCGGACGCGGCCCACATCCATGGCCAATCCTCGGCGCCCACGACGGAGAAGATCTGGAGCGCCGTGGCCTGGCTCACTTCCGCTTCGGTGGGCGGGATGACCCCTCCGGCAAGGTTGGCGCGCACCACAGCCTCGGTTCGGGCGGTCATAAGCCACATGCCGATCCCGTAGCCTCCGAGCCCGAAAAACGCGAAATGGCCCAGGCTCAGAATGCCGCAATAGCCCCACACCAGGTCCATCGCCAAGGCCGCAAGGCACAGACAGAGCGTCATCCCGAGAACCTTAGTGAAACTCACCGAGATTGCGCCTGTGCCATACGCTTCGGACATAACCGTCACGCCAAGGGTAAATAGGACCAGGATACCAATGAAGATCCGAACAGAGCGGTTTTGCGTGAAGATCGACATCGCTTAATCCCCCGCCGCTCGGCCCCTGAGGGCGATGATGCCGCGGGGCCGGAACTGGATGAAGAGTATGACGAAAAGGATCATGTAGGTCTGTGCGGCCAGCGTATTGGTGGGATTGAACCATTCGATTGACTTTTGCAGCCCCCCGATCATCGAGGCGCCCACAAGCGTCCCGAAGACGTTGCCGACGCCGCCCACGACCACGGTCATGAAGCTCTGCACGATGTAGTTTGAGCCCATATCCGGCACGACTTGCGCGAACAGACCGATCGCCACTCCTGCGATCCCTGCGATGCCCGAGCCAAGGCCGAAGGTCAGCATGTTGATCCGGTCGGGGTTGATCCCCATCGATGCCGCCATTGCGGGGTTCTGAGTAACCGCGCGCACTTCCAAACCAAGGCGGGTCCGATTCAGGATCAGCCACAATGCGATGAAAAAGATGACGCCCAAAAGGAAGATGGCAATACGGATGGAACTGATGGAAATCACATCGTTGATCGTCACCGATCCCGCCAACCAATCGGGCGGCGTGAAGGGGCGAGCCTGGGTGCCGAAGATCTGGCGGACGATCTGTTGCAGGGCGATGGAGATGCCGAAGGTCGCCAAGAGCGTCTCCAGCGGGCGGTGGTAGAGCCAGCGGATGACAGAGCGTTCCATCAGGACCCCCAACGCGAAGGTCACCAGAAACGCCAGCGGCAGGGCCACGGCGATTGACAGCGTATAGTCCGCGATCAGCGTCTGCACGACGTAGCCGGTATAGGCGCCGATCATGATGAACTCGCCATGGGCCATATTGATCACACCCATCACGCCAAAGGTGATGGCCAGGCCGATGGCGGCGAGGAAGTAGATCGAGGCCAGAGAAATCCCGTCTAGCGACAAGTCGAAGAACCGATACGCACCAACCCGTGTCTCGATATTGTCGAGCGTTGCGCGCGCCGCTTCGGTGACGATGGATGAGGGCTCCGAATATGCATCGAAAAAGACATGGGCGGCCAGGGCCGCATCGACGTCCGCCTCGGTCGGGATCGGCTCGGCCAACCCCTCGGCCACCAATGCGGCATAGGCTGTGTCGCGCGCGGCTTCTGTGTTCAGCGTCGCAACCGGCACGCCGCCCACCCGGCCCTCCACGACATTTGCGGCCAGAACCGCGCGTTGATCCTCTCGACTGATCCGCGCCGGGGCAAGCTCGGCGCTCACCAACATCGCGTAGGCCTCGTCGCGGGGCAGGGGGCCTGTACCTGGGCTCAGGATCGCCGCGACATTGGTGTCGGCGGGCAACTCGGCGCCCACGAAGCGGCGGGTGGCCAGCACGCGGTTCAGCGTGGCCCGCGCATCAAGGCTCACATTGCCGTCCAACGTCTGGATGGCGGCAACCCGATCCGCATCGTCTTCGGCAAAGGCAATCAGAAGAGCGGGCAGCAGCACGTCCAGCCGCGCGTGAATGGCGGGGTCTTCCTCCACCTCCAGCCGCGCCTCGATCAGGGGCAGGTGGCTTTCGTCGGGGTCGTTTCCGATGGCCTCCAGTGCGTCCAGCCGCGCCGCCGGGTCTTCGGCGCCAAGCTGAAACTGCACCAACGCCCCGCCGATCACCCGCCGCACGCCACCATTGGGGCGCAACTGCGTCACCTCGCGCGATCCAGCTTCGCCTACGGTTTCGCCGGTCGAGATATCAAGCAGGACCAAGGGATCGGCATCCTCGTCCTCGATATAGACAAACAGACCATCCGCATCACGCTGCCAGGCCTCACGCGATTGCCAGCGGGTAAGAAATTCGGGCAGGTCCGGGTGGCCGGTGGCCACCAGCGCATCCAAAGTTTCCCCCACGGTGCGGCGGGACGGGTCTGCAATCTCTTCAGCGTGGGTTTGCAGAATATCCTGCAAGGATGCGTCCTGCGCATGGGCGGGCGCCATCAGAAACACAGAAATCGCCAGCGACATGGCGATACGGCGGAGAAGGTGCATATGCAGTCTGCCTGCTCAGAGGGTCGTCATGGCGGGCCGCGCGTTTCGCACAGCCCGCCGCAAAGCGATCAGTAGTTCGACTCGATCTGAACGCAGGTGTCGGTCTCGGTGTTGTACATCCCGCAGTCCAGACCGGGCCAATCGGACACCAGAATCGCGGATTCCGGAAGGAAGTCGGTCCAGGCATCGCCCGGCACCGGATCCGTCTGGCTGATGATGGAGAATTGACCGTCCGCCTCGATCTCGCCGATCAGAACCGGCTTGGCGAGGTGGTGGTTGGGCAACATGATTGCCGTGCCGCCAGTCAGGTTCGGAACCTCCAGGCCGTACATCGCCTCGCGCACTGCATCGACATCCGTTGTGCCCGTGGCCTCCACCGCCTGCACCCACATGTTGAAGCCGATGTAATGGGCCTCCATCGGGTCGTTCGTCGGACGGTTCTCGTCACCGATGAACTCATGCCACGCGGCGATGAATTCCTCATTTTCCGGCGTATCGGCTGATTGGAAGTAGTTCCAGGCAGCCAAATGACCGACCAGCGGCCCGGTATCGAGCCCGGCCAACTCCTCTTCACCCACCGAGAAGGCGACCACGGGGATATCATCGGCCTCGATGCCCGCAGCGGCCAATTCGTTGTAGAAGCCGATGTTGGCGTCCCCGTTGATGGTCGAGATCACGCCGACCTGTTGTCCGCCCTCACCGAGCGCCTGCACGTCCGCGACGATCGACGACCAATCGGAGTGACCGAACGGCGTGTAGTTGACGAAGATGTTTTCCTGGGGGATGCCCGCGTCGAGCAGGTATTGCTCCAGGATACGGTTGGTCGTGCGCGGGTAGACGTAATCGGTGCCAAGAAGCGCGAAGGTTTCGACGCCCAGTTCTTCAAGGAAGTAATCAACGGCCGGGATCGCCTGCTGGTTGGGCGCCGCTCCGGTGTAGAACACGTTGCGCGAGCTTTCCTCCCCCTCGTACTGGACGGGGTAGAACATCAGCCCGTTCAGCTCTTCGATGACGGGCAGAACGGACTTGCGCGACACAGACGTCCACGCGCCGAAAATCACATCGACTTCGTGTACGGTCAAAAGCTCGCGGGCACGCTCTGCGAAAAGCGGCCAGTCCGAGGCCGGATCCACGACAACAGGCACGATTTCTTCGCCCAGTAGACCACCTGCTGCGTTCTGCTGTTCGATCAGCATCAACATCACGTCCCGAAGAGTGGTTTCGGAAATCGCCATCGTTCCGGTCAGCGAGTGGAGTATCCCGATTCGGATTTCTGCAGATGCAGCATTCGCGGACGCCAACGCCAATGCGCTGGTAAGTAGCAGTTTTTTCATTTGGCCCCCTCAGGAGTATCAAGTCATTTTGCGCGTGCAGCATAAGGAACACAGATTGACGTGATGTTGTCTGCCGCTATCTTTGCGCTGGTGCTGTGCATTTTTTGCACCACTTCCGGGAGGGATGATGAAGCACCTGAAGATCTACCGCGCAATCCGGCTGATCCATCGGACGGGTTCGATCCGCAGGGCGGCCATGGAGCTGGCTATTTCGCCGTCCGCCCTGAACAGATCCATTCAGGCCTTCGAGGATGAGCTTTCATTCAAGGTATTCGAACGCGTGCCAAGCGGCGTGACATTGTCCGATGCGGGTGAGCTGCTTCTTGATGTGATTGATCGCCACCTCGTCGAGTTTGGTGAGTTGCAGCGGCAGCTTGGCACTCTGCGCGACGGCGAGACGGGGGAGCTGCGCATCAGCATTGGCTCGGACGTTGCCTCTGGCATGATGTTGAGCACCCTTGCGGAGATGGAACAGCGTTTTCCGGGCATTTCCGTCGAAATCACATATGACGATACGGTCGAAAGCCTTCGGGAACGACGTGTGCATGTTGCCGTGTTAACCAACCCGGTCACGGATGACGCGGTCGAAGTTGTTCACGCTGGTGAATGCCGCATTGCCGCCTGGGTCGGAGTAACCGAGGCAGCGCATCCCGCAGGTATTTGGGACCTTGCGGATCTCCGCGTTGTTCTTCCGGCTGAGGGCACCGGATCACGCATCGCCATCAGCCACATCCTGCGCCGCAAACGGCTGCAGTTTCCGTCTACGTCGTCAATGCCCGCTGCCCAAGTCGTTGAGCGCCTTCGGGCCTCCGGCGGCGTCGCGATTTTTCCCGAGATCATCGCCGACACATACGGCATGTGTGACGCGGCCCGACGATTGCCCTTTGATTTTGGCACGATCCAGTGCTGCGCTCTCAGGAAAGCCGGTGCCCCCCTGACCCGACCCGCGCAAGCCTACCTTACCATCCTTCAAAGGCGATTGGAAAACATCTAGCCGACGGGATCTGATGAGAGCGAAACCGTTTCCAAGTATGGCCGATGGACGAGAAGATTGCGGGAGCAGAAGGACAGTGATGGCTTTTGCGAGAACTCCGGCATGCTGAACCCAAAGAAGGACTTTGTTGGGGCTGACCAGGAAAATTCGACGGCTGGTCAGTTGTATGGAGTGGTCCACGTGGGTCAAATAATACAAATCTACTGACCCTTGAAAAACATTTAGTAACAGTATCTTGGCTGAAACTACGGCGACATGCGTCTAACAAGTACAACGATCTCAGGAGGACGCTTATGTCGAATATCAAGATCCACGGGTTTACGCCCTCAACTTATGTGCGCTCGGCAAGGATTGGCGCACTGGAAGTCGAATTGGACCACGAACTGGCCCCGCTTGAGTTCCGCTCTGAAACCCACAGGACACTTCACCCCTTCATGAAAATGCCTGTCCTTACGGACGGTGCCGCTACTGTCTACGAGACACTGCCGATCCTCGCCTATCTTGAAGACGTATCGAGCCGAACAGCGTTTTTTCCGTCAAACAAAGCTGATCGCCTCAGGAACATGACTGCGTGTTCTGTCTTGCAGGACTACGTTTATGAGCCAGTTGTTCATGGGGAAGACGATGACAGCAAATCAGCAGCGCAATACGCGCTGGATTGGGCGGAAAGCTGGTTGGGGGAGTCCAATAATCTTGGGGGAACACATCTGGCGGCAGCGGATATCCTGTTTGCTCCGATGCTGGATCATCATCTCTCCTCTCGTGACGCCTCGGACGTTCTACGTCACCGGCCAAACTTGGCAAATTGGCGGAAAGCAATGGGCGAACGTCCAAGTTTCAAAACCAGCGCTCCGTAATCTCAAGAGAAAGAAATCACATGTCATTGCAAAGAATAGGCGCGGGCGCGTTCCTGCTATGGGCCCTCCTTCACATCTTTGGCTCAGCTTTCATTTTGATCCAACTATCGTCAGGCGGAGCAGATGCAGCCTTCGCAGTTTATGGCACGTCGACAACGGGATTTCCGGCAATATCGGGCTCAGTCCTCGGCTATATGAGCTTCCTGTTGCTCGGCATTTCGGTTGCCGTCGGGTTTGTTGCAGTCACGTTTAACTGGCACAATTCAAAAACCGGCTTGGCCATCAATATTGCGATTGTTGTTGTCGTCGAGCTAGGTCTCATCGGTTTCTTGATACTTCCCGACCATCTGAAATTTGTTGAAGCATTGCCTGGATTTGTGTTGGCCGGATTGGGCGTCATCGTCGGCGGGATTGCTTGTAACAAGGAAACTGAAAATGGATAATGATCTTGTGAAACGCGCGCGGGCCGGTGACCGGGCAGCGTTTTCCAAACTCGTTGTCGGAGAGTTGCCAAAACTGCGACGCATTGCACGGCGCATGATAGGACATCCGGAGGACTCGGAGGATGTCTTGCAAATGTCACTCGCCAAGGCCTGGGACGCCATTGCATCCTTTGAAGAGAAATCTGCGTTTTCAACGTGGGTTTCCAGCATTGTGGCACGCACGTCGGTAGACCACCTGCGCAAACAAAAGAGGTGGCGAACTGAAGCACAAGTCGCTTACGCGAACCTTTGTGCGGGATCAGAAAGTATGTCCGGCGAAGTAATGGCCAGCGCCTCTTCTCCCGAATTTGCATTCGAAGTGCGGGAACACATCGCATACTGCTTTGCATGTGTCGGGCGGTCTCTGCCGCCCGATGAACAGGCGGCATTGGTCTTGCGCGATGTACTGGACCTGTCCGCGCGTGAAGCGGCATCTGTCCTCGGCATTTCAGATTCCGTCCTTCGTCACCGCCTTGCCACAGCCCGCACCGCAATGGGCGAAAAGTACGAAGGTCTTTGCGCGCTAGTGAACAAGCAAGGGATATGTCACCAATGTGCGGGCCTCCAGATGATTGCCCCTGCCGACAAGCAAGGGGGTCCATTTCCTGACATATCGGAGCTTGCGGAACGAATGTCCATCGTCCGGGAAGCGGAACCCGGCTCAATGGCAGGTATGCACGATGTGTTTTGGCGTCGAACAAAAGAAATAGAGGAGGAAGGCGTAGGGTCCACGACCCCGGATTCCCAATGCGGGGAAGGCACAGATGAAGACTAAGAGACTCTCATTACCCAAAAGGTTCAATGCAGCGATGACCGAGCAAGCGTATGATCGCTTACGAGAATTGAATGCGGAATGGCACTTTGGAAACAACTACCTTTTGACGATCCTACTTGAGAATTTTGACGACGTTGTTGATCAGGATTGCTGGCAAGAAACGATGAAAGCCTTCATCATCGAATATGGTCAGCCAAGCGCCGGGAAAATGTAGCTACCGCGGGCGGGACCCCTGACTATGCGCAAAGCTGACTTTCATGCACTGCGCGGAATCATGCAAAAGAGGCCCCTTGGCGCAGCCATTTTTTGGCCGAAGTCGACATTTGTGTTACGCGCAGCATCCGGTAAATTAGGCTAATTCCAGACACCAGATGCAGTGCGGCATCCAGGCACCGCTCTACCTGTACCTCTGCGTCGAACGGCCCGATCCGGAACTCAAGCCACCACTTGCGATACTGCGACGCGGCCCGCCATCATGGACCTTCGCTGCGCGTCCGAAATGCTCCGGATGATGGTTGGCGGCTTTGCTGGCACGCCCTTGGCCAGAATGCAGCCAAGTCCGGAGCCGCGTCGTTCCGTCGACTGCTTAAACTGTATTGAAAATCACGCGTGAGTGGATACTCGTAATCCCGGCCATTGCTGCAGGCAATCTGTTGGACTGAAGGTTTTTGTTCGACATACCCGGCGGGGCTCACGGCCATGCCCGAACCCCGATGCGCACGTCAGGATTTCTTGGGGTCAGGTTGAGCTGAGTCCGATGCTGCGTCAGGGGCCTTGGTTTCCAGTTCCTTTTTTGACTGTTCAGCAGGTTTGGGTTTCAGCAGAGCCGCAGCTCTGGTCGTCAGGTCTTTGAAAGACACGATAATTATCCTTTTTGGGTTTTCCGCTGCAACTCAGCACCTCAATCAGGCCCAAGTTTTCGTTAGCGGCTAGCAAGTATGTGGGGATTAAATGGGCAATTTACCATGCCGCATCGCCAGACACCTGAGCGAATAGGGTGTAGTGTTGGGCCTCGGCTCGATTATCCCGAATTCATACCAGCGCCAGACGCGGACGTTTTGCACCATTTCTGATCGCCTCGGTCATCACGTCTTTTTGAAGCAAAACTTTTGCCACGTCGGAGGTGGTCATGGCCCGCATCAGTGCGCTGTAGTTCACACCCAACTGGATCTCGTTTCCGACAGGCAAGCTGGATTTACCCGTATCGATGACGGTGTGATCGCTCGTCGATCCGAGATATGTTGTCCCAGAGGGAAATCTCAAACCGTTTGCATCCGTATCTTGCTGCCCCAAGGCAAGGATCGACCGGGCTGTGGAGTGGTCTTCCTCCACCAAACGGGGCGTCCCAAGCGCTGGCGCAACCGGAATGACTGGCCGTGACCTCGGCTTGGATTGAGTTTCGATCACTTCAGCGAAAAGCGTGACCGCATCCACGTGAAGGCCTTCTATCGGTTGTTTTGAAGCCGGTTCGATCCCCAATAGGATCGCCTCACCCAATCGCAGATTGTTGACCCGACCCGTTGTCCCCTTGCCCAGCGCCCAAGGTAAATTGGCCGAGCTGCCTCCAGAGACCAGTTCAAGATAGGGGCCGCATACGCCTTCGACGTTGTTTGCCATGCGACAAAGCATCTTCATGTCGTCTGCCGTCGGTGCCACGTCGCCCATACAGGCGAAATTCGCTCCGATCCCCTTGATTGCGACACCCGGCGTCTCGGCGACCCTGGAGGCGATGTCTTCGACGTTATCGGGCAGGATCCCCTCGCGCAGATCCCCCATTTCGACCAT
The DNA here is from genome assembly GCA_947494975.1 of uncultured Roseicyclus sp. Lineage (GTDB taxonomy): Bacteria > Pseudomonadota > Alphaproteobacteria > Rhodobacterales > Rhodobacteraceae > Gymnodinialimonas. Next base: position 601,776 of record CANLXA010000001.1, on the reverse strand, counting down.
CAGGATGACATTGTGCACTTTGCCCAGTTGCCGCGCGGCAGCGGCGAGACTGAGGATCGTGTCCATCTCGGTGTTGTAGCTGGCGTCACAATGTCGGACGACCTGCTCAATGTCACATTGCATCGGTGCACGGATCATCGAGAGCGGACATGCAATCCCAGCTTCGCGCATGCGCTTGACGTTGCTGATGCGAGCATCTGCAAGGCCAATGGCGCCGCCTTCCAGCATGGCGCGCGCAATGTCCGGGTGGCCGCACACGGCTTTAGTAACGCCGGTCACGCTTATCCCGCGCTTGGCGAGACGTCTGACAAGAAACCGCGTGTTCGCCGTGATCTTGCTCAGATCGATCTCCATGCGCGGCGCGGTCATTGTGCAGCCACAAGAGGCGCCGGCCGCAGCCGTGGAAAGGCGGAGAGAACCATATCGATCAGATGTGCCGCCGGTCGGGTAAGCGCGTCCGTGACAGGTAGATCCAAGTCACGTGAAAAGGCTTCGATGGTCGTATCCACGTCGGCTTCCGTCATCCTCTCGTGATTGATCGTCATGCCAATGACGCGTGTGTCCGCAAACGCTTCGATGAGCGCGATTTCGGCCCTCGGGTCGGGCATCGGCATGGCCGGAAAGTCGCAGCGGTGGGCACGTTTGGGCGCGTGCTGGAGGATGACCGCCTGGGGCTGGCTGCCCCGCAGGATGAAGGCCGACGTGCAAAAGGCCGGGTGGCTGAGCGCGCCCTGCCCTTCGATCAGGATAACGTCCGGGTCTTCGCCCTGTGATACCGCCACGATCATGCGCTCAAGCTCGCCACAGCAGAATTGCGGCGGCACCGCATCCATGGCCACGCCGTACTTGGCGCCTTGCATCAGACCGGTCTGGCCCGTTCCAACCAGGATTGTTCGGATCCCCTCAGCGTTCAGGGCAGCTGCCAAAACGGTGGCCGTCGTGCGCTTGCCGATCGCGCAATCCGTTCCCAGAACGGCGATGCGGATCGCCTTCACCGCGGCGACGCTGCCGTCGAACAAGCGCATGTCCTTGCTTGGCCGGGGTTTGCGGATATCGCGGATTGTCACATTGGCCGCGTGTGCCGCCGCCGAGATTTCGGGATCATCGCCAAGATATTCGTGCAGACCGCTGACGATGTTCATGCCGAGCGCGATGGCGTCCAGCACCACTTCCCGATCGCCGCGCGACAGCTTACCGGTCGAGGGCGCCATTCCGTAGATCAGCGTGGCGGGGATTTGCGCCGCCACCTCAATCGAGGCATCGAGAGTTTCGAGAATGGGGATGCCGTTATCCACGCCGTCCAGCACCTTGCCGCTGTCGCGCCCATCGAGCGTGCCGTCGATCACCGAAAGAATGCGGTAGGCCTGCGAATGCCGGACCAGACCATTTGCCGTCTTGCCGTCGATCTGCCCGAAATTGCCTTCGCAATAAACGACGGCCGTCGGCACTTGCGTGGCGATCGCGTCGTCCGTGTCAGATTGAACGGAGACGTGAGGTGGGGCCTGAGGCCCCATGATTGAAAGCCGTGTGGTCGGCGTTTGTGTACTGTCCGATGTCATTGAGTATCCTTTTCATGCGGCAGAGAGCGTGGACGGACCGCACCTGCGGCAGGTGCGCCCGGGCCAGCGAGCCAAGTTTCATTTTGAGTATCGCCCGCTACTCGTTCAGGGCGCAGCGGCCGCTCGAGCGGTGAAAGTTCCGGTTGCATTCCCACCGGTTCCCGGACCGGTCGAGATGCGCATTTTCCGGAAGCTCGATCTGGGTGCAGGCAGTGTCAGAGGCAGCAAATCCGCGATCGCACCGCCATCCCGGCCGATACCTGGCATCGTCGAAATAAGCGTTTTCGGGAATGGCAACTGCCGCGCAGGTGCTGCCTTGCGCGACAAATCCACGTTCGCATGTCCACCGCTGTCCATGGCTGGACCCATTCAGAAAGGCGTTTTCCGGCACCGCGATGGCCGTGCATGTGTCACCGTCTATCTCATAGCCCCGGTCACAGAGCCAAAGCGTGCCGTAGACATTGTCCGTAAGATATGCATTTGGCGGCAGGACGATCTCGACGCAGCCGTCGTCGCTCTCCAGGTAACCGCGCAGGCAGTTCCAACTTTGCCCGGACGCATCCAGATATCCGCCCTCGGGGACGAAGACCTCGACACATGTCTCGCCCTCGGCCTCCCTGAAACCATGCGAGCATCGCCACCCAGCGCCATAAGTCCGGTTTGTCGCGAAAGCATTGACCGGGACGACGACTGGCAGACATGCATCTTCGTCGCGCCGATACGACCGGTCACAATCCCATCCTCCGCCAAAACTTCTGGGTTGGGCGTTTTCGGGGATGGGGGCGGCTTCGGCCTGCGCGTTGGCCTGCGACCCCGTGGCGATGAAACCGCAGACCGCCAGCGCAAGAAGGCGCGGCACGACCGATGCACCTCTGCACAACGTGGCCTGCAAACGCACCCGAAAACTCATCGAAGGGCGCTGTAGCAAGGCCAGCATGTCATGATGCATCCAGATCAAGCCCCTCGATGCAGGCCAGTGCCAGATCCCGGTTCGGACCGTCAGCGCCTGGGATGGTGGCCCACCCGGCTTCCATGACCGCATCGCGCTGCCGGAAGCCCGACGCCGCGGTGATCGTTGCAAGCTGCGCGACCCTGTTCGGGTCCGTCCTCGAAATGTCGAGGCAGACCGGCACCAACGCTGCGATCACCCGATCATCGGCGATCTCCGTGGCCAATTCATTCGCGCCCGCCGACGTCATCCAGCCGCCCCAGGAAAATCCGACGATGCCGACAAAGGCTCCGCCAATGAGCGCGCCGTAGATACCGGGTTTCAGCCATTCAGGTGTGTTCACGTCAGGTTCTCCAGCGGGGAAAGCGCCGCTTCGCTATTTCAAGTGGCTTCGCGGGGGGTCTGGTCACACGCGATGGCGTGCTCCAGATCCTCCCTGGTCGTCATGTGTAAGGTTGTGTGACCGGAGCGCCCCCCGCCGCCCTGGACAGTTAGGAAGGTTGCCGTTCTTCGGTACGCCTCAAAGCTGACGCCCTGCAGAAGTTCTTCCTCGACCACAATTTCATATGCGCCGGACGGAAACGGATGCTGATAGCCATCCAACCTGAAGGCATTGTCAAACGTCACCATTGATCTGGTTGAACGCGTCAGCATCCCGAGCCTCCAAGGGTTTGATGGTTTGCCGTGGCCGAACTTCCTTTTGCAGGCCGCATCAGAAAAGATGCCCCCTCAAGGCACGGCACTTTGGATCACAATAGAGCGTTCTTCGGGCCCCAACGCTGATCGAAGTTAGCACGCGGCTGTTTCTTTGCTGTCAGTGTCTCCAGGTCAACACCGCGTGTAGATGCCGAGATCGTTGCGTACGCGGCCTTTGGCCCCTTGAGCCTGCACGTGACACTGACGGGCAACAGAGCGCCGATCGCAAACCTGTCCGGGTTGATCCGCTGTTGCACGACCCCTCGATACCGGAAAGGAACAACCATGTCCGTATCAGACGTTCTCCACCCGGACGGCTCGGATTACGATCCGTTCCTGTTCGCCGAAGTGGGAGAGGACAAGCGCGGCGCAACCGTAACGGTGGTGTCCGCTCTTGCACGGCTTGGGCTGGACCCTTGGACGGAGGCCCGCGAGCTTGCGCTGCTCTGTCGGGATGCCGCGCATACTCAACTGAAGTCACATCTTTCAAAGGTGGACAGCGTGCCGGCACTTGGCAATGAGAGCGGCAATGTGGCGGCGCGGTTGATCGCGTTGTTGCCCGAGCGCGCGTCGCGCGGCATCGCCGATCCGTCCGCGTCGGTAACGTATTACGGCCGCCGGATCCCAACCCTGTGGGTCATCGCGGCCCTCGTCGGCGTTGTGGCGATTGTGAGGATCATCTTCCTAGCATAACCGGGCTAATCTGCGTCAGTGCAGCGGCACGGTGCATCCAGCTAGGTGAGATGGCCCCGCCTCAAGTTTGGTGGGCTTTTCTCCGACTACCTCCAGGGCGCGGGATCATGCTGTTCCAGAATTACCGCTTGAATCCGACGCCTCAATCTCTCGGACCGTCCAGGAAAGGACATCTCCATGAGTGAAGAAAACCAAAGCGAAGAGAACCAGACCGTCAAACACATGGCCTCCGTCAAGGCCGCGTGGGACAAGGCGCCCGAAGGCTCAAAGAAGGCTACGGCCCTGAAGCATTACCAGGCCGCCGAAAAGGCCCATGAGGCCGAGAACGACGAAGAGGCCCATAAGGAACTCAAGGAAGCCAGCCGGGCCTTGGTGTAACGCTTGTTTGTCTGACACGAATGCAGGGCCGCCCCAAATCAGAGTGCGGGCGGCCGTTTCATGGTAACAGAGGCCGTGCCTGATCCAGATAGGCCGGATCGAAATCGGCAAGCGCAACGAGACGGGCGTAGTCTTCGAACGTCACGACTCCGTTCCGAAACGTGACCAACCCATCTTCCCTGAGTTTCCGCAAAACCCGATTGACGTGAATGGCGCTCAATCCAAGCGCGTCGGCAAGGTGGTACTGCGTGAGCGGGCAGGCATAGCCCGCTTTGCTTCCCATGCCGACCAGGGAGAGCCGCGCCCCGAGTTCCAACAGGAAATGCGCCATGCGCGCGTCTGCATCGCGTCGCCCCAACCCCACCAGATGCTCGACCACCATAGCCTCGTCGCGCGACACCGCCCATAGAATGGCTGTGGCGAGCCTGGGCGTCTCTGCAAAGGCGTGCAGCAGATCGCTTGCCATGACCTCGGCCGCCTCGATTTTGACAATCGGCTCAATGCCATGATCGGATGTGTGCAACAGGACGCTGCGCAGTCCCAGAAAATCCCCGGGTATCTGGAAATCGACGATCTGCCGCGAACCGTCAGGCTGGATCTTGTAGGACACAACCCAACCCGCCGCGAGAATATAGGCCGCCTGCTCGCGCTGTCCTTGATGAACCAGGTCCCGCCCGGCGGCAAAGGACGTCCTTCGCTTGTGCAAACGTTCCAGAACGGCCAACTCGGCCTCCGACAACGCAACGAATGCGGCGAGTTTTCGTGCCAGCGGACTGGTTTCAATTGATTTCAACAGCTTCTCTCAAACGGACGAGTTTTCCACCAAGATCGGGGGGCAGAGACTGCCTTCGATTAGTCCAGCATATCGAAAACTCTGCGACGATGACCAAGTTCTTCAGGACTTCACTTGATCGCATTCATCATTGGTAAAGGGAATAACCGAGATGGCAGACCACAGCGACCCTGCGGGCATGGCTGCCCTCTCGATCTGCGAGGCGCTCCTGCTCGCGCTCAATGACTCCAATTTGCTGCCTGAACCCGAGATCGTGGGCGTTCTACGCGATGCAGCGGCGACCCATGAACACGCCAATGGCTCGTCAGTCGAACACAAGGCTCATACGGCAGCCGCCAAGCTAATCAACGACATCATCCTTGGCGGTAACCTGTCGCGCCGCTCGTGAGGCAATCTGCCGCCCAGCGCCAGCCTCGTCGGTGATGTCAGTCAGTGCTTCAGTCCGGTGACGGATTTGAAAACGCGCCTTCAGCGCGCGGCGTTTTTCGGCTTAATTGCACTGGAAACCGACGGCAAGGATGTATCTCCGCACTGGAACGGGCGGGCACCATCAGTCTCGATGACGAGCAGAAAGTCACGTTCGACGTAGAAGCCGGACGTGATGGCCGCGAGGCTGCACAGGCCGTGCCGAGTGTGGAAGAATTCGTCGAAGCCATCGGCGAGGTTGCCCCGTCAGTCCCCCAACGCGCGATGTTCACGGCACTGTCGCTGGCCGAAGCCGAGGGGATGAGCGGGGCCCGCGTGGCAAATGCGGGTGGCTACGAATCCCATGCGTCCGCCAGACGATCGTTCGCAAGCGCAGGTCAGTTGATCGCCACATACATGACCTCGGGGACGCCTTCGAGCGGCGCTACCAATAGTACGTTCGCCCAATGGACACCGATTGCCGTGAACGTCATGTCGGTGCGAGAAGTAATAGCTTAAGTGGTTGTGACGCAAAGTCGTTTGAAGCCAGATCGCCCAAAATTCTTCCAGACTTGCCTCATAGGAAAATTTTCAACCCGGCAAAACGCAGAAGACAGAAACGTTCAGCATTGACCAGTTTCGTACATAGCTGGTTTTACCAGCAGCTTTTCAGAGGTCCGCCATCGGCCAAAAAGGCGATCTTGAGCAGCGGCGCCCAATGCTGCGCAAGCAGCCCACATTCCAGATCTTCGCCAAGAGAGTGAGATCTCGAAATCTTTTCACACTTAGCGCGACAGTTCTGCTGCGGATTCTATCGTGATGGTGAACGTCCACGTGGTTTCCGATTGACGAGCCCACGTACCGCATGTGCCCGAATGATTGCTGCGGAAGCCTCGACAAACTTGAGCCGTGTGGATTTCTCGAGCTGACCAACTTGGAGGGATGGGCAGTGTTGACCTTATCATGGATCGTAGGGATTGAATTTATTTTCAGTTAGTTACGGGACATCGTGCGCAACGAAGGCTCCTGCTTTGATCGCGACGATGAGCGCTCTGTCGTGGTCTTTGCGGTTCCGTATTTTTCAAAGCTTCAAGTCGGATCAAGGAAACGGATGATGTCCTCTAGCGTCGTCTCCCAGTCCGGGTCGATTTGAGAAAAGGCGCCGTTTCGCGACACGACCTCCCGGAACGCTGCACCAGGGATCGCTTCCGCGACGCGGCGCCCGTGCGCGATCGGCACCGCGAGATTGTCACGCGCATGTACGACAAGCGTCGGCGTTTTCATGGACGACAGCATCGGCCGGAAATCGAAGTCGGCGATGGCATCGATTACCTGAACGGACATGCGCGCGCTGATTGTGCGTTTGAGATAGTGATCCAGCCAATCAGATACGTCCGGCGATATCTCAGGTACGATGGCCTGAATCGTCAGGCGCCGGAAAGTCGGCTCCTCGCGGTCCCAGCCGAGCCTTGCGATCGCCCGAACAGCTTCGGTCCTTTCGGTGATGTGGCCCCATTCTGGATGCCGCCACCCGGTGCTGCACGCGCCGAAAACGACGAGTCGCTCCACACGGTTTGCATTTCGACGGATGTATTCAAAAGCGGCGGCGCAATCATGTGCCATTGTGAACAGAGAGAACCGTCGGAGCCCCGCAGCATCGACCGCGGCTTCGATGTCCGTCGCCATATCGCCGAGGCTCAGACTCTCGACCTCGCGCTGGGATGCCCCCATGCCGCGATGGTCGAACTGCACCAGCATGAATGTCTGGGAGAGCCTTCGCACGATATCGGCCGAGACCGGGTTTTCGTGATCGAGCGCAAGGTTTCCAGGCCAGCGCACGCAGGCCAGAAGCGGCGGCCCCGATCCGATGCGCGACCAGGCGATACGGACGCCATCCTTCGTCGTCGTGTTGTTGATCGGGTAAGGCGGAGCGGAAGGCGCCGATATCGCCGACGTGGGGACACGCGACATGCCGGCGGTCCCGCCGGTCAAGCCGGCCTTCTTCAGCGCCGCGGCATACGCGTCGCCCAGGTTTGATTTGAACGGCTGTCGCGCAATCGCTTCGTCCACGTCATGGTCGGGAAGGAGGGCCATGAGAGAAGCGGCGGCCCGCTGTGCTTCGGCATCCTGTCCAAGGCAGGCCAGGGAGGCGCATTTCATACGGTGGCCGGACGGATGATCGGGGCTGAGGGCAATGAGCTCGCGAGCGGATGCGAGCGCCCCTGCGAAATCGCCCAAACCGAACTGCGCCACGCCGCGCCCCGTAAGCCAGAGGCCCCTTCGGCGGTCGCGCGGACTGAGTATCATTGCGCGGTCAAAGGCGCTCAGCGCATCGCGATACTTGCCGGAATAGGCGAGGATCCACGAATGGCATCCGTGTGCCATGGCCGATGCCGGATCGACTTCGATGGCGCGTTCGGAGTCGCTCATGGCGGCATCGAAACGCCGCAGCGTGAGCTTGCAGATCGCGAGGATAGACCAGGCCCAACTGTCGTCGGGTGCAAGCGACAGCGCGCGCTCCGCATCTCGCGCCGCCGCACCAAGGGACAGTTCGGCGCTGTCCGACCAGTCGTACTTGTAGTCCCAGAGGTGGGTCATCGCGAGACCGGCATGGATCCGGCCCGCCCCCCTTTCCAGGGCAAGCGCCCTTTCGAAATGGGCCCTCGCGGCTTCGTTGGCCGCCTTGTCGGGCGCCGCAATCAAGTGCTGCGCGAGGACGAATTCCTGCCATGCACTGCGCTGATCGGGATCGAAGGCCTCGGATTTGATCCGCTCTGCGTCCAGAAGCTCGGGCAGGATCGTCGCCGACACGATCGTCGCAATTTCGTCCAGCAGTTTGAAGAGGCCGCAATAGGTCAGGTCGTGCCGCGAGACGTGGATGTGCACCGCCGGCGCCGTGTCCGTCAGCTGCAGGTGAAGCCGGACCTCATCACCATCGCGAAAGACGCCGCCTTCGATAAGATAGGTGGCGCCGAGGCCCTTGAACGGATGGCGCGCTTCGGCCGGAAGCTCGAGAAACGTCCGCACCCTGTTTCGGGCGATCAGGGGAAACCAGCGGGTGCGAGCGAGGGCTGCCATGACCTCTTCGGTCACGCCTTCGCCGAGACCGCCCGCGTCTTCGGCCGCGCCGACGATTTCGAATGGCAGCACCATGATTGCGGGAGCGCCCTGGATCCGCGGCATCACTTGATGGGAGAGATCGCGCATCGCCTCATTCAGGGCATCGGGTCCAGCGACTTCGCGGACATCTGCACGAAACACAAAGCCGCGACCGTGCCGGGTGGCGATGATCCGTTGTTCCTCGCCGGTGTCCCCGACCAGACGGCGGGCGTTTCTGACAAGGTTCGACAGGGCCGCGTCGGACACGACACGATCGGGCCAGAAGGTCTGGTGCAGGGTTTCCTTGGTGACCAACTGGCCACGGTTGCGGATCATGTGGATCAGGAATTCGAGTGCCTGCGGCTCGCCCTCGATTATCCCGTCGGGGCCTGCAAGCTGAAAGCGATCGGTGTCGATCGTGAAGTCTTCGAATGCATAGATCATTGCGCGTCATGAGAGCCCGCTGGGGCCGGAATTCGTTTCAGGTCCAAGAATATCAGAAACGGCGACTCATTCCTCAGGAAAACCTCAGGGCTCCGTGAAGCTTCGCCTCCCGGCATGGGTTTAAACCGGTCTCGTGGCGTGCCGCAAGCTCAACCCAGTCAGGAGCACTTAACATGAAGCGTATCATTGCCGGGCTTGCAGCCGCCACACGCACCGCGTTTTCGGTGTCGGCAGAAGAGTATCGGGTGACCGTCCGGACCTCGGCCCTTCATCCCGCCCTTCTCGAGGTTGCCTTTGGAAAGTCCGTGGTCTTCGCCAATTTCGGGCGTCCCGCCCACGTGGCGATGGCCAAGGGCGGTACCTTCGACACCGGCCGTATCCGGTCGGGCGAGGGCATTCGTGTGAGGATCATGGACACCGGGACGCTCGACAACGTCTGCGCGTACCGCCCCTCGATGCGGGACCGGATCGTCGCGACCTGACGCCGGAGCCCGCCCATGCAGCCTCTCGTGATCCTCTGGCGGTCTTCGTTCCTCGCGCCCTGCGCAAGGAGGACACCGCAGCGGATCTCATGGCCACAAAGACCTGCGCGAACGTCGCGCAGACAAACCGGCCATCTTGGCCACCAATCAGAAACAAGGAAGATCAAATGCTGAAACACCTTCTCGCTACGACCACTGCATTGTCGCTCGCCTCAGGCGCCGCCTGGGCCGACGGCCATGGCGGCCCTGTCAGGATCGGCGTGCTGATGGGCTTCACCGGGCCTGTGGAGTCGCTCACACCCGACATGGCCGCCTCCGCAGACCTCGCCTTCGAAGAGATCAACACCTCGGGGTTGTTCCTCGGCGGCCGGCAGATCGAAGCGTCTCGTGGCGACAGCACCTGCGCTGATGCGTCCGCAGCAACCGCCGCAGCTGAAAGGCTCGTCGGTGAGGGCGTCGTCGCCATACTCGGCGCGGCCTGCTCTGGCGCGACCGGCGCGGTGGTAAGCAATGTTGCTGTGCCCAACGGCGTGCTGACCCTTTCACCCTCGGCCACCAGTCCCGGCCTTAGCGACATCGACGACCGCGGGCTGTTCTTTCGCACCGCGCCCTCCGACGCACGACAGGGTGAGGTCCTCGCCGAGTTGACGATTGCGCGCGGCATCGACGCGGTCGCGGTGACCTACACGAACAACGACTACGGGCAAGGCTTGGCCGACGCCTTCAGCCGAGCGTTCGAGACGCTCGGGGGCAGCGTCACCGTCTCCGTCGCCCATGAGGACGGCCGGGGCGACTACACGGCGGAGGTTTCTACGTTGGCGGCGTCCGGTGCGACCGACCTGCTTGTTATCGGCTATGTAGACCAAGGCGGGCGCCAGATCATTCAGACGGCGCTCGATCTCGGCGCGTTCGACCGGTTCATCCTTCCCGACGGGATGATAGGCGACACGCTTCTGGCCGACCTTGGTGACCAACTCGAAGGCTCCTTCGGTTCGGTGCCCGGGTCGGACGGCGATGCCGCCGCAAGTTTCGACGCACTGGCGGCGGAGGCGGGGATCACCGGCATCGGCCCTTTCCGCGGCGAAAGCTACGACGCGGCGGCGCTGATTGCTCTGTCGCTGCAATCTGCCGGCTCGGCCGAGCGGGGCGCCATTGTTGAACACATGGACCGAGTCGCCAACGCACCGGGGATACCCATCGGTGTAGGCGAACTCGCCGAGGGCCTGCGTATCCTCTCCGAAGGGGGCGATATCGACTATGTCGGCGTCTCAAACGTCGAATTCGACGCAAGCGGCAACGCGTCCGGAACCTTCCGCGAAGTCGAGATCAGGGGCGCCGCCTTCGAGACCCAGCGTGTCTGGTAGCCCAAATCCTCAGCGCCCCGACGGTCCGTCCGTCGGGGCAAGTTACGGACTGAATGAAATGACCTACCAAGAAGCAATTCTCGACACTCCGGTCGTCGAACTGAGACGCGCCATCATGGCGGATCGACCTGTCCTTGAGGAGATCAAGGAGCGCGCCATCTCTAAGCTCCTCGATCCTCTCATGACCCCCGAACAGAGGGCGGAAATGCGTCAGATCACCCCTTTCGATCCCGCGTTGATCGAGGATGGAACCTACTATGTCGCGACCGTGAATGGCTGGATCTCAGCGAGCGGCGGCTGGTCCAGACGTGCGGCGCTGTTCAGCCCGGACGGGCAAGGCACGGGCGAAGCGCGCTTGCTGGACCCCGCAACGGAGGCCGCCAGCATTCGCGCCATGTACACCCATCCGGATGTCGCGCGAAAGGGCCTGGGATCGCTCGTGCTGTCGACGGCCCTTGCCGCGGCGCGTATCGCTGGGTTCCGGCGGGCGCAGCTTCTCGCGACCGTGGCTGGTGAGCGTCTGTACCATGCTGGCGGCTGGAAGACCGAAGAACGGATCATGGTTGGCTCGGGCGGGAAGGCGATCGTGCCCGGATATCGCATGTCGCGAGACATCTGATGAAGGACTTCCACAGATCACCCATGTGGACGTCGAGGCAGGTGCCCCACCCGAACCATGCAGACCCCGAGCCCGAACCCTGGCGCAGGAGTCGCTATAGACGGAGGCGCCAGAGCATGAGCCAAACCGGTATCTGCATGGGTTGCATGGGACGATTTCCCGACATTGACGGCCCGCACCACCATGACCTCGCAGCCTCTTCCGGCTGTTGGGCACGGTTCGGTCAAGCGCTGGCTTTGCATTACTCGGATCACCGCTATTGGCCCGCACATCATATGCTGACCGATGCCTACATGCTTCAGCACGCCCAGGGGGATGATTGGCGCAGTATTCGTCTGGTTCATGTGCATCTCGCCGCGCTCTACGCGCAGGTGTGTCTCGGACAGGCCGAGGCCCGCGTCATCGCGTTGAGACGGGCTTTGTCGGAGTTTGATTTCAGACCGCTCCCCGGGCCGTGGCCGTGTCCCAGCACGTCAATCGCCACCATCAAAATCTCAAGACCGGATCTGCATCTGTCGACTGTTCGAAGCTTCGCTCGGCGCGTCATCGAGGACTGGACCCCGTTCCACGATCTTGCGGAAAGGCTCTGTAGAGTATGAATATGATGACGCACGGCGCCTTCACGGCTTGGCGCACACCGCTCCGCACACCGCCCGTTCTCGCGCCGGGAGACCGCGTGGCGATCGTCACTCCATCCTGGGGCGGCCCCGCCAGTTTCCCGCACCGTTTCGAGGCTGGCCTGCAGTATCTCGCGGAGGAATTTGAGCTGGAGCCCGTGGTCATGCCCCATGCCTGCAAACCCGCGGTCTGGCTGGCGCAAAACCCGCAGGCGCGTGCGGCGGACGTGATGCAGGCCGTCGCCGACCCAGGGATCGCCGCCGTAGTTGCGTCGATTGGCGGGGACGATGCCATCCGGCTCGTCCCTCATCTGGACCTGTCCGTGATCGCGGCGAACCCCAAGGCATTCCTTGGATATTCCGACGCCACCGTGCTGAATTTCGCCTGTCTGAAAGCGGGTGTGTCGAGCTTCTACGGCCCGACTATCATGACCGGGTTTGCTGAAAACGGCGGCATGCACGCCTTTGCGCGGGATGCGATCCGTCGTGTCCTATTCTCGCAGAATGCAGCTGGAAAACTGCCGCGTAACACCGAGGGCTGGACGGACGAATACCTCGACTGGGCGGTGCCGGAGAACCAGGCACGACAGCGGCGGATGAAACCGTCGATGCCCCCGAAGGTGTGGCAAGGCTCCGGCACGATCCGCGGCCCCCTGATCGGTGGCTGCGCCGAGGTGCTGGAGATGCTGAAGGGCACGTCACTCTGGCCGCCGCTCGACTATTGGAACGAGGCCATCCTGTTTTACGAGACGTCCGAAGAGGCTCCGCCACCGGCCACCGTGACCCGCTGGATGCGCAACTTCGGGGCACAGGGCATCCTCGGGCGGATCGCCGGCCTCATCGTCGGTCGTCCTGGCGGCGTTCCCGTCGAACGCAACGATGATTACGGTGCGGCAATCGCCCGGGTGCTTGCGGAATACGGTGCCGACCGGATCCCGCTGATCACCGGCCTCGATTTCGGCCACACCGATCCGATGATCGTTCTGCCGTTCGGCGCCGAGGCGGAGATCGATTGCAAGGACGCAAGCCTGTCGCTCACGCAAGCGGCGGTTGGCCCGAAGGCCGACCGCGGAGGTGACGTATATTGACACTCAAGACCCGCGAGAAACCATCCGTACTGCTTCTGCATGGCTTAGGTGGAACCGGGGATACCCTTGCGCCGCTGGCAAGGTGCATCGAGGCCCGTGGTATTGCAGTCGCGCATCCGACATTGGCCGAACAGGCCCGCCGGTCGGCGTCGTGCGGTGTTGGAACCCTATCGAACCTTTCGCTTAACGGCCTGCTCGACGAGGCACGGGAGCATGCACGACGTCTGGCCATCCGCGACACACGTCCGATTATCTGCGGCCATTCGAACGGGGCATTGCTGGCGCACACACTCGCGGCCGAGGGTGCCGCTTCGGGCGTTTTTCTCATGGCGCCGGTCCCGCCCCCATCTGTCCCCACCGAAATTCCCGCTTGGCTTCAGGCGCTCTTCTTTTCGGCCTCCTTCGGGAGACGCTGGCGCAGCGGTGCGCTGCATTTCGAACGGACGCGGAGGTTCGATCGTGATCCGCCGTCGGGGCAGGTTGCAAATACCTTGCTTCCCGACAGCGGTCGCGTGCTGGCCGAGGCCCTCCGCCTCGCCCCCGGTTGCCCGTTCGACCCCGAGCCGCCGCTCGACGTTCCGGTCGCGGTGGCCGCGGCCGAGCGGGATAAGATCGTTCCGACCAAAACCGCTCGGAAGATCGCGGAGCATTTCGGTGCGTCATTCCATCTAATCGCAGGCACCGGGCACTGGTTCCCGGCCGAATGCCAGTTCTCCGACCATCTTGCCGATTTGATTGCACGGCTTGCCGAAGCGATCCGGTCCGTCGAAACCGAGGATTGCGCAGCCTGACAAACCCATCGTTGAAAGCCCCCCTCCAAGATATGTTCGGCAGCCTTGTGACGCCGCTTTCCATGGCCGCCTTCTCGGTCCAGCACATGTTCCTGAGGCTCGCTGGCGTACCTGCCGATCTCCCACGTCTTGGTCGTATTCGGTCCGTTAAGCATATGCGTCGTCGGGGTGCAGTGTGCCTGTTGGGCGGCGCCGCCATCGGTGTGCGCTGTTCAGCGAGACGCCGGCGGCGACCGACGTCCGCGGCGCGTCCCTCAAAAATGTCTGCGCGCTACAGCCAACATTGCCGCATAGTCGTCCTGGTGCCCCAACGATCACTGAAGCCCAAGCGAACGGGGCGCGTGACCTTGCCGAGAGAACGCTTCCTCCTGCAGCAACTGCTTATGCGTCGCCAATTGCCGCTTTCATGAAGGATTGCATCAGCGGCCCCCATGCCGCGTAGTCGTGAAACTGCAGTTCAGTTTCCTTGCGTGACATGGAGCCGAAATGCCGGTCGGAACTGGATCAGGTAGCCACGGCCACTCGAATCAATCTGCCCTGCCAAGGCCCATTGAAGCTAGTCTTTGTGCTTTGCATCCAGTCAAGTTTTTGATTTTATTAGCTTAAAACTTCAACAATATAATGTCGTACATTATTGTTGATTTTGTCCGACATTATTGCCTAACTCTAAACCAAGCAGAACTGGATACGTCCCTTGCCCTCATTCGATGACGCCCTTTCCGATCCCACCAGCGCCAATCCGGCCGATGCGCTACCGCTTTTGCCGGCGCGCAACACCAGTCGAGATGTGCTGGAGGCGCTGTCGTTGATGATCGAAACGCAGGGACTAACGGTTGGCGACCGCTTGCCGACCGAAGTCGACATTGCGAAACGTCTCGGGGTCGGTCGCGCAAAAGTGCGGGAGGCGCTGACCGCATGGCAAAACATGGGCATCGTGACGCGCAACAAGAAGGCGGGAACCGTCTTGGCGGCGGAGGTGTCATCGAACGCGATCCAGCTTCCGGTAACCGTGAAACTGGAAGCCGAAAGCCTGCTGCGTACCCATGCCGTACGCCGCCCGCTTGAGATCGAGACGGTCCGCCTTGCCGCGCAGAATTGCGATGCGGATCACCGGCGGATCATTGCCGCACGCGCCGCCGAGCTTATCGCCGTCTACGAGGCCGGAGAAGATTGGCGGGCCGCAGATTACCGGTTTCACGCGGCCTTGCAGGACGCGTGCGGCAATCCGCTGTTCGGTCAGTTGATCCGGCAGATCCAGCAGGGATTCAACGAGGTCTATGAAGTTCCGTTTGGCCAGGCCCATCTGGGTCAGGCCTCGATCCCGATACATCTGCCCATGGCCGATGCCGTCATTGCCGGAGATGCCGACACCGCCGCTGCGCTCATGGAGCAGATATTGTCCATGGTAGAAGACGAAATCCGGCAGGTAATGCAGGCGATGGGCGCGCGAGATGTCTGAAACACCGAACATTGCAACGGTTCTGGCGTCGGTTCTGGCGGATGATGGCGGGGCGGTCACGCCGCCGATTGTGCAGACCTCCTTGTTCTCGTTCGACAGCTACGCAGCGTTTGAGGCGCGTATGGCCGGGGAGACCAACACAGCCATCTATACCCGTGTGCAGAACCCCACTGTTGCGGCCTTTGAGGGATTGATGGCTCAGGCGGAGGCGGGGGATGCGGCCGTTGGTTTTGCCTCGGGCATGGCGGCCATCAGCTCAACGTTGTTGGCGTTCGTCAAACCGGGCCACCGGATCGCCTGTATCGAACATGTGTATCCCGACACCTACCGTTTCCTCGAACGGATGCTGCGTCCGATCGGAGTGGAGATCCAATATCATCCCGCCTGGGCGTTCGAGGATGATCCTGATCTCCTGGCTGGCGTTGACATCGCGTATCTCGAAAGCCCCAGTTCAGTCATTTTCACACCGATGAACCTGCCGCGCGTAGCCGAACACGCACAGCGCCACGGCACGGTCACCATGATCGACAATTCCTGGGCCAGCCCGGTGTTTCAACGCCCCATCACGCTGGGGATCGACATCGTGCTGCATTCGGCCTCGAAATACATCTCGGGCCATTCGGACACGGTTGCGGGCGTGGTGGTGTCCTCCCACGCCCATATCGCTCGCATCCGTGATCTGACCTTGCCGCTTCTCGGGGCGAAGCTCGCGCCGTTTGAAGCCTTTCTCCTGACCCGCGGCCTGCGGACATTGAAGGCGCGGATGATGCAGCATCAGGCGACGGCGGACGTGTTTGTGGACCGATTGGCCCGGGTGCCACAGGTTCGCAAGATCAACAGCCCCGGCGCCAACACAGTGCCTGGTCTGACGGGCCGTTCGGGGCTGATGTCCATCGAGTTCGATGACAGCGTCGACATCCCCGCATTTGCCGACGCCGTCAGCCATTTCCGTCTTGGAGTTAGTTGGGGCGGCTTTGAAAGCCTGCTGCTTCCGGCTCGGGTCGGGCTGGCGCAGGCCGGAGCCCACAATTCCATGCAGACCTTCGGCGTGTCACCCAATCTGGTTCGTCTGAACCTCGGGTTGGAAGATCCAGAAGACCTTTGGGCAGACTTTGAGTCTGCCTTGAGTGCAAGCGTGACCTGAAAAATGGGTCCGAATATGAACCATGTAGGAAGAGAAGGGAGTTGCTAATGAAACGCATTCTTATGAGTGCCAGCACGATTGCCATGATGATGGCCGGTGCGGCGCAGGCTGATACCACGCTGAGGCTGGTTGAGGTGATCACAAGCCCCGAGCGGACGGCCGTCCTGGAGCAGCTTGTCGCCGACTTTGAAGCTGCCAACGAAGGCGTGACCGTTGAGATCACCAGTCTGCCTTGGGGCCAGGCGTTCGAAACGCTGGCTACGATGGTTGCGGGCGGCGACATTCCTGATGTCGTGGAAATGCCGGACACATGGGCCGCGCTTTATGCGGGCTCGGACCGTCTCGTAGATCTCTCCGAGCATGTCGCGGGCTGGGAACATGGAAGCACGCTGACGCAGCGGACCGTCGACATGGGCAGCCAATCGGGCGGCTTCAACATGATCCCCTATGGCTTCTACCTGCGCGCTATGTTCTACAACCGTGCACTTCTGGAAGAGGCGGGCGTGGCCGAGCCGCCGCGCACGATGGAAGAGTTCGCCGCCGCCGCCGCTGCCGTGTCCGAGTTGGACGGGCGCTCCGGATACTGCCTGCGCGGCGGGCCGGGTGGCACCAATGGCTGGATCATGATGGCCGCCGTCATGAATGGCACCAATGAATTCTTCACCGAAGACGGCCAGTCCCGGGTCAACGAGCCCGGTTCAGTCGAGGGGATCCAGTTCCTGCTCGATCTTTACCAGAACGGCCACGCGCCCCGTGATAGTGTCAACTGGGGCTTTAACGAGATCGTGGCGGGTTTCTATTCCGGCCAATGCGCCTTTCTGGATCAGGATCCCGACGCATTGATCGCGATTGCAGAGCGGATGGATGCGGACGACTTCGCCGTGATCCCGATGCCCGTTGGCCCCTCTGGTCAGGCCTTCCCGACCATCGGCTTTGCGGGCTGGTCGATCTTCAACACAACCGAGCATGAAGACGAGGCCTTCGACCTGATCGCCGCCCTGTCCAGCCCCGAGGCGAATTCCACCTGGGCGCAGCGGGTTGGTGTGATTCCGATCCATCAGGGCGCCGATCAGGATCCCTATTTCCAGACCGATCAATTCGCCGGCTGGTTCGAGACCCTCAATGGCGAGGAATACGTGCCGACGATCATGCCCACCTATCTCGAGGAATGGGGCTATTTCGCAAGCACGATTGTTGTCGAGACCAGCCAGGAAGCGCTGCTCGGGCAACTGACCGCTCAGGAATTGGCCGACCAATGGGCCGAGTACCTGACCGACGCCTACGCCAACTGGCAGTCCGCCCAGTGACAGCGCGCACCGATAACAACGTCCTTTCCGGGGAATCCCGGGCAGGACGATCGCTTTACTGGCGTTACATGGTGGAGCCGTTCCTCTATCTGTCGCCCGCGATTGTCCTGATTGGCACGATCATTCTGATCCCGCTGATCATCGGCATTTCCTATTCCTTCCAGTCCATCGAGATCCTGAACCCGTTCGCCACCGGCTGGGTGGGGTTCGAGAATTATGTTGATCTCTGGTCTGACCGCCGCTTCTGGATCGCGCTGGAAAACACCTTCTGGTGGACCTTCTGGTCGGTCTCGTTCCAGTTCCTTCTGGGCCTCGGCCTCGCGCTTCTTTTGAACACACAGTTTTTTGGCAAGAAGCTCTTTCAGGCGTTGGTCTTCTTGCCCTGGGCCGTACCTACCTTCCTGTCGGCGCTGACATGGGCATGGCTTTTCAACCCGACCATCGGCCCCTTGCCCCATTGGATGGCCGCCCTTGGCATTCTTGACGAACCCTACAACATCATGGGCGATCCGGACCTGGCCCTGTGGGGCCCAATCGTGGCCAATATCTGGTTCGGGGTACCGTTCTTCGCGATCACGTTGTTGGCCGCATTGCAATCGATCCCCGGAGAGCTTTACGAGGCCGCTGAAATCGATGGCGCCTCACCGTGGCAGACCTTCACCAAGATCACCTTGCCCTTTCTGGCCCCCATGATCGCCATCACCGTGATGCTGCGCACGATCTGGATCGCCAATTTCGCCGACCTGATCTTCGTAATGACCGGCGGTGGGCCGGCAAACTCCACCCAGATCCTGTCGACCTACATCTTCACTACGGCCTTCCGCCGCCTTGATTTCGGCTTCGCGTCAACCATCGCCGTGGCGCTTCTGATCATCCTGCTGGTCTACGCGATCTTCGTGCTGTGGCTGCGCAAGAAACTCGTGAAGGTGTAAGCGGTCATGTCGGTTACGCGCACCAACCCCGCTCTCACCCTAGGCAAATACGTGGCCCTTCTGGCCTATCTGTTATTTGCGCTGTTCCCGCTTTACTGGCTGGTGAAAATCGCCATCACGCCGGATCGGCTTATCTTCACCGAGGGCACCGACTTGTGGCCGTCGACAACCACGCTGGACAACTTCCGGACGGTGATTTTCCAGACTGACTTCATGGCGTTTTTCGGCAATTCGCTTTACGTCTCGCTGGGAACGGCAGCAGTCACGACGATCCTCGCCGCAGGCGCGGGATATGCATTCTCGCGGTTCGATTTCGGCGGCAAGAAGATCATCGTCGCGGTCATGCTGATCACCCAGATGTTCCCACTTCTGATGATCATCGCGCCAATCTACAAGATCGTGGCGTCGCTTGGGATGCTGAATTCGCTGACCTCGCTGATCGTGGTCTACACCGCCTTCAACATCCCCTTTGCGACCTTCCTGATGCAGAGTTTCTTTGACGCGATCCCCAAGGATCTGGAAGAGGCCGCCATGATGGATGGCTGCACCCGGTTCCAGGCGTTGCGCAAGGTGATCCTGCCGCTGACGCTCCCGGGTCTCGGGGCAACGCTTGGTTTTGTCTTCACCGCCGCATGGTCCGAGCTGTTGTTTGCGCTGATGCTGATCTCGGACAATGAGTCCATGACATTCCCTGTGGGACTGCTGACCTTCGTGTCCCGCTTCTCGGTCGATTGGGGGCAGATGATGGCGGCAGGCTCGCTTGCGCTGATCCCCAGTTGCCTCTTCTTCATCTTCATTCAACGCTACCTCGTGCAGGGCCTGACGTCCGGCGCGGTCAAGGGATAGGGGGCCAGGCGATGGCACGTATGGAACTCAAGGATCTGGTCAAACGCTACGGCGCTGTGGAGGTCTTGCGTGATATCAATTTGGATATCGCGGACGGCGAATTCATCGTGCTGGTGGGGCCGTCAGGTTGTGGAAAGTCCACGCTTCTGCGGATGATCGCGGGGCTTGAGCCGATCACCGAAGGCGACTTCCTGATCGACGGGGCGCGCATGAACGACGTGAGTCCACGCGACAGGGATATCGCGATGGTGTTCCAATCCTACGCGCTTTACCCGCATATGGATGTCGCCCGGAACATGGGCTTCTCGATGGAGATCCGGCGCGACCCGGTCGACGAAAAGAAAACCCGCGTCGCCCAAGCCGCCGAAACCCTTGGCCTGACCGCCCTGACGGACCGTTTGCCCAAAGCCCTGTCAGGCGGCCAACGCCAGCGTGTCGCCATGGGCCGCGCCATCATCCGCGATCCGCGCGCCTTTCTGTTTGATGAGCCGCTGTCCAACCTCGACGCCGCGCTCCGTGTCGAGATGCGATTGGAGATCGCGCGTCTGCATCAGCGCCTCGGGGCCACGATGATCTACGTCACCCACGATCAGGTGGAGGCGCTGACATTGGCTGATCGGATCGTTGTGCTGAACGGCGGCGACATCCAGCAGGTTGGCAGTCCGCTGGATCTTTATGAGCGTCCTGCCAACAAGTTCGTCGCGCAATTTATCGGCTCCCCCACCATGAACGTCATTCCCGTGACGGGCGGTGTGGAGGGTGTCACGCTCGCCAATGGTCAATGGCTTGGCCTGCCGATGCGGGAAAACACACCTTTCGCGACGGAACTCGGCATCCGTCCTGAACATCTGGATGTGGTGGATCCCGGCCCCAACGTCCTCACTGCCACCGCGGATGTGGTCGAACATTTGGGATCGGACACGAACATCTACGTGAATGTCGACAAGGTCGGTCCGATGATGGTCAGAAAGCACGGCAACATCCCCATTGCGACCGGTGACAAGTTGGGGCTGCGGGTAATGACGGAGAATGCGCATCTCTTCGCGAAAGGGGGCGCGGCCCTGCCAGCACCGGTTCGCCAGGCGGCCTGACGTGACAAAAGCGTCAGACATCCGCGATGCGCTGGAACAAAAAACCCTGTGGCTGTCGTCATGGATGATCCATCACGCCAACAACATTCGCGAAAAGGGCCGGATCAAGGTTGGCGGCCATCAGGCGTCATCGGCGTCGATGAACGCAATCCTGAACGCCCTCTATTTCGAAGTGCTCCGCCCGGAAGACCGCGTGGCCGTCAAGCCCCATGCCAGCCCCGTGTTCCACGCGATCCAGTATCTGCTCGGCAACCAGACGCGTCAGCAATTGCAGGATTTCCGCGCCCTTGGCGGCGCGCAGCCCTATCCGTCCCGTACCAAGGATGAAGACGACGTGGATTTCTCCACCGGGTCCGTGGGGATGGGCGTCGCCATGACGGCATTCGCGTCAATGACACAGGACTATCTGGCCGGGCACGGATGGCTGGATCGCCCCAAAGGCCGGATGATCGCCCTGGTGGGCGATGCGGAACTGGATGAAGGCAATATCTACGAGGCGCTTCTGGAAGGGGCAAAGCATGACCTGCGCAATTGCTGGTGGATCATCGACTATAACCGGCAATCTCTTGACGGAGTGGTGACGCAGGGCCTGAACGCGCGGTTTCGCGATATCTTCGAGGCCTGTGGGTGGGAGGTGCTGGAGCTGAAATACGGCTCCGCAATGCAAGATGCGTTCAAGGCCCCCGGCGGCGCGCGCCTGCGGGACTGGATCGACAGTTGCGACAACGCGCTTTATTCCGCCCTGACCTTCAAGGGCGGCGCCGCCTGGCGCGCGCAGCTTGAGGCCGATTTCGCCGGCGATAATCAGGCGCTTGCGCTCTTGGCCGATCACGACGATGCGGGCCTGGCCCATCTGATGGGCAACCTCGCGGGCCATGACGCGGCTCTGATCGCGGAGACTATGAACGCCATCGACCATGATCGCCCGGTCTGTTTCATCTGCTACACGATCAAGGGCCACGGCCTGCCGCTGGCGGGCCACAAGGACAACCACGCGGGCATTATGACGCCCGCGCAGATCGAAGGCCTGCGCGCCGAAATGGGGATCGCGCCCGGCCAGGAATGGGAGCCGTTTGCCGGCCTCACCCAGGACACGGACGCGATCCGCAGGTTCCTCGATGCCGTGCCGTTCAACGCGAAGGGTCGCCGCCGGTTCTCGGCCAAACCCGTGCCAACGGATGCCGCCATCACCCCGCGCATCAAGAGCGTCCTCTCAACCCAGGATGCGTTCGGGCAGATCCTGTCGGCCATCGCTTCCGACGCGCCCGAGCTTGCCGCGCGCATCGTGACCACGTCGCCCGATGTGTCTGTCTCCACCAATCTCGGGCCATGGATCAACAAGACCGGCCTCTTCGCCAAGGCCGACCAGGCCGATGTGTTCCGCGATCAATCGGTGCCGTCGGTGCAGAAATGGCAACGCCACGCAGGCGGGCGGCATGTGGAGCTTGGGATTGCAGAGAACAACCTGTTCACCTTCCTCGGCGCCCTTGGCCTGTCGCATTCTCTGTTCGGTCAACGGCTTTTGCCTGTAGGCACCGTCTACGACCCGTTCATCTGCCGGGGCCTGGATGCGTTGAATTACGCCTGCTACCAGGATGCGCGATTCATGCTTGTCGCAACGCCGTCGGGCGTGTCGCTCAGCCATGAAGGTGGGGCGCACCAATCCATTTCCACACCTCTGATCGGAATGGCGCAGGATGGGTTGGCAACGTTCGAGCCTGCGTTCGCCGATGAATTGGCGGCCATCATGCGCTGGGGTTTCGATTACATGCAGCGTGACACCGCAGAGGCCTTGCCAGAGGAAAACTGGTTGCGAGATGAGAAAGGCGGTTCCCTCTATCTGCGGTTATCGACGGTGCCGCTGGAGCAAATCAACCGACCGGCAGACTCCGATTTCGCCCGAGACGTCATCGACGGCGGATACTGGTTGCGCCCGCCAGAACCCGGAAGCCGGATCGCCATAGTTTATACCGGCGTCGTCGCGCCCGAGGCGATCCGCTCGGCGGGTCTGCTGTCAGAGACCATGCGCGGGATCGGCATTCTGGCCGTCACCTCAGCGGATCGTCTGAATGCCGGATGGCAGGCGGCGGAGCGCGCCCGTCAACGCGGTAATGCAGCGGCTCGTTCGAAGGTGGAAATCTTGCTCTCCAGTCTGCCCTTGGATGCGGGGCTGGTGACAGTGACGGATGCACATCCCGCTACGTTATCGTGGCTTGGCGGCGTCGAAGGACACCGTGTCAAGTCGCTTGGAGTGGAGCATTTCGGCCAAGCCGGAACGGTTGGCGACGTCTACCACCTGCACGGGATCGATGCGAACGCGATTGCTCATGCGGCCCAGTCATTGATGCGGGGAAACCCGCCAGGACATCTGAAGGCGCTCGCTTGATCGTCGTGCAGTGTCGGATCGGTCAAACAAGACACAGAGATGCGCCGTTTCTCAGGTTTGGGCAGCTTTTGCCCGCTAGCGAAGCTGCTCAGTAGACGTTTGAATGAAGTCGAGTGTTTATTTTTCAGCTGTCTGATCGCATCAGTTGACTTGCTGAAAATGGCTCTGCACAGGGGCGATTGATCGTAGATGTCACCGGCCTGCACTTCGCCAGCCATGAGGGGCATCACGCGCGACATTGCCTTGAGAGCGGTTGATTTGCCGCACCCGTTCGGCCCACCAAGCGCCGCGACCGCACCGGCGCGCGCCATGAAAACCTACGCCCTGGCAATGTGTGTGCCGCCGCAACCGGCGACGACCCCCTGGGTGCGCAACCCCGCTGCACGCGGTGTCGTCGCACATTCGGGCACGCTCGGGTGATATGAAAGGTCGTCGGTGACGGCCATCTGTCCACCGCTTTGCGTTTCCTGAATGGCTGCGGACCTCTTGAGCTTGGATCAGATAGCAAGACTTCGACCAATTTAGTAAGACTTGAATGTCGAGACACGCTTAAAGCACATCTTGATTTCTAGATGTGATTCCAGCGTTCCGTCGCTTTTGGTCTGGACGCGACGATGGGCTACGACGCCCTCGCAAGATGGTGTTTTGGCGAACAACCGAATTTGCGGGAATAGTCGCGACTGAAGTGCGTCGGGCTTTCGTAACCCACTTCAAAACCCGCAACGGAAACAGAAGGGATGCCGCGTTCCAAGAGCGTCCGCGCTTCGATCATCCGCAGATCTTTTTGATACTGGAGAGGCGTGGTGCCCGTCACGGATTTGAAGTGCTCATGAAACGATGACTGGCTCATTCCCGCCGCCTGCGCCAGATCGCCAACCGCCAGCGGTTCCCGGAAACTGGCCCTGATCCTTTGAATGGATTTGGCGATACGGCTGGCATGGCTGTCCACCGACAGCAGTTTCCGCAACATGCCGCCGATGGGTGACAGGAGCAGGCGGTAGTGGATTTCCTTCAGGATCATCGGACCGAGGACCTGCGCATCAAGGGGCGCATCCATCAATTCCAGATAACGCACCATGGGTTCGGTC
The DNA here is from genome assembly GCA_947494975.1 of uncultured Roseicyclus sp. Classification (GTDB taxonomy): domain Bacteria; phylum Pseudomonadota; class Alphaproteobacteria; order Rhodobacterales; family Rhodobacteraceae; genus Gymnodinialimonas. Next base: position 577,546 of record CANLXA010000001.1, on the reverse strand, counting down.
CACGCGGGATCAGCCGCGCTGGCCGCGAGCGATGTCGCGTCATGCGCCTCAGTCACTGCCTCGCCAACCTGTTCATAGAGACTGCGCAGGATGCTCACATCCAACGAGAAAATGAGTGCACGATACGGGGCCTCTGCACTGGCGTCGGTTATCCTGGAGGTCACCGGCAAGTCGTGGCTGACCAAAAGAGCATCCCCTTCAGCCAAGGAAACGAACTGGTCACCTACAGTCATTTCTTTCCGTCCCTGTAGGATCAGACAAATCACAGGGTTATAGACAACTGCTTCGAACGCGGTCACATCTTCGCGCTGAAATATATGCGCTGCCGGGAGAATTCGGCCCGAAAGCACTGTTTCTTGAGCCGAAAGCTCCACTGACAGGTGCTTTAATCGTTCGAGCGTCATATCCGCCTCCTGTCCCGATCCCTATCAAACCAGCGCCGTGAGGTCACGCATTTTCCCTTCCATTCGGAGGAATTGGAAGATGTGTCGGAGAATTTGGCAGGACGGATTTCAGCCGGCCCTCTAGCGTCCAATCAACAACGCGCATGAAAGGAGCACAGCATGTCTGGATTACAAACCACCTTTGCCCTCAACCCTGGCACCTCCATCCCCGCGGTCGGATTCGGCACATATCTGATCGCGAATGAGGATGCCGAAACGGCCATCCGTTCCGCGATCGCTGCGGGCTACAGGCACATCGACACGGCCTCTGGCTATCGCAACGAAGAACCCGTCGGCGCCGGTATCAGGAAAGGGCTGCGGTCCGAAGGGCTTTCCCGCGCCGAGCTGTTCGTGACCGCCAAACTGTGGCCCGGAAATCCCGCCTGGGGGGACGCGCCCAAGACCGGCGCGCAGTCCATTGAAGAATGCGACGCAAGCCTGTCGCGTCTGGGATTGGACTATGTGGACCTCTACCTGATCCACGCCCCTTACGGCGGTGAGAAGCGCCTGGAGCAGTGGAGCGCCCTGTTGGACCTGCAAGCCAGCGGCAAGGCGCGCGCCGTTGGCGTCAGCAACTTCAACGAAACGCATCTAGATGAGATCAGCGCCGCCGGCCTGCCCATGCCCGATGCCAACCAGATCGAACTACATCCCTGGTCCCAGAAACCCGGCCTGCTTGCCCATATGGCCAAGCACGACATCGCGCCGATTGCCTACAGCAGCCTTGTCCCGCTTTCCACGTGGCGCGCGGAGCCCGGTCAGGACAGTGCCAAGACCGATGAGATGAAGGCAGACGGCGAAGCCTTCAAAGGAATGGCGGAAAAATATGGCGTGTCCGAAGCACAGCTTTTGTTGCGATGGGGCGTGCAGAATGGCTATGCCGTGCTGCCCAAAAGCCTGAGCCCCGCTCGCATGCGCCAAAACCTCGACCTGTTCTGCTTTGCCATTGATGATGCCGACATGGCGCAGATGGCAACGATGGACCGTGGCGACGGCGTCGCGTGGGCCTCTGGCGACCCCAGCAAATAGTCGCGACCACTTCTTTCCCTCCCCAAGATCGAAAACCAAACTCACTTGGAGTGACCATGAAACGTTTTTTCTACTTCACCTCGACCATACTTGCCGTCCCTCTGCTGGCAGTCGCGACCAGTACTCCTCTATCGGCCGACACGCCCTGCGATGCGACCTTGATGAGCGGCAGCATCGCGTAACTCAGCGCCACTCATGCTACCGTCGACACGTCCATCCTCATCGATGCGGACGCTGCGGAAGTGTGGGCAACCCTCACCGATTTCGAGGCCATGGCCGATTGGAGCACCGGCACATTGCAAGGTATGACCGGTGATATCCAAGATGGTGGGGGTGTAACGATCACCTTCATCTTTGGCACCGACGAGAACGGTGAGCCAAATTCCAACGAAATCCGCCACACGCTGATCTATGATGAGGGCCGCGCCTTTGGTTGGTCCGACCCGTTCCCCGAAGACGTCGGCGGCGGTCGCGACAACCACGTCTATCGTGTTGAAGCTTGCGGGGATCAGGCCCTGTTCGTCCAGTCAGACGAGATTATCGACAACCCCTATGCCGCGACCTTCGTGACCCAGCTGTTGCCCATGTATCAAATGTTCAATACCGAGCTAAAAGCCGCAGTCGAGAACCACTGATGAACGCGCGGTAGCGCGGAACCGGCAAAGCCGAATTCTCGCCCAAACCAGGCCAAGGCCGTCGATGGTCAAGCATGTTTGGGTTCCGTGGCCGTGGGCGCATCACACACCAAAAGAGCGTGGCAAAGATCCCGTGACGTGATCGCATGTCAACGTCGGATCGTTGTCTTGGCAGGGTAGGGCGGATGAAAGGATCGGTCGCGAAAGCACCAGACTTACCTGCCATTCGCGCCTTTCGACCCGCGGGGACCAAGGAACGCGTCGTGGGCCAGAAACGCCCGCTGAAACCAAACCAGGTTCGGGCGATCCGAGGTGGATTGGAGCTTGCGGAGAACTATCGAGACCTTGTGCTCTTCAACAAGACAATCGACTGCAAGCTCCGCGGTTGCAACTCCGGGAAGCTGAAGGTCGTCGACGTCATGGCATCGGGTCAGATCAGGGAACGGGCCTCCGGTTTGCAAAGCAAGACGTAAAAGCCCGTGCACTTCGAAGGATCTGAAGGACCGTGTGGTTTTGTCGAGAAAGGGATGCAGGACAAACTCATGGTTGGCTAAGAATATCTCCGGTCTGGCCGGTCTTATGAGTGACGACACGTATCCACGCGTCGGCATGCGCGCATTGTCCGTGATTGGGTGACTTCGATTGGTCTCGAGGCGAGCGCCCGTGGAACGCAATCGATGCGGCTCGCATAAGTCACCCAGATCGACACGAAGACAGGCACCCTTCGCGCTGTTCAACTCCTGCTTGGTCGTACCAGCATGGATGGCACAGTCCGATATTTGCGCGCGGGACCGGAAGATGCCTTGGCCATCGCAGAAGCGATAGAAATCTAGCCGATCGGGCCGCCTCTGCAGGCGGCCCATAGCGGTCCGGGCGGTGCCGTGCCGCAGCCCGTAAAGACCATCTTCCCATTCCGGGTGCGCGGTTGAGGCTCATCGGCGATCACCTGCAAGACCGACCGGCGTGGCGACGCCCCAGCGCCAGTCGGTCTTGCCCGGTCAATCCGCCGGTATGCGTCGCACGGCGTATCACGCCGCCAGAGTTTGCCTCTCCCGCAACGCCCGGTAGAGGCCATCCTGGCGCACCATCAATTCAGATGGAGTGCCGTCTTCGACGATCCGTCCGCGATCGAAGACAAGGATCCGGTCCATCCGCTCGACCGTGGCCAGCCGGTGCGCGATGACGAGTGTCGTGCGTCCTTCCATCAAGCGCTCTGCCGCCTCGGCCACACGCGCTTCCGCCTCGCTATCGAGAGAGGACGTCGCCTCGTCCATGATCAGAACGGGCGCATCCGACAGGAATGCGCGGGCAATGGCGACCCTCTGTCTCTCACCGCCCGAAAGCTTCACGCCCCGCTCGCCGACCTCGGTGCCGTAGCCCTTGTCCAAGCGTTCGATGAACTCGGCGGCGCCCGCCTTCGCAGCGGCGGCACATATCTCATCCATCGTGGCACTGGGCCTTGCATAGCCGATGTTGTCGGCAAGGGATCGATGGAACAGAATCGGCTCCTGCGGGACGAGCGCGACATGACTGCGGAGCTCGGCCAGGGAGACCGAGGCGATGTCCACTCCGTCCAGCGTAATCGCACCGCGCGTCACCTCGTGCAGACGCTGCACCAGCTTTACAAATGTCGTCTTCCCGGACCCCGAGCGGCCGACGAGACCCACTTTCTGGCCCATCGGGATATCGACATTCAGGTCGGTGAAGAGCGGTGTGGCGGCACCTTCGTAAGCGTAGTCTACATGGTTGAACGCCAACGCCGCCGCGCGCGGCGGAAGCACGCGTGCCGGGGGCCGGACCACATCCCTCTCCGCGTCGTCCTGCATTAGATCGACCATCTCCTCGGCGTCGTTCACGGCTTTCTGCAGGTTGCGGACATGGTTGCCGATCTGGCGCAGGTAGCCGTCGAGCACACCGAGTGCCGAGACAGTAAAGGCGATCTCGCCAGCCCCTGCCGACCCGCGCACGAACGCGATCAGCGCACCACCCAGAACCAGTGCCCGCAACAGCCAGAGGCTCAAGTCCTGCGCAAGGCCAGACCAGGTGCCCCGCCGCCAGGTGCGGCGGCTGCGATGCGCCCACTTCCTGAGTACGCGGTCGATCCGCGCGTCCTCCCGGGCCTCGGCGGCATGGGCTTTGACGACCGCATTGGAGGTGATCGCATCGGCCAGCGCACCGGAGACACGGCTGTCCTGCGCGTTGGCGAGGCGCGCCGCCGGAGCGACCCATTTGAGCGTGAGCGCAAGTGATATCGCCAAGAAGATCGCCGCGCCCGCGAGGGCGACCATGCCGACTTCGATACGAAAGGCGGTAAGCGTAGCGATCGTTCCGGCCAGAACCAGAACTGCTGGCCCCAGGGCGAGCAGCAGGAGGTCTCCCATGTCGTCGAGCGCCCAGGCGCCGCGCGTGATCTTCCGTACCGTGCTGCCGGCAAATGCGTTCGCGTGCCAGGACGCAGGCAGCCGCTGGACACGTGCGAAGGCCTCGGCCTCGACCTCGCGCATGGTCGGGATCGTCAGGTCGATAATGGCGAAATAGCTCGCGATCTTGGCCGCTGTGGAAAGAACACCCAACGCCATCAGGCCCCAGAATGCCGCCCAAGGCGTGGCACCCTCAGCCACGGCGGCGACCAGTCGTCCGGTCAGGATGGGTATCGAGACATCGGCACTTGTCGAGACGATCTGAAGCCCGACGACAATGGAAAGGAGGCCGGGGCGCCGGGCCCAACGGGACGCGGCGAAGGCGAGAACGCGGGCGAAGGCGCCGCGGGTCGGGATCTGTGACATGGAACGCGATCGCGGATGGGTATCCGCGCCCTGCTGAAGGGATGAGATGAAGCCGGGCTTGAGAGCGGCTATGCGATGTCGAGGTGACTGCGAGAGGCGGGGATCGCCCGGCGCGTCAACTGATGCCGAACCAAAAGCGAGGTCGACCGAAGGGGGCGGCGCAAAAGTCGATCATCATACTCACCCTCCTTATCAGGTGTATCTCATACCACGGGATCGTCAGTACCGACTGGAGTGCCGATATGTCAAGCGCACCCATGCGTTCGTTTCAATACCTGCGGTAGACCGCCATCGCTGGCCCCCTTCGAGGTTGTTTGACGTCAGCACCTACCGGACAGATTTAGGGGTTTGAGCAACGGAGGGTTCTGGTTCATCGAAGCCATCATGGAGCGAAGATGATCGCACCTGTTCAACAGACGGTTGCCCCCGCAGCATCACCCCTTTGGATGTCTGGAACGACATTCTCGCGGCCATACTCATCACATTTCAGCACATCCTTGTCGCGCAGGACGTCGGCACAGCGATCAGATTCTCAAGACCCTCGATGTTCAGCATGGGGGTTTCGTGTTGGATATCGGCTGCGGGTTCGTCTCGCAGATCGGCCCCCCGTGGAGTTGCACCCGTTGACAAGGCTGCCCGCCAGCCCGAGGCTTACGCTTAGTCTACCCAATGGCCGTATCCGCACCGTGATCTGGGCCACCGGCTATGCGCCGGATTTCGGCCTTGCCAAGCTACCGATCTTTGATCGCAAAGGCGAACTGCGCCACAGCGAGGGGATCGTCGGGCCCGGGCTTTACGTGTTTGGCCTGCCGTTTCAGATGCGCGGCAAATCTGCACTGATTGAGGGGGTCGGCGCGGATGCAGAGGCGCTGGCCACCCACCTCGCACACCACCTCAAAATCCGCGCCGCATAACGGAGACGTCCCATGGCACAGACCAACGTGCACATTCGCAGCCACCAAAACCACGTCATCCAACGACTGACCGACAATCCCGACAAGGCTTTGGCCACGACGAAAATCACCGGCCGCCCGTCTCAAGCGCCCTTGGTGAGCCGATTGCCGGCTAACCTCAGCCGTCGAGGGCCAAGGCTTGGCCGCTCCCGTCAAATCCATGCAGCTTCTCGGGTCGAAACGCCAGACCCGCCGTATCGCCGGGCTTCATTTCGACATCGCCATCAATCCGAACGGTGATCTGGCCGGCCTCTCCACACGCCATGATGACGAATGTGTCGGCGCCAAGGTACTCCAGCACGTCCACAACTCCCTGCACCTGCCCGAGCCCATCCTCCACAAGGGTGATATGTTCAGGACGAACGCCCAGTGAAACGACGGCATCCGGCAGGTCCAGATTGGTCACGGCCGCGGCGGGCATCACGTTCATCCGCGGCGAACCGATGAACTGGGCCACGAACAGATTGGCCGGGTTCTCGTAGAGGTCACGCGGGGTGCCGACCTGAGCGATCTTTCCGAACTCCAGCACGACGATCCGGTCGGCCAACGTCATGGCTTCGACCTGGTCGTGCGTGACGTAGATCATTGTAGATTTCAGGGTCTGGTGAAGCTTGGCGATCTCGTAGCGCATCTCGACACGCAAGGATGCATCGAGATTTGACAAGGGTTCATCAAACAAGAACGCGGTCGGATCGCGGACAATGGAGCGCCCGATCGCCACGCGTTGGCGTTGCCCGCCAGACAGATCCTTGGGGCGGCGATCCATGTAGCTGTCGAGCTTCAGGATCCGGCCCGCCTCATTCACCTTCGCCTCGATTTCCGGTTTGGGCAGCCCGGCGGATTTCAGTGGAAACCCAACATTGTCGCGCACCGACATGTGCGGATAGAGCGCGTAGGATTGGAACACCATCGCCAATCCGCGCTTGCTGGGTGGTTCTGCGGTTGCATCCCTGTCGCCGACCATGATCTGCCCGCGCGACGTTTCTTCCAGCCCCGCGATCATCCGCAGAAGTGTGGATTTTCCGCATCCGGATGGTCCGACGAAGATGACAAATTCCCCTTCTTCGATGCTCAGGTCGACGCCCTTGATAACCTGAACATCGCCGAACCATTTCTCCACCGCTCTCAATTCGATTGATGACATCAGGAGGCCCCCTCTGCGAGATGCTCGGCCTGCGCGCGTCCGCGGCCTGCCCAGGTCAGCCAGATTGCGGCCGTCCAAGTGAAGCAATCACCACCGCAGGCCGTGGCATCGTGAGGATCAAAATATTCGAAGAACCCGTGTTTTTCTATCAATTCGGCGGTTTCCTTCCGTAAGCGCGCCTCGAGGTCTTCGCGCCCGGCATCGCGCAAACCGATGGCCATCAGCGCGTTGATCACCGGCCAGGTGGGGCCCCGCCAATACCTGCGTGGATCAAATATTGTGGCTTCGGGATCGGCAGATGGAATGCCATACCGCACCGCGTCCCAGACCCGCATGAGCTGCGCATCGAGTTGAGGATTTGACGCGCCGGCAAGGTAGGCCAGGAACGCGCCCGAGCCGAGAACCCCGGCGAACTGACCGGTGCGCAAATCCTTAGCGTCATAAGCTTCAAGCTCGGGGTTCCAGATCAATGGCAGCGCGTTGCGAAGGAACATCGCCCACCCCTCGATTTCGCTGACATCTTCGCCGAGCGCTCTGCCCATGAATACCAGATCCTCGTGCGCACGGAGCAATATGAATGTAATTCCCGGATCGGCCATCAGGAACGGCCCATCTGCCACGATCTTTTCGGGGTCCCATCCGGATTTCACACCGAACTGCACCATGGCGATATACCTGTCATAATCCTCTTTGCCGGGGCGCATCGACGGATCGACATGGCCGGTATCGCGACGAACGTAGCTTCCAACGGCAGAGCCATCGACGCCTGCCATGCCGATATCCCAATCCGGGCAATTGTCACGGCCGCTTTCCCAAGGATGGGTGATGGCGGCGGGCCCATAGGTGCACCGCTTCTCGTGCCACCAGCGATGCCATTTCACGAGTTTAGGATAGAGCGCCGCCATCCGTTCGTGGCCGTCCTCGGGGGCTTCCTCCCAAATCAGGCGTGTCATGATGGCGGCAACGGGCGGCTGCGAAATACCGGATGTCGGGGGGGTCTTGCCGGTGGCCCAAACGTCGGGCCCCGGGAAATAGCCGGGATCGGATTGATGAAAGATGATGTGGGGCACCATGCCATCATCCCATTGCGCAGCCATCAAGGTTTCCATCTCCTGCCACGCGCGCGACAAATCGAACGTCGCAAACCCCCACGCGGCAAAGACGCTGTCCCAATTCCACTGGTACGGATAGAGGCCCGCGGTGGGCACGGTATAGCCGCCCCGATCATTCTGTCGCAGAACCGCGCGGGCCTGATCGTCGAGTGATGTCATATTGTTATCCTTTGACCGATCCGGCGGTGAGGCCCTTCGTCATGAACTTCTCCAGCCCGAGAAACAGGGCCATGATCGGAACGGTCGCAACGACCGACCCGGCCATCAGATGCTGGCGGGGTATTTCCGAGGAATTCAGCGCGGCGATACCGCGGGTCAGCGTGAAGCGCGATGGATCATCCAGCAGCATGAAGGCGAGCAGGAACTCGTTCCAGGCAATCATGAAGACGTAGAGCGACACCGATGCCAAAGCCGGGAGCGACAGGGGGAGCGTGATTTTCCAGATCACCGCCAACCGGCTCAGGCCGTCCATCAGCCCCGCTTCTTCCACTTCCGACGGCAACCCGCGGAAGTAGCCCTGCAACATGTAGAGTGCCACGGGGATCGTAGTGACCGGATAGATCATCACGATACCGACGAAGGAATTGCGCAGGCCGGTCATCGAAAACGCGATGTAGATCGGCAGGGCGAGAACGATCATCGGCACCATGTAGATCAGCAGAATGGACCTTGAAAAGGCTGCCTGTCCCCGGAACCGCAGGCGCGCCACCGCATAGGCACCCGGTATCGCAAAGGCCAGCGTGATGAACACGGTCGTCACCGAAATGACGAACGAGTTGAACAGGTAGGTGCCGAAATTGAAGTCGCTGAACAACTCGTTATACGAGCGGAACAACTCCGCTCCTTTGCTGAAATCAATCGAGAAATCCAACGGATTCTGGATCAGTTCCGACTGGTTCTTCAGGCTGGTCATCACCATGACGTAGAAGGGAATGAGCACGATTGCGGTGAAGAAGATGTAGCCGAACCCTGTCAGGAACCGGATGATCGCGGCCTCGAATTCGTGGCGCCCAAGGGGGCCGGACACCACGTCTTTCAGGAAGGGCGCAAGAGAGGCTGCGAATGCGGTGCCCAATACCACCGCACCGATCAAGCCAGCCACGGCTCCGGTATCCGCGCCTGTCTCCATCGGGCCAATGCCCACTGCGATTACGGCGATCATGACGGCAAGAACGGCCAGTTGCACCACTCGGGTGCGCCCAAACGCCACCATCCCCGCGCCGGCCACGGCCCCCCAAGCCAAAGACAATACGATGCTTGGCCGGAATGCTTCGCCGGTTGCGAAGGACATCGCCACCGAAACGGTAACCGACAGCACAACCAACCACAGCGCGCCCAATGCCGGACCGGTGACATAGCCTTGCCGAAGCAGGTTCATAGCCCTTCCTCCTGACTGATGTATTTGAGGAAGAAGATCGAGAAGGTCAGCAGGCAGCCGAAGATGACCACCGCTACCGCTGCGCCCGCGCCGATGTTGGAGACGGCGAATGCCTGCTCGTAGACATTGACCGTAAGGGTCCGCGTTCCGGCATTGCCGCCCGTCAGCAGGAAGATGTCGTCAAACTTGTTGAACGTCCAGATGAAGCGCAGCAGGAACAGGACGCTCAGGATACCCAGCAATTGGGGGACACTCAGGTACCAGAACTGCTGAAATGGCGATGCGCCGTCCATGTCGGCGGCCTCAAACATGTCCGAGTCGATGCTTTGCATGCGGGCGAGGATGAAGAGGAACGACAAAGGAAAGTATCGCCAGATCTCGAACACGGTCACCATGATCAAAGCCAAGGGCCGCTCACCAAAGAAGTTGATGGCTTGGGGTGACACGCCCATTTGCACCAAGAGCGCATTGACCGAGCCCGAGAACGGATCGAACAGGATCAACCACGCAAACGCCACCGCAATGACCGGCGCGACGTAGGGGAAGAGGTACAGGCCACGCAAAATGCCCTGTCCGCGGAAGGATTTGTTCAACAACAGCGCCGCAAACAGGCCTACGACCAGCGCGCCGATTGTTCCGAAGACGGTATAGAAGAGGGTCACCCAAAGGACCTCGAAAAACTCGTCGCCGCTAAAGATCCGCGCGAAGTTATCCAGCGTAAAGTCGCTGTTTGTCAGGACATTGGATGATTGTCCGGTGATCGACGCCGCGCTGTCCTGCGGGGCCACGTCGTTGTCGAAATAGGCCTGCTCCACGACAACTGGAATGCTCAACGTCTCGCGATGTCCCGGCTCCCAATCGCCGAGATCGCACGACAGGTCGCGCCCCTCCAGCACACAGCGCGCATCCACCGATTGAACAAGCAGCCCCTCCGGCACCACATCGCGGAAAGACACAGCCAATATCGGCTGCTCCTGCGATGAGTTTCGAAGACGATAGCGGATCTGTGCTTGGTCGCCGGCCACCTCCGGTCCGCCGCGCAAATCCTCACGAAGCACAGGTTCGGGCGCGCGCAGATCCGCCAGCGCCACGGGTTTTACCGAGATCCAGAAGATCGCCAGCAGCGGCAACACGACCACGAGAGCCACGGCCGCGATGGTCGGCAGCAGCAAGCCCCACGCCAATCGCGCTTCGCGTTTGCCGAGTGGGCCGGTTCCGGATGGTGGGGTCGCGTCCGCCATTGCTGCCAGAGCTCCTGAACAGGTTGGGGCTGAATTCATGGAAGGGCAGGGGCGCCCGAGGTCGGGCGCCCCTGCCATGGTTTGCTATTCGACCGCGGCGATCGCTTCGTTGAGGGCCGCAACGGTTTCGGGCCCGTCACGTTCGCCGTCGATGTACTCGCGCACCAGGCGATTGATCACCTGAGAGTTGATGATCGCGGAGGCGAGCGTCAGCTGCCCCTCGGCCACGCCCCAGCGTTGCGCCACGTCCAGGCCGCCAACAATCTCGTCGATCATGGATTGCTCATACAACTCACCCAGCGGCGCGCGCCGGTCGACACCCACGTCGAGGGTCGCCCACAGATCCGTAAACTCGGTCGGGTTCTCCTCAGTGCCGCGACGCACGGGGAACTTGCCCTCCGGCGCGATGGCCAGGGTGGCGCCGTAGCCCTCATTCATCGAGTAGGTGACGAATTCGATTGCCGCATCGGTTGCCGCGTCCGAGGTGATCCCGAAGTACCGCACGTCACCCCAGGCCGCGCCGTCCGGGTTGGACGGACCCGAGAAGTTGGTCACGATGCCGGTCGCCGCGGCCAGATCGCGGGAGGTCGGGTCGTCGTTGATCGTGGGCGGCGCGCTGTCGCGCAGGCCCGCAAGCTCATCGAGGATGAAAGGCGACCAGATGATCATCGCCGCATTGCCGCTGAAATACAGCGTGCGCGACTGATCCCAATAGAGATCGCCGGGAGGGGACGCTTCCGCGATCGCCCGGTAGAATTCCAGCACCTCGATGGTTGCGGCCTCATCCAGTGGTTGCACGCCGTCCGGACCGACAGGCGAGACGCCGTTGGCGAGGAACACATGCTCCAGAACCTGGCTCATGAAATTCTCGTCGATCTTGGTGGCCGCGACGAACCCGTACATCTCCGGCGGGTTGTGGAGCGCGTCAACGGCGGCGAGCACGTTGGCATAGGAGTTCGGCGGCTCCAGACCGGCCTCGGCGAACAGATCCGCACGATAGACAATCATCTGGGTCCAGCCATCCACGGGCACGGAAGCGTAGCCGCCATCCACCGCGGCCATCTCCAGGGCGCCGGACGCGAACGTTCCCGCCCCCAGAACCTCAATCACGTCCGTTGCGGCATCGGTGTCCAGAATGCCGGCGTCGGCCCATGGGCCTGCGTATTGCAAAGGGTGGTAGATGATGTCGGGCAGATCGCCCGCTGCGAAGGCGGCGGTGGCGCGGGTGCCGAGGTCCGTCTCGGTCACCGGGATCACCTGAACCGTGTGGCCCGTCGCTTCGGTGAAGGCGGCGGCCATCTCCTCTTGGCGCGCGAGGCGCTCTGGCTGCTCCTCAGTGGTCCAGAAGCGCAATTCTTCGGCCTGAGCCGCTGCACCAGACAAGACCAACGCCATCGCGGCGCCGGTCCGGATGATCGTCTTTGTCCTCAGTTTCATGGTCTTCCTCCCTTTAGAGTTCTCGTTTTGGTTGCTGTGTCGGGGCCGGTCCGGTGGAGCTGCGCACGACGAATGTCGCAGGGACAGTTGTGCGCAGTGCGTCCAGCGGCTCACCTTTGATCCGACGGATCAACAGGGTCGCCAACGCGACACCCGCCGCGCGATTGTCGACTGCAAATGTCGTCAGCGGCGGATGGGCATATGCGCCCTCTGGTATGCCGTCATATCCGACGATGGACAGGTCACGGCCTATCTTGAGCCCTCGCTCCGCCGCCGCGCGGTAGGATCCCAGCGCGGTAAAATCGACGGCACAGACAATCGCAGTTGGAGGATCCGGGGCATCAAGGATCCGCGCGGCGGCGCGCGCTCCGTCTTCCAGGGTCATCGCATCGGTCGCGATCAACTGATCGTCGATGCCCAAGCCTGCCTGCGCCATTCCGTCGGCGAACCCGCGCGCGCGCAATCCAGCATAAGCGTATTGTCGGCCGCCATTGATGAAGCCGATACGGCGGTGGCCAAGCTCTGCCAGATGCAACACGGCATCGCGCATCGCGTCCTCGCCCAAAACGTCAAACCAGGCACAACCATCCGCGGTCTCCTGCCGTCCAAACAGGACGAAGGGCACATCGGCCTCGCGCAGCAAACGCACACGCGGATCGTCTGACAAGGCGCGCGGCAAGATGAATCCATCCGCCTTTCCGTCCCTCAGAATAGTGCGAAAGGTCTCGATCAATTCATCATGATTGTCGGTTGCCGCCACGGTCAGGGTCCAACCCTCGGTGCTGGCCCCCGATGACAGTCCGGCCAGAAACTCGGCCAGAAACGGACGCTGTGCATCGTGATCGGCAAATTGCAAGACAAGGCCCAACGACCGCGTGCGCCCTGTCTTGATGGCCTGGGCGTGGCTCAGCGGATGATACCCCATTTTCTCGGCCATGCGTTTGACACGCAATTGCGTCGCCTCGGAGATATCGGGATAGCCATTCATGGCGCGGGATACTGTGGATTTCGTAAGGCCAAGCGCATCCGCCATCTGCGAAATGGTAACGCGATCTCGTGCGTTCCGATCCTTCAGTCGAGCCAGCGCCGCGGCCATTTTCATCCTCCCACGCCCGAGGATGAGTGCCGAAACCGGTTTCGGCAAGGGATTTCTATCTGGGGTCCTCTTATGGGTGCAGAGCGCTACCTCAGTTTCAGATTTGCTCGGGGACGGACGCAGTTACGGAAGAACACGTTGAGTTAGCCTTCGCCCTTATCCGGGACGAGACGTGAATTGCCGGGTCATCACGTGGCTCGCATCGATCCAAATATAAGCGACCGCGTCGCCGATGACGGGTCTGGATCGAGTAGGACGCCCACAAGATCGATGGCACCATTTTCATCATCGACGGCATGTTCAAGGCCCTCGCGGTTCGCGACGGCAACCTGATCACCCGTCAGCAATGGTTCTCCGGTGCCGTCACCCAGGACGTGGCATCAAAGTGCTTAGCCGCCGCGCGCCAGGATGAAGGGGATGCGGCCACTCGCGTCCGTTCCAAGGCGCTTGCACTACAGCTCCAACAGCAGCGGGCAGTGGTCGGAAACCTCCGGATCGCGAACCACATCGAAGCTCTTCACCACCTCGTCGCTATTGACGAGCATGTAGTCCGCGAACCTTCCGGCTTTCTTGTAGTGCGAGCTTCGGGTGCTGTCGAAGCCACGCCCTGTCACCAGTTCCGTCAGGCCAGCACCGGCAAGGATCGTGAGAGTCTCGCTGTGGGGTTCCACGTTGAAGTCACCGCACAAAACCACGGCATCATCCGGGCCTGCCATCCGACGCGACAGATCAAGCAGCTTCCGTGCCTGATCGGCGCGTTCGGGAGTGTCCATCTTTCCGTTCAGGTCACGTAGGCCGTGCATATGCGTGACGCTGACGGCCCGGTTTGCGCTGTAATCGTAGACACGAACGCCATGGGCGCTGCGTGATCGCGGGTGATCGCCATAGCCGACCGGCGAGTAATCCTTGTGGACGAAGCCTTGGACCTGCCCGATGATCGGAACTGACTTGTGCACGAAGGTCGCAAGCCCCCATTGCGACGGAATGGGATTGCTCTCATCCCAGAGAACGCCTTGCGCTGCGGGGCAGAACACCGCCGTATGATCCGGTAACGCCTCACAGATATCGCGAAAGAAGTTGGCGCGTTGCGGCAGGATATGATCGCCGTCGCGGTAGGTCAGCCAGTCCTTTTCGGATGCAGGGCTGTGAATGACCTCCTGAAGGCATAAAATGTCCGGAGCGGCGCTTTCGACATAGGGCACCAGCTTATCGTGCAGTTTGCCACCCCAACCGTTGAGACACATGACCTGCACGTTGCGACCTCAACCGCCCACCGGCAGGGGGCCGGTCGGAAACAGGTTGTGGAACGCCCGTATCCCGTCGCGTGAAAACGATACGACACGGGTTTTCTGATCGCGCTTGGCCCAGGACAGTTCCTCGAAGCGGGTGAGAAATGCGCGGCCGAGGCTGCCGGCCAGGTGCGATCTGCGCTCGCTCCAGTCCAGACATTCCCGGCAGAGTGGCGCGCGAGCCTTGCGCAAGCTGTCGATGTCGATCTCGAAATCCGTTGCGAAGGCGGCGCCGGTGTCGGTGAGCACGAGTTGTTCACCGTCGAAACCCAAATGGCCCCGCGCGATCAGGCTGTCGAACATCTGCGTGCCCATGTCACCGGCGAGATGGTTGTAGCAGACGCGCGCCTGGCGCAGTTCCGCATCTTTTGGCCCGGTTCGCCTGCGCAAATGCCCTGATCCTGCGGCCAATCCCATCAGACCCTCCAAGACGTGCGCAACCTCGTCGCTCGCGAGCGAGAAATACTTGTGCCGTCCCTGTTTGCGGGGGCGAAGCAATCCGCCAGCATCGAGTTTTGACAGATGCGAGCTGGCTGTCTGGATCGTGACGCCAGCTTCCTCGGCAAGTTCACTCACCGTTAGGGCTTTGCCGCTCATCAAGGCGGTTAGCATGTTTGCACGGGCCGGGTCGCCGATCAGGGCGGCGATGTAGGCTATGTCAGGGCCTTCCTTCATGGTTCGACCTTAGTCGAAGCATTCAGCCGTCGCAATCGTCTAGATCGGATAAACATCTTGAGAGGAGTCCGCCATGTTGACCTGCATCATTCGCTACCACATCGACCCGACGAAGAAGGCCCAGTTCGAGGAATATGCACGCAACTGGGGGCAGGCAATTCCGCGCTGCGGCGCAGACCTGATTGGCTATTACGCACCACACGAAGGATCGTCGACGCTGGCTTACGGCATCTACAACGTCGCGAGCCTCGCGGATTACGAGGCGTACCGCGCGCGACTGGCGGCAGATCCGCTTGGCCGCGAAAACTACGAGTTTGCCCAGAAGGAAAAATTCCTCCTCCGGGAGGATCGGACCTTTCTAAAACTCGCCTCCGCACCACATGGGGATGAAGCATGATCGCAGTGATTTTCGAGGTCGAACCGGCGGAGGGGCGCCAGGACGAGTATCTCGCGATCGCAGCCGAGATGCGGCCGATATTGGACGAGGTCGAGGGGTTTATCTCCGTCGAGCGGTTCCAGAGCCTGACCGACCCACGCAAGATCCTGTCGTTGTCGTTTTTCGAGGACGAAGCCGCAATCGCCCGCTGGCGCAATCTGGGCGCGCATCGCAGGGCGCAGACGCAAGGACGTGGCGGCGTCTTTGACGATTATCGGCTGCGCATCGCCGCTGTCATCCGCGACTACGGCATGTTCGACCGCGCGCAGGCGCCATCCGACAGCCGAAAGGCGCATACGGCGTGAGCTCGGTTAACCTGCGGACCGAGATACCGCCCGTGATACGGATCGCCCCACGCGTTTTCTGAGCCGTCGTGTTTCTGTTGTCGGCCGTTGGTCGGCAGGCACCTTGTAACTTCCCGGCGCGGATGCCACTTGTAAGAGGCTACTGATCTCCATTCGACCCTCTGTTTTCCTTTATCGGCTCACAGCGCTCGACACTGTTGTGACAAGCCGGGCTGCCGCATGTTGTGGGCAGCAATGACACAAGGAAACTTCACATGGCCAATGGCACAGTGAAATGGTTCAACTCCACCAAAGGTTTCGGCTTCATTGCACCGGAAACCGGCGGCAAGGATGTGTTTCTGCACATCTCCGCGCTGGAACGGGCGGGCATGACCAGCCTCGATGACGACCAGAAAGTCACGTTCGACGTCGAAGCCGGACGGGATGGCCGCGAAAGCGCAACCAATATTGCACTCGCTTGACTCTTCCGATCGGGCGCTCCTCAGGGGCGCCCGTTTGCCGTGATTGTTGGACAAGACCCGGCATGATCGCGGAGCGCCCGACAGGTTGAGTTCGCCCCGATGCGTGCAGCATCGGCGCAATGGCGCATTCGCCCCACCTGACGCGACCGCCCGCCGAAATCGATATTCCAAAGCCGCAATCCGAGAGAGGATCCCCGATGGCACATTCCAATTCAGCGTACGGATCAGAGACAGGCCACGACCTTTTCAAAGGCATGGCAAAGAAAAAGAAGGCCAAGGACAGCAAGAAAGAGGTGCGCCCGCAGGTCCAAGTGGGCGAACATGGCAGATACCAGATCAAGTCCGGCCTTCTCGCGGGCCAGTTTGTTGCGCGGGCATTCCCGAAAACACCCTCCAAGGCGCGCGGCCTGATCGCCGAGGCAACCGGCGCGACGGAAGAAGCCGCGATCACAGCCCTGCATGAGGTTATCGACGCGCGCGAGACCCGCAGGGCCGAAGAGCGCCGGACGGAGACCCGGACCGGGCAGGCCGTGCCGAGCGTGGAAGAATTCGTCGAAGCCATCGGCCAGGTTGCCCTGTCAGTCCCCCAACGCGCGATGTTCACGGCGCTGTCGCTGGCCGAAGCCGAGGGGATGAGTGAGGCCCGCATGGCCCATGCAGGCGGCTACAAATCCCATGCATCCGCCAAGAGATCGTTCGCAAGCGCAGGTCAGTTGATCGCCACATACATGACCTCGGGGGCGCCTTCGAGCGGTGCTGTCCAAGGTGCCGACGGCCTTTCGTATCTTGGGTTTCAAGGTGATCCGGAAGATGGGAAAGATACCGGAAACTGGATACTCCACGCCGAACTTCGCGAGGCCGTTCGGGCCGTGCTGTGATCTAAGTTCAGGCGTCGGGCCGAACTCTTCGAAGATAGTGTTACCGAGATCATTCTACCCCCACTGGGGATCGATGATGCCTATTTCCGGCACGAGCCAGCAAAGTCGACGGGCTCCGTTCGGTTCCATCGAGGCGGCAGCGCGTTGATGGCTTGGTTCGCCTTTGGCTTATTGCCCATCGCGCCGATTGAGATCGTGTCGTGCCACAACCTCTCCCCTCAATGACATCTTCTGCTTCTAGGCGAAGTGAGGTTCGCATTACCAAGTTGGTTCCGCTCAATATGTGGCTCACTCGGCGCCCGCCTTTGGACGGCACGATCTCAGGATCAGCAATGCATAGGGCCGCTTTTTCAGTCTTTTCATGGGCCGTATTGGCGCATCCACCAGCCCAGACTTTACGCGCGACAAGTGGTTTATTATGTCTCTTGTCAGCAATCGCACGCCTGAGGCGCATGGGGGCCTGCGTGAAAGGGCGGAAGATGAGCGGCCAAAAGATCCGGAACATGGAAGAGTTTGCCGCCGCCAGCGGGATCTCCCGCCCGACCGTCTCCAAGTATTTCAACGATCCAGACAGCGTGCGGGACTCAACCCGTGTGCGGATCGAAGCCGCGCTGGATCAATACGATTACCGTCCGAACATCTACGCCGTGAACCAGAACCGGCGGCTGACCAAGAATATCGGCATCGTGGTACCGTTCCTGTCGGACCCGTTCTTTGCCGAGATCGCGCGCAAGCTGGAAACGCTGGTGATCGCGGCGGGGTTCCGCCCGGTCGTGTTGGGATCCCATGGCGGGACGGAGCAGGAAAACGACAACCTGGAAACGCTCAGATCCCTGAAGCCGGCGGGTGTGCTGCTCGCGCCGCTGGGCCGTGCCTCGGACAAAAGTGCCGTCGAGACGTTCTGCCGGCATGTTCCGACCGTTCTGTTCGACAGTAACATCGAGGATATCGGCGAGGCCTTCATCGGATCGGACAATATCAGCTTTGTCGATCAGACCGTCGAATACCTGTGCCGCACTGGCGAGCCGCCAAGCTTTTTCGAGATGCGCACACCGGCGAACCCGAACGCCAACAAGCGCCGTCTGGCGTATCTCGCGGCGATGGAACGGGCGGGCCACGCGCCTGACGTGATCAGCGTCGAAGGGGAGGGGTGGGGATTTGAAGAGATCGGGCGCCGGGGCACCCATGATGCGTTTGATGCCGGTTCCCTGACCTCGCGCTCGATCCTGTGCAGTAACGACCGTCTGGCCATCGGCCTGTTGGCGGCCTGTTACGAGCGGGGCCTCAAAGTGGGCCGCGCGAAGGGCAGCGACCTGCGAGTCGCCTCGCATGATGACCATCCATTTTCCCGATTCACCTGCCCCTCCCTGACAACCGCGGCCCATGATTACGACGCTGTGGCCGAGCAGGCGGTAAAAACCCTGTTCGAACTGATCGAAGGCGGTCGGCCGTTAAGCGACCGAAAAGAATTGCTTTATCCGGCGCGCCTGGTCTTGCGGGACTCCGCCTGATTGACAAAAATTTACGCGCGTAAAGAAATTTGTTGACGCGACGGAGGCTTTCGGCACAGTCTTAGCCATCACATCCATAAGGGAGGAATTCGGATGTTCAGTAAGACCGTGCTTCGCGCGACCAGTGCGATTGCCATCTGCGCCGCGGGAACGACCGCATTCGCAGATAGCCACGCTACCACCATCACCATCGCGACCGTGAACAACGGCGATATGATCCGCATGCAGGGTTACACCGACCAGTTCACCGAAGAGACGGGCATTGCCGTCGAGTGGGTGACACTGGA
Organism: uncultured Roseicyclus sp.; assembly: GCA_947494975.1. Taxonomy (GTDB): domain Bacteria; phylum Pseudomonadota; class Alphaproteobacteria; order Rhodobacterales; family Rhodobacteraceae; genus Gymnodinialimonas. The sequence continues at coordinate 558,450 of CANLXA010000001.1, read as the reverse complement.
AGAAAACGTCCTGCGCCAGCGCGTAACGACAGACATCACCACCAATGGTGGCCAGTTCGACATCATGACCATCGGCATGTACGAAACGCCGATCTGGGGCGCCAATGGCTGGCTTGTCCCGCTCGATGGCCTGTCTGCCGAGTACAACGTCGATGACCTCCTGCCCGCCATGCGCGACGGCCTGAGCCATGATGGCACGCTTTATGCGGCGCCGTTCTACGGCGAATCGTCGATGATCATGTATCGCACGGATCTGATGGAAGCCGCTGGACTTGAAATGCCGGCGGATCCCACCTGGCAGTTCATCCGCGAAGCCGCGGCTGCCATGGACGATCCGGAAAACGACATCAACGGCATCTGCCTGCGCGGCAAGCCCGGTTGGGGCGAAGGCGGTGCCTTCATCACCGTGACCGGCAATTCCTTCGGTGCACGGTGGTTCGATGAAGAGTGGAATGCGCAGTTCGATCAGCCTGAATGGGCCGACGCGCTGAATTTCTACGTCAACCTGATGAACGATTATGGCCCTGACGGCTACGAGAACAACGGCTTCAACGAAAACCTGTCGCTGTTCCAGCAGGGCCTATGCGGCATGTGGATCGACGCCACGGTCGCGGCATCCTTCGTGACCAACCCCAACGACAGCGAAGTTGCCGACAGCGTTGGCTTCGCCTTGGCACCCAACAGCGAGGGCGTGGATCGTCGTTCCAACTGGCTCTGGGCCTGGGCCCTGGCAATCCCGGCCGGCACCCAGCAGGCCGATGCAGCCCTGCAGTTCATCGAATGGGCAACCGGCACCGGCTATATCGAGCTGGTTGCAGAGAACGAAGGCTGGGCCAACGTGCCTCCGGGCGCACGGACCTCGCTCTACGAGAACCCGAACTACCAGGAAGTTCCGTTCGCTCAGATGACGCTGGACTCGATCCTCGCGGCTGATCCGAACAACCCCACGGTCGATCCGGTTCCCTATGTGGGCATCCAGTTCGCGGCCATCCCGGAATTCGCTGGCATTGCCACCGAAGTCAGCCAGGAATTCGCGTCCGCCTATGCCGGTCAGCAGAGCGTCGAAGAGGCACTGGCGAATGCCCAGGCGATCACCAACGAAGCGATGGAAGCTGCGGGCTACCGCTAAGCGACCCATCCGCGATCCGGAAGGCGGCGCCCGCCGTCGCCTTCCGACACCACTTTCCCGTACTGTCTTGCTACACTCGGTTTCTCACGGGCCCCTGAGCCCGAACAGGGAGGATATGCATCATGGCGACCCAGCATTCCCGATCAGCGGCGCGGATCATGATGGCCCCTGCGGTTTTCCTGCTTCTCGTCTGGATGCTCGTTCCGCTATCGATGACCCTTTGGTTCTCGGTGCGAAGCTACCTTCCACTGCGCGGCGGTGACCAGGGCTTTGTCGGCCTTGAGAACTTCACGCGGTTCGTGACGTCCAGCGCCTTCTGGCCTGCCATTCTGACCACGCTCATTATCGTCGGCGGTGTCCTTCTGATCTCGATCGTCTTCGGCATCTTGCTTGCGATGCTTCTGGATCAGCCGATGTGGGGCCAGGGCGTCGTCCGTATCCTTGTAATCGCCCCCTTTTTCGTGATGCCGACCGTGTCCGCGCTGGTCTGGAAAAACATGTTCATGGATCCCGTGAACGGCCTCTTTGCCCATCTCTGGCGTTTCTTCGGGGCCGATCCGATCGTCTGGCTCAGCGACGCGTCCGTCTTCTCGATCATCATGATCGTGTCGTGGCAATGGCTGCCCTTCGCGACGCTGATCCTGCTGACGGCCATTCAATCGCTCGACAGCGAGCAGCTTGAAGCCGCCGAGATGGATGGCGCCAACCCGCTGGCGCGCTTCGCCTTCATCACCCTGCCGCATCTAAGCCGTGCCATCACGATCGTCATTTTGATCCAGACGATCTTCCTGCTGGCGGTATTCGCGGAAATTTTTGTCACCACCGGCGGTGCCTTCGGCACGCGGACCCTGACCTATCTGATCTACCAGCGTGTGCTGGAAAGCCAGAATGTGGGTCTTGGATCGGCAGGCGGTGTCTACGCCATCATCCTTGCCAATATCGTTGCGCTCTTCTTGATGCGCATCGTCGGCAAGAACCTGGATCGTTGAGGAGGACCTGACCATGGCACGTGCCGTCACGACCCAACGCAAAGCCCTCAACACCACACTCGCGTGGATCATCGGGCTTCTGATCTTCTTCCCGATCCTCTGGACGATCCTGACCTCGTTCAAGACCGAGGCGGAGGCCATTGCCAACCCGCCGGTGTTCCTGTTCTTCGATTGGACACTGGAGAATTACGCGGTTGTTCAGGAACGTTCGAACTACATGCGGTTCTTGTGGAACTCGGTCATCATCGCGGGCGGCTCGACCATCCTCGGTGTCCTTATCGCGGTGCCCGCAGCCTGGTCCATGGCCTTCGTGCCCTCGCGGCGGACCAAGGATATCCTGCTGTGGATGCTGTCCACCAAGATGCTGCCCGCCGTGGGTGTCCTCTACCCGATCTACCTGCTGTGTATTCAGCTTGGCGTGTTGGACAATCGCCTGGCGCTGGTGGTGATCCTGATGCTGATCAACCTGCCAATCATCGTGTGGATGCTCTACACGTATTTTCGGGAAATCCCCGGAGAGATCCTGGAGGCGGCGCGCATGGATGGCGCGGGGCTGAAGGAGGAGATCCTGTATGTCCTCACTCCGATGGCCATTCCGGGCATCGCCTCCACCTTGTTGCTCAACTTCATCCTCGCCTGGAACGAGGCGTTCTGGACGCTGAATCTCACTTCGGTCGACGCGGCCCCGCTCACGGCCTTTATCGCCAGCTATTCCAGTCCCGAGGGCCTTTTCTTCGCCAAGCTCAGCGCGGCCTCCACCATGGCGATTGCGCCAATTCTCATCCTTGGCTGGTTCAGCCAGAAACAACTTGTCCGGGGCCTGACCTTCGGCGCGGTTAAGTAAGCCCTCAAGCAGCCGCAAGGCGACAGGGCAAGCAAAGGAGACGACCCATGGGACGTATCACGCTTGATAAAGTTCAGAAGGCCTTTGGCGAAGTGGAGGTTATTCCTCCCCTTGATCTGACGATCGAGGACGGCGAGTTCGTGGTCTTTGTCGGCCCCTCGGGCTGCGGCAAGTCCACCCTTCTGCGCCTGATCGCGGGGCTGGAGGATGTCACAGGTGGCCAGATCCGTATCGATGGCAATGACGCAACCTCGGTGCCGCCCGCCAAGCGCGGCCTGGCGATGGTGTTCCAGAGCTACGCGCTCTACCCGCATATGTCGGTGCGCAAGAACATCGCCTTCCCGCTGCGGATGGCAAAGATGGAGCAAGCCGAACAGGATCGCCGCGTGCAGGCGGCCGCCGATGTCCTTAACCTGTCGGATTACATCGACCGTCGCCCCGGCCAGCTTTCCGGCGGACAGCGCCAGCGCGTCGCCATCGGTCGTGCTATCGTGCGGGAGCCGTCGGCCTTCCTGTTTGATGAGCCGCTCTCCAACCTCGACGCGGCCCTGCGCCATGGGATGCGGCTGGAAATCTCGGAGCTGCACAAGCGACTCGACACCACGATGATCTACGTCACCCACGATCAGGTCGAGGCGATGACGATGGCCGACAAGATCGTGGTGCTGCAGGCCGGTGTGATCGAGCAGGTGGGCAGCCCGCTGGAACTCTACAAGACGCCGCGCAACCTCTTCGTGGCGGGCTTCATCGGCTCGCCGAAGATGAACTTCTTCGACGGCGCAGAAGCGGCCAAGCACGATGCCCATACCATTGGCATTCGCCCGGAACACCTGACGGTTTCCACCACGGAAGGCATGTGGAAGGGCACCGTCGGCGTGGCAGAGCACCTTGGCTCGGACACGTTCATGCATATCCACCCCGAGGCGAACCCGTCCGAGACGATCACGGTACGGGTGGGCGGAGAGTTTTCCGCGACCCATGGCGATACCGTGTTCCTGACGCCCGCCAGTGACAACATTCACCGCTTTGACGCAGACGGGATGCGGATGGGATGACCCGGCTGGCTGGCAAATGCGCCCTGATTACAGGCGCGGCGCGCGGCATCGGACGAAGCTTTGCCGAAGCCTACATCCGTGAAGGTGCGTGTGTTGCCATCGCTGACATCAACCTGGACCGCGCCCGCCAGACGGCAGATGAGATCGGGGCGATTGCCGTTGAAATGGATGTCGCCTGCGAAGACAGCATCAAGCATGGTGTAGCCGCAGCGATCCAGGGGCTGGGGCAGATCGACATCCTGATCAACAATGCCGCCGTTTTCACCGCCGCGCCGTTGGTCGAGATCACGTATAAGACTTACGCCGATGTCTTCGACATCAATGTCGGTGGCACGCTTTTTACCATGCAGGCCGTGGCCAAGCACATGATCGAGCGCGGGCAGGGTGGCAAGATCATCAATATGGCCAGCCAGGCGGGACGCCGGGGTGAGCCACTGGTGGCCGTCTATTGCGCAACGAAGGCTTCCGTGATCAGCCTGACACAATCCGCAGGCCTGAACCTCATCGAGCACGGGATCAACGTGAATGCCATCGCACCCGGTGTCGTCGATGGCGAGCATTGGGATGGTGTCGATGCGTTCTTCGCAAAATACGAGGGCAAGGCGCCGGGTCAGAAGAAGCGCGAAGTGGGCGAGGGCGTGCCCTTTGGCCGGATGGGTGTGGCCGAGGATCTGACCGGCATGGCGGTGTTTCTGGCCACCTCAGAAGCTGACTACATTGTCAGCCAATGTTTCAACGTTGATGGCGGGCAATGGATGAGCTGATGACACGTGCCGCGCCCTCTTCCTTAGCGCCCACCGGGCTGTCCAATGCGACGCTGGATGCTTTGCCCGAGGCGATCTCGCGCCCGGTCTACGACCGCGGCGCCCTGACGCCGGGGATCGTTCATATCGGGTTGGGCAATTTCCATCGGGCGCATCAGGCGTGGTATCTGCACCGGCTGATGCAGCAGGGCCAGGCGCAGGATTGGGCGATCCTTGGGGCAGGTGTGCGGGAGTTCGACGTTGCCATGCGCGACCGTCTTCTGGCGCAAGACGGGTTGACCACGCTGATCGAGTTGAGCCCGAATACCACATCCGCCGAAGTCACCGGTTCGATGATCGGATATGTTGCGATTGCGCCGGACAACGCTCCGCTTATTGCCGCGATGAGCGATCCCGCGATCCGGATCGTATCGCTCACCGTGACGGAAGGGGGTTATTACATCGATCCGGTCACGGGTGGCTTCGACCTGGGCCACGTTGATATCCAACACGACATTGTCCATCCCGATACCCCGCGCACGGCCTTCGGTGCCATCGTCGCTGCCCTGGCTGCACGGCGCGCCGCCGGTCATGGGCCCTTTTCGGGACTCAGCTGTGACAATCTGCAAGGCAACGGCGACATCCTGCGCCAGACGGTGATCGAACTGGCTCGCCACACCGACCCCGGCCTTGCCGACTGGATCGCGGAAAACGGCGCTTTCCCCAATTCCATGGTTGATTGCATCGTACCGGCCACCGGCACAAGCGAACTTGAACTGGCCCGCTCCCTGGGGGTCGATGATGCCGCCCCGGTGACCCATGAGCCGTATCGCCAATGGGTGATCGAAGACGCGTTTTGCGCCGGACGGCCGGATTGGGACCTGGTGGGGGCCATCTTCACGAATGATGTCCACGCCTACGAGACCATGAAGATCCGCCTTCTGAATGCGGGTCACCAGGTGATTGCCAATGTCGGCGAAACCCTGTCCATCCCGACCATTGCGGATTGCATGGCTCATCCCCAGATCAGCGCGCTTTTGCGCAAGGTTCTGCTCGATGAGGTCGCGCCCCATGTGGCGACCGTGCCGGGCCGCACGCCGCAACAATATGTGGATCTGATCGCCGGGCGTTTTGCCAATCCGCGCATCCGCGACACGACCAGGCGGGTGGCTTTCGACGGCTCCGCCCGGCATACGGGGTTCCTGCTGCCGACTGTCCGGGACGCGCTGGCGGCAGGCACGCCGATTTCTGGCCTGGCGTTGGTCGAGGCGTTCTGGGCGCGGATGTGTTTTGGCACCCGGGAGGATGGCAGCGTCATCGCCCCGAACGATCCGCTTTGGGAGGCGCGCGTTGCGGCGGCAGAGGCCGCGCGCGCCCGCCCACTGGCGTGGCTCGAACAGGCGCAGGTTTATGGCGATCTTGCCGACGACGCCGTGTTTGCCAGCGCGTTCCACGGTTGGCTTCGCCTGATCTGGGATCAGGGCTGCATCGCGGCATTGACGCGCTATGGTGCAACCTGATCTGACCTGTCCGCAGGGATGTGAGATTGGGAAAGGCGCCGCGTATGCTCTACCTGGGAATTGATATTGGCACCTCCGCGGTGAAGCTGTGTCTGATCGATGGGGCCGGACATGTGGTGGACAGCTTTGATGCGCCACTGACCACTCAACATCCCTTCGCAGGCGCGAGCGAGCAGGACCCGCAGGCGTGGTATGACGCTCTGAAACGGGCATTGGGTGACGTGCGGTCCGAGCTGCGGGATCAGGTTGGTGCGATTGGCCTCTCTGGACAGATGCACGGCGCGGTCATGCTGGATGCCGAGATGCGCCCGATCCGTCCGGCGATCTTGTGGAACGATGGTCGCTCCGCGCCCGAATGCGGCCTGATGATCGAAAGAGAACCAGAGGTGGGATATCTGGCGGGCGTGCCGCCCATGCCGGGCTTCACTGCGCCGAAACTGCTTTGGATGGAACGCCACGCGTCGGGCGACCATGCGCGTATTCACAAGGTGCTGCTGCCAAAGGATTACATCGGGTTTCGGCTGCACGGCGAATGTGTAACCGATCCATCGGATGCGGCGGGAACCCATTGGCTGAACCAAGCCAGCGCCACATGGTCCGAGAGGTTGTGCGAGATCAGCGCGACCAAGCTGGAGTGGGTACCCGACATCCGCGCGGGGAATGCGATTGCCGGGCATCTGCGGCCGCAAACAGCGGCGGATCTGGGCCTGCCTGCGGGCCTGCCGGTGGCCGCCGGCGCCGGGGATGCGGCGGCGGGGGCCATCGGGATCGGTGCGATCGAGGCCGGGGATGGGTTTGTCTCCCTCGGCACCTCGGGGCAGGTCTTCGTGACAACCGATAGCTACCGGCCCAACCCCGAAAGCCTTGTCCATGCCTATGCCCATACCTTGCCGGATCTGTGGTTTCAGATGGCCTGCATGCTGAATGGCGCGAGGCCCATGGCTTGGCTGGCTGAGATGCTGGGCCGACCGATTGCCGAGCTGCTTGCGGAGGCGGCGGACGCCCCGGCAGGGCCTATCTTTCTGCCCTATCTGACCGGTGAGCGCACGCCCCACGGCGATGCGGATATCCGTGCCGGGTTCTGGGGCCTGGGCGAAGATACCACCCCCGGTAGCCTGATGCGCGCGGTGGTCGAGGCGATTGCATTCAGCTTTGCCGATGCCGCCGAGGCGCTGGCGGCGGCGGGCACACGGCCGGAAAAACTGCTGGCGATTGGTGGCGGCACGCGCAGCGATTTTCTCCTGCAGACGATTGCCGACGTGATCGACATCCCTATCGGGCGCAGCGATGCCGCGGATGTCGGCCCGGCGCTTGGCGCGGCGAGATTGGCGCAGATGGCGAGTGGGGGCGGATCAGCGACCGACGTGGCGCGTAAGCCCGACGTGGCGAAGTGGTTCGAGCCGTCGGGGCAGGGGCCGGATGCGGCCAGATTGGCGGCCTATCGGCAGCTTTACCCGGCGCTGAAATCGGTGTCTGACACGCTGGCCGTGGGCTCTATTCCTCGCCACTGATCTGCAACTGATACAGCCGTGCATAGGCGCCACTGCGTGCCAGCAATTCATCATGGGTGCCTTCTTCCACTACACGTCCGGCCTCCATCACAACGATCTTGTGAGCGGCGCGGATCGTCGACAGGCGGTGGGCAATCACGATGGTTGTCCGGCTTTCGGCCAGCCGATCAAGGGCCGCGCCCACCAGCTTTTCCGATTGTGCATCCAGCGCGGAGGTTGGTTCGTCCAGCAGCAGGATCGGCGCGGATTTCAACATGGCCCGCGCAATGGCAACGCGCTGGCGTTGCCCCCCCGACAGGGCCGAGCCGCGCGGCCCGACGGCGGTGTCCAACCGGTCGGGAAGAAGATCCGCGAAATCGTCGACGGAGGCGTTCTGCGCCGCTTGTTCCACCGCCTCTCGGTCGGCCGTCAGATCGCCCATCTGGATGTTGGCGGCGATGCTTTCGTCAAACAGCGCCGTTTCCTGACCCACCACCGCGATCGTATCGCGCAGTTGCTCCAGATCCAGATCCTCCACGGAAACACCACCGATCTCCACGCGGCCGGATTGCGGATCGATCAGGCGGGTCAGAAGGGCAAATACTGTCGTCTTTCCAGCCCCCGATGCGCCAACCAGCGCCGTCGTCTCATCCGCTTTGGCGGTGAAACTCAGCTTCCGCAGAACCGGTGCGTCGTCATAGGCGAACTCGACCGCGTCGAACCGGATGTCGCCTGGGGCGAGCGGCCTGGGCGTTCCTGGCGACAGGATCGTCGGTGCTGCGCCGAAGACCGAATAGATGCGCTCAAGCGAGGCGCTGGCCGTCTGGAGCTGGCCCGCGATGGAAGACAGACGGCGCAAGGGCTCGAACAGAAGGCCAAGGGCGGTGAAGAACGACATGAATTCACCAAGGGTCTTTTCGCCATCGATGATATCCTGGCCGCCGATATAGAGAACGGCAACAAAGCCGAGCGCCGCGATGATATCCACCATGGCGGGGTTGGCGGCAACGCCGATCTGGGCCTGGATCGACGGGCGCAGGAAGAGGCGGATTTCGTCGCGGAACCGGCGATGCTCGGACGCTTCGAGCCGGTTGAGCTTGATGGTCTGCACGCCGTGGAACATCTCGTCTAACCTGGTGGACAGACGCGACGCGGCAATCCGCGCCCGGTAGGCCGTCCGACGGATGAAGGCCTGAACCGCAAGAAGCGGCAGGATCAAAAGCGGGATGCCCACCAGCGCGAAGAGCGTCCATCGCCAATCCGTGACCAACATGACCGTCAGGAGTGACGCCAGCGTGACGCTATCCCGCCCCAGTGACATCAACACAGCGGATGAGACCGACTGCAGGGCCTGTGTGTCGCCCCGGACCCTTTCGATCAGCGCACCGGGCGCGTTGTCCTGAAAGAACCGCATATCCAGCGACAGCAGATGCTGCACCAGTCTCGCCTGCAGACCCGTCACAACCTTTAGCCCGACCCCGACAACAAGGATACGTTGCAAGAATCCCGCCGTTGCACGTAGCAAGAACAGGCCACCGACAGCCAGGGCGACCCACGTCACCCCGTCCATCGATCCGGAGGTGAAGAGCGTGTCGAAGAGCGGTCGCACCAGCCATGCAAAGGCCCCGATGGCGGCACCCTCCAGGCTCATCAACGCAACGGCGACGGCAAGGATCGGCCAGTACTGCCGAATATGCTCCGACCAAAGACGGCGAAACAGGATGCGCGTGGAGGGCTGAGGCTCAGACATGCTCACCACACCGCGTGCCTGATCGAAAAGCTGAACAGAAATTGGGGCAGGGGGCGGTCCTTCAACGTGGTCACAACTCCTGCGGGCAGCGTTACGCGATGTATCACTGACAGACAAGAATTAGCCAGATCGCCGCAATTTGGCGCGACTGACCGGAAAATCGTCGCAAATGGCCCAAAAATCTGGCCAATAGGCATTTGATTAGGGATGCGGCAGGTCGCGCGGTTGAAAACCAGTTCAAAGCGCGCTTAGTCTCCGCAATATTAAGTGCGGGCCCCGGCCATCGGTCGGGTGACACCAGCACATGGACAACAGGGGAGTGAGGTTTGACCTCAGACGGGACGCAAGCGTTCGTCGCCTTCGATCGCGTACAGAAAAGCTATGATGGCGAAGTGCTCGTCGTCAAAGATCTCAATCTTCATATCGGGCGGGGTGAGTTCCTGACAATGCTTGGGCCGTCAGGGTCGGGCAAAACCACATGCCTTATGATGCTGGCCGGGTTCGAGACCGCCACCCATGGGGAGATCACGCTCGACGGCAAACCGATCAACAACATCCCGCCGCACAAACGCGGGATCGGGATGGTCTTTCAGAATTACGCGCTGTTTCCGCATATGACGGTGGGGGAAAACCTGTCCTTCCCGCTGGAAGTGCGCGGCATGGCCAAGTCCGAGCGCGAGGGCAAAATCAAGCGTGCGCTCGACATGGTGCAGATGGGCGATTTCATCAACCGCCGCCCGGCACAGCTTTCGGGCGGGCAGCAGCAGCGCATCGCGCTCGCCCGTGCGCTGGTATTCGAGCCGGAGCTGGTCTTGATGGACGAACCGCTCGGCGCGCTCGACAAGCAATTGCGCGAGACCTTGCAGTTCGAGATCACGAACCTCGCGCACGAACTTGGGATCACCACTGTCTATGTGACCCACGACCAGACCGAGGCGTTGACGATGTCGGATCGTGTTGCCGTTTTCGACGATGGCCGGATTCAGCAGCTGGCCGCACCCGATACGCTCTACGAGGAGCCGCAAAACAGCTTCGTCGCGCAGTTCATTGGCGAAAACAACACCTTGCAGGGGACGGTTTCGAAAATCTCCGGTGATATGTGTGAGGTGACGCTTACGGATGGATCGATCATCGACGCGGTGCCGGTGAACGTATCGGCGGTCGGCGAAAAAACCCAAGTGTCCATCCGGCCCGAACGGGTTGAGATGAACCGCGAGCGTCTGGCCGATGACGTGCACACGTTGACGGCCGAGGTGCTGGAATTCGTCTATATGGGCGACATCTACCGCACACGCCTGCGCGTGGCCGGCAAGGACGATTTCATCATCAAAACACGAAATGCCCCCGATCAGAGGAGACTGAGACCGGGGGAGAGCATCGAGATCGGCTGGCGTCCGCAGGATTGCCGCGCGCTCGACGCATAATGCTCACGCCCGTCGCAGGGCGAGGGCCAACAAGCCACGGGAAACCCGAAGTCTTAACAAGGAGAGACCACATGAATCTCAAGAGCCTTATGCTCCTGACAACCGGCGCAAGCCTTGCCGCAACCGGCGCGATGGCAGATGGCCACATGGCCGGATCCATGACACTGGTGAGCTGGGGCGGCGCCTATCAGGTAAGCCAGCAGCGCGCCTATTCCGAACCCTACGCCGAAATGCATGACGGCCTGGAAATCATCTGGGACGAAAGCTCGGCCGAAGCCGTGGCCCGCCTGCGCGCCATGAATGAGGCCGGCAACATCACCTGGGACCTCGTGGACGTCGTGGCCTCGGACGCCATCCGTCTGTGCGACGAAGGCCTCGCGATGGAAATCGACCATGACGAAATTCTCGCACCGGGCGATGACGGCTCCTCGCCGACCGATGATTTCGGCGATCTGATCGTCTCTGACTGCTTCATCCCGCAGATCGTGTATTCCACTACCGTGGGGTACCGCACGGATGTGGACGAGTGGAACGGCAATACGCCGTCCGACATCTGCGCGATCTTCGATCTGGAGAACTTCCCCGGCCAGCGGTCGCTGGAGCGTCGCCCGATCGGCAATCTGGAATGGGCGCTGATCTGTGACGGTGTGGCGATGGAAGACGTCTATGACGTTCTGGAGACCGAGGAAGGCATCGAACAGGCCTTCGCCATGCTCGACACCATTCAGGACCAGACCGTCTGGTGGAATGCCGGCGCCGACACGCCGCAGCTTCTGGCCGACGGCGAGGTTGTCATGGGCTCCACCTATAACGGCCGTCTGTTCAGCCTGATCGAAGAGCAGGATCAGCCCGTCGCCATGCTGTGGGACGCGCAGGTGTTCGACCTTGACGGTTGGATCATCCCCGAGGGCCTGCCCGAGGATCGTCTGGCCCGTGTTCTGGACTTCGTGCGGTTTGCGACGGACACCCAGCGCCTGGCGGACCAGTCGCAGTACATCTCGTATGGTCCGGCCCGCGCCTCCTCCGCACCGCTGGTGGGGCAGCATGCCGATCTGGGCATCGACATGGCACCGCACATGCCGACCGATCCGGCCAATGCCGAGCGGACCTTCCTGTTCAACTACGAATGGTGGGCTGATTACCGCGACGATCTGGACGCGCGCTTCCAGGCGTGGCTGGCCCAGTGATCTGAGCCGCATCTGACATTGACCGGGGCGGTGCTTTCCGCCCCGGTTCATCCCCAAGACGACGGCGAGGTCCCCCATGCCCAAAGGCTACATCATCGGCCACATCACGGTGAAAGATCCCGTGGCCTACAAGGAATATGTGGAGAAGGACACGCCGATCCTGCTGAGCCATGGCGCCAGACCTATCGTGAGGGGCGGGAAATCCGAGATCTTGGAAGGGGAAACCTTCCAGCGCCACGTCGTCTTCGAATTCGACAGCTACGAGTCTGCCCTGGCCGCCTATAACGACCCGGAATATCAAGAGGTCGCCGAAATCCGCCGTCGCACCGCCGATAGTGTCATTCTTGTCGTTGAAGGTGTGTAGATGAGTGACGCCACCCAAGATGGCCCGGTCCTTGCCGCCGATGGCACGCCGCTGAAGCGGTCGCTGTCCCGGGCGCTGCGGGCGCAGAAATTGCGGGCACTGATGCTGATCGCGCCGCTCTTGTTGTTCATCCTGATCACCTTCATCGCGCCGATCGTGGACATGCTGTTCCGCTCGGTCGAGAACCAGATCGTGTCTGAGACGCTTCCGCGCACGGTGGTGGAACTGGAGGGCTGGGATGCCGAGGGGGTTCCGTCCGAAGATGTCTATGCGGCGCTGGCGTACGATTTCATGGAGGCCGCCGAGCGGCGCAACCATACGCGCCTGGGCAGCCGCCTGAATTACGAGACGACCGGGATTTCGTCACTGTTCCGCCAATCAGGTCGGGGTGTGGATGATATCGGCGAAGATTACGCCGATCAGTTCCACGACCTGAACCCGGCCTGGGAGGAGTCCGAAACATGGGCCGCCCTGATGGGCGCGCCGGATTGGGTTGAGGCGCAATCGGCGGATGATGTCGAGGGCGCCGGCCTCCTGTTTCGGCTGAGCGTTGCCATTCAAGATGTCCTGCCCGAGACGTCCGATGCCTACCGGTCATTCGCGCGCACGGTGCAATCCGAGGACAATGACAACCCGGTTGCAGAGGAGCCGTGGAACACCGTTTACCTTGCGCTGTACCGGGATCTGAGCACCGGGGAGGTCAGCGGCTACGATGGCCCGATGGCTGATCTGCTGGCCGAGGCCGCCGCCGCCGTGCCCGATTTCGAAGGAATGACACCGCGCGAAGCCTTTGCCGATATCAACGACGATTGGCTGGATACCGAGGTTTGGGCCACGATCGAGGCGTTCTCCGACCCATATACGGCGGGCTACTTCCTGTCGGCGATTGACCTGCAGCTTACACCCGACGGGGTGGAACGCCAGCCGCCGGAACAGCGGGTGTATCTGCTGCTGTTCAACCGCACGATCTTCATGTCGATGGCCATCACGCTCATGTGCGTACTGTTGGGCTACCCGATTGCCTATCTTCTGTCGAACCTGCCCGCTCGCACATCGAATCTGTTGCTGATCCTTGTGCTACTGCCGTTCTGGACCTCGCTTCTCGTGCGGACGAGCGCTTGGAAGGTGCTGCTGCAACAGCAAGGTGTGATCAACGATTTGCTGGTCTGGATCGGCCTTGTCGCCGACGATGCGCGGCTTGCGCTGATCAACAATCAGCTCGGCACGATCATCGCGATGACGCATATCCTGCTGCCCTTCATGATCCTTCCGCTGTTCTCGGTGATGAAGACTATCCCGCCCTCCTATGTCAGGGCGGCCAAGAGCCTGGGTGCCACGAATTTCACCGCTTTCCGCCGGGTCTATTTCCCGCAGAGCATCCCGGGGATCGGGGCGGGGTGCATCCTCGTCTTCATCCTGGCCATCGGATATTACATCACGCCGGAACTGGTGGGCGGACGGACGGGGACGTTCATCTCCAACCGGATCGCCTATCACATTTCCAGCTCGCTCAACTGGGGCCTCGCCGCGGCCCTGGGCACGATCCTGCTGGCACTCGTGCTGGTGCTCTACTGGGTCTACGACCGGATCGTGGGCATCGACAACGTGAAGCTGGGATAAGCAGACATGGACACCAAACTCCCTCCCTATGCGACCTTTGGGCAGCGCGCGTGGTTCTACGGGTTCCGGGTGATCTGCGGGCTGATCTTCTTCTTCCTGATCGCCCCGATCATCATAATCATCCCGCTCAGCTTCAACGCCGAGGATTTTTTCACCTTCACGCCCGGTATGCTGGCGCTCGATCCCGATGCCTATTCGCTCCGGCATTACACGGCGTTCTTCGGGGAGGATGGCTACCCGTGGACCGGCCTGCTTGTGGGCCTTGGCTTTGGCGCGGCGGTCAGCGCGTTGTTCTACGTCCTGGGCTCCAAGAACCTGTTTCCGATCCTGATCTTCGGCATTCTCGGCCTGATCGTGGGCAAGCTCTGGGGGTTGGAGGGCGAAGAATGGATGACGCCGCTGCGCAATTCGCTTCGGATTGCCCCTGTGGCCACGCTCTTGTCGGTGTCCTTCGGGACCCTGGCGGCGATCGGCCTCAGCCAAAGTCATGTGCCCTTCAAGGGCGCGATCATGGCAATCCTGATCTCTCCGATGATTGTTCCACTGATCATCTCGGCGGCCGGTATGTACTTCTTCTACAGCCGTATCGGCCTTCAGGGCACGTTCATGGGCGTTGTTCTGGCCCATGCGGCCCTTGGCATCCCGTTTGTCATCATAACGGTCACCGCCACGCTGGTTGGTTTCGACCGCTCACTGACCCGCGCAGCTGCGAATTTGGGTGCGAACCCTGTGACGACGTTTTTCCGCATCCAGATGCCGCTGATCCTGCCCGGTGTGATCTCGGGCGGACTTTTCGCGTTCATCACCTCGTTCGATGAGGTGGTGGTGGTAATCTTCGTGGGCTCCGCCGGGCAGCAGACACTGCCATGGCAGATGTTCACCGGCCTGCGTGAGCAGATCAGCCCGGTCATTCTTGCGGCGGCGACGATTCTTGTGGCGATCTCCATCGTGCTTCTGACCGTGGTCGAGTTGCTCCGGCGCCGCTCGGAGCGGCTGCGCGGGATGTCGCCGAGTTGAGCGGTATGTGCGGGGGTTATCACGTTGATAAGGCGCGGTAAGCGACGGATCTAAATGATTTAACGGGATTCCGGTAGCGCTTTGATAGCGTTTGCGCCGCCCCGTGGGACGCCGCCCGGGGGCGGCACAAAAGGGGCATCGAGCCCCTTTTGTGCCGAGGCCTCCGGCGGGCATATTCTTGGAACAAAGATGGCATCAGGGCAGGATCAGGAGCCAGATCGAGGCGCCGATCACGGTGAGCCCGGTGCCGATCAGGACGGTTGAAGCGACAACGCGGCGGGCGACCCCGTACATGTCGGCGAAGATATAGGCGTTGATCCCCGGCGCCATGGCGGCCGTCAGCACCGCCGAGCGCATCTGCCCGGTCGAGAGACCCGCAAGACTGCCGATGGACCAGGTGATCGCCGGATGCAGCACAAGCGACAGGGCGCATAACATCGCAATGGTGCCCGCATCGCCTTCGGGCTTGTAGCGGTAGAGCACGCCACCAAGGCCGAAGAGGGCGGCGGGCAGGGCGGCGCGGATCATCAGGTCCAGCGCATCCTGGGCCACCGTCGGGATCGGCAGGCCGGTGAGATTCACGACGAAGCCGAGCCCGATCCCGATCATCAGCGCATTGCGGAACATGGCATTGGCCACGGTCCGGGCCAGCCTCAGCCCGCGCGCCTCGGCGCGGACGATTTCCATCGCGGTGATGCCGACCAGGTAGCAATAGGCGGCGTTGAAGGCGATGATCGTGTAATTGGGCGCCAGCGCGTCCGCGCCGAAGGCCCGCTCCGTCACCGGCAGGCCCAGAAGGACGGAATTGGCGAAGAGCGTCGCGAACCCGATGGCGATGCAATCGGGCCACGGCCGATTGAAGAGCGCCCGGGCGGCGAGAACGGCGATGGCGAAGCAGATCGTCGCGCCGCCGTAATAGGCGATGAGCAGCCACAGATCGAGTTCGGCACCCAGATCGAGCGTGGCGATGGCGGTGAACAGAAGGCAGGGGATGGCGAACTTCTGGGTGAAGACCATCAGCCCGTCGACCGCGCTATCCTTGAACAGGCCCCGCCAGACCGCCAGATACCCTGCGCCCACCACAAGGAAGACCGGCAGAACAATGGCGAGAAGATCGCCCACCTAGACCTCGTATCTGAGGATCAGGCCGTCGTGGGCGGGGGTGACATTGTCGGGCGTCTCGGCCGCGACGCTGGCATAGTCCAGATCGATATGCATGTTCGTCAGCACCGCGCGGCGCGGCGCGGCGCGCTGGATCCAGCGCAGTGAATTGTCCAGATGTGAATGGCTGGGATGCGGCGAGCGGCGCAGCGCGTCGAGGATCCAAGTGTCGAGGCCCATCAGCATCGGCCAGACATCTTCCGGGATGTCCGAGACATCGGGCAGGTAGGCGACATCCCCCACACGGAATCCGAGCGCGTCGATATTGCCGTGCGTCACCTCGAACGGTGTGAAGATGATCGGCCCGCCAGCCCCATCGATAGTGACATCGCCGTCGATGGAATGAAGATCGAGGATTGGCGGATAAGCGGAGCCCGGCGGTTGCACGAACGCATATGCGAAGCGGCTGAGCAGGTCGTTCTGCGTGGGGCCATCGGCATAGACCGGCAGGCGCGCGCGCATGTTGAAGACAATCATCCGCAAATCATCGAGGCCGTGGACGTGATCGGCATGGGCGTGGGTGTAAAGCACCGCATCAAGCCGCCCGATCCCCGCATCCAGGAGCTGTGCGCGCAGATCGGGGGACGTGTCGATCAGGACGGTGGTGGTGCCGGTATCCGTGGCGCGCTCCACCAGCAGGGAGCAGCGCCGCCGCGTATTTCTGGGGTTGGACGGATCGCAATCGCCCCAATGGCCGCCCAGGCGCGGCACACCGCCGGAAGAGCCGCAGCCCAGGATCGTGAAGGTCAGTTGCGCCATGGGGTTTTCATGCACTCCATCCCGCGCGGGTTCAAGAGAGGGCCGGGCGGTCATCGGTGGCGAGGATCGCCATGATCAGGTCATCCTCATAGGTGTTGCCGATCCGGGCGGCCTGCCGGAGCCGACCTTCGTGCCGGAAGCCCACGGCCTCGTAACATCTGATGGCCTGCATGTTCTTGGCCAGGACCCGCAATTCCACGCGATGGAGCCCAAGCGGGCCGAATGCAGCGTTGAGCGCCAGCGCGATGGCCCGCCGACCGACGCCGCGCCCCCGCAAATCGGCCCGGAAGATGCCGATGGCCAGCCGGGCGGAGCGGTCGACGTTGCTCGGGCTGTGCAATTTGATCTCGCCCGCAAATGCGCCATCAACTTCGATGATCCGGCCCCAATGGGCCTTGGAGATGCGGCTGATGATGGCGTTGGCCCAGGCCGGCCCGCCGGTGGGCTCCGTCGCCGGATCGCCGCCATATCCCAGATAGCCCTCCCGGTCCGGGCCGATGGCGACGAGCTCCGCCATGTCCTGCGTGGCCAGGGGCCTCAGCCGGACGTCCATGCCGCAGCCTTCCAGAACAGGCGGTCGAAATTCGCTGAGGTCTGGCGCGCGAAGTCTTCATAGCTCATATCGAAAAGGTCCGCACCGATCCGGGCCGTATGGGCGGTGAAGGCAGGCTCGTTACGTTTACCGCGATGGGGTGGGGGGGCGAGGTAGGGGCTGTCGGTTTCCACCAGCACCCGGACAACCGGGGCGGCGGCGAAGATGTCGCGCAGGGGTTGGCTTTTGGGGAAAGCGGCGATGCCCGACATGCTGAGGTAGAAGCCCAGATCAAGCGCGGCTTGGGCGAGCGCGGCGCCGGAGCTGAAGCAATGCATGACGCAAGAATAGGCCCCCGCACGGTGTTCCTCCGTCAGGATGCGGGCCATATCCTCATCGGCGTCGCGGGCATGGATGATCAGCGGCAATTCGGTCTGGCGGGCGGCCTCGATATGCAGGCGCAGGCTTTCTTGCTGCACCGCCTTGGTCTCGGCGGTGTAGTGGTAATCCAGCCCGCTCTCTCCGATGCCCACGAATTTCGGGTGGGCGGCAAGGGCCAGAAGCTCGTTCAGCCTTGCCATCGGCTCTTCCGCGACGGACATGGGATGCGTGCCCCCGGCCCAGAATACCGGCGCATGGGCCTCGGCAATGGCCTGTACGGCGGGCGCGTTGCGCAGGCGGGTGCAGATGGTGACCATACGTGTGACGCCGGCCGCGACCGCGCGGTCCACCACGTCAGGCAACTGTGCGGAAAGACTATCGAAATCAAGGTGGCAGTGGCTATCCACGATCGGGAATGTCGTCTCTGGCATCGGCGCCTCAGGCAGCAAGCCGGGCCGCCATGCGGTCCAGGTCGAGGAAGATATCAAACACCAGCGCGGCAGGGTCAAGGTTCACCGCTTTGCCCCGCCGGGCGCGGGCCGTCAGCGACTGCGCGAGGTTGGCCCATTCGCGCGCCTGCGCCAGGGACGGCGCAAGACGGCGGAGGATCGCGGCCTCCCCCGGTACGATCTCGGGCGGTGTTTGGCCCGTCGCGCCGAACCGGGCCGCGCGGGACAGCGCGGTATCCAGCAGGTTCAGCGTCAGGTCAAAGCGCGCTTCGTTGCCCTTGCCGACCGTGGCATCGGCCAGCTTCAGGGCCAATTGCCGGTCCATTGCGGGCAGCGTGCCAAGCACGTGTATTAGCTGGGAATACAGCTGTGGCCCACCCTGTTCAGCCAAGGTGATGGCGGCCCCGACGGAGCCTTGGGCGAGGGCGGCCAGCGCCGCGCCTTCGGGGGGCTCGGCGCCAGCCTGGGCAAGAGCGCTGGCGAGATCTGCATCCCCGAGCGCGTCGAAGCGCAGCGTGCGGCAGCGGGAGCGGATCGTGGGCAGAAGCACTGACGGGCGGTGGGAGATCAGGAACAGAACGGCGCCTTCCGGCGGCTCCTCCAGTTCCTTCAAGAGCGCATTGGCGGCGGAGGCGTTCATCTCGTCGGCGCTGTCGACGATGACAACGCGTGCATGGCTGCCGGCGGACATGTGAAAGAAGCCCTTCAGGCCGCGGACCTCATCCACCGTAAGTTGCGTGGCAAGTCGTTTTTCCTTTTCCTGCCAAGGCCGTCTCAGCAGAAACAGGCCCGGCTCGGACAGCGCCGCGATGCGATGCGCAACCGGATGATCGCGGTCGACATCCAGCGATGTGGGTGGGGGCGGTGCCCCGAAAAGGCTGTCATGCTGCGCGGGTGGGGTGGCCAGCAGATACCGCGCGGCGCGCCAGGCGAATGTGGCTTTGCCGACGCCCTTTGGCCCGGTCAGAAGCCAGCCATGGGGCAGGCGGCCCGATGTGGCGACGGCCAGAAACTCGGCCTCCTGCGCGCTGTGGCCAAAGAGTTGCGCCGCGTCGCGTGGATGCGGGGCGCCGTCGAGGCGATCGGATTCGGGCAATATGTCATCGGCCATGGGAGGCGGTGTAGCACGGTGCCGGGCCGGGCGCAGGTAGATCAATAGTAAATCAATTAGGATGACGCGTGACGGGTGGATCTGACGGAACGCGCTGGGATCAGGGCAGGCGGCGGCGTACGATCTCGGCGATATTCGAGGCGACTTGGTCCGGATCGGCATTGGCATCGATCAGGTGGCAGCGATCAGAATATTCGCGGGCAAGAGCTTGAAACCCGACGCGTAATTTCTGCTGAAATGGCAGGCCGAAATCCTCGAACCGATCCTCGCCGCTATCGCGCGCGAGGCCACGGACCAGCGCCGTTTCGGGGTCCATGTCGAGAATAAGCGTCAGGTCCGGCTCCACGCCGATGGCGGCGCTATGGATCTGGTCCACCAGCCCGCGCAGATCGCCCCGGGTCGCGCCCTGATAGACGCGTGTGGAATCTGCGAAGCGGTCGGTAATCACATCGCGCCCCGCCTCAAGGGCCGGGCGGATGGTGCGCTCCAGATGGTCGCGGCGGGCGGCGGTGAAGAGCAGGATCTCGGTCTCGGGGCTCCACCGGTCGGGGTCGCCCTCCACCAGCAGGCGGCGGATCTCTTCGGCGCCGGATGCACCGCCGGGCTCCCGCGTCAGAACGGTATCCCGCCCCGAGGCGCGCAGGGCTTCGGCCAGGCGCCGCGCTTGCGTCGACTTGCCGGAGCCGTCGATGCCTTCAAGGCTGATGAATAATCCGCGGGCGGGGGGCATGGTGCAGGGTCAGGTCGTCCGAAGGGTCAGTAGAGGGCCGGTTTGCATGAGGTCGCGCGGAAGGGCAAGCGCGGGACGGTCCTGAAAGGGTATTGTGCAGCTTGCCCGGCGGCCAGCGAGTGGGCGCGGCCTAATAGGCGGGTGCGTCCTCGGCCACGGTCGGGCCGCCCGTCACGCGCCCCAGGACATCCGCCCAGGCGGTGCGCAGACGGACCATCGGCCCGCCGGTTGGGACATCGGCGATCGTCACCACGGGAACACGGGCCTCGAAGCCCGTCACGCCCTGAACCACATGCAATTCACCGACGACATCCCCGACGGCAATCGGCGCGGAGAGGGGGGAGGAATAGGTCAGCGTCGCCTCGATCTCCGGATCGAGCAGCGCGGGGAGCAGCATATCGATGCCTTCCCCCGGCGCGAGGCCGACACTCTCCTCAGCCCCAAGAAAGACTGGCGCGCGGGCGATCTCGACGCCCTCTGCGACGACTTCGCGCATGACGAATTGCCTGAACGCCCAGTTGACGATCCGCTCTGCCTCTGCCGCCCGCACCTCCGCCGAGGGCAGGCCCGAGATGACGAATGTCACGCGCCGGTCGCCCTGCATCGCGGAGCCGACAAGGCCAAAACCCGCCTCCTGCGTATGGCCTGTCTTCAGCCCGTCGGCGCCGATCCCGAGCCCCAGAAGCGGGTTGCGGTTGAAGCGGTTGGCGGGGGACCGTTCTTCATAGTCGAATTCGGTTTCGGCGAAATAAGTATAGTATTCGGGGAATTCCTCGATCAGGCGCGCGGCCAGAATACCGAGATCCCGCATCGACATCGCGTGTCCGTCCGCGGGCCAGCCCGAGGCGTTGGCGAAGGTGGAATTCATCATACCCAATTGGCGCGCCCGTTGTGTCATGAGCTGCGCAAAGCCCGCCTCCGTCCCGTCCGGCGACAGCGCCTCGCCCAGAACGACCGACGCATCATTGCCCGAGACGATCACGACGCCGCGGATCAACTCCTCGACGGTGGGGCGGTCTTGCGTGTTGAGAAACATCGTGGAGCCGCCGAAGCTCATCGCATGGGCCGAGACGGGCAGGCGGGTTTCAAGGGTCAGCCTGCCTTCGCGCAAGGCCTCGAACGTCATCAGAAGCGTCATCAGCTTCGACATCGAGGCTGGCGGCAAGGGCTCATCGGCGTTCACGGCCAAAAGAACCTGGCCGGACCCGTGATCATAGACATAAGCCGATCCGGCCTGGGTCTCGTATCCCTGGGCCGGGGCGGCGATGGGGGTCAAAACGAAAACCGCCGCGATGAAGGTCGCGGCGGCTCTGGTCAAAAGGGCAATGGGCATGGCGTCCTAGCGTCTTACGAAAAAGGCATCTTCAAAGCCAAGCTCCCGGACGTTTTCAAGAATGGCATCGCGGGTTTGCGCGCTATCGGCGGGGCCCACCACGACGCGCCAGAACTGGCGTCCGTTGCTCGACTGATCATAGATTGTCGGCTCAAGTCCCACATTGCGCAAGGCCTGCCCGGTATTGGTGGCGTTTTCTTGCACAGAGAAGATGCCAATCTGGATGTAGGACCGCTCAAGATCCGTGGCCGCAGGCGTGCGGGCGACTTCGGGTTGCGGCTGAGCCTGTGGTTGCGGAGCGACGTCGGCGGCCGCGATGGCGGCGGCGGCTGTAGCGGCTATGCCGTCGCCCGTGTCATCCAGCGGGGTAGCGGTGATCTCACCCGCTGCGGCGGAGGCGGCGATGTCTTCGCCCGGCGCCATCGAATCCGGTGCGGCCTCGGCCGTTTCGGCCACTTCTTCGCGGCGGAGGGCTGTGACGTTGAGCATGGTCGGATCGCCCGCCAGTGCGCCGAGCGCCGCGGCGGCGTCGGACGAGATCTGCAGGTCCGGCCCCGGATTGTCCCGCTCGCGCCGGAACAGCGCGCCGATCACGAAACGCCCGTTTTCGTCGTTCCGGATGATCACACGTTCCGGATCCCCGACATCCGGGTGAGCCACCCAGACACCACCCAGCGACGGGCGACCATCCCAAAGACCCTCGGTCGTGACCTCGAAGACTTCGGGCGCCTCGACGTCGCGTTCAACCAGACGGGTGGCGCCGATCGGGGCGGGGCCATCGGCATCGGCATTGCGCGATCCGAAGTTGAATTCGCCCTCCTCCATACAGGCGGCGATGGCGAAAATCGGTACAAAAACAAGACCGAGACGGATTCGGGGCATCAGCTGAATTGGGGTCATCACTGCTCTTCTCTGCGCTCTCTCCCCGCGCTTTGGATGCGCAGGTGTTTTGATGTTTCCCGGTCGTTGCCGGACCGCGCCCGGATTGCGGGGCGCACCTGTATTGACGTGACGATACAACACTGATTCGCTTCTGAAAAGACGGCAGTTGAAAGAAGCCGTTTACGATGGGTTTCAGAATCACACTTCACCCAGTATCGCGGTCGGGCCGACCGGCCCGGAGGAGTGGCAGAGTGGTCGAATGCACCGGTCTTGAAAACCGGCGTGCGTGAAAGCGTACCGTGGGTTCGAATCCCACCTCCTCCGCCACTTTCCTCGAAGTCTCTATCTCATAAGCACCTGATATTAGTGCATAATTTGGTGTTATCGCGCTGATGGCGGCTTTCGGTTCGCTTAATTTGCTGCACGTTTTGCTACACAATTTGCTGCACAAACGGGGGATTTCTCCGCCATGAGCATCGCAAAGAGAGGTCGTCTCTACCATCTCCGCCGCCGCGTCCCGCGCCGGTATCGTGGGATTGAGCCGCGTGAGACGGTCTGGATCAGCCTGCACACCGACTCGGAGACCGTAGTGCGGAGCAAGGCGGATCGGGCGTGGAGGCAGATGATTGAGGCCTGGGAAGCGCGGCTGGCCGGGAACAGCGAGGATGCGGAGGCCCGTTACGAAGCCGCCCGCGACCTCGCCCAGGCGCGGGGCTTCCGGTATCTGGACGCGGGCCATGTGGCCAAACTGCCGGTCGAGGACGTGGTCGAACACGTCGGGGCGATCCCTGTGCCTGCGAACCAACCCGACGTAGCGGAAGCCGCTGCCCTGCTCGGCACGGCCCCGGAGCCCCGCATCACGGTCACCAAGGCGCTCGAGCTTTATTGGACGCTTGCCAAGGAGAAGACCTTCGGCAAAAGCTAGGACCAGCTGCGCCGCTGGGAAGCGCCGCGCAAGAAGGCGGTGAAGAACTTCGTGGCTGTTGTCGGCAACAAGGACATCTCCAATATCACCCGCGATGATATGCTGGACTTCCGCCAGCACTGGCTCGACCGGATCGAGGCAGGCGAGGTCACGGCGAACTCGGCCAACAAGGATCTGATCCACCTGGGCAACTTACTGAAGACCGTCAATACAATGAAGCGGCTGGGCCTTTCGCTGCCGCTCGGAGATTTGTCCTTCAAGGAGGGCGAGAAGCAGACACGACCGCCATTCAGCGAGGACTGGATCAGGACGCGGCTGCTCGCCCCCCGTGCGCTGGAGGGGTTGAACGGCCAGGCCCGCGCCCTGCTGCTCGGGATGATCAACACCGGGTATCGACCGTCCGAAGGTGCTGCTCTGACGGCGGACACGATCCGGCTCGACTGCAATGTTCCCCATATCTCCATCGAACCGGAGGGACGGCAGTTGAAGAGCCACTACGCTCGCCGCGTGATCCCGCTAACGGGCGTCTCGCTCGAGGCCTTCAAGCAGTACCCTCAAGGCTTCCCGCGTTACTGCAATCGAGCGACCCTCAGCGCAGTCGTGAACAAGTTCCTCCGCACCAACGGACTGCTCGAGACGCCGCGCCACTCGATGTATTCCCTGCGCCACTCATTCGAGGACCGGATGCTCGCCGCAGGGATCGACGACAGGATCAGGCGCGACCTTTTCGGTCACCGGCTTGACCGCGAACGATACGGCAAGGGCGCGTCGCTGGAACACGTCGCAGAACTCGTCGCGCGCGTCGCCTTCTGAGCCAGCAGCGCCCGCGCTCGGCGCTGCGTCTCCGACAGCCGTTTCTCCTTCTTCACGGCCGCGGTGAGTTCCGCCTCCAACCGCTCGAAGACCGGCGCGAAGGCCGGATCATCTGCGACCAGCTTTGCCACCTTCACCAATGCTGCCTCGATCCGCGCGGCATCGACCGACTGGGTCGGTTCGGTGCGCGGTCGAGGGATGCGAGGCGTAGGTGTCATGCCGACTAGCATGGGTCCATCGAGCGGCGCCGTGCATGGGCAACGCGCGGTGGTCGCAATGCGGCCAGCAGCAGCGCGCAAATCGGACGGTTTACCTCTCAAGCGCCCCATCCGTGGCGGCTGCTGACAGGCACGGTCGACGGGCGCGCCGCGGTGGTAAAATCGATCTCATGGCAGGCGCGCCCGGACCATCGGGACGAGTTGCGAGATAAAAGGTCTGGCACGGTGGCGTGCCAAGTTGTTGTTGTCGTTCAGGTTCTCGCGTGCCGGGTAGAAGCCTACCGTGCCAGAAAATCCAGCAACTACTTAATATCGTGAGAAAACATCAGTGCCAGTGAATTACTTTGCTCGGCAGCTGCTGCGCGATTTATTACATATCGTCAATAGCTTAGGTGGCATCCTGCCGCATGAGTCCTAGGCGTGCGGCGCAAAGTACTCATTCCCAACAGAAGCTTGCACGCCAAATGCGGCACCTCTTTTATCTTGCGCTCCTAATCGGGTGTTCAACACTCTGGGATTCAAGCATTTTTCCAACTGACGCTTGTCTGCGCCATAGCTCGATATGCCCCGCAATCCTGCGATGTGGTTTCCATGATACGCGCCTTGCGGTTTTCTGCAAAGTAAGACGATCCCTGCGCTCCTACGGACTCGGCGACTGCTGTCTTGCAGTGCCGGTCGACGCTTTCGAACTGATCGCGGACCGGGCCGTCCAGGCGCTATATGCGCGCTCGACCAAATGGGGCCGGCGCAGGCGAGATAGCGGACAAACCCGGTCCCGGCACCGCCATGAGCGGCACCATCCGCGCGCGCGGATCCCGAGAACCTGATGTCGGATCGATGGGGCAAGTGTGATGGTCTCCTTGTCGTTTCTGTGCTTTCGGACGGATGCTCGTCAGGCTGTTCCAGGAGCTGACAGGCGCATCTTCTCGGTCACTTTCGCGCCGAGCAGCATGCGCATGTGGCGGCTGTCGTCGCTCTTCGTATGCACCGCCCGGAACCAACCGGTGCGCATGATCTGCGCGAGGGCGCGGGCGTCGTTGCGATCGGTCTTGTTGCGCTGCGCCTGCATCATGGCGTGCGCATGTCGCGCTTCGATGATGATCGCCGGATGACCGACCGCCGACAGCTCGGACTGCAACCAAAGGCTCAGCGACGACGCCTCCAGGCCGATGCGTTTCAGCTGGCCGGGTGCGCTCTTGAGCGGGCGATGGACGGCCTCTGGATCGCTCGGAACGCGGGTTTCCGACAGGCATGCGCCATGCGCGTCGACGATGCAGATATGCGTTTCGTCCAGGGACACATCCAGCCCGGTATAGGTGGTGATCTTGCATTTCATCGGCTCAGACTCCTTTCGCTTCGATGCTGTCTCGAAGCCCATTGCGTCTGAATCAGCGCGCCAATGCCACTCTCGATTCGAGTGGAACGGGGCACTGGCTCGATTACGAGGCCCTCCATTGATGATCTCTCTCAGCGGGCTGCATTGCCCCGAAAGACTCAATAAAACGCGCCCGAAAACTGGTCGCCGTGAGCGACACATGCGCATCAAGCGGCGGGCGCAACTCGAAAGCCTTGGGCGTTCGTGCGAAGCTCCAGAGGCGAAACAAGCACCATGCCTCGCGCCGTTCCTCTGCCACGGCAAGCTCATTGCGGGAGATATGAAACGGCGTGCGTTCCCACCCGTTTGTGGTCTTCACCTCGATGAGACGGTGCCGTCCGTCTGCATCGAAACTGGCAATATCATAGCCCGCACCATCCCCGTCTTCTTCGGAAACCCAGCGGATTTGCTGCGCCAGATATTTCCGCGCCGCTGCAGCAGCATATTGCGCGAGGGCAATATGCTGCACCTTTGCGCTAGCTGAGACAGGTTCAAATATGTCTGACAGTGCTTTGAGGAGCCGGCTACTCCGCGTCCCTCAGCAACATCGTGAGGCAATCCTTGCCCGCCCGCCAATTCCATCCGCACTAGCTGACACTGAGCAACCGCCAAAACGCCCCTATTGCCACGCTAGATGACCCGTTTTCCGAGCGAATCTTTCTTAGCTCACGACGGCTGACGGGATGGGACGGGACAAAAAACTCAATTCCGTCAGGCTGACTTCTGACAGCATCATACGGCAGGATGCTAGCGCCAAACCCTTGGCGAACGAAGGATAGAATTGCGGTCGTGTTGCGTGCCTCTAAGGTGCTGCTGTTGAGTAGGCTGTCGATCAGAGGGTGGTCCACGAGACGGCACAAAGGGTTGGAGATCAGCGGTTCACGGTCCAGCAGGGTCCAGTCTGACCGGACGTTCGAGGCCAGATGCGCGGAATGAACAGGCCCGCCCTCACGGCAAACGATTCCAAGGTCGTCCAAGAGGATCACTTCACCGTCTTCGACGTCGCCGGGGCGTGCAGAGAATAGGCCGATGTCTGCCTCGCCGCGTTGTACGCGTCGGCGCACGGCACTGGAATCCACGTCGCTAATGTCCAGCCTGACGTCCGGATGGGTCGATCTGAACCGCGCGACAACCCTGGGTAGCAGGGTTTCCGTCGCGGATGGAACAGCGGCGATGCGGACAATGCCCGCGGTCGAGATCGCATGGCGGCGGATCGCATCCGCGCTTTTGTCAAACGCGTCTGTGGCGCGGATTGCTTCCTCCAGAACCAACCCCCCCAAGGGGGTCAACCGGTTCTTGCGATCCGTCTCGAACAGCGGCGCACCAACGTGGTCTTCCAGTTGCGTCAGCATCATCGAAATGGCCGACGGTGTGCGCCCCAATACTTGCGCGGCGCTGGCCAGGGTGCCCTTGTCTGCAACGACGCAAAAGATCCTCAGCATCTCCAGCTTAACTGACATTCAGAAAACCTTAAACTTTCTTCAGAAATTTAAGGCTACCTGAAAGTCTGGGCGGTGTCTACACGGCGCCAAGTGGAACAGGAGAAGATGATGACCGAGCGTACAGAGATTTTCATTGATGGGGCCTGGGCCGCAGGCGCGTCGCAGATCGAGAACCGCAACCCCTCCGATACCTCTGATCTGATCGGCCACTATGCGCAGGCGGATGCCGGGCATCTGGATACAGCACTGGCCGCCGCACGGCGCGCGCAGCCGACCTGGCGGGCCGCAGGCATCCAGAAGCGTCATGACGTGTTGATGGCCATCGGCACCGAGTTGATGGCGCGCGCCGGGGAAATCGGCCGCTTGCTGTCGCGCGAAGAGGGCAAGCCCCTGGCCGAGGGTAAAGGCGAGGTGTACCGCGCCGGTCAGTTCTTCACCTATTTCGCCGCAGAAGTCCTGCGCCAGCATGGCGATCTGGCCGAAAGCGTGCGCCCCGGCATCGAGATCGACGTGCGCCGCGAGCCGGTGGGTGTGGTTGCGATCATCAGCCCGTGGAACTTCCCCGTGGCCACGCCCGCATGGAAAATCGCGCCTGCGTTGGCCTTTGGCAACGCGGTCGTCTGGAAGCCCGCCAATGTCACGCCCGCCAGTGCCGTGGCGCTAACCGAGATCATCGCGCGGCAAGACATCCCCAAAGGTCTGTTCAATCTGGTCTCTGGTCCCGGCCGTGATGTGGGGCAGCGGCTTGTGGAAGGCGCGGATGTGGATGCGATCAGCTTTACTGGCTCGGTTCCCGTGGGGCGTGGGATAGCGGCGGCTGCGGTGCAGAACATGACCAAGGTGCAGATGGAGATGGGCTCCAAGAACCCTCTGATCGTGATGGACGACGCCGATCTCGATCTGGCGGTGATGCACGCGGCGGGCTCTGCCTTTGGTGGGACGGGACAGAAATGCACTGCAGCCAGCCGTCTGATCGTCCATGCCAAAGTGCATGATGCTTTTGTGGAAAAGCTGGTTGCAGCGGCGCAGGCCCTGAAGGTCGGCCATGCGCTGGAAGACGGCACACAGATCGGCCCGGTCGTCAGTGAAAGCCAGTTGGCCCAGAACCTCGACTACATCGAGATCGGCAAAGCCGAGGGCGCCGAGCTACTGTGCGGCGGCGAGCGGCTGGAGCGTGCGACGGACGGTTACTTCATGGCACCTGCCGTGTTCGCGGGCACGGCCAACGACATGCAGATCAACAGCGAAGAGATGTTCGCCCCGGTGACCTGTGTGCAGAAGGCCTACAGCTACGAGGAAGCCCTGAGCCTCGCCAATGATACGCAGTTCGGCCTGACCGCCGGGATCATGACGCAGTCGCTGGCACGCGCCAGCCACTTCCGCGCCAATATGCGCGCAGGCTGCGTGATGGTGAACCTGCCCACCGCCGGCACGGATTACCACGTGCCCTTCGGCGGGCGCGGTGCCTCCAGCTTTGGCCCGCGTGAACAAGGCAGCTACGCGGCCGAGTTCTACACTACTGTCAAGACTGCTTACGTGTCCGCGGGAGATCCCAAATGAGCTTCCTGATCGACGGACTGCAATACGCCAACTGGTCTGAAAAGATCTTTCGCCAAATGCGCGAGGGCGGCGTTGATGCCGTCCACGTCACCATCACCTACCACGAGACGTTTCGCGAAACGGTGCTGATCATCGAAAAGTGGAATCGTTGGTTCGAACAATACCCCCATCTGATCTTCCAGGGCCGCACGGCGGCGGATGTGCAATTGGCCCGCGACACCGGGCGCACGGCGATCTTCTTCGGCTCGCAAAACCCGTCCTGCATCGAGGATGATATCGGCCTGGTCGAAGTGCTGCATACGCTTGGCTTGCGGTTCATGCAGTTGACCTACAACAACCAATCGCTGCTGGCCTCTGGCTGCTACGAGGCCGACGATACGGGCCTGACCCGGATGGGCCACACGGTGGTGGCAGAGATGAACCGCGTCGGCATGGTCGTGGACATGAGCCATTCTGGCGAACGGTCCACCTTTGAGGCGATTGAACACTCGACCCGACCGATCACCATCAGCCACGCCAACCCGTCAAGCTGGCACCCGGCGCTACGCAACAAGTCCGACGATCTGCTGCGCGCTCTGGGGGCAAGCGGCGGATTTCTGGGGCTGTCTGTCTATCCGCACCACCTGAAGGATGGCAGCGCTTGCACCCTGCAATCGTGGTGCGACATGGCGGCCCTGGTCGTGGATCTCGTGGGCCCAACCGGCGTCGGGATCGGCACCGACCTGTGCCAGGACCAGCCTGACAGCATCGTGGAGTGGATGCGTGTCGGCCGTTGGACCAAGACCATTGATTACGGCGAGGGCAGCGCGGACAACGCGGGCTTCCCCGCCATGCCCGACTGGTTCCAAGACAACAGCGATCTGGCGGGCATCCGCGCAGGCTTGCGCGCGGCTGGCTTGGATGACGCGACGACAGACGGCGTGATGGGAGACAACTGGCACGCCTTTTTCGAGACAAGCTTCGGGGCGCACGCCGCACCCGTAAAGGATCGCGCCGCCGAGTAACGGGCGGGCCATAGGGTTCAGGGAGGACCAAACGTGACCGAGACAACACTACACTCCAGCGCCGGATCGGCTAGGACCGACAAAGCGCTTTTTGCCATCACGGGCGGGTTCATCGCCCTGTTCTGTGCCTATGCGCTTTACGACATCGACGCGCTGTCAGCGCTGGTGGACGCAGGCTTCGCCTTCTCGGCGCGCTATTTCGGCCTGTATTGGCAGGTCTTGCTGCTGGCGACCTTTCTGATCGGCCTGTTGCTGTGCGTCTTGCCCGGCAGTAAGACGCTCATGGGCGGGCTGGCGGCGCCCGAGTTCAAGACGTTCAGCTGGGGCGCCATGATCATGTGCACCCTGCTGGCAGGCGGCGGTGTGTTTTGGGCGGCGGGCGAGCCTATTGCGCATTTCGTCTCGGCTCCGCCTGTTTTTGGCGATCTGGGTGATGACCAACTGGCCCGTGCGAACGCGGCTTTGGCCCAAAGCTTCCTTCACTGGGGTTTTCTGGCCTGGGCGATCCTGGGCTCACTCACCACTGTCATGTTGATGCACTATCACTACGACAAGGGTCTGCCGCTGGCACCGCGCACGCTTCTTTATCCGCTGTTCGGCGAGCGTGCGTTGCGCGGGCCCATCGGTGTGATCACCGACGCATCGTGCGTTATCGCTGTTGTGGCCGGCACGGTGGGGCCGATCGGCTTTCTGGGTCTGCAAATGTCCTACGGGCTCAACGCCCTGGTGGGTGTTCCGGACAACTTCGCCACGCAAGCTATCGCCATCATGGCACTGGTCGGCCTCTATACGGTGTCGGCCATTACCGGGCTGGCGAAGGGCATCAAACTGCTGTCACAGTTCAACGTGATCCTTGCGGTTGTCTTGCTCATCTTCATGCTGGTCGCTGGCCCCACAACCGAGATCTTCGCAGGGTTCTTTGGCGGCATGCAGGTCTATGCGACCTACTTCTTCGACATGGCTATGTATCGTGGAGAAGCGGGCATGTTCGGCGATCCGGGCTGGCTTGGTTGGTGGACGGTGTTCTTCTGGGGCTGGTTCATGGGCTACGGCCCGCTGATGGCGATTTTCATTGCGCGCATCAGCCGGGGGCGATCGATCCGGCAGATCATCATCATGCTGTCCATCGTCGCGCCGCTCATCACGAACTTCTGGTTCACGATCATCGGCGGCTCCGGCATCTTCTTCGAGATCGCGGAACCCGGCGTCATCTCTGGCCCGTTCGAGGGGTTCAACCTGCCCGCCGGATTGCTGGCGATCACGCAAGCAATGCCCATGGGCCTGATCCTGTCGATTCTGTTCTTGGCGCTGACGATGTGCTTCGTTGCCACCACCAGCGACTCGATGAGCTATGTGATCTCCACCACCATGACGGATGGAGAGCCCTCCACCTCGATGCGCGCCTTCTGGGGTCTGGCGATGGGCGTCATGGCGTTGATCCTGATCTCGACCGGGGCCGGGGGCATCGGCAAGCTGCAAAGCTTCATTGTGGTTACGGCGGTGCCTGTGTCGCTGATCCTGCTGCCCTCGCTTTGGGATGCCGTGCGCATCACACTGATGCTGGGCCGTGAGGTCAAGACGGCCACCCTTTGATGTATCGGCGTGGCGGGTCTTGATGTCCGCCACGCCGCTCCCCCAGTCGACTGACAGGAGTGTCCAAGATGTCCCAGTCTTTACACCATGTGAAGTCATCCACGGCGCTATACCGGCGTCCTGCGTCCGAGGTGATGCGCCTTTCCCGCATGGGGTGCAGCCAGCCGACACGGTTGTCGTTCCTGCGCATCCTGCTGCGCCGCGCGCGGCGTGAGGGCTGGAAGGTGGCGCGCACCGTCTGGGAGATCGATGCCAAGGGCAGCGGCCACGCCGTCTACCGCACGCGCTGCGGCGCGCGCACCTACAGCCTTGTGGCTTTCGCCCATGATCTGCCAGACGAGATGCGGTCTGACCGGGTGATTGCCACCGCCTGGGACGCCACCTTCACCTTGTTCGATGGCGACCCCAGCCCTGCTGATATTGCCCGCCTGCGCGAGAATGTTCCCTTGCAAGAGGCCGGGCGGATCAGCACATCCGAATTGACCCTTGCGCGGGCCAACCGATCTGTCCGCCTGTTCCGCCATGTGGTGGACGCCCTGGCGCGGGGGGAGCAGCCCGACGTCGAGGAGCTTGCGAAAACCGGATACCTGATGCGAACAACCGCCGTGTACGGCTCGGGCAAGTTTGGGGCGGCGGACCGCGCCGATATCGCGGAGCGTCCGGAGTTGGCGGCACCCTTTCAGGTGGAGATGCTGACGGTCTGGCTGATCCGTGCGTTCACGGTCGATCTTGCCGAACACCTGGCCGCCATGGCGGGCGGCGCGCGGGCCGTGCGCCTGGATGCGGAGTTGCGCCGCAGTCTTGGTGTCGGCAACTCCACGGGGCTGGGTATGGCTCCGTTTCTGGTGCGCCACCCGGTGCTGATGAACAACTGGATGATGGCCCGTGAAGAGGCGCTGGCGCGTGTGCGGGCGCAGAACGCGGCCTCGCCCAAGGCTATCGCAGGCCTGCGGACGGCTCTTGGGGCCGCGATGGCCAACGCGGCGGCCTGGACATCGGAGCATCCGGTGCAAGTGCCCAAGATTGCAGACCTGCGCCACGATCTGCGCTTGTTGTCCGATACAGTCACGGCGTGGGATTTCGCGCAACCCCGCCCCTGGGATGCGCTTTGGTGCTGGGGCGTTGATGCCCTGACCTGCGAGGGGCAGGAGGCGCTTTTGTCGGTGATGTTGGAACCCCATGGCGATCTGGTCGATGACCTTGCCGATTGTATGGGCGCGGATGAGGCGCCGTCCTTCCGTATCAACGGCGCGATGTCCGTGCGGGAACTGCGTGCCGCGCTGAGGCAGCACTACGGCTGGGCGCTGTCCATCGACTTCACCACGCCCGAGAACGTGGCGCGGTTCTGGTATGTCTCGGAAGAGAAGCTGGAACCCCGTCTGGGGGAGCGGGCGACAGAGGAGGGGGCCACGTTGGAGCAACCCCTGTGCATCGCGCGCCTCGCGGCGGAGTTGGACGAGGCCCTGCAAGGCCGCGACGGGGACGAGACCACCGCCGCCGTCTTGCTGGCCTGCCCAGAGCATCGCTATGTCATCCGCCGGGTGCAGATCGCGCAGAACCATCCCTTTGCCGAGATCCACGACAATCTGATCGCAGCCGACATGCTGCCCATCGACCTTCTGCGCAGCAAGCTGTCGTTCTTCGGCGCGACGCGGTTTGACCCTCGCTCAGACCGCTGGGTGCGGATCAACCTGTTCCAAGGGGCACCGTTTCCCGACGAAATCGGAATGGAGGGCACGCCATGACCACTGCATCCCACGATCAGACCCGCGCGGAATCTACGCCCAATCTGGCCGAGGGCCAGACCGCGTACCTGTCGCGCAATGAAGTGGCGTCGCTGTGCATGAAGGCCGCGCGCGGTGCAGGCATGAGCTGGGGCATGGCCGAGGAGGCCGGCTTTGCGAGCGCATGGCTGTTGCAGCACGGTATCGACGGGCCAAGGCACCTGAAGGCGCATCTTGATGCAGCCCAAGGGCGACCTTGGCGCGACCTTTGCCCAAAGGTCACGCCGGGTCAATGGCAGGCACCGGTTGGCCGCGCATTGTGCCCGGTCGTTCTGGGGGTCACGCTTTGTGATTATGCCGGGCTGCCTGAGGGTCTTGTCGCTGGGCCGTCGATCCGGATCGGCCGCGTTGATCATCCGGTGTTGCTTATCCCGTTCCTTGCCACGCTCGGGGCAATTTTGGACCTGGTGTTTGACCTCGCATGGCCAGGTGGGGCGGCCTTGATCGACGGGGGGGACGACACACTGGCGCAGGCCGTGGTGGCGCTGAACGGGCAGCAGGTGCCGCTGATATTGACCGCACGCGCGGGCACGCCACACCAGCCAACCCATGGCCCGGCGCCGCAGATCGCGGCCGAGACCATTGCAGCCCTGGGCGCGCTGGCCATGCGTACAACAGTTCCAGCATCCGACGCATCGCGCGCGGGCGCCGGATCAACAACCCCAGACAATGATTGAAAAGTTAAATTACCATGACGCTGAAACGCCTGACCCCCGGCCCCCGCATGAGCCAAGCCGTGTGCGTTGGAGACATCGCCTTTCTGGCTGGACAGGTCCCCAACGACCTTGGAGCCGACATCACAGAGCAGACCAAACAGGTCCTGGCCAAGATCGACGCTGTCGTCGCAGATCTGGGTGCCACCAAGGCCGATATCGCCTCGGTTCAGGTGTGGCTGGCTGACATGGCTGACTTCCAAGGCATGAATGCCGTCTGGGATGCTTGGCTGGACCAAGCGGCCCCGCCGGCGCGCGCAACCGGCGGCGTCACCCTTGCGCGCGTCGGCATGCGGGTCGAGATGATCGCCGTCGTCGCATTGCCCAAACGCGATTGATCCTGCACAAGCGGAGGGGCGTTTCAGCGCCTCTCTCTTGACCCGGCCGCGCGGGCTTTGGGAAGGGTCGGCACCGCAAGTTCAGCGCCTCCACCGAAGAAAGCGATCTCGATGGCCCCGAAAACCGTCCTCATCACCTCTGCAACCGGTCGCATCGGCAAAGAGTTGGTGGCGCGTCTGTCGACCGACCCGGCGTTCACGTCCGCGCGTGCCATTTCAGCGACAGCAAGGCCGACAGCCTGAAGGCGCTTGGGGCGGACGAGGTGGTCAAATTCGACATCTCGGACCCGCAGACATGGGAGGCCGCGCTTGACGGGATCAGTGCTGTGTATTCGGCGTCGCTCGACCCCATGCTGGAGCATCACCTCGCCTCTTGTAATGCGTTGGGCGCACGCCGTGATCAGATCAAGCACGTCGTGCGGATCAGTTCATGGGGGCGGACACCAACACCGCATCTTACGTGGCAGATCAACACGCATCGCGCGCAGGCGCGGGCATTCCGCTGATGCTGCAGCACTATTGGTGGGGCGAGAAGGCGCTGATTGATGAGGGTTTGAACGTTATCGCGCTGCGCAACAACTTCTTCATGAACCACCTGCTGAAAACGGACAGTGAAACGATTGACTGCGAATGCTGGTTCTCGAACCCACTGGGCGACATGCGCAATTCTTCCGTGGCCACCCGCGATATCGCAGAGCCCGCCATGGTTGTCCTGACCGAGGGGCCAGAGCGGCACGCCAACAAGTTCTACGACATCACTGGCCCTGCGCCGCAATTCATGGCCGAGAGTGCCTCCGATCTAGGTCGCGCCATGGGTAAGGACGTTGAGTACCGCGCACAATCCATGGTCGATTTCGAGGCAGATTTCGGCGCGACACGGGCCGAGTTTTTTGAGTATCTGACCAACGGCTTCTACATCCGGTGCAGCCCCAATTTCTACAACCTGACGGGCCACAAGCCGACGGCGTACTACGACTACCTGACCACCGAGGGTGTCAGCGGCGAGACTGGCCTGGAAGAGTTATGGCATGGCAACCTTTGGAAAAAGGGTGCAGACGCCATGAAGGATGCCGTGAAAGGCTAGGTTGTCAGCTTAGTACATGGTCTACCGGGACGAGCGCGGGTGGCGGGCTGCGATCCAATGCCTCGGCCACCGAAATTTCGATCGTGCGGCACATGGCATCCAGCGGCAACCCGTTTTGCGAATTGCGAAACGGATGCTCCAATTCGTTCGTGACCGCTTGGAGGCCGAAGAATACATAGGCCACGACCGCTGCAAAAAGGGGCGCGAACCAACCCGTCGCGTCGATCAGCGCAAAAGGCAGCAGCCAGCAGTAGAGGTACGTCGTGCGGCGCACCAATAGCGAATAGACGAAGGGCAGGGGCGTCGTGAAGATCCGCTCGGACCCGGCCTGCGCTAAGGCCAGCGATGACAGCGTTTGCGACAGCGTCATCTGGCTAAATCCGCTGATCTCGTCATCCTTACTTAACTGACCAATCCTGTCGCCGATCAAACGCAGCGCCGCGTCGGCGGAGTTTTTCTGCGCAGTCAAAGCGCGCGTGGTGCCTTCACCGACCCAAGCCTTGATATCGCTGCCCACATCTGCACTGCGCAAAAGGCCCCGGTGCAGATGCGCGAATGCGACGATACACGACAGAATATGATCGCGATCTTCTGGCTTGCTGACGAAGACGCACATATGCCGACCCATCGTGCGCGCGTCCGCAATCATCGCGCCCCAAAGCTTGCGCGCCTCCCACCAGCGATCGTAGGCGGCGTTGTTGCGAAACCCAAGAAACAGCGACAGGGCGACGCCAAATATCCCCATCGCCGCGATGGAGATATGCGGCAACGCGACCACAAACTGATCCAGCGACATGACGATCGCGGACAAGAGGGCGATGCCGATCACCCTGCCAATGATTTTCGGCACAACGGAGCCCTGCATCACAAAGAACAGCTTGGCCGTTGAGGGGTGCTCTCTGACGATCATTCGAGGTTCCTATTCGTATACGGTGCAGTGGCTTCGGACTTGCCCAAACCCGCGCTCAGATGGTCCAGAAGCAGCCGCACCTTGGGTGAACGGTGTCGATTGTTCGGGTAGATCGCCCAGATACCGTCGTCTGGCGCACGGGCGTGTTCGAGGATTGGTACCAGCCGTCCTGCCGCAATGTCCGCCTGCACGTAATAGTCTGGCAATTGGATAATGCCGATGCCCTTCAGGGCGGCATCGACCAGCGACCAGCCGCTGTTACAGCGCAGATTGCCTTTGACACGGATGTGTCGGGGCTTGCCCTTGCCCTGATACCGCCAAGTGTCCAACGTGCCTTGAAGGCAATTATGCTGGCTCAACTGGGCCGGGGTTTGTGGCGTTCCATGCTCCGCAAAATAGCTTGGCGAGGCGCAAGTGAAATGGGTTCGGGTCGCCAGCCGTTTGGCCATCATCGTGCTGCCCCCCAAATGGCCCAAGCGGATCGCCAGATCATAGCTTTCCGCCACCAGATCGACCATCTGATTTGTGAGCGCCAAGGTGACGTCCAACTCGGGATATTGGGCCACAAAGTCATTGATCAGCGGAGCAATTCTGCTCTCGCCAAAAGTCACTGGCGCGGTCATGTTGAGCCGGCCTTTGGGATTTTGATGCAGGTCGGTGACGGCGCGCTCCGCCTCTGCCAGCCCGTCGAGCACCTGTCGGCAATGGTTGTAATAGATCTGACCCGGTTCAGTGATCGAGACTTTGCGGGTCGTTCGATAGAATAGCTTGATCCCCAGTCGCGCCTCAAGCGCCCCGACCTGTCGGCTGACCTGAGCCGTTGAAATGCCGAGGCGGTTGGCGGCAGCGGTGAAGCTTTCGGTTTCGGCCACGGCAACGAATTCTGAAACGCCGTCCCAAACCGTCAATCTATGCCGTCCTATTGTTACTGTTTTGTAATAGTTATTTGCATCATTACTCAATTATACCCTGATGGAAATAGTGTAAATCGCGGCTCAGAACACTCCTATACATAGCCAAAGTGAGTCCCGATGACCGATATCATCAAATCAAAAGCCGCCGTTGCGTGGGCCGTGAACCAGCCGCTTTCCATCGAAGAGATTGACGTGATGCCGCCGCAGGAGGGCGAAGTGCGGGTGCGGATCGTCGCCAGCGGTGTCTGCCATACGGACGCCTTCACTCTGTCCGGCGATGATCCTGAAGGCCTGTTCCCGGTCATTCTCGGCCATGAGGGAGGCGGTATTGTCGAGTCCATTGGCGAGGGCGTGACCAGCGTGGCCGTGGGCGATCATGTGATCCCGCTCTACACGCCTGAATGTGGTGAGTGTAAGTTCTGCAAATCCGGCAAGACCAACCTGTGTCAGAAGATCCGCGAAACCCAAGGCCGTGGCCTGATGCCCGACGGCACCAGCCGTTTCTACAAGGATAGCAAGCCTATCCTGCATTACATGGGCTGTTCGACGTTCTCGGAATACACCGTTTTGCCTGAAATCTCGTTGGCGAAGGTGAACCCGGACGCGCCCCTGGAAGAGGTCTGCCTGCTGGGCTGCGGCGTCACCACGGGCATGGGCGCTGTGATGAACACCGCCAAGGTCGAGGAAGGCGCGACCGTCGCGATCTTCGGCATGGGCGGTATCGGCCTGTCGGCTGTGATCGGGGCGGCGATGGCCAAGGCCAGCTGGATCGTCGTGATCGACATCAACGAAAGCAAGTTCGACCTTGCCCGCAAGTTGGGGGCCACGGACTTCATCAACCCCAAGGATTACGACAAGCCGATCCAGGATATCATCTTCGAGATGACGGATGGCGGCGTCGACTATTCATTCGAGTGCATCGGCAACGTCAATGTCATGCGCTCGGCGCTGGAATGCTGCCACAAGGGCTGGGGCGATTCCGTGGTCATTGGCGTGGCTGGCGCGGGACAGGAAATCTCTACCGGTCCGTTCCAGCTGGTGACGCGCCGTGTCTGGCGCGGGTCGGCGTTTGGCGGCGTCAAGGGCCGGTCGGAGCTGCCGGATTATGTCGAGCGGTACATGCAGGGTGAGTTCAAGCTGAATGATTTCATCACGCACACGATGGGGCTTGAGGATATCAACGAAGCGTTTGATCTTATGCACGAAGGCAAGAGCATCCGAAGTGTCATCCACTTCGACAAATAGACGGGCCGGTCGCGCCACCTGATCAAGCTAACGCGTGACATATCCAGCGCGCGCCCCGCATAAGGATGCCGATGCAGGTTTTGGTGAAACGGGACGCGCGCGCATGAAGGTTACGCTTACACAGCTTCGAGCGTTTGTTGCTGTTGCTCGCGAAGGCTCGTTCACCCGCGCGGCAGAGGCGTTGGAGATGTCGCAACCCTCCGTCACTGCGACTATCAAACAGTTGGAAGGCTTGTTGGGGCTGAAGCTTTTTGACCGATCCACGAAGGTTCTGACCCTGACCAAGGCCAGTGCGACGTTTCTGCCGGGCATCGAACGGATCCTGTCCGAGCTGGACGCGACGCTGACCGACTTTCAATCCGTCGCCGATGGGACGCAGGGCAGTGTCGCGGTGGCGGTGCTTCCCTCGGTGGCCTCGTTCGTGTTGCCCGCCACGATCAAAAGCTTCTCGGCGGCCTTCCCCAAGACCCGCATTTCCTTGCGCGACGACAATTCGTCGGGCATCTGTGAACGGGTTCTGCGCGGTGAGGTCGATTTGGGGGTGGCCGGACGGACAGATCAAACGGTTGGCCTGCATTTTGAGCCTTTGATCCGCGATCCCTTTGGCGTGGTAGTCCACAAATCGCACCCGCTGGCGCACGAAAGCGGCCCCGTAGGCTGGAACGAATTGGCTGGATATCCCTTCATTTCCTTCGCTGCCGATACCGGGCTGAGGCCATTACTGGACACGTTGCGGGATATTCCCGAGAACATCACCTCGCCATGGGTAGAAGTCTCGAACATCGCGACGGTTCTCTCGCTTCTGAAAACCAACCTTGGGATTGCGGCGCTGCCTCAGATGGCCGTCAATACCATCGAGAAAGATGTCGTGTTCCGCACGCTTCTGGACCCACCGCTGTTCCGCGAGTTGGGCTTGATCACTCGGAATGGCCGCTCGCTTGCCCCTGCGGCGCAACATTTCGTGACGCATATGAAGACCGCGCTTCGCCCCCAGTGGGAGCGATAGCGGCGCGCGTTGGTTGGCTATCAACTTATATGTAATTTCTATATGTGAGTTCTTTTAATCCGAAGTATGAATATTTGGTTTTGGTGTGCCGTGGCAAAATGTGCGTCACTCCCACCATCATACCCTTGGGAGGAACCAAATGACGTATTCGCTCAATCGACGCGCTTTGCTCGCGGCATCCGGCGCTCTGGCTGCGGCCATCACCTTCGCCACGCCATCCTTTGCCGAGGATCCCGCGTTCCTGAACATCGGCGGCGGCCCAAGCGGGGGCACCTTCAACGTGGTTGCCACGGGTCTTGGGGACCTTATGCGGGCGGAGTTTCCTGACAGCATCGTGGGTGTGCAGCCCGGTGGCTCTGGCCCCAACCTTTTGAGGGTTGCCGCCGGTGACGCGGACATTGGCATCACCTCGGCCAGCAACGCGGCGGACGCCTGGGCAGGCCGGGACCCCGCCACGCCCGAGGCCCCGATCCAGAACGTGCGCGGGTTGATGACGTTTTTTCCCAGCGCGATCCAGATCTGGGTTGATGCAGACTCGGACATCCACTCCATCGAAGATCTGGTTGGCCGCCAGATCAGCGCCGGCCAGCCGGGCCAGACGTCGTGGAATGCATTCAACAACCTTCTCGCTGTTCACGGCATGACGATCGAGGATCTGGAGGCCGATGGCGGCCAGGTGCATCATCTGAGCTGGAGCGAGTCCCAAAGCGCGCTGCGCGATGGGCAGCTGGATGCCGTGATGTGGGTGGCGCTCTACCCACACTCAACCGTTCTGGCGACAGAAACCGCACGGGAAATTCGCGTGCTGTCATTGGATGAGGAGCGGGTTGCCGAATACCTCGAGGCACACGGCGCGGGCTTTTCGGCCGTGACGCTACCTGTCGGCCTCTACCAGGGCCAAACGGAGCCTGCCTTGTCCGTTGGCACCACGACCTTCCTGTTCGCCAATGACGAGATGGACGACGAGACCGCGTATCGCGTTACCTCCGCGATCTGGAACAACCTTGAGCGGTTCCAGCAGACCCACGCGCTGCTGAACTACATCGAGACCGAGACCGCAGGGCGCGGCATGTTTGTGCCCATCCACCCCGGTGCGACCCGCTTCTTTGAAGAGCAGGGCATCCCGATGGACGCGCCGTCCCTGAACTAAAACGACAGGCGTTTCGCGGGGAGCCGAGTGGTCCTCGCGAAATGCCGTCACGATCACTTCAAACGCCAACCCATGACGCGGCTCGGCCTGTGCCGCCTGCCGGAAAGGTGCCTCGGATGCCTCTCACTGTGGATAAGTTGGTGACGGTGCTCGCCGTCGCGCTGGCGCTGTTTCACATCACCGTCGCCTCGCCCTTCGTGTTGATGCCGGATTTGATCCTGCGCGGCACGCACCTGTTGATGGCGCTTATCATTGGCTTCCTGATCTACGGCATGACAGGGACCGGGCTCCGTAAGGCGGTTGACGTCTTTTTCATCCTCCTGTCGATCATCTGCGTCGGCTACCTGATCGTCTTCCACGCCTCGATCGTTGTGCGCCCGCCATGGACGCGCGATGCCACCCCGATGGAGGTCTTCGTCGCCCTGGGCACGATCGTCGTGGTGCTGGAATTGACCCGCCGCGCCCTTGGCCCCGCCATCAGCCTCCTGTGCCTGATCTTCATCGTTTACGGGTTTGTCGGGCCCGAATTGCGCCACGTCTCGTTCCTGCGCCCACTGGCCCACAGCGGCGTGGACCTGAACGAATTCGTCGACCAGATGTATTTAAGTTTCGAGGGCATTTTCGGTGTCGCCCTTGGCGTCTCGACCAATTTCATCTTTCTTTTCGTAGTCTTCGGCGCGTTATTGCAGGTTATCGGTGGCGGGGATTTCTTCGTGAATGTCACCAAAGCCGCAACCGGATCAACGCGCGGCGGACCGGCGAAAATGGCCGTGGTGGCGAGCGCCCTGATGGGCACGATGTCGGGCAGTTCCGTAGCCAACGTAGCCACAACGGGGGCCATTACCATCCCGATGATGAAGAAACTGGGCTACCCCAAGGCATTTGCGGGCGCGGTCGAGGCCGTGGCCTCCACTGGTGGGCAGATCACCCCGCCGATTATGGGCGCGGCCGCCTTCCTTATGGCGGCCATTCTGGGTATCAGCTACCAGGAGGTGATAACGGCCGCCGCCCTACCTGCTGTGCTGTTCTTCGCGTCGCTGTTCGTTGCCGTCCATTGGGAGGCGCTCAAGCACGGGCTGCAACCGCTGGAGCGCAGCGTGAAGGGCACCACTTGGCGCGAGTTCAAGGCGGGCTGGACCTTCCTTTTGCCGCTTGTCGTGATCATGACGTTTCTGATGTTGGGCTACACGCCAAGCCTGTCCGCGTTTTTCGGTGTCGTGGCGACGCTGCTGACACCGTTCTTGCGCCGCTCCACCTGGGTGTCGCCTGCGGTGCTGGCAAAGGGCCTGGACCTTGGCGCGCGCGCTGCCGTGTCCGTCGCCATCGCCTGCGCGTCGGCGGGGATCATCGTGGGGATCGTCCAAATCTCTGGCCTTGGGTTCCGCTTCAGCAGCCTCGTTGTGGCGTTTGCGGACGGCAATCTCTACATCGCGTTGTTCCTTGCG
The DNA here is from genome assembly GCA_947494975.1 of uncultured Roseicyclus sp. GTDB lineage: Bacteria > Pseudomonadota > Alphaproteobacteria > Rhodobacterales > Rhodobacteraceae > Gymnodinialimonas. The sequence goes on along the minus strand of CANLXA010000001.1, from coordinate 516,461 downwards.
ATGCTTGCGGCGTTCATCTTTGGGATGGGGATGCCGACGACGCCTGCATACATCATCCAAGCCACTCTCGTAGCGCCCGCGTTGGTGGAATTGGGGGCCGATCCGTTGGCCGCGCATCTGTTCGTTTTCTACTATGCCGTTCTGGGGCAGATTACGCCGCCCGTGGCGGTCGCGGCCTTTGCCGCAGCACCGATTGCGGGCACCACGTCCACCGCCGTGGGGTGGCGTGCCTTCGCACTAGGCATTCCGGCCTATGTCATTCCGTTTCTCTTCGTCGCTAACCCGGTCTTATTGGGGCAGGGAGAATGGACAGAGCTTGTGCTGGTATTGGGGCGCTCGGCCATCGCTATCGTCTGCCTTACAATCATGCTGACGAGCTGGCTTGGGGGACGCCGATTAGGATGGATCAGTCGCGCTGCCCTATTGGTGTCTGCTGCACTGATGATTACGCCAAATCCTGTCCTGAGCGCCGTTGCTCTTGTTGTGATCCTCGGTGTCTGGACGCTTCAAAGATACGGACCCGGATCCGTTGTTACGCAGGGAGAGCCTCGCCGTGGCCGCTAATCGGAACATGCCGAAGTCCAACGTCCGCCTGCCAACGGACCTAGCACAGGTGGCGCGTGATTTGCCCGCGCCTGAGGGCACGATATATCCCTATGATCTGGTCGCTATTGACGGCAACACCGCTTACGTCGCTGGACAGATATCCAAGCGAAATGGCACGCTGCCCCATGTTGGCAAAGTTGGCCAAGACGTCTGCGCAAATGATGCGATATCCTCGGCGAGGATTTGTGCGGAGCAAGCCTTGGCGTGGTTGAACCACTCGGCCGGTGGTCTCGAAAACCTAAACCGCATCCTTAGGCTGACCTGTTATGTGGCCCATGACGACACGTTTGAAAACATCTCTGCGGTCGCGGACGGGGCCTCAAATTTCCTGATTGAGACACTCGGTGATCAAGGCCGTCACGCGCGCGCGGTCATTGGCGTCAAGAGTCTGCCAAGAAATGCCCCGGTACTGATCGAGATCACCGCATCACTGCTCAAAGGCGCCTGAAGGCCCGGTGTCGGCTATTCGAGATTCGAAAGAAATTTGCGGAGAAAGTCCGTTGACCGTTCGATCTTAGGTGGCGGTCACAATGTGGTTTTTTCCGCGACGAGAATGTGGACCTCGTGTTTTCGGAATTGATGATTGGGTTATTGAGTGAAGTGCATTTCAGCTGTTTTGGGTTCGAGTGAGAATACTGCTTCGCTTCCATCCGCTACAGTCCAGGCAATTGTTGTGCGTTGCTGCGCATTCTGCTGCACAATATGCAGACCATACTGGAGTGATACTGTTTGATTTCAGTAGTTTATGCCGCTGTTTCGATGCGTGTTCGGACGCCTCCTCCGCCATTCTTCTTGACCTGAGCACGCGTAACGCTCTGACAATATTCTTGAATTCGGCGTTTGGTCCGCTTGATTTGCAACACAATCTGCTGTGCAGACGCGTAGGATTTCCGCCATGAGCATCGCGAAACCAGGTCGTCTCTACCATCTCCGAAGCCGCCACCCGCGCCGGTATCGGGGGATCGAGCCGCGAGAAACCGTCTGGATCAGCCTGCATACTGACTCGGGGACCGTCGCGCGGAGCAAGGCGGATCGCGCGTGGAGCCAGATGATCGAGGCCGGGGAGGCGCGGCTGGTCAACACGGGCTGGCCGACCTGTTGCAACGAAAACCTGCCCACCTTGCGATTATCGCCATGGCGAACAAGACGGCTCGGATCATGTGGGCCGTACTGACGAAAGACGAACCCTACTGGCCGTACACAGCCCGAGGCGAAAAGGAACAACGAGATAGCAAGACCGACGATGTGATGGTGCACCCTTCAGCCGCAACGATCAGGACACGCCGCCGAGTGTCCCGGGCGCTGCTGCCCGCAAAGCAGTTAGGAACCTGATTTGCGGATCCCATCCACTGCCGGCAGGGCATTGGACCGCAATGTCCCGAGAGGGAGGGCTAACGGTCACGACCGCGCAAACAGGCCCTCTCGGCAGATTTGCTGTGCAATTCGCCTGCCGGGCAATGGGACCACGAGACCGCTTCTGAAATGGTGCGCGCAATCCCATTTAACCCTTGCTATGTGAGCGCCATCCACACAGGACGTTCGCCGCGAGTGCTCTGGCTTCTTGGTCTTGCAGCAAGGTCGTCATTGATCAGATCGTACAACCAGTGGTAGTCCGACCTTCTCAGCCTTCAGCAACGCAGCTCTTTTCCAAGCTTCGCCCAGAGATCAGGCTGCAGATCTGGCTGCTGCTTCAATACGTTTTCGCCTGAATGTCGTTTCCTCGCTTTGCCAAATCCCCCCTAGTAACCAGTTTCGTGGCCCAGTTTTTCGGTCGAAGGACATGTTGAGTTGCCAATATGAGGCACCGAAACCGATACTTCCTGGAACCACCATTCTACTCAAGGAATGAGAGCCTGCTGAGCTTGCGCCACGAGTTTCTGAAATTCGGGTTGCGTTGCGGGGATAAGCGTGCCGGGTTCTTTTCCCGTCCTGGGGTTCCGTCTCTTGTTCGCTTCGGTGATCCAGGCCCGCGCGGACTCGTCATCTCCGTTCAGCCAACGGCACATGGCGGCCATAAATGCCACCGTTGCGTTTGACCAAGGTGTCCGGGCAGCAATTTCCGCCCATTTCAAGGCTTCTGCATAATCATCTCGTGCGATGTTTGCCCACATCTTGCAATTGGCCATACCGGGGCGGAACGGGTCGAGCGGGCTAAGGCTCATGGCGCGGTCAGCTTTCCGCATCCCGTCGCCATAATTCGACGTGAAGACATCCGTCCAGCCGCAACCGAACGTTGCCATGGCATGGTTCGGACTGGACGCCACCGCCCGATCAAACCAAAAACGCCCGCCTTCCGGGTCTCCACGCAGCCAATGGCTCCGCCCCATGACGAAGTTGGCAAACGGGTCATGTGGTTGAATATCCACCGCCTGCGCTGCGTAGTCCTCAGCCCGCGCAACTTCGGAGGCACTATCGTCGGTGTAGGTCATATGGGCATTCTGGAAGCTGACGAACGACATCCCAGCATACGCGCGGGACAGACCGGGTTCAGCCGCAAGTGCAACCTCGAAAAGCCGCCGCGCTCGCGCGTTTCCGGATTCGCAAAACCGAAACATCTGCTGAAAACCGCAATGCATAGCGGTCCAGGCATCCAGATTTTCCGCACGCGTGAAGTCCGTCAACTGTGCCTCATGTCGCGGGATTTCCAGTTCTGCCACGTTGAGCACGCTGGACATGATGTCGGCGCGCAGGCGCTGAACCTCATCGAATCTCGCGGCACGGCGGTCGGCCCAGATGATGCTTCGGTCGCGGGTATCGCAGATCTCGGTGTCGACCATGATCTGGCTGCCGACCGCTTCAACCGTCCCGGTCAGACAATACCGCGCCCCGAGAACCTCTCCGACGACTTTCACATCCGCCGGCCCGCCCCGAAACCGGAAGCTCGATCCTTGCGCGATCACCTTGATCCAACGCAGCGTCGCAAGCGAAGTGGTCAGCTCTCGCGGAATGGCATCCGCGATCGGGAGGGCCTTTTCGTCGCCCGCCAGCAACTCAAACGGCAAAACGGCGATTGATGGCGGCATGCCTTGTTGCGTGGGTCCATCGCTTGCGGGCTCTGACGAAACGGCATGCGTCTTGATCTGAACACTCTCGACAAATCGGAACCCTTTGCCCCGCAGTGTCTGCACCATGCGCTGCGACCTGCCGTCATCGCCGAGCAGCCCGCGCAACTTCTTGATCTGGCTGGCAATGGCCCATTCGGAGACAATCCGACCGTTCCAGACCTTCTCGATCAGCTCGTCACGTTCCAGCACGCGATGGTGGTTTTCGACCAGCAGCATCGCAAGATCAAAGACGCGCGGTTCGATGTGCAACACCTCCGCCCCACGGCGCAATTCCCGCCGGTCCGTGTCCAATTCCAGACCTGAAAAAACGTAAATCATCAAAAAACCGCTGGTTTCGCGCTGCTTCGAGCAGATGTCCAGAAAAAGTCAAATTAAGTCAAGCTGCGGTCAAGCAGGCCCATCTAACCCTCCTTAATCCCGCTCTACCAGTCGCCTGATCTAGGCTGGCGGAATTTGGCGCGCGGCCAGTCGGACCTCGTCCACCGGGTCGGGCGCAGACATTTGGGATATGGAATGATTTCGATACCACACTTTCCTTTGGGGGACCTTTCTGTCTCCAGCCTGCGCAACGGCTTGATCGGGTCCGGCACCCGGTTGGCGAGCCCCGTCGGCAGCAATCGACTGATCTACGCCGATTACACCGCATCCGGTCGCGCCCTGGAGCAGGTGGAGGATTACATCCGCCACGAGGTTCTGCCGTATTACGCCAACTGCCACACCGAGATTTCCGAGTGTGGGCGCATCATGAATGGCCTGCGCAAGCGCGCACGGCAGATCGTTGCCGCAAGCTGTCAGGCAGGGCCCGATTGCGCCGTCATCTTCACCGGCTCCGGCGCGACTGCGGGGCTGAACCGCTTGCCGCATTTGCTGGGGCTGACGGAATCGTCAGGCATCCGGCCCGTCGTGCTGGTCGGGCCCTACGAGCATCATTCCAATATCCTGCCGTGGCGCGAAGCTGGTGCGGAGGTTGTTGAAGTCGACGAAGCGCCATCGGGCGGCGTCGACAGGGTGGCGCTGAATGACACGTTGGCGCGCTTTGCCGGACGCGTCGTGGTCGGAGCCTTCTCTGCCGCCTCCAATGTCACTGGGATCTTGGAAGACGTGCCGGCGGTGACCCGGATGCTGAAAGCCCATGGCGCGCTGGCCGTTTGGGATTATGCCGCGGCCGCCGCCTACCGGCCCATGTCGATGCAGCCCGCCATCGATGCGCTGGTCTTCTCTCCGCACAAACTGCCGGGCGGTCCGGGCGCCTCGGGCGTGCTGATCGTCCGCAAGTCGGCGGTGAAGGCAAAGCGGCCCACCTGGCCTGGCGGCGGATCGGTGAGCTACGTCTCTTCCTGGGATCATGACTACTTCAACGATGTCAGCCTGCGCGAAGAGGCCGGGACGCCGAACATATTGGGTGATATTCGCGCGGCCCTGGCTCTCCAGATCCGTGATGCCATCGGCGTGGAGGCCATCGTTGCGCGCAGCCAGGCCCATCTCGACCGCGCCTTCGCCCGCTGGCGGCGTTGTGACCGGCTGACCCTTCTGGGTCAGCCCGAAGCCAAGCGCCTGCCCATCGTCTCGTTCGTTGTGTCCGATGGTCATGACGTCATCCACCACCGGCTGGTGACCCGGATGCTGAGCGACGTCTACGGCATCCAGGCGCGCGAAGGATGTTCCTGCGCGGGGCCCTACGGCCACCGGCTGTTGCAGGTGTCCCGGCAGCTTTCGACGTCAATCCGCGCCGAAATCAACGCGGGCCAAATTCTTGCCAAACCGGGCTGGACCCGGCTCAATTTCTGCCACCTTCAGGATGATCACACTGCCGATCTCATCATCGATGCGGTGGCTGACCTCTCGGAAGTCGCAGGCCTTCTTTCCTCTCAATACCAAGTTGACCCCGTTGCAGGGACCTATCGCCACATGGGGCGCGCAAGCGTGACCGCCGAAAAAAGGATCGCATGATGTTATCGCAATTATTTCTGACCCTCGCCCTTACCCGGCCGAAATCCGTCCTCTACGGGACGCTTTCGATATGTCTTCTTGTCATCGGCCTTGTCGCGGCGCCGTTTGTAGCGCCCACGCTGCCCCTCACGCCGCTGACCGTCGATACGGATCCCGAGAACATGTTGCCCGCGGATCACCCCGCGCGTCTGCTCCATGCCGAACGGTCCCGCTTGTTCGGCATCGACGACACCATCGTGATCGCGGTCGAAAACGATAGGCGGGTGGATGGCGTGTTCACGCAGCACGCGCTTGCCGAGATCACCGATCTGACCGAGTTCGCCGCATCCGTCGATGGCGTCATTGCGGACGACATCATCTCACCCAGCACCGTTGAAGGGGTTGAGATCACTCCTGACGGTACGGTCCGGGTTGCTCCCCTGATTGACATGACCCCGCCGACCGATGCAGGTGCGGTTGACCTGCGCGCGCGCATTGCCCGCATGCCGATATATGGCGATACGCTTCTGTCGCTCGATGGGCGCTCGATCCTGATGCTGATCCCGATCGAGAACCGTCAGGACGCGCACCGCATCGCCACGGCCCTGCGCGAGCGGATCACCGAGATGAATGGGGACAATACCTACAGCATCACCGGCCTTCCCGTCGCTCAGGCGCAATTCGGGATCGAGATGTTCATTCAAATGGCCATCGTTGCGCCTGCCGCGATGGCGCTGATCTTTCTACTGCTGACCTGGATGTTCGGATCGTGGCGCATCGCGCTTGCACCGATGGCGGTGGCAATGGTGTCGACCATCGGGGCGATGGGCGCGCTCATCATCTCGGGCAATACGATTCACATCATGAGTTCGATGATTGCGATTTTCGTGATGCCGATTGCCGTGATGGACGCCATCCACATCCTGTCGGACTTCGCCGATCGCCAACGCGGCGGTCAGGGCCGTGCCGACGCACTGCGCGGTACCATCATCGAGCTGTGGCGCCCGATGCTGTTCACGACGGTCACCACCTGCGCCGGGTTTGCATCGCTGGCGCTGGCTCCGATCCCGCCGGTTCAGGTCTTCGGTCTGTTCGTGGCATTGGGGGTTCTGATCGCATGGGCCGCAACCCTTCTGATCGTGCCGGCGATCCTGACATTGCTGCCTGAAACCACATTGCAAGGCGTCCAGAGCCAGTCCCGGGGCGCGTCGGGCGTGAGCCTCTTCGCACGGCTGGCGCAGCGCGCGCCTAGATTGGTGATCGCGTCGATTGTGGCGATCTTCGCAGTGTCGGCCATCGGCCTGAGCTACATTCAGATCAATGACAGCCCGATCAACTGGTTCGCCGAGTCCCACGAGATCCGGCGCGCCGAAGCCCTTGTTTCGGATAACTTCGATGGCGCGTTCTTCGCCTATCTCACCCTGTCGTCCGAGCCCGGTGCATTCGGCGATCCGGATCAGATTGCCTATCTCTCGGCACTCTCGACGCATCTTGAGACCACGGGTTTGGCCGCCAATGCCACCGGGCTGCCCGATCTGCTCGCATCGGCCATCGCAGGTGTGCCCGGGCTCGATCTACCGGAGACATCGGGCGGGATCGAAGACCTTCTGGAGATGCTTCGCGACAACGGGATGGAGGCACCGCTTGAACGCTTCGTGACCTCGGATCTTTCGCAAGCCCTGCTGGCCGTGCAGATGCTGAGCGGTGAAAATCTGGACATGCGCGCGCTGGAAGCCGAAGTCACCGCATTCCTTGCCCATACGCCCGCACCCGCCACGCTTTCGGCGGACTGGTTCGGCGTCACACAGCTCAACGCAGTGTGGCAGGATGCCATGGTGGAGGGGATGATGATGGCCCTGGCAGGGGGGTTCGCCACCGTTTTCGTGCTGATGCTGGTCCTGATGCGGTCGCTTGTCTGGTCCATCGTCGCGATGCTGCCCCTGACTTTTTCGATTGCCGGAATCTACGGGATCATCGGGTGGATCGGACGTGATCTTGATATGCCCATCGCCGTTCTATCCGCGCTTAGCCTCGGGCTGGCGGTGGATTTCGCGATCCACTTCGTCGCTCGGCTGCGTCAGGCCGCGGCGCAGGGCGATCCCGACCCGATTGGATCGACCTTCGGTGAGCCGGCCCGCGCGATCTGGCGAAATGTCCTGGTGTTGGGTGTCGGTTTCATGCCACTGCTGACGTCCCCGCTTGTGCCATACCGGGTGGTCGGGGTCCTGATCCCGGTGATCCTGGCAGTCGCAGCGTTTGTCACTTTGCTGTTCATTGGTGGATTTGCCGCGGCGATCAGATCGCGGACTCCGACCAATGCATCGATCGCAAAGCCAGCCACGATCGGATCGTGACGAGTGGCCCGCCACGAGCGCGGCCCGTCAGGGGCCGCGCCCTTTTTGCCGGTGGCGTCCAGGCAACCTTGTGATTGTCGGCAAACCCGCCGCTCCACTTGACCGTTGCCACATCGCACACAAACGGTTGCCCTGGACCACATCAATGGCAGTTTCAGCCCGCCGCCCGTGCACTCGGCAACCTCAAGATCTTGCAAACGCGGCGAATGGCTGGACCGGGGAAGCTATATGGCAGCATCAATAGTTGCGACCGAGGTCAACTTAGGGCCGTCCTCGTCCAAACTAAGAGTACCCTAGGATCGGATGCTACACGGCCTCCAAAAGCAGCTCAGGGTCCTCTTCGACGGATGCTGCGCGCTGCATGAACGGCTGCAATATGCCTTTGCCAAGTTGGGCCAAGGTATTTCTGCGACCTGGATGTGTCCCTGCGGATCCGTATGCCGTCAGTTGCTTCGCTCCACCGGAACGACCGTAAAGGTTGGTGTTGAGATGACGCCCGCTGCAACCATGCCGTTGGCAAGGGCCACGTCGTGCGCAAACGTGCGTGCGCGCCCCATCGTATCCCAATCGAAAACAACCGTAACGACCCGTTGGTCGACCGGGTAGTGCAGGATGTAAGCGCTCATCTGACCGACACTGCGTCGTGTCGCGATTGTGCCGTCGAATACCTCTTTCCAGCGATCAAAGTCTTTGACTTCGTGGGCGACCGTCATGGTTGCCTCTTGTGCTTTAGAATAAGAGATCGAAGCGACGGCCACTGTCAAAAACGCCCGCTGCGCGGATGCCAAAAAAGGGGGGCATTGGACTATGCCTTTTGAAAGAGTGGGATGGCCGGTGACCCGGGAGGCCACCGGCCATTCAGATCAACGACGACCGTTCATCATCCACGCGGCGCACTCCTCGCCCAATTCGTCAATGGCCCTGGCCTCGTAGGCGGCACTGCCGGCGGCAGGCAGGCTTGCTTGCCACCGGCCATTCGTGCCCTTGTTGATGAAGGTCGCCCCGCCGCCCTCCCAGAGTGCCCCTCCCATCGGGGCCATGGCATCGGCGTTCGCCTTCATGTAGTCGAATGAGCAATGATCAAGGATTGCGTCCCAATTGGTCGGAACAATATCCAGGAAGTCGGCGATACGCCTGATCGCGCCGTCCATGTTGGCCTTCAGGTCGTTGAAATGCACCATCAGCACATTGGGCCGGTCACGGATCGCCCACCAGCTACGCATGTTCTCCCAAAGGGACCAGAACGGATAGCCATCCCCATCAAGCCATTCGCGGAAGTAGGCGACCGGATCTTCGGGGGCGCGGTCCAACGCAGGGCCGACGCGGCCGGGCATGTCGTTGATGACGGAAAAGAACTGGTCATTCGCGTTGTAATGGTGGTTGTGCAGGCTCCACATCAGATCACGACCGTCGCGGGCGACATAGACGTATTTGACCTTGGGCGAGAAGACGAGCGCATCGACGGGTAGATGGGTCTTGAGAAACCGCCGATGCGTCTGTGCCTCAAGCATCGGCAACTTCACTTCTGGCGGAGGCACACGCAGATCGACCCAAGGACTGACGTGCCCCGCCGCAGGTTCGGTGCGCCCATCGAAAATGAGCTGGCCGATGATCTGCTGTGTCCAGGTCGTGCCTGCCTTGGCGTAGCTTGCCACGATGATATCATCATCACGAAAAGTGAAACTGTCCCAAATTGTTGAATCCATGTGGTGATTTTGAATATCGTGGGTTTTTTGCGGGGTGCTTTGCACGGTCATTGTGTCCATTCCAATTCTCTCTTTTTTGTGGATACCGAGTAATGACCCCACGTTATTTGACGTGCCGACCAGCGACCTATCCATCAAGATTGAGAACCATTCTGCGTTTTTGCAGAGCCATGTTATTCTTGGGTCATGTATGACTGGAGTGACATCCGCATCTTCCTGGCAGTGGCGCGCGAAGGCTCAACATTGGCTGCGTCCCGACAGCTGAATATCAACAACACAACCGTCAGCCGACGTATTCAGGCGCTGGAGCATGGGTTGCAACTGACCCTGTTCATGCGCGACACCCGTGGATATTCCCTGACGCCGCAAGGCAAGGCATTGCTGGCAAGGGCGGAGACGCTGGAACAGGCCTCTCTCGACATTGCAGCCGAAGCCGAGCGTCTCAATCGCGATCTGTCCGGTGTCATCCGCGTGACTGCACCCGAGGCGCTGATGACGCATATTATCAGTCCAATCATGATGGCATACCGGACGCTCCACCCCGAGGTCAGGTTCGAGAACCTCTCGGCAGAAACACAGGTCAGTCTCGAACGCGGGGATGCGGACATTGCCTTTCGGACGACAGATGCAGTGGTCGGCGATACTCTGATCGCCCGTCGCCTGCCCGATATCACCTGGTCTGCCTATTACTCCACAGACTATATTGCGAGCCACGGTATGCCGGAGAAAATGGAAGACCTGCGAAACCACGCGATTGTCAGCTTCGGCAAGGAAATTGCGCATTTGGGGTTCGTCAAATGGTTCGTATCGCATACCAGCGAGGACAGGATCGTAGCCCCCTGCAATTCTGTGCCCAACATGTCCGGCATGATCCGCGCCGGCGTCGGGGTCGGGCTATTATGGACCGGGAGCGGCGACCCCTTGCCGGATCTTGTCCGCTGCTTCCCGCCACCCCCGGAACTCGACACTCCGTGGTGGCTGGTTGCATCGCAAGAGGCGCACAGCTTGCTTCGCGTGCGCAGTTTCATGGACTTCGCCGCCGAAAAGATTGATGATGAGGGCTACGGATTACGCAAGAAAGGTGAGGAACGCGGCGGCTTGCAATGAGCAAATCCGGTTATGCTCCAACAAGTTAGCTCCTTAAGTCAAACGCCGAAACCTGTCGTTGCCGCTGGTGCAGCGAAAACCTGCTTCGTCCGCCTTCCAACCTCCTTATGACTTGTAGCTTTGCCCTAGCGGCGAATGTCCGCAAAGCGGGCTGCAAGCGCAGCATTCGAGACCAAGGTCGAGCGACCGCTTGGGCCGGAGTGTGCCATCAAAGCGCGGTGGGCTCAGAACAAGCGTTATGTTCAGCGAGGAGGTAGCGATCACGCCTCCGGTCCCTCATATTGATCCTTCTTGCGGATATCCTTCCACAGCTTCACTGCCTTCAGAATACTTAGAATGAGTACTGACGCCGCTACTACGCTAGCAATGTTCTTATTTTAGGGTGGTAGGTTCCATCGAAGCCTCCTCAAAAACGGCGTACTACGCCTAATAGTTGGAGTTCTGGAGTTCCCCCGGTTTCGTGGACGGTTATGGGCTTAGAGATTCCAGCCCTTCAGCGGTGGTCCTTTCGTAGTTGCTTGGTGACTTGTAGCCCAAAGCCGAATGGCGACGCGAGGGATTGTACCAGCCTTCGATGAACTGGAAACAGGCGACACGGGCCTCAGCCTTGGTCCTAAACTTCCGGCGGTCGAGCAGCTCGCATTCAAGAGTGGCGAAGAAGCTTTCACACATGGCGTTGTCATAGCAATCGCCAACCGATCTCATCGACGGGCGCACGCCCATTCCCTTGCAGCGCAGTCCGAACGCCACGGATGTGTATTGCGACCCCTGATCGCTATGATGAATGACGCTCTCGGGTTTGCGCTGTGCCACCGCCATATTCATCGCATCAACGACAAGCTGCGCCTTCTGGTCGTTGCCCATGGCACAGCCAATGATGCGGCGACTGAAGGCATCCAAGACAACGGCCAGATACAGAAAGCCCGCCCAGGTTGGTACATAGGTGATGTCTGCGACCCACAGCACGTTTGGAGCATCAGCATAGAAGTTGCCGTCGACCAGATCACTTGCAGGCCGGGCCCGTGGATCCCGTTTTGTCGTGACCACGAACTTGCGGCGGCTGAGGCCCCTCAAACCCTCGGCTTTCATCAACCTCTCGATGCGCTCGCGACCGACCTGAACGCCTTCATCAGCCAGCTCAGCGTGAATACGCGGTGCGCCATAGGTCTGCTTTGATGCGTCATGGATGGCGGCGATCCGGTCGGTTAGCGCGTCATCGGCAACCTGCCGGACACTGGGCAGGCGGCTGTGATAGGCATACAAACCGCTGCGGGAGACACCCAAGGTGCGCGACATCATCTGGATAGAATACTCGGCCTGGTTCGCGGTCATGAACTCGAAGACCTCCGCGATGTCACATCGTTTTGTGCAAACCAGGCCGCGGCCTTTGACAAGATGTCCCTCTCTTGGCGAAGCTGCCTGACTTCTTTGCGAAGCTGACGCAGGTCTTCCATTTCCGAACTGGTCAGGCGGTCGTCACGTTCGCCGCCCTCAGCACTGGCCTGTTTGACCCATTCATGGATCGTCGCGGGCAGGGCTCATATTCTCGCGCCAGACTCTCAACACTGCGACCAGCTCGCGCCAGCGCAACCAATTGTTCCCTAAATTCCGTCGGGTACGGGTTCCTCGTTCTCGGCATGAGAAACATTCTCCTTCATCAGTGAAAAAGTGTCCAGCAAACCGGGGGAACTCCACAACAACTCCAGATGGGCGCTTGCAATTGCGACCCACTTTGGTGAACGGCGCGACAGCATCATAGCTCGCGAGGAGGTCAATGCGCTTGATGTAGCTCTTGAGGCCCTAAGCGACCTGCGCAAAGCATATTTTTGGGCCTGTATCCCGCTTGGCTACCGCTTGGAGGGCCGAGAGACGGATTGGGAACGCTTCATTCAAGGCACTTCCGAAACCCGGCGCGGCACGAGCATTGTAGGTGGTGATCAAGCTTGGCTGCTCGACGCCTTGCCGGATGGTCCGGAAACCGGCATCGCCTATCATGCTTTAGTGTACTTCTTCGATGTTCGATCCGACCAGGCACTTGCAAACGATATTCGAAACCGCGTTGCCGACCTACCGGATTTTCTGGAGCACCTAGATGCGATAGCGCAGCCGACCCATTCGGCCGTGCTATCGGTCCCATCTGCATCCTCTCAAGGGCTACGACGAGCCAAATCCCCTCGCTTCGCAAAACAACACACTCTGTCTCAAAGGCATTGGTGGGGCACAGGTGGCTGCGTCGAAGCGCTGCGCTGCGGCTTCCCTGAGCCGGGCGCCTGATGATCGTGCAGGATCTGCACTGGCCAGACGCGGGAGTGCGGGGTTAAGCTGCGATCAGTATGTTTGCTTCGGATTGCCGTCAAAGCGTAAAGAAGGATCACGAAGAGAGCCAGGCAGTGTCGACGGGCATCGCAGCGATGCCATTGTCCCGGCATCCACGCACAAAACGAACCGGTCAGGAGCCTTTGTGCCAATGTGCCTGTGCGCAGTAGAAACACGTCTTCGCGTCCAAGATGCGGGTAAGGCGTGCGGATCCAAGTAGGACTGCCGCCACCATTGTTCTGGCGGCTTCTCTGTCCGACGATACGACAGATGTGTGTTTTGGCAATGTGCCCGCCCTTTCGTGCTTTTCGCGTTATCATCGATGGAGAACCAAAATCTCAATACTACGCCGTCTCATGATTGTGCTTGTCTTGGTGGTGTTTGGGTTCGGGTTTGCACCGGCTGTCGCCGCTGACCCTGATGAGGAGCTGCTTGCGTGTCGCACTGCTGCTGCCGCAGGCGACGTGATCCACAACACGCTCGAGAACCTGCCGGGCGGGCAGCTGCGCCCTTTGATGGTCGAGCATTATGCCGACCCGTCAGGATCGATGACGAGCGACGAGATCGAAGCACAATCATTTGTCCACACGCCTTGCGCCGGGCGTTATCCGATCGAGCGCCCACATGGTGCGTTGTGGCTGCGGTTTTCGGTCAGCAATCCGAATGACCATCAGGTCGAATGGATGGTGGCTTTCATGGAGACCATGTTTGACGAGATGGCGCTCTATGAGCAAACCGAAGCGGGTTTGGTGTTACGCGCACAGAATGGTCGGACCCTGCCGGTCGCTCAGCAGTCAATTGTTAGCGTAAGGACGGCATTGCCCGTGATTCTGGCGCCCGGTGAGAGCAGAGATCTGTACGTCCGGGTGGCAGGCACATTTACCCGACACGTGACGCCGGTTCTTGTATCGGCGCCGATGTTTGACCGGTGGTCAATGTCGTTTGAAACTGTGTTGATTGTCTTGCTTGGGCTCATGGCGCTGCTGGCCGCGCTCAGCCTGATCCTGTTTCGCAACGTGACGGCCCACTTCTACAAGTACTACACGCTCTACCTGGTCTCGGCGTTTCTCTTCATTTTCATCGTGTACGGCTGGATGCACCGGCTGTTCGACGTTCAGCTCCCTGTCACAATAGTAGTTCCCATGATCCAACTGGTGACTGGGATAAGCATCATTGCGAATATCCAGTATTGTCGGGTGTTGTTGGCAGGTGGGAAAAGGCCGCCGGGGCAGAAACTTGGTTTCCTTGTTCTTGCAGGTGTCGCTGTCATCCTCTGCATCGTTGCCGTCATTCGACCTTGGCAACTCTCCGTACCCAACAACCTGATGTTGTTCGTGAGCCCCGTAATCTTGCTGGCCTTCGCCGGCAGACGCCTGAGGAGTGGGCTGCCTCAGGTGCTCCCATTGTGCGGATCTTTGATCTGTTTGATTGTTGGTCTGGCGATCTCCAACTACTTCTTCCTGTCCCCACCCCACATCGCCGTGTCGTCATCCGTTACGGAAGTGATGCTCTGGCGTGCGGGCACGTTCAGCTATGCGCTCGCGATCATTGGCGAAGCGATATTCATGATGTTGGCCATTTCGACGATGCTCCGCGGCATCCGCAGCCGGAGCCAATCTGCATTCGACGAAATTGAGGCCCTTCGCCGCTCGTTGTCGGCAACACAGCGAAAAAGTGCAAAGACCGTGGAGATCGCCGAGGCCCGGGCCCGGTTTGTCGAAGATGCGTTGGAGGCGAGCGCCCGAGAGCAGGTGTTACATTTTGAAGAGCGGCTGGAGGAGCAGGCTCGAAAGATCATAACCAAAAATGTCGGAACGGAGGGGTTCGGCGCTCAAGCGCTGGCGTCGGAACTGGGTGTCAGCGAACGCACGCTAAGTCGACGGATGAAAGACGCCCTCGACACGACGCCCGCGAGCTTCATTCGACAAACACGCCTCGATCTTGCACGCGACCTTATCCTGCTTCGGCATTACAGCAGCGTCGCAGAAGTGGCGCATGCCACAGGGTTCTCCAGCGTTAGCCACTTCGCCAAACTGTACAGCGCCAAATATCAGGAAACGCCTCGCACGACCTTGAAGTCGACCAAACGAACCGAGGCTGCATCCTGATCGTTTAGGGACGCCCCATGCGCCAAGGCCAGGGCGATCCCGAACGTGCGACTCGCACGATCGCAGTTGGACAAGACCCTTGATGTTGGCCTTTTGGCCCGCCCATCGTGGGGCAGGCGTTTGTCCAAAAGCAGCCAATTCCGGACAAATTTGACCGAATTTCGGACAATCAAACTCCGGCTTGTTCCCTGATTTGAGATGATCTGTCTTTGGTTGACGTAGGGTCGGCCGACACAGTCCAGACCCACCCGAACAGATGGCCCCATGGGCCTGTCGCGTTCGGTCCGTCTTAACCTTGAGAGGGAGACCGATGATGGTTCGTGAAATTCAGTTGAAACAGGGAGATATCCAATGATTGACGTTCTGAACGACTTGGCGACAAATCTTGCGTCTGTCCGCGCGTTTCGGGCAAATCCCGAAGCTTACCTGGACAGGTTCGCTGATCTGACATCCGAAGAACGGCAGCTCATGCTGGACGGAGACTCGGGAAAAGTCAGTGGGTACCTTTCTGGCAAGGCGAACGCAGAGACCACCATCGTTGTGATCATCCTTGCGGCGCCAGAGGCATCCAGAAACGGCGACGTTGATGCGCGCGCATTTCATGAAGCCCGCCATGTCGATTTTTGGAACCATGTGGACCAGCGCAGCGACGTTCTCGCCGCCTAGGTCCGATCTTGTACAATAATTCAGGAGGGCAAAATGCTCAAATTCCTTAACCTA
The DNA here is from genome assembly GCA_947494975.1 of uncultured Roseicyclus sp. Taxonomy (GTDB): domain Bacteria; phylum Pseudomonadota; class Alphaproteobacteria; order Rhodobacterales; family Rhodobacteraceae; genus Gymnodinialimonas. The sequence goes on along the minus strand of CANLXA010000001.1, from coordinate 500,550 downwards.
ATCAGCAATGACCACGAGTCTCTGATGGCGTTCCAGAGCGACCCGGAAGGGTTTCTGAAGCGGTTTGATGAGATCTCACCTGAGGAGCGCAAACTCCTTCTGTCGCGTGACTCGATTGCCGTTGAATGGCACCTGAAAAACGCTTTGCAGAATGGTGACGCTGACACGACGATTCATGCGGCGACGACAGTGTCGGTTGTTGCGGTCATCCTCATCTTGGCGCCCGAGTTCGACGCGCTGGACAAAGAGGGTGCAAGCGAATTGCAACTGCAGCAGCACAACGATTTCTGGTCACATGTCACCGAGCGTGGCGCGGCATACGCCTGCTAAGGAGGATAGTCAGATGAAATTCAAACTTATCACAGCAGCGGCCGTCGCTATCGTGATGGCGTTCCCTGCGGTTGCCCAGGAAACCGGCGTCGAAGCAGAGATGCAGATGATCGCGGACGGGGTCAACGGCCTCCACGCGCAGGCCGAAGCGGGAAATGCCAGAGCGGCGTTCTACCTCTCGTCCCTGTATCATGTCGGAATGTTCGTCTCGCCGGATCGCCAGCTTGCGATGGAGTATCTGAACACCGCAGCCGAAGCAGGTGATCCCGAAGGGCAATACTATCTTGGCCTTCACTTCCTCAACGGCGTCGAAGTCGATCGTGACATCGAACGCGGTACCGAGTTGATCTCGGCGGCGGCAGAAGCCGGGCATACGGCGGCCAACATCGCCATGGATACCTACCTGACTGAGTAACACCGTCAAACAGTCTTGCTGTTTGATCTTCCTTTGAGGCACGCGCCCGAAGCAATCTCGCAAGGGTTGTGAACACCTGCGTGCCTCATCCTCTCTCAAAGAACAATTTGGAGTGCATCCGATGGGAACCTTAACCGTAGTGGGCACTGGAATTATGTTTCCATCCCAGATGACCTTTCAGGCAGCCGACGCAATTCGGGCTGCGGATGTGACGCTATTCAACGTGGGCAATCACGCTCTTGCGGTCGACTGGATCCGCGACAACGCCAAGCTGGCGGTTGATCTCTACGATTACTACGACCACGGAAAAAGCCGCCAGCACACATACGAACAGATGGTGGAGGCCATCCTCGATGAGTTGAGAGCGGGGAAGAACGTCGTCGCTGCCTTCTATGGCCATCCGGGTGTATTTGTGGGCCCGGGGTTCGATGCGATCAAACAAGCCCGCAAAGAGGATTTTGAAGCTTACATGTTGCCGGGTGTGTCTGCCGTGGACTGTATGTTTGCAGATTTGGAATTCGATCCTGCGCCTTATGGCTGCACGATGGTTGAAGCCTCGGATTACGTTCTGATGGAACGCGATTACGATAGCCGGATGCCGCTGATTGTCTGGCAGGCTGGTGTCGTTGGCGACATCTCATTCAATGCCAAAGGCCATGCCACGTCCGAAAGCGAAGACATGCTGAAGCGACGCTTGCTGCGTGACTATCCCAAAGATCATCCGATTATCACCTATGTCGCAGCGACCTTGCCGGGCATGCAATCGAAGACACGCAACGCAACCATCGGCACCCTTGAAGATCTTCGCTTGAATGCCTCCAGCACATGCCTGGTTCCGCCAATTCACGTCGGGGCATTTGATGCCGAACTTGGCGAGGAATTCCTGAGGCAGATGCGGTCTTCCGTTCAGTCGGAAAACGCAGCCTAGCCGCGCAAAGGGACTGGCTTCGTTTGCTTTCGTCTGTGCGGCTCAAGAAGAAGCCTGATGAGTTTGTGCATGCCCCGCACCTCTTGGCCGCCCCCATGTGGCGCGATCGATGTTGCGGAGTGTCCAAGACCAGCTGGCGCCAAGTGTTCTGAGCCGCAAAGGCCCCACTTTCCGACGCCTGGACGGTGGTGAGGTGCGGGCACACGCGGTTGATCTTGGCGGGCGGCGCCCGGGTCGTGGGGCATTTCCGATTACACGACGCGTCCTTTGGAGGCGCGCCCACACCTCTAAACGGGAGAGGCCGGGGATGCTTCTTAGAGTTCTAGCACTAGTTTTTGCAGTCACTGTCGCGGTTGTCGGCGGTCCGGCTTCGGCTCAGGACGTCAACGCGAGCTGCCCTGCGCGGTCGGTAGAGTATGCTATAGGCGGCAACAATGCTGTTTCTTACGGCGCGGCCGCTGGCAATGTGTGTACGGAAGACCCAGCCGCTGCGCTGGTTGGGGCCGCGGCAATCTTTTTGCCAACGTCCTACAGCCTTTCTGGTTTCAGCGAAGGAGGCGGGTCTTTTTCAACGTCCTGCGTCGGCGGGTCGAGCGACATTCCTTTTGGCCAGACCAGATCATGTTCGGCTTCGTCCATCACCGATGGCTTCCAATATGAGGTGAGTTTTAGCGCAACCGCGAAGTTGGTGCAGAATGGTGGCACCCTTCGCGTAGTGGTCGACTTTGGGGAGTCGACCTTTTCTCGCACGGCGATCCCCGCAACACTCAGCCTTGCCTCACGGGCGGCGACAACGGTTCCGTTTAATGTAGTCGTCACATCGGATCAGGATCTTGACCCTACCAGTGTCGCAGCAACCGATCTCACCGTTACTGGCACCGGCAGCGCGACTGCGACCGTCGACATGCCAGCTATCGTTTCGCCGACTGCACTTTATTTCCGCGTAACCCCTAGCGGCGAGGGGGCACTTTCGTTTGAAATTGCCGCCGGTGCGATTGATGGGGTTCACGGGGTCAGCAATTCAGCGACATCTCTGTTAACGGTCATCGTGGATACGATCAGACCAACGGCCACTTTCTCTGCATTGCCGCCAATTGTGGGGTCGAGCCCTCTGGAAGTCACATTGACCTTCTCTGAGGCGGTGACCGGATTGACGGTGGATGAGTTGATTACAACCAACCTAACCGCATCGAACCTACAAACCACGGACAACATCACCTACACATTCGATGTCGTGGCGTCCGGCGACGGGCCCGGTGGTGTGTCGTTGCCCTCCAGCGCGGCGCGGGACCCACTGGGCAACCGAAGTTTCCCTGTCGACGAAGTTGTGACGCAGGCCGTGGCCTCGCGGCCAGAGATCACATTCGTTGAAATCGACAGCGCGCCGGGTGACCGACGATTGTATCGCTTCAATGTCTCGCGCCCGGGCGGTGGCAGGGTCGATTTCATACGGCCAAGTGTGTCGCCTATTCTCGTAAACGCCTTGCTCATCACCACCGGATTGAACTTCGTATCCGGGGAATTGACGCTTACCGTCCTCCCCAGCGGTGGCGATGTCTCCGTCTCCTGGCCGGAAGGTGCGTTCTTTGATATGGAAACGGGGAACACGAGCCTTGCCTTTGGACCAACGATAGTTGACTCGGTCGATCTGAGCCCGCCCACGCCCACGATCAGTTTCGACGGGTATGATCTTGAAAACACCTTCACTGCCCGGGTCGTCTGGGATGAGGATGTCACCGGATTTACCAGATCCGACATCACGCCGGTCGGGGCGACGCTTGGCGCGTTCGCGGCAGTCAGCGCCTCGGAATATACCGTCGAGGTGACGGCCATCGACCTGACGAATGCGCCGTCGATCAATATCGCCGCTAACGTGGCGGAGGATCTGGCGAGCAATGGCAATCTTGCCGCGAACGGCGCACCGCCCCCGGCCGACGGAACCGCGCCCGTGCTGGACATCACCGGCGTGCCGGACGGGTTCGGCGGGCCACAGATTGTGACCGTCGGTTTCAATTGGGGCGAACGTGTTCTGGGCTTTGAGGACGGCGATATCGCGGTCACAGGCGGCACGCTTGGCCCGATCACCGGCGGACCACAGAGTTGGGCGGCGCAGTTTGCCATCCTTGGAACCGAGGATGTCTCGGTGACGGTTGCCGCAAACGCCGTCGTGGATGCCAGCGGCACACCCAATGCCGAGACCGACAGCGACGGCGCGGTCGAGACCGATCCGCCCACGCCGACGATCACCTATGCGGGCTATGACCGGATCGACCCGTTCACGGCGACAATCACCTTCGACGAAGACGTAACTGGGTTCGTGGTGGGGGATCTTGTGGCGCCGTTTGCGCAGCTCAGCGCCTTCACGGCGGTCTCGGCCAGTGTCTACACGGTGACGGTGCAGGGCTTCGACCTGCTGACCCCGCCCGAGGTCTCGGTTCCGGCAGGTGTCGCACAGGATCTGGCGGGCAACCTCAACCTAGCCGCCCAGGCGGCTGCCATCGCGCCGCCCGATGGCGTGGCGCCTGTGGTCACGATCACGGGTGTGCCGGATGGGTTCACCAGCGCCCAGACCGCCACGATCACGTTCGATTGGGGTGAGGATGTCATAGATTTCCGCGACGCGGACATCATTGTTACCGGTGGCACGTTGGGCCCGATCGGCGGCGGCCAGCAGACCTGGACCGCCAGCCTTTCCGTCGACGGCGACCGCGATGTGGTTGTGTCGGTCGCGGCCAATGCCGCGTTGGACGGGTCGGGGATGGGCAGTGCGGCGGCCTCTGTCATCGGTGCGTTTGCGAGCGGGGAGATTGCCGAAGAGCTGATCCGCGAGTTCCTTGGCGCCCGGTCAGCGGCATTGTTGGCCGCGCAGCCGAGCCTGTCGGGGCTGTTGGACAATGACGGGCCGAGCGGCAACATCTCGGTGACGCGCGGCATTGGCACTGTTCAGATCCGCACTGGCAACGAAGGGCCGATCTGGGCGGCGCTGAATTCCAACTGGTCCGACATCGATGGATTTGAAACGGCATATACCAACGTCAGCTTTGGGACGCACATATATCTGCAGGACGAAACATTGTTGGGCGTGATGGTGCAGTTGGATCATGCAACGTCGTCCGAGGGCGTGTCGGACATCGAAGGCACGGGCTGGCTGATCGGGCCCTATTACGTGGCGCGCTGTGGTGGCGTGGATCTGGATGCACGGCTGCTCTGGGGACGGACGGACAATGAGATCAGCCCGCTTGGCACATACACCGATAGATTTTCGACCGAGCGTGTGTTGGCGATGGTCAACTTATCCGGTGAGATCGAGGCTGGTGCGACCCTGATCCAACCGCTGGTCGGCTGGTCCTACGTGGAGGATAGATCCGAGGCGTATTTCGACGCATTGTCAAACCCCGTCGCTACGCAGCGCGCGCGATTGAGCCAGCTGGAGGTGGCATTGGACTGGACACGGCCCGTAGGCACCAATGGCATGGAGTTTGTCGGCGGCATGGCGGGCCTCTTCACGGCTGAAGAGGGGGGAAATGGCAGTGTGGAGGGCGCCCGCGGGCGGCTTGACCTGGGCCTTCGCCGACAGGGGCAGGGTCCGTTGAACTTCGACATTGGACTCTACGCCGATGGCCTCGGCCAATCAGGGTTCGGGGCTTACGGCATTGATCTGAGCGTGGATTGGCGGTTCTGATCCGCGGCTAGGATAGGCGACTGACGCCGAGTTTAGGGTCCGGCGTTGATCGGTGAGATCCATGGAACACCAAGACAACATTCTTGCGTTTCACGATGACAGTCATGACCAATGCCGAACGTTGGAATGTGCACCTGATGCCCCCCGTCCGCGCCGACCTTCCCGGTCGAAATGCGCGATTCCAGACAAATTTGGCCGCATGTCAGACAAAACCCATGTGGCCTGTTTCCTGAGCCCTGTCGACGTGCCTATCTTGTCTCAAGTTTTGACGGGATCGCTCAGGCAGACACAAACGCGGCACGCGTTTTTGCCTTCATCACAGCAGCGAACTTGCCCGCCGACCGTGAATTTCAGGCGGTGACGTAGATGATCAGAATTTAGCCACACCATGGTTTGTGGCCAACGGGCCATCACATGGTTGATCCCGGTTTTTGGAATGAATTTAGGGAGGCAGGACCGTGCGTTGCATCGAAGCTTTGATGATAGAAGCGGCAATTCTCGGGTTGTCCGTGATGCACCATGTATGACCTCACTCAAGAGCCTGCATCCGATGGCCGGGCTGAGGCGCACAAGCCTCATACAATCCCTAGGCGCATCGGGCGCCGGAGGGGGATGGACCAGCCAGCAGAACGCATGGGTTGGTTGCACCATATCCCCGCGGCTCTCATCGCCGGACTGATCTGTGGGTTGCTCGCCGTCATGTTTTCAATCTCGGCAGCGGCTTTGTTATTCTCGTCCGTGTTGAGCGAATACATCGTCGTTGGCATCGGCATCTGCGTTTTCGGGACAATCGTTCTGAACAGCTTCATCGCGTTTTTTAGCTCCTGCCCGGGCATTGTCTCCGTCACTCAGGAAGTCACTGTCGTGACCTTGGCCGTCATCGCAACCTCCATCCATGCCACGATGTTCGCGGCACACAGCGAGGCAGAGACGCTGGCAACGATCATCGTCATGATCGGGCTTGCGACGGCGATCACGGGGCTTGCGCTTCTTATGATTGGGACACTGCGTCTGGGGCGCTTCATCCGCTTCGTTCCCTACCCAGTTACTGCCGGGTTCCTGGCGGGTATGGGGTGGCTGATCGTATCAGGCGCCATGGCCGTCATTCTCGACATTCCACTGGATCACCTATCTATCTCCAGTCTTCTTGCACCGGAAAACTTCGCCAAGTGGGTACCCGCCACAATTTTCGCCGCAATCGTGTATGCGGTTTCTCAACGCAATGGCAGCCCCCTTATTTTGCCATCAGCCGTTATCGTCTCTCTCATTTTGTTTCATTCAGTGGTCGCAATCCTGGACCTGTCTGTCACAGAACTACAGCATTTCGGCTGGCTGTTTACGCCACCGCAAGACGGTCGGGTATTACTGCCGTTCCAGGGCAATCCATTGGCCATGGCAGATTGGGGGATCATCTGGTCCGAAACGCCAAAGATTGTCGCATTGGTTGCAATCACGGCCTCCGCATTGCTGTTTGCGTCCAGCGGCATTGAGGTTTCGCTCAAACGTGATGTCGATCTGGATCGCGAATTGCGGGTGGCGGGCATTGCCAACATCTTTGCAGGTGCTGGCGGAGGGGCTGCCGGATTTCAGGGACTGGGCCTCACGCTTCTGGCTCATCAACTTGGCGCGCCCTATCGCATTGTTGGTTTGCTTGTCACGGGCGTATGTATTGCCGCCTTGTTTTATGGCCCCATGCTACTCAGCTTTGTTCCGGTTCCGCTTTTTGGCGGTCTGCTCCTTTGGATTGGCGGATCCTTAATCAATGAGTGGTTGATTGCAATTCGGGCTCAGATCTCACGGTTTGAGCATCTTACAGTTTTACTCGTGGTCATTGTGATGGTGACGGTCGGGCTAATTGAAGGAATTCTGGTTGGCGTTTTTGCCGTTGCAGCTCGCTTCATGTTCGATTGCTCTCGTGTCGACGTCATTAAATATGTGATTACGAGCGGAACCCGTCAGAATCCGAACGGTAATGGAGACAACGGTTTTTCGACCTATAGACATGATAGCAACCCTATCCTTGCGTTGAAGCTTCAAGGGTTCATTTTCTTTGGCAACGTATATCGGTTACATCACTTTATTTTGGGGCAGTTGGGCCAAGAATGTGAACTGAACACCCGATTTGTGGTATTGGATTGCCTGGACGTCACTGGAATTGACTCATCAGCCATGAGGAGTCTGAAAAAGATACGCGACCTAATCGAAAAGAAGAATGGGCGGTTGATCTTGAGCGGCCTGACGCAGGCCAATTCCGAAAAGGTGTCAGATTTAACAAGACAGGGCGACAACGGCCAAGGTATTTACCGCTTTGTTGACACGGCCCAAGCCATCGCGTGGTGTGAAGGCAGTATTTCAACTGGCTTGGATGATCGAACCCGGCGCTGCTGAATATGGCGCTTCCCGGCTATGACGCGAGCATTCAAAGATACCCCCTCGAACGATGCGTTCTTGTGGGGCTGCCAGAATGACTTTCTTGGCGACAAGGCTCGTCCTTAAGCCCCAGCTTCGCCGGGTGGTGACCGTTGGAGCCAGGTGGAATCCGGCGCCGTCCGGTCGGCAAGCCTATTTGCCTGTGCAGCATCGACATCGGTTGAGCCGCCGACGGGCTGTTGGAGGTTTAGTCGGCCGGGTTCTGATCCATGGCCGCCGTCACCATCCTGCTGGCTCCCGATATGCGCCCGAGGGGAAGTGGGTCGTCGCCTCGTGTGCGGCGGCGTTCGGCCACAATCTGTCCGCGGGTCAGGGCGATGTCGCTGATAGGCGCCGCATCATGCGGCTGCATCGCGTAGACGCCATCCGCATCAGCAAGGATCGCATCCCCCGGCATCACCGCCACGCCACCGACCGACACCGGCACATGTGCCCGCCCGCCCAGATCGGCCATCCTTGTTGTCATCGGTGAGACGCCCCGACACCAGACCGGGAACCCCATCTCGGTCAGTTCTTCACCATCGGTGCACGGCCCGTCGATGATGGCGCCCACGATACCTTGCCGTGTGGCGGCGGCGGCCACACCGTCGCCGAGGCAGGCATGACGCGTATCGCCAAGACGGTCGATCACCAGGATATCGCCGGGCGCGGCCAGCCCGATGGCGTGGTGCAACATCACCGAGCACGGCCCGGGGATCTGCACTGTGAGCGCTCGGCCTGCGACACGGGGGCCAAATCCCTGATTGGCTCGGATGCCGGGATCCATCGCCCCCCAGTACAGGATATGGCCCAGCATCGTCGTCTCGCATTGCCGCAGCGTTTCGACGATGGCCGGGTCGAGCGCGGCGGGCGCCGGTCCGATGGCATATTTGGGTGGAGATGGCAGGGTCGTGGTCATCGTTCGCTCCGCAAAGTCGGGTCAAGCCTGTCGCGCAGCCAGTCGCCGATCATCGAGACCGAGAGCGCGAGACAGAAGATGATTACGCCGGGCAAAAGCGTCAGCCACCAGGCGGTCATCAGACGGTCTCGGCCCTCGGACATGATCTGGCCCAGGCTGGTGAGCGGCGGCTGCACGCCGAGGCCGAGAAAGGAGAGCGCGGTTTCCAGCAGGATCGTCAGGGGAAGGTTCACGGTGAACTGGACCAGCGCGATGTTGAGGATATTCGGCAGCACATGGCGCAGATAGATCCGCGCAGGGGTCGCACCCAGCGCGCGCACAGCGGTGACATAGCCCGATTCCTTGGCCTGCAGCGTCGCGCCGCGCATCAGGCGAGCATAGACCTCCCAGCCGTTCAGGCCGACGAGCAACAGAAAAAGCGTGAAGGAATTGTCGAACATCGCCAGCATGAAAAGCGCCACGATGATGATCGGTAGGGAGGCCTGCACATCGATGGCGGCCACGATCACCGCCTCGGTCTTGCCCCGTTGCGCAGCGGCGACGATGCCGAGAAGCGAGCCCAGAACAGCGCCGATGACAGTGCCCACAATCGCCACCACAAGGGTGATCTGCGCTCCGGTGACAAGCCGGGCCAACAGATCCCGCCCCCGCGCATCGGTACCGAGCAGGTAGCCTTCGGTCCCTGGCGGCTCCAACCGATGAAAGAGCGAGGTTTCACGGAACCCATGGGGCGTGAGAAAGTGACCGAAGAGTGCGAAGAGGACGAAACACACCACGAAAATCATCGCCAGCTTTACGCTGAGCGGGATCGAAGGCGCGGTGCGGGTGGCAGTGGCTGTGTCTGTCATTTCGCGCGGATCCTCGGGTCAATGACGAGGTACAGCATGTCGACAATCAGATTTGCCATCACCATGGTAAAGGCGACGACCAACACCAGAAACTGCACTTGCGCCAAATCCCGCGTGGCGACCGAGCGCACCAGAAGTTGTCCGACGCCGGGCCAGGCAAAGACCTGCTCCGTCACCACCGACCCGGCCACCAGCGCGCCCAGCGACAAGCCGATCAGCGTCACCAGCGGGATCGCGGCATTGGGGGCCGCATGGCGCAGCAGGCGCATCCCGAACGGCACGCCCCGCGCCTCGGCGGCGCGCATGTAAGGCGCGTTGATCGTCTCCAGCACCGACGACCGGGTGAAGCGGGCGAAACTGCCCATCGCGGCCAAACCAAGGGTCAGCGCGGGCCAGATGACATTGGCGTTCTCTCCGCCCAGAAAGGCACTGAAGGCCAGAGCGGCCACAAGGATCATCACAAGACCGAAGAGGAAATTCGGCATCGCAAAGGCAAAGACGGAAAACCCCATGACGAACCGATCAAGCGCCGTGCCCCGGCGAATCGCCGCCAGCGCGCCGATTGGAATGCCGATGAAAATGGCCAGGGCAAGCGCCGTGATGCCCAGATGCAAGGTGAACGGCAGCCGCCCCAGAAACGTCTCCTCCACCGCAATGCCGGTATGGATAGAGAACCCGAAATTCCCCTGCAAAAGACCGCCGACATAGCCTAGATATTGCTGCCAAAGCGGCTGATCGAGGCCCATGGCGCGGGCGTATTGATCGATCACTTCCTGCGGTGCATCGGGGGGCACAAGGGCTGCGGCGGGATCGCCCGAAAGACGGATGAACAGAAAGACCAGCGTTACGGTGACCAGCATGGTCAGGGCCGCGCGCAACACGCGGGAGAGGATGTAGCCGGTCATGCGGCACTGCCCCGTCGGAAGAGATCCAGGCCCGGCGCGGCGGCCAGAAGCGCTTGCGTATAGGGATGCGCGGGTGCGGCGAAGACGCGGTCGGCGGGGCCGTGCTCGACGATTTCGGCGGATTTCATCACCAGAATATCGTCGGCAATGGCACGCGCCACGGCAAGATCGTGGGTGATAAAGAGGATCGCGAAGCCGAAGCGACGCTGCAGATCGGCGAAAAGATCGAGGATCTGCGCCTGGATCGAGACATCGAGCGCCGAGACCGCCTCATCGGCGATCAGGACCTCGGGCTCAAGTGCGAGCGCGCGCGCGATACAGATCCGCTGGCGCTGCCCTCCCGAAAACTCCTGTGGATACCGTCCGCCTGATTGGGCCGATAACCCGACCAGCTCAATCAATTCGGCGGCCTTCTGGCGGGCGTCGGCGGGGGCCATGCCATGGATGATCGGCCCCTCCGCGATGGCCGACAGGATCGTCTGGCGCGGGTTCAGGGCCGAGAACGGGTCTTGTAGAACAACCTGGATCGATTGGCGCAATTGCCGCAATGGCGCGCCCGTCAACGTGCTGATCTCCTGCCCTTTAAAGCGGATCGAGCCGCTGTCGATCTCCTCCAACCGCAGAAGACATCGCGCGAGCGAGCTTTTGCCCGAGCCACTTTCGCCGACAACCGCCACAGTGCGCCCTGCGGCGATCTCCAGCGACACATCCTTTACCGCGTGCAGCGCCTTGCGATTGCCCAGAAAGCCGCTGCGATAGATCAGGTTTACATCGGTCGCGTCCAGGATCGGTGTGTCGCCATGTTGGCCCAGCGTTCGCGGCGTTGGGTTGACAGCTGCAATCAGTTTGCGTGTGTAGGGATGTTGCGGAGCCTGAAGGACATCCTCCGCCATCCCGGCCTCCACCAGCACACCCTCCTGCATCACCGCAACCCGGTCGGCAATCTCGGCCACGACGCCGAAATCATGGGTCACGAACAGAACCGCCAGTTCGTGTTCGACCTTCAGCCGCGCGATCAGAGCGAGGATCTCGGCCTGGGTGGTGACATCAAGCGCGGTGGTCGGTTCATCTGCAATGAGCAGGTCGGGCTTCAGCAGAAGCGCGGCCGCGATCACCGCGCGCTGTGCCTGCCCGCCGGATAGTTGATGCGGATAAGATCGCGCAATGCGCTCAGGCTCTGGCAGGGCCACATCGCGCAAAACCTCAAGCACGCGCGGGCGGCGGTCGGGTTTCGGGATGCCATGCACGGCCAGAATCTCGGCCAATTGCCCCCCGATCGTCCTTACAGGGTTCAGGCTCGCACCCGCATCCTGAAAAATCATCGCAATCTGCGCCGACCGGATGGTGCCGAAGGCCCGGTCGCGCTGTGGCGGCATCTCTGCGCCAGCAAACCGGATGCAGCCGCCCGTGACGGGCAGAGCGTGCGGCAACATGCCAAGGACCGCCTGTCCCACAACCGATTTGCCCGACCCGCTTTCCCCCACAAGACACAGCGTTTCTCCGGGCGCGATCGCAAAACTGATGCCAGAGACCGCCTCGGGCCGGTCGCCATCACCCGGCAATGCGACGGTCAGATCCTCGATGGAGAGGAGCGGCGCGCGCGGCGCCGACTCCCCGCGATGGGGCTCACTCATCATAGCCTGTCATGTAGAGATGGTCGAAAATGGTGACTGCAGAATTGCCCGGATCCCATTGCAGGTTCTCATTGATCGCGTAGCTGACTACGTTGCGCCACATATACATGCCAGGCGTCACGCGCTCCCATTCGGCGACCAGATCGAGATAGGCCTGATAGCGATCCTCGAATTCCTGCGCCTGCTCGAACACTTCGCCAAGGCGCACGAAATCCTCCGTCATGTCCCAGGTGCGGTGCGATGCGCCGAAGCGGCTGGATTCCGGGCCCCAATCCATCCAGAGCGGCCGATAGGGATCACCGGAAAACTCCGAACTCATCGACATGTTGAGGAAGTGGAACGGGCGTTCATAGGCGAGCGAGAAGTTGTCCTTGAGCTCGATGCGCACATTAATTCCGATCTCGGCCCATTGCTCGACCATGAACTCGGCCGCGATCTCGTAATTGGGGTAGAAGCCGCGGGTGATATGCCAGATCAGCTCCTCGCCGTCGTAATCGCTGGCGGCGAGGTATTCGGCGGCCTGTTCGGGGTCGAACGGCACTGCGCGTTCGCGGTCCGGATCGTAATAATCGCCATATTCCGGGAAGTTGAACGGCGTCGGGACGAAGGTGGCCTCGCCCCAGATCGCCGCCGCAATCGCTTCGCGATCCACGCCCGCCACGATCGCCCGGCGCAGGTTCACATCCGTCAACGGGTTGTCCGGCAGGGCCTCGGTTTCCAGCATGTTGAAGGCGAACATCGGGTAGTTCTCAATACCCTTCTCCATCACGGTGACGCCCTCTGTGCCCTCAAGCGCATCCACCTGATCGGCGGGCACGCTGACCACCACATCGTATTCTCCGGCCACAAGGCCCGCGAAACGGGTAGAAAACTCGGGCACGATCTCAAAGCGGAGCGTGGCCGCAGGCGGCTCCCCAGCCCAATAATCGTCAAACGCCACGGCATCGACCGCAACGGAGGGATCGAACGCCGTCATCCGATACGGCCCGGTGCCCATCGGCATCTGCCCAAAGGCTTCGGTTCCGACCTCCTCGTAGTAATGCTGGGGGAGCACAAAGCCGATTGGCGTTACCATTCGGAACGGCAAATTTGGATCGGGGAAGCTTGTTTCAATCTCCACGGTCAAGGGACCCGTGGCCTCCACGCGGACAAACCCGCGCGTGTACCGGGTGCCGCGCGGCGCGAGGGGCTCGTCGCCCCAAAGCCGTTCTGCCGAGAGGGAGAACGCGACGTCTGCGGCATCCATGATATGCCCATCGTGGAATGGAACGCCCTCGCGCAGGGTAAATTCCCAAACATTCGGCGATAATTGTTGCCAGCTTTCGGCAAGCCAGGGGACCAGTTCCGTGCCGTCCGGATCTTCCCACCGGTTCCGACGCACCAACGTGTCGAAAATGTTGGTATGGACCCGCGCACCCGTGGTGGAAATGCCGATAACCGGGTCCATCGTTGGCCAGAGGTTATCGACCGCGATCACCATGTCCGGGCGATCCTGTGCCGCTACGGGCATCGCCAACGCCCCGGCAAGAAGCGTGACGGCCATTAAGCTGCGAAATGTCATGTTGTAGCTCCCGTGGATGTAATCTGTTCTGGTCTTGCGGTATTTTCCTTCGCGTCCGCCTTGAGATGGCGGAACGTGTAGTCGCGGGCGTTTTGCAGGTTGGGGATCTGTCGGCGCGCGGCAACGACAGCGTCGAGCGGCAAGTCAAGCGTGACCTGGCCCTCAGCCTCGCCGCCCAGATCGGCAAGCACGTCGCCCCAAGGCGACACGATGAGCGAATGGCCCCATGTCACGCGTCCGTCGGCGTGATTGCCCACCTGGGCGGCGGCAATCACAAAGGCTCCGTTTTCGATGGCGCGGGCGCGCAGCAAGACTTCCCAATGGGCCCGGCCCGTGGGTACGGTAAAGGCGGACGGAATGAACATCACCGTAGAACCTGCCAAGGCGTAGTCACGATACATATGCGGAAATCGCAGATCATAGCAGATCGAAAGGGCCAGCGGCCCGAAGGGACTGTCGGCCACAACAGCCTCGGAACCAGGGGCATATCGGTCAGACTCGCCAGTCGCCTTGCGTCCATCCAGGAAGACATCAAACAGATGGATCTTGTCGTATCTTGCGGTGATCTTGCCCGTGGGATCAATCAATACGGTGTGGTTGAGGTATCGCCCATCCGGCGCTTTGATCGGGCATGACCCGGAATGAATCCAAATACCGTGCCGCGCGGCCTCTCCTCTGCAAGCCGTAATGTAGGGATCGTCGGCTTCCTCGGCGATCTGCGCGCGCGCGTGGTCCTTGTCGCGATCCATAAGCCCTGCGGCTTCGGGTAGGGCCAACATGTCCGCGCCGTCATCTGCCGCCTGCTTAGCCGCGTCTCGAAGGCTCCTGACGTTCTCAGAATGGATGTTTTTCGATGTCATCTGAACCATCGACACGCGCAAGGTATCGGTCATTTCCCGTCCTTTGGTTGATGCGATGATCGACCATAGGACGTGGAACCTGCGAGAAAAAAGAACAAAATTGTTGCAATCCGTCTGATTTTCTCACATTTCAAGTAGATGCAAACTGCGCGTCGTCTTCCCTCATTGAATGCGCTCCGCGCGTTGGAGGCGGTTCGGGAAACCGGATCGGTCTCTGCCGCGGCGCGCAGGCTGAGCGTTTCGCATTCTGCCGTCAGTCATCAGATCAAGCAGCTAGAGGCCTGGATCGGTCGCCCGATCACAATGCGCCGGGGCCGGAGCGTGGCCTTGACGGAGGCAGGCGAAAGCCTGGCGCGGGTGGTGCACGACAGTTTCGATGCGATCCGGCACGAGCTCGATCTTCTGCCGCTCCGCTTTGCCCGTGCCGTGTCGATCTCGGCGCTCCCGGTGATCGCCGAGGAAATCCTGCTGCCCAATCTGGCGCGGTTTCGGAGCGATTTTCCCGGGATCAGCCTGCATATCTCGCTGGCACAGACCGACCGGCCCAAAACCCCGGCACCGGATGTGGAAATCCTGTTTCGCAAACAGGACCGCCTGCTGCCGGACGAAACGGTCTTGTTCCCCGGCGATGCCGTCCCGGTCTGCACGCCCGGCCTGCTCGCGGCGGCGGGGAACGATCCCGCGACGGCGGTCCGGAACGGGCCGCTTCTGACGGATGAGGATTCGCGGATGTGGACACGGTGGCTTCCTCAGGTGGGGGAAGACTGGACTCCTAGCGAGTCTGCCCAGACCATCTACTTTGAGGGCTCGTTCTTGTTGCAGAAAGCAGCCGAGAGCGGGATCGGCGTTGCGATTTGTCGGACGGCAACCATTGCGCGGGCACTTTCAACGGGCGCGTTGGTGCCGTTGTCCGATGTCGCAATTGATCAAGATTGGGCCTATACTTTGCGGGTCGCGGCGGGGCGCGAGATCGAACCCGAGGTCCAGATCGTCACTGCTTGGCTTAACAATGTTGCGAAACCCCTGCAATCTGGCAACGCGCCTCCGACTTTCCAGCAAAGGCGAAAGGCCTGATCGGATAGGTCTGCCTTGTTCCGCAGAACATTAGTGCCGGGGTAACAGAGGGGATCGTCTGTGATGTCGTACCGGCTCATTTCCCTTTTTTTGTTGGTGAAGGAGCCGATAATCGCCGAACGAAGGGCGCAGCCTCTGAGGCCGCGATCTGAATAGGTCTAAAGTGCTTTGGCAGACTTCGAACTGGTTGCTACACCCTCGACCCTGGCAAACTTCGTTGCTTTGCCGTTGCCTAAAGGCTTGGTCACGAAGCGTCCTGTGGTCGCCGATCTCTTGAGTGCGGTGCTCTTGTTCATAGTACGCAACGTACCACGCTCAGAATTGAATGTGTATGAAGATTCCGTTCGGCATCATGACCGTCGTGGCGAGGGATGCCGGGCGGCTAGACTAGTGTCCGGGCCGCCCGTCAAGCGGTCAAGATAATGGGACCCAATATCCGGCATCGGCGGGAAGCGGACTTTTGTTGGGCTCTGCGTTGAGTCTGCTGTGTGGAAAAAGCCGCGTCCGTTCAGGCCCGTTCCGGCCGCGGTTCGCCAAGAGTGTGTGTTACGTCAAGAGTAGTCATTAAGTCAGGCCGTCATCAAAAGCGGGATCTCATAGCGCTGGTAGAGCACACAGCGGGCGCCGAACATCTCCTTTTGCTGAGCAAGACCAACATTCAGATGCGCGCCGCCATCTGTCGTCGAAATCCCGAAATCGAACCAGTCGCGATCCGCAAAGGTTTCGGTAATCAGCGTGAGCAAGATCAGATCGAGGCCACCAAGCCCGCGCCCTTCGGGATCGTTGGCCATGTATTGGATATGGACCGTGCGACCGCAGTCAAAACTCACCACGCCTGCCAGCATCCTGTCCCCGCGAAAGGCCCCAAACAGCCGAATACGGTCCGGAAACTGGTCAGCCAGTCGCTGGATTTCGGACAGGGTGTGGGTCGGCAGCGCCCCGTGATGTTTAGCCAGAACCAGCTGCAGGACCCCCCAATAGGCGGCCCAGTCCTGGCTTTCGCGCACGACAAGGCCAGCGTCAGCTGCGCGTTTCGCGCCCTGTCGCCGCGATTGCGAGACGGCTGGCGCGCGCTTCAGCGCAATAGCGGCGGAGGCATCGCATTGGATAAGGCTACCCCCGGCCAGAAAGAGCGCATAGATATCCTCTTCCACCGGGGTTGCGTGATAGAAATGTGGCGCGGGTTTGTAGATCAACCGTGACAGCCCTGATGCCGCCCCGTGCGCAAGGATCGCCGACACCACCTCGCCCATCAAAGCGGTGCGCATGGCACCACCCACAATGATACCGCCATAGGTCAGTCCGCCGTGGGAGATCAGCGTATCCCCGTCCACATTCGCAGGCATCACGGCCAACAGTTTGCCATCCTTCTCGACCATCACAGAGGCATCGGTGAACCTGTCGGCATGATAATCCATGAAGCCGCGATTGTGCAGAAACGTGCCATTGTGCGACGCCGCGACAAAGTCGTTCCAACGCGCGGCATGATCCGGGGTGTAGGGCAGGACAGTAAGATCGGTCACGCCGCAGCATCCAAAACAGCAACACCTACGCCGGTCCGGCCCATTCCGTTGCCGTTATAGAATAAAAAACTGGTTCCGGCCCATGTATCGATCCGGGCGGGATAACACACCATTTCACCATCCCAGCTGCCTGCTGGGCCACGTGGCAATTCCTCAACAGGGGATCGCTGGAAAAGCAACCCATCCTTGGAATGGGCCAAAGCGCTGGAATAGCGTCGGTCCAATGTATCCGATGTCACGCGCATCTCGAAACTACCATCTTGCAAGCGGTTCGCTCGCGGACGCCCGATACGATATTCTCCGGGGGCGACATCCATGATCTTCGCGGCCCTCCCCATGTCGAAGGCGATCCCGTCATCGCTGGTCACGGTCCAGCAGTTGTATTGCGGATAGGCCAAGCCATCGATCATTTGCCAGCTTTGCCCACAAGAAATCCAGGCCCGGTATCCCTGCTGGGTTTTCTCGATGCTGTGCAATGCGTTTATGAACGGGGCCTGCGGTGCACGGTCCAGAACCGGCGTGGGCTGCAGCCGCTCGAACGTGTCGCCCTGGCCGACAGCTGCTGCCACCCCGGTAAAGGCCAGAAACTTGACTCTCTTGGCCAACTGGAAGCCGACATAATACAGGCGCAATTCGGTGCCAGAAACCCGGATCACATCACCAAGGATAACCCCGTTATCGTCAAACATGCCGGGCGCACCGATATCAAGCGCGGGCGTCTGGCTCACATTCAGCACCTGCAACGGATCGGAACTGTCGACATCAATCCACCCTATCCGCGATACGCCATCATCGTCGCGCATGCCGCCATAAAGGCGGATGACATCGGAAGACATCTGCACGGGAACCGGTGTCATGAAGCCGTGCCGTGCCCAATCCGATGCGCCATCAGGACAGTATACGTGTCCAAGCTTTGTCCAGCCCACGTCTTAATCTTTCAAACGGAAGAAGCGATAGGTGCTGACCCGCGAAATCTCGGCCGGGTGCCCGGTGACCATCGCACCGCGCTGCTCGATCGATTTCGTCACCACGCTGCCCAGCCCGATCAGGCTGTCTTCCGCAATAGTCACATGGTCGGCGAGCGTTGCGTTGACGCCTAAAAAGCAGCGCGCGCCGATGTCACAATATCCCGAAATTACCACGTGGGAGGACAAGAAGCAGCACGCGCCAATCTTGGTCTGGTGCCCGATGTGGTTTCCGCTCCAAAGTATGCAGCCATCCGCAATATCTACGCCGTGCTGGATCACGTTATTCTCGAAGATGAAGACGTTCTCTCCAATCTTGGCGGTGCGCCATACAAACGCGTGGGGGCTGACGAAGCTGGCCAGACTGTACCCCTTGCCACGCGCCACCTCCATCAGGCGGGCGCGCAAGCGATTGTGTTGCGTGTTGGTGATCGCCACGAAGGCGTGAAGATCTGCGGGGTCGAACTGTGTCTCGGCGTGTTCCAGTGCGACAACCGGCAGGCCATGGCGCTCGGTGTCGGACAAATATGCCTCTTCCACCGCGAAGCCCACGACATCGTAGTCGGTATCCACGGTAAAGTACTGATATGCGATGTCCGCAAACTCCCCCGCGCCGATGATAAGAAGATCTGTCATGGGTTCCGTCTCTTCAGTTTTCGGACCGATGCGTTCACCAGCAACTTGCGCGCTAATCCCGAATCCAGTGCTTCAAACAACATTGCGCGCACGTCACGCGACCACAATACTCGCCAGGGCAGACCTTCAAGGTTATAAAGCAGCTTCTTGGCAAATCGGGGATGATGCTCCGGCGAAATCTCGGCCGAATAAAACTCCAGCTTGGATGACAGGGCGCGCTGGTGGTTCTTATGCAGGTTATTGCCATGTCTGCGGTAGAGAAAGCATACATCCGTCTCAACGCGGTGGGTCAGTCCCTGCGCCACCATCGCGCGAAACAAACGCAGCGCCATTGCCGTATCATCAGCGGCCAGATCCTCGTTGTAGCCGCCTATGTCATCATAAACGGACCGCCGTACAATCGCCCCCTGCATAAACAGCTGAAATGGTTGCCGTTCAAGAAAATCATGCAGGATTTGCGCGCTGGTCAATCCGGAAAGTGCATCCATCACGGCAGCTGACTGTCTCAGCGCATCTTCAAGCTCTCCATCGGCGGTGATGCCCTGACCCTGACACAGACTAAGTGCCAGGGCAGGGTCATCGGCAAACTGCGCCATCCGAGCCGAAGCATCCCATCCTTCGGGAAAAGCGTCATCGCCCGCAAACAGCAACAAGAGTTCGCCCGTTGCGAGACTGGCCAATGTATTGAGGTTCCGCGGAATATGGCCGGTGTTTTCCTGCCAGATATAGGTGACGCGGTCGCCGTATCGCTCTTGCAGCCTCCGCCCCACGTTAGGCGTATCATCGGTGGACCCGTCGTCCAGTATCAAGACCTCGATCCGGTCGGTAGG
Organism: uncultured Roseicyclus sp.; assembly: GCA_947494975.1. Lineage (GTDB taxonomy): Bacteria > Pseudomonadota > Alphaproteobacteria > Rhodobacterales > Rhodobacteraceae > Gymnodinialimonas. The sequence goes on along the minus strand of CANLXA010000001.1, from coordinate 481,031 downwards.
GCCCAGTTTGGCGGATAACGCCGATGTGACGCAGGCTTCCAGATAGGCCTCATGGAAGTACGTGGGCACAAGTATGGAAAGCGTGGTCATGCGCCTCGACCAACGCGCTGACCATCACGCGTCAACCGTTGCAGAGTGTCCACAACCCGGTGGGCGTCGTCCAACGGCATATGCGGCCCGATCGGCAGGCTCAGCACTTGTTTCGCAGCACCCGTGGCCACCGGAAAATCTTCGCCGCTCAAGTTCAGGTCTGCGTAGCAAGGTTGATCGAAGGGCGCGATTGGATAGTGGATCTGGGTCTGAATGCCGGCGTCCGACAAGGCTGACAAAAGAGCCTCGCGTCGGTCGGTGCGCACCACAAACAGATGCCAGACCGGATCGGCCTTGGCGGGTATGTGAGGGAGGGTCAAGTCTGTGTCGGTAAGGCCATCCAGGTAGATCTGCGCAACTCGGACCCGATGAGTGTTCCATGTGTCCAGCTTGTCCAACTTCACGGCAAGAATGGCTGCCTGTAGCGGATCTAGCCGCGAATTCATTCCAATCTCAAGATTCTCATATTTTCGTACTGCGCCGTAATTGCCTAAAAGCCGGATTCGTTCAGCAAGGGCCGTGTCGTTGGTGGTAACGGCCCCACCATCGCCCATCGCCCCAAGGTTCTTGGCCGGATAAAAGCTCCAACAGGCGGCATCGGCCTGCGCGCCGACCCTTCGCCCGTCCCAACGCGCACCATGAGCCTGCGCCGCATCTTCCACGACCCTTAAACCATGCTGCCGTGCGATCTCCATTATCGGGGCCAGATCGACCGGAATGCCGTAAAGATGCACTGGAATGATGACCTTGGTCGCACGTGTTATCTTTTCCACCAACCCAGTTGCCGTCATGTTCAATGTGTCAGGGTCCACGTCCACAGGCACCGGTCGGGCACCCACACGGCTAACCGCCAGCCATGTCGCGACAAAGGTATGGGCCGGCACCAACACCTCGTCCCCCGGTCCGATGTCCATCGCCATCAGGACCAAGATCAGCGCGTCCAGACCCGTTGCGCACCCTATGGCTTCCCTGGATTCCGTATATGCCGCGAAGGCCTGCTCGAAACGGTCAACCTCAGGGCCTAGAATATACCAGCCGCTGGCAGACACACGCGCAATGGCGGCATCAATTTCCGGGCGCAGATCGTCATATGCCTGCGAAAGATCCAGAAACCTGATCATCGATCGCGGTGCAATGCTGTGCGGGGATCGAGGCCGCGGGCCACAATGTAGTCGTCGTAATCGCGGTAGTAATCGTCTTCGTCATAGCGCTCGGACGCCAGAACCGCACAAACAGATCCAGATGAAAAATTATCGATCTCCCGCCAAATCATCGGCGTAAGATACAGACCGTAGTAGGAGCGGGCCAAATGGTATCGGCGCGTCATCTGACCATCGTTCAACACGACGTCGAACGAGCCCGACATTGCGATCAGCACTTGGTGAAGGTTCTTGTGGGCATGACCACCACGCTCGGACCCGCCAGGGACGTCATACAAGTAGTACAGGCGCTTGATCTCGAAAGGGATATGGTTCTGCCCCTCAATGAAGGTCAGGTTCCCGCGCACGTCAGAGATCTTAGGGAAATTCTCTATTTTACAGTCATTTACGTTGTACACTTTGATCGTCTTCTTTTCATCCAGCACCATGCGATCCTGTCGCAATGTGCGCAAAGCTCCGGAGAGAGAGAGTGTGTGTGTGAACCCACGTCAAAGTGAAAAACTCGTGCTTCAGCAAAAGCGCAATTTGTTTGCGAATCCATCTGTATCGGTGGTGATGCCCATATCTATTTGATGTATCCTGGGCACGTTCAACTTCAACATGCCTGTGTGCAAAGTGGCCCCATTGCGGCCGTTCGCCGCAAGTCGCGCGAAGTTCCGGTTTGGGCCATTCGGACGATACTACTGCAGCGACGGCCAGCCAATGCTGCGAAAACGCTGATGCGAGGCGGTGCTTATGCTTAACGTTCTTACTGAACTACCGCTGTCCGGTGTCCGCCAAAAAGGATGTCGTAGAGCACCGGCGCCGCAATCAATGTGAGAACCGAGGCAAAGGCCAGGCCGCCCATAATCGTCACCGCCATCGACACGAAGAATGCGTCTCCAAGCAGTGGGATCATTCCCAAAATTGTTGTGCTTGCAGCCAGCAATACAGGTCGCAAGCGCGACGTTGAAGCGCTGACAATCGCTGCTCGGAGCTGGCCACCTTCTGCTTTAACAAGGTCGATTTCCTCTACGAGGACGATGCCGTTCTTGATCAGCATGCCAGACAGGCTCAGCAATCCCAGCAGCGCAGTGAAGGTGAAGGGAAGCCCAGTTCCAAGTAAAGCCAAAACCACACCGTTCACTGACATCGGTACCAAGAGCCAAATGATCAGAGGCTGACGAAGCGCGTTGAACAACAGCACCGAGATCAGAACCATAATCAGAATGGTGATTGGCAATTGCGCGCCTAGGCTTGCATTCGCGTTGGCGGAGTTCTCGAATTCTCCACCCCACTCCATACGGTAACCGACGGGAAGCGCGATCGCTTCTACGGCTGCCCGCACTTCGGCGTGCACTTCGGCCGCTGTTCTTTCTGGCGGAATGGACGCTCCGACGGTGATCGTTGGCAGGCGGTCGCGCCGCATGATCAACGTATCCTGAGCTTCCAGGTCAAAGCCGTCGACCACTTGTTCAAGGGACAGGAGTGTCTCTCCATCCTGAGCAATCGTGACCTGATCTAGAAGCCCGACGTCCGCATCCGGATCCACCCGCAAGATGATCGGAATCGCGCGTTCATCCTCTCGATACGTTCCAGTGACCTCGCCGTCAGTCGCGAAGCGCAGTAATTGGGCGACGTCGTCGCGGCTGACCCCGGCCGCTTGGGCGCGGTCGGTGTTGTAGTTCGGGCTGAGCACAAATTCGCGTTCGCGCCAATCAATGCGCGGGCTGAGAATATTTGGCGAGGCCTGCGCCATTACGCGAGCGGCTTCATCCGCAAGGTCTCGGAGTACTTCTAGATTACCTCCTGTGAACCGGACGGCAATCGGGCTTCCACCTCCAGGCCCGAAGACCATACGTTCGGTTCGGAATTCCGCCTCAGGCACAGTCGCCGCGGCAAAAGCCTCGAGTTCCAATTGCAAGGTCGGGATGCTCTCCAGGTCAGGTGTTCGCACGACCATGTGACCGTAGGCGGGGTTCTGCGGTTCTGACGTGTAGGTCAGCAGAAACCGGGTGGCGCCTTGGCCGATGAAACTCGAGACCGACACCACATCATCACGGGCAATCAGGAACTCTTCCAAAAGGGCCATACGCTCGGCCGTTTCTGCAATCGGCGTGCCCTGACGCATGGTCAGGTGGGTCAGAAAGATCGGCGTGTTGGAATTCGGGAAGAACTGCTGCCGGACCTGCCCAAAACCCACGAAACATGCAGCTGTCACGGCGATCAGCAACAGCAACATGATCCAGCGGAATTTCAGTGCGACCTGTAGCATCGCGCCGTAAACACGGAAAATGAGGCCGCCATAGGCGTCCGTCTCTCCACCATCCCCTTGCTTGAAGAAATAGTGCCCCAGAAGCGGCGTGGCCGTGATCGCCAGCACCCATGACAACATCAACGAGATGCCAATGACGGCGAACAGGGAGAACATGAATTCGCCTGTGGAGTCCGGCGATAGACCAATGCCCGCGAAGGCCATCACGCCGATCACTGTTGCCCCAAGCAACGGTATCTGCGTCTTGCCGGCCGCTTCCTCAGCCGCATCGCGGGAGGATCGCCCGCGCGCCATCGAGATTTGCATGCCTTCCGCGACGACGATGGCGTTGTCGACCAGCATCCCCATGGCGATGATCAAGGCACCCAGTGAAATCCGCTCCATCTCGATGGAGAACACCGCCATGAACAGAAGCGTTCCCACAACCGTCAGCAGGAGCGTGGACCCCACAACAATCGCAGCCCGAGGTCCCATGAAGAGACCAAGGACAGCCACAACGATTGTAACAGACATAGCCAGGTTAATCAGAAAACCATTGGAACTTTCGTCCACAACAACGTGCTGTTGGTAGATTGGGTGAAGCTCAATACCAAATGGGATCTCTGGCAAAAGCTCTTCCAACCGCTGGTCGACCCGGTTCCCGATCTCAACGATGTTTTCGCTCGACTGGCCCGAGATGCCAAGCGTGAACGCCTCTTGCCCATTGAAGCGGATGATGTGATCAGGGTTGTTCTGCCGCCCCCTGCTGACATCTGCAATATCGATTAGGTTGATGATATCCCCGCCAATGCCAATGGTCAGCGACGCGATCTCAAGCACGCTATCTGACCCTTCTGGCCTCTGAATGCGGATGCGTGCACCGTCATCAAAATCGACCGCGCCTGCGGCCGCGACAGTGTCGGCATTTGCTATTGCACCGACAATCGCCTGAGGGTCGATGCCGAGATTAGACGCGATTGCCAAATCGGGCTCGACGAATATGGCTTCCTCGGGCAGCCCGCTAACATCGACATCCGCAACGCCTTCAACAGCCAACAATTCCCGTCGAAGGAAAGTAGCAAGCTGGTGCCGCTCACCGTCCGTCAATCCCGGTGACGTAACCGCAAAGAAAATGCCGTAGACGTCGCCGAACCCGTCATCGACGAACGGCGCTGAGGCGCCATCGGGCAATTCACTTCGGACGGTGTCGATCCTCTGGCGCAGCTCGGTCCAGATCTGAGGGAGCTCGTCTCCGGAATAGGTGTCGTCCACTTCCACATCCAAGCGCGACAGACCGGGCATGTTGCGCGACGTGACCCGGCTGACTTCACCCATCCGTTGGATCGCCGCCTCTAACGGCTCGGATACCTCAATCATCACCTCTTCGGCGGACGCGCCGGGGTATTGCGTGATGACGACGGCTTGTTTGATCGTGAACGCAGGGTCTTCCAGGCGTCCCAAGGACAGGAATCCCCAGATCCCTCCGAACAGGCAGATCAACATGATCAACCATGTGAGGATCGGCTTTTCTATGGAACCCCGCGCAATGGAAAAGCCGCCCATCAGTTCGAGAAGCCTTCAAAGCGCCGTACAGCCTGATCGGCCTCCAAAGCATGTGCGCCGGTCCGAACGATTTGATCGCCGACTTCCAGCCCATCCGAGATGAAAATCAAACCGTCCCGCGTAGCACCAACCGTAACAGGCACCTCAGTGATCGTTCCCGTCCCATCATCGCCGGGTTCAAATCTCATGACTGAAGCGGCGCCACCACTAGCGATCCGTACGGCAGTTGCAGGGACCAACATGGGAGCATCGTCTTCGATGAGCGTCGCGAATACGACCACCGAACTGCCAGGTAACACGCGGACGTCTTGGCTAGCAGGAAGGGCAAGCGTCAGGCGAAAACTCTGGCCGATTGACGACGCTTCCGCGTTAAACTCACGAATCTCCAACGGATATGGCTCTGCTCCTGTCGGGAACTGCGCCACGAATTCCACGTCCGCATTCTCACCTGCGCGCTGGAAAAGCACCTCAGGCACGTCAATTTCTATCTGCAGTTCCGACATGTCGTGCAGTCGCACCACCGGTGTTCCCTGTCCTACCGTCGAGAAATTCGCAATAGATCGGGTTGCGACCAACGCATCGAACGGCGCCAGAAGCGTTGCGTTTGACAAGGCTACTTCAGCATTCTGAAGGCCGACCCTTGCCAATGCCACTTCCGTTTCGGCATCCTGCAACTGCACCGCAGTGACCGAGACTGTGAGTTGCTGCAGACGGTTCAGGGCACGTTCAGCCTGTTCCAATTGAAGCCTGGCTTGCTGAACTTGCAGTTCGAATGACTCGAGGTTGAGCTCTGCGACAAGCTCTCCTTCCGGGATTACTTCACCTTCTTGCGCAGGGAATTCGACAATTTGACCGCCCACTTGGAATGCGAGGTCAACAGTCTGCCTTGCCACGACATGACCAAAAAACTGCCGGGTTACACCTGCTTCGCCTTCTGCAACCGTCATGAGGAGAACCGGCCTTATGGATTCTTGCTGTGCAACGGCGTAAGACGAAAGGGTGAAGCATAGCGCGGCAAGTATTGCTGGAAAACGAAGTGTCATGGCGGCCCCTTCTGTTGTGCGAAGTGAGGCCCCTTTTGAAGTGATTTGCAATATGCGAATGGTTACGTGTGGTTCGCGCGTCCAACATCTCCGGCCGCTCCAAACCTGCACGAATTTGCTGTCGCATCGGCCTCCACCTGACATGCTCGAACCACCGAAACCCTGAAGTTTCAAGCGCAACCTCTAGTGCAACGGCACGAGCAACGCGTTCATTTGGCTCAATCCAATCGACTCAAGAACGGCGCACGCACTGTCCGGTTGCGCGAAGCTGCAACGCCGCATTGGATGCTTTGATTAAGGTCCTGTTAGGGGGGCCGTCTCCGCCTCAAGCACCCTTTCCTCACCGATGCCTCTATGCGGCGTGCAGGTCCATCAGGCGGTGAAGGTATGTCTGACCCCACCACGCGATATCTTCGGAGAAGACGCTCTGCGCCTGACTACGGTACCGGTCCTTTCGTTCTTCCAGCGGCATGGAAATCGCCTTCGCTATCGCTGCGGCGATGCCGTCGGTATCAAATGGATTGACGGGTAGGGCCCCCTCCATCTGCTCGGCGGCCCCGGCGAATTGCGACAAGATCAGCACGCCGGGATCCTCAGGGTCCTGGGCCGCAATGAACTCCTTGGCGACAAGGTTCATGCCATCGGCCAAGGGCGTCACAAGGCAGATATCGGCATGCCGGTAGAGGGCTGCAATGACATCACGGGACACATTGCGGCGCACATAACGGATCGGCGTCCAGTCCAGATCCGCGTGGGAGCCGTTCACCGAGCCCGCCATCTCGTCAAGTTGCTGCCGGATGTCCTGATAGGCCGTCACATCCCCCCGGCTGACAGGCGCGATTTGCAGGTAGGTCGGCCGCAGATCGCCGGAATTGTAGAAATCGAGGTAACGTCCGAACCCCTCGACACGCTGGATCAACCCTTTCGAGTAATCCAGTCGGTCGACGCCAAGTATCAGCGGGCCCGCGGTTTTCACCTGGGCCGCAACTTCGGCATGGGCCGACTGCGCCGCCTTGGAGATGGCCACCGCATCGACCCCGATGGGGAAGCTGTTGATGGCGAAGGTCCGATGCCGCCATTGCAGGCGCCCGCCGGAAATCAACAACTCCACTTCGCCGGTCTGGCGGAGATACTCCCGGCACGCCGCGACGTCGCGTTTGGTCTGCAGGCCCAAAAGATCGTAGGCCGACAACCATTCCGGCAGCATCGTGTGTTCCGGCAGGGCGCTGATATCTGTTGTCGACGGGAAAGGGATGTGGAGGAAGAAGCCGATCTTGTTGCTGACTTTCAGGTCCCGCAATTTCGAAGCGAGGGGCAGGAAATGATAATCGTGAATCCAGACGATATCATCGGATTCGAGCGCCTCGGCGATGAGGGTCGCGATGCGGCTGTTGACGTCGTAATAGGCGGCGAACCAATCGGCGCGGTGCCGCATCAGATCGCGTCGCGAATGGAAGGTCGGCCATAGGGCGGAATTGGCATAGCCGAGATAGTATTTCTCATGTTCTGCATGGCTCAACGGGAAGACGAAGCGATCATACTCCCCTGACCCGATCTGCTTGAGCCCCCCCCTGTTGTCGTCAGAAGGGTCGTCCGCCCCGATCCAGATCCCGCCACGCTCCGACAGCAATTCGTGCAAGGCAAAGACCAAACCGCCAGCGGGCGCATCGTCTTTCGGCAGCCGGTTCGAGATCACAACCAGGCGCGACATCAGCGGATCCATTCCTGCAGCAGGGCCCGCACCGCCCTGGGTGAGGCCATTTGAATATCGGCGCCGGGGTGGATGGCATTGACGCTGATCGCGATTCCATCCGCAGCGCGGCAAAAGTCCATGGCGGGGATATCGGTTTGATCATCCCCCGCGAAGATCGGGCGGTGCCCGGCAAACGGCTCCCTTTGCATCAAGGCCTCAACTGCCCTGGCCTTGTTGGCTGCCTTAGGCCGGACTTCGATCGTCATATGAGCCTCCTGCAAGGCCATATCTTCGCACGTCTCCAGATAGGTCATCGCGGCCGCGCGCGCAGCCGCTTCGAGATGCGTGGCCTGCCGGAAATGGATCGCGGCTCCAGTCCGCTTCAATTCTGCCCGGATATCTGGATGATCCGCCTGCACCTGCCGTGCCCAATCGTGCGCGCGGCCAATATCCTCGTCACATCCCGCCAATCGAACGACCCTCCCGCCCTTATCGCGCCGCTCCGCACCGTGTCCGCCAACAACGATGCCCGAGAAGCTCGGCAGATGCGTTTCGATGCTGGCAATCGCGCGCCCCGACACCAGGGCAAGCCGACCCTCCAAGGTGCGGTCCAGACCGTCCAGCAACGAGATCAACTGCTGCGGCACATCAATTTCATCGGGTGTCGGCGCGATGTCCACCAACGTGCCGTCGAAATCTAGAAACAGGCATGCCTCGCTTGTGGCGGGTAGAAGGTAATGGGTCGGGTCAGGCATCGTTGATCGTCCTTTCGGCCACCGGCATCCGCCCCAATGGCTCGTATTTTTGTATCGACTTATCAGATCTGTCAGACCTTGAGGTCCAAGACGGGCGCTCGTGCGGCACCTCCAAAGAAGCGCCCTCAACAGCCCTAGTCGCGTTCGCGTAGAGCGCTCGACCCGTATCGTCGCCAGTTTTCAAATAGCGTTCTCCGAATGAGATGCGAGTGCATATGGGTCGAGATTCATTCCGATGTCTTCCGCGGCCTTACGCGCTCCAGTTGCGTGGTCCTGTTCTGCCAACATCACCACAGAGGCGCAGAACTTGGGTTCGTTGCAAACTGAGGTGTATTTCGGATGTCCACAATCCAAGGCTCTTCAAGCGCACCGGGCTGACGACATCTCCACCCCGCTCGACATTTCCCGACTGTTCGAAGGTGTCGAGAACGGCCATTTCCTGTGCCACATCGCGGCATCGACCTTCCGCGACAACATGGGCCGAAAGTGACCGACGCATTTTGATCTACGAGAAGGGCGGAGAGCGGGCTGGCAGCGTTGCGGCGTAGCTGCTGCAAGAAGCCTTTGAAAGCAGCCATTCACAGGGCTTGCGGAAGCTTGCCTCCAAATTCAGCCATCGATCGCAAGCGCAGCAAAGGGCGCTCACTCCATGTGTTTCGCACGGTCCGAGCTTTCTTCGAAAGCACTGCACTGGCCTTTTCATGTTCGGTCCAAAATCAGAGCTAGCCTTCTATCTGGCTCGCCATGATCGCGATCGCGCGCTGATAGACCGGCGCCGCGTTCCATGCTTGGATTGCCGCAAAGTTGCGTTGGCCTTCCTGATAGCTTTGGCCCGGCCGCCAGCCATTCTGGCGCAGAAAGTTCGCGGTCGACGCCATGGCATCAGTCAGATTGTTCAGGTCTATGCGCCCGTCGCCATTGCCATCTACACCGTAGCGCAGAACGTTGCCTGGCAAGAATTGCGTATGTCCCAGTTCACCATGCATCGCGCCGATTGAATTGGGGCTGATTGCACCGCGATCCACGAGCACAAGCGCGGCCAACGCATGTTCGCTAAAAAACGCAGAGCGGCGGCAGTCATAGGCAAGCGTTGCAATGGCCGAGAGGACATTTGCATCGCCCATGAAGCTGCCAAAACCGGTTTCCATTCCGTGAATGGCCACGATCACCGCAGCGGGCACGCCGTAGGCACGCTCGAGCGAGTTGTAAAATTCAGGGTTTGCAGCGATCCGCTGCCGACCTTGCCGCACAATCGTATCGGCACCGCGAATTCGCATGAACTCTTCGAGCGAATAACCGAAGGAGCGCTGGTTGCGGTCTGCCGAGATCGTGCGCGTGGCATAAGTCGTAGCGGCCAGAGCTTGCAACCCGGCTTGACCGACACCGGCGGCGGCGGCTTCGGCTGCGAATTCCTGCTGCCAGCGCGAGAAACCCGAGGCGTCATTGCCGCAGGTGGCGGCCATAGCCGCTACGGGTCCGCCGAGCAAGAGGCAGGTCACTACGGTGCATCGAAGGGCGCGGGTCAGGCGTGTGTGCATGATGAATCTCCGAAGACGACTGGATGACTTTGGCGGAATCGCAAAAAGGCTAGCATGGGAGAAGCGCGCGTGGGCAAAATATCGTTCCGTGAATGCATCACCGCTTTGAACGGGGTCTTTCGCAGGGCGCAGCTGGTGTTTGAATTCCCGATGCGGCCCGAAACCAACTATCGAGATACTTTGCGCGCTTGGGTTGTTGCGGCATCAAGAATGAACGCGACCAACTCGCGGCCTTGGACTTTGGGCGAACAATTGTGAAGATTAAGGGTGTTTCTGCCAATGCCTGGCCAAGCATCGGACATTCAGTGCGGCGGGACGAACTGCGAAAGGTCCCGTACTCCAGCCACTCGGCCTGGCACAGATCATGCTGCTTCAGAGAAAGTCCGGTATGGCGGGCCGCACCGCAGCGGCCGTAGATGATGTTCAACTGTCGGCTTTGGGCCGGTTTTAGACGTCGTGAATGGCTACAGTTTTTGAGAGCAGTAGCTGTTTTGCTCGACAGTTGGGGGGCGCTTCACAAGTCCGAGGGTATTTCTTCCACAGGGTTTGCTACTCCTTTTGCTGCACAGGTAGCTACTCGCCAGGTAGGAAGAATAACCAGATTCAGGTATTTAGTTTGGAGGGTTCTTCCTTGTTCGAACACCTCGCCCGCCGATTTCCCCAAGATCTCTATCTCATAACTACCTTATATTGGGGCGACATTCGGCGTCATCGTATTAACTTCGGCCTTCCGTCCGCTTGATTTGCTGCACAAGCCGGGGAGGCGCGCCCTGAGTATCGCGGAACGGGCCGGATCAGCTTGCACATCGGGTACCAGCCGTCGGGCGCGTCGGGACGCTCTGGTCTCACGGATCCATTGGCGGCATGTTGATCGGCAGAGGCGGGTTTCATCCCGGAGGACCGACTGCCTCGCCAACGAATGCTTGCATCCGAGATGGGCGTGTGGGCTGATCTCCACCGTCGTTCGGAATGAGGCGGGCGATCTCAACGGATGGCCAATGGGTCAAGGCCAATTCGATATCTGCCGGGCTGAGCAAAGTGAAAGCGGTGCTAAGCGCGTCTGCCAAGGCCGCCTGGGGAGCGCTCACCGAAACCAGGCGCCACCGGTTCGGCGCGGGCAGGCCGTTCCGTGGGTCCAGAATGTGGCCGATGTTGCCTGCGGCATCGAATACGGTTCCAAGCGGTGTTGACGTGGCGAGGGCCGCGTCGATGAGAGCGAATGGCCTGCTAGCCGGGCCGGTATCGCTGCGTAGCTGAACCCGCCAGGGTCCGCCGCGCGAGTCGCCCCCGATGGCGTGCAATTCACCGGCATCCACCAGCACATCGGAGAGGCCCTCTGCGCGAAAAAAGGCGGCAATTCGGTCGGCGATATAGCCCTGCGCGATGCCATTGAGGCTGAGCGCTGCCCCGGGACCAAGGCGAATTTCGGACGCCTCGAGATAGACAGCCCGCCAGCCCACCCGCTCAAGCACGTGGGCCCGCGCGGCAATCGGTGGCAAATCCGTGCCCCCACCCGCGGCGTGTTCGGCATAAAGCGCCCAGAGCGGCTGGATCGTGGGGTCAAAAGCTCCGTTCGTGGTCGCATGAACGCGAGCCGCCAGTGACAGGCACTCCAAAAGCTCAAACGGTGGGGCGGAGAGGACACCAGCCGCATTCAGCCGCGACAGGGCGGATGACGCGCGATAGAGGCTGAAGATGTTCTCCAGCCGGTCGATTTCGGCCCGCGCCGCGGCGATCAGGCGGTCCGCTTCGGGATGATCGAGCGTGATCGACGCCTCGGCCCCGAGCGCCACACCCTGCCAGCGGGTCAACGAGGATGCAGGGCCCGCGGGGATCAAACCGGCGCTGGCGGCGCCTGCCGTGATGGTCAGGAAGCGGCGGCGATGCATGGATCAACTCTCCTCATCGGGTGTCAGCGCCTCAAGTCGGCGCAGGAAATCTTCGTCCGCGGAGATGTCGTCGACATCCATCGGAGCCAGAACGGCGCTGTCGGGAATGTCGTGCAAACCCATGACGTCACCTCCATTCAGATTGGCAAAGGCCTCTGCCGCCTCGCGGCTTGAGAATGGGACGAGTTCCGGTGTGCCCATGCCGCCCGTCACCTCGGCGCCGACGACGAAATGGGCCGCAGCCGCGTTGATCCAGTTTTCGGTCCCGGGGGCGTCCCATGTCGCGCCCGGCTGCCCCATATCCGAGACATAGGCCACGGTGACGATGTGGGATTGTTCGGGCATCCGCATATAGGCGACCACGTCGCGCACCTGGCTGAAGAACAGGGGCGCGGGCAGACCCTCAAGATAGGCCTGCGCCTTGGGGCCGCTGTGCTCCAAGATGCCCATTTGGCAATAATGCCCCACAGCCTCGGATGTCATGGCTGCCGGGTTGGGCAGGTCGGCCATCTCGTCGCGACACGCCGCGAGAGCGAGGAGCGAGAGCGCCAGCAGCGTGAAGCGCAGGGTCATGGCGTTACCTTTCGAAAGGCGAGGATGGCGAGGGTGAGGGCGACCAGAGGCCACAGAAGAAGCGAGGCCAGCGCATGAAGCGGCGCGATCGTGGCCGCCGCCCCGCCGAGGCCCGCCGCCGCGGCCGTCGCCTCGGATGCTGCGAGATTGTAAAGGCGGAAGGCATCCGCGGGATTGGCGATGAGAAGCCAGGGGAAGATGTCGGTGGTGAACCACCCCCCATCATCGGCGACAATCGCGGCCAGAAGGCTGAGGTCGTAAAGGACGATCATTACCAACCACAGCCCGATGACGAGGCCTGCCGCCGCACCCGGCCTTCGGGCCAGCGCCGACAGGGCGTAACCGATGGCAAGAAAGGCGGCGCCCAACAGGACCGACGTCCAGAACAGCCGCAGGAGGGCGGGAAGGCCGGCTGCAGATCCAGCGTCAGACAGGAAAGCCGCGCCCGCCGCCAGCCCGTAGCCGACCGCAACCGCCAGTGCGAGGGCTGCCAGATGCGCCGTGAACTTGCCAAGCAGGATTTCGGACCGGCGGATCGGATAGGTCAGAACAAGCGGCAGCGTTCCGCGCTCCACCTCGCCCGCGATGGCATCGAAACTCATCAGTAGCGCAATCAGCGGCACGAGGTAGACGGCCAGACTGGTCAGGCTTGCGATGGTGACCGACAGAGGGTCTGCGCCAAGCGCGCCGGTTGGGGCGGATCCGGTGGCCGACAGAACCAATGAAAACACCGCCATCATCGCGATCGCGATGGCGACCCAGCGATTGCGAAGTACGATCCGGGCTTCGGCGCTTGCGGTGGCGAGAATGCGTGTCATTGTCGATCTCCGTCCGCGCTCACACGGCTGAAATGGCTGTAGATGTCCTCAAGGCTTGGCGGGACCACGTCGACGTCCTCGACCAGCGCGCCGAGCCCGGCGATCTGGCCAAGCCGCAGGAGCTTGTCCTCGGGCGTGCATGTCAGATCAACGGTGACGCCGTTCTGCCGCCCCCCAGCCAGCTCCGCGGCGACTGCGTCCGCCTCACCGGGCCGGGCCCGGATCTGCAGCCGGATGGGCAACGCGGCGCGGCGGCGCAGGCCAACCAGCGTATCGTCTGCCACCAGTTTCCCCCGGGACAGGATGACGATGCGGTCGGTGCGCGCCTCGACTTCGGTCAAGGCGTGGCTGGAGAGCAAGATCGCGGCCCCCTCGGCGGCCAGATCATCGAGCATTGTGTAGAAGTCCCGCCGCGACACCGGATCGAGGCCGGAGGTTGGCTCATCCAGCACCAGAAGACGTGGATGACCGATCAACGCCTGTGCGAGGCCAACCCGTTGGCGCATGCCCTTTGAATACGTGCCAATGCGCCGCTTTGCAGCATCCGCAAGGCCAACACGGTCCAGAAGTGACATCGCCTGATCCGGGGACTCCCCGCGCAGGCGCAGATACATCCGCAGGGTTTCCAGCCCGGTCAGTGCCGAGTGGAACGCCGCGTTTTCCGGGAGATAGGCCACGTGCTGCCGGGCCGCGTCAGATCCGGGTGCGGCGCCACACACCTCGATATCGCCCGCCGTGGCCTGGATCAGACCCAGCAGGATCTTCATCAGCGTCGATTTCCCCGCGCCATTGTGCCCGATCAGCGCCACACGCTCACCTGCAGCCACCGTGAACCCCACGGCGTCCAGGGCGCGCATATCACCGAAGGTCTTAGTGACGTTCGAGAGGGTTAGTGTCGTCATCGATACCGGGTCCGTTGTGAAAGAGGGCTAGGGCATCGGCCTCAAGCCGGGCGAGGGCGGGGGGCACTGTGATGTCCACGGGGTGTATGCGGGGCGTGCTGTCGAGCACACCGCCCGGCAATGTTGCCGGGAAATCGGCCTGGGCATGGCGGATCAGCTGCACGGCGGGGGAGCCCATCAGAAGCCGCGCGGAGGGTTGTGACCACAGGATATGATCCATCAGATCGTTGGGCCGGAACACGCTGTCGGCCACGCCGTCGCGGTTCAGGTCGAAGGCCACATGATCCGACCAGTAATTGCCGCGGCCCTCATAGCTCCATTCCACATCGCGCGAACCGACATATTTGACCTGAGTCTGATTGCCGATGAACGCGTTATCGAAGATCGCGTTGCGCTCGGATCCGGCGGTGAAATGAATGCCGATCTCGCATCCCTCAAACCGGTTTCCGTGGATGATGTTGCGGTGCGAATTGTAGATGAAGGTGCATTTCTCATGGGTGCCGCCGCGGACCAGATTGCCGCGCACCTCGCCGCCATTGGCGAAGTTGAGCATGACCCCATGGGTCCGGTCGGCGAGTGACATGTTGTCGATCACGTCGATCCGGTCCGAGAACATGATGGCAAAGCCAAGCGTGTTCCCAATGGAGATGTTTCCGATGACCTCGCTGTCGGGGGCATACATGAAATGAACGGCAAAGCGCAGATCGCGCATCATGTTGCCGCGGAAGATGTTCTGGCGCGAGGTGTTCACGAAGATGCCGTCGCGGCCATACTGGATGTCGTTGTCTTCGATGACGGAGCCGGGGGAGTTCCAGACATAGATGCCGTTGCCGCGGTCGTTCACGCGCGGATCGCGGCGGCCGATGATCTGATTTCCGCGCACGAGGCTGTCGCTGCTGCCGAAGAGGTGGATGCCGACAAGGTTGCCGATCAGGCGATTGTCCTCGATCAGCGCGCGGTCCGCACCACGATCCAGCTCGATGCCCGCATCCGCATCGGTGCCGTTTGAGCCGGACCCGATGATTTCGACGCCGCGTATCGTGACATCCGTTGCGGCGACGGTGATGACCGATCCGATCTCGTTGCCCGCGATCGTCGCGGCCCCGCTGCCCTCCAGTGTCAGGGGGCGGTCGATGGTCACCGGGCCGTCATGTCGGCCGGGTGCAAGGATAAGCGCATCGCCGGGGGACGCCCCGGCGATGGCTGAGGTAAGCGCCCCAGGCTCTGCCGGCACATGGATCCGCTCGGCCGCCGCAGGCGCGGCGACCGACGCGAGGATCACTGTCAGCAATGCAATCAGGAGGGGGCGCAAACGCTTCATTGGTTCTCTCAGGCGGTCGGGTTGACGAGCATCCGGCCGCGCATCTCCATATGGAGTGCGTGGCAGAACCACTGGCAATAATACCAGTAAACGCCGGCCTTGGCGGCGGTGAAGGTGACCGACGAGGTCGCCTGCGGCCCGATCTCCATCGCGACGCCGTGGTCGCCCATGCAGAAGCCGTGTGTCAGATCGTCGATGTCATCAAGGTTGGTGATGATCACCGTCACCTCGTCACCCTGGTTCACCTCGAAGCTTTCCAGCGAGAAGCTCGGGGCCTGAGATGACATATAGACACGTACCCGGTTTCCATCCCGGATGATTGTGTCCATGAAACCGTCGATGTCGACGCCATCGGCCTCGGCTTGCGCCCGCGTCTCGGCCCATGTCGGGTCATCCCGTTCGTAGACATTGAGCGGGTTGACGATCGAGCGGTGCACGAGGATCGAATCGTGCGGTTCAGCAAAGGTTGGGCCGTCGTGCAGCAGCTCCAGGCTGTCCCCGTTGATCGAGAACAATTGCTCGTTCTCGGGCTTCAGAGGCCCGACGTTCAGGAACCTGTCCTTGGAGAACTTGTTCATCGTCAGGTAGTAGCGCCCATCGGCGTCCAGCGTTTCCCCCATCGTGGTGGAGTTGTGGCCGGGCTGATAATGCACATCGTTCTTGGCAATGATCGGATCGACATCCGCCCCATTATAAGCCTCGATCGCGCGGGCGATGTTCCATTTCACCACCTGACTGTCCAGGAACAGGGTGGTGAATGCGTTGCCCTGCCCATCGAAACAGGTGTGAAGCGGCCCGAGGCCCAGTTCCGGCTCTGCCACGACAACCGAACGGGGATCGATGCTGTCATCCTCGAACAGGGCATCCAGAAGCCGGACGTCGATCACTGAAACCGTGGGCGACAGCTTGCCTGCGATGCACAGGTGGATGCGGTCCGGGGCCATGTTACAGCCGTGCGGGTTGTTGGGGATCGGAACGTAGCGGGTATATTGGCTGCCCGCGTCACGGCGTCCGTCGAGCACCTTCACTCCGTTCAGTTCGACATAATCGCCGCGTTCAATCCCCGCCTCGATCTCGGCGATGTTGAACACAACGACGTGGTCCATGTCGTTGGCCGTCATGTCGAACATGTTCATGCCCATTTCGGAGTTGTAGCTGGTTGAGAACGCATATTTGCCGTCATAGTCGGCGTCGGTGTTGTCGAGATTGCCCGTTACCATCACCTGCCACGCAACCTGCATCTCGTCGGCATCGACGGCGGTGAAGAAGTTCACGTATTGCTCTGGATCGTCGAGGATCGAGCCGTCGTTGACCATCGGCGTCTCGTCTTCGCCATTGGCAAAGATGTAGTTGGTGCGCGGCCACTTTTGCGGACGTAGGCCGTGGATCGCCTTGGCGTTCGGGATCTCAAGGATCTTGTCGCATTTCATGATGTCGCACCGGACCCGCGCCACGCGGGTATTGGCCTTATCATTCATGTACAAGAACCGACCATCATAGCGCCCCTCGGTGAAGGACATGTGCACATGGTGCAGGTCGCCATTGTCATGGATCTGCTTACCGTTGGCCGCCAGATATTCACGCGTTGCCGGCAGCATGTTTTCCTGGTGAATGCGGATCGACTCGTTGGTCTGGCCCCAACCCGTCGCGGAGCAACGGTTGAATACAGGGATCCGCATGAATTCGCGCATCGACGGCACGCCAAGAATGCGCACTTCGCCGGTCTGGCCCGAGGACCAGAAGCCGTAATATTCATCAAGATCGCCGGGGCCAACATGGGCGGCCTCCTGCGCCTGGGCGGTGGTCGTGCCCGCCGCGACGGTCGCGGCGCCCGTTGCGCCGCCGATCGTGGCAAGACGCGCGCCGCCGAGCCCGGCCAAAGCGGCCCCTCCTGCTGCGGAGGTGCCCAATAGGGCGCGTCGGCTGATGCCACCTTTTTCGGTTTTTCCCGTTTCGTCAGACATGGTTTAGGTCTCCTTCCTGGTATTTGGATGATTGGCTAATGTGGTCGCGGAGCGGGCGGCCACGGTGGCCAGCGGCTCCACCCCAGCCACGGCAGCGCGGCGTTTCATTTTCTTGATGACAACCGGGCACTTGGCCTCGGACTGGTAGAGCACCTGGCAATGCATGCAGTTCAGGCATTCGTTGGGATTGATCTCCCCGGTGGGGTGGATCGCGCCAACAAAGCATTCATTCGCACAGGTCTGGCAGGGGCTGCCGCATTCCTTGTAGCGCTTGAGCCAATCGAACATGCGCATCCGCGCCGGGATCGCCAGCGCCGCACCGAGCGGGCAAAGGTAGCGGCAATAGAACCGTTCGATGAACAGGCCCGCGATCAGCAGCGCGACGGCAAAGGTCACGAAGGGCCATTCGCGCATGAAGCGCAGGACGATAGCGGTTTTGAACGGTTCGATTTCGGCCAGCTGCTCGCCGCGGTCGAGCGATGTGAGGGCGGCGGCAAACAGCGCCAGAAAGATGATGTATTTCAGGGCCCATAGCCGTTCGTGCAGGCCCCAGGGTAGGGTGATCTGCGGCACCTTGAAAAAGCGGGCGATCTGGTTCGAGAGTTCTTGTAGGGCACCAAATGGGCAGAGCCAGCCGCAAAACGCCCCGCGCCCCCAGAAGATCAGCGAGGCCGCAACTGACCACCAAAGTATGAAGGTCAGCGGCTCCAACATGAATGCCTGCCAGGTGAAGCCTCCCCGCAGGGAATTGGCGAGCGCCATCAGATTCACGACCGATAGTTGTGCGCTGGCATACCAGCCCAAGAACACGAGTGTGACCGTCAGGAAGCTCATGCGGAACCAGTAGGTGACGCGCTCGGATCGGGTGAGATATCCCTGAAAGAAGAAGGCCCCCGTCAGCACGGCCAGCATCGTCAGCAGGCCGGCAATCTCGTAGCGCTTGTCCCACCAGATCCGCTCGATCAGGGCCATCTGGGCGGCCAGTTCCGCTTCGGAGTCGCTCGCATCGTCCGGTGAAACGACGGCCGGGCGCGACAGTTCGGTCACAAAGTGGCGGGGGATCTGGTAGCCCAGATCAAACGTCGTGAAGACGCGTTCCAGCGCGGCCACATCCCGCTGCACAAGAAGTTGCAGCCGCCATGGCTCGCTGGGATCAAAATCCACATCAGCCGGGATACGGAAGATGCCGATTTCCTCAAAGGTCGGAGCGCCTTCGGCAAGCACGTCGCCGATCCGGTGATGATCGCGGTCGCGGAACCGGGCCGATGTATCGCCCTGGATCAGGGCGATCCGGTCAAACAGGCCGCCACGTACATAGCCAGAGCCTTTGAACGAATACATGCCACGCCCCATGATCAGGAGCGCCTGTTCACCCTCTTCCAGCCAATTTTCGAGATTGGCGTATTCGGCCTCGCCCAACAGCGCGTGCCCAATCGCCGGATGGCTGACCAGGGCGGCGTAGAGGTCGATGAACGTCTCGTCGTCCGGTTCGGTCAGGGCGCGGCGTGCGGCGCGCTCATCCTCCATCCCGGCGAAGGCGGCGTTCACCTGCCCCACATCCAGGGTCATGCGGCGCACGGTGCCGTCACCGACAAGGTTGAACCAATCCGTTGCGGCTTCGGCCTCGAGGTTCAATTCGAACCGGGGCCCGGTATCTTCGACGGTCGCAAGCCCGCCGAGCCCGAGGCTGCGCGCCACCCGGATACCGGACCGGATGATTGAATCGTCGATCACCATGATGGTGACCGTGGCGCCGGAAATGATGTTGAGATCGTCGACTGTCCCGCCATCCGCGACCACTTGGGCAAGGTCGAGCCCGATATGTTGCGCCATCAGGTCGGTGATGCGGGCCACGGGGATGCCGATCAGAACGATGGGCTCGGAGTGATCGACAAGCGAAATGCCGATAATGCGCGCGTCGTTGTCGACGGCGATCATGGTGTGGATGGGCTTGCCGGAATAGCCCGTGGTTCCAACGAAGTCCGACGTGATGAATGCCCATCCGATCTGATCCCCCTGCCGCAGGACAGGGGCCACCGGCAGATCACTACGGATCTCGCCATAGCCCGTCGCGCCGTCCACAAGGTCTTCGGCGGGCAGTTCGGCCATGAAACGCGGGAGATGGGGCGTGGTCTGCGCATCGACCGGGGACGCAATCGCCGCACACAAGAGAGCGACGAGGGCAGCAATGAGTGCGCGTAGCAGGCCGGTAAGGCGCGAGTGGATGGAATGGATGGGGGACGTCATAACGATTTAGGGATCTCACGCGATGAAAGGGGGGCCGCGCGGTCGCGGGTCGGACGAGTGGCGGTGCGTCGGCAGAGTGGCGATCAGTGTGAAGAAGGCGACCGGCTGCCATGCCGAGGAGCGTGACGGCAAAGGAGGCGAGCCATCCGTCACGGCGAAGGGAGTTGTCAGGCAAGCGCTGCACAATTGGCGCAGGCACTGTTCCGGGCCGACGGGATTACCATCTTGATCCAGCAACACCCTCTGCGCGCCGTCGCCGCCGCAAATGACGACCAGTGTGATGGATGCGTCAGGAACAGCGGGGCGGATCTGCGCGTAGCCATGGGCGATCACACCGGCGAGCAGCGCGAAGATAAGGACGCCGGAAGCGAAGCAGGAATATGTCGGGATCCAACGGGTCATGCCGCGCGCGTCGCACCGTGACCACGTGGCGCCCCTTGCGTTTGAAAACGCGCGGCTGATTGCCTCCTGTCACGGTCCACTTCGGTTGGACCGCGTTTGCTGCATTCACTGGGGATCGGGAAGGGTCGCACCATGGGCTCCTTGCCTGAAGGCGGCCCAAACCGGGACGTCTCGCTCGAAACCTATGGGCGCTTTCTGGGAGGAATCCCTTGATCTATGTCAAGGATCTCTCCAATCGAAATGCTGCGCTTCCGGGGGTGTTGCTCTGCGCCACGAACACCCAAATTGCCCGTCGGTTTCGGAACCGAGAGATCACCCGTTAATCTGTCGGTGCAGCTCCCCCAATATGGTGAAGGATCAAGACCCGCTTCAGACGGGTCGCTGCGGAACGCTTCAAAAGTGATCGTTGGCCCGTATGGGCGCCACGTTTGATTGAATGTCAGATTCGTCTGCCAAGCAGCGCCTCGGGCGCCTGGCGCAGCGGAACTTGGACGAGGGTGATCAGCCACCAAGTCCGGCTTTTGCATCGGCAACGCAATCGTCGAAGGCAACCACCTTACCGGCGGACGGTTCGCGGTGATTAATGACGGGTTGGCGTACCGCCGGGTGGCGCGAAACCCCGCGCGGGAGCGGTGAATGAGGGCGGGTAATATGTAAGGCTTGGCGGGAACCGCACTCTTGTTGCAGAGCGAGACACCGGATCAATCATTCGGCGATTTTGGTATCCTGAGCCGATTTTGCCTTCAACGCATCGCGCCCACCGTGTGATCCAACCCCTTGACGATATGTGTCTCCAGGGCGGTAGAGGCACTGTCGGCGTCGCGAGCGAGGGCGGCCGCGAATATGTTGCGATGCTCTTCAACCGCTTCCTGACCCCGATGGGTCAGAACCAGCATCTGATAGCGCAGATATTTGTCATAGAGCGTCGCATGCAGGGAGAGAAGGTTTGAAGAATTGCAAGCCGAGATCAGGGCCTGGTGGAATTCCAGATCGTAGCGTTTCCAGGCCTCTTTCTCGGATTCATCACCCTCCAGAAGCCGCTGTTCCATCAGGTGTAATTTGTGGTGGGCAGCGACAAGGCTGCCTTCCCATTCGGTATCACCGTTCGAAATCGATAGCCGTAACGCGTGGCATTCCAGCAGAACCCGCAACTGCGCGATTTCCCGAAGATCCTCGGCCGAGACGGGCTTTACAAAAAACCCACGCTGCACGGGGGCATCCACGAATCCCTCGCTGGCCAGCCGGTTCAATGTCTCGCGCAGAGTAGACAGACTGGCGCTGTAGCGCTCCTTCAAGGAGTCGAGCTTCAGCTTTGCGCCCGGCTCCAGCGCGCCGAAAATGATGTCGCGCTTGATTTTTTGGTAGGTGCTGGTGCCGACCGTTGCCGTCCTCTGAGACATTTGCTTCGTCCGATATTTTGTCGATGCTCAGTCATATAGTACCTGCGCACGCTGGCAAAGTTTGTTGCTAGCATCCGCAAATAGAAAAAATATCTGATATTATTGCAAATCGCAAAAAGACTGATAGCGTCATTATGAGGATCGGCTGGCCGCTGATCGGCGCTGGGAGGGAAGGCGTGACACCGGCATTATCCTTGGCAGTTTGCGGGTTCGGGCTTGTTGGTCAACGCCACGCGGAAGCGGCGTTGCACGTGCCTGATGTGGATGTCGTGGCCGCGGTGGAGCCGTCCGAGGAGCGCCGCGCGACGGCCGAGGTCATGGGGATCGCCTGCCACGCAACATTGGGCGATCTCTTCGCCAGCCATTCGATTGACGGGCTGATCGTCGCCACACCCACTCACATGCATGTGGAACAGGCCATGGTTTCCATAGGCCGTGGCTGTCCCGTTCTGGTGGAAAAGCCGATCTCGACTAGCGTTCGGGATGCAGATGATCTGGTCACCGCCGCTGCCGCCAGGGATGTGCCTGTTCTGGTCGGCCACCACCGCCGCCACAATCCGCTCATCCAGCGCAGCCATGACGCGATCACGTCCGGTGCGATCGGCGATATCCGTGCGGTCCAGGCAACCTGCTGGTTTTACAAACCCGACCAGTATTTCGACGTCGCGCCGTGGCGGAAACAGCCCGGCGCGGGCCCGGTCTCAGTCAACCTCATTCACGATATTGATCTGATCCGCTATCTTTGTGGTGAGGTCGTCTCGGTTTTTGCGCAGGCCAGCCCGTCTGCCCGGGGATATGCCAACGAGGACGTGGCGGCAGCGGTGCTGACCCTGGAAAACGGTGCCATTGCCACGATCAGCGTGTCCGATAGCATCGTCGCGCCGTGGAGTTGGGAGATGACGTCGCGGGAATACCCGGTTTATCCGCAGATATCGCAAAGCTGTTACATGATCGGTGGGTCGCACGGGGCGCTCTCGATCCCGGATCTGCGGATCTGGGCGCATACCGAGGGCGAGCGGGACTGGTGGACGCCGATGTCTGCCACAGTTCTCGACACCGAGGCATCTGATCCCTTGGTAAATCAAATCAAACACTTCCGCGATGTCATCCGGAAAGATGCAACACCGTTGGTCTCGGCGATCGAAGGCCTTCGGACCCTGCAAGTGATCGAAGCGATCCAGACCTCTGCGGCCACCGGGCGACCGGTTCAACTCAAAGCGATGGCGGCATTCGACGTTCCAGAAGTCGCGCAATGAAATATCCGATATTTTGAGAAAAATATTGTGAAGAAAGGCGAAACCGGCATCATGCCGGGAAAAACGGAAGTGATCTTTCACTATGGGAGGACCAACAATGATCACCAACCTCACCCGCCGCGCGGCGCTGTCGACCGTGGCTGCCATGGGCATCTTGGCCAGCACCACCGGTGCCTTTGCCGATGGGCACACGATCCAGCTGCGTCTGTCGATGTCCGGCTCGGAAACCGACCAACGTTCTGTGGCGATGGCCGAAGTTTTCGGCCCCGCCGTATCGGACTTTGCCAGCTACGAGCCCGCCTATAATGCGACGCTGTTCGCCCAGGGTACCGAGTTGGAAGCGATCAGCCGCGGCAACCTTGAGATGACGATCTCCTCGGCCCAGGAACTGGCGCAATTCTTCCCTGAATTCTCCATCTTCACGGCCGGTTACGTCCATCAGGACGCGGCCCATCAGGTCGCCGTATTCAACGATTCGCTGATGGATCCATTCAAGCAGATCGCCATCGACGAGCTTGGCGTGCGCCTGCTGTCGGTCATGTATCTGGGCCGCCGCCATGTGAACCTGCGCCAGTGCCCCGACGAGCTGACCATCACCACGCCCGCCGATCTGGATGGCGTGAACCTGCGGATGCCCGGCACCGATGCATGGCAATTCCTGGGCGCGGCGCTTGGGGCATCGCCCACACCGATGGCATTTGGCGAGGTCTACACCGCGCTGTCGACCGGCGCGGTGGACGGGCAGGACAACCCCTTGCCAACCGTGGTGGATGCCCGCTTTTATGAAGTCACATGCCAGATCGCGCTGACCTCGCACCTTGTGGATCTGAACTATGTCACGATCTCGGAAGAGGTATGGCAATCCATGACGGAGGAGCAGCAGGCCGTTGTCCAGCAGGCCGCCGATGATGCCGCCGAACTTGGCCGCCAGCGGCAATTGCAGTTGGAAGCTGAACTTGGCGCGTTCCTAGAAGAGAATGGCTTGACGCTTTATGAGCCGGACCTTGCGGCCTTCCGTGAGACGGTCCAGGCGGCCTATCTTGAAAGCGAGTTTGCCGAAACCTGGCCGGATGGCGTGTTGGAACAGATCAACGCACTCGGCAACTGATCAAGGACAAACGGGGGGAGGTCCGCGATGTTCAACACGTTGAAAGCGGGCTTCTCCTTCCTGACCAACTCGATCGCCGCGGCCATGCTTGCGGCGATGTTCTTTACCTTCCTGCTGCAGGTCGGCTCTCGCTACACGCCGCAGATCGTGGACAATCTTGGCCTGAGCGGGCGGTACGAATGGCTCGACAGCATCGAACCGCTCGGTTGGACGCTGGAGCTGTGCCTCATCCTGTGGGTCTGGATCGTGTTCTTCGGTTGCGCCTTCAACGTGCGCGAGAAGGACCATGTGACCTTCGACATCTTTTACCTCGCAGCGCCGCCGGGCCCGCGCCGCATCATGGCGCTGCTCGCCGCTGGCGCCATCGTCGTCGGAATGGCGATCTCGTTTCTGCCCACGTGGGACTACGTTGATTTCATGCGGATGCGCCGCACATCGACCGTGGAAAGCCCCTTCACAGGTGATCGGATCCGGCTGAAATGGATCTTCATCATCTACATGGTGTTCCTCGGCGCGCTTGTCCTGCGCTACGGCTGGCGGTTCATCGCCACGATCCGAAACGGCCCGCCCGACGATCACCACCTGATCGACCATGACCCCGACCCGCCCGCTATTCGCCACGGTCAAGACGCGACATGAGTTTCGAGGTTCTGGCCTGCATTGCCACCCTGTTCTTCCTCGCAGGCATCGGCACGCCTATCGGCTATTCGATCATTCTGGCCGCACTGGTCTATCTGGGGCTCGGTGGGATGGACCTGGCGTTGGCGGGGGAAAAGATCATCCAGGGGCTCTATCGCAGCTTCGTTTTGCTGGCCGTCCCACTTTTCATCGTGGCCGCCAACATCATGAATGCTGGCACGATCTCGGACAGATTGTTGGGCTTCTGCGTTGCGGCGGTAGGCCGGTTCAGGGGCGGGCTCGGGCATGTGAATGTGGTTGCCTCGCTGATCTTCTCGGGCATGTCTGGCTCGGCGGTCGCGGATGCGGCGGGCATCGGCAAAATCATCATCGAAATGATGACCAAGGATGGCCGTTACGGGCGCGGATACGCTGCCGCGATCACGGCGGCCTCTGCCACGATTGGCCCGATCATTCCGCCATCCATCCCCATGGTACTCTATGCCCTCGTGTCGCAAAGCTCCATCGGGGCGCTGTTTCTGGCGGGGATCATCCCGGGCCTGATCATGGGCGTCGTCCTTATGGCGATGAACAGCTACATCGCCCACAAGCGCGGCTTTGCGCTGGAAGAGCCGGTGCCGCTGCGCGAACTGCCGAAAAAAACCGCCAACGCCTTCCCCGCGCTGCTGATGCCGGTGATCCTGCTCTATGGTATCTACGGCGGCGTCACGACCCCGACCGAGGCCGCGGCCATTGCAGCTCTCTACGCGCTGCTTCTCGCGGGCCTGTTCTATCGCGCGCTCAGCTTCAGGGGCCTTTACGAGATCTTCGTCGAAAGCGCCCGGGCCTCGGCCTCGGTGGGGGTCGTGATTGGCGGCGCGCTGATCCTGAACTTCATAGTCGTCTCCGAGAATATCCCCGGCATGGTCGCCGACGCGCTGGTCGGTATCGATATGAGCCCGACGCTGTTCCTGCTCATCGTGATGTTCCTCGTCCTGCTGTTAGGCTGTGTGTTGGATGCGACCACGATCATCCTCGTTATCGTGCCGCTGTTCATCCCGGCCTGTCGGGAACTCGGCATCGACCTTGTCCACTTCGGCGTGCTCGTTGTCGTGAACTCCATGATCGGCCTGATCACGCCGCCATACGGCATCCTTCTGTTCGTCATCAACGCCGTCACTGGTATCCCTCTGCGCGAGATTATTTCCGAGATATGGGCCTTCCTCGCCGTCCTGATCTGTGCGCTGCTTCTGCTTGTCTTCCTGCCTGACCTCGTCCTCTGGCTGCCCGGTCGCTTCGGCTACGGCGGTTGACCGGAACGCCACGTAGATCCCTTCTTCTCATCACGGAGAACTCAAGATGGACATGCCAAAGAACCAGTTCAAAGCCGCCCTTCTTCGGGGGCGCAGCCAGATCGGCTTATGGAACACGATCGGCGGCAACACTGTGCCGGAACTGCTTGGAGGGGCTGGGTTCGATTGGGTCCTGATCGATTGCGAACACGCGGCCGTCGAGACCGTTGAAGTGCTGCCCGCGCTCCAGGCGGTCGGCCAGATGCCCGATGTCTCGGCCATCGTGCGGCCCGCCGGGAATGACCCGATCTTGTTCAAACGCCTTCTGGACATGGGCGCGCAGACGCTCCTGGTGCCCTACATCCGGTCCGCGTCGGAGGCCGAAGCCGCCGTGCGCGCCATGCGCTACGGCCCCGACGGCATCCGGGGCATGGCCGGGATGACGCGCGCCACGCGTTATGGGCAGGTCGCGGATTACTTCAACCGAGCGGAGGAAGAGCTGTGCCTGATCGTGCAGGTCGAAACCGTTGACGCGCTGGAACAGTTGGAGGCCATTGCCCGTACCGACGGTGTCGACGGTGTATTCATCGGCCCCGCCGACCTCAGCGCCAGCATGGGTTTGCGTGGCCAGATGAAACACCCGGATGTCGTCGCGGCCATCGAAGCGGCATTCGAGACGCTCAACAGGCTGAACGTGCCCGCCGGGATCATGGCGCTGAACCCTGACGATGCAAAGCGCTACATCGCTATGGGCTCGGTCGTCACGGCGGTCGGCGTGGATCTCGTACTATTGGCCGACAGCGTCGCAGCCCTGCGCGACACGTTCCAAAAGGGCGATTGATGAAGTGAGCATCGCAACCGCGATGCGGGTTTTGACGCCATCACGATCTTTAAGCGGAACGTCATCGCCGATATCCGCTGGTGCCGCGCGAGGTCGTGGCACGTATCTGCGAAACGGGACCTGCGCCTTGGCCGCGAGGCACTGCGAAGAGCCGCGACGTTGAAGAGCAGCGCGGTGCTTGGGAGGTTATCCGCCGCGCCGATTACCCCAATTTGAGCCTGATCCTCGACAACTTGCACACGTTGGGGCGCGGTGCTGCTCTCGACACGACCTGGCGGTGCCTACCGCTGATACGTCTGCCGTAAGACGTTGCGCGTGGAAGGGCGCATATGCTGTGAGCGTTCAGAGCTGCGTGCGCCCTGAATTCGGGTCAATTGGTCGATGCTTGCGTCAGCGCGCCATCGATCTGTTTCGTCAGTTTGCCGAACCCTTCGGCGATCTGATTCACATCGTGGATGGCCTTGGTTTGATCCAGCGTCAGCACATTTCGCTCCTTCACGATCCATCTGCCGTTCACCATAACGTCGCGTACATCGCTCGGAAGCGCCGAGAAGACCAGCGCGGAATAGATGTCGTAGATCGGTGTCAGGCGCGGATCATCCAGGCACAGCCGGACAAGGTCGGCCTTCTTGCCCGCTTCGATGGAGCCGACTTCGGGATCCATTCCCAGCACGCGCGCGCCATCAATCGTTGCCATCTGCACGACGTCGCGGGCGGGCATGCAGCCGCGGCTGCCACCAAGAAGCTTGGCAAACATCGATGCGGGCGCGGCCTGGGCCAGGATATCCAGCGTGTTGCCGCTCATCGGGCCGTCCGTGGCCAGCCCGACCGGGATGCCCGCCGCTCGCATCGCCTCCACCGGCGCGATGCCACGCCCGGCCTTTGCGTTTGAGCGCGCGTTGTGGGCGACGCCCAGGCCGCGTTCAGCGAGTATAGTGATCTCCTCGGGGGTCACCTCAAGACAATGGGCCATGATCGCTCCGGGCGCGAGAAGGCCGGACCGGTCGGCCAGTTCCACCGGCCTGCAATCATGGTGCCTGGCGCACCAATCCATTTCGGTTTTCATCTCGGCCAGATGCATCTGGACGACAACATCGGGATGGTCGGCGTGATAGGCCGCGACGCGCTCCATGATCTTGGGCCCGGTGGAATAGGGCGCATGGGGCGCGATGGACGCTGTCACACGCGGATGGCCGTGGAATTCCTCACGCAGGGCATCAACCAACGCGAAACCGTCATCGAAATGCTTGTGATCGGGCGCATCGAAATCGCCGAGCGATTGGCCGACAATCCCCCGCATCCCCGATGCGTCGATGACGCGACCTACCTCCTGCTCGAAGTAGTACATGTCGGCGACCGCGGTGACGCCGCCCAGAAGCATCTCCACCGCGGCAAGGCGGGCGCCCTTGCGCACGATCTCGGGCGTCACCGCTTCACGCTCAAGCGGCAGGATGTAGCGGAAGAGACGGTCATCCACATCCTCGCCAAGGCCGCGAAACACCGTCATCGACATATGGCAATGGGTGTTGACCATGCCGGGCATGATCAGATCGCCGTCTACATCCAGGCGGTCATCGACCTCGCCGAGATCTGCAGGGGCAGGGCCCTTACCGAGGGCCGCGATGCAGTCGCCGTTGATCAGGACCCAGCCCGACAGATGCTCATCAAAGGCCGCATTCATCGTCAGGATGCGGGCATTTTCAATGAGTGTGCGCAAGGTCATCTCCCTCTTCCATGCCGCGCCGGCCAATCGGTCAGCCGCCAATTCGGACCATACGGCAACGCCCTTGACAACGGATCGCAATCCTTGATTAATCGTTTAATCATCACAAGGAAACCCTGTTGCCCAGTCAAAAGCAAATCGCACGCGAGCTTGGAGTGTCGGTTGCGACGGTCTCCAATGCGCTGACCGGCAAGGGGCGTGTGTCGCGGGACGTTGTGGATCTGGTGACGGCGCGCGCCGCGCAGTTGGGCTATACCCCGAGCGCGGCGGGGCGGGCCCTAAAGACCGGGCGCAGCGGGATTCTGGGGCTGGTGATGCCCGATATCACGCATCCGGTCTTTCCCGATTTCGCCCAGGGGTTGGAGATCGAGGCCGATGCGCGGGGGTATGGTATCCTGATCGCGAATGGCCGCGGCACAGAAGCCGGGCAGGACAATGCCATCAAGCAGCTGATCAAACGCGGCGTGGACGGGATCATCATGATCCCCCGGCGCGGCACGCGACCCCAGGTGCCGCCGGTTCCGATGGCGACCATCAGCATTGCCAGCGATCCGCGCTTTGCGGTCGCGGCCAATCACCGGCAAGGCGGCCGGCTTGCGGCGCAAGCGATCCTGCAACTGGGCCATCGCTCGGTCCTGCTTTTGGGGGATGACAGCCAGTCACCGGTGCAGATCGACCGGATCGAAGGCATGGCCGAGGCCCTTGAAGGCCAAGCCGAGTTTCAGGTGCAATGGACGGGGGATTGCTTCCCCGATCTGGCCGATCTGCACGCCACGGGCGTCACCGCCGTGCTGACCGTGTCGGATCTTCTGGCCCTGCGCGTTGTAACCGAGGCCAGCCAAAGCGGCCTTCGATGCCCCGACGATCTGAGCGTGATCGGGTTCGACAACCTGCCGCTGTCCACGGCCGTCCGGCCGACGCTTTCGACAATTGTTCCGGACACCGCTGAACTGGCCAAACGCGCCATCGCCTATCTCGATGCCGCGATACGGGATGACCAAGACCCACCCGCACCAAGCGTGGTGGACATGACACTCAGGCTGCGGGACTCGACCGGCCCCGCGCCACAGACTGCCACCCAACATCGGAGGACTTCCCCATGAAGAACACACTTGCCGTGGCTGCCGCCTGCAGCCTGATCGCTGGCGTTGCAAGCGCGCAGGACGAGACACTCACCATCTCCGTCTATGCGTTCGGCGTCGATGCGATGTCGGAGGCGATTTTCACCCCGTTCGAGGAGGTCTGCGGCTGCGAGGTTGTGATCGAGACTGGCAACAGCGTGGAGCGGATGGCCAAGATCGAGGTGAACGCCGCCGATCCGCTCATCGATGTGGCCGTCATGTCGACGCAAGACGCCCTGCAACTGGCCGAACAGGGCCTTTTGCAGCCGCTCGATGTGAGCCGGATCAGCAGCTACGACGATCTCTACCCCTCCGCCCAGGATCCGATCGGCAATCACCACGCCCTCGGCTACGGCTTCTACGCCACTTCCATCGTCTACCGCTCTGACCTTGTGGAGATTGACAGCTGGAACGACCTGTTCTCCGACGAGCTGCGCGGGCGCGTGGCGCTGCCCAACATCACCGGCACCCAGGGGCCCCTGACACTCTACATGCTGGAGCGCGCAAGGGGTGGGGATGACCTCGGTTTCGAGGCGACGATCGATGCCATCGGCGCACATGGCGATGATTTCGTGACCTTCTACAGCCGGTCCTCGGAACTGGCGCAACTGATGATGCAGGAAGAGGTGATCGCCGCCCCCGCCGGGCGCTTTGCATGGAGCCGGTTTGCAGGCGCGGAGTTGCCTTTTGCCTGGGCGGAGCCGGAGGAAGGCCAAGCCGGTGGCATGAACGTCATCACCATGACGGCGGGCAATGGCAACGAGGATCTGGCCTATCAGTTCATCGACTACTGGCTGTCGACCGAGGTGCAGACGCGTGTGGCCGAAGCCGGGCTCGACAGCCCCGCCAATATGCGGGTCGATCTGGCCCCAGAGGTGGCCGAGCCGCTGACCTACGGTGCGGATCTCATCAACTCGCTCAACATGATTGCGCCCGCGGATATCATCGCAAATCGCGATGCGTGGCTGGAGCGCTGGAACGAAAACGTCCTCAACTAAACACCAACTCCCGGGGCCAAACCGGCTCCGGGATCTTTCCGGCACGGGGGCGCTAGGGGCGTGTTTCAGAACAGGAACGAAGGTTTGGCATTGGCGTTGCCTGCGGCCGTCTTCACGGCGCTCCTGTTCTTGTTGCCGGTCATCATCCTGTTGTCGGAGGCCTTCGCCGTCGATGGTGAGTGGTCGCTGCAAGGTTATGTGGATTTCGCTACCACCCCGCTCAATCAGACCGTGTTCCTGCGTACCCTCAAGCTCGGGTTCCTGGTGGCCTTCACAAGCGCCATCATCGGATATGCCTGCGCGTTCTGCATCGTGAACCTTGAGGGCAAAAGCCGGGGACGCATCTTCGGGCTGGTTGTGTTGCCTTTGATGATCTCACCCGTGGCGCGGACCTATGCATGGATCGTGATCCTGGGCCGCACCGGGATCGTCAACGACACGATCGTGGGCCTCGGCCTCAGCGACACGCCGATCCGCATCCTCTTCACCGAAACCGCCGTATTCATCGGGCTGTTGCAGCTGTTTTTGCCCCTGATGATCATCTCGCTGGTCAGCTCGATGGAGAACCTGCCCCGGGATGTGATCTCCGCCGCGCGGGTTCTGGGGGCCAACTGGGTGCAGGTCTTTACCAAGGTTATCTTGCCGCTCACGAAAGACGGCCTTGTCATGGGCGGCACGTTGGTCTTCACCGGGTCGCTCACCGCCTATATCACGCCCGCGATCCTTGGCGGCTCCCGCGTGCTGATGCTCGAAACGCTGCTCTACCAGCGGGTCAATGTCGCCAATGATTTTGTATCTGCCGGGGTAATCGCGACGATCCTGATCGTGATGTGTTTTGCCGCGAACCTGCTGCTCAAGCGCATCGCCAAGGCGAGGTCCTGACATGCAGTATAAATGGACCTCCCGCCTGATCATCGGCCTGACGCTGACCTTCCTGATCGGCCCGTTCCTGATCATCGTCCTGGCGGGCCTGTCGGCGGGTGAGTTCATGACCTTCCCGCCCGAGGGGATCTCGCTCAAATGGTATCTCAAGGTCTTCACCGTCGACAGCTTTCGCGCCAGTTTCGCTCTGTCGATGTTCCTGGCCGTTTTCGGCACGATTGCGGCACTTCTCCTTGGGGTGCCTGCCGCCTATGCGATCAGCCGCTATGACATCCCTTTTGGCGAGACGATCAAAACCATCGTCGCCGCCCCGATCATCGTGCCGGGCATCATCGTGGGCCTCGCGCTTCTGCGCTACCTTGTGGTGCCGCTGAACTTCACCGTGACACTCGCGCTTTTCCTGGCCCACACGGCTTTGGTGCTGCCCTATGCCGTGCGGGTGGTTTCGGCCAGCCTGAACAACCTGCGCAGTGACATGGAGGAGGCCGCGGTTCTTCTGGGCTGTACAAGGCTCGGGGCCTTCACGCGAGTTGTCCTTCCCAACATCCAGGGCGGTGTGCTGGCCGCCTTTATCCTGGGCTTCGTGACCAGTTTCAATCAGGTCCCAGTATCGCTCTTTCTATCGGGGCCAGGTGTGCGGACGCTGCCCATCGACATGCTGTCCTACATGGAAATCACTTATGATCCGTCGGTGGCGGCCCTATCGGCGCTTCTGGCTTTCCTGTCCGTCATCATTGTCTTTGTTGCCGAGAAATTCCTGGGGTTTTCCCGCTATGTCTGATGCCTACGTGTCGCTGCAAAACCTGTCGCTTGCCTATGGCAGCTCAATCGTTGTGCCGGAGCTGAATATCGACATCCGCAAGGGGGAGCTGATCGCGCTTCTTGGGCCATCCGGATGCGGCAAGACCACGACGATGCGTGCAATTGCCGGGCTGATGACGCCGCATTCGGGCAAGATCACCATCGACGGCGTCGATGTCACCAGGATGCCAGCCAACAAGCGTGGCATCGGGTTGGTCTTTCAATCCTATGCGCTGTTTCCCCATCTGACGGCCTTTGAGAATGCCGCCTTCGGATTGCGGTTGCAAAAACGACCCGCGGCGGAGATCGAGGAGCGGGTAACCCATTGGCTGGCGACCGTCGACCTGGCGCATCTGGCCGACCGCAAACCGGCGGAAATGTCAGGTGGGCAGCAGCAACGCCTGTCGCTGGCGCGATCGTTGGTGATGGAACCCAAGGTTTTGTTGTTGGACGAACCCCTGTCCAATCTCGACGCCCGGCTCCGTCTTGAGATGCGGACCGAGTTGCAGCGGGTGCAGCGCGACACCGGGATCACCATGGTCTTCGTGACCCACGATCAGGCTGAGGCGCTGGCCCTGGCCGACCGGATCGTCTTGATGAAAGACGGCGTGATCGAGCAACTCGGCACGCCCGATGAACTCTACAACGCGCCGCGCACCGTCTTTGGTGCCGATTTCTTCGGCTTCGAGAATATCTTCGAGGTGGCGGGGCGGGACCTGATCGGGGCCAAAGGCAAGATGCCGGTCGCATTCGGTGCGACGGCTAGACATATGGCGTGGCGGCCGGGCGCGGTTTCGGTCGGATCGGGCCCATGGGAGGGCGTGGTGACCGGCGTCGCGTTTGCTGGAGAAAAGCGCGAATACGTGCTCGATACCGATCTGGGCCAGATCAAGGCCGCAACCGACGCCTCCGAACCCGCCTATCAGATCGGTGATGTGGTGCCCTTCGGTCTGCCCGAAGCTACGGGGTTTCCCATTTCCGGTTAGAGGGCCGAGCCGCCGGCGCCGGGGTCAGATGGGAAATATCCGGCCAACTGGTATATCGGTTCCTGCTCCCCGTCATCTTCGCCCCTTTTGCCCATCCGGAAGGTGGCCCCAGATGCCAGCGCAGAGTTGGCAAAAGCAACACAAACGGCCTATAAAAATCGATTTTCTAATTGAGTTTCCATCATGTGCGACCTAACCTTGGGGTAAGGAGAACGCCATGGAATCCCATAGATCGCTGACCTCGCTTGCCCATGCCCGGATCAGGGACATGGTCTTGTCCGGTGAATTGCTGCCGGGGTCGCGCATTCATATCGATGCGCTGCGAAAACGGCTTGAAATCGGAGCGAGCCCGGTGCGCGAGGCGCTGAGTATTCTGTCCTCCGAGCAATTGGTCGTGCGCAACGAACAGCGCGGGTTCTGGGCACCGAACATCAGCGCCGAAGATTTCGGCATCCTGCTCGACACGCGGTGTCGGGTGGAGGCACTGGCCTTTGGGGATGCGATCCGACAGGGCGGTCCGGAATGGGAAGAACAGATCGTGCTTCTGCGATATCGGCTCAACGCCTTGAACCGCACCGAAAAGGCGGCGGCGTGGGAGGCGGCCCACTGCGACTTTCATCGAGCGCTGATTTCGGCCTGTCCGTCGACCTACCTTCTGAACTTTTGCGCGCAGCTTTACGATTTGGCGGTGCGCTACCGGAACGTTGCCAGCCTCGCGGCCTACCCGGAGCGGCAAGTGGAAGATGAACACAGCCAGATTGCGGAAGCCGCCTTAGCCCGCGATGCAGGCCGGGCCGAGCATCTGCTCGTCGACCATTACCGCAAAACGGGTGAATTTCTCTATCAGCAACTGGCCGAGCGGGAAGACACGGCCTTGAAGGCAGGCTGAACCGCGACTTCAGGCCGGCGGCAGCACGAAATCGAAATCGACCTTGCTGAAGCCCTCGGCCAATTCGTCCCTTGCAGCGATATCATCGGCCAAAGCCGCGTGGTCACCGGGGCGATACTCCATCACCAGATCGGCCCGCACGCCAAAGACGGCATCGGCATCGAGATAGGGATCATCGCTGGGAAAGACCTCGGTCACGAGGGATCGGTATCCCTCGGCCTGCACGATGAAGTGCAGGTGAGACGGGCGCCAGGCGTGCCGCCCCGTGGCGTTCAGAAGATCCCCCACCGGTCCGTCGGTGGGCACCAGATAAGGGGCGGGCCGGATCGTTGAGAGGGCATAGCGGCCATCGGCCCCCGTGGTCATCGAGATGCGCAGATTATACTCGCTCTGTGCGGTGTCTTGGTTGGAATAGAGCCCGTTATCGGCGGTCTGCCACAGCTCAATCTTCGCGCCCTCGATGGGGGCGCCCGACTGGTCGGTCACCCGGCCTTCCACCACCACCTGCGGGCCTTCATTGTCGCCGATCATGTCGCCACCCACCGGTAGATCCGGCGCACCAAGGATGTGGAACGGACCAAGCACCGAGGACGACGTACAGTCAGATGGCGAATTGACCATATCCACGAGCGAAGACAGGCCGAGCACATCGGAAAACAGCACGAATTCATTGCGTTCCGCATCGGTGATCTCGCCGGCGCGGGTCAG
Source organism: uncultured Roseicyclus sp. (assembly GCA_947494975.1). GTDB lineage: Bacteria > Pseudomonadota > Alphaproteobacteria > Rhodobacterales > Rhodobacteraceae > Gymnodinialimonas. Next base: position 446,217 of record CANLXA010000001.1, on the reverse strand, counting down.
CAATTCCAGCCCCTTGCGCCATTCGGCGTGGGTCAACCCGACCTCCTTGGTGAAGGCATGCAGGTGTTTCACGAGGCTGGTCAGAACCTCCTGCAGGCGGGGGTCAGTATCGGGCCCAGAGAGGGCGAGAAGGAGGTCGGTCAGGGTGTCGGCATTGACGTTGCGCATCGGGCGCCTCCGCGTCTGGCAGGGTTACGGCAAAAGCGCCGTGGACAGGATGGGGAATTCGATGAGGATGAACAGGACGATCAGCATCACGAAGGCGAAGGGCAGGGCGCCCATGAACACGTCCTTCAGGGAGACACGCGGATCGTTGATGGTGCTCTTGATGACGAAGCACGAGATGCCAAGAGGCGGGGTCAGCAACCCGATCTCGGCCCCGATCACCACGATGATGCCGAACCAGACGAGGCTGACGCCGAGCGGTTCGACGATGGGCAAAAACAGGGGTACCACGATCAGGATGATCGAGGCGGTATCGAGTAGCGTGCCGAGGAACAGCATCAGCACGACAAGCAGGATCATGACGGCGGTGAAGCCAAGCTGATAGGTTTCCAGAAAGTCGCCAAGCGCATTGGGGATGCCTGCAATGCCGAGCATCCGGGAATAGATCGACGCGGCGGTGATCAGGAATAGAATCGCGGCGGTGATATGGCCGGTTTCCAGCAGCGCGTTCCAGAAGCCCTTGACGTCCATCTTGCGCCGGATGATCGCGTAGATCAGGCCAAGCGCCGCGCCCACGGCACCGGCCTCTACCGGCGTCAGCCAGCCGGTATAAATTCCGCCCAAGACCATGCCTACAAGGATGATGAGGGGGAGACACAGCAGGACAATTTGCCCGCCATTGAGCAACTCGCTTTCGTCGAGCTGCGCCACATCATCGTTGACCACGAAAGAGGGTCTGAGCTTGGACATGCCCCAGATCGCAACGATATAGGCGATCGAGAGCATGATGCCGGGGATGATCCCTGCCAGGAACATGTGGCCCACCGACACTTCGGCCACGATGGCATAGATGATCAGCATGGCCGAGGGCGGGATGATCATGCCCAACACGCTTGACCCGGCTACAACGCCGACCGCGAAGCGCTTGTTATAATTTAGTTTCATCATCTCAGGCACAGCGACCTTGGTGAACACCGACGCGCTGGCGATGGAAGAGCCAGTGACGGCGGCGAACAGCGCGTTGGCCCCCACGGTCGCCATACCCACGCCGCCCATGATCTTGTGGAACAGCGTGTTCATAACCCGGTAGACGTCTTCGCCCATCCCCGCCTTCGAGACGATCAACCCCATAAAGGTGAAAAGCGGGATCGTGGCGAAGGAATACTCCGTCACACTGTCGCCTACAGCGATCTTCAGAAGCGCCAGCGGTAGCTCGAAACTGTCGCGCAGGATCCAGATCGTGACGAACGACACGACGCCAAGCGCGATGGGGATGTAAACGCCCATGTAGATCAGCGTGACCATGGCCACGACCGAGAACATCCCGATCTCGAACGGGCTCATGCGCCGGAGTCCTCAACGTGGAGAAGTTCGGGCCGGCGTCTGCCAGAGATTGCCTTGGTCGCGAAGATCAGCGCGCAGAGGGCGGCGGCGAAACAGATCACCAGCCGGATCGGCCAGTAAGGCGCGGTGAAGATGCCCGGCGTTCCGAAATAGGTGTTCTCGGTCCAGGCGCGGAGGAATTCGGGCCACATCGCATAGGTGATCAGGCCCATGAAGATGGCCGATACCGTATCGATCAGCCGCGCGAAGAACCGCGCCATTGCGGGGCGCTTGCCAGCAAGGATGCCGAGAAACCCGTCGGAGCGCGTCAGCCGGTTGATCCGCACCACGTCGGGCAATTGCAGGAAGACGATCATGACCATCAGGAATTGCACGACCTCATACGTGCCCCGAAACGGCGCGTTGAAGGCGTTGCGGGCAACCACATCGGTATTGATCAGGAGCACCAGACCCAGCACCACAAGCGTTCCCACCGCATTGGCCACCTGTGCCATCCCCGTCATCAGGCGGGCCAGCCCATTGGCGCCACGCATCAGCGCAGAGCCCGTGGGGGGCTCTGCGGATGGGTTGGGAACGCTCAAACGCTCAGACCTCGGCGGCCCAATTGCGCGCGGGCGTCTCGCCACCCGCTATCAGCTTATCGATATAGGCGGTCAACATGCCGGTGCCGTCCTTGCCCTCGGCATTCAGCCCCTCGGCCCATTCGGCGGCGATGTTGGGCATCGCATTGGCCCAGGCGGCGCGTTCCTCGGGATCAATATCCACGATGGTGCCGCCCGCCTCGACATAGGCCGCTTCGCTCTCCGCCGCGCGGCCCATGGCGACCTCGGCCAGACGATCGCGGTAGAGCACGCCCACCTCGCGCAGGACGCCCTGCACCTCGGGATCAAGGCTGTCCCAGAAGATCTTGTTGACGGTCAGCGTCTTGGAATTCACGGCGCCTAGATCCGCGCGCATCATGTAGGGCGCCACTTCGGCAATCGCGAAGGTATTCGCGGCCTCGGGCCACAGCATGGCGGCATCTGTCACACCGGTTTGCATCATGTTGTAGAAGTCGGTCAGGCCGCCCCTGACACCGACGGCCCCGTCGAGGCCTTCGAGATAGCGCAGGTTGTACCCCGCGCCTGCGACCCGCAGATTGGCAAGGTCGGCCAAGCCGTTCAGCGGTTGGCTTGAGAACATCTGGTAGCTGTCGAGCACGACGCCGGTGGCCAGATAAACCTGATCCTGCGCCTCGAATTCCTGCCGCATCGCCTCGAACTCAATGGCGATCTCATCCACGGAGCGCGCCACAAGGCCCGCATCGGCGGAGATGAAGGGTGTGACAGCGGCCAGACCCTGCGACGGCAAGGTGGACGAATGGAAGATCGTCGTCACCACGCCGATATCGCCGAGGCCCAGGCGCATCCCCTCCAGCACGCCGCGTGGGCGCACGATGGAGCCTCCATAGCTTTCCTGGAAATCCATCGCGTCCAGGCCCATTTCCGTCAGGCGGCGGTTCACTTCGGGCAAGTAGAAATTCGATAGCTCCTGCACCCACATCGCGCGTTCGGGATAGCCGTCGATCACCGTTACCGTGCGGCCCTGCGCCCATGCGGGCAGGCCAAAATTCGCGGCGGTCGCGGCGGCGGCAGAGCTGGCCAGAAGCGTACGGCGGTTGAGTTTCATCGTCATGATCTTGTCCTCCCGATCAATGCATGTTGCGCCGGATCGTTGTCCGGTTTGGGGCGCACCCCGCTCCTCACAGGAAACTGCACGCCTCCTCGAACGGCAGCCTGGGGAGCTTTGGAAAAATCGCGGTTTCATCCGCGTAGCCAAGATTCAGCAGAAAGTTGGACCGAAGCGATGTGCCCTTCAGGATCGTTTCGTCGACCACCTGATTGTTGAAACCAGAGATCGGCCCGCAATCGAGGCCGATCGCTCGCGCTGCCATCATCATGTAGGCGCCCTGCAACGTCGCGTTGCGATAGGCGGTATCGAACGTATAGGCTTCCTTGCCTCGGAACATCGGCTTGCGATCTTCGTGGGGAAACAGGTAGTCCAGCCGCTCCCAGAACTTCAGGTCATTGGCGATGATGACTGTGACCGGCGCACTCAGCACCTTGGGCACGTTCTTGGGCTTCAAGGCCGGTTCGATCTGTTTCTTGCCTTTGGGTGACGTGACGAAGATGAACCGCGCGGGCGAGGAATTCATACTCGTCGCGCCCATCTTGGTGATGTCGTAAATGCGGCGGAGTTGATCCTCGGTCACCGGCCTGTCGGTCCACGCGTAGTGCGAGCGCGCCTTGGTCAGCATCAGCTCGAGGCTCGCCTCGTCGAGCTCCGCGATCCTGGCGCGGACCGCGCGGATCTCATCCTGGGCGTAGTGGCGGGCGTCGGACTGATCGTTCATTCCGCCGCCTCGCTTCCCGCCATATCCGCCTCGGTCACGATCGGGTTGCGGCAGATGCCGATCCCCTCGATCTCCACCTCGACGCTGTCCCCGGCCTTCATCCAGATCTGCGGCTTGCGGGCATGGCCCACACCGGGCGGCGTGCCGAAGGCGATCATGTCACCCGGCTCCAGCGTCATGATCTCGGACACGATCGCGATGGTCCGCGCCACAGTGAAAATCATGTCCGACGTGTTGGATTTCTGTAACACGCGCCCGTTCAGACGCGTCTGGATGCTCAGCCCGGCGGCCCCCTCCGGCACCTCGTCGGGGGTCACGACGATGGGGCCAACGGCACCGGTCCCGTCAAAATTCTTGCCTGCTGTCCATTGGTGGGTCTTGCGCTGATATTCGCGGATCGAGCCGTCGTTGAACGTGGTGTAGCCAAAGACATGGCTCAAGGCGTCGGTCTCCGCGATGTGCCGCCCGCCCTTGCCGATAATCACCATCAGCTCCGTCTCATAATCGAACGTGTGCGACGCGTTGGGCAGAACCATTGGCGCCTCTGCAGGGATCATCGACGTCGCGGCGCGCATGAACATCGCGGGGTAATCCGGCACGTCATAGCCCCCTTCGCGCGCATGTTCGGCGTAATTCAGGCCGAGACAAACGATCTTGCCGGGCCGGGCGATGGGCAGCGCGGGTCTCACATCTGCCACCGCGTAGCTTTCCGCATCGGCGGCTGGCGCGGGCATGGCTTTGCCGTTCGCACGGTCCGCAATCAAGCCCATCAGGTCGCCCGCGTCATGCGCCAGAACGATGGCCCGATCCCCGGAAACTGCAAATAGGCTTGGCGTTGTTGCCCCCTGCACGGTGCCGATCAGCAGTTTCATTGAGTCGTCCTCCCTGGTGCGTCCGTCTAGTTTTCGCCGCAAAAAACGAGTTGTCAACTAAAAGTCGATTTTTTATGATGAAGCACAGGACGGATTGGAAAGCCGATGCAAAACGACACGTCTCTTGTGGGCCGCTTGCGCAAGCTCGTTGGGCCGAACGTGATGCCGCGCCTGTGGGGTGACGCGCTGCAATCGGCGCAGAACGATCCCGTTGAACTCAGCCACACCTTGCTTGGAGCAAGCGGGCAGGCCTCCGGGGCTGCCATTGCCGATGAAGTCCTCAGCCTTGTGGAGGCACTGGATACCGACGGGCTGAACGCCTATTTCACCGCCCTGCGCGATGAGTTTGACGTTGATCTGGATGAGGTCCTGAAGGCCGCGACTGCGGCGAAGGCTGGGGATGTGGCGCAATGGAAGGCGCTTCAACTGGCCGCCGAACCACCCCGACAGGAGCTTTTCCGTCGATTGAATGCCGCCCCGCGCGGCACGGCCCGGCTGGTGGAGATACGCCGCAAATTGCTCGCAGCTTTGCGGGCGGATCCCTCTCTCGCACCCATCGACAGCGATCTGCGCCACCTGTTGCGCAGCTGGTTCAACCGCGGGTTTCTGGTGTCTGTGCGGATCGACTGGAACACGTCGGCGACAATCCTCGAAAAGATCATTGCCTATGAGGCCGTGCACGCCATCGATGATTGGGATGCCCTGCGCCAGCGCGTCGCCCCACCTGACAGGCGCTGCTTTGCGTTTTTCCATCCGGCCATGCCCGACGAGCCGCTGATTTTCGTTGAAGTCGCTTTGACCCAGGGCCTTGCCGCCTCGATCCAGGAGGTGCTCGCCCCCTCCCGCGAAACGCTGGAGGCGGAGGCCGCCGACACCGCCGTTTTCTACTCGATCTCCAATTGTCAGGCCGGCTTGGCGGGAATTTCGTTCGGGGCGTTCCTGATCAAGCAGGTGGCCAGCGATCTGCAATCCGAATTGCCGAACCTGAAGCAATTCGCAACGCTCTCGCCCGTCCCCGGCCTCGCCGAGTGGATCACGAGCCGAGGGGCTGGCCCCGATGATCCGGGAGAGCCGTCCGACCGTATCCTGCGCCTTGCGGCCGAATACCTTGTCGAAGCGAAAACAACCGCCGGTTTGCCGTTGGATCCGGTGGCCCGGTTCCACCTTGGCAACGGGGCAGAGTTGCATCGGATCAACCTCGCGGCCGATCTGTCGGGCAAGGGACAGGCCCAAAGCCACGGCGTGATGGTCAACTATCTCTATGAACTTGATGCAGTGGAGGCGCGGCACGAGGCCTTTGCCGCCAAAGGTGATCTTGCCGTTGCCCGCCCAACTCGGTCTCTATTGGTCAAACCCCGTCTCCGCCGCCCTACCGCCAGTTGAGCTTGCATCCAGATGACTGAAAACACTCTCCACGCCGCATTGTTGAGCCACCAGCCCGATAGCGCCGCCTTCCTGACCACGCCGGACGATGTCGTCATGACCTATGCCGATCTTCGGCACCGCGTCGCGCGAACGGCGGGGCACCTGCAGGAGGCAGGCGTCGAGCCGGGCGACCGCGTGTTGTGCCAGATCGCGAAATCGCCGAACGGGCTGATCCTTTATCTGGCGACGGTTGCGGTGGGGGCCGTCTTTGTGCCGCTCAATACCGGCTACACGGGTGCGGAGGTGGACTATTTCCTGCAAGATGCCGACCCGTCGCTATTGATCCTTGATGCGTCCACCGACGCTGCGCGCGGCGTGGCCGATGTCCGCAACGTGCCCGTGCGAACGCCGGATGAGCTGTGTGCCGCCGGGCCAGAGGCCGCCCCCGTGCCCCGCGCGCCCGACGATCTGGCGGCGATCCTCTACACATCAGGCACCACGGGCCGCTCCAAGGGCGCAATGCTGACCCACAGCAATCTGGCATCCAATGCGCAAGCGTTGACGGAGATATGGCAGTTTACCGATAACGATGTGCTGCTCCACGCGCTTCCGATCTTCCACACCCACGGCCTTTTCGTGGCCACCAACGTGATCCTGCGTGCGGGGGCCGGCATGGTGTTTTTGCCCGCCTTCCAGATTGACGAGTTGGCCCAACATCTGCCGCGCTGCACAACGATGATGGGCGTGCCGACCTTCTACACGCGTATGCTGACGGACCCGCGCTTCACCAAGGAGGCGCTGGCGCATATGCGGCTCATCATCTCCGGCTCCGCCCCGCTTCTGGCCGAAAGCCATCGCGATTTTGAGGCCAAAACCGGCCATGCGATCCTGGAACGCTACGGTATGACCGAGACCAACATGATTACCTCGAACCCGTATGACGGGGACAGACGCGCCGGTACGGTGGGGCATCCCCTGCCGGGCGTGTCGATGCGCATCGCCGACGCCGACACCGATGGCATTGGCGGGATCGAGGTGCGGGGGCCGAACGTGACGTCGGGCTACTGGCACAATCCCGAAAAGACGGCAGAAACCTTCACTGCCGATGGCTGGTTCATCACCGGGGATCTGGGGCAACTCGACGCTGACGGATACCTCTCAATCGTGGGTCGCCAAAAGGATCTGGTGATCTCTGGCGGCTTCAACATCTATCCCAAGGAGGTTGAGGTGCAGATCGACGATCTTCCGGGCGTTTTGGAAAGTGCCGTCTACGGGGTGCCGCATCCCGATCTGGGCGAGGCCGTGGCGGCCGCAGTTGTGCTGACCGCGCCGAGGGTAACGGATGAGGCGGCGATCCTGGCCGGACTGTCCGACAAGCTCGCCCGCTTCAAGATCCCGCGCGCGATCCGCATTCTGCCGGAACTCCCGCGCAACGCGATGGGCAAGGTGCAGAAAAACAAGCTCCGAGAAGATGCTCTCGCGGCGCAGACCTAGGTAAAAAAAAGGGGGAGGGTGGGCTATGGCCGGACCGATGAAATGGGATGAATACGGCGCCAAATGCAGGGAGAATGGCAATCTCGCGATGGAGGTGTTCGTGTGCTTCACAACGCCGGTACAACCCGGGCCGCCGCCGCCGGATGTGATGGCCGAGCACAAGGCTTACATCGCGGCGCTTGAAACCAGCGGCAAGGTGTTCCTCGCCGGGCCATTATCGAACGCTGAGGGCACCCATATGAGCGGCGCGGGCATGATCGTTTTTGCCGCCAGCTCCGTTGCCGAAGCAGCCGCGCTGGCCGAGAACGATCCAATCCACAAGGCCGGCATCCGCAATTTCACGATCCAGGCCTGGCGTCTGAACGAAGGCGCACCGCTGCCCGGCATCCGGCTGTCGAACCGAACCTTCGACTACGGCTGATACAGGGGCGATGCTGCCTGGCATCTACTGCGGCGAAGGTCTCCATCGATTCATACCGACCAGAACCGGCAGGCGACCTGCGGCCCGCCAAATACCTACCTGGCGGGGAGGGCCATGACCTTGATCGTCTGAAGACGATAACCCGCTGCATTCGCTGCCTCACTTCTCACGACGAAGTATCCACAGGCCATCACCTTCTCACCCAAAGATGTCCGCGCTGCCATCGTACCGCCAAGTCGCGATGGAGCCGGGGTTTTTCACGGAACGGGGGCACTGGCGGCGGCCCGATCGGTGGTTTTCCGCCGATCGTCGATCTCTGATCGGCAGAAGAGTGTGAAGAACGCGGAATCGACCCAAGCTCTCGTTCAGTTGGCGCTGTCCGATTGCTTCGACCAGACCGCGCAAGTTGCCCCAACAGAAGGAGACATCCATGTCACGCATCAGCCGTCTTGCCTCGTCCACCATTCTCGCCGCTGTTTTGTGCGGTCCGGCCTTCGCACAGGAGACGCATCCCGTCACCGGCGAAGCGTTGGCCGAAGACCAGACGTTCCAGTACCGATTGCTCGACCAATTCCCATCGATTGATCCGCAACTGGTCGAGGAAACCGCCGGTGGCCACGTCGCCCGCCAGCTGTTCGAAGGGCTGCTGACGCAGAATTCTGACGGAACCCTGCGCCCCGGTGTGGCCGAGGAATGGTCGTCTGAGGACAACCAGACATGGACATTCACGCTGCGCGAAGATGCGCGCTGGTCGAACGGCGATCCGGTCACCGCCAACGATTTCGTCTTTGCCTGGCGCCGGGCGGCCGATCCGGCCACGGCATCGGAATATGCCTGGTACGTGGAGTTGAGCCAGATCCGCAATGCGCCTGCCATCATCGCGGGGGAGGTTGGGCCGGAAGAGCTTGGCGTGCGTGCCATTGATGATCGGACGCTGGAAGTGACGCTGACGCAGCCGCTGCCCTATTTCCCGCAGATGACGGTGCATTACACCTTCATGCCGACCCATCAACCGACGATCGAGGCCCACGGTGCGAACTGGACCAATCCCGAAAACATGGTCTCCAACGGCGCCTACGTTCTGGACCAGATTGCCGTGAACGAGTTCTTCCGCCTGGTACCAAATCCGGAATACTGGGGAGCTGACGATGTGATCATCACTGAGATCACCGGCTACGTGATCAACGACGTGAACCAGGCCCTGACGCGGTTTCAGGCCGGTGAGTTCGATATGATGGATGATCTTCCGGCTGGCTCGTATCCGCGACTTGAGGAAGAAGCACCGGACGTTGCACATTCGGTGCCGCGCCTGTGTTCCTACTACTACGCGGTCAACCAATCCGAGAGCGGTCATGAGGCCCTTCAGGATCCGCGCGTGCGCACCGCGCTGAGTTACGCGATCAACCGCGACGTGATCACGGAGCAAATCCTTCAGGCTGGACAGGCGCCCGCCTATAACTTCACCCATTGGGCCACGGCCGATTTCGAGATGCCGGAGATCGAGTATGCCTCCTGGACCCAGGAGGAGCGCATGGAGCGCGCGATGGAGTTGATAACAGAGGCAGGATATGGCCCCGACAATCCGATCGAGGTGAACCTGATCTACAACACGTCCGAGAACCACCGCCAGATTGCCACCGTGATCAGCCAGATGTGGCGCCCGCTGGGTGTGACCACGACGCTGAACAACTACGAATGGCAATCCTATCTGGAAATCCGCGGCAATCAGAATTTCGACATCGCCCGTGGCGCGTGGTGCGGGGACTATAACGAAGCCTCGACCTTCCTCGATCTGATGACCTCGAACAACGCCAACAATGACGGCAAGTTCCACAACGAAGATGTGGACCGCCTGATGGCTGAAAGTGTCGCGGCGGCCGATCCCGGCCCGATCTACACGCAGGTGGAGCAGATCCTGGCCGAGGAAATGGCAATCCTGCCGATCTATCACTACACGCAGAACTTCGTGCTGGATCCGACGATCCGGAATTGGCCGATGGAGAACGTGGAGAACAACTGGTACATCCGCGACATCTACCGCGTCGCGGCTGAGTGATCACGCTGGGGGGCGGGTGACATTGCCCGCCCCTCCGCTGAGCCACCGCCATGCTGACCTTCATCCTCAAACGCCTGCTGATTGCGATCCCGGTTCTGCTGATCCTGATCGTCGGTACCTTCGTATTGATGTACACGGCCCCCGGCAGCCCCTTCGCGACCGAACGGGGCATTCCACCCGCCGTCCTTGCAAATCTTGAGGCGCAATACGGGCTGGACCAGCCGTTTATCGTGCAGATCTGGCGCTATATCGTTGGGATCGTGACCGAATTCGATTTCGGCCCATCCTTCATCTACCGCGATCAGGATGTGAATGACCTGATCGGGCAGGGTTTTCCCGTCACGCTCACCTACGGTGTGTGGAGCTTTATCGTGGCCGTTCTGGTCGGCGGCACACTCGGTATTCTGGCGGCGGTCCGGCACAATACCTGGCTCGATTATCTGGCCGTCGGCATCTCCATCGGCGCGCAGGTTCTGCCGAACTTCGTCCTCGCGCCGATCCTTGTCCTCGTCTTCACGCTCTTGCTCGGCTGGCTTCCCGGAGGCGGCTGGCAGGGCGGGCAATGGGAATACGTGATTCTGCCCGTGATCGCGCTTTCGACCAGCTTCATGGCTTCGATCGCCCGGATCTCTCGGGCCTCGATGCTGGAGGTGCTGACGTCCAACTTCATCCGCACCGCGCGGGCCAAGGGCCTGCCCATGCGCCGTGTGATCTTCCGCCATGCGTTAAAACCGGCATTGCTGCCGGTGATCTCGTACCTTGGGCCGGCGTTCGTGGGGATGATAACGGGCTCGGTGGTGATCGACATCTATTTCTCGACCGGCGGCATCGGGCAGTTCTTCGTCGCCTCGGCGCTCAACCGGGATTACGGCGTCATGATGGGGATCACGGTTCTGCTCGGCGCGCTCACCATCTTGTTCAACCTTGTGGTCGATATCCTCTACGCGTGGATCGACCCGAAGATCCGGTATTAGATAATGCTCGCCACCAAAGCCATTGCCGACGATCTGGCCGGGGCCGCGCCCATCAAGGGGCGCTCGCTCTGGGCCGATGCCCGGGCGCGGTTTTTCCGCAACAAGGCGGCGGTTGCGGGGCTGTTCGTGCTGGTCTGCGTCGCGGCCTTTGCCCTGTTCGGCCCGCTGATCGCCACGTGGAATTATGAGGATATCGACTGGACCGTTCTCGGAAACGTGGCCGAGGCGGGCCGCCCGTCGCTGGAGAACGGCCATTGGTTCGGCACCGATGCATTAGGTCGCGACCTCTTCGCGCGCACCGCGCAAGGCACGCAGGTGTCGCTTATGGTGGGGATCGTGGGGGCTTTAATCTCCGTCATCGTGGGCACGTTTTACGGCGCCGTGGCGGGATATTTCGGGGGCCGTATCGATGGCGTCATGATGCGGGTCGTCGATGTCCTGATGTCGATCCCTTACATGTTCGTCCTGATCCTGCTGCTGGTCGTCTTCGGCCGGTCGATGCTGATGCTATTCATCGGTATCGGGCTTGTCTCCTGGCTGGATATGGCGCGGATCGCGCGTGGCCAGACACTCACCTTGCGCAACAAGGAATTTGTGGAGGCCGCCGTCGCCACCGGCGTGGGGCCCTTCACCATCATCCGCCGGCACATCGTGCCCAACCTTCTGGGCGTCGTGATCGTCTATGCCACGCTGCTGGTGCCTTCGATGATCATCTACGAGAGCTTCATCAGCTTCCTCGGGCTTGGCGTGCAGGAGCCGCTGACATCCTGGGGCGCGCTGATCAATGACGGTGCGGCGGAGATGAACAACGGCACGCTCTGGATGTTGCTTGTACCGCTGTTTTTCTTCGTCATCACGCTTTTCGGCTTCTTCTTTGTGGGCGACGGGCTGCGTGATGCGCTCGATCCGAAGGATCGCTGAATGGCCCTGTTAGACGTCACCGACCTCAGCGTCAGCTTCGATACCCCCGATGGGCAGGTCCATGCCGTCAACGGCATGAGCCTCACGCTGGATCCCGGCGACAGCCTTGCGATCGTGGGCGAAAGCGGATCCGGCAAAACGCAGCTCGCCTTCGGCATCCTCGGCCTTCTGGCCAAGAACGGCACGTCGCGGGGCAGCGTGAAATTCAATGGGCAGGAGATCCTGAACCTGCCGGAGGCGCAGCTCAACAAGATCCGCGCCAATGAGATCGCAATGATCTTTCAGGACCCGATGACCTCGCTCAACCCCTATATGCGCGTGGGTGAGCAGATGGCCGAGGTGCTGATGCTGCACCAGGGCACGTCAAAGCGCGACGCGCTTGAGGACAGCGCCAAGATGCTCGACGCCGTGCGCATCCCCGATGCGCGTTCCCGGCTGCGCATGTATCCGCACGAGTTCTCCGGCGGGATGCGGCAGCGGATCATGGCGGCGATGGCGCTTTTGTGCCGCCCGAAGCTGCTGATCGCGGATGAGCCGACGACGGCGCTCGACGTGACGGTACAGAACCAGATCATGGAACTGATGGCCGATATTCAGCGGGATTTCGGCACGGCACTGATACTGATCACCCATGATCTGGGCATCGTCGCCGGCACCTGCGCCGAGACATTGGTGATGTATGGCGGACAGGTCATGGAGCACGGCACCACCGATGATGTGTTCGAAGCCCCGTCGCATCCCTACACGCTTGGTCTGCTCAAGGCGGTGCCGCGTCTCGACGTACCACAAGACGCGCTACAGACCATTCCCGGCGATCCGCCCGACCTGACGGCGCTGCCGCCCGGCTGCCCGTTCAGCCCGCGCTGCCCGCTCAGCCACGCGCCCTGCACACGGACGATGCCGCCACTGGAGGCGTTCGGATCCGGGCGGTTCCGCGCCTGTCACGCCCCGCGGGAGGATGTCGTATGAGTGCCCCGCTGCTCGACGTTGACAATGTCAGCGTCATCTTCAACGTCACGCGGCAGGGCGCCTGGCCCTGGACGCCGCCGGGCAAGCTGCAGGCAGTCAAGGACGCGACGATCGCGTTGGAGCCGGGCAAGACCCTCGGGCTTGTGGGAGAAAGCGGCTCAGGGAAATCGACCCTTGCGCGCGCCATCGTCGGCACGGTGCAGGCCAGCGCCGGGCGTGTGTTGTGGCGGGGGGAAGATTTGCGCGCCATGTCCCCCGCGCGCCAACGCGCCCATGGGCGTCACGTGCAGATGATTTTTCAGGATCCGCTGGCGGCCCTGAACCCGCGTATGACCGTCGGGCAGGTGGTGGCCGAACCGCTCACCACCCACTATCCCGACCTGTCCAAATCGGAGGTCCGCGAGCGGGTGGGCCAGATGATGGAGCGGGTGGGACTGCTGCCCGCGCTGGTTAACCGGTATCCCCATGAGTTTTCCGGCGGCCAGTGCCAGCGCATCGGCATTGCCCGCGCCCTGATCACCGAGCCCGAATTGGTGGTCTGCGATGAGCCCGTGAGCGCGCTCGACGTCTCGGTACAGGCGCAGGTGGTGAACCTGTTGCAGGATCTACAGCGGGAACGCGACCTGTCGCTCCTCTTTATCGCCCATGACCTGAGCGTGGTGCGCCATATCTCCCACAAGATCGCGGTCATGTATCTGGGCCGCATCGTCGAATCCGCCGCTGCGGCGGACCTGATCGCCAATCCGCGCCATCCCTACACCAGGGCGCTGATTGCCTCGGTGCCCATTCCGTCGCCCAAGGCCGAACGGGCGCGCCATCGTCCGGTTCTGGAGGGCGAACTGCCCTCGCCGCTCGCGCCGCCCTCGGGCTGCGTCTTTCGGACCCGCTGTCCGATTGTGCGCCCCGCCTGCGCCGAACGGGTGCCGCCGGTGGAGCATGTCGGCCCGGACCAAGTCGTCGCCTGCCCCTACCACGGGCAGGACGCCGAAGCGGAAAGTAGCACCGCTTAGGGCACTCACCTGACCAATCGTAGCCGTAGGACGCCGTGGTCAGGACGTGCCGATGGGCAGGTGGATCCGGAGCCCGTCCGTACCGATGATCAAGCTGCCATCGAAAATGCCATGCACGGCCTCACGCCAATGGACTTCGGTGAACGCCGGATCATCGGACGGGATGAGGTGAGACAGGGCAAGCGATTTGACCCCGGCGCGCGCCGCCGTTCCGGCCGCATCATGGGCAAATGTGTGGGAGCGCAGAAAATGTGCCATCAGCTTGTCACTGCCATTGCCAACCCGTTCCATCAGGGCGGGCAACGCGTCTTTCAGCATCGCTTCATGGATCAGCAGATCCGCCCCCTCGGCGAATGTCTCCAACGCTGCTATCGGGGCGGTGTCGCCGGAAAAGACCACGTGGGTGGACGCGGTTTTGAAGGACAGCGCAAAACAATCCACCAGCGGCGGATGTTCGGTGCGAATGGCCGACACGGTGAGGCCATCGCGGAGCAGCACATGGCCCGCGTCGATCACGTGGAACTGCACCAGATCGCGCAAGTCGGGCCGGCCTTCGTCTTCGATCCGCAGGTCGATATCGACCTTCATGGAGGCCAGAAATCCGCGCCAATAGGCGTCCAGCCCCTCCGGCCCCCAGATCTCGACCGGTGTCGTCAGGCCGGCCGTCCAAGCGGTGTGGATAAGCGGGCCAAGCTCAAGATAATGGTCGGAATGCTGATGGGTGATGAGGATCATCGACAGATCTTTGAGCTGCATGTCCTGATCCACCAAGCCCTTGGTCACGCCAAGTCCACAATCGACGACGATCTGGCGGCCATCGAGACAGATCAGGTTGGAGGTGGGCATGGACGAGCCGGGGCGGATCGCAGGGCCTCCCTTGGTCCCCAGAAGGGCAACGAAGTCCCGGCTCATAGCGCGGCCAGCCCGGCATCGAGGGCCGATAGGATCGTAGTCGCATCTTCCTCGGTCAGCACCAGCGGGGGGGAGAGGATCAGGTTCGCACCCGACACACGCACCATGGCGCCGGATTGGTAGGCGACCTCCTGCACCTTGCCGGCTGAGACTGCATCAATCGGGGCCTTCGTGGCGCGGTCGCCAACCAATTCAATGGCGGTCATCAGACCGTGGCCGCCGCGCACGTCGCCGATCACGTCATACCGCTCCTTCAATGCCAGACAGCCTTCAAAAAGCTGGGTGCCGCGCACCGCGGCGTTCTCGACTACGTTTAGCCGCTGCATTTCCTCAAGGCAGGCCAGCGCGGCCGCCGCGCCCACCGGATGGCCGGAATAGGTATAGCCGTGGCCGATCTTGGCTGATGGGTTGTCCTCAAACGCCGCCACCATCTTTTCGCCAAGCATCACCGCTCCGAACGGAAAGAAGCCGTTGGTGATCGCCTTGGCGGTGCACATCATATCGGGCTGAATGCCCCAAAGGCGCGCACCGGACCATGCGCCCGTGCGTCCATAGGCCGTGATGACCTCGTCGGTGATCAACAGAATGCCGTGCCGGTCACAGATCTCACGCACCATGGGCGCGAAGCTTTTGTGCGGCGGGATCACACCGCCCGCGCCCAGGATCGGCTCCATGATCATCGCGGCGATCGTGTTGGCGCCCTGAAACGCGATTTCGTCTTCCAGCGCCGCGGCGCAAAGCTGCGCGAGCCGCTCTGGGTCGGTTTCGTTGAACAGGTTGCGGTAGGTGTAGGGCGCGGGGATGTGGTAGCAGCCGGGCAGAAGCGGCTCATAGGCCGTGCGGAAATTGGCGTTACCGTTGACCGACGCGCCGCCGATATGTGTCCCGTGATACCCCTTCTTGAGGCTCAGAAACTTCACCCGGCCCGCTTCCCCCCGCAGCTTGTGGAACTGCCGCGCCAGACGCAGCGCCGTTTCCACCGAATCCGAGCCGCCGGACGTGAAGAACGCCCGGCTCAGGCCATCGGGGGCAAAGAACTGGCCCAACTCATAGGAGAGCTCGATCGCCGCGTCGTTGGAGGCGCCGCGGAAGGTGGAGTAATAGGGCAGTGTTTCAAGCTGAGCTGTGATGGCGTCTTTGACGGGCTGGCAGGAATAACCGAGATTCACGTTCCACAACCCGCCCACGGCGTCGACGACCGAATGCCCGTCGATATCCGTAATCCGAACACCGCTTGATCCGGTGATGATCTTGGGCGGATTGTCCTTGCTGTCTTGCGGTGACGTCATTGGATGCCACATGAAGCGGGCGTTGTTTTCCTTCAGGAAGTTCGAATCCTTCATGTCATCGGCTCCAATGCCTCTGTGCCAGTCAGGCTGCCTGCCCAAGCGGCTTCGATGATATCGGGGACGGAACCGCCCCAATTGTAGGTGATGCCCCGGCTGGCCAGCACAAGGTGTTCGTAGATGATCCGCGCCAGCTCCGGCGTGACCCGGGTCGCGACACAAGCGACGGACACCGTGCCGGCGAACAGGTCCGTCTGATCGAAAATCGGCGCGGACATCGAATGGACATCGTGTTCATACCCGCCTGACGATTGCGCGAACCCACGTTGCCGCGTGACGGCGATCTCGCCTTCCAGCGCATCGGGCGTCGTGATGGTTTCCGGCGTGAAGCGCGGCATGGTCTTGCTGGCAAGGTCCAGAAGCTCGGTTGGTCCGAAGGCCAGTGCGCACAGGCCTGATGCGGTCGCATGCAGGGGGAAGGTGTTCACGTCGATCAGGACGCGGGTGCTGTGTTTCACCGATTCGAGTTGATGCAGGGCGTAGAGCGTCGTTCCCGATAGCACCGCAACATGGGCAGTTTCGCCGGTCGCCTCCGCAAGCATGTGCAGCGGGGCCTCCACGCCAGCTTTCCGCGGAACGGTGCGTTCGCGTGTCCGGGCCAGTTGCAGAAAGGCGGGGCCGAGGCGGTAGCGTTTGGTTGCCGGATTCTGCTCAACAAACCCAGCCTCTTCAAGCGCTTGTACGTGGCGATAGGTCGTCGCCTTATCGCGCCCCGCAAGGCGACAGAGCTGCGATAAGCCGATCTCGGGCCGCAGATCTGTGAAATGAGACAGCAAAGCGAGCGTCTTTGCGGCGGAGGACATGGGAAACCTCTCTCCATCCCGGTCATAGAAAAGGTTTGACAGGTCTTATTTAACAAGGCAACCTTTTTTGCGAACCAATGGTTCAATATATGAACCGATACAGGGAGAACAAAATGTCCATACTGACAAAGACGTTCGCGGCAACCGCGCTCGCCCTTGCCGTGATGTCCGGAGCGGCGCTCGCGGAGTATCCCGAAGGCCCGGTCGAGTTCGTCGTGCCGTGGCCGCCGGGTGATCTGGAAGACGTGCTGACCCGTATGATCGCGGAGGATTTCCAGGAGGCCTACGGCGTGCCCGCCGCGGTCGTGAACCGGCCGGGTGGCGGCGGTGGCCCGTTTCCCGGCGCGATCGAGGTGGCCAATGCGCCTGCCGACGGATCGGTCATCGGCTCGTTCATCATCGCCATCCCCGTGGTCGGCCCGCAGCTTGGCATTCCCGAACTGGACCCCGACCCGTTCGTGCCCCTCGGCAACTTCCTGACCTATCCGTTCGTGATCGCCACCAGTGGCGACGCGCCTTATCAGACGATGGAGGAGCTTGCCGCCCATGCCGCTGACAACGGCGTCGTCCTGGGCCATTTCGGCGCGCCGCTTGTGCCGACGCAGGTAACCCTGGGCCTCGCGCAGGAGATGGGCTTTTCTTTCGCCGCCGACGCGGCCTTCGATGCGCTGGATTGCAACACGCTGGCCTCGGGCGACGTGGATGTCATCAACACGACCCTGCAACTTATCCTGCCCTGCCTCGACGACGTGACGGTTCTGGCTTCCATCGGATCGGAACGTATTCCGCTGACGCCCGACGCGCCGACCGTGGCCGAGATTGCGCCGGATCTGAACGTCGCGCTTTGGAACGGCCTCTTCGTCCATCGCGACACGCCGCAGGACGTGCGCGACGCGATCATCGCAGTGGCCCAGGAAACGGTGATGTCCGACCGGGCACAGTCCCTTGCCGCCGAAACGGGGGCCGCCGTTTACTGGCAGCCTGCCGACGAGGTGGAGGCGCAGATCCAGACGGATATCGAGACGCTGAACCGGATCGGCGAGATGCTGTCCCAGTAGGCCGCACGCTGCATGGCGCCGGGTGGCATCGTCGCCCGGCCACCCAAACCCGACCGGTGGGAGTCCGCAATGTCGCGTGTCAAAACACTTCAGGCCCTGTTCAAGCGCTACCGTCGGCCCGGCGATATCGTCTTCGCATGGGTGATCCTGATCATCGCGATTGCCCTCCTGTCGCAGATCTGGGCGCAGACTGCGTATCGATCCGGTACACCTCTGTTCGCGCAGCCCCGGTTCTGGCCGGCCGTCTCCCTGATCGGCATGGCGGGCTTCGCCGCATTTCACCTGCTTGGCTCGGCCCTGTCCGACCGGTTGGAGGGACGCTGGCGCGAAGTGATACTGTGGCTCTCCTCGTTGGAATACGCGGGGTGGTTCATCGTCTACGCGATGGTCGTCCCGATCCTCGGATACCTGCCAACGACAGTGATTTTCGCGGTCAGCTTGGCGATCCGCGTTGGCTACCGGAGCCGTTTCACGCTCCTGTCCGCCGGTGCGGCCGCTCTCGTGATCGTCGTCTTGTTCAAATCGCTTCTGCAGGTCCGGCTGCCTGCCGGGCAGATCTACCAATACCTCCCCGATGGCCTGCGCCAGTTCATGTTGACCTACTTCTGATCGGAGCCCGTGGATGCAAGACCTTCTGTCCGGGGCCGCGATGCTGGCCCGCTGGGATGTCCTTGTGGCGCTCCTCGTGGGCTCCATCGGCGGTGTGATAATCGGGGCAATCCCGGGTGTCGGGCCTGCCGTCGCCATCGCGATTCTGCTGCCCGCTACCTTCGCGTTTGATCCCATCGTGGGCCTTACCGTGCTTCTCGGTATCTACGGATCAAGCATGTATGGCGGTGCCATCCCTGCCATCCTGATCAACACGCCCGGCACCGCGGTTAACGCGCTGACGTCGTATGACGGCTACCCGATGACCAAGGCCGGAGAGGCGCATCGCGCCTTGTCGCTGGCCTACAGCGCATCATTCTGGGGCGGGCTTTTCGGGATCCTCTGTTTGATCCTCCTGTCACCCGTCCTGGCTCTCGTCGCGCCGTTATTCGGCAGTCGGGAAATCTTCCTGGCCGCCCTTCTGGGCATCATCCTCGTGATCCTCGCCCATCGCGGGCAAATCTTCGCTGCTGGCCTTCTGGCGATGTTCGGGATCTTTCTGCAAACGGTAGGGCTCGACGCCGTTACCTACACGTCGCGGTACACGTTCGGGCTCAGCTTCCTGAGTTCCGGCGTGAACCTTATTGTCGTGGTCCTCGGCCTTTTCGCGCTCAGCCAGGCGTTCTTCTTGCTGACAGCACCCGATGAAAGCCCGGATGCGGCGCCGGTGGCGGGCAAGCTGACCGCCGGGTTGCGCGAATTGATGGGCCACAAGCGCGTCGCCACGGTATCGTCCAGCTTCGGTGTTTTGCTCGGCATGATCCCCGGCACGGGCGAATTCACTGCCCAGTTCATGAGCTACACCTATGCCCAGAAAACCTCCAAAGACCCCGACAAGTTCGGCAAGGGCTCACCGGAGGGACTGATCGCATCGGAGGCCGCCAACAACGCTGTCCCGGCCGCCGCCATGATCCCGCTTCTGGCGCTCGGTATCCCGGGTGAGGCGCTGACGGCGATGATGCTCTCGGTCTTCTACGTGCACAACGTGATCCCGGGGCCGCAGCTGTTCCAGAACAATATCGATCTTGTCTACGCGCTCTACCTCGCGCTGATCATCCTCAACGTGCTGGTGCTGGTCTTCCTGCTGTTCTCGACAAATCTGCTGACCAAGATCATCCGGGTGCCGACGCGGTTTCTGGGGGTGATGATCCTGCTTCTGTCTTTCGTGGGCGTCTATTCCCTGCGTAATTCGCTGACCGATTGCATGATCGCGGCGGGGTTCGGGGTCTTGGGGCTGATCCTGAAACGTCTCAACCTGCCGATTGTGCCGATCATCCTCGGAATGGTTTTGGGCGGGATCATGGAGGTGAAGCTGCGCTCCGCCCTGCCGCGGCTAAACGGACTGCTGGACATGATCGAGCGGCCCATCGCCATGGTCATCTTCGCGATGATCCTGATCGTGATCGGCCTGCACATCCGAACGCTGATCCGCGAATACCGCGCCCACGCGCCGGACGAGGATCACGACCTTCACGACACGCAGCAGCGGTAGGGCAACATGGATCAATCCCAGATCAACGCGCAGCGGGCGCAACCCATCGCACCCCGGCACCACCTGATCGACGGCAAACACATGCCCGCGTCGGACGGTGCGACCATGGAGGTTTTATCTCCGATTGATGGGCAGGGTCTGACGACCATAGCCAACGGCACCGCCCGCGATATGGAAGCCGCAGTCGCCTCGGCCCGCGCGGCCTTCGAGGACAGGCGTTGGGCGGGCCAACCGCCGGCAGCTCGCAAGGCGGTATTGCGTCGATGGGCCGAGTTGATCGAGGCCAACGCGCTGGAGCTGGCGGTTCTGGGTGTGCGTGACAATGGCACGGAGATCAGCATGGCGCTGAAGGCGGAACCCGGCTCCGCCGCCGGAACGATCCGATATTACGCCGAGGCATTGGACAAGGTGTACGGGGAGATCTCGCCGACGCCGGGTGATATTCTGGGTCTGATCCACAAGGAACCGGTGGGCGTGGTGGGGGCAATCGTCCCGTGGAACTTCCCATTGATGATCGGCGCGTGGAAGCTGGGGCCGGCGCTTGCCAAGGGCAATTCCGTGGTCCTGAAACCGGCGGAAACGGCGTCCCTATCGCTTCTGCGCCTGGCGGATCTGGCGTTGGAGGCAGGCTTGCCGCCGGGCGTGCTGAACGTTGTGACGGGTGAGGGTGCGGTGGTCGGTGAGGCCCTGGGGCTGTCGATGGATGTCGATGTGCTGGTCTTCACCGGGTCTGGCGGCACCGGGCGGCGCTTGCTGGATTATGCCGCGCGCTCCAACCTCAAGCGGGTCTATCTGGAGCTTGGGGGCAAATCGCCCAACATCGTTTTTGCCGATGCGCCGGATCTGGACGAGGCGGCGAAGGTCGCTGCGGCGGGGATCTTCCGCAATGCAGGTCAGGTCTGTGTGGCTGGCTCGCGCCTGTTGATTGAGGATGCGATCCACGATGATTTCGTTGCGGCTGTTGTCAAGGCGGCGGAAGCGATGCGGGTCGGAGATCCGCTGGATGTCACAACCCAGATCGGTGCCGTGAATTCGGAAGCTCAGCTGCACCAGAACCTCGGTTTCGTCGAGACGGCGCTTTCCGAAGGGGCGGAGGTCGTCACTGGCGGCGCCCGCATCTTGGACGAGACCGGCGGCTACTACATGGCTCCCACCATCGTCACCGGTGTTACGCCCGATGCGACACTGGCGCAGAAGGAAGTGTTCGGGCCCGTCCTGAGCGTGACAGCGTTCACCACCGATGACGATGCCATTCGAATTGCCAATTCCACCGTTTACGGGTTGGCGGGCGCGGTCTGGACGTCGAATCTGTCGCGTGCGCATCGCATGGTGCGGGCCGTCCGAACCGGGGTCATGCATGTGAACACCTATGGCGGGGCTGACGGGACCGTACCGTTGGGCGGTGTCGGCCAATCCGGAAACGGGTCTGATAAATCGCTCCATGCGCTTGATAAATACGTCAATCTCAAGACCGCTTGGATCAAGCTTTAGGGAGTTCGCCGATGTCCGACAAAACCATTCTGGTGATCGGCACCTATGACACCAAGGATGATGAACTCGGGTTTCTGGCCCAGGTCATCCGCGATCAAGGTGGGCGGGTTCTGACGCTTGATGTCTCGGTGCTTGGGGATCCCTCCACACCGACCGACTATTCCAAACACGATGTCGCCGAAGAAGGCGGCAGCTCCATCGCGGCTGCCATTGCGTCAGGTGAAGAAAACACTGCGATGCAGATCATGGCCAAGGGCGCGTCGCTTCTGGCGGCGCGGCTCCATACCGAGGGGCGCTTCGACGGGATGATTGTTCTGGGCGGTACGATGGGCACCGATCTGGCGCTGGATGTCTGCACCGCTCTGCCGCTTGGCGTGCCGAAATACGTCGTCTCGACCGTGTCGTTTTCGTCGCTGATCCCCGCCGACCGGCTGGCGGCCGATACCCAGATGATCCTCTGGGCGGGGGGGCTCTATGGGTTGAACTCGATATGCAAGGCGTCGCTCAGCCAGGCGGCCGGCGCGGTGCTCGGGGCGGCGCGCGCGGTGCAGAAACCAGACG
This sequence comes from uncultured Roseicyclus sp., assembly GCA_947494975.1. Lineage (GTDB taxonomy): Bacteria > Pseudomonadota > Alphaproteobacteria > Rhodobacterales > Rhodobacteraceae > Gymnodinialimonas. The sequence continues at coordinate 423,923 of CANLXA010000001.1, read as the reverse complement.
CCGGCAAGCCGATCATCGGCATGACGTCCCTTGGCACCTCGGCCCTGAAATACGTGATCCCCCTGAAACCCACGCTGGAAGACCGCGGATTCGAGGTGGCCGTGTTCCACGCCACGGGCATGGGCGGTCGCGCGTTCGAAAGCCTCGCGGGGCAGGGGGTCTTTGCCTGCGTTTTTGATTTCTGCACACAGGAGCTTGGAAACCACATCCACGGATCAAGCATTTCGGCCGGCGAGGACCGCCTGACCAATGCGGGCCGCGCCGGGACACCGCAGATCGTGGCACCGGGGTGTTACGACCTTGTCGATATCATCGGATGGCAGCCGTTGGCCGACAAGTGGGCGGATCACCCCAAACACGCCCACAACCGACTGCTCACCTCCATCGTGTTGAATGAGGATGAGCGCAGGGCCGTGGCACGCGCGCATTCCGCACAGCTTGCCACGGCCAAGGGGCCGGTGGCGCTTCTGCTACCAACGCACGGGTTGGGTGAATGGGACCGGGAGGGCGCTGATCTGCACGACAAAGCGGGGCTGGCGGCGTTCTTGCAGGAATTGCAAGGAAGCCTGCCGCCCAATGTCGATGCCCATATGGTCGAGGGCCACATCAACGATGCCATATTTGCCGATCAGGCGTTGGCGATTTTCGATGCTTGGCGTGCCGATGGTACGGTCATGGCCTAATCCTGCGCGCCGGGATCAAGACGGCCCAGAAGGTCCAGCAGGGTCTCGAAGTCGTCCTCGCCGAGGATGCGCCGGAAGTCGGCCACGATTCGTGCCGATTGGTCCGCATTATCATCGATGATCTTCTGCCCGTCCGGCGTGATCGCGATGAATTGTCGACGGCGATCCACCTTGTCGCGGGTCTGGGTGATCAGGCCCTTGCCCCGCATCGTGGTGGCGATACGCGTCAGGCTGGGATGCAGAAGGCTGGCGCGGTCGGCCAGCGTGGTGGTGTCGAGCGGCCCGTGTTCGGACAGCACCCGCAGGACCCGCCATTGTTGTTCGGTGATGCCGGTATCCGACAACATGTCCCGGATCGGCGCCATCACACCCTCGCGCGCGCGGATCAGCGCGATCGGCAGGGAACGGGAAGTGGAGGGCATTTTGGAGGACATGGTCGGGTCACGTTCGGATCTGATACTGCTTCATCTGCTGCCGGTTCGGGCTTGACAACGCAAGGCGGATTTAATTAACATCGCAATCATTAACATGTTAAGGGAAAAGCATGCCCCATTTCCAGATCGAGTATTCCGCTAACCTCGAAAACCTGGTCGATATGGGCGCGCTGTGTGAGGCGATCCGGGCCGAGGCCGTGCGGATCGACGCCTTTCCCATGCCCGGCATTCGCGTTCGCGCGATCCGAGTGGATCACTACGCTATCGCCGATGGGGATCCGAAACATGGATTTTTGGACCTGTCGATCCGCCTGCGCGAAGGACGTGCGGACGACGTCAAGAAAGATGCTGTTGGCCGGATATTCGAGGCCGCGCGAGCTGTGCTGGCCGATGTGATGGGGACCCATTCCATCGCCTTGTCGGTGGAGATGCGGGACATCGATGCCGCGCTGTCCCCAAAGTACGGCACGATCCGAGATCACCTGGAGGGCGATGCATGAGTGCGCTGGACGACAATATCGCGAAGCTGGATGGCTATCTTCAGCGGTTCCGTCACGCCGGCATTCTGAACCGCATTGCCGGAAAGGATGTGCCGGGGTCGGGCGGTGTCTTTCCAACTGTCTCGCCGGTGGACAAGAGCACGATCTGCAGCGTGGCTCACGGCACGGCCGACGATATCGACGCCGCTGCCCAAGCCGCCCATGACACGTTCGCCGCCTGGCGCGACCTGCCGGCGACCGAGCGGCGCAAGATCCTGATCCGTATTGCCGAAGGCATCGAGGCGCGGGCAGAGGAGATCGCCCTTTGCGAATGCTGGGATACCGGGCAGGCGTTGAAATTCATGTCCAAGGCCGCCCTGCGCGGGGCCGAGAATTTCAGGTATTTTGCCGATCAGGTCGTGCAGGCCCGTGATGGCCAGCACCTCAAATCGCCTACACTCATGAACATTACCACCCGGGTGCCCATCGGCCCGGTTGGCGTCATCACGCCGTGGAATACGCCTTTCATGCTGTCGACATGGAAAATCGCGCCCGCACTCGCGGCGGGCTGCACCGTCGTGCACAAACCCGCCGAAGCCTCGCCAGTCACGGCCAGGCTTCTGGTCGAGATCGCCGAAGAGGCGGGCCTGCCGCCCGGCGTGCTCAACACCGTCAACGGCTTTGGTGAAGGCGCTGGCAAGGCGCTTTGCGAGCATCCGCAGATCAAGGCAATCGCCTTTGTCGGCGAGAGCCGCACCGGCTCGCTTATCACCAAGCAGGGTGCCGATACACTGAAACGCAATCACCTTGAACTGGGCGGCAAGAACCCCGTCATCGTCTTTGACGATGCCGATCTCGACCGCGCACTCGATGCGGTGATCTTCATGATCTATTCGATCAACGGGGAGCGGTGCACGTCGTCGTCCCGGCTGCTGCTCCAAGACACGATCAAGAGTGAGTTCGAAGCCAGACTGGCCGGGCGCGTCAACGCCATCCGCGTCGGCCACCCGCTTGACCCCCAAACCGAAATTGGCCCGCTGATAAGTGAAGAGCATTTCAACAAGGTTACGAGCTATTTCGATATTGCCCGCGCCGATGGTGCAACGATCGCGGCGGGGGGCGAGGCCATCGGTGACGATGGCTACTTCGTGGCGCCCACGCTCTTCACCGGCGCCACCAATGACATGCGTATCGCGCAGGAGGAGATTTTCGGTCCCGTGCTCACCTCGATCCCGTTCAGCACGGAGGAAGAGGCCCTACAAATCGCCAACGACATACCCTACGGCCTGACCGGCTATGTCTGGACCAATGACCTGACGCGCGCATTGCGGTTCTCTGACCGGCTTGAGGCCGGGATGATTTGGGTGAATTCTGAGAACGTCCGCCATCTCCCCACGCCGTTTGGCGGCGTGAAGGCAAGCGGTATCGGGCGCGATGGCGGCGATTGGTCATTCGAGTTCTACATGGAGCAAAAGCATATCGGCTTTGCGACTGGCCAGCATAAGATCACCAAGTTAGGAGCGCTTTGAATGCCGGTTCCAGCCCCAAACCTCTACCCCGCCTTCAACACGATCCGCCTAAGCCATATCTGCCTGAACGTCGCCGATCTGGCCGCCTCGCGAATCTTCTACGCGGATATCCTGGGCCTTCAGATCACCGACGAGAGCGACACCCACATCTACCTGCGCGCGATGGAGGAACGGGGCCATCATTGCGTGATCCTGCAGAAATCCGATCAGCCGGGCACGGTTGAGGTGATGGGTTTCAAAACCTTTGACGAAGACGATCTGGACCGGGCAGAGGCCTATTTCCGGTCCAAGGGCCGCCCTACACAATGGGTGGATCGCCCTTATCAGGGCCGTACTCTGCTGACGTCCGACAACATCGGCGTCCCGTTGGAATTCTACCATAAGATGGATCGCCTGCCGCCGATCCATCAGCAATACGCGCTCTATCGTGGGGTCAAACCGCTCCGGATCGACCATTTCAATTGCTTCTCACCCGATGTCGATGCGTCGGTTGCGTTCTATTCTGATTTCGGCTTCCGCGTGACGGAATATACCGAGGATGAGCAGAGCAAGAAGCTCTGGGCCGCATGGCTGCACCGCAAAGGGGGCGTGCATGATATGGCGTTCACCAATGGCACGGGGCCGCGGATGCATCACGTCGCCTTCTGGGTGCCGACGCCGCTCAACATCATCGATCTGCTCGATCTGATGGCGACGACCGGCTACGTGAGCCATATCGAGCGTGGGCCCGGGCGGCACGGAATCTCAAACGCTTTCTTCCTCTACATCCTCGACCCCGACGGGCATCGGATCGAGATTTATTGCTCAGATTATCAAACAGTTGATCCGGATCTGGAGCCGATCAAGTGGAATCTGAAAGATCCGCAACGTCAAACCCTGTGGGGCGCGCCTGCCCCCCAAAGCTGGTTTGAACACGGTACGCAGTTTATGGGGATCGAGCCTCGCGCCTCCGCCCTCAAAGCCAGCCCGATCATCGCACCGTGAACGAAAAAGCGCTGCCCAAAAGGATATCGCGATGAAGTGGGACGAATATTCGGATTGGGCCAAGATGATTGCCGATTGGGGCGCGGACTATCACGCCACGCTGCGGGACCGGCCGGTGCGCGCGCAGACAGCGCCGGGGCAGATCGCCGCCCAATTGCCGCAAGCACCGCCCGACGGCGCCGAGGCGATGGAGGCCATCATGGCCGATTTCGAGCAGATCGTGATGCCCGGTATGACTCATTGGCAGCACCCGCGGTTCTTCGCGTATTTCCCGGCCAATGCCGCGCCGCCCTCGATGCTGGCGGAAATGCTGGTCACAACGGTCGCGGCGCAATGCATGTTGTGGCAGACCTCACCGGCGGCGACGGAGGTGGAGGGCGTGATGGTGGATTGGCTCCGCCAAGCGCTTGACCTGCCGGCAGAATACACCGGCGTCATTCAGGACAGCGCGTCATCGGCAACGCTATCGGCGGTCCTGACGATGCGGGAGCGTGCGACAGGGTATTCTGGAAATCGCGAGGGTCTTTCGGGCAAGGGCCAGCTGCGCATCTATTGTTCGGACCAGGTGCATTCCTCGATTGATCGGGCGTGCTGGGTGGCCGGGATCGGGCAAGACAACCTCGTGAAACTGCCAACATCCGGCCCGCGCTACGCGGCGGATGTCGACGCGCTGAAAGCCGCCATCGCAGCGGATGGCGCGGCAGGCCATATCCCGGCGGGTCTTATCGGGATCACCGGCGGCACTGGCATTGGCGCCTGCGATGATCTCGGCCCGCTTCTGGCCGTTGCGCGGGCGGAAGGCCTCTATACCCATCTCGATGCTGCCTGGGCCGGGGCAGCCATGATCTGCTCCGAGTTTCGCGAGGATTTTTGGGCCAACGTTGACGGATTCGACAGTATCGTGTTCAACCCGCACAAATGGCTCGGCGCGCAATTCGATTGCTCTGTCCAGTTCCTGGCTGACCCGCAGCCGCAGTTGAATACACTGAAGATCGAACCGGAATACCTGAAAACGACCGGCGACGCCGTCACCAATTATTCCGAATGGACAATCCCCCTTGGCCGTCGGTTCCGCGCGTTGAAGATCTGGTTCCTGATCCGGTCCTACGGCCTCGATGGCCTGCGCGCGCGCCTGCGCAACCATGTGCTTTGGGCCGGAGAGCTTTGCGAGGCCATCCGCGCCATGGACGGCTTTGAGATCGTGACGGAGCCGATCCTGAGCCTCTTCTCCTTCCGCTGCCCCGGCAGCGACGCGGATCAGCAGCGCCTTGTCGACGCTCTGAACGATGATGGCCGGATTTACCTGACGCAAGGTGCCTTCCAGGGTCAAAAAATCATTCGCTTTCAGGTCGGGCAGTTCGATACGACGCGCGATGATGTGATGATGGCGCGTGATGTCATCGCCGATGTCTGGAGGAATCTGACATGAAATTCGCCTCCTACACGGCCAACGGGGAGCGCTTTTACGGCGCGGCCACAGACGCGGGCATGATCGCGCTGAGCCCCGATTTCCCGAACTGGCCCACCTTGCTCGATGTGATTAGCGCGGGCGGTCTGGACACGTTGTCAGGTGCGGCTGAGGGTAAATCCGTGGCCCACACCAATGTCCGGTTTGAGATGGTCTTGCCCAACGCTCCGCGCATCCTGTGCGTCGGCGTGAATTTCCCTGATCGCAATGCGGAGTACAAGGATGGCTCCGCACAACCCAAGCACATGTCGCTGTTCCCGCGCTTTGCCAGTGGGTTCACCGGCCACGAGCGGCCACTGATCCGCCCGCCGGAAAGCCCTCAACTGGATTATGAGGGCGAGGTGGCGATTGTCATCGGCAAGGCCGGACGGCGCGTCACGCAGGCGGATGCCTACGACCACATCGCGGCGCTGACGATCTGCAACGAAGGCACGATCCGCGACTGGGTGCGTCACGCGAAGTTCAATGTCACGCAAGGCAAGAATTGGGACCGGTCCGGGGCGATGGGGCCGTGGATCGTGCCCTTCACGGATGCTGCGCAACTGGATGATGCGCGCATCATCACCCGCGTGAACGGGGAGGTGCGGCAGGACGATACGCTCAACCGCATGATGTTCCCGATCCGCGAAGAGATCGCTTATATCTCCACCTTCATGACGCTGCAGCCCGGCGACATCATCGTGACGGGCACCCCCACGGGGGCAGGCGCGCGGTTTGATCCGCCCCGGTATCTGGTGCCCGGCGACGTGGTGGAGGTGGAGGTCAACGGCATCGGCACCTTACGCAATGGCGTGGAGGATGAAGTGGTATGACGCCCGGAGATCATGCCGCCGCCGCCGCGGACCTCCTGAATGCTGAGAAAACCGGCGAGCAGATCGGCCTGCTGACGCGCCGGTTTCCCGAGATCGGGATGGATGACGCCTATGCGATCCAGAACGCGATCTATCGGGCGAAGCGTGCGGACGGGCGGCGCGTGATTGGCTGGAAGATCGGCCTGACGTCGAAGGCCATGCAATCTGCGCTTGGCATAGATATTCCGGACAGCGGCATCCTGTTTGACGATATGCACTTTGACCACGGCACCACGGTGCCCGGCGGACGGTTCATCCAACCGCGGGTCGAGGCTGAGATTGCGTTCGTCATGAAATCCAACCTGGCGGGGGCGGATGTAACACGAGAAGCCGTTCTTGCGGCAACGGCATATGTCGCTCCGGCCCTCGAGATCCTTGATACTCGTGTCGTCCGCGTCGATGCGGAGACAGGCGAGGCCCGCAAGATCTATGATACAATCAGCGACAATGCCGCGAATGCGGGGGTGGTGCTTGGGGCAGAGCGGCACGCGCCCGAGGTCGTTGACCTCCGGTGGGTCGGGGCGATCGTATCGCGAGACGGCGAGGTGGAAGAAACCGGCCTGGGTGCGGGTGTTCTGAATGATCCGGTTGAAAGTGTCGTCTGGCTTGCGCGGCGTATGGCACAATACGGGCAGGGAATTGAGCCGGGCCACATCATCTTGTCAGGCAGCTTCATCCGCCCCGTTGAATGCCCGCCCGGCACGCGAATTGAGGCTGACTTCGGTGGATTCGGATCTGCCGCGGTGAATTTCGCATAAGGATCATGGCGTCGCGGATCGCGGTTCGGTTCAGGCGACGCCCTGTGGCTGCCCAAAGCGGCTCGACCACTTGTGTGAGGCAAAGGTAGCTACTTTTGTTACCCTCGGAGAGCTGCGTACGTTGCGCCTGACGCCGCGACGCTCCTGCGATAGCTTAACGGAGCGTTGAGCGAGCCCGGATCATTCGCCAAAAATCTTGGATCATGTTCATAAGTCTGCCCGGATTCTATCGCGATCCGAACCGACCCCCTGCGTAGACCGCTCCCATCAATATGGTGATGGAGCTGGGGATGACGACCTATCAAGTAAATACCGTAAGTGGTAGCGGACACCATTCCGAAGAGACCCACTTCAATAGCAACTTCTTGCCGGGGGCAAATACGGGCTCCACCCCCTGGGATGGTGAAACGGGTAACCCCCATGGCCGTCCCACGGACGATTCGATCGAAGCCCTGATTGAATTCGGTGTTGACCACGTTCGCTTTCCGGCGGGTCAGGACAAGGAATTCTTTTCCGATTACGGGATCCTCGTGGATGGTCAATTGTCCGATCCCGTCAAGGAGTTTCTCGCCTACGCCAGTGCAAACAACCTGACCGTGAACATGGTTGTCCCTGTCGAAACACTGGAGCCCCATGGCGGCGTCGGGGTCCCTCAGCTCTATGATGAACTTGAAACCTTCGCCCGCCTGATCGGCGAGCAATACCCCGGCGTTGTCACGGCATATGAGCTTGGCAACGAATACTGGGGCGGGCGGACCCCTGGAGATGAACAGCCCGAAGTCGAATATGGCATCGGCGCAGGCAATGCCGCCGCCGCTCTTGAGGCTGGCATGGCCGCCGCAAACTATGATGCAAACGTGATTATTCAAGCCAGCGGGAACCTCCGCGGCGCCTTTGGCAACGATGTGGATACGGCCAATGCGGCAATCCAGACTGCCTTCGAATCCGTTCTGGATCCGACCGGGGTCGTCGACGGTGTGCTGCGCAACTTCTACTGGCGCGATGCCGATGAAGGTGGGTTCGACAACGATTCCGGTTTGTTCCTTGAGGATCGCGGCCTGGAGATGAACCTGACCGGAAGTGGCTCTGCCAATTGGGAGGCATGGGCCGGTGGCGATCTCCTCCGCATTGTTGGGGAATACAATATCAACCGGAATATCTCACTCGGCGAAGACGGTATTGATATCGGCGTCCATGGTGCTTCGATGTTCCTGGAGCACTACACGAACCTGGTGGAAGCAGACGTGGATTATTCCTTTGTCTGGCCAGTTCTGCACAGCACAACCAATTCGCTCGTTAACCGTAACGAGGATATCGAGATTACAACGATCAACGGATTGGAGATCGTAACCAACTCCACCCGCGCGGCGATGTTCGATATTCTGAGCCAGACCGTGGTTGGCATGGAATTGATGGATATCGGCTTTGCGCCGTCCACGACCGAAAACGATCTGGAACTGACCGTATTCAGCAATCCGATCGCCGGGTATACCGAAGGCGAAACACGCGACGAGATTTTCCTCAGTTCCCGCTCACCGCTCGGTCAGGAGTTTACTGTCGATCTGTCCGTTATGCTGGGGACGAACCCGGCGGTTACCGGTTATGTCATCGGCTATGCCAATGACGGCGGCCATCACCGCGATGCGGTGCTGACCCAGATCGACGTTGCGTCGATGATGCAGGACGGTGTTCTGACAGTTTTCCTCGAACCCTATCAGGTGCTGCACATCACCCATACCGGCCCCGTCGAAGACGGCTCCATTGGCGGGGAACCCTCTCCGTTCGACATTGTCGGGACCGATGGCGATGACCGGATCCTCAATGTCCCGGACGACGTCTCGATTGATGCTGGCGCCGGAAATGACTTCGTGTCGACCGGTGGCGGGATTGAACAGGTCCATGGCGGTACTGGCAACGACACCATTTTCACCGGCGCGGGCGATGACGAAATCCACGCCGGAGATGGTGATGATCTGCTGCGTGGTGATGGCGGCAATGACAATATCTTCGGCGAAGATGGCAATGACAGCCTTCTGGGCAGTGAAGGGAACGACACGCTTACCGGCGGCGCGGGCCAGGATTTCTTCCTTGGTGGCACCGGCGACGACTTCATCTTCGGCGGATTGGGCAACGATTCCATCCATGGAGAGGACGGCGACGATCAGCTCTGGGGTGATGAAGGCGCAGACACAATCCGAGGCGAAAACGGCAATGACGTGATAAGCGGTGGCGACGGAAACGACGTGCTGCTTGGTGGCGGCAATTCCGATACCGTGATCGGCGGAGACGGAGACGACAACATCCTCGGGAACTGGGGCTTCGATGAGTTGCAGGGCGGGGCGGGCAATGACACGCTGAACGGCGGCACCGGATCTGACACGATGACCGGCGGCACCGGCGCCGACAGCTTCTACTTCGCCGATTTCGAAAACCGCCGTGACTTCATCACGGATTTCTCGACCGCTGAGGACGTCCTCGTCTTCGATGCGGGCAAGTTTGATGGCAATTTCAACGGTGTGGCCGAGATCGCCTGGGACGGCGGAACTTCAACCATCATCCGGTATCTGAACGAGAACGGCGTCGTCGACACGTCGCTCGGCGGGATCGTCCTGCAAGGCGTTTCGCTTTCCGAAGACGTGAACATTTTTGTCTTCGGCGGATAATAAACCAAAGACATCAACACGAAAAAGGCCTCCATCCCGCACGGATGGGGGCCTCGTCCGTCAGGGTCAGATCGTGGAAGGCGCGTCAGAAATCAAGCCTGAGCGAGAGCCCGAAACTCTGGGTCTCATCATAGGTCTCATAATCGATGGGATGAGCTGCGTAGAGCTCGATCAGGCCAAGGGATGTGTCGATGGACAGCGCCACCCCGGCGCTGGAGCGCCAAGACAAGCTGTCATCGACAACGCCACCGCCCGTGTTCTGCAACTGCCAGACCGAACCTGCCTCGGCAAAGACATGGCCGCGTAGATCGGCGCTCGCCACATTCCCGATATCCCGTGCATATTCGAGGGAAAATGCCGCGTAACGCTCACCACCCAACGCCGTGTCGGTGGCAAGATCACGCGGGCCGATCCCACCGGCGGCAAAGCCACGGGGCAGATCGGACGCCAGAAACGCTCGTTCTGTGATGCGCAGCGCGCCGCCGTCCCAGCCGTCTGCCAGGCCCCCAATGGCCCCGACGCGGACAGTTCCGTCCTGTCCGACGGGTAAGTGGTAGGCGGCCGACAGGCCCAAAGCGCTCCAACGCGCGTCGTCGCCCCAAAGCGCCAAGCGCAACTCGGCGTCGAGGCTGAGCCCCTCGCGGGGCGCTGTCGGGTTATCGGTGGTGTCATAGGCCCAACCGAATGCCAGCCCGGATGAGACTCGCGTTCCGGCTTCGGCGGCGATGAAAGCCGATGTTGTGGCGTCGACGTCGTAAATACGGTCATCGTAGATGAAGACATCCGTGCGCGCAGCAGCTCTGGTTCCGAGCGCAAACTCCACCCCGACGCTCGCACCTGTCCGGCTGGTGGAAAACGCGTCATCCTCCCATTCCGTCAAGCGGTTCTGAAGCGAAAAGCGCAGGGTCGCGGGCCGATTCAGCCCCGGTAGGTCGAACGTATCGGTTGACCGCAGGTTGGCCGAAATCTCACGCCCGCGTTCATCCCAATTGCCGCGCAGGCTCAGGTCAAACCCGGTGCCGAACAACGAAGGTGCGTTGAGGCCGAGGCCGGCAATCGCGCCGCGCTCCATACTATAGGCCAGCGCGGCAGACAGGGTGCCGCCGCCCGCCTGATCCTGCGCAAAGGCAGGCAGTCCGACCGCCGAAAGAACCATCGTCAGACATGCCGCCTTGGCCACGGAGGAGGGGGGTATCATGGGCGTCAATAGACCAACCTGCAAGTTGAGCCGGGGCGCAGGCCATCCCCGTGCAAGAAGAAGTAAACCGCGATGGTGTTTGACGATAGGTTGGCGGCGGGTGCCACGTAGTCCAGCGTCACCGGGAAGTCGCGATCTGAGCCGGGGCTGGTAACGGCCAAGGCGTCCGTGGCGAGAATATCATCGAGCAGCGGGACCGGTACGAAGGCCTCGATCCGAACGCTGTCCACCGCGTAGAGAGTGACAACCGGCCGATTTGCCGTGCTTTCGCCGACCGATATCAGATCCTCGCCGATCACGGCGCTGATCGGGCTGCGGATCGTCAGTTTTTCGATCAACAGGGCTGATTGTTCGGCTTGCAACTGCAGAATAGTTCGGTCCTGTATCTGTCGTTCGACGGCGATCTCGGCCAGTGCAATCTCCAGGAGCAGGGCGTCGAAGTCCGCCTGCGGGATGGCACGTTGATCGACTGCGATCTGCAATCGGCCACGCCGGGCGAGGAGGTTGGCCAATTGCGCCTGGGCTGCGCGGATTGCGCCATCGAAGGCGGCCTGCTGGACCGCGAGGCTGGCCTCGGATCGGGCGAGATCATCGTCCAGGCGTACGATGATGTCGCCAGCATCCACTCGACCGCCGCGAACCACCGACACATCCGCGACCACACCCATGACCGGCGCGCTGAGTTCGATGGTCTGCGCGGGGCTGACCGTGCAATTGACGGGAACGTTCGCGGCCTGCGCCATCGCGAGTGTCGACTGCATCAGCGCGGCAATCGCCACCGCTGTTATTCTGGCGCGTCTCAGGGCCATCGGATCAAAGCCGATCAGCAAGGTTAAGGCCCGAAAGGTATTCGAATTGGGCCCACGCACGGAGGTATTCCAGTTGATAGAACGCCACGCGTTCCTGCCCCTCCAGCGCCTGCGCACGCAGGGCCGCCACCAGGTACTCCTGGCTTTCCCCAGCCGTCACCAATGCGCGTTCGGAGGCGACAATCGCGTTGAGGCCACGAAGCGAGGCCTGCGCCTCCCCAAGGGATGCTGCGGTGGCGGTCAGGCGGCGATGGGTGGAGGAAATCTCCGTTGCGATCTCCCGTTGTGTGGCCAGGTATTGGATATAGGCGTCGCGAAAATCGATACGCGCGGTCAGGTTCTCCATCCCCTCTCCTTGCGCATTGAAGATCGGCACGACGAGGCGGACACCCAGCACCGTATCGGCAGACACCGACCCACCGCCAAAGCGGCTGGCGTCACGGTCTTCGTAGACGTATCGGGCGAAGGCCGTCAGGACCGGGGAGAAATCGGCCGCGATAGCCTGGCGGCGGCGAATATCGCCTTCGGCGACGCCAACAAGTGCCTCAAGCAATCGCGGGTTGTTTTCGGCCGCTGAGGCAATCGCCTGTTCAACGGAAACGCGGCGTTCGGTGCCGAACATGCCCGATGGCGCGCGCGGGCTGTCAACGCCGGTGACGGCCACACCCGTCAAACGCGAGAGATCGGCCAGCAGGCGTTCGTACCGCAGGGTCTCCTGCGCCAGATCCAGGCCGATGCTGGACACTTCCACGCGAAGGGCGCTGACGGCGGCGCGGCCGGATTCGCCGGCACTTTCACGGGCGGTTTCGGCGTTGACCTGCGCATTGATCAGCACGCGCTGCTGCGTCAGCGAGGACACGCGATTGCGCGCCTGCACTGCGGCAACATAGGTGTCGAACACCTCGTACATCACGTCTTGCACGGTTGCGACATAGCCGACCTCCGCCGCGGTGCGTGCCGTATTGGCAAGCTGGATGGAGTAGATCCGGCTCAGATCAAAGAGGGGTTGTGCCAGTTCAATGGAGGCATCGAGCGACGGGTAATTCGCGACGCCGAGCTGGAAAACCGCATTGTCGCTTTCGATGACCTCTTGCTGGTTCTGCGCCAAGGTGGCCGACGCGCTGATTTGCGGCAGGTAACCAAAAATCGCATTCAGACGTTCGGCATCTGCGCGGTTGATCCCCTGAGCGGCGCGTCCGATCGTGGTGTTGCGGGCCTGGGCGAAGGCAAGAAGCTCCGTCAGGTCCGCGGAGCCCTCGGGCGGCGCGTCGGCCCCGAAATCTGCTAGAAGATCTCCAACCGATGAATTGCGTTCCTGCGCTCTTGCCGCACGCGCCTCGATACGTTCCAGACGCGTCGGGTCAACACCATCAGCGAGCAACTCGGCCAACCGGTCATCCGTGGCCCGGGATGTCATACCCTCACCGCAGGCTGACAAGGCCAAAACGGCCACGCCTGCGCACACCCAATTCTTCACAAGATTGCCCCCATCCCCATAGAGTCGGACACTAAGTTTAGTTGTCCGTGTAGTTGAACAAACAATGGACAGGGCCTATGCGCAAGTCTAGGCTGAAACATAAAAATAGCATAATTGTTGCGTAAAGGTCGGGACAGGACCGTAACACGTAGCATTTTCGCCAGTATTCTCGTTGGGCAGCACACGTTGAATAAAGCACTGAGAACAGGCAAGCCAATTGCCGCCCAGGAGCTGCAAGGCCCTGCATTCGAAATCCTCGAACCTCGCATCATGTTGGACGCCAACCTTGAATGGGGCGTGGCTGGAAGTGCCGTGGATTTCGATACTGTCGAAGCCATGGCCCGCCTCATGGGGGCATACGCGGCCGAGTTCGACAGCGTGGTGTCGGATCTTCAATCCGGGCTTGAGGCCGAGCTTGGCGATGCGGCGCCTCTGTTCGAATTGGCAGGTGATGCGCCCGATACCGGACTGGGCCGTCTGAGCGACACCATGCTTCGCGTGGAGGGCGCGGTTGATGCGGTTATAGAAGAATTCCGTGGCGAGTATCAGGACCTGATAGACGCGACCGTTTCCGCGCAGTTGGGAACCATCCACGACGATGTCCACGCGGCCGTTGTCGCGTGGAACACGGATGTGACACTCAGTCAGATTACCGCTGCGTTCGATGCAGATGATCTGCTGTCGGCCTTCGGGTCGGAACGGTTGATGAACGGCACGCAGGACGACGCGTTGATCGCCTTGATCGCAGGAATGGATGACGCCGTCGTCAGCAGCGATGACGATCCGCCGACGCAAACCAACCTCGATGACATGTTCGCCGCCATGCGCACCGCGCTCAGCGACGCGTTCACTGCCGAGACATCGGAGATGGATCGCGCGGCGCTGATGGTTGCTGAACTGGCCGACACGCAGGTAGATGGCCAGACCGTGGTGGCCTTCACCCAAGGCGCGACGACGGCCGATGTGTCCGTCACGATTACTTTGCCGGGCATCGAGACTGGCCTCGATGCGTTGGGCCATCACCCCGATCTGCGGATGCCCTTGCCGGTCGAGTTTGACTTCGCCCGCGGCGCGGCGGGAACCATGTCGTTCGACTTGACGGCGCAGAACGCACTGGCCGATGCGACGCCCGGCCTCGGGCTTACGCTCGACAATGTCTCGGCCGATCATCTTTTCGAATTTGGCGATCCGACCGGAACGCCAGTGGGGCAGGATGTGTCGACCGGATTTCTGTCCGGTACGCTTGATGAAGTCGCTACGGCGGGGCTGCGGCTTGGGCTCGATTGGGCGGCAGGCGGATCGCTCGACGCATTTGTGGAGATCGACGATTCCGATCCTTCCGACGACGTCACCAATACACTCGCGCCCATCTTCGATTTCGAGATTCAGGAGATCGGGGCCGCCGCCTTTGCCGATGTCGTCGATGCGAACAGCTACACGCTGGTCCAGTTCGACGTCACGAGCGAACTTCAGTTCGGAATTGGTGCAACGTCGCTGGCGAGCTTTGATACCACCCTGACGGTCTCGGGCAATCTGGGGCAATTGGGGCAGGCCGACACCACGGCCGCGCTCTTTGATGCGGCGATCGGGGCGGTTGTGTTTGACACCTCGGGCATTGGCGCCATCGGTGCAACGCAACAACAAGTCGCCGATCTTGCGCAGACCTTGTTCGATACAACGTCTGATACCTTCACGGCATTTCTCGCCGCCCTTGGTGCGGGCACCGCAAACCTCTTGTCGAGCGATCAGCTGAGCGTTGGCATTCCCTTCACCGATATCGACGTGATGGATGGGTTTGGTGAGATTGCGGATCTGTTCGGGGATCTGGCCGCAAGCTTTGCGATCACGCCGGGCCAGCTGGGTTTTGACGCCACCAACAGCTACGCGATCGAATTGCCGATCACCGAACAAGAGGGCATCGCGCTGGACTCGGCGGCGCTACTGGTGCTTGCCAACTTGCAAACGCTTGATCTGGAAATGCTTGTTCCGCTGTCGGAAGGCGCCGGGACGTCGACGCAGGAGACCAGCCCACAGGGGCAGGCCGTGACCGTCGATTTCAGCGCCATCGACCCGTTCGACGCCGACGGCGTGCTGGTCTCCGATTTCCTAGACCAGATCGCGCAGGCCTTCACCGATGCGCTGAGTTCTTTCGGTTGGGCCGTGCAAGCCATCAACGGCGCGCTGCGCTTCACGGCGACGGCGGGCCTGAATTCGGTTCTGTTCAAGATTACTGGCGATACGGAGCGGGACGGGGATCAGCCCACCGATGCCCCCTTCGATTTCGCCAGTTTCGGTTTCACCGACCGGATGCTGCGCCAGATCGACGCCGTTGCGGGCGATGGGGTCGACCCGTCGATTGCCGACACTTTCAACGTTCTCAACCTGTCGATCGGACGCGAAAGCGTGGATCTGGGCGTACTGGACCTCGATATCCTGCAAGGGCTCGATACGCTGCGGCTGGCCGTGTCGGTCGATGGGGTTCCGCAGCTTGTTGATATCGATCAGCCGAATACGGGCTGGGGCACGGTCGATGACGTGGCCGCGGCCGTCCAGTCCGAGTTCGCCGCCCGCGACATCGGCATCACTGTCACCAGCAGCGCGGTTTTCGATCCCGATCCTCCCAATGCGCAATTGGGCAACGGCCTGACCTTCACCCACAGCACGACGGATGACGTGCAATACACTGTCGGCCTGGACGCCTCATCACTCGCGCGGGTCACGGATTTGCAGGGCCTTCTGGCTTGGGTCAATGACAAGCTGAGCGACGTGCTCCCCGGTGCAACGCTGGATGTCTACATCGCCGATGAAGTGGATGCGGGCACGGGTGAGGTGATTGCGCGGGCGGGAGACATTCGGCTGACTGTTGATCCGATTGAGCGGAACCTGTCGAAATCCGGCGTCCTCGGCCTCGATGATCTGGGCCTCGGCGATTTCGAGGGGCTTGAGATTACGGCGGCACTGCAGGCGAGCATCGATGCCGCGCTTGAGGTCTCGGCACTTTTCAACATCTACGACCTTCAGGCTGATTACGCCGCACAGGCGGAGGATGAAAAATCCGTTCTCGGCGCGCTTCTGGATAATGCGAAGTTGACCGACATGCGCCTGACGGCCGATTTCTCGGCCTATGCGGATGCGCTGACCGGTGGCGCGGAACTGGGCCTCATGGAAATCGGCTTGGGCCTCAACACACCCACGGACAATTTTGCGGCTTTCGACGCGACGCTGGATGTGACCGTGGTGGGTGAAGACGATGGCGCCTTCGGGCCCGACGTGTCCTTCGCGCAATTCGTGACGATCTTCGGCGGTCAGGCGCAGGTCGGGACCGACGACATGGGCGATCCGATTTTCGCCAGCGTCAGCAATGCCTTGTCGCTTGCCAACCTGATCGGACGGTTCGATCTGACAGGTAACATAGTTATCGACGAAGACGGATGCGCGGTGACCGAGGCCAACAATCAGGCTACGACCCGCGCCGCGCTCGATTTCTTTGACGAGGATACCGAGACGCTGGACGCAGGCGAAAGCCGCGCCATGGTCTATTTCGGTTTCGGTGATCTGACGGCGGATCTGGGCGGCATCGATTTCGCGGGGAATCTCGGCGGCAATATCGGCCTGTCGATCGGAAACGTCTTCGATCCCTTCGGTACGGCGAAATTCTGTGCCGACCTGCCGGATCTGGATTGCCTCATCGTGCTGACGGCCGGCGCGGTTCTTGATGGTTTGGCGGGCCTCGGCGACCTGCTCGACAGCTACTCCGATCAACTGGCGTCTCAACTGGCGTTCATGGCCGTGGATATTCCGCTTCTGAATGCGTCGCTTCTGGATGGGCTCGATTTCACAAGCGATTTCCTGGCCGGGATCGACGCCCTGCGCAACGATCCTGATTTCTCACTGTCGACGATTGAGGCGCTGCTCCAGGAAACCTTCGGCGGCATGGTCTCGCTCACCTTCGAAGATTGCGTGTTGCAGTTCGATATGCAGCTGGCCTACCTGACCGACTATTCCGAGACGCTTGGCTTCAACGTGTCGCTGACCGATCTGATGAGCCAGACGGCGCTAGAGGCCGGGGCCGGGGATGCACTGGCCGAGATCCTGACCAACCTGGTGGATGCGCGCGGTGACGCGGAACTGGTGTTTGACCCGGACATCTTCCTCGAACTCTCGTTCGGCCTCGATCTGAGCGAAATCACCCCGACGCTAACCACGGCTGAACTGTCGACACCGCTCGATGCGCTGGCAGGCGTCTATACCCTTCGGCTGAACGATGCCGCAGGTGCCGCGGATCTGCGTGTCGTCTGGGAAGATACGACGGACAATGCCCGCGATGGCGTGAATGTAGATCTGACCGGCGCGGAAACCATCTCGGACGTGATCGACCGTCTGAACGCGGCACTATCGGGCGTCGGTGGCGGCACCGTTTCGGCCAGCTATGACGCGGCGGCCGGGCAGATCGTGATTTCCGACAGCAATACCGACCTGACCGATGATGCCGGTGTCACAGCGCTCTTTGGGGCGGCAAGCACCGACAGCGACGACGCCACAAACCCGTTTGGTGAGATTGCACTGGATGCCGGTCTGACGAACTACGCTGCGGCCTATGCGTTTGATGTTGTGCTCAACGGCGGCGGGCCCGTCACGGTATCGCTCGCGGCGGACGCGGCACGGACTACGATCCAGGACTTTGCCGCCGCCCTGAACGCCGCGATGCTGACGGCCGCAGCCGCCCGCACCGATATCAGCGGCACTGGCATCCCACTCACGCAGGTGAGCCTGTTTCAGCTTCTGCGCTTCACGGTTGATGACAGTGGCGCGACGCCTGAATTGCGGCTTGAAGGCACGAATTTCGCCGAGACCAACGGATTCGATCCGATCAGTTTCACGGCGCAGGGTGTCGATACGTCCCACGATGTGTCTTTCACGATCACGCAGCTCGACAATTCCAACGTCGCCGACGCCCTCGGTTTTGCCAGTGGCGTGCAGGTGGAGGACACTGCGCGTTCCGGTCCGCTCTTCAACACGCCGGATATCGGGCGGCCGATCCTATTCGTGGATACCGGCCCCACGGGCACGCATCTGCGCGCCGAAATCACGTTGGGCGCGCCGGATGGCCTGAACCTCGTGCTCGCGCTTGGGCCGGTCGAGGCCGCGATTGAAGGTGGGCAGGCATTCATCGGCTCGTCCGCGGGTGACGCAGGCTTTATCGAAGCGACGATCCTTGATGTCGACGGGGTGGACGACGGACGCCTTGATCTGGTGTCGCTTGTCGATATCGCCAACGATCCCGACCGCAGCTTCCTCGATCTCTTCGGTCTTGAGGTCGACCTCGCCACGAATATCGAGTTGCCATTCAGCGGTGCCTTTGGCCTGCTCAACCCCGCGCTGCACGGTTTTACCTATCAATCGGCCATCCTGGAAACGGTGGGGCCCGATCCGATCACCTTCACGAGCCTACGCGATCTTGTGTCGCCACCCGCGCCGACCAACCAGCCCTACGAAGACGCCGTCCGTGCCTTGTTTCAGGGCGATGCCATCGAGCTTTACTTCGAAGGCACAGTGCCCGACAGCGTGGCCTATGACCGAACCATTGAGTTGCGCCTGCCCGATCTGTCGGCACAGCTGGATTGCAGCGACATATTCGAGCTGCTCAACAACCCCAACGCGATCCTCAACGGGCTCGACATGGTGTTCTCGACCATCCAGTCGAGCATCGAGACGTTCCTGGGTGCCGTGGACCTGCCGATCATCGGTGAAAACCTGATGTTGGGCGCGAATTTCTTCCGCGACCTGCAATTCGACATGATCGACCCGGCGCGCGACTGGGTAGCGGAGCTGAACGCGGATGGCTCCGTGCGCACAACGGCGGACCTCGTCGAAGTGCTGATGAATGAGTATCTGAACAAGCTTTACGAGGGCATTCTGGGCCTCCCTGAAAGCACGGCAGACAAGCAATTCATCCAACTGGAATCCTCGCCGGAAGGGGCCGATGACCCGTTCATCTACGGCGCGATCAGTTTCGATTTCCGGGTCTTCGAAGAGGCACTGAATATCGGGTTCGACCTTGACATTCCGGGGCTCGATCTGGGTGTCGATGATGCCAGCGCGATTGTCCTGACCGGGGATCTGTTCATCAATCTGGGCTTCGGGCTGGATTGTAACGGCTTCTTCATCCTGAACGACACCGATGAAGAGGAATTGCGCTTTGTCCTGAAGGCCGATGCTGGCGGATTCCAAGGGCTTCTGAACCTCGGCGATATCCTCGGATTCCGCGCCAATGCCGGGGCGGACGACGCTTATGTCGAGGCCACCATCGGGATCGACCTGTTCGGCGATGCGGGTGAGGGTGGCCGTGACTACGGCGGGCTGAGTCTTGCGGGTGGGGCGACGTTCGACACGACAATTTACGCCACCCAGCTTGATTTCGGTAATTTTGCCGAGTTCACGATGCATGCCGATGTGCATCTGGAACTGGCGATGGAGGCGTTGATCCTCGATCCCATCGCCGCGGACGGCAGTGAGTTCACGATCGGTGGCAACGTCATTTTCCCATCGGTGCTGACGACCTTCGAATTCGACGCGACCTATGATCCGTTCGACCCCGATATCGGACCCACCGATCTTCTGATTACCAACATGAAGTTCAGCGACGTCCGCATTGACGTCAAAGAGCTATACGATGGCCTGCTGGCGCCCGTCTTCGATCCTATCCTCGACGTTCTGCGGCCGGTCCAGAGCGTGTTCAGCTTCCTCAACGAAGTTCCATTCTCCTACGCCGTTCAGGCGGCGGAAACGCTGTTCCCGATCATCGGGCTTGTGGACAGCATCGTCGCGTTCGGTGCCCAGTTCTCGGGCGGCGAGATCTGCCTCGGTACCTATGATTTCCTGGGCTACGATCCAGATGGCCAGGTTCTGATCAGCCAGTTCAACCTGCAAAACGCGCGGTTCACGCCGTGTTACAACCCGAGCCTTGGTATACCGAACCTGCCTGATTTGAATGCTTCGGGCCCCGGCCTGATCGTGGAACTGCCGCTTTTGACCGATCCGATGCAGGCCTTCCGTCTGCTGACGGGCGATTTCGCGATGGTCGATCTGGTGACGGTCGAATTCCTGCTCCTGAACGCCGATTTCGAGATCGATTTCGCCCGCGACATCGTGGATTCGATCGGCTTGCCCGGTTGGGCCGCAAGTGCCATCAAGTCGGCCTTTGATGCGTATATGTCGCTCGATCTTTATGCCGGGTTCTCAGTTGGATACGACATGTCCGGCATTGTCAATTTCGCCAATACGTTCGACGTCGTGCGGCTTCTGGATGGCGCTTACATCGATTCCGCGCCGGGATCGCTGATCTCCGTCGATATCGACGGCCGGATCAGCCTCAATGCGGGCATTGCTGGGGCCAGCGCCTCGCTCGGCGTGGATGCCAATCTGAACTTCCGCGATCCCAACAAGGATGGTCGCCTGCGGCTGGCCGAACTGGTCTCGATGGTCGAATTCCTCGCGGGCCCGTCTGGTCCCACGGCGGTTGATGAAATCCTCGGCGTATTCTTCGAAGGTGGATTCAACGTCGACGCCGCGCTCCGCATTTGGGCTGGGATCAATCTGCCTTGGCCATTGCCTGACCTGAAATGGTCCACCACCGTGTTTGATTTCGGCTTCAGCTACAATCTGCCGAACGTGCCCTTCACGCCGGTCTTCTTCGACGATGTGGGTGGTGGCACCACGATGCTGAATGTCGGGGCCCAGGCGGCCGCGTCGCTCAGCGGCCCGACGAGCGATGGCAGCGAGACGATCAAGCTCAGCGGAACGCAATTGACTTTGAACGGCGTGGCCCGCGGGTCCCACGCATTCGGGTCGGGCGGCGTGATCATTCCGGCGGGCAACGGCAACAACACGGTCGATATGACAGGCCTGATCGCCGGCGTTCCGACGGTCACCTTCGCGGGCGACGGCGCCGATACGATCCGGCTTGCCAATTCCGGTGTGCATGTCGTCTTCGCGGGCGGTGGCGCCGATACGATCACGGCCAATGGCAGTGGCACCTACATCATCTTCGCCGAAGGTGGTGCGGATACCGTCAATGTCACTGGTCAGAACGTCATGGTGATCTCGGGCGACGACCACGAGATGCGCGACCGCTTCATGAAGCTGTTCTCGGACGGCGGCATGAGCGACACGGCCATCCTGAACGCGCTTGGCCTGCAACTGATCGGCGGCAAGCTGGTCACGACCAATGGCGGCGAATACGTGCTGAACGGGGCCAAGGTGGGCCTCAATACGCTGTTGACCAACTTCACCGCGGACACCCAGCTGAACGCGGATCGCGACAATGAATCGATCACGATCAACGGGGCGGGCAACCACCTGGTTCTGACCGGCAGCGGCCAGGACCAGATCAATGTGAACAACGCCTGTGATATCCGCGTCTATTCCGGGGCCGGAGACGATCAGATCAACGCCGTCGGCACCACCGTTCTTGTGGAAGCGGGCGCGGGCGCCGATCTGGTTGTCCTGGGCAACGGCACGAACACCGCTTGGGGCTGGGGCGCGCAGGGCGAGGATGTGGCCAACCTGCATCTGGTGCGCGCCGATGGCGATGACATCATGATCGGTGGCACCGGCGTAGATATGTTGCACGGCCAATATGGCCGCGACGTGATCTCCGGCGGGTTGAGCGACGACATCCTGTCAGGTGGATACGACAATGACCTGATCTCGGGCGGGTCCCTTCTGATCAACCGGGCAATCACGGCATCCGACGGATCTGTCACCGCCGGTGCTCCGATCACGTTGACCTTGCCCACGGCCTTCGCTGAATTGCAAAACCGCCTCTTCGTTCAAACGCTAGTTGGCGTCGATGATGGCACCGACACGATCTCCGGCGGCGATGGCTCCGACGTGATGTTTGGCGGTGCAGGAAACGACGATATGTCGGGCGGTGCATCGGCCGACATTCTGGTCGGTGACTACGGCAATATTTCGATTTCGGCCAACCGTCTGGCCGAGACGTTTATCTCCACCGGCATGACCGCCAGTTTTGCCGGGATCGACACGCTCGATGGCGGGGCTGGCAACGATATCCTGGTCGCGGGCGGCAGTGATGACACTACCGCGCCGGAAGAGATCGAGGACCTGTTGGGCAACAACATCATCTTCGGCGATTTCGGCAACGTCATCGGCACCCGGATCCTCGAAACCGTCAACGCCTATCGCACACTGGCCTCGGCCAATGGAACGGAAGACAGCATCACGACCGGCGCGGGCAACGACGTGATCCTGGGTGGCGAGCGGTCTGACACGATCAATTCGGGCACGGGCGCTGACTTCATCTTGGGTGATGGCGGCGAATACGTCGTGGCGGAGGGCCGGTTCGAAACCTTCGTCGGCGCGCTTGACGGCGATGACAGCATCACCGTTGGCATGGCGGGGATGGACGACAAGCTCGATATCATTCTTGCGGGTGCCGGAAACGACATCATCACGAGCATCAATGGCGGCGTGATCGTTCTGGCCGATTATGGCCGGATGGATCTGTCGCCCGAAGGAATTCAGGCCCTGCTGGATCTCGGCACACTCTCTGCCGCACCTTCCACGGCAGAAGTTGACGCACGCGAGGCGCAGCTTGACCTGATCGCGGGCGTCTTCAAGACAATGCAATCCACCGCCGACGTCACCTCGGGCGACGACACCGTGAATGTCGGCGAGGGGCTTGCCTATGTGATCTTGGGTGGCGGAGCGGATGAAGCGACCCTGGGTGATGGCCTTACGTATCTTGTGGCCGACGATGGCCAGATGACGGCCGATGCTGGCGTGATCACCGCGGAAACGCAGGATGGGGCCAATGCGGGTGCCGACAGCATCACGACGGCAGGCGGGCGTGACCTGATTCTGGGCGGCGACGGGGCCGACACGATTGACGCGGGCGCTGACCTCAACATCGCGCTGACCGACAACGGGCGCGTTGTGGCCTCGATCCGCGAAGACGCGCTGCCGACCCAAGTCCTAAGCCGCGAGACCGCCGGTGATGGTGCGGATTCCTATACCGGTGGTGGTGGCGCGGATTTCGTTATCCTTGGTGGCGACAGCGATACCGCCGAGCTGCAGGACGGCCTGAACTACGTGCTTGGCGACAACGGGGAGCTGACATCCGTTCCCGATCCCTCCGGCACCGGGCCCGAGACGGTGACGCTGCGCACGGTTGATAGCGCCAATACCGGTGCGGAAACGTTGAACGGCGGCTCCGACCGGGATGTGATCATCGGCGGTGGGGGCAGTGATAGCCTGACTACGGGCGAGGGGGTGAACGCGGTTGTGGCCGATAACGGGCAGGTCACGGCGCGCCACGTGGCTGGTGAATTGCCGCTGACGGTCACCGCGTTCGAGGGCTCGGCGGAGGGTGACGATACGGTAATCGGCGGAAATCAGACGGATCTGATCGCGCTTGGCCTTGGCAATGACAGCACCGATGCGGGTGGCGGGGCCAACCGCGTGCTTGGAGATCTGGGAACGATTACAACGACCGGTGCGCTCGGTGATGATGCCATTGAATCCGCCAGCCCGGATCAGGGCGGGGATGATACCATCGAAACAAGCGGTGGTGCGGATGTTATCGTGGCGGGCGACGGGGCTGACAGTGTCACATCGGGCGCCGGTGGTGACATCGTGTTCGGCGATGCGGGCTTTGTGCGCTACGGCGGCAGTGGCGCACAGCACAGCGCCGGTGCCGACACGACAGATCACGGTGGCGACGACGTCATCGATCTGGGCGCAGGCAATGACATTGCCGTTGCCGGGCTTGGCAATGACAGCGTCACAACGGATGAGGGCGAGGATGTCGTGATGGGCGACCTCATCGACCTGACATTTCTCAACACCACCGATCTCGAAAGCCTGACGCTGACGCGAACTGATGCGGGCGGTGAAGACACGATCACGGCCGATGGCTTTGGTGGCGACAATATTCTGATGGGCCAATTCGGCGCCGACACGATCCTTGGCGGCACCGACGATGATTGGATCATCGGTGATCTGGCGGAGATGGACCTGAGTGATGTGGCCGATGCGCGGCCCAACCAATCCGCCGTTGACCGTATCATGCGGGTGGAGCATGGCGTAAGCGGTGCTGCCTTTGACGATGTGCTTTCCGGCGGCGATGGGGCCGATTTCCTGCTTGGCGGCTACGGCGCCGATCTGATGACCGGCGGGCTTGGTCAGGACTTCCTGTTCGGGGATACCATCCTTCTGCAGCGCGAGATCCTGAGTGGTGGCGTTCTGGTCGAACGGATCGAACTGGAAACCAACCTGCCCTTCGTGACTGGCGGGATTGACACGATGAATGGCGGTGACGGTCCCGATGTCCTCATCGGCGGCCTGGGCAGGGATCTGTTCATCGGCAACACCGAGGATGACATTCTGATCGGCGACAGCTTCGCGGGCAAATTCACCGCAACGCTGCCGTTGGGCTTCATCGGCCCGACACCGGAGCGCGAATTGGTGACCGGCAACTTCCCGGGGCTTGGCCCGATCGACATCTTGTCGGGTGCCCAATATCGCTCGGCGATCGGCGTCTTTTTCTCGACAACCGGGTTCTTCGACGGGTTTGCGGATATCGGCTATACTCTCCACGAACTGGACGAGGCCGCGCCGCGTTCGGCGGAGGACGTCTCGCAGTTTAGCGCGGTTCTCGGGTTCTTCCAGGCAACCGAGACCCTTGAGCGCCTTGCAATGCTCCTGCAATTCGATACCGACCCCGACCTGATCGAAGAGGAAGCTTATCGCGCCTTCCTTGTATATATGATGGCAACCGGTACCGAGCCGACGTCGCTTCAGCTTGAGCTGTTCAAGCAGATGTTGCAGCGTGTGCAGGACCAGATGGAAACCACGTCAGTCCCGCCAACGGCACCGACCGATAGCGGCGCCCCACGTGCCGCAGCATAACCCGAATTTTGAGGACAATCATGGCAGACGATAGCCCCACAGGCCCCACAACCACCGTCAATGGCGTTACAGTCGAATGGGACGACAGCAAGATGGAAAGCGTTTACGCCAACATCGCGACGGCCACGGCGAACCGCGAGGAGTTCTTCTTGTTGTTCGGCACGCATCAGAACTGGCGCGGGATCAAGCCCGAAGGCAACCGGATCGAGGTGAACCTGAGCCAGCGCATGGTGATGAACCCCTATGCCGCCAAGCGGTTGGCCGCGATCCTGGCCCAATCGATCAAGGCCTACGAGGACCAGTTTGGCCAGATCGACGCCTGATCCATCGGCGCGGTCGGGCGGATGGCGTTAAGTGGTGTGCCAGACCCGGACCGGGCGGGTTCCGACCTGACGAACGTCGACCGGTCCGAAGGTGTGATCGCCGGTATTCTATCCGTTGATGGCCAATTCACGCTGACGGACGGCCCCACGTTACCCGACGGTGCCGAGGAGGCTCTGAAAAAGATGCGCTCGGCCCGGCCTGCCGCACGCAAGATGGGCGATGGTGTGCTCTGCACGGCGCCGATCAGCGATGGGTCATGGCTCGTTCGGTTCTTTGCCACGTTGCAACCGGATGTCAGCCTGGCGGAGCGATTGGCCGCCCTTGAGGCCGAAGCCAGCGCCCTGATCCCCTCGCCGCAGGCGGCGCCAGAGCAGCCCGATGCCGCCCAGGAGCTTGTGGCCGCAGCGCACCGCGCGGGCGGTATGCGCAAGAAACATCGGCTTGGATGGTTGGCGACCGAGATTGCGGATCTGACGGGTGCCGCGGCGGTTGCCGTGATCCGGGTTGACGGGGGCAAGCCGGGCCGCGTCTGGTTCAGCGCGGGTGCCGATACCGGGCGGCGGGGCGAAATTGTGCAACTGGTCCGTGCCGCGATGTCCGATCCCGAGGCACCGCGCATGGCGCGCATCCGCGCAAGCGACACAAGCCCTGAGGCGCTGGATGCGGCGCTCGTCGCCGAGGCGCTCGAGGCCTCCCAGATTGCTATTGTGAAGCCGGCCCAAGGGGATACAGGCCATGCGCTGGTTTTAGCTGGGTCGGATACACCTGCATGGTTGGCACAAGCGCCCGCACTTGCCGATCTGCTCAGTGGCCAGGCATCCCGGGCCAAACCGTCGCGATGGCTTCGCCGCGCGCTCTTGCTGGGTGGCGCCGCCGTCCTGGCCATCTGGCTTGCCCTGCCGGCCCCGTTGATCCTGTCGAGCCAGGGCCGCGCCATCCCGACCGAAACGCAAGTCATCGCATTGCCGTTCGGCAGCTTCGTGGATGAGGTCGCCATGCGCCCGGGGGACCGGGTGGCGCAGGGCGCGCATCTGGCCACGCTGTCGGAACCCGATTTGCAAGCGCAGCTATCGGAACAGGAAGTCACCCTCGCTCTGGAAGAAATCAACGCCAGTGCCGCGTTGGATCAAGGGGATTATGCCGCCTTCCAGCTGTCGGAAAGCCGATCCGAGATCGCGCGGCTGCGGATCGACCAGCTTACCGAGCGTTTGGATATGCTCGACGTGCGGGCGCCCGTAGATGGCATCATCGTCGACAGTATCGCATCGGGAGATCGGGGCCAGTTTCTCACCACCGGCACTGTGATCGCGCGGGTGCAGCCCGACCAGAGCTTCGATGTTCTTGTGGATCTTGCACCGGCCGATGCGCCCTTTGTGGAAACGGGCCAGATTGCCCGGGTCCGGTTTCGGGGTGTTGCCGCCGCCTCGTTCGACGCGGAGGTGATCGGTGTGCCGCAGCAAATGCTCGACCCCAACACCGGCGCGGTCAGCCTTGTCGTGCGCCTGCGTCTGACTGATGGGCCGCAAGACCGGCTGCTGGTTGGCTTGACCGGGATTGCCCGCATCAATGCCGGGGAGGCCCCGCGCATCTATGGCTGGATGAGGCCGGTGATTTCATATGTGAGGTATGCCGCGTGGAGGCATTTCGGTCTTCAGAATTAGGCCACTTGAGCCTGAGCGCGGGCGTGGATGGCGACGCGATGCATTACCACGTGCATGATCGCCGGAACGGGCGCATCTTCCGCGTGGACCGGGAGATCGCGCTGGCGCTGCATGCCCTGCGCTACGGGCGGCACCCGACAGCGGATGACGATCAGGATGCAGGTCCGTTCCGTCGACTCTTCGGCTTTCTGAAAAGCAACCGCCAGATGCTTGAGACGGAGCAGAGCCGGGCCAAGCCCTTCAACCCGCTATTCATCCAAATGCCGATTGTCGATCTGGGGCGATGGCAGTCAGCTTTCGAAGGCGTGGCGCGCTTGCTTGTCGGGCCGCAGTTTTTCCTTCTGTTCGGCCTCCTGGCAGTTGCCGCAAGTGTGCTGGCCTCGTCTCAAGATTGGTCCATTCTGAACCAATTTGGGCAAATCTTTTCCCTCAGCGCCCTGGCAAGTTTCGCACTTGTCGCGCCCATCCTGAAGCTGTTGCACGAATTCGGCCACTTCCTGGTCGCAACCCGCTACAAGGTGCAGGTCCGCGATGGCGGCCTCTATTTCATCGGCCTCTACCCGATGCCCTTCGTCGATTGCTCGATGGCCGATCTGCAGGCCAATCGCGGCCAACGCATTGCGATTTCCTTGGCAGGATTGGCGGTGGATCTCAGCGTCGCGCTTGTGGCGTTGATCGCGTGGCATTTCGCTCCCGGCGGCTTCGGCAAGACGTTGCTGGCCAACATCTTCTTTTTCTCAAGCCTCAACTCCGTCCTCTTCAATGGGAACCCGCTGATCAAGCTTGATGGCTACTATGCGCTGTCAGACTGGATCGGGCAGCGCAATCTGGGAACGCGCGCGCAAGCCCGGCTGAAACGCACGATGCGTTGGGTGACCAATCTGGGGGCCGATGGCGACATGCCCCGCACTCGTGAAGGCGCGGGCCTTGTCACCTTTGGCCTGCTGTCGATGTTCTACCGGATCAACATCTTGCTCACGATTGCATGGATCATGTTGCCCCGGTTTTTCGGCCTTGGGATCGTGCTTGTCGCGTGGGGGGCCTACGTGATGTTCCTGTCGCCGATGCTCAGCACCTCCAGCGGGGGGGCGCCGCCACGACGTAAGGGTGCAACCCGGCGCCGCGCAGTATTCTGGGGTGGCCTCATCGGGGGCATCACGGCCCTTCTTCTCCTTGTTCGCGTCCCCTATATCGTCGTCCTGCCGCTCCAACTCGACCGGGCCGATACCTATGAGGTCAGCTTCAATGCCGGTGGTCCTGCGCGGGCGGAAATCGCACAGCTTGCCTCCGATGGCGGTGTGGCCGCGGGCGATGTGCTTCTGTCCGCGACCAGTCTCGATCTTGATCAATCCGACACGATCCTGGCAGCCGAACAAGCCTTCCTTGTGGTCGCGCGCGATGCTGTCCAGGGCATCGATCCTGCCGAGACGCTTGCGGCCACCGAGCGGCTTCGTCTGATTGAGAGCCAGCAGGCGTCCGCGCGGATCCAGCGCGCGGCGCTTGAGATCCGCGCACCCGGCAACGGTATGTTTGCAGCCCAAAGCGACCTTGGCACTGGTGCAATTCTGACCGATGGGCAAGTCATCGGGGCCTTCTATCCACACGACGGCGCGGCCGTTCTGACAGGGCAGTTCCCGGACCGATATGTGGAGCTGTTTCGGACGGAGTTCACCGACCTGGAATTCCGGGTGAACGGCGGGTCGACCACGGGGTTCGATCTGGTGGAATACGGCCTTGTGGAGATTGCGAACCGCGATACCGAAACCGGAGGTCGAAGCTTTGCTTTCCGCGCCGTTGTCGATGTTCCTGCGGCGCGGGTGGTGGGCAGCGAGGTATTTCTACGGCTGCAAATCGGCGATGCCCCCTTTCGCGACCACGTGTTGTTCTTTTTCAACACGCTTTGGGAGCGGTACTGGGACGCCAGAATTGCCCTGAACAGCACCGCCTGAGCTGGCAAATCGGCCGGAACGCCCCTGTTTTTCGGGCCACTCGACGAGGCCGTGCGGCTCCGTGCAAACAAGGATATGGCCTGCAGATCCCGTCCCCGGAACTGACGATCGTGACACGCCGCATTGGCGATCAATTTGCAAGGAATTGCTGGTATTCGTCGTCGACGTCGCTGGGTTCCGACACCTTTCAGCCACTTTTCAAACGCTAAATAAAGAGCGCCGAAATAGGGTGCGCAACCTCGGGGCAATCGGCCGATATGCGCGTCTGCCGGTGGGAAATGACAAGCGATGAAAGTGGGAAAATAGGTCTCGAAATGGCATCCGACCGGGCAGACATACAGGGCGATGAACTGCCCCCAGGCTCGATCCTCTGTGGTGGCCAATACACGATTGACCAATACCTGAACGCTGGCGGATTTGGTGTGACTTATCTTGCCCGTGACAGCCTTGGCCGCCGTGTGGTCATCAAGGAGTGCTTCCCAAGCGCCATGTGCTTTCGCGCCAATCAGACCGTGCGCGTGCGATCGCAGGGCAACGCCGTTGAATTCGAAGCGATCCTGGAGTTGTTCGAGAAGGAGGCGCGTGCGTTGGCCAGCCTTCAGCACCCTTACATCGTTGGCGTTCATCAGTATTTTCGCGATAACGAGACCGCCTATATGGCGATGGATTTCGTCGAGGGGCGCACCCTTCTGGACATCATCGAAACCGATCCCGCGCGGTTAACCCCAGATGCCGTGAAAACCCTGCTGTCGCAGCTCCTCCAGGCCGTCAACTACATCCACCGCCACGACATTCTTCACCGTGATATCTCGCCCGATAACATACTGATCGATGACGACAATCTTCCGGTGCTCATCGACTTCGGTGCGGCGCGCGAAGACGCAACGCGCGTCAGCCGGGTTCTGTCCAAGATCCTGACCGTCAAGGACGGATACTCGCCGCAGGAGTTCTACATGGCGGGCAGCGATCAGGTTTATGCAAGCGATCTGTACGCGCTCGCTGCAACCTTTCACCACGTCCTGAGTGGGCGCGCGCCGGCCAGCAGCCATAGCCGCATGGCGGCTGCTGCGCGCGATAAACCCGATCCGCTCACCCCCTTGGGCCGGATCGAAGGCTATGACGCTGCGTTCATCGCGGCGATCAACACCTGCCTGAACCTGTTCCCCAAGGAGCGGCTGCAGACCGCCGAAGCGTGGCAGGGGACCATCGATGAGGAGTTGCGGAAGAAGAAATTGATCCAGGCCGCTGCACGGGATCAGAACCTCGATCAGACGGTCGCGAAGCTCGTGAAAGACTTTTTCAAGGATTTTCAGCCAAAACGAGCAAATGCAGACTCCGAATCCAAAACCAAGGCAGGTGCGGCAAGCCAGTCAACGCCAAACGGCCAGGCCCGTTTGGTGCCCGCGCTGCTGGCCCCGAGCCAGGAATTTGGTCTCGACGAAGATGCGTTTGCAGCCGACCTTGATGATGACCTGGACGCGGTGGAACAACAGATCGGATGCGCTGGACCCGGCGAAGACGTTCCACTCCAGCCAATTGAAAAAATGCGCCTGAAATACATGAAGCCCGAGAAACCGGAACCAGAGCCCGAGGAAGAACCGAAGTCGCCCATCCTTTTTGGATGGATTGGTCGTTTTGGACGCCCCGCCCAAACTGAAGGCAAATCCGATCATGGGGATGATCAAGCTGAGGAAATGGCATGAGCATGAACCGACTCCGCAACGTCGCAGTTCGCATGAGACCGCCGGTGGCAACACCGAAGGCGGATGCCGAACCCTCGCGCGATGCGACCGCCGCCCCGGCACCGCGCCGAGTGACAGCCGACACGCACGGAACGACCAGCAAACGCCAGATCTGGGATATCGAGGCAGATGAGGGTGCCCCTGCGGATCCGCGACCCGTAACCTCCGACAGCCGAGTGCGTGATCATGTGCCGCCGACGCAACGTCGCCATGAGCCCGCACCCATACCCACACCCTCTATCGACGCACCTTCCGCTCCAAGCGGCGGTCGGGCCAAGACCCGTATTCTCGGGTTCCATGCACAGGATCTGGACGTCGATGCATTTGGCGCGGCTGAGAAAGCGAACAAGGGGCCGCAACTTCCCGCCGGCTTTCTTGTGGTCATAGACGGACCCGGGCGCGGGGCCTACTTCGCGGTGTCCACCAGTGTCGCGGCCATCGGCCGCGGCTCCGATCAGGATATCGCTCTCGATTTCGGTGATGAAAGCATCTCGCGAGAAGGCCATGCATCCGTTGTCTACGATGAGGAGCAGAACCTCTTTTTCCTTGGCCATGGCAACAAGGCCAACGTCGTTCGGCGCAACGGCACCCCGGTCCTGACGACCGAGGAACTGACCCATGGCGATCTGATCCGGATCGGCAAAACCTCACTGCGATTCCATGCGTTTTGTGGCGAGGACTTCACCTGGGCCGATACAGACACAGAACAAGGTGCAGGTCCGGTCGATGACTAAGGCGCCGCGCTTTGAGTTCGATGTCTCCTCCGCCCTCGCACTTGGTGCCCGGTCGCGGCAGGAAGACGCGCTGGCCGTGGCGTTTCCGGTCGGTCTGGATCACGGGTTCGCAATCCTATCCGACGGCATGGGGGGGCACGCCTCAGGGGATCTGGCAAGCCGCACGATCGTCGCGGAAATGTTCGCCGGGCTAAGCCTCGGCACTTTACATCCGGGCGCGGATCTGCCGGACGTGCTGCGCGCCTCCATGCGCAACGCAAATGCCAACCTGACAGAATGCGTGAAAGAACAGCCAACCCATCACGGCATGGGCGGGACAGTCGTCGCGGCGGTTGCGATGCACGATAAGCTGTACTGGATCTCGGTCGGCGATTCCGTTTTGTACCTGTTCCGCGATGAGACCCTCTGCCGACTGAATGCGGACCATTCGATGGCCCCACAAATCGATCTGATGCTGGCCCGCGGATTGCTGAGTGAAGCGGAAGCCGCCGATCACCCACAGCGCAATTGCCTGACATCCGCACTCATGGGCGGCGCGGTTTCCCAAGTTGATTGCCCCGAAGAACCCACCACATTGCGCCCCGATGACATCTTGATCCTGGCCAGTGACGGCCTTCAATTCCTTCCCGACCCCATCATCGAAGCGCTCCTGCTGCGCGCGCGTCGTGACGGCAGCCAGGAGATCGCTCAGGATCTGATGGATGCTCTTTCCACGATGGATGACCCCGAGCAGGACAATACCTCGATCGTCGTGATCCGGGTGCAGCAGGCGAAGCGGAGGGTTCGGCCAAGTTCTATCCGGTCCACATCCAACGCGATGTTCAAGGCGTTCCGTCGGGCCGTCACGCCACCCGTTCAGGCGAACCCGCGGAGGTAGACATGCTTGCGCTAGCCTTCGCTCCACACGAAGCGATTGCACAACTCGACACCTTGGCCGCCTCGGCACGTTTGCCCGCGCGCGAGGCGGATCGTTGCGCGCGCCTGGCCGAAACCCTGCGGCGTCCGGCGCGCGTTTGCTTGCTGGGGCCGGCCCGCGGTGACATCGCGCAAGTTGTACACGCTATTCTGGGCTCGACGCACCTCCCACGGGCGGCTCAGCCGCCGGCGATGGAATTGAAGTACGGAACCGTTCTCAAATCCGTCGCGACCTTGGAGGACGGCACCACACTCTCAGAAGACGGCTGGCCATCGGCGCATACGATCCAACGCGAACCGGTATTCCTGCAAATGGAACTTCCGGTCGAACGCCTGCGCTCAATGTCGTTTCTTGTCCTCGCGCTTGAGTCCGATCCCGCCATGCATCGGCCCGCTCTGTCCTGGGCGGCACGACGGTCGGAAATCGCGATTTGGTGCACGGGATCCTTTAGCGTTGCAGATGCGCGGATCTGGGGCCATGCGCCAGAACGCCTGACCCAACACGCCTATCTGCTGGAAACTCGCCGGGACGTATCGGTGCCCCGGCATGGGGCGGTCGCAAATTTTACCGAAGCATTCGCCGCGGACGGGCATGAGGCGAGCACTGCCCTCGACATCGAGCCGCTCATTGCCCGATTGACGTCCGACATCGAAGACGCCCGCAATGCCGATCTGGATATGGCGCAATTGCTCCTTCACCGGTTACGGCACCTGGCGGTCGAAACACCCGACGACGCACCAGGGGAGGAACACACTGGCACCAAACAGGCGTCGGTGAAACACAAACTGGATCTGCGTCCAATCCTATCTGAACCATTCCTCTTTCTCATGGCTCGCGCCAGGGATCTGGTGGATGTTTTGGCGGCGGTGGACCCATCGCAGGAGTGGCCAGAGAGGGTTCTCGATGAGTGTATCGACGTTGTGGAGGGCCTTCGGGATCGCGCGGAAAACTGGCCGGAGGACATTGCGCCCATCCGCGCGTTGCAAACGATGATTGAAGAGGTCTGCGACACCACAACCCTTCTCCGGATCGAAGCGGGAGCCGAGCAGGCTCAGGACGCCGCGGCCATGCTGTTTCAATTGCGGGCGGCGTTCGAGCAGACATTGGGATGGGGAAACGACTGAGATGAAACAAGACCGCATCATTCCGCACACACATCCCGGCACCGCGCTTGTCGAGAACACGTTTCGCGGTCTGGCCCCGCTGGTTCGGGACAGGCGCAAGGTCGCGGGCGCCTTGGATCATTTGCAGAAGGTCGCGGACGAGACCAGCGTTGAGGCCATTCAAAAGCTGCGCCGCCGGATGCGCCGGTTTGAGCCGTCGGTGACGTTGATCGGCCAGGTGAAGGCAGGCAAGACCTCGTTGGTGAATGCCATGTCGGGCGGCGGAACGCTTCTGCCCTCCGACGTCAATCCGTGGACCTCCGTCGTCACGTCACTCCATTTGTCACCCGTGCTGAAGGAAGCAAATCAACGCGCCCAGTTTCGGTTCTTTGCGGAGGATGAGTGGGCCAACTTGCTGAATACCGGCGGCCGCGTGGGGGAACTTGCCAGCCGCGCTGGTGCCGACAAGGAGCTTGAAAAGGTCCGTCGGCAATTGTCGGACATGCGGGAGAAATCCCGAGCCCGGTTGGGGGCGAGTTTCGAGCAATTATTGGGACAATCCCACGAATATGGCTATGTCGACGAAGAGTTGATCCAGCGCTACGTGTGCCTTGGCGACGATTTCGACCTCGATACCAGTACCGACAAATCGCAAGGACGATTTGCGGATATCACGAAATCGGCTGATCTC
This sequence comes from uncultured Roseicyclus sp., assembly GCA_947494975.1. Taxonomy (GTDB): domain Bacteria; phylum Pseudomonadota; class Alphaproteobacteria; order Rhodobacterales; family Rhodobacteraceae; genus Gymnodinialimonas. Next base: position 389,539 of record CANLXA010000001.1, on the reverse strand, counting down.
TACGTCAGCTTGCCCGCCTTGCCTCTGCCCGTCTGCCTGCGCGATACGCCAGGGGTCAACGATACGTTCATGGTTCGCGAGCAGATTACCGTGAACGCGATGCGGGGCAGTCGGCTTTGCGTGATGGTGCTTTCGGCGCATCAGGCCTTGTCAACCGTCGATCTCGCATTGATCCGGTTGATTTCGAATATCCCGACAAGGGACGTTGTGATCTTTGTAAACCGGGTCGATGAATTGGAAGATCCGGCCCGCGAAATTCCCGAAATCCGTGATTCCATCCGCAAGACGCTTGCAGGGCAGAACGTGTCGACGGACACGAAAATCATCTTTGGAAGTGCGGTGTGGGCCCATCGCGCGCTGACCGGCGAACTGGGCGCCTTGAGCAAGGCCAGTGCAAGCGCGTTGATTAATCTGGCGGAGTATGAAGCCACGCAAACTGCGCCCGAAAAGGATCCGTTTGCGATGGTTTGGACGCTGTCGGGCTTGCCGGCGCTCAGCCAGGCAATCGCCGAGCGCATCGTGGTGGGCGAGGGGGCGGAACACATCGCCGCCATCGCCAGAGATGCGCGAAACATCGCAAATGCCATATCGGTCTCCCGCGCCATGGCGGACCGGCGCGCAGTGGAAGGGCCTGCGCAGCCCGTGGATGTCACCGCGTTGACAAGGGCGTTGGATCACACGAACGAACGAGTGGCCGACAGGCTTGCATCCGAACTTGATAGTCTACTCGATGCTCTTGATACGCGGTTGGAAAAGTCGCGCCAAACTTTCGTATCGAGGGCCGTTGCCTCCCTGATCAAGCATTTGGAGATTTATGGCGAAGATGAGGTTTGGACCTACGATCCCGCCGGCCTGCGCCTGCTTCTGAAGACCGGCTATCAGGTGTTCGCCGCAAAAGCGTCCCGCGCGGGGGAAGACGGGTATCTGAGGTGCTCCAACGAGTTGAAGGACCTGTTCCTGCAAAGCTATTCGCTGACCGATGTCGGGTTTGATCTTGAGCCGCCGGCCGCGCCGCAACCTCCCGCGCCCGTACTTCTGGGGCAGACCATCGCGTTGGACATCAAGGGCAGTTGGTGGTCGCGCTGGTGGCGCAAGCGGCGAACCTACCAAGCATATACTGAAGAATTCCGTGCGTTGATCGACGCCGAAATCGCGCCGCTTGTGGATGCGCTGAAGGCGGATTTGGCCACCCCTTACAAGGCCGCCTTGATGGGGAAACTGGATGAATTCATGGCCGGGCAGCGGGAGGTTTTCTTGAACCTCGCAAACAGGGATCATTCCGATCTCGAGGATTTACGCCGCAAACAGGCTGACGCCTTTGATGCTCAACACTCGGCGTTGACTGAGGCCCGGTCTCTTCTGACCGATTTCCAGGGACCCGAAATGCCAAAGGTGCCCGCATGACCATGGATATCGCGTCGAGAGATGATGGCCGGAAACCGGTAATTGCGTTGCTTGGCGAATTCAGCGCCGGGAAGAGCACGTTGGCCAACGTGCTTCTCGGAACGTCCCGATCGCCAGTTCGCGTAACCGCCACCCAGGTGCCACCGATCTGGTTTGTGGCCGGCGGGGGCGCGCCCGTGCGGGTCGCCGCCGATGGGCGGGAAATCGACTTGCCGGATGGCATTCTGTCCGACGTCCCACTGCACAGCACACGCGCTGTCCGCATCCCTGTGCAGGCCGAATTCCTAGAGCGGTTCTCACTCATCGATATGCCTGGAAGTTCGGATCCGAACATGTCGCCGGACACGTGGGACGCGTTGTTGCCGTTGGCAGATATCGTGATCTGGTGTACCCCCGCCACCCAGGCGTGGCGACAATCCGAAGCCGCCATTTGGGACATGGTGCCAGATGTGCTGTACCAGCGAAGCCTGTTGTTGTTGACGCGTATGGACAAGTTGGGGTCGGATGCGGACAGATCCCGGGTTCTTGGCCGTGTGGAGCGGGAGACGGCCGGATTGTTTCGGTCTGTCCACCCGGTGTCACTCCTTGCTGCAACCGAAGCGCCATCCGAATGCGAGACATCCGGTATGGCTGATGTGATGCGGGCCCTGGATATCTGCCTTTCCGGTAAGCCACCTGCAAAGGCTGCAGAAGCTGCACCCGAGCCTGTTCCGGATAGTTCCGAACGGACACCGGCGGCGCCCGTCCTACCCCGTCGCGTCGCGGTCAAAGCGCCAACATGGCAACGCCGTGAGGAACGTCCAAACCGGCCACATGGCGATCCAACCTGATGAAACCGGTATCCCGTCATCCCGCAAGTGTTCAATCAGGTCGCCCTCCCTTGGCGGAGTTTCGATCCGGCCGGTCGGATTGCATCTTGGCGGTCTGGGGCGATATCGAAGCGGGCCTTGTGCTTGCTGCTGACGGAGATCTTTTTCATCCACAGGAATATCTCGATGCACTGTGCGCCGAGGCCGCACAGGTATTTTCCACCCTGCCGCCGAGCTCCGATGACGCGCTTGACCAGGTGGTGGTGTTCGATCCGACAGGGGGTCGCTTGTTCGTTCGCGCGCCCAGCAATCCGATCAACTCCTTGAGTTGCCTTTGTCCGCCGGACGCAGATCTCGGCGACCTTCTTCGGGCAATGGCGGATTTCGTGACCGGATACACCCTGTCGGAGTCTGGCCAATGACGGAGATGCAAACCGTACGTGACACACTTCTGGCCGCCGGAAAATACGGTGTGATCGGCGATGGCTTACCAGGCCTGTCAGGTGCGGAAACCGCTCTACGTTGTGTCGCGGAGCACATTGATCGGACAGTCCTGGCGCGCCGTATGCGCGTGACTCTCGCCGATACATCTGTGATCGAGCTTGATGTCGAAAACCGGCGGCTGCTCCGCTGCGTGGAGATTTTGGCCCGCGGATCGTCCATCGACATTCCGGAAACCGGCGCAGATGGGGGCCTCAAATCCGACGATGATGCGGAAGTTGCGCAATACCTGCGGTCCAAGTTCGCAAGCAGCGCGATCCGTCGAATCCAGATGATGGACCTGCCAGACGCCCGCCTGTCGACGTCGACGGGGATTTCTCCATCGGCCATCTTGCACTACGCCAATGCTGAGGTCTGCCGCGGTGACGCGGCTGATCTGGAAACGCGCGTCGCCGAATTCGTATCGAACTTCGCACCGGATGCCGTGGCCGCGCTAGTGATATCCGGCGACGAAATCATTGCAATCCACGGGTCTGATGATGCGTTGGATCCGATCGTTGACTGGGCCTGGTCGATGTTTGGGAACCCTGAAGGCGGGCCGAGCCACATGTTGGACACGATGCGGGTCGATGGGTTTTGCTCCCTGCACTGCTCTGGATCTTCGGCGCACCATGCGTTGGTCATCAAGGATACGAATGCAGTTGGCGTAGTAGTCTCGGACGGCGCGGATGCGATGCTCCGTTTGCGGGATTGGGTGGCGTTTTCCAGCGCGCCCGAGGAACAAACAAAAGCCTGAAGCAGGCTTTGGGCAGCATGAGTTGGTGGGGCGCGATGCAGTATTGCATTCGGGTGCGGCGCGATGTCTCGTCTTGTAACAAGAATTCCAGTCCGGGTGTTCGTCGCTTTCCTTCCCGTGAACGCATCTGGGTGGTGATGCTGCCAACGCCGCGTTGTTGGCCGGACACACCCGCGTTGCCAGCGTCATCTCATGGGGCGGAAGATACGCGCCAAAATCAGATCCAAGAAGCATCATAACCCGACAATCTTCGAGCGCATTCGAAGCCAGACGCCTCTTATCCATAGACGCGGAGAGGCCATGCCAAATGGGCGACCCAGTGTTATTGCCGCCCCGACTGGAGACGATAACCGTTCTGGAGATCGGTTCCTATCCGCCGCGGGCTTGCTCGATTGCATCAAGCGGCGACGGGCTCGGGTCTATTGCGACGACCACGTCATTGCGCCCGCGGGCCTACCCGCCCCAAGGGAGCAGAAATACCGGATGGGTGAGCCACATCACGGCGTCGTAATTCATGAACTGGCCCACAACGATCAAGGCCGGGACCAGAGCCCAGACCAGCGCAGCGACGATCAGCCAGACGGTCGCGACCGCCCTTCCGGGCGTGCGACCCGATGGCGGGACGGACTTGACGGCATGAGTGTCCCAAAGCGGTGCAAACCGGCCTGTCGCCGCGCGGGGCGCGGCGCGTGCATAGATGATGGCCGCCCTATGGCGGAGAAGCGCGGCGGTCAGGAACGCCACAGCGGCCATCGCGAGGGCCAGGCCATTTGCAACGTCGGCCTGGGCGGTGGGCGCCATATCGGCGAAGCCCGGTACCACGTCTTCGACAAAGACCGGTACGGCTCGCAGACCCAATATCGGCAAGCTGAGCGCGGCTGACAGCAGGGCCAACCAAACGAGCCTCGCGCCCGCCGATGCCGCGACGCTGCGGATCCGGCGCCATTCGAAAAAGGCACTGAAACGGTCTTCGACCGCCGCGTGGGCCAGGGCAAGGGGCAGGTGCGCGAGAATGGGAAGGGCGCAGAATGCTGCCACGATCCACACGGTCGGGCCCACGCTGGCCTGCTCATATCCCTTGTTGAACGAGTTTTCCCATCCAGCCCACCACGCGCCGAGCCAAGCCAATGTGAATGGCAATGTCAGGGCCAGCAGACCCGCAAGCGCAAGGGCTCCAGCCCGGATATTGGCGGCCAGGCCACCTAGAAGCCTGGCCACCCACCCGCGCCCGTGCGGTCCCGATACCCATCCCGGTGCAATCGCGTCGCCATACCAGCGTCTGAAAATGGTGGCCTGCATCCGCCGTGTGATCCAACCCAGCGCCAGAATGGCCGTGATCGGTGACAGACACAGCAGGGTTCCAACTACCAGGTCGCGCACAAAACCGAGCAGCCGGGCCGGGAGGTGCAGGGCCGCATGGGTCATCGTGACGGTACTCATGCGAAAATTCCCGATAGTACATCACCTTCCGCCCGATTGGCCCGGAACCCCATCAAGGCAGCGATCGTCGGCGCGATGGCCGATTGGTCGACAGGTCGGTCTAGGATGCGGTTTCGCTCCACGCCCGCCCCGAAGATGACGGCCCAGATCTCATGGGCCGCGCGGGAGTTGAAATGGTGCTGGAACGGCACGTCCATCAACGGATTTGCGTCTCGTCCGCAGTCGGGCGTGATCACGAAGACGGTGTTGTCGCGATAAACCGGATCGGCCTCCACTGTCTCTACCAACCGTTGCAGGCCGTCATCGATAACCTGAATGGCGCGGGTGTAGTGGCTGGGATTACCCCAATGCACGTAGTCCGGGTCCTGGTAGTTCACCATCATCAGCCGCGGCCTGAGCTCGCGAAGCGCGCGCGTCGCCAGGGCCGTCAACAATGCATCGCCGCGCGGATTGCGGAAGCCGTCATCGCCGTAATGGCCGCGCCAACGTTGCCAGAAGGCCGTCACTTCGGGCGATTGTCCCGGCGCGATGGCCCGTGGATCGGCCTCCATCAGCGCCGCGTATTGGGTGCGGGCATCTTCAAGCGTCGCCTCATCGGCGGTTCCCTCGGCGATGATCTGGGCGAATTTGTAGAGCTTGAAACGATGGAGGCTGAGCATCTCGGAACGGTAGGCGATGCCGTAATGGTCTGCGACGCCGTAGGTAAAGAACTCTTCCTGCGGCCGGTCCTCCCCGTTGATCAACAGCGCCTGATGGGACGGCACGTCGAAGGCCTCGCGCAAGTATTCGAAAAGCGTGGGTTCGGTCGGCTCCAACCGGTCCTGCAAGAAGCCCGACCCGGCATCGCGATATGCCAGATAGCGGCCGGTCAGAAGGTTAAGCGTGCCTTCGGCATGGCTTGTCTCGACACCATCCAGTTGGGCGATCCGCATATCGGGAATGAAGACACCGCGATTGGCCAGCACGTGCCTGAGGTAAGGGGCGTAGGTTGTGGCTTCCTCAATAGTCTCCGCGCGCCGCACACCGCCGCCAAATCGCACGAGGATGACATTTGGGCCGGTATAGGCCGCAGCAGCTTGAGAGCGGGATGCCGTGGGTGCAAGCGACGCTGACATTGCCGCGCCAAGGCCAAGGTTGAACGTTCGTCTATCCATGATGAGCCTTCGAAAAGATGGCCGCCCCAATTCAAATGTAACAGATTTTTACATTATTGGATAGAGGTGCGGGCCGTCTGGCACCTCACTCAAGGGATCATGTTTCGTCGACTAGCCCGTGCGGAAGTTCAGATCCGTCAGGCCAGTCTGCGCCATGGCGATGCTGAGCTCATCGGTCAGAACATCCCACAAGCGATGCAGGCCGGGCTCCCCGGCGGCGGCGATGGCAAATTGCAGGACACGCCCGAAGAACACGAACTCGGCGCCTGCGCTCAGCGCCTTCAAGGCGTCCTCCCCCGAGCGCAGGCCGCTGTCGAAAAACACCGGGTAAGTGTCTCCGACGGCATTTCGAATGTCCGACAGAGCCAGGAACGGCGACGGTGCGCTTTCCAATTGCCGGGCCCCGTGGCTCGAGACCTGAATCGCGTCGACGCCCGCATCCTTTAGGGCGAGCGCATCTTCCGCGTCCAGAACGCCCTTGACCACAAGGTTGCCCGGCCATGCGTCGCGAAGGCGCGAAAGCGTGTCCCAATTGGCCTTGGCACGGCTTTCGGTGCGGTCGAAATCGTATCCGTCCATCTCGAAATTGGCCATCTGCGGCTTGCCCCCGAACAGCGCAGACAGCGACCAGCGCGGATGCAGGGCGAAGTCGATGAATTGCCGTGGCCCGATGCGGAACGGCATCTTGAACCCGTGGCGCAATTCACGCGGGCGTCGGCCAACCTCGGGCACATCCACGGTGAGCACCAGCGTTTCATATCCCGCCGCCTTGGCCCGTTCGACCAGCTTGAATGTGCCCACGCCATCGCCGCTGAAATAGAGCTGGAACCACGCATGGCCCTCGGCCACGTCGATGATCTGTTCCATGGGGGTCGAGGCGACGGTCGATACTCCATGGGGGATTTCGTATTTCGCCGCCAGGCGGGCCAGCATCAGGTCCGCGCCCGGTCCCGACAGGTTGCACATGCCCATGGGCGCAATGCCGAATGGGCGTTGAGCTTCCCGACCGAACAGCTTGACGGACAGGTTGCGTGTACTGACATCGCGCAAGATGCGCGGCCGTAGCGTATACGCATCAAGCGCCGCGCGATTGCGCGCCGCCCCGGTTTCGGATCCTGCCGCGCCATCGATGTAGTCGAAGATCATCCATGGAAGGCGGCGACGGGCCAGCCGCCGCGCATCTTCGCTGGAATGAATATGCGCGGCAGCGCCCATTTTCGTCAGGCCTGCACCGCTTGCATGAAACGATGGCGGATGACGACGGGGTCCATCGTGATCACCGGCAGCTTGATGTTGCCGCTGTCGCATTTGCAGACGATCACGGTCATCTTACGGTCATCGATGGCCTTTTGCAGCACCGGGCCGAGGTCCTTGTCCTGCACGGTGATGACGTTTTCGCAGCCGCAGGCTTCGGCCACGTTTTCAAGCTTGGTCTTCTTGCCCGCATAGGTCGGTTGATCGCCGGTGGAGCCGTAGGAGCCGTTGTCGATGATCAAAAGGATGTAATTGTCGGCCACGTTGTTGGCGATCGTGGGCAGGGTGCCGAGGTTGGTCAGGACCGAGCCGTCGCCGTCGATGGAAATGACGGTCTTGTCTTGGGCCAGGGCAAGGCCCAGACCGATGGAAGAGGACAGACCCATCGTGCCCAACATGTAGAAGTTGGTGGGTTGATCATCGATCATGTGCAATTCCTGGCTTGGAAGGCCGATGTTGCAGACAACCAGGTGGTCGCGGATGATGGGCGCGATCTCGCGCAGGATTTCAGAACGGATCATTGGTCGCCATAGCCTCCCCAGAAGTTGGCATCGGTCAGGATGGCCACGGGTTTGTTGCACATGAAGGTGTATTTCAGGATGTTGTCGAATTCCTCGACATCCTTTTGCCAGTGGAAGTGATAGGTGGGGATGTTCATCTGAGCGAGAAGCGCCTTGGTATGAACGGCCATCTCGACCTGGCAGGCCACCGGTTCGCGCAGCTCACCGCGATAGCTGATCAGCATCGGGAGCGGCATGCGATAATATTGCGTAAGCGTTGCCAGCGTGTTGATGGTCACGCCGATGGCGGTGTTCTGCATGATGATCATCGGGCGTTTGCCGCCCATGAAGGCCCCCGCGCAGAGGCCCATGCCTTCATCTTCCTTATTGGAGGGGATGTGAAAAATCCCGTCGCGGGCCTCGACCTCGTCGATAACGCCGGCCAGCTGTTTGCAGGGCACGGTCGTCACGAACGAGATGTCGTTGGCAACAAGATCGTCCACGATCCTCTTGTCGATATTCATTGAAACAGCCTTTCGTTGTGGCGGTAGAACGGTGTCTTCAGTCGGGTGGGACGGTCAGGTCACGCCCATGGGTCAAGTACGATTTTAGGGGCGGCGACGGCGCCGGACAGAAGATCCTGAAAGGCGCGGTTGCCGTCCGTCAGGGATCTGTGCTCCGTCCAGTCCAGCGCGCCGAGGCGCCCGTCGAAAATGGCCTGTGCCGTGTCACGGAAATCCTGGGCGGTATAGGTGTAGGTGCCGATGAAGGTGATCTCCTGCAGGGTCATGCGCCGCACATCGAGGCCGCCGGTATCCTCGCCCAGGCCCACATGGGCAATCACGCCGCCCGGTGCCGCGAGGGCCGAGGCGGCGGCGCGGGTGGCGGCAAACCCTACGGCATCGATCACGATGGAGTAGCTGCCCTGCGCATCTGCTACGGCGCTCTGGCCGCAAGTGTTCGCAAGAAACGCGCGCCGGGCTGCGTTCGGTTCCACGATTGTGACGTCGGGGGCTCCCATCGCCTGCAGCGCCAGCGCGGCCGCAAGGCCGATCGCCCCGCCTCCCAGGACAAGCGCTTTGCCGTCATCGGCGGGGTGCCGCGCGGCTAGCGCCAGCCGCACGGCGTGCCAGCTGACGGCCAAGGGCTCGGCAAGTGCGGCCTTGGCCAGCGGGATCGCATCTGGAACCGTCACCAGGTTGGAGGGCGGCATCGCGATGAATTGCGCGAAGGCGCCTTCCCGTGGCTGCATGGAAATGATCTGCCGGGTGGGGCACAGGTTCTCGCGCCCGGAAAGGCAGGTCGGACAGGTGCCACAATTGACGAGCGGGTTTACCGTCACCCGTTCCCCATCCCGCGCGCCGCCGACGATGGTGCCCGCAGCTTCATGGCCAAGGATCAATGGGGCAGGGCGGCGGGCGTCATGGCCCAGATAAGCATGCATGTCGGAGCCGCAGATCCCAACGGCCTCCACCTTGATCAGCAGCTCATCCTCGGATGGGTTCGGGTCCGGAACGTCCTGAAAACGAAGGGTCTTGTTGCCCTGATAGACGAGTGCTTTCATTTTGCCGTGAACCCTCCATCCACCATCAGCGTCTGGCCGGTGACAAAGCCCGACGCGTCTGAACACAGGAACAATAGCGGCCCGTCGATATCTTCCATGGTGCCGTTTCGATGCACACAGGTTTGCGCGGCATTGCGGGCCGCCCGCTCGGGGTCGGAAAAGACCGCCTCGGTCAGTTCGGTCGGAAAGAACCCCGGCCCGATGGCATTGGCCGTGATCCCGCTGGAGGACCAGGCCTCGGCCATCGCCCGGGTGAGCTGCGCGATGCCGGCTTTCGAGGCACCATAGGCGATCCCGCCGGGAAAGGCGCGAAAGGTTTGAAGGGACGCGAAATTCACAATACGGCCCCACCCCCGGTCCGCCATGGCCGGAACCAGGGCTTGGCTCAGAAAAAATGGGGCCGAGAGGTTCAGCCCGATGGTCTTGTCCCAGCCCTCCGGCGTCACATCATCAGCGGCCTGCCGGGTATTGACCCCGGCCGCGTGCACAAGAATGTCGGGGGCACCGAACGGGGCGGACACCGCCTCGCGGAGCTTTTCCATCCGACTGCGGTCCGCGACGTCGGCGGCCACGATGGCGCAGGCTTCTCCGAGTTCAGCCTGCAGGGCCCGCAACGCCTCTTCCCGTCGCGCAACCCCGATCACTCTGGCCCCTGCCGCCGCCAACGCCACTGCGGCGCGCCGTCCCAGACCGGAACTTGCGCCGGTGACGCAGGCCACGCGGCCAGTCAGGTCGAAAAGGCTGCGTGGATCACGCATCTGCCGTCAGATCGAATTCTTCGTCCGGGAAGTATTTGGCCAAACGAACATCGGCTGCCCGGGCGTGGCCCTCCATACCTTCCAGCCGTGAGATCCGGGCCGTCGCCTCGGCCACTGCTTTCGATCCTTCACGCGTGGCGCGCTGCCACGTCACGATCTTCATGTATTTGTGGACGCTCAGGCCCCCGGTATAGCTGGCCGCACCCGAGGTCGGCAGAACGTGGTTCGTGCCCGTCGCCTTGTCGCCGTAGGACACGGTGGTCTCTTCGCCGAGGAACAGCGAGCCGAAGCAGGTGAGGCGATCCAGCCACCAATCCAGATCTTCACACTGGACCGTCAAATGCTCTGGGGCGTAATCGTCCGAACACGCCGCCATCTCTTCGCGATTGCGGCACACGATCACCTCGGCATAATCGCGCCACGCGGCAAAGGCGTTCTCGCGGTTCAACTCGGGCAGATCATCGATCAGGCCGGGGACAAGCTCCATCACCCGCTCGGCCAGCGCATGATCATCGGTAACCAGCCAGACCGGGGAATTGTATCCGTGCTCGGCCTGGCTCACCAGATCGGTCGCCACGATCATCGGGTCCGCGGTTTCGTCGGCCAGGATCAGGCTATCGGTGGGGCCCGCGATCATGTCGATGCCGACGCGGCCAAACAAGATGCGCTTGGCTTCGGCCACGAACTGGTTGCCGGGCCCGACAAGGATGTTGGCCTTGGGCAGACCGAAGAGGCCAAAGGTCATCGCGGCAACCCCCTGAACGCCGCCAAGCGCCAGGATCTTGTCGGCACCGCAGATATGGGCCGCGTAGACAATTGCGGGTGCGATCCCAACGCCGGGACGCGGGGGCGAGCAGGCCGTGATATGGCGGCAGCCGGCCACTTTTGCGGTGGTTACCGTCATGATAGCACTGGCCACGTGGCTGTAGCGCCCGCCGGGCGCGTAGCAGCCCGCCGCATCCACCGGGATCGCCTTCTGACCGGCGATCATGCCAGGCACGATTTCCGTTTCCACGTCGGACATCGTGGCCTTCTGCGTCTCGGCAAAGCGTTTGACGTTATCGTGGGCAAATTGAATGTCGCGCTTCAGCTTATCGGGCACCAACGCGCAGGCCGCCTCGATCTCTTCGGGTGTGAGGATCACATTGCCCTCGTACTTGTCGAACTTCGCCGCATATTCCAAGGCCTTCGCATCGCCGCCCGCTTCGATCTCCGACAGGATCGTCTTCACGGTTTCATGCACTTCGGACGCATCCGATTTGGCAGTCAGCGTTGCTTTCTTGAGGTAGTCACGGGCCATGGGCGCAGATCCTAATCGTCGGTTTCTGGAGCATAGGGAGCGGTCGAGATCATGAATCGAATCCCAATATGCGGCATGAGTCGGGTACTGATGTAAGCGCTTACATCGTGCCATGCAAGAATTTCGTTTGTCGCCCTCAAGCCGCTGATAATGTGGGTTTCGCCGCGTCCACCTCCGCTGCGGCAAGAGGGAGGAGCATGGGTGTGCCCCGTCCCGAAAGAAGGACGCGCAACCCGCGCGCTTGGCATTCCTCGCCGCTTCTGCGCAAGGTTTCAGCGACCACGTCGCCGTCCCCGACAAAGGGATCGCACAAGATCGAAAAGGCGGAGAAGCCGATGCACCAACATCCCGATCAAAGCCCATTCAACCCGACGCTGTGTATATCCCCTGCCGACCTGTCGCTCGGGGTCACCCCATGACGCGTGTCGTTTCCATAGGGGAGTGCATGGTCGAAATGGCGCCCGCAGGGGCACCGGGCACATTCACGATGTCCTATGCCGGCGATACGTTCAACACGGCGTGGTATCTCGCACAGCTTGCTCCTGGTTGGCAGGTCGATTTCGCAACTGCAATCGGAACGGACACGATCTCGGACGCCTTCATCGCCTTTGCCGCGGAAGCGGGGATTGGCACCGGCCACATTACACGACACGAGGGCAGGGGCATGGGCCTCTACATGATCGAATTGGAGAAGGGCGAACGGTCATTCCATTATTGGCGTGAGACATCGGCGGCGCGGATGCTGGCAGAGGATCCCGATGCTTTGGCCGAGGCCCTCTCGGGGTCCGACATCATCTTTTTCAGCGGCATTACCCTCGCGATCCTCACAGAAGACCACCGGGAAGAGCTTTTCGATGCCATTTCCGACGCGCAGGCCAGTGGCGCGATTGTGGTCTTTGATCCGAACCTGCGCGACAGGCTGTGGACCGACCCCGAGGAGATGCGCGGCGCCATCATGGAGGCGGCCCTGAGTTCCGAGATCGTCCTCGCCTCGTTCGACGAAGAAGCGCGCAATTTCGGCGATGCCGATCCCTCCGCAACCGTTGCCCGCTACCTTTCGGCGGGCGCGACTAGCGTGGTGGTCAAGAACGGTGCAGCGCCCATCCACTATTCCTGCGGCGGAGTGGCTGGCATGCATGTCCCGGACGCGGTTGATACCGTGGTCGATACCACCGCCGCCGGTGATAGCTTCAACGCGGGCTTCCTCGCCAACCTCATCGCAGGCGACGCCCCAGCCGATGCAATCAAAGCGGCGTCTCAACTGTCCGGAGAAGTCATTCAGGCGCACGGCGCGCTGGTGTCCGTGCCCGCAGCCCACCTTTCCGGCAAGGTGTAACGACGTTGCGGACCAGACGGCCGTCGACGCACCCGATTCCGGCGTTTTTGAAACCCGTCTTCGCTTGCCGTCCTCGTTGAGGCGGCCCATCGCGATCATGTCGTCTTGCAGCAAGTGGCGCCGTAGCGGCGTGAAAATGCCGCCTCGATGGACGGAGAGGTTCGCCGCCACACCCGGCCAAGCATCGCAATCGTGCTCCGGGCGGAACGTCGCATCACTTGAATGCGCGCGCCTGGTTTGGCAGGGAGGAGGCATGCGCCTCATCGACCCATCTCACCCGTTCTTTCAGCCGGCCTGGCGCCGGTATCTTCTGGTCGCGGCACCCTTCGCCTGGGCGTTTGTGGAACTTCAATTCGACAATACGATCTGGGCCTATCTCTTTGCCGGCATTGGTGGATATCTGGCGTGGAATCTGATCTTCGCGTGGCCTAAATCCGATGAGTGAGCCTCAGATAGCCGTCAGATCGACCGGTTGACCGGTCTCGCAGGCCTGCGTTGCCGCGTCTGCAAGAATTTGTGCTTTCAAGCCGTCTTCTATGCCTGGCTCGGGCGCCGTCCCGAGCGTGACAATGTCAATGAACGCCATCATCTCGGCCACATAGGCGGCCTCATAGCGCTCCAGGAAAAAGTTGAGGGTGGGCGAGCGTCGGAACCCGTCGGCCGTGGCGATCTCGACCGACGTTTCAAGGATGTTTTCCGCCCGCAACATTCCCTTCGCCCCATGCACTTCGATGCGTTGATCATAGCCATATGCAGCCCGGCGGGAGTTCGATATCTGGCAAATGCGGCCCGATGCCGTTGTAAGCGTGACCGCCGCCGTATCGACGTCGCCCGCCTTGCCGATCTCGGGATCCACAAGACAGGCCCCCACGGCGCTGAGTTGCGTGAATTCTTCGCCCATCAGAAAGCGCGCCATATCAAAGTCATGGATCATCATGTCGCGAAACAGGCCGCCGGATTGTCTGATGTATCCAATCGGCGGCGGGGACGGATCGCGTGATGTGATCTGGATCAGTTCAACCGCGCCGATCTCACCGGCGCGCAAGCGCGCCTGAAGCGCCGCGAAATTGGGATCAAAACGGCGATTGAAGGCGGTGAAGAAGGGAACGTCGGCCGCTGTCACTATTTCCATAAGGGAGCGTATGTTATCCACAGACATATCCACAGGTTTTTCACAGAAGATCGCCTTGGAACCCTTTGCTGCAGCTTGAATTTGTTCGAAATGGGTGTCCGTTGGTGTACCAATCACGACCGCATCGATATCCGGTGCTGAGAGAATCTGATCGGTGGACCGAACCTCCGCCCCGATCCGGTCCGCCATGGCTTGAGCCGCGGCGGGGACTGCATCGGCCACCGCGATAATCCTGGCATCATCCAAACCCTTGAGCGTGCGGGCGTGGACCTGCCCTATCCGGCCGCAGCCGAGAAGTCCGATACGGATCATCCGTTCAAGCCTTTCCTGAGGCGCCGGTGCTGTGAATAGCGGCACGGGCCGCCTCGAACACCGGGTCGTGAGTGTCTCGCAGGATCTGGACGCGATCGAAACGATCGGAATCCGACAACACCGCTTGCCGCAATGCGGCCCCGAAGGCCATGCGCAGCTCTGTTCCAATATTGAATTTGCAGATGTTGGTCGCGGCGGACAGAGCTTTGCGCTGCGCGATCGGCACGCCGGAGCCGCCATGGATCACCAATGGTACGTCGATAGCCGCCTGAATGTCCGCGATCCGGGCCTCATCGAGGCCGCCTTCGTGGTCCCGTTGCAGGTGCACGTTGCCCACCGAGATCGCCATCGCATCGACACCGGTTTCCACTGCGAACCGCGCCGCCTCTTCAGGATCTGTGCCGGCGCTTGCTTCGCCGCCGGAATAGCCCACGAACCCGATCTCGCCCTCGGCCGAAATGCCGGCGCCTTGGGCGAGTTCCACCACGGCGCGTGTCTCGGCGATATTCTCTTCCAGCGGTTTTCGGGAGCCGTCGAACATGAGGGAGGTGAAGCCCGCATCCAGCGCTGCCCGGCACTCATCCATGGTGTAGCCATGGTCCAGATGAGCGACGACCGGAACGGACACGGAATCGGCCAAATACCTGAACATCTTACCCAATATCGGCAGCGGAGTGTGTTCACGGCATGACGGGCCGGCCTGCAAGATCACAGGTGCGCCTTCGGCCTCAGCCGCCATCGCGAAGGCGCGCATGTCTTCCCAGCCAAGGCAGACCAGGCCGGGCACCGCATAGCCACCCTTCATGGCGGGCTGCAAAACGTCTGCCAGTGTTGCGAGAGTCATTTAAACTTTGCCACCATGTCCATGATGCCCGGGATCGTGTGCAGTTGTTCGGCATGGGTCGGCTGAAAATATTGCTTCAGGCTGCGTTGGCTCAACCCGCCGAGGATTGTGAAATAGTACATTTCATACCCCGGCAATGCACAGCACGGGTGATACCCCTTGTCGATCAGGACGGTTGAGCCATCCATAATATGATAGGCATCACCGGGTTCGTTGTCGACACGCTGCAGCATCTGCAGTCCGGATCCGTAATTGGGTTTGAAGCGAAAGTTGTAGCATTCATCGTGGCGGGTTTCGTCCGGCAAGCGATCGGTGTCGTGCTTGTGCGACGGAAACCCGGACCATCCGCCCGCGCCGACGGTAAATAGCTCACTAACAAGTAACCGCCCAACGCGGTCATGGTGGCCTGCTCCCAATATATGTTTGATTTTACGGTGTGTTTTCGTGTCGTCGGATCCATATTGTACCAGATCTAACTCTCCACTCCGCACGGCGAATGGTGTCAGGGTTTCCGCAAATTGCGCTCCAGCAACGAATACCTCGGCGGGCGTCCGCGCCGTGATCCGCGCGCCGACATTCGTGGGTATATACACACCTTCCGGGTCACCATCCCACACATCTTCGGTGCGATTGCCGATGTCCGCGAATGTCTCGCCTCCCACCTCAACCGTCACCGTCCCGGTGGCCGGAACGATGCAGGTCTCGTATCTTTCAAGCCGGTATTCAAAACTCTCTCCCGCTTTTAATTTTACGATATTGAAGTAGGTGAGCGGCACATGCGCATCATCGACGTCGACGATGGCTTTGTTCTGGTTGTCGAAGGGCGGGATGTGCATGGGCTGGGTCCTTTCAGGCGGTGGTCGGGCCGGAATGGCCAGCGCGGAATTCGTCGATCTCGGCCTGGGTCGGCATGGCCGGCGCGCACCCCACACGCGCTACGACCATCGCGGCAGCTGCGGAGCCTTGCAGGACGGCGTCGTGGACGGGCAGGCCATCGGCCAATCCACTGACAAAGCCGCCCATGAAGCTGTCGCCTGCGCCGGTGGGCTTTAGGGCGTCGGTACGGTAGATACCGGTCTGGAACTCACGGCCCGGGGTGATGGTGATGGCACCCTTTTCGCCCATTTTGTAGACAACAACCTGCGCCCCACCGCCAACCAGTTCCCGCGCCTTTTCAAGGCCTTGATCGTAATCACCCGCCATGAATCCAAACTCTTCATCATTGCCGACGATAACGTCGCACAGAGCACCGGCGCGCGAATAGACCTCGGCAGCCACTTCCGGTGAAGGCCAGGAATAGGGGCGATAATCCACATCGAAAATCAGCGGCAATCCAGCGGCCTTGGCAAGCTCGAACCCGCGGAAAGCGGCGCTGCGCGAGGGCTCGGCCGCAAAGACGGTGCCCGTGGTGATAAGTGCGTCATAGGCGGCGTAGTCGACCGCCTCCACATCCGCGTTGGTCATCGCAAAATCGGCGGCACCATTGCGGTAGATGACCGATTGATGGTCCTCAATACGGGTTTCGACCACAGCGAGCGAATTCCGCGCCTCACCACCTTGCGCGTGCACATGCGTCCGGTCGATTCCGTAATGGTCCAGTTGGTTGCACGCAAATCGGCCAATCGCGTCGTCTGCAACCCGGGTCACCAATGCGGCCTGGCCGCCAAGCTTGGTGATCGCGACGCCGATATTGGCCGAAGATCCGCCAAGACAGGCGAAGAAATTGGTCGCCTCTTCCGTTTTCGTGCCGGGCGGGTCCGGGTAGAGATCCATGCCCGCGCGCCCGATAATGACAACGTTTTTGCCCGCAAGTCGCATCAGATGCCCTGCCGCTGCTTCACGCGCTCGGATTCCCATTCGTCGTGCTTGGCGCGCACGTTTTCGTTTTCCGAAACCTGCGCCGTGCCGACCTCCCACCAGGTGTGGCCTTCGGTTGTCCACCCTTCATAGGGGTCCACCTTCATCACGATGACGGAGGTCTTGTCCGATGCTTTCGCGCGTTTGAAGGCGTCTCCCAATTCTGCCGGATTGGCAACAGTCACCGCATCCGCACCCATGGATTTGGCATGCGCCTCGAAGTCGACGGTGAACGGGTCGGGCACGGTCGGACAATCGGCGATAAGATTGTTGAAACTCTCGTTTCCGGTGTTGTTTTGAAGTTTGTTGATCACCGCGAAGCCGCCATTGTCGAGAACAAGGATGATCAACTTCTTCTTCGTCAGGACACTTGAGTAAATATCGGAATTCATCAACAAGTAACTGCCATCACCGCAAAAAACGACCGTATCAGCTGTGGATTCATGTTCTGATTGTGCAATCCTGGCGCCCCAACCACCAGCGATTTCATAACCCATGCAGGAGAATCCGAACTCCACATCCACGGTCCCGATGTCCAAGCTCCGCCAGTTGGCGGTGACTTCGGCCGGCAAGCCCCCGGCCGCCGCAACGATCCGATCCCGGGGGTCGCACAGCGCATTCACAACGCCGATGGCCTGGGCGTAGGAGTTGGGCCGATTTCCCGGCGCGACGTTTTTCGCGACATAGGCATCCCAATCGGCCCGCTTGGCTTGCGCGGATTTCGTCCACGCATCTGGCGCCGTGAGACCATCCATCGCTCCACTCAGTAATGGCAGGCCAAGCTTCGCATCGCCGACAATTGGTGTGGAACGGTGCTTGGTCGCGTCGTGGCGCCCGACATTGAGTGTGATGATCCGAGCGTCCTTGGCAAAGGCCGTCCACGATCCGGTGGTGAAGTCTTGCAGGCGCGTACCGACCGCCAGGATCACATCCGCCGCTTCGGCAACGGCGTTGGCGCTGTCTGATCCGGTGACGCCAAGGGGGCCGGTGTTGAGCGGGTGATCGGCGAGCAAGTTGGCGCGGCCAGCGATCGTCTCGACCACGGGGATGTTGTGCGCCTCGGCAAACGCGGTCAATTCCGCGACAGCGTCGGAATATTGTACGCCCCCACCTGCGATGATCATCGGGCGTTCAGCCTGTTTCAGGAGGCCTGCCGCATCGGTGATTTCGGCCGTATCAGGGGCCTGGCGGCGGATCCGATGGACGGTGCGCTCGAAGAATGCCTCCGGATAATCGTAGGCCCACCCTTGCACGTCTTGAGGGAGCCCAAGAAAGGCGGGGCCACAATCTGCGGGATCCAGCATCGTGGCCAGCGCCGCCGGCAAAGACTGAATGATTTGAGCAGGGTGGGTGATCCGATCCCAATACCGACTTACGGCCTTGAAGGCATCGTTCACACCCAGGGTCGGGTTCCCGAAATGCTCCAGTTGCTGCAAGACGGGATCGGGCAGGCGAGTAATGAAGGTATCCCCGCACAGCATCAGCATGGGCAACCTGTTGGCATGGGCGAGCGCGGAGGCCGTCAGAAGGTTCGCTGTGCCCGGGCCGGCGGAGGCGGTGCAAAACATGAATCGGCGCCGCAAATGGTACTTCGCGTAAGCCGCCGCCGCAAAGCCCATGCTCTGCTCGTTCTGGCCACGGTAAAGCGGCAATTCATCCTGTACCGGATAAAGCGCCTCGCCCAGGCACGGCACGTTGCCATGGCCGAATATCCCGAAACCACCGCCGCAAATGCGCGTTTCCTGCCCATCGATGTCGATGAACTGATTCATCAGATAGCGCACAATGGCCTGCGCCACGGTCAAGCGGATGGTGGTCATGTGATCTCCCCGGTCTGCGTCGAGCGATGGTGTATCCGGCAGATTGTATGTTGCGAAGCTCTTTCCCGCAGGATACGAGTTTTGCAACCGGTTGCAACAGGGTTCATCGGAAGGGACGCTTGGCATGGGTCAGATCGGCATAGGCTTGATCGGTGGCGGCTATATGGGCAAGGCCCACGCGGTGGCGATGGCGTCGGTTGGCGCGGTTTTCAACACCACCCTGCGGCCCAGGTTGGAGATGATCGCGGCCTCCAGCGATGCATCTGCGGAACGCTACCGGGCGGCCTTCGGGTTCGCGCGCGCGACGGGGGATTGGCACAGGCTCGTGGCCGACCCGGAGGTGGATGCCATCGTGATCGCGTCGCCGCAAGAAACGCATCGCGCAATTGCCGAGGCGGCGTTTTTAGCGGGAAAGCCGGTATTTTGCGAGAAACCCTTGGGCGCGTCGCTTGCCGACGCGGAGGCGATGGTTGCCGCAGCAGAGGCCTCCGGCTTGCCCAACATGATCGGGTTCAACTACGTTCGGACCCCGGCCACGCAGTTCGTACGAAAGTTGCTGAGCGACGGGGTGATCGGCGAGATGACGTGGTTCAGGGGCGAGCATACCGAGGATTTTCTGGCTGACCCCGCACTGCCTGCCAATTGGCGGACGACCGGGCGGGCAAATGGCTGCATGGGGGATCTGTCGCCCCACATGATCAATTGCGCGCTGGCGCTGATGGGGCCGATTGCCGAGGTCTCGGCCCGAATCGAGACCGTTCACGCGATGCGCGATGGGAAGGCCGTCGATAACGACGACCATGGGCAAATGATGGTCAAATTCGCCCAAGGCGCGATGGGGCACCTCTATTTCAGCCGTGTCGCGACAGGGCGGAAGATGGGCTATGCCTATGAAATTCATGGCACAAAGGGGGCGATCCGGTTTGATCAGGAGGATCAGAACGCCGTCTGGCTCTACCGCGCGGAAGGGCCTGAAGCCGCGCGCGGCTTCGCGAAAATCCTGACCGGGCCGGAGCATCCCGATTACCTGCCGTTTTGTCAGGGCCCGGGCCACGGGACCGGGTACCAGGACCAGATTATCATCGAGGCAAGGGACTTCCTGCGCGCGATCGAAACCGGCGAGGCCGTGTGGCCCACATTTCGTGATGGCCTGGCAGTGAGCCGGATCATCGATACCGCATTCGCATCTGCCGAAACCGGTGGGTGGCACTCTATCCCCCTCAACTGAAAGGGAAGACCATGACGATCCGTATCGGTAACGCGCCTTGTTCCTGGGGCGTAGAGTTTGCGGATGACCCGCGCAATCCGGAATGGCGCAGCGTCCTGAGGGATTGCGCCGCCGCGGGATACAAGGGGATCGAGCTGGGGCCTGTGGGCTTCATGCCGGAGGATCCGGCAATCCTGTCGGAGGCGTTGAGCGAATTCGATCTGGAGCTGATCGGGGGCGTGGTGTTCCGTCCGTTCCACGATCCGGCGGCCTGGGACGATGTGCTCGACGGGTCGGTGCGAACCTGCAATGCTCTGGTGGCCCACGGCGCACAGCATCTTGTTTTGATTGATTCAATCTCGCCGCGGCGGGCCCCGACGGCGGGCCGCGCCGAGGCGGCGGAGCAGATGGATGCCGACGAATGGGCCGCGTACCGGGATCGGATCACCCAAATTGCACGCCTGGGCACCGAAGAATACGGCCTCACTGTCGGCATCCATGCGCATGCTGCAGGATTCATGGACTTTGAACCGGAGCTGGAGAGACTTTTAGAGGAAGTGTCTGAAGAAACGCTTAAGATCTGTTTCGATACCGGACATCACTCCTATGCCGGGTTCGATCCGGTGGCGTTCATGAAGCGCCACATCGACCGGATTTCATACATGCATTTCAAAGACATCGACCCCGTTGTTAAGGCAGATGTGATCGCCAGAGGCACCGGATTTTACGATGCGTGCGGTCAGGGAATTTTCTGCAATCTCGGGCAGGGGGACGTCGATTTCCGATCGGTTCGTCAGGTTTTGATCGATTCGGGGTTCGAAGGCTGGTGCACGGTTGAGCAGGATTGCGATCCGCTGCTGGACGTCCGCCCGTTGGATGACGCGCGGGCAAACCGCGAATACCTTGAATCCATTGGCTTTCAGTAAGGAGCTGAGATCATGGCAAAGCTGAATTGGGGCATGATTGGCGGCGGTGAGGGCTCTCAGATCGGCCCGGCGCACCGGTTGGGGGCGCAGGCGGATGGGAATTTCGTGCTGGCGGCGGGGGCGTTGGACCATGATGCGGAAAAGGGTCGGGATTACGCGCAACGCCTGGGCGTGGCGCCGGATCGGGCCTATGGCGACTGGCGGGAGATGCTGGCCGGAGAGACGGCGCGGGCAGATCGCGTGGATCTGGTGACGGTCGCGACGCCGAACTCCACCCATTTCGAGATCACGAAGGCGTTTTTGGAGAGCGGATTCAACGTTCTATGCGAAAAGCCGATGACGATGAGCGTGGAGGAAGGGGAGGAGATCGTGAAGATCGCCGAGGCGTCTGGCAGGATCTGCGCGGTGAATTACTGCTACTCCGCCTATCCCATGGTCCGCGAGATGCGGCACCTGGTAAGTACCGGATATATCGGGAAAATCCGGCTGATCGTCACCAATTTCTCGCATGGGCACCACGGTGATGCGGGCGATGCGGACAACCCGCGCGTCCGCTGGCGGTATGATCCGGCGATGGCGGGCGTGTCCGGGCAGTTCGCCGATTGTGGCATCCACGCTTTGCACATGGCGAGCTTCATTGCGGGAGACGAGGTAAGGGAGCTGTCGGCAGACTTCGCCTCGGCCATCGACAGCCGGGTGCTGGAAGACGACGCGATGGTGAATTTCCGGATGGAAGGCGGCACAATCGGCCGCCTCTGGACGTCATCGGTGGCCATCGGCCGGCAGCATGGGTTTGACATCCAAGTGTTTGGAGAGACTGGAGGATTCCGCTGGGCCTCGGAGCAGCCGAACCAGGTTTTCTACACGCCCGTGGGCGGGCGCACACAGATCATGGAAAAGGGCGAAAGCGGCCTGTCGGATGAGGCCACGCGCCTGTCCCGGGTGGCGATTGCACACCCGGAGGGCTTCCCGCTGGCGGTGGCGAATATCTACGTGGATCTGGCCGCCGCGATCCGGGGCGAGGCGCATGGAAGCTATCCGACGGCGGCGGATGGGCTGCGGTCGATGGCGGCGGTTTACAGTGCCGTGGCCTCGGCCAAGGACCGCGGTGCGTGGGTCGATGCGCGGCCTCCGATGTTTCGCTGAAATCTACTCACCTGAACGGACATGCGTTCAATTGAGCGGATTTCTCGGGAGAAGTGCGTTCATCCGAGCAGATTTCGATCCGCTCGGAAGACCGTATCGAGATGCGTCCAAACGAACGCATTTTACCGTACAGGGCGCAGGGTGCCCCGCTCGATCACACGGCAGGGGAACAGGCGCGTCTCCGGGTGCCGCTTCGGATCTTCGACCGTGCCGACAACCAGATCGATGGACGCGCCGATGATCTCGGCCACGGGCTGACGGATCGTGGTGAGGTTGATGTTCTGCCAGCCCGACATCTGCATGTCGTTCAGCCCGATGATGCCGATATCGCCGGGGCAGGACAGCCCGGCCTCCTGCACGGCGGACAGCGCGCCGATGCTGAGCACATCGTCACCGCAGAAATACGCCTCGGCCGGGCCCTGCATCAGGAGCTTCGTCATCTCCACCCGCCCGGCATCGAAGGAATAGGCCGACGCATAGCTTGCGCTGACCTCGATCTCGGGATGTTCCCGCAGGGCCGCCATGAAACCCAAGGCCCGGTCCTGAGTCGACGTGGCCTGTTCCGGCCCGCCAAGGAACGCGACGCGTGTGTAGCCGCGCGAAATCAGCGCCTCCCCCGCCATGCGGCCACACGCGACATTGTCGATGCCCACCACATGGACCTGCGGCGCGGTTGTGAAGCGCCCGAAGGAATGGACCACCGGGATGCCCGCCGCGCGATAGGCCTCGGCAAAGGACGGCGGCAGGGTGGAGGAGGCGACGATGGCACCATCCACGGAATATTGCCGCAACATGCGGACGGAGGCTTCGGGGTCGGTTTCCTCGACCCGGAGATTGACGAGAAGCGGGCGCAGGCCGCGATCCTGAAGGCCGCGGGTGAAGCGGTCGAACACCTCCAGGAACAACGGGTTGTGGAAGTTGTTGGACACCAGCCCGATCAGCTTGGTGCGCCCCGTGGTGAGGGAGGAGGCCAGCGCGTTGGGCGAATATCCCAGCGCCTCCGCCGCCTTTTCCACCTTGGCCCGTGTTTTGGGAGAGACCGATGCGCCCTCGGTGAAGGTGCGGGACACGGCCGAGGTGGAGACCCCGGCGCGTTCCGCGACATCCTTCAGGGTGACGGCCATTCCTATCCCATCCTTGGTATTTCCGAGCCAGTATCGGGGTTTGATCCGATGGGCACCATGAGAAATCGCGCGGCGCTTTGCAACCGGTTGCAAAAAATCAGAATCACCGCTACGGTTTGCCCAAGGTGGGCGGTGTGTGTGCATTCGATCCACCGTCAGACCTATTGGGAGGACATCATGAAATCATTTCTGAAGACGGTTGCAGCAGCGGCACTGGTCGCCGCGACGCCGTTCATGGCCGTGGCCGATGGCCATGAGAGCCAGCGCTACGTGCTCGTCAGCCACGCCCCTGACAGCGACAGCTGGTGGAACACGATCCGCAACGCGCTGACCCTTGCGGGCGAGCAGATGGGCGTTGAGGTTGAGTATCGCAACCCGCCCACCGGCGACATCGCCGATATGGCGCGCATCATCGAGCAGGCGGCGGCCTCGGGCCCCGACGGCATCATCACCACGCTGGCCGACCCAACGGTTCTGGGCGATTCGATCCGTGCCGCGGTGGATGCGGGTATCGACGTGATCATCATGAACTCCGGCACGCCCGAACAGGCGCGCGACGTGGGGGCCCTGATGTATGTGGGCCAACCCGAATATGACGCGGGCTTTGCCGCCGGTCAGCGCGCGGCGGGTGACGGTGTGACCAGCTTCCTGTGCGTGAACCACGTGATCTCCAACCCCGTCGTGGCCGAGCGCTGCGTGGGCTTTGCCGACGGTCTGGGTGTGGAACTGGGCGAGTCGATGATCGACGCGGGCCAGGATCCGCAGGAAATCCAGAACCGGGTGATGGCCTATCTGAATGCCAATCCCGACACGGATGGCATCCTGACCCTCGGGCCGACTTCGGCGGACCCGACCATCCTGGCGCTGGAAGAGCTTGGCCTGGCCGGTGACATCTATTTCGGCACGTTCGATCTGGGCGAAAACATCGTGGCGGGTATCCGTGACGGCGTGATCCAGTGGGGCATCGACCAGCAGCCCTTCCTGCAGGCCTATCTGCCGGTTGTGGTTCTGACGAACTATCACCGGTACGGCGTCCTGCCGGGCAACAACATCAACTCGGGCCCCGGTTTCATCACCGCCGATGGCCTTGAGCTGGTGGAAGCCCTGGCCGGCGAGTACCGCTGATCGCTTGATCCGAGCCGCGCGTGATCGGTTGCGCGCGGCTTTGAGCTTCGGGGCAGGCGGCGGAAACGTTGCCTGCCTCTTTTCTTTCAAGAGACACGCATCCACGGGGGAGACGGCGCGATGAGCGATAATGGGAACGGCGACGGCGGCGCATTGGCGGCCGGGGGGCCGGATGACGAGCGCATCAAGAAGACGGGCGGCTTGCGCCAATGGCTGATCCGGCCGGAACTGGGCGGGATTGTCGGTGTGATCGCGGTGTTCATCTTCTTCGGTGTGCTGGCCGGTGACAGCGGCATGTTCAACGCCCAGGGCATCATGAACTGGAGCCAGATCAGCGCGCAGTTCATGATCATCGCGGTGGGCGCCTGCATGTTGATGGTGGCCGGCGAGTTCGACCTGTCGGTGGGCTCGATGATCGGGTTCGCGGGCATCTCCATCGCCATGTTCGGCGTGGTCTGGGGCTGGCCCATGTGGGTGGCGATCCTGATCACCTTCGCGATCTGCATGGGCGTGGGCGCGATCAACGGCGTGATCGTGGTGCGCACCGGCCTGCCAAGCTTCATCGTGACGCTGGCCTTCCTGTTCATCTTGCGCGGCTTCACCATCTTCATCCCGCAGACCGTCGAGAACCGCACGATCATCGGCGGGATCGAGGAGGCGGCGGAGGGCGATTGGCTGGCCGCGGTGTTCAACACCGATCTGGCCGGATGGCTGTTCAGATGGCTCGCCGATATCGGCGTGGTCGACACGTTTTCGCGCGGCACGCGGGCGGGGGAGCCGGTGATCTCGGGCATTCCGATGCTGATCGTCTGGGCGTTCGTGCTGGTCATCATCGGCCATGTGGTGTTGACGCGCACACGCTTCGGCAACTGGATCTTCGCGGTGGGCGGCGACGCGCAGGCGGCGCGCTATGTCGGCGTGCCGGTGGACCGGGTGAAGATCATCATGTTCATGACCACGGCGTTCTGCGCCACGGTCTTTGCCTGCGTTCAGGTGTTCGAGTTCGGATCCGCCGCGGCGGACCGGGGCATCCTGAAGGAATTCGAGGCGATCATCGCCGTGGTGATCGGCGGCGCGCTTCTGACCGGCGGCTACGGTTCGGTCGTGGGTGCCGCCCTTGGCGCGCTGATCTTCGGGGTGGTGCAGCAGGGCCTGTTCTTCGCCGATGTGGAAAGCTCGCTCTTCCGGGTGTTCCTGGGGGTGATCCTCCTCTTCGCGGTGATCCTGAACACCTATATCCGCCGCATCATCACGGGAGAGCGCTGATGGCCGATCCGATTGTCCATATGGAGAATATCACCAAGCATTTCGGCCCGGTGATTGCGCTCAACGGTGTGTCGTTCGACGTGAAGGCGGGGGAATGCCACTGCCTTCTGGGGGATAACGGCGCCGGGAAATCGACCTTCATCAAGACCATGTCGGGGGTGCACAAACCGACCTCGGGCGAGATCATGTTCGAGGGCAGGAAGATGAATTTCGCCAGCCCGCGCGACGCGATGGAGGCGGGGATTGCCACGGTCTACCAGGACCTGGCGATGATCCCCCTGATGTCCGTCACCCGGAATTTCTGGATGGGGCGGGAGCCGAAGAAAGGCTTCTTCATCGATTTCGACAAGGCCAATTCCACCACCATGTCCGAGATGAAGAAGATGGGGATCAACCTGCGCTCACCGGATCAGGCGGTGGGCACACTTTCGGGCGGGGAGCGGCAGACGGTGGCGATTGCGCGCGCGGTCTATTTTGGGGCGAAGGTCCTGATCCTCGATGAGCCGACCTCGGCGCTGGGCGTGCGGCAGACCTCCAACGTGCTGGCAACCGTCGACCGGGTGCGCAAATCCGGCATCGGTGTCGTCTTCATCACCCACAATGTGCGCCATGCCATGGCGGTGGGGGATCGGTTTACCGTGCTCAACCGCGGCAAGACGCTGGGCACCGCCGCCCGGGGCGAGATCACGCCAGAGGAGTTGCAGGACCTGATGGCCGGTGGCCAGGAGATGGCGCAGCTTGAGGGTTCGCTTGGCGGAACTGTCTGAACAGGGAACAGACCAATGAAGCACACGGGATACTTCTCCTCCGACAGCGGCTCGCTGGCGGAGTTTGCAGAGCTGACGTCGCGGCGGCTCGAAGCGTCGGAGCTGTCCTTCACGGATCGGGTCGAGAAGAACGTGCCGATCTACGATATGACGGCGTTGGCGGATGTCCTGGCGGGGCCCGGGCGGTCCGAGTTGCTGGCCGAATGGGCCTGGGTTCTGGGCAAGTCCGCGGGCGCGGTGGTGCTGAAACAGGCGCAGCCGGATCACCGGGCAATTGACGCCGCCAGCGCGGTCTTCGAGCGGATCATCGCGGACGAGGCCGGGCAGGGCGGCGGGGCGGATCACTTCGCCGCCGCAGGGGCCAATTCACGGATCTGGAACGCACTGGAAAAGCACTGCAAACTGGATCCTGCGGGGTATGCGGCCTATTACGGTGCGCCTGCCGTGGCGGCGGTGGCGGAGGCGTGGCTGGGCCCGGATTTCCAGATGACGGCGCAGGTCAACGTCGTGCGGCCCGGCGGGCAGGCGCAGGTGGCGCATCGCGATTATCACCTCGGATTCCAGACGGCGGAGGTGGCGGCAAAGTACCCGGCCCATGTCCATGATCTGAGCCAGGTGATGACATTGCAGGGCGCGCTGGCCCATTGCGACATGCCGGTCGAGAGCGGGCCGACGAAGCTTCTGCCGTTCAGTCAGATGTTCGCGGCGGGCTATATGGCCTATCGCCGTCCCGAATTCGCGGCGCATTTCGAGGCGCATTGCATCCAACTGCCGCTGGAGAAGGGCGATGGCTTGTTCTTCAACCCGGCGCTCTTTCACGCGGCTGGGGCGAACGTGTCGGAGGATATTCACCGGATGGCGAACCTGTTGCAGGTCTCCTCGGCCTTTGGCCGCGCGATGGAGTCGGTGGACCGGGTCGGGATGTCGAAGCTGATCTTCAACGTGATGGGCGACTTGCCCGAGGATCGGCGCGCGGCGGCGATTGCCTGCACGGCAGAGGGCTATGCCTTTCCCACGAACCTCGACACCGACCCGCCGGTGGGCGGGCTGGCCCCCGAGAGCATGGCGGCGCTGCTCCGGCGCGGTTTGGCCGAGGGCATGAGCGCGGAGGCGTTCAGCGCCGCACTGGATGCGCAGATCGCGCGGCGGGGAATGTGATGGATCTACTTGTCAAACCGAACGGATCAACCGGCAAGGTCCATGCCATCACACCCGAGAGTGCCCGATGGAGCTATGTCGGGTTTGACGTCTGGCATCTGGCGCCCGGTGAAGTTGCGACAGGCGGCGAGGCCGGGCGCGAAGTGATCCTTGTGCTGGTCGAAGGCCGCGCGGTTGTCGATGGGCTAGGAGAGATGGGCGAGCGGATGAGCGTCTGGGAGAAGACGCCGCCAGCCTGTGCCTATCAGCCGGGCGAGTGGAAAGTGACAGCGGTCACCGATTGCGTGCTGGCCGTGTGTTCCGCGCCCGGCTCCGGCGACCGACCTGCGCAGGCCTTGGGGCCGGAGGGGATCGAGATGGTGGATCGGGGCGAGGGCACCAATCTGCGCCACATCCACAACATCGCCATGGAAGACCGCGACGTGGCCGACAGCCTGCTGGTGACGGAGGTGTTCACGCCCGCCGGTCACTGGAGCAGCTACGCGCCGCACCGCCATGACGAGGATGATTTCCCGCGCATCACCTATCTGGAAGAGACCTATTATCACCGGTTGAACCCCGGCACCGGCTTTGGCGTGCAGCGGGTGTTTACCGAGGATGGCGGCCTGGACGAAACCCTGGCGGTGTCCGATGGCGATGTGGTGCTGGTGCCGCGCGGGCATCATCCCTGCGGCACGCCCTACGGGGTGGAGATGTATTATCTCAACGTCATGGCCGGGCCGCTGCGCAAATGGCGCTTTGCGGCGCATCCGGATTTTGCCCATCTGATGTGAGGGGCGGCAATATGTTAGTCTTGGGGGCATGACGTATTCTCTTGCCACTGCCACACCGGCGCTGCCGGTCCGTGATGTGCCCGTGGCACAGGCCTATTACCGCGACCATTTCGGGTTCGAGATCAAATGGCACCACGAGGGGGGGCGCATCGGTGGCGTGGCCCATGGCGATTGCGCGATTTTCCTGCGCGAGGTGACGGGGCCGATTCAGCCCGTTGTCCTGTGGATCTTCTGTGCCGATGTCGATGCGGCGGAGGCGGATCTGTCCGCCCGCGGGGCCCGTATCACCGAGCCGTTGGGCGATACGCCGTGGGGCCTGCGGCAGTTTGCGGTGACCGATCTGCATGGCCACGAATTGACGTTTTTCCGCGATCTTTAGCCGGCGGCCTTGAGCGCCTCGCGCAGGATGTCCCGGTCGCCGATATGGTTGGCGAGGATCAGGATGAGCCGCGCGTTCAGCGCGTCGGATTGATCCTTGGTCAGGCCCTGATGGGCGGCGAGCAACTCATCGTAGAAGCCGTCTGGATCGGGGATGTTCGGCTGAGTGTTCAGTTGCATGGCTGGCCTGTGGCGGTGCTGAGGGCGGTTGTGATCGTGGCGGCATCGGCGTTGGGCCAGCGGGCCGCGACATGCTGATCGGGGCGGATCAGGTAGAGCGCGTGCGGCGCGTCACCCAGGTAGCGATCACGCAGGGCATCGGTGAGGTCGGCGCCATGGAGGCGGAGCGTACGGATCGGAATGCCGCCCACCTCCGTGATGTCCGGCGGGTCCGTGTCGAGGGCGAGCAGGGTGAAGCAGCCCGGCAGGCGGTCGAGCAAGAAGCCGTCGGCCAGCGGCGCGTCGGGGCACGGCGAGCCGGGGCGGGTGCGGGCGGGGCCGGTCAGGGCATCGGGCGTGTTCAGCGGCAGGCCGTCATAGGTGCACGGCACGGAGAGGCGGCCGGAATTGACCATGGGGCGGGCAAAGGCATGATCCCTGGCCAGCGTCAGCACGGCATTGCGGAAGATCTTCGACATTTCGGATTTCGGCGTCAGGAAGTCCGTGGCGCGGGTGGAGTTCAGGATGTTCTCGTCGGCCCCGTGGGCGCGTTCGGCGTGATAGGTGTCGAGCAGGGTGTCGGGGGCGAGGCTCCTGAGGACCAGATCCAGTTTCCACGCGAGGTTGTCGCTGTCCTGAATCCCGGAATTCGCGCCGCGCGCGCCGAAGGGCGAGACCTGATGCGCGGCGTCGCCCGCGAACATCACCCGGCCATGGCGGAAGCGCTCCATGCGGCGGCATTGGAACGTGTAGATGGAGGTCCAGACCAGCTCGTACGCCGTGCCGTCGGGCAGGAATTCATCGATGCGCTGGCGGATTTTCGCAGGGTCGAGCTCTGCTTCGCGGTCAATGTCCCATCCCAGCTGAAAGTCGATGCGCCAGACATCGTCGGGCTGCTTGTGCAGGAGCGCGGATTGCGGCGCGTTGGCAAGCGGCGGTTCGAACCAGAACCAGCGTTCGGTGGGGAAATCGGCCGTCATCTTCACGTCGGCGATCAGGAAGTTATCCTCGAACACGCGGCCATCGAAGCTCAGCCCCATCATGTCGCGGGTGGGGGAGCGGGCCCCGTCGCAGGCGATGACGTAATCGGCGGTGAGGGTGTAGGGGCCGTCCGGCGTGTCGATGCTGAGCGTGACCTTGTCGGCATCCTGACGGATCCCGGTCACGACATTGCGGCCGCGGATTTCGATCGGTTTGCCCTCCGCCTCCGCGCGGCGCAGGGCGTCGACCAAGAATTTTTCGAAATAGGGCTGCTGCAGGTTGATGAAGGCGGGGTTTCTGTGGCCGTCCTCGGGCAGGAGGTTGAAATCGAACACCTCGCCCTCGCCGTGAAAGACACGGCCCACATTCCAGACCACGCCCTTCTCCACCATCTCCGCGCCTGCACCGAGGCGGTCGGCGATCTCCAGGGTCCGCTTGGCAAAACAGATCGCGCGGGAGCCCATGCCGACCCCGTCATGGTCATCGAGGATCAGCGCTGGCGTGCCCTTCTGCGCGAGGTCGATGCCGGTGGCGACACCGATGGGCCCGCCGCCGATGATGATGACGGGATGATGGACGGCCACGTCAGCCGCCTGATCCGCGACCGGCGCGTAGGGATAGAGTTTGTGGGCGAGGGCGTAGGTGGCGCCGACCATGGGTTAGACCTCCGTTCTGGGGGCGGGTGCGGAACCGGGCGGGGGCGTGGCACGTTCCAAGTGTAAGGTTTTCGCAGACTGACGGAGCATACCCATGACAGAGCCGACCTTCGATCCACGCACCGGCGCGCCCGAACCCACAGCACCGGAAGACAATTTCGAGCGCGCGGAAGACGGGCCTGTCCCGCGTCCGTCCCTCAACTGGAAATGGATGGCCTTCGCCGGTGTCATATACCTGATCGGCGGTTTCGTGGCGTTCCTGAACCCCTTCATCGCCTCCCTGATCGCCCAGAGCCTGATCGCCGCAGCGTTCCTGATCGGCGGTATCGTCGCGATGTGGCTGGCCTTCCGCAACGAGGACGGCACGACCGGAGGCCGCCTTCTGGGCGGGTTTGCGGGGCTGCTGGCCGTGGTCTTTGCAATCGCGCTGTGGGCCAACCCGCTGGCGGGGCTGCTGTCGCTGACCCTGACCATCGCGTCGCTGTTCCTTGCCATGGGCGTCCTGCGCGTGTGGCTGGGCGTGCAGATGAGGGAACGCGAGGGCTGGGGTTGGATCGTCGCCTCGGGCGTCGTGACCGCCGCGCTCGGTGTATTCATCTTCGCGACGCTGCCCGAGGCGGCGCTGAGCATCCTGGGCCTGTTCCTGGGCATCGAGCTCACCTTTGCCGGTGTGGCCCATATCGCCACGGCGCTGGCGGCGCGCAAATCAGAGACGTCGTAGATCATCCCTGCAACGCCTCCCATATCTCGATGTCTCTGTCTGTCGATCCGGATGCTGGGGTGGGCGAGGCCGGTGGCGACGGCGATGATGACGGGGCGGCAGGCAGGTACGTCGGCGGATTGATCCGCGACCGGCACGCCGGGGTAGAGTTCGTGGGCGAGGGCGTAGGTGGCGCCGACCATGTTAGGTATTCCCGTTGTTTGAAGCACTCCGGTCGCCCATTTCAGTCTGGAGAGGCAGGCGACAAAGATGGAAAGGTTTGAAACGGATAATCCGTCACTCCCAGTGTGCTTTCCAAAAAGGCGAGCATCGCAAAGAGCGACAGGACCCCGACGAGCAAAGAGCCAATGGCCTTCAGCCACCATTTTCGGTTCTTGTAATAGGCAGCTACGCGGAAGAAGCTGCGTACTCCCAACGTTTCAAAATCCCGCCAGCGATATTCTCGCCGGACCTCCTGAACCCTTGATTGCAAGCTCAACAACAAAGCGAACAGATTGAAGAATGAGATGCAAAGAAGCCCCACGAAAATAGCTGTAAAAGCGATCCATAGACCATTCATCATGCTCTAGCCCTGCAATTGCTCCCACATTTCGATATCGCGCTTGTCGGTCCAGATGCGTGGATGGTCCAGTCCGCGCGCCTCGTCATAGGCCCGGGCGACGTTGAAGGGGAGGCAATGTTCGTAGATGGCGTAGTCGGCGAATTTGGGGTCGCACGCGTCGCGGACGGCATCCCAGGCGTCTTTGAGCGAGCCGTTCTTGGCGGCGACGCGGGCGGCGGGGCGGTAGGTGCTGTCGACGAAATCGCGGGTCGAGGCGATGGCGCGGTTCACGGCGTCCTTGCCGATCAAAGCGCCGCCGCGCCCCGGGGCGATGGCATCCACGTCATAGGCCGCGATGGCGTCGAGCGTATGGCCCCAATCGGCGAAATGGCCATCGCCGCAATAGCAGGCGGAGTGGTCTTCGACGATGTCGCCGGTGAACATGACATTGGCGTCGGGGACGTGGATGATGGCGTCGCCCGCCGTATGGGCCCGGCCGATATGTTTGATATCCACGCGTCGGTTGCCGAGATAGACGGTCATCGCGTCGGAGAAGGTCGTGGTCGGCCAGGTGAGGCCGGGGATGCTTTCATGCCCTTCGAAAAGGCGGGGGAAGCGTTGGAATTCGCTGTCCCAATCCTCCTGCCCGCGCTCCACGACCATGGCGCGGGCCACGTCGGACATGATGATCTGATCGGCATTGTAGGCCGAGGCGCCGAGTACGCGGACGGCGTGGTAATGGGTCAGCACCAGATGCGAGATCGGCTTGTCGGTGACCGAGCGGACCTTCTCGATCACCTTGCCCGCAAGCCGCGGCGTGGCCTGCGCCTCCACGATCATGACGCTGTCATCGCCGATGATGACCCCGGAATTTGGGTCCCCCTCGGCGGTGAAGGCCCAGAGCCCGTCGCCCACCTCGTCGAAGGTGATCGTCTTTTCCGTCATGTCCCCTTGGGAGGCGAAGGCTTTGGCCATGTCTGTTGTCCTGTTATTGCATGATGATGGCCATGATGTCGGCCTGGCGGGCCATCATCCGGCCCTGGAGTTCGGGGGCCATCGTGGCCATGATGCTGGTAAACATCGGCTGCGTGCGCAGCAGGATCGAGGCGCCCACATCGCTGGAATAGAAATCGATCATCGCCTGCACCTCTTCATTGGTGAAGCTCTCGATCATGGCGTCGATCATCAGCACTTCCATCCGGGGCTGAAAATCCACCAGCTCTTCGGACATGATCAGGCCGATCTGGGTGAGCTGTTCATCGCTGAGTTCCAGGCCCGGCGGCAGGGTGGCCTCCAGCTGCGCGGTGGCGGCCTCGGGCGACATCATCGCGGCCATCATCTGCTGGACGGCGGGCAGGGCCGCATACTCGCGCACCAGCGCCTCATCGGCCTGGGCGGCGGCGAGGGTGGGGGTGATGGCGAGGGCCGCGGCAAAGAGAATGGAACGCATGGGTGTTGTCCTTTTGGGTCAGTTTGAAAATGGATCGTCCTTGGCCGGGACAACTTGGCCCGTACAGGGACCAAATCCAACCTGAAACCCGTTGCCCTTCGCCGCCCCGTGGAGCGCAAGCGTATCGCCATCCTCGATGAAGGTGCGCGTGTCGCCGGAGTTCAGCGTCAGCGGCTCCTTCCCGCCCCAGCTGAGTTCCAGGAGCGATCCGCGGTTGTGCTTCTCGGGCCCGGAAATGGTGCCAGAGCCGAGCAGGTCGCCCGTGCGCATCGGGCAGCCGGACGTGGAATGGTGCGCCAGCTGCTGGGCCGCGGAATAGTACATCTTGTTGTAATTGGTGCGCGCGATCTGCTCGCCATTGAGCGTTACGGCAAGCTCGATATCGTAGAGCATCGGCGCGGTGTCCTGCAGATGCGGCAGGAGCGGTTTTTCGCGCGGCGGCGTGGCGGTGCGGAACGGGGCCAGCGCCTCGGCTGGCACGATCCAGGGTGAAATGGTCGTGGCGGTCGCCTTGGCCTGGAACGGTCCAAGGGGCTGGTATTCCCACGCCTGGATATCGCGCGCCGACCAGTCGTTCAGCAGGACATAGCCGAAGATATTCTCGAACGCCTGATCCACGGTGAGGGGGCCGTCAGAGCCCGTACCCACGATGGCGCCCAGCTCCAGCTCGATATCGAAGCGGCGGGAGGGGGCGAAGATCGGGGTGTCGTGGTCGGGGGATTTGAGTTGCCCCCAGGGGCGGCGGATCTCGGTGCCTGAAACCACGACCGACGACGCGCGGCCATTGTAGCCGATCGGGATGTGGAGCCAGTTGGGCGGCAGGGCGTTTTCCGCGCCCCGGAACATGGTGCCGACATTGGTGGCATGGTGTCGCCCGGCGTAGAAATCGGTGTATTCGGCGACGCGGAAGGGCATGTGCAGTGTCGCCTCGGCCATCTTCACCGAATAGGTGGTGATGGCGTCCTGTGCATCGTCATCGGCGCCGTCTTCCAGCATCGCGGTGAGCGCGGCGCGGTAGGCGGACCAGGTGGCGGGCCCCAGTTCCATGAAATCGTTCCAGTAGGGCGCGTCGAGCACGTCCGCATCGGGATCGGCGCGCAAGAGGCCCGCCGCCTCCAGCCCCGTCGCATCCACGATCCGGTCGCCGATGGCCACCCCGCAGCGCAAATCACCGTCCTCGACGGAAAACACGCCGTAGGGCAGGTTGTTGAGGGGGAAGTCGGCCTCCGGGAGGTTGGCGGAGGCCAGCCAGGCGCGTTTGAGATCGGTCATGCTCGTCTTTCTGGGTGGACCCGGCGCGCGCCGGGTTGTCGGCGGGCCCTCCGGGGGGAGTTTTCTTGCCAGGATGAAAGGATGGGGGCGCTACGGGGATGCGGCGGGTGGGGCGGCGTCGGGCTGCGCCTCGGGGGCGGCGGCGGCGATTTCCGGGACGGCGAGGCAGGCGGCCTCGATCCGGCGGAGTTTCGGGTAGGGGGTGAGGTCCACGCCCCTGCGATGGGCGTTGTAGAGTTGCGCCACGATGCAGAGATCGGCGAGGTCCGGGGTGTTGCCGAAGGCGAAATGCGCGCCCTCGGGCAGCATTGCCTCGGTGGCGGTGAAGCCCTCCGCCATCCAGTGCTGCATCCACGCCTTGGCGTCCTCGGGTGACGCGCCGAAGCGGGATTTGAGCTGGCCGATGACGCGCAGGTTGTTCACCGGGTGGATATCGGTGGCGATGCCGAGCGCCACGGCGAGTTGCCTGCAGCGATGGGCCGGGTCGCCCGACAGCATCGGCGGGTCGGGATGCGTGGCGTCGAGATAGTCGATGATGGCAAGGGATTGGGTGAGGACCGTGCCATCATCGAGTTGCAGGGCCGGGACACCCGCGCCGGGGTTCAGCGCGAGGTAATCCGGTGTCCTCTGATCGCCGGCCACCAGATTCACCGCGCGCTGTTCATAGGCGATGCCCTTGAGGTTCAGCGCCGCGCGCACGCGGTAGGAGGTGGTGGAGCGCCAGTAGGTGTAGAGGATCATGTGAGGTCCAGCAGCACGTCGAAGCCGCCGATGATCATGCGCGCGCCATCGACCAAGCCGTCGCCCATCAGCGCCTCGGTCGCGGGATCGGACCAGACCGCCTTATGCGCCGCCTCGCTGGTGGCCTTGTCGGGGAATTCCATCCAGGAAAACACCACCGCCTCGCCCTGATCCGCTTCGACCGCGCGGGGGAACGAGGTTCGGTTGCCCCGGTCCATCCCTTCGGCCCATGTCTCCACGCACCGCGTGGCCCCATGGGCCAGATAGAGCGCGCACATCTGTTTCGCGGCGGCGATGTAATCGTCCTTGCGGTCGGTTTTCACCGGGATGATGAAGCCGTCAACATAGCTCATGTCTTGTCCTCCCTGTCATCGGGGCCCTTGCGCCGTTTCTGCAAATAGCGAAGGCCAAAAAACAAGCCTACCATGACCACGATCCAGAACAGAAGGTCGACCACGGCGTCGCTCATTTGCGGCCCGGCGTGCCGTCGAATTTCTTCTCCAGCGAGGTCCAGCAATCGATGTAATCGTCCTGCATCGGGGCCTCTTTGCCCGCAAACGCGGTCAGGTGCTGGGGAAAGCGGGTCTCGAACATGAAGGACATGGTGTTGTCGAGCTTGTCGGGGCCCAGATTCGCGTTCGACGCCTTCTCGAACGCCTCCCGATCCGGCCCATGGGGGATCATCATGTTGTGCAGTGAAACGCCGCCCGGCACGAAGCCCTGGGGCTTGGCATCGTACTGGCCGTAAATGTTGCCCATCAGCTCGGACATGATGTTCTTGTGATACCACGGTGGGCGGAACGTATCCTCCATCACCATCCAGCGTTCGCGGAACAGCACGAAGTCGATATTGGCCGTGCCCGGTTGGCCCGAGGGCGCGGTGAGGACGGTGAAGATCGACGGGTCGGGGTGATCGAACAGGATCGCGCCGACCGGGCAATAGGTTTTCAGATCATACTTGTAGGGCGCGTAATTGCCGTGCCAGGCGACGACGTCGAGCGGGCTCTGCGCGATCTTCGTCTCGTGAAACTGGCCGCACCATTTGATGGTGACGGTCGAGGGCACTTCGCGGTCCTCATAGGCGGCAACCGGCGCCTTGAAGTCGCGCGGATTGGCCATGCAATTGGCCCCGATCGGCCCGCGGCCCGGAAGCTCGAATTTCTGTCCGTAATTCTCGCAGACAAAGCCGCGCGCGGGGCCATCGAGCAACTCGACCCGGTAGAGCAGGCCGCGCGGCAGGATGGCGATTTCCTGCGGTTCCAGATCGATGATCCCCAATTCGGTACAGAAGCGCAGGCGGCCTTCCTGCGGCACAACGAGCAGCTCGCTGTCGGCGGAGAAGAAGTATTCATCCACCATGCTTTGCGTGACGAGGTAGATGTGGCTCGCCATGCCGACCTGCGTGTTCACATCGCCCGCCGTCGTCATCGTGCGCATGCCGGTGAGCCAGGTCAGCTTTTCGGCACTATGGGGCACCGGATCCCAGCGATACTGGCCCAGCGAGGTCACGTCCGGATCCACATCCGGGGCGGAGCGCCAATAGGGCAGGTCGATCTTTTCATAGCGGTGCGAGTGCTTGACGGAGGGGCGAATGCGGTAGCACCACGTCCGCTCGGGCCGCACATCGGTGAAGGCGGTGCCGGAGAGTTGCTCGCCATAGAGGCCGTAATTGACCTTCTGGGGCGAGTTCATCCCCTGGGGGAGCGCATCGGGCAGGGCCTCGGTTTCGAAATCATTGCCGAAACCGGGCATATAGCCCTCGTGCGGGCCGGGGTGGCTGGGGGCCTGGATCATCGGGCGGGGATCGGACTGTTCGTTCATGGCGGCATCTCCCGTTCGCGGTCATGCCGGGAGTAACAGTTGCTTTTGTAACTAACAAGGGTGGGGATGGCAGGCCAGGTTGATGTGGTGGCAAGGGTTAAGGTGTGGGCCGCCAAGAGGGGCGCTATGTTCAAAGTCGGATCATATGCTGTAGCTCATATTCGCGTGGTTGCCTCCCCAAGTTTGCAAAAAGGAAGAAGCGCGGCTTTGATAATGATCTTGAGTGATACGACCTAGCCACCGCGAGGATGTTCGATCCGTTGGATCATCTCCACAATGTCGGCATAGTCTTCAAGCGTGATGCCAAAGCGCTCGGCATCAAGACAAACTATGATTTTGCCCATAGAGCGATCAAAATATGTAGGGGCATGAAGGGCATCTTCGCGCCGTGACTTAACGAACTCTTCGATACCGATGAAGATTTTTCCACGTCTATGAAAATGCATCACGTCTAGACTGTCGAAAAACCCATCCCGTCCGTAAATTTTCGGATCGCGCCTTAAGTGGATTTCGTTAACTTTCTGGCCACGTAAAGCAAACCTAACATACAGCCCTGAGGATACCTGCGTTTCTTCCATGCTGTGTTTCAGCTCAACTGCTTAATCATCATCGTTTTGCCAAAAATCTGTCTGGTGCGGAGGGCGCATCCGCGTCGTAACCAACGATCGTGGTATGCGGCAAATTTTGCAGTGAGTTTGGGCCTTAAGGGCAATATTACTTACCTATAATCCGTATTGTTTTCACGAACTCCGATGATTGCGAAGGTTAACCCTCACCGCTTGCCGTAATAGAGCCCCACGACGTGCTCGGCTTCCGCGAAGAAGAGCCAGCGGGCCGTCGCGACGCCCGCGATGTGGCTGATGACGGCGAGAATCGCGATGATGTGGCTGAAGGGCAGGAGCAGCAGGATGATGGGCACGACGAACGCCAGCGCGCCTGCGATGATGCGCAGCTTGGTTGAATGCTTGCGGCCCACGACGTGGATGAACTCGCGCATCAGGTAGTTGGTGCCGGTATGGGGCGGCTCGAAGGCCTTGACCCTGCCGATGGCGCCGAGGCCCGTGGCGGTTTCCATATCCGTGCCGGATCTCGCGAAGGCGGTGTCGCCGATGATCCAGGTTGCCAAGGTGATGGCGCCCGCAAGGATCAGGAGGACGATGGCGAGGGTGACCTGCCCGGCCAGGAGTGCCCCGCCCGCCAGCGACAGGGTCAGGAACTTGGCAGGCGTCCAGGGCATGTGCCAGCGCGGGACGGTTTTCATCTGAGCGTAGATCATCGAGGTGGTGAAGACGGTGCCCAGGCTGAGGGCCGCGCCGAGCCAGCCGAGGATGGCCCATTGGCTGTCGAAGAAGACCAGGCCCGCGCCGTAGAGCGCCATGGTGATGAGGGCGGCGACGGCGCAGATGCCTTCGCGGGAGAGCCAGGAGGAGCGCCATTGCGAGAAGGCCTTCCACGCCCGTTCCGGGTGGCCCAGGTGGAAGGTGGAGGACAGAAGCCCCCCCACGGCCAGCACGTAGCCGATGGCGAAGAACCAGAACGCGTTGAGGCCGGTGACGGCGGGCATGCCAAGGCCGAGGAAGATCAGCAGGCCGAAGCCGAGGCCGGAGAGCGTGGTGAAGATGATGACGGAGGGGGCCGGATGCATTGCTTAGGCTCCCTTCGAGGGAAGTTTGTCGAGGGCGCGATCGAGCCAGCCGATGAAGCCGCCGGGATTGTCGGCCACGGGCTCCAGATAGGGGGCGAGGACGTCGAATTCCGGCAGCTCGTCCTTTGGGCGCGGCGGCAGGTATTGGTTGACGGGGCGCGTGCCCTGTTCCGGCATCAGGTCGATCCCGCCGCGTTCGGCGGTGAGCCTGGAGACGTTGCTGTCGGGATCCGCGAAATCGCCGAAATGGCGCGCGCCCGCCGGGCAGGTGCGCACGCAGGCCGGTTCGCGGTCTTCCTCGGGCAGGTTCTCGTTATAGATCCGGTCGACGCAGAGCGTGCATTTCTTCATCACCCCTTCGTCCTGATCCAGCTCGCGCGCGCCATAGGGGCAGGCCCAGGCGCAGAGGCCGCAGCCGATGCAGTCTGTCTCGTTGACCAGAACGATGCCGTCTTCTTCGCGTTTATAGCTAGCGCCTGTGGGGCAGACCGTGACGCAGGGCGCGTCTTCGCAATGCAGGCAGGATTTCGGGAAATGGATGGTCTGGGCGGCGGGATGCGGCTTGGCGGAGGTGGCCAGCGGCGTGACCTCGTAGCTGTGGACCCGGTTGAGGAAGGTGCCCGACGGGTTGGCGCCGTAAGGCTCCT
The DNA here is from genome assembly GCA_947494975.1 of uncultured Roseicyclus sp. Lineage (GTDB taxonomy): Bacteria > Pseudomonadota > Alphaproteobacteria > Rhodobacterales > Rhodobacteraceae > Gymnodinialimonas. The sequence goes on along the minus strand of CANLXA010000001.1, from coordinate 350,314 downwards.
GATCGGAGAGCGGCGCGCCGTAATTCTCGGTGTTCCAGCCCTTGCACGAGATCACGCAGGCATGGCAGCCGACGCAGGTATCGAGGTCGATCACGAGGCCGAGTTTCTTCTGGGTCGAGGTGGGAAGCTGGGTCATTGGACGGCCTTGCTGTCAGAGCGCAATCCCAAAAGTGGATGCCGGTTTTCGGGAAAAACTGCGCGGTACCAAGAGGTGTTTCGCCCGCTGGCGCGGTCGACCCGCCGGGGGGAGGCGCTGCCTCCCCCCGGCCCCCCCTCCGGGGTATTTTGAACCAATGGAAGAGGGGGATGTGTCATTGACCCACCTTCCAGGCGAGGTCCTTGGGGCCTTTTCCGACAGGCGATTTGATCGGGGGGTAGGCGGGTTGGGATTCGGTTGGCGCGGGGGCCTTCTCAACGCGGACCTTGAGGTCGAACCAGGCGGCCTGGCCGGTGATGGGATCGGAATTGGTCCAGCGGTGGCCGTCGCCCTTGGGGGGCAGAAGCTCGTGGATCAGGTGGTTGAGCAAGAAGCCCTTCTTGGCCTCAACCGCACCTTCGTCGAGCGCCCAGGCGCCTTTACGTTTGCCGATGGCGTTCCAGGTCCAGACGGTGTTCTCGTTCAGTGCGGCCATCTCCATGACGGGCACGGTGATCGTGCCGTGGGGGGAGGTGACCTTGGCCCAATCGCCGTCCTCAAGGCCGTTTTCGCGCATCAGCTTGGTGGGCATGTAGAGCGGGTTATGGCCGTGGAGTTGGCGCAGCCAGGCGTTTTGCGTGCCCCAGCTATGGTACATCGCCATCGGGCGCTGGGTCAGCGCGGTGATGGGGTAGTCGTCCACCAGATTGGCCGGGGCGGGGTCGGACCAGAAGGGGAGCGGATCCATGTTCTCGGCCACCCGCGCGCGCAGGTGATCGGGGGGCTGGATCTCGCCATGGCCTTCGGCGGCGCGGCGGAACTTCTGCATCGGCTCCACATAGAGCGAGAAGAGGTAAGGCTGCGGCGCGTCGTAGAGGCCCATCGATACGGCCCAATCCTGATAGGCGCTATTCCACGGCTTCATGTATTGCGCGCCATCGGGGATGTGGCTGACGAAGAAGCCACCATTGTCGATGTATCTCTGCAACTGCTTGGGGTTGGGATCGCCGCGGCCCGTCTGGTCGCCGTTCCCGCCGCGCCAGCCGGCCAGCGGCCCGATGCCCGGGCGGCGCAGGTGGTTGGTGATGTAGTCGCCGTAATCGGCGTATTTCTGGGAGCCGTCTTCATTGGTGAAGCCCGGCAGGCCAAGCCGTGCGCCAAGATCGCAGAGCGCCGACTGGAAGCCTTTCACATCGCGGTCGGGCTCGATGACCGGCCAGCGGATCGCGTCGGCGGCGGCGTCGGCTTCGCAGATCGGGCGGTCGAGCAGCGAGATGCAATCGTGGCGTTCCAGATAGGTTGTGTCGGGCAGGATCAGGTCGGCATAAGCCACCATCTCGGACGAATAGGCATCGGAATAGATGATGTGCGGGATGACGTAATCGCCGGTCTCCGGGTCCTTATCCGTCAGCATCTGCATGACGCCGCCGGTATTCATCGACGAGTTCCACGACATGTTCGCCATGTACATGAACAGCGTGTCGATCCTGTAGGGATAGCCGGCATGGGCGTTGGAGATCACCATATGCATCAGGCCATGGGCCGACATGGGGTTTTCCCAGGTATAGGCCTTGTCGATGCGGACGGGCGTGCCGTCCTCTTTCAAGGCGAGGTCTTCGGGGCCGTGCACGAAGCCCAGATGCGGCCCGTTCAGGGGGGAATTCGCGGTGACCTTCACATGCGGCTTCGGGTGGGCCGTGGCGGGTTTGGGGTAGGGGGGCTTGAAGCGGAAGCCGCCGGGGGCCTCCACCGTGCCCAGAAGGATTTGCAGGACATGGAGCGCGCGGCAGGTCTGGAAGCCGTTGGCATGGGCGGAGATGCCGCGCATGGCGTGCATGGAGACGGGGCGCGCGGTCATGGACGAATGCGTTTCGCCGCGGAAATCGGTCCAGGTGATGGGAAGCTCGAAGCTTTCCTCGAAGGCCACGCGGGCCAGTTCGGCGGCGATGGCGCGGATCTTGTCGGCGGGGATGCCGCAGCGCTCGGCCACGGCCTCGGGCGCGTAGTCGTCGCTGAGGTAGCGTTCCGCCATGTGGTGGAGGACGGGTTTGTGGCCGTCCTTGTGAGTGGCGCTGAGGTCGGGCTGAACGCCTTGCGTGTCGAAGGCGGTGGGCTTGCCGGTCTTGCGGTCGATGACCAGTTCCTTGCCGTCCTTGTCGCGCAGCAGCAGGCCGGTCTCCTTGTCGACCAGCACCGGCGCGTTGGTCCAGCGGGCGAGATAGTCGAGGTCGATCTTGCCCGCCTTCATCAGGCAATGGACCATGGCGAGGATGAAGAGCCCATCGGTGCCGGGTGTAATGCCGACCCACTCGTCGGCCACGGCGTTGTAACCCGAGCGGATCGGGTTCACGCCGATGACCTTCGCGCCCTTCGCCTTGATCTTGCCGAGGCCCATCTTGATCGGGTTGCTGTCGTGATCCTCGGCCACGCCGAACAGCATGAAGAGCTTGGTATGGTCCCAATCGGGCTGGCCGAATTCCCAGAACGCGCCGCCCATCGTGTAGATGCCAGCCGCGGCCATGTTTACCGAACAGAAGCCACCATGGGCCGCGTAATTGGGGGTGCCGAAGTTCTGCGCCCAGAAACTTGTGAAAGATTGCGATTGGTCACGGCCCGTGAAGAAGGCGAGTTTGGAGGGGTCGGTTTCGCGGATCGGGCGGAGCCAGCCTTCGGCGATCTGGTAGGCTTCGTCCCAGCTGATCTCCTCGAACTCACCGGAGCCACGCGGGCCGACGCGTTTGAGCGGAGCGCGCAGGCGAGACGGCGCGTTGACCTGCATGATGCCCGCCGACCCCTTGGCGCAGAGCACGCCCTGGTTCACCGGGTGGTCGCGGTTGCCTTCGATATAGGCGACCTTGCCGCCTTTCATGTGCACGTTGATGCCGCAGCGGCAGGCGCACATGTAGCAGGTGGTTTTGCGGATTTCGTCGGAGACCTTGGGCGACAGTTCCAATGTCGGTTGCGCCATGTCGTATGTCCCTCCCAAGGTGTGGTCCCGGTCGAGTTATTCTCGCACGGCGCCACATAGCCATATGACCAAAACGCGCGGGTGTTAGGGCCAGTTCACTTTGGATTTTGAGACTTCCGGTCTCAAATAGCAAGGGAGGGGGGCGGTTTTTGGAGGGCGCTTGCGTTGACATGGCCCCGATTTGTGGAAAGCCTGCGACACCAATGAGGGAGGGCCACCGCCGATGATGAGCCAGGAGATGAATGACCAGATCACCCGCGTGGGGCCTGGAACGGGTGCGGGGGCCGTATTGCGGCACTATTGGCAACCGGCGGCGCTCGGCGATGAGCTGATGGGTGCGCGCCCGGTGGTTCCGGTCAGGTTGATGGGCGAGGACCTGGTGCTGTTTCGCGACGAGAGCGGCACTCTGGGCCTGATCGGGCGGCATTGCCCGCACCGTGGCGCGGATCTGACCTATGGGCGGCTGGAGGATAACGGGCTGCGCTGCCCGTTTCATGGCTGGCATTTCGATTGCACCGGACAATGCGTGGAGCAACCGGGTGAGCCCGAGGGCAGCCGGATGCATGAGCAGATCAAGGCGGTGTCATACCCGGTCGTGGAAAAGAACGGCATCGTCTGGGCCTATATGGGCGCGGGCGATCCGCCGCCGTTTGCCGATTTCGATTGCTTCCGCGCGCCCGACACCCACGTGTTCGCTTTCAAGGGCCTGTGGGAGTGCAACTGGTTGCAGGCGATGGAGGTGGGCATCGACCCGGCGCACGCGAGTTTCCTGCACCGGTTCCTGCAAGACGAGGACCCGGCGGACAGCTACGGCAAGCAGTTCCGGGACAAGGCGGGCAATACCGAGATTCCCATGACGAAACTGCTGCGCGATTATCCCCGGCCCGAGATCAGCGTGGATGAGACGGATTACGGGCTCAAGCTGACGGCGCTGCGGCATCTGGACGATGGGCGGACGCATGTGCGCGTCACCAACCAGATCTTCCCGCAGGCGATCTGCATCCCGATGAGCCGCGAGATGACGATCACCCAATGGCATGTGCCGGTCGATGACGAGACCTGCTATTGGTATTCGATGTTCACCAGCTTCGGCGCGCCCGTCGACAAGGCCACGATGCGCGACCAGCGGTTGGCGGAGCATCGGCTGCCCGATTACGCGCCCCTGAAGAATGCGCGGAACAATTACGGGTATGACGCCGAAGAGCAGGGCAAGATGACCTATACGGGCATGGGCCTCGATATCAACGTGCATGATCAATGGGCGGTGGAGAGCATGGGCCGCATCCAGGACCGCCGCCATGAGCATCTGGGCAAGACCGATGTCGGCATTATCACGTATCGCCGTATGCTGCGCGCCGCGATCAAGGCGGTGGAGGCGGGCGACGCTGCGGGGTTGAAGATGCAGAATGGCGGGACGGAGGCGATCCGGGGGCCACTGTCGAACGACGCGATTGCGCCCGATGAGGATTGGATCGCCGCCAGCCGGAAAGCCGATGCGGACCGGCGGGATGCCTGCCCGTGGGATGCCTCCGTTTGACGAACGCGGACGAGATCATCGCGAAGGTGGAAGCCGACGGGATCGAGACGATCCGCGTGGTCTTCACCGATCCCCACGGCATCCTGCGCGGCAAGACGATCACTGCGACGGCCCTGCCGGGCGCGTTTACGAGCGGCATTCGCGTGCCGTCGACGCTGTTGCTCAAGGATCTCTCGCACCGCACCGCCTTTCCCGTGTGGCACGGCGACACGGCCCCGATGCAAGGCGCGTCGGATGTTATTCTGCGCCTCGATGCCGAGAGCTTCCGGCGGCTGCCCTGGTCGCCGCATTCGGCGCTGATCCACGGCGATGTGACGGCGATGGATGGGGCCCCCATCCCCTTTGCGTCCCGCGCGATCCTGGCCAAGGCCGAGGCGGATCTGGCCCAGGCGGGGCTGACCGCCACGATGGGGCTGGAGGTGGAATTCCAGATCTACCGGGTGACCGACCCGGCCCTTGGCGCCGCGGAGTGCACCATGCCCGGCGCGCCGCCGCAGGTGGAAAACACCACGCAGGGCTACCAATACCTGACCGCGACCCGCTATGCCGAGGTGGAGCCGATGCTCGACCGTATTCGCCGCGGCGCGGAGGAAATGGGGATGGATGTCCGCTCCGTCGAGGTTGAAATGGGGCCGTCGCAATTCGAGTTCACCTTCGCGCCGGGCCGCCCGTCGCAGATAGCGGAAATGGCGGTGAATTTCCGGATGCTGGCCAGGGAGCTCAGCGCGCGGCACGGATTGTTGGCAAGCTTCATGCCCAAACCCGCGCTGCCCAATGCAGCGGCGAATGGCTGGCACATTCATCAGAGCCTTTGCGACGAAACCGGGCGGAACCTGTTCACACCCGACGGCCCCGGCCTGACGCAAACCGCCGCCCATTGGACGGCCGGATTGCTGACGCATGCCAGCGCCTGTTGCCTGCTCACCAACCCCACGGTGAATAGCTACAAGCGCTTCGTGCCCCATCAACTGGCGCCGAACCGCATCGGCTGGGGCGTGGACAATCGCGGTGCGATGATCCGGGCGATCACCGGCTTGGACGATCCGGCCAGCCGGATCGAAAACCGCCTGCCGGATTCGGCGGTGAACCCCTATCTCGCCTTCGCCGCCCAATTGCATGCGGGGCTGGCCGGCCTGCGGGAGGCGGCCGCGCCGCCCGCCCCGCTCAGCGATCCCTATGATGCCGGCGCGCCGCCGCTGCCCACCTCGCTTGGCGACGCCATCGACGCCTTCGCCGCCTGTGAGACGATGCGCGCCGCCCTCACACCCGACGTGGCCGATTGGTTTGTCACGCTCAAACGCCACGAATGGACCCGCTACCTCGCCCATATCTCGGATTGGGAACAGGCGGAGTATTTCTCGATTCTCTGACCCTGGCACCGCCAGGTTTTTTGAAATCCAAGCTTGCGTGAGGGCGCGAACCCGCCCCACCATGGCCGGAACAGACACGGGGAGTAAGATCATGGGCCGACTAAGCGCGTTCAATTTCAAGGCATGGATCGATGAACACCGCCACCTGCTGAAACCGCCGGTGGGCAACAAGATGGTCTACGAGGATGCGGACCTGATGGTCACGGTTGTGGGCGGGCCGAACAAGCGCACCGATTACCACGATGATCCGGTGGAGGAATTCTTCTATCAGCTGGAAGGCGACATGGTCCTGAAGCTCTATGACGGGGAGGAATTCTACGACGTGCCGATCCGTCAGGGCGATGTGTTTCTTCTGCCGCCCCATGTCCGCCACTCGCCGCAACGCCCCCAGGAAGGCTCCGTCGGCCTTGTGATCGAACCCAAACGCCCCGAAGGCGCGAAGGATGCCATCGAATGGTATTGCTTCGAATGCGGCCACCGTGTGCACCGCGCGGAGCTTCACCTGACGTCGATCGTGGATGACCTGCCGCCGGTCTACGAGACATTCTATGCGTCCGAGGCGTTGCGCACCTGTTCCAATTGCGGCACCGTCCATCCAGGCAAAGAGCCGCCCGAGGGGTGGGTAAGCCTTTGACATTCAAGCCCGGGCCATCGGAGCATCGGGCACCGATAGGGAGAATAACATGAAGATATTCAACGCGATGATGGCCTCCGCCGCGCTTGCCGTGACGGGATTTGCCGGGGTGCAGGCGGGCGCCGAAGAGTTTCGGCTGGGCCTGATCACCCCGCCGCCCCACGTCTGGACCCTGGCCGCCGAGGGCTTTGGCGAGGCGCTGTCGGAGGCATCGGGGGGCGCGCATACCGTCACCGTCTTCCCGGCCCGCCAATTGGGCAACGAGGCCGAGATGCTTCAGCAATTGCAGACCGGCGCTCTCGACATGGCATTCATGACCATCGCGGAAGTATCCAACCGCGCACCGGAATTCGGTGCCTTCTATGCGCCTTATCTGGCCAACGATATCGAACATGCCGCCGCGATCCTGCGGTCCGATGCGGCGCGCGCGCTTCTGGAGCAATTGCCCGCGACCGTCGGTGTTGTGGGCGTGGGCTATGGCAGCGCGGGGATGCGCCAGATCCTGACCAATGGGGGCGCGGAAAGTGCCGCCGATCTGTCCGGTCAGAAGATCCGGATCACGCCGTTCGAGCCGATCCTTGATTTCTACAACGCCTTCGGTGTGGCGCCGACGCCCATGCCGTTGCCCGCCGTGTTCGACGCGCTGGCCAACGGCCAGGTCGACGGGATCGATATGGATGCGGAGCTGATCGTGGTTCTGAACTACCACGAACATGCCGATACGATGATCCAGACCAACCACATGATGTTCCCCATGGTGGGCCTTGTGTCGGGCCGCGTCTGGGCGGGGCTTTCGGCGGAAGATCAGGCGATGATCGAAGAGTTGATGGCGGCGGCTGTGGACAGCACGCTGGACACGTATGTGGAGCGCGAACAGGGCTGGCTCGATGAGATCCGCGCCACCGGTATCTCCTATCAGGAAGCGGGCCCGGAATTCTTCGGCGACGCGATTGACGCATGGGAAGCGATCTGGACCGAACGCGCCGGTGACGCGCTTCCGGCCCTGCGCGCGGCGGCCGCCGAGCTGGAATAATCCAACGGAAGCAATGAATTGAGGGGTGCGCGGGTGAAAGCCTGCGCACCTCTTGAAGCGCCGGGATGGGTGGCATGTTGAACAGGGTCTCTGCCTTCTGGGCACGATGTGAGCTGGCGGCGGCGGCCATTCTGGCCGTGGGGGTCACAGGCCTGATCCTGCTTAATGTGATCACGCGCAGCCTGAACAACGCGCTGTTCTGGGTGGATGAGGCCGCGATCTACACCATGGTCTGGATGACCTTTCTGGGCGCGTCTGCCGCGATCCACTATCGCCAGCAGGTGGCCATCACGATCCTGACCGATGCCTTGCCGAGGCCCGCGCAACGGGTGGCGGCGAAACTGGTCGATGTGCTGGTTTTCGTCTTCGCGTGCGCGATGCTCTATTTCTGCTGGCGCTGGTATCTGCCGCTCGACATCTGGACGGCAGGTTTTGACGCGATGGCGTTTCAGGGCGCGACGTTCAATTTCATCTATGCCGAGCCGACCAGCACCATCGGGATCCCGAAATGGATCGTCTGGCTGGTGATGCCGCTGTTCTCCGCGGGCGCGTTCCTGCACGCGCTGGCGCATCTGTTGGATTTCTCACCACCAGAGACCGGCGCGCGGGAGATCGCCACATGACCCCGGCGCTCTTCTTCGCCAAGCTTCTGCTGGCCGTTCCAGTGGCCATTGTCCTGTCGCTGACGGCGATCTGGTACATCTGGGAGAGTGACAACACGATCCTGTACGAAAGCTTCGCGCAACGGATGTTTTCAGGGATTGAGGCCTATGGGTTGCTCGCCATCCCGCTCTTCATGCTGACCGGAGAGTTGATGAACGAGGGCGGGATGACCCGCCGCCTGATCAACGCCGCCCGCGTTTTCGTCGGCGGGTTTCGGGGTGGGCTGGCCTATATCAACCTGCTGGCCAACATGTTCATGGCCGCCATCGTCGGTTCCGCCGCCGCCCAGATCGCCGTGATGTCCCGCGCCATGGTGCCTGCCATGGAGGAGGAGGGGTATGACAGGGGATTTGCCGCGGCGACCACCGCAGCGGGCGGGCTTCTGGCGCCGGTGATCCCGCCCTCGATGCTCTTTGTGATCTACGGCGTTCTGGCGCAAATCCCCATCGGCGACATGTTTCTGGCAGGCATCATTCCGGGCCTGATCCTGGCGGCCTGTTTCGCCATCGTCATCGCGCTGATCGGGTTGCGTCAGCAATTCCCCAAGGGCGAGTGGCTGGCCGCCAAAGACGCGTGGAATGCCGTGCTCTATGCGCTGCCCGCGATGCTGATCCCGGCCGCGATTATCGGTGGGATCATTGGCGGCATCGCCACGCCCACGGAATCCGCCGCCGTCGCCTCTGTGGTGGCATTTCTGCTGGGATGGCTGCTCTATCGCGAGTTGAAGCCGCAAAAGCTGTTCGAAATGTTCAAGCGGACGGCGCTGAATGCCTCGCTGATCATCTTCATGATCGCCGCCGCCAACGTCTTTGGATGGGTGATTATCTATGAGGCGCTGCCGCAGCGGCTGGCGGAACTTATCACCACGATCACGCAAAACCCGTTTGTGTTCCTTTTGATCGTGAACCTCGTCTTGCTGTTTGTCGGCATGCTGATCGACGGGATCGCGGCGATCATTCTGGTCACGCCGATCCTTCTGCCGATTGCCATCGAAAGCTACGGGATCAGCCCCTATCAGTTCGGCGTGGTGATCTCGTTGAACCTTGTCCTGGGGCTGCTGACGCCGCCTGTTGGCGTGGGCCTCTACATTGCCAGCGCGATGAGTGAAACGCCCACCGGCCGTATCCTGCGGGCGCTTTGGCCGTTCCTGCTTGCGGTCACGGCTGTCCTGATCCTGCTCAGCTACTTCCCGGTGCTATCGACCGCGCTGATCGACTGATCCGGCCTAGAGAAACCGGATCGGCGCGCGGGCCTGCGCGATGGCGGCGATGGCGGACATCGCGGCCAAGGCCGACGAGCGCGGATTGTCCGGCAGGCTGGTGCCGGTGATGGTGAAATCAAGCGTGCCGAAGGCGCCCTCGGCCTCGATCCGGTGAATGTTGCCCGGCGCACCGGGATCTGCGATCAGCTTTACCTCCGTCTCATCAAACCCGATCCCGGCCAGCGCCACGGCGGCCGCCACATTGGCGTTTTTCGGATAGCGCAGGGCGGCCTCCCGCGCCGAGCCCGTGAAATGCGCGGTGGGGGCGTCGACAGCGCCGAGATCCATGACCTCCTCCGCCGGCGATCCGCGCCAGCCCTGCGGAGGTTTGGTGCCGGAATACCGCACGGTGCCGAGCCCCCCGACCCGCCCGGCGCGCAGGGCATCGAGCGCGCCGATGGCCCCGCTGGCGAGATGCAGGCGCGCGCCGCCGTCCCGGGCCGCCGCCTCGAGACGGGCGTATAGCTCCGCATCCGCGAGCGCCCCCAGCGACAGGGTCAACACGTCGATGCCCGCGTCCAACGCCGCCGCCCCATGGGCAGTGAGGCCCGCATGGCCCGCACAATCCACCAAGAGGTCTACGGGCGGCAATTCGGCGACATGCGTCACGGCGTCGGCCTGCGGCTGCCGCAAAAGGCGGGCGGCCAGATGCACATCCGGTGTCACCGCCAAAGCATTGACGACGTAGGACGCAATCGCGCCTTTTCCGATGATGCCAATCCGCATGTTGCCTCCCGTCTACGCGTTGAGAAACTCTACTGCGCCAACGGCGGGACATCCAGTTGCGCCACCGGGCCGGACCAGATGGCTATTCCCTTGGCGGGCGCGACGTGATTTCGTGGGGGCACTGGTTAACGGGATTTGAGAATGATTGGGCGCTCGCTTTCCGACGCCACGGCCGATGCGCGGTTGCGCGGGGAAGGGCTCTTCGTGGCCGATGTCGCGCTGGACCGCCCGCTCCATCTGGCCTTTCTGCGCAGTCCGGTGCCCCGGGGGCGGATCGCTGCGCTTGATGTTGACGCCGCGCGCGACCTGCCGGGCGTTCATGCGGTCCATACGAGCGCCGATCTGCAGGGTTTGGGAAAGCTCTCCGTCAACGCGGTTCTGCCGGTTCTGAGGGAAACGAACTATCCCATTCTGGGCGGTCCCGAGATCACCTGCCTCGGCCAACCGATTGCGGCGGTGTTAGCAGACACCACGCCCGTTGCGCTCGATGCGCTTGAGGCGATCTGGCCTGACATAGTGGAACCGGCGACACCGCTGGATGCCCGCCCGGTGGCGGCCAAAACCTGGCGCACGGGCGATACCGCTCAGGCGTTTGCGGATGCCGCCCATGTGGTGGAGGTCGAGTTGGCGCATCCCCGGCTTGCCCCATCGCCGATGGAGGGCCGCGCGATTGCGGTTGAATGGTCGGAGAGCGGCCTCACGATCTGGCACTCGACCCAAACGCCGCACCGTACGCGCTCGGAACTGGCGCAGATCCTGTCGATCAAGCCATCATCCCTGCACGTGATCGCCCCGGATGTGGGCGGCGCGTTCGGCATGAAAGCCTCGCTCTATCCAGAAGAGGTTTTCGCGGTCTGGGCGGCGCTGACCCACAAGCGGTCGGTCCGATGGTGCGCGTCACGGGGCGAAGATTTGCTGTCGGCGACCCATGGGCGTGGCATCACGAGCCGGGGGCGTCTTGCCGTCGATGCACAAGGTATTTTCCTTGCGCTTGAGGCCCGGATCAGCGCGCCGGTGGGGCCATGGCTGCCGAATTCGGGGCTGATCCCCGGCTGGAACGCGGCGCGGATCCTGCCCGGTGGCTATGATATTCCCAGTGTCGATATCGAAACGGAGGTTGTCCCCGATGCGCTCGGGGTCACGGGCATCTATCGCGGCGCGGGGCGGCCCGAAGCGGCTTGCCTGATGGAGCGTCTGGTGGACAGGGCCGCGCAGACCAGCGGGCTTGACCCGTTTCAGATCCGGCGCCGCAATGTTCATGCCTCGGGCGCTTTGCCTTTTCGGACGGCCACGGGGAACCTTTTGGATACCGGCGATTATCCCGACGCCCTGTCACGTCTTGCAGCGGCCGCGGGATATGACGACTTGCTGGCGCGCCGCAGCCGACGCCGGGAGGACGGCGCATTATCGGGGATCGGGGTGGCGTTCTATCTGGAGCCATCCGGCTCCGGCTTTGAAAGCGCGTGTGTGACATGGGCCGAGGACGGGCGCGTTTCCGTGGCCAGCGGCTCGTCCAGCCAGGGCCATGGGCGTGAGACGGCCTTTGCCCAAATCGCCGCTGAAATCCTTGAGGTGCCGTTCAAGGACATCCGCGTGATGCAGGGCGATACGGGCACCTGCCCGCCGGGCATCGGTGCCTTGGCCTCGCGCGGCACGGCGATTGGCGGAAGTGCGGTGTTTCTGGCCTGCGAGCGCCTGCGGGCCCGTCGCCTGCGCGGGGCCGCCCTGCCCATGGTTGAGAATGTACGCTACGAAAACGAAGGGCAGGCCTGGGGCTATGGCGCGTATCTGGTGGCGCTTGAGGTGGATCGCGACACAGGGGCGGTGCATATCGAGCAGGCCACCTGCTTTGACGATGCCGGACACCTGATCAACCCGGCCTTCGTGGAAGGCCAGATCCGCGGTGGATTTGCCCAGGGTCTGGGCGAGGCATTGATGGAGGCGGTGATCCACGACCCGGATGGCCAGCTTCTGACCGGAAGCCTGATGGACTACGCCCTGCCACGGGCCGTCGATCTGCCGCCGATTGCGATCCACAAGACGGAACACCCAAGCTCCATGAACGCCCTTGGGGCGAAGGGTGTGGGCGAGGCCGGAACCATCGGTGCGCCGGCGGCGATCCTGAACGCCGTGCTGGATGCGTTGCAGCCCCTGGGCGTGGACCATATCGACATGCCGCTGACCCCGTGCAAGATCTGGACGGCAATGCGCGCCAGGGAGACGACATAATGGATTACAGCCGCCTCGACGCCAAGGATCATGCGCGTGAGAACATGCGCGGGATCTGGGCCGCGTGCCTGAACCCGTGGCGGGACGACGGGGCCTTCGATGAGGCCGGGTTCCGGTCCAACATCCGCCACTGGGTCGACGATCTGGGGATCGCGGGCCTGTTCATCGCAGGCAAGCAGGGCGAGTTCTTTTCCATGACGTTGGAGGAGCGGAAGCGGAACATCGAGGTGGCGGTGGAGGAATGCGCCGGTGCCGCGGGCACGATCTTCTCGGCTTCCGATCAGAATTTCGAAACGGTGGTGGAATTGGCCCTGCACGCGCAGGAATGTGGCGCGGATTACGTTGTGGTCCACGCGCCGGTTCTGCATTTCGTGACCGAGCAGGACGAGATTTTGTATCAGTATTACAAAGCCCTGTGCGAGCGCGTGGAGATCGGCATCGCGATGTGGAGCCATCCGGACAGTGGCTACCTGATGTCCCCCCAGCTTTGCGCGCGGATTGCGGATCTGCCCAATATCGTGGCGATCAAATACTCGGTTCCCCGGCCCTTATACGCGGAGCTCACGCGGCTGGCGGGCGACAAGATTCATGTCTCCACCGCCTCGGAAGCGGAATGGCTTGAGAACATCGAGGAGCTGGGTTGGAAGCTCTACCTCTGCTCGTCGCCGCCCTATCAGTTGCAATCGAAGGTCGACCAGCGGATGAACGACTACACGCGGCTGGCCTTCGAGGGGCGGTTCGATGAGGCACGCGCGGTGCGCGATAGCCTGAACCCGGTGCGCGAGGCGTTCAAACGCACCAAGCCCGCGGACAAACCGCAGGCCCATGGCAAATACTGGCAGGAGCTACTGGGCCAAGTCGGCGGCCCGGTGCGCGCGCCGATGCTGAACCTGACCGACGCCGAAAAGGCCGCAACGCGAGAGGCGTTCGAGGCTTGCGGGCTGCAGCTCTAGCCGGTCATCCGTGCCGCGTTCCGGCAATAGCCCGGCGCCGCATCAAGGTGGTCATTTTCGGCCTGCAATCTGGCGCATCCATCCTGATCCGTGCAGCCGGAACAGGCCAGCACCATCTGGCGGAACTGGCTGACGGCCAGAGGTGTGGACAGGTCCGTATCGGTGCGGTCAGCCATGCCACGCACCAGATCGGCGCTCTTATCCAACGATTTGAAAGCGAACATTCGTGGGTGTCCTCCCATGCATGTGGACATGAGCAAGGTGCCGTCACGCGCGCATCCGCGCCTTGATCTGCATCAAACTGGCAGCGCGGGGTCGTGCGGGATGTTCTCACGCAGGATCAGTTGCAGGCGGGGTGGAACCGGGCTGTGGGGCAGGTTGCGGGTATGGGCTACGAGTATGGCCAGGGCTTCGCGTGCCTCGGCGCGCGCATTCTGATCGATCACGGCATCCAGCGTACCGCTTTGCAGCAATGCCTTGTTGCGCGCGGTGGCTTCGTGGGCGGTGAAGACGATCTTGTCGGCGCACCCGGCCTCTTCCAGCGCCGTGGCGATGCCGGCCGTGCCGCCCCCGGCATTGTAAATGGCCAGAAGGTCCGGGTGTTCGGCCAGCAACGCGCGTGTCTGATCCCGGGCACGATCGCGGTCTTCGCGGCTTTCACGCAGGTCAAGAAGGGTGAGGCCGGGGTGATCCTCGGCCAGGATCTGGCGCAGGCCCATCTCGCGCTCCTGATGCCCGCGATAGGCCAGTGTTCCTGCGAAGAAGGCAACTTTTCCTTCGGTCTGCCGCCCCAGAAACCGCCCGATGACCTGCCCGGCCAGGCGCCCGGCCTGGGCGTTGTCGACCCCCACATATGCCAACCGGTCCGACCCCGCGAGGTCGGAGGCCAGTGTCACCACCGGCGTGCCGCGCGCGGAGAGGGAAAGGATGGCATCCCGCACGAAGGGGTGGTTCAACGCCACAACGATCACACCGTCCGCGGGGCCCACACGGCCAAGCGCCCGGGCCTGATCGGCTGGCGTGAGGCTGTTGGTTTCACGAATGTCGAGGGTCACGCCGGCCACGGCGGCGGCCTGCGCAGCGAGATGCGCGCGCAGGTCCCGGATGAACTGGTTGGTTCCAGCGGGCAGGAGCGCCACCAGATGAACCGGGCGCCCGGCGCTGTCCTCGTCGGCAAGATAGCCGATGCGACGGGCCGCGACCTCCACGATCTCGCGCGTCCGTGCAGAGACGTTCGGGCGGTTGTTCAGCACCCGGTCCACCGTCGCGGTGGAGACGCCAGCGGCCTCGGCAAGATCGTTCAGGGTGGGGCGCATGGGAGGATGTCTCTATTGATGTTTTTTGAGGTGATCGGCCAAATCTGTTTGAGTGTCAATAAAATATGGCTTTGTGCGATGGGAGCGCGGTCCAAGAATGCGCACGAGGCTAAGTGCACCTCATTTTGCATCAAGGATTTGTTGACTCCCCGTGCGGGACCCGCGATCCTGATCTGGGCTGCAAAGCTCAGGTAAGCTGCCCTGTCCGCAAAGGGGGGCACGGCAGATTGCAAAGGGGGGAGCGATGACACCAGCACGGGATTATTCCCTGATCGGCCCGGAGCGGGACCGCGCGATTGCCATCGGGCTGGCCTCTGCCGAATGGTATCACACGGATGTCCCGCGCAAGGTCATGAAGGGCCTGATGCGCCGCAATGACGGGCCGGCAACCCGTGACACGATCCTGTGGTTGGGCCTGTTGCTGCTGACAGGCATTGGCGGGATTGCCACCTGGGGCACATGGTGGGCGGTGCCGTTTTTTCTGGTCTACGGCGTGCTCTACGGCTCGGCCTGTGACAGCCGGTGGCACGAATGCGGGCACGGAACGGCCTTCAAGACACAGTCGAAAAACGATTGGGTCTATGCCCTTGCCAGCTTCATGGTGCTGCGCAATCCGGTTGCCTGGCGCTGGAGCCATGCCCGCCACCACACCGATACAATCATCGTCGGACGAGATCCCGAGATCACCGTCATGCGGCCCCCCGACATTGCTCGCAAAGCGCTGGCCTTTGTCGGGATACCGGATGCCTTCGTGCATTTCGGCGTGTTGGTGCGGCAGGCCATCAGCGGCCCGAACGCGGAGGAGGCCGACTACATCCCGGAAAGCGAGGTGCCCAAGGTGATGTTCTGGGCACGGCTTTTCGTTGGGTTGCACCTTGTGGCCCTGCTTCTGGCGCTGCTGACATGGTCTATCCTGCCGCTGATGCTGATCGGCGGGCCACGGATCTATGGCACATGGCACATGGTTCTGGTGGGGCTTTTGCAGCATGGCGGGCTGGCCGAAGACGTGCTCGATCATCGGCTCAACAGCCGGACCGTCTACATGAACCCGGTCAGCCGCTGGCTCTACTGGAACATGAACTACCACGTCGAACACCATATGTTTCCGATGGTGCCGTACCACGCGTTGCCTGCGCTGCATGAGTTGATCAAGGACGACCTGCCGCCTGCGAACCCGTCGATCCCGCATGCCTATGCCGAGATGATCGCAGCGGTGCTGCGCCAGCGGACGGAGCCCGGATACTTTGCGCGCCGCGCCCTTCCGCCCGGCGCCAAACCCTATGTGGAGGCTTTCCACACCGAAACCTCATTGCCGGAGGCGAGTTGACATGAGCGAGTGGGTCGATGTTTGCGCCATAGGGGAGATCGAGGAGGAAGACGTGATCCGTTTCGATCATGTCGGCCGCACCTTTGCCGTCTATCGCGACGAGGATGGCACCCCGTTTTGCACCGACGGTTTGTGTACGCACGAACAGGTGCATCTGGCCGATGGCCTGGTGCTTGACGACGAAATCGAATGCCCGAAACACAACGGCCGGTTCAATTACAAGACCGGGGCGGCCCTGCGGACGCCCGCCTGCGTGGCGCTGACGACCTATCCGGCCCGGATCGCCGAGGGCCGCATCCAGGTGCAGGTGTGAGGCAAAGGCCCACCATCGCCGATCTGCGCGCGGCCAAGGGGCAGCGCCAGATGACGATGCTGCGGTATTTCACCATGGATGAGGCGGCGGCTGCGGAGACCGCCGGCATCGATATCGCGTCGGTTCCGCCGGACCTGGTGGCCGATCCGCGTTATCGCGATGTGGCGCCGGGCGTGTTTTCGATGACGGGCCAGACGCATCTGAGCGCAGGCACCGCCGAGGATTATCTGCGCTGGTGCGGCCCGATGGCCGAGGCCGGGGCAGACGCGTTCTACTGCTCGGGCTCGTTTCAGACGGTCGAATACCTTGCGCCCGAGCATATCCCGATTGTGGGCCATGTGGGTATCATTCCCGCGCGGGACAGGTGGATGGGCTACCGCGCGCAGGGCCGCGATGCCGCCGGTGCGATTGAGATTTTCGAAGCCTGTCGCCGCTATCAGGAGGCGGGGGCGATTGCCGTCGAGATCGAAGTCGTGCCCGCAGAAGTCGCCGCCGCCATTTCCGCGCGGCTGGACATCTTGCTGTGGTCGATGGGATCCGGTGCGGGATGCGACGCGCAATACGTGTTCGCCGAGGATATCCTGGGCGAAGGCAAAACCCGCGCGCCGCGGCACGCCAAGGCCTATCGCGACTTCGCGTCTGAATATGCCCGGTTGCAGGACGAGCGTGTGGCGGCCTTCCGCGAGTTTGCCGCCGATGTTCAAAGCGGGGCGTTTCCGGCAAAGGGCCATGTGGTCGCCATGCATGACGGAGCCTTCGACGCGTTTCTGGACGGGATCGGCGGATGAGCGACCTGACGGGCAAGGTGCTGCTGGTCACCGGTGCCGCAAGGGGCATCGGGGCCGCGATTGCCGCCGCCTGTACGAAAGCCGGGGCCGAGGTATTGGGTGTCGATCGTGACGTGATGGCCAATGGCATTCAGGCGGATCTTGCTGCGCCCGAGGCACCGGCCGCAATCATGGCGCAGGTCCTTGAGCGGGCGGGCCGGGTCGATGGGTTGGTCAATGCGGCCGGGATCACCACCCGCGCCTCTTTCACCGATGCGGATGTCGAGCGGTTCGACCACCTGATCGCGGTGAACCTGCGCGCGCCGTTCTTTCTGATGTCAGAGGTCATCCGGCACCTGAGGGGGCGTGGGGCGTCCGGGTCCATCGTCAACATCCAGTCGATGAACGCCCATTGTGGTGTTCCCGAGCTTGCGATTTATGCCGCCACCAAGGGCGGGCTCCAGACGCTGACGAAAAACGCGGCACAGGCCCATATGGCGGATCGGATAAGGGTTAACGGCATTAACCTTGGCTGGGTGGCGACGGAGACCGAGCGCGCCATGCAAGACGCGACCCATGGAGCCGGTTGGATGGATGCGCGGGCGGCGGCGCAGCCCCTGGGGCAATTCATCACCGCCGGGGATTGTGCGGCGCAGGTTACGTGGATGCTCTCCGATGCCTCCGCCCCGCTCACCGGTGCGGCGCTTGATCTGGAACAGTGGATCGCAGGAGCGGCACCATGACCAGGTCAGCTGGCGATCCGCGCCGTGCTGTCCCGAACGATAAGTTCCACCGGCAACAGTTCCTCCTGTGGGTCGGGCACAGGGCCGGAGCCGAGACGCTCCAGAAGGCGTGCGGCCGCGGTCTGCCCCAGCCGCATTCGATCCTGGCGAATTGTCGTCAGCGCGGGCACATAGCTTTCGGCCATGTCGATATCGTCAAATCCGACGACGGAGATATCGCCAGGCACCTCAAGGCCGCCGGCATTCAGCCCCGCGATCAGGCCAAACGCGACCATGTCGGCGGCGCAGAATACGGCTGTCGGACGATCGTCCGGATCCATCGCCAGGATCGAAACGGCGGCGTCATGCCCGGATTTCAACGAGAAGTCGCCGCGAATGATCCAATCCTCCCGGGCAGGCAGGTGAAGACGGCTCCGCTCCTCCAACATGCCGCGGCGGCGGATTGCAGTCAGCACATTGCCGCGGGGCCCCGTGACATGGGCAATCTTGCGATGGCCCAGATCGTAGAGGTGCCGGATCGCCAGCCGCGCGCCTTCGGCATTGTCGGACTGGATCGAAGGGAACGCGTAACCATCCACCCATTCGCAGGCAAACACGATGCGGCCATCGACGTTGTGATCCCGGCATTGGTCCAGGGCAGCAGGGCTGATCCCGCCGTCAAGCGAGACGATGCCGTCGATGCGCCCATCCAGAAAGTTGCCCACCAACTCGCCATCGGCGAGCGGACGGTTTTCCGTGTCCGAGATCAGAACGGCGTAGTCGGTGCGCGCGAACCCGTCCGAAATACCCCTCAGGATCGTGGAATAGAACGGTTTGCCAAGGTTCGGAACCAATACCAGAACCGCACCCGCGCGCTGCATGCGCAGATTTCGCGCCGCCAGGTTAACCCGGTATCCTGTGGTCCTGATCGCCTCCATCACCTGCGCACGGGTCCGCTCGGACAACAGATCGGGGTTCGACAACGCCCGACTGACCGTCGCGGTCGATACCTTCGCGGCTTGGGCCACGTCCTGGATGGTTGCTGCTTTCGGGGTCACGGAACCTCTGACTGTTTCGTCAAATCGCGGGTTGACTCGAATCTCTTCATGGTTGGAGTATGTAATCGATTTCAGAATGCGCAAATAACAATTTGCCGAAGTATGAAATCGATTACAGGAGGGGGCGGGAATGCGCCATCGCAAAACTCAGGTGTCGGTGGGATGATTGCGACCACGCATCACGACTTTACCGGCGCGGAGGTTCTGGTTGTCGGTGCCAGCCGTGGCGGGATCGGTGCGGCGATTGCGCGGTCGTTTCAGGATGCCGGCGCCCATGTTCGGATCACGGGAATCGAGGCCGAGCCTGCCGCCGAAGATGTAACGCGGTTCGATTATGCGCAGCTTGATGTGACCGACACCGAAGCCGTTCGTGCCTTTGCCAAGGGGACACAACGCCTTGATGTTCTTGTGAATTGCGCTGCAATCACCCGACGCGGCGAGGAAATGGATCCTGAGTTCTTCTCCCACGTGTTGAACGTGAACCTCGTGGGTTCCCTGCGCTGTGCCGAGGCGTTTCACGGCGCACTTCGGAACGGCGCAGTGATCAATGTTGCGTCCATGTATGCGCGGTTTGGGAGCCCCCGAAATCCGGCTTATGGGGCTAGCAAGGCGGGAGTGGAGCAGATGACCAAATCCCTTGCCATCGCCTGGGCGGGTGATGGAATTCGCGTCAATGCCATCGCGCCCGGGTTCATTGTGACGGATCAATCCGCCCGCGCCCGCCAAGATCCGGATTTCGTGAAAGGTGTCGAGGCGCGAACACCAATGCGGCGTTGGGGACAACCTGTGGATATCGTGGGGACGGCAATGTTTTTGGCCAGCGATTCAGCAGGCTTCGTGACCGGCGTTACCATTCCGGTTGATGGGGGATATTCCGTTGTTTGAAGGAATTGGCCCATGACGGATTTTGCTCGCATCGGCGCCGCCGTCATCGGCACTGGCTTCATCGGAACGGTCCACACCCAGGCGCTCCGCCGGTTGGGCGTTCAGGTGCGGGGCGTATTGGGCTCGTCTGCCGGACGTGGCGCCGCCCGTGCGGCGGAGATGGGTGTGGTCAAGGCCTATGCCGATCTGGATGATCTTCTGTCTGACGACAGCGTCGACGTCGTCCACGTCACCTCACCCAACCACGCACATTACGGGCAAGTGAAGGCAATCCTGCAGGCAGGCAAACACGTGATCTGCGAAAAACCGCTGGCGATGACCAGCGCGGAAAGCGCGGAAATGGTGGAGATCGCCCATGTATCGGGTAAGGTCGCCGCCGTCTGCTACAACATCCGGTTTTACCCCCTGAACCAGCAGGCCCACGGCATGGTGAAAGCCGGAGAACTGGGGGATATCCATTTCGTTACAGGTCACTACCATCAGGATTGGTTGGCCAAGCCCACCGATTGGAACTGGCGTTTGCAATCCGAGATTGGCGGCGCGCTGCGTTCGGTTGGCGATATCGGCACCCATTGGGTCGACCTGACCAGCTTTGTGACTGGGCTTAAGGCCGAGGCCGTGATGGCCGAGCTGGCGACCTTTGTTCCGGAACGCGAAAAGCCCGTGGGACCGGTTGAGACATTTTCAAGCGCCGCCGGCGCGACTGAACGCGTCGAGATTGATACCGATGACGCCGCCATGATCGTCATCCGATATCCGGGCGGCGCGCGGGGCGTGATGAGCACCAGCCAGATCAATATGGGCCGCAAGAACGCCCTGCAATGGGATGTGGCGGGGTCCAGGGCCAGCGCGGCCTGGGACAGTGAAACGCCGGATCATCTGTTTGTTGGCCACCGCGACAAGGCGAACGAGACGCTGATGCGCGACTTCACCTTGATGAACGGCAGCGGCACGGCTGCCGCGACACTGCCGCCCGGGCATGTCGAAGGTTTCGCGGACAGTTTCTTCAACTTTTTCAGAGCGGTATACGCTGATGTTGAAGCCGGCACGCGCCAACCGGAAAGCACTTGGGCGACGTTTGAGGACGGTCATTACGAGATGCGGTTCTGCGATGCGGTGGTGATGTCGGCGCGGGAAGAGCGCTGGATCAGATTGGACGAAGTTGGGGGATAGGATGCAGCTTGGGATATTGACCGCACCGTTCGAGGACACCGGCCTGATGGAGGTCGCGGATTGGGCCGGTGCCAACGGGTTTTCGGCAATGGAAGTAGCATGTTGGCCGGCATCCGGCGGTGAGGCACGGCGCTATGCCGGCACGTCCCACATCGACGTGGATGGTCTGACGGCGACAGAAGGCGCGGACATTGTCGGCGGATTGGCCGAGCGCGGTATCCGTATTTCGGGCCTTGGCTACTATCCCAATCCCCTGCATGCCGATGCCGAGCATCGGGATGACGTGATCGGCCATTTGATGAAGGTGATCACGGCGGCGGGGGTCATGGGAGTCAGCGTCGTTAACACCTTTGTCGGCGGAGATCGCCGCCTGACTGTCGATGAAAACTGGGGCAGGGCGATTGAAATCTTCAACCCCATCGTGGCCCATGCCCAGGCCTCCGGCGTGCGGCTGTGTTTTGAAAACTGCCCCATGATCTTCAGCTACGATGAATGGCCGGGCGGCCACAATATCGCCTATTCGCCAAAGGTTTGGCGGCGGATCTTCGAGCAGTGGGGTGACGCGGTCGGCATGAATTTCGACCCGTCGCACCTGATCTGGCAGTTCATCGATCAAACCCGGTTCATCAAGGAATTCGGCGGCCAGATGGCCCATGTCCACGCCAAGGACGTCATGATCGACCGGGACGGCCTTTACGAGAACGGGACGATGTCGACCGGGATGGGCTGGCAGATCCCCCGGCTTTGCGGCCTTGGCGATGTGGATTGGGGCGACTTCTTCGGCGGCCTTTATCGCGCTGGATATGATGGCCCGGTGATTATCGAACATGAGGATCGGGATTTTGAGGGCACGGACGAGAAGGTGAAGCGGGGCTTCTGCCTCGCCAGGGACGTGTTGCAACCATACATCAAGTAAAGAGGGCGCCAAGCTCCTGTTATCGTTTATGAAAACTCCAAGGGAGGACTACCCATGAAGAAGCTTCTAACCACAGCTGCGGCGCTCGCGATGCTGGCGCCCGCGGCATATGCGGACGGGCACAACGCCTATGTGATCGGCGTGTCGAATACGGTGCAGGGCAATGGCTGGCGTGAACAGATGATCTGCGCGATGCGGGCCCAGGCGGCGGCTGAAGGCGACGTCGACAGCCTGATCGTGGCGCACCGCAACACCGACGCGGCCGGCCAGCTTGAGGACCTCAACAACCTGATCGAGGCCGGGGTGGATGCGATTGTGCTGAACCCTGCCAACCCCGACGCCCTGAACTCGGCACTCGATGCCGCGATTGCAGCGGGCATCGTCGTGGTCGCCGTGGATGCGGGTGTGACGGCAGAGGGAGCCTATATCCTGTCAAACAACCAGGAGGAATACGCCTATCTCGGCGCGCGTTGGCTGTTCGAGCAATTGGGTGGCGAAGGGGACGTGGTCTACATGCGCGGCATTGCGGGCGTGTCGGCCGATACCGACCGTGACAACGGCTTTCAGCGGGCACTGGCGGAATACCCGAACATCAACGTCATTCACGAAGTCTTCACCGGCTGGCAACAGGACCAGGGGAAGCAGCAGATGTTTGATTTCCTGGCCACGGGCATCCCGTTTGATGGCGTCTGGACCAGCGGGATCGACAACGTGATCGTGGATGCATTCACCGAATCCGGCGCGCCGCTTGTGCCGATCGTGGGCGCCGATAATGCCGGATTTGTCGAATATCTCTCAACAGTCGAGGGCCTGTCCGGTGCGGCGGTGACCAATCCCGGCTCTGTCGGAGGCGCGGGTATCGCGCTGGCGGTCGACATCCTGAACGGTGAAGCGCCTGAGGATACGACCGTGCTGGTGGATCCGGTCTTGTGGGAAAACACGACCGAAGAGGGCCGCGAAGTGATCGCCAATGCCCAGAATCCCAACCTTGATCCCGAATGGCCGGTATCGGTCACCGTGCCGGGTTGGACGGACTATTCCATGGAAGACATCATCGCCTGCGAAGGCTGATGATCTGAGCCACACTGCCCTCCGCCCGATGCGGGGGGCAGATCCCGAAACATCCCAGAAAATCAGGGGCGTCATGGACGAGGTGCAGCGCGATAGCTTGCTCGATGCAAGCGGGATCGCCAAGAGTTTTGGTGCCGTCAGGGCCTTGAGCGATGCGAGCCTCCACGTGGCGCGGGGCCAGGTTGTGGCGCTGATGGGCGCCAATGGTGCGGGCAAATCGACCTTCGTGAAGATAATTACCGGGGCGCTGCGCCCCGACAGTGGCAAGGTTCTGATCCGGGGCGAGGAAGCGCGTGTCGGCTCTCCCGCACAGGCGCGCCGATCCGGCCTTGTGCCGGTCTATCAGGAGCCGTCGCTGATCCCCGATCTCGACGTGGCCGACAATCTGCGCCTTGGCGATACGCCGGTTGAGCCATTCCTTAACTGGGTTAACGAATTGGGAGTCGGCGGCTTACGCCTCGACCACATGATTGCCGATCTGCCGTTGGCAACGCTTCGTATCCTTGATCTCGCCCGCGCATTGGCGGCTGAACCGGACGTGTTGCTCCTTGATGAAATGACCGCGGCGTTGCCCACGGACCTGGTGGAAAATGTCCTGCGGGTCGTGCGCGCGCAGGCTGATGAGGGACGCGGCGTGATCTATATCTCGCATCGGTTCACGGAAATCTCCGAGCTGTGTGACAGTGCGACCGTTCTGCGCGATGGCCGCAGCGTCGGTGATCTGAAGATCGAGCCAGGCGTTGAGGGCCGTGTGGTCGAGATGATGCTGGGGGCAAAGATCGACCTTGGCGCAAGGGAGACCGGCGGCGCCCGCGCGAAGGAAGGTACACCGCGGATCCGGGCGCGCGGCCTGGCCGTGGCCCCGAAGGTTACGGATGTATCGTTAGATCTTTATCCCGGCGAGGTTCTGGGCGTGGTCGCGTTGGAGGGGCAGGGGCAGGATGAGGTATTCGATGTCCTTGCAGGGTTCCGCCGACCCACAAGCGGCACGTTCGAAGTAGATGGTTCACCCGTCAGCTTTGGCCACCCTGCCGACGCTATTTCAGCAGGTCTGACCTTTGTCCCCGGCGACCGGGCCGAGGCATTGCTACGCGAACGCTCGGTCCACGAAAACATCGCGTTGCCGTTCTCCGCGCGCGTCGGATCTTGGGGGCCATTGAAGGCTCGCCACGAGCGCGAGCGGGTGGGCCATGCCATCGACAAGCTGCAGATCGACACCCGTGCCAAGGGTGAGGTGCAGCGCCTGTCCGGCGGCAATCAGCAGAAGGTGACCATTGGGCGCTGGTTGGCCCATGGGGTGGAAACACTGCTCCTGTTCGATCCCACGCGCGGCATCGATGTGCGCACGAAACGCCAGATCTATCCGCTGGTCCGCGAATTGGCGGATCAAGGTGCGGCGGTGCTCTTCTACACGTCGGAACTGGAGGAAGTGCCGCTGGCCTGCGACCGCGCGGTGGTGATCTTCAACGGGCGTGTGGTCGACGTGATCGACGCCGCCGAGGCCGATGAGGAAACCCTGATGCGCGCCGCCTACGGCCTGACTGAAGACAAGGCGGCGTCATGACACGGCTGGTGCAGAAACATGCTTGGGTCCTTGGCCTGCTGGTGCTGCTGATGGTCCTGTTGGGCATCACCAAGCTGATCCAGCCGAGCTTCGGGGCCACCGGCCTTGAAAGCCTCGCCCGCGCGGCCTTGCCCTTTGCCTTCGCCACGGCGGCCATGGCGATTGTCGTGATTGTGGGTGGCATCGATCTATCGATTGCGTCGATGATGGCTGTCTGTGGCGTGACGGCGGCGGTCCTGATGCAAAGCATGGGGGCCGTGCCCGCGATCATAATCACGCTCGGCGTCGGCACGGCGATGGGAGCGATCAACGGCGCGTTGATCGTGGTGACCAAGGTTCCGGATATCGTGGTGACGCTGGCCATGCTGTTCGTGTGGGAGGGTGTGGCGCTGCTGATCCTGTCGACACCCGGCGGCAATGTAACAGATGCGATGCAGGGGATCATCGCGGGCTCGATACTGCCCGGCTTGCCGATGGCTTTGGTGGTGATGGCGGTGGCGATTGCGTTGGTCTGGATGCCCGTGCGCCGCTCCAAGATCGGGTTGTCGATCTATGCGGTGGGGTCGGACGAACTGGCGGCGTTCCGCTCGGGCGTTAGTGTCGGTTGGACCAAAGTGGTGGCCTATGCGCTTTGCGGCTTGCTGGCGGCGATGGGGGGCATGAGTCTCATCATGCTGACGGGAATTGGGGAACCAGTGCCCGGCCCGTATCTGCTTGCCTCCGTCGCGGCGGTGGTCTTGGGCGGTGTGGTCCTTGGGGGCGGGCGTGGCGGGCTTCTGGGGCCGATCATCGCCGTCTTCATCCTGCGCATCATCCGCACGATCCTGACGCTGGCTGCGGTGGACCCGAACGTCACCACCATCGTGGAGGGGGTGATCATGGTGGCCGTTGTGATGCTCGGGGCCATCGTCACCTACAGGGGGGTGCGGGCATGAGCATTCATCCGGAGCAAACGGCCGCATCGGACCCGCGCCTCGTGCGGTTTGGCCGGTATCTGGCGGATAATCCCGTGATCCCGCTCATCGCGTTTCTCTTTTTCCTGATCGGAGTGTTGGAGGTCATGCGCCCTGGCATCGTTTTGCCGTTTCTGGGCGGGCGCGAGGGGATCATTTCGACGTTTTGGGTTGGCAACCTGATCAAGTTCGCCATCCCGCTTGCGATGATTGCCGCCTGCCAGGTCTTAACGATGTTAACCGCCGGGATCGACCTCAGCGCCGGGATCGTCGCGACCTGCTCGGCCTTTGTCTGTGCCACGCTGATGCCGCTCATGGGGCCGGTGCCCGCGGTGCTGATCGCCATGGCGGTGGGCATGATCGTCGGGCTGGTAAACGGCTTCGGCGTGGGCGTCGTGCGGGTGCATCCGCTGATCATGACGCTTGGCACTGGCCTGATCGCAACCGGGTGCCTGCAGGTCTATCAGCGCTTCGTCATCGCCACCGGAACGGAGATCCCGGCGTTTCTGGAATGGCTGGGGACGGGGCGGACCTTCGCAATGCCCAACGGCCTGTTCCTGTTCGTGCCATTTGCGATCTTCGTCATCTGGTTGATGCGGGCCACGGGCTTCGGGCGGCTTCTGTTTGCGCTCGGCTCCAATGAACATGCCGCGAAGCTCTCGGGCGTGCGCTCGTGGCAGGTGTTCCTGGCGCTTTATGCGCTGTCGGGTCTGATCGCGTCGGTGGCGGGGCTCCTGTATCTGGGCATGATCCGCGCGCCGTCCCTGTCGCTGGCCAACCCGCTGATGCTGCCCTCGGTTGCCGCGGCGGTGATTGGCGGCACGTCGATCTTTGGCGGGCGCGGATCGTTTGCCGGTGCTATCGTGGGCGCGTTGATCCTGCGGGTCATCGACACGATGCTGACGCTTCTGCAAATGCCCGAAGGTGCGCGGATTGCCCTCTTCGGGTTGATCATTCTGCTGGTGACGGCGCTGTATGTGCGGATCACCGGGACAAGATAGGAGACATCGGATGGCCAGATATCGTGTTGTCGGGATCAGCTTCGATCACATGCATATGGGGGATCTGCTGCGCGAGGTCTTTGAGCATCCCAACGCGGAGATCGCAGGGCTCTACCATCCCGACCGCGCCAGAATGCAGAGCGCCGTCGAGAATTTCGATTTGCCCGAGGATCGGGTGTTTACCGACTTCGATACCTGCATGGCGGCGGGCCCTTACGATCTGGCGATTCTGTGTAGCGCACCCGCCGACCATGCGGATATGACCGAACGCCTCGCGCCCCACGGCGTGCATATCCACGTGGAAAAACCGTTCGCAGACACCACCGATAATGCCCGCCGGATGATCGCGGCGATGGAGAATACGGGTAAGGTTCTGGCCATCAACTGGCCGCTGGCCTGGGTCGCGTCCCACAACACGGCCAAACGCCTGATCGATGAGGGCTGGATCGGCGATCTGCGCGAGGTTCATTTCTACGATGGCAATCGCGGGCCGCTCTACCATCTCGCCGACAAGGTGGAGGTGTCCGATAAGGAGGTCGAGCGCCAGAAGCCGGACAGTTGGTGGTACAAGAAGGCCTCGGGTGGCGGGAGCCTGTTGGATTACATGGGGTATGGCGCGACGCTTGGCACATGGTTCATGGGCGGTGAGGCTCCGGTGGAGGTGACTTGCACCATCGATCACACACCGCGTGTCGAAGTGGACCAGCATGCCGTGGCCGTCTGCCGCTACCCTTGGGGCAGCCTGAGCAAGATGGAAACGCGCTGGGGCACGTTTTCCGATCCCTGGACAACCCAGCCGCAACCCACCTGCGGCTTCGTGCTGGTCGGCACGGAGGGCACGATCGCCAGCCCGGATTACGCGGAGGCGGTGACGGTCCAGACCCGCGACCGACCCGAGCGCCACGAGATCCCGGTGGATCCGCTTCCCGAGGGTCGCCGAAGCGCCATCGAATATGTCTTGGGTCTGATCGAACGTGGCGGGGCGCCCGACGGCCCGCTCTCTCCCGAAATCTCGTTGACCGGCCAACGGATTGTGGACACCGCCGCGGCATCCGCCGCCGCCAAACGCACGATGGAGCTTCTGCCATGAGCGATTCCGGTGACAGTGATACCTATGCTCTGAGGGCGGCCGATCTGCCCGGGATCGCAGCGCCTGATGTGGCCTACCGCCCCCCCAAGCCCACCCATCTGCGCCCCCGGATCGGGATTATCGGGACAGGCGGCATTTCCGGCTCCCATCTCGATGCGTATCGGACGCAGGGCTACGAGGTCGCCGCGCTCTGGAACCGCACCCGCGCCAAGGCTGAGGAAAAGGCCGCCGAGTTCTGCCCCGATGCGCGGATCGAGGAGGAATGGGAGGCGATCCTCTCCAATCCCGATATCGACGTGGTGGATGTGACGCTGCATCCCGAGCACCGGGCTGAGATCCTACGCGCCGCGCTTCTGGCGGGAAAACATGTGCTGAGCCAAAAGCCCTTCGTTACCGATCTGGATATCGGGATGGACCTTGTGAAGCTGGCGCAGGACAAGGGTGTGAAGCTGGCCGTAAACCAGAATGGCCGCTGGTCGCCGCATTTTGCCTTCATGCGGGAAGCCGCCCGCGCCGGGCATATCGGGCAGGTCTTGTCCGTACATCTGGCGGTCCACTGGACCCATGGCTGGACGGCGGGCACCCCGTTTGACGAGATCGAGGATCTGATCCTCTACGATTTTGGCGTGCATTGGTTTGACTTCGTGGCTTCCGTCGTTGGCGACAGGGCGGAGGCGGTCTTCGCTTCGGCGGCCCGTGGCGCAGGGCAAGCCAACAAGGTGCCGCTTCTGGCTCAGGCCATGATCCGCATGGATGGCGGGCAGGCCTCGCTTGTGTTTGATGGCGGCGTGCCCCACGGGCCGCGCGATACGACCTTTGTGGGCGGTACAGCGGGCAGCATGGTCTCCGATGGCCCGGATCTAAGCCAGCAACGCGTGACCTTGACAACACCGGACGGCATCGCCCGCCCGGACCTTGAGGGCCAGTGGTTCAACGACGGGTTCGCGGGCACAATGGGAGAGCTTCTGTGCGCCATCGAGGAGGATCGCGAGCCGTCGAACGGTGCCGCGGAAAATCTGCAGAGCCTGGCCATGGCCTTCGCGGCGGTGCGGTCCCGGATGACGGGCAAAGAGGTTGAAATCGGCGCGGCGCGTCGGTTGGAGAGTTAGGGTGGGTGGCTGCATAGGGCGCTCATCAGCGGAGGGACTAGCGTGCGTGTCTTGATCGTCGGGCTGGGAAATATGGGGCAGAGCCATGCGCTTGCGCATCACGCGGCGGAGGGCGTGGAGATCGTGGGCCTCGTCAATCGCGGCCCCCGCGACCTGCCGGAGGCATTGAAAACCTACCCGCTGTTCGCGACCTTCGAGGAGGGCTTGGCGCAATCCCCCGACCTCGTCGTCATTGCCACCTATTCCGACAGCCATGCCGATCTGGCCGTCGCAGCGATGGAGGCGGGTGCGCATGTATTCGTCGAAAAGCCACTCGCCACCCGCGTTGTCGATGCCGAACGGGTCGTAGCATGTGCGAAGGCCACAGGCCGCAAACTCTTGGTCGGCTACATCTTGCGGCACCATCCGTCCTGGATGCGGTTGATCGAGGAGGCGCGCGGTCTTGGCGGGCCCTATGTGTTCCGGATGAACCTCAACCAGCAATCCAGCGGCGCGGAGTGGGAGACACACAAGGCGCTGATGCAAACCACATCGCCCATCGTGGATTGCGGCGTGCATTATGTGGATGTCTGGTGCCAGATCACCGATGCGCGCCCGGTTGCCGTACATGGGATCGGCCTGCGCCTCTCCGATGAATTGCCCCACGACATGTATAATTACGGCCAGTTTCAGGTGTTGTTCGAGGATGGCTCGGTCGGCTGGTACGAGGCCGGATGGGGGCCGATGATGTCGGAGACGGCGTTCTTCGTGAAAGATGTGGTCAGCCCCAATGGCTCCGTCTCCATCACCGATGCGGAGCCCGGCGACAGCGCCGATATTGACGGTCATACCAGGGTCGGCAGCCTGCTGGTCCATCGACCCGGCGGCGATGAGCGCATCGACCTGGCGGAGGAGCCGGGACACCAGGCGCTTTGCGATGCCGAGCAAGCCTATATGCGTCGCGCGATCACCGAGGATCTGGACCTGTCGCGACACATGGAGGATGCCGTGCGGTCACTGGCCATCTGTCTGGCGGCCGATGAAAGCGTGCGCACGGGGCGGCGGATAGAGCTTTAAGCGCGTTTCATCGGGTCCCTGCCCGCCAGCCAGGTGGTGATATAGGTCGCCATCGCCGATTCAACCCACAGCTCCGCCATCTTGCCCTGCCGCGTCAACAGGCAGGTGATCCCCGCGAATTGCAGGCTTGCCGCAGGCGACGATGCCGCCAGATCCGCGCCGGTGCCTTCGGCCAAGGCGTCCATAATATTCGCGCCGCTGATCTGGAAACAGGTGTAGAGGCCTGTTGCCGGGCTGATGGCATAGCCGCCCTGCCAGCCGGGCTCACCCGTCGCACCGACCAGCAAGGTGCGGTCCCGTGCGATGCGGATGGCTGCGATGGGCGGACGGTCCTGAAACAGGCCAATGGAGCGCGCGCCCGGTGCAAGGGCCGCGATAGCGGCCTCCAGATCGCCGGAGATCATGCAGGATGGCGCGGCGGGTGCACGATGGATCGCAAGGCTTGCGGCGCTCATCGTCTCATCTTCGGCCAAGGCGCCGTCGGTCCAGTCGCGTTCCTTCATCATAGCCGCTCCCCTTCCGGGTCAAAGGCGCACGCCTTTGTGACGCGGGCGCGCTGAACCGCGCCGTTGTGAAACACGCCGATTTCCGCGCCCTGCATCGCGGCACCGCCTTCCAGAAGGGCCAGCGCGATAGGGCGACGCAGATTTGGGCTTTGGTAACTGGACGTCACGAACCCAAGCGACCGGCGCGGGCCATCAAGCGGCACAAGATGCGCGCCGGTGGACACAACGTTCGTGGTGGACAGGCCCACCAACTGACGTCGATCGGCGGCCATGGCCGCCTCGGTAAAGAGCGATGACTTGCCCAGATACTCATCCTCGCGTGTGTCACGCGGCCCGCCCCAGCCCAGATCGTGGGGCATCGTGAGCCCGTCCGTATCCTTGCCGATCACGATGTACCCCTTTTCCGCGCGCAGGATCATGACGGCCTCCAGCCCGATCCAGCGGCCATCCACGGCGCCGAGTGCCACATCGAGCCGCGTGTGGAGCGTTGGCCCTTGGCGCAGGGGGACCGACAGTTCATAGGATCGATCGCCGGTAAAGCTGATCCGCGCGATGCGAAGGGGGGCATCGCCCCATGTGGTTTCAGCCACGCCCATATGCGGGAGGTCGACATCGATACCCACCGCCGCCAGCAGCTCGGGCGCGCGCGGGCCGGTGACGGTGAGTGTCGTCCAGGCCTGCGTTACATCGTGGATCGCAACCTGCGACGGGTCAAACCGGCCTTGTCGCGGATCCTCCAGCAGGAGGCGCACGGCGTCGACATGGGACGACGAGGCCGAAACGATGAAGCGGTTCTCCGATGGGCGCAGCACGACACCGTCGTCAAACACGATGCCACTTTCCCGCAGAAGAAATGCATACCGTGCCCGTCCCGGTTTCAACGTCGACAGGCGGTTGTAGAACGCGAAATCAAGCAGCGCGGGCGCGCCCGGCCCGATGATGTCCAGCTTGCCCAAAGGCGAGGCGTCGTAGATCGCAACGGTATCGCGGGCCGCCTCGGCCTCCGCCTGGATGGCGGCGGCTTCGTCCTTTCCATAGGCCGAGGGGCGCAGCCAGCCACCATATTCGCGGAAGACGGCGCCTTGGGCGCGATGGGCGTCTTCCAGCGGCAAGCGCTTGAGCGGGTTGAACAGATCACCCCGCCTGCGCCCGGCGATCACACTCAGCGGCACGGGCCGGACAGGTGGGCGAAAGGTTGTGGTTCCGGTCTCGGGAATACTGCGCCGGGTCGCGTCGGCCATCGCGGCGAGGCCGGGAAAATTCGACGTGCGGCCCTGATCGGTGGCCATGCCCAGGGTCGTGTAGCGTTTCAGGTGCTCGACCGATGTGAACCCTTCACGCGCGGCGAGCTTCACGTCCTTCAGCGTCACGTCGTTTTGCAGATCGATCCAGATCCGGCCCGATGCGTCGATATCAGGCCGCGCCGGGTGCCATCGCCAATTGGTCCCGTCCGGGGTGTCGGGGGCCAAGCCGCCCGCTGCGGTCGCCCCTTCGGCCAGGGCCGGGCCAAGGCCGAACGTGCCGTTGGCCGCGCCGATGACTTTCATGTGGCTGGTGCCGGGCCGGGGGACAAGCGCGTCCTTCTCCGCGTTCCAATCCAGCTTGCCACCGGATTGGCAATGCAGGTGGACCGACGGCGTGAACCCGCCGGAAACCAGAACAGCATCGGCGCTGTGAAACTGGTCGTTCAGGGTTGCTCCCCAGGTTTCCGTTTTGCCGTGGACGGCCCGCAGTGTTTGACGGCTCAGCACACGCACGCCATCGGGCGCTGCGGGTGTGGCATCACGCGCGTCGGCCAGCGTAACCTTCGCCCCCGTGGCGGCGAAGGCAGCGGCGGTCGCGTAGCTGGCGTCCGAACCAGTGGCGATCAGGATGCGGCGACCCGCAACGGCGCCATAAAGTGTGAGATAATGGTGCGCGGCCTCCGCTGACATCACGCCCGGTAAGTCGTTTTGAGCGGGCCAGAGGGGGCGCTCGACCGCGCCGGTAGCCAGGATCGTGTCCGCCGGGCGGATGCGCCAATGGACGTCATGGTCCGGCCCGCGTTGCCACGCGGCGATCAGGCTGTGATCGAAGGCGCCCCATGCAGTTGTATTGGTCAGGATGCGGCCATCAGAATTGAGGATCGCGGTTTCAGTGGCGCGCGCAAAGTCAGTCCAGTCGGCACCGTCGATCTCGCCTCCCCGCCAGCGAAGGGCACCGCCGAGAGAGGTGCCATCTTCAATCAGCCATACAGCGCGTTCCTGCTCGGCGGCCGCTTTCGCGGCGGCAAGGCCCGCCGGACCCGCGCCGATCACCAGCAGATCGCAGGTGGCCGAGCGGGCGGGCGTGTCAGCCGGTGGGTTGGTGTTGGGATCGAGCCTGCCGAGACCGGCCATGGCGCGGATGCGCGGTTCATAGAGGTGCCAGCCACCGGCCATGAAGGTCTTGTAGTAGAAGCCCGCCGGGATGGCGCGGTGCAGCAGATCAAGCCAGCGGGCGCGGTCGCGCTCGGCCGTGGGAGACGCGTTGACGGCGCGGGCCTTCAGGCCATCGGTGAGCGGCGTCAGGGTGGCGCGTTCGTTGGGGATCGTTGTGCCGTCGCGGGTGATGTCGAACAGCGCGTTTGGCTCCTCCGCGCCCATCCCGTAGAGACCGCGAGGGCGGTGGTACTTGAAGCTTCGCGCAATCGTGCGGGGACCGGAGGCGAGGAGTGCTGATGCAAGTGTGTCCCCGTGAAAGCCATGGATTTTCGTCCAATCGACCTTGGCCGTAAGGGGCTTGGAGCGGTCAATTTCCGTACCGAGATCGGGGTGCCGCCAGCCGCTCATCGAAGCGCTTCCGACCCCGTCACGTCGCGGGTTCGCGTATTGCGGGACATCACGAAGTATTCGCCGCAGGGGATATGCAGCCAGATTTCCCGCGCCGGGCCCTGCGGCGCGTCGACGGTGTAGAGATAGGCGGCCCATTCGACGTCGGATGGCGTATTTTCCGGCCTGGGGTGGTCGGCTTCGACGGCGAAGTGGAATTCCGTCTCATCACGCGGGCCGCAGAAGGGGCAGGGGAAGGTTTGCATGGCGGGTCCCCCTAATGCGCGATGCCGGAGCCTGCCGCCTCATCGATGAGGCGGCCGGTGCGAAACCGGTCGAGGTCAAAGGGTTTGGAAATCGGGTGGTGGGCGCCCGTCGCCAACATATGGGCGAGAAGCGTACCGCCGGCCGGGATCGCCTTGAAGCCGCCGGTGCCCCAGCCGCAATTGAGGTAAAGCCCGTCAGGGCCCGCCGGGCCGAGGATCGGGGAGCTGTCGGGCACCACATCGACCACGCCGCCCCACTGACGCAGCAGTTTCAACTGGCCGAAGCTCGGGAACATCTCCAAGAGCCCGGAGAGAACCTCTTCCTGCGCGGGCAGGTTCCCCTTCTGACCATGGGTCGGCACGCGGTCGAGGCCACCCCCGATCACCAGCTCCCCCTTGTCGGATTGGCTGAGATAGGTGCCCGTGCCGAGGTAGAGCAGGACCGTATTGAGGATCGGTTTGATCGGTTCGGAGACAAAGGCCTGAAGCGCGTAGGTGTGGATCGGGAGGCGGACGCCGACCTTGGCCGCGAGGCCCGGCGTGGCACCCGCGGCGGCGAGGCCGAGACGATTTGTGCGGATCGGGCCGAGATCGGTTTCGACACCGGTGACACGGCCCGCTTCAACGCGGATATCCGACACCTCGCAGCCTTCGATGATGTCGACGCCAAGAGCGGAGGCGGCGCGGGCATAGCCCCAGGCCACCGCATCATGGCGCGCGACGCCCGCGCGGCCCTGCCAGATACCGCCCATCAGCTTGTAGCGCGCCTGTGCGCCTTGATTGGCCAGCGGCACCTTGGCCGCGGCTTCCTCGGCCTCCATCAGCCGGCCATCGACGCCGTTGAGTTGCATCGCGTTGGCGATCCGGTTGCAGATCTCCATCTGTGCGGGCGTATGCGCGGCGATCAACATACCACGCTGGCTCAACATGATGTTGTAGTTCAGCTCTTTCGACAGGCCCTCGTAGAGGCGCAGGGCCAGATCATAGAGGGCTACACTTTCGGGATAGAAATAGTTCGACCGGATCACGGTTGTGTTGCGCCCGGTATTGCCGCCGCC
Organism: uncultured Roseicyclus sp.; assembly: GCA_947494975.1. GTDB lineage: Bacteria > Pseudomonadota > Alphaproteobacteria > Rhodobacterales > Rhodobacteraceae > Gymnodinialimonas. Next base: position 315,864 of record CANLXA010000001.1, on the reverse strand, counting down.
GATCCAGCCCTTTTCCAGCACCGCCACGCGGGTGAGGCCGTGGGTTTTGGCGAGGCAATAGGCGGTGGCCAACCCGTGGCCACCACCGCCCACGATGATGGCATCATAGGCGTCTTTCGGCTTTGCCTTCACCCATGCGGGCCGCCAGCCGCGTTGTCCGCGCACCGCCTCGCGCGCGAGAGTGACGGCGGAGTATTTCACCGCGCCGCCACCTTCATCGCATACTCCGAGAAGGCCGCAATCTCGGCCTGGGTGGGAGGGACGCCGGTGAAGTGTTCCAGAAATCCCGGCAGGCGCGTCATGCGCAGGTCCATCGCCTCGCGCAGTTCCAGTGCATGATAGCCGATCTGCATGAAGTACAGGATACGGGCCCGAATGTCGGCCTCCGCCGCCCCATAGCCGTGCTGCGCATACATGGCCGTGACGGCGGAGAGGCGCGCGGTGTCGGCTGCATCTATGCGCGTGCGCACCGAGGGATCGCGCCGCGACCATTCCCTGATGGCAAAATCGAGATGCGGATCGAATATGTTATCGTCGATGAAGCACTGGAAAAAGTTGCACAGCGCCTGCGTGATCGTGGCAGACGGCAGGGCGCAATGGTGCAGGATGGGATCGGTATTGCGCATCTCCCAATCCTCCAGCAGCGCCTCCAACAGGTCGGCGCGGGATCCGAAATACCAGTAGAAGGACGATCGCGATACGCCGAGCCGGGAGGCGAGTGTCAGGATCTTGACGTCGGCCACGCCTTCGCCGACCAGCACATCGCGCGCGGCGTTCAGCCAATCTCCCCGCGTAACCTTGATATGTCCGACAAGCGGGTCCTTTGCCGGATCATCGCGGTGCAGGAGCGGGTCTGTGCGGGCCATTCAGCTCTCCGGGTAGGCACCGCCTTGGGCGGTGCGATTGGTGATATACTCCTCTAACGCAGCGCGGCGGGTGGCGTCGATATCCGGCGTCTTGGGATTGGCAAGGATGCCTTGCCAGACATCGCGCGCCCGGGTGGAGGCATCCTTGGCGCCGCGCTCGATCCAGGTGCCGAAATTGGCGTAATCATGCACGACCGGTTCGTAGAATTCCGTCTGGTAACGGGCCATGGTCTGGGCTGCCGCGAAGAAGTGGCCGCCGGGCTGCACCTCTTCCAGCGCGTCGAGACCGATCTCCACGGCTCCCGCTTCGGCCCCCGCGCAAAGCTCGGCCACCATATTCAGAACCTCGGCATCGGTGATCAGTTTTTCGTAGGACACGCTGAGGCCGCCTTCGAGCCAACCGGCGGAATGGATCACCACGGTTGCCCCGGCCAGAAGGCAGCCCCAAAGCCCGAACTGGTTTTCATTGGCCGCCTGCACATCGTTGAGGTTCGAGGCCGAGCCGGCGGCGGAGCGCCAGGGCAGGCCGATCTTGCGCGCCAGTTGCCCGGCGGCCAGTGAGGCTTGGAAATGCGCGGGCGTGCCAAAGGCGGGCGCCCCGGATTTCATGTCCACATTGGACGTGAAGGTGCCGTAACAGACCGGCGCGCCGCGCTTGGCCAGTTGCGTGAGGGTCAGGGCGGCCAGCGCTTCCGCATGGGAGAGGGTGATCGCCCCGGCCACCGTGATCGGGGCCATGGCACCCATGAGGGTGAAGGGTGTGATGATCGATATCTGCCCGGCACGCGCGAAATCGATCAGGCCCTGGGCCATGGGGATATCGAGGGTGCGGGGAGAATTGGTGTTGATGATGGTGTAGCAATGAGGATCGGCGCTGAATTCGGTGTCGGACAGGCCTCTGAAATCGCGCAACATTTCGAAGCTTTCGCGGATCTGGGGCGTGCCACGGGAGAAGATGAACGGGAACTTGTCGCTGTTGGTCAGTTGCGACTGGAGCGTGAAGTAGTGGCGCAGGTTCGTGGGGATATCCTGCGGTTCAATCAGGGGTGGCAACATCTGGAAGACGTCGAAATGATGGGTCAGCTGGATGAGTTCATTGAAATCCTCGGCGCGCCCGGGGCGGCGGCCGCGGATCTCATCGGTGGCATGGGGCGCCCCGGCCCCGGGCTGGAACACAAGCGATCCCAGCTCCAGCACGATATCGCGGTGACGGGCGCCGGCGCGACCTTCAATGCGGGTAGGGGCGGAGGCGATGGCGGCCTCCACAATCTCTCGCCCGATATGGACCATATCATCTTTGATCGTCGCCCCCGCGGCGCGAAAGAGCGTGACCGCTTCCGGGAGTAGGACCTTGACGCCAAGGCGCTCCAGCACCTCCAACGCGGCCTCGTGCATCGCCTCGATCCGATCGGCGGAAAACACATCCATCGGTGGGAAAGGATTGCGGAGTTGGCCGTAATTCGTGATCCGGGCGGAGGGGCGCGGGCCGTCCTTGTTCTGGGCGCGGCTGCCGCGTCTGCTTCGGGGGGCCGTCATCCTCGCATCGCTTTGCCGCTTGGGTCGTAGGGCGAGGCCGGGACCACGATGGCGGGGCGTTCGACACCGACGATATGGGTGGTCAATGCCGTGCCGTCGGCTGCGACATCCGCATTCACAAGCGCCATGGCGAGCGATTTCTGCACAAAGTGGCCATAGCCGCCGGAGGTGATGAACCCCACCTTGTCGCCATTGTGCCAAACCGGTTCATACCCGGTGGCGTCTGCGTCGCCGTCACCGATTTCCAGCGTCACAAGGCGCTGCGCCGGGCCGTTGCCGTCGCGCTCGGCCACCGCGCCCGCCTTGCCGATGAAGTCCTTGTCCCAGTCGATCCAGCGATCCATGCCGGTCATCCCGGCGGTGTAGCCTTGGGTGAATTCGGCGGACCAGATGCCGAAACTCTTTTCCAGCCGGGTGGAGAGAAGCGCGTTGAAGCCAACCTCCCGGATGCCCTGCTCCGCCCCGGCCTCCAGCAACATTCGACGCAGCGTGATGTGGTCGCCATAGCGGCAGTTGATCTCGTAGCCGCGCTCACCCGTCACGGACATACGGGCCACACGGGCCCGGATCAGGCCGACATCGAAGGTGGCACAGCCCATGAACGGCATGGGGCTGAGGTCATTGGTGACCAGCTTCTGCAAGACAGCGGCGGATTTCGGGCCGGAGAGGGAAAAGCCGCAATATTCCTCGCCCAGATCGCGAAGGTTAACGCCGTTAACGAGTTGATCGCTGAACCAGCGCATGTGCCAGGCGCGCAGGTAGTAGGAGCCCATGATCCACCATGTCCCGTCGCCCCAATTGAAGAGCGTCAGATCCCCCTTCAGACGGCCCGACGGGGCGAGCATCGGGGCCAGCCTCGCGCGGCCGGGTTTGGGGAGTTTGGAGGCCATGAGCCGGTCGAGCCAGGCCTCCGCATTTGGGCCGGACACTTCGAACCGGGAGAAGCCGGAAATGTCGAGAAGGCCCACGCCCTCGCGCACCGCCCGGCATTCCTCGCCCACGATATCATGGGCGTTGGAGCGTTTAAGTGTCAGGTTTTCAACGAAATCCTCGGATGGCGCGAAGTAGAGCGGCACTTCCAGATCCCAGGATTGGCCCCAGCGGCAGCCCGCCGCACTCATGTCGGAATAGGCCGGTGCACGTTTCAGGGGGCGACCGGCGGGGAGCTGTTCGTTGGGGTAGGACATGACGAAACGTCTGCTGTAAAACTGGCCGGTCGTCTGGCGAATGTATTCTCGGTTTTCGGCAAAGCTGCCGTAGCGGGCGACGTCCATCGCGTAGGTGTCGGCCTCGGGCTCGCCGTGAATCATCCACTCCGCCAGTGATTTGCCCACGCCGCCGCCTTGCAGAAAACCCGCCATCACGGCGCAGGCGCACCAATAGCCTTGTTTGCCGGGCACGGGGCCGACCAGCGGGTTGCCATCGGGGCTGAATGTAAAGGCGCCGTTCACCCAGGTTTTCACGCCGGTGTGCTGCAGCGCGGGATAGCGCTCAAACCCCAAAATCAGTTCGTTTTCAATGCGATCGGTCTGTTCCTGGAACAGCTCCATCCCGTAATCCCAGGGCGCGCCGTCCATGGCCCAATGCTCATGATTGATCTCGTAAATGCCAAGCAGCAGCCCCTTCTGATCTTGCCGCATATAGGTGAACCCTTCGAGATCCACGGTCATCGGCACTTCGAAATCGAGCTCTTCCAGCTCCGGGATGGTGTCGGAGATGAGGTAGTGGTGTTTCAGCGGCGAGACCGGTAGTTCGATTCCGGCCATGCGACCCAGTTGCTTGGCCCAGAGGCCGCCCGCATTCACCACGTGTTCGCAGGCGATTTTTCCTTTATCCGTAACGACTTCCCAACCGTCCTTCGTCTGGATCAGGTCCTCAACCTTGGTGTGTTCATAATACTCCGCGCCGCGCTTTCTGCCGGCGATGGCGTAGGCGTGGACGGTGCCGGTGGTATCCACATAGCCTTCGCGATCGGCCCAGAGCGCGCCGATCACCCCGTCGGTCGACATGATCGGGCAGGCCTGTTTCGCCTCTTCGGGCGTCATCAGGTGGCAATCCTCGATCCCGATACTCTGGAACACGCGGTAGGCCGATTGCAGCCATTCCCAACGCTCTGGCGTGCCCGCCAAAGTGAGGCCACCGGTCATGTGCAGGCCGATGTTCTGGCCGCTCTCAGCTTCGATTTCTGACAGCAAATCAATGGTATAGGCCTGCAACGCGGCCATATTGGGATCGGCGTTCAGCGCGTGGATGCCGCCCGCTGCGTGCCAGCTGGACCCTGCCGTCAGGACCGAGCGTTCCAGCATCACGACGTCGCTCCACCCGAACTTGGCGAGGTGGTAGAGCACCGAGGAACCGACAACGCCACCCCCGATGACGACAACACGGTAATGCGATTTCATGAGATCCCTCCGACTGCGCCGACTCCGTTCCGTTAACCGCAAGGCTAGGGGGCTTTGGACAGGTCTGTCCAGAATGTTTGCGACATCCGGATGGGCCGGGCGCGACGTGGATTTTGACGGATATAGAACCAGTATATCTGAAGGATATCTCCGGTATATCTCAACTCACCACGGGAGATCTGCCCTTGGGCACCGATGCGTGTTCGCGTCCGGGGGAGGCTGGGTTGCCACCAGCCCTCCTTCACGTGCCCCGGCGCCGGAAAAACGACGCAATCCCCCGTGGAATGTGCACGAGGCCTGAGATCGGGCCAATGCCGGGACGCGGCAGGCGGAACGGTCGATCAAGGCGCGGGACCGCGCCGATTGTCCGCCAGTGATCCAGAAGCCAGGCGGCCAAGACAGCCCCAAGGGCCAGGCCCGCGACCACATCGGACGGGTAATGCCTGCCCACGATCACCCGGCTAATCGCCACGAGGATGGCGATGCCCCACGCGACGGGTAACAGGCGCGGAAACAGGCGGCCTGCGAGCAGGGCCAGCGCCCCCATCGTGGTGGAATGGCCGGATGGGAACGCGTTCCAGCCGCGCGTGAAGCCGAAGGGGATGAAGGTGTAGGGGGACAAGTCGCCGAGGATGTCCGGCCGGGGTCGACCGAAACTGTGCTTGAGGATCTGCACGGCAATGCCTGTGAGCACGATGAGCAGAAAACAGGCCAGCACGAGGCTGAGCAAGCGCTGCGCCCGCCGCGCGCTGACCGGATCGGGACGCGCGAGGGCGAAGGCTACCATCAACGTGACCAGCGTGACGGCTTGCCACGACGTATTGCCGATCCACGTGACTTTCGAGGCCAACGCCGGCAGCCAGTCCGGCGCGTCGCGCAGGGCCGCGATCACCGGCGCATCGGCAATAAACGCCCCGAAGAGCACCAGCAGAAACAGGACTAGCCGGGGCATGGCGCATCCGGCGCGGGGACGCCCGGCGAGACGAACAGGCGCAGGGTCACGGGGCGGAAATTGCCGATATTGATGCCGGTGATTTCGGTGACGTCCGGCACGCCGCCCGGCGGTGTCTCATCCAGCAGATCCGGGGCGATCCAGGCGGCGCGGTTTTGGCCCTCGGCGAGATAGGAGAGCGCGCCGTCCGCGTCCGTCAGGATCGTATCCGTCCCCAGGCGGAACACCGAGGACGGCTCCGCAAATCCGGCCAGCGCCACCGGGCCGCTGAGGCAGCTATGGGCAGACATCGCCTCGGCCAGACGGTCGGCAATCCAGAAGTCGCGGGCGGAGGGCAGGGAGGCACCGGTGAGCGTCCAGCCCATCGCGAGGCCCGCGAGGGCGAGGCCGGCGACGGCTTGGGGGACCTGTTGCCGCCACAGACTGATCGCTCCGAACAGGGCCGCAGCGATCATCACAAGGCCACCGGTGATGGCGAGCAGATCAGGGCCGTCTCCGTAGGCGATGGGGGCGGCGATTGCGATCGTGGCGAAGAAGGCGAGTGCCGGGGCCCAGAACCCGGTGCCGATCGCGGCGGGCCAGCGGGCGAAGCGCATGGTGCCGTCGGTGATGCGGACAAGCGCCGCGCCCGCCAACAGCATGAGAGCGGGGTAAAGGGGCAGCGTGTAGTGGACCAGTTTGACCGGCACGAGTTCGAAGACCAGCCAGCCGGGGACCAGCCAGCCGAGCAAGATCGCCATGGCCGGACTTGTGCGGTTGCGCCAGGCGTGGACGAGGGCGAGGGGGATCAGGATCGACCACGGAAAGAACGTGGCCCACATCGTCAGCAGGTAAAGGCCCGGTGGGCTGCCGGAATGCTCGCCCTCCGCCGTGATCTTGTCGGTGAAATCGCCGCCGAGCGACGAGGCCCAGAACGCGCCGTCCGTACTGATCGAAATCGCGACGTACCAGGGCGCGGCGAGGGCCGCGAACCACAGGAGGCCGGGCAGGGGGCGGAGGCGGCCGAGCCAGCTTGCGGAGCGGTCCTTGGTGGAGAGCCACATCACCGCACCGGCAATTGGCAGCGCGATCATGGGGCCTTTGAGCAAGAAGCCTGCCGCCAGGGCCGTCCAGAAGATGGCGGGTGTGGTCCAGCGTTTGACGGTGTCCAGATAGGCGCGCGTCAGGGCGCCCATGGCAAGGATGACGGACAGGAGAAGCGCGGCGTCGGTCTTGGCGGTGCGCGCCTCGGCATGAACCATGTAGATCGTGGCGCACATGATCCCCGCAAGCACAGCCGCTCGGCGCCCCACGATGGGTGTCCCGGCCCAGATGAGCGCCAGCGCCGAGAGCGCCCCGGCGATATAGGAGGGGATGCGGTGCAGCCAGATCGGGGTGTCGCCTGTGGCGCCAGTGGCCCGGAGAACGGCGGCCTGTGCCCAGTAGATCAACGCCGGCTTGTTGTGGCGGGCTTCGTTTTGCAGGCGGATGTCGATCAGATCACCGGTCTCAGCCATCTGGCGACTGGCCTGGGCAAAGCGGGCTTCATCGCGATCCTGCACGGGCAGGTCCGCCAAGCCGACCGCAAAGCTCAGAAGCGCCAGCAAGAGCACCGCAAGCGGCGCGAGGCGGGCGGCGAGAAGGCTCATCTTTGCTCGTGAATGACGTCCGCCGCGTCCGCCGTTTCCGCATCCGCCCGTTTGGCGCGGTGGATCAGCATCAGGTTGCGGGCATAGACGATCACGCCGGTCGATTGGCCGAGGATGAACACCGGATCCTGCCGGTAAATGGCATAGGCCAGCATCAGGAGCCCGCCGCTGATCGACAGATACCAGAAGGCCACCGGCACGTAGGAGCGGCCCGCTTTTTCCGAGGCGATCCACTGCACGATGAACCGCGACGCAAAGATCCCTTGCGCCAGAAAGCCCAAGGCGACCCACCAGAACTCGAACCAATTGTCGATGTTGAAGAACGCGAACAGCCATTCCTGCATTAATTGGACGCCTCCGGGCGGTCGATCTGGGTTTGAGACGGCAAGACCTTCCGGCGACGGCGGATCAGCCAGGCAACGCCCATGAGGTCGCTGAGGCCCACAATCGCGCGGCCCAGATTGGTGTATTTCGAGGCGCCCGCCACGCGCGGTTTGTGGGCGACATCCGCGTGGGCCACCTGCCAGCCGTCGCGTTGGAAGAGCGCGGGCAAATAGCGGTGCATGTGATCGAAATAAGGCAATGCCAGATAGGCATCGCGGCGAAAGGCCTTGAGGCCACAGCCGGTATCGCGCGTGCCGTCCTTCAAGAGGACGCCGCGAATGGTGTTGGCGGCGCGGGAGGCGAGACGCTTGGGCAGGGGATCGTCGCGTTTGACGCGCTGGCCCGCCACGAGGCCAAGGGTTTCTGGCCCGTCCAGCAACGGCGCGAGGAGTTTCGGAAGCTCCTCGGGCGGGTTCTGGCCGTCGCCATCCAGCGTTGCGATGATCGGGGCCGACGCCGCCCGGATCGCGGCATGGATCGCGGCGGATTGGCCGGCAGGTCTGGGGTGCGTGATGATGGTGAGGTTGGCTTGCGGATGTGCGTCGCGGAAGGCCTTTAAGGCCGCTCCCGTCCCGTCCGTCGAGCCGTCATTCGTCACGCAGATCTCGAATGGTCCGTGGCCCTCGGCCGCAGCAACGCATCCGCCCAGAAGGATTGGCACGGTCTCGGCCTCATTCAACATCGGGATCGCGATGGCAAAGCGCGGGGTCTGGCGGGTCATTCGGCCCTCCTCCGGGCGATTTGGCCGGGTTTAGGACGAAACGGCGCGGGCCGGAAGGGGCGTTGAGGCCTAGAGGGCGGAAAGCCGCGCCTCTTGCCGGGAAACGAGTATGTCGATCTCGGCGATCGCGGCGGCGCTAAGCGTGCCGCCGGGCTTGCGGATGGTGGGATGGGCAATCGCGCCGCGCTTTGCCAGGATGTGCTTGCGCACCATCAGGCCCAGGCCCGGCTGGCATTCATACCGGATCAGCGGCAGATAGGCATCGAAGATGTCGCGCGCGCGATCAGGGTCTGATTTGGCCAGTTTGGTCACATCGCGCATCATCTCCGGGTAAGCGAAGCCGGTCATGGCGCCATCGGCCCCGCGCAACATTTCCTCCAGCAGGAACAACCCGCCAGATCCGCACAGGATCGCCATCCGCCGCGCGCCCTCCGCTTCCTGGCGGCGCAGGGCGGAGATTTTCTCCAGCCCGGGCCAATCCTCATGCTTGAGCATCTTGCAGGTCGGGCAGGTGTCGAAGATTGTGCGGAGCACGCGCGGGGTGATCTGTACCTCTGTTGCCAGCGGGAAATCCTGCAGGACCCATGGAATGTCACCTAGGGCTTCGCTAACATTCTGGAAATATGTGATAATTTGATCATCGGTTCGTAAGGTCATGGGCGGCGCAACCATCACACCCGCCGCGCCGCGATCCATCGCCTTGGCGCTGAGCGCCGCAATCGAGGCGATGCCAGACGCCGAGACGCCGACGATTACGGGCATATCCGTGCGGGCCGTCACGCGCTCGATCACAGCCTCGGATTCGTCGGCCCAGAGCTTGTCAGCCTCGCCCATCATGCCAAGGATCGTGAGGCCGGTCGTGCCCTTTTCCGCGTAGAATTCGATCATCCGATCGATGCTTTGCAGATCAAGCGCGCCATCGGGCAGGAACGGCGTGGCGGCGATGGTGAAGACGCCGGAAGTGGCTTCAGTGAGCATCGGTCCCTCCAATCTTATGGCTTTGATTCAGCGTAATACGGCCAAGGGCCATGGCGACGGCGGTCTGGCAAGGGTCAACGACCGGCATGTCCAAGACCTGCTCCAATTGGACGCGGTAGCGCGCCATGCCGGCGCAGCCGAGGATTAAAACATCCGCGCCATCCTGATCGCGCAATTGGCGACCAACCTCTTCCATCCGGGCCATGGTGGTGGTGGCATCCCGAAGGGCGGCGACGCCAAGGTTCAAAGCGCGGTCCCCCGCGAGCCTGTCCGTCACGCCCATGGCGCCAAGGCTGCGCAGATGCCGTGGGATCGAAGCGGGCAAAATGGCAATGATCCCAAAACGTTGACCGAGGGTCATCGCCGTGGAAACGGCGCTTTCCTGGATGCCGAGTACCGGCTTGTCCGTCCGGTCGCGCAGGGCGTGAACACCGGGATCGCCGAAGCAGGCGATCACGAACCCCGCAGCATCGGAGAGGCTGGCAGCAAGGCGCAGCATGTGCGGAATGGTTTCGTCGGCCTGCGCCTGGCTTTCGATCCCGGAGGGACCTTCTGCAAGCGTAAGGCATCGGATCTCCCGCCCGAACGCGCGAAGGGGGGCAATGGAATCATCAATGCCCTTGGTGAGGTCTTGCGACGAATTGGGGTTAATGACGTAAAGGATTTCGCCGTTGATCATGCGCCTGCCCGTGTGGCGGTCTGAATTTCGACTTGGTATCCCTCGGGGTCATCGAACACGAAGGCGCGGATGCCGATTGCATCGTTGACGAACAATTCGCTCAGGTTTTCAACGCCTTGTGTCTTGATATTCGCATACCAAGCGTCAACATCCGGAACCCTGATGCAGAACTGCACCGGTCGCGTTTCGGCCCATTTGTGCATGCCGTGGGCCTCATCCACCAGGCCGATATGCGCCCCGGGGCAGACGCGCATGATCTTGGAGAGGCCCTGTTGGTCGATGACCAACGGAAACCCCATCACATCGCGGTAGAACGCCTCGGCCCGGGCAAGATCCTTGTAGTAAAGAAAGGTTATGGTCAGCTCATTGGGGGCATCTGGTCGGGTGGTCATGGCAGGCTCCGGTTGATCCATCGGCCTTGGCCGGGGGTGGCAGTGAGGGTTCCGTTGGAAACGATCAATTGTCCGCGGAGGAAAACATAAGTTGGCCAGCCGGTTACACTATGACCTTCATACGGATTGTATCCGACATTGTCATGGAGGTCATCAGATCCGTAAGTATGGGTCCGGTCGGGATCCCATAACACGATGTCGGCATCGGCCCCCGGCACGAGCCGACCCTTTTGCGCAAGTCCATAGATGTCGGCGGCGGCGGTGGCGGTGAGCCGCGCAAAACGCGTGGGGTCAAGCGCATCGAATAGCAGCGGCAGGCGCGTTTCCAGGCCTGGCAGCCCATTGGCAATGTCAGGAAACGGCGGCTTGGGCCCGGCGCTGAGTTTCCCTGTTTCGTCAAAGCGATAGGGCGCATGATCCGACGAAATGAGGTCCAGTGTACCGTCTTCCAGGGCTCGCCAAAGGGCGGCTTGATCTGCCTTGCTTCGCTGCGGCGGCGAACACATCCACTTGGCGCCCTCCATCCCCGGACGATCAAGAACATCTGCCGTCATGAAGAGGTAGTGCGGGCAGGTTTCGGCCGTTACCGGCGCACCGGAGGCTCGCGCTTCACGCACAACCTCCGCGGCCTCCGCACAAGACACATGAAATATCATCACGGGCGCTTCGCAGCGAATGGCTGCATCGCAAATCCGCGCGACGGCGCGGCGCTCCGCCTCCTTCGGGCGGGCTTCTGCATGGTGTTTCGGGCGCGTCTTGCCAAGTGCAATCAAGGTGTTGCGCGCCGCTTCTAACGTCGCGTCGTCCTCGGCGTGAACACAAGTCAAGGCGCCTGCCGGCCCGGCGATCCGTAACACGTGCTCGATCTCGGCCTGACTCAGCGCGATATTGTATGTGGTGAAAACCTTTAGCGATCGATGCCCCTTGGCGATGAGCGCGCGCAAATCATCATTGAAATGCGGGGCGCCCGGATCCGATAGGCTGAGGTGAAACGCATAGTCGATCATCGCACCCCGGCGAGCACATTTCGCGTATTCCTCGACAACCTCTTGTAAGCGTTCACCTTTTCCTTGTGCCGCAAAGGAGATAACAGTCGTTGTCCCGCCCATCGCCGCAGAATATGTGGCCGTCTCAAACGTGTCTGCATTCATCAAGCCCATGCCGGAGCGCTGCTCGATATGGGAATGGGGGTCGATGCCACCAGGAGTGGCGATCAAGCCAGTCGCATCGATGACGGGCGCGTCGAAATCCACATCGGGCGCGATGCGTGCGATCTTGCCATCCATGATTGATATGTCGGCGCGTATCAGACCGGTTTCCACGACCACGTCCGCGCCTTTGATGACACATCCCTGTTTCATGACCGCTCCCCGCTTGTGCGAACAATGGCGGCGGACCGGAGGAGTGACAAGGGGGACGGCGTCGGACGAGGGGAGGGAAATTCTGGGGATAAGTCTGTGTATAAAGCTCTGGAACGTCTTCGCGTGATGCATATAGTCTGTAGATTATGCGATGCGAATAGGTGGTTCAGATCAATAGTAAGCTCGATCATGTCGAAAAGCCGACATTGATGCAAATCTACGCGTTGATCAAGTCTGCTAAGTCCGACACCGCCCGCTTTACCCGCTTCGCACTCCCCCTCGCCTCCACATTCAACCGCAACAGCGGCTCGGTTTTGGAAGATCGGAGGTTCAGTCGCCAATCAGGGAAAGCGAGGGACAGACCGTCCGTCTGATCCCGTGACACGGCGTGGGGTGCGTATGCGGCTTCCACCCGCGCAATCGCAGCCGACGCGTCGGATACCCGGAAATTGATCTCACCCGAGGATGGAAAATCGATCGCCATCTGCGCAACGAGCTCCTTGAGTGTGCAACCGCGACGCCCCAGCAATTCCCCAACCAGCAGCCACGGGATCATGCCGGAATCGCAGTAGAAGAAATCTCGGAAATAGTGATGGGCCGACATTTCCCCGCCATAGACAGCGTTTGTGTCTCTCAGAACCTGTTTGATATTCGTGTGCCCGCACTGCGACATGATGGATGTGCCGCCAGCGCGTTCCACCACATCTTGTGTGCTCCAAATGATCCGCGGATCATGCACGATTTTCGCACCGGGCGCTTTCGACAAGAAAACCTCGGCCAGAAGGCCCACGACATATTCGCCGGGAATGAACGTACCTTCATGGTCGAAGAAAAAGCAGCGATCAAAATCCCCGTCCCAGGCCACGGCAAGATCGGCCCCCGCGCGGCGTACCGCCTCTCCGGTCGGTGGTTGGTTGTCGGGTAGCAGCGGGTTGGGGATCCCGTTTGGAAAGGATCCGTCTGGCTCGTGATGCATCCGGATGAATTCCCATGGAACGCCGCGCGCGGCCAGGGCGCCCGCAATTGCATCAAAGGTTGGGCCGGCCGCCCCGTTCCCTGCATTCACAAGTATTTTCAAGGGCTTCAGAGCCGACGTTGAGACAAATGACAAGCAGCAATCAACATAGGCCGCGCGGGTTTCCGACATATTGACCCTCCGCCCGCCCGGAACGGCATCCGCGAATGCCCCACTTTCCGCAAGCGCCTTTATATCCGCCATCCCGTCCGCCTCTCCGATGGGCGCCGAACCGGATTGCACCATCTTCATTCCGTTATATTCCATGGGGTTATGGGACGCGGTGACGCAAATCCCTCCATCCGCCTCAAGATGGGACACGGCAAAATACGTTTCCTCCGTGCCGGACAGGCCGAGGTCGAGAACTTCAACTCCCGCCGCCATCAAACCCTCGGCCAATGCGTTAGCCAGACCTTCTGATGATGGCCGCACGTCGCGGCCGATCACCACGCGGTGGGCGCCCATCACATCGGCGAATGCGCGGCCAATGCGGTATGCGTTTGCCTCGGTCAGATCTTCATCCAACCGTCCGCGAACGTCATAGGCCTTGAAGCAAGTCAGGGGGGCGGGAAGCGGCTGCATCTTGATATCCTCGTACGGGCGGCTTTGCGGCCGGTGGCTTTGCCACGGTTCACAGGCCAGAGTTGCGTTTGGCGGCGCATCGATTGGCGCTATGGTTATCATCATCTGTGCCCGAGATGACGCAACGAAGAAAGCCTGCATGTTCGTTCTTTCCCCCGAGACCTTGCGCAATCCCGGCGTTCTTGAAACCCGGTCGCTTCCCAAGAAAATCTTTGGACGGGTGCAGGTTATCCCGCGCGGCGGGAGCGTGGGGCTCTGGGCGCGGTTGCTCGTTGAAGTGCAATTGCTGCGATATCTGACAGCCTTGTTGCCGTTCGTGATCGTCTTGTTGTTTTCCCGCGATCTGGCCCTCCCGGTGACGCAAGCGCCGCTGGCGATGGTCCTGCTGATCGGTGTCGTCGAGTTGAAGATCCTTCGATTGTCGGACAAGGCACGGGAGCGATTGATGGATGAGGCTGAGGCCGAGCGGATCATCGATGCGGTCTCATTTCGAGCCAAGGCCGCCTTGCGCAGGATTGCAGCGCGCCACGGGATCGAGGCGGGCGAACTGCTGTTGTTCGCGGAGCAATCAGAACTCGCGCGGTTAACGCCGTTAACGCTTGTCTCCGTTCAATCGGCGGAGCCATCCCCCCACGTCCTGGACCTGGATGAGGGAGACCGCGACATATTGTTGGCATTGTTCGACGACATCGTGACGGAGCGGGACTTTCACCGCGCCAATCTGAGGTTGGACACGATGATGCGTGAGGTCCGGATCGAGGCGGCGGGCGTATCGGCCCATGCCCGATTGGCGGCCTGGATGGATCACCGAATGGCAGAGGCCTGAGCGATGGCGATCAACGCAACAAAGGTATCAGCGGGTGAGGCCCTGCGCGTGCTGCGGGCCGGGTGGAGCGCACAGTTAGCCGGTGACATGACGGCAAGCTGGATGCTGCACGGGCGGCCTGGTGTCGGAAAAACGGATATTGTTCAGCAGCTTAGCCGGGAGATCGGGGCGGAGTTATTCGATCTCCGCCTCACGACGATTGAGCCGCAGGATTTACGCGGTTTGCCGTTTTATGACCACGAAGCGGGCAAGACCGTCTGGTATCGACCGGAGGATTTGCCGGAGTCCGAGGCCCCCGCCATCCTTTTTCTTGATGAGTTGACCGCCGCGGCCCCATCGCTGCAACCGACCGTGTATGGGCTGCTTCAGGAACGCCGCATTGGTCGCCACATGCTGCCAGACCAGGTGATGATCATTGCGGCGGGCAACATGGTGGAAGATGGTGCGGTCGCCTACGAGATGGGCACGGCGCTCTCAGACCGGCTGATCCACATGATTGTCCGGGCCAACGCCGATGATTGGCTAAAGAATTATGCGCCAACTGCGAACATCCATCCCACGGTAGCGGCGTTTCTGCGGACACGCCCGGATCTTCTGGAGACGACGGAAGAGGCGCTGCGCCGGGGTGAAGCGGTCGCCTGTACGCCCCGCGCCTGGGCCCGCGTGAGCCAGATCATGAAGGCGATGTCGGATCGAGCCGCGCGGCAGGTCATGATTGCAGGCACCGTGGGGGAGGCAGCCGCCGCGGAATTCGCGCTGATTGCCGATGAGATCGCGGCGAGTGTTCAAGTCGATGCGATGTTGGACGCATCGCGCGCGGATCGCGCGGCGATGTATCCCCAAACGTTGCATGGTTTAACGGCATTAACCTATGGGCTGATCGGCGCAGTCGATCGGGCCCGGATGCCGGCCGCGATTGAGATACTCGCGGATCTCAACGGCCTGAACCGCTCGGGATTGCCGTTGGCGGAGCTAAGAACCTTCGGGTTTGAACTGCTGATCCGGCGCGCGATGGAAAAGGGATGGCAGGATGCGTTTGTCGGATCCGACGCCTACGCAGAATATGCGCAGACCCGCGCAGCGGCGGGCCTGCCTTGAGCCATTCCGGACGAGCGGCGCGCGCGCTTGCGCATCTGGGGGACAGCGATCCCGCGCTTGCTGTCCTTGCCCTCTGGTGTCGGCATCGCGATGGGCGGGGAGCAACGCGAACACACGGGAATACAATCATTTACGGGCCGATCTTCGCGTCGCTGGGATTGGCTGAACAGGTGGGGCTTGTTGCCCATCATGTCTTGCACGTGGCGCTCAGGCATTCAAACCGGCAGGCCGCGATTGCCGAGCGTTTGGGGGACCGGTTCGACCCGTCGCTCTATGGGTTGGCGGCGGATGGCATCATTAACGAAACTCTCTTGTTGGCCGGGCATGCATTGCCGCGCCCGGCCATTTCGCTGATGGATCTTCTGTCGGAGCTTGACCATCCTGCAAAATCTCCCGTGGCTGCCTTGGGTGAATGGGACACCGATCGTCTGACCATGTTCCTGCACGCTGACTCGCAGCGTGCGGAAAAGGCTCGGGATTTTGGCGCGAAGAGGGGCTTTGCCCGCGATCTGGAACTGGGGGAGGCAGACCAGGACGGCGAAGAGCAATCCGCTGCTGACTGGCGCAATCAACTGATCCGCGCGCTGGAGACGGGCCGGACGGCAGGCACTGGCATCGGGCGGTTGGGCGCGATCCTGGCCGACCTTTCGCCGCCCGCCGTGCCATGGGAAGTTCAATTGCGGGGGATCCTGGCCCGCGCGTTGTCCGACATGCCAAGAAGATCCTATCGCCGTCCTGCGGGAAGGTGGGCGGCCATGCTCTCCGATGCGATGGCGCGGGGTGCTCCGGAACCGGTGTTCGAGCCGGGCCGCGCCCGCGACGCCCTTCGTCCCCGCGTGGCGATCGGTCTGGATACAAGCAGCTCCATCGACCCGATGACGCTCGCCCTTTTTTCCGTTGAAGCAGAAGGCGTTAGCCGAAGAACAGGAGCCGAGGCTCACCTGTTGGCTTTCGACGAGGACGTTCACGAGCAGCGGCAACTAGGGTCCGGAGGCTGGTCTCTGACCGGGGCAGATTTACGGACGGGCGGCGGCACGGATTTTGGGCCGGTCATGGAGGCCGCCGCCCGTCTCCAGCCCTCGATCCTCATCATGCTGACCGATCTCGACGCGCCGTTTGGCCCGGCCCCGTCCTTTCCGGTTTTGTGGGCCGTGCCCGGACGCCGCGCACCAGACCCCCCGTTCGGCCGGGTGCTCTTGATCGGCGATTAACCCTATTCGGCCGCATCCGCCAAGGCATAGGCTTCGCGCTGCGCATTCCGCCAATCGGGTGCGATCCAGGGCCGCAGATTTTCCGGCGCAAGGCGACGTCCAAGGATATGGTCGGCGGCCTTTTCACCGACCATGATCGACGGCGCATTCAGATTACCATTTGGGATCAAAGGGAAAATTGAACTGTCGGCAAGACGCAACCCGTCTATACCGATCACGCGGTTCTCCGGGTCCACAACGGCGTTTGGATCGTCACGCTGCCCCATCCGTGCTGTGCCGCAGGGGTGGTACGCACTTTCGGCGTGCTCCCGGATGACGGCGTCGATGGCATCGTCATCTTGCGCCGCGTCGCCAGGCTGGATCTCATGGCCGACATATTGCGCGATAGGATCCGTCGCCATGATTTCGCGAGTCAAACGGATGGCGCGGCGGAAATCCTGCCAGTCCTGCTCGGTCGACATGTAGTTGAACCGGATGCGGGGCGCGTCGGCGGGATCGGCGCTGCGCAACGTGATGTCCCCGCGCGAGGGTGACCGCATCGGGCCCGTATGGGCCTGAAACCCGTGGCCGCCCGGTGGGGTCTTGCCGTCGTAACGTACCGCGATCGGAAGGAAATGATATTGAATATCAGGATATTCCACGCCGTTCTTCGACCGGATGAACCCGCAGGCCTCGAAGTTGTTCGACGCCCCCAGGCCGGTCTTCGTGAAAAGCCATTGCGCCCCGACCAGGGCCTTGCCCCAGAGCGACCAATAAGGTGCGATCGAAACGGGCTTTGACGCTGCGAACTGGACGTACAATTCCAGATGGTCCTGCAGGTTTTGGCCCACGCCAGCGCGATCCGCGATCACGGAAATGCCCTGATCCGCCAGATGGTTAGCCGGCCCAATTCCACTAAGCATTAGAATTTTAGGCGAATTGATCGCACCGGCACACAAGACGACTTCCGCGCGCGCGCGGACCACCCGACCACCGGCAAGTCGCACGCCGGTAGCACGCCCTTCGGTGATCTCGATCTTTTCGACCAAGCCCTTCACAATGCCGCAGTTGGAGCGTTGAAGCGCCGGCTTGAGATAGGCGGAAGCCGCGGACCAGCGCTTGCCTTGCCAGATCGTCATCTCAAACGCGCCAAACCCCTCCTGGCGATGGCCATTGTAATCATCGGTTGCGCCATAGCCCGCAGCAACTCCCGCATCGATAAAGGCTTGATACAGCGGGTTTTTACGAGGGCCACGGGTGACATGCACCGGGCCGTCATGGCCGCGAAAGGCTGGATCACCCGCATCGCCGTGCCAGGTTTCCGCCCGTTTGAAATAGGGCAGAACGTCGGCGTAGGACCAGCCGTCTGCACCCATGTCAGCCCATGTGTCGAAATCGCGGGCGTGGCCGCGGACATAAATCATGCCGTTGATCGAGCTGGACCCGCCGATGACTTTACCGCGCGGGCAGGCCATGACGCGGTTGTTCATGTGCGGTTCGGGCTCCGTCACATAGCCCCAATCGTACCGTTTCATGCCCATGGGATAGCTGAGGGCGGCCGGCATATTGATGAACGGCCCCCAATCGGATCCGCCATGTTCGATGACCAGCACGGATTTTCCCGCCTCGGACAGACGGTAAGCCATTGCACAGCCTGCAGAGCCCGCGCCGACGATGACGTAATCGGCTTCCATCAGAACGCGGCCTCCACCGGGGACATGCCGACATACACGGTCTTGAGTTGCGAATAATGCTCGATGGCCGCCCTGGAGTTTTCACGCCCCACGCCTGAGCCTTTCATGCCGCCGAACGGGACTTCGACGGGGGTGAGATTGTATTGGTTGATCCAAACGGATCCGGCATCGATGGCGTGGACAACGCGGTGCGCGCGGGTCAGGTCGGCGGTGAAGACGGCCCCGGTCAGGCCGAGTTCGGTGGCGTTGGCGCGGGTCAGCACCTCCTCTTCGGTGTCAAAATCCAAAACGGACATGACCGGGCCAAAGATCTCTTCCCGTGCGATGGTCATGTCATCGGTCACATCAGCGAAGATCGTGGGCTCGATATAGCAGCCGGGCTGATCCAGCCGTTTGCCACCATGAATTAACCGCGCGCCTTCAGAGAGGCCTTTTTCGATGTAGGAACAAGTGATTGCGAGCTGTTCTTCACTCACCATGGGGCCGAAAGTCGTGGCGTCATCCCTCGGATCACCGATGATAGCCTGCGAGGTCCGCGCCACCAGGCGGGCCAGGAAAGCCTCCTTGATGCCGTTCTGGACGAACACCCGGGTGCCGTTGGAGCAGACCTGCCCGGAGGCGTAGAAGTTGGCGTTGATCGCGGCCGAGACGGCAGATTCGAGATCGGCATCATCAAAGATGATCAGGGGTGACTTCCCACCTAGTTCCATCGTTACGTGCTTCATCCGGGCGGCTGCAGCGGCGTAAACCTTTTTTCCCGTCGCCGCCGAGCCCGTGAGGGAGACTTTGGCCGTGCGGGAATCCTCCACCAGAGATTTCCCAACCGTGCCACCGCCTTGAATGACGTTGTAGACACCCGGTGGCGCGCCGGCCTCCGTCAGGATCTCGGCCACTTTGAGGGCACAAAGCGGCGTTTGCTCGGACGGTTTGAAGACCATCGTGTTCCCGCAGGTCAGCGCGGGGGCGCCTTTCCATGCCGCGATCTGGGTGGGGTAGTTCCACGCGCCGATACCCACGCACACGCCGAGCGGCACCCGCATCGTGTAAGCCCAATCGCCGCCCAGGGGCATATGATCGCCGGTCAGTGTCGCGGCCATGCCGCCGAAATACTCCAGCGCATCGGCGGCGGAAGTTGCGTCCGCCACCAAGGTTTCCTGGATCGGCTTGCCGGTGTCGAGAGTTTCAAGCTCCGACAACTCCCGGTTCCGCTCACGCATGATATCGGCGGCGCGGCGCAGGATGCGGCCACGCTCAACGGGCATCATCGCCGCCCAGTCCGCCTGCGCGGCCTTGGCCGAGGCCAGCGCCGCTTCGATCACGGCGGGCGTGGCTTCGTGAACCAGCGCGATCTGCTCACCCGTGGCAGGGAAGATCACCGGGATGTCGGCGCCTGCATCGTCTTCCAGATAGGCGCCGTTGACGTAGTGGGAGGCGGTGGGTTGCATGGCGGCCTAGTCCTGTTCTCTGGGCGGTGTGCAAGGTTGCACACCCCGTGGAAATCGTTGATTTTCCTCAACAATGTTGAGATCCATATGATTGCGCATGTAGCGGTTGGAGGCGTCGCGCAGGGGCTGGAAATCCCACGGGAAATAGGCGCCGTTGCGAAGCGATTCATAGACGACCCAGCGGCGTGCCTGGCTTTCGCGGACATCGGCGTCGAAGGCTTCCAGGTCCCAACGCTCGGCGGCTTTGACGCGGAATTGCTCCAACGTGGCCGCATGCGTCGGGTCATCGGCAAGGTTGGTCAGCTCCTGCGGATCGGCCTCCATATCGAACAGCTGCTCGGGGTCGATGGCGCAATTGGTGTACTTCCAGCGGCCCTCGCGGAGCGCAACAAGCGGGGAGTGGGAGGCCTCCGCCGCATATTCCATCGCAACAGGATTAACGCGGTTAACCCCTTGGCCGAGCGGCACCAGTGTTTCGCCATCGGTCCACGGCATGACCTCCGCCATCGACACCCCGGCAAGGTCGCAAAGGGTGGGGCACAGGTCGATGGTGGAGACAGGATCGGTGACCAAGCCCGGTTCCATCGCCGGTGCCGAGATCATCAGCGGCACGCGCGCGGAGCCTTCGAAGAAGGTCATCTTGAACCACAATCCGCGCTCGCCCAGCATGTCGCCATGATCGGAGACAAAGACCACGATGGCGTCCTGCTGCGTGCGTTTCAGCACATCCAACACGCTGCCGATCTTCTCATCCAGATAGGAGATGTTGGCGAAATAGGCGCGGCGCGAGCGGCGGATGTCTTCCTCGGAGATGTCAAAGCTACGCCAATCGTTGGCATCGAAAATCCGTTGCGAATGAGGGTCTTGCGCGTCGTAGCCCAGATCGCCGACCTCGGGCAGGAGATGCTCGCAGTCCCCATAGAGGTCCCAAAACCGCTTGCGCGCCACGTAGGGGTCGTGCGGATGGGTGAAGCTGACGGTCAGGCACCAGGGCCGGTCATCATGGCCGCGCGAGAGATCATACAGCTTTTGCTCGGCCTCGAAGGTGACAGCGTCGTCATATTCCATCTGGTTGGTGATCTCGGCCACGCCCGCGCCGGTGACCGAGCCCATATTGTGATACCACCAATCGATCCGCTCACCCGGTTTGCGGTAGTCCGGCGTCCACCCGAAATCGGCCGGATAGATATCGGTCGTCAGGCGCTGCTCATAACCGTGAAGCTGGTCGGGTCCCACGAAATGCATCTTGCCCGACAGCGCGGTGTAATACCCCGCGCGGCGTAGATGGTGGGCATAGGTCGGGATCGACGATGCAAATTCGGCGGCATTGTCGTAAACGCCCGTGCGCGACGGCAATTGGCCGGACATGAACGAGGCCCGACCCGGCGCGCAGAGGGGTGAGGCAGTGTAGCTGTTGGCAAACCGGGTTGATCGCGCGGCCAGCGCCTTGAGGTTGGGCGCGTGGAGCCAATCGGCGGGGCCGTCGGGGAACAACGTCCCGTTCAACTGGTCCACCATCAGGATAAGGATGTTCGGTTTGCTCATGCCAGTGCCACGTTCAGATAATCCATGACACGGGCGGCGGCGGCCGTTCCGTCGGGCGGCCCGACCTCGGCCAGGGCATGGCGGATGTAGAGGCCGTCGATCAACGCGGCGGCGGTCTCGGCGATCCGCTGGGGTTCAGAGGTTAACGGCCTTAACCCGTGGGTCAGGTTCGACACCAACCGGTGCTGATACACTCGCAACAGGCGCGCGGCCTCCGCGTCGCGTTGCGCCATGACGTAGAAGGTCAACCAGGCCGACACGACGTCGGGGCTGAAGTTCTTGCCGCCAAAGCTGGCCCGTGCGATGGCGTCCAGACGCTGCATGGGGGTGGTGGCTTTGGCCAGTTCCGCCCGCGCCGCCGCGCCGAATTCCCGCAAGATCGCGCGCATTGCGGCCAGAAGAAGATCGTCCTTGGAGCCGAAGTAGTGATGCGCCAATGCGCTGCTGACGCCCGCGACCTTGGCGATCTGTCCCACGGTCACATCCAGGCTGCCCGCGCGACCGATCTCCGAAATCGTTGCGTTGACAAGCGCGTCCTTCCGTATAGCCATCATACCGGTGCGGGGCATTGCGATTTCTCCAAGGTTGCATCGCTCCAGAAATAGTATTTTAATTGACTGGTCAATCAACAAAAAGATCAGACATCAACCGGGAGAAGACAATTCATGACTATTTTGCGTAAATCCGCGATCTCAGCGCTTGCGCTGGCCGTATCCACCGGCGCCGCCATGGCCGATGCCCATGCCGAATGCGGGATGGTGACCTTTTCGGATGTGGGCTGGACCGATATCACCGCCACAACCGCCGCCACGACCGTCGTGCTTGAGGCGTTGGGCTACGAGACGCAGATCCTCGTCCTGTCGGTGCCGGTGACTTATACGTCGCTGGCCGAAGGCGACGTCGACATCTTCCTTGGCAACTGGATGCCCACGATGGAGGCCGATATCGCACCCTATCGCGACGCGGGCACCGTCGACACCGTGCGCGCGAACCTGGAAGGTGCGAAGTATACGCTGGCCACGAATGCTGCCGGTGCCGCGCTTGGCATCACCGATTTCGCCTCCATCGCAGGCGCGATGGATGAGTTGGACGGGGAGATCTACGGCATCGAGCCCGGCAATGACGGCAACCGCCTGATCATGGACATGATCGAAGCCGGCGCGTTTGGCCTGGAAGGCTTCGAGGTTGTCGAAAGCTCCGAGCAAGGCATGCTGGCCCAGGTGGCACGCGCCTCCGACCGGGATGAGCCGATTGTCTTCCTCGGCTGGGAACCGCACCCGATGAACGCCAATTTCGAGTTGACCTATCTGGAGGGCGGCGATGATTGGTTCGGCCCGAACCTGGGCGGTGCGACGGTCTATACCAACACGCGGGCGGGGTATGTGGAAGAATGTGCCAATGTCGGCGCGCTTCTGAACAACCTGGAATTCAGCCTCGCCATGGAAAACGAGATCATGGGCGCGATCCTGAATGACGGCGAAGAGCCCGCGGATGCCGCGACGGCCTGGATGGCGGCCAACCCCGACGCGGTCATGGCATGGCTCGATGGTGTGACCACCTTCGATGGTGGCGATGCGGCGGCGGCTGTGTCCGAAGCACTGGGCCTTTGAACGCAGGCCATGAAAGAACGGGCGGCGCTTCAGGCGCCGTCTTTTTGGGCTTCGGCCACCAAGGCATCGTCCAGTTCGGCGGCGCGCAGCGCGGCGGGGCGTGCGGTGATGCGCGCGACGTATTCCGCGAAGCCCGGGCGCTCATCGATGGTGCCGAATTGCAGGCCCCACGAGATCTGCGCACCCAGATAGACATCCACAGCGCTGAACCCATCGCCGAGGATAAACGCCCGTCCATCGGAGAAAAGCTGCTCCAGCGCATCCACAACCGCGGGCAGGCTGTCCCAACCGGCGCGCCTGTAGGTGGCATCGTCCTTCGTATCGAAGCCGAAGGATGCAACAACCACGGCGGCCTCCAACGGACCGGCACCGAAAAACAGCCATCGATAATAGGGCCCGCGATCCGGGTGGCCTACGGGCGGCGCAAGCCCGGCCTCCGTCGCCAGATCGGCCATGTAGGCGCAAATCGCGGCCCCCTCCGTCACGATCGTGTCGCCATGAACAAGCGACGGGACCTTTCCCATCGGGTTGATGGCGCGATAGTCCGGCCCCTTCATCTCGGGCCCGTAATTCACCACGCGGGTCTCATAGGGCAGCCCGGCTTCCTCCATCATCCAACGGGCGATCCGGCCCCGCGACATGGGGTTGGTGTAAAGGATCAGGTCGGCCATGGCATGCACCTCCGCGATGTGATGAAACGCAAGACAAGGGTGCCATGGGCGGGTAAGAGCGGCAAGGGACGTGCAGAATGCTGGAATGGTTGAGACACAGGCTTCCCTGGTTGGGGGAGGACGGCCTGACGGAATGCGACTTCCCGAATGACGACGCGGTGACCGGCCCGATCACCTTGCTGACGGAATGCAAGCTGCGTGTGGGCGACGCCGCCGAAGCGATGTTCGACTGGCTGCAGGCCAACGGGGCGTTCATCTTCGATGCCGTCGCGGTGGGCCTTGAGGCGATGATCGAGGCCATTCTGGCGTTGCTGCAAGAGCCGCCAAATACCAGCTGGATTTCGGATGTTCGCCTGCGCGATGCGTCGTTTCTGTATCCTCAGGAATGGCACGCTTTCCTGATTATCGCGATTTTCGCGGGCCTGGCGTGGTGGTTGCATCGGGGCTGGAAGATCCCGGCGCTTGTCGCGGTCGGGTTCCTGTTCATCGTGAACCAGGGCTATTGGGAGGAAACGACAGAAAGCCTCACGCTGGTCCTGTCGGCTTGCGTGGTGTGCATGGGCGTGGGCGTGCCCATCGGCATCGCGGCCGCCCACCGGCCCCGCCTTTATGCATGGATGCGTCCGGTTCTGGACCTGATGCAGACCCTGCCAACCTTCGTCTATCTCATTCCCGCCATCGTGTTTTTCGGCATCGGCATGGTGCCCGGCCTGATCGCCACGGTGATCTTCGTGCTGCCCGCCCCGATCCGGCTGACGCATCTGGGCATTTCCTCCACGCCCACGGCCCTTCTGGAAGCTGCGGATGCCTTTGGCGCGACGGGGCGGCAGAAGCTGTGGAAGGTGGAACTGCCCTACGCGCTGCCGCAGATCATGGCCGGCCTGAACCAGACGATCATGCTGTCGCTCTCGATGGTGGTGATTGCCGCATTGGTGGGCGCGGACGGGTTGGGCGTGCCGGTGGTGCGCGCGCTGAACCAGGTGAATACGGGCCTTGGCTTTGAAAGCGGGTTCATCATCGTGGTCGTGGCCATCGTGCTCGACCGCGCGTTGAGGGTGAAAACATGAATGTGAATGCAAGCTGCCATTGCGGCGCGGTGAAGCTGCGGGTCGAATTGAGCGACGGGGTCGCCTCGGCGCGCCGCTGCGATTGCACGCTGTGCCGGATGCGCGGCGCGGTGGCGGTGTCGGCCCCGCTGAACGGTGTCGAGATCGTGGAGGGGGCGGACAACCTGACGCTCTACCAGTTCAACACCCGCACGGCGGAGCATTATTTCTGCAAGACCTGCGGCATCTACACCCATCACCGCCGCCGTTCCAACCCCAATGAATACGGCGTGAACCTGGCCTGTATCGAGGGGATGTCTCCCTTCGATCTGGCCGAGGTGCTGGTGATGGACGGCCAAAACCACTCCGCCGATGGCGGGGCACCGGACGGCGTTGCCGGAACCTTGCGATACGAGGCCCGGACATGAGCACCGCGGTATCTTTCAAGGACGTCTGCATCATGTTCGGCCCGCGCCCGGCGCGCGCCCTGAAACTGGCCGATGACGGCCAATCCCGAAGCGAGATCCAGACCGAAACGGATCATGTTCTGGGCGTCCACAATTGCTCGCTGGATGTCGAATCCGGTGAGATCCTGGTGCTGATGGGCCTGTCCGGTTCCGGCAAATCCACTTTGTTGCGGGCGGTTAACGGCCTTAACCCCGTCGCGCGGGGCAAGGTGGAGGTGTTCGATCAGGATTGGTCCTGCACGCTTCCGGGTGCGGCGACCGGCGAACTGCGCTACCTGAGGCAGAATTGCGTCTCCATGGTGTTCCAGCAATTCGGCCTTCTGCCCTGGCGGACGGTGCGTGAGAATGTCGGGCTCGGGCTGGAATTGGCCGGCGTGGCTCCAGCCGAACGCCATGAGCGGGTGGACCGGCAATTGGCCCTCGTCAACCTCAGCGAATGGGCCGAACGGAAGGTCGGGGAATTGTCGGGCGGGATGCAGCAGCGCGTGGGCCTTGCACGGGCATTCGCGACCGAAGCGCCGATCCTCCTGATGGATGAGCCGTTCTCCGCCCTCGATCCGCTGATCCGATCCAAGCTGCAAGACGAATTGCTCGACCTCCAACGCGACCTTAAGCGGACCATCATCTTCGTCAGCCACGATCTGGACGAAGCCTTCAAGATCGGCAATCGGATCGCGATCATGGAAGGCGGGCGGATCGTTCAGATCGGTACACCGCGGCAGATCTTCTCGGAACCGGCAACGGAATACGTGGCTGAATTCGTGTCCAATATGAACCCGTTAGGCGTTCTGACGGCCCGCGATGTCATGCAGGACGTCCCCACGGATGCCCCCCGCATCCCCATCGAAATGCCGGTGCGCGATATCCTGACACGCTTCGCGGAAAGCCCGGCCCCGCTGGCCGTGGAAGAGAACGGGGAAGTGATCGGAACCGTGACGACGGACAGCATTGCCGCCCGATTGGGCGCATGAGACGGAGACACACGGGAGTGGCCTTCGATAGATGACGCTGCAATCTGACGAGGGCTGTGGCGTCATCTTTCCCAAGCCCTGCCGCTGGAGGTATCTTTAGCCTTCGACCAAACCGGCCATGAGCCGTTCCAGGTGATGGTCGCTGTCGCCAAGCTGATGGTCGATCATCACCAGCCGTTTGGCGTAGTGAGAGAGCGGGTATTCCCACGTGATCCCGATGCCGCCATGCATCTGGATGGCCTCCTCCGCCACCTGCCGGGCGATCTTGCCCACAAGGTGCTTGGCCTGCGCGGCGCGTTTCGGGAAGTCGGGCGTGCCTTCCGCCGCTGCGGCCAGGATAATGATCGATCGCGCCTGTTCGATTTCGATCGCGAGGTCGATGGCGCGATGTTGCAGGGCCTGAAAGGCGCCGATGGGCTGGCCGAATTGCTTGCGGGTCTTGAGGTAGTCAACCAGCATGTCTTGCGCGATTTCCATCGCCCCAAGCGCTTCGGCACAGAGGGCCAGCGCGCCGAGATCCAGTGTGGGTTCAAGTAGCGGACCAGCGTCATCAACGATCAGGGTTCCCGGCGAGCCGTCCAGCACAACCTCCCCCGCCGGTCCTCCATCGATCATGGAATATCCAATAACCTCAGCGTCTTCCACGCTGACGTTAAACAAACCCAGGGGCCCATTCGGCAGTGACGCCGTGACAAGAAACCTGTTCGCGCTGGCGGCGCCGTAGACCACGGTTTTGCGTCCGGACAGCGTATAGCTCGCCCCCGAAACGTGCGTGGCGGCGGTCTTCGGCGTTCCATATTCATAGGGGGCGTCGATCTCTCCCACCGCCAAAGCATACCGGTCCGAGCCGTCGAGGATCGGCTCTAGCGCATCGGCGGTGTCCCGCAGCAGCGACGCGGCGAGAAGTTGCCCGAGAACCGGTTCGGGACAGAGCGCGCGGCCCAGTTCGGTGAACACCGTGACGATGTCGAAGCCGTGACCGCCCATGCCGCCACATTCTTCCGAAACAAGGGCGTAGAAAACGCCCAACTCCGCCAGGTCCGCCCATTTTTCCGGATCGTGGAACGGGGCGTCGTAGGCGACGGCCGTCCGATGCTCGAACGGGTAGGCATCGGCGAGGTAACGGCGCAGTGTATCGGACAACATGCGCCGATCATCGGACATCTCGAAATTCATGGGCGCATCATCCCCTTGGCCAGAATGTTGCGCTGGATCTCGTTCGAGCCGCCATAGATCGAGATCTTGCGGTTGTTGAAGTAGCCCGCTGCATTGTGCCCATGGCAGGGCGGCGCAATGGCAAGGTTGTCGAGATCCTCGGAGGGAAAGGGGGCCGCGGCAGGGCCAAGGGCGCGGCGCGCGAGGTCGTTCAATTCCTGCCGGATCACCGTGCCCTTGATCTTCAACATCGACGGCTCGTGGGTCAGCTGGCCTCCCGTGGCGGCGGTCGACAGCATCCGCAGATTGGTTATCTTCATCGCCTCCAGTTCAGCCTCCACGCTGGCCATACGCGCCGCGAATAAAGGGTTCTGGATCAGGGGCTTGCCATTGCGGGTGACCCGTTGTGCCAGATCCTTCAGTTGCGCGTAGGCCTGCACGCTGAACCCGGTTCCCGCGATATTCGTGCGCTCATGGCCAAGCAGGTACTTGGCGATGGTCCAACCCATATTCTCCTCCCCCACGAGGTTGCCAACGGGTACCCGGACATCGGTGAAGAAGACCTCATTTACCTCATACCCGCCTTCAATCAGGCGGATAGGCCGCATTTCGATACCCGGCATGTCGAGATCCATCAGGAGAAACGAGATCCCTTCCTGCGGCTTGCCTTCGAATTTCGTGCGCACGAGGCAGAAGATCCGGTTGGCGTATTGGCCAAGCGTCGTCCAGGTTTTCTGCCCGTTGACGATGTAATGCTCGCCGTCTTGGTCGGCGCGGGTCTTGAGGGAGGCAAGGTCGGAGCCGGCGCCGGGCTCGGAATAGCCCTGGCACCACCAATCGCGGCCATCCAGGATCCGCGGCAGGTACTCGGCCTGCTGCGCGGCGGTGCCGAATTGCATCAGGACCGGTCCGAGCATCTTGAGCCCGAACGGCACGATCCGGGGTGCATTCGCCAGCGCGCTCTCTTCCTCGAAAATGTGGAGTTCAATGGGCCCCCAGCCCTGACCGCCATGTTCAACCGGCCAGGTGCCCCCAAGCCATCCCTTTTCGTTCAGGATTGTGTGCCAGCGCTCCATATCGTCTCGGGTCGCACCGGCACCGGAGGCGACCCGGTTGCTTATGTCGGAGGGGAGCGCCTCGGCCAGAAAGGCCTGGACCTCGGCCAGAAATGCCTGTTCCTGCGGGGAATATGAAAGATCCATGGCGCACCCTCTCTTGCGTGATGAAAGGGTAGCATCGCGGTGGAAAAGCGCCAGAGGAACCCGGCGTTACATCGAAAAGGACGTTCCACACCCGCAAGACGACGTCGCGTTCGGGTTTTCAATGGTGAAGCGCGCGCCAATCAGTTCTTCGGTGAAATCAATCACGGCATCGGCCAGGAAGGGCAGGGAGATCGTGTCGACCACAACTTTTTGGCCGTTTCCTTCCAGCACAAGGTCATCTTCCGCGGGCGTATCGAGCTTGATTTCATACTGAAAGCCGGAACACCCGCCGCCCTCGACCGCCACGCGAAGCGCTTGCGGCGCATCCGCCGCTTCATTGATTTCCGCCAGCCGCGCAAAGGCGCGATCCGTCACTTTGGGAGGGATACTCAGCATGGGTTTCACCTGTCGCAATCGCTTGGGTGCCAATATATGAAGGGGGCAGGGCCGGGACAAGGTGGCCCTTTGGCTTGGAGGCAGATGATGCGCGCGGCTTATGCCTGCGACCCGGCGATGACGCGCGGGCGGCTCGTGGCGGAAGAAGAGAGTGTGCACCGCTCTCCGTTTCAACGCGACCGGGATCGGATCATTCATTCCAGCGCGTTCCGCCGCCTGAAGCACAAGACACAAGTTTTCGTGGAGCATGAGGGGGACTATTTCCGCACCCGCCTGACCCATTCGCTGGAGGTTGCGCAGGTGGCCCGCACGATGGCGCGCGCCCTGGGGCTGGACGAGGATCTGACGGAAACCGTTGCGCTGGCCCATGATCTGGGCCACCCGCCGTTCGGCCACACCGGCGAAGACGCCTTGCAGGCACTGATGGCGCCCTATGGTGGATACGATCACAACGCACAGGCCGTGCGGATCGTGACCCATCTGGAGCGGCATTATGCGGAGTTCGACGGGTTGAACCTCACCTGGGAAACCCTTGAAGGTATTGCGAAACACAACGGTCCGGTGGCCGAGCCCTTGCCCTGGGCGCTGGCCGCCAGCTGTGCGGATATCGAGCTTGAATTGCACACCCATGCCTCCGCCGAAGCGCAGGTGGCGGCGCTCGCGGATGACATTGCCTACAACCACCACGATCTGCATGACGGTTTGCGCGCGGAGCTGTTTTCAACCGATGAATTGGCGGAGTTGCCGATCCTGCGCGACTGTTTTGCGACGGTCGATGCGCGGTATCCGGGCCTGAACTATTATCGCAGGAGGCATGAGGCGCTGCGCCGCTTCTTCGGCATTCTGGTGGAAGACGTGCTCGCCCATGCGCGCGCCACACTCGCCGACATCCACCCGCAAA
The DNA here is from genome assembly GCA_947494975.1 of uncultured Roseicyclus sp. Taxonomy (GTDB): domain Bacteria; phylum Pseudomonadota; class Alphaproteobacteria; order Rhodobacterales; family Rhodobacteraceae; genus Gymnodinialimonas. The sequence continues at coordinate 286,151 of CANLXA010000001.1, read as the reverse complement.
CGGCGCAAGACGTGCGCGATGCGGGCCGTCCGATTATCCGCTTTTCCAAGGCGTTATTCGGCGATCTGCAAGTCATCCGGACATTTTTATTCAAACGCATGTATCGTGCCCCGTCAGTGGTCGCGATGCGCGCCGAGGTGACGCAGGTGGTGGAAGACCTGTTCCCCTTCTTCCTCGCCAACCCGTCAGAGCTCCCCAAGCAATGGCGCAAGGATGTGGAGGATGTGGCGGATGACAACACCGCGCTGGCACGCATCGTGTCCGACTACATCTCGGGCATGACCGACCGATTTGCGCTTCAATGCCACCAAAGGTTGATCGGTGGGGCGGTTGGCGGCAGGGTTGAGATACGTCCCTAAGCTCATATTTTGGAGCCTGATCATGACAGTCCTTACCCGCGCCGCCGCAATGGTGGCGGCAATTGCTTTAGCTGTTTCAACTGCCCACGCCTTTCCGCAAGATGGGTTATTCTATCAAGGCCTTAGCTGCCCGGCCGAGGGGTTCGAGCCCGGTACGGAACGCACGGCCTCGCTCTCCTTTCCAACGCTTTGCCTTGTGGAAATGTGCTGCGATCTGGCCAATCCCATCAACATCCGCGCCATGGACGAGACATTCCTGTACGATGGCGCCTGCACTGACACCGGCGGTGATTTCGAGGCCCGGCTGTTGGTCGGGGAAGCCTCCATTGATGGCGTGATCGTTGTGTTCAACAATATCGCCCATACTTACGCGCGGTGCGAACCCTGATTTTCAAGCTCCGCGCATCCATTTTGATGCAAGGAATTTGATCCATGACTTTGAAAAAACTGGGCATCGCCGCCCTGATGATTGCCGCTGGCGCAAGTACCGCCTCGGCCCAGGTGGCCAATGGGCGGTATCAGCTTGGCGCCTGCACGACGCACCCCGAAGAGACCATCGTGCGTTTGGAAAACAACGTCCTGACGTTCTACGAGTCGGTCTGCACGCTGTCCAACCCAACGCCGATCCAGGGCACGAACGGCTATTCCTATATCGGCAATTGTGCCGGTGAGGGGCTGGAATGGACCGCAAACATGATGCTGATCCCGCTTCAGGGCGGCGAAATCATGCGGATGCTGCGCGACGGCCTGGTGTTTGACTACACCTATTGCCCGGGCTGATTGACGCGCGCGCGCGCCGTGATACACCGCGCGGTGACCGTGAGAGGACACCGCCATGACCCTGTTTGCCGAGATCCGCGAAACCGTTCTGAGCGCCATTGATGCGCTTGTTGCCGAAGGCACGCTGCCGGGCGGTTTGGAGACCCGTGCGATTACGGTGGAGCCGCCCCGCGACGCGGCCCATGGCGATATGGCGACCAACGCGGCCATGGTGCTGGCCAAACCGGCGGCCGCCAAACCGCGGGATATCGCCGAGGTGCTGGCCACCAAGCTGGCCGCTGACCCACGGATCGAGGCGGCGGACGTCGCCGGGCCGGGTTTTCTGAACCTGCGGCTCTCCGGCGACGTGTGGCGCGGGGTGATCGCGCGGGTGTTGCACGAAGGTGATGCCTTCGGACGCTCGGCAACAGGTGAGGGTCGGCGTGTAAACGTCGAATATGTCAGTGCAAATCCCACTGGCCCGTTGCATGTTGGCCACACGCGCGGCGCGGTCTTTGGCGATGCACTCGCCAGCCTTTTGGACGTTGCCGGTTATGACGTGACGCGGGAATATTACATCAACGATGGCGGCGCGCAGGTCGATGTGTTGGCTCGGTCGGTCTACTTGCGCTACCTCGAAGCCCACGGCCAGGAGGTCGCTTTCGAGGATGGAACCTATCCCGGCGACTACCTGATCGAAGTTGGCCAGGCGCTCAAGGACAAGGTTGGCGACCAATTCGTTGGCAAGGGCGAGCAGTTCTGGCTTGCCGAAATCCGCGAGTTCGCCACCGAAAAAATGATGGATCTGATCCGGGCCGATCTGGCGCTTCTCGGTGTGGAAATGGACGTCTTCTACTCCGAGAAATCCCTCTACGGGACCGGTCGGATCGAGGAGGCCCTGGGTGATCTGCGCGACAAGGGCCTGATCTACGAGGGCGTGCTGGAGCCGCCCAAGGGCAAGAAGCCCGAGGATTGGGAGCCGCGCGAGCAGACGCTTTTCAAGTCTACCGAACATGGTGATGATGTCGATCGCCCGGTGATGAAATCCGATGGGGCATGGACCTATTTCGCACCCGATATCGCGTATCATTTTGATAAGGTTTCCAGAGGGTTCGACGAGCTTATTGATGTGTTCGGCGCCGATCACGGTGGTTATGTGAAACGGATGAAGGCGGCGGTTTCCGCGCTCAGCGATGGACGCGTGCCGCTGGATGTCAAGCTGACCCAGTTGGTGAAGTTGCGCCGTGGCGATGAAGAGCTGAAGATGTCCAAACGGGCGGGCACCTTCGTGACGCTGGCCGATGTGGTGGAGATGGTCGGCCCCGACGTCACCCGGTTCCACATGCTTACCCGCAAGAACGACGCGCCGCTCGATTTCGACGTCGACAAGGTGTGCGAGCAGTCCAAGGACAACCCGGTTTGGTACGTGCAATATGCCCATGCGCGCATCCACTCGGTGCTGCGCAAGGCGGCGGAGGCAGGGATCACCCCGGACCCGGAGAACCTTAACACCGTTAACGATCCGGCGGAGCTGGCGCTGGCGGCGAAGATCGCCGAGTACCCGCGCCTGATCGAGATCGCGGCGACTGCCCATGAACCGCACCGCGTGGCCTTCTACCTCTATGATCTGGCCTCGGAATTCCACGCGTTGTGGAACAAGGGCAACGCCGAACCGCATCTGCGCTTCTTCCAGGAGGATGATCCATCGGCAACATCCGGGAAATTATGCCTGATTTCCGCCGTGGCGATTGTCATTTCAAACGGCCTGGGTATTTTGGGTGTCACCCCGGTCGATCAGATGTGAGGCATCAGACCTCTCCCGGCCGGGTATCGCAGGCAAGATAACCCGGATCGAACAGCACCGAAGTGCGGCGCCGGGGCAAAGAGGCGGGCATGGCAGATATTCAATATTCCGGAGACTATCCCTCCGACGACGGCTACGAGTCCGGTTATGTCGCGGCGTCAGGCCCCGAACCCTCCCGCGTGACCCAACTGGTCAATTGGGCGGGCGCGTTGGTGTCGATGGGTCTGGTGATCGGCATGGGCGTTTGGGCGTTCCAGCTTCTTGTGCGTGATGTGGCCGACGTGCCGGTGATCCGTGCGCTGGAAGGGCCGATGCGGATACAGCCAGAGAATCCCGGCGGCTCCGTGGCCGAGAACCAGGGCCTTGCCGTGAACCGCCTTGCCGAAGGCGAAGAGGCGGCGCCCGTTCCCGATCAGCTTGTCCTCGCCCCGCCGCCGATGGACCTGGCCGAAGTTGCGCCGCTGGTGCGCCCTGAGGTTCCGGTTGAAGAACAGGCCTTCGAAAACGGGTCCGAAGCGGCGGAGGTGGCCGAAGAAGAGGCGATCCCGGCCCCGGCCACCGATGAAGCCGAGGTCGCGGAGGATGACACCTCCGCCCTGATCGAGCGTTTGCTGAGCGAAGCACAGCCGTTGGAAGGCGTGGAAGGCGACGACGTGGCCGCTGACGTCGATGCGCCGTCGGACGCCGCGCCCGACATCGTGGCCCGGGCCACGACAATCCCGATCTCGATCCCCGGCGTCCGCCGGTCGCCGCGCCCGATGCTCCGTCCGGCCGATCTGCCCGTAATCCGCGCCGTTGCCGTGGAACCCGCCGCCGCGGGCCTGGGAGCCGAGAGCGACGCCGACGCGGGCGTCACGGAAGACGACAGCGGCTTTGAGATTGCGTCGGCTGAGCTGGAAACCGGGACACGTCTCGTGCAACTCGGGGCCTTTGATACCCCGGAACTCGCGCGTACCGAATGGGCGCGTCTGGCGCAGGTCTACCCCGATTTCTTCACGGGCCGGGCCCGCGTGGTCGAACAGGCATCGTCGGGGGGGCAGGTGTTCTACCGCCTTCGGGCCCATGGTTTCTCCGATCTGTCGGCGTCGCGCCGGTTCTGCGCGGCCCTGATCGCGCAGGGTGCCGCGTGCATCCCCGTCACGGTGCGTTAGGCGCTTGGCCCACTCGGCCACCATTCTTGGCTGTGAGGCACTGACCCTCACGGATCGGGAACGCGCCTTCTTTTCCGAAGCGCGCCCCTGGGGCTTCATCCTGTTTGCCCGCAACATCAACGACGCCGCGCAAGTGGCTGCTTTGACGGTAGGTTTGCGCGATGCGGTTGGGTATAATGCGCCGGTTCTCATCGATCAGGAAGGGGGCCGTGTCCAACGTATGCGTGGCCCCATCTGGCGCGAATGGTACCCGCCGCTGGACCAGATGGCGCGGGGCAGCGCGGCGGCGATGCGCCTGCGATATCGGTTGATCGCCGATGAATTGCGGGCCGTTGGCATCGATGTGAATTGCGCGCCACTGGCCGATGTGGCGCGACAAGACACACATCCCGTTTTGCGCAATCGCCTGTATGGAACCGACCCGAAACAGGTGGCGGAGGTCGGGCGCGCAGTGGCCGACGGCCTGATGGAGGGCGGGGTGCTACCGGTTCTGAAACACATTCCCGGTCATGGCGCAGGGGTGGCCGATAGCCATGAGCGCCTCCCCCATGTGACGGTGGATCGCGAGACGCTGGAGCGGGTGGATTTCGCGCCGTTTCGCGCGCTGGCCGATCTGCCGCTGGGGATGACGGCCCATATCATCTACGACGCGTTGGGCCATGATCTTCCCGCCACGATGGACCCGGCGATGATCCGCCTGATCCGGGACGAGATCGGGTTCAAGGGCGCGCTGATGACGGATGATCTGTCGATGGGCGCGCTTCCCGGCCCGATTGGCGACCGCGCCGCACGGGCCAAGGCGGCGGGGTGTGACCTGATCCTGCATTGCAACGGCGCACTCGCCGAGATGGAGGATGTGGTGGCGGCGGCGGGCATATTGGACGGCCCCGCCAAGGCCCGCACCGACGCCGCGTTGACGCGCCGCAAAGCGCCTGATCCGCTTGACATCGACGCCATTGAATCAGACCTTTCAGCCCTTCTGGGCGGAGAGGTCTATGTCTGACGCTGGACAGCCAGCCAACACCGACGATTGGGATGCCGTCACCGCCCGCCGCGAGGCCGAGGCGCTGATCGTCGATGTGGACGGGTTCGAGGGCCCGCTTGACGTTCTTCTGACGCTCAGCCGCACGCAAAAGGTGGATCTGCGCAAGATATCTATCCTGGCGCTTACCGAGCAATATCTTGTTTTCATTGAACAAGCCCGGCAGTTGCGGATTGAGCTGGCCGCCGATTACCTCGTGATGGCCGCCTGGCTGGCCTTCCTGAAATCCAAACTCCTTTTGCCACCGGAGCCGGGCGATGAGGGGCCTTCGGGGGAAGATCTTGCCGCCCATCTGGCCTTTCAGCTCGAGCGTCTGGCGGCGATGCGGGATTGCGCGGCGAAGCTCATGGCGCGGGATCGTCTGGGTCGCGACCGTTTCATTCGTGGCGCGCCTCAGGCGATGACGACCGCCAAGAACATCACTTACACCGCCGGACTACTGGACCTGATGCAGGCCTATGCCCGCCTGCGCACCAGGGATGACTTCCGGCCCTACGTGATGGATCGCGACGCGGTTCTGACGATGGAACAGGCGCTTGATCGGCTGCGTGGCTTGGTTGGGTATATGGGGGAGTGGGCCGATTTGATGAGCTATCTGCCGGACGGCTGGACGACCGACCCCAAACGCCGCCGGTCCGCTGCCGCTGCCAATTTCGCCGCCGCTTTGGAGTTGACGAAATCCGGAAAGGTTGAGATCCGGCAATCCGAAACCTTTTCTCCCATCCAACTCCGCCGGAAAGACACATGAGCAACACCGACAAGGCCTCGGAAGAAAGCCTGTTTCGCGCGCCGCCCTTGGCCGAGCAGGAGCGGATGGTGGAGGCGCTGCTCTTTGCATCGGCCGAGCCGGTGTCGCTGGCCGAGATGGAGGCGCGGATGCCTCACGGCTCGGACCCGGCGGAGGCGCTGCACCTGCTGCGCCGCCGGTATGAGGGGCGCGGCGTACAGGTCGCCAAGGTCGGGGATGCCTATGCGTTTCGGACCGCGGCGGATCTGGGGTTCCTGATGGCGCGCGAGCAGGTGGAACACCGCAAGCTCAGCCGTGCGGCCATCGAGACGTTGGCGATCGTCGCCTACCACCAGCCGGTGACGCGGGCGGAGATCGAGGAAATCCGCGGCGTGAGCGTCAGCCGGGGCACCGTCGATCAGTTGATCGAGTTGGAGTGGATCAAGTTCGGGCGTCGGCGGATGACGCCCGGACGGCCCGTCACCTACGTGGTGACGCAGGATTTCCTCGACCACTTCGGCCTCGAAAGCGCGCGGGATCTGCCGGGCCTGAAAGAACTCCGCGAGGCGGGCCTTCTGGAAAGCCGTCCGCCCGAGGCCGAGGGGGAGGTGGAACCGGTGCGCGACGAGGATATCGGCGACATGTTCGAGGACGATCCCGAAGCCGCGTTGGATGATGAGGTCATCGAAGACGACTGAAACGCGCTGGAGGTCGGGCAGCCGTACAGCCGACCAAGACGGCCTGACGCGACCCGACGCCCGTTTGGAACGGGCAACCGGTGTTTCGGGACGCGGGCCGTTTGCCACTTGCCATCCTGTTTCAACGCTCGGCCCCCCTGTCCTGGGTGGCAGAGCGGCCACAGATCTGACCGCTTCGGCCCTGGTAGACCTGGCTGCCCAGATTTTGCCACATTTCGCCGCAACATCAGCTTCAAGATCAAAAAAAACAAATCATGAGGCAGAGTTATGGAGCGGATCGTAAGCAGCGTTATGCGCTTTTTTTCGTCGGTGGATACGCCGAGAACCGAAATTCACGTCAACCGGATCGCGATGGGCAGCAGCCATGACCGTGCGCTTGCGGCCTTCAAGGCCGACCAGGCCCGGATCGCCAGCAAGCAGGATGACGCCACGTTTGCCACCAAGCGAAGTGGCAGGTAGTCGGCATCTCTCTGAAACGAAAAAGCGCTCCACCGGGGCGCTTTTTTGTTTGGTTGAGTGGTGATCTTCCGACAACGTGGTTGAAACCCTTTGTCGGAGGCACATTGTGACCCCAAAATCCCTTTGTTTCGTAATAGCTACGGCCTGCATGGCACCCACGCTTGCCGCCGCGAATGTCGGTTTTGAATGCGGTACGGCCGGTGGCGTTGCCTATGACGTGGTGCTTCTCGAAGCGCAGAATGTGGCGCAGCTCGATACGCGCAACCAGGCGACCAGTTTTTCCGACCGGTCGTATATGAGCCTCACCAGTGCCGCGACCTACTTTAATCCCAACACCGGTTTTACCTTTCAGGATCAGGGCGGAACCGGTGTGCTGAGCAGCAATCTGGGCGTCCGGCTCAACTGCGTTGTGTCCGATATCACGGGCTCACCCGAAACGACCGTGCCGGCCGGGAATTTTCCGGGTTTCTCGTTTGGCGGCAATTTGCGGGCGGGGCCGGGAACGAATACGGCCGGTCTCGGGTCCACATCCAACGGGCAGCCGCTGACCCTGGTGTCCGATACGGGCGTGTCCTTCAACGGGTTTACCTGGTGGCTGGTGCGGTTGCAGAACGGGCAGCAAGCCTATCAGTGGGGCGGGCTGCTTTGCGCGCCGGGTCATAATCTGGGCGGGATCTTCAACGACGGGTGTTGACCGGGTTTCAAAGGTAAAGATCCGGTTAACGAAAATCGAAAGGTGTTTGGAATCAAAGGCTAAACATAGCTTATCAACCTTGATACCCTGCAAGGATTGAAACGAAAAAGGGCGCCCCAAAGGCGCCCTTTCCGTGTTCCGAGCTGCTGGATCAGCAGCTGTAATACATCTTGTACTCCACCGGGTGCGGCGTGTGCTCGTAGGCGTAGACCTCTTCCCATTTGAGCGCGCAATAGCCCTCGATCTGGTCCTTGGTGAACACGTCACCCTTCAGCAGGAATTCGTGGTCGGCTTCCAGCTCGTCGAGCGCTTCACGAAGCGAGGCGCAGACGGTCGGGATACCGGCCAGTTCTTCCGGCGGCAGATCGTAGAGGTCCTTGTCCGACGGATCGCCGGGGTGGATCTTGTTCTGGATCCCGTCGAGCCCGGCCATGAGCAGGGCCGCAAAGCACAGATAGGGGTTGGCCGACGGGTCAGGGAAGCGGGCCTCGACACGCTTGGCCTTGGGGCTTTCCGTCCACGGAATACGCACGCAGCCCGACCGGTTGCGGGCGGAATAGGCGCGCAGAACGGGCGCCTCGAAGCCGGGGATCAGGCGTTTGTAGCTGTTGGTCGACGGGTTGGTAAAGGCGTTGAGCGCCTTGGCGTGCTTCAGGATGCCGCCGATGAAATACAGCGCCTCGTCTGACAGGTCCGCATATTTGTCACCAGCGAAAAGCGGCTTGCCGTCCTTCCAGATCGACATGTTCACATGCATCCCGGTGCCGTTGTCGCCCGCGATGGGCTTGGGCATGAACGTGGCGGATTTACCGTAGGCATGGGCCACGTTGTGGATCACGTACTTGTACTTCTGAAGCTCGTCGGCCTGTTTCGTCAGGCTGTCGAAGATCAGGCCAAGCTCATGCTGGCACGACGCGACCTCGTGGTGATGCTTGTCGACCTTCATGCCGATGCGCTTCATCGTCGAGAGCATCTCGGAGCGCAGGTCCTGGCCCGCATCGATCGGATTCACGGGGAAGTAGCCGCCCTTGACGCCGGGACGATGGCCCATATTGCCCATCTCGTACTCGGTATCGCCATTCCAGGACGCGTCCTGGGCGTCCACTTCATAGGAGACCTTGTTGATCGCAACCGACATCCGGACGTCGTCGAAGATGAAAAACTCCGCTTCGGGGCCCATATAAGCGGCGTCGCCGATGCCGGTGGATTTCAGATAGGCCTCGGCCTTCTCGGCGGTGCCGCGCGGGTCGCGGTCATAAGCCTCGCCGGTGTCGGGTTCCACGATGGAGCAATGCACGCAGAGTGTTTTTTCGGCGTAGAACGGATCCACATACCCGCTATCGGTGTCGGGCATCAGCTTCATGTCGGAAGCTTCGATGCCTTTCCATCCGGCGATCGACGACCCGTCGAACATGAACCCTTCCTCAAGGAAATCCTCATCCACCTGATCGGCCATCACCGTGACGTGCTGCAGCTTGCCGCGCGGATCGGTGAACCGGATGTCGACATATTCGACGTCCTCGTCCTTCATCAGTTTCAAAAAGCTCGCTGTGCTCATTGTGACCTTCCCTTGAGTTCAAGATTTGCCCCGCGGACGGGGATATTTCAGATTAAAGCGCGTCTTCGCCGGTCTCGCCGGTCCGAATACGGATTGCCTGGCTGATGTCGGAGACGAAGATCTTGCCGTCGCCGATCTTATCGGTCTTGGCGGCGGTGATGATGGTCTCGATGGCGGCGTCGGCCTGATCGTCGCTCAACACGACCTCGATTTTCACCTTGGGCAGAAAATCGACAACGTATTCGGCCCCGCGATAGAGTTCCGTATGGCCTTTCTGCCGCCCGAAGCCTTTGACTTCGGTCACGCTCAGGCCCTGAATCCCGATCTCCTGAAGGGCCTCTTTGACCTCATCCAGTTTGAACGGCTTGATGATTGCTTCGATTTTCTTCATGGCCGCGACTCCCCTCGCCATCGTCTCGTTGCTCTGACATCATTTTGGCGCGGGGGCGTCCATGCGGGACGCGAACCTGTGCCGGAATGTGCTGTGGAATCCGTAGGTGACGGTGACAGAATAGGCAATGCGCACAATTTTTGTGCGAAACTGAATCGGAAAGGGATTTGGCCCCATGACCGAGCTTGTGACGGCCGCCGAGATGCGCGCGATCGAGATGGACGCCATCGCGTCGGGCGAGGTCACGGGCCTTGGTCTGATGGAAATCGCGGGCGCCGGTGTTGTGGATGCGATCCAACGCTGGCGGCCGGAATTCGCGCAGGATGCGCATTCGGCAACGATCCTCTGTGGGCCCGGGAATAACGGCGGCGATGGCTATGTCATTGCGCGGCTGCTGGCGGAGCGAGGCTGGCAGGTGCGCGTGCTTGGCTTGGGCGAGGCGGCGCGGATGCCGCCGGACGCGCGGGCCAATCGGGAACGATGGGAGGCGATGGGCGCGGTCGAGCCGCTCGATGAGATGGTTCTGCGGAGCGGCCCGCCGACCGATCTCTACATTGATGCCATCTTCGGCACCGGCCTGACCCGCGCCCCCGATGGCGACCTTCTTGCGCTGTTGCGATATCTTGGCGGCTCAGGTGGAGACGCGCCGTTCTACACGCCCCGGCTTGTGGCGGTGGATGCCCCGTCCGGGTTGGACCTCGATAGCGGGCGGATGCTGGCAGGCGGCGTGCCGGTTGGCGGCGACAGCAGCGTGCCGCTTTGTGCGCTGACTGTTACATTTGAAGTGCCCAAACTGGGCCATTTCCTTGCCGATGGCCCCGCGTGTTGTGGCCAGTTGGATGTCGTTGATCTGGGCCTGACGGCGTGGCGCGGTATCCGCCGCGATGCTGTGACGGGGGAGAAAGGCAAACCGGGCGCGCCCGCAACACCTCGCGCCCGATTGATTGATCGAACCCCGATTGCGCCGCCCGCGTTTCCGCCATTCCACCATCCACCCGATTTTCAGAAACACGCGGGCCACAAATATGATCACGGGCATGCCTTGATCGTTTCCGGTGGCGCCGGACATACGGGGGCTGCCCGAATGGCCGCCCGCGCGGCTTTGCGTGTGGGCGCGGGTTTGGTCACGGTCGCGTCTCCGCCCAACGCGCTTATTGAAAACGCGTCACATCTGACCGCGATCATGACGCGCCGATGTGACGGCGCCGAAGCTCTGCCGGAGATCCTGACCGATCCGCGCTACAACGCCGTCTGCCTTGGCCCGGGGATGGGCGTGGGGGAGGAGACGCGCGCCATGGTCCGGGCCGCACTTGGCGGCGTGAGAAAAGTTGTGTTGGACGCGGACGCCCTCACCAGTTTTTCGGAGAATCCAGATGGCCTGTTCGCGGCCATCCAAGCCACTCACGGCTCGGGGCGGACGCCGCCCTTCAACGTTGTTCTGACCCCCCATGCGGGTGAGTTCCGGCGACTTTTCCCTGACCTGTCAGCGGCTTGGCGACCAGAAACCATGGAGGATGTGCGACGGCGATTTCTCGCGGAGCATGGCGAGGATGGTCCGCGTCGGTTTGCAATGGAAATGCGTGAGATCCGCGCGCGCGTCGATATGACGAGGCTGGCCGCGATCAGCAAAGTCGATGCCGCACGCGCGGCCGCCAAACGCTCCGGCGCCATCGTTTTGCTGAAAGGCCCTGACACGGTGATTGCGACGCCGACAGGTCATGTTTCGATTCATGCGGCCGCCTATGGGCGGGACGTGCCGTGGCTGGCGACGGCAGGGGCAGGGGATGTTTTGGCAGGCCTGATCACGGGTCTGGCCGCGCGGGGCTACCCGGTGGAACAGGCTGCGGCGAATGCCGCCTGGCTGCATGTCGAGGCCGCCCGCACCTTTGGCCCGGGTCTGATTGCCGAGGATTTGCCAGAGATTCTGCCCAGGGTGTTCCGCGACCTTGGCCTGTGACGCCGCAAAATAACGGCGCCCCGCTGCCATGGGGCGCCGTTGGTTCCGTGGTGGGGGCGGTCTGCATCGCCGGATCACGGAGGGTCGTTCGGTAGGAAGCCCCTGACGGGCGCGCGCAGGCGCAGGTCTATGGCGTGGTGGCGGTCACTTTCGCTTTGTCTGCGGAGGCAAGTTCCAACCCGTTGGCGTAAACCACCTCGGGCACCCCGAAATAGAGGGACAGCATGATCTGGGGGCCGCCGGCCTCGGAGGTAATGTATTCGCCATCCACGAGCCGCGCAGCCTGAGGTGCGGCGATATCCGTGCCCCACAGCGCGCGGGCACGCCAATCGCGAACGATCACGCGTTGGCCGGGCATCAGCGTTATGTCTTTTTCAGGTTTGCCGCCAAGGGCATCGGCCGACATCCTGATGCGTGCCGTGCTCTCCGGCAGACTATAGCGCACAATGGCCTTCAGGCTGCGCACACCGCGCCGTGTGATGATACGATCGCCGGGTGTCAGGAATTCGACGGGTAGTTCCCCGTCGAGGGTCAGGATCAGTGTTCCAGGGGCGAAGCCAGCCTCACAGGCACCGGCTTCGGCACCGACGCGGGCCATCGGCCGCGGAGTGACGTGTTTCATTTGATTTACTGCTCGCTCGTTCGGGCATGTTCTGCCTCGTGTTTGTAGAAGCGAGCCTAAGGCATCCGAGCTGATCGGGCGAGAGTTATCTTGGTCGTTGAAAGCAGCGTCGGTCATGTCACCTCCCCAGGTTTTCCGGATGGCAGTCCGGGACATGGAGGAAAACTCGCGGTCAAATTGGGCGCTAACTGGGCGATTCCAAGTTACTGGCGAGTTAATGGCGGGGTGTTTTTTAGTCTCGTATTGTCAATTCGTCCCTGCTAAAGGCCCAGGCGTTGCGGGTGTGGCGGAACTGGTAGACGCACCAGATTTAGGTTCTGGCGCCGCAAGGCGTGGGGGTTCGAGTCCCTTCACCCGCACCATCATATCCTTGGCCTACCGCCCTTCGGGCTACTTGAGGCCGGGATGCGGGTACTAGGTCTTTCCTGTCACCCGCACCAATTGGCCTTTGTAACAGCTAAGGCCGGCGCCAAATCGGACATCGGCAAGCGGCAGCGGTTTCGAAGGAACCGCGAGAGCCAGAGTTTCCTGGTCTCTGCTCCTGCCCTAACCATTCCCTTGAAGGAGATCTTTTGGGCCGAACGGGTTAAGCTGATCGAAGGTCCATGGATCCCTCCGCTAGCCCCCCAACCAAGACCTGCTTTCAACTTTGTCTTTGGTGCCGAGAGCAGGTTGTTGCGAACCAAGCTCCTGCTCTCGGCACGACGGCCCATAATCACCCAACTCCGGCATTTGGCTGGCGACTTCCGTGATATCGATGACCGGCCTCCCGATATCTTTGCTGGCAGTCTAAACGTGATCGACGGTCGATTGCATCGCCGTCCGACCACCGCCGATGACGCCGATGACGCCGAAATCGTCGAGCAGCGGAGCAAGGGCCACCCGCGCTGCCTGGTTCCACATCGGAACCAATTGTCGCCGTAGCGGGTGGATTCGTGGTGACCTCGGTGGCGCTTTGACCCCAATTGTCGGATTGACTATTTCCAGAGCGATGACAGTCCGGACACTATCTTCGCGTCACCAATCGTCTTTCCGGTGAGAAGTCGGTTCTGTTCCGAAGGGGCGGGAAAATGGCTTTCCTTCAGCCCTGAGGGCGTTCGAAAGGATGATTTCCTGATATCGAAAGTGTGTCTGACACCGCTGCGCCAAGCGACCAGACCCGGCTCGACGTGTGGTTCGTAGGGATTGCACAAGACGCTGCTAACACTGGATTACTTTGGAGTGCGCCTTTTGTAACGAGGCGGATGAACTGGCCGATCCGGCGCAACGTATTCGCCTCGCAGGGACGGATGCAGCATGTCCTCGGTATCCCAAAGCCGCGGAGCGAAATCGAAACGATGAAAACCGGCCGACCGGCGCGCCGGTTCTCTTTGGGTTAACCTGAATTCATGCGATGCCGCTATGCTACATTCCCTCGCGGTCGTTAACGAAGTCGAAAGCATGAGGTTGATAAAAATTGAATATGTCGCTAACTAGGAGATGTAGCTAACTAGTTGCATTGATGCCATACATATGGTTACTGGATTGTTGCATCGATGCCATACATATAGATGTCATACATGATGAATTTTCAATGCGACCGGATGGGGAAAGTTCCGCCCAGTGTCGTTCTTTGGTCCCGGTCATTTAAGAGGCAAGACATGATCCCATCGGCAAGGGCGGCTTTTCTGTCACTTGGCCTCGCAGCGATCATGGTGCCCGGCGTTGCTCTGTCTCAGGCTGACGAAGCAGGGCTGATCGATCGGGACCTCCGTGGTCATCTGGATTTTCGGGACGTTGCCTTCGCGGGCTGCTTCGAGCAGCAGGAGTGCTTTGCGTGGGGGGCGACGATCAGGGCTGAACGACGGGGTATCGACGGCGTCTCTTGGGTCCCGGCCCAACTGTATTGGGATCCGGTGGACGGGATCGGCGTCATGGCCGGCGGACAGAATGATGAAATCGATTTTGACGAACGCGTGCTGGTCACCTTCGAGGGGGTCAAGGGCGGTACCATCAATATCGACCGGGTCTGGCTGAGCGACATTTTCATCGGAGAAGACGAGCGCTACGGCAACAGCGACCCTGCCGGATCGGACGATGTCGAAGTGGCCGTGATCCAGTCGATGTTTGCGGGGACGCTGCTCAGTGAAGAGATTGTCGACGGCGCAGATGTCCTCCCCCCGGACCCCTTCAATGAAGAGGTGATTGCAGGTTTTGCCGAGGGCGCCGACCTGCTCCGTCGCATCATCGTTCAGGGGGACACGATAACCGTCGTAGTCCCAAGCACGGATGACGGTACCGAGATGCAACTCTTGTCGTTTCCGATCAGCGAGGTCGACGAAGACAAACTGTTCCTGTTCGAGGGGATTGAAACGACCGAAATCGACCTCGCCGATATTCTTGCCGGTTTCAACGACGTTCCAGTCAACCTGGCGGGCACCGCCAATGCCGAACTGATAGACCAGATCCTCGAAGACCTCGCCGAACTCCAATCGATCAGGGAACAGGCGGAGGAAACTCGTTTGGTCAGTTCGGTGTCAAATGGAGAACTGGGGGTTGATATGGACGATACGCTCGACATAGAGACCCTGATATTCATGTCAGTGCTTGGGGGCAGCAACGACTATTCGGTTGCGGGTATCGTGCAGGCGCCGGAATGAACGTAACGAGCGGGTATGAGCACGTATTAAGATCGACGCGATTTTTTGGAAACAGTAAGTAATCATGAAGTATAAACCGCACCTTCGTCATCTCAGCCGAGCCTTCAAACTGTTCGTGCTCGGCTCTTTCGTCGCAACCCGTACGGCTTCTGGGTCGGCCGATCCCGAAGACTCAATGCGGCATGAACTGGCCTGGATGTCCGTCCGCGATGGCTTGTCCAATACAGTGAGCGGCAATCACGTCTCGGGTGAGATACGCAGAATGGTCCAGCAAGAAATCGAAAAGGACCTCGATTTCAGGGTGGCCTATACCTACCGGGCGATCTCGACCGATGACATCGCCCAGTTGGATGCGCTCTGGATGGACCACCTCGCGGGTGCCGACGACATTGACCGGTTCCTTGGCGCACGTACCGTTGCGTTGCGCCAGTTGGCGCAGGACAATTCCGAAATACTTGGGACTCCGGACCAATTGCGCAACGTCGTTCGCGAGTTCAGCCGCGCGGAATATAGCGGCGACTGATACTCAAAGCGTTCGAGGCGTTTGGGGCCCGCAGCGCTGGCCAGGTGTGCAGCAGGTTTGCAGTGGTGGTCTGACAGCCCCCGTGCGCGTTGCGACCTGATGCCGTGCAAACGGCTCAGCCTTCCAGGTTGGCCAATTGCAGTTCCAGGTGCTGACCGCCGGTCCCCGCAGCGACAAGGCAAGTCAGCCCGCGATCCGGAAGGGTAACCAGGATTGTCCACGTCTCGCTCACCGAATTGGAGTAAATCTCCAGGACATCCCCGGTGTTGGACACGGCATTCCCATAAAGCGCTTCGCCAAACCGGTCTGACAAGGCCGACACGACTTCCGTGCGATCAGCGCAGGTAGCAGCGTGCGCGGCGGGGGTAAGTGTGAAGAGCGCCGCGCAGACAGCGGCGAGCGATACGGATGTTTTGCGTGCTAGCATAACGAACCTCATTCATATTGGCAGACCTGTGCCCGAACGCAGATACAAATTCGGGCCGGCAGCAGATCAAAGAAACAGCGACGTTGATACTAGTGACTCAAGACTAGGTCAGAGCGATGATGGAACCATGGCATTGTCGTGTCATAGTTGTGCCAAGTCGTGTCGTAGTCGTTCCGTGTCACCGTCTACTTCTCGCAGCGTGCTAGAAGTTGCGGTTGCAACATTTGATCTAGAAACTGCGTGCGTATAACGAACTACACTCAGTGCCGTTTGGTTCCGACATAGACAACGTGGTGGAGGCTTTGTCCGGCTGACAGGCGATTTCCTGCCTGTTGCCGCCGGGCGGTCATCCGAATTGCTCAAAGTCTGTGCATCCCGAAAGCCTGCGGATTGGATCGGTAGCGGGGTTGCAAGACCTTCAAGGCGATGTTTGAAAACAAGGGTCAGATCATGTGTCGGTTATGCGTCAACGTTCATCGAAGGATTAAGTCAGTTTGAACAAGGAGACAGCGAACAGGCATCACGAGATTTTTGCGGTGGACGAACTTCCAAGGATGACGTCGGCCCGGGACATTGACCTTGTCACGCGCATATCGAAGGATCTTCCGGCAGAATCCGTGATCGTCGAGATCGGGCCGTGGCTTGGCGCCATAAGTGAGATCCTCGCGCCCAAAGGACATCTCCATGTGGTGGATTCCTTCGTATGGACCGGGGATCATGACAAACGGGTTCCGGCCCTCCTCAATCCCGGGGAGAATTTTCGCGAAATTTATCAAGAATTGATGCAAGTTCGCGCGCTTACCGTCGAGGTGCACGAAACGGACTTCGAGGCCTTTCGATGGGATGGTGAAAAGATCGACCTGTGCCTGATCGATGCTCCGAAAAAACCGGCACCTCTGCGGGATGCTTTGCTGTCGGTGGCGTCCGGACTTCGCGATGGGTCGCGCCTGCTCATCAAGAATGCGAACCACTCCAACTATTTTGCGATGATGGCCTACCTGCAGGCCTTGATCGATCAAGGGGTGTTGTCTGTACTCGAAGCCGATGAGGAAGGCAGTTGTAACACGGTCGCCTTCGAGGTGCGCCTGTCGGACGAGGATCTGACGAGTGTGGTGGAACAGACGCCGCTAGAGTACCCGGCAAGATGGCGGCTTGTGGAAGGCGGGCTGGGAGGCCTTGGCCCTTTCCAGCTATCGCTCATTTGCGAGCTCATCAAATCGGGTCGATGGACAGACGCCTATGAGGTCCTCGGCAGGATGCCATCGAGCCGCCGCATCCTGAGGCAGTGGGACAAACAGGAGTCGCAGTTGGCAAATGCCGGAGCCGATCCGGAGCAACTCGGCTGGTTCGCCGAGATCATGTCGCTGCAACACACGAAAGGTGGATTGCCTGCTGCGCCGAAATCATTCCGTGCGTCTGCTGCGATGGCAAGACGAGCCTATTGGACCAACAACAGCGACAAACCCTGGCGGGCCCGTGCATTTCACCCCGATGTGTTCGACCGCGCCCATCAGTTCGGCTACATGAAGTGGATCAATACGGTTCAAGAACACATCAAGGGCCAATCAGTGCTTGATGTCGGGTGCGGACCGGGATTGCACGGCTTCGGTTGCCTGGCCGCAGGCGCCGCAAACTATCTTGGGCTTGATCCGATCATCAAACTGGACCGGGACCGGGTGAAGAACCTCTCGGCCAACTCAGCAAAAATGGAGTTCGGGTGGACACCCGCAGAACTCTCGGCGATGTTTGAGCCGTGGGAGGTCCGGGCGACCGCCGTCGAGGAACTGCCCGAGGACCGGGTGTTCGACATAGCCGTTCTGCACAACGTCACCGAGCACCTGCAAGGCATTGAAAGCGTCTTCGAAGCCATTGCTCTGCGGCTGAAGCCGGGCGGCAAGATCCTTTACAACCACCACAACTTCTACTGTTGGAACGGGCACCATCTGCCGCCCAAGGGTGTCAGCAAGATCGACCTGACGGACCCGGCGCAAAGGGAGATGGTCGATTGGGGGCATGTCGATTACGACCCCAGCCCCGATCACTACATCGCCCGAGGCCTGAATCGGATAAGGCTGGATGATCTGATCGCGTTGACCGAGCGCCTTTTCGATGTCGAGATCATCGAAGAGCGGCCATCGCGGCCCGAAACCGGATTGGGCCGGCTGACCGACGAGGTACGTCAGAGATATCCGCATCTCGAAGATCGGGATTTCGAAACGCAGAACCTGTTCTGTATCGCGAAGGTGAAGATCTAGGGTTCGCGAAATTCGGCTATCACGGTGCCGGTCCCCAGAGATCGGATCTGCGTGGCGCCGTATCGCCGGTTGAGCCTGCCAAGCACCGTGGCCGGTTCAGCCGCCCCGATCTGTTCAAAGGCAAAGCCATAGCGCCCCAGAAACGGGACGGCTTCAAAGCTTGAGCAAAGGAAAATGAGCCGGGCGAAGGGCGACTGGTATTGGGTGTTCATCAGCCCCATAAGCGCCGCCGCGAGGGTCGAGCCGGTCAATCCGTCGTCATGTACGCCGATCACCGGAAGGTCGGTTGCGGTATCTTCCGCGTGTATAGAGCCCATCGGAACCGGTAGGCGTGGCAGCATGACGTCCTTCGTCTCAGGGATCACGATTTCGGCTGGGACAGGTTCGCCTGTTGCGTGAATGTCGAGTTTGAAGGGGTGCGCAGCTTTCAGTTCGCGTTCCATCTGGCGGAATTCATGCCGCGCGAGTTTGAGCCGCAACGCGGCGTTATCCAACTCCAGATGTCGCAGCGCATCATAGATGGGTGGGCGGTTTTCCCTGTCGGTCATATACGTGAGTTTCCAGCTTGGATGAGGCCCGCCAAGGTGTCAGAAATCTCTGCCGCGCCGTCGCGCCATTGCGGGCGTGAGGTGACCCTCTTGGATGCCCGTACGTCGTTCATGAATGACGAGATCGATCCGTCCTCGTTTTGAGCCGCCTCCGCGTGCATTGCCCAACCCTGAGAGGCCGCATACCTCGCACGCGCGGCTTGGTCGTCCAAAGCTGAGTGCTGCCTCGGGGCAAACAGGACAGGACCGTCGTAGAGCTGCATAAGCTCATGGAAGCTGTTGTAGCCAGCAGAGGACACAACCCCGTCGAACGCGGCGAGATATGGCGCCAATGGGTAGAAGCTGCGGGTCATGATCTGCGGGTTGCCGCCGATATCTGGATTGGGGGCGGCGAGGGGTGATCGGGCCCAGACAAGCTGTACGCGTGCTTTTCCCGCCGCATCGATCAGGTGCCGAACCAGATGGCCCCAGTCGCTGAAGGCGTCGCCTCCCAACGAGATCAGGCAGTGACGGCCCCGACCGAGCCCCAACGCCTTTCGAGCGCGCTTTCGGTCGAGCATCTCGGCGGGTTGCGTCAGCGTCACAGGGTCGGAGATTTCGATCCTGGCGAACGCGGTTGTCTTCGTGGCACGCCCGCGCGTGATGCCTCGATCAGCTGGCGCAGCGAGATCGCCCGGCTCCAATACCATGTCGGCGAGATTTTCGGAGGCGAGCAGGTTTGTCCCCAGGATATGTTTTTGCCACATACCGCGCCGAATAAGCGCGAGCCTGGCAGCGCCGACATCCGGTCGCGGCAACGCGTCAACGACAAAGTCTTCTACCGCGGCCGAATCCTGAACAACGAGATCCGGTTTTAGCTCCCGCAATACAGCGGCAAACTCCTCGGTTTCCCACTTTCGCCACGCCTCAGCCTCTGCCCCAATATGTCGAGCCGTTTGCCGCGATACAGCTTCGAAACCGAACTGAGAGATGATACCGACGCCCCGGGAGAAGCTCCAAAAGATGACCCGAGCGCCGCACCGCGCCTTGAGGTGCCGCGCCACGGCCAGCATCCGTGTGACATGTCCCAACCCGAACCCGTTGGGAACGATCACGAAGACAACCGGAGCCTTCTTGGGGTGCGGACACTCGCCCTCGGGAACCCCATTTGCAAGTTGAACCACGTCAGCGAGATCGGCATCCGTGCCATCGGTTTCCATCACTGCAAGGCGACGGAGGCGAGCGAGATTGTACTGCCGCGCCGGAAGCGCGTCAGAATGATCACGCACAAGGTGTAGAGGCCCGTTGGCACGGGAGAGTATCAAAGAACGATCGCCCCGAAACTCGCGCGGCAACGCTGGCATGGCGGTGACAGCCTGGCCCATCTCGTCCGAGAGGGTGGTCGCAGCGTCGTCGTTCAAAGCAAGGAAATCGACACCCTTACCAGATTGCACAAGCAGTTGCTTCAAAAGGGCTAGATGATCACGCCATTCAGCTTCGTCTTCTCGGCCAACCCGGCGCAGGATGATCGAAACCTTGCCATTGTCGGTTTCAATGGTTGGCCAATGGATCAATGCGGCTTTTTGCGAAAAGGCGATAAGCTCTTCTCGTCCGGCGAATTTCGGATGATCCGCAATAAGCTGTGGCAACGCATCGGACGTGTCTGTGAGCCAGTGATGGGGGGTGGTCATGTTTGCCGTCCGTAGAGATCGAGAAGACGTTCGGCCAACGCGGATGTGGAATACCTTTCCAGAACGAAGCGCACACGAGGCTCTTTTTCGGCGGCCAGCGCGGTCGGCAACCAGTGCGCAATCGCCTCGGCTGCATCGGTCGCATCGATCTCGGCCTTGAGAAGCAGCCCGCCGCTTGGCCCGCCCTGATGGAGGGCCTCTGAAACGCCTCCGACACGACAGGCCGCAACTGGAAGCCCGCAAATCTGGGCCTCCAGAACGACGTTGGGCGTGCCTTCGACCTGGGACAACAGAACGAGCAGGTCACTTTGGCGGTAGATCTCTGACGGGTCCTCTATGGGTGGGTCCAGGCGAAGATCGTTCAGGCCGACACGCTCCGCATGCCTTCGGACTTCGTCAGCAATCGGGCCTGCCCCCACGATGCGTGGGGCTATGTCCAGACCGTGTTGCTCGCGCAGCGCCGCCATGGTCTCGACCCAGAGCAGCGGCCGCTTGTTTTCGGCGAGACGGAACACGCCCAGAACGCGAACAGGTCCGTCCGATGGCTGCGAGTCCGGTCGCGAGAAAAATACCTTATCGTCCACCGCATTCGACAAGATCGACACGTCACCTTCTGGCAGTCCAAGCCAATCCTCATAGTCCCGTGCGCCTTCGACCGCGTTCGCCGTCATCGCCACCGAAGGCCTTGCAAGCACGTCCTTATAGACCGAGCGCGCGATCCAGTCCGTCTCATCGCCGCGTTTGCTTGGCCGCATATTGCGCACGCTGAGCACTGTGCGCTTGATGTCGAGCATCTGACTGACCAGACCTGACGCGACAGCCGCTCTGTCCTGCCACCCGTGAATGACGGCCGGCTTGAGTTGCTGCGCCAGATCGTAGAGCGCCAATACGTCGCCTCTCAACCTGGCGGGGAGAAGGGCCACTATGTCCTGTTCGCGCTCCGGCATCGAGAGAGACGACATGCCTCGCCGCGCAAGGTCGTGTACGTGAATTCCAGTGGCACGAAGCGCATCTTCGAAATGACCATGGCCACGGTCCCGTTCGATCGAAAACAACGCGGCGTGCAGCCGGTCGGGTTCTAGGCCGGCAGCGACCAGCGAGCGGGCGACCATCAGGAATTGGCGCTCGGCGCCGCCGGCCGCAAGCACGGAATTCACGAGCAAGATCTTGTCGTTATCTCGCAGGGCAGGGTACCAGCCGGCGGGCAATGAGGCATTCACCCGCTCGGGGTAGAGCGGAAACAGGGCGTCTGGGCTTCGAATTTGGGCTGCATCATCGACGCATCTGGGGAGTTCGGCACCGAGGTCGCCACCGAACCCTTTGCGTATCAGGACCCGCTTCGCAGCCGCTCCGATAGGAAATCCCTCGCGCCAGAGGAATAGGGCAAGCCCGATATGGCCATCGTCGAGAAGGAACGTCAGCACCTTTTCTGCTTCGCTCGCCGGGATGCGACCTTTCGCATGCAATGAGGGAAGAGAACCGACGAGACTTTGGAGCAGTGCCGATTGCCCCAACGTCCGCGCGAGCGACAGTTTCTGTACCGGGCTTCCGTCCATCCGGAGCAATTCGGCCGCGTATGTCATCGCTTTGGGTTTGTCGCCGAGACGCCGGTGAAGCCGCACGAGCCTGTTGAGTGCCCTTGCCGTGTTGTCGCCGCCGCCGTTCAGGTTTGTTGCCGCGGCATCAATTGCGGTTTCGAAATCTCCGATCCCCTCCGCAATCCATCCCAAACGGTTGAGAAACATGGCGTTCAATGGGAAGCGTTCGACAGCAACCCGGCAAAGACGCAAGGCCCGCTTCAGTTCACCCAAATTGCGGAGCGCGTCCACCGCCCAGAGCATTTCCGTTTCCGACCCGCCCTCGGCGTCCTCGAGAAGATGAATAGCTGCGGATCGATCTTCCGAGGCCAATGCAATCCCCAGCAAGATACGCGCTTCACTGCTTTCGGGCTCGTCTCCGAAGGCCCTCTCAAGAAGGATACGGGCCGCTCCCGGTTGCCCTTGTTCGATCTCGTAGCGCGCCTGGTTCAACACGGTGTCGGCGCTCACGACCTCGGCGGCAAGAAGCTCCCGCCGAACGCGATACGCCAACGCCTCGTCTCCGGCCTCCGTGGCGCGTCGCTCGACCAGTTCCCACAAGCTCGGATGGAGATGGGCTTCCAGCCCGCTGTCCAACAATCTTACATGAGCAGCAAAGAACCGGCCCTGGTTGCATAACTCCACAAGATCACGCCTGATCTCACCGGCAGAGACATTAGTTTGCATGAACTCAAGTATTTCCTCGGTCGGGGCCGCGATACACAATTTATGGGTGCCAGCCGGACCGCCTACAATGGCGAATTTGAAGCTTTGATGTCACCTGGCCCCGTGCTGGTGGCATTTTGGCCAGCTGCATCAGAGGTTCGTGCCGAACATTGCGTTGCCAGAATCCACTTGTCCGGCCCGGCGCTTGCCATTCGGCCAGCAACACATGTCGGTCGGCTCAAGTCAGACCGTCAACCATGAGCACGGTGCGGTTGGAGGTTTCGCTGTCCTGCGCCACGTCAGCCAGGTGGCTTGGAGTAGCGTAATCCGAAGGGGCGACAATGAACTCCGGGGCAGGGGAATCGGAGCTTGCTTCAAAAGCACGATCAGCGCCGTCCACATTCGCAAGGCTTGGAGCGGACGGCAGGGTTTTGGGGATCGGAACTTCTGCCGATCAAGGTTTTGTGGCTCCGATCAGGATGATCGGCTAACCTGATGCCGGGCAGCCGTGGGGAGGACGTGATGCTCGAAGTGGATCATGTAGAAGAAATCGACCGTGTGCTGCGCGGGGTCGAGACTGGACGTGATCGGCTGGTATCGGACAGCTGGCGGCGTTGTGTGGATACCTATGGTATGGATCCGTCCCGGCTGGACTCTGCGCATATCGTGACTGAAACCGAACTGCGCGAGCACCGCGAACAATCTGAACGGTTGATTGCCACGGCGCGATCTGGCCTGCAGGCATTGTTCCGGCAGGTGGCCGGTCACAACTACGTCTTGCTACTGGCCGATGCGCAGGGCGTCTGTGTCGATTTCTTCGGTGACCCGCGGTTTGAGGATCAATTGCGTGATGCCGGCCTGTACCTCGGTTCGAACTGGACAGAGGAGCTCGCTGGCACGTCCGGTGTCGGGTCCTGCATCGTCACCCGCGAGGCGGTCACCATTCATCAAGGTGATCATTTCGGCGTGGCCCATGTGCCGCTGTCGTGCACTGCGGCTCCGATATTCGACACGCGTGGGGAACTCTCGGCTGTTCTCGATATCTCGCTGCTGCGGTCTCCATCCCCGAAGTCGACGCAGAACCTTGCCATGAGTCTGGTGACCGCCTCGGCCCGCCGGGTCGAGATGGCCAACCTGATGGCCATGACACGGCGCGACTGGGTGCTGCGCGTCTCGACGAGCCCGGAGTTTCTGGAGGTCGATCCGGACGCCGCTGTGGCGCTGGACGGATCGGGGCGGATCGTGGGGATAACGTCGGCGGCAAGCCGCACGTTTGATCCCAAGGGGCTTTCGCGACTGATCGGGTCGCGCATCGATGACTGGCTGGACCTCAGCGTGGATGACCTTCCGGATCTGATGCGCGGCAAACCCACCGAGGAACGCATGTTGCGGCTGAAGGACGGGCGCGGTCTGTTTGGCCACGCCATCGCGCCTCAGACCCCGCAGATGACCGCCGCCCTGCGTCGGCATGTGCGCACGCCGCCCGGTGCATTGGGCAGCTTTGCCGGGCCCGACCCGGCGCTGGAACGCCTGCTTGCGCACGCGGCGCGGCTGGCCCCCACCCAGGTGCCGCTTTTGTTGACCGGTGAGACTGGCACGGGAAAAGAGAAACTGGCCCGTGCGATCCATGTCTCCGGCCCCAAGGGGCGCGGTTTTCATGCAGTGCGATGCGACGAGAACACCCTTATCGCGACGCTGCAAGAGGCGGTGGCCGGCACGGTGTTCCTGCGCGGCATCGAAAATCTGCCTGCCGGCGCGCAAGCCGCCCTGTTGCGGCTTCTTGACCGCCGAACGGATCTTCGCTTCCTGGCCTCTTGCCATTGCACGCCGACGGAACTGTCCCAAGTGCTGCGCGACGACCTGTTCTTTCGTCTCGTCGGCGCCACGCTCGCGCTTCCGCCGCTGCGTCACCGGGCGGATCTGGACTGGTTGATCGATCGGCTGCTGCGGCGGTGTTCCAGCGAAGCCATGCGTCTGTCGCCTGCTGCGCGGGCTGAGCTGAAGTCGCGAAGCTGGCCCGGCAATATTCGCGAGCTGGAACAGGTTCTGGAGGTTGCCGTGGCACTTTGCGAGGGCACGGTGATTGATCTTCCGGATTTGCCGCCGCCCTTGCAACAGGCCGCATCCCGGCCCTCCGAAGAGGATGACCTGGAAGCGTTAATGAAGGCGTGCGGCTGGAACATGTCTCAAGCGGCGCGCCGGTTGGGGGTGAACCGCTCGACCGTCCTGCGGCGGCTTCGCAAGGCTGGCCTTACACCTCCGGCCTGAGGCCACGTCTGTTGCTTCGCCGTTGCGCGCGCAACAAACTGCGCCGGTTTCGAGCAATTTCCCGGATGGTCGGCGCGAAGCGCGTTGTCAGCGCGGCCTCTGCCCGACAGGCTCCCGCCCGGAGGACGTTCGCAACCCAACGGGAGGATCACATGCTCGATACGACAATCACAGACCAGACCCAGGCCTTTCTGGATGATTTTGGCACCGCGCTGGAACAGGGCGACATTGCCCGGGCGCGAGACATGTTTCAGGACGATTGCTACTGGCGCGACCTTGTGACCTTCACCTGGAACCTCAAGACAGTCGAGGGCCAGGAGCAGGTCGAGGACATGCTCACCCATCAACTTGCGACCACCAAACCCACCGGCTGGAAACTGGCCGAAGGTGAGATCCCGACGGAGGAGGGCGGGGTCACCACGGCCTGGATCCAGTTCGAAACCGAGGTCGCGCGGGGCTATGGCTTGTTGCGCCTGAAAGACGGCAAGATCTGGACCTTGCTGACGACCATGGTGGAGCTGAAAGGGCATGAGGAACCGTCGGGGTTCAATCGACCCTTGGGGGCCAAGCACGGCGCAGGCAAGGGCCGCGAGACCTGGGCCGAAGAACGCGCCCGTGAGGCGGCAGAGCTCGGCTACGAAACCCAACCCTATTGCCTGATCATCGGCGGCGGACAGGGCGGCATCGCCATGGGCGCCCGGTTGCGTCAGTTGGGCGTGCCGACGATCATCGTCGAACGCAACGACCGGCCCGGAGACAGTTGGCGCAGGCGCTACAAGTCGCTCTGCCTGCATGACCCGGTCTGGTACGATCATCTTCCGTATATCAAGTTCCCGGAAAACTGGCCGGTCTTCGCGCCCAAGGACAAGATCGGCGACTGGCTGGAGATGTACACGAAGGTGATGGAGCTCAACTACTGGACCCGCACCACCGCCAAGTCCGCGAGCTTCGACGAGAAAACCCAGGAGTGGACCGTGGTGGTGGATCGCGACGGTGAAGAGGTCGTCCTGCGCCCGAAGCAACTTGTCATGGCCACCGGCATGTCGGGCAAGAAGCGGATGCCGGAATTTCCCGGCATGGACGTCTTCAAGGGTGTGCAGCAGCACAGTTCCGAACATGACGGCCCCGACCGATGGTCCGGCAAGAAGGTAGTTGTCGTCGGCTCCAACAACTCGGCCCACGACATCTGTGCCGCGCTTTGGGAACACGATGCCGATGTGACCATGGTCCAACGGTCTTCGACCCATATCGTGCGCTCGGATACGTTGATGGAAATCGGGTTGGGGGCACTCTATTCCGAAGAGGCGGTGCGCAATGGTGTGACGACCGAAAGGGCGGACCTGATCTTTGCCTCGCTGCCCTACGCCATCCTGCACGAATTCCAGATCCCGGCCTATGCCGCGATGAAGGAGCAGGACAAGGAATTCTACGACGGGCTTGAAAAGGCGGGGTTCTGGCTCGACTGGGGCGACGACGACAGCGGGCTCTTCATGAAATACCTGCGGCGCGGATCTGGATATTACATCGACGTCGGCGCCAGCCAGCTCATTATCGACGGCAAGATCAAGCTGAAGCGTGGGCAGGTCGAGAAACTGGACGAGACCGGCGTGATCCTTGATGACGGCACGCATCTGGATGCCGACCTGGTTGTCTATGCCACGGGCTACAACTCGATGAATGGCTGGGTCGCGGACCTGATGGGTCAAGACATGGCCGACAAGTTGGGCAAGTGCTGGGGCCTCGGCTCCGACACCACCAAGGATCCGGGCCCCTGGGAGGGCGAGCAGCGCAACATGTGGAAGCCGACGCAGGTGCCAAATCTCTGGATGCACGGCGGCAATCTGCACCAGTCACGGCATTACTCGCAGTTCCTGTCACTGCAGATCAAGGCGCGCATGGAAGGCATCCTAACCCCGGTCTACGGGCTGCAGGACGTCCATCACCTGAGCTGACGATCCGGACCGCGCCTGATCTTTCGAGAGCGGGCGCGTTTCGACCCGGCAACACCCCCTGCCAAAGATCGGCTGCGCGCCGGAACGGACCGGACGGCGGGCGGCAGCTTGCGTCCCCCGATCCCTACCGTTCCGGCCGCGCTCATCGGCGAGATTGAGTCGGCGGCCTTTCTTCAGCCGGGGCTCGCCGCAATCGGTGGCAGGCTGCATGCGATCCGAGCGGGCATCGCCGCGTGCTGGAATCGGCACCAAAGTGCCAAGTTTTTTGGCGTTTCACCATGTGTAAACTCAACTTTACAGTTGACGTGTCCACTTTGTGTGACATGCTGTTCCATGATGGACCCGGTCCTGCTTGCACGTCCGCACGCATCCTCGGGCTCGTCGCTCGCCGGTTCAGGGGCTTCGCGGCGCCTGGGCCAAATCTCGAAGCAAGAGGAAAGGGATCTCATGTCTGATGATCCGGATAAAGTCTGGCCCACGGGTCTGACCCTCAAAGAGGCGGAAGAGGTGCATAGCTACCTCATTGATGGCACACGGGTATTTGGGGGGATCGCTCTGGTCGCTCACTTCCTGGTGGCCGTTGCAACGCCTTGGCTGGGCTGACGGGAGCAAGATCACATGAACAATTCAAAGATCTGGCTCGTCGTGAAGCCCACCGTCGGTATTCCGCTGTTCTTGTCAGCGGTCGCCGTCGGATCGTTTGCGGTACATGTCGCCGTCGTAAGCAACACCTCCTGGGTTGCCGATTTCCTGTCTGGACAGGAATTGGGATCGGGGATGGCCGCGCTTGAGACGGACGCGCAGGTTATTCCTGCACGTGCTGTAACCGCAGATACGCCCATGTACCTCGACGCTGCCGCCGCTGATGGCGCGACAGTGATTCTGCCCGACGGGCGGATCGCACGGCTTGTCATCGAAGACCCGGTGACGCTGGCCTCCGCGAGGACCTTGGTAACACCCAACTCGGCGCTCGATTAGAGCGGCGCGTTTTCCACGACCGGGGGATAGAAGCGCGCGACGCTTCTTGACCCGGCCTTGTGGCCTGTTCCGGCCGCATCCGAATTCCCCTGCGGCCATTGTCGGCCCACAGACTTGATGGGGCACATGATCGGTATTCGCGACACCATCCTGCGCCGGATCACCCGGATCACGCCGCGCTACTTGCCGTTTGCCGATGTCGCCAGCGAAACCGCGCCCCTGTCCCGCCTCCTGCGTCTGTCCCTGTTCCAGGTCTCTGTCGGGATGGCGCTGGTCCTGCTGGTGGGCACACTCAACCGCGTCATGATCGTGGAGCTTGAGGTTCCCGCCTCGCTTGTTGCGATCATGCTGGCGCTGCCGCTGATTTTCGCGCCGTTCCGGGCGCTTATCGGCTTCAAATCCGATCAACACCGCTCCGCGCTTGGCTGGCGACGCGTGCCCTACATCTGGAAGGGCACGATGCTGCAATTCGGCGGCTTTGCGATCATGCCGTTTGCCCTGCTTGTTTTGTCCGGTTACGACCAGGCCGCCGATGCGCCGGTCTGGATCGGTTACTCCAGCGCGGCCTTGGCGTTCCTGCTCGTGGGAGCTGGTGTGCATACGGTGCAGACCGTGGGCCTCGCGCTAGCAACGGATCTTGTAGATGTGGAGGATCAGCCCAAGGTCGTTGGCCTGATGTATGTGATGCTGCTGGTCGGCATGATCGTCAGCGCCATCGTCTTCGGTGCCCTTCTGGCGAATTACACGCCGGGCCGTCTGGTGCAGGTGGTCCAGGGGGCTGCCGTTGTCACCATCGCGCTCAACCTTCTGGCGCTGTGGAAGCAGGAACCGCGCGACCGCGCGCGCGCGGCCAACCCGCCGCCAATCGAGGCCTTCACCGATGCATGGTCCGTCTTCTCGGCCCGCGAAGGCACGATGCGGCTTCTCGTCGTCATCGCCCTTGGCACCATGGCTTACGGTATGGCGGAGGTCCTGCTGGAACCCTATGGCGGGCAAGTGCTTGATATGTCGGTCGCCATGACGACACGGTTGACGGCGGTTCTGGCGGGCGGCGGCCTGATCGGCTTTGGCATCGCCAGCCACGTTCTTCTGCGCGGCGCGGAGCCTCTCAACGTTGCAACCCTCGGGGCCGCCATCGGCGTGCCCGCTTTCCTTGCCATTGCCGGAGCCGCCCAGATAGGGGGTGTTGCGCTCTTCACCCTCGGCACGTTCGTGAGCGGGGTCGGCGCGGGCCTCTTCGGCCACGGCACCCTGACGGCCACGATGCGCCGCGCGCCGCGCGCGCAGATCGGTCTGGCCCTCGGCGCCTGGGGAGCCGTACAGGCCACGGCGGCCGGTGTGGCCATCGCCATGGGCGGTGTAATCCGCGATGTCATTCTTGCATTTCAGGACGGTGCGGCCCTGCGCCCCGCCGCACCCTACGTGCCCGTATTCCTGCTGGAGGCGCTGTTCCTGGTGGCGGCTCTTTGCGTAATCTGGCGGCTTCACGCCGTCAGCCCTCGAAATCTGGGGGTTGAGCCCTAGTATAATGAAATCGCAACCCGGATGTGTTAGAGGCGTCCTCGTTGTGCAAGTGCGATGAAGAAGGGGAGGCTCCTTAGAGATGACCACGATTGTTACGCGACTCTACGAAGATCCGGCCCATGCGGACGCGGCTGTAGCGGCCCTGAAAGCGGACGGGTTCCCCGAAAGTGCGATGGATGTGATCGAGCAGCGCTCTCGCACATCGGCCGAGGACCAGATCACAGCGGCCGGGGTGCCCGGCGATGTCGCGCAGCAATACGCACAACACCTGACGTCAAACCGCGCCCTTCTGGTGGTGCGTGCTCCCTTCGTGCCCTTTGGTGCAGCCAAGCGCGCGATCGAGGAGGCCGACAAATACCCGGCCTTCAATGCCGGTGTCGCCAATGAGAACATGAACATCCCCGACGAGGCCGACCCGGATCTGTTCCTGTCGATCCTCACATCGCACCGCCTGTTCCTGACCAACATGCTGGATGTGCGCAACGACCTGAAGCCGCGCGGCTTCTCGCGGGCCTTCCGCATCCCGCTCCTGTCCGAAAAACCGAAGAACCGGATGCGGCCCGCCGTGATCCAGCGTCAGATCTTCCCGGCCCGGCAGATGAGCCACCGGCGCACCTCGCGCAAGCTGCTGATCGACAAATTCTTCGCGCGCTTTGCGTTGCCCCATATCTGGGAGCGTCAGCCGCGCCGCATGAACTCGCATTTCCGCATCACGAACTAGCCGGGCGCACCGGGCGCAATGGCCGACCGAACCACGTCGGCCATACCGTTCAACTGATCCGCCAGCGGGCTGCTCCGCCGCCACACCATGCCGACGGTCCGCTTTGGTCTGGCTTGCCGAAACCTTTGCACATCGACCGCGGCGGATCGTGTTTCCACGCCCACGGCCATGTCGGGGATCAGTGTCACACCGATTCCGGCGCCCACCATCTGCACCAGCGTCGAGAGGTTTGAGCCGTCGAGGCCGTCGCGCGGCAGCGGGGAGCGGATGTTGCAGAAACTCAGTGCCTGATCGCGAAAGCAATGGCCCTCTTCCAGCAACAGGAGCCGCATTTGCGCCAGCGCCTCGCCGTCCGGCACCGGTTTGCCCGCGTCGGCCTGGGGCCGGACCAGCACGAATTCCTCTTCGTGGAGCGGAACCTCTGTCAGCGTCGGCTCGGACACGGGCAGGGCAAGAACGGCGCAATCCAAGCGCCCTGCGGCCAGATCCTCCAGCAGGCGGGGCGTCAGGGTTTCCCGGACATGCAGGTCGATATCCGGGTAGTGCTGGCTCAATGTGCCGATGATCCGGGGCAGCAGATAAGGCGCGATTGTGGGGATCACACCGAGGCGCAACCGGCCCACCAGCCCGTCGCGGGCGGCGCGGGCCAGATCGTCCAACTCATCGACCGCGCGCAGAATCTCCTTGGCGCGGGTCAGCACGGTTTCTCCGAATCCCGTCAACCGAACCTGCCGCGCGCCGCGTTCAAAGAGCGGCAACCCGAAGGCCTCCTCCAACTCCTTGATCTGCATGGACAGGGCAGGCTGGGTGACGGAGCAGGCCTCGGCCGCATGGCCGAAATGGCCGTGCGTCGCCAGCGCATCGACGTAGCGAAGCTGTTTGATCGTCAGGTTTTTCATAAGGGCAGCTTATCACGGTTATCAGATTATCCAACTGTAGCTAATCGCCGTGACCTGTTAATCTCGGCACAAGTCGCGACTCACCCGCGGTGAGCGCGTGCCAGATGACAGCTAGCAGTGGAGATGAGAGACATGATGGACGGATCCCCAGTTTCAGGTCGTTGCCCGGTGATGCACGGGCCGGGCAAACAGCCATCCGGCAGCACCGCCAACCAGCATTGGTGGCCCAACCAACTGAATCTCAGGCCGCTTTCGGGCAACCATCCGAACCTGGATCCGATGGGCGAAGGCTTTGACTACGCAGAAGAATTCCAGAAACTGGATATGGAGGCCGTGAAGGCCGACCTGACGGCACTGATGACCGACAGCCAGGATTGGTGGCCCGCCGATTACGGCCATTACGGCCCGCTTTTCATCCGGATGGCGTGGCATTCCGCCGGGACCTACCGTACCTATGACGGCCGCGGTGGCGCGGGCACGGGCACACAGCGCTTTGCGCCGCTGAATTCCTGGCCTGACAACGGCAACCTCGACAAAGCCCGCCGCCTGCTCTGGCCGATAAAGGAGAAGTATGGCCGATCCCTGTCCTGGGCCGATCTGATGATCCTGGCAGGCAATGTGGCGCTTGAGTCGATGGGCTTCAAAACCTTTGGCTTCGCCGGTGGCCGCGCCGATGTTTGGGAGCCCGAAGAGGACATCTACTGGGGACCGGAAGCCACGTGGCTTGGCGATGAGCGCTATTCCGGCGACCGCGACCTGGCCAACCCGCTGGCCGCCGTGCAGATGGGCCTGATCTACGTGAACCCGGAGGGGCCAAATGGCAATCCAGACCCGCTGAAATCGGCCTACGACATCCGCGACACCTTTGCGCGGATGGCGATGAATGACGAGGAGACCGTCGCGCTGGTCGCTGGCGGCCATACCTTCGGCAAGGCCCATGGTGCGGGCGATCCGGAGCTGGTGGGTGCCGAGCCGGAAGGCGCAGACGTGGCCGAGATGGGCCTTGGCTGGAAGAACGACTTTGAGGACGGCGTAGGTGTGAACGCGACGACATCGGGTATCGAAGGTGCCTGGACCCCGACGCCGACGCAATGGGACATGTCCTATTTCGACGTGCTTTTCGGCTATGAGTGGGAGCTGACGAAATCGCCCGCCGGGGCCAATCAATGGCAGCCGAAGGATCTGAAGCCTGAAGATCACGCGCCCACCGCCGATGGTGCGGGCAAGACCTTCATCATGATGACCACCGCCGATATGGCGATGCGCATGGATCCGGCTTACGAGAAGATCAGCCGCGATTTCCACGCCAATCCCGACAAGTTCGCAGATGCCTTTGCGCGGGCCTGGTACAAGCTGACCCACCGCGACATGGGCCCGATCCAGCGCTATCTGGGGCCGGATGTGCCCTCTGAAGAGCTGCTGTGGCAGGACCCTGTGCCAGCTGGCCCGACCTTGTCGGACGGCGATGTGGCGACGCTCAAGGCGCAGATTGCCGAGAGCGGCCTGTCGGTGCAGGAGCTGGTGCGCGTGGCCTGGGGGTCAGCGGCGAGTTATCGCAACAGCGACAAGCGCGGCGGTGCCAATGGCGCGCGCATCCGCCTGTCCCCGGCAAAGGATTGGGAGGTCAACAATCCGGCCGAGCTCTCCAAGGTTCTGGGCGTGCTGGGCGGCATTCAGTCGGGCTTCGGCAAGCCGGTTTCCATGGCCGACCTGATCGTCCTGGCGGGCGGCGTGGGCGTGGAAAGGGCGGCGAATGCCGCTGGTCATGACGTGACGGTGCCCTTCACATCCGGTCGCGGCGATGCCACCCAAGAGCAGACGGATGTGGAGAGTTACGCGGTCCTGGAGCCGACCTCGGATGGGTTCCGCAACTACCACGCTCCGTTCAGCCTGCGCGAACCGGCGGATATGCTGGTCGACAAGGCGCAGCTTCTGGGCCTCTCCGCGCCGGAAATGACCGTGCTCGTGGGTGGCATGCGGGCCATGGGCGCGACCCATGGCGACAGCGCCCATGGCGTGCTGACCAACACGCCGGGCCAGCTCAACAACGCGTTCTTCCGCAACGTGCTGAGCATGGATAATGTCTGGACCCAGACGGAGAGCGGTGTGCTGGAAGGTGCGGATCGGGCCAGCGGCGCGAAGACATGGACGGCGACTGTCGTTGATCTCGTCTTCGGCTCCAACAGCCAGCTGCGCGCCGTGTCGGAGGTCTATGCCAGTGCCGATGCCGAGGCCAAGATGGTCGATGATTTCGTCGCGGCCTGGGTCAAGGTGATGGAAAACGATCGCTTTGATCTGCACCGCTGAGCGACGTCCGGTTGGAATTGGAGACGGCGCGCCAGGCGATCGGCGCGCATTCATTTCGGCGGGGTGTCGCCCGCTAACGCGGTCGACCGGCGGGGGGCCAGCCCCCCGCACCCCCCGCAAAGGGAAGCCTCGGCCCCCCTTTGATCCCCCGAGGGTATTTTGACCCAGTGGATGGGCTCAGGCGCGTTTGTGGCGATGGTAGGCGAGAGCCATGGCCGCGATCTGCTGGAAGGCGGCTTCGGAAAACGGGCCATCGGCGGGGAGCACGACGGCGCGGTTGCCGGAATAGGTGAATTCGTCGGGGAAGAGGGCCCGATAGCGGCCTACGAGATCGGTCTGGCAATGGACGAAAAGGGCGGGTTGGCCGCTTTCGGTGCCGAGGCGCAGCGTGGTGCCGTCACGCTTCGCGGGCAGGAAGGCCTTTTGGCCCCATTTCAGGGTTTCAGTGAGTGGGGCCGTTCCGGTCGCCTCAGCCGCCGCAAGGATCAGGGCGCGCATTTCCGTGAGGCGGGCGGCGATGGTCGGGGGCTCGGCATCGAACATGGGCCGAGTATAGAGGTGAGGCTCCTGCCGGTGCTACTGACAATCATACGGTAGAGAGAAGCAGGCTGGTTTCGCTGTTGAGCACGCCATCGATCAGGCGGATCTCGCGCAGGACGCGGTCGAAATCGGGCAGATCACCGGTGCCGATTTCCGCGATCAGGTCCCACTTGCCATTGGTGAAATGCACGGCCGTGATGGCGGGTTTGGTCTTGAGCACGCGGGCGATCCGTTCGGCGCCGCGGCCCTCGATGGCCAGCATCATGAGGCCGCGAACCGGCTGGGGTGTGACATCGGCGCGGGTGAGCACCGTGAAGCCCGCGATCTGGCCGCTGGTCTGGAGCCTGTCGAGCCGGGCCCTTACGGTAGCCCGCGTCACGCCCAGATCTGCGGCCAGCACGGAGAGGGTCGCGCGTCCGTCCTTGCGCAGAAGCCCGATGAGGCGATTGTCCGTTTCGTCCATTTCTGCCGCCCGATCTGATAGATATGGTGTCATATTGCCCAAAAAAGGGGCTTATGAAAGGCCCATCTCGCGCGGCAGAGAGGGGCATGACACAGAATTGTATCCTGATCGGCGCCCCAATGGACGCCGGAAAACGGCGGCGGGGCTGCGTGATGGGCCCCGACGCGTACCGCACGGCAGGCCTGGCCGAGGCGATTTCGGATATGGGCCACAGCGTGACCGATATTGGCAATGTCGCCCCGGCGGATGTCGAGGTGCTGGCGGCGCGGAACCCGGCCATCCATGCGCTGGCCGAAAATGTCGGCTGGACCATGGCGCTGAGCGAAGCGGCGGAGACGCAGGCACCCCACGGCATGCCGATTTTCATGGGGGGAGACCACGCGCTGGCGCTTGGGACGGTGGCGGGGATGGCGGCGCATCATGCGAAAACCCAAAGACCGTTCTTCGTCCTGTGGCTCGATGCGCATTCCGACATCCACACGCCCGACACGACCGATAGCGGCAATCTGCACGGTACGCCGGTGGGGTATGTGACCGGCCGCCCCGGCTTTGACGCCTTCCCGCCGCTGAAAGCGCCCGTTGATCCGGCGAATATCTGCATGATCGGTCTGCGCTCCATCGACAAGCCGGAACATGATGTGCTGCAGGAGATGAATGTGGATGTCGTGGATATGCGGATGATCGACGAGAGCGGTATTCGCGCACCTCTGGCGACGTTTCTGGAGCGGGTGCAGGCGGCCGATGGCGTGCTTCACGTCTCGCTGGATGTGGATTTCCTCGACCCGTCCGTTGCTCCCGCCGTTGGCACCACCGTGCCGGGCGGTGCCACGGTGCGGGAGGCGCATCTTGTGATGGAGATGCTGTGCGACAGCGGGGTGGTCGGTTCCCTCGATCTGGTGGAGTTGAACCCGTTTCTCGACGAGCGCGGCAAGACCGCACAATTGATGGTGGATCTGACCGCGTCGCTTCTGGGCCGCCGCGTGTTCGACAGGCCCACCCGCAGCCACGGATGACCGACATGACCATTCCCGCCCCGTCGAAACTGGCCTTCGTGCCTTTCGTCAGTGTCCAGAACATGATGGCGCTTGTTCACTGCATCGGCATTGACGAGATGCTGCGCGGGATCGCGGCCTATATCGAGGCGGACTTCAGACGCTGGGAGAGCTTCGACAAGACGCCGCGCGTGGCCTCGCATTCCGCGGAAGGCGTGATTGAGCTGATGCCGACCTCGGATGGGGAAGTGTACGGGTTCAAATACGTGAACGGCCATCCCAAGAACATGAAGGAGGGGCTTCAGACCGTCACCGCCTTCGGCCTTCTGGCGGATGTCTCCACGGGCTATCCGGTGATGTTGTCGGAAATGACGGTGCTCACGGCCTTGCGGACGGCGGCGACTTCGGCCGTCGTGGCCCGCGCCCTTGCGCCGGAGGGGGCGCGCGTGATGGCGATGATCGGTAACGGAGCGCAGTCGGAATTCCAGGCGATGGCGATGCGCGCGATCTGCGGCGTC
Organism: uncultured Roseicyclus sp.; assembly: GCA_947494975.1. Classification (GTDB taxonomy): domain Bacteria; phylum Pseudomonadota; class Alphaproteobacteria; order Rhodobacterales; family Rhodobacteraceae; genus Gymnodinialimonas. The sequence continues at coordinate 250,463 of CANLXA010000001.1, read as the reverse complement.
GATCAGTTGCGGCTTTACGATATCGACGCCGCCGCCACGCAAAAGATGATGCGGAACCTTGAGGGGTTGGGGTTCGAGATGACGGCCTGCGACAGCCCCGAAGAGGCCATCGAGGGCGCGCAGCTCATCACCACCTGCACCGCCGACAAGCAATATGCCACGATCCTGACCGACAACATGGTCGGCGCGGGTGTGCACATCAACGCCATTGGCGGCGATTGCCCGGGCAAGACGGAACTGCATCCCGACATCCTGAAACGGTCCAGCGTGTTCGTGGAGTACCCGCCGCAGACGCGGGTGGAGGGCGAGATCCAGCAGATGCCGGACAATTTCGCCGTCACGGAGATCTGGCAGGTTCTGACCGGCGCAGCGCCGGGGCGTACCTCACCATCGCAGATCACGCTGTTCGATGGGGTCGGATTCGCAATCGAGGATTTCTCGGCCCTGCGCTACGTCCATGACAAGTTGGACGAAACCGGCCTCTACGACAATCTGGACATGGTCGCCGACCCGGACGATCCGCGCGATCTGTTCGGGATGCTTCAGCGGGCGAAGGGGGTTTAGGCGCCCTCGCGCAGGAAGTTGGGGATGCAGGCCTCAAGCCCCGCGGGCAGGACCAGCCAGGCACCTGCATCGTAGATCTGTGCCGTCAGATCCGCGCCGCCGCTGCGCAATGTCAGCGAGATCGGGGAGCGGCCTGTCACGGCCACATCGGCGGGCAGGTTGGCGATCAGGGAGGCCGGCGGGAACGGCACAAAGGCGGCCGGGGCCTCACCACCGGCACGCATCACCACGGCCAGCGTCGCGATCCAGCCGACGAACAGGATCGGCAGCGCGATCAGGAGCCGTCTAATAGTCATGGATGTGTTCCAGCCTCAGGCCGCGCCCCTCCAGCCCGCGCAGGGCCTCGGCAAGCTCTGTCACCGGCACCAGGAAGAGGTGGCGGGTATCGCCATAGCCCTGCCGTGGTAGATCGGCCAGCGCGCCGGGCTGGGATCGCTCATCCGAGATCGCGGTGAACATGATCTGGTCGTTTCCCGCCATATCCACGAAATTTGCGCCCTGATCGGCCCAATCGGCAAGCAGACCGGTCAACTCGCGGTAGCGGGGGGTCTCGATCTCCATCCCACCTTCCACGTCGCCCAGAACGGTGACTCCGTCGATCGCCTCCAGCCTGGCCTCATCAAGGCCGGTGAGAACCATCTGCAACGTCAGGTCGTCAAAGCCGGTGGCGGCGACGGCCTGCGCGATCAAGTCGGCATAGCCAGCGCGCGCGCGGTGCTCCAACCCCAACGCGATAGCCCGTTCGCGATCCCGGAAGGCCTCGGTGGCCTCGGCGTCCAGTTCGGCGGCATCGGCACGGAAGTCGTAGCGATACCACGGCACCTGCTGCAAAAAGGCGGCGTAGTCGGCGGCCTGTTGCGCGGATACTGCGTCGAGCGGGGTCGGGTCGGGGCCCCGGATAATCGTTGCAAGGCGCCCAATCGTTTCTTCATAGGCACCCTTCATCATCATCTCGAAGGTGAAGGACACGCCGATCACATGGACAAGCTGCCGGGTGGAGCTGTCGATTTCGCCCAGATCGGCGCTTTCCTCGGTCAGCGTGCAGAGCGATTGCCAATACCCGAAGATGGCCGGGATGAAGCCGTAATCATGGGGGTCGCCATCGCGGATCACCTCGGCGTAATCGTCATAGGCATGCACGATGTGCCATTCGGGATAGGTCAGCAGCGTGCGGATTTCGGGCCGTGTTTCCCCGGAGAGCGGCGTGGCGGGCGCGGGCGATCCCTCGCCCCGGCACATGGTCTCCACGTAAATGACCGGTGCGGCAAGGATGACGGCCAGGATCAGAACCAGCTGCAGGATCCGCGTCAGGATGCGCGCCAGCACCCTCATGCGCGGCGCCGCGAGATAAGGCCCGCCCCCAGCGCGATGGCGCCAAGGCCGATATGGGGCAGATTGGCGGCAATGCGCTGGAAGGACCAATCCATGCCGAGGCTTTCATTGGTGAAGATCGCGAAATCGAGGAAGCCCCAGCCGGTGAAGATCCCGAAGACGCCATCGGCCAGATAGGCCGCGCCGAAAAGGATCAGGAAGGTGCGGGCGGAGCGGTTGGAGATCAGGCCTGCCAGGAACGCCCAGATCGCCGAGACGAGGTGCAGAGCATCGTCGAACGGGTCGAGCGCGAAGATCCCGAAGGCAAGCTCCGTGTCGTCCACAAGGCCGGGGATGTAATTGATCGCGGCGACGGCCAGAAGCACCGCGGCGTAGACCAGGCAAAGGCGTCGGATAAGGCTCATAACTCCCCCAAGTAGGCGTCCCACAGGTTGTTGCGCAAGGTCAGTTGCGGGTCGAGCGCGCGTTTCGCGGCGGCAAATTCGGCGGCGCGCGGGTAGGCGCGGGTGAATTGATCGAGCGTGGCGTGGGGGCGGTAGGGCAGATAATACGTCCCGCCGATCCCGATGATCCGGTCGATCAGGGCCCGCGTCATCCGCGCATGATCCGCCTCGGCCCGCGCCGTCATCTCCTGGGTGAAGGACATCACGGCGGCGATGCGCGGCGTGGGCGAATGGGGCAGCAGGCTATCAGTGTCACTGTCCACGAAGCGCAGCGTCACGTTCAGGAATTCCACGAACGCATCGGGGATGACATCGCGGCAGGCTTCAAGAAAGCCGTCGAAGGCATCGAACGGCACGAAATATTCGTGCAGGATATCCACACGGGTCGGATCGCGATCATCAAGCGTGATCACCGGCTCATTCATCAGGGAATTGCGCGTGCTTTCCCCGGCAAGGCGCGGGCCGAGCGACGATTCCATCCACCAACGCCAATCCTTCATGCCCTCCCGGCCCACCTGACCGCGATAGAGGTAAGATGCGGCATAGGAGAGCCAGCCGGATTCAACGGCGGGCGGGATGTCGGATTGATCCTCGGTGGGCGAATAGGTGACGAGCAGCGCTTCATCGAAGAACGTCTCGCGCGCCACGTTCAGGCGGCCATAGGCCATGGGTTTGGTGGGGTCGTCCACGGCGGCACGAAACGCGGCGGGAAACTCGGTGGCCGGCATCGCCGTGAAGGCGGGCGCCAGCCGCTGGTTCGGCACCATGTCGACCTCCATATCCACGATCATCCCGGCAAGGCCGTAGCCGCCCACCGCTAGGTTGAAGAGATCGGCGTTTTCGGTGCGCGAGGCGGTCACAACCTCCCCATCGGGCAGGACCATGCGGATATTGCGAACGGTCGCCCCCATCGGCCCGTAGGGCACGGGCCAGCCATGGGCGTTCACGCTGAACGTCGCGGCGACACCGAAATCGTGGTTCGATTGCATGACCGCGGGCGAAAAACCGATGGGATCAAGCGCCTGAATGACGTCGCGCCACCGTGCGCCCCCATTCACGCGATAGGTCTGCGCGGCGGTATCGGGCTCGATCCACGCATCATCGACGGTAATGGCGTGGCCGTCGCGGGGGATCGATTGCCCGCCCATCGAATGGCGCGCCGCGGAGACGCAGACGGGGCGATCCTCGGCCTGCGCGTCCCGCAATTCGGCCCGGAACGCCTCGATCAACGCTTCGCCATGGGCGGCGGGGCGGGCATGGACGTGGATCGGCGTGGCCGACAGCTCGCTGGCATCGTTCAGGAAAAGGGCAGGGGTGGAGCGGGTGGGATCCATCAAATCGCCGCCAATGCGCGGAACGCCGTCAAGTTGCGAGAGTCCCGGCGCCCAGGCCCGGCCCGCCAGGTAGCCCGCGGTTGCGCCAGCGCCAAGCAACAGGCCCCGGCGAGAGAGTGTTCCGATACGGCTCACTTGCGTGTCTCCTGTCCAATCGGGCCACCCCATTTCCGGGCGCCCTGTCATCCGCATGTCATTTTTTGAACGACGTTCATTTCTCTATAGCGAACATAACCACGCCCTGACCATGCCTTAAGGTAAGGAAAACCGGAAGATGACGTCGGGTTCTGGAACAAACGGGCCAAAAACGAAAACGGGCCGCGCGATGGCGGCCCGTTTGGTGGGGTGTTGGCGGTTCGACCTATTCCGCGGGGGTCGCGGTCGGGATCTCATCATGGGTTGTGGCCACACCTGCGGCCTCCCGCCGGCCATCGTTGAAGATGGCCTTGATCAGCGAGATACACATCAGCGCCATCACGAGCGAGAACGGCAATGCGCCGATCACCATGGCTGTCTGAATGGCACCCGTTCCGCCCGAGATCAGCAATCCGCCAACCACAAGGGCCAGCGCGGCGCCCCAGAAGAGGATGTGGGGCCGCGCCTTCGGGCCTTCATCACCGGCTGCGTTGATGGTGTTCACGATCAGCACCGCGGAATCCGCGGAGGTGACGAGGAACGTCATCAACAAGACCACGATCAGAACGGCCATGCCCCACGCCAGGGCTTGCGCAATTGGCGCCAGCATGAACTCGGTCATCGCGAAGATCTTGTCGCCGTTGGCCGCATCGAGGATGACCCCGTTCGCGTCTCCGTTCAGCTCAAGATCAATCGCTGTGCCACCGGCCCAGGCGAACCACACAAAGCACATCAGCGAGGGAACGATCATCGCGCCCAGCACGAATTCGCGGATGGTCCGGCCCCGCGAGATGCGTGCGAGGAACAGACCCACGAAGGGGGCGAATGCGATCCACCAGGCCCAGTAGAACACCGGCCACCAGCCCTGCCACTGCGTCAGCAGGAAGGATTCGGATCCCTCGATGCCGTCGGAGCTGTAGACATTGAAGCTGAGCCCCGGCAGCGCGACCAGGTAATCCCAAATGCCCACGAAGAAGGCCGAGGCGCCGAACCACGTGGCACCAAAGATGATGAAGAAGCCCAGGAGGACGATCGACAGCACCATGTTGATGTTCGAGAGCCATTTGATGCCCTTGCCCACGCCCGAAAGTGCCGACAGGGTCGATGCCCCCATGATGACAAGAAGCGCCACAACGATGCCCATGGTGGTGGCGGTGCCATCCTCCAATGCCAAGCCGCCAATCCCGATCCGGGTCAGGCCGGCCACGAATTGCTCGACGCCGAAACCAAGCGTCTGCGCCACGCCCAGAATGGTTGCCACCACGGCCACGATATCGATGATATGGCCGATCACGCCCGAAAGCGACTGCCCGAACAGCGGTGTCAGGGATGACCGGATCGTCAGGGGCAGGCCCCGGCGATAGCTGAAGAAGGCCAGCGACAGGCCGGCGATGGCGTAGCAGGCCCAGGCACCCAAGCCCCAATGCAGGAAGGACCAGACATAGGCCGTGCGTACGTTGTCCGCGGTAAGGGCCGTCGTCTCTCCCAGGATGACCGATGGATTGTTCTGGAAATGGGCCACGGGTTCGGCGACGGCCCAAGTCAACATGCCGACGCCGATCCCGGCCCCGAACATCATCGAGAACCACGAGAAGTTGGTGAACTCGGGTTTCTCGCCGGGAAGACCAAGGTTCATGCGTCCTGCCGTGGGCCAAAGGGCAAGGCCGAGACACACGATGATGAACGCCGCCACCACCCAGATATACCAGGCCGCGAATGTAGCGAGGATCGCGGTGTTCCAGCCGCCCAACACGTTACCGGCTTGCGTTGGCCAGACGATACACCAGACCACAAGGACGCTGATGATGATCTTGCTGACGACCGTTACGTTGACGCTGAAGCCGCGATAAAATCCCGTATCGGCGGTTTTGATGGGTAGTTCTGTGAGTGGTGGTTGTATTGCCATTGCCGTCTCCCATGTTGTTTCCGCTCGCTGGTCCGCGGCCGGAGGGTCGGGGGCAAGGGGCGGAGATTGTCCCTGTTCGCAGGGGAGTTCTTGTCCATCAATTTCAACCTACGCGTGATTCTGTTCGAGACCCAAGCGGTTTCTATGGCCCGATAATTTCTGAAATCTGGATATTCTTATGAGCAACCGTTTGTGCTGGCCGGGCTGCGTGGCGGCTTGTCCGTCGGCTGATCTTGCTGATTTCGCGACAGGATATCGAGAGCGCCCGCGTAAAACGGCGCGGCTGCGTCGGTTTTGGAACGGACGGGGCCGGGGCCGGTTTGCAAGCCTCCAAGCGGCAAGCGGAGGTGGCGAATGAGTATTGGGTTTATCGGTTTGGGGTCGGTTGGCGGCAAGCTGGCGGGGTCATTGCTGCGCAACGGCGTGGATCTGGCGGTCCATGATTTGGACGAAAATCTTGTAAAGGATTTCGAGGCGCGGGGCGCGCGGGCCGGGGGCGGCCCTGCGGCGATGATGGCGGCTTGTGATGTCGTGATCACCTGCCTGCCGTCGCCCGCCGCGTCGGCGGCGGTGGTTGACCAGATGTTACCTGAAATCCGCGCGGGCAAGATCTGGATGGAGATGTCCACGACCGATGCGGCCGAGATCCTGCGGATCGCGCCGCTGGTGGAGGCCGCGGGCGGCGCGGTCGCGGAATGCCCCGTTTCCGGCGGATGCCACCGGGCCGATACCGGCAACATCGCGATCTATATGAGCGGCGCGCGGGAGACGTTCGATGCGGTCTTTCCGCTGCTGACTAAGATGGGGCGGCGGGTGCTGCATACCGGGCCGCTTGGCGCGGCGTCGACCCTGAAGGTGATGACGAATTATCTGGCGACGACCCATCTTCTGGCGCTGTGCGAGGCGTTGACGGTGATGAAGGCGGCGGGCGTGGATCTGGGGGTGGCCTATGAGGCGATTGCCGTGTCGTCGGGCACGTCCTTCGTGCACGAGACCGAGAGCCAGCTGATCCTGTCGGGGTCCCGCGATGTGAATTTCACGCTGGATCTGGTGCAGAAGGATGTCGGCCTGTTCCAGCAGATCGCGGACCGCTTCGAAGTGCCGCTGGACCTCTCACCCAAGATCATCGCGATGCTGAGCGAGGGGCAGCGGGTGCTGGGGCAGGCGGCGCAATCGGACCGGATGATCGAGCTTCTGGAGGCCGCGACGGGGCTGGACGTGCGGGCCGACGGGTTCCCGATGGAGCTGATCGACGATGAGCCGGAGGAGGAGGGGTATGAGGTGGTGGTGAGGCGGAGTTATCAAGGTTGATAAGGTAGTTTAAGTGGTTGAATTACTTGTATTAGTCGAATCCTGTTAACGATTTCATAAGACGTTTCGGTGGCTCGGGGCATGGATTTTTGGTACGCGGCCCCCCCGCCCAAACGCGGATAAATGGCATCGTCTTGACCGCAAAATCCGCGGGTCATCCCCCTCGGTTCAAATGCCGGGACGTTCGGAGGCGATGCGTCCGCCAGGTCGCCGGCAGGCTCTCAGTCTCATCGCCCATCGAGCTACCGAAGCCGCCGACCCGCCCAGAGCAACAGCCCGGCCCCGACGACGATCAACGCGGAGACGACGGTTCCGATCACGGCGACCGAGGGGACCAGTGGGGAGTAGTTCGTTGCCGTGCGGGAGAACAGCCAGACGGGCAGGGGCGTATCGGGGCCGGAGGTGAACACCGACAGGGGCAGGTTCGACCACGACAACAGGAAGCCGAACAGAATTCCCGAGAAGATACCGGGCCAGATCTGAGGCAATGTCACCTCGCGCACGACCTGCACATGGGTGGCGCCAAGATCGTAGGCGGCCTCTTCCTGGGCAACATCGTAGCCGAAGAAGCGAACCGAGATCACAAGCGTCACGATGGGCAGGATCCAGACCAGATGCGCCAGCGCGGCCGTTTTCCAGCTTGGCTGAATGCCGATGGCCGTGAAGGTCAGCAGGAGCGCGAGCCCGAGCACGGGCTGGGGAAAGAAGATGGGAAGGACCATGAAGCGTTGGAACCAGGTGCGCCCGCGCCAATCGTAGCGGGCAAAGGCCACTGCGCCCAACGTGCCGAGGATGGTCGACAGAACGACAACCGAAAGCGCGATGCTCAACGAGATACTGTGAAGCTGCCATGTGGTGAAAGAGGACAGCGCATCGCCATAGGCCTCCAGCGTCCAGACCCGGTGGGGGAACCGCATGTAGCGGGTATTGGCCAGGGACGCGAGCACCACGGACACGATCGGGATGTAGAGGAAGGCCAGGATCGCGACGATCCAGAGCGTGCGCAGGGCGCTGAGATGGCGGCCCTGTCTCATCGTTTTGTCAGCCTGTTCAGATCCAGCCGCGACAGGACCGGCAGAACGATGGCGGCGGTGATCGCGATGACGCCAACGGTGAGCGCCGCCCCCATCGGCCAGTCCTGGGCGTAGTTGAACCGCTGCTCGATGGCGGCAGTGATCACCGTAACGGCCCGACCGCCGAGAATGGCCGCCTCGGCATTGGCGCCAAGGCAGAGGACGAAGGTCAGCAGGGCGCCGATCATCAGCCCGGGTGCGGCGAGCGGAAGCTCCACTTCGCGCATGACCTGCCAGCGGTTCGCGCCAAGATCGCGCGCCGCCTCGATGCGATCCGCGGGGATCAGGCTGACGCCCAGAAGGAGGGGAAACAGCATGAATGGCAGGTGGATGTAGATCATCCCGACCAAGGCGGCATTCCAGGTGTTCAGGATCGAGCCGATCTCGATACCGAACGCCGCATTGAGCGAGCCTGCGAGGATGCCGCCGCGGGGCATCATGAAGACCGACATGCCGAACAGGCGCACGCTTTCGGAGATGAAGATCGGCAATGCGATCAGCGCCGAGACGAGGGTTGCCCAGCGGCCTGCATAGCGATGCAGGATGATCGCGCTTGGCCAGGCGAGGAGCGCCGTCACAATCGTGGTGATCGCCGCGCCCAGCAGCGACCACATCATGGGGCGGGCATAGCCATCGGATATCGCGGCGACATAATTCTCGAGCGTGAACGCCGCCGTCAGCTCGAATGTCCGGCTTGGCATCAGGCTGAACCACGTGACGATGAGAATGGGCCCGGCGAAGCACAGCAGCATGAAGATCGCGACGGGTGCCGCGAACCAGGGGCCGGGAGAGCCCGTGCGGCTCATCTGTCGACCCATGCGATGCGATCGGTATCGAACCCGAAGGCGTGGGAGGTTCCGACCTGAAATACCTCGGCCGCGCCCGCGATCTCGGATACGAAGCTGGCGCCCGAGGGCGACGCCAAGTGGAGCTGTGTGCGCGAGCCAAGCATGAGCCGCTGTGTCACCGCATATTCGGCCGTGACGTCCCGCGAGCCGGGCAGCAGATCCTCGGGGCGCACAATGGCATAGGCGCCTGCCGCATCCGCTGGCGCGGGGCGGCCGATATCGGGGAAGGTGCCATCCTCGACCCTCAGTATGTTCACCTCGCCCATGAAACTGGCAACGAACCGGTCGCGGGGTTGGCGATAGATCTCGGCCGGGGTGCCGATCTGGATCAGGTCCCCGTCCTTCAGGATGGCGATCCGGTCAGACATGATCATCGCCTCTTCGAGGCTGTGGGTGATGTAGACGAAGGTCCGCCCGGTGCGCTGATGAAGCTCCTTCAACTCGACTTCGAGCGTCTTGCGCAGGCGGTAATCGATGGCCGAGAGCGGCTCGTCGAAAAAGAGGATCTCGGGGTCCGATGCGAAGGCCCGCGCCAGGGCCACGCGCTGCCGCTCGCCCCCGGAGCAGTGGGTGACGGGGCGCTCGTAGTAGCTGTCCGAGAGGCGGACGAGGGCCAGCAGCTCATGCGCGCGCGCCTTTCGCTTGTCGGCCGGAACGCCCTTCATCTTCATGGCGAACTCGATGTTCTGCCCCACCGTCCGGTGGTCGAAGAGCGCGAGCGACTGGAAGACCAGCGCCGTGGGGCGCCGGTTCGCAGGCAGGGCGGTGATGTCCTTGCCGCGCAGCTTCAAGGTGCCGCTTGTGGGGGTTTCGAGCCCGGCCAGCAGGCGCACAAGAGTGGATTTGCCGCTTCCCGACGGGCCGACGATGGTGAGGAATTCCCCCTCGGGGATGTCGAGGGACACCTGCTTGACGGCACTGGTATCGCCGAACGTCTTGGACAGACCGGCCAGTGAAAGGATCACCGGCCGGTCCGTCGCCCTGGCGGCCTCTGCCGTCATTCTATCCTCTCGAACGCATGGCGGCCGAGTAGATATCATAGAGGCGGTCGTAGTCGGGCACGATGTCGAATTCGACGGCATTCGCGATGCGCTGGTCGAATTCGTCCCACTGGATTGCCGCGAGTTCGTCCGACGAGAACCTGTTGAACAACTCCGGCTGGGACATCTGGCTGACCGGTTGCAGGTTGCCGTTTCCGCGCGCCACAAGTTCGGCGGCGTCCGGTGTCGTGATCCATTCCAGCCAATCGAGGGCGGCGGGGTGCGGATCGGGGTTGTTGACCGCGGAGTTGAGCTCGATCCAGTTGATGCCGCCCTTTCCGTCGGCCGGGCCGCTGTTGGGCGTGATGGCATAAAGCTCCGTCACCCCCTCCAGGCGCGCCGCCGCGGTCGTGTAGGTGCCGCCGGTGAAGTAGAGATCGATCTCGCCGTTTAGGATGGCGAGGTTGAGCTGAACGAAATCCGTCGTGACCAGCGCGGCGTTCTCGATCCAGCGGTAGCAGGTTTCCTCGAACCGCGCGACTTCCTCGTCCGTCTTCTCGCGGAAAGGGTGAACGCCCGCGCCCATGCAGATGTCCATCACGTTCCAGTCCTCATAGGCGAGGATACCGTAGCGGCCGGCAAAGTCGGGATTGTTGAACAGATCCCAGCCTTCATCCTGGGCCAGCGCCGGGGAAATCACGTCCTGGTTCACCACGAAGTCGAAGGTCTCATAGCGCTGGACGACGCCAAGCAGATGCTCTTCGTCTTCGCTCAGAGCCCATCTGTAGGGCATCTGGAACTTCTCCTTCATCTCCGCATAGAGAGGGTCGAACCGGTCGCGGGGCAGATCGCGGATCAGGCCGGCGGGCCACATGATGTTCCGGGCCCACGGGTTGTTCACATTGATGAAGTCCCACACCGCGGTTTCCCCGGCGCGAAGCCGGTTGACGGAGGTCGGATCGGAGATGTGGATTTCGTAGCGGACGTCTTCGCCCGTCGTTGAGCGCCACATATCAAGGAGGTTCGGATCGGCATAGGCGTCCCAGGTCAGAAGTGACAGGGGGCGCGATTGCGCCGCCGCCATCGACGGCAGGCTTGCCGCGGTCACACCGGCGGCCACGCCTTGAAGAAATCGGCGCCGCGCGGTCGAATGCTGCATCGGCGTGGATAGAGGATTGCGCGCCGCCATCGAGCGGAGCATGCGTTCCTTGTTCATATCGATGTCTCCTTGTTCAAATAGCGAACATTTATTCGCATACCGCAGTTTTGCTGTTTCCCAAGGCGTGTCAATACGTGGCGGCGTAAGCGGCGAAGCACTGTTCCTCGCTCATGCCCGATACATGGGCGATCTCGCCGCGTTTGTGGGCAACGTAGATATCGGGCATCCGGGTCGGGAAGGTCGACGACAGCGCCTCATCGGCCAGAAACGCATCGAGTGCGGATCCAAGATCGGTTGGCAGCCGTTGGATCCCGCGCTTGGCCAGATCGCTTGCGGACAGAAGGCTCAGATCCTCGGAGGACGCCGCGGGGGCGACGAGTCGGTCCCGGATGCCGAGCGTTCCCGCCGCGACCAGGGCGGCAAGAGCCAGATAGGGGCTCGCGGTTGCATCGGCTGCCCGGAACTCGACATTGAACTGACGGGCGCGGGTGGCCTTGTCCTGGGCGGTGACGGGGCAAATCCGCACGCCGGCCTCGCGGTCCTGAGCGCCGAGATTGTTGAAGGCCGCACTCCAGCGATGCGGGACAAGGCGCTGGAAAGACAGGACGCTGGGCGCGGTTAGCGCGACGGCGGCGGGCATATGCGCGAGCATGCCCGCAACAAACGACGACGCAACCTCAGACAGCCCGTCCTGCCCGGACTCAGACCACGTCACCGGGCTCCCGTCCTTGCGCCACAGGCTGACGTGAATATGGACCCCGTTGCCGACCACATCGGGCGACCACAGGGGCGAAAACGTGGCCCGGTCGCCCATGGACGCCGCCGTCGCGCGGGTGATCTCGCGGAGCATGACGGCCTCATCCGCGGCACGCAGCGCGGGTTGGGGAGGCACGGTGATTTCCATCTGATCGGGCCCGAATTCGCGGAAGAAGCCATCGGGCTGGATGCCGGCCCCCGCCAGAGCCCGAAAGAGCGCCTCCCCGAAGACCTGACGCTCCAGAAAGCCATCGAGCGTGAAGCCGCGTGTGCCCCGTCCCCCCGGCAGCATGAATTCATGCTCGAAGCTGACACGCAGCTCAAGGTCTGACGCGCGCTCCAGATCGGCAATCGCGGCGCGAAGGATGCCCCGCGTACAGCATTCCCATGGCTGACCGTCCAGCTCCAGAATGTCGCCCAGCAAGAAGGACATCTGCGTGCCGTCGGGCAGATCGGACTTGACCAACGTGTCCATGTCGGGCCGCAAGACAAGATCTCCGAGCGCGCCATACGGGCTCTCGGAGATCGTATCGAAGCAGGTGATCTGGACGTTGGTCGGCGTCCAGCCGATACCGGCCGTGATCTTCTTGTCGAGATCGTCTGAGTTGAACGCCTTGCCGCGGACCAGCCCCGAAAAATCGCTTGTGCAGGCCACCGTCAGTTGTGCGCTCATGCCCAGATACTCCTTGCTGTTTCGACGCATGTTGTGAACAAATGTTCGGCAATGCAACGCGCAAAGCGCCCTGATGAGCTTTTGCTTGGTCCGCGGGACCCGTACCCTGTCGCCGTGCATGACGCGGCGGCACCACTGCTCCTGACGGTGGAGCATGCCGGGCGCCATGTGCCGGAGCGGCTGGCGAACCTGGGCCTGCCACCCGAAGACATCGACCGGCATATCGGTTGGGATGCAGGTGCCTATGAAATTGCCCGGGCGATGGCGCACCGCTTGCCGGCCGTTGTGATCGCCCAGCGCTACAGCCGCCTCGTGATTGACGTGAACCGCCCCAAAGGCGCCGATGATCTGATCCCCGAGATTGCCGACGGGACCCATGTTCCGGCGAATGCGGGGCTTGACGAGACGGCGCGTCGACGACGCTGGGACGAGATACACCGGCCGTTTCACGATGCCGTTTCAGCGCGCTGCGATCAGAACATCCGCGCCCTGATCGCCATTCACACCTACGATCCGCAGCGCCGATCCGACCGCGAGGTCCGGCCCTGGCCGGTGGGCTTGCTCTGGCGGCGCGACAACCCGCTGGCGACGGGCCTTGCCGAACGCCTGGCGAGGGATGACATGGTGCTGCCCCTTGGCATCAACGAACCTTACGAGATCGACGATGCGTCCGATTTCACGATTCCGATGCATGCGGAGACGCGGGGGCTGCCCCACGTGCTTGTCGAAGTGCGCAACGACTTGGTACGAGATGCGGCCGGTGTGGCGCGGTTTGCCGATCTTCTGGCGCGCGCCTGCCTTGATCTGGAGGTCCTATGACGAGCCCTTTCCTGTCCACGACGTCACGCGATATCAAGATTGTTCCCGACCGGGCGGCCCTGCTGTTCATCGACGTGCAGAATTTCTCCTGCCATGCCGATGGTGCGGAATGGTCGCAGATGGACGAAGCGGAGCAGGCCGAAAAGAAGGGACCGTTCCTGCGCCTGATGTCCGAGGAGGTCCTGCCGAAGATGCAGCTTGTGCAATCCGCGTGCCGGGCGGCCGGGATCGAGGTGATGTACACGACCATAGAAAGCCTGACGAAGGATGGCCGTGACCGGAGCCTTGATTACAAGATCACGGGCTTCAACGTTCCCAAAGGCTCGTGGGACGGGCGGGTGGTCGACGAGATCGCGCCGCAAGGCGACGAGATTGTGCTACCGAAATCATCCTCCAGCGTCTTCGTTTCCACGCATATCGACTACGTGTTGCGCAATCTTGCCGTGCAACAACTGATCATTTCTGGCGTCCTGACGGACCAATGCGTGGAGAGTGCCATTCGGGATGCTTGCGACCTTGGTTATCTGGTCACGCAGGTCACCGATGCCTGCGCGACCTTCTCCGATGACCGTCAGGCGGCATCCCTGCGCGCGATCAGCGGGTATTGCCGGCAGATCACCGCAGCGGATCTGATCGAAGAGCTGGCCCCCTAGCGATCGACATTGCGCCCGCCAGGGCCCGGGCTGGACCGGAAGACGTGCCCGAACAGGGCCGATGCCGGTCCGTTCTGCCGAGGGGACGTTTCCCGAGACTTGCTCTTGCCTGACCCATCCGTGCTGACTAACATGCTAGCATGAAAGTCGGTCGGAATCCGATGTCACGAACAGAGGGCCCCATGTCCGCGCGCATCACTCATATCACGACCCATGATGTCCGGTTTCCGACGAGCCGGACCCTGGATGGCTCCGACGCGATGAACCAGGCCCCGGATTATTCGGCGGCCTATGTCGTTTTGCATGTCGATCACGGCCCCGACGGCCATGGCATGACCTTCACGATCGGACGCGGAAACGAGATCTGCTGTGCCGCCATAGAGGCGCTTGGGGCGCTTCTTGTGGGCCGTGAGATCGAGGGGTTGTTCGCCGATATGGGTGCGGTCTGGACGCTGGTGACCGGGGACAGTCAATTGCGCTGGACCGGGCCGGAAAAGGGCGTGATCCACCTTGCGGCGGCCGCGGTGATGAACGCGGTGTGGGACATGTATGGCAAGCATGTGGGCCAGCCCGTCTGGCGTGTGCTGGCGGACATGTCGCCCGCCCAGATGGTGGCGCTTGTCGACTGGCGGTACCTGGCCGACGCCTTGCCCCCGGCGGAGGCACTAGAGCGGTTGCAGGACAAGGCGCCGGGCCGAGCCGCGCGGCTGGCGGAGATGGAGGTCATAGGCTACCCGGCCTATACGACATCGGCCGGGTGGCTGGGATATTCGGACGACAAGATCAAGGCGCTGATGCGCGCCGCGCTGGCCGATGGCTGGACCCATTTCAAGATGAAGGTCGGGGCCAATATAGAGGATGACGTCCGCCGCGCGGCGATCATCCGGGACGAGATCGGGCCTGACAGGTTCCTGATGATGGATGCCAATCAGGTATGGGGCGTGGAGGAGGCGATTTCCAACATGGCCCGGCTGGCTGAGTTCGATCCCTGGTGGATCGAGGAACCGACGAGCCCCGATGATATTCTTGGCCATGCCCGCATCGCCCGCGAGGTCGCGCCGATCAAGGTCGCTACCGGAGAGCATTGTCACAACGCGGTGATGTTCAAGCAGTTGCTGCAGGCGAATGCGATCAGTTTCTGTCAGGTAGACAGCTGCCGCCTGGCGGGGCCGAACGAGATCCTGGCGGTCATGCTGATGGCGGATAAATTCGGCGTGCCCGTGTGCCCCCATGCCGGCGGTGTGGGCCTATGCGAGCTGATCCAGCATATGAGTTTCGTGGATTACATCGCCGTGTCCGCGACCCTTGAACATCGCGTGCTGGAATTCGTCGACCACCTGCACGAACACTTCGTCGATCCGGTCCGCACAAAGAACGGCCGCTATCTGCCGCCGGAAGGGCCGGGTTTCTCGGTCGAGATGAAGCCCGGTAGCATTGCGCGCCACACATTTCCCGGCGGCGCGGAGTGGGCCGCCGAGTAGGACACAACAACCGCCGGGAATTTCGGGTCTCCGTAGCCGCCCACGCCGATCCTAAGCGTCCCAGGCGACGGTTTGCTGCCGCTGGGTGCCAAGGCCGGTAATGCCCAGTTCCATCACCTGTCCCTCGCGAAGATAGACCTGCGGCTTTTGGCCCATTCCGACGCCCGGCGGTGTGCCGGTGGAGATGATGTCACCGGGCTGAAGGCTCATGAACTGGCTGATGTAATGCACCAGATGCTGCACGCCGTAGACCATCGTTTGGGTCGAGCCGTCTTGGTAGCGGTGCCCGTCCACCTCAAGCCACATGGCCAGATCTTGCGGGTCTGACACCTCGTCCCTGGTGACCAGCCAGGGGCCGGTGGGGCCGAACGTATCGGCCGATTTTCCCTTGACCCATTGGCCGGAGCGTTCGATCTGGAACGCGCGTTCGGACATGTCGTTCACGATGCAATAGCCGGCCACATGGTCCATCGCATCGGCTTCATCGACGTATCGTGCCTCCCGCCCGATCACGACCCCAAGCTCGACCTCCCAATCGGTTTTCGATGACCCGCGCGGGATGCGGACATTGTCGTTGGGGCCGCAAATGGCAGATGTAGCCTTGAAAAACAGCACCGGCTCGGGTGGCACGGGCATGCCGGATTCCGCGGCGTGATCGGCATAGTTTAGTCCGACGCAGATCATCTTGCCAACGTCGCCCACACAGGCCCCCAGACGCGGCGAGCCGTCCACGCGGGGCAGGGCGGCCGGATCAAGCGCCGCCAGCCGTGCCAGCCCGTCAGACGTCAGAACGTCGCCCGCGATATCCGCCACTTCACCCGACAGATCGCGCAAGCCACCCTCGGCATCCAGCAGTCCAGGCTTTTCGGACCCGGCGGGGCCATAGCGCAATAGTTTCATTCGGCTCTCTCCTCAGACATTCGACCACCCGCCATCGACCACCATGGCCTGACCGGTCACAAAGGCGCTGTCATCGCTGGCCAGATAGACGGCGAGCTTGGCCACCTCGTCGGCACCCGCGATCCGGCCCATGGGCTGGCGTGCCACAAAGGCGGCGCGGGCGGTGTCATAATCCCCCTGCGCGCGCATCCGATCCTGCAAACTGGGGCTATCGACCGTGCCGGGGCAGATCGCGTTGCAGCGGATGCCCTGGGTCACGAAATCCGCCGCGATGCCCTTGGTCATGCCGATCACGGCGGCCTTGGTCCCGCCATAGACGAACCGATTGGGCGCGGCGATGATCGATGACACGACGGAGGCCATGTTGACGATGCTGGCGCCGCCATTGTCGATCATGCCGGGCAAGAAGGCCCGGGTGACGCGGTACATCGACCGGACGTTCAGATTGAAGCTGAAATCGAAGGCGTCTTCGTCACAATCCAGGATCGTGCCGTGATGCACGAACCCGGCGCAGTTGAACAGGATGTCGGGTGCCCCGACCTGCGCCACGAAGCGATCGATGGCCGCGCCATCGGTCACGTCCAGCGCTTGCACATCGCACCCGGCATCCCGCACCGGGCCAAGGGCGTCGGGGTTGATATCGGTGGCCATGACCTCGGCCCCTTCGGCGGCGAAGGCGATGGCGGTGGCCTGCCCGATGCCCGCCCCGGCGGCGGTCACGACGGCTCGTTTTCCCTGTAGTCGCATGCGCGTCTCCCCCTGGTCGGGTTTGGGCATTGCCCAACCGTTCCCCAATCGCTAACATTCTAGCATGTTATCGACCGGCCCCCCGAAGGATCAAGGCGAAATCGAAAAGCCCGTGCAGCTGACCCCGTTGTCGTCCTATGACGGGACGTTGTCGGGCCGCGTTTATCACAGCCTGAAGGACGCGATCCTGTCGCTGGCCTATCAGCCCGGCCAGATTTTGCGCAAGGGCGATATCTGCGACCAGCTTGGCATATCGCGCAGCCCGGTCTCCGAGGCGGTGACCCGGCTGGCCGCCGAAGGATTGGTGGATGTGGTGCCCCAGGCCGGCACCTTTGTTGCGCGCTTTTCGATGGATGAGATCCGCGAAGGCGCGTTTCTGCGCGAGGCGCTGGAGCTTGCGGCGATCGAGCGGGTTGCCGACACGATCACCGATGAGCAGGTTGTGTTGCTGAAGCGAAATCTGCGCGTGCAGGAAGCCTTGGTGGAGGACCGTGATTTTCAGGGCTTCTACAAGATGGACGCCGATATGCACGAGCTGATCCTGGGGTTCACCGGCTATCGGCGATTGGCGCGGATGGCCGAGACGAGTTGGCTGCAGGTGAACCGGGCACGGCAGCTGATCCTGCCTAATCCGGGCCGCGTCGCCGACACGCTGGAGGAGCACCGGTTGATCATTGCGGCGCTGGAGGCACGCGATGCGGATGCGGCGCGTGCCACGACGCAAAACCACCTGCGCCAATTGCTGCGTTACCTCGAACCGTTGGAGCGTGAGCACCCCGAAATGTTCGCGCCACGATGAGCCGTCCAAACCGCCCCCGCTATGCTGCCCGGCTCAACGCCTTCAAACAAGTGTCACCGGGCTCGGACGTGCGCGACTGGATCGCGGCGGCGGGCCAGGTGGGCGGGCTGGGTGCCGCGGACCTGAACTTTCCGGACCATTTCGCGGTTCATGGCGCGGACCGGATGGGGGAGTTTCTGGAGGATGCGGCGCTGGTGCTGAACGGTGTTGCGATGCGATATTATACCGATCCGGGCTTCAAGCTGGGCGCTTTTACCCACCCCGATGCCGCCGTCAGGCAGGCCGCGATAGATGTGACCAAGCAGGGCATCGACACCTGCGCGCGCATGGGCGGCAAGACGGTGACGCTGTGGATGGGGCAGGACGGGTTCGATTATGCGTTCCAGATGGATTACGGGCAGGCCTGGGATCGCACCGTCGCGGCCATCGCCGATGTCTGCGCCCATGACCCAAACATCGACATCGCGATTGAGTACAAGCCGAACGAGCCGCGCGCCTTCGCGCTGATGCCCGACATTGGCACGACCCTGCTGGCCTGTCGGGAGGTTGGCGCGACCAATCTGGGCGTCACGCTGGATTTCGCCCATGTCCTTTATGCGGACGAAATGCCGGCCCATTCCGCCGCGCTGATCGGGCGGCATTCCCGCATGATCGGGCTGCACCTGAACGACGGGTACGGCAAACGCGACGATGGGCTGATGGTGGGGTCTGTCCATGCCATCCAGACGGTCGAATTGCTGGTCGCGATGCTGCGGATGGGGCAGACCGATGTGATTTACTTTGACACCTTCCCCGATATGGGCGGCCTGAACCCGATCGAGGAGGCGCGGACCAACGTCGCCGTCACCGACCGGCTTATGGCGGTGGCCGAGGGGCTGGTGGAGGACGTGGGTTTGGCGCAGGCGACTGACCGGCAAGATGCCGCGGCCGCGCACTGGATCGTGGCGCGGGCCTTGTACGGATCATGAGCTTGCTTGTCGTGGGGGCGTTGCATTGGGACGTTGTGGTTTCGGCGCCCCGTTTGCCCCGTGTTGACGAGACGCTGCGGGGATCGAGCGTGCGGTATCAGTTTGGCGGCAAGGCCGGAAACCAGGCCATCGCGGCAGCGGCGGCGGGGGCGGATGTGAGGTTCGCGGGGCGTGTCGGGGCCGATGAAGCGGGGCACGCCATGCGCATGGTCCTGCAAGAGGGCGGCGTGAATGTCGCGCAGCTTCAGCGCGGGCCGGGGGCCTCGGGCATGAGTGTTGCGATCGTGATGGAGGATGGCAATTACGGGGCGGTGATCGTGTCGGGCGAGAACCATGGGTTCGACGTTGATGCCGTGCAGGTCCCGGAGGATTGCCGTCTTGTCCTGTTGCAAAACGAGATGGCCGCGGGCGTGATCCCGGCCATGGCAGACAGGGCCCGTCGCGCTGGCGCGGAGGTGATGTTGAATGCCGCACCGGCGGACGGTTTGGGCACGGCCGACCTAGCGCAGGTGACGACGCTGATCGTCAACCGGGTGGAGGGGGCCGATCTGTTGGGCATTGCGGACAGCGCGATTGATCCGGAGGCGGTTGTGACGGGCCTGCAAGACCTCGCGCCGCAAGCGCGGGTGATCCTGACGATGGGGGAGGATGGCGTTGTGTTCGCCGAACCGGGCGGTGCGGTGCGCAAACAGGCGGCCCGCAAGGTCGCGGTGCAGTCCACCCACGGCGCGGGGGACGTGTTTGTGGGCAGCTTCGCGGCGGCCATCTTGGCCGACCACAATCTGGCCGATGCCATTTCGGCGGGCCAGATCGCAGCCGCCGCGCATATCTCTCAGATCCGGTAGAACGCCGCCGCGGTGCCGCCAAAGACGCTATCCCGTGCGTCCTTGGACAGATGTGCCGTCAGGTCCTCCGCCGCCTTGCGCCACGCATCATAGCTGGCTTCCAACAGGCAAACCGGCCAGTCCGACCCCCACATCACGCGATCGGGCCCGAAGGCGTCCAGCACATGATGCGCATAGGGGCGCAGGTCTTCCAGCGTCCAGCCATCGGCCTCGGTGACAAGGCCCGACAGCTTGCAGACCGCGTTGGTGGTGTCGGCCAGCAGGGTCATGCCGTCGGCCCAATGGCCGAACGCCTCGGGCGTATGGGCGCGGATTTGCGGCTTCATACAATGATCGATCACCACGCGCATGTCCGGGTATCGGGTCAGAAGCGTGTGAAAGTTGGCCAAATGGCGGGGAAATCCCAGCGCGTCGAACGTCAGGTCATAGTCGATGATGGCCTGATATCCCCATTGCACATCGTCGCGCAGCATCCAGCCGTCGTCGGGGATGTCCTGAATCATCGGGCGGACCCCCAGGAACTTGGGGTGTTTTGCCAGGCGCTTCAGATGCTGCAGGTCAACCGGCCGCTCAAAATCGATCCAGCCGACGACGCCCCCCACCGAAGGCGTCGCATCGGCGATCCCCAGCATGTATTCGGTTTCCTGAACCGTGGCCGCCGCCTGCACCAGAATTGTGCGCGCAATGCCATGGGTGTCGAGATGCGGCGCCAGATCGGACGGGCCGTAGGGCCGGGCCAGCACGGAATTGTCCATCGGCATCCAGTCGTAATCTCCGCGCAGCGGGTGCCAGTAATGCTGATGGGCATCAATCCGCTCGGTCATGGCGCGTCCTCCCGCATCAGACCAGCCGCCTTGAGATCGGCCCACACGTCATCGGGGATCTGCGCGCTTTCCGCGGCGATATTACTGTTCATCTCATCCATTCCCTGCCCACCGGGAATGACGGACACCACCGATGGGTGGCGCAACGGGAACTGAAACGCGGCGTCGACCATCCGCACGCCGTGCTCTGCGCAGATGCCCTCGATCCGGCGCACACGCTCCAGTATCTCGGGCGGGGCGGGCTCATAATTGTAGAACGCGCCGGGTTTGGGCCCGGTGGCCAGAATGCCTGAGTTATAGGCGCCGCCGATGACCACGCCGATCCCGCGATTCTCGCAGAGCGGCAAGAAGCTGTTCAGCGCCTCCTGTTCCAGCAAGGTATAGCGGCCCGCCAGCAGGAATATGTCGAAATCGCCGCGCTCGGCCAGCCATTGGCAGGGCTGCCATTCGTTCACGCCTGCGCCGAAGGCTTTGATCACCCCTTGGTCGCGCAACTCCAGAAGCGCCTTGTAGCCACCCGCCATCAACTCTGCCAGTTTCGCATCCAGCACCTGCTGGCTGCCGTGATTGGCAAGGTCGATATCGTGGGCGAACAGCATGTCGATCCGGTGCGTGCCCAACCGTTCCAGGCTGAACTCGATAGACCGCATCACGCCGTCATAGGTGTAATCGTAAACCTCGTTGCGGGCCGGAACCTCAAACCATTTGCCAAACCCGTCCCGCTTGTCCGGGGTCGTGGCGCGCAGCAGCCGCCCGACCTTGGTGGACAACACGTAACTGTCGCGGTCCTTGCCGCGCAAAAACCGGTTCAGGCGCGTCTCGGCCAGGCCCAGACCATAGAGGGGCGCCGTGTCGAAGTAGCGGATGCCGGCCTCCCACGCGCGGGCCAGAATGGCATCGGCATCCTCATCGCTGATCGCGCGATAGAGATTGCCGAACGGGGCGGTGCCGAACCCCAGTATCGTGAATGACAGGCCGCCATTGCCAAGCCGGTCCCAGTGATGTGTGCGCAATGTCATGACAACGCCCTCCCGACTGACATGCTAGAATGAAACCTGCTGGACTGCACCCCCGTTTCTGGGCAGCATGGGGCGAGGGAGACATTATCATGCAGAAATTTCAGGCGGTGTTCGGCGCATCCAAACCGGTGATCGCGATGGTGCATCTGGGCGCCATGCCCGGCACACCCCTCCATGACGCGGAGGCCGGGTTGGAGGGGCTGGTGGCAGGTGCCGCCGCCGATCTGTCCGCCTTGCAGGCGGCGGGTGTCGACGCGGTGATGTTCGGCAACGAGAATGATCGGCCCTATGAATTCGCCGTCGATACCGCCAGCACGGCCACCATGGCCTATGTGATCGGGCGATTGCGCGGGCAGATAAGTATGCCGTTCGGCGTAAACGTTTTGTGGGATCCCGACAGCACGATCGCCCTGGCCGCGGCAACCGGCGCCCAGTTCTGCCGCGAGATCTTTACCGGCACCTATGCCAGCGACATGGGCGTCTGGGCGCCGGATGCGGGCCGCGCGCTGCGCTATCGCAAGCGCCTGGGCTGCGATGATCTGGCGATGCTCTACAATGTCAGCGCCGAATTTGCCGACAGTCTGGACAAGCGCTCGCTGCCGGACCGCGCGCGGTCGGCGGTGTTTTCCTCGGTGCCCGACGCGGTGCTGGTATCGGGCCAGATCACCGGGGAGGCGGCGCGGATGGAAGATCTGGAAGCCGTCAAATCCGTGCTGCCCGATACGCCGGTTCTGGCCAACACAGGCGTCAAACACGACACGGTGGCCGAGGTTCTGCGGATTGCCGATGGCTGTATCGTCGGCTCGTCCCTGAAGGTCGATGGGCATACCTGGAACGCGGTTGACCCGGATCGGGCGCAAGACTTCATGGATCGGGCGAGGGCCGCGCGATGATTGCCGATGATCTCAAAGCGTTGATGAGGATCCCGGGCCTGTCCGGGCATGAGGGGCGCGTGGCCGCCGCAATCGAAGCCCGGATGCCGGTGGCGTGCCGCACCGATACGATGGGTAACCTGATCGCGACCTTTCCGGGCCAGGGCCCGTCGGTGATGCTGTTTACCCACATGGATCAACTTGGCCTGATCGTACGCAAGATCGACGCCGATGGCCTGATCCGGGTTCATCGCATGGGCGGTATCCCAGAACGGGCCTTGCCGTCGCAGGCGGTGGTGTTGAGCACGCTGGACGGGCGCGACATTCCGGGGGTGATTGCAAACAAGAGCCACCACGCGACGGGGCCGGATGAGAAATACACGGTCCTCAAGGCGACGGAGTTATTCATCGATACCGGCCATGGGTCGAAGGCCGCGGTGGAGGCGGACGGGATCACGATCGGCACGCCGGTGACCTATGCGCCACATGTGGTGGAGCTGGCCGGGGGCCGGATCGCGGGCAGTGCGGTTGATGATCGCGCCGGATGCGCCGTGGTGCTGGACGTGGCCCAGGCGCTCGCAGGGCGCGAGGATGGTCCGACCGTGCATGTGGTGTTTTCCACGCAGGAGGAATTCAATCTGCGCGGAGCGGTTGTTGCGGCGCAGACCCTGCAGCCTGATATCGCGATCCAGATCGATCTGATGCTGGCCTGCGACACGCCCGATATGGCCGATCATGGAGAGATGGCGCTTGGCGGTGGCCCCGGGATGAGCCTCTACAGCTTCCATGGCAGGGGCACGTTGAATGGCGTCTTGCCGCATCCGGCGCTGGTGGCGCTGTTCGATGAGACGGCCCATGCCGAAGACATGGCCCTGCAGCGCTCCGCGCAGATCGGGGTGCTGACCGATCTGTCCTACGTGCAATTGGTCGGCAGCGGCGTTGCCGCCATCGATCTGGGGTTCCCGATGCGCTATTCCCATTCCTCGCTCGAGGTTTGTCAGATCAGCGATCTGGAGGACTTGTCGCGATTGCTGGTGGCGGGGCTTGCCCGGATCGGCCCGGATTTCGCGCTGGAGCGGTGGGGATGAGCTATACCCTTGGTGTCGATATCGGGACCTTCGAAAGCAAAGGTGTGCTGGTGGATGGCGCGGGCACTGTCATCGCCATGGCCACCGCGGCGCATGACATGCTGGTGCCACACGCTGGATGGGCCGAGCATCGGCCCGAGCAGGATTGGTGGGGTGATTTCGTCACGGTCACCCGGGAGCTGATTGCGACGACGGGGGTTGCGCCAGACCGGATCAAGGCGGTCGCGTGTTCGGCCATCGGGCCCTGCATGTTGCCGGTGGATGCAGAAGGCTCGCCGCTGATGAACGGGGTCCTCTACGGGGTCGATACCCGCGCGATGGAGGAGGTGCAGGCGCTGACCGACCGGATCGGCGCGGAGGTGATCCTGGATCGCTGCGGCAACGCGCTCACCTCGCAATCGGTCGGGCCGAAGATCCTGTGGCTCAAGGCCCAACGGCCCGAGATCTACCAAAATTCGGCCAAGATCCTGACCGCGACCAGCTTCCTGGTGCATCGGCTGACCGGCGCATTCGTCATCGATCACTACACGGCGGCCAATTTTTCGCCGCTTTATGACGTCTCCACGCAAGATTGGTGCTTCGATCTGGCCCCTGACATCGCGCCTCCGGGGATGCTGCCCCGCCTGATGTGGTCATCCCAGATTGCCGGCCATGTCACCGCAGAGGCGGCCGCCGCCACGGGCCTGGCGGAAGGCACGCCAGTGACCGCGGGCACGATTGATGCCGCGGCAGAGGCGCTGAGCGTTGGCGTGCGCCGATCCGGTGACATGATGATGATGTATGGCTCCACCATCTTTGTCATCACGCTGACACCCCAGCGGGTCAAAGATGCACGGCTCTGGTACGCGCCGTGGCTATTCCCGGGCCAACATGCCTCGATGGCGGGGCTGGCCACATCGGGCACGTTGACCCATTGGTTTCGCGACCAGTTTGCGCGCGATCTGCCCCGCGACACGGCATTTCCGACCCTCGCCGCCGAGGCAGGGGCCATCGCGCCGGGAGCCGATGACCTGTTGTTCCTGCCGTATTTCTCGGGGGAACGAACGCCGCTGCACGATCCCCATGCCAAGGGCGCGTTCTTTGGCCTGAACCTGACCCACACCCGGGCCCATATGTTCCGGGCGCTG
Source organism: uncultured Roseicyclus sp. (assembly GCA_947494975.1). Classification (GTDB taxonomy): domain Bacteria; phylum Pseudomonadota; class Alphaproteobacteria; order Rhodobacterales; family Rhodobacteraceae; genus Gymnodinialimonas. The sequence continues at coordinate 225,807 of CANLXA010000001.1, read as the reverse complement.
ATCGAAGGTATCGCCTACGGTACGGCGCACGTGGTCGAAACCTACCGCGATGCGGGCGCGGCGCCCTCACGCATATTGGCCGTCGGCGGCGGCACGAAAAACGCGCTGTGGTTGCAGGCGACATCGGACACGTCCGGACAGGACCAGATCCTGTGCGACAAGACAGTCGGGGCCAGCTACGGCGATGCATTCCTGGCGCGTGTCGCGATCGGCGAAGCCGAGGTGGGGGATATCGCCACATGGAACCCGGTCGAGAGTACCGTGCATGCGCAACGGGAACCGGCCTACGAAAAGGCCTATCCACTGTTTCGGCGACTGTATGAGCAGACCAAGGACATCGCGGTGGAGTTGGGATGAAGGGCGGCTATGCGGACGAAGCTGATATTCACACCGATTGAGCCAATGACCGCTATTGCGTAAGTTCGAGTATTGGTATGACCTTCTTTGTGTCAGACAGCTAGGCGTGCGCTTGGGAGTGAGTTGCGAGCTTCCCATTAGGTCACTTGGATCACCACCTCGCGGAAACCACTCATGCCCCTCTTTCCGATTCTAAGTCGAGTCCCAGATCATTGTGGCCCAATAATGCGCTTCATGAACCAGCGCGGAAAGATAGTGATTGAACCCCAATTCTCCGCAAATTCACTTCATAGCAGGCAACCCTTTTCTGATGTGGGCTGCGCAATAGTTCAGCGCCTTGATAGGAGCCTCCATATCGTTATCGATCACACTGGCAAGTTGGTTTTTGAGTTTCCAAAGGATCACCAGCCGACAACATTTCGCTTGCCTGATGAGAACGGTATCTTTGGGATCACCCATAAAGTCGATGCAGGGAACCCGAACCTTTGGGAACGGAATGGACGTGATCTGTTCTTCCATGGCGAAACGCGCTGCTACGCCATGCGGATTGACGGTTCAATTGTCTTTGAAGGTTACGTCACTGACGCGGCCCATGGCCATTATGTTTTCTCGCGAACCTCAAGGATGAGCGACAAAAAGGGTCTGATGAATCATGAGGGGCAAGTCACCATTCCGCCCATCTACGACGCAATCATTCTTTCGCGGACAGACCCTTACGCAACTGTGCGCAAAGGTGGAGATGCAAACGTCTTCACGTTGGATGGCACCCCCTTGTTTGCACAGAGCTTTGAGATTCGAGACACTTTGGACTTGGGTTTTGTCGAAAACAAATTCTTGGTGGTTCCCAACTATCACAAGGATTGCGCAGATGTCTTCAGTGTCGAGGTTGCAGAGCGGATAGGTCGTCTGCCATGGAGCTATGGCTCCCCCGTGTTCCCAAGAACCTGCCCGAGTTTGTCCGGCGGTGTAATTTGCATCAGGCATCCTGAAAAGGGGTCAGCCTACTACTATCCCGATGGCACTGCCGCGATGCCAGGACTTTTGGGTCGTCCTCGATGGTTCAAGCCGGAAATGCGAACGGGCTACTTTTGTGAAGGTCGGGCCAGCTTCAAGCTAGGAGAAGCATGGGGGTACATGGATATCAAAGGAAAGCATGTCATCTCTCCTCAATACTACTCGAATCTAAACTTCCAAGGCGGGTTAGCGCGGGTGAAGTACCCTTCAGACGGAAACTCTTGGGACCGCTTTTCTTATGTTGACCGGATGGGCGACGTGGTCTGGCATCAAGAAAGCTAGGTGAGGCCGTTCGATTAACCCGATTGTGTCGACGCACGCAGAGCAGCCATTCCCGCAAGACGCAGCATCCGTCAATTTGGGCTCCAAGCGGACCTTCCACCCTACTTGACCGCGCCCGCCGCCATGCCTTTGATGATGTAGCGCTCCAGCACAATCCCGATGACAACCAAAGGAAGGATGGCCGCCGTGGACAGCGCCGCCATCGACCACCAATTGATCCCCTGGCTGCCGGTTTGGCTGGCCACCATGACGGGCAGGGTTGTGGCATCCGTCGATGTCAAAAGGGCGGCGAAGAAGTACTCGTTCCATGTCAGCACAAGGCTGAGGATGAAGGCCGCCACCATGCCGGGCAGGGCGATTGGCACGATGATCGTCAGGAACGCGCCCCAGATCGAGAGGCCGTCGACCAAGGCCGCCTCTTCCAGCTCGATCGGGATCGAACTGAACTGATCCCGCATGATCCAGATGACGATGGGCAGAACGGTGAGCGTATAGAGCAAGATGAGGCCGATGCGGCTGTCGAGCATGTCGATCTCGCGGTAGAGCACCAGGAACGGCAGGGCCAGAACCACAGGCGGCAGGATCAGCTGGCTGAGGAAAAAGAAGCTGATGTCGTCATTCCGCATGAAGCCGAACCGGTATTCGAAGCGGCTCAGCCCATAGGCGGCCAGACTGCCCAGAACCACCGCGAGGGAGGAGGCGGACAGCGCCACGATGGTGGAATTCAGGAACCGTTTCACGAACTCGGCCCGCACGGTGGAGTATTCGCCGATCGTATCGGGCGACATGCCAAGCGACCGCCAGCCGCGCCATTGCGGCGCGTAATCCACGAAGGGGATCATGTTGCCCTGCATGACGTCCGGCGCCAGCTTGAAGGATGTGGTGATCGTCCAGTAGATGGGGAACAGGCAGATGAAGGCCCACAGCAGCAAAATGCCATAGACGGTGACCCGCTTGGCATACCACTTCACCTTGTGGCCAAGATCGGCCTCATGATCGTGGAAGATCTGCACTTCGCTCATCTGACCCTCAATATTTCGGCCGCATCCAGCGGGCCGCGAGTTTCATGAACAGCGTGAAGCCGATGACAATGAACACCAGGTAGACCATGGCAAGCATGGTGCCGTAGCCCACATTCGAGCGGTCGCGGTATTCCCGGAAGATGAAGGACGTGACCGAATCCGTGGCCCCGCCGGGGCCGCCGGACGTCACATTGATGATGATGTCGGCCAGCTTCAGCTTGAAGATGATGCGGATCATGATGGCGGTGATCGAGACCGGCAACATCAGGGGAAAGGTGACTTCCCAGAAATTCTGCCACGGCGTTGCCCCATCGACGCGGGCGGCCTCCTGAATATCCTTGGGGATCGATTGAAGCCCGGCCAGAAGCATGATCATCATGAAGGGGATGAACGTCCAGGCATCCATGATCATGATCATCGCGCGCGCGGTTTCGGCATCGCCGAAGAAGCTGGGATTGTCGATGCCGAGGCTGCGCGCGAGGCGTGCAATGGGGCCGAACCGGGCCTCGAGCATCGACTTTCCGACCATCCACGACACCGCCACCGGTGACAGCATCAGGGGCAGCAGGAACGCCACGCGGAAGAATTTGCGCGCCCGGATCTGGCTGTTGAGGAGCAGCGCAAGGCCAAAGGCGATGGCGTATTCCACGATGATCGCCAGCGTGTACCAGACCATGTTCGTCAGGGCGTTCCAGTAGAAATCGTCCTGCCACATCTGCCGGATGTTATCGAAGCCGTTATATTGCTGGCCGCTGATCGAGCTGAGGTTCCAGTCTGAGAACGCGATGCTGAGGCCGAAGACCAGTGGGAAGAACACCATCGACAGAACGAAGATCGTGGCCGGCACCACGAAGAGGCGGCGCTTGCCCTGTTCGCCGTGCCGCACAACCAGCGCCATGCAAAAGCAGGTGACAAAAAACAGGTAGGCGTAAAGCGTCGGGCGCCAGTTCGAGAAGTCAGCGGCCAGATCGTAGCCGCCCATGATCTGCCACGCCGCCACCAGCACAAGGAGCGCGAATGACGCCCCGACCATCATTTTCCCGGCGCGGATGCGGCCCGGTGTGATCTGGTCGTTGGTCACGACGTAGAGGCGATCCTGGCTCATTCGGTCTCCCGGTCAAGACGGGGGCGGCAGGTCTCCCCGCCGCCCCTGATGTCACTTGCGCCGCTTACTCCAGGCCAAGCGAAGAGCGGTAGAGCGCCACCTGGCTGTCGCGACCGATCTGATCGGTGATCGCGTCCCAGGCGGCCGCAATCGCATCCGCGCCTTCCTGCACGCTGGCGTACTCACCGGCATAGATCTTGGCCAGTTCGTCCTCCGCCACCGAGTAGTATTGGAAGATGCCGGGGATGCGGGGTTCGATGGCCGCGTTGGGGTGGTTGTAGCTGTCCGCCTCGGATCCGAGATAATCCTCGATGAAGGCCCGATCGTATCCCGCCGCTTCCCACTCATCGATATTGAAGTGCGAGTTGCGATAGGGCTGGAAGCCCGACGGATAGGCGGAACACCACAGCGACAGGTCACGCCCGCCCAGATGGGCCGCCGCCGACCACGCCGCGCGGCGCTTGAGTTCACCGCCTTCGGCCGCGCGGGCCATCACGTAGATGCCCCACCCGATATAGGCCATATTCGGCGAGAAGTTCGGGCCAGACGGCAGGATATCCCAAGTCTGGGTGGCATGGTTCCACACATCATCGGATCCCGGCAGGATCGAGAAGCCGATCACGTCGCCGACAACTGATGTATCCGACGTCCGCGCGGAGGAGCCGATGTCACCCCACCAGCTGAGCATGGAGCCGGTCCCGGCCAGGAACTGCTGGAACCCGGTGGTGCCGGGGTCTGCGTTGATCTGGTCGGCGGGCTGTGTCTCCATGATGTCCATGACATCCTGAATGGCACGGACCCAGGCCGCGTTGTTGACACGCGGTGTCATGTCTTCGGGATCGAACAGCCAGGCCGGATCGTCGGGATGCTTGGCATAGGCGGTGGCGCGGCTGGCCAGGAAGTAGAAGCCAAAGCCGCCCCAACCCTTCAGCGGATCCAGGTAGCCATGGGCCTGAAGGCCGGTAAATGGGTCCTCCTTGCCGGCAAGGAACGCGCTGACTTCCTGCACCTTTTGCCAGGTGGTCGGCACTTCCCACGGGCCCTCATGGCCTTCCTCGGCCCAGGCGGCCGCAAATTCTTCACTGTCGAAATAATCGGTGCGGTAGTTGAAGTTGTGGCAGTCGCCATCAATGGAAACGCGGTACGTCTCGCCCGCCCAGGTGCCGACCGGCTCTTGCAGATAGCCGACGTAGTCCTCCATATCAATGTCTTCCTTGACCCAATCGGGCATCGGATCCAGCAGGCCGCGGCCTGCGGTGTCGCCCTCAAAGGGGGCACCCATCTCGATGATGTCGAAATCGACGGTTCCGGTGGCGATCGATTGTTGCAAGCGCGCGTTGTAATCAGCCTGCGCCAGGTCGATCCAGTTGATGGTGGCGCCAGTATATTGCTCCCACGGCCGCAGGAAGCCCCGGAACAGGAAGTTGTGCAGGTTCTGATTGTTGAGCCCCATGAAGGTCAACTCGACGCCCTCGAACTCCCCTTCGGCGAAGCGTTCGCGTGTGGAGCCGAGGCACAATTCGCCAACGGCCTGCCAATCGGCATCGGTGGGGCTGCCCATGCCCACGCCCGGAATGGCGAGGATTTGGGCCCGCAGGTTGGCATGGCTATCGGCAAGCGCCATACCCGGCATCAAGCCACCGGATGCGGCCAGGGCACTGGCGCTGGCCGCCCCCTTGAGCATGGTCCGTCGGCTTAGCTGTGCCGCAACAAGACGTTTGTAGAGATCGACTTTCATTTCAATTCCTCCCTGGCAGTTTTCGCACATTCATATGCGACCCCTTGCGCCACCCGGTTTCGGCCGTTCCGGCTCTGGCAGATGAAACAAGTAAACTGGCGATCGCCGCTCGCACGATACCGGTCTTTCACGGGCCAACTGTCCCTCCATCATCGGCACCTGTCAAGCATCTAACATGCTAGTCAGGTCAGATGTGGACAAGGTCCTCCCCTTGGGCTACCCAAGTTTTGCACTGTATCGAAATCGGGTAGGGCATGGCCGAAGTTTCCGTCAGAAACCTGAAAAAGAACTACGGCGCCGTGGAGGTGATCCACGGCATCGACGTAGACATCGCGGATGGGGACTTCGTGGTGCTGGTCGGGCCGTCAGGTTGCGGAAAATCCACGCTCTTGCGGATGATCGCCGGGCTGGAGGAGGTTACGTCGGGGGATATTCTGATCGGTGATCGCCGGGTCAACCACCTGTCACCGAATGAACGCGACATCGCGATGGTGTTCCAGTCTTATGCGCTCTACCCCCACAAAACGGTGGAAGCGAATATGGGGTTCGCGCTGAAACTGCGCAAAACGGACAAGGCCGAGGTCAAGCGGCGCGTTACGGAAGCCGCGGAGATCCTGGGCCTGACGCCCTATCTGAACCGGTTCCCGCGCGCCCTGTCGGGCGGCCAGCGCCAGCGCGTTGCCATGGGCCGGGCCATCGTGCGCGATCCGCAGGTGTTCTTGTTCGACGAGCCGTTGTCGAACCTGGATGCCAAGCTGCGCGTGCAGATGCGCACGGAAATCCGCGAGCTGCACCTGCGCCTCAAGACCACAACCGTCTACGTCACCCACGATCAGATCGAGGCTATGACGATGGCCGACAAGATCGTCGTTCTGAACGGCGGCAACGTGGAGCAAATCGGCAGCCCGCTGGATTTGTATGACCGCCCCGACAACCGATTTGTCGCCAGCTTCATCGGGTCCCCGTCGATGAACCTGATCGACGGAACGGTGGGTGAAATTGCAGACGGGACCGCAAACCTGACCCTTGGCGCGTTGACCCTCACGGTTCCCGCGCCATCCGCTCTGGCCCAGGGGCAGACGATCACCCTTGGTGTAAGGCCCGAACATCTGAGCCTGTCCGAGGCCGGTCTGCCCGTCAAAGTGCGGGTTGTCGAACCGACAGGATCGGAAATCCATGTGGTATTCCAGTTTCAGGACCAGGAAGTGACCGCGATCTTCCGGGATCGCCATCCCCTGTCGCCGGGCGATCATGTGCATCTGGCGCTCGACATGTCGCAGCTGCATCTGTTCGATGGGGAAACCGGCGCGCGGATTGCGTAGCCGGTGGCCCCCGCTCGTCACCAGCGTGACATCAACACCGAGGCGGGGCCTGATCGCCCGTGCTTGGGCTGCGCGCGGGCCGTGCGCGCCCTCTGGACCGGCAGCCGAAGCGCGGTCTAAACCGGATAAAAGGGAGAGATTTGCCATGCTCAAAGGGATCGACCCGCGCTTGAACGCGGATGTATTGTATTGTCTTCGCTCGATGGGCCATGGCGACACGCTGGTCATTGCGGACACGAATTTCCCGGCTGACAGCGTGGCGCGCCATACCATCTATGGCGATTTGCTGAGGATGGAGAACCTGACCTGCGCCGAGGCGATGGAGGCCATCTTGTCTGTCCTCCCGCTTGATACATTCGTGGAGGATTTCGCGGCCCGGATGGAAGTTGTGGACAAGCCCGACGAGGTTCCGGACGTGCAGGCCGAGGTGCAGGCCCAGATCGACCTGGCCGAAGGTCGCCCCCGCCCGATGGTCAGCGTCGAGCGGTTCGAATTCTACGACCGCGCGCGGGAAAGTTATGCCGTCATTCAAACCGGTGAGCGGCAGTTTTACGGCTGCTTCATCCTGCGCAAAGGCGTGATCGGACCAGACGCATGAGCCACGCTATCGTCGCATTGGAGGGGCGCGGCTGACACCTGTTCCGGCAGGCGTCGCGGATGCTGAGGCCCCGGCCGATGCGATCAGCCACGCGCAGGGTTTCGTAGGGCCACTGGAGCACCCGCCGGACGCCGCCAAACACGCGCCGGGCCTGGGATAGGCGGGCGGCGACCATCGCCTCGATCCAACCCGATAGCCTTGCTGTCTGACGGCTGGTGGCCCCCGCGCGATGACCTGAGCCGTTTTCTCGCCCAGTTACAGCGCGTCTGACTTGACGAAGCTGCATGTGGGCGCGTCAAGCGGCCTCGCGAAGATGTCGTCGCTCGCCGGCTTTGGTGTGGCAGAGACGGTCTGCGCCGTTTCACCTTGATCGAAAAGTTCGATCCGGTTGCCGTCAAAGGGGCCGAGTGTCAGCCAGGGCAGGGCCTCCAAATCCTTTCCTGCACGACTTGCGAGGCAGTCCGGTGTGCCGACATCAAGGCGTTCAACCCGTGCCAATTCGCGGACGCCGAGCCGTCCCCGGCCATCGGCACGACACCCTGTCACGATCGCGCTCCCGTGGGCGGGCCGAAAGGTGTCCGATGGAGCCGGTGGACGACGAACCGGAGGAGGAGGAATGTCAGCTGCTTGCTAGGCGGGGTTATCAAGGTTGATAAGGTGGGTTAAGTGATTGAAATAGCTCATATATGCGAGTCACGTTAAGGGTTTGTTAAGAGGTATAAGCAGGTCGAGGCATCGATTTTGGGGCACGCGCTGCGGATGCGACGAACGGCCGGGTCGAGCCCAGATGGACCGGTGCGGCGCTGCGAATGAATGGCGGTTCTTTGAGCAAGTAGCGTGCCATCTTTGGTTTTTTCTTTACTGACCGACGGGCAGTCAGTAAGAAGTGCCAAAAGCGGAGGCCCGCCTTGGCCCGAATCGTCAAAGCCCCGGAAGAACGACGCGCGGAGATCGTTGAAACAGCGGATCGGCTGTTTCGACAACATGGCTACGCGAAATGTTCGGTTGAGATGATCATTCGTGAGATCGGCGTCGCGAAGGGGACGTTTTACTACTACTTCAAATCCAAGCCCGACATCCTCGAAGCCATCGTAGACACGACGCTTGGTCAGATCGTCGAGATGGCGAAAGGCGTCGCCGACGACCCATCGCTCACTGCGATGCAGAAGATGGAGGCGCTGCTGGGAAACAGCCACATCGGCGACGGCGACAGCCTCGACGTCGCCGAGATGCTGCACCTTCCAGAAAACCGGGAACTTCACGAACTGACCAACATCCAGACGGTCCTTCAACTCTCTCCGATCCTGGCACAGATCGTCGAACAAGGGATTGGAGAAGGGGTTTTCGACGTCGAGAGACCGCTTGAAACCATCCAGTTTCTGTTCACCGGCGCCCAGTTCCTGACGGACGGCGACATGTTCGGCTTCAGCAAATCCGAACTCAGGGCACGGCGCCGTGTGATGCAAACAATCATAGAAAAGGCACTCGGCGCTGAGCCGGGAAGCTTTGACTTCATGAACCCGATCCGGGCCGTGGAGTAGAGGCATGAGCAGGGAAACGCATCTCTACAATCGGAGGACGATCCCATGGCAGATATTGCTGCACCAACACGGGCCTTTCAGGCCCCATCCTATGCTCTGATCGGTTTCGTCGCCCTGACCTTCGCCATCACATGGGGCGTGGTGGGCATGTACATCGTCGCGCCCGATTGGGCCGCGTCGAATTTTGGCGAGATCAGCGGATCGCACCCGTTCTTCTTTCTTGCAACATGGGCCCCCGCGATTTCGGCCTTTGCGCTTGTGTTCTATTTTGGCGGCGGCGCCGGGCTCAAAGCCTTCCTCTCGAGGCTCCTGGTGTGGCGTCTGTCGCCGCTCTGGGTCGCGTTCATCCTGATTGGCATCCCTGCTGTCTTCATGGGCGGTTCGGCTCTCAAGGCGGGCCCGTTATCTGCGCCAATCCCGCCCGAAGGCGTCGGCGCGATGGTCGCCCTCACATTCATGATGCTCTTCTTGGGGCCGGTTGAAGAGTTCGGCTGGCGTGGTGTCGCACAGCCAATCCTGCAACGCCACGTTGCCCCACTGTGGGCCGGTATCATCATCGGGACGGTCTGGGGCATTTGGCACCTTCCGGCCTTCTTCTTGTCGGGCACTGTCTTTGCGGGATGGAGCTTTTTCCCGTTCCTTCTGGGCAACATCACTCTGGCCGTGCTGGTGACTCCGGTCTTCAATGCTTCACGCGGCAGCCTTCTGTGGCCGATGCTGTTCCATTGGCAGCTGATCCTTCCGATCTGGCCGGACGCACAACCTTATGACACTTGGATCCTTCTGGTCGTCGCCGTCGCGGTGGTTTGGTGGAACCGCGAAACCATGCTGCATCGCAAGGGCGCGTTGACAGAGGTCATCCCCGGGGACGAGAGGGCAGACCAATGACGTCGTTCCCTCTTCACATTGGGGCATGTCTTGTCTGTCTGTGCGTGTGTACCCAAGCCGCGAATGCGGACCCATCCGATCTGCGCGGCGATATGCAGGACCTGCTGGGGGCCTTTCACGAGACCTACGGGTTTCCGGGCGCGACACTTGCCTACGTGGCGGATGACGGTGGTGTTGAAACACTCGCCGTTGGCTTGGCGGATATCGAAGCCGGCATTCCAATGACGCCTGACAGCCGCATGTTGGCGGCGAGCATCGGCAAGACGATTTGGGGCGCGCTGGTTCTGGCGCTCGAAGCGGAGGGGACGCTCAGCCGTGCCGACCTTGTTGCCAGCCACCTCGGTGATCTGCCCTGGTTCTCTCGGGTGCCGAACGCTGACACGATGACGGTGGGTCAGCTTCTCAACCACACGTCCGGCGTGCCGGATCACGTGCATATGGATGGTGTCGCGCCCGAGTTCGTCGCGCTTGGGGACACGGGGCAATTCGACCCCGCGGTGCTGGTCTCGTTCATTTTGGACGCCCCCCCGCTTTTTGAGGCGGGATCGGAATGGGCTTACACGGACACCGGCTACGTCCTTCTGGGCCTGGTTTTGGAGGCTGCAACGGACAGGGATGTCTACGACCTCGCGCAAGACCGCTTGTTGGGCCCGCTTGGCCTGACGGCAACAGGCCCGTCGGACCGACCAACAATCGGGAGCCTCGCCGTCGGCTTCACCATGGAGGACAATCCATTTGGTCTCGCTGTGCGCACCAGGGATGACGGGGGCGCCCTGACTTGGAACCCGGTGGTTGAGTGGACGGGCGGCGGGTTTGCGTCGACGTCCGCGGATCTCGCCCGCTGGGGTCATGCCTTGTTCAACGGCGGAGCGCTCGATGCAGAATATCTGGACCCTCTGTTGGATGGCGTTGCCGTCCATCCGGATGCCCCGGGCCTATTCTATGGAAGCGGCATCGCCATCTATCGCGATACGCCCTTCGGGTCGGTCTATGGCCATGGCGGCTGGATGCCCGGCTATGTATCGAGCCTCCGGCATTACGCCGACCACAACCTGACTATCGCGTTTCAGATCAATACCGATGTGGGTATCGTGGACGGTAGGTCCGATCTTGTGCCCGCTCTTGAAGCGGCGTTGGCTGAGGCCTTGATCGGAGCGATGGCGGATTGAGGACGATGGCTGATTGGGATTGTGCCGTAAACCCCGCGAAGGCGCGAAAGCGGACGCGCGTTGTTCGACGACAGATGTCTGGTTTGCCCGGCAGAGCAGCCCTATCCGCACTGTGCGACCATTCGCTATGCTGAACGTGGCTGAACCCCAAATCCGCGACCGGAAGGGCATCCGATGAAACATCTCTCGACCGCACCCACGCTGACGACGGAGCGGTTGGTTTTGCGGGGACCTGAACGGGATGATCTGCCGGCCTTCACCCGGTTCATGACCTCCGCTCCGTCGATGGCAGCCCAGGGCGAGACGGTTACCGCAGAGCAGGCCTGGTTCGGGTTTCTGGCGGGCATCGGGCACTGGCAGTGGCACGGCTTCGGCTTCTTCATCCTGGTCGAAACGCAAACCGGACATCCGGTGGGCCGGGTGGGCTTGATCAAGCATTCCAACTGGCCGGACATCGAGCTGGCCTGGCATCTGTTCGAAGGCGCGGAGGGGAAGGGTTATGCCACGGAAGCCGCGATGGCCGTGAAGACATGGGCCCGTGAGGCTCTGGGGCTGTACAGGTTGTCGAGCTACATCGACGTGGGCAATGCGCGGTCACAGGCGGTGGCGAAGAGGCTCGGGGCCACCACGGACGGTACGCGGGCCCCGCACGAGCCGGAGGCGGAGGTGTGGATTCACACGCTGTAGCGCCGGTGAGCCGGTCCGGCGATCGGGCTGGGTTGAGGGCTCCGCCCGGAGGTCGGGATCGCCGGTTGCAGGCCCACCGACGCCGGGGCTGAGCCCGCTATCTCACCCCGCCAGACGCCCACGCAGGACCTTTGCCATCCGCCGATACCCGGCCCGGTGCCGGTTCCTCAGATGCATGGCCGTGAAGACCGGCTGGCCGATCACCGGGGCGCCGTCGACCGGGTGGGCAATGCCTTCGGTGGTGAGGGTGTCGGCCATCTCGGAGGGCAGATAGGTGGTGCCCTGCAGCGCGATCAACAGGCCGCGGACGGCGGCGGCCTGGCCGGACGACACGGTGCCTTGGGAGAGGCCCGGCAGGAGGCTTGCATGGGTCTGGGCGAAGGCGGGGGCGTAGTTGGGCAGGATGTAGTCGGTGGCTCTGACCTCGGCCAACGTGCGGGCGGTGGCGGAGACCATGCGGTAGGGGATTTCGCCCATGCTCTCGAAATAGAGGTCGGGGGAGGGGCGGGGGGTGAAGACGACGCCGAGATCGAGCGCGCCGTTCTCCAGGTCGCGGCACATCTGGCGGGAATAGTCGCCATCGACGTAAAAGCCGCACTCCGGCAGGGCGGTGCGGAGCGCGGTCAGCCAATCGGCGACATGATTGTCCAGCAGATCGTGCTGGATGCCGATCCGCAGCATGACCGCCGCGCCATAGGGTTTCACATCCGCCTGCGCATCGGCCCAGGCGCGGCGCAACACGCGGGCATGGGTTTCGAACCGAAGTGCCGCGGTGGTGGGCTGCGTGCCCGCGCGGGAGCGTTCGAAGAGGCGCTCGCCCAGGGCCTTTTCAAGCGCCTTCACCCGGCCTGAAACGGTCGATTGCGTTACGTCCAGCCGGTCCGCCGTGCGGTTGAAGCTGCGGGTGTCCAGAAGGTCGAGGAAGGTTTCGATCTGGTCGATCTGCATCTTGTGGTGTCTCTTTGGGGGCCAGCCCCCAAGCCCCCGGCATGTTCGGGGAACAAAGATGGCAGGGCGTTAATCGGTTTTTGCGATTAAAACAGATGCGTGTGGCGAATTGAAGTTCCAAGGTTTCGGGAGGATACTTGCGCGCAACAGACGTATCAGGCGCCCCCCGTGGCCGCCGTCAGGGGAGGGTTTCATGGCTGATCTGCCAAGCACTGCACGGGTTGTCATCATCGGGGGCGGGGTCGTGGGGACCTCGGCGTTGTATCATCTGGCCAAGGGGGGCTGGAGCGATTGCGTGCTGCTGGAGAAGAACGAGCTGACGGCGGGCTCGACGTGGCACGCGGCGGGGAATTGCCCCAATTTCTCGACCTCTTGGGCGGTGCTGAACATGCAGCGCTATTCGCTGGAGATGTACCGGACGCTGGCGGACGACGTGGATTATCCGATGAATTACCACGTCACAGGGTCGTTGCGGCTGGGGCATACGCGCCAACGGGCGCAGGAATTCCAGCGGGTGCTGGGGATGGCGCAGTATCAGGGCATCGACATGGCGATGCTGTCCAATGACGAGGCCAAGGAGATGTATCCCTTCCTTGAGACCCACGATCTGAGCGGCATCCTGTATGATCCCTATGATGGCGATATCGACCCGGCGCAGCTGACCCAGGCGCTGGCCAAGGGCGCGCGGGATCTGGGGGCGCAGATCCACCGGTTCACACCCGCGACGGGGGTGCGACGGGAGAATGGCGAGTGGATCGTGGAGACCGAAAAGGGCGAAATCCGCTGCGAGTTCGTGGTCAATGCCGCCGGATACTACGCGCAGCGGGTGGGGGAGTGGTTCAAGCCCCATGGCGGGCGGACGGTGCCGATGGTGGTGATGAGCCACCAGTATTTCCTTACCGACGAAATCCCGGCGGTGAAAGAGTGGACGGAGGCCAACGGCAAGAAGCTGCCGCTAATCCGGGACGTCGACAGCTCCTATTACCTGCGGCAGGACAAGAACGGGCTGAACCTTGGCCCCTATGAGCGGAACTGCAAGGCGCATTGGGTGACGCCCGACGATCCGATGCCGGAGGATTTCTCATTCCAGCTCTATCCCGACGATCTGGACCGGTTGGAGTGGTATATTGAAGACGCCATGGCCCGCGTGCCCTTGTTGGGCGAAGGCGGCGTGGGGCGCAATATCAACGGGCCCATTCCTTATGCGCCCGATGGATTGCCGATGATCGGGCCGATGCCGGGGGTGGAGAACGCATTCGAGGCCCATTCCTTCACCTTCGGGATCGTGCAGGGCGGCGGGGCGGGCAAGGTTTTGTCCGAGTGGATCATGCATGGTGAGACGGAGTGGGATATGTGGGCCGTCGATCCGCGCCGCTACACCGATTATGCCGACCATTCCTATTGCCTCGACAAGGCGCTGGAAACCTATGGGCACGAATACGGGATGCATTTTCCGTGGAAGGCCTGGCCCGCGGGGCGGGACAAGAAGCTGTCACCGGTTCACGACAAGGTCGTCGCGGCGGGGGGCCAGATGGGTGCCTATGGCGGTTGGGAGCGGGCCAATTGGTTTGCCAAGGAGGGCGACGATACCTCCATCGAGGCAACGGAGACGTGGGACCGGACCGGGCCGTGGGAGCCGCGTGTGCGCGAGGAATGCGAGGCGGTGCGCGACGGGGTGGGCGTGCTCGACCTGCCGGGGTTTTCGCGCTTCAACCTCTCCGGCGAAGGGGCGGCGGAGTGGCTGCGGGGCCGGATCGCGGGGGGCTTGCCCAAGGTGGGCCGTATGAACCTGGGCTATTTCCCGGATCAACGGGGTCGGATCCTGACGGAAATGTCCCTGATCCGCCATGAGGAGGATCATTTCACCCTGATCACGGCGGCGCCTGCGCAATGGCACGATTACGAGGTGCTGTGGCGCGACGGGTTGCCCGAAGGGGTGAGCCTGACGGACCACACGACGGAGTTCTCCACCCTGATCGTGACCGGCCAGAAAGCGCGGGATCTGTTCGAGGCCATCGGCACCGATGCGGACCTCTCGCTGGGTTGGCTGACCCACCAGACGGCGAATGTGGCGGGGCAGGCCGCGTTCCTGGCCCGCGTTTCGTTCGCGGGGGAGCTTGGGTGGGAAATCCACGCGGCCAATGCGGATATGCCTGCGATCTATGAGGCCGTGATCGGGGCCGGGGCCACGCCGTTTGGCATGTTCGCGCTTAACGCGCTGAGGATCGAGAAGGGTTATCGGGCGTGGAAGGGTGATCTCAGCACCGATTACTCGATGCTGGAGGGCGGGCTTGAGCGGTTCATCAAGTTCGACAAGCCACAGGATTTCCCCGGCAAGGCGGCGCTTCTGTCGGAAAAGCAGAGCGGCGTGAAGAAACGCTTCGTGGTGCTGAACGTCGATGCGCGGGAGGCGGATGCGCCCTACATGTCGACGATCACCCATGGCGGGGATGTGGTGGGCGAAACCACAAGCGGGGCCTGGGGCTACCGGGTGGGCCATTCCGTGGCTTTGGCAATGGTGCGCGCCGATCTGGCGGCGCCGGGCACGGAGCTTGACGTCAATATCTACGGCGAGACGTGCAAGGCCGTGGTGCAGGGCGACGGGCCGATCTGGGATCCGCAGAACGAACGGATCCGCGCATGATCAACAGCGTGACGCTTCTGGACGGTGGGATGGGTCAGGAGCTGATCGCCCGGTCCGATGCGCCGCCGACGCCGCTCTGGTCGACGGATGTGATGCGGCACGAGCCGCATCTGGTGCGGGATGTGCACGCGGATTTCTTTGCCGCCGGGGCCGAGATTGCGACGGCCAACACCTATGCGATCCACCGCGACCGGCTGGTGCGTGCGGGGTTGGAAGACCAGTTCGAGGCGCTCCATGGGCTGGCGCTGGATCAGGCCGAGGGCGCGCGGGACGCCCATGGATCGGGCCGGATCGCGGGCGCCATCGGGCCGCTGGGGGCATCGTATCAACCCGATGTGCATCCCGATCATATCGCGGCCGTGGTGCTTTATGCTGAGATTGCCGCGCTGATCGCGCCGCGCTGCGACCTGCTGATTGCGGAAACCGTGGCGTCGGTCGCCCATACGATTGCGGTTCTGGAAGGCGCGTCGGGCCATGGCGTGCCGGTCTGGCTGGCCTTCACCGTAGACGATGAGGATGGCAGCCGCCTGCGATCCGGGGAGCCGTTGGCCGACGCGGTGGCCGTGGCAGGCGGGGCCGAGGTCCTGCTGGCCAATTGCTCCGCGCCCGAGGCGATGCCAGCGGCGTTGCAGGTGTTGGGTGCGGGTGGCGTGCCGTTCGGGGCCTATGCCAACGGCTTCACGCAGATCACCAAGGCGTTTCTGGGCGAGGCGCCGACGGTCGATGCCCTCAAGGCGCGGCGCGATATGGGGCCGGAGATCTACGCTGATCACGTGATGGCCTGGGTGGATCAAGGCGCAACGATTGTCGGCGGCTGCTGTGAGGTGGGCCCGGCGCATATCGCGGAAATCGCGCGGAGGTTGGCAAGATGAGCGGGCTGAAACGCCCCTCGCGGCCGCCCGATTGGTCGGACACGCACCGGGCCGAGTCACGGCCCGGCCTGATAACCGCCCGCGCCGCGTATGAAGTGGCGCTTGGCACGATGCCGCCCTGGGTGCGGGGGGCGATGAGCCTTCGCAACCGGATTGTCGGCATTTTCGGTTTGGCAACCCCCACCCTGGGCCGCGGCATGGCGGACCTGCTCGTGGTGGCCGAGACGCCGGAGGCTTATGAGCTTGGCCTGGAAGATCGGCACCTGACCTTCACCTTGGAAACCCGCCTTGAGGACCGGACCGCATCGCTGACCACACGGATCTGGTTCAACCACTGGACCGGGCGGCTCTATCTCGCCGTGGTTCTGATCCCCCACAAGATCATCGTGCGTTCCGCACTGAGGAGGCTGACATGAACATGGCGGCGCGGCACCAGGCCTTCATGGACCTGCATCAATCGGGGTGTTTCGTGATGCCCAACCCGTGGGATATGGGCTCGGCCCGGATGATGGCGGCAATGGGCGCGGTGGCGCTGGCGACGTCATCGGCGGCGCACGCCTTCACGCTGGGGCGGCCCGATATGGGGGGCGTGACGCGGGACGAGGCACTGGCCCATGCGCAGGACATCGTGGCGGCCACGACCCTGCCGGTATCGGGCGACTTCGAGAACGGCTTCGGAGACAATCCTGAGGATGTTGCGGAGACGGTGCGGTTGGCGGCCGAGGTGGGCCTGTCCGGCTGCGGGATCGAGGACATGTCGTTCGACGGGGGCGTCACGGCCTATGATTTTGATCTGGCGCTGGACAAAGTGCGCGCGGGCGTGGCGGCGGCGCGGGCTTTGGGGCGGCCCTTCGTGCTGACGGCGCGGGCGGATGGGGTGATGAACGGGGTCTATGATCTGGCCGAGGGCATCCGCCGGTTGCAGGCCTTCGAGGCAGCGGGGGCTGACTGCCTCTATCTGCCGGCGCCGCCGGGGAGGGCGGAGTTGGCAGACGTGGTGGCGGCGATACGCGCGCCGGTGAATGCGCTGGCCGTGGGGCCATTGCAGGACCTGTCGGTGGAGGAGCTGGCAGGCATGGGTGTGCGCCGCGTCTCGCTGGGAAGCCAGGTGGCGCGGCTGACCCATGCGGCGATCCGGGACGGGATGGCGGGGCTGATGGCGGGCGATCTGACGCCGTTCAAGGCGAGCGCCAAGGGCAGTGAGATTGACGCAATGCTGAGGGAGGGCAGGGCAGATGGTTGAGGTACAGGAGCGCAAGAGCCGGCGGGGCGGGGGGCGTGCGGCCCGGGTGGCGGCGCGCGCCGCAGCCCTGCCCGACGAGGTGCGGCCCATCCGCCCGGGAATGGAGGGCGGCACGCTCAAGGTGCTGAGCGACGCGCAGGTGCGCCAGATCCACGAGGCGGCGCTGGAGGCGCTGGCCACGATCGGCCTCGCCGATGCGCCGCAATCGGGCATCGAGCTGATGGTGGGCGTGGGAGCGGTTCTGGGCGAGGATGGCCGCCTGAGGTTCCCCCGCGCGGTTGTGGAGGAGGCGCTGTCGAAGGCCGCGCGCAACCTGACGCTGCCCGCCCGCGATCCGCAACACGATCTGGAGCTGTTCGGCCGCAAGGTGCATTTCGGGACGGCAGGTGCGGCGGTGAATGTGGTGGATGTGGCCAATAACAGCTATCGCCATTCCACATCACAGGATCTGTACGAAGCCGCGCGGATCACGCAAGCCCTTGATAACGTGCACTTCTTCCAGCGCCCGATGGTGTGCCGTGATATCGCCGACAATCTGGAGATGGACCTGAACACCATCTATGGCGCGGTGGCGGGCACGACGAAGCATATCGGCACCTCGTTCAGCGATCCCTCCCACGTGGCCCCGTGCATGGAGCTGATCCACATGCTGGCCGGTGGGGAGGAGGCGTGGCGGGCGCGGCCGTTTATCTCCAACTCCAATTGCTTCGTGGTGCCGCCGATGAAATTCGCTACCGAAAGCTGCGAGACCATGGAGCATTGCATCCGCGCGGGTATGCCGATCCTGCTGCTGTCGGCGGGGATGGCGGGGGCCACGGCGCCGTCGACCATTGCGGGCGCGGTGGTGCAATCGGTGGCGGAATGCCTGGCAGGGGTGGTCTATGTCAACGCGTTGGCACCCGGGCATCCGGCGATTTTCGGCACCTGGCCCTTCGGGCTGGACCTGCGGACCGGCGCGATGTGCCTGGGCTCCGGCGAGCAGGCGCTGCTGTCCTCGGCCTGCGCGCAGATGCACCAGTTCTACGGGTTGCCGGGCGGGGCCGCGGGGGGCGCGTCGGACGCGAAGATGCCCGATATGCAGGCCGGGTGGGAGCAGATGTGTTCCAACGTGATGGCCGGGCTGTCGGGGTTGAACATGGTCTACGAGGCGGCGGGGATGCATGCCTCGCTTCTGGGGTTCTGCCTGGAAAGTCTTGTTCTGAGCGACGATCTGATCGGTCAGGCCATGCGCTGTGTGCGGGGCATCGAGGTGAATGAGGAGACGCTGGCGCTGGACCAGATGGCGGAGGTCTGCCTCGGCGGGCCAGGGCATTATCTGGGCACTGACAAGACGCTGGCCCTGATGCAGAGCGATTTCGTCTATCCCAGCCTCGGCAACCGGATGAGCCCCAAGGAATGGGAAGAGGCTCGGAAACCCGATCTGATGGCGAATGCGACGGCGCGGAAAGAGGCGATCCTGGCGCAAGGTGCGTCTCAGGTGGACCCGGATCTAGATCGCGCGGTGCGGGAGAGATACCGGATCTACTTCACCTGACCCCGGGCCCCGGCGCGCCGCCCACCCACCCGCCCCGTCGCGCCGGGGCCCCTGAGCGGCCAATCGCGGTTCTCGTCGTTTGTGGCCGGTGGCGGATGCCTCCGGCGGGCATTTTCAGGGAACAAAGAGGGGCGGGGCAGCGCCCGCATGAGCGGATCGTGGCGCGGCACGGGAGCCGGCGGGCGTCGCGGATGGATGATGCGTGGACACAAGGAGGATTGACGCGGGCGACCCGGCGCGCGCAAATCCCGCCATGCGCATCGACAATCTTCAATATTGCAACTGGTCCCGCCCAATCTTCGAGGAGATGCGGGCAGGGGAACTTGATGCGGTCCATGTGACCATCGCCTATCACGAGGTGTTTCGCGAAACCGTCCTGCAGATCGAACGCTGGAACCGGTATTTCGAGGATCATGGGGATCTGATCATGCGGGCCGGATCGGCGGCGGAGGTGGATGCGGCGAAGGCGGCGGGCAAGACGGCAATTGTGTTCGGGGCGCAGAACCCCTCGCCCATGGAAGACGATATCGGGCTGGTGGAGATCCTGCACGCCCTTGGCCTGCGCTTCATGCAGCTGACCTATAACAACCAGAGCCTGCTGGCGACGGGCTGTTACGAGGCGGAGGATCCGGGCCTGACGCGGATGGGGCGCGAGGTGGTGGCGGAGATGAACCGGGTGGGGCTGGTGGTGGATATGAGCCATTCCGCCGACCGCTCCACCATCGAGGCCGCCGAGCATTCGACCCGCCCCATTGCCATCACCCATGCCAATCCGCATCGATGGCATCCGGCGCGCCGCAACAAGCGGGCGGAGGTGATCGAGGCCGTGGTGGCGGGTGGCGGCATGATGGGATTTTCGATCTATCCGCATCATCTGAAGGGCGGGGCGGACTGCACGCTGGACAGTTTTTGCGGCATGATCCCGGATATGGCGGAGCGGTATGGCGTGGGGCATTTCGGGATCGGCAGCGATCTGTGCCAGGATCAGCCCGACAGTGTCGTGGAATGGATGCGGGTGGGGCGCTGGACGAAACAGATCGATTATGGCGAAGGGTCCGCGGACAATGCGGGCTTTCCGCCGCAGCCCGACTGGTTCCGCAGCAATGCCGATTTCCCGAAGCTGGAGGCGGGCCTGCGCGCCGTGGGCTTTGATGCGGCGGGGGTGGAGGCGGTGATGGGTGGGAACTGGTATCGCTTCTACGCGGAGAATTTTGGAGCCCCGGAATGAAAGAGCCCGCCCCCAGAGAGGTCCCGATGCGCGATCCTAACGTGGTGATGCGCCTTGATCGCATGGGATCGTTTCATCAATCGCGGCTGAGCTTCATGCGCATCCTTCTGCGCCGGATGAAGGGGGACGGGTGGGCCTTCTCGCGGCCCGAATGGGAGGTGGATGCGCGCGGTGTCGGCCATGCGCTCTACAGCGCCACGGGGCCGGAGCGGACCTATTCGCTGGTTGCCTTCGCCCATGATCTGCCGCCCGATCAACGCTCCGACCGGGTGATCGCGACGGCGTGGGACGCGACGTTCGCGCTGTTCGACGGTGTGCCGGAGGCTGCGGATATCGACCGCCTGTCCCGAAACGTGCCGTTTCAGGAGGCCGGGCGCGTCAGCGGGCGCGAATTGACGCTCAGCCGGGCGAACCGCTCTGTCCGGCTGTGGGATCATGTGGTGGACCGGCTTGCCCTGGGGCAGCAGCCCGACGCCGATCTGGTGGAGAGCGTCGGGTACCTGATGCGCACGACGGCGGTGTACGGATCGGCCAAATTCGGCGCGGCGGACCGGGCGGCGATAGAGGCGCGGGCCGAGTTGAACACGCCGTTTCAGGCCGAGATGCTGACCGTCTACCTGATCCGGACCTTTGTGATGGACCTTGTGGAGCATATGGCGCGCTGCAAGAGTGCCGATGCGGTGGCGCTGGACCCGGAGCTGCGCCGCCGCTTTGGCATTGGCAATTCCACCGGGCTTGGCATGGCCCCGTTCCTGATGAACCACCCAAGGCTGATCCATCAATGGATCGCCGCGCGGGAATGGGCCCTGGCCGAGGTTCGAAACGTGGCCCGTGCCCGCGCCGGGGAGGCCGCCATCCTGCGCCGGTTTGCCCTGCGCGCCCGGCGCAACGCCCATGAGTGGCACTCGGACCATCCGATCCAGCGCGCCAAGCTGGCCGATCTGCGGGCGGATATGGACCTGTTGCTGGTCAAGCTCGATGCCACGGATCTGGAAGCGCCCCATGCGCTGGATGCGCTTTGGCGTTGGGGGGAGGCGCATCTGAGCCTGGAGGGGCAGGAGCAATTGGCGGCCCTGTTACTGGAGCCCTTTGGCCATCTGGTCGATGCCGCGGCGGGCTGCATGGCTGCAGACGAGACACCGCGCCGGATCGATGGGCAGATGGATGTCGCCGATCTGCGCGGCCTGATCGAACGCATTCATGGGCAAGCGCTCACCATCGATTGGACCTGCGCCACGCAAAATGCGCGGGTCTGGTACACCTCGGCCGAGAAGCTGGAGCCGCGGTTGGGCGAGCGGGCGGAGGAAGACCTTGACGCCTATGCCAACCCGCTTTGCCCCGGATTCGAGGCCGCCCGGCTTCACGCGGCGCTGGAGGGCGAAACCGGCCCGGTTGCGGCGTTCCTCCTGCGCCATCCCGAACACCGCCACACGGTGCGCCGCCTGCAGATCGTGGCGGACCATCCCTATGCGGAGGTGCGTGACAACACCCTTCACGCGGATATGGCGCCGATCGACCTGCTGCGCGCCAAGCTCAGCTTCTTCGGGGCGACGCGGTTCGATCCGCGATCGGACCGCTGGCTGCGGATCACCATGTTTCAGAACGCGCCCTATCCCGATGAGCTGGCGGATGCCGATCCCGATGGCTGGAGCTACCCCGAATTGTGAGCCGTCCTGCCCCCCTCGACTGGTCGCTTGGCGAATTGCAGGTTCTGGCGACCAAGGCCGCGCGAGGGGCCGGGCGCAGCCATGGTTTGGGGGAGGAGGCGGGGTATGCCACGCGCTGGCTGGCCGCCCGGGGCTATGACGGTGCGGGCCTTCTGGCGGATCTGCTGGAGGCGACGGATGGCCAAACCCACGACCTGATCGCACCAGATGAGGGCCTGTTGGGCGTGCGGGACGCGCAGATCTGCCCGATCGTGCTGGGCACCTATCTGTCCGATACGGGCCATGTGCCCGAGGGGGCGTTCGGGCCGGTCCATTGCCCGATGTTTCTGCTGCCGTTTCTGGAGGTTGCGGAGGGGGAGGCCCTGCGGTTGACCTCTGGGGATACCGGGATCGTTCTGGGCGCCGGTGGATCGGTGGAGGGGGCCGCGTTGCCGTCGGCGGCGGCGCGGATCACCCTTGCGCCCGCATCCACGCCGCCGCCGCCCGGCGCGCGGGCCGCGCGCGCGCGGGTGGCACCTGAAATCCGCGACAGGCTGGAGCGCTTCGCCCAGCGGACCTATGCCCCGGCCACCGAAGACAGCCGCGCGCGGGGCGCGGGGGCCGGGACAGTGGACACCGATTAGAGGCGCCGCCGTGGGGCCCAGTATGGCACACGGGCGCGTGAAGAAAGCCCCCAGGGCGCTGAGGTTTTCCGCCACTCGCCAGCCTGGCCAAATTCCTTCAAGTTTGAGGGGAGTATGCTACCAATTGGAACATGCACCCCACGGCGCGTGCCGGTGGGATAGGATGTGACGCGGATGGGCCGGGCCCATTTACACGACAGATGAGCAAGAGGATGACCATGGCCAAGAAACCCATCCTGACCGATGATGAACTGGACGGCGGCGTGCCCGATGATGGCGCGGTTCCGACGCCGCCTCCGCCGCCCGCGCGCGGTGGCTCCGCGACCCGCCCGCTGGATGCGACCCCGCCGCCGCCGCCTCCGGCCTCGGCCACCCGGCCCCTGGACGTGCCAGAGCCGCCCACGCCCCCGACACCGCCGGAGCCGCCGGAACGTTCCGGCCGGGATGCCAGCGGGCATGCGCGCCCCAAGACGCGCATTCATGGATATGGCGGCAAGGGCCGGGACGAGGCCGATGGCGCCGCGCTTGCCGCCGCGCCGCCCGTTGCCCCGGTGGTTGGCTGGCTGGTTGTGACCGGCGGGCCCGGCCGCGGTGCCTCCGCCCCGCTGGTGGCGGGCATGAACCCGGTCGGCCGGGGCGAGGAAAACGCCGTGCAGGTGGATTTCGGCGACGACACGATCAGCCGCGATCCCCACGCCTTCGTGACCTATGACGACGAGGCGCGCATGTTTCACCTGAGCCATGGTGGCAAGACCAATATCGTGCGCCTGAACGATGCGCCGGTGCTCAATTCCGACACGCTCACCAGCGGCGATACGATCCGGATCGGGGCGACCAGCCTGCGGTTCGTCGCGCTCTGCGGCAGCGATTTCGATTGGTCCGACACGTGAGCGCCGCGAAGGGCTCGGGCGGAACGGCCAGCATCGGTTACGATGTCGCCACCGCATTGTGGCAGGGCAAACGCCCCTATCAGGAAGACACGCTGCTGGCCGATTTCCACGGCGGCATGGATCGCGGATTTGCGGTTCTGGCCGATGGGATGGGCGGGCATGCCGCCGGTGATCTGGCCTCGCGCCTTGTGGTGATCGACGCCGTTAGCCACCTGAAATTCCTGATGCATGACGGCGCGACGCTGGAAGAAAACCTGCAGGCCGAGCTGACCTCGGCCATCGACACCGCCAATGACGTCCTGCGCGACCGCGCCGCCGAGGACCGGCGGTTGAAGGGCATGGGGGCCACGTTCCTGGCCACGGTGATGTTCGAGGATCGGCTCTACTGGGCGTCGGTCGGCGACAGCCCCCTGTATCTGTGGCGGGAAGGCAAGTTGCGGCAGTTGAACGAAGACCATTCGATGGCGCCGGTGATCGACCAGATGGCGAAATCCGGCGAAATCACCGAGGAGGAGGCCGCTAATCACCCCGATCGCAACGCGCTGACCTCCGTCCTGATGGGCGGGCGGGTGAAATCCACCGATGTGCCGAAGATGGCGACGGTGCTTGATCCCGGTGACGTCCTGATCCAGGCGTCCGACGGGCTGCAATATCTGGACGAGGCCGAGATCGTGACGGTGCTGGAACGCGTCGGCGCCACGGCCAGCAGCCGCCAGATCGCCGATCACCTGATGGCGGCGCTGCACAAGCTTGACGATCCGACGCAGGACAATACCGCGATCCTGGTGCTGCAACTGACCGAAGGCATGGCCGGTGGCGGCGGCGGCGACAGTGCGGCCACATCGGCCTCCTCGGCCCTGGAGCGGGCGGTTGAGGCGAGCAAGGCGGGCGCGGCGAGTGCTGCCGCTGCGGGCCCATCCGCCGCATTGGCCGACGCTCCCGCCGATGCCGCGCCCCGTGCCGAGACGCCGGGGGACGTGCCGCGACCCAGCGGCGGACGACGATGGGTGATGCCAGCGGCCCTTCTCGGCGGGGCGGCACTGGCACTTGGGCTGATTTTCGGCCTGCCGAGTGAGCAAGACGCAACGGACACCGCCCTGGGCACGCCACAGCCCGGGACGTCGGAGCCGGTTGCGGATGTGTCCGTCGATGCGGATGCAGAAAACGCGGATCCCAACCCCGTGGCCGCCGAAGGGGGCGATCCCCAGGCAGAGGCGGGCGTGCCCGCCGACGCAGATAGCGCCGACATACCTGACGCGGAGGAGCCCGCCGCTGAGGCGGCCGAGCCCGCCGTGACGGAAGAAATTTTGATCGATGATGGCCCCTCGGCCGACCCGGCGGAGCCCGAGACGGCGGCTGACCCGGAGGGCCCGGAGCCCGGCGCGGTTGAGCCCGATGCCACCGAGCCCGAACCTGCGGAGGCTGAGATTGAGCCCGCGCAAGAGCAAGCGCCTGACGCGGCGGACCCCGATGACGGCCCGGCCCCGGACGAAGGCGCAGCGGCGGAGGACGAGGCCGCGGCCCCGGCCATCGAGCCGCAGCGCAGCGGGGATGAGGCCCAGATTTCGCGTGGCCCCGCGCCGCGCCCCGACACCACCGCACCGGAAGGGTCGGTGGACGCCGCCGCTGACGGAGCCGGAGAGGCGCCCGAAACCGGCCTGGTCGAAGAGGTGGCGGAGCCGCAATCGCCCGTTGATCCGGCCGCGGCTGCGCCGCTGAACGGCAATGACATCGACGCCGCGGACCCAGCCGAACAGGAGGCCGTGGCTGCACCGCAGACCGGGGCCGCAACCGCCGGGCCAAGCGGCGGAAGCACCACAGGTGTCGGGATCACATCCGTCATCGATGGCACCGCAACGGGCGCCGGGGCCGCAACGGCGTCGGGCCAGCCCACCGCGCCGGCCCCTGCGCCGGTTCCGACACCGGCCCCAAGCCAGCCGCCCGCGCTGCCGCAGGCAGGCGGCACGCCGATGCCGGGGCAGATCGTGCCGACACCCGGAATCGGGCGCCTGAACGAGACGATGAATGCGCCCGCAGGCGCGCCGGTTCCGGGACCCGTGCCTGCACCGGATGCGGATGCCGCGCCCGAGCCGCGGCCGGGCCAACGCCCGCTCCTCCTGCCCGAGGAGGAGGAGGTGAACGCCGCGCCAACGGTGCCGTCGACCGAAGGGCAGCGCGCCAACCTGATGGCCCCGGGCCCGCCACTTTTGGCAACCCCTGGCCAGGGCCATGGCGGCGCAGGTGCCGCACCGTCCCTGCCGCCGCTCAGCTACGGCATCCAACGGGTTTGCCAACGGCACCGGTGTTTTGCCATCATCACGCGACCAG
This sequence comes from uncultured Roseicyclus sp., assembly GCA_947494975.1. GTDB lineage: Bacteria > Pseudomonadota > Alphaproteobacteria > Rhodobacterales > Rhodobacteraceae > Gymnodinialimonas. The sequence continues at coordinate 200,107 of CANLXA010000001.1, read as the reverse complement.
GATCGACATCGGGCCACGGGTTCGGGCCGGTCTTCCTCAACAATCACCGCGCGACGCAGATCAAGCCGATCCATGACTAACAAGACGACCACGGGGACACAGATATGACCGACGATGTGGAGCTTTCGATCCGCGATGCGGGAACAGGGGCGGAGCTTCTGAGCACGCAAACCCTGCGCCTGCCGGTGGAAATCGGCCGGTTCGGGGCGGAGAATGTGGGCCGGATCACGGCGGGTGACGGGCGCGTGGTGCATTTCGGCGATGGCTACGGCACCCTGTCGCGCCAACACCTGACGATCACCGGCAGCACCGATGGCGGGCTTGTCGTGACCGACCTGTCGTCGAACGGGGTGGCGCAGTTGGCGCAGGCGGGCTCCGCGCCGGTGCCGATTGGGCGGGGCGGAACGGTGCGCATGGCGCCGGGCGCGATGCGCGCCTTCGAGACGGTCGGCCTTCAGGTGACGGTCTGTTCACCCAAGCAGGCCCGCGTCGATGCCATCGGGCAGCCGCTCCACCTTGTCTATGACAGTTCGTCCACCGGAGGGCTCAAGGCGCTGGATCTCGATGGTGTGTCCATCGTGCTGGTGGCCGGTGGCCCCGACGAAGTGCTGATGCGCCGCCGCAAGGGCCCGGCGCAGGAGGCCCTGGACGGGTTGAACACCGAAGGGGCGGTCTGCCTTGTGGCGATTGGCCCCGACGGGGCGGGCGGGATCACGGCGATCTGCGGCAAAGGGGACGAGGTTGCCCATAACCGCCGCATGATGGAGACCGGCGAACGCGCCGATATGGACCATCTGGCCACCATCGAAATCCGGGGGCAATTGCTGCGGATCATGTCGTCGGAAGAGGGCAAGGGGCTGAGTTGCACCAACACCGAATGCCGCCAGCTCAACCCCTATCTGCCTGGCGAAAACTGCCGATATTGCGGGCAGAGACTGGGCGATGGCACATCCTATTGGGTGCACTCGTAACGTATTGACGGAGACTACATTATGATCACTTTCCCCGTCCGTTTTCGGGTCCGCCAGATCGGCATTGATGGCAATACCGTCGGCTCCTCGCGCATTCTTCTATGTGAAGAACCCGGCGCGTTCCTGATCGGAAAATCGCAAGAGGCCGATGTGCCCCTGACGGGTGATGCCGTCAGCCGCCGCCACTTGAGCCTGGTGCTGAGCGCCGAGGATGTGCGGGTGCAGGATGAGGGCTCCACCAACGGCACCTATGTGAACGGCACGCGGGTCGATGAACAGGTGCTGGCGGTGGGCGATCAGATCTCCATCCCCGGCTGGATCCTGGAGCTTCTGGCGGCCGCCGAAAGCCCGGCCTCGGCCACCCGGATCGCGGGGGTTGAGGTGGATGCGAGCCTTGTCTCGCGCCTTGTCATTACCGATGACGATGCCCCGCCGCCGACGCGCCGGACCTTCCCGGACGCGGAGTTCGAGGGCAAGGAGACAGTCGGCATCGAGGCGCTGCGCGCGTCGGGCCATCCCATCGAGGAGGTCAAGTTCTGCGCCGTGGGCGGCGGGCTGGGCAGCTTCGTCTGGGTCGATCACCTGCGCTGCTACGGGGTGCCCGCCTCCGATATCAGGGCCATCGGGACAGAGGAGGTCTGCTACCAGACCTACAAAAGATACTGCAAGAACAGCCAGATCCCAGATCACGAGCGGCTGCGCTCCAACGCGCTGAGCCGCCCCGACAATATCTGGGGCTTCCCCGGTTACGCGATGCGCGAGGTCGGCAAGGGCATCGGCGTGAAGGGCATTTTTCAGGTCTTCGGCGAGCCGACCCTGTCGGAAAGCTACACGCCGCGGGCGGGGGATGTGTTCGACAGCCTTGATGTCGAGGCCAAGCGCATCGGCTGGTCGGACATGTTGCTCAAGGCGCAGGTTCTGGGCTTACGCAAAACCTCCGATGGCCGCTATGCCGTGGCCTACAAGCTGTGGGGCGGGGAAGCCTCGGGCCAGGCGCGCAACCGGTTCCTGATCGCCGACGCGGTGCATCTGTCCACCGGCTACCCGGCCACCCGGTTTGTCGATGATTTCCAGACCTTCATCACCAACCACCCCGATGCGCGGGCGCAGGTTGCCAACGCCTATGAGCCCCATGACCAGATGTATGTGGAGGCGGAACGGCGCGGCGGCCCGGTGCAGTTCGTGGTGCGGGGGCGCGGGATTGTGGCCAGCCGGATCATCCAGCGCCTGAGCGAGGCGCGGGCCAAGAACCCGGAGATCCGGATCCTGCATTCGATGCGCTCGGCGATCGGGCCGCGAGACGGGGCCGTGTTCCGCAAGGCCAGGCGACTGGTGCGCAATAACGTGGAAATTCAGCCCTTTAACTGGCCCAAAAGCTGCTGGGGCGGGGATTTGCGCGTAGAATACGAGAATGCCAGCGAAGAGGATCGCGGCATCATGCTGTCGCAGCTTGGCGGCACCACGACGGCGGAACGCTCGGACTGGATCGCGATTGCCGAACGCGGCGCGGAGGAGGGGTGGTATCGGCCGATCTATGGCACCATCTCGGACCTCGCGCCGCTGCCGCCGCAGGGCGAAAAGCAACCCGCCGGTGTGCAGGTGAGCATCGACACGCAGGAGGGCAACCGCGAAGAGCTGAACGCCGATTACCTGGTGGATTGCACCGGCCTGATCGCCGATATCCGCCGCTCGCCGTTTCTGGCCGATCTGCTCGACACCTATCACCTGTCGCGCAACCACGCCTATCGGCTCAGCGATGGGCGGGCGACGAAGGGCGGGCCCACGGGCCTGCGTTGCACCAATGATTTCGAGATCGAGGGGCTGAGAAACGGCAACGGGCGGGTCTACGCGGCGGGCACGATCACCACGGGCGGCCCCTATCTGGCCGTCGACAGCTTTCTCGGACTGCAATATTCCGCGCTCAGATCGGTAGACCATCTGGTGACCGAGCGCATCCACAAGGTCCGAAACCTTGGCCCGCTCCGCTCGCTTGGCGGATGGGCGAAGTGGATGACCGGCGCGCGGCCGTAAAGGAGAGATGACATGATCCCCACCCTTGCCGGCCGCATCCAGACGCGCCTTTTCCTGTTTCTGTTCATCGGTATACCGATAACGCTCCTCTACGGTCTTTACTGGACCGGCTGGCAATGGGATTGGCGCACGATCCAGATTTTCGTGTGGTTCCTGTGCACGATCACCGGCCTCGGCCTGCTGCTCGACCCGGTCTATATCTTCCTGCAGACAACCCGGTGGGATCGCGATTGGCCGTTTGCCTATCAGTTCTTCTTTTCCTGGGTGGAGTTTGGCATCGTGTTCTTCGTGGCCCGTGCGGGCCTGATCCCCTACCTGCCGGAATTCGCCTTCCAGGGCGGGCAGGGACTCTGGATCGCGACGCTGCATTTCACGCTCGTCTTCGTGCCCTCCTTCCTGTTCCTCCTCGGCCCGCTGCAAGCGATCTTCGTGCGCTGGCGGTTCAAGGGCGGCCAATTCGGGAAGATGTAAGCGAGATGCACGATTCAGCCATGAAGCCCGTCATCAAGGCTTGGATCCCGATCCACCTGCTGCTTCTGGCGGCGGCCTACGCCTTGCTGTTCCGCGAAAGCGCGCTCGACCTGACGATCCTGATGGGGCTGTGGTTCTTCTTCCCGGTGGGCATCATGGGCGCGATCATCGCCAATGCCACGGGCACCGGCGGGGGCGTCGTCTTCGTGCCGGTCTTCACCGCGCTTCAGGACGGCACGATCATGATCCCGCCGGAACTGGTGCAGCTGGCCACGCTGAAGCCCGAGGAATCCGTCGCTGTCTCCTTCACCATCCAGTGTTTCGGCATGTCCATCGGCGCGCTCACCTGGGCCTATTCGATCTTTGTGAAGGATGGATTGGCCTGGGACGAAAAAGTGGCGAGCCAGACGCTCGCCGCGCTGACCTTCGCGCCGTTGGCCACCGGCATCCCCGCGCTTTTGCTGACGCAAGCCTTCGTGGATGTGGAAGGCGACAAGCTGATCATCTGGTTCAAGTTCTTCTCGCTGACGCTTGGCATCGTGCTGCTGATCTTCACCTGGATCCAACGCCGTCAGGCGGCCAAGGATCGCAAGATCTGGGTCAGCCCGGGCGAGATCTGGGTACTTCTGGGCCTTGGCGTGATCGGCGGCGCAGTTACGGCATTGTTCTCGGTGGGGATCGGTGAGTTTCTGGCGATCTACCTGATCCTGCGCCGGTTCCCGACGAAGGTGGCCATTGCCGTCGCGGTCTGGGTCAGCGTGGTGTGCGTGTTCACGGGATTTTGGGACGGCTACCTGGGCGGGCTTGTGCGGCTGGAAGTCGCGCTGATCGCGGTGCCGGGGGCGATTGTGGGCGGGTTCCTGGCCAAGGGGATCGCGTCGCTTCTGGGGAGTCTCTGGCTCAAGACGCTGGCCTCGATCTGGATCATCGCGTCGAGCCTGTATCTGTTGCTGACCTGACGTCGGGCTAGTCGGCGAGGGCCGGGTTCACGCGCCAGACCTGTGCGGCGGCGGTGCCTTCGCGACCGGCCACCAGATGGCGGTTGTCGAACCCGAAATAGCCCTCCACCGCATCGCCGAACTGCTGCATCTCCTCGCCTGTCGCCACATCCAGAAGCCGGGCCGGGTGCCCGTTGATCGAGCCGATGAACAGCATGGAGCCATCGGCGGAGACCGAGATTTCCGCCTGGCCATAACCCTGGCCCACCGGCCCGGCACCGCGCACTTCACCGGTCATCAGATCGAGGATCTCCCAGGATTGGGCATTGGCGCGCAGGAAATGCAGCCGGTCGCCGGAAAAGCGGAACCGCGTGTAATTGGCCGTGGCCTCGATACGCGCGGCCAGATTCTGACTGATCGGGCCATCGAAGATCTCGACCGCGCCGGTGCCGCGCAGGACCAGAAGGCCCCTATCATCGGCGAGCGGCGAGATGGCCGCCGCCACGCCCATGCGATTGGGTGTATTGGCAAGGAGTGTGCCATCGGGCGCGTAGATCCGCACCGTGTCGGTGGTGATCAAGGTGATCCGGTTGCTGGTTTCGGCAAACGAGATGCGAATGCCGGAATTGGCGGCGACGGTATCCAGCACGCGTTCCCCCGGCGCGGAGGTGCCCGGGGCGGCGGCCCTCAGGACGGCCAGGTCGATGGACACGATCTCGGTCTGTCCGCCGGAAGCCGCGCGCGTATAGATGAAATGGCTCTCGTCGCGGCTGATCGCGCGGTTGGACGTGGTGACGGTGGTCGGCTCGAAGCGCAGGACCTCGCGTCGGGTGGGGATGTGGTAGAGCCGGTTGGGCGTACCGTTGGGCGTGGTCGCGATCAGGTAGTTGCCGCCCGACGAGAAGCCGAGCCGGGTGATCTCGGTCGGGATGCCGCGCGCCAGGTGGGCCTCGTAGGCGCCGGTGTCGCGATCAAAGAGCGCGATGCCGCCGGTGCTGTCGGCGAGCGCGACGCGGGCATGGTCCCACGAAAACCGGGGCAATAGCGCCATCGTACCGTTGGGGGCGCTGATCCGCGCACCCTCCACCCAGGGGTCCGGGTCGCCGGGGCTCCAGATCGGGCCGCCCGATTGGCCAAGGGCGGTTTCCGCGCGGGTCAGGGCGGCCCGCAGATCGTCGTTTTCGGCCTCCAGCTCCGCCACGCGAGTACGCAGGCGCTCCACCTCACCGGCATTGGATTCCGTCGAGGCGCTGGCGGCCTCGATCTCTTCTAGAAGGCGATCCCGCTCGATCTCCATCTCGGTCATTGTGCGCTGCAATTCCAGTAATTGCTGGCGCAGCGCGTCGGCATCCACCTCGCCATCAAGGGCAAGCTGAAGCTGGGCTTCCAGAGCGGATGCGCGCGAACTTGCGGCGTAGAGGGCGGCCTCGGCCTCGGTCAGATCGGCCTCGACCTGCGCCAGGGTGGCCGCCTGCGCGGCAGCGGTTTCAAGCTCGGCAGTGGCGGCGGCGAGGTTTTCTTGCAGCGTGGCGGCGCTTGCTTCGGCCTCGGCGCGGGCGGCCTCGGCGGCCTCGGCGCGCGCCTCCGCCGCGTCACGCTCGGCACGGGCCTCTTCCAGCGCCTGTTGCGTGGCGGTCAGATCAGCCACGACTTGTTCCAGACCGGCGACCTGGGCGGCGGCGGCATCCCGTGCGGACCGGGCAACCTCAAGCTCGGCCATCGTTGCCGCCATATCGCCATCGGCGGCCTCAAGGCGGGCCAATTCCTCCTCGGCGGCCTGCAAGGTGCCCCGCAGCGTGACCAGCTCGCTCTCGGCGTCGGCGCGGGCGGCCTCGGCCTCCGCAAGGCTGACCTCAAGCTGGCCCATCCGCTCCATCATCTCGCCCATTCCGGGCGACAGCCAGGCGGGCTGCGCCATGTAGATCCCGGCCCCCGCTCCGGTCGCCAGAAGGGCCCCGACAAGCAGGCCCGGCACAAGGCGGCTGGGGCGGGGCGGGGCGGGCTCCGCGGTGGCCACAGGCGCCACCAGCGTGGTTGGCGCATCGGTCAGCGTGTTGAGCCATGCGGCGGCGTTATCGGGCCGGTCAGCGGGCGTCATCCGCAAGGCGCGGTCGATCAGGTGCAGCAGCCGGCCATCGTGTTCAGGGTGCTTGTCCGCGATGGATCGGTAGGGGTCGGCATTGCCCGTCGCAATGGCGCTGGCGCGTTCATCGGCGGCCACCGGTGCGGCCCCGGTGATAACGTGATGCAGCGTGGCCGCCAGGGCGTAGAGATCCGAATGGGGCCCTTGCGGCGCGCCGGAGACGTAGAATTCATGGGGGGAATAGCCGTCGGTCACCACGCGGAATGTGCCGGCCATGCGCGAGCGGGCCTGGGTCTCCGCCCGCGCCGCGCCGAAATCGATCAGCATCGGCATCCCGAACTGGTCGATGCGGATGTTCTGCGGCTTGATATCACGGTGCAAGACGCCCTGACCGTGGACGTAATCCAGCGCGCCCAGAAGATCGCGCGCCAGTTCCAGCACGCGGGGCGCGGACATCCCGCCGTCGGCGCCCACGATCTCTTCCTGCAGATCGCGGCCATGGATGAAATCCATCGCCATATAGGCGGTGCCGTTTTCCTCGAACAACGTCTGGACATGGACGACGTTGGGATGCCGCAGCGCGGCCAGCATCCGCGCCTCGCGCAGGAATTGCGCGCGCGCGGTCTCGAAATGCTCTGACGTGCCGGCGGAGGTGGCGCTGACGGCATGGGTCGCGGCCTGCCGCTGCGCAAGGCCAAGCGGGAAGCATTCCTTCACCGCCACGTCGCGGCCCAACGTATCCTTCGCGAGATAGGTGATGCCGAACCCGCCCGACGCGATCAGGCGCACGATCTCGTACTGGCCGCCCAGAAGCGTCCAGCCCGGAGGCAGCTCACCCGCGGGCAGTTGATGGGTGACGGCATTGGGGCCGCGGGGATTGGGCGTATCGTTGGGCATGATGCGCGCATCCTCGCGCGCGCGGGGGCCATCTGTAAACGGATGTTTTCCCGCAATCTCACAAAGACTTGTATTCGCGGCGCCCTTGGGGGAAGGGGAGGCCATGAGCCTGACCTGGAGCCAGAAAGCCAAAGGTGCCTATGACGCGCTGACCCGCCGCTACGATCAGAAGATCGATACCGAGATGGGGCGGTGGCAGGGGCGCGTTTTTGCGACGCTGTTCGATCACGGCTGGCTGCGGCGGCGCTGGCGCAACGAGGGGCGGATTGCCGAGGGGGTTTACCGCTCCAACCACCCCGATGCGGCGGCCCTGGCCCTGTGGAAGGCGCGCGGCATCGTCGAGGTGATCAGCCTGCGGCCCGACCAGGGGGCGGTTCATGCCTTCGAGGCCGAGACCTGCGCCGCGCTGGGCCTGCGATTGAAGAATGTCGGGCTGACCGCGCGGGAGGCGCCGCGCGTGGCCGCGCTGATCCGGCTTCTCGATGCCTTCGATGCGATCGAACGCCCGGCGCTGATCCATTGCAAATCCGGCGCGGACCGGACCGGGCTGGCCGCCGCCATTTGGCACATCCATATCGAAGGCAAGCCCGTGGCCGAGGCGCGCCGCGCGCTGAGCCTGCGTCATTGGCATATCAGCCTGTCCAAGACCGGCGTGCTGGACCGGTTCCTTGACGCCTACGCCGAACGGTTGGAGGCGGGGCCGATCCCGCTGCGCCAATGGATCGAGACGGAATACGACCCCGCGCAGCTTTGAGGCCGCGACAGCGGTCAGTTCAGCCAGGTTTCGATTTCCAGGCTCGCATCGCAGCTTGTGCCGTCTATCGTGCCCACCCAGACATCCACGCGGCCCTCGATGGCCTGCTGGCCCGTCAGGTCGAGCAGCGGCAGGATGGTGCCATTGGCATCGTCGTTGAAGTGCCAGACATCGTCTTGGGTGTTGACCAGAAGCGTGGAATCGCAATCGGACGCGACCTGAAACTCCAGCCGCCGGAACTGCTCCATTTCCGAGAGGAAGAACGTGTAATCCGGTACCTCGGAGCTGAACCCGACGGCGTTGGCGGGCAGGCCGGAACAGGCGCTGAGCGGGGTTGATCCGCCTGCGCGCACCGGAAGCGTCTGCGGCGTGTAGATATCGGTGCCGGTATAGGACACTTGCGTGCCGGGCACGGCCCAGGTGGGGCAGGCGACGTTGCCGCCGGGGCTGTTGGGGCCGGGATTGGGCGTGGTCGCCCGCGCCAGCATCAATTCGATCTCGGCGCGCGCGGCGCGCAATTCCATATCCAACAGGTCGGCCGCGCTTTCAGCCTCGGCGAGATCCTCCGCCATGCGGGCCAGATCGGCCTGCGCGCGTTCCGCATTCAATTGTGCGGCATCGCGCGCCGCAAGGGCGGCATCGCGTTCCTCGAACAGGGTGGCCAGATCGGGGTCCTCCGCGCCGCCTTCTGCAATCTGGGCGGCCAGCGCGTTGAATTCTTCTTCCAGCGCCTCGGCCCGGGCCAGCGCCGCGTCGCGGGCGGCTTCGGCGTCACCGCGCGCCGAAAGCAGCACGTCCATGTCGGGCATGGCGGCGCGGGCCTCGTTGGCGGCGGCCAGTTCGGCCTGAAGGGTTGCAACCTGGTCTTCCAGCGCGCGCAAGGCGCCGCTGGCATCCTCACGCTCCACAACGGCCTGGTTCAGCTGGTTGCGCAATTCGATGGTTTCCGCCGTACCGCCGTCTTCGGCGGCGGCCAGCTGCGTGCTGAGATCGCGCACGCGTTCTTCGAGTTCCTGGGCGCGGTTGACGGCGGTTTCGCGGAGGGTTTCGGCCTGAACCACATCCATCTCAAGCTCTTCGATCGTGCCCGACATGTTGTTCAACTCGCCTTGCAGGGCAGCGCGGGCCTCTTCCGCCTCGGTCAGCTGGCGCTGCATTTCGGCATCGGGGCCGGTGCCGCTGCCTCCGGGTAGGAGCCCCGGGGCCAGCGCCACGGCGCCGCCGCCCAGAAGGGCGAGCGCCACGCCACCCACCGCCGCGCCTTTCCAGAAGCCGGCGGGGCCCGGCGGAGGCGGAGTATCGGCCGTGCTGTTATCGGCCACCACGATGGGCGCGGTCGCGATGGGGGCCTCGACGATGCGGGTGGCGGCATCGGGAATGGCGGCGAACCAGGCGGCGGCATCGATAGGGCGATCTTTCAGCGGGCGGGCCAGCGCCCGGTCGATCAGCCCAAGCAGGCGCGGATCATGACCGGGAAAGCGCCCTTCGATGGGCTCATAGGGATCGTCTTCGCCGTTAGAGACCTTCTGGGCGCGTTCATCGGCGGGGGCGGGGGCGGCCCCGGTGATGCAATGGTAGAGCGTGGCGGCCAGCGAATAGAGGTCGGAGGCCGGGCCCTGCTCGGTGCCGGAGACGTAGAATTCGTTGGGTGAATAGCCATCGGAGACGACGCGGAACGTGCCTGCCGCGCGGGAACGGTTCTTGGTTTCCTGACGGGCGGCGCCGAAATCGATGATGACGGGCGTATCGAGCGGGTCGATGCGGATATTGGCGGGCTTGATATCCCGGTGCAGCAAACGGTCCTTGCCGCGCTCGGGCGCATCGCGGTGCAGATAATCCAGTGCGCCGAGGCAGGTGCGCGTCAGCTCCATGACGTAGGCGGGCGTCAGCTTCTCCGGTTCATGGTCGATGATGTGCTGAAGGTCGCGGCCCTCGATATAGTCCATCGCCATGTAGGCGGTGCCGTTCTCCTCGAATAGCGTCTGGACATGCACGATGTTGGGATGGCGGAGCGTGGCCAGCGTGCGCGCCTCGCGCAGGAACAGGTTGCGCGCCGTCTCGAAGGGTTCGGTGGTGGAGGCGGAGGCGGCGGAGACCGTGAAATCCCCGGCGCGCAGGGCGAGCCCGGCGGGGAAGCATTCCTTGATGGCCACCTTGCGGTCGAGATTGTCGCGCGCCTCGTAGGTGATGCCGAAGCCGCCCGCCGCGATCCGGCCGGTGACGCGGTACATCCCCGAAGACAGCTCCGCGCCGACCGGCAATTCGCCCGCCGGGCCATCGGGCAGCATCTTTGTCTTGCTGGGATCGTCACTCATCACGTTTGGCCTTGTCTCAGGTCACATCGGAAAGGAAGGGGCGGGGACGCATATCAACTCGATGCAAATATGACGAAAACGGGGGGGAATTGTAAACGTCCGGTTTCCCTTACGCGGTGGTGGGGGAACGCTCTCCGGCCCGTGATCGCCCGTGCGCTGGGCAATTGGCGCGCGGTGGGCATTTTTGCCTGCCCTTATTGGGCCGCCCCCCTTGCGCCCCCCCTGCCACGCCCATAGAAGGACACCGATTTTCCATGCCGGACGAACCGCTGCGCCGATGGCGTTCTGAATGAGGTTGATATGCAGATTACCGAGACCCTGGCCGAGGGCCTGAAACGCGAATACCAGATCACCGTTCCCGCGACGGATCTTGAGGCGCGCGTGACCGCCAAGCTGGAGGAAGCACGCCCCTCGGTCGAGATGAAGGGCTTTCGCAAGGGCAAAGTGCCCATGGCGCTGCTGAAAAAGCAGTTCGGCCCCCGGATCATGGGCGAAGCGATGCAGGAATCCGTGGATGAGGCCATGCAGGGCCATCTCGACGAATCCGGCGACCGTCCGGCGATGCAGCCCGAGGTCAAGATGACCAACGAGGACTGGAAAGAGGGCGACGATATCGTCGTGTCGATGGCGTATGAAAAGCTGCCCGAAATCCCCGAGGTCGATTACAAGGCGCTGAAGCTGGAGAAGCTGACGGTCACCCCCGCCGACGCCGAGGTGGACGAAGCGCTGGGGAACCTGGCCGAGAACGCCCAGAACTTCGCCACCAAGAAGGGCAAGGCCGCTGATGGCGACCAAGTGGTGTTCGACTTCGTCGGCACCGTGGACGGGGAAGCCTTTGAAGGCGGCTCTGCCGAGGATTTCCCGCTGGTTCTGGGCTCGGGCCAGTTTATCCCCGGCTTTGAAGAGCAGCTGGTTGGTGTGAAGGCCAAGGACGAAAAAGACGTTGAGGTGACGTTCCCCGAGGATTACCAGGCCGAGCATCTGGCCGGTAAGGCGGCTGTCTTCGCCTGCACCGTCAAGGAAGTGAAAAAGCCCGTTCCCGCCGAGATCGACGATGAGATGGCGAAGAAATTCGGCGCCGAGGATCTCGACGCTCTGAAAGGCCAGATCGTGGAGCGCCTGAAGGCCGAATATACCGGTGCCGCGCGCGCCGTGATGAAGCGGGGCCTGCTGGATCAGCTGGACGAGGCCGTGAACTTCGATCTGCCCCCGTCTCTGGTGCAGGCCGAGGCCGACCAGATCGCGCACCAGCTATGGCACGAGGAAAACCCCGATGTCGAAGGCCACGACCACGACAAGGTCGAGCCGACGGACGAGCACGTGAAGCTGGCCGAGCGCCGGGTGAAGCTGGGCCTTCTGCTGGCCGAGTTGGGCCAGAAGAACGATGTGACCGTCTCCGATGCCGAGATGACCCAGGCGATCATGACCCAGGCACGCCAGTATCCCGGCCAGGAACGCGCCTTCTTCGAGTTCATTCAGAAGAACCAGGCCGCGCAGCAGCAGGTTCGCGCGCCGCTCTTTGAAGACAAGGTCGTGGATTTCATCGCCGAGATGGCCGAAGTGAAGGAAAAAGAGGTCTCCAAGGACGACCTGAAAGCGGCTGTCGACGCGCTCGACGAGGAATAAGTCGATCCCGACAGCGCCAAGAATGCATGAAGGGCGGTCCTGCGGGGCCGCCCTTGTTTTATTGGGCCGACCGCCTGCCTGTTATCGGATAACGGGGGGTGGCGTTTGAATAACAGGGGCGACTTGCGTCAATCTCTGCCCATCGCCTCAACGGCCTAATTTTTTTTGACGAAGCCATTATTGCCCCATGCCCATTACCAAAGGTCCAAACCCATGTTCAAACACGCCACACTTGCCACGATCGGACTGACGGCTGCCCTCTCGGCGGCGCAGGCCGAAACGATCATCGCCACCCAAGGCCCCCATTTCGGGTTCGCGCCGCACGGCACCTCCTCCTACAACCGCCTGGTTGAGATGTGCGATGCCTTCGGAGTGGATTGCTCCCTTCCCGGCAGCGCGGATGTCCATGTCGAGATCTTCTCACCCGAGGCGCAGGCCGATGCCGACAAGCGCCTCGCCCTGCAACTGGAGGAATGGGAAGAGTTCCGCGAGGAGTACGAGGAATATGCCGAGCTGGTGCCCACGCCCGTCCTGCCGCGCCCTCACGGGTTGTTCGGCTACCAGGTGCCGCGCCCGCTGCCCTATCCCCACCCGGATCTGTTCGGCTTCGAGCATCGCTTCCACGCCTTGCCGCGCCCACACGTGCCGAACCCGTTCGCGAACCCTTTCGAGCGGCGGTTCGGAAACATCCCGCACACCCTGATCCCGCGCGGGACGGTTCCGCGCTATCCGCTCTTCCCTTGGCCGTCCCTGTGACACCCTGGCCGTGCCCCGCGCAAGATGCGGGGCAGGGCGCCCCCCAGAAACACCGCAAAGCCCCATTCATTTATTCGAGTAGTTGAACCCATGAAACAGTCTCTCCCCCTCCTGGCCGCCTTGGCCGCAACAAACCTTTCCGCACCGCTGGCCGCACAAGATCTGTCGGCCTTCTCCAACCTGAATGCGATCGCCGCGCAGATGGGCGTGGCATCCCCCGCCCTTGCGCTTGAACCGCGCACCGCCCTGCGCCTGCCCGAGGGCTATGCCTTTGCCGTGCCGAACGGTGTGGTGCTCGACGATGACGTGATCGCAAGCCTTGCGCCGCGTACATCGATCGTGCCGCGGCCGCGCCTCGGCCTGTCGCGGATAGCCGCGGCGGAAACGCCGACCAACACCATCGTGGTGGGCGACGCGCCCCATGCGGCCATCGCCGCGCTCGACGCAGCGCCCGGCGCCACGGGTGACATGGCCGAGATGCTGGCCGAGGCCAGCCGCAACGCCCCCGCCGGTGCCAACACCGCGATTATCTCCAACGGTGCAGGCGATGTCGTGGTTCAAAGCGAACCGACGCGCCCGACGCTCTGGCAACGCATTTTCGGGCTCTGATCTCCGGACGACACGGCCCCGGTTATTTTCCGGGGCCGCTCCTCATTTTTGACTCATTGGAAAAAGAGATTTGGCGGATTCGCCGATCGTGGCTATCGTTCCGGTTGAATAACGAAGGTCAGGGTTTCCGCAGTTTGGCGAGTGCAGGGCATCCCATAGAGTGACCTCCACACGTCTATTAGGGTGCATTGGTCTTCCCTTCGGCCGATGCCAAACAAGAAGGACTACATAGAAATGCGTCTTTTGACAGCAAGCACGATTGCCCTTTGCGCAATGGGCGGTGCCGCCTTTGCGTGCCCGAATTATGCGCTCTCCACGGGTGGTTTCAATTACGACGGCGCGCAGTTGACGCAGCCGCTGAATTTTGGCGTGAATGCCGGTGGCAATTTCAGCCTCGACCAGTGCGGCCTTGGTGTCCTGGGCTATGGTCAGTTCCGCTCCGCCCCCGATTTTACATTCAATCTCAGCAACATGGCTGGCCGCGAGCTGGACCTCTACGTGAACTCCAGCTGCGATCCCGCGATGCTGATCAATGACGCGACCGGCCAATGGCACTTCAACGATGACAGCAACGGGCTGCAGCCCGGCCTGCGCCTTGGCGGTCCGGATGTTCAGGGCCGCGTCGATGTGTGGATCGGCACGTTTTCCGGTGGCGGCTGCCCCGCGAACCTGACGATCCAGGCTACGGGCGGCGCGCCCGTGCCGGTTCCGCAACCCGTGCCGGTTCCCGCGCCGCTGCCCGTTCAGGGCTGCCCGAGCTGGCAGGTGCCCGGGCCCGCACTCAGCTTTAGCGCGAACCAGATCCTCGCCCCCACCGGCTATGTCGCCCAGGCGACCGGTGGCATAAGGCTGTCACAATGCCCCGATGTGGATGGCGGCGGTTCGGCCAGCCAGATCCCGCAATTCTCGATCACGCTGTCGCAGATGCAGGGCCATAACCTTCTGCTGCGCGCAAATGCCAGCTGCGACAGCACGCTTCTGGTCAACGGTGCCAACACCGACTGGTATTACAACGATGACGGCCAGGGCAATTTGCAGCCCGAGCTTCTGATCACCGATCAGGCGGCGCTGAACGGGCGGCTCGATGTGTGGGTCGGCACGTTCGGCGGCGATTCCTGTCCCGGTACGTTCACCATGCAGGCCGTGCCCGTGGTTCAGCCGCTCCCGCAGCCCGTCCCCGTGCCGCAGCCGGTGCCCACACCCGCGCCGCAGCCCGTCCCTGTTCCGGTTCCGGTCCCCGCACCGGCCCCGACGCCAGCACCCGCACCGGCCCCTGCGCCCACTCCGGCTCCGACCCCAGCCCCGGCACCTGCGCCTGCCCCCGCACCGGCTCCGGCCCCCGCGCCGGGCCCGGTTCCGACCGCTGGCTGCCCGACCACGTCGCTGCAGGGTATCCCGGTCACAACGGACGGTCAGGAGCTCTACAGCCCCGACACCTACACTGTGCAGGCCAGCGGGCTTACCCCGCTGTCCAGCTGCTCAGGCCTGCCAGGCACGGGCAACATCAATGCGGGCCCGCATTACACCTTCTATCTCTCGGGCATGGAAACCTATGGCCGGCTTGAGATCGAGGTGGAAAGCTCCTGCGACACCACGCTTCTGGTCAACGATGCGAATGGCAATTGGCATTTCGACGATGACACCGGCGGCGCCATGCAGCCCGAGCTGAACCTGACCGATACCGCGGCCCTCAATGGCCGGGTGGATGTCTGGGTCGGCACGTTCGGAGACGGAACCGCATGCGAGGCCGAGCTGGAAATGGAGACCTGGAATTTCTGATCCGGGTAACCCCCACCGGGCGGAGGTAAGGTTTTCCAGCCTTTCGCCAACGCCCGGCTAAGACCATCCTGCCCCCATCGCCTCAACCGACCGGGGCAGGACAACTCAACACCGAACTTGGAATTCCCCTTCCAATAAGAAAAGACCTTACGGAGTAACACATTATGAAAAAGCTTCTTGCAGCCGCCTTCGCCCTGTTCGCCACCGCCGGCATTGCTGCCGCGTGCCCCGCCTATCAGAACGTCGGCGTTCAGACCGGATACACCACCGGTCAGGACCTGTATTCTCCCAACAGCTATTCGGTTCAGGCCGGCGGCAACCAGAGCCTGCGCAATTGCGGCTGGAACCATTCCGGCTACGTGATCTCGCGCCCCGATTTCGAATTCCAGATCGACGGCCTGCACCAGTATGGCCGCCTTGAAATCCGCGCCATCGGCAGCTGCGACACCATCCTGCTGGTCAACGATGCCCAGGGCAACTGGTACTTCGACGATGACAGTTACGGCAACCTGAACCCCGCCATCAACCTCTACCGCCCCGCCTCCGGCGTGTATGACATCTGGGTCGGCACCTACGGCACCAGCATTTGCCCTGCGACGCTGCAGATGGAGACGTGGTACAACTGATCTGACCGGATTGTCAGTGTCACAAGCGGCCCGCCAATCGGCGGGCCGCTTTGCGTTTGGGGCGGCGCTGTGATTGGGTGGCGCAAACGGGGCGGGAGGGACGGAAATGACATTTGAAACCTGGCTGGCATTCGCCCTGGCAAGCGCCGTCGTCGTGGTGATCCCAGGCCCGAACATCGTGCTGACCGTCACCTATGGCATTCGCAACGGAATGCGCTCCGGGCTGGCGACGGTTCCGGGGCAGGTTCTGGGCGCATTTATCGCCATGAGCGCCTCGCTCGCAGGGGCCGGTGCGATCCTGGCGGCCTCGGTGGGGCTGTTCACGGCGATGAAGATTGTTGGCGCGCTCTATCTGTTGTGGCTCGCCTATCGGCTCTGGACCGCGCCGGTGGAGGGCATCCGAACCCAGGACAATGCGCCGGATCGATCCCTTTGCCGCCTGTTCCGGCAATCCACCCTGATCAGCGCGCTGAACCCCAAGGGCCCGGTCTTCTACATGGCGTTTGTTCCACAATTCGTCGATCCCGGCGCACCGGCCTTCGCCCAATTTGCGATCCTGACCGCCACCTTCCTGGCCGTGGCCGGGATCAACGGCATCGGGTGGCTGGTACTGGCCAGTGCCTTGCGGGATCGCCTTCAGGGGCCGTTTGTGATGCGCCTGATCAACCGCATCGGTGCGCTGTGCCTGGGCGCGGCGGGTGTGCTGGCATTGCGGGCGAGCCGGACGGCGAATTGACCGCCCGTGTGTCAGTCCAGCCCGGTTGCGTCATCCCAGTCGATCAGCGGCTGCTGGCCGATGATGCCATGGGGATTGTGGCTGCCGTCATTGACGTAATAGCCGAACCGGATCTCATCGAAGTCCACGCTGTCCCGAATGCCGGGCTGCTGGTAGATCCGCCGCGTGAAGTGCCATAGGGCGGGGTAATCGACGATGCGCCTGCGGGTGCAGCGGAAATGGGTGGCATAGACCGTATCGAAGCGGACAAGCGTTGCGAACAGGCGCAGATCGGCGCTGCTGATCCAGCCGCCGAAGAGGTAGCGGGTGTCGGCCAGCCGCGCCTCCAGCATATCCAGTGTGTCAAAGACGGTATCGACCGCGTCGTCATAGGCGTCCTGCCGCTCCGCCAGCCCGGCGCGGTAGACGGCGTTGGACAGGCCATCGAATATGCGCCGGGTCAGGGCCTCGATCTCCGGGCGCCTGTCGTCGGGGCAGAGGGAAGGTCCGGTGCCTGCACGGTCAAAAGCGTCGATCAGATCGGCGGAGGAATTCGACAGGATGCACTCCGCATCCAAATCCCAAAGCACGGGCACCGTGGCGCGCCCGGTATAGGCCGGGTCGGTTGCGGAATAGAGCGTATGGATATGGCGCGTGCCGGATTCCGCCAGGGGGCCGTGGGGGAGGAGCCCATAGCCCTCCACCCGCGGGCCACCGGCCCATTGGATGGGCAGGCGGCCGGAAAAGCCCTTGAAGATCGAGGCCAGCACCGCGCCGTGAGACCACGGGCAACTGGCCGAGGCGACAAGGATGAACGCCTCGGGCGTGTCGCGAAGGCGGTTCAGGGCGGTATCGGACAGATCACTGGAAAGCGCGCTTGGCTCGCGTTGGAACGTGCCGTCCTGCATGAAGCGGTCGGTGTCGGCTTCCCATTGCCCGTCGATCAACATGCCCATTTTGGCGTGCCCTTCCCGTTGCCTTCGCCGCAAACCTACCGCCTGCCGGGTGCAGCGGCCAGATCACTCCGCGGCGGGGGTCAGGCGGATCAGCGCGCCGGGATCGGCATCGATCAGGATCAGGAGGGCGCCGTTTTCGTCGATCTCGACGTCCCGCACGCGGCCCTCGCCCACGCGCAGGCGCTCTTCACCGAGGATAGTATCATCCTCCACATCGAGCCGCACCAGCGACTGGCCAGCCAGCGCGCCCAACAGGATGTCCCCCTGCCAATCGGCGAACATCTCGCCTTGGTAAAACACCATATCGGAGGGCGCGATGGACGGGTCCCAGTAATAGCGCGGCTCGATAAAATCGGGTGCATGGGCCTGTTCGCCGGTGCCCACATCGGACCCGTTGTAATTCACCCCGTAGCTGACCAGCGGCCAGCCGTAATTGCCGCCTTCTTCGACGATATTCAGCTCATCGCCACCCGCGGGGCCGTGTTCGAGCGTCCAGAGCGCATCGGTGCCGGGCTGAATCGCCGCGCCCTGGATATTGCGGTGGCCATAGCTAACGATGCCCGGAAGCACGTCGCGCAGGGCGTCATTGGCCGTCAGCGAGCCGTCGGGGGCAAATCCGACGACGACGCCATAGGCGGCATTCACCGGATCTTGCGCCAATTCGCGGTTTTCGGGGGTGAGGCGATCCCCGGTGGTGACGATCAGTCCGCCATCGGGCTGCACGATGACGCGGCTGCCGAAATGGGCGGGAATGGCCGAGGCCGGGGTTTGCCGCCAAAGCTCGGTCACCGCCTCCAGCGCGGTGTGATCCTCCGACAGCGTGGCGCGGGCGAGCGCGGTGGCCGAGCCCACAAGCCCGTCCCGCGCGGAATAGGTGAGGTAGAGGACCCGGCTCTGCTCGAAATCGGGGGCAAGGGTGACGTCCAACAGCCCGCCTTGCCGCATCGCGCGCACGGATGGGACGCCGGAGATCTCCGGGCCCATCGTGCCGTCGCGGGTGATGTGGCGCAGGCTGCCGCCACGTTCGGTCACGACATAGCCAGCCTCATCCGGCAGGATCGCAAGACCCCAGGGATGGGCCAGCGCGCCGCTGATAACCTCTTCGTCGAAGGTGATCCCGGAGAAGATCTCGGGCGCATCGGTCTGCTCCGCGAAGGCGGGCATGGTGTCGGGCAGGTTGGGCGTGCCGTCATCGACGGGGGCCTGGGCCAGGACGGGCGTAGCAAGCAACAGAAGGGGCAGGGCGCGGAGCATCAAGGACCTCATGGAACGGAACTGTTGCGGTCTATATAGGGTGCCGATCCGCGAAGGGGATTGTCGTTTGCGTGATCCTGCCGAGCCCGCCCCGCCCCGCGCCGCTCAAGGCAAACGCCGCGCCTGGTCGGCGCGGCCTTCTATCGGATCTGTCGCGGCGGTCAGGCGCGGGCCGTCTTGCGGCTGCGCCGCCGCACCAGCAGGCCAGCGCCGCCCAGACCCACCAGCAGCAGCGGGAGGGTCGCGGGGAGCGGAACCGGGGTGATAACCTCGATGGCGCGGGTGGCGAAAACAACCGATTGCCCGATGGACTGACTTGCAGCCGGGCCGGCTGTATCATCATCGAAGAACAGGTATTCGGTCGAAGATGCGCCATTTCCGACGCAGCCATCGACGAAGGACATGCACCACCCGTTGCCCGATCCGCCCTGCAGAACGATGCTGCCCCGTGCCCCCGCCATGGTCAGAGTGTCTTGGCTGGCATAGATGCCGCGCAGGAACACGTTCAGCGCGCTATCCGACGACACATCATCGGTTGTGCCAGCCACGCCCGCCAGCGGTGTGGGGGAGGTGAGCCGAAGCTTCCACGAGACAACATTGCTGCGGTTGATGGCGCCGATCGTTCCATCGGTTTCGATCGTGCCCACCACTGTCGCGCCGTCAAACGAACGGACGATGTCGTAGGTTGTCGCGTGGCTTGCGCCCGAAAGATACGTCAGCGCAAATACGGCGGCCAAAACTCGATTCATGAAAAAACTCCCGAACAGACAATACATTGCCCCCGGCAATTCCGCAGCATTTGTCTGGAATTCAGGCAATTGGAAAGAGGTTTGGTGGCCAACTCGAAGTCATTCTGTGACTGAAATGTGGCCAGCCCCGGCCCGTGCCTTGCGCCAATGGCGTTCGGTGGGATGTGCCACGAAAAAAGCGCCGGCTCAGGGAACCGGCGCTTTGTGAATTTGCGGTCTGCCCAGGGCAGGCGGGATTACTCGTCCTCGCCGTCTTTGGCCTCTGCCTCCGCGGCGGTGTCGTCACCGGCAGGGGCCACTTCGTCTTCCAGCTCATCGAGCTGCGCGGCCCCGATATCGTCGAAGAGTTCGGCAATCTCGAATTCGGCCTGGGCCTCTTCCTCGGCCGCGAGATCCTGGATCGACTTGCCCGACGCCTGAAGCTCGGCCTCTTCGGGTGAGCGGGCGACGTTCAGCTCGATCTCGACCTCAACCTCGGGGTGCAGCTTCACGGCGACCGTATGCAGGCCCAGATCCTTGATCGGTGCAATCAGCGCAACCTGCTTGCGATCAACCGAGAAGCCTTCGGCCGTGGCAACTTCGGCCGCGTCACGGGTGGTGACGGAACCATAGAGCGAGCCGGAGTCGGAGGCGGAGCGGATGATGATGAACTGCTGGCCGGCCAGCTTTTCACCCAGGCTTTCAGCTTCGGACTTCGTCTCCAGATTGCGCGCTTCCAGCTGTGCTTTCTGGTTTTCGAAGGTGGCGAGGTTCGCCTCGTTGGCGCGGAGCGCCTTTTTTTGCGGCAAGAGGAAGTTGCGCGCGTAGCCTTCCTTGACGGAGACCACTTCGCCCATCTGACCCAGCTTGGCCACACGTTCCAGCAGGATAACGTCCATTGTGTCGTCTCCTTACTTGACGGCGTAGGGCAGCAGGGCGAGGAACCGGGCGCGTTTGATCGCCTTTGCAAGGCGACGCTGGTTCTTGGCACCGACTGCGGTGATGCGGGAGGGGACGATCTTGCCCCGTTCGGAGATGTAGCGCTGCAAAAGGCGCGTATCTTTATAGTCGATCTTCGGCGCGTTCTCGCCCTCGAACGGGTCGGTCTTGCGGCGGCGGAAGAAGGGTTTGGCTGCCATGGGTCAGTCCTTTCGAATCAATCAGCGGCGTTCGCGGCGGGTGTCGCGTTCGTCACGCTTCTGCATCTGGACCGAGGGGCCCTCATCATGGGCGTCGACCTTCACGGTCAGAACGCGCATCACATCGTCATGCAGGCGCATCAGGCGTTCCATTTCCTGGATCGCTTCCGACGGGGCGTCGGTGCGCAGGTAGGAATAGTGACCCTTGCGGTTCTTGTTGATCTTGTAGGCCATGGTCTTCACACCCCAATACTCGGTGTCGACCACTTTGCCGCCATTGTCGGCGAGGACGGTGCCGAAATGCTCGTTCAGGCTTTCGGCTTGCGTGTTGGACAGGTCCTGACGCGCAATCATCACATGCTCGTAGAGAGGCATGGAAACTCCAGTTCTGGTCACGGGCGCGTTTCAAAGGCCGGGTCTCGATCTCTCCGCATCCCAGCCACGAGGGAGCACGCCGATCAAAGGTATCGCGCGGAGAGATGCGTGCGTATAGGCGCGCGGGCCGGGGCTGTCCAGTGCCCAGATAGGGCAGCGTCGTTGACATGCGGTTTTCAGCCTTTTGCCTCAATTCGGCCACATCTGAACGGCACATTCGCCTGTGGGGGATAGTCTGCTCAGCATTTGAGGCAGGCCAAACGTGTTATCGCGAGCCTCCTTGGTTCGTACGATCAGAATTGGAGTACCTTGGTGGTTTACCAGCGGTTTATGACAAACGAAGATGGTGCCGTCACCGTCGATTGGGTCGTCGTTCTGGGCGCGTTGGTGGGGCTGGGCGTTGCCGTATCCGAGACATCCACTGCCGCCTTGAGCAGCCATTCCGGCAATATCGAAGGCGAATTGCAGGTGGGTCAGTTCGAGACCGCCTGGGATGCAAACCTGCAATTGCAGCCGAATGCCGATACCAACACCGGTGGCTCGACCACTGGCGGGTCCGGCACGAACCCCAACCCCGATCCCGATCCGACCCCCGATCCGGATCCGGATCCGACCCCTGATCCTGACCCCGATCCGGACCCGACCCCTGATCCCGATCCGGACCCTGATCCGACCCCCGACCCCGATCCGGACCCTGATCCGACCCCCGATCCCGATCCGGACCCCGATCCCGATCCGCAGCCTGTTGGCGCGGATGGTTGCCCAACGCCGGCATTGGACGGGACCGCGGGCTTTGGAACCGGGATCGGCATGTGGTCGCCCGACCGCTACTCCGTCTCCGCTGGTGGATCGACGCAGCTCAGCGCGTGCGGCAGCCACGGCTTCCCGTCCACCGTCGGGTATTTCGATGCGCGGCCCACCATGTCGTTCAACCTGAGCGATCTGGATGGTTACAACCGCGTGGAGATCGAGACCCGCGGCAGTGGCGGTTGCGATACCGTTCTGATGGTGCGTGATGCCCAGGGCAACTGGTATCACAACGATGATGGTGGGTCGGGAACGTATTCCCGGGTCAACATCAGCCCCGTGGCGCTTGCGACCGGCCGCGTCGATGTTTGGGTGGGCACCTATGGTGCAGACCAGTGTAATACCACGCTTGAGATGGAGACCTGGTAAGAGCGGCCACAACGGGCCACTGACGGCCCCGGCTATCTCTTTTACACCGCTTGACCGCGCCGAAAGCCCCTGCTTTCGGCGCGGTTTCGTTTTGGCGCAGCCGTTGCGCGGTCCGCCCGCTTGCGATAGCTGAGACGGTCAGAGCCGTGCCACCATCGCAAGGAGCAGCGCCATGAGCAGAGCCTTCGTTTTTCCCGGCCAAGGGGCCCAGACCATCGGCATGGGCCGCGATCTGGCCGAGGCCTATCCCGAGGCCCGCGCCGTGTTCGACGAGGTGGACGACGCCCTCGGCGACCGCCTTTCGGCGCTGATCTGGGAGGGTGAGATCGAGGATCTGACGCTGACCCGCAATGCCCAGCCCGCGCTGATGGCAACGTCCCTGGCGGCCATGGCGGCGCTGAAGGCGGAAGGCGTGGAGATTGGTGCCGCATCCTACGTCGCCGGCCATTCCCTGGGCGAATACTCGGCGCTGTGCGCGGCGGGGTCGCTCAGCCTGGCCGATACCGCGCGGCTATTGCGGTTGCGCGGCGAGGCGATGCAGGCCGCCGTTCCAGCGGGAGAGGGGGCGATGGCCGCCATTCTGGGGCTTGACCTGGCTGCCGTAGAAGCGGTTGCCGCCGAGGCCGCCCAGGGCGAGGTCTGCGAAGCGGCCAATGACAATGACCCCGCGCAGGTGGTGATTTCCGGCGCGAAGGCCGCGGTGGAGCGGGCATGCGAGATCGCGAAATCCAGCGGTGCCAAGCGCGCATTGCTGCTGCCGGTGTCCGCCCCGTTCCATTGCGCCCTGATGCAGCCCGCCGCCGACGCGATGGCAGAAGCCTTGGACCGGGTGGACCTCGAAGCGCCCATCGTGCCGCTGGTGGGCAATGTGATTGCGCGCGCCGAAAGCTCGGCGGCCCTGATCCAGACGCATCTTGTCGAACAGGTCACGGGCCGGGTGCGCTGGCGCGAATCCGTGGCCTGGATGGCGAGTGAAGGGGTGACGGAGATCTATGAGATCGGGGCCGGAAAGGCCCTGTCGGGTATGGTCAAACGGATCGACCGTGCGATCGCGACCGCGTCTGTGGGCACGGCGGAAGAGGTGCAGAAGGCTGCTTCTGCGATCAACGCATGAGTTTCGCGGAGGCCATGGCGTTGCAGCCCACCTGGGTGCAGATCTGGCTCAACGTGCTGCTGGTGGGGGCTTTCATCCTGCCGCTGAGTTTCCTGATCTGGCGGGCGTCGCGGATGGCGGGCGTGCTGACGCTCGCGGCCTCGCTCCTGTCGGGTGTCTCGATCAACTGGATGTATGGGCAAATGGGATATGTGAAGCTTCTGGGCTTGCCGCATATCGTGTTCTGGACCCCGCTTGCGATCTATCTGTGGCGGCAGATCCGCCACCCTGACATGCCGGTCTGGCCGCGGCGGCTGATGAGTGTCACGCTTGTTGTGATCGCGATTTCGCTGGCCTTCGACTACGTCGATGTGGCCCGGTGGCTGTTGGGAGAGCGGGACGCGGTGGCCGGAACCTTGCCGGGCGACGCGTGAGACGACTTTGAGGAAGGGGCGAACATGTTTGATCTAACAGGGAAAAACGCGCTGGTGACCGGCGCGTCAGGCGGCATCGGGGCGGAGATCGCGCGCAAGCTGCACGGGGCGGGCGCAAGCGTGGGCCTGTCGGGCACCCGGGTGGAGCCGCTGGAGGCGTTGGCGGGCGAATTGGGGGAGCGCGCCCACGTGTTGCCGTGCAACCTGGGCGATGCGGAGGCTGTGGAGGCCCTGCCCAAATCGGCCATCGCGGCGATGGGGTCGCTGGATATCCTGGTCAACAATGCCGGCATCACCCGCGATAACCTGTTCATGCGCATGTCCGACGAAGAGTGGTCCAGCGTGCTTGAAGTCAACCTGACCTCGACCATGCGGCTGTGCCGTGGGGTGCTCAGGGGCATGATGAAGGCGCGTTGGGGCCGGATCGTGAATATCTCCTCCGTTGTGGGGGCCACCGGCAATCCGGGGCAGGGCAATTACGCGGCGTCGAAGGCTGGAATGGTAGGCATGTCGAAATCGCTAGCCTATGAAGTCGCGAGCCGGGGCATCACCGTCAATTGCGTGGCGCCGGGCTTTATCGAGACCGCCATGACTGACAAATTGACCGAGGATCAGAAGGCCAAGATCCTGACCCAGATTCCGGCGGGGCGCATGGGCACGCCGGGCGAAATTGCGGCGGCCGCGTTGTTCCTGGCCAGCGCCGAGGCCGGTTATCTGACCGGGACGACGATGCATGTGAACGGTGGTATGGCGATGCTGTGACAGGGCGCGGGCAGCCCTTTCCCCAACGTCAGAAAGGCGGCTGCAAGGCATTGCCATGGCCGCAACATATGCTATAGGCGGCGCGAGATTGCCGGAGGGCTTGTTCCCCGGCCCGGCCTTCCCCACCTGTCTGAAGGTGGTTAAAGGCGAAGTGAGCGGCCAGAACGGCACGAAGTGGAACCAGGGCAGCCAGCACCGGCACATCCCTGAGCAAGATGAGGAACGAAACATGAGCGACATCGCAGACCGCGTGAAAAAGATCGTTGTGGAGCACTTGAGTGTGGAAGAGGACAAGGTGACGGAATCGGCCTCGTTCATCGACGATCTGGGCGCAGACTCGCTTGATACGGTCGAGCTGGTGATGGCGTTCGAAGAAGAGTTCGGCATCGAGATCCCCGACGACGCGGCCGAGACAATCCAGACGTTCGGCGACGCGGTGAAGTTCATCAAAGAAGCGCAGTAAGCGCATCTTCTAGAAGATCAAACGGCGTTCGGAGAGATCCGGGCGCCGTTTTTCTTTGAGATGATTGGTCTGGCCCGGTCACCTATCGACCAGATGCCGTTCCAGTCGATCAAGCTGCCCGCCATCGGTCCGCCGCAGCATGCGCGCGATCAGGGGACGCAGAGGGCCGAGAAGGCCGCGCACACGGCACTCGATATCGTGGGTCACGCGGACTGGCCCCGCGCCGTGCAACTCATAGGTATAGACCGCCTGCACCGATCCCTGCTGCGCGCGGAGCGACAACCGGCGGTTCGGCTCAAAGGCAATCACCCTGCTTTCCACCCGCTTGCCGCGCGTTGTGAAGCGGATCTTTGAGCCCATCCGCAAGGCGCCGCCATCTTCGGTGGTCAGGTTGGTGACCTCCCCCATCCACGTCGCCATTTCCTCCGACGTTGTCAGGGCCGACCAGATTGCGTCGGCGGGGAGTGACAGGTCGACTTGTGCAACACGCATTTCGAGCTCCTTCGGGTCAGTGTCGTCGCGAGGACGCTACCGCCGGAGGCGCGCGGGCGATTGTAAGTTACGGCATACCTTGCGGCGTGAAGCTCACATGCTCCCCCTGTCGGGCATCGGGGTAAGCGGTGCGACGGTCATCGAGGTATTTGGAGGGGTAAAGGCCAGTCAGTTTGCGGAATTCGTTGTTGAAATGGGCCTGATCGAAGAACCCGTGGGCATGGGCCAGCGTCGTCCAATCGACGTTGTCGGCCGGATCGACTGCCCCGAGCAGGGCCAGAAGCCGCTGAATACGAGCGGTATGGCGCGGGGTCAGGCCGATGGCGTCTTTGAACGCATCGCGGGCCTTGCGTTCCGAGACCGGCAACTCGGCATAGAGGTGGGGCAGGTCGACATCGCCTTGGGCGGCGGCGATCCTGTTGTGAAGGGCGTCGATCCAGGGGGCGACGGGGTGAATGGCGGTTCGATCAACAAGATCGTGGAGCGCGCCGTGGGCGTCCGCATCCTCCGCCCGCCCGGCCAGCGCCGTCATCGCCGCGTAGATTGGCGCCGGAAGGACCGCGTCGGCGGGGGCCACACAGTCGGTCAAGTGCAAGGTTGACTGCCCCGTCAGGCGCATGAGCGTTTGTGGCGGCATGGCGAGGCCCACAACGTCAGTGCCGTTCATCGGCCTGTGATAGAGGGGTCGGGTCCAGTTGCCCTGCACCCAGGCGGTCTCGAAGATCGGATTGTGCTCCGGCTCAGGATCCGGCCCCAGGCGGTGGCCCGCACCGAAGGACATGATCGCCACGACCAGCCCGGTGGGCAGGATCTTGTCGGTTCGGTAGCCGATATGCCCCTTCGCGGCGAAGGAATACGCCACATGCCGGTGCACAGGGCCCGACGGGAAGGGCGTGTAGCGGAATGAAGGTTCGGACATTGGGCAGAGTGTGGGACTGTGACGCACGGCCTGGCAAGCCTGCCGTGCCAAGCAATTGACCGCCCAGCCGATCTACGGGGATTGCGCGCGGTCCCGCCTTTCCGGTATCTGGACGCGCAAATACGTCGAAAAAAGGGGTTTGGGCATGCGTCGAGTGGTTGTGACGGGGCTGGGGCTGGTGACGCCGTTGGCATGCGGTGTCGAAGACACATGGGCACGCCTTCTGGCCGGTCAATCGGGTGCGGGGCCGATCACGCGGTTTGATCCGACCGGGTTCGGCACCACCTATGCCTGCGAATTGCCGCGGGGCGACGGCACGGACGGGACCTTCAATCCAGACCAGTGGATGGAACCCAAGGAACAACGCAAGGTGGATGATTTCATCCTGTACGGCATGGCGGCCGCGGTTCAGGCCGTGGAGGATGCCGGGTGGACCCCCACGGATACCGAGAGCCTGGAACGCACGGGTTGCCTGATCGGGGCCGGGATCGGCGGGCTGTCCTCCATCGCCGATACGTCGATCACGCTGAACGAACGCGGGCCGCGGCGGGTGTCGCCGTTCTTTGTGCCGGGCGCGTTGATCAACCTGATCTCGGGCCAGGTGTCGATCCGCTATGGCTTCAAGGGCCCGAACCATTCGGTTGTAACGGCCTGCTCGACGGGCGCCCATGCCATCGGCGATGCGGCGCGGCTGATCGCGCTGGATGATGCGGACGTGATGATCGCGGGCGGCGCGGAGAGCCCGATCTGCGCGATTGGTATCGCCGGGTTCAATGCCTGCAAGGCCTTGTCGACCAAACGCGCGGACGAGCCGGAGAAGGCCTCGCGACCCTGGGACAGCGACAGCGACGGGTTCGTGATGGGTGAAGGCGCGGGGATGGTTGTGCTGGAGGAATACGAGCACGCCAAGGCGCGCGGCGCGACGATCTACGCGGAAATCCTGGGCTATGGGCTCAGCGGCGATGCCTACCACATCACGGCCCCGCCGCCCGATCACGAAGGGGCGGAGCGGGCAATGCGCGCGGCGTTGAAGCGGGCCGGGCTTGAGCCGAGCGCGATTGATTATGTGAACGCGCACGGCACCTCGACCATGGCCGATACGATCGAACTGGGCGCGGTGGAGCGGCTGATGGGGGATCATTGTGCCGATCTGCGGATGTCGTCCACCAAGTCGATGACCGGGCATTTGTTGGGCGCGGCCGGTGCGATTGAGGCGATCTTCAGCATTCTGGCGATCCGGGACAATGTCGCCCCGCCGACGATCAACCTCGACAATCCGGCCGCGGAGACGGCGATCAACCTGTGCGCCAATGCCAAGCAGGAGGGAGAGATCAACGTGGTTCAGTCGAACTCCTTCGGGTTTGGCGGCACCAATGCCTGCCTGATCATGGGGCGGGTGTAGAGCCGATGTGGAAGCACATTGCCGCAAACGGGATTTCGTTCCTGATTATCGCGCTCATTGCGGCGGCGGCGGCCCTGGGATGGGGCCAGCGGCAATGGAATGCCGAGGGGCCGCTTGAAACGGCGGCGTTTTTCGAGGTGGAGCAGGGCGATACGCTCGCCCGGGTGTCGGAACGCCTGGAGGAGGTCGGCGCGATCCGGTCGGCGACGGTGTTCCGCGTCGGCGTGCGCGCGGTGGACCGGGCGGGCGATTTGCGGTTCGGGAACTATGAGATCCCGGCGGGTGCCACCATGGAAGAAGTATTGGATATCGTGACGGCCGGTGGGCCGTCCTCCTTCCGATACCGGGCGACCTACGTGTTGCGGAACTCGGGCACCGGAGAATTGCGGCTGAGCGAACGCCTGCCGGGCAGCGGTGAAGTCGAAGAGATTGTGCGGTTTGCCTATGAAGACGGTGTTCCGCCGGAATATACAGCCCTCGTCGAAGCGCAGACACCGATGCTCTACCGGCTGGTGATCCCGGAGGGCCTGACATCCTGGCAGGTCGTGCAGGGCCTGTTGGCGGCGGATTTTCTGGACGGAGAGGTTGTCGATGTTCCCGCCGAGGGAACGCTGGCACCCGCAACGATCGAGGCCAGCCGAGGGGATGACCGGGTGGAGTTGCTGGCCGAGATGCAAGCCGCGCAGGAGCGGATTCTGGCGGAAGCGTGGGAGAACCGCGCGGCGGATCTGCCGGTTTCAACGCCGGAGGAGGCCCTGATCCTGGCGTCGATCATCGAGAAGGAGACATCGGTGCCCGAGGAACGGGGGCGGGTGGCGAGCGTGTTCACCAACCGCTTGAACCAGGGGATGCGGCTTCAGACCGACCCGACGGTGATCTACGGCGTCACGAATGGGCGCGGCGTTCTGGGGCGTGGCCTGCGGCAATCGGAGTTGCGGGCGGAGACGCCTTGGAACACTTATGTGATCGATGGGCTGCCGCCGACGCCGATTGCCAATCCGGGCCAGGCCGCCATTGAGGCGGCGCTGAACCCTGACAGCACCGATTTCATCTTCTTCGTGGCCGATGGCACCGGCGGGCATGCCTTTGCCGTGACGTTGGAGGAGCACAACCGCAACGTGGCGCGCTGGCGCGAGATCGAGGCGGAGCGGGCCACCGACAATTGAATCGAGCGGAGGCGGGAGAGGGGTGATGCCCCGTCCCACCGGCCCGCTTGCGGTGAGTATCGGCCATTTTGCGGCCGGATCGCAGGTGCCGGGTGGGAAGCGGGATCGGTGCAGGTGAACAATTGGCAAAGAAAGACGGCGTGTGTGCCGTCCGAAGGGTCTGGCGAGGCGGTGCCAACGCTTTGATTTCGTGCCATCTTTGCGGGTCTGGTTAATATCCGGTTAGCGCGCGGTGGACCGGTTAACCATATGAAAACGCAAAACTTCTTGACCCACCGAACGCCCCATGGCACCTCTTTAGGCACGCTGGAAGATGTGGGTTAACGGCCTGGGGATCACGCCCCTCGGGTCGTTTTTTTGTGCCTATGTGCCGGACGGGGTGGCAGCCTCATCCGGCCTGCAAGAAAACGCCCCCATCCTGCTCGTGCCCGGGAGTGGATTCACGGACGCGAGGAAAAGATCATGAACATGATCATTGAGAAGGACGACCTGGATGCAGATCGCGCTGAAGCCCTGGTGGCGGAAGCGCGCGATGCATTCGATCGAGCGGTCCGGGTGTTGAGGAAGAGCTGCGACCAGCTCGAATCGACACCCGAGACTGGAGATGGAGACGTCGTGAAGAGCGTGCGCCAACTGAACGGCGCATATCTTCACGCGATGGAAATGCGGGAGAAAGCACGTGTCGCAGGGTGCAAACGGTTCGGAGATGCGGGAAGAGGACAACTCGATCTCGACGAAGCACGAGCTGAGATCGGGCTCCGCCTGGCTTGCCTCCGTGGACGAGGACACGGAAGCGGCGTTTCTGGCGAGCCTGAATGACAATGCGTTGGCGGCCTTGCCCTGGCTCTTCGAGTTCTGGGCATTGCCGCATCAATTGCCGCCGGAGGGCGACTGGACAACCTGGGTTGTCCTCGGCGGGCGCGGTGCGGGCAAGACCCGCGCCGGGGCGGAATGGGTGCGGTCGATGGTGGAGGGGTCCACCCCCGACGCTCCGGGCCGGGCCCGCCGCGTGGCGCTTGTCGGGGAAACCTACGACCAGGCGCTCGCGGTGATGGTGAAGGGTGAGAGCGGGTTGATTGCCTGCTCTCCGCCCGACCGGACGCCGCGATGGGTGGCGGGCGAACGGATGCTTGTCTGGCCCAACGGGGCCGAGGCGCGGGTCTATTCCGCCCATGATCCCGAGGCGCTTCGGGGGCCGCAATTCGATCTGGCCTGGTCCGACGAATTGGCCAAGTGGCCTAAGGCGCAGGAGACCTGGGATATGCTGCAATTCGGCCTTCGCCTGGGGCAGCACCCGCAGCAGGTGGTCACGACGACCCCGCGAAACGTTAACGTGCTTAAGGACTTGCTGGCGCGCGAGGGTGTGGCCCATTCCCATGCGCCGACGGAGGCGAATTCTGCCTACCTGGCGGATTCGTTCCTGAAAGAGGTGCGCGCGCGCTACGGTGATACACGCCTGGGCCGGCAGGAGTTGGACGGTGTCTTGATGGACGATGTCGATGGCGCGCTTTGGACGCGCAACGAGATCGACCGGCTGCGCACAAACCGGGTGCCGGACGGCGCCCGCGTCATTGTGGCGGTTGATCCTCCGGTGACGGGCCACGAGGGCTCGGACGCCTGCGGAATTGTGGTCGTGGGGGTGGTTGAGACTGGCAATCCGGCCGACTGGCACGCGGTGGTGATCGACGATTGCTCGGTCCGCGCGGCGTCGCCGCAGGGCTGGGCCGAAACCGCCGTGATGGCCTATCACAAATACGGCGCCGCGCGGATGGTGGCCGAGGTCAATCAGGGCGGCGATCTGGTGCAAACGATGATGCGGCAAGTCGATCCGACCGTGAATTATCGAGCGGTGCGCGCCTCCAAGGGCAAGGTGGCCCGGGCCGAACCGGTCGCTGCGCTCTACGAACAGGGCCGGATCCGCCATGTGGGGCTGCACGCCGAGCTGGAAGACGAAATGTGTAAGATGGCCCTGACGGGATATCAGGGCCAGGGCTCGCCGGACCGCGTTGACGCGCTGGTCTGGGCCCTGACGGAAGGCGTGCTGGTGCCGGCGGTAAATCGCCTGAACCCGGCGATCCGGCCGCTTTGACGATCAACTGAAACGGGCGGCCTCACGGGCCGCTGCAACGGCGGGTTCCGCCAAGGGACCGGATGGTGACGAACGCCAGCCCGGTCTCCACGCATGACTTGAGGAGAGGCTCATATGGTTCTGGATTTCCTGAAGAAATCGGATCCCGCGATACCCGAGGCCAAGGCCTCCGCCGGCGCGAAACTGGCGGTATGGGGATCATCGGGCCGCGTGGTCTGGAGCCCGCGGGACGTGGGGTCTTTGACGAAGAACGGCTTTCTGGGCAACCCGGTGGGCTTCCGTGCGATCAAGATCGTGGCCGAGGCTGCGGCTGCACTCCCGGTGATCTGCCGCGATGCGGAGCGCCGCTATGATGCGCATCCGGCGCTGCAGCTGCTGACGCGGCCCAATGCGGGCCAGACGCGAGCGGATCTGTTGGAGGCCGCCTTCGCGCAGCTGATGCTATCGGGCAATGCCTACATGGAAGCGGTGATGCCCGAGATGGGGTATCCGGCGGAGTTGCATGTGCTGCGGTCGGACCGGATGCACCTGGTGCCGGGCGCGGATGGCTGGGCGACGGCTTATGACTACACGGTCGGCTCGAAAAAACACCGCTACCCGGCGGAGTTGATCTGCCACATCCGGAACTTCCACCCACAAGATGACCATTACGGCCTTGCGCCCATTCAGGCGGCGGCGACCGCGATTGATGTGCACAATTCAGCGGCCCGGTGGTCCAAGGCGCTTCTGGATAATGCAGCTCGTCCATCGGGTGCAATCGTTTACAACGGCCTCGACGGCGCCGGTACGATGAGCCAGGATCAGTTCGACCGCCTGCAGATGGAGCTTGAAAGCCATCACCAGGGCGCGCGGAATGCCGGCCGCCCGATGCTTCTGGAAGGCGGGCTGGATTGGAAACCGATGGGCTTCAGCCCGTCGGATATGGAATTCCAGAAAACGAAGGACGCCGCCGCGCGGGATATCGCGCTGGCCTTTGGCGTGCCGCCGATGCTTCTGGGCATCCCGGGCGATGCGACCTACGCCAATTACGCCGAGGCGAACCGGGCGCTCTATCGCCTGACCGTCCTGCCCCTTGCCGAGCGGGTCTGGGCGTCGGTGTCGCACTGGTTGTCGGGGTTGAGCGGCGAGGTGATCCATATCGCGCCGGATCTCGACGGGGTTCCGGCGCTGGCCTCCGAGCGCGAGGCGCAGTGGCGCCGGGTGAGCGAGGCCGCCTTCCTGACGGATGCGGAGAAGCGCCGGCTTCTTGGCCTGTCCGAGATGCCGGACGCATGAGTGACACCAAGGAAATCAGCGGGTCCCGCTACCTCTACGCGCCCTTCGACGCGGCCAATGCCAAGATCGAAGCCAATGAGCGCGTGCAGGCGGAGCGATGGGCGGCGCTGACCTTTCGCCTCGAAGGGATCGAGACATCGCTGCAACGGTTGGAAAAGCGCCTTTGGTTGGCGGTTTTCGGCGTTGTCTCGGTCATCCTGGCGCAGGGCATCAACCAGCTACTTAACCTCAACATCGGCGGCTAGGAGCCTGTTATGCAACCAATTTCTGCAAGCGGCCTGGAGGTGAAATTCCACCAGTTCGACGAAACGCTCACCCTCAAGGACGACCATGTCATCGAAGGATATGCGTCGTTGTTCGGGGCCAAGGATCAAGGCGGCGATGTCGTCGAAAAGGGCGCTTATGCCAAATCGCTGGGGGATGGCCGGAAGGTCAAGATGCTGTGGCAGCATGATCCGCGTGAACCGATCGGGATTTGGGATGAGGTGCGTGAAGATGCGCGTGGCCTTTACGTAAAGGGACGCTTGCTGGACTCGGTCGCCCGGGCCCGGGAGGCCGCGGCCCTGACCAAGGCCGGCGCGATTGACGGGCTCTCCATCGGCTATCGCACGGTGAAGTCCCACAAGAACGAAAGGGGCCTGCGGTGCCTTTCGGAAGTGGAGCTTTGGGAGGTGTCGCTGGTGACATTTCCGATGCTTCCTGAGGCCCGGCTGGATGCCCATGAGGGTAAGTCAGACGGTCTTCAAGACCTGGCGCAGGTGTTTGAAGACGCCCGCCGCAACCTGGCGGCGCGCAAGGCCCGCTGATCCAGGGGCCCCTTGGCCCAACTGCCAGGGGACCCGAGCCTAACCTCAACCAAAAGGGATATCTCATGACCGAGACCCATGAGCGGGGGGCGGACAGCCCCCCCTTGGCTGAAGTCAAGACCGCGATCGGCGGGTTCTTGAGCGAATTCAACCAATTCCAAGACGACATGAATGCAAAACTCCAAAAGCAGGAAGAGCGTATTGCTATGCTGAATACCAAGACCAACACCTTCGCCCGCCCCGCGTTGTCGACCGAGATCGACACGCAGGCGCCTCACAAACTGGCCCTGAAAAACTACCTGCGGTGCGGCGATGATGATGCCCTTCGCGGCCTCGAGCTGGAAGGCAAGGCGATGAACACCGCCGTGAATGCCGAAGGTGGTTACCTGGTGGATCCGCAAACCGCGGAGATGATCCAGTCGGTGCTGCGCTCCTCCTCCTCGCTGCGTTCGGTGGCCAATGTGGTCAACGTCGAGGCAACATCGTTTGACGTGCTGATCGACAGCACCGATACCGGTGCCGGTTGGGCCGATGAGGTATCGTCCACCGCGGAGACGGATACCCCCCAGATCGAGCGTATCTCAATCCCGCTGCATGAGCTTTCGGCCCTGCCCAAAGCGTCCCAGCGTCTGCTGGACGACAGCGCGTTCGATATCGAGGGTTGGCTGGCCGGTCGCATCGCCGACAAGTTCGCCCGCGCCGAAGCGGCGTCGTTCATCTCGGGTGACGGATCGGGCAAGCCCACGGGCCTGCTGACCCATCCGACGGTGGACAACGACAGCTGGACCTGGGGCAACCTGGGCTATGTGGCGACCGGCACCGCCGGGGATTTCGACTCCAGCAACGCCGCGGACGCGATTGTGGATCTGGTCTATGCCCTGGGTGCACGTTACCGCGCCAACGCCAATTTCATCATGAATTCCAAGACCGCCGGTGCGGTTCGGAAGATGAAAGACGCGGACGGCCGCTTCCTGTGGTCCGATGGTCTGGCCGCCGGTGAGCCCGCGCGCCTGATGGGATACCCGGTTCTGATCGCCGAGGATATGCCCGATATTGCGGTCGACGCGATGGCGATCGCCTTTGGTGATTTCGGCGCCGGTTACACCATTGCCGAACGCCCCGATCTGCGCGTTCTGCGCGACCCGTTCTCGGCCAAGCCGCATGTCCTGTTCTATGCCACCAAGCGCGTTGGCGGCGACGTGACGGATTTCGCGGCGATCAAGCTGATGAAGTTCGGCACCGCCTGATAGCGGCGCAAACCCACCTGGCCCGATCCCTCGGGGGGGATCGGGCCGGGCGGGGCGTGTGTGCGGGCCTTTGCGGGTCCAGCTGCGCGTCTCTCCGCATGAGCAGCGCGGAGGTCGGCGCCACGCCCCAACCCACCTTACCTTTGTTTTTCCCGGAGAATTCATCATGATGATGGTCGAATTGACCTCCGTGCCAAGCGCTGCCTTGCCGGTAGACGCCTTGGCCGACCACTTGCGCCTGTCCTCCGGGTTTGCCGATGACGGCAGCCAGGATGCACAGCTTGAAGGGTGCCTTCGCTCGGCCATGGCCGCGATCGAGGCCCGGATCGGCAAGGCCCTGATCGCCCGGCAGTTTTCCCTGACGCTGAGTGGCTGGCAATCCGCCGATGCGCAGGTTTTCCCCGTCGCCCCGGTCAGCAGCGTCGAAAGCGTTAAGCTCATTAACCAGGCCGGTGATGAGACGATTGCAGACCCCAACAGCTACGTGCTGCGGGCCGACCCGCAACGGCCACGGATCGAGGCCACGGCGAGCAGCTTCGTGCAGCCGCCCCGGGGTGGATCGATCGAGATCGAACTGACGGCAGGTTATTCCACGGATTGGACCGGTGTGCCCCACGATTTGCACCATGCATGGCTGGCTCTTGCGGCCGAATTCTATGAGCGGGTTGAGCCAGGCCCGATGCCGCTTCCCATGGCCGTTCTGGCCCTGATCGAACCCTATCGGCAAATCCGTCTGGGGGGGGCCTTGGCATGACCCGCCCACATCTGAACCGGAAGCTCATCCTTGAAGCGCCGACCCGCGTTATCGATGGCGCGGGTGGATATTCGGAGACCTGGGACGCGATTGGCGTGATCTGGGGCGAGGTTCTGCCCCGCGGGGCTGGTCGCGAGGTAGAGGCCTCGGAGCTGAAACTGAAGATCACTGTTCGCGCGGCACCGCAGGGCGCCCCGTCGCGGCCCACTGCCGCGATGCGGTTCCGGGATGGCGCGCGCATCTACCTGATCGAAGCGGTGACGGAACTGGATACCGCCGGTATCTACCTGATTTGCTTTTCAAAAGAGGAGGTCGTCGCATGAGCTATGCTGCCACGGCCGTCCTTCAGGAGGCGGTATATTCCGTGCTGAGTGGCGATGCCACGATCTCGACGCTGACCGACGGCAACGTCTATGACGCGCTGCCGCCGGGCCCAGTGCCGTCACTTTATGTGAGCCTTGGGCCAGAGCGCGTGCGCGACGCCTCGGACGTGATGGCCGATGCGGCCATCCACGACTTTCCGATCATCGTGACATCGGACGGGACCGGGTTTCACGAGGCCAAGCGCGTGGCCGCAGCGATCTCCGACGCCCTTCTGGGCAGTACGTTCGTGATGAGCCATGGCGCAGTTACGGCGATGAACTTTCTACGTGCCCGCGCCCGGCGCGTGGGGAATGTCCGCGAAATCGAGATCTGGTTTCGCGCGATGATCGACATGGGTGACGTCTAAGGCGCACCCCCACCCGATAACATACTGATAGAACTGGAGAATGCCATGACGGCCCAGACTGGTAAGGACCTTCTTGTGAAGGTGGATATGGATGGCAACGGCGTCTTTGAGACGCTTGCGGGCCTGCGCGCCAGCCGCTTGAGCTTCAACGCGGAAAGCGTCGATGTCACAAGCTTGGAATCGACGGGCGGCTGGCGCGAGATCCTGGGTGGAGCAGGTGTGAAATCGGCCTCGATTTCCGGCTCCGGCATCTTCCGGGATGCCAATACGGACGAACGCGCGCGGTCGATCTTCTTCCAATCGATCACGCCTGACTTCCAGGTCGTGATCCCTGATTTCGGGGTTGTGGAAGGCGCATTTCAGATCACCTCGATCGAATATGCGGGCACCCATGACGGCGAAGCGACCTACGAGGTTGCGATGGCGTCGGCCGGTGCCCTGACCTTCACGGCGATCTAAGCATGGCAAACCCTTGGACCGGGGAGGTGGCGCTGGTGATTGACGGGACGCGCCATGCCGCGAAACTCACGCTTGGCTCATTGGCGGAGCTGGAAGCGCGGCTTGGGGCGGCATCGCTGAGTGACATGGTGGCCCGGTTCGAGGGCGAGGCGCTGAAATCAGCCGATGTGCTGGCGCTTTTGTGCGCCGGGCTTCGGGGCGGCGGCTGGGACGGTGATCTGGAAGATCTCCTCCATGCCGAGATTGAGGGCGGCATTCTGGAAGCCACCCGCGTCGCCGCCCGCCTTCTGGTTCTGGCCTTCCGGCCGGTTCAATGAGCGGGGGCGATAAGGGCTTCGATTGGCCCGCCCTTATGCGCGTGGCCTATCAGCAGATGGGTCTGAGCCCTGCCGAGTTCTGGGCCATGACCCCTGCGGAATTCCTGATCCTGCTTGGCCCCGAAAGCGGGGCCGCGCCGCTGCGCCGGGACGCCTTGGAGGCGCTTCTGTTGCGGTTCCCGGATTCTTCCAACGCGGCCATTTCGGCCGACAGACCTAGTGAGGACGGACATGACCGAGATGGATGATAGCCTCTCCCGCTTTGACGCCGAGATCGCCGAGTTGGAGACGAGCCTGTCGGGCGCCACCTCCATGGCCGCGGCGTTTCAGGGCGAGTTGCGCGAGATGCAGGGCGCGATGCTCTATACCGGCCGCGAGGTGAATTCGATGAGCCGTGCGATTGGCGGTGGATTGAGGCGCGCCTTTGACGGCGTCGTGTTCGACGGCATGCGTCTGTCCGATGCTCTGCGCAGCGTTGCAACATCTATGGTGGATGCGGCCTACAACACTGCGATGCGCCCGGTGCAGAACGCACTCGGGTCGGCCATCTCCAACGGCATGAATGGCCTTCTGAGTGGCATCCTGCCCTTCGAGAAGGGTGGGGCGATCAGCCAGGGCCGAGTGATGCCCTTTGCCCGCGGCGGAGTGGTCAACGGCCCCACAACCTTCCCGATGCGCGGCGGTACCGGACTGATGGGAGAAGCGGGGCCGGAGGCGATCATGCCGCTCCGCCGGGGCCCCGATGGCAAGCTGGGTGTAGCCGCCGCGGGTGGCGGCGGGCCTGTCAACGTCACGATGAACATCACGACGCCCGACGTAGCGGGGTTCCGTCGCTCGTCGAGCCAGGTGGCCGCGGAAATGCAGCGCGCCATGGCGCGTGGACAACGGAACCGGTGAGGGAGAAAAGCCATGGGATTTCATGAAGTTCGCTTCCCGACCAACTTGAGCTTCGGTTCAGCTGGGGGCCCGGAACGGCGCACCGAGGTGGTTGCACTGACCAACGGGTTTGAAGAGCGGAACACGCCGTGGGCGCATTCGCGGCGACGTTACGATGCGGGGGGCGCCATGCGTTCGCTTGACGATATTGCGCTGCTGATCACCTTCTTCGAGGCGCGCCGGGGCCAGCTCCACGGGTTTCGATGGAAAGACTGGTGCGATTTCAAATCCTGCGCGCCGTCTGCGCAGCCCGATTTTCGTGATCAGCAGATCGGGGTGGGGGATGGCAGCACGACAACCTTCCAGATCTCCAAGACGTATCAGTCGGGTCTGAACACCTATGCCAGACCGATTTCGAAGCCCGTAGAGGGCAGCGTGATGGTCGGCGTGGCGGGCGGCATGGTGGCCGAAGGATCGGACTACACCGTGGATTACACATCGGGCGAGATCACCTTCACCGTTGCGCCCGCGGCGGAGGTGGAAGTGACCGCCGGTTATGAATTCGACGTGCCGGTCCGGTTCGATACCGACGCGATCCAGACGTCTGTGGCCTCGTTTCAGGCTGGTGAAATGCCCAATGTTCCCGTTCTGGAGATCCGGCTATGAGCGTTGAAGCCCTTGATCTGCATCTGAAATCCGGGACAACCGGGGTATCACGCTGTTGGCGGGTCGCGCGGGCGGACGGCGAGACCTACGGGTTCACCGACCATGACCGCGACCTGACATTTGATGGAACGATCTTTCGCGCAGGCACGGGCCTGAGCGCGGCGGCGCTAAGCCAGACAACTGGCTTGTCTGTGGACAATACCGAAGCCGTCGGTGCGCTGTCGGATGCCGCGATCACCGAGCGTGACATCTTCGCGGGCCGCTTCGACGGGGCCGAGGTGGAGGCCTGGCTTGTGCAATGGGACGACCCCGATAACCGCGTGTTGCAGTTTCGCGGTGCAATGGGGGAGATCACGCGCACAAATGGTGCCTTTTCCGTCGAACTGCGCGGCCTTGCTGAGCGGTTGAACGTGCCCACCGGCCGCGTTTTCCAGCGGGGTTGCCAAGCGGTCCTGGGCGACGCCGCCTGCGGGTTCGACGTGACCGCGCCCGGTTACATGGCCGAGGCCCCGGTGACGACGTCCGATGGCCGTGCCTTTACCTTGGACAGTCTGACGAATTACGAGCCACGCTGGTTCGAACGCGGGCGGCTGCGTGTGTTATCGGGCGCGGCCGCGGGCCTTTCGGGGGCGATCAAGCTGGACCGTGTCGAGGATGGCACGCGCAAAGTGGAGCTCTGGGATGCGCTGCGCGACACCATTGCGCCCGGTGATCTGGTTCGCCTGACCGCGGGCTGCAACAAGCGCATGGAGACCTGTCGCGCCAAATTCGCCAACCTTCTGAATTTCCAAGGGTTTCCGGATATTCCGGGTGAGGATTGGCAAGTGGCCCATCCCACCCGGCTTTCGGCGCGCAGCGGCGGATCGCGGCGGTGAGCGGCACGGTCGCGGCGGCGCGAGCCTGGCTTGGCACGCCTTACGTACATCAGGCCGCGTGCAAGGGTGCCGGGTGTGATTGCCTCGGCCTGTTGCTGGGCCTGTGGCGCGAGATCCACGGGGATCTTCCGGCGCTCGTGCCTGCCTACACCAACGACTGGTCTGAGACCTCTGGCAAGGAGCGTCTGCTTGAGGCGGCGCGTATGCACATGTCGGAAAAGTCATTGGGCAATGCGGCGGCAGGTGATGTCCTGATTTTCCGCATGCGTGCGGGGGCCGCGGCCAAGCATGTGGGCCTGCAGACCGAGACGGGCTCGAGCCCGCGTTTCATTCATGCCTATTCCGGGCGCGGCGTCACCGAAGGGGCGCTGACCGACCCCTGGGCGCGGCGCATCGTTGCGCGGTTCGCCTTCCCCGAAAGGACCTAACCCCATGGCAACTCTTCTCCTTTCCGCGGCAGGCGCGGCGGCAGGCGGCCTGATCCAAGCCCCGATCCTCGGCCTGAGTGGTGCCGTGCTGGGCCGCGCGGCGGGCGCAACGCTTGGCCGTGTGATCGACCAGCGGCTTCTGGGTTCGGGCTCTGAGCCGATTGAGGTGGGCCAGACCGATCGGCTGCGCATCACCGGGGCGGGTGAGGGCGCGCCGATTGCTCAGCTTTTTGGCCGCATGCGCCTTGGTGGTCACGTGATCTGGTCGACGCAATTCCTTGAAAGGACCTCGACAACCGGCGGTGGCAAGGGTGCCCCGCCGCGGCCCAAGACAACGACCTATTCCTATTCCATCTCGCTGGCCGTGGCCTTGTGCCAGGGCGAGATCTCCCGCGTTGGCCGGATCTGGGCCGATGGGGTGGAGATTGACCGCGAGTCCGTCACCTGGCGCCTGTACAAGGGAACCACCGACCAGATGCCCGATCCGCTGCTGGAAGCAGTTGAAGGCAGCGGTGAGGTGCCGGCCTATCGCGGCACGGCTTATGTAGTGTTCGAAGATCTCGACCTGACGCCGTTTGGCAACCGGGTTCCTCAATTCGCCTTCGAAGTGGTACGCCCGGCGCGCCCCGACTTGCCCCATGTGCCGTCCGCCGCCGACGCGGTGCAGGCGGTGGCCCTGATGCCGGGCACGGGGGAATACGCGCTGGCGACAACGCCGGTGCGGATGGCGACCGGGCTGACCCGTGGCACCTATGCGAATGTCAGCGCGGAAGGCGGCACAACCGATTGCGCGCAATCCCTGGCCCATCTGCGCGAGACGCTGCCCAACCTCGCCTCGGTTTCCCTGATCTATTCGTGGTTTGGCGATGATCTGCGCGCGGGCGCGTGCACGGTGAAGCCGAAAGTGGAGCAGAACGGGACGGATGGGAGCCCGATGCGCTGGCAATCGGGCGGCATTACACGGCCCCAGGCCGAGGTGATCGCCCGCATCGATGACCGGCCTGTTTATGGCGGCACGCCCGCCGACGGATCGGTGATCGAGGCGATTACCGCGATCCACGAGGGCGGGCAGACGGTCACCTTCTATCCCTTCATGCTGATGGAAATCCTGGAGGGCAACGGCTTGCCGGATCCCTATGGCGGCACCGAACAGGTGCCCTTGCCATGGCGCGGCCGGATCACCGGCGATCTGGCACCGGGGCAGGCCGGGTCGCCGGACGGAACCGCAGCCAACCGGGCGGCGGTCGATGCCTTTTTCGGTACGGCAGAGGCAAGCCATTTCGGCGTAGCGCCCGGCAGCGTATCCTATGGCGGGCCGAGTGCCTGGACGTATCGCAGGTTCATTTTGCATTGCGCCGCGCTCTGCGCCGCAGCGGGCGGGGTCGAGGCGTTTTGCATCGGGTCGGAGATGCGCGGCCTGACCCGGATGCGCGACGATCGGGGCTTTCCTGCCGTTGACCAACTGATCGCGCTGGCAGCCGAGGTGCGCGCGCTTCTGCCGGAGGCCAAGATCACCTATGCCGCGGATTGGTCGGAATATTTCGGGTATCAGCCGCAGGATGGCACGGGGGATGTGTTCTTCCACCTCGATGCACTGTGGGCCGACGACAATATCGACGTGGTGGCCATCGACAATTACATGCCGATCAGCGATTGGCGTGACGGGACCGGGCATCTGGACCAGGAAAACGGCCCGATCCACCGGCTGGATTACCTGAAAAGCGGAATCGAAGGCGGAGAAGGGTTCGATTGGTATTACGCCGATGACGAGGCCCGCAACGACCAGACCCGCGCCGCTATTTCTGACGGTGCGGGGGAGCCGTGGATTTATCGGTTCAAGGATCTTCGCAATTGGTGGTCGAACCCGCATACGGAGCGTCGTGATGGCGTCCGCATTGCGGACCTGCCAGTAAATGGCCCCGGATTTGATGGCAGCCACGCCACTGGAACCTACTGGATTGATGGTGCTGATCTCGACGAAGGCACGCTGGCGGGCGCCGATGCCATTCAGGATCGGGCGGGGATCGACCGGATCGATGTGCCCGGAGAAGGCTGGGTGCTGCAGGCCACGGATACGTTTGGTATCACGTCCGAACGCGGCACCCGGCCCTTTGTGCGGGATCAGGTGATCCGGGTCACATTACGCACGCGGCTTCTGTCGGAACCGGGTGACGGCAACCCCCATCGCCATTCGTTGTGGCTGGCGGCCCATGAAAGCGATGGGAGCGCGGACGGCACCTACGAAATCGCGAACTGGTCGGGGCTGACAATTGCCGATGGATGGGTCGAACGCAGCGCAGAATTCAACCCGCATGACCTTCTGGGCGTGGGCCAGATCTCGTCCGACGCCAAGAGCTGGCGGGTGGCGCTTGGCCTGAACGGGGCGACGGCCACATCGGTTGCGGGTGCGGTTCAGCAGATCTCGAACGTCACGGTGGAAGTCGCGAATGCAAACACCGCCTGGGTGCCGAAATCCAAACCCATCTGGTTCACCGAATTCGGCTGCGCCGCCATCGACAAGGGCAGCAACGAGCCGAACAAGTTCCTCGATCCCAAAAGCTCGGAAAGCGATATTCCGCACTTTTCCAACGGACGGCGCGATGATCTGATACAGGCGCAATATCTGCGCGCGGTCATGGACTACTGGGCCGAGCCGGGCAGAAACCCGCAATCCGATCAATATGTTGGCCCGATGCTGGATCTGAGCCGCGCCCATGCCTGGGCGTGGGATGCGCGGCCATGGCCGGCCTTTCCCAACGATATCGAGCGCTGGTCGGATGGTGGAAACTGGACCCGGGGGCATTGGGTGACGGGCCGCCTCGATGCGCAGCCGCTTGACCTTGTGGTTGCGGAGATCTGCGAAGAGGCGGGGCTGACGGATTACGACGTCTCGGCGCTGTTCGGGCTGGTGCGCGGCCATATGTCTGCCCAGACCCAGAGCGCGCGGGCCCGTCTGCAGCCCCTGATGCTGGCCTACAGCTTCCATGCGGTTGAACGGGACGGCAAGCTCGTCTTCTTGCCGATCCCCGAGACCGCCGAGGCCGTGATCGAAGCGCCCCTGACAGCGCGGGACGACGATGGCGAAGGCGGGTTCACCCATATCCGCGCGCCCGAGGCCGAAACGGTTGGGCGCCTGCGCATTGGATATACCGAGGCCGAGGGCGCCTATGACGACAAGGTGTCCGAGGCGATCCATCCCGGCGACAGGGCCGATCAGGTGAACGATGTCGATCTGCCCCTGGCGCTGACTCGGTCCGAAGGGCAGGGGATGGCCGAGCGCTGGCTGGCCGATGGGCGGGTGGCGCAAGACACACTGCGCTTCGCCTTGCCGCCCTCGCAACGCGCGATTGGGGCGGGCGCGCTGGTCGCCACCGAGGACGGGCACAAATGGCGCATCGACCGGATCGAGGACCGGGGCTTCCGCCAAGTAGAGGCCGTGCGGGTCGAGCCGACCACCGCGATCCCGTCCGATGAGGTGGACGATCCGGTGCGGGTTGAGGCCTTTGTGCCGCCCCTGCCGGTGACGCCTGTCTTCCTCGACCTGCCGCTTCTGACCGGTGACGAGATCGAGCATGCGCCGCGTCTGGCGGTGGCCGCCGATCCCTGGCCGGGCACCGTTGCGGTCTATTCCGCACCGGGATCCGACGGTTTCACGCTCAACACGTTGGTCGAGCAGCCCGCGATCATCGGCACCCTTGAGACACCCCTTCTGGCGCAACGCTCGGGTCTTTGGGACCGGTCGGGTGACCTGACCGTCCGGTTGGAGACGGGCAATCTGTCATCGGCCGATATGGCGACGGTTCTGTCGGGGGCGAATGCCGCCGCCATTGGATCGGGGGAGGACGATCTTTGGGAGGTGATCCAGTTCGCCGATGCCACGCTGGTCGATGTGGAAACCTGGCGGATCGGCCTGCGTTTGAGGGGCCAGCAAGGCACCGACGCCGTCATGCCCGATATCTGGCCCGCCGGTAGCCTGTTCGTGTTGCTGAACAGCGCCGTGGGGCAGGTGGATCTGCCCAGTTCCGCGCGGGGGCTGGAGCGCCATTGGCGCGTCGGCCCCGCGCGGCGATCCGTGGATGACGACAGCTACACGGAAAAAGTCGAGGTGTTTCAGGGGATTGGGCTTCGGCCTTACTCCCCGGTTCATCTGCGATCCGCCCGTCAGGGTGCGGCGCGGGAGGTCAGCTGGATCCGCCGCTCCCGCATCGATGCGGACAATTGGGACGGGATCGATGTGCCACTGGGCGAGGCGTCCGAGCAATATCTTGTACGGATCATCGATGCCGTCGGGACCCGGCGCGAAGAGGTCCTGACCACGCCCGCCTACACCTATTCCGATGCGATGCGCGCCGCTGACGGCACGCAAAGCCCCTACTCCATCGAAGTTGCCCAAATCTCCGAGCGGTTCGGAGCGGGGCCTGTTGCAAGGATCGAGATCAATGACTGACACCCCCGAATTGGCCCTTTCGCTGCTGGCTCCGGCCCAGGCCCAGAAACACGTGACGGTTAACGAGGCGCTGGTGCGTCTCGACGGGCTGGTGCAGCTGCGCCTGCAATCGGTCACCGCGATCACACCCCCTGCCGCCACAGACGGGCTTGTCTATTCCGTGCCGGCCGGGGCGGTTGATGCATGGGCCGGGCAGGACGGCGCCATTGCCATCGCGTCGGGCGGTGGCTGGATTTTCGTGCCGCCGCGGGCCGGGTGGCGGGCCATGGTCATGGATGCCGGCGCACTGGCCATTTTCGATGGCACGATCTGGCGGATCGGCGCTCAAAGCCTCAGCCCGAACGGTGCGTCGTTCAACGTGACGTCTGTTGAGATCGATGTGCCGTTGACCGCGGGGCCAAGCGTGACCACGCCGATCCTGTTCCCCGAGCGCTCGATCGCCTACGGCGTCACCGGCCGGGTGATCGACGCGATCACCGGCGCCGTGAGCAGCTGGGATCTGGGCATCTCCGGCGATCTGCAACGCTATGGATCGGGCCTTGGCACCGCCCAGAATTCCTGGGTCAACGGCCCCGGTGCGCCCTTGGTTTATTGGAGCCCGACGGCGCTGGAGATCACCGCGCAAGGCGGCGATTTTGCCGGAGGAACAATCCGACTGGTCGCCCATTGCGCTGATCTGTCGCTGCCCGATCCGGTCTGATCCCCGCATCGGCATGTGTTAGCTCAGCTGATAGTTTGCACGTTTTCGTTTTATGGACCTTTGCCTGCCCGTCCCCTATCTTGGGTACAACAGCAGGCAAAGGAGGCGGCCCATGGCGCGCACTCAGACCCATGTAAGCGAACTTGATCCGGTCTGGCGCCAGATCACCGACGAGGCATCGACCGCCATCGCCGACGAGCCGTTGCTCGGCGGGCTTGTCCATGCCTGCGTCCTCCACCACCCTTCCCTTGAAAAAGCGCTGGCCTACCGGGTTGCGCAAAAGCTGGCCTCCTCTGAGATGTCCG
The DNA here is from genome assembly GCA_947494975.1 of uncultured Roseicyclus sp. Lineage (GTDB taxonomy): Bacteria > Pseudomonadota > Alphaproteobacteria > Rhodobacterales > Rhodobacteraceae > Gymnodinialimonas. The sequence continues at coordinate 155,203 of CANLXA010000001.1, read as the reverse complement.
AACAGCTTCTGCGCGAGATCGCCGATGAGGCGTTTGCGTCGGACCCGATCCTTGGTGCGCAGGCCCGTGCCGATATCGTCGCGGTCTATGATCGCGATCCCGCCTGCCACCGATTCCTGCAACCCTTGTTGTTTTTCAAAGGCTTCCAGGCGATCACGGCTTACCGCGTCGGCCATTGGCTGTGGCGGCAGGGGCGTAAGGATCTGTCCTACTTCATCCAGATGCGCGTGTCCGAGGTGTTCGGTGTCGACATCCATCCCGCCGCCCGTGTGGGGCAGGGGATCATGATCGACCATGCCCATTCCATCGTGATCGGCGAGACGGCGGTGGTGGGCGACAACGTCTCCATGCTGCATTCCGTCACCCTCGGCGGCACCGGCAAGGAAGAGGAAGACCGCCACCCGAAAATCGGCAACGGCGTGCTGATCGGCGCGGGCGCGAAAGTGCTTGGCAATATAGAGGTCGGCCATTGCTCCCGCATCGCAGCCGGTTCGGTTGTGCTGGAGGCGGTACCGCCCTGCAAGACCGTGGCTGGAGTTCCCTCCAAAATCGTGGGCGAGGCGGGCTGCGATCAGCCGTCGCTGAGCATGGATCACCTGTTTGGGGGCTCCACCCGGACCCTCTAATCCTTGAGACCCCTGTGACTGATCCCCCGCATGGCCCTGCGCCCTGCGGGGGCTTTTTTGTTTCAGGGCAGCGGTTTATCCCGCCCGCGCTTGCCGTTTCCGCTCATGCGGATCGAGGTAGCGCTTGCGCAGGCGGATCGCATTGGGCGTGACTTCGACCAGCTCGTCGTCATCCACATAGGCAATGGCCTGTTCCAGCGACATCGTCACCGGCGTGGTCAGACGCACGGCCTCATCGGTACCGGACGCGCGCACATTCGTGAGTTTCTTGCCCTTGAGCGGGTTCACTTCCAGATCGTTGTCGCGGGAATGCTCGCCGATGATCATGCCGGTATAGACGGGCGCCTGCGCGCCGATGAACATCTTACCGCGATCCTCCAGATTCCATAGCGCAAACGCGACGGACGTCCCGTTTTCCATCGAGATCAGAACCCCCTGACGGCGGCCCGGGATCGGGCCCTTGTAGGGGGCCCATTCGTGGAACACGCGGTTCAACACGCCGGTGCCGCGGGTGTCGGTCAAAAACTCGCCGTGATAGCCGATCAGGCCCCGGGAGGGGACATGGGCGATGATGCGCGTCTTGCCCGCGCCTGCCGGTTTCATCTCCACCAACTCACCCTTGCGCGAGCCCGTCAGCTTTTCGATCACCGCGCCGGAATAGTCGTCATCGACATCGATCGTGACCTCTTCGACCGGCTCGTGGCGCACATCGTCGATCTCGCGGAACAGGACTTGCGGGCGCGAGATGCTGAGCTCAAACCCCTCGCGGCGCATGTTCTCGATCAACACGCCCATCTGCAATTCGCCGCGTCCGGCCACCTCGAAGGCCTCGCCGCCCGGGGTGTCGGAGACCTTGATCGCGACGTTGGATTCCGCCTCTTTCATCAGGCGCTCGCGGATCACGCGGGATTGCACTTTCTTGCCGTCCTTGCCGGCCAGCGGGCTGTCGTTGATGCCGAAGGTCACGGTGATCGTGGGCGGATCGATGGGCTGCGCCTCCAGCGGGTCCTCCACGGCCAACGCGCAGATTGTGTCGGCAACAGTGGATTTCGTCATGCCCGCAAGGGACACGATATCGCCCGCCAGCGCTTCGTCGATGTCCTGCTGCTGCAGGCCGCGGAAGGCCTGAATGCGGGTGACGCGGAATTGTTCGATCTTCTCGCCCAGGCGGCTGAGCGTCTGCACCGTTTGGCCAACCTTCAGGCGGCCGGATTCTACCCGGCCCGTCAGCAGGCGGCCCACGAACGGATCGGCGCCGAGGGTTGTGGCCAGCATCCGGAAATCATCATTCTGATGGGCGATCTGACGCGGCTTGGGCACGTGGTTCACGATCAGGTTGAAGAGCGCGCTCAAATCCTTGCGCGGCCCGTCAAGCTCATGATCCGCCCAACCGGAGCGGCCCGACGCATACATGTGCGGGAAGTCCAGCTGATCTTCGCTGGCATCGAGATTGGCAAACAAATCAAAGACTTCATTCAGCGCCCGATCGGGTTCTGCGTCGGGTTTGTCGACCTTGTTGAGCACCACGATGGGCCGCAGGCCCAGGGCCAGCGCCTTGGACGTGACGAATTTCGTCTGCGGCATCGGGCCTTCGGCGGCATCGACCAGCAAGACGACACCATCCACCATCGACAGGATCCGCTCCACCTCGCCGCCGAAATCGGCGTGGCCCGGCGTGTCCACGATGTTGACGCGGGTGCCTTTCCATTCAAGCGAGGTGGGCTTGGCAAAAATCGTGATGCCGCGCTCGCGCTCCAGATCATTGGAATCCATCGCGCGTTCGGCGACGGCCTGGTTTTCGCGGAAGGCGCCGGATTGCTTCAGCAGCTCGTCCACGAGGGTCGTTTTGCCGTGGTCAACGTGCGCGATGATCGCGATATTGCGGAGGTCCATTGGGTTGGCCTTGAGATATGTTTGGAACGTGGTTGAGGGGCGCTTAGGGGGTTTTCCCCCGAATATCTAGGGCGAAACGGAGCGTATTGGACAAATCTATTGCGCCCGGTTTCAGCGTGGCGGCGAACCGCGCAGCCGCCAGAGGCTCAGGAGGCTGAGGCACGCAAAGACCGCCGCGAACACACCCCAGACAAAGCCGCCGGTGGTGTAGACGATGGCCTGCTCGGGGTCATAACAGCGGCCAAGTTCATTGAAACAATCGCGCCAGCGCCAGAAGCGATCATGGAACGCGAACACGAACACCCCCGTCAGGGCCAGGTAGATCAACAAAAACAGGATCTTGCGATGTCGTAAGCTCAAGTGGTCTTGCGCAGGCGGATCACGACGTCGACCTTGGCGATTTCGTATCCATCGGGAACGGATGGCAACGCCTTGATCTGCAACTCGCCCGACGGCGCATCGGTCAGCGTGCCGTCGCCTTCCAGATAGAAATGCGGGTGGTCGTCGGTGCGGGTATCGAAATAGCTGCGCGATCCGTCGACGGTGACTTCCTGCATCAGCCCCGCCTCGCAAAACGCGCGCAGCGTGTTGTAGACGGTCGCCAGCGAGACCTTGTCACCGGTGCCCAACACCGCCTCGTGCAGGCCTTCCGCCGTGACATGCCGGTTCTGCCCGTCACCCACCAGCAACGACGCCAGCGCAAGGCGCTGCCGCGTGGGGCGTAGATCGGCCTGGCCCAGCCAGGCCTGCGAGCGTTCGAGGGCTTCGGGGGTCATGTATCCCGTGGCTTTCATTTTGTCTCAGGCATATATGGCCTATTGCGCGCATATTGCAAATGCCCATGTGTCACGGGGCAAGGCGCATCCGGCCCAAGCCTTGCGCCCGAAATGGCCGGGGTGATAGACCGGATCAAGGCCGAAGACGGCAGGGACATGACGAGCGGGGGGCATATGGCCGACTATCCGACAAGCTTTGATCGGGACGATTTGCTGCGCTGTGCGCGGGGGGAGCTGTTTGGCCCCGGCAATGCGCAATTGCCCGAGCCGCCGATGCTGATGATGGACCGGATCACCGATATCTCGGGGGATGGGGGTGAGCACGGCAAGGGCCACGTGGTGGCCGAATTCGACATCAAGCCGGATCTCTGGTTCTTCCCCTGCCATTTTCCGGGCAATCCGATCATGCCCGGCTGTCTGGGCCTTGACGGGTTGTGGCAGCTGACCGGCTTCAACCTCGGCTGGCGCGGCTGGCAGGGGCGCGGATATGCGCTGGGTGTCGGTGAAGTGAAGCTGACCGGCATGGTGCGGCCCGACCGCAAGATGCTGACCTACTACGTGAATTTCACCAAGGCGATCCAGACCCGCCGCCTGACCATGGGCGTGGCCGATGGCATCGTGGAGGCCGATGGTGAAGTGATCTATCAGGTCAAGGACATGAAAGTCGCGCTGAGCGAAAGCTGAGCCAGGACGGCCGCCCCGGAGGGAAGACCAATGACAGATGTTCCGCGACTGACGTTTCATGACGGCCATACGATGCCGCAACTGGGCTTCGGCATCTGGCAGGTCGATGCCGATGGCGCCGCGGATGTGGTGCAAAGCGCGTTAGAGACCGGCTATCGGATGATCGACGGGGCCTACATCTACATGAACGAGGCCGGGCTTGGTGAGGGCCTGCGCCGGTCCGGCGTGCCGCGGGACGACGTGTTCATCACGACCAAGGTCTGGAACGGCGATCAGGGGCGCGACAAGGCCCGCGCCTCGGTCCGGCGCAGCCTGGAGACGATTGGGGTCGAACAGCTCGATCTTGTGTTGATCCATTGGCCGGTGCCGAGCCAGGACCTTTATGTCGAGACGTGGGAAGCCTTCATCGAGATGCGCAACGAGGGGTTGATGCGGTCCATCGGGGTATCGAACTTCAACGCGGATCACCTAGAGCGGATCATCGCGGAAACCGGCGAGGCCCCGGTCCTCAACCAGATCGAACTGAACCCCGAATTGCAGCAGCCCCAGATGCGGGTGGCCAATGCGGCCCATGACGTGATCACACAGGCCTGGACGCCCCTGGGCAATGCGCGCTCGTTCGCCGCCGCCCCCATCGCCGACGCCGCCGCGCGCACCGGCAAAAGCCCCGCGCAGGTGATCCTGCGCTGGCATGTGCAGATGGGCCATGCCGTCATCCCCCGGTCGATCAAACCCGCACGTCAGGCCGAAAACCTCGACGTGTTCGATTTCGAGCTGTCGGGTGAAGAGATGGCGGCCATCGCCACGCTTGACGTCGGCCTGCGCACCGGGCCGGACCCGTCGGTCTTCAAGATGCTGTAGCGGGCCGGCGACCGGGCGCCCACATGCCCATTGCACCTTGCCCCGTCCATTCCCCGTCGCCTAGATAGGACGTGCCAACAGGAAGGAGCGCCCATGCGCCGTGTCGTCGTCACCGGGTTGGGGATCGTCTCACCCATCGGGAATAATGCCGCTGAAGTGACCGAAAGCCTCAAGGCCGGTCGCTCGGGGATCGAGGCGTCGGCGGAGATGGCCGAGCACGGGTTTCGCAGCCAGATCGCGGGCACGCTCAAGATCGACCCCGCCGAGCATATCGACAAGCGCGCGCTTCGTTTCATGGGGCCCGGCGCGGCCTATGCCCATATCGCGATGGGGCAGGCGATTGCCGATGCGGGGCTTGGCGAGGACGATGTCATCAACGAGCGCACGGGGCTTGTGGCCGGGTCCGGCGGGCCGTCGACCTCGGCCATGTTCGCGGCCCATCAGACCGTGCTGAAGACGGGCGCGACCAAACGCATCGGGCCCTTTGCGGTGCCCAAATGCATGTCGTCCACCATCAGCGCGAACCTTGCCACCGCCTACAAGATCAAGGGCATCAACTACTCCATCACCTCGGCGTGCTCGACCAGCCTGCATTGCATCGGCAACGCGGCCGAGCAGATCATGATGGGCAAGCAAGATGTGATGTTCGCGGGCGGAGCTGAGGAGCTGGACTGGACGCTCTCCTGCCTGTTCGACGCGATGGGGGCGATGAGCTCCAAATACAACGACACGCCGGAGCGCGCGAGCCGTGCCTTCGATGCGGACCGCGACGGCTTCGTGATCGGGGGCGGCGGCGCGATCCTGGTTCTGGAGGAATTGGAGCGCGCGCAAGCCCGCGGCGCCAGGATCTACGCCGAAGTGACCGGTTTTGCCGCCACATCCGATGGCCACGACATGGTGGCCCCCTCCGGCGAGGGTGGCGAACGCGCCATGCGTCTGGCCCTTCAAACGCTGCCCGAGGGGCGCAAGGTCAGCTACATCAATGCCCATGGGACCTCCACGCCGGTGGGGGATGTGGGCGAGGTGGAGGCCGTGCGCCGGGTCTTCGGGCACGGCAATACGCCGCCGATTTCTTCCACGAAATCCATGACCGGCCACGCCCAGGGCGCGGCGGGCGCGTTGGAGGCCACCTTCTGCCTCCTGATGCTGGAGGGTGATTTCATCACACCGTCCATCAATGTCGAAACGCTCGACCCAGAGCTTGACCCGGCCGAGATCGCGACCGAGTTCAGGCCCGATGCGGGCCTCGACACGGTGATGACGAATTCCTTTGGCTTTGGCGGCACGAATGGCTCTATGCTGCTGAGCCGGTTTAACGGGTGAGTTTCAAGAATGGCTGATTTGATGACGGGCAAGCGCGGCCTTGTGATGGGCGTGGCCAATGAACGGTCGATTGCCTGGGGCATCGCGAAAGCGCTCCACGCCGAAGGCGCCAAGCTGGCATTTTCCTATCAGGGAGAGGCCTTTGGCAAGCGTGTGGAACCACTGGCGGCGCAATTGGGCAGCGACCTTCTGGTGGATGTCGACGTGAACGATGACGCGTCGATGGATGCCTGTTTTGCCAAGCTGAAAGAGATGTGGGGGAGCCTAGACTTCGTGGTGCACGCCATCGCGTTTTCCGACAAGACCGAGCTGACCGGGCGGTTCACCAACACGACGCGGGCGAATTTCCAGAATTCGCTGACGATTTCATGTTTCTCCTTCATCGACGTGGCCCGCCGCGCGGCGGAATTGATGCCCGAGGGCGGCACGCTGCTGACGCTGACCTACCAGGGATCGAACCGCGTGACGCCGTTCTACAACGTGATGGGCGTGGCGAAAGCGGCGCTGGAAAGCTCGGTGCGGTATCTGGCCAATGATCTGGGACCCCAGGGCATTCGCGTGAACGCCATCTCGCCGGGCCCGATGAAGACGCTGGCCGGGGCCGCGATCGGCGGCGCGCGCAAGACGTTCAAGACGACCGAGGCCAACGCGCCGCTGCGCGCCAATGCGACGCTGGAGGCCATCGGAGGCACGGCGGTTTATCTGGCGTCCGACTACGGCGCTTGCACGACGGGCGAGATCGTGACGGTGGATGGCGGCTATCACGTCTTGGGGATGTTGCAGCCGGAAAATCTCTGAGCCTTTTGTGACCTTGGCCAAATAGCGCAGCTGCGCTGCATGCGTCTTGGTGAGAGTGGGGGGCGCTGCCCCCGTCCGTGCCGGACTCCCCCGGGGTATTTTGGACCATTGGAAGGCGAGGCGTTGCGAAGGGTTCGGGGCCGTGACAGGCTCCGGATCGCTGTGGGAGATGCGAATGGCGAAGATCACGACCTGTGTGTTTGATGCGTATGGTACGCTCTTTGACGTGGCCGCAGCGGCGCGCGATCTGGCTGGGCAGCCCGGCCGCGAGGCCTTTGCCGAGGTCTGGATGCAGGTGGCCAATGATTGGCGCCTGAAGCAGTTGCAATATTCGTGGCTGCGCGCGGTGGCGCGGGACCATGTGGGGTTCTGGCAGGTGACGCAGGATGGGCTCGATTGGGCGCTGGCGCGCGCGGGGCTGGAGGATGCGGTTCTGCGGGAGGATTTGCTGGGGCTCTACTGGCGCCTGGCGGCCTATCCCGAAGTGCCCGAGATGTTGGGCCGGCTGACGGCGGCCGGCCTGCGGACCGGGATCCTCTCCAACGGGTCACCCGACATGCTGGACGGCGCGGTCTCGTCCGCCGGGATCGGGGAGATGCTGGACGCGGTGTTGAGCGTGGAGGATGTGGGCGTCTTCAAGCCGGATCGGCGGGTGTATGACATGGTTGGTGCGCGCTTCGATTGTGCGCCGGATGAGGTGTTGTTCGTGTCCTCCAACGGCTGGGATGCGGCCTTTGCCGCGGCCTACGGGTTCGACACGCTGTGGGTGAACCGCGCAGGTGAGCCGATGGACCGGTTGAGCGGGCAGCCGGGGCGCGTGGCCGCGGATCTGAGCGGTGTGCCAGAGATCGTGGGGGTGGCGTGATGGCGTATGTGACGGCCGAAGACGGGTTGCAACTGGCCTATGACGATCAGGGCAGCGGCGTGCCGCTTCTGTGCCTGCCGGGCCTGACGCGGAACATGGAGGATTTTGAGCCTGTGCTGGACCATTATGCGGGTCGTGCGCGGGTGATCCGGATGGATTTCCGGGGGCGAGGTGCGTCGGACCATGGCGATCCGGCGACGTATAATCCGCCGCAGGAGGCCAAGGATGTGCTGGCCCTGTTGGATCATCTGGGGCTGGAGCGGGTCGTGATCCTCGGCACATCGCGCGGGGGGTTGGTGGCGCTGATGCTGGCCGCCATGGGCCGCGCGCGGTTGTCGGGTGTGATCTTCAACGATATCGGGCCGGATGTGATGGCCGAGGGCCTGGCCAACATCATGGATTATATCGGCAAACCGCCCGCCTTCCGAAGCCTGGAGGAGGCCGCCGCGGCGCTGCCGGTGCTCTACGAGGGTGTCTTTCGCAACGTGCCGGCGCAGAGCTGGGCCGATTTCGCGCGCCGGATCTGGCGGGAGGAGGGCGGGCAGTTGCATCTGCGTTACGATCCGCGCCTGCGCGATGCCGTCGCCCCCGCGTTCGCGCCGGATTTTCAGGCGCCGGATCTGTGGCCGCTTTTCGATGCGTTGCAGGGCCTGCCGCTCGGCCTGATCCGGGGCGCGCAATCCAATATCCTGTCGGAGGAGACCGCGGGTGAAATGCGCCGCCGCCGCCCGGATATGGCATTTGTGGAACTGGCCGATCGCGGCCATGTGCCGTTTCTGGATGAGCCCGGCGCTCAGGCCGTCATCGATACGGTGCTGGGCCAGGCGGCATGATCACCATCGCCGATATCGAGGCCTCCGCCGCGCGGGCGGCGGGTGTGGTGCGGCGCACGCCGCTTCTGTCCTCACCGTTTCTCGATGAGATTGCGGAGCGGCACATCTACCTCAAGGCCGAGGTGCTGCAGCATACCGGCTCGTTCAAGTTCCGGGGCGGGTGGTCGGCCCTCACGGCGCTGCCGAAGGAGATCCGCGCCCGGGGTGTGATCGCCTATTCGTCGGGCAACCACGCGCAGGGCGTGGCGCGGGCGGCGCAGATCCTTGACGTGTCGGCCACGATCCTGATGCCGGCCGACGCGCCCGCCCTGAAGATCGCCAATACACGCGCCATGGGGGCCGAGGTGGTGCTTTATGACCGGGCGGCGGGCGAGGATCGCGCGGAGATCGGCCAGCGCCTGCGCGATGAACGGGGCCTGACCCTCGTGAAGCCCTATGACGAGCCGATGGTGATCGCCGGGCAGGGGACCTGCGGGCTTGAGATTGCGGACCAGGCGGCGGAGGCGGGGATCACGCAGGCGACGGTGCTGACATGCTGCGGGGGCGGCGGGCTGACCTCCGGCATTGCCACCGCGCTGGCGGCCAAAGCCCCCGATATGGTCGTGCGCCCGGTGGAGCCCGAAGGGTTCGACGATGTCGCCCGCTCGCTCGCTGCGGGCACGATCAGCCCCAACATTGGCCCCGAAACCGGCCTGTGCGACGCGATCCTGACGCGTGCACCGGGGGACATTACCTTCCCGCTGATGCAATCGCTGTGCGGGCCCGGGCTGGTTGTGACGGAGGCGGAAACCAAAGCGGCCATGCGACATGCCGCGACGCGCCTGAAGCTTGTGGTGGAGCCGGGCGGCGCGGTTGCGCTGGCGGCGGCTTTGTTTCATGGCGACAAGATCGCGCCGGGCCCGGTGATCGCCACCCTGTCCGGCGGCAATGTGGACCCGGCCTTGTTCGCACAGATCCTCATCGAGTCCGGCTAACGCACTGTACCTGAGTCAAAATGCCGGGGCGCGATGGCAGCCGCTACTCCGCCGGCTGGGTCTCCGGCGCGCGGGTGAGCAGGAACATCGCCAGCGCCCCGCCCATCAAGATCGCCGCCAGCAGGAATGGCGCACCGGGCAGCCACAGGGCGCCGCCATCGCGCGTGGCCCAGAAAAACGCCTGCGTCATCATCAGCGGGCTCAGGATCATCGAGAGCGACGAGATCGAGGCCAATACGCCCTGCAATTCGCCTTGCTGGTCGGCTCCGGCGGCCCGGCTCATCACGCCCTGCATGGCGGGCGCCACAACCGCGCCGATGGCGGATATCGGGATCAGGGCCCAGATCATCCAGGCCTGTCCCGCCACGCCGTAGGCCACGAGGCACGCCGTGTTCAGGATCAGGCCCCAATGGACGGCGCGCACCTCGCCCAACCGCGCGAGGATCACGCGGATCAACCCGCCCTGCACCACCGCAATCGCAACGCCATAGACGGCCAGCGAAATGCCGACCATCCGTGGCTCCCAGCCGAAGGCGGCCTGCGTATAATATGCCCAGATCGCCGGATAGACGAAGTTGGAGATCTGGTAGGCCAGCATCACCGCCAGCAACGCGCGGACGCCGGGAAGCGCGCTGATCTGCATCAGTCCGCCGGCTGGGTTGGCGCGGCGCCAGTCGAAGGCGCGGCGGCGCTCCTGTGGCAAGCTTTCGGGCAGGGCGAAGAACCCGAAGACGCAATTGGCGGCGGCAAGGCAGGCGGCAGCGATGAAGGGTGCGCGCGGGTCGAGATCGCCCAGAAGGCCGCCCAGAAGCGGGCCGAGGATGAAGCCCATGCCGAACCCGGCGGAGATCAGGCCGAAATTCTGGGCGCGCTTGGACGGCTCGGAGATATCGGCCATGAAGGCCAGCGCCGTGGAATGGGTGCCCGCCGCGATGCCCGCGATGATACGCCCGATCAGCAGGATCCAGATCGTGTGTGCGACGCTCATCACCACATAATCGGCGGCCAGAACGGCCATGGAAATCAACAAGATAGGCCGCCGTCCGAAGCGATCGGACAGGTTGCCGAGGGTCGGCGCACAAAGGAATTGCATCACCGCGTAAGTGGCCGACAGGACGCCACCCCAAAGGGCCGCATCCGACAGGTCCGCGCCCCGCACCTCGCCGATCAGATCCGGCATCACGGGCAGGATCAGCCCGATGCCCATGGCGTCGATGGTGACGGTGATCAGGATGAACAGGGTCGGGAGGCGCATGAGCTTTCCGCGGGACGGCTGCGTGTCACGCTAGATTGACAGCTGCGGGGTGGCAAGGCTCAGATCGTGGCGCGCGCTGCCGTCGCAAAGGCGCGGGCCTCCGCCGGGGCCGTGCCGAGGCTTGCGGGCGGCGTCAGGTCCGGCAGCGGCACGCCGGGGTGGGCGTCCGCCACAAGATCCGGCAGGGCCCGACCGGTCTGGCGCGCCTCCGATGCCAGCCGTTTGACCTCGGCCTGCGCGTCGGGGCGGGGCAGGGCGTGCGCGAGCGCAAAAGAGAGCGCCTCGGCATGGATCAGGCCAAGCGGATCGTCCAGATGGGCCGCCATGACGGCCTTGTCGGGCTCGACAGCCTCGGCAACCTCGCCCGCCAGCGCAGCGGCGCGCGCGGCGGCGGCGGCCAAGGGGGGCAGGCACAGCCATTCCGTGAACCATCCGGCCCCGTCGCGCGCCTCGCCATGGGGCACCGCCATCGCGGCCACCTGCGCCGGGGCAAACCGCGCCAGCGCCAGCAACACCGATGGCCCCACCGGGTTCTGTTTCTGTGGCATCGTTGAGGATGCGCCGGTGCCACCAAGCCGCACTTCGCCCACGTCCGACCGCGTCAGGCGCAACAGGTCTTCGGCCATCTTGCCACTCGCCCCCGCGACCCCGGCAAACCAGTCGGCCAGATCGCGGACCGGACCGCGCGTCGCGTGCCAGCTCATCCCCGGATCACCTAACCCAAGCGCCTCGGCCAGGGCCGCGCGCAGGCCAGACGGGTCTGGCCCAAGCTGGCTGCCCGTGCCCGCGGCCCCGGCCAGCGACACCACCAACGCCTCGGCGCGCAGCCGCTCCACCCGCTGCACCTGATGCAGGACCGGCCAGCCCCAGGCCGCCACCAGCGCGCCGAAGCTCGACGGCACCGCCACCTGCCCATAGGTCCGCGCGGCCTGCGGGGTCTCGGCATGGGCCTCCGCCAGATCGGCCAAAGCTCCCAAAACCGCTTTCAACCGCCCCTCGATCAACACCACCATCTGCCGCATCCGCAGCATCAATGCGGTGTCCTGGACATCCTGCGAGGTTGCGCCCCAATGCAGGTATCGGCCATGCTCCGGCGCATCGAGCGCTTTGCGAAACGCGGTCACCAGCCCGGGCAGGCTCACCCCATTCTGCCCTGTCGCCGCCGCCAAGCCGCCCGGATCGATCTGCAATTCCATCGCCGCGCGGTGCAGGAACGCGCCCGATAAGTCCGGGATCACGCCCGCCTCTCCCTGCACCTTCGCCAACGTGCCGAGCACCAGCATCATCGCCCGCACATCCGCACTGTCCGACAAGAGCCGTGCCGCCTCCGCATCGCCGAAGAGGTCGCGATAAAGCGGGCTGTCGAAGGGGCTCGCACTCATGGCAGATGTCCGATGGAGCCAAGGAAATCAACAAGATGGCCCGCATAAGTGCCGGGATCCTCCACGCAAGGCAGATGCCCGGTGCCGCGCATCAGCTCAAACCGCGCGCCGGGGATCAGGTCGGCCAGCTCCCGCACCAGATCTGGCGGCGTGGCCCCATCCCTGTCGCCCGCGATCACCAGCGTGGGCAGGCGCAGATCGCCGCTGATATTGTAGAAATCCGTGCCCGCAATCGCCGCGCAGCAGCCGACATACCCATCCTCGGGGCAGGTCTCGACCATGCGCCGCCATGGCGCTACGGCGGCGCTGCTGCGGAAGGCAGGCGCAAACCAGCGCTCCAGGATCGCATCCGTCATGGCAGGCAGACCGTCCGCGCGGATCGCCGCGATCCGCTCCTCCCACATCGCACGGGTGCCGATCTTGGCGGCGGTGTTCGACAGGACCACCGCGCGCAGCAGATCGAGCCGTTTGGCGGCCAGCCCCTGCACGATCAACCCGCCGATCGACAGCCCTACAAACACCGCATCGCGCACGGCCAGCGCGTCCATTACACCCTCGGCCTCGGTGATCAGCGCCCCCATCGAATAGGGCGGAGCGGGGCAATCCGACAGGCCATGGCCGCGCTTGTCATAGCGGATGATCCGCAGACCCGGTGGGAGCCGCGCCACCACGCCATCCCACAGCCGCAAATCGGTGCCGAGCGAATTGGCAAACATGACGGGCGGGCCAAAATCAGGCCCCTCAACCTGCACATGCAGGCCGATATCATTCACATTGATCACATCCATATCCGCATCTGGGCCGATGCGCGGGTCTTGCGCAAGCCCGTCTCGCGGGGGCAAGGTCGCGATCCGGCCCTCCGATGACGGGATCGGACCCGCGCGCGGAGGCCGAAGCGGTGAAGCTGGCCCAAACGAGATCGGAGACGAGAATGCCCAAATCCATCCGCGCCGCGCTCTGCCACAGGCATGGCGATCCCCTGTCTGTCGAGACCATCACCCTGCGCGATCCCGGCGAGGGTGAGGTTGAGGTGCGGCTGGAGGCCGTGGCGATCTGTCATTCCGACATTTCCTACATGGACGGCGCCTGGGGCGGCGCGCTGCCCGCGGTGTATGGCCACGAGGCCGCGGGCAGGGTCACCGTCGTCGGGCCGGGCGTGGCGGGCGTCACGGAGGGCGACCGGGTGATCGTAACCCTGGCGAAATCCTGTGGCGCGTGCCCGTCCTGCGCCTCTGCGCAACCGATGTATTGCGGTGGAAACCAGCCCGAGGAACCGGTGCTCAGCAATGGCGACGGCGAGATCACCAAGGCGATGAATTGCGGTGCCTTCGCCGAGGCGGTCGTGGTCCATGCCAGCCAGATCGCGCCCATCGGTGATGCGATCCCGGCCGAGGTCGCCTGCCTACTGGCCTGCGGCGTGCCGACCGGGCTTGGCGCCGTCATCAACACCGCCCAGGTTCGCCCGGGCGATAAGGTGGTCGTGATCGGCGCAGGCGGCGTTGGCCTCAACGCAATCCAGGGCGCCCGGATCGCGGGCGCGGCGCGGATCGTGGCGATGGATCTGGAAGAAAAGAAACTCTCCGATGCGCTCGAATTCGGCGCCACCGATACCCTGTCGGCAACCACCGAAAAGCCGTGGAAGGCCCTCTACAAGATCCTCGGCGGTAGCCTGGCCGACCACGTCTTCGTCTCGGTCGGCGCGATTCCCGCCTACAAGACCGCCCTGCGCCTTCTGGCGCCGCGCGGCACCGCCTATGCGGTCGGCATGCCCCATAATGGCCAGACCACCGAGTATGAACCGGTGATCTTCGCCGCCACCGGCCAGGGTATTCGGGGGTCCTATCTGGGCGAACTGGTCCTCAAACGCGACATCCCGTGGATGGTCGACCTCTACGGGCAGGGCCGCCTGAAACTGGATGAACTCATCTCCAATCGCTGGTCCTTCGACCAGATCAACGAGGCCATCGCCGATACCCGCACGGGCCAGGCGCGCCGCAATGTGATCGTGTTCTGAAGCCGCCCCTTCCATTGGTTTGAAATACCCCGGGGGTTTGGGGGCTGGCCCCCAAGCAACGAAAGCCACGTGCCATGCGCCTCGACCATCTGGACATCTTTGCCGTTGCCCCGCCGCCCCCCGGCTGGGGCGGGCGCTACTGGCTGATCGTGCGGGTCACCACCGAGACCGGGATCACCGGGCTGGGGGAGGTCTATGCCGCCGGTGTCGGGCCCGAGGCGATGCGCGCCGTCATCACCGACGTCTTCACCCGCCACATGCAGGGTGAACATCCTGAAAATATTGAACTTATGTCCCGGCGCGTGCAGTCGTCCGGCTTCACCCAGCGGCCTGACCCGACGATTTTCGGCGCATTTTCGGGCCTCGAAATGGCGTGCTGGGATATCCTGGGCAAGGCGCGCGAGCGGCCGGTCTGGGCGCTGCTCGGCGGCAGGATGAACGCGGAGATCCGCGCCTATACCTATCTCTATCCCGAACCTCGGCACGACCCCACCGCCTTCTGGACCTCGCCCGAGATGGCGGCGGAGGCCGCCGCCGCGCGTGTCGCCGAGGGCTGGACGGCGGTGAAATTCGACCCCGCGGGGCCCTACACGATCCGCGGCGGGCACATGCCTGCCATGGCGGATATCGACCTCTCCGCCCGCTTCTGTGCGGCGATCCGGGACGCTGTGGGCACCAGCGCGGATCTTCTGTTCGGAACCCATGGCCAGTTCATCCCCGGCGGGGCGATCCGGCTGGCCAAGGCGATCGAACCCCATGATCCGCTCTGGTTCGAAGAGCCGATCCCACCTGACAACCTGCCCGGTCTGGCCGAGGTGGCGGCCCATACCTCGATCCCCGTCGCGACCGGTGAACGCCTGACCACCAAGGGCGAATTCGCCCAGGCGCTGGCCCATGGCGCGCGCATCCTGCAGCCCGCCCTGGGCCGGGCAGGCGGGATCTGGGAGGGCAAGAAAATCGCCATTCTGGCGGAGGCTGCGGGCGCGCAGCTGGCCCCGCATCTTTATGCCGGGCCGGTCGAATGGGCGGCCAATGTGCATCTGGGCGTCTCTTGCGCCAATCTGCTGATGGTGGAGGCCATAGAAACCGACTTTCACGAAAAACTGGTGACGGGGCGTCCCAGGGTGGAAAACGGCTTTGTCACCGCGCCCGAGGCGCCGGGGCTGGGGATCGAGTTGAACGACGAGATCGCCAGGGCTCACCTCTATACCGGCGATCGCCTGCATCTGGAGATGCAGGAGGCGCCGTGTGACTGGCAGAACGGAAATTCATTTGGCGGCGGCGCGGTGGACTAGGCGGCCCCGCGCCTAGCGATCCTTCTCATGGGCATAGCGCAACTGCGCAATCTCCTCGTTTTTCTCCGATTGCTTCAGGGCCGACAGCTCTTCGGTGACGTAGTCGAGGTGGTGCACCACTGCCGCCTTGGCCGCCGCCGCATCGCGGGCCTGAATGGCGTCGTTGATCGCGCGGTGCTGGTCGAGCAGCATATCGCGCGTGGTGCGGTTGCGGAACATCTGCTGGCGGTTGAAGAACACACCCTGGCGCAGCAGATCGAACGTGGCCCGCATCATGTGCAGCAGGATCACGTTGTGGCTCGCCTCGATAATGGCGAGGTGGAATTCAGCGTCCAGTTCCGCCTCGTCGGACGGGTTCCGCTTGCGGTGCGCCCCTTCCATCTTGTGAAAGATCGTGTCGATCACCTTCAGATCGGTGTCGGACCCATGGATCGCGGCACGTTCGGCGGCGATGCCCTCAAGGTCCTGGCGAAAGGCGATATAGTCGAACACGGCCTCCTCATGGGCCGAAAACAGTTCGATCAGGGCAGGGGAAAAGGCGGAGCCCAACACGTCGCCCACATAGATCCCGGCGCTGGCCTTGGCAGCCAGAAGCCCGCGTGATTGCAACTCGGCCACCGCCTCCCGCAGGCTGGGGCGCGATACGCCAAGCCGTTCGCTCAATTCGCGCTCCGATGGTAGCCGTTCCCGGGGGCGCAGGATGCCGCGCAGGATCAGTTGTTCGATCTGTTTGACGACAGAATGTGAGAGTTTTTCGGCCTCTATGCGTTGGAACGGCATGGGGATCCCCTTGAATTGGTCAAATGATATGACCACGCCAGGGCGCTGTCCAGTGGCTCGCCCGGCCGGAGGGGGGCGCCTGGCGGCCCCGCGCAGGCCGCAGGCGCGACGGAGCGTTCAAAAGAAAACGGCCCGCCTGAAGTGGGCGGGCCGGTTCCGTATTGCGGTTTTCCGTGCCGGTCCGGCGGGGATCAGTTCGGGCGGATGATCACCTCGACCCGGCGATTCTGCTGTCGCCCGGCGGGCGTCAGGTTCGTCGCCACGGGCTCGCTTTCGCCACGGCCGACGGAGCGGACGCGGAACGGCGCAACGCCCGCCTCCAGCAACACGCCCGCCACGGCCTGGGCCCGGCGGGTCGAGAGATCCTGGTTATACGAGGCCGAGCCGGTATTGTCGGTATGGCCCACCACCTGCACACCCGTATTGGGATATTGGTTGAGGTTCGCGGCCAGCGCCCGCAGGTCCGATTGCAGGCCCGCACGGATCGCTGCACTGTCGAAATCGAAAAGGATGCCTTCGGGCATCGTCACCACCAGCGCGGAGCCGGTATTCTCGATCAGGATCTGATCGTTGCGGAGCGATCCGCGCAGATCGCGCGCCTGTGCATCGAGCGCCGAGCCGATGGCGCCGCCCGCCAATGCGCCTGCTGCGGCGCCCAGAACCGCGTTGCGGCCCTGGTTGTCATCATCGGCCGTCGCGCCAAGGAAGCCGCCCAGAATCCCGCCGATCACCGCGCCATCACGGGTGCGGTTGGCGTTCGGATCGGCCGGACCGACGCTGTTGGTCACACAGCCCGCAAGCCCGATCACCGCCGCGCTGGCCAGAAGAATTGGTTTCAGAAGATATGCCATGGCTCTTGCCCTTTTTCGCCTGGACCCCGTTTCCCAAGGGGTTATTGCCCCCGTTATAACAAAGGGCGCAGGCGGGAACAGGGGTAATTCGGCAGAGCCCGCGGCACGGGCGGCGGGACGCCCAAGGCCCATGTTTCCGGTTATCCGGCTTTGGCCGCGCTGTCCTCGGTCGAGGCGGCCTCCCAGGCCAGCATGGCGCGTTTCACGGGCAGGCCCCAATGGTAGCCGCCAAGCCCGCCGGATTTGCGCAGGGCGCGGTGGCAGGGGATCAGCCATGAGATCGGATTGCGGCCCACCGCGGTGCCCACGGCGCGCACCGCGCGCGGCTTGCCGATGGCGCCCGCGATCTCGGAATAGGTGGTGACATGGCCGGTGGGAATGCTCAGGAGCGCCTCCCACACCTTGATCTGGAACGGCGCGCCAATCAGCGCCAGCTGCACATCGCCGGATTGGCCAAAGGCGGCGCCGGCCATGGGGCGGAGCGCCTGCGGATCCTCGATGTACTCGGCATGGGGCCAGCGGGCACGCAGATCGGCCATGGTGGGCTCGGGCCCGGTTTCCGACGCGAAGCCAATACCGCAGATGCCCTTGTCCGTCGCCATCACCAGCGCCGGGCCAAACGGGCTGTCGAACCAGCCCCAGCGGATCGTGAGCCCCGCACCGCCCGAGGCGTAGGTGCCGGGGCTCATCGCCTCCCAGCGCAGGAACAGGTCATGCAGGCGCCCGCCGGAGGTCAGGCCGGTTTCGCCCACCGTGTCGAGCATGGTGAAGCGATCCGCCAGCAGGCGGCGGGCGTGATCGAGCGTCAGGTATTGCTGATAGCGCTTGGGGCTGACGCCGACCCACCCGGAAAACGTGCGCTGAAAATGCGCCGGGCTCATGTCAAGCGCCCCGGCCAGATCCTCCAGCGACTGATGGGGATTGGCGTCGATCAGGTCGAGCGCCCGGCGCATCACGTTGAAATGGTAGCTGCCGGATTGGTCGATGACATCGTGATGGGACATGGGCGGGGCCTCCTTGCCGTTCAATCTAGGCAAGGGCAGAGCGGCGTGCGACCCGATTCCTGCGCAAGTGATACGCGTTTACGCGACCTGCGCCATCACCTCCGGCCCGGAATTATCGGTGAGCTCGAAGGTTGCATTGACGGAGCCGGGCAACAGCACGCGGGCCTGGTGCGCGGTCAGGCTCAACCGGGCGGTCTCGGTGTGCCCGTGCCGACAGGCGATTTGCAGGACGGCCGGTGGAGCGGGGCAGAGCGCCTCCACCTCGGCGCCGAGAAACAGGCTTTCCAACGTGATCCCGTCCGAGAACAGGACCTCGTGATGGTCAAGGAGCAGATGGTAATAGGCGTGGTCCGGATCGGGCTGAACCTGCCGGATGCCGGGCCAGTGGAGCAGGTGCCTGGCGGCCACGAAGACCTCGGGGGTGCCGAAGTAAAGCTCGCAGATCGGGCCGGACACCATGATGCGGTGCTGTGGCGATAGGCGCAAAACCTCCCGCGGGGCGCCGGGGCCAAGGGCACCGGGGGCGATTTCGATCGGCGCGGGCATATCGGGCGCGGCGCGAAACGCGCGATCGCCGCGCCACCGCACCACCTGCCAGCCGCGATCCAGCGTGCGCACCCGGTCCCCGACACCGATCCAATCCACCGGCATCGGCCCCTCGGCAGTGTCCAGCATCGTGCCGGAGACGAAGCAGGGCACCGATTGCGCCTGGTACTCGGAATATGTCAGCCGCGTATCGGCCCCGTTCTGGGAGGCCAGCGAATTGTCGATATCGTCGCCGCCGATATACGTGTAGGTCACTCCCGGCTCGAGCGGTTGGGACGGCGAATAGCCGATCAACTGGCCGTCGATCTCAATCCTGTCGATGGTGATCTGGGTGCCATCCGGGGCTTGAATGATGGCATATTGTTCGCCGTAGATGTTGCCCGACCGGATCAGCGTGCCGTCGGGTTCCCGGGCAACGCCGGTCTGGTTGCTGTCCTCGCCAACCTCGTCGTTGTGCTCATCCCCATCCAGGAACGCATCGTCATCGGTGATGGTCAGTTCCACCCGATCCTGGGTGAAGTCGTAATCCGCGGCGAAGGTGAACGTGCCCGAACCGCTGTCATAGGGCAGGACGGAGGCGTCGTAGATATAGAACGTATGTGTGGCCACGGGGAATCACGCCTGTGCTGGGTTGTCCTGCCTGCATGACGATTTCGGGTTGTCGGGCCGTAAACGCGATCCGGGAATTTACCGAGCATTTTAAGCGCATCGAAGGCTTGCTCGTCCGACCCTCGCGCGCCAAAAGGGACGTCATGGCCAAAGCAACGCCCAAACCGCTGCCCTATCACACGATCCACGAGATCTTCACCCGGTTCCGCGCGGCGGAGGCGGAGCCCAAGGGCGAGTTGCACCACGTCAACGCCTATACCCTGGTGGTCGCCGTCGCGCTGAGCGCGCAGGCCACGGATGCGGGGGTCAACAAGGCGACGGCGGCCTTGTTCCAGATCGCCGACACGCCCCAGAAGATGCTGGATCTGGGCGAGGACCGCCTGATCGACCATATCAAGACCATCGGCCTCTACCGCAACAAGGCCAGGAACGTCATGAAGCTGAGCCGTATTCTTGTGGACGCGTATGGCGGCGAGGTCCCGTCCTCCCGCGCGGCGCTGCAATCCCTGCCCGGCGTGGGGCGCAAGACGGCCAATGTGGTCCTGAACATGTGGTGGCGGATGCCGGCCCAGGCCGTCGACACCCACATTTTCCGCGTCGGCAATCGCACGCGGATCGCGCCCGGCAAGGATGTGGACGTGGTGGAGCGGCAGATCGAGGATAATGTGCCCGCGGAATTCCAGCTTCACGCCCATCACTGGCTGATCCTGCACGGGCGCTACATCTGCGTGGCGCGCAAACCCAAATGCGGCGCCTGCCTGATCCGCGACCTGTGTGTGTTCGAGGACAAGACCCTGGTATGAGCCGCGCCAATATCTCCTCGGGCTCGTATCTGGAGCCGCAAATCGGCTTCTCGCGCGCCGTGCGCATCGGCCATTCCATCGCCATTGGCGGCACCGCCCCGATTGCGGCGGGGGGTGGCACCGATTGCATCGGCGACGTCCATGGCCAGACCAGACGCTGCCTTGATATCGCGCTGACGGCCCTGGCGGAGGCCGGCGGTGGGCCCGAGGACGTGATCCGCACCCGTATCATCCTGACCGACATCGCCACATGGGAGGACGCCGCGCGCGCCCATGCGGAGGTGTTCACCGATATCCGCCCCGTCACCACGGTGATGGAGGTGTCCCGTTTCGTCGATCCCGACTGGTTGGTCGAGATCGAAATCGACGCCATTCTCAAGGACAAAGAGACATGACTCAAACCTACGACCT
Source organism: uncultured Roseicyclus sp. (assembly GCA_947494975.1). Taxonomy (GTDB): domain Bacteria; phylum Pseudomonadota; class Alphaproteobacteria; order Rhodobacterales; family Rhodobacteraceae; genus Gymnodinialimonas. The sequence goes on along the minus strand of CANLXA010000001.1, from coordinate 134,620 downwards.
GGTCGGGATCGGCAATGCCGTTGTCGACGTGATCAGCCATGCAGATGACAGTTTTCTCGACAATATGGGCATCCAGAAAGGCATCATGCAGCTGATCGAACGCGAACGGGCCGAGATTCTCTATGGCGCGATGACCGACAGGGTGCAGACACCCGGTGGATCGGTGGCCAATTCGGTGGCGGGCGTGGGATCGCTGGGCCTGAAAACCGCGTTCCTGTGCAAGGTGAAGGACGATGCGCTGGGGCTGTTCTACCAAAAGGGGATGACGGCCGATGGCATCGGCTTTCCCAATCCACCGGTCTCGGGCGATGATATCGCGCCAACCACGCGCTCGATGATCTTCGTTTCGCCCGATGGCGAGCGCTCGATGAACACCTATCTGGGGGCGGGCGCGGATTTTGATGAAGGCGACGTGGATGCGTCCGTCGCGGGCAATACCCGGTTCCTGTTCCTGGAAGGCTACCTTTACGACAAGGACGAGGGCAAACGCGCCTTCACCGCCGCGGCCCAGGCCTGCCGGGCGGGCGGTGGCAAGAGCGGCATTACCCTGTCCGATCCGTTCTGCGTGGATCGCCACCGCGACGATTTCCGCCGCCTGATCGCCGAGGAGATGGATTTCACCCTCGGCAACGAGGAGGAATGGCTGTCGCTCTACCAGACCGAGGATCTGGACGCGGCGCTGGCCCAGGCCTCGGCGGTGTGCGACCTGGTGGTCTGCACGCGGTCCGGCGATCCGGTGGTGCTGATCCGCGGCGCAGAGCGGGTGGAAGTGCCTGTCACGCGCGTGACGCCGGTGGATGCGACAGGCGCGGGCGATCAGTTCGCCGCCGGGTTCATCTATGGGCTCGCCACCGGGCAAAGCCTTGAGATTTCAGGTAAAATGGGCGTTGCCGCCGCGGCGGAAGTGATCGCGCATATCGGGCCGCGCCCCAAACGGTCGCTGCGCACGGTGTTTGCCGACCATGGCCTGATCTAAGGCACGGAGCGCGGGAGAAGGCAGGGGAGGGACCGGATCCGCTTGGACGATGTGATGGGATATATGGGCACCGGTGGCGGTGCCATCTGGATCCTGCTGGTCGGGCTGGTCTTCAAGCTCACCGGATTTGCCGTCCGCGACGAGCTGATGCTGCGCGTTCTCGTCATCTGCGGATTTCTCTGCGACGCGGGGTATTACTTCTTCCGCGCCGATCCGATCATACCCTCGGTCTTGTCCAATATCGCGCTGATGAGCGTCAACATCGTGCTGATCGCGGCCATTGCGTCGGAACGGACCACGTGGCGGATGTCACCCGAGGACCGGCGCATCTATGCGCATTTCCCGACGCTCTCGCCGGGCCAGTTCCGGCGGCTCAGGAAGATGATCGTCGCCGAGAGCTGCGATCCGGGCACGATCCTGACGCGCGAGGATCAGCCGGTGGACACGCTGATGCTGGTCATGGCCGACCGCATCGTGATCACCAAACGCGGCGAGGCCTTTCCCATTGCCGGCCCGGCCTTTGTGGGCGAGGTTGCGTTCCTGACGGGCAATCCGTCCAGCGCCGATGTAACGTTGCCCGATGGCGGAACGGTGCTGCGCGTCGACAGTGCCACGCTGCGCACGCGCATGGCGCGGTCGCCCGCGCTCAACAACGCGATGGTGGCGCTATTCGGGACGGAGCTGGCGCGGAAGGTGGCGGAATCCGTGCCGATGGACAGCGCCGTCGCGGCCTCGCCCCTGGATGCGGGCGTGGAGAATGCGCTGGAGGCGGCCACGCAGGCAACGCCGCCGCCCAAGGCCACGCCCTAACCGCCCGGATCAGATCATCGCGCTGATCGCGTCCGCCTTGTCGCGGTTGGCGCGGTCCATCTTGCGCTGCGCCTCGATCTGCAGGGCGTTGGCGACGGCAAGCGCGAAATCGTGGTCGGCCTCCAACTCCCGGATCAGCGTCGCACGCGGCAACGTAAACACCCGCGCGGGCTCGGTAATCTCGACATCCGCCGTGGCGGGGGTGCCCTGCATGACGGTCATCTCGCCGATCAGCTCATCGGCACCGATCCGCGCCACAACGGCACCATGGGCCGATACATCGGCGGCGCCGCTGGCGATATAGACCAATTCGCTCACCGGGCTGCCCTGCCGCGTCAAAACCGTGCCGGGGCTCAGCATCTGCCAGGTTCCCAGCCGCAGAAAGCGGCGCGCCAGATGCGGCGGAAGACTGCTGAAATGGGCGGACAGGAACTGGCGCTCCTCCTCGTTGAAGCGCGTCATCTTGCGCTCCCACGCCATCCGCGCGAGGCCGATGACCGACAGGGTGATCCACGACACCTGGATCAGCAGGGAGGAGAGGTTGAACGCCTCCGCCAGACTGATCAGCACAAAGATCGCCGCGCTCATGTTCAGGATCGTGTAGGTCGCCGAGGATCCGCGGATCACGCCGAACTGCAGGGCGCCATAGGCGCCAAGATAGAGGGCCACCCCCGTCAGCCCGGCAGCGGACCAGATCGTCAATTCCATGCAGCCTGTTCCCTGCGCCCGAATTGGCCCCGTGTCGCGCGCCATGTGGCCCGTGGATCGGACCCCTGTCAAATCCTTCCGCAACGCCGGAAGGGTTTGCGGCGACACGAAAAATCCGCCACGATCCGGGTCGGATCAACGCGGGCAGGGAGATCGGGATCGTGAAGGGCGGCAGCGCCACAGGGAAGGGCCCCGGCCGATGACGCGCCTGACCTTTGCGCTGGGTCTGATCGTGACCGTCGCGATGATCGTGCTGACGGCATTTCCGCCCCCGATTCTCGACCGGGCGCGCGATGCGGTCTTCGACGGCTACCAGCGGACCGAACCGCGCGCCTATGACCCGCAGGCGCCGGTGCACATCATCGATATCGACGAAGCGTCGCTTGAGGAATACGGGCAATGGCCCTGGCCGCGCTCGTATCTGGCCGAGCTGACCGATCGTCTGTTCGACCATGGCGCGGCGGCGATCGGCTATGATGTGCTTTTCCCCGAGCCGGACCGCACCTCGCCTGATCTGATCGTCGACAGCTGGGCGCGGTTTACCGATGGCATCCCCCCGGTTCTGCCGGATCTGGGGATCGAGCCCCATGACGACCGGTTCGCCGCTTCCATTGCCGGCCGCCCGGTTGTCCTGTCGGTCGCGGGCGGGCAGGAGGGGGAGGTGCCGCAGCCCATGGCGGGGTTTGCCGTGACCGGCGATACCCCCAATACGCTCACGCAATACCCCGCAAGCGTCGGCAACCTGCCGCAATTGACCGAGGCCGCGTCGGGCCTTGGCACGATCAGCCTGGGGCGCAACGTGGACGGGATCACCCGCACGGTGCCGATGGTGTCGGATATCGGCGGCGTTCTTGTCCCCTCACTCTCGGCGGAGCTGCTGCGCGTCTGGTATGGGGCCGGTGGGCACGTCCTGAAGACAACCGAGGCGTCGGGCGAAGTATCGGGCGGCACAATCGCCGCGACGGCCATGCAGACCGGCGAGGCGATTTTCCCGCTGGAGCCCGATGGCCGGATCCGGCTCCACTATGCAGGGTTTCAGCCCGACCGTATGACCCCGGTGGGGGAGGTGCTGGAGGCCGACGGGATCGATCCGGACCTCGCCGCGCGGCTGGAGGGGCGGATGGTGCTGGTCGGGTCCTCTGCGCAGGGCCTGTTCGATATCCGCACCACGCCGCTGGACGGGCAGATCGCGGGCGTGACGCTCCATGCCGAGATCATCGAGCAGATCATCGCGCGGAGTTTCCTGTCGCGGCCCGACTGGATGCGCGGCCTCGAAATCCTGATCGTGGCGCTTGCGGGGCTGGCCCTGTCGATCTTCAACCGGCTCGAGCGCCCCGTGATCGGGTTGGCCGCGGCGCTGGCCTTCGGGGGCGGTTCGGTGGTGGGCGGGATCCTTGCCTTCATGCAGCTTGGGCTGCTCTACAACCCCCTGATGGCGGTTCTGACCACGGTGCTGGTCTATCTCCCCGGCACGACGCTCGGGTATCTGGCCAAGGAACGCGCCCGCCGGTCGATCCGCGAACGCTTTGCCCGGTTCCTGCCGCCGCCCCTGATCGCGGAGATCGAGAAAAACCCCGCCGCCGCCCTGACACCGGAAGGGGCGGAGCGGGACCTGACGGTGATGTTCGTGGATATGCGCGGCTTTTCCACCGTGACCGAGGGGATGCCGCCCGACCGGGTGGTGACGCTCGTCAACACGTTCCTGAGTGCCGTGGCCGAGACGCTGGTGGATCACGGGGCGACCATCGACAAGTTCATGGGCGACGCGGTGATGGCCTTCTGGAACGCGCCCATCGAGCGGCCCGACCACGCCGCCGCGGCACTTGGCGCGCTTCACGCGATCAACGACGCCGCCGAGCAGGCGAATTTCGCGCTGACGTCCCAAGGCCTGCCCCGGGTCAATCTGGGTGTGGGGCTCAATACCGGCCCGGCCTCTGTCGGGCTGATGGGGTCCCGCGACCGGCTGTCCTATACCTGCATCGGTGACAGCGTGACCCTCGCCGCCCGGCTGGAGGGGCTGACGCGGATCTATGGCACGCGGAATTGCGTCGGCCCGATGAGTGTCGCGGCCTGCCCCGACCATCTTCTGGCCGTCACGCTCGACCTGATCGCGGTCAAGGGCTTTGCCAATGCGGTGGAGGTCTCGACCGTTCTGCCGCGCATGGCGTCGGGCGCCGAGGACTTCGCCACCGCGCTGGGAACCGCGCGCGCGGCCTATATCGCGCGGGATTGGAGCGGGGCCGAGGCCGGGTTCCTGGCGGTCGCCAAGGTGAAAATCCCCTATTGCAACACCGCGCTTCTGGCGCAGCTCTATCTGGACCGGGTCGCGGGCCACAGACAAAATCCCCCGCCACAGGATTGGGCGGGGGAATTCGTGGCACTCACCAAGCGTTAGGTTTCAAACCGTTACGGTCCGCCGGTGAAGCAGCCCGGCGGCGGGTCATCCTGGTCGCAGACATCGCCGCGCGGCAGCCATTCCTGGATGTCATCACCGGTAAAGTCATCGTCGAAAATCTCGGGGTCGAACTCTTCGCCGCCGGTGGAAACGGGGCCGCGATCGGACGGGTTGGGATTGCCCACACCCGACCCGAGGCCGCCGCCAGTGCCGCCGCCGCGGGGCGTGCCGTCGATCAGATCCAGCAGGAAGGCGAGGTAATCGGGGTCGACCCGGCCCTGATAGCCCTCCAGCGTCAACACACCGCCCTGGCGGCTGGTGCAGGCGCGCTGCCCGCTGGGCGCGGTCAGGCACAAACGCTCCCCCGCCAAGAAAATCGCCGTGGTGTTGCCGCCGGAATGGATCACCAGCGCGGAGGAGCCGCGGATGCCGATGGTGGCGGTGGGCGTGGCCACGGTGGCTTCCTGTCCCCGGCTCAGCGTGCCGCCGATGAAGCGCAACGCGCCTTCGGTCAGTCGCAGGCCCATCTGCCCCGACCCGTCGGGGTTGAACACGAAGCGGTCCAGAACAATCGTCGTGTTCGGCGCCAGGCTCAGCGTGGTTTCATCCACGAACAGGATCTGGCCGCGCCCCTGGGCCGACGAGGCGATGCGCTCGTCCTGCACCACGCCCGACCCGAGATCGAGCGTGCGGGTGCCCGCACCCGGCGGCGTGCCGCGCAAGGTGGGCTCGGATGACGCGATGGTGCCGATATTCTGGGCCGTGGCCGGAAGCGCCAGGGCCATCGCCGCGGCGGCTGAGAACAGGATTGTCTTGAACTGCATGATCAGAACTCCCAACCGACTTGAACGGTCAAAATCGTCTCGTCCGTGGTGGTGGTCACGCCGCCGGTCGTGGCGTCCTGCATCACCTGCGCGGCGGAGCCCTCGACATAGATATCCTCGTAGACAAAGGCGCGCATCCAGACCGCGAGGCGCTGTTCGTCGAACATGGTCGTTGTGCCACCGATGACGGATTCCACCTCGGCCACGTCCACGAAGCCGCCAACCAGCCAGCGGTTGGGCAGATCCTGAAAGGCGGGATCGAAAGCGTGCTGGCCGCTCAGCCGGAGCGAGGCACTGGTGATCGTATCGGGTGTGGCGTCGTCCACCTCGGTCCGCTCGGACCACGAGCCGGTCAGGCGAAGCCGGGTCTCGCGGGACGGGCGATAGGTGAAGCCCAGGTCGAATTCGTGGAAGTCGAAATCCGTCCCGCCGGTGCTGGTGGACGTGATGCGCCCAAGCTGCGCATCGGCATAGACCGTAATGCGTTCGTTGACCGGGTTCACATATTGCGCCCCCAGCGACCAGCTCTGGAAATCGCCATTCAGCAGATCGTCATCCTGAAACCAGTTCAGCTCCACATAGGGCTGCAGGCGCGGGCCATAGGCATCTTGCGCAATGCGGTATTCGGGCCCGGTCCGCAGGCGCACATTGGTGCGCTCGTTGATGCTGGACCCGTCCGGCTGAAAGGTGCTGAAGGCAAATTCGGTGACCCATTGCGTGGCATGGGCGTCGCCCAGATCCAGCCGCCAATCCACCGACCCGGTGACAAACGCGCCGGACTCGCCCGCCGTATCCGTCCACGCATAACCCGCCGCGATCCGCCCGGAATAATCCGAGCCGGTGTCGCGCTCCGCGGCCTCTTCGCGGTAGCGGGCCACGCGCGCGGCCTCGTCGGGGCTGAGCGCACCGCTCGCCTGCGCGGCGGCCAGGTGATACTCGGCCACGGCATAGGAGCCGAGCGCGAAATACGCGATCGCCAGCTCAACGCGGGCCGACGTGTTTTGCGGTTCCAGATCCACCAGCCGCTCCAGCGTGGCGGCGGCCCCCTCGAAGTCGCGCAACGCGACGGACATCTGCGCGTATCGGCGCATCAGGTCGCGGTTGGAGGGGTCGGCCAGCATCTGCTGGAAGACGGCGGCGCGGTCGGCCTCGGTGGTGGTGGATTGTGCCGAGACGGGCATCGCGGTCAGCATGAGCGCCGCGGCACAGGCCATCAGGGGGGTGCGCAACATGGAACAACCTCGTGAAAATGGTCTTCAAAAACGTGCCAGACGCTAGCCCGGCCTTGATTTTCAATCAATATTTCGGCCCGTGAAATAGGTGTGAGCCGCCTGAATGCGGCTTTGTAGCAACGGTTGGGCCATCAATAAACCTCAACCGGCACCTTCTTGCGCACGGTGTTAATCGCCCAGTTTGGCGTGCACCTCGTCCAGATCGATCTCCCCGATGGGCATCTTGTTGGCCGGATTCGCGAAATCGTATTTGAACAATTCGAAGTCGCGTTTGTAGATTTCATAGACCAGATGCATCGACAGATCGTCGAAATAATCCTCCACCGGATGCGCGCGCTTGGGGCCGTGGCCTTCGCTTTCGTTGAACCGCGGCACGTCCTTGAGCTTGATCGGATTGGCATTTTCCGTAGCATCCAGAACACCTTGCATGCCGTCGTTAAAGCTCTCGGTCCAGAAAATCCTGTCATACCGCCCGCCATTGACGATGAAGGTCGAGACATGGCCCGACATGGCCGACCAATGGATGTCGGGATCCATCGGTTTGCGCCAGCGGATGGTGTCGCGCGCAAACAGCAGGAACCGGCGGAAGCTGGCGATCTGGTCGAACTCGCCCTTGCCGTCGTCGCCGCCCACCTCGATCCCGTATTTCTGGATCAGCAGCGGGACAAGGTTGCCGCGATAGCGTTTGCCGTTGCGCTGGATGCCGCAGATCTTGTCGAAAAAGCTCGACAGGATGCGGGTATAGGGGTTCCGCACGCAGGTGAACGCGTAGCTTTTGTGCCCCTGCACATTCTCGGTGATCAGCGGCTGGCTGTCGTCAAACGCCCATTTGTGCATGCCCGCCTTGGCGTCGTGGATGTCACCGTCGAAAAACGTGCCGTTGTCGGTGTAATACATGATCTGGCCGATGGTCGAGCAGGCGCATTTGGGCACCACGCGGTACACCATGCTTTCGCTCGTCGTCATCCAGGTGCCTGGGAAACCCATCTGCTCGTCACCTCACATGTAGCCCGGCTCTGATCCGCACCGGGTCTTTGAATACATAAATTGCAAAGAAATGGTGTCGTATCAATGTCTCTCGGCTATTAATGGGTTAACAATAAGCCTCAGGACTGGGCAATCGTTTCGAGCATGGCAAAAATCGCCTTTATTCTACTATGCCACAAGGATGCGCCAAGCATCATCCAGCAGGCGGAGCGTCTGACGGCGACCGGCGATTATGTGTCCATCCATTTCGATGCCCGCGCCAAGGCGGCGGATTTCGCGGCGATCACCGAGGCGCTGGCTGACAATGCCGGCGTGACCTTCGCCAAGAAGCGCATCAAATGCGGGTGGGGGCAATGGTCGCTGGTGCAGGCCTCGCTCTTGGCGGTGGAGGCGGCGGTCGAGGCGTTCCCGAAGGCCACGCATTTCTACATGCTGTCGGGCGATTGCGCGTCGGTGAAATCGGCGCCCTATGCCCACAAGTTCCTCGATGCGCGCGATGTCGACTATGTCGAAAGCTTCGATTTCTTCAATTCCAACTGGATCAAGACCGGCTTCAAGGGCGAACGCCTGTTCTACCGGCACTGGTTCAACGAACGTCAGCACAAGCGCCTGTTCTATGCGTCATATCACCTGCAGCGCCGGTTGGGCCTGGCGCGCAGGGTCCCCGACGACATCCAGGTGATGATCGGAAGCCAATGGTGGTGCCTGCGCCGCAAGACGATCGAGGCGATCCTGACGTTCAGCAAGGTGCGCGCCGATGTGATCCGCTTCTTCAAGACCACCTGGATCCCAGATGAGACCTATTTCCAGACGCTGGTGCGCCACCTGGTGCCCGCCCGCGAGATCGAAAGCCGCACGCTGACCTTCAAGATGTTCAGCGATTACGGCATGCCCGTGACCTTCTATAACGACCAGTATGACCTTCTGATCAGCCAGGATTACCTGTTCGCCCGCAAGATCAGCCCCGAGGCCGACCTGCTGAAACGCCGCCTCGGCGCGCTGTGGAATTCCGACCGCAAGGATTTCGCCACCTCCAAGGAGGGGCCCAAGCTGCACGCCTTCCTGACCGGTCGCGGGCGGGTGGGCAAACGCTTCGGTACTCGGTTCTGGGAGCGGGAAAGCACCCTCGGCGCCGACCGGGACCTCTACATGCTGGTCTGCAAGAAATGGCATGTGGCCAAGCGGCTGCTGAAAACCGCGTCCGACAAGGTCGATGTGCGCGGGATAGAATACCTGTTCGACGAGGCCGGCTGCCGGGTGCCGCATCTGGGCGGAATCGAGCGGACGCTGGAAAAGCGCAACCGCCACCGCCGCGCCCTGATGCGGATGCTGTTCGATTATTACGGGACCGAGCGGCTGATGATCTGCCTCGATCCCGCAAATCTCGACCTGATGCGCGATTTCATGTCGGACCGCGCCAATGCCCGGATCCTGGAGCTGCAATGCAATTTCGATGACCAATACCTGGTGGGCCATGCCCATCGCGTGGGGCTGGCCACCGAAGATACGCCCGGCGAGGTGATCCAGCGGATGCTGCCGACCCTGCGCCACGAATTCCTCGATGAAAGCGCCGCGATCCGGGAGGAGGAATTCCCCCGCCATTTCCGCTTGCGCGAAGGCCGGTCGAGCACGGAAAACGGCGCCGTTCTGTCGGAGTTCTTCGGGATCGAACCGGATCTGGCCCAGGAATTGGCGGAAACACAGCATCTGTTTGCGGATTGAGAGGGGCATGCATGGCCTACGACTACGACGATCAGAACATCTTCGCGAAGATCCTGCGCGGCGAGATCCCGAACCGAACCGTGGCCGAGAGCGCGCACACGCTGGCCTTCGAGGATATCTACCCGCAAGCCCCGATCCACGTGCTGGTGATCCCCAAGGGCGCCTATGTGTGCTTCGATCATTTCGCGGCTGAGGCCTCGGATGCCGAGATTGCCGATTTTCACCGGGTCGCGGCGCAGATCTGCGCCGATCTGGGTGTGGCGCCCGGCGCCGATGGACAGGGGTATCGGACGCTGTCGAATGCCGGCGCGCACGGGGTGCAGGACGTGCCCCATTACCACATGCATATCCTGGGCGGGCGGCCGCTGGGGCGGATGTTGCAACCGGCCAAGTAGGGGCGCGCGTCTTCGGGCCGGCCCGGGCGGGCCAGCCGCTCAGCCCCGCGCGCTGCCGCGGAACGGGGGCGACCTCGGCGCGCATCACCGCCGACATCTTGCCCGTCTGCGGCCAAGGTGCGATAGAGGCGGCAGAGCGCTTGCAAGGATGAGCACAGATGAGCATCGATGCCCCGGAAACCGAAGTGATCTCCACCTGGCGGGTCGCCTGCGATGGCGGCGAGGGCGCGTTGGGGCATCCGCGCGTGTGGCTGCAGATCGGGCCCGATGTGGGTTGGGTCGAATGCGGCTATTGCGACAAGAAGTTCATCCATGAGGATTTTGCGGACAAGGTGAAGTGATCCGGGCCGCCTTGCGCGTCGCGGGCCGCCTCATTGGGGCGGCCTTTGTCGTTCTGGCGCTCTATCTCGGGGCGGCCGCCATCGGTGGTCTGATCCCCGGCCGCACCGCCGATCTGCCCACGGGCACCGACACTGACATCGGACTTCTTTACGGGCCGATCCATGTGGATTTCGTCTTGCCCGCCACGCCCGAGACGCGGGCGGCGCTGGAGTTCGCGCGGGCCGGCGGGGTGCGGGTGGACGGGCCGGATGTGGGATACTTCATCGTCGGCTGGGGCGCGCGGGATTTCTACACCACCACGCCCACCTGGGCGGATCTGAGCGCGCGCGCCACCCTCCGCGCAGTAGCGGGCGACGCGTCTGTCCTGCGCGTCGATACGGTCTGGCCGGGCATCGCCTTTGACCAATTGCCGCAATTGTCCCTGTCATCGGCGCAATACACCGCCTTGCTGGCGGAGATCGCGGCCAGCAGTGCCGCGCCGGGTGGCATCGGCATCGAGGTGCAGGGCCATGCGGCAACCTCCGGCTTCGTGGAGGCGGCGGGGCGGTTCCATATCCTGCGCACCTGCAACACATGGGTGGGCCGGGTGCTGCGCGCGGCGGGGGTGGATGTGGGCGCATGGACGCCGACTCCCTACAGCCTGCGCCTGTCATTCTGGCGGCTGGGGCAGGGCGACGGCTGAAGACGCGGCCGGGCGTGGCGGGCCCCTGCCGCCGCGCTGTCGCCAAGCCTATTGATCGATCGCGTCGATCATCGAGGAGAGGCCGGAGCGGGCCGACGCGCTGGTCTGCGCAATCTCATCGGCCAGGGTGCGCACTTCGCTTGCGATCACGCCAAAGCCCCGGCCGGCATCGCCCACGCGGGCGGCCTCCACCGAGGCGTTGATCGCGATCAGCCGCACACCGCGCGCGATCTTGTCGATCCGGTGGATCGCTTCGTCGGTTTCCTGCCGAACACTATCGCGCCGGGCCCGGGCGGCGCGGCGATCCTGATCGAGATCCGCGATGGCGGCGGCAAACACGGCCTCGCCACTGCGCGCCACATGCTCATGCGTCAACGTATTCAACTCGATCAGGGCGGTCTTCAACGCGTCATCGTCGGCCTTGGACGGATCGATCCGGGTCGCGATATGGGTCGAATAGGCCGAAAAGGCGTCGGCCGCGCCATCGACGGCAGCCACATGGCCCCGGAACCACTCAAGATGCGCCGGATCGATCCCCTCGATCGGTTCGGCCGTGCTGCTGATCCGCACGGCCAACCGCAATTCGGGCAGGGCGGCCTCGAACATCGCCCTGAACCTGTCGCGCATCGGAGAGCCTTCGGGATACAAAACGTAACTTGCGGTGAAAAACCCCAGCCGCGCGGCTGTCACCTGCAGCTTCTGGAACATACGAAACACCGCACCGCGCCCGACGCGGCCGGGCAGGGCGGCATCGGGATCGACAAGGGAAGGCTGTGCGAACGGTAAATGGGGCATCCCGCGCAGTTTCGGGCAAAACCCTTAAGGATCGGTGACAGCGGCGGCGCAATTCACCTCGTCAACAAACGCGGCCTGTTGTAGTCAGACGGGATACAGGGAGGACGGCGCGTATGGCATTCGGAAAAGGGCATCACCTTCACCTCGTCGATGGCTCGGCCTTCATCTTTCGGGCCTATCACGCCCTGCCGCCGCTCACGCGCAAATCCGATGGCCTGCCGATCGGCGCGGTCAGCGGGTTCTGCAACATGCTTCACAAGATGATCGTGGACAATGCCGGGTCCGATGGCCCGACCCATGCCGCCGTGATCTTCGACAAGGGCTCCCACACCTTCCGCAACGACCTCTACGATCAATACAAGGCCAACCGCGACGCGATGCCCGAGGATCTGCGCCCGCAGATCCCGCTGACCCGCGATGCCACCCGCGCCTTCAACCTCGCCTGCATCGAGCTGGAGGGGTTCGAGGCCGACGACATCATCGCCACCTATGCCCGCATGGCCCGCGAGGCCGGGGGGCGCTGCACCATCATCTCGTCCGACAAGGACCTGATGCAATTGGTCGGCGGCGGCGTCGAGATGTTCGACGCGATGAAGAACACCCGCATCGACGCCGACGGCGTGGCGGAGAAATTCGGTGTCGGGCCGGACCGTGTGGTCGATGTGCAGGCCCTGGCCGGCGACAGCGTGGATAACGTGCCGGGCGCGCCGGGGATCGGGGTGAAAACCGCCGCCCTGCTGATCAACGAATTCGGCGATCTCGACAGCCTTCTGGCGCGCGCGGACGAGATCAAGCAGCCCAAGCGCCGCCAGACCCTGATCGACCACGCCGACCAGATCCGCCTGAGCCGCCAATTGGTGCTGCTCGACGATCAGGTGGACCTGGCCGAGACGCTGGACGATCTGGAAGTGCGGGAGCCGGACGCCGAGACGCTGCTGGGTTTTCTGGCCGAGATGGAATTCCGCACGCTGACCAAGCGCATCGCGGACAAGGCGGGCGTCGACGCGCCCGTGATCGCGGAGCCGGAGCCCGAAGCCGCCCCCGACGCGCCCGAGATGCCGCCGATCGACCATGCCGGGTATGAAACCGTCGGCGATATCAAGGCGTTGAAGGATTGGGTGGCGCAGGCCACGGCCAAGGGGGCGGTCGCGTTCGATACCGAAACCACCTCGCTCAATGAAATGACGGCCGAGCTTGTCGGCGTGTCCCTCTGCGTGGAGCCGGGCAAGGCCTGCTATATCCCGCTTCTGCATCGCGGTGGCGGCGATGATCTCTTCGCCGATCCCACGCTGGCTGACGGGCAGATCCCGCTGGACGAGGCTTTGGCGATCCTCAAGCCGATGCTGGAGGATCCCAGCGTCCTGAAAATCGCGCAGAACGCCAAATACGACGTGAAGGTGCTGGCCAATTACGGGGTGGAGGTGGCCCCCATCGACGACACCATGCTGCTGAGCTACGCGCTCCACGGCGGGCTGCATAACCACGGCATGGATACGCTGAGCGAACGGTATCTCAACCATTCGCCCATTCCGATCAAGACGCTGCTTGGCACGGGAAAATCGCAGATCACCTTCGATCAGGTGCCCATTGCCGATGCCTCACCCTATGCGGCGGAGGATGCGGATATCACCCTGCGGTTCCACAGGCTCTTCAAACCCAAGCTGCATCAGGCGGGCGTCACGAAGGTATATGAGCGGCTCGAACGCCCGCTGGTGCCCGTGCTGGCGCGGATGGAGCGCTCGGGCATCAAGGTGGATCGCGACGTGCTCAGCCGGATGTCCAACGCCTTCGCCCAGAAAATGGCGGGGCTGGAGGCCGAGATCCACGAGCTTGCGGGCGAGAGCTTCAACGTCGGCTCCCCCGCGCAGCTTGGCGAAATCCTGTTCGACAAGATGGGCCTCGAAGGCGGCAAGAAGGGCAAGGCCGGCAAATACTCGACCGGCGCGGATGTTCTGGAAGATCTCGCCACCGAACATGATCTGCCCGCCCGCGTGCTGGATTGGCGGCAGCTCTCCAAGCTGAAATCGACCTATACCGATGCGCTTCAGGACCATATCAACGCCGATACGGGCCGCGTGCACACCTCCTACTCCATCGCGGGCGCCAATACCGGGCGCCTCGCCTCCACCGACCCGAACCTGCAAAACATCCCCATCCGCACCGAGGAAGGCCGCCGCATCCGCGAAGCCTTCGTGGCCGAGCCCGGCAAGGTTCTCGTCAGCCTCGACTATTCGCAGATCGAATTGCGCATCCTGGCCCATATTGCGGGCATCGACGCGCTGAAACAGGCCTTCAAGGACGGGCAGGACATCCACGCCGCCACCGCCTCCGAAATGTTCAACGTGCCGCTGGATGAGATGACGCCAGACGTCCGCCGCCAGGCCAAGGCGATCAATTTCGGCGTCATCTACGGCATCTCGGGCTTCGGCCTCGCCCGCAACCTGCGCATCCCGCGCGCCGAGGCGCAGGGCTTCATCGACCGCTATTTCGAGCGGTTCCCCGGCATCCGCGCCTATATGGACGACACCAAGGCCTTCGCCAGGGAACACCTCTACGTCGAGACGTTGTTCGGGCGGAAGATCCACACGCCGGAGATCAATTCCAAGGGCCCCCATGCGGGCTTTGCGGGCCGTGCCGCGATCAACGCACCGATCCAGGGCACCGCCGCCGATGTGATCCGCCGCGCCATGATCCGGATGGACGATGCGATTGCCGACATCCCCGCCACCATGCTGCTGCAGGTGCATGACGAACTGGTGTTCGAGGTTGCGGAAGACGCCGTCGACACGCTCATCACCCGCGCCCGGGACGTGATGGAGGCCGCCGCCGACCCCGCGGTTCACCTCTCCGTCCCGCTCACCGTGGATGCAGGGCAGGGGGCAAACTGGGCGGAGGCGCATTGATGCCGGGCCCGATCCAGACCTGGCCCGAACTGCGGGATTTCGCCGTGGGCCTCGGCCTGCCCAAGGTCGAAGACGCCGTTTCCTGGGGCAATCCCAACCTCAAGGCCCACGGCAAGCTGTGGTGCTGGTGGTCGCCCTACGTGGATGCGGCGATCTTCAAGGGCGACAGGGACGAGCGGGAGATGCTGATCGCCGCCGATCCCGAGACCTTCGTGATGCACGACCATTATGCCAGTTTCGGTTGCATCCTTGTCGCCGCCGGCCGGATCGAGCGCGACTGGGCCGAGGCGCGCCTGCGCCGCACGTGGCGGGACATGGCGCCGAAGCGCTGGCTGGCGAAATTCGATGCGAGCGAGGTCTGACATGCGCTCAATTGAACGTGTTGCTTGCGCCAAAAAAGATGCGCTCAAATGAACGCTCTTTTCGCAAGATACCCGTTCACCTGCACGCATATCCGGTCAACTGAACGCATTTCGGCATCGCCATGTTGATCGCGTTCAACAAACCGATGAACGTGCTGTCACAGTTCACGTCCGAGGGCGGTTGGCCCGCCTTGGACGGCTTCGGCCTGCCCAAAGGTGTCTATGCGGCGGGGCGGTTGGACCGGGACAGCGAGGGGCTTCTTTTGCTGACCGACGATGGCGGGTTGCAGGCGCGAATATCCTCGCCGAAGTTCAAGAAGCCCAAGGTGTACTATGCGCTGGTGGAAGGCGTGCCGGACCCGCAAACCCTTGATAAGCTTATGAAAGGGGTCCGACTGAGGGATGGCCAGACGGCGCCATGCGAGGTCGAGGCCGTGCCCGCGCCCGACTGGCTCTGGGATCGCGACCCGCCCGTCCGCATCCGCAAATCGATCACGGATACCTGGCTGAAACTGACCCTCAGCGAAGGCAAGAACCGCCAGGTCCGCCGCATGTGTGCCCATGTCTGCTTCCCTGTGATCCGTCTGGTGCGATGGTCGATCGGCCCCCATGATCTGACGGATCTCGCGCCCGGAAAATGGCGGGAGGTCGTCGGTGTCTGAAGACGAAATCGTGACCGTGCGCACGCGCGAAGACTTGCGTAAGTGGTTGAAAGGGAACCACAAAGCGAAGGCGGGCAACATCTGGCTGGCCACCTACAAGAAGCACCATCCCGACTATCTGCCCTGGGGCCAAGCGGTCGAAGAATTGCTCTGCTGGGGCTGGGTCGACGCGCAAGTCGCTGCTCTGGATTCGGATCGGATGAGGCATCGCATCGCGCCCCGAAAGGAAAGCTCCGCCTGGTCGGCCGTGAACAAGGAAATCGTCGCCCGTATGCGCGCCGAGGGGCGGATGACCCCGGCGGGAGAGGCCAAGATCGCGGCGGCCGAGGCCAACGGCATGTGGCGCTTTCTCGATGATGTCGAGCGGCTGGAGGTGCCCGGCGACCTCGCGCAAGCCCTTGGCAGCGCTAGGAAAATCTGGGACGCCTATCCCCGCTCCGTCAAACTCGGCACGCTGGAATGGATCAAGACGGCGAAGACCGCGCCGACACGGGCGCGACGCATTGACGATGTGGCGCAAAGCGCGGCGGCGGGCCTGCGCCCGTCGATCTTCCGGCGTTAGACGGTCTGCGTCAGACGGTTCCGGCGCAGGAACATACCCCCCAGCGACATCGCGATGTAGAAGCCCTGGATCAGGGCCGCCGCGAGGTTGAAATCGGCCCAGAGGGACATCATCACGCAGCTTGAGGCGACGAAGACCATCGCGAAATAGAGCGGTCTGCTGCTGTCGAGTTTGCCGACGGACAGGCAAAAGAACCCGATGACATAGATGGCGAAGCCGACCAGGCCGAGCGCACGGCAGATGGTCATGAAATCAAGATCGCTCAAATAGAAATGTGCCACGTCGTACCCACCAATTGCCGCGAAATAGCGGTTGACCTAGCGGTAACATGGGGCCGTGAGGCGGTCAGGTGGGGAAAACCCGCCCCGCTTTCACAGGGATTTCACGATTGATGCCGGACGCCGAATGCGGCGCCCGGTTGCTTCTCCGATGATCCCGGCGCTGGCGTCAGGCCAGCATGACCATCGGATTCTCGAGGTTTTCCTTGATCGCCTGAAGCAATTGCGCCCCCAGCGCCCCGTCAATGACGCGGTGATCGACGCTGAGCGTGGTGGACATCACGGTCGCCACGGCCAATTCGCCGTCTTCGCCCACAACCGGCTTCTTCACGCCCGCGCCGACCGCAAGGATCGCGCCGTGGGGCGGGTTGATGACGGCGTCGAAATTCTCGATCCCGAACATGCCGAGGTTCGAGATCGCAAAGGACCCGCCGACATATTCATGCGGGGCCAGCTTTCCGTCACGGGCACGTCCTGCGAGGTCCTTCATCTCGGCGGAGAGCGCCGAGAGGCTCTTGGTGTCGCTGTCCTTGAGGACGGGGGTGAAGAGACCGCCCTCGACGGCCACGGCAACGGCCACATCGGAGGGCTTGAGCTTGATCATCCGGTCCCCGGCCCAGACCGCATTGGCATCGGGGACGGCTTGCAGCGCCAGGGCGCAGGCCTTGATGACGAAATCATTGACGCTGAGCTTCACGCCGCGCGGCTCAAGCTGTTTGTTGAGCTGGGAGCGGAATTTCAGCAGCGCGTCGAGCTGGATGTCGCGGCGCAGGTAGAAATGCGGGATGGTCTGCTTGGCCTCGGTCAGGCGCGCGGCGACCGTCTTGCGCATGCCGTTGAGTTTGACCTCTTCGAATTCGCGGCCCTCATACATCTTGAGAACCTGCTCGGCGCTCGGGCCGGTCGGCATGGCGCCACCGGCGGGTGCTGCGGCTTTCGGGGCCTCTGCAGAAGCCGGGGCGTCGGCCTTGGCGGCGCCGGGCTGCGCGTTTTCGACATCCGCCTTGATGATACGCCCATGGGGCCCGGAGCCCTTGATCTGGCTGAGATCGAGGCCCTTGTCCTTGGCGATGCGGCGGGCGAGGGGGGAGGCGAAGATGCGGTTGCCGTCGCCGCCTTTCGGGGCGGCGGGCGCGGAGGCAGCCGCCTCGGAGCCCCCTGCGGGAGCCGCCTCGGCGGCTGCGTCTGCCGCCGGCGCGCTTGGCTCTGCTGCCGGTGCAGCGGCAGAGGGCGCGGCCGAGAAATCCTCGCCCTCCTCCCCGATCAGCGCAATCGCGGTGTTGACCTTCACATTCTCCGTGCCCTCGGCGACGAGGAGCTTGCCGATGACCCCCTCATCGACGGCTTCGAATTCCATCGTGGCCTTGTCGGTCTCGATCTCGGCCAGCAGGTCGCCGGACGACACCGTATCGCCTTCCTTGACGAGCCATTTGGCCAGCGTGCCCTCCTCCATAGTGGGGGACAGGGCGGGCATGAGGATTTCGGTCGGCATGGGGTCTCTCTCCCGATCTTCGCTCAGCTTTCGAGCGTGATAGTCGTGAACGGCGCGCGCGGGGCGGCGCCTTGTCTCAAGGCCGTGATGGCGTCATTCAGATCGTGCTGTTGGGCGGCGATCCATTCATAGGCGTGTTCATGGCTCACCTTCGCATCGGTGCCGTATTGCTGGGACAGCAGCGCGTCGGGCACCAGCGCCACCACCTGCGCGCCGTCACAGTCGACGGCGACGCGGTAGGCGTCAGCAGAGCCATTTTTGCCCATGATGCGCATCAGCGGTAGGTCACCTGCTTGCAGGCCGCGACCACTTCATCGGTGGTGATCAGCGCGTGGCGTTCCAGGTTGGCCGCATAGGGCATCGGCACGTCTTTCCCGGTGCAGTTGATGACCGGCGCGTCGAGGTAATCGAACGCGTTTTGCATCAGGTAGGCGCTGAGGTGGTTGCCGATGGAGCAGACGGGGAAGCCTTCCTCCACCGTCACGCAGCGATTGGTTTTCATGACCGAGGCCAGCAGCGTGTCGTAATCGAGCGGTCGCAGGGTGCGCAGGTCGATCACCTCGGCCTCGATGCCCTCTTCGGCGAGCTTTTCGGCGGCTTCGAGCGCGTAGGTCATGCCGATGCCGAAGGACACGATGGTTACGTCCGCCCCTTCGCGCCAGACCTTCGCCTTGCCGAACGGGATCGTGAAATCGTCCATGTCCGGCACCTCGAAGGACCGGCCATAGAGGATCTCGTTTTCAAGGAAGATCACCGGGTTGGGATCGCGGATCGCGGTTTTCAGCAGGCCCTTCGCGTCGGCTGCCGAATAGGGCATGACGACCTTCAGGCCGGGGATCTGGCTGTACCAGGCGGCGTAATCCTGGGAGTGCTGTGCGCCCACCCGGGCGGCCGCGCCGTTGGGGCCCCGGAAGACCATCGGTGCGCCCATCTGGCCGCCGGACATGTAGAGCGTTTTCGCCGCCGAATTGATAATGTGGTCAATGGCTTGCATGGCGAAGTTGAACGTCATGAACTCGACGATGGGCTTGAGGCCCCCGAAGGCGGCACCAACCCCGATCCCGGCAAAACCGTGTTCGGTGATCGGCGTGTCGATCACGCGTTTCGGGCCGAATTCGTCCAGCATGCCCTGGGTGATCTTGTAGGCACCGTTATATTCGGCCACCTCCTCGCCCATCACGAACACACCTTCATCGGCACGCATTTCCTCGGCCATGGCGTCGCGCAAAGCTTCGCGGACCGTTTGCGTCTTCATCGTTGTCCCTTCGGGCCAATCCGGCGTGGTGTCCGTCTTGGGCGCGGCGGGCGCGCTTGCGGCGGCGGCGGGGGCAGGTGCCTCGGCTTCGGTCGCGTCCGCATCATCGGATGCGGCGGGCTCGGCGGGCGCACTGGCGGAGGCGTCCGACATATCCTCGCCCTCTTCCCCGATGATCGCGATGGCGGTGTTCACCTTCACGCCTTCGGTGCCTTCCTCGATCAGGATCTTGCCGATCACACCCTCATCGACGGCTTCGAATTCCATCGTGGCCTTGTCCGTCTCGATCTCGGCCAGGATGTCGCCGGATTGGACGGTGTCGCCTTCCTTCACCAGCCACTTGGCCAGCGTGCCTTCTTCCATGGTGGGGGAGAGGGCGGGCATCAGAATTTCAGTCGCCATTTACACAGCCTCCCCTTGCGGAACCTCTTCCGCGTAGATGTCGGTCCAGAGCTCCTCCAGCGCGGGCTCGGGGCTCTCCTTGGAGAACTCGGCGGCCTCGTTGACGATCTCCTTGATCTCCTTGTCGATGGCCTTGAGGTCCTCTTCCGACGCATGGCCCCCGGTCAGCAGCATCTGGCGGACATGTTCGATGGCGTCGCGCTTCTCGCGCATCTCCTGCACCTCCTCCCGGGTCCGGTATTTTGCCGGATCCGACATGGAATGGCCGCGATAGCGGTAGGTCTTGATCTCCAGGATGTACGGGCCCTTGCCCGCGCGACAATGCGCAACGGCCTTTTCACCGGCGGCCTTCACGGCCAGCACATCCATGCCGTCCACTTCCTCACCGGGAATGCCGTAGGCGGCCCCGCGTTCCCAGTAAGACGGCGATTTGGTGGAGCGTTTCGTCGACGTGCCCATGGCGTATTGGTTGTTTTCGATCACGAAAATCACCGGCAGGTCCCATAGCTCGGCCATGTTGTAGCTCTCATAGACCTGGCCCTGGTTCGCCGCGCCGTCGCCGAAATAGGTGAAGGTCACGCGGTCATTGCCCAGATACTTGTCGGCAAAGGCCAGACCGGCCCCGATCGGCACCTGCGCGGCAACAATCCCGTGCCCGCCATAGAAATGTTTCTCTTTCGAGAACATGTGCATGGAGCCGCCCTTGCCTTTGGAATAGCCGCCCTCGCGGCCCGTCAGCTCGGCCATCACGCCCTTGGGGTCCATGCCGCAGGCCAGCATGTGGCCGTGATCGCGGTAGGAGGTGATGCGCTTGTCACCCTCTTCCGCCGCGGCCTCCAGCCCCACAACAACCGCTTCCTGCCCGATATAGAGGTGGCAGAACCCCCCGATCAGGCCCATCCCGTAAAGCTGACCGGCTTTCTCTTCAAAGCGCCGGATCAGCAGCATCTCACGGTAATATTCCTTCAGCTCGTCCGCCGAGACATTCGGCTTCGCATCTGATTTCGCAGTCGTCTTGCGTGCAGCCATTCTGCGCCACTCCTTCCCAGTAACGGGCCCCTTTCGGGAATAGTTTAACGTTGAACAATCTATTATCAGAGCTGGCGCGCGGAGTCTCGCGGTAATGCTGACGCAGGGGAACAGACCCGCCATGCACCGGGATGGACGCGCCGAATTCGGGCCGGTCACCCGCATCTCCACATCCGGTAGGGGCCACCCTTTCGGCACACATGACGCCATTTCCGCGCAATCGCCTGCCAAAGCAGCCGATTGTTTCCAAAGCTTTGCTTAAAATTCTGCTCAAGACACATTAAGATGCCGTTGCGTAACCGGGCCCAACAGATTCGTTTGGTGCCCGTCGTGTCGTATTATTTTGGCCCATGTGGGCTGCGAATGGAGAGTTTCATGTTGAAGACCATTGTGACAGCAGGCGCGTTCGCGCTTGCCGCAACTGCCCTACACGCAACGCCCGTCGATTTTGAAGGGACCCTTGGTGGCGGGCAGAACAGCCTGCATGTCGGTACCAATTATTCGCTTGGCGGCATCAACTTCGAAGCCGGGCCGAACGATGACCACCTGCAATTGGTGCGTGTCGGCGGCGGCGGTGGCAATCCGACCGACGGCTTCGTGCCCAACGATCAGCCGCAGCCTCTGGGCGTGTTTGGCACCACCTTCCTGACCGGCGATTTCATCGGCGGCGGGGATACCGGCCTGACGATGACGTTCGATGCGGGCGACATTGGCGGTATCTCGTTCCAGATCGCCGATATCGATGGACGGCGGAACGACACGGAAACTTTCTCCGTCAAAGCGTTCCTCGACGGGGTCCTTGTGGGCAGCCTGACGCGCTTCTCGGGCGATGTCGCCGGACCGGGTGAAGACCCGACGGGCGATGCGAACGCCGTCGGCTTCTCGTTCGCGGATCTGCGCCTCGACACGATCGTGATCAACGGCAGCACGCCGGGCAACAACCGGAACATCGGCTGGGGCCTCGACAATATCGAGGTCGCCCCCGTGCCGCTTCCGGCCGGTGGCCTGCTGCTGCTGGCCGGTATCGGTGGGCTGGCCGTGATGCGCCGCCGCAGCCGCAAGGCCGCCTGATCCGGCACAGCCGATCTCGGAGTTACACGAAACGCCGGCCCATTGGGTCGGCGTTTTGCGTTGTCCTAATGAGACGGAACCGGGTCAGGGCAGAACGATTTCGTCAGGCCGGGCATAGCCCAGAACGTTGCGCACGCGTTCGTCCAACAGGTCCATATCCAGATAATTGTCGGACAGGCGCAGTGTCAGGATTTCCATCCGCGCCACCTGCATCTCCATCCGCGCCAGTTCATCGGCCAGCCGGTCGCGCTCGGCCTCGATCTGGATCCGTTGAAACAGCCCATTGTTCCCCTGCACCGCCGTGAAGGTGAAGTAGAAGCCCACAAGGAACAGAAGCCCGGGTATGATGGCCCGGGTCAGGGAAAGGGTACGCCACATCATCTTGCCTCAACCGGCCCGTCCGGGCCCACAAACCGCGCCACCTCTGTCGGGTGGATTGGGTGGAGATTCGCATATTCCAACCGGTTTGTGAATCCCCCGTGACGGGCCGTGAAATGCGGCGCAAACTATGTGGTATGGAACCCCGAAGCGATCTGCCAACCCATGACGTCACCAACCAGCCGCCGGGCCGGGGGGATCGGGACCTCTGGGCCGGCGACGCGGTGCTGCGCGATCATGGGGCGGATGGCGATCCGTCGGTTCTGGCCCGCTACGGTCAGGATCTGGGGCGCGCCGCGATGGCCGAGGCCGCGCGGGCGGCCAACCGGACCTCACCCGAGTTGCGCATCTTCGATGCGGGCGGGCGCCGTCTGGACGAGGTGCGGTTCGATCCCGCCTACCATCACTTCCTCGATCTTGGTCTGTCGGCGGGTTACGCGTCCGGCCCGTGGAGTGGCGGAACCCATGTAACCCATGCGGCGATGGTCTATCTGCAATCGCAGGTTGAGCCCGGCACCTGTTGCCCCATGACGATGACCTATGCCGCCATCCCCGCCCTGCGCGACAGCCCGGTCGCGGCGGGCTGGCTGCCGAAGCTGACCCATCCGGGCTATGATCCCGCCATCGCGCCGATCACGGCCAAAACCGCCGCGACGCTCGGCATGGCGATGACCGAGAAACAGGGCGGCTCGGATGTGCGCGCCAATACCACGCGGGCCGAGAAAACAGCCGATGGCTGGCGGCTGACCGGGCATAAATGGTTCTGCTCCGCGCCCATGTCCGACGGGTTCCTGACCCTCGCGCAGACGGGTGACGGCCTCACCTGCTTTCTGGTGCCCCGCTGGCTGGAGGACGGGACGCGGAACGCCATCCACCTGATGCGGCTGAAGGACAAGCTCGGCAACCGCGCCAATGCCTCGGCGGAGATCGAGTATCATGGCGCGCGCGCGGAGTTGATCGGACCGCAGGGGCGGGGCGTGCCCACGATCCTCGCCATGGTGCATCATACGCGCCTCGATACCGCGATGGCGCCCGCGGGCCTGATGCGCGCCGCGCTCGACCACGCGCACCACTGGGTGCAGCACCGCGGCGCGTTTGGCCGGCAGCTGATCGATCAGCCGCTGATGCAATCGCTGCTGGCCGATCTGGTGCTGGACTGGGAAGGAGCCACCGCCCTCGGCCTGGCCGTGTCCCGCGCCTTCGACGACCCCGCGCAGGCGAGTTTCGCGCGGATCGCGGTGGCCTTGGCCAAGTATCTCAACAACAAGCTGGCGGTTCGGGTGATCTCCGAGGCGATGGAGATCATGGGCGGCATGGGGTATGTCGAAGACACGCCGCTTCCCATGCTCTACCGCGAGGCGCCGCTCAACGGGATCTGGGAGGGCTCAGGCAACGTCATCTGCCTTGATATCCTGCGCAGCCTGGCCCGCGATCCTGCCGCGGGGGAGGCGTTGAGGGTCGTGCTGAACGCGGCCAAGGGCCATGAGCCCACATATGACGCGGCCCTGCGGGACCACGACGCCCGCTGGTCCGGCCCGCCGGAGGAAGCCGAGGCCCGGCGCTTCGCCGAAGACACCGCCCGCCTTCTGACCGCGGCCACCCTGCTGACCGGGCCTGCGCCCGACATTGCGGGGGCCTATTGCGCCGCCCGGCTCGACGCATCGCGAAGCCACCTTCCGGGCAGCTTGCCCGCACGGATCGACCCCAAGCCGATCCTCGCGCGGCTGCGATCCTGACGGCCCAGGCGCCGCTATCCGGAGATGCCGGACTCAACCGGACGCCAATCAGGTGATCGAGGCCGCCCGGATCTCGTCGATCACACGCTCCAGCGCGCCATTGAATTCGTCATCGGATTGTTGGGCCGACAGCCCTTCCGTCAGGGCGCGGCTGAAGCTGGCCACGACGCCGGAATTGGCGGCCAGACGGGCATTCGCCTCGTCCCGGGAATAGCCACCCGACAGGGCCACCACCCGCATCACGCGGGGATGGGCCACCAACGGCGCGTAATATCCCGGCTCTTCGGGCAGGGTGAGCTTCAGCATCACCTGCCGGTCGGCGGGCACCTTCTCCAGTTCCGCCAGGATCGCATCGCGCAGCATCGCCTCCGCCTCACGCTTGTCGGCGATGGAAATCGTCACTTCCGGCTCGATGATGGGCACCATACCGTGGTCGAGCACCTCCGCGCCCACCTGGAATTGCTGCGCGACATTGCCCGCGATCCCGTCGCGATCCGCCGCGTCGATCACCGAGCGCGCCTTGGTGCCGAAAATGCCCTTGGCCGCCGCACGATCCAGCGTGTCACCCAGGCCCGGGATCGGCTTGAGGTTGCGCACGCCATGGGCGGGCTCCTCCAGGCCCTTGTCGATCTTCAGGAACGGCACGACGCCGCGATCGGCCCAGAGATAGTCGGCCGCCGGTTTGCCCGCGATGTCGCGGTCCATCGTCATCTCGAACAGGATCGCGCCGATCACCTTGTCGCCGGTGAAGGCCGGGGCGGTCGCGATCCGCTCGCGCATGGCGTGGATCAGGTCGAACATCTCCGCATCCGACGACCAGGCGCCCTCATCCACCCCGTACAGCTTCAGCGCTTTCGGCGTGGAGCCGCCCGATTGGTCCAGCGCGGCCACAAAGCCCGCGCCCTTTTGCATCTTCGCAACCTGCTCAGCTGTGCCCATCTCTGTCTCCCTGGATCAAGTTGCCCCGGTTTAAGGGGCCGATGCGCCCGGAACAATGATGGGAGCGCTACCAGTCCGCGCCGGGGGCCGCTCCGGGGACTATCCCGTCGAAGCCATGAGCGCCGCAACGCCGGGCAGGGTTTTGCCCTCCATCCATTCCAGGAATGCGCCGCCCGCCGTGGAGACATAGGTGAAGTGCTCTGCCGCGCCCGCCTGGTTGAGGGCCGCGACCGTGTCGCCGCCGCCAGCCACCGAGATCAGCGACCCGGCCTGCGTGGCCTCGGCCGCGGCCTGCGCCGCGGCGTTGGTGGCGGCATCGAAGGGCGCGATTTCGAAGGCACCAAGGGGGCCATTCCAGATCAGCGTTTTCGCGCGGCCCATCCCCCCCACGATATGGGCCGTGCTTTCGGGTCCGGCATCCAGGATCATCGCATCACCCGGCACCGCACCGGTTGCCACAACCTCGCTCTGCGCGCCGGCCTTGAACTCCCGCGCCACCACGACGTCGATAGGCAGGAGGATCTCACAACCCTGCGCGGCGGCCTTGTCCGCGATCTCGCGGGCCGTGTCGGCCAGATCGTGTTCGCAAAGCGATTTGCCCACATCCACGCCCTGGGCCGCGAGGAAGGTGTTGGCCATGCCGCCGCCGATCACCAGGATATCGACTTTCTCCACAAGATTGCTGAGCAGATCGAGCTTGGTCGACACCTTGGCACCGCCCACAACCGCCATGACCGGGCGCTCCGGGTTGCCCAGGGCCGCCTCCAGCGCCCGCAGCTCCGCCTCCATCAGACGGCCCGCGCAGGACGGCAGCAGCTTGGCCACGCCTTCGGTGGAGGCATGGGCCCGGTGGGCGGCGGAAAAGGCGTCGTTGCAAAACACATCGCCGAGCGAGGCCAGGAACTGCGCCATGCGCGGATCATTGGCCTCTTCCATCGCCGAGAACCGGGTGTTTTCGATCAGCACAACTGATCCCTTTGGCATGGCCTCCAGCGCCGCCCGGTCGGGCCGCTCCATGAAGTCCACGCTTTGCCCCAGGGCTGCTTCCAGCGCGGGCAGAGTGATGCGCAGCGACATCTCGGGCACAACCTGTCCCTTGGGCCGCCCGAAATGGGCCAGCATCACCGGCATCCCGCCCTTGGCAAGGATGTCCTTGATCGTCGGCACGATCCGCTCGATCCGGGTGGCATCGGTCACATGGCCGTCTTCGACCGGCACGTTGATATCGACCCGTGTGAGCACGATCTTGCCCGCCAGATCCATGTCATCGAGAGTGTTCCAGCTCATGGTCGGTCTCCTGCGTTCGGGCCGCACCCGATCAATCATATGCGCGTGGTCCGCCGAAAGAGAAGTGTGCCTCCGGCGGGAGTTTTCTTGCCAAGATGAAAGGGACGCCGACAATTTTAGTCAAATCCGCATTTACTCAAATCTGCAATACCGGCGCGGTGGGGCTCAGAGGAACTTGCCCATCGCAACGGCGGTGTCGGCCATCCGGTTGGAGAAGCCCCATTCATTGTCATACCAGGTCAGGATGCGGACCATGTTGCCGTCGAGCACCTTGGTCTGGTCGAGGTGGAAGACCGAGGAATGGGGGTCGTGGTTGAAGTCCGAGCTGACCAGCGGCTCATCGGTATAGCCGAGGATGCCTTTCAGCGGGCCATCGGCGGCGGCGATGATGGCGGCGTTGACCTCCTCGATGCTGGTGGCCCTGCTGGCCTCGAAGGTCAGGTCCACGACCGAGACGTTGGGGGTGGGTACGCGGATCGCGACGCCGTCGAGTTTGCCCGCCAGATCCGGCAGGACGAGGCCCACGGCCTTGGCGGCCCCGGTGGAGGTCGGAATCATGCTGAGCGCCGCGGCGCGGGCGCGGTAGAGGTCCTTGTGCATCGTGTCGAGCGTCGGCTGGTCACCGGTATAGGAGTGGATCGTGGTCATGAATCCTTTCACGATCCCGATCTCATTGTGCAGCACATGGGCCACCGGCGAGAGGCAATTGGTGGTGCAGGACGCGTTGGAGACCACGATATCGTCGGCGGTAAGCGCATTGTCGTTTACGCCGAAGACGATGGTCTTGTCGGCATCCTTGCCCGGCGCGGAGATCAGAACCCGGCTCGATCCGTTTTCCAGATGCGCCTGGCAGGCCTCTTTGGAGGTGAAGATGCCGGTGCATTCCAGCACGATATCGACATGGCCCCAGGGCAGGTCCGCCGGGTTGCGGATGGCGGTGACATCCATCGGGCCGCGGCCCACATCGATGGTGGTCTCGGTTGTTGTGACGGTGGCGGGGAACCGGCCATGGACGCTGTCATAGCGCAACAGGTGGGCGTTGGTTTCCACCGGGCCCAGATCGTTGATCGCCACGACTTCGATATCGGTGCGACCGGATTCGATGATCGCGCGCAAGACATTGCGTCCGATCCGACCAAATCCGTTGATTGCGACTTTGACGGCCATGTGGTGCCTCCTGATTGTCCCGGGTCGATTGCGGGGCCGGGCCGGGTGGCCGCGGCATATGTTAGCGGTAACACGCGCTCTTTACAGGGCGCGTCCGCCCATGAAAAGCGGTTTGGTCAGCCTGCGGCGAGACGCAGCACGGGTCAAGCGGGGCGCGGCGCGGACCGGGCCGGGATCAGCGCCAGAAGGCCAGCCACCACAGGAGATCGGCAAATTTGCGCCCCAGAAACAGCGAATTGGACCAATCGAACAGCACCGCATCCGCGGCCAGCAGCCCGGCCAGGATGATGGCGATCCAGATGGTCAGCGTGTTGGTCATCGGCGCGGACCCTGCCACGGGCGCGCGCCATGCGGAAGGCTATTTCTTCGCGCCCGCCTGGGGGTGGGCGATGGCCTCGTGCGGGGCAAGATCCCATGGCAGGCCCGCGTTGCGGTAGATGCGCTGGCCCTTGCGGGGGTAATCGCCGACATCGTGGGCCAGCCGCTCCCCGATGACCAGGATGCGCAGCGTCTCCGCCCCGGTATTCATGATCGTATGGGCCAGCCCGCCCTTGCGATAGCCGATGAAATCGCCGGGGCCGATCGGGTGATCCTCGTCGCCGATCGTGGCGGTGCCGGTGCCCGACAGGATATAGACGGCCTCATCCTCGAAATGATGCACGTGGTATTCGGTGGTTTCAAAGCCCGGCGCGACCTCTATGAGATGGATGCCAAGCCCGGTCAGCCCGGTCACATCGCCCAGGGATTTGTTGATCCGTTTGGCGTTGTCATTCAGGAAATGCGTCTTGCTGAGCCCGTCCATGGCGGCAATCTCGGCGGCTTTCATCAGGTAGGTGTCGGTCATGGAACGGGCCCTTCTGTGGCGTTATGCAGGGCGCAGGGTGCGGCGGGGCCTGGCCCGCGTAAAGCGCAATCAGATTTCGAATGTGTAATTTTAGCTTTCACGATGGCGCGCCGCCGGGCAAGGATGGCGCGCGGCCGGAGAAGGGAGCCACGCCGATGGACCTTGCGGAGATCATCGACCTTGAGCGGTTTCCGCTGTCCGACCCGGCCTTCGGGGCGGACTGCAATGCCACGCTGGACCGGGATGGTGTTCTTGTCCTGCCGGATTTCATCCGGCCCGACGCCCTGCGCAGGATGCAAGACGAGGCGGAGGCCGGTCAGCCGCAGGCCTATTTCTGCGCGCAGGACCATTCCGTCTACCTGACGCCCCCTGATCCCGATCTGCCCCGCGACCATCCGGCGAACCGGCGGGTGGTCTCCTCCAAAGGCTGCATCTGCGACGATGTGATCGCGCAAACCTCGCCGCTGCGCACGCTCTACGATGCGCCGGACTTTCGGGGCTTCGTGAAGGCCACGACCGGGGAGACGGACTTGCACCCCTATGCGGATCCGCTCTCCTCCATCAATATCCACTATGCGGAACGCGGGCAGGAATTGGGCTGGCATTTCGACAATTCGTCCTTCGCAATCACGCTTCTGATTCAGAAACCGGAGGCGGGCAGCCGGTTCGAATACATCAAAGATCTGCGCAATGCCGATGCTGGGGAAATGAATTACGAGGGTGTGCGCGCGCTATTGGACGGGGAGGTTGCGCCGGACGTCCTGCAAATGGAGCCCGGCACGCTGGTTCTGTTCCGGGGGCGCAATTCGATTCACCGGGTGTCGCCCAATGAAAGCGACAGAACGCGAATGCTCGCGGTTCTGGCCTATAATTCGAAGCCGGGTGTGGAATTGTCGGAAAGCGCCCGGATGACATTTTACGGCCGATTGGGCACGGAATCTGCCTAGGTCGCAGCCAGCCTCAATTCAGCGCCTGCCTCAAAGCGCTTTGAAGCCAATACGGCTTGAAGGCCGGGGCGACGTCGCGTCACTTTCGGGAATCGGCTGAATCCGGCGATTTTCCATGTTGACTGAACGTCACTTGGGGCGCAGTGCATATCTATTCAAAAATTGCTGGTTGGGAATTTGCCATGCCCCTGGATCACTTCCTGGAGTCCGTTGCCGATGCCTTCACGCGGGGGCATCTCGATGTGGCCGCCGATACGCTGGCGGCCCCGCTGGTTGTCCATTGCGGAACCCGGTCCATTGCGGCGCGACATCACCGCGACGTGGTCAATGCGTTGCGGATCTATCGGGCCAATCTCGAACGGGAATGCTTTCGCGAAACCCGCGTGGAATTGCATTTCGCCTCCGAGCCGGTCGATGGCCGGGTGCAGGCCCTTGTGACCTGGCGGCACTACAATGATCGCGGCGCCGAAATCACCGCGCTTGAGGCCGCCTATATCTTCGCTGAATCCGATGATGGGCGCTGGCGGGCAAGCGATGTCGATTTCATGCCTGCCCCCAATCAGGCCCGCATGACGGACGGATTGGCGCTGGTCTAAAACCGCACTTGCGTCAGTGCAGCAGACGGCCCATCGCACCGGCCACATCGGCCATCCGGGCCGAGAAGCCCCATTCGTTGTCATACCGCGCCAGCACCCGCACCGTGCGGCCGCCCACAACCTTGGTCTGATCCGGCGCAAAGATGCTCGATTGCGTCGTATGGTTGAAATCGATCGACACCTTGGGTTCCGGATCATAGGCCAGAACCGCGCCCATATGGCCCGCGGCGGCCTCGGCCATCACCTCGTTCACATCGGCGACACTCACATCCCGCGCCGCCTCGAAGGTCAGGTCCACGGCAGACACATTGGGCGTCGGCACACGGAGCGCGGTGCCGTCCAGCTTGCCCTCCATCTCCGGCATCACTTCCGACAGCGCCTTGGCCGCTCCGGTCGATGTCGGGATCATCGCCATGGCGGCGGCCCGCGCGCGATACAGGTCCTTGTGGCGGCGGTCCAATGTCGGCTGATCGCCGGTATAGGAGTGGATCGTCGTCATGATCCCGCGTTCGATCCCGATACCCTCGTTCAGAACCTTCACCAGCGGCGCAAGGCAATTGGTGGTGCACGACCCGTTGGAAATCATCCGTTCCTCTGCCCGCAAATCACGGTGGTTCACGCCATAGACGATGGTGCGGTCCACATTCGTTGCGGGGGCGGAGATCAGGACCTTTTTGGCCCCGCGCTCCAGATGCACGGCGCTTCTATGGCCGTCATTGAACTTGCCGGTGCATTCCAGCACCACATCGCAGCCCTCCCAATCCAGCTCCTCGGGCTCATAGGTGGAAAACACCTTCATCGGCCCGCGACCCAGATCCATCGTATCATCTTCAACCCGAACCTCGCCGGGAAAGCGGCCATGCACGCTGTCGTAGCGCAGCAGATGCGCGTTGGTCTCGATCGGGCCGGTGGCGTTGATCTTCACGACCTGCACATCGTTGCGCGCGCTTTCCGCTATATGGGCCAGGGTGGCGCGTCCGATCCGGCCAAAGCCGTTGATGCCGAGGGTGATGGTCATGGTCGTTCTCCTGTCGCGTGGCGCCTTGCGGTCTGGATAGGCGACAGCACGGTGGGTGTGAAGGCAAAAGCACAGTAATTTGAATGTGTTAGCGGAAACGGTAGCGGAAACATCCCTTGGTTGCGCTAACACCCTGCGGAACCTGCGACGGGTGGACGCGGTTGGGCTTTGACGTATGTTGCGGATCAGGCGCGAACGAAAAGGACATTACATGAGCGGACTTCTGGCCCTTCTGGATGACGTGGCGGCGATTGCAAAAGTGGCGGCGGCCTCGGTCGACGATGTGATCGGACAGGCCGCCAAGGCCGGGGCCAAAGCCGCGGGCGCGGTGATCGACGATGCCGCTGTGACGCCGAAATACGTCCATGGGTTCGAGGCCAAACGCGAATTGCCCATCGTCTGGAAGATTGCGCGGGCCTCGGTGTTCAACAAGCTGGTGATCTTGCTGCCCGCCGCGCTTCTCCTGTCCGTCTTTGCACCCTGGCTCATTCCGGTCTTCCTGATCTTCGGCGGGGCCTACTTGTGTTTCGAAGGCGCCGAGAAGGTCTGGCACTGGCTGTCGCCCAAGCACCATGACGTGGACGATGCGGTCGCCAAGAAGATGTCGGCCGAGGACAGCGCCCATCTGGAAGAGCAGAAGGTGAAGGGCGCGATCAAGACCGACTTTATCCTGTCGGCCGAGATCATGACCATCGCGCTGGCGGCGTTGGAAACGGATTCGCTCTGGTTCCGGGGTGCGGCCCTGGCTGTTGTCGCAATCGGGATCACGGCGCTGGTTTACGGTGCGGTTGCGATCATCGTGAAGGCCGATGATGTCGGCCTGCACATGGCGGCCAATGGCCGGTTGGGCACCACCCAGAAGATCGGCGAATTGATCGTGCGCGGCATGCCCGGCTTCCTCACGGTGCTGACCATCGTCGGCACGGCCGCGATGCTCTGGGTCGGCGGCTCGATCATCGTACATGCGGTGGCCGAGATCGGCTGGCACGCGCCCGAGGATTGGATCCACGATGTCGCGCACGATCTTGCGGGTGAGAACGGCTTTGGAAACTGGCTGGTGAAGGCCGTCATCGACGGGATTGGCGGGCTGGTTCTTGGCCTGCTCCTGATCCCGGTTGTCACCAAGGTACTAGTCCCGCTCCTGCGTGCCGTGGGCCTCGGCGGCAAGGCAGAAGAGGCGCATTAAACGTCGCGATGGTCCGGCGAAAGACCCACGCGCTACGCCATAGTGCGGCCACGGATCTTCGGTAACTGGGTCCGATGAGATCGGCGCGTCATAGAATTTCGGCCGCCCTCGCCATCTTTGCTGTGGCGGTGTTATGGGGCGGCGTCTTCCCGCCCACAGACCGCCCCGCGCTGTTGCGTCAAATGCAATCGGAGCCGCCGGTTCACGACAACACCGCATGGGACGCCTTTTGCGAAACGACGGATTGCAGCCGAATTCCAGAGGGTTATACGACCTACGTGCTGGAACCCGATACTTATTACTTCCCCAGCTACGACCTGCTGGCGGAGCAATTTCCGCAAATCGGAAGCGGGTTTGCAGTTCCACGCGATCATGTTGAATGGCGCGAGGATGGGACGGTTCGTCGATCTTTCTCGGGCGCGACGCGGCTTAGAATCCGGGCCTGCTGTAACGCGATGTTGGCCCATTATGGCCTCATCGATGCCGATGCGCTCAGCGAGAATGCGATGGGCCCCGGCGTGACGGGTTGGATGCGGATTTACGCCCAGACCTGGTTCACGATATCCGACCATCAACTCGGGCCGCTGTCGAACTACATTTCCGAAGACCAGCTTTCCTACAACGATGATTTTTGGTTGCTCAGCACCGGCGATCTCACCGGGTTGCGGCAAGTGCGACGGTTTACTGTCCTCTCGAAAGAACCGCTTCTCAACGGTTACCGTGTGCGCGCGATCTGTTCGACCTATTGCGACATTGCCACGGTCGCCTTCGACGAGGATGGGGAAAACCTGCGCCCGCATATCGAAATGGAAATCAGTCCCAATCAGGGTCGGGCAATTCGGCGGAGCGCTGGCTTCGATAGGAGCCTGTTTCGGTGCGACCCCGAAGACCTCGCGGACGGATGCGACCCCGCCGCGCCGATATTCGATGAGGTGCCCCGGATGCTGGGCCTTCTCGACACGATGTTCGAGATGGCCCGGGTGCACCCCGCCGGATTGGACGGGCCCGATTAAAGCAGCGATTTCACCTTGTCGGCCACCCCTTCTGCGGTGATCCCGAAATGGCTATAAAGCTCCTCGGCCGGGGCCGACGCTCCGAAATCATGCATACCCACGAAACCGCCCTTTTCACGCTTGCCCCGCTCGCCATAAAGCCAGCGGTCCCACCCGAACCGGATCGCGGCCTCCACGGCGACCCGCACCGGCCCGCCCGGCAAAACCCGCTTGCGGTAGCTCTCGTCTTGCTCCTCGAACAATTCCCAGCAAGGCATGGAGACCACGCGCGTGCCGATCCCCTCGGCCTGCAACAGATCCCGCGCGTCCATCGCGATGGACACTTCCGATCCCGTCGCCATCAGGATCGCCTGGCGCTTGCCCACGGCATCGGCCAGAACGTATGCACCCTGGGCCGTGAGGTTCTTGGTCTTGTGCTCGGTTCGCACCGTTGGCAGGCCCTGGCGTGACAGGGCAAGGGTGGAGGGCGTCTTGGTGGAACTCAGCGCGAGCTCCCACGCCTCCGCCGTCTCCACGGCATCGGCAGGGCGGAACACGTTCATGTTGGGCGTGGCGCGCAGCATCGCCAGATGCTCCACCGGCTGGTGCGTCGGGCCATCCTCACCCACGCCGATGCTGTCATGGGTCATCACGTAGACGGGCGCGATCCCCATCAGGGCCGACAGGCGCATCGCCGGGCGCGCGTAATCGGTGAAGGTGAAGAAGGTGCCGCCATAGGGCTTCACACCGCCATGGAGCACCATGCCGTTCATCGCCGCCGCCATGGCGTGCTCGCGGATGCCGTAATGGATGTGGCGGCCCTTGCGATCTTCGGGGCTGAACACGCCCAGATCACCCGTCTTGGTGAGGTTGGAGCCGGTCAGGTCCGCAGATCCGCCAAGCGTCTCGGGCATGACGGCGTTGATCACCTCCAGCGCCATCTGCGAGGCCTTACGGGTGGCGACCTTGGGTTGCTCTTCGGAAAGCTGCTTTTTCAGCGCCTTGATCGTGGCGGTCAGCTTCTTGGGCATTTCACCGGCGAAGGTGCGGGCAAATTCAGCCTGCTTGTTGGCCGGCAAGTCCGCCAACCGGCCCTCCCACTCCTTGCGGGCCTCGGCGCCTTTCGCGCCCACGCTTTCCCACCAGCTCTTCAACTCGGCGGGGATGTCGAAAGCGGCATGGGGCCAGCCATAGGCGGCCTTGGTATCGGCCACGAGCTGCGCATCGGTCAGCGCGCCGTGGCCCTTTGCCGTGTCCTGGGCGCTTGATCCGATGGCGATATGGGTCTTGCAGGCGATCATCGCCGGACCGGTGGAGGCCTTGGCCTCCGCAATGGCCGCGTCGATGCCAGCCGGATCGTGGCCATCGCAGTCGAACACGTCCCACCCGGACGCCGCAAACCGCGCCATCTGGTCGGTGCGGTCCGACATCGACACCTCCCCGTCGATGGTGATGTTGTTGTTGTCCCAGAACACGATCAGGTGGCTCAGTTCCTGCCGTCCGGCCAGCGCAATCGCCTCCTGGCTGATGCCCTCCATCAGGCAGCCATCGCCCGCAATACAATAGGTGTAGTGATCGATGATCTTCTTGCCCCACTTGGCGCGCAGATGCGCTTCGGCCATGGCGAAGCCGACGGCATTGGCGATGCCCTGACCAAGCGGGCCTGTCGTGGTCTCGATCCCCTTGGCGTGGCCATATTCCGGATGGCCCGCGGTGATCGACCCCAATTGGCGGAAATTCTTGATCTGCTCCAGCGTCATGTCGGCATAGCCGGTCAGATGCAGCAGCGAATAGAGCAGCATGGAGCCGTGGCCGGCCGACAGGATGAAGCGGTCGCGATTGGGCCAATCGGGCGCGGAGGCATCGAAGCTCAGATGCTTGTCGAACAGAACCGTCGCCACATCCGCCATGCCCATCGGCATCCCCGAATGGCCGGAATTAGCGGCGGCCACGGCATCAAGCGTCAGCGTGCGAATGCAGGCGGCGCGCGCCCAATGGTCGGGGTTGGCGGCGGCGAGGGCGGCAATATCCATGAAGCGGAGATCCTTTGTGGCAGCATCGGGCGGGCGCGTTTCGCCCCCCTTTGGGGCGGTGATACCAAAGCAAAAGTGAAGTGCAAGCGGTGGCCGGCCCCGATCAGGGCTGTTTTGTGCTGTTTTCAGGTTATTTTCGGCGGTAAACCTTGCAAATCGCGGCGCTTTGGGCCCTCCTTGGAGCCAAGCGCCAGAGGCAGGGCGTGTTTGTCGCAGCGCAAGATCCGCGAGAGGTCCGACCGAGGCGACGCAAGGAAACCGAACCGCATGCGCGCCATGCGGAATGACGAGGGGGCAATCCGTCATGGGTGACAGTGCCGAATTCGAAAAACTGACCGAGCTTGAGGCGCGGCTGACCGCGGCGCTGGATCGGATATCGGCGGGCCTTGGATCGCAGCGCGCGCCACAGGCACCGGGCGCGGAGGGTGGTGCGTTGGCCGAGGCGCAGGAGGCCCGGGCCGAGGCGGAAATCCGCGCCGCCGAGATGACGGAACGCGTGGACGCGCTGGAGGCGCGACTGGCCGAAACCCAGGATGCGCTGGCGGACGCTCAGCGCGAGTTGACCGAAGCCCGAGCCGACGCTTCTCCCGGTATCGACACAACGGCCCTGACGGCGCTGGAAGGCAAGCTGGCCGAGGCCGAGGCCAAACGCGGCGCGGCCGAGACCGATCTGGCGGGGCGCAACGCCGAACTGGACGAGATGCGTGTCGCCCTGAAGACCGCGCAGGAGGAATTGGACGCCGCCCGGGCCGAGGCGGCCGGTGGCGAAGAGGCCGCGCAAACCATCGCGGTTCTGAAACGGCGCGTGGAGCGCGCCCGGGCCGAACGCAACGAGGCACGGCTGGCCTGCGACGCGGCGCGCGATCTGGCCGATGAATTGCGCGAGGAAAGCGGGCAGGACCCCGACAAGCGGATCCTTGAGCTGCGCCGTGACCTGCGCGTCACACGGATGCGGGCCGAGGATCTGGCGGCGCAGCTGTCACTGGCCCAGAGCGGTGCGGTGCTGGATGCCGAAACGCTGGATCAGGGGCTGCGCACGGAAGTTGAGGCGCTGCGCCAGTTGCGCGAGGTCGAGGCGGCCGAATTGGGCCGCATCATGAAAGAGCTCGAAGCCGGGCTCGATACGGCGAATGAGGTGGGCCATGCCTGAAGTGGATGTAGAAATCGGCGGAAAAGTGTTTTCCGTGGCGTGCCAGGACGGGGAAGAGGCGTATCTGCGCTCCGCCGCCAAGATGCTCGATACCGAGGCGACCGTGGTTCTGGGCCAGATCGGCCGGATGCCGCCCGAGCGCATGTTGCTGATGGCGGGGCTGATGCTGGCCGACAAGACCGCTGCGCTGGAAGACGAGCTGCGCGATGTGCAGGACAAGGTCGCGGCGCAGGAAAAGGCGCTGCATTCCGCGGAAGAACGCCTTGCCGATCGCGCGCGCCGCATCTCGGAGTTGCAACAGGCCGGGCCGCGCACCGAATTGCCCGATCAGATCACCGATGGGCTGGCGGAACTGGCCGCACGGGCGGAAGCCCTGGCCGATGAGTTGGATAGCGCTGCGGCGGGCTAGGCCGCGAAGATCGGCGCAAGAAGGCGGGCGGCCTCAGGCTTCGGATCGGCCAGGGCGCTGCGATCTTCGCCCGGATAGAACCGCGCGCGGGTGGCCGTGGGCATAGGCGCCGGGCGCAGCAGATGCACCGCGGGCCCGGTCTTGACCGATTCCGCCTGCCAGCATTCCACCAATGCCCGTTGCGCCGCTTTCGACATCGCGTAGGCCCCGGCGAATTTCGCGTCCCACTGATCGTCGAAGAAGATCGCGGTGGGGGCATCGGACGGCGCGATCAGCGGCTCGATATTCGTCATCAGGCGCGAGAAGGCGCGGATATTGGTGGCAATGTTCTTGTCGAGGTCCTTGGGCTGCACATGGGGCGCGGGTGTCAGCGCGCTGACATGGATCGCGGCATGGACCCAGATATCGGCGCGGCCCCAGCGATCGAAGATCGAGCGGCAAAGATGCGCGATGGCGCCGTCATCGGTCAGGTCCATGGGCGCAAGCGTGGCCTGGCCACCGGTGGCCTTGATCCGGTCGTCCAGCTCCTCCAGCCCGCCCACGGTGCGCGCAACCGCCACCACATGGGCGCCCTGGACCGCCAACCATTCCGCCGACGCCGCGCCGATGCCGCGCGAGGCGCCTGTCACAAGGGCAATTCTGCCTGAAAGGGGTTTTTCCGTCATGGGCGGCCTGTTGCCTGCTTGGGCGCGCAAGTGCAAGGGGGGGCGCTTGCTTGACTTCCCTCCGGTGCGCGGGAATACCTTCGGTGGAACGGGGCCGGATGGCCCGCCATCAGACCAAAGGGGCGATGACATGGACCGGGATACAACACTTCTTTCCGCAACGTTGGGCGATACCAGCCTTCTGCGCAAGGCGCTGCTGGTTCTGGGCGGCACGATCCTGATCGCGCTGGCGGCCCGCACGTCGGTGCCGATGTTACCGGTACCGATGACGCTGCAGGTGCTGGCGATCCTACTGGTGGGCTTCACGCTTGGCTCCCGCCTGGGGGCGATCACCCTGATCGCCTATCTCGCCGAGGGCGCGGCGGGCCTGCCGGTCTTCTCGCCCACCACCGCGATCGGCCCTGCGGCCTTCTTCGGCCCCACGGGCGGCTTCCTGATCGGTTTCGTCGGCATGGCCTGGGCCGCCGGTTGGGCGGCGGAACGCGGCCTGGCGCGCGGGTTTGTCGGCACGGCGCTGGCCGGTATCGTCATCTCGGCGCTGCTCTACGTTCCGGGCATCGCCTGGCCGATGGCGCTGGCGACCGGCTTCGGCGTCGAGGCCGGTTGGGCCGGTCAGGGCCTGGGCTTCTACTGGACCCACTTCATGTCGGCCTTCCTGATCGGCGATGCGGTCAAGGCGGTGCTGGCCGCGCTGATCGTGACCGGCGGATGGGCGGCGCTCGCCCGCCGCTGATCCGACCAAACGGTATTGAGCTTCGCGCCGTCCCACCCCGGGGCGGCGTTTTCCTTTGTGGGGGTGGGATTGGGAGCATCAACGATTGGCCGCTTATTCCCGACGGAAATGCGGGCAGGGCGGGCTGCTACGTCTTGAGGTGCTGCACCATGTCGCCGCGCCCGAACTGCTCATAAAGCTCCAGGATCTCCGACGCGGTCATGCCGTCATGCTGCGCCGCCCGAAACGGGTGCCTCTTGTCGGTGATCCAGTAAAGCGGCATCCGCCCGCCCGAATAGGGCACAACGGTGCCCGCCGTCAGCAGCGGGCCGGTCAGCCGGGGCAATTGGCTGTAGAGCCACGAGAACATCTCCCCCAGCTTGTCGGCATCGCCACGCACCTGGGACGCCCGGAACCGCGCGTGATTGCCCACCTTCAGGCTGCACCAGACCCCGATGAACACCGATTGCTCCGTCCCCCTGATCGGGATCGGCAGATAGGCGCGCAACAGGTTGTCGCCATCGCGCCGCGCGTAATTCTCGGTGAGGATCTCGGAGCCACCCTCGTCATACAAAGCGTCCGGCGCCGGTTTGGGCGGGTTCTTCCAGCCAAACGGGGCGTCGGGGTAGATGACCCCGCTGCCGGCGCGCAGTTTCACGCCGCAACAGGCACAGGCGTAGTCATCATCGGCAAGGCGGCGCGCCAACTCCTCCTCCGGGAGGACCGGCACAGGCTTCGCACGGCGGAACAGGCGGATCATTCCGCGGCCTCCACCATCTTGAACCCCTTTGCCATCTGATCGGTGGGCTTCACCGGATAATCGCCCGAGAAACAGGCATCGCAATAGGCGGGCGCCTTGGGATCGCGGCCCTTGGCCTCGCCCACCGCGCGGTAGAGACCATCGAGGCTGATGAAGCGGATGCTGTCGACACCCAGATGCACGCGCATCTCCTCCTCGGACATCGTCGCGGCCAGCAGTTTCTCGCGCTGCGGCGTGTCGACGCCATAGAAACAGGGCCAGGCTGTGGGGGGGGAAGCGATGCGGAAATGCACCTCCGCTGCGCCGGCATCCAGGATCATCTCCTTGATCTTGCGTGACGTCGTCCCCCGGACAACGGAATCGTCCACCAGGATCACGCGTTTGTCACGAATGAGCGCGCGGTTCACGTTCAGCTTCAGGCGCACGCCCATGTTGCGGATCTCGGCAGTGGGCTCGATGAACGTCCGGCCCATGTAGTTGTTGCGGATGATGCCCATCGCGTAGGGGATGCCGCTTTGCAGGCTGTAGCCGATCGCAGCCGGTGTGCCGCTATCGGGCACGGGACAGACCAGATCGGCGTCCACCGGCGCCTCCTTGGCCAGTTCGCGGCCGATATTCTCGCGGGTTTCATAGACGGAGCGGCCGCCAAGCTGGCTGTCCGGGCGGCTGAAATAGACATGTTCGAAGATGCAGAAACGAGGTTTTGCGGGGCGGAAGGGGAAGTGGCTTTCGACGCCCTTGGGCGTGATCACAACCATCTCGCCCGGTTCGATCTCACGCACGAAATCCGCGCCGATGATATCCAGCGCGCAGGTCTCGGAGGCCAGCGCCCACCCGTCGCCCACCCGGCCCAGAACCAGCGGGCGCACGCCCAACGGGTCGCGGCAGCCGATCAGCTTGGTGCGCGTCATCGCCACCACCGAAAACGCGCCTTCCACCTTGCGCAAGGCCTCTTCCATCCGGTCGGGGATGTTGCGCCCCATGGAACGCGCCATCAGATGCACGATACATTCGCTGTCCGACGAGCTTTGGAAGATCGAGCCGCGCTCGATCAGCTCGCGGCGCAGCTCCTCGGCATTCACGATATTGCCGTTATGGGCAATCGCCGCGCCGCCCATGGAAAACTCGCCAAAAAACGGCTGCACGTCGCGGATCGCGGTATGCCCCTTGGACCCGGCGGTGGAATAGCGCACATGGCCGATCCCGATTGTGCCGGGCAGCTGCGCCATCATCGATTGCGAGGTGAAGTTGTCGCGCACCAGGCCCATGCGGCGCTGCTGGTTGAAGCCGGTCTCGGGGTGGTGGGTCACGATCCCGCCCGCTTCCTGCCCGCGATGCTGCAGGGCATGCATGCCAAGCGCCACGAAGTTCGCCGCATCATCAACGCCGATGACGCCGAAAACGCCGCATTCCTCGCGTAATTTGTCATCAGATAGCGGATCGAAGGGGTGACGGGGAAAGGTTGTCTCGTCCATCGGGCGAATCTCCGGGGCGGGGCGTCACCTTCACATAGGACGGCAGGGGCGCAGTGTCACGAAACGATCATGAAAGCCGGGCCAAAACGCCGCGCGATGGACCGCCACGGCGGATTAGGATAGATTAACCGCACGAGGCAAACGACAGACAATAAGAACGGAGCAGGCCATGCGGTTCGTCATCTTCCTGGCAGGGGCAGCGATGGCTGCCAGCTATTTCGTAACCTGGATCGAGCCGCCATTCGCGGGCGCGGAATTCTCGCCGTCGGCCTTCATCGGCGATGATATCCAGCAAGCCGTGATCGACGGCCCCTGGCAGGTCTGGGTGTTCCTCGGCGGGTTCGTGGCGGCCGCGCTGACGGCGCTGGTGGCCCTGATGGGGCGGGCCTCGGCGCTGCTGTCGCTCTTGGCGGGGCTCTCGCCCGTGGCGCTTGGTGTGCATTTCTACATGCGCGCGGACGAGGTGCGCGCCGATCTGGGCTTGCCGTTCGAGCTGGATTTTCAGGATGTCGGTCAGGCCTACGAATTGATGGGCGATTTCATCCGGACCGGGCTCTACATGTACTTTGGCGGCGCCTTGCTGTTGCTGCTGGCGGGCTTTGTCCTGAGCCTCGGTACGCGGTGATTACCCCGCAGCGGTCCCGTCAGATCAGGGCGGGCATAAGCGCGAGTGTCCCCAGCACAAGCGCCGTTCCGGCCAGGATCACCGTGCCGATGTGGGCCTTGGCAGGCCCCATCGCGGCATAGGTCTGGCGGGCCATGTCATGGGCGGCAACGCTGCGCGCGTGCCGGCCACGGGCCATGTAATGCTGAATGTCGATGGAGCCATCTGCGCGGGTCTTGATCGGGTCGGTCATGGTCTGGATCCCTCTGTTGCGGTGACGCCAGCATGCTCCGGCCCACAGGAGTCCGCTTGAAGGCGGTCTGAAGAAGCCCTGAAGAACCCCCGCATTTTCGCCGAAGATATCCATTTTTCCCTTGTTCCTTCGGGCGTCACCGCGCCAGTCTCGGCCATGATTTACCGGTTCGCAGATTGCCACCTGGACGTGTCCGGCCATCACCTGATGCGGGATGGCCACGACGTGCATGTTGAGCCGCAGGTCTTCGATCTGCTGACGCTCCTGGCTCGGGTCGCGCCGGATCTGTTGACCTATGAGGAGATGATTGCGCAGATCTGGAAGGGCCGGATCGTGTCCGATGCGGCGCTCAGTGCCCGGGTCAGTGCGGCGCGGGCGGCGGTGGGCGATGATGGGCGCGCGCAGGCGGTGATCCGCACCGTGCCCCGGCGCGGCGTCCAGTTGGTGGTGCCGGTGTCAACGGATGCGGCGACCGTGACGGGGCACGCAGACATCCCGGAGCAGGTCATCCGGTTGACCACCTCCGCGGATGGCACCGGCATCGCCTATGCCACATCCGGCACTGACGGCCCCACGGTGATCCGCGGCGGCCACTGGATCTCCCATCTGGAGCATGATTGGGACAATCCGATCTGGCGCCCGCTTTTGGCGCGCCTGAACCGGGGGCGGCGGCTGATCCGGTTTGATCCAAGGGGATCTGGCCTGTCGGACCGGCATCCGCTCCGGATGGACCTCGCAAGCGCCGTCGATGATTTTCACGCCGTTCTGGAGGCCGCTTGCCCGGACCCGGTGGACGTGATCGCGGTGTCCCAAAGCGCGCCGGCCGCGCTGGCCCATGCCGCCCGATACCCCGGTCGCACCAGGCGCATCGTGCTGATCAACGGCTTTGCCCAAGGCAGCATCATCCGCGGCGATGTGGCCGAGACCGAGGCGATGATGTCCATGATCCGCTCCGGCTGGGGCGTCGCCGGAAGCCCGTTCGTCAAGGCCTTCGCCACCCTGTTCCTGCCCGAAGCCACACCGGAGGAAGTGGCCGGGCTGGTGGAGATGCAGGGCCTGTCCGCAACGGCGGACGGCGCGGCGATCCTGCGGGAGGCGATCGGACGCTTCGACGTGACGGATATCCTTCCGCAGGTTACGGCCCCGGTCCTGATCCTCTCCTCCGACGGGGACGCGATCCATCCCAAGGCGCAAAGCCAGCTGCTCGCCCGCCACTTGCCGAATGCGGAGTTCAGATCCCTTGCCACGGCCAACCACGTCGTGGCGCCGTCAGATCCGGCCTTCGCGGTGATGATGGACGCCGTGGATGCGTTTCTGGCGGCGTGATCCGGCAGGCTACTCCGCCGGAGCAACCACCTCTTCGCCGATCAAGGTCTCGTAGCGTTCCAGGATCCATCCCGGCACATCCGAGGGGATCTGCGCCTCGATCTGATCCTGAAGCGACGCGAAAACGGCGGCCGACCGGCTATCGGAAATCGCCGGGATCGGCTCGTCGCCCACCACCCGGTCATAGGCAATCAACGCCACGACAACCAGCAGCACACCGCGCGCGACACCGAACAGGAAGCCCAGGCCCGCATCGATCCCACCCAAAGCCGAGCGTTGCACCACCGACGAGAAGAGCGGCGTGAACAGCGACACCACGATGAGCGCCACAACGAACACGATCGCAAAGCTCGCCAGGATGCCCAATTCGCGGCTGTCCCCGATGAACTCGCCCACATAAGGAATTTCGAGGATCAGCGGCAACGCGTTGGGCGCGAAGATGAAGGCCACGAAGGCGGCGGCGATCCAGCCCAGGATCGACATGATCTCCCGCACGAAGCCGCGCGCATAGGCCAGGATGGCCGAGATCACGATGACCCCGCCGACGACGCCGTCAAAAATGGTAAATCCGTCCATGTCTGCCCTCTTGCCTCGTCTTCTCGTCCGCGGCTCTGCCGTGGCCCGCGCGCGTTATCCTGCCCCGAAGACCTCGCCCACAAAAGCAGGGAGATCCGCCATGGACTGCACAGTGACACCCGCATCATCGGCGATCCGGCAGCCCGACGGCGCGATTGCCGTGGAAAAACCAAGTTTCACCGCCTCTTTCAACCGGTTTTCCGCCTGAGACACCGGACGGAGCGCCCCGGAGAGCGAAAGTTCCCCAAAAACCACGGTTTCACGCGGCAATGCGGCGTCCTCGCGGGCGCTCAGAAGCGCGGCGGCCACGGCCAGATCCGCCGCCGGTTCGCTGATCCGCATGCCGCCCGCGATGTTGAGATAGACGTCGAGCCCCGCAAACGTGATGCCCGCGCGCGCCTCCAGCACGGCCAGGATCATGCTCAGGCGGCTGCCATCCCACCCCACCACGGCGCGGCGCGGCTGGCTCAGGTTCGAGGGCGCGACAAGCGCCTGAAACTCCACCAGCACGGGCCGTGTGCCCTCGATCCCCGCAAACACAACCGATCCCGGCGCGGGCTCCTCCCGGTCGCTCAGGAACAGGGCGGACGGGTTGGCAACCTCGGCCAGCCCCCGGCCTGTCATCTCGAACACGCCGATCTCATCGGCCGGGCCAAAGCGGTTCTTGACTGAGCGCAGGATGCGGAATTGATGTCCCCGCTCGCCCTCGAAATAGAGCACGGTGTCGACCATGTGCTCCACCACACGCGGGCCCGCGATCTGGCCCTCCTTGGTGACATGGCCCACCAGCATCACCGAGGTGCCCCGGCGTTTGGCAAATGTTGTCAGCTCATGCGCCGAGGCGCGGACCTGGGAAACCGATCCCGGCGCGCTCTCCACGGTGTCGAGCCACATGGTCTGGATCGAATCGATGATGGCCAGATCGGGCGCTTCGGCCTCCAGCGTCGTCAGGATGTCGCGCAGGTTCGTCTCGGCGGCCAGAAACACGGCGCTGTCGGCCAGGCCCAGGCGATCCGCGCGCATGCGGACCTGCGCGGTGGCCTCCTCGCCCGACACATAGATGACCTTCAGGCCCTGCCGCGCGAAGGCGGCGGCGGCTTGCAGCAGCAGCGTGGATTTCCCGATGCCCGGATCGCCGCCCACCAGTGTGGCCGAGGCGGGCACAAGGCCGCCGCCCAGAACCCGGTCCAACTCCGCGACGCCGGAGGATTGCCGGGGCGGGGGCGTTTCCTTGGTGCGCAGATCGCTCAGCACCATCTTGCGCCCCTTGGCCGCCCCAAGCGCCGCCTTGCCCGGCCCGGTGCCAAGGGGGGCCTCTTCCTTGA
Organism: uncultured Roseicyclus sp.; assembly: GCA_947494975.1. Classification (GTDB taxonomy): domain Bacteria; phylum Pseudomonadota; class Alphaproteobacteria; order Rhodobacterales; family Rhodobacteraceae; genus Gymnodinialimonas. The sequence goes on along the minus strand of CANLXA010000001.1, from coordinate 90,358 downwards.
TCGTGTTCCACTCGCCGCATTCATCGCAACGCCCCGACCACTTCTTGTGGACGGCGCCGCAATTGGAACAGGTGAAGATGGTGACGGGCTTAGCCATGGGTCGGGTGTAGCGGAGGCGCGCGGGGAGGGGAATAGCGTGTCTAGGCCAACATGTTGCCGGGGGTTGGACACAAATTTGTCACATATTGTGTTAAATTAGTAACACCCATAGGCAGCAAGGGCACAGCACGAACATTTTGGTTTCCATAAGCGGAATGCCGCTTAGAAGGTTAACAAAATGTTAACGGCGCAGGGGCAGCGCCGGGGAAAGAAGGGCAGAGCAGATGAACAAAGTGGGCATGGCCGCCATGGTAGCGGCAGGCGTATTGGCGGGGCCGATCTACGCCCAAACCACCAGCGTCGAAGGGGCGCTGAATGCATCGCAGCTTTGGGATGCGCCGCGCGGCGGCGGTGGTTCGGTCCTCGTGGCCTATGAGGCGTTCAACATCGTCGTCACCGACAGCAGCACGTTCAACATCAGCAGCAACAACTCGTTTGTGGCCGGTCGGGGCAGTTCCAGCAGAGACTTCGATCTCTATCTCTTCCTGCCGGGGTTCGGCCCAAGCGCGCCGGGGACGCCCGTGGCCTATGCGGATTCTGGAGGGCCCGGGGGCTTCAACGACCCTGTCCTGAGCTCCGCAGCCGAAGGCGAATATGTCCTGGTCGCCACCACCTATTCCGCCCTCGCGGAAGGGGCGTTCACGCTGACGGCGACGGGGGTTGTGTTCAGGCGCGGCATCGATGTTCTCACCGCGACCACCGGCACCTCGGCACGACTTGTTGTGATCGGCGCGGACGGCGTGGCCCGCGATGCCGGGCAGGTCTCCATCGCGGCGCGGGGCGATCAGTTGACCCTGACGCGCGTCGAAGACGGCACGGGCGCGGGTGACGTCACCGCCTCGACATCCGGCATCCCGGGCATGATGGGCAACCTCTATACATGGGCGGAGGTGACCGGCTTCCGGTCCGACAGTTTTGGTTCCGGTGACGGGACCCTCGGCGGCAATGGCCTGCAGATCGGGGCGGATATCGCCATCGGGCCGAATATGGTGGCGGGGCTCTCGCTGGGCTATTCCATGGTCACGTCCAGTGATGGTGGCACCACGAACGAGGGGACGCTCACTTATCTGCAGCCCTATTTCTCCTATTCCTCCGGCGCCTGGTCGGGCAATGCCAGCTTGGTCTATGGCATGGGATCCTTTGACCAGACCACCGGCGGGGCAACCGGAACGGCGGATGTGACCCTTGCGGCCGTGACTTTCGAGGGCGGCTATGACATCGCGCTGAACGACGCCTTCACATTAACCCCCACCATCGGCCTGATCCATGGCCGGGAAGAGGTTGAGGGAACTTCCGGCACGCTTGTGGGCGCGTCGAGCGAGGTAACGTTCAGCCAGGCGTCCCTCGGGGCCCGCGTGACGCATGTGGGGCCGAACGGTACTCTTTTTGCCGGTCTCCACGCCGACTATCTGACCAACGAGACCGAAAGCGTTCTGACGCAGGATCTGCTGGCCAATGACGGCTGGACCGGCCGTGTCGAAGTTGGCGGCGAGATGACGTTGGACAACGGCATGGACCTGAGCACCTCCGTCGAGTTGAGCGGCCTCGGCGGTGACATGCAGACCGTATCAGGCGCGCTGCGCGTGGCGCTGCGGTTCTGAGCGGCGTTGCGTCGTGTTGGTCCGTTCGTGCCGGGTCAACAAAGGGTTGGTGAAAATGGGATTTTCTTTTCAGGTTAGGAGGTTAAACCCTGGTTGCAACCTTGCAACCCTAGGCGATGTGCCGTTTCGTCAGCATCGAGATCGCGAGCGAGGCCAGCACGCAGGCCGTAAACAGCCACAGGCCCCACGCCGTCTCGACCCGCCCCACGGCCAGGCCCTTGGCCAGCGTCACATAGACGGCGATCAGGAACACGTCCGCCATCGCCAGCTTGCCCGCAATCTCCAACGCAGGGAGGAGGCGGGCCGGCGCGCGCGAAAGTTGGACGAGCACAAGCGCCACCGTCTTGGCCATCGGAGCCACCAGCGCGAAGAGGGCGACAATGGCGAACAGGGCGACCTCACCCGACTCCCACAGAGACCCCAGGCCCGACAGGATCGAGATTTCCGAGAGGTTGAAGAACGGCAGCAACCCGGCGCGCATCAGCGGGGCCAGCCACGAGACCGGGAACAGGACCAACAGGCAGAGATTGGCGGCGATCAGGGCCTTGTTCATGGGCAGCCTCGGATGTCAGTCAGGTCTGGAAGAACGTGGAGAGAAACGGCCGGTCCGGCAAGGGTCAGCCGCCCTGCCGAAGAAGGATCACACCCGCCCCGATGATCAGGCTCAGCCCGATGCGGATCAGCGTGGCATTAGGGGGCGGATGATCGATCAGATCCCGCAGCGACATGTGCAGCCCATAGGCCAGCCCCGCCGGGAACAGGAGCGCGATCAGCACCACGACAGACGGCAGACCGACCAGCGCCCCGACCAGAACGACGATTACCAGAAGGATCATCGCGGGCACCAGATTGCCCAGAAGCTCGGCCAAGGCCGGAATATGCCCGCGCGTCTCGAGTTTGCGGGCAGCGTTGAGCCAGCTCGCCCCGGCAAGCGCGGCGTAGGTCCACAGGAACGTGGCGGCGGCTTCGATGACCGCGATCGGGGTCATCGATTGAACGCAATGGGGAGGAATGACGCGCTGAGGGCGAAAATCAGAAGCGCGGCACAGCAAAGCGTCGCGATGTCGATCCAGCGCGGGCGGAGGCCGGTTTTCCAGGCCGAGCGGATCCATGTCACGGCGACCCAGGCGATTGCGAAGACCCAGAGGAACGACCAGAGGCCGGTGGCGCGGAAGCTATCGGGAACCAGGCGAACGGTCTCCGCCAGGGCGAGGGCGGCGATCAAGGCCAATTCGATGAGCAGAAGGACCTGCAGGGAGCGCAGGTCGGGGAACGCGCGGTACTTGGCGACCGCGCCGATGGCCATGAGGACCGGAAGGAGACGCATGGTGGCCGCGCCCACGAGGATCATCGCCCAGGTGAAGGCGCTGAAGTTCAGGGGCATGTCTCCGGTGGGGATATTCGCGAAACTCTCCATGGGATCGGTGTCGCGCGGTTGTTGGGGCAGTGCAAGGGGCCGTCAGCGGACGGTTTCAATCGGGCCATCGGCATGGCCGCCGATGAACTGGCGCAGATGGGGATCATCGGCAGTGTCCATCTCGGCGACGGGCCCGTGCCAGCGGATCTTGCCGTCATGCAGCATGGCGACACGGGAGGCGATGGCGCGCACCGACGACATATCGTGGGTGATGGTGATGGTGGTGGCCCCCATCTCGGACACGATTTCCTGGATCAGCTCATTGATGACATTGGCCATGATCGGATCGAGCCCGGTGGTGGGTTCGTCGAAGAAGATGATCTCGGGATCGGCGGCGATGGCGCGCGCAAGCCCGGCACGTTTTTGCATGCCGCCGGAGAGCTCGGAGGGGAAGAGATCGGCGGTGTCGGGGTTGAGGCCGACGCGCTTGAGCTTGCTGATGGCAAGGTCCTTCGCGTCCTTGCGGGGCAGTTTCCGCGGGCCGCGCAAGTGCCGGAATGCAACATTCTGCCAGACCGGCATGGAATCGAAGAGCGCGGAGCCCTGGAAAAGCATCCCGAAGCGATCGAGGAACTGGGCCGTGTCGGTCTCACCATCCACGCGGATCGTCCCTGCATCGGGCTTGATCAGACCGAGGATGCATTTCAGAAGCACCGACTTACCGGTGCCCGATCCGCCGATCACCACGAGGCTTTCGCCGGTCTCGATATCGAGCGTGATGCCGCGCAGGACGTGTTTGGAGCCGAAGGATTTGGTGAGGTCGGTCAGGACGATCTTTGTGGTCATCGGGCGGGCCGGTTGGTTGCAGGCCCGGCTGCGCCGCATTGTCTTGCGAGGGAAGGGGGGCGCTGCCCCCGTCCTGCGGACTCCCCCGGGGTATTTCGGACCATTGGAAGGGGGGCGGGCCGGGTCATGCGGAGAAAAACGCCTCTGTGAGGAGGTAATTGGCGGCGAGGATGAGGATGGAGGCGGAGACGACGGCCTGGGTGGTGGCGCGGCCCACGCCGCGCGCGCCACGGCCGGAATTCATCCCGTGATAGCAGCCCATGAGCGCCACGATGAAGCCGAAAGCCGCGCCCTTGAGCAGACCGGAGGTGATATCCCATGTCTCCAGGAAATCGGTGGTGTTGGCCAGATAGGCCGCCTCGTTGAAACCCAGACGGGAGGTGGAGACGAGGTAGCCGCCGAAGATACCGATCGCGTCGCCCACCGCCACGAGAAACGGCAGCGACAGGGTCGCGGCGATCAGACGGGGTGCTGTGAGGTATTTCATCGGGTGGGTGGAGAGCGTGCGCAGCGCATCGATCTGTTCGGTCACCCGCATCGTGCCAATTTCCGCGGCGATGGCGGCGGCCACGCGGCCGGCCACCATCAGGCCGCCCAGAACCGGCCCGAGTTCGCGGGTGATGCCGATGGCGACGATCTGAGGCACCACGGCCTCGGCATTGAACCGGGCGCCACCGGCATAGATCTGCAGGGCCAGAGCGCCGCCGGTGAAGAGCGCGGTGAGGCCGACAACGGGGAGGCTGAGCCAGCCGATGGTCAGGAATTGCTGCGCTGTTTCGCGCAGATAAAACGGCGGCGTAGCCACATGGCGGAGCGCCGAGAGGGCGAAAAGAGCAACCTGCCCGATGGCGGCCAGAAGGCCCAGGATGGCGCGCCCGATGGCACCCAGGGGGGCAAGGGCGATCATGGCGCGATCACCTTGCGCGTGTAGCGGGGGCCAAGCGATGTCAGGATCTCGTATCCGATGGTTCCGGCTGCGTCGGCCAGTTGATCGACCGTCTGATGGGGCCCGAGAATATCGAGATGATCGGGCGGCGTGGCGCAATCGCTGACGTCCACACTCAGCAAATCCATCGAAACGCGGCCTATCATCAGGCAGGGCGTGTCGCCGGCCCAAAGTGTGGCGCGCGATGACATGGCGCGGATCAGGCCGTCGGCGTATCCGCCGGACAGAGTGGCGATCTTCCGAGGGCCATTCGCGGTGTAGGACGCGCCGTATCCGACCGTTTCGCCCGGCGCGACGTCGCGGATCTGAATCACCGGAAGGGACAGGCGCACCACCGGTTGCGCGTTGGCGAAGGGGTGGCCGCCGTAGAGGCCGACGCCCGGCCGTGTAAGATCGAAATGGTAGTCGGGCCCGAGGAGCGTGCCACCCGTCGCAGCAAGGGATTTCGGGGTGTCGATCCCGGACGTCATCTCCCGAAAGGCCGCCAATTGGGCCGCGTTCTGAGGATGGGCGGGCTCATCGGCGCAGGCGAGATGAGACATGAGCAGGGTGGCAGTGCCCGCATGCTCGCGGCTGGCGGCCCAGTCCGATGGCTCCATGCCGAGCCGGTTCATGCCGGTGTCGAGTTGGATGCCGAACGGATGATCCGGCAGGGCGGCGCGGTGGCGTTCAAGCTGCGCGGCAGAATTCAGCATCGGGGTCAGATGGGCCTGTTGGATGAGCCGGGTGTCGCCCTCCATATGGCCAGAGAATACGCCGATCTCCGGCCCGTCTCCGAGCGCCTTGCGGATCGCGGCGCCTTCCTCGGCCGTGGCCACGAAGAAGCGACGCGCCCCTGCTTCGGCCAGGGTTTGCGCCACCAGCGCGGCGCCAAGGCCATAACCATCGGCCTTCACCACCGCGGCGGTTTCACCCGCATTCATGGCGGCCAGCGCGCGGTAATTGGCGGCAAGTGCGCCGAGGTCGATGGTGAGGATACCGGAGGCCATGGGAGAGGTGGTGCGGCTTTGGGCGCCCGGGGTCAAGGGGGCAGGGCGCGTTGGGCGGCGTTGCCGGGTCGAGGAGGGGGCTTGTGGACCGAGGAGGGCCACAGGGACCCGAACCTAAGCTGTCGCATCTCGATCTGCTGTGCCCAACTCCTCCATGGGCCTCCAGCCAAAGGTGGGCCGAAGTTCTGGCGGTCTGAATTCGAAATAGCAGCCTCCACCGCCCGGCCCCTGATCAAATCGCCGGTCGATGGGGTGTCCGGACAGGTGACAGAACAGCAACGTTCCGACCCCTCCGTGCCCGACGAACAGGACATCCCCACTGGTGTATTGCTGCAGGCCTATCCTGATTTGCTCGACGATCCGCGATTGTGCCGCTCGCGCAGTTTCCCATCCGCGCACGCTGTGGTCGGGATGGGCGAAGAAACGATCCGCGACTGTTTCGAATTCGTCAGGCGGCAGAAACCCCGTCGAACTGCGGTCGTTTTCGTGCATCTGTTCGCGGATGTCCAAAGGACACCCCAATGCGTCCGCCAAGGGCTGAGCCGTCTCGATGGCTTTTGTTTCGGCACTGCTTACAACTATCGTCGTCCCCTGGAGCGCATTGGTTGCCGCGAGTCTGGCCACGCGGCGGCGCCCGACGGAGTTCAAAGACCAGCTTTGAATGCTTTGGGCCGGGTTGATCTCCACTTGCGGGTGGGACAGGTAGCGAAACGTTCGAGGCATGCGGCGGGTATCTCACAAACCGGACATGACCGCAAAGTCGCGCTGAGCGCATATCCGCGGCCAGCATCGCAGCGCGGCGGTCAGAACCCCTGACCGTCGCCTTGCCATGGTTTGGCGAGGTTGCCGAAGCGGGTGAAGCGCCCCTCGAAGCTCAACTCGACGGCGCCAACGGGGCCGTGGCGCTGCTTGCCGATGATGACCTCGGCCTTGCCATGGAGGTGCTCCATATCCTGCTGCCATTTCGTCATAGCCTCCAGGTTCTCTTCGCCCGGCTTCTCACGCTCTTTGTAGTATTCGCCGCGATAGACGAACATCACCACATCCGCGTCCTGTTCGATTGAGCCGGATTCGCGCAAATCACTGAGTTGCGGGCGTTTATCTTCACGGTTCTCGACCTGGCGGGAGAGCTGCGACAGGGCGATGACGGGGATGTCGAGCTCCTTGGCGATGGCTTTCAGGCCCTGAGTGATCTCAGACACCTCGTTCACGCGGTTGTCGGATTTCCCGGAGCCTTTGAGGAGCTGCAGGTAGTCGATGATCAGGAGATCAAGCCCTTTGGGTGAGCGTTTCAGCCGCCGGGCGCGGGCGGCGACCTGGGCGATGGGGAGCGCCGGCGTGTCATCGATATAGAGCGGGCAGCGTTCCAGATCACCCGCGGCTTTCAGGTAGCGCTGGAATTCCTGCTCATTCAGATCGCCCTTGCGTATCAGCTCCGACGGAATTTCCGCGGCCTCCGACAGGATCCGTTGCGCCAACTGGGCCGAGGACATCTCAAGCGAGAAGAAACCAACAACGCCGCCATCGACCGTGCCGTGGGTGCCATCCTCCTTCTGGCCCTCACGCCACGCCTTGGCGACGTTGAAGGCCACGTTGGTGGCCAGCGAGGTTTTGCCCATCGACGGACGGCCCGCGAGGATCAGAAGGTCGGATTTGTGGAGCCCCCCCAGCATCCGGTCGAGATCGGTCAGGCCGGTGGAGACACCCGCCAGTTTCCCCTGCCGGTTATAGGCGGCATTGGCCATCTGCACGGCATCGTGGAGCGCGGACAGGAAGCTCTGGAAGCCCTTGTTGGTGCTGCCGGTCGAGGCCAGCTTGAACAGCTCGGATTCGGCGGCGACGATCTGTTCGTCAGGGGCGATATCATCGCGCATCGAGCGGGCGTTGTCGGCAATCACATTGCCAAGCGAGATCAGTTCACGCCGGATGGCGAGATCATGGATCAACTGCGCATAGTCGCGGGCGGCGGATGTGGCGATGGCGGAAAGTTGCAACTTGATGAGGTATTCGGCCCCGCCAAGCTCCTTCAGGCCGGGAATGTCGGAGGCGAAGGTTTTCAGCGTCGTGGCGTCGGTTTGCAGGCCCTTGGTGATCCGGCTGGCGGCCATGGCGAAAATCTCGGCATGGACCGGATCGTGGAAATGGTCAGGCTTGACCAGATCATCGACCCGGTCGAGCACGTCATTGGAGGACAGGATCGCACCCAGAAGCTGCTGCTCGGCCTCGATATTGTGGGGAAGAACGGGGGCCTGACCTTCCCCGTCCGCAGCGGCGGGCAGGTTCGGATTAAAGGCGGCGACTTCGTTCATTTGCTCCCCCAAGCATGATTTTGATGGCCCACCCTCAGGGTCTGGCAGGACCGGGGACGCGGGCTATTGGGGTGGTATAGCCGGAGCGCCTGCGGACCCGTCAATCTGGATATCCTGTGGGTAAGTCGGGACGTGGCGGAACCCACGCAGGCTCCACCACATCTTGCGACGAGACAGGTGGCTCCGTCAAGATATGGCTGTAAGGCCCGGTTTACGTGCCGCATTTGCCACGCAAAAAGATATTTGACCGGGCCGGGACGCGGTCAGGTCAGCCCGCGATCCACGCGCCAGCCTTCGGGATCCGCGAGGAATCGCTCCACGTCGGCAATTGTGGCCTCCTCGAAGTCGCCGCCGCGCCGAGCTTCGGCGATCACATCGGCCCAGGTCGTCAGCCAATGCAGCTTCAGCCCATGGTCGGCCAGTCGCGCCTCGGTGTCCGAAAAAATGCCGTAATAGAAGATAACGGCAGTATGGGCGCAGGTGGCACCCGCAGCGCGGATCGCATCGACGAATTTCAGCTTGGAGCCGCCATCGGTGGTGAGATCCTCGACCAGCAGGACGCGGGCCCCTTCCGGCATCTCACCCTCGATCTGGGCGGCGCGGCCATAGCCCTTGGGCTTCTTGCGGACATAGGACATGGGCAGGGCCATGCGTTCGGCCACGAAGGCGGAGAAGGGAATGCCCGCCGTCTCCCCACCCGCGATATTGTCGAAGGCCTCGAGCCCCGCATCGCGCATCACTTTGCAGGTCAGGAAATCCATCGTGGTGGACCGGATACGGGGATAGGAGATCAGCTTGCGGCAATCGATGTAAGTGGGGGCCTGTTTGCCCGAGGCGTGGGTGAACAGCTCGGTCGTGTTGAAGTGGACGGCCTTGATGTCGAGCAACATGCGAGCGGTCATGGCGGCCATGGTCGCATCATCGGGATAGGTGGAGGGGATCATGGCGGGCCTTTCGCGGGGGGCCGGGCCGGGGGCATCGAGCCCCCGACCCGGCCTGTTTGGGGTATTTAAAACCAGTGGAAGCGGGGGTCAGGTCAGAATGTGCCAATGCAGGGGATGGCCGGGATCGAAGAGGGTGAGCGGGCCGTCGGGTGTGTCGAGTTTGGACGGGTAGGCACAAAGAGTGTCGCGTTTTTCGAGCGTGATCGTAGCCTCGTTACGGGGCAGGCCATAGCGCGCGGGGCCGTTGAGCGAGGCGAAGGCTTCAAGGGCGTCGAGGGCGCCTTCCTCTTCAAACACATGGGCAAGGCAGGACATCGTGTTGGTGGCCGAGAACACGCCGGCGCAACCACAGGCGGTTTCCTTGGCGCCGTCGAGATGCGGGGCGCTGTCGGTGCCCAGAAAGAAGCGCGGATTTCCGGAAGTGGCGGCGCGGCGGAGCGCCCGCTGATGCTTGGCCCGTTTGACGATGGGCAGGCAGTAATAATGCGGCCGGATGCCGCCCACCAGCATATGGTTGCGGTTGATCATCAGGTGGTGCGTGGTGATCGTGCCGGCGATGTCGCCTGGGGCGTCGTGCACGTAGTCGATGCCGTGGGAGGTGGTGATGTGTTCCAGCGTGATCTTCAGTTCGGGCAGGTCGCGGCGGAGGGGATCCAGAACGGTGTCGAGAAAAACCTGTTCGCGGTCAAAAATGTCGACCTCGTGGGTCGTGACCTCACCATGGATGCAAAGGGGCAAGCCGATCTCTGCCATCTTCTCAAGCACTTGTCGGACGTTCTTCATGTCCGTGACACCGGATTGCGAATTCGTCGTCGCGCCGGCGGGGTAAAGCTTCACCGCATGGATCAGCCCGTCCGCACAGGCGGCGGCGACGTCCTCGGGATCCGTCTGCTCGGTCAGGTAGAGCGTCATCAGGGGTGTGAACTCCATCCCCTCGGGCAGGGCCGCGTCGATCCGGTCGCGATAGGCCAAGGCGTCCCGGGCGGTGACCACGGGCGGCACGAGATTTGGCATGATGATCGCGCGGGCGAAATGGCGGGCGGTTTCGGGCAGGACCGTTTCCAGCATGCCCCCGTCGCGCAGGTGCAGGTGCCAATCGTCGGGGCGGCGGATCGTCAGGGTTCGGGATATGGAGGCCATGGGGGCGGGGTAGCCGGGAATCGGGCCAGGTGCCAAGGGGGAAGCGGTGCGATTGCCTGATTCTTGGGCGGTTTTCCCGGGCCTCGGTCGGCAGGGCGCGGGAATCCTTGCCTGATCCGTTTCAGCGCGCCTAGGCTTGGGCAATGTTTGACGCTGCCGCCACGACGCCCCTCCAACGGGTGCATGGCCGGGCTTTGGCCCGGTTTGAAGACGGGCGCCTGCGGGATCTTCATCAAAGCGGGTCGGCCAAGGTGCTTTTGCCGCGCGTCTATGGGCGCGCGCCGGAGGTTGTGTTCCTGAACACGGCGGGCGGGATCACGGGCGGAGACCGTTTGGATTACGCCTTGTCGGTGGACGGTGGGATGGTTGTCGGCACCACCCAGACCGCGGAGCGGGCCTATCGCGCGCTGGCGGGGGCGGGCGTGGTGGTTACGACGTTGGACATTGGGCCGGGGGCGGTCCTCCACTGGCTGCCGCAGGAACTGATCCTGTTCGAAGGCGCCGCGATGGAACGGCGCCTGAGCGTCGAGATGGCCGAGGATGCGGAGCTGGTGCTGCTGGAGAAATTGGTTCTGGGGCGGGCGGCGATGGGGGAGCACCTGGCCCAAGTCAGCCTGCGGGACCGGCGCGACGTTCGGCGCGGTGGACGGCTCGAGATGGTGGAGGCGATCCGGTTGGGGCCGGAGGATCTTGCGAGTGACAGCCCGGCGGGCCTGAACGGGGCGGTTGCCCTGGCCACGCTGACATTGATGGCGGCGGATGCGGAGGATCGGCTTGATGCCCTGCGCGCGACGCTTCCAACCGACGTCCGGGCGGCGGCAAGCGCTTGGAACGGGCGGGTGACGGCGCGCTTTGCCGCGCCGGAGGCCTATCCCCTGCGCCAGGCAGTGGCCCGCGCCGTGCAGGCGGCAACCCGTGCGGGTCTGCCGCGGGTTTGGCAGATCTAAGGAATTTTTGCCGCGAAGTCGGCGACGACAAGGAAGACCCATGAATCTGACGCCGAGAGAAAAGGACAAGCTGCTGATCAGCCTCGCTGCGATGGTCGCGCGGGGAAGATTGGAGCGGGGTGTGAAACTGAACCACCCGGAGGCGATCGCGCTGATCACCGATTATGTGGTCGAAGGCGCGCGGGACGGGCGCAGCGTGGCCGACCTGATGGAGGCTGGCGCCCATGTGATCCGCGCAGACCAATGTATGGACGGGATCGCATCGATGATCCACGATGTGCAGGTTGAGGCGACGTTTCCCGACGGCACAAAGCTGGTGACCGTCCATCATCCGATCCGATAGGGGGCCGATATGCTGATCACGTTCATTCTGGGGGCACTGGCAGGATTCGCGACGCCTTATATGGAACCCCATGTGCGCCGCGCGATGGAGCAGGTCGCGCTGGCGAAGATCCCGATCAGCGAGACCGAGTTCGACCTGCTGACGCTGGCGCTCCTGCTCCTGGTGGCGGCGTTGGTGACCGGTGGCGGATCGTCCCTGGCGTTGTTGACGGGCGCGCTTCTGGGCCTGTTCGGCAAGCGGATCATCGCGGCAATTCAAGGTAAGGGAGCAGGCGAATGATCCCCGGAGAAGTCATGCCCGCCGAGGGCGAAATCGAGCTGAATGCGGGCCGTGAGGCGGTGAGGCTGGAGGTCTCGAACACCGGCGACCGGCCCGTGCAGGTGGGCAGCCATTACCATTTCGGCGAGGCCAACAGCGCGCTGTCCTTTGATCGGGATATCGCCCGCGGCATGCGTCTCGACATCGCCGCGGGAACTGCCGTGCGGTTCGAGCCGGGCCAGACCCGAGAGGTGCAACTCGTGCCTTATGGCGGGGACCGGGTGGTCTACGGATTCAACCAGCAGATCATGGGTGCGTTATGAGGGTGGCGCTGGCGATTATCTTCCTTCTGATGCCGCCCGGTGCGGCCCAGGCGCAGGATCTGGATTGCTCCGACCGCTCGGCCCTTCCGCAGATTGCGCTGACGGAATGTGCGCGGCGCGACCATGAATTCTGGGATGGGTTGCTGAACGACGCCTACCAGCAGGTGATCGCGCGCTCAGACACAACCCGTGAAGAGAACCTGCGCGCGGCGCAGCGCGCCTGGATCACCTATCGCGACCTGACCTGCGAAATGGAGGCCGCCGACTATGCCGGTGGATCGATCCAGCCGATGATCCGGCTGGGTTGCCAGACCCGGTTGACCGAGCGCCGGGCGCGGGATCTGGAGACGTATTTGCAACATTGAACGGTTCGGGCAGGGCATAACCAATTGGGAGGACAAGACATGTGCGATATTTGTGTGATGAATTCGGTGAAGGAGCGGATGCTCTCGCGGCGCGGCTTCTTCAAGGGCTCGGCTGCGGCGGCTGCGGGCGCTGTTGCAGCCGGCGGGATCACCGCCACGCCCGCCTTGGCTGAGGGGCATAGCGGTGTGGTGGACCTGACCCACACCCTTTCAGCCGATTTCCCCACCTATTTGGGTGAGCCGGGGTTCGGCGCGGAGCAGGTTTGGAATTTCGCGGATGCGGGCTTCAACCTGTTCAACCTCACGATCAACGAACATACCGGCACGCATATCGACGCGCCGTTGCATTTCAGTGCCGATGGCCTGAGCGTGGATGAAATCCCGGTGGCCGATCTGGTCGCGCCGCTCTGCGTGGTCGATATCGCCGCGCGGGCCGCGGAGGACGCCGACACGCAAGTCACTCCGGATGATTTGCAGGCGTGGATCGATGCCAATGGTGACATTCCCGATGGGGCCTGCGTGGCGATGCATTCGGGCTGGTCCGCGAAAGTGGACAGCGATGCGTTCCGGGGCTTCGACGGCGAGGCGCAACACTATCCCGGCTTCCATATCGAGGCGACGCAGATGCTGCTGGAAACCGGTGCACGGTCGATCGCCGTGGATACCCTGTCGCTCGATCACGGGATCTCGGCCGATTTCGCAACCCACTACGCGTGGCTGCCCACGGGCCGGTTCGGGATCGAGAACATCGCGGGCCTCGATCAGGTCCCGGCCAGCGGCGCTACGGTCATCATTGGCGCGCCCAAGCATCGCGGCGGCTCGGGCGGCCCGGCGCGCATCTTCGCGATGGTCTGAATGGGGACCGTTGCCCTTTTGAGTGACGAGGAGGTCGGCGCAGAGGCGCTGGCCGTTTTCGAAGATATCCGCGCGGTGCGGGGGACGGATTTTGTCAACAATTTCTGGCGGGCCCTGGCCCATGACCCGGCGTTGTTGAGGGCGACCTGGGAGCGGCTGAAGGTTGTCATGGCGCCGGGCGCCTTGGATCCGCTGGTGAAAGAGATGCTCTATGTGGCGGTCTCCACGGCGAACGGATGCTCCTATTGCGTGCATTCCCATACGGCGGCGGCGAAGGCCAAGGGCATGGACGACGCGATGTATGGCGAGCTGCTGGCGGTGATCGGCATGGCGATGCAGACCAATGGGATCGTGACGGGGCTGCAAGTGCCGGTGGATGAGGCGTTTTTGGCGTGAGGCCACCATGCGGCATGGGGCGCGGCCGGGCGCTTTCGGCCGCGGTCGGAAAACCTGCCAGATCCGGATAGACCGGGTTTTGCGCTCTCCTTAGGCTCAATCCGTTGCCCAAATTCTGGAAAGCGGATTTCATGCATACGTTTAGATGCCTTTTGTTAAGCCTCGTGGCCGGGGTCGGGTTTTCGACCGCCACCATGGCCTCCACCCTGATTTTCAACGAACCGGCGAATGGCCCCGATCAGCTGGCCAACACGTTCGGGGATGCGACCGACGTCGGACCCCTGGTTGCGGGCGCCAACATCATCAGCGGTGGGATTTGCGGCGACGAGGAACTCCCGTCGCGCTGCGTATCCGCACTGAACGACCCTGCCGATGCGATCCGGTTCTTCGTGCCCGCAGGGCTTGAACTGACCGACGCAACGATCTCTGTCGTGTCTCTTTTGCCGCTTGGCACCGGGTCTGCGGCGTCGCCGATCTATGAGAGCAGTTTCGCACCGACCGCCTCCGCCACGCTTGATGCCACCGGGATGGAAACGCTTGCGCTTCTGTCAGGTGGCGCGTTGCGCGGTGAGCAAATGTTCCGGATCTCGCTGCCAGACAATCCGTTGACGTTTTTCGGAGACGAGGCCTCGGTCGGATGGTCGCTCAGGCTTGATGTGGCGGTATCAGAGGTTCCGTTGCCTGCCAGTGGCCTGATCCTGCTGTCGGCGTTCTTTTTGTGCGGAGGCTTTGTGCGGCGCGCTCAAAAAATAGGCTAATGCGCGGATCCTGCGAGGGCTCATCCCCAGATATCTTTCGGTGCCAGAGGCGTTGGGTAAGGTTCCTGAATTGCCTGCCAGGAATGCGCCATGCCCACCCAAATCCCCCGCAACGACTACGCCGCCATGTACGGCCCCACCACCGGCGACCGGGTGCGGCTCGCCGATACGGACCTGATCATCGAGGTGGAAGGCGACCTCACCACCTATGGCGAGGAGGTGAAATTCGGCGGCGGCAAGGTGATCCGGGATGGGATGGGGCAGAGCCAGGTCAAGCGCGCGGATGGCGCCGTCGATACGGTCATCACCAACGCGCTGATCCTCGACCATTCGGGCATCTACAAGGCCGATGTCGGCCTCAAGGACGGGCGGATTGCCAAGATCGGCAAGGCGGGCAATCCCGATACCCAGCCGGGCGTCGACATCATCATCGGCCCGGGGACCGAGGCGATTGCGGGCGAGGGGCGCATCCTGACCGCGGGCGGCTTTGACGCGCATATCCATTTCATCTGCCCGCAACAGATCGACGATGCGCTGCATTCCGGCATCACCACCATGCTTGGCGGCGGTACGGGGCCTGCGCACGGGACGCTGGCCACGACCTGCACCCCGGGGCCTTGGCATATCGGGCGGATGCTGCAAGCGCTGGATGCGTTTCCAATGAATTTCGGCCTGTCTTGCAAGGGCAATGCGAGCCAGCCCGAGGCGCTGGTGGAAATGGTGAGCGCAGGTGCATGTGCCATGAAATTGCACGAGGATTGGGGGACCACGCCCGGTGCCATCGATTGTTGCCTGTCGGTCGCTGACGACATGGACGTGCAGGTGATGATCCACACTGACACGCTGAATGAAAGCGGGTTCGTGGAAAACACGCTTGCGGCCATCGGCGACCGGACGATCCATGCCTTTCATACCGAAGGGGCGGGCGGGGGCCATGCGCCGGACATCATGAAAGTGGTGGGCTATCAGAACATCCTGCCGTCTTCGACCAACCCGACGATGCCCTACACCGTGAACACGCTGGAGGAGCATCTGGATATGCTGATGGTCTGCCATCACCTCGACAAATCGATCCCCGAGGATGTGGCCTTCGCCGAAAGCCGCATCCGCAAGGAGACCATTGCCGCAGAGGATATCCTGCACGACATGGGTGCGTTTTCGGTCATGGCGTCGGACAGTCAGGCGATGGGCCGTGTGGGAGAGGTCATCATCCGCACATGGCAGACGGCGGACAAGATGAAGAAGCAGCGGGGCAGGTTGCCCGAGGAGACGGGAGACAACGATAATGCGCGGGTTAGGCGGTACATAGCGAAATACACGATCAACCCGGCGATCGTGCATGGGATGAGCAAGCACATCGGTTCGATCAAAGAGGGCAAACGGGCCGATCTGGTGCTGTGGAGCCCGGCCTTTTTCGGCGTGAAGCCCGAGATGTCGCTGATCGGGGGCAGTATCGTGATGGCGCAGATGGGCGATCCCAATGCCTCAATCCCGACACCTCAACCGGTCTATTCGCGGCCGATGTTCGGGGCCTACGGCCGGGCGCAGGAACTGTCGTCTGTGCATTTCGTCTCGGCCGCGGCGCATGATGCGGCCATCGGGGCCGGACTCAATCTTCGCAAGCACACGCTGCCTGTCGAAAAAACGCGAGGGATCGGTAAGAAAGATATGATCCACAACGACTTGACGCCTGAGGTTAATGTTCATCCCGAGACGTACGAGGTCCGCGCCAACGGGGAATTGCTCACCTGCGATCCCGCAAAAGAATTGCCGATGGCACAACGCTATTTCATGTACTGATGGGCGAAGCGGACGGCTGCTCCGCTATCTGTCGTCGAAGCAGGACAAGAGGTGTAACCATGCGATGGCTTCTCGGACTTCTGATCGCGTTGCCCGGCGCCGGCCTGGCGCAATGCCCGACCGCCGCCGACCTCGTGGATGGCATCCGCGTCGATTATGCCAATGGCGGCCATTGGCAGGTGCGCGCCGCGCCGAACGCGCCCGATGGGCAGGAGGCGGTCTTTGTCTGGGATCCGGAGCAGACGGGCCAGATATTGCGGATCGTGAACGGCGTTTACATCACCCATCTGCATGTCGACGATGGCGGGCCCTTGCCGGCAACCGATGCGTGGTTTGCCCGGTTTCTCCTGACGCCACCGCCGGGCAGCCTGCCGGATCCGGCCCCGGAGACCCAGGTGGAGGTTTCCGTCCGGCAGATCACCGAATTTCAGGAGATGGAGATGCCAGCAACCTATCGGTGGGAGGCGGAAGCGCGCGTCGACATCGGCGCGTGCAGCTTCACGGCCTGGCCCCTGTTTCACACCCAGGAGCAGTTGGAGACCGACTACATCTATCTTCCGGAACTGGGGCTCGCCTATCTCCGCGCACAGCGGTTGGACGGCGATCCGGTGCTGGATCTGGCGCCCGCCGCAATCGGATTGGTGGAATGAGCGTGGATGTCGCCAATGAAATTCTGCGGGCGGGGCAGTGGAGCGGCGCGGCCTCGGATCGTGTTGTGCTGGATTATGAGGGCCGGTTTCTGCGCCGCAAGAAGCTGCGGATGGAAAGCGGGGCGGAGGTGCTGGTGGACTTGCCCGAAACCCTGTCCTTCGAGCCCGGCGATGCGTTGAAAACCCGATCCGGAGCCCTGATCGCCGTCGCCGCGGCACAGGAGCCACTGTTGCGCATCACCGGCGATCTGGCGCGGTTGGCGTGGCATATCGGAAACCGGCACACGCCCTGCCAGGTGGAGGCCGACCACCTTGTCATTCGTGATGATCACGTGTTGGCCGATATGCTGGGGCAACTGGGGGCCAGTATCGAGCGGTTTGACGGGCCGTTCCGGCCTGAAGGCGGGGCCTATGGGCACGGCCGCACCCATGGCCACGACCATAAGCACGACCATTGAGTGAAACGGCGGACCTGTTGCGGCTGACTCAATGGCTGTCCCCGGCCTTTCCGGTCTCGGCCTATGCCTATTCCCATGGGTTGGAGGCGGAGATCGTAGCGGGCCATGTGACGGATGGCGCGTCAGTGCAGGCCTGGATCGACGGGGTGTTGCGGGCCGGGGCGGGGCGGACAGATGCGATCTTGATGGCGGCCGCGATGGCCCCCGGTGCCGATCTGGAGGAGTTGGGTGATCTGGCGCGGGCCCTGGCGGGTTCGGCGGAGCGCTGGGAAGAGACGCGCGATCAGGGTGCGGCATTGGCCGCGACGTTGGAGGAATTGGACGTCGGGGACGGTGTGGCGCGGGCCTATCCGGTGGTTTTGGGGGCGGCGGTGCGCGGGATGGATATTGCGCCGGAGGTTGTGGCAGCGCTTTTTCTGCAGGGATTTGCCGGCAATCTGGTCTCGGTTGCTGTGCGGTTTGTTCCCCTGGGCCAGGCGGAGGGGCAACGGATTCTGGCCGCCTTGCAGCCGGTGGTAGCAGGTTGCGCCGCAGAGGCCGCAACCTGCGGGTTGGACGGGATCGGGCAAAGCGCCTTTGGCGCTGATCTGGCCGCCATGGAGCATGAGGGGCTGGAGGTGCGGATCTTTCGGACGTGACATTTGCGGCGCTGATGGCGGGGCGAGGGGCCAGCCCCTCGCGCTCCCCGGCATTTTCATCGAACAAAGAGGGGCGGGCGCGGAATTGAGACAAATTGTCGAAGAATTGGAGCGGAAATGGGATCGGTGAACGGGCCTTTGCGGGTCGGGATTGGCGGCCCGGTCGGGGCGGGCAAGACGACGTTGACGGCAGGATTGGCGCGCGCGATGGCCGGGCGGTACTCCGTCGCCGTGATCACCAACGATATCTACACAGCGGAGGATGCGGAATTCCTGTTGCGCGCCCAGATCCTGCCGGCGGATCGTATCAAGGGCGTGGAGACGGGTGGCTGTCCGCACACCGCGATCCGGGAAGATGCGTCGATCAACCTGGCGGCCGTGGCGGAGTTTCGCGCCCGCATCCCCGATCTGGACGTGATTTTCATCGAGAGCGGCGGGGATAATCTGGCGGCGACCTTCTCACCGGAACTTGCGGATCTGAGCCTTTACATCATCGACACGGCCGCCGGGCAGGACATTCCGCGCAAGAAGGGGCCGGGGGTGACGCGGTCGGACTTCCTGATCGTGAACAAGGTCGATCTGGCGCGCCATGTGGGAGTGGATCGGGAGCTGTTGGAGCGGGACACGGCCGCGGCCCGCGACGGGCGCCCCTACGTGATGGCCAACCTGCTAGATGGGCGGGGGATTGAAGAGGTGGTTGCGTTTATCGAGGAGGCGGGCGGGCTTTAGGGCCGGTGGCGCTCGACTAGTGCGGCCCGCCCCGAGGCGCCCTTTGCTCTGGCAGCCGTGGCCAACCGGTCAAGGTAGCCGAGGTCGCGGCGCAGGATTTTGCGCAGAATCTCACGGGCCCTGGCCGGGCTCAGCGTGCCTTTCGCCAAATTCCGGCTCAACGGAACCAGCGAGGCCCCCTTTGCAACTGCGCGGTCCAGCGCCGGGCCGCTATGGGGCAGGTTTACGCGGGTTGTGTTCGGCCCGTTGAAGAGCGCCGCCTGTGCCGCAACGCGGGCGTCGGTGCCGTCGAACAGGATGACCGTCTGGCGGACCCGGGCCAAGGCGGCGGGGCCGAGCGGCGGCGGCCAATCGGGGTTGGCGAAGCGATCGCCGCGAAAGCGGGTTTCGAAGGGCGCGGGGTGAGGGCCGAGTGCCGCCATCGGACTACTGAGCAGCACATGCGCGCCGGGTATGTGTTGCGCTGCGCGGGCGGCGGCATGGCCGCAATCTGGCCCGGTCGCCAGGATCAGGACCTGCGCGAAGCTGCGGAAGAAGCCATCATGGGCGAGTTGCTTCAGGAACGCCTCCACCTGGCCGTCGCGGAACCAGGTGCGGCCGACGGACATCAGGCTCAACAATGAGTATTCGTGCGCCAGCACGGCGTCGAAGCCCAGGGGAAGCGCCGCTTCACCATTGTCCCAAAGCGCGTCGGCGCGGTCGAATGAGAGGACGAGCGTGTCGCCCTCCTGCACGAACAGTGCCATGTGGCGCGGGCCGATCCGATCGAAGAAGCCGTGATCCTCGCCGATACGGGCCAACCGGCGAGCCCAGGCGCGGCGCGGATCAACTGGGGTGAAACTGTCAGGCATGGGGCGATGGAGGCTCGAATACGATTACGGGTTACGCATGGCATCTTCTGCCATGGGTGCCGGTTTCAGGGAAGAGTGTGGCGGAGATGGGAACGGGACCGGTCAATTTGGAGGGCGTTGGTAAAGCATTGGTTAACAGTGTTTCGGGAACCGAGCCATTGTATGCGACTTGACCCCGCGGGCGCGGAAGGGGTTGATGGCGAACACGACTTTGGGCGGGGCACGGGTGATGGCGTTTGAGACAATCGAAGAGGTGCAGGCCGGCCTGGACGCGCAGGGATATGTCTGCGGCCGGGCGCTGGCAACGGTTGTCTTCCTGTCGTTGAGCCTGGGCCGTCCGCTGTTTCTGGAAGGCGAGGCGGGCACCGGCAAGACCGAGATTGCCAAGGCGATCGCCGCCAGCCTCGGGCGGCGTCTGATCCGGTTGCAGTGCTACGAAGGCCTCGACGCCGCAAGTGCCGTCTATGAGTGGAACTTTGCGGCGCAGATGGTGGCGATCCGCACCGCCGAGGCGTCGGGCATGACGGAGCGCGCGGCGCTGAAGGCCGAGTTGTTCAGCGACGAATACCTGATCGAACGCCCGCTTCTGGATGCGATGCGCCCGGACCCCGCCGGGCCGCCGGTCTTGCTGATCGATGAGATCGACCGCACCGATGAACCGTTCGAGGCGTTCTTGCTGGAAGCGCTCAGCGACTTTCAGGTGACGATCCCCGAGCTTGGTACCATCGTCGCCCCGGCGCCACCGATCGTGATCCTGACGTCCAACCGCACCCGCGAGGTCCATGACGCGCTGAAGCGCAGGTGCCTGTATCATTGGGTCGATTACCCGGATCTGGAGCGCGAGATGGCCATCCTTGCCGCCCGCGTGCCCGAGGCCGCAGAGACCCTGAGCCGAGAGGTGGTGGCCTTCGTCCAACGCCTGCGCACTGAGGATCTGTTCAAGCGCCCCGGCGTGGCGGAGACGCTGGATTGGGCCAAGTGCCTGCTGGCGCTCGATGTGATCGAGCTCAGCCCCGATGTGATTGCCGATACGTTGGGCGCGATCCTGAAATATCAGGACGATATCCAGAAGCTGCAGGGGTCCGAGGCGAAACGCATTTTGGATGATCTGCGCTCAGACGCCCTGGCATGATCGCACCGGTCATCCATATCTGTGGATGGCCGGGGAGCGGCAAACGGACCATCGCCCTGCATCTGCGCGACCGGATCGGGGCGCGGCTGATCGATAATCACCTGATCCTGAACCCGGCCAGCGCGCTTTTTGGTCGGGGCACGGCC
This sequence comes from uncultured Roseicyclus sp., assembly GCA_947494975.1. GTDB lineage: Bacteria > Pseudomonadota > Alphaproteobacteria > Rhodobacterales > Rhodobacteraceae > Gymnodinialimonas. Next base: position 69,478 of record CANLXA010000001.1, on the reverse strand, counting down.
GAACGGTCCCGCCTGCGGGAAGAGTTGCGGGCCGTCATGTATCGCGCAGCGGAATTCTTGCCAGTTGACACGCCCCTGATCCTGACCGATGCGCTTGCCAGTTCGGATGCGGGAACCAACCTGATTGAACCCACCAAGGCGCTGGCCGCCGCCAGGGGCGCGCGCCTTTGGCCGGTGATCCTTGAGATTTCGCATGAGGAAAACCGCCGCAGGCTCTGCGATCCGGCGCGGGACGGGACCGGCAAACTTGTCGATGCCGCCATTTTGGACGATCTGCGCCAAACCCACAGTTTGTTGCGCCTGCCGGGGGCTTGGGATCTCGATGTCACGCACCTTGACGCGTCCGAGGCGGCGGCCCGGATTGCCGACCATGTGGGGCTTTGACGCCGCGTTTCAGGCGCGCGCCTGCCCGTGCCCGGAAATTCCAAAGCGCGCGGGTGGAGGTTTTCTTTGACAGTCAGCGCAGCTGCGCCGTTAAGTACGTCCAATCAAGAAAAGGGGACAAGTCCATGCGCATAGGTTTGGCAAGTATAGCGATTTTTGCATCCGTATTCTCAGTGGGGGCTGTGGCGGGCTCTTCGGCACAGGCGCAGCTTTACAGCCCGTGCCCCTATACCAATGACGGCGATTGTGATGAGCCCAACGGCCTGAACCTGTGTGCTTGGGGGACGGATGCGAACGATTGCTCCAACCCGAACTCGAACTACGCGGGTGGGGCGGGTTTTGCGGCCGGTATCTATGCGAACCAGCAGCCTGCGCCCGCACCGGCTCCCGTGTCGTGCCCCTACACCAATGACGGAGATTGCGATGAGCCCAACGGCCTGAACCTCTGCCCCTGGGGGTCGGACGCCAACGATTGCTCCAACCCCAACTCGAATTACGGCGGCGGGGCGGGCTTTTTCGCTGGGATCTACGCCAATGGAACACCGGCGCCTGCACCTGCGCCCACACCGGCACCGCAACCGGGCGGCGGAACGATGACCGCGATCAGCCAGGGCGCGTTCGTGCATGGCGGTGGCGGCGGCTATTCGGGCTGCCCGAACTACGCCATCGCCAACACCGCGTTCGGGCAGCATACCATGTTTGCGGGGCAGGGCAGTTACCGCGTTCCGCGCATCACGGCGGGCGGGCGCTTTCCGCTGACCAACTGCTTCCCCGGCACCGGCTGGCGCGGCTTCACGATCACGCGGCCGGATTTCCGGTTCTTCTATCAGGGCAATTCCCCCACCGGGCGGCTGACGTTCCAGTTGACGTCAAACGCGGTGGATACGGTGCTGTTGATCAACACGCCCGATGGCCAGTGGTTCTTCAACGACGATTCCAACGGGACGTTCAACTCCACGCTGACATTCTCACCGGTGCTGCAGGGCCAGTACGACATCTGGGCGGGGGCGTATAACAATTCCTCCAACAACCCGGCGGATCTGTGGGTGTACGAATAGGCCAAGCGTCCTGATCGCTTCGCGCCCCCGGCCTTGACGATGAGGCCGGGGGCGTTTCTGTTCAGGCCCATGGAATACGCCCCACTTGAGTTGCCCGACGATCCTCAACTCACCCGGAACATCACCCATTTCGCGCGCGCGCTCCGCGTGGCGGGCCTGCCCGCCGGGCCTGGGCGCGTGGCCGATGCGGTGCGAGCCGTGGCGGCGGTGGGGTTCAGCGAGCGGGCGGAATTCTACTACACGTTGCGGGCCTGTTTCACGGCGCGGCCCGAGCATCGGGCGATTTTCGATCAGGTGTTTCGGCTCTACTGGCGCGATCCGCGATACCTCGAGCACATGATGTCGATGCTGACGCCTGCTGTGCGGGGCGTGGCGGAAGAGCGGCAGACCAAGGCAGGTGAGAAGCGCGCGGCGGAGGCGTTGCTGCACGGTGTGGCGCGCGACGTGCCAGACCTGCCCGAGGATCAGGGCGAGGGGACCGAGATCGAGGTTGACGCGACCCTCACGATGTCGCGCGAAGAAAAGCTCAAGACGCTCGATTTCGAGCAGATGTCCGTGGCGGAGATGGCCGAGGCCAAGCGCCTGATCGCGCAGATGACCCTGGCCGTTCCGCCGCTGGTATCGCGCCGGACAACGGCTGCCGCTCACGGCGCACGGCCCGATTGGCGGCGCACGATGCGCGGCGCGATGGCGCGCGGCGGCGATGTGGTGGAGTTCGCCCGCAAGGATCGGCGTGAACGCTGGCCGTCTCTGGTGACGATCTGCGATATTTCGGGATCCATGAGCTCCTATTCGCGGGCGGTTCTGCATTTTCTACACGCGGTCACGAACCAGAAGGGTGCGGGATGGGCCGAGGTGCACGCGTTCACATTTGGCACGCGGCTGACGAACATCACCCGCCATATGGGCGGGCGGGATGTGGATGCGGCGCTCGCCGCGGCAGGGGCGGAGGCACAGGATTGGGAAGGCGGCACACGGATCGGCGCCTGTCTGGAGGCGTTTAACCGCGATTGGTCGCGGCGGGTTCTCGGCCGGGGGGCGGTGGTTTTGCTGATCACCGATGGGCTTGACCGCGATGAGCCCGAGCGGCTGGAGGCGGCGATGGAGCGTCTGGCGCTATCATCCCGGCGGGTCATCTGGGTCAATCCCCTGCTGCGTTGGGATGGGTTTGCCCCCAAGGCCGCGGGCATCCGTGCGATGCTGCCCCACGTGTCTTCGTTTCGTGCCGGGCATAACATCGCGGCCCTTGCTGGCCTGGCGGAGGCGGTTTCCCGCCCGGATGACGTCGGCGAAAGAGCGCGCCTTCTGCGGATGATCGCCGACGCCTGAGCAGGCGCACGAATGTGAATTGCGGTGGAACCTGCCACGCCTCTAATGCGTTTCAACCCGGCAGACCTCTCTGCCTGATGACAAAGCGAGACGTGATTACCATGACCTCTTCTTTCCGTTTGAGCACCGCCCTTGTGACCAGCCTATCGCTGGCCATGACTCATATGCCGATTGCAGCGCTGGCCCAAAGTGATGGCGAGACCTGCCTTGAAGGTGAAAGCGCAGAGGACTGCCTGGCGCGCAATCTGGAGGAAGCAGCGGCCGCCGAAGCCGAGGCTGCCGCTGCTGCGGCGCAGTCCGAGGCCGAAGCTGCCGCACAGGCTGAGGCAGAAGCGGCTGCACAGGCCGAAGCCGATGCCGAAGCTGCCCGCGTCGCTGAGGAAGTTGCTGCTGCGGAAGCGGCGGCCCAGGCCGAGGCGGAGGCCGCAGAGGCCGCTGCTCAAGCTGAAGCGGAAGCTGCCGCCGCAGAGGAAGAGGCTGCGCGTGCCGCCGAAGAGGCCGCCGTTGCCGAAGCCGCCGCACAGGCCGAAGCAGAGGCCGCTGCCCAGGCGGACGCCGAGGCGGCTGCGCAAGCTGAGGCCGATGCTGCAGCGCAGGCTGAAGCCGAAGCGCAGGCCGCTGAAGAAGCCGCCGCCGCGGAAGCGGAAGCACAGGCCGCCGAAGCCGCGCGGCTAGAGGAAGAAAGTGCTGCCGAAGCCGAAGCGGCGGCCGCGGAGGCCGAAGAGGCCGCTACCGAAGAGGTGGAGGTGGTCGAAGAGGAGGTGCAGCCCGCCGCTGAGGACGTGGTGGAAGAGACGCCCGCCGAGGACCCTGCAGCCGAGGAGAGTGCTGCCGAGACCGAGGCGGAAACCACCGCACCCGCCACCGATGAAGAGGCGTTGGCCGAGGCTTTGGAAAACGCTGCTGAAGCTGAAGCCACGGATGAGGCAGCGACCGAGGGTGACATAGCGAGCGACGAAACGCAGACGCCGGAAGAGGCCGCGGAGTTGGAAGCGGCCGCAGAAATGGCCGAGCAGGCCGAAGAGCAGGCCGAAGTCGACCCCGTCGTCGAAGCGGAAACCGAGGCCGAAGCGCAGGCCGTCGAAGCCGAGGAGCAGCTTCAATCCATGGCGCTGGCGGATGATGCGGAGCCGGTGGGCGAGGTTGTCGAGGAAACCATCACCGAAGAAGTCGCTCGCTCCGCGGAAGAGGAATTCGAACCCATCGTGACGAGCGAACCGGCAGCCGCCGCCGCACCCGCGGCCGCCGAGCCGTCGGGCAATGGCGGGCTCAGCAATCTGGAAACCGCGCTGCTGGCCGGGGCCGCGGGCCTCGTCGTGGGCTCGATCCTGTCGGGGAACCGGCAGGTCGTGAACCGCGCCGATGACCGGGTTGTGGTCCTGCGCCCGCAGGGGGATTTCCAGGTGATCCGCGACGATGACGTGCTGCTGCGCCGTCCCGGCAATGGCGTGACGACCGAGAACTTCGCCGATGGCTCCTCACGCACGATCGTCACCCAGCCCGATGGCGCCCAGGTGGTCACGATCCGCGACCGGGATCTGCGGATCCTGCGCCGGACCTACATCGCACCGGATGGGCAGGCCACGTTGCTGATCGATGATACGGCCCCTGTGCAGCCGGTTATCGTGTCGCAATTGCCGCAAACGCGGCCCGCCCAATTCGTGCCGCTGACCGAAACTGCCGATGCAGACGCCCTGCGCCAGGCGCTTGAGGCGCAGCAGGGCTATGATCGCAGCTTCTCACTTGCGCAGATCCGCTCGATCCGGGCGGTGCGGGACCTGGCACCGGCCATCGATCTGGAGAACGTGACCTTCGCCAGCGGCTCGGCCTCTATCGGGCCGGATCAGGCCCGCGCGCTTCTGGCCTTGGGCACCTACATGTCGGAGGCCATCGAGCGGAACCCGAGGGAGATTTTCCTGGTGGAGGGCCATACCGATGCTGTGGGCAGTGCCGCCTTCAACCTCGCCCTGTCCGACCGGCGAGCGGAATCCGTGGCGCTGGCGTTGAGCGAGTATTTCGGCGTCGCCCCGCAGAACCTCGTGATCCAGGGCTATGGTGAGGAATATCTGCGCATCCCCACGCTTGAGGATGAACGGCAGAATCGCCGCGTCGCCGTGCGTCGGATCACCGACCTGCTTCAAGTCGCCGCCAACTGACGCGCAGGTGCTTTGACAAGGTTCAAGGGCTCCTCCATCGTTGTCGGTGGAGGAGCTTTTTCGTGGCGGACGATCTGGAAAACATGGCTGAACGGGCGCTGGACTGGCATCGCGCCGGAAAGGGCGCCGTGCTGGCGACGGTGGTGGAAACCTGGGGCTCCGCGCCACGGGCGGTTGGCGCGCAGCTGGTCGTCTCGGGCGATGGCGAGATGGAGGGTTCCGTCTCCGGCGGCTGCGTGGAGGGCGCGGTTGTGGTCGAAGCGATGGAAATGGTCGGCGGCACGGCTGGCAGGATGCTGGAATTCGGCGTATCCGATGACGAGGCCTTCGCGGTTGGCCTGGCCTGTGGCGGGCGCATCAAGGTCTGGGTGGAGCCGGTCGCCGCGATGGGGGAGGCGCTTCTGTCGGAATTGGTGGCCGCGCGGGCCGGGCGGGAGGCGGTGGCCTATTGCGTGAATATCGAGACCGGCGCGCGGGTCCTGTCGCGCCCCGGCGAATATGGCGAGCGCTTCCGGGCCGACAAATCGGGGATGGAGGGGGAGGTGTTCGTGCACATCCACAATCCGCCCTTGCGCATGATCGTGGTGGGCGCGGTTCATATCGCCCAGGCGCTTCTGCCGATGGCGCGGCTGGCCGGATACGATCCGGTTCTGGTGGACCCACGGCCCGCCTTCGGGGCGGAGGCCCGGTTCCCCGGCGAACGGATCGTGGAGGATTGGCCCGATGAGGCTCTGGATGAATTGGGTTTGGATGCAAGAACTTGCGTGGTGACGTTAACCCATGATCCGAAGCTGGACGATCCGGCGATTTTCAAGGCGGTGCGGTCTGACATCTTCTACCTCGGGTGTCTCGGCTCCAAACGGACCCACGCCAAAAGGCTGGACCGGCTGGCCGAGGCCGGATTTTCGGAGTCCGAGATCGCCCGCATCCATGCGCCGGTCGGCTTGGATATTGGCGCGCGGGGACCGGGCGAGATCGCGGTGTCGATCATGGCGCAGATCACGCAACGGTTGCGGCAGGCATGAAATTTGGCCCGATCCCGGTGGCCGATGCCGAAGGAGCGATCCTGGCTCATTCCGAGATTGCTGCAGACCCGGTCAATCCCGCGTCCCTCACCTACAAGATCCCGAAGGGAACCGTCTTGACGGCGCAGCACCTTGCCGACCTGGCCGCATACGGCCTGACGGAGATCGTGGTGGCGCGCCTCGACCGAGATGATGTGCATGAGGATGAGGCCGCGATGAGGCTGGCCCAGGCATTGATCCGGCGGCGCGGCGGCCTGGAGGCCGGTGCTGCGGCGAAGGGGCGAGTGAACCTGCGGGCCGCCCATGCGGGTATCGTTGAACTGGACGCCCAGGCGATTGATCGTGTCAACCGGATTGATCCGGGCATCACCATCGCCACCGTCAGACCCTGGCACAAGCTTGGGCCGGGCGGGCTGGCGGCGACGATCAAGATCATTCCCTATGCCGCCCCACAGGCGTTGATTGCGCAGGCCTGTGCCGCGGCGGAGGGGGCGATGCATCTGCGGGCGGCCAATCTGGCGTCAGCCAGCCTGATCGAAACGCGCATCGGCGCGGCGATGCCGTCGGACAAGGGGCGGGGCGCGATCGCCGGGCGCATTGGGCATTTCGGAGCGCAATTGTCCGATCGCATCGTCGTGGATCATCAGGAGGTGGCCGTTGCGCGTGCCCTGTCGGACGCACCGGGCGAATTGCTGATGATCCTGACCGGATCGGCAACCTCAGATCGCGCCGATGTCGCCCCCGCTGCCCTGCGCCGCGCGGGCGGCACGCTGTTGCATTACGGGATGCCCGTCGATCCCGGTAACCTTCTGTTTGTTGGCCGATTGGGGGGCAAACCGGTGATCGGTTTGCCCGGCTGCGCCCGTTCTCCCGCGCTGAACGGGGCGGATTGGGTGATGGAGCGGGTGATCTGCGGCGTTCCGCCCGAAGAGATAGACATTCCGGGAATGGGTGTGGGCGGGCTGTTGAAGGAAATTCCATCCCGCCCGCAACCACGGGACAAAATCGGCTAGTAGGCGTCGCGGTGGCGCAGCCACGCCATGCCCTGACCATCTTCGTCCCGCCCCTTGGGCAGCAGATCCATCAGGCCGTAGGCGGCGTTGAACATCTCCAACCCGCGCGCGAAGGTTTGATAGGTCAGGTAGATCTGATCCCCCTCCTTCAGGAAGACGCTGAGGCCCGGCGCCTCGTTCACCGGAAATCCGGAGGAGCCGAAATTGTAAATCGGTTCACCGCTGTCGCGCTCGGCCTGGGTGAAGCGCACACCCATATCGGTTCCGAAGCTCGGATCACTCTCCGAATACCAGGGGATCGTCCATCCCATCCGTGCCTGAAACGCCGAAAGCTGCGCGAAGGGGGCGGCGGAGGTCAGGACAAGGGCGGTATCGCGGGCCGCAAGATGTGGCACCAGCCCCTCGAAATTGTCGGCCCAGAACGAGCAGGATTTGCACCCGACCTCCCAGTCCTGCGGATACATGAAGTGGTATGTCGCCAGCTGGGAATGGGGGCCGAATAGCTCGGCCAATCCGACCTCACCCTCGGCGCCGTGGAACCGGTAATCCCGGGTGATCGCCATGCGGGGTAGGGTGCGGCGCGCCTCCGCCAGGCGATCGGCGGCCAGTTTATGGGCCTTCTCTTCGGCCAGAAGGGCTTTGCGCGCCTCCAGCCATGTGTCTCGGGGAACGCTTTGCATCACAGAACTCCTTGCGCGGCGATCATCAGCATCCCGGCGACGATCACGTAGCCGCCGTCGATCAGGGTGGCGGGCATGGATTTCAGCGTGAACGACCCGCTTGCCATCATCAGGACCGACGCCGCGACGATGGCCAGGATGGCCGTGCCGAGGGCGTCCGTTGTTGCCGTCACGCCGATCACGAGGGCCAGGCAGAAAAGGCCAAGCACCTGCAGGCCCATCGCGCGGAGGGGAATGGCGCTGCGATCCACCTCCGCCATGCCGGAGCCGGAAGCCCAGACCCGCCCGAAGACGGGTCCGTACCAAAGCCACCCAAGCAGAAACCCGAGCAGCGTCCCGAGCCCGACAGCCAGCCAATTCAAATCCGATGGGATTGCCATGTCAGTCTTCCTCCTGTCGATAAGGCGTTCAGGCCAGCGCGTCTTCGAGCGTTGCAAGGATGTGGGTCCAACCGCCCTCGTGGTTGTCACGGCTTTCTTCGCTGGGAAAGCGGACATGATGCAGCGTCACATCGGTGCCGCCATCCGCCGGGGCGAAGGTGAGAGTCACGGTCGAGTCCTCATCAGTTGTGAAGGGGCTGTTCCAGGTGAAGACGATTCGGTTCGGTCGGTCGAGTTCGCGGTAGAGGCCCCAATGGGGGATCTCCTGATCGCCGGCCTTCATCACGATATCGAAACGCCCGCCGACGCGTGCATCGGTTTCCGCCTTGGGCACGGTCATGCCTGGCCCCGGCGTCATGAATTTCGCGATGGTGGCGGGGTTGAGCCAGGCATCGAACACCGCTTCGGGCGCGGCGGGAATCGTGCGGGTGCAGGTAAGTGTCAGGTCTTGGGTCTGGGTAGTCATTTGGCAGCATCCTCTGTGAAAATCCGGTCGAGCGCCTCCAGCCGCTGGTCCCAGATCGAGCGCAGCTCGGTGAACCAGTGATCGATCTCGGACAGGGGATCTGTCCGAAGCTCGATGTAATGCTGACGCCATTCCGTCCGGCGCGAGACCAGGCCTGCGCCTTCCAGCACTTTGATATGCTTGGAGATGGCATTCAGGCTGATCTCGAAGTGCTGCTCAATGGTCCCGATGGTCTGCGGCCCATGCTGCGCGAGAAGCGTCAGGATGGCCCGGCGGGTCGGGTCGCTGGCGGCCTTGAGGATCAGGGTCAGGGCATCATCTGAAGATCGTTCAACCATATGGATGAATTAGAGAACTATATCGCATCAGTCAACCTCTGGGATGAATGATGCCGCGCCTGCATCGCGCAAAAACGTGCCAAGTGCCCGGAATTTGGGTGAAACTTCCTGTTTGTTATTGCCGCGATCCATGCTTGGATGGAGCTAATAACCAAGGGAGGACTTCATGACCCAGGTAACGATGACCGTGAACGGCAAGGCCGTTTCCGGTGACGTGGAAGGGCGAACACTGCTCAGCGATTTCCTGCGCGACGGGTTGCGGATGACCGGCACCCATGTCGGCTGCGACACCAGCCAATGCGGGGCCTGCGTCGTTCATGTGAACGGCGAGGCGGTCAAGAGCTGCACCGCGCTGGCGCTCGATCTGGAAGGTGCTGAGGTGCGCACAATCGAAGGCATGGCCAATGCCGATGGCTCGCTTGGCACTATTCAGCAGGCATTTCAGGATTATCACGGGCTGCAATGCGGCTTCTGCACGCCGGGCATGGTGATGTCGGCGGCGGCCCTGCTGAAGGACAACCCGACACCGACCGAGCAAGAGGTGCGCGAGTATCTTGAAGGCAATATCTGCCGTTGCACGGGCTACCACAACATCGTCAAGGCGATCATGGCCGCCAGCGGGCAGGACGTGGCCGCGGTCGCGGCTGAATAACGGACCGGTCCGCTGGGAGGCGGGCCGGGCATATGCATATTTGATGAACAAAGATGGGGCGCGGAGGCCCTGTCGACCCGGACCGGCTCCCTATGGTGGTGAACGGCGGGGAGCAAACAGGGAGGACGACCCATGCCCAAAGATCATGGCATTGGCGCAAGCTCAAAGCGGCGGGAGGATGTGCGGTTTCTGACCGGGCAGGGCCGCTATACCGATGATATCAACCTGCAGGGGCAGGCCTATGTGCATTTCCTGCGCTCGGACGTGGCCCACGGGGTGTTGAGGAGCGTGGATACGAGCGCTGCGGCAGAGATGCCCGGCGTGGTGCGGATCTTCACCGGCACGGATTTCGAAGGCGTGGGCGGGGTCCCCTGCGGCTGGCAGGTGACCGACAGACATGGTGAGCCGATGCAGGAGCCTGCGCACCCGATCCTGGCGCAGGGCAAGGTCCGCTATGTGGGCGACGCGATTGCGGCGGTTGTCGCCGAGACCAAGGAGCAAGCCCGCAACGCGGCCGAAGCGATCGAGCTGGATATTGAGGAACTACCTGCAGTCGTGGATATGAAGACGGCGGTTCAGGAGGGTGCCACGAAGGTGCATGACGATCTGACGTCGAACCTTTGCTACGATTGGGGCTTCGTCGAAGAGAACAAGCCTGCCGTGGATGCCGCGTTCGAGGCGGCGGCCCATGTGACGACGCTGGAATTGGTCAATAACCGTCTGTCGCCCAACCCGATGGAGCCGCGTGTGGCCGTGGGTGACTACAACCCCGGGACCGACGACTCGACGCTCTATACGACGTCGCAAAACCCCCACGTGATCCGTCTTCTGATGGGCGCATTTGTCCTTGGCATCCCGGAACATAAGCTGCGCGTGGTTGCGCCCGATGTGGGCGGGGGCTTCGGCTCCAAGATCTTCCACTATGTCGAAGAGGCGTTTTGCACCTTTGCCGCGAAGGCCTGCCGACGGCCGGTGAAATGGACGTCCTCACGTTCTGAAGCGTTCATCACGGACGCCCATGGTCGCGATCACGTGACCAAGATCGAGTTGGCGCTGGATGCGGACAACAACTTCACCGGCATCCGCACCGATACCTATGCGAATATGGGCGCTTACCTGAGCACCTTCGCGCCCTCCGTGCCGACATGGCTGCACGGTACGCTGATGGCAGGCAACTACAAGACGCCCAATATCTACGTGAACGTGAAGGCGGTGTTTACGAACACCGTGCCGGTGGACGCCTATCGCGGCGCGGGCCGGCCAGAGGCGACGTTCCAGTTGGAGCGTGTGATCGACAAGGCCGCGCGCGAGCTTGGCGTCGACCCGATCGAACTGCGCCGCCAGAACTTCATTACCGAATTCCCCTACGCCACCCCTGTGGCCGTGGAATACGACACCGGTGACTATGAAGGCACGATGACGAAGCTGCTCGAAATGATCGACCGCGACGGATTTGAAGGCCGCCGCGCTGAGAGTGAGAAGAACGGCAAGCTGCGCGGCATCGGCGTGAACTGCTATATCGAGGCCTGCGGGATCGCGCCGTCTGCCTTGGTCGGGCAACTCGGCGCCCGTGCGGGCCTTTACGAATCCGCCACGGTGCGTGTGAACGCCACCGGCGGTCTGGTCGTGATGACCGGTTCACACAGTCACGGGCAGGGGCATGAGACCTCCTTTGCCCAGGTCGTGGCGGACATGATCGGCATTGCCGAAGATCAGGTCGAAATCGTCCATGGCGACACGGCCAACACGCCGATGGGGATGGGCACTTATGGCTCGCGCTCCATCGCGGTGGGTGGCTCGGCCATGGTGCGCGCGACCGAGAAGATCATCGCCAAGGCCAAGAAGATCGCGGCCCACCTGATGGAAGCGTCCGAAGGCGATATCGAACTGAAGGACGGCCAATTCAGTGTGGCGGGCACCGACAAGTCGGTCGCTTGGGGCGATGTGACCCTCGCGGCCTACGTTCCCCACAATTACCCGCTGGAGGAGATAGAGCCGGGGCTGGAGGAAACGGCGTTCTATGACCCCAACAACTTCACCTACCCGGCTGGCGCCTATGCTTGTGAGGTCGAAGTCGACCCCGATACCGGCAAGGTCGAGATCATGTCGTTCGCCGCGGCGGATGATTTCGGCAATGTCATCAATCCGATGATCGTCGAAGGCCAGGTCCATGGCGGTCTGGCGCAAGGCATCGGGCAGGCGCTGCTGGAAAACGTCAGCTACGACGAGAACGGGCAGCTTCTGTCGGCAAGCTACATGGATTACACCATGCCGCGTGCCGGCGACATGCCGATGTTCCAGGTGGATCATTCAAGCCAGACACCCTGCACGCACAATCCGTTGGGCGTGAAGGGCTGTGGTGAGGCGGGGGCCATCGGCTCCCCCCCATCGGTCGTCAACGCGGTGGTCGATGCGCTGCAACGCGCGGGCCACACCAACGTCACCCATATCGACATGCCCCTGACGCCCGCGCGCGTCTGGGCGGCGATGCAGGGCTAAGGGAAAGGACAAGTCATGTATAATTTCGAATTCTCCAAACCCTCCACCATCGCGGATGCGGTTGCGGCCCTGTCCTCCGATGAGGCGCAGGCGCTGGGTGGCGGGCAGACGCTTTTGCCCACGATGAAGCAGCGTCTGGCGCAGACCGATATGCTCGTCAGCCTGACAGGTATTGGCGAGATGCAGGGCATCTGCGTTGGCGACGACGGTGAGCTTTGCATCGGCGGGGCCACCACCCATGCGGCGGTGGCGGCCGATGGCAACTATCCGGGGCTTGCCAGCCTGGCGGGCCGTATCGGGGATCCCGCGGTGCGCAACCGCGGGACGATCGGCGGATCCCTGGCCAACAATGACCCGTCGGCCTGTTATCCGGCGGCGGCCTTGGCGTCCGGGGCCACGATCAAGACCAACGCGCGCGACATCGCGGCCGATGATTACTTCCAGGGCATGTTCGACACCGCCCTGGAGGATGGAGAGATCATCACCGAGGTTCGTTTTCCGATCCCGGAGGTCTCGAATTACCAGAAGTTCGTGCAACCGGCCTCGCGCTTTGCGCTGGTGGGCGTGTTCGTGGCCAAGTTTGCCGATGGTGTCCGCGTGGCCGTTACTGGCGCGTCTTCGGATGGTGTATTCCGGTGGGCGGAAGCGGAAGCGGCCCTGGCCGCGGATTTCTCCAAGGCGGCGGTGGACGCGCTGGCCGTGCCGTCCGGCGACATGATCAGCGATCTGCATGGCACAGCCGACTACCGTGCCCATCTGGCGAAGGTCATGACGGGCCGCGCGGTGGCGGCTGCAAGCTGACCCGGATCAACATATGATGCGACCGCCGGGGCCAACGCTCCGGCGGTTCGCGTTTGGGGAGGGGCTATGGTGAGTGAACGGCAGAAGATGGAGGCAGGCGACTGGTATTGCTGCATCGATGACGAATTGCACGCCCTGCGGATGGAGGCGCGCCGCGCCTGCCACGCCCACGGGACGATGCCGCCAGACACGCGGGGCAACATGGCGCCGGAGCTTGCCGCCATTCTGGGACATGCGGGTGAAGGCGCGATCATCGAGGCGCCGTTTCACTGCGCGTATGGGATCAATATCCGGCTTGGCGCGCAGGTCTACCTGAATTCCGGCTGCGCCTTCATCGATACCGGGCAGATCGAGGTCGGCGACGGGGCCATGTTCGGGCCCGGTGTGCATATCTATTGCGCAGATCATCACCATGATCCGGCCCTGCGAAAACAGGGGTTGGAGCGGGCGATTCCCGTCCATATCGGTGCCAATGTCTGGGTGGGCGGTGGCGCCAGGATTCTGCCCGGCATTCGGGTTGGCGACGACGCGATTATCGGGGCGGGCTCGGTTGTCGCGAAGGACGTACCACCGGGCGCGCGCGTGGTCGGCAACCCTGCGCGCGTCTTGCCCTAAAGGATAAGTGCCCTGATGGGTGGTTGGATCAGCCCGGCGCTTGCGGCGATCCGGACTGATAGAAGCAGCGCTGGCCTATTGCTCGGCTCGGACCGGTACAACGATCCCGACCGTCAGCGCGCCGTCAATGTCGAACATGAGGCGGGCAGAGGCATCGATACCGATATACGGGGCGGGCGTTGCAGTGGCCGGTTCGGTGCCGCCTGTCAGGCCCATATTCACCGATCCGGAGAAATCAAATTCAGCCGCCCCTGCGGAGCCGGTTGCGAAAAGGGCCAATGCGGCGGTTACAAGAAAAGGTTTCATGGGGGAACTCCTGCTCAACATCATACAGGGGAACGCTAAGCGGCTGGAAAAGACCAATATAGCGGCTCATCGCAGCGGCCCGCTTTGGGCGACACTTTGCCGATCAGGTCTGCCGCAGGGCATCCCCAAGCTCACCCAACAGTTTTTGCGTCTGCGCGGCGAGGGATTTCACCTCGTCCGCGATCACCTTGAAGCCACGATCCCCCGAGCGCGATGCCTCGATGGCCGCGTTGATTGCAATCAGGGAGATCGCCCGACCTACCCCTTTTGCATCCCGCACCGAATTCAGCGCCTTCAGCTGCTGCGCCGCACGCTCGCCTTCTGCCGCTGCCGTCAGGTCCTCCGTCATCCGCTCCAGAAAGAACGTGATCCGCGGCTCCGCTTCGTCAAAGAAGAAATTCCGAAAAGCCAATCGCCCACCCATCTGCTCGGCCATTTGATCCAGGGGGCCATCAAGGGTGCGCAGGACCGGACTGATGCAGTGAAGCGCATCGTCTCGCGCGTTGATTACCGCCTGTCCGGGCGCGTGGCCAATTTTCGCAAGCTCGGCGGTGAAGGTCTCGCGCAGCATATGGTCGGCCCGCTTAATGCGGCCCTTGGCGATGCTCAGCCGGGCCTGGGTTGCGGGATCGCGGGGATCCTCCTCGCTCAAGAGCGTCAGCGCGCAGATGGCGATGCGCGCCGGGCCAACCGCCATGAAGCAGGTTTGGGAGAGACCAATAAGGGAAGTGTCTTGCTTCATCTGATCATTCGCACTGAAACCGAGCGGCGGAGGGGCGTTGATCGGACGATATAGGAGTGAAACCTGAAGGCCGGCTTAACGCCGGCCCTGCAGGCGAGGCGTCACGGGTTACTTTGGGGTCGGGTTGATCATCATGACCATCTGGCGACCTTCCATTTTCGGCATGGATTCGATCTTGCCGACGCCTTCGATCCGGTCAACGACCCGTTCGAGCATCTCGCGGCCCAGATTCTGGTGCGCCATTTCGCGGCCCCGGAAGCGGAGCGTGACCTTCACCTTGTCACCGCCCTCCAGGAACCGGATGGCATCTGTCACCTTGCGTTCAAAGTCGTGATCGTCCGTGCCCGGACGCATCTTCACTTCCTTGATGTCGATGGTCTTCTGTTTTTTCCGGGCTTCAGCTTCGCGCTTCTGCGTCTCGTATTTGTATTTGCCGAAATCCATGATCTTGCACACGGGCGGATCGGCATTGGGCGAAATCTCGACCAGGTCGAGATCGACCTCGGCGGCCAAATCCATGGCCCGTTCGGGTGTGACAACACCCAGATTTTCACCTTCGGCGCCAATCAGGCGCACCTGGTCGGCGCGGATACGGTCGTTTACGCGCGGGCCGGTATCTCGTTGCGGCGGCGCGTTGTGGGGTCTGCGGGCTATGGCGTTTGTCCTTTTGTAGCCTGAGCGTTAAGGCCAACAAGGTATCCCCAGTTCCCACGGTCTTCAAGGCGGATAACGGCTCAAAATCGGGGTAAGGGCAATCATTTCCGGTCAGCGGCATTGCGCCACCGAAGCGCGCGCGCTAAGCGGAAACCGGTATTTCGAATGACCCAATGGGGGATCCAGATATGAGCAGAGCACTAATCATTATTGTAATTCTCGCAGCCCTTGGCGTGGGCGGCTATTTCCTGACGCGTGAGCAGGGCCCGACCGCGGACGAGATCGCGGCTGCTGCCGAGGCTGAGGCTGCCGAAGCGGCCGCCGCCGCGGAAGCGGAAGCTGCGGAAGCCGCCGCTGCGGCAGAGGCCGCTGCCGCTGAGGCCGCCGCTGCCGCGGAAGCCGAAGCAGCCGCCGCCGCAGAAGAAGCGGAAGCAGCCGCCGCCGAGGCCGAGGCCGCCGCCGCTGCAGCCGCCGAGGAAGCGGAAGCAGCTGCCGCCGCCGCCGAAGCCGAAGCCACCGCTGCGGCAGAAGAGGCGGAAGCCGCCGCAGCCGCCGCGGCCGAAGAAGCGGAGGCCGCTGCAGCCGCCGCTGCTGAAGAGGCCGAGGCCGCTGTTGAGGAGGCCACGGAAGCCGCCGAAGGTGCTGCGGAACAGGTAACCGAAGCCGCAGGTGAGGCTGTAGAAGCCGCCGAAGGTGCGGCCGAGGACGCAGCCGCTGCCGTCGACGAAGCCGCCGAGGCCGCCGCTGAGGGCACCGAGGCTGCAGCCGATAATGCCGGTCTGGCCGAAGTTTTCTCGGAAGACGGTTTCGACTTCGATCAAGCCATCGAAGCCCTTGAGAATGCCGATATCTCCGCACCGGTCCGGACGGCTGTCACCACGGCGCTGGAAGGCGCACGGGACAACCCCGATCTGCTTGGCGCCGCACTGGAGCAGGCCCGCGCCGCACTTGGTATCGAATAAGCCGCGACTTGTCGCATAGAATCGAAAGCGCCCGCCGAATTGGCGGGCACTTTTCGTTTAAAGACAATAGGTTCGCGCGCGTTCTTAATCCAGAAACGCCTTCTCCACCACGTAATGGGCGGGCTTGGAATTGGCCCCTTCTTCCAGCCCA
The DNA here is from genome assembly GCA_947494975.1 of uncultured Roseicyclus sp. GTDB lineage: Bacteria > Pseudomonadota > Alphaproteobacteria > Rhodobacterales > Rhodobacteraceae > Gymnodinialimonas. The sequence continues at coordinate 53,267 of CANLXA010000001.1, read as the reverse complement.
TAGCCTTCCAACATCTCCTTGATTTCAAGGTTGAAGGCCAGGTTCCCACAGACCATGGCGCGGTCGGTTTCGGGGTTCAGCTCCGGCACATCCAGATCGGCGTAACACTCGCCTGAGCGCATCAGGTCGGTGATCCGCCCCATCTTCGGGCTCTCTTCGCGGGTGGTTGTGGGGTAGTAGCGCAGCTTGTCGGCGAACCCCTCGCCCATCAGTTCGGCCAGCAACTCATCCTTGCGGATGCTCTCGATCAGGTCGCGGCCGTAAGTCAGTTCACCGACCTCGCGGCAGGTATGGGTGATGATGACCTCGTCGTAATCCTCATAGGTCTGCGGTTCGCGCAAGAGCGACGCGAAGGGTGCGAACCCGGTGCCGGTCGCAAAGAGCCACAGGCGTTTGCCCGGCAGAAGCGCATCATGCACGAGGGTGCCCACGGGTTTGGGGCGCAGGATGATCTGATCACCGGGCTGGATATGCTGTAACCGGCTGGTCAGCGGGCCGTCGGGCACCTTGATCGAATAGAACTCCAGTTCCTCGTCCCAAGACGGTGAGGCGATGGAATAGGCACGCAGGAGCGGCTTTTGCTTGCCGGTCTTGGGGTCCGGATCACCCATCAGGCCAATCATGACGAACTCGCCGGATCGGAACCGTAAGCTTGCAGGCCGGGTGCAGCGAAAGCTGAACAGCCGGTCGGTGTAATGCTTCACCTCGGTGACGGTCTGCGCGTCGGGAAGGGTGGGGGTCGCCTTGACAGGCGCGGCGGAAATATCGTTCACGGGGCTCTGCTCGGTCATGATCTGTCAGGCGCTGGTTACACCTGCTCCTTACGCATAGTCTTTGATCTGGGTCAGGGGAAGGGGTGGGCCTGTTGGACCGCTACCCGCGCAGCCGCGCCTGATAATCGTGGGCCTGCCAATCAGCGCGCGCCTGCCATTGCTCCCAAGGCTGCCGTGCGGCAAGATCCGCATCGATCTCAACCTCATCGAACCCGGCGCGCCGCGCCATGGCGTATTGGTCGGCCAGCACATGGCCCGCTGCGCGCAACCGCCCGCGATACCCCATCGCCCGCAGGCGCCGCGCCAGCGTAAACCCGCGCCCATCTGCCGAATTGGGAAAGGCCACGCGGATCAGGCTCAGCCGGTCCAGATGCCCCGCAAGCGTGGCCACATCATCGACGGGCACCACGTCAACCGCCTCGGCATTGGCGGGCAGCCCGTCCCCCAATGGCAGGCGCGAGCCGCGCCAATCGTCCGCTGCAAATCCCGCATCCGTCACAATCACTGCACCTGTCATGGTGTCTTCACCTTCTTGCAAATACTCAGAAATCCGGCGGCCCCGCCCATCACGACACCTGCCGCAACGGTGCGCGCACCGGTTTGCCATCCACGAAATGGATGCCGCATTCCTCTTTTTCCGTATCCCGCCAACGCCCCGCCCGCGGGTCTTCACCCTCAGCCACCTTGCTGGTGCAGGGCGCACATCCGATGGACGGATAGCCCTGAACGACCAGCGGGTGCCGAGGTAGGCGGTTTTCGACCATGTAGTCACGCACATCTTCGGGCCGCCAATGGGCCAGCGGGTTGATCTTGATCCGCGCGGTGCCCTCGGCTTCGAAGAAGTCCAGCTTCGCCCGCGTCCCCGATTGATAGCGTTTGCGCCCGGTGATCCAGGCATCGAACGGCGCCAGCGCATGGTGTAATGGCTGGGTCTTGCGCAAGGCGCAGCAGGCATCGGGGTCACTTTGATGCAGGTCGCCATCCGGATCATGGGCCGCGATTGTGGTGCGCGAGGCGCGGATCACCCGGGTATCCCGCAGGCCAAGATGGGCCGCGACCTCGCGTTGATAGGTGATGGTTTCGGCAAACAGCATCTCGGTATCGATGAACAAAACCGGCGTGGTCCGGTCGAGGATCGAGACCATGTGCAGCAGCACCACCGCCTCCGCCCCGAAGGAACTGACCATCGCAACTGCGCCGGTATCGCTGTCGCTGAGCGCCTGGCCCAGGACAGAGATCGCCGAATGGTGCCGGTAGCGCGCATTGAGCGCGTCGACGCGGGCCGTCACGGGCGGGAAGGGGATGATCTCAGGCCGCATGAGCCTTCTCCGATGCCGGATAAAGGGCTGCTTTGAACGGTGCGGGCCCCGTGCGCTTGTAGGTTTCAAGGAAGGTCTCGTCCGCCCCCTCGCGGATTGCCAGATAGGCGCGGACAAGCCGTTCGATCGCATCGACCACTTCGTCATAGGCAAAGCCGGGGCCCGCCCGTTCGCCGATGATTGCGTCGGGCCCGCCATCCCCGCCAAGCGTGATCTGGTAGTTCTCGACGCCCGCGCGGTCCAGGCCCAGGATCCCGATATGGCCCACATGGTGGTGCCCGCAGGCATTGATGCAGCCGGAAATCTTGATCTTCAGAGGGCCAACTTCGTGCTCCAGCTTCAACTCTTCGAACCGGGTCGCGATCTCCTGCGCGACGGGGATCGAACGTGCCGTGGCCAGCGCGCAGTAATCCATGCCGGGGCAGGCGATGATATCGGAGGCAAGCCCGATATTCGCCGTCGCCAGGCCGGCCCCGCTCAGCGCATCGAAGACCGCGCGCAGGTGGCGCTTGGGCAGATGCGGCAGGATCACGTTTTGCTCGTGTGAGATGCGCAATTCATCATGGCCATAGCTCTCCGCCAACTCGGCCAAGACCCGCATCTGATCCGACGTCGCATCGCCGGGCGTCGCGCCATGGGCTTTCAGCGACACAGTCAGGATCGAGTAATCCTTGTGCCGATGCGGCGCGGTGTTGGTATCCACGAAGCTCCGGAAAATCGCGTCGTCGGCGTAATGGGCGGCGTAGTCGCCTGCACCGTCCACGAAGTCGGGTGCCGCGAAATCGGCGGAGATCTTGCCGAACAACTGCATGTCCGCGCCGTTGAAGGCGGCCCGGCGGGTGACGTATTCGTCGTCGACCAGACGGCGGATTTCTTCGATCCCGTTCTCATGAACCGTGATCTTGATGCGCGCCTTGTACTTGTTATCGCGCCGTCCCAGCAGATTATAGACGGCCACAACGGCCTCCAGATAGGGCAACAGATCGGGCAGGGCGACGAAGTCTGCAAGCACTTTGCCGATCATCGGGGTCCGCCCAAGGCCGCCACCAACCAGGACCACAGCACCGATCTCGCCCTCGCGCTCGACCAGTCGCAGCCCGATGTCATGCGCGGCCGTGACCGCGCGGTCCAAGGCCGATCCCGTCACGGCAACCTTGAATTTGCGCGGCAGGAACTGGAATTCCGGGTGGTCGGTGGACCATTGCCGGATCAGCTCGGCCACCGGGCGTGGATCAGCCACTTCTTCGGCGGCGGCACCGGCGAAATGGTCCGCCGTGACGTTCCGGATCGTGTTGCCGGAGGTTTGGATCGCATGCATCCCAACCTCGCCCAAGGCGTCCAGCATATCGGGCACGTCCCGCAATTCCGGCCAATTGTACTGGATGTTCTGGCGCGTGGTGAAATGGCCGTAGCCCTTGTCCCACCGGTCCGCGATCATCGCCAATTGCCGCATCTGGCCGCCGTTCAGCGTGCCATAGGGGATTGCCACGCGCAGCATATAGGCGTGCAGTTGCAGGTAGAGGCCGTTCATCAGGCGCAACGGCTTGAACTCATCCTCGGTCAGCGAGCCGTCGATACGGCGCGCGACCTGAGCGCGGAACTGCGCGTTACGCTCGGCCAGGAAATCACGGTCGAAATCGGTATAGGCGTACATGGGCTTAGCCTTCCTGCTTGCCGTGGGCATAGTTGGACGGGCCGCGGGTGCGGAACGCCTCGCGGAAATGCACCGGCTCGGGGCCGTCGGCACCCTTGATGGCATCGGCGAGGTAGGGGCCGACCACTTCGTGGGCCAATGCCTGCGCTTCCAGCAATCGAATCTCAGCGGTGGATTCGTCTTCGATCAGGTCCGCCTCCGCGTGATCGCGGGTCCAGTGGCCCTGACGGGTCAGGTAAACGACGTCTCCGCGCAGCAGGGCATTGGCGGTGACGACCTTGGGGGTAAACGCACGCGGCATCAGGCGAACTCCTCTTGCAAGCGGGGAAGGGCGATCTGCGCTTGTCGCGGCGACAGACCAAGCATCAGGATCACCGGGCCATCGGGGGCGGCGGCCTCCAGATCGGCGGGCAGGCGGGCGAGTGTGGACGCGATCACCCGCGCATCAGGGCGCGACGCGTTCTCGACCGCCGTGATCGGCGTGTCGGGGGCGGCCCCATGCATCATCAGGCGACCCTGAAGGAACCGTGCCCCGCGCGCGCCCATATAGATGGCGGCCACTTCGCCGGGCCGGGCCAGGCCGCGCCAGTCGTGTTCGGCAAAGCCCTTCACGTCATGGCCGGTCAGAAATCGCAGCGCACCGTTGCGGCCGCGCTTTGTCAGACTTTGGCCAAGCTGCGCGGCGGCCGCATTGGCGGCGGTGATGCCGGGGATGATCGACCAATCCACATTTGCGGTGTCCAGCGCGTCGATCTCTTCGTCCAAGCGCCCGTAGACGCCCGGATCGCCGGATTTCAGCCGCACGACATGATCGCCCTTCGCGGCATGTTCAACCATCGACGCGCAAATATCGGTTTGCTTGGTGGAGGGGCCGAAACCCTTCTTCCCGACATTGATCATCAGCGCCTCGCGGCGGGCCAGCTCAAGGATTTCCCGGCTAACGAGGCGGTCATAGATCACCACATCGGCCTTATCGAGCAGCTTGCGCGCCTTCAGCGTCAGCAATTCCGGGTCACCCGGACCGGCACCGACCAGATCGACTCGACCTTTGACAGGCGCAGCGCTGAGATGGTCGACCAGCAGATCCCCGAGCGCCAAATCAGCGCCGGTTTCCCCTTCTTTTTCAAGAGCTTTCGGACCGATGTTGAAGTAATACTCAGACCAGAAATCACGGCGCTTGCGACCCATCGGCAACACGTTGACGGCGGCCCGGAAGCCTTGGCCGATCCGCGCCAGCACGCCGAGAGAGCTTGGTAAAGCCGCTTCCAGATCCGCCTTGATCTTGCGGGCCAGCACCGGGGCCGCGCCTTCTGTTCCGATGGCAACGGTGACTGGATCCCGGTCCACGATAGCGGGGGTGATGAATGCGGAGCCGTCAAGATTGTCGACGATGTTCACCAATGCGCCGTCCGCGCGGGCCAAGGCCGCGACACGGGCATCTTCCGCGTCATCTTCACTCGCCGCATAAGCCAGTGCCGCGCACAGCGCATCTCCCGGCCCGAATGTGCGTTTGACAAGGCGCAGCTTGCGCTCCGCATCCCATTCCACGATCTCCGGGGCGGGGTCGGCGGCAAACACGGTCACCTTCGCCTCTGATTTCAGGATCAGCCGTAGCTTGGCCAGCGCGGCCTCCCCGCCACCGGCCAGAACCACACGGCGGCCGCGAAGGTCGAGGAAGATCGGGAAATGGCGCATGGGTCAGAACCTTGTCTGCTGAATTCTGCTCCAACATAGAATTTTTTCCTGATAATTGGCAGATAGGGCTTGCTGAAAGGGACATTCGTTCTGTATCGGGCTGAGGCAAGAACCCGCGTTCGCAAACCCGAAAGGCCCCCGAATGTCTGTTCAGATCGACGCACTCGACAGGAAAATTCTCATCGCCCTGCAAGAAGACGCATCGCGATCCTTGGACGAAATTGCCAAGGTTGTTGGCTCTTCCAAGACGCCCGTCTGGACCCGGATTCGCAAGATGAAGGAGGGAGGGATCATCGGCCAGCAGACCGTGCTGCTTGATGCCGACGCCTTGGGGTTAGAAGCTTGTTTCTTTGTGCTTATTCGCACATCGGAACACGAAGCGGAATGGCAGAACAAGTTCCTCGCCACACTGCGCTCCCGCGCCGAAGTGATGGAGGCCCATCGGCTGGCGGGCGACATCGATTACATATTGAAAGTGCGGGTCGCCAATGCCCGAGCTTATGACGAATTCTATCAGGCTCTGATCTCGGAAGTGCGGATCTACAACGTGACCGCACTTCTGAGCATGGAAGAGATCAAATCAACGCCGCTTCTGCCACTTGCGTCAGTTCCGTCTTGATCGTGGCCCCCGCTTCGAGCGAGCGGTGGACGGGGCATTTATCGGCAATCTCCAGAAGCCGCTGACGCTGCTCGGTATCCAGATCGCCGGACAAGGTGATGATTCTCGTGAACTGATCCAACGGGCCAATCTCCACGCCCGCATCCTGCGCATGGACGCGGTTATGGGTGACATCCACCGACACATGCTCCAGCGGCCATTTCTTGCGGCGCGCATACATGCGGATTGTCATGGAGGTGCACGCCCCCAGACCAGCGGCAAGAAATTGGTAGGGGGTCAGGCCCTGATCGGTGCCGCCATAGCTGAGCGGCTCATCGGCGACAACGTGATGCTTCGGTCCGGCATGTACGTCTTGCCGGAAGCCTGCCGGGTCGACCTCGTCCACCCGCGTCACACCTTCGGGGGCACCAATCGGCGGGGCGGGGTGTTTGAGCGCAAGATATTTCCCGGCCCAGGACGCAATCACGTCGGCAGCGTATTCCGCATCCTCGGCCCGGCTGACCAGATGATCGGCGTCATCCAGCGTCACAAAGCTCTTGGGATGTTTGGCGGCAATAAAGATTTGTGTCGCGTTTTCAATGCCAACAACGCTGTCTCGCGGAGCGTGGAGGACCAGAAGCGCCTTGCCGAGCGACGCGATGTCACTTGCCAGATGCTCGGCGCGGACGTCCTCCACAAAACCCTGTCCGATGCGCACGGGGCGCCCGCCGAGGTTCACCTCGCCCACTCCTTCTGCGGCGATCCGGTCCAGCGCGTCGCCGAAATTGTGGATCACGTGCTCGGGGTCATAGGGCGCCCCGATGGTGACAACTGCCCTGGCGCTCACGATCCGCCCGGCGGCGCGGAGCACGGCGGCGCCCCCCAATGAATGGCCGATGATCAGCGCGGGCGCCATACCGCGGGCTTCAAGCGCGTCGGCGGCGGCCACCAAGTCATCGACGTTGGAGGTGAAGGACGTGTTTTCGAACTCACCCTTGGAATGCCCCAGGCCTGTGAAATCAAAGCGCAACACGGCGATACCCTGCGCCGCCAGACGCGCGGCGATCCGGCGAGAGGCGGCGATATCCTTGCCGCAGGTAAAGCAATGCGCCATCAGCGCGGTGGCCAGATGCGGGCCATCGGGCAGGTCGAGGCGGGCGGCAAGCTCGGCCCCGGAATGGCCGACGAATGTGAAGCGTTCGGTAGTCATGGTCGGGTGTTCCTCTTCTGGAGCAACCATGTGGGCGGGCCCCCGCCTGCCGCAAGACATGTGACATTGTCTTCACGCGGGCGTGCACCTACGTGGTTGAGACGTGAATGATTTGAGGCATTTGAGTGCGGATATTCAGAGGGTTCGTGCGCCTGTGCGCCATTCTGGGCGCGGTGATGCTGTTGGGCAGCTATATGGGCGCGATTCATCCCCTGGGCGATTCGCTGGCTGTCTTTCGGGTCTGGATTGCCGGTGGCGCGGCAGGCGCGGGCCTTGTCCTCCTGATGGTCGGATCGCGGAAGGTCGGATGGGCCACCACGATTTTCGCCGCGATTGCCCTGGCCCCCATTTTCACCGCGCTCAGCACGGCAACAGCAGCGCCTGAGGCATCGAGCCTTACGATCTATACAAAGAACGTCCTCGGCGGTTGGGGAGACAATGACGCAATCATCGCCGATATCCTCGCGTCGGAAGCCGATGTTGTCATGCTGCAGGAAATGAGCACCCGTCGCGGAGACTTTGTCGGCGCCTTGAGGGAAACCCATCCGCACCACCATCTGTGTCGGTTCTCGGATTGGTCCGGGATGGCCGTGCTGTCGCGGTGGCCGCTGGAAGAGGGCTATTGCTCCCCTTACCGGTCGTTTGCCGCTGCGCGTGTCGCACATCCGGATGGGCCGATTTGGGCCGTCTCAACGCATCTCGTCTGGCCGTACCCCCATGAACAGGCCGTGGCGCTGGACTACGCCTTGCCGTTCTTGAACACGATCGAGGGGCGGGCGGTTGTGGCCGGTGACTTCAACATGGCGCCGTGGGGACATTCCGTGGGGCAGATCGCGTCGGCGACGGGCACACAAAGAATAGGGCAGGTCTTCACCACGATCGAGGTGCGTAACCTGCCCATGACGATCGATCACGTGTTGACCGATGGCTTGGGCACCACCGAACGGCGGCCGAGGTTTGGGTCAGACCACTACGGGATCGTTGCCCATATCGGCTGGCCCGACGCGTAGGGATACGCGCGCCGCTCACGCCCCCATGAGTGCCGCATCAAACGGATAGGTTGTCAGGTTCTCATACCCATCCTCGGTGATCAGCACCTGATCCTCCAACTTGATGCAGAAATCGCCGCCTTCCTCACCGATCAGCGCCTCGACGCACAGCATCATGCCCGGCTCCAGCTCGTATTCCCACGCGCTGTCATGGTGGTGGTCGGGATAGCCCACATGGGGCCATTCATCGCAAAGCCCGACGCCGTGCATCTGACACGAATATTTCCGCTTGTCGTATTTCGGGTCGAGCTTGTGGCCGTTGCGGACCAGATCGTTGATGGTGATGCCGGGTCTCAGGCGCTCCATGTTGACCTGAATGTGCTCCATCCCGTGTTTCATGGCCTCGATCATATCGGGGCGGGGCTTGTCCGGCCCGGTCCACCAGGTCCGCGAGATGTCGACGCAAAGGCCGTAGCAGCCAATCAGATCGGTATCGAGGGCGCTGATTTCATTGGGCTGCAAGGTGCGCGGCCCGCATTCCTGGAACCATGGATTGGTGCGGGGGCCGGAGGAGAAGAGGCGCGTTTCGATCCACTCGCCGCCGCGCTTGATATTCTCGGCATGGAGCACGGCCCAGACCTCATCCTCGGTCTTGCCCGGTTGAATGGCGTCTTCCATCGCCTTGAGGCTTTTCTGGCAGGCATCGACGGCGCAGCGCATGGCAAGGATCTCGTCGGGGCCTTTGACCTTCCGGGCGTGTTCGGTGATGAATTCGCCGTCTTTCAGATTGAAACCGCGCGCCTCCAACGCGCGGGCGCCGTGGAGCATGATCTTGTCGACGGCCAGTCGCGTGTTGCTGCCCGCATGGGCGGCCATCACTTCGGCCACTTCGGCGCTGAAGTCTTCTGCGGCCTCGCCGCCGCGGTCGCCGACCGAGAAGTAGAACATGGATGCGCCGGATCTGACCTCGCGCACCAAGGGGTTGTGGTCGGCCAGGAAGGGGGAGTTCTTGTATTCCCACAGCACCATATAACCGTCGGTGCAGACAAGGCAGGCACGGAAGGGATTGTGGGTGTTCCACAGTTGCATGTTCGTGGTGTCGGTGGCGTAGCGGATGTTGAGCGGGTCGAACATCAGCACGCCGCCGTAGTCGTTTGCCGCCAACTGGCCGACCAGCCGGTCGAGCCGGAATTGGCGGAGCGCGTGCAGGTTCGGTAGGGTCAGGCCCGCCGCCTCCCACTCCGCATAGGCAAGCGGCGTCGGCCCGATCTCGATCCGGTCATTGTCATTGAGCATGCCATCGGGCAGCACCACACCCTTTGTGGGATCAATCTTGCGGACCTCGCGACGATAGGCTTGGTTCATGGCACCCTCCGTTTGGTCAAGCGTGGCGTGAGGGGCGGGCGCCTTGACCGCCTGAACGCGGCATGAAACGGGTCGGAAATGGACCAAGTTCTACAAGATCATCTGCCGACGGCGCCTTGGATGGCAGAGGCCACGCGGCGCTTGCCGGGGGTCCAACCCCTTGGCGGCTACCATGAATGGCTGGCGCGGGATGAGGCCTATGCGGGCCAGATGGCGCTCCGCGACCGGTTGGTGGCGGAGCGCCGCGGCGATGTGATCGCCGCCATGCCGGGGTCGGAAGCGGCGGTGACGGAGTTGTATGACGAGGTGCTCTACTTCCTCGGCGGGCGAGATGGGTTTGGGTGGAGCGAGACCGGATGTATGCGCCCGGACGGTGTGGAGGTGCGCCTTGATGAAACCGATCCGCTCGGCACGCTGGCGCGGTTGGTGCAACAGGATCTCTGTGTGCTGGAGAAGCCGGAGGGCGCAAGCGAACATGTGCTGACCGCCGCCATCTTGTGTTTCCCGGCATCATGGACGCTGGCGGAGAAGATAGGGCGGCCTTTGTCGGTGATACACGATCCCGTGGCACCCTATACGGACCGAATGGCCGCGCGGGTGCAACGCCTGTTCGATCACTTGCGGGGAGATACACCGCTCTGGCGGCAGAACGCATTGATCTACGCGGATCCGGCGCTGTACCAACCGCGCACATTGGCGTCGCCGAGAGAGGAGCGGACAGAGGGAGGCTTCCTGCGGTCCGAACGCCAGACCTTGCTGCGGTTGCTGGAGACGAAGGCCATCGTGTTTTCGATCCATACCTATGTTGTGCCTCTGGCGGCGCTGGCGCGGGAGCAGCGGGCCGGTTTGGCGAGCGTGGAACGGGCTGGCTAACGGAGCGGCTGCGCCGCATGCGTCTTGTTTGCGTTGGCACGCAGCCTTGGGGCGCTGCCCCAAACCCCGGGGTATTTGGAACCAATGGAAGGGGGGTCAGGCCTTGAAGTGTTTGGAGAGTTTCAGGCCCTGGCCCTGGTAGTTCGAGGCGATATCGGTGCCATAGAGCTGTGCGGGGGCGTCCGCCATCGTCTCATAGACAAGCCGGCCAACGGTCTGGCCGTGCTCAAGGACAAACGGCGCCTCGTGGCAGCGCACCTCAAGGACGCCGCGGGCCGGTATGCCGTGGCCAAAGCCGGGATCGAAAAAGCCGGCGTAGTGCACGCGGAATTCTCCGACCATGGCCAGATAGGGGGCCATTTCAGCTGCGCAATCTGGCGGGATCGTGACCGCCTCGCGACTGACAAGGATGTAGAAGGCGCCGGGATCGAGGATGATACGGCCCTGATCGGTGTGCAGTTCTTCCCAGAAATCCGCCGCGTCGTGGGCGCCGATTTCGGTCAGGTCGATGACGCCGGTATGGGGTTTGGCGCGGTAGCCCACAAGCGTGGTGCCGGTCGGCGACAGATCGACCGAGAAGCCGAGGCCGTCATCAATGAGCGGCGTTTGATCGACCAACGGGGTTTGCGCATGGCGCGCGCGCAGGGCGTCGTCGCTGAGCACAGCGTGACCACGGCGGAACCGGATCTGGTTCAGGCGCAGGCCCGGCTCGATCTTGACAGAGAAGGAACGTGGGCAGATCTCGGCGTAGAGCGGGCCTTGGTATCCCGCCGGGATCCGGTCAAACTCCACACCGCCATCGGCGATCACGCGGGTCAGGCAATCGACCCGGCCGGTGGAGCTTTTGGCGTTGCACACGGCCGTGATGTCTTCGGGCAAGGCCAGCCCCTCCATCAACGGGATCACGTAGACGCAACCCTTCTCCAGCACTGCACCATTCGTCAGGTCCATCTCGTGCATGGTGAATTCGGGCAGACGATCGGCCACGCTCTTGCCCGTCCCGGTCAGGAATGAGGCGCGCACGCGGTAGGCTTTGGATCCGAGGCGCAGATCGAGGCTCGCGGGCTGGACCTGACCCTCCGGGATCGCCCTGGTGGCGGTGATCCGGCCAGACGCGATCATTGCGGTGATGGCGCGGTCCGGCAGGACGCCGGGATTGGAATCACTCATGTCAGGCAACGCTCCCTGGTCCGCTTTGGCTCCGGACCAAAGCGGCATCCTTGCCCGCTGGCAAGGGGCAGGTGTGATTTGAGGGGGTAGAGCGATGAAATGGTCGGGCTAGCAGGACTCGAACCTGCGACCTTCCGTCCCCCAGACGGACGCGCTACCAGGCTGCGCCATAGCCCGACTTGCCGCCCTTCTACCCGTTTTGGCGGGCGGTGCAAGAGTGCTTCGGGCCGGACGTCATGGATCGCCGGGAGGCGTGGCCATGCGCCGTTGCAGGCGGGCGAGGGCGGCGATGTGTCTGAGATGCGGCGCCCGCGCGGGGCCGGGCAGGGCCGCCAGCGCCGCCAGTTGGCCGAAGGCCCCTTCCGCGGGGTCGGATGCCGACCACGCGGGCCCTGCCGCCGCCGGGCCGGAGAGGCCGGGCGATACGTAGGACGACACGGGGGCCGGTTCGGGGGGAGCGGAGTTATCCTCGCTGTCTGCTTCGGCCACCGGATCGTCGACCGCGTCTTTTTCCTCAACGCTGCCCTGATCGGACTCGCCCTGCGCCTCGTCATCGTCAGTCGACGCGACCTCCGCTGCACCTTCGGTCGCGGCTTCAGAGACCCGATCGCCATCTGCAGCCGACGTCTCGATCGGGGGCTCGCTCTTATCCGCGACCTCAGCGGGGTCATCGTCCTCAAGTGAGGCGCCGGCGACCGCGTGATCTTCAGCTATCGGCGGCGCGGTCGTATCCTCCGCGGTTTCGGGCGCCTTCGCCTCCGCGCTTTCCGCCTTTGCATCGGCCTCCCATTCATCGCCTGCGGCAATGTCGACGACATCCCCGTTGTCCAGAACCGCATCAATCGGCGGAGACAGGGCGGCAACCGCATCGACACCCTCATCGGAGATCATCTTCTGCACGCCGCGAATCGTCAGGCCCCTATCGTGCAGGAGCACCTTGATCCCGCCCACCAACTCCATATCGGCCGGGCGATAGTAGCGCCGTCCACCAGCGCGCTTCACAGGCTTGATTTGCGAAAACTTCGATTCCCAGAACCGCAGCACATGGGCGGCCACATCAAGCCAATCGGCCACCTCGCGAATTGTGCGGAAGGCTTGCGCGGATTTCGGCATGGCTCGGGTCCTCTGCTCGCGCCTTTTGGCGTCGTCTCTTGTGTGCCCCCATCCATGGTCCACCCTCTGACGGGGCGGTTCAAGGTCGTCTGCGCGGTCGCGTCAAAGGCCCGTTTTACGAGCGGTTTCCGGATGCGACGCGGTCTTTCATCAGGTGTGAGGGCCGGAATGTCAGCACGCGGCGCGGGCTGATCGGCACTTCCTCACCTGTCTTCGGGTTCCGACCGACACGGGCGGTTTTGGACCGGACGGAAAAGGTGCCAAACGATGACACTTTGACCTGTTCACCTTCGACAAGGGCGTCGGACATCATCTCCAACACACGCTCCACAAGTTGCGCGCTTTCATTGCGAGACAGGCCCACTTCGCGGAACACCGCTTCGCTCAGGTCCATACGCGTCAAGGTCTTTGCCGCCATCACTTCCGTCCCCCTGTTTATGCCACAAGATGAGACAGAAGGATTTATTAGTCAATCCAGTGTGTTGACGGGTGGCATTTCCATGCCACATGAAGGGCTACCAACGCAGGATCACTGCACCCCAGGCCAGGCCGCCGCCGATGGCCTCGGTCACCAGAAGATCGCCGGGCTGGATCCGCCCATCGGCCACCCCCACAGACATCGCCAGCGGGATCGACGCGGCCGAGGTGTTGCCGTGGTCCTGGACCGTGACGATGACCTTATCCATCGGCAGGCCGAACTTCTTCACCGTGCCCGTGATGATGCGGATATTGGCCTGATGGGGCACGACCCAATCGACATCTGCCACGCTCACCCCGGCCTTTTCCAACGCGGTTTCGGCGGTTTTTGTCAGCTTTTCAACAGCATGGCGGAATACTTCCTTGCCCTGCATCTTCAGAACGCCTGCGGTTCCCGTCGCCGAGACGCCGCCGTCGACATAAAGCAGATCGCGGTGCGTGCCGTCGGAATGGAGGTCGGTGGCGAGGATCCCGCGGTCGTCGGTCGTGCCCGCACCGTCCTGCGCCTCAAGGATCAGGGCGCCGGCGCCGTCTCCGAACAAGACACAGGTGGTGCGGTCGGTCCAATCCATTATCCGGCTGAAGGTTTCCGCTCCGATCACCATGACACGGCGGGCCTGGCCCGACACGATCAGCGCATTGGCATTGGCAAGCGCATATACGAATCCGGCGCACACGGCCTGCACGTCGAAGGCAAATCCTCCATCCATGCCCAGGCCCGCCTGCACCATGGTGGCGACGGACGGGAAGGTCAGATCTGGCGTGGAGGTGGCGACGATGACGGCGTCGATCTGTGAGGCCTCAATCCCCGCATGATCCAGCGCGGCGCGGGCGGCCACGATGGCCATCTGGCTTGTCGTCTCACCCTCGGCGGCGAAATGGCGGCGCTCTATGCCGGACCGGGCGCGAATCCATTCATCGGAAGTGTCCAACCCTTCCATCGCCTCGAACTCCGAATTGGGCACGATGCGGTCGGGGAGGTAGTGGCCAATGCCGATGGGGACCGCGCGACGGATCATGATTGCGGGTCCTCATCCTGAATTGCGATTGTGGCGGCGGCCTCGGATTGCGCGATGCGCGCGGCGAGGCGTTTGGAAAAGCCCGTAGCCGACAGGCGCGCCGCCAGCTTGATGGCGGCTGCCACGCCCGTTGGGTCGGCGGAGCCGTGGGATTTCACCACCGTGCCGTTCAGCCCCAGAAACACGCCGCCGTTCACGCGGCGCGGATCGATACGCTTCGACAGCCGCCGCAGGGATGTGAAGGCCAGCAGCGCCGCGATGCGTGAAAACGGCGTTTTCTTGAACGCCTGTTCCAGTAATTCGCGGATCAGACGGGCCGTACCTTCGCCGGTTTTGAGCGCGACGTTGCCGGTAAACCCGTCGGTCACAATCACGTCGACGCGGTCGGACGGCAGGTCGGAGCCTTCGACGAACCCGACAAAATCGAAATCGGCCGCGTCGGCGGCGCGCTCGATCAATTCGGCGGCGACCTTTAGCTCGGCCCGGCCCTTATGCTCTTCGGTGCCGACATTCAGCAGGCCGATACGGGGGCGGGGCAGGTCCATGCCGTTGCGGGCGTAGCTGGCCCCCATCAACGCGTATTGCAGAAGATCCTCGGCATCGGCGCGGATATCGGCACCCACATCCAGCATCACGTTGAAGCCGGACGGATTGCGCGACGGCCAGAGGCAGGCGATGGCGGGGCGGTTCACACCTTCGATCTTGCGCAGACGCACCATCGAGAGCGCCATCAGCGCGCCGGTATTGCCGCAGGAGACCGCAACGGAGGCATCGCCTGACCGCACAGCCTCGATTGTGGACCACATCGACGTGCCCTTGCCGTTGCGCATCACGTGGCTTGGCTTGGCATCCATCGTCACCACACCCTCGGCATGGCGGATCTCACACCGCTCGGGCAGGCCGCGCTTCTTGGCGATCAGCCGCTCAAGTTCGGGGCCATCACCATGGATGATAAAGCGCAGATCGCGGTTCTTTGCAGAGGCCTTGGCCAGACCGGCCACAACAGCACCGGGGCCAAGATCGCCCCCCATGGCGTCAATCGACAAAACGGTGCCATCCACCGTTTGCCCCGTTAACGCCGTGCCATCGTTCATGTGATCAGGCCCGCCTCTGCCAGGCGGCGATTATGCCGCGTCTTCGTCGAGGTCGATATCGTCGGCCTGGGCAATGACCTCGCGGTCATTGTAGGTACCGCAAGACGGGCAGACATGGTGCGGGCGTTTCAGCTCGCCACAGGACGGGCACTCATTGGGGTTCGCACCGTCGAGTGCATCGTGGGCGCGGCGCATGTTGCGCTTGGAGCGGGTCACGCGATTCTGGGGGACAGCCATGTCACAACCTCGGGGCTTATGGGACCGCGCCGCCACCCTGGCCACGCTTTGTCCGATCATCTCAAAAATCTGTCTCGCCCGACCCAACGTTCAGGTGCTGCTTTTCGGTCCTGTGCGCACCTTGCGCGGCCAGGCCCGGACGACACCAAAATCGGGGGGCGAATGAGGCCGGGAACATACTCGGATTCCCCGGCCATGCAAGCCCTTTTCCCGTGGCGTCACACAGCGCGCACTATGCGTCGTCGTCGCCCTTCTTCATCTGATCGCGCAAGGCCGCCAGACCGGCCAGCGGCTTGGCGTCTTCGTCGGTCATCGGCGCCACGCCCGGGGCTGCGAAAACCGCCTCACCAAGCTCGACCCCCTCGGCGCGTGGATAATCCGGCAGGGCCAGCGCCACCGCTTCGCTCAGCAGGTCCATGAGGTTGAGGTTTTGGGGCAGGGCCTCGATCGTGTCATCCTCGGGCATCTCAACTTCTTCGTCGGACGGCTCGGCCACATCGGCGCGGTATTGGCGCGTCACCACGGTATCGATCCGGGTCGTTACCGGCTCCAGTGTCACAACGCAGGGTTGCACCGCCGTGACGCCCAACCGGGCCTCAAGCCGCCAATCATGCTTGCCCATCGGCGTCAGTTCGCCCTCCAACCGCAACTTGCGCAAGGCATCGGCCCCCAAATCGCGGGCCATCTTCGCGCGCGCCTCGGCGTCTGGCTCCAGTTTGAAGGGGGCGGGCGCGGCGCGGCCAAGGCGGGCCAACGGTAAAATCATCTGATCCATGTCGTAGTCCCCTACATTCAAAGTGAAGGCGCGTCGCTTGCCCCAAGCGCGCCCCTGCGGTAAGCGGATATTCAGCTTCGGCAGCCTTCACAAGCGGTTGGGGCCCAAGGAGAGCCCCGATGGGGCCGTTTGAGCATGTTCAGGCAGGACCATTTCGTGATGCGTCAGTCTTTTTTTCAAGCCTTCCTCCGTATCGGGCGTCCGTTTGCGCTGGGTCTTGCCGTGGTTGTGGGGCTTGCGGCCTGCTCGGCGACCTATACGAACCACGGATATGTTCCGCCGCCCGATATTCTGCAGCAGATCAATATCGGCGACAGCCGCGAGGCCGTGACAGAGATTGCCGGTGCCCCCGGCTCCGCGGGCGTGATCCGCGATGAAGCATGGTTCTACACCCAATACCGCGTTCGCAATTTCACCTATAATCCGCCGCAGGTGATCGAACGTGACATCGTTGCCGTGTCGTTCAGCGATTCCGGCCGGGTCACGAATATCGAGCGGTTCGGGCTGGAAGACGGGCAGATTGTTCAATTATCGCGTCGGGTGACGGAATCGTCGGTGCGGGATGTCGGCTTCCTGCGCCAGATCCTGTCGAATTTCGGCCGCATCAACCTGGGTGACGTGGTTGGCGGTTGACGCAACGTCGACTTGCGCGGCCGCGCCCCTCTCCACATCTGTCACGTGTTACCGGACGGTCGCAGACGCCTGCGACGGTGAAGCGGGGAGTGTGCAGATGCTGAACCTGCGAAAAGGACGATACGCGGCCCGCATCGCGGCAACCGATGCAGATCTCCGCGCCGCCCAGGGCCTGCGCGCCCTGGCGTTCCGGGGGGCGGAAGGGCTCGACACCGACCCCTACGATGCGCGCTGCACCCACGTGCTAGTCGAAGAAACGCGCAGCGGTGCGCTGGTGTGCTGCTTCCGGTTGCTTCCGCTACAAAGCGGCGCGGATATCGGGCGCAGCTATTCCGCCCAATTCTATGAGCTGTCGGCCTTGTCTGATTTCGATGGCCCGATGGTGGAAATGGGCCGGTTCTGCATCCACCCCGATTGGCGGGATGCCGATATCCTGCGCGTCGCGTGGGGGGCGATGACGGCGTATGTGGACGAACAAGGCGTGGAAATGCTTTTCGGTTGTTCGTCCTTCCACGGAACCGAGGCGCGAGCCTATTACGACGCCTTCGCACTTCTGCGGGACCGGCACCTTGCGCCGAAACGCTGGTTGCCGCGGGTCAAGGCACCCGCAGTTTTTCGCTTCGCCAGCCGATTGCGGCGCAAGCCGGATCTCAAGGCAGCGCAGGCTGCAATGCCGCCCCTGTTGCGGACCTACCTCCTGATGGGCGGTTGGGTCAGCGACCATGCCGTGATTGACCGGGATCTGGGTACTCTGCATGTGTTCACCGGGCTGGAAATCCGGGCCGTGCCGCCTGCGCGGGCGCGTCTGCTGCGCGGCGTGGCCGGGTAACACCTTCCGGTTTTCCCGCCTGTCACAACAGGTTAGCCTGCGCCATATCACCAGGGATCGTGAGTGGCGGAGGGCCTATGTCAGAAGAAAACGTGTCGGTTGAGGATCTGTTGT
The DNA here is from genome assembly GCA_947494975.1 of uncultured Roseicyclus sp. Lineage (GTDB taxonomy): Bacteria > Pseudomonadota > Alphaproteobacteria > Rhodobacterales > Rhodobacteraceae > Gymnodinialimonas. The sequence continues at coordinate 35,330 of CANLXA010000001.1, read as the reverse complement.
CCCGGGTGCCTGCGCTCGTGCGGGTGGGGGGCGTGAGCGTGCCGGTATCGCCCGAATTGCCCCTGCATGTCAGCTACGGGGAGGGCCAGCCGGGTTCGGGCCGTGTGACCCGGCCAATGGTGCCGCTTGTCATCGGCGGTGTGCTGTGTGTGCTGGGGCTGGTCTTTCTGGTGCAGATCCTGCGCGCTGGAGGTGGTGATATGAACCTGACCATGGCGGTGATCCTGTGTTTCGGGATCGCGGCCTTCATCGGCGGGCCCGCCCTCTTCAAGATGCGGCAAGGGCGCCTGCAATGGACCCGAACGGCCGAAATCGGCCCGGATATGGTGCGCGTGACGGATAGGACAGATGCGGCATCCACCCGGTGGGCGGAGCCGATCAGCGCCTATCGTGACATCTACCACCGGTTCGAGCGGCTTGATGGTGGTGAAACCCGCGACGTCCAGTTGGAGGTGGTGGAGTTGCGCCATCCCAACCCCGGGCGCACGATCTATGTGCTTGGCACCCGCAAGACCGCGATGGGCGGGATGAGTTTCGCCGATATGGTCCAAGCGGGCCGCGAGGGGCGCCAGGCGGATGTCGAGGCCGCCGTGGGCGACACGCGCAATCCGCAGGTCGAGGCGGTTGTGGCTGCCCTTGCTGAAGGCACTGGCCTGCCGCTGACGCAGGAGTTCGGCTAGGCTGCGCGAAGCTTACTCCGCGGGCATGTGCGCGTGCGAGGGCCCGGATATTGCCGCCCCGCCTGGCGCGTTCCCAAGCCGGGGCCTCCGCTGCATCCATGCCGTCTGCAGCCACGTTCCGCCGAGATCCCTCAGTTTCGCACCGGTCCCGCGCTTGAAGTGCACCAGGCCGGGCGCCTGAGTGGCATCTGCCGCCCCAAGGTCAATCCAATCGACGCCCAATGCCTGCAAATCCACCATGGCTTTCCACATCAGGGCCTGGGCCGCCGAGAGGTGCCGACCGTCCGGGTTGGTCCAGCCGATCTGGTAGGTCGCCTGCCGCCCGTGCCGCAGAAACAGCATTGCGGCGACGCGCTGGCCGCGGTGAAAGGCGGTGAAGACCTGTGCAGATCCGGGCGAACAGGCAGCAATCGCCGCGATCAGGTTCGGTGGCAAAGGGCGATACCGCAGACGGCGCGCCTGTGCGGCCTCGGCCCGAAGAAGCCAATAACGTTGGTCGGCGGGCATCGGCCTGCGGGTGAGCGTCAACCCTTGGTTCTGCCCCTTCCGCGCACGATTGCGCCATTTGGGATGCAACGCGGCGGCCATCCGATCCGTGGAGGGCAGCAGCGGAAGCTCCGCTATGCGGCGCGGTGCGGCGATGCGGAAAAAGCCAGCTGCGGCAAGGGCGTGGGCGTCGCTTGATGTTTCAGAGTTCACCACGAGGTGACGCGCGCCAAGGCGCAGGCGCAAGTCAAACGCGGTGTGTTGGGTCAATCCGAGATCAGCGCGGCTGACAAGCGCGGTGGATCCGATGGCAGGAAGGGTGCGATGGATCACGACGGCGCGTGCCGTGCCGAGATCTTGCACACGTGCTTGCGACCCAAGCAGGCGAATCGCGGCCTGCCATTGATGGCTTTGCTGCAACGCAACCACGCCAGAGGGCGGCATCCCGGCACAGGCAGGATCAGGGACGAGGTCAAACATGGGGGCAAGGATGCCCCGCAAACCTCAAGTTTGAGTTAACCTGCCAGCGTCACCAAGGCGTGGCGTTTCTTGCCGGCGCTCAGCTTGATCGGCGTGCCCAGATCCTCGACTTTCACCATCAGGCCCGCATCCCCCAGCGCCGCGTCGTTCATCCGCGCGCCCCCTTCCGAGATCAGGCGCTTGGCGTCTTTGCCGGATTTCGCGAGGCCCGAGCGGGTGATCAACTGCACCACGGAGATCCCATCGCCGATGTCCTCTACCGTCAGGGCCAAAGTGGGGAGATCATCGCCGGTCCCGCCCTTCTCGAACACCTCGCGTGCCGTGGCTTCTGCCGCCTTGGCTGCCTCAGCGCCATGCAGCAACGTCGTGACCTCGTTGGCAAGAATGATCTTCGCGTCATTGATGTCCGAGCCTTCCAGCCCGCCCAGGCGGTTACATTCGTCGACCGGCAACTCGGTGTAGAGCTTCAGGAACCGGCCCACATCGGCATCGGTGGTGTTGCGCCAGAATTGCCAGAACTCGTAGGGGCTCAGCATATCGCCGTTGAGCCAGATGGCCCCGCCCTGGGATTTGCCCATCTTGCGCCCGTCCGACGTGGTCAGAAGCGGGGTGGTCAGCCCGAAGATCTCCTGATCCAGCACCCGGCGTGTCAGGTCGATCCCATTAACGATGTTACCCCATTGGTCGCTTCCACCCATCTGCAACAGACAGCCGTAGCGGCGGTTTAACTCAAGGAAGTCATAGGCTTGCAGGATCATGTAGTTGAATTCGAGGAAGCTCAGGCTCTGCTCGCGATCCAGCCGTGACTTCACGCTTTCAAAGGCCAGCATCCGATTGACCGAGAAATGCCGCCCGATGTCCCGCAGGAAGTCGAGGTAGTTCAGGTGATCCAGCCATTCGGCATTGTTCAGCATGGTCGCCGCGTCACCGGAATACTCGAGATACCGGTCAAAGACCTTCTGCATCCCGGTGATGTTCGCGTCGATCTGTTCAGGCCCCAGAAGCGGGCGCTCATCGGCCCGGAAGGACGGATCGCCCACCTTGGTCGTGCCGCCGCCCATCAAGGTGATGGGCCGGTTCCCGGTCTTCTGCCACCACCGCAGCAGCATCACATTCAGCAGGTGCCCCACATGGAGCGACTGCGCCGTCGCGTCGTAGCCAATATAGGCGGTGACCGGCCCCTCGATCAGTTTTTCGTCCAGGCCTTGCAAATCGGTACAATCCGCAAGGAAGCCACGCTCGATAATGATGCGCAGGAATTCGGATTTGGGCTGGTAGGTCATGGTAGGTCCGGGCATGAGGAACGCGTGGAGGGTCTAGCGTTTATGGCAGTCAAGGAAAAGGGGCCGGTTTGGGCGGCGGGCACGATGTCGGGCACCTCGTTTGACGGGGTCGACGTGGCGGTGATCGAGACGGACGGGATCGAGATCGTGTCCCTGGGCGAGACCCGGTCGGCCGCGTATTCCGATGCCGACCGGGCTGTGCTCCGCGCTGCACTCGGGGCCTGGCCCGGAGAGCCCCGCGCCAGTGCGGCCGCCGAGGTGGTGGAGGCGGCTCATATCGCGGCCCTGGCCGATCTGCCTGACGTGTCGCTGCTTGGCTTCCATGGCCAGACGCTGGCCCATGACCCTGAGGGGCGACGAACCCACCAAGTAGGTGATGGCGCCCGGCTGGCGACCGCGCTTGATCTGGAGGTCGTCTGGGATTTCCGCAGCGCCGATATGGAGATGGGCGGGCAGGGCGCGCCGCTTGCGCCATTCTACCACTGGGCCTGTGCGCGTTGGATCGGAATGGACGCGCCTGTTGCGATCCTGAACCTGGGCGGGGTGGGGAATATCAGCTGGGTCGATCCAACGATGCCGGCGCCGGAAGTGCCGGGTGCCTGCATCGCCTTTGATACCGGCCCGGCCAATGCGCCGATTGATGACATGATGTCCACACGCGGGCTGGGGGCCTACGATGCCGATGGCGCGCTGGCCGCGCAGGGCCAGGTGGATCCCGATATCCTGCAGCGCGTGCTGGAATTGGATTGGTTCGATCAGGCCCCGCCCAAATCGCTCGACAGGGATGCGTTCAGCGATCTGCAATCGGCCGTGGCGTCACTGAGCGACGCCGACGCGGCCGCCACGCTGGCGGCCTGCGCCGCCGGAGCGGTCGCCCGCGGCGTGCCCCATCTTCCCGCGCGCCCCGAGCGGGTGCTTGTGACCGGCGGCGGCCGCCACAACAAGACGATCATGGCCATGCTCGCCGAGGCGCTGGGGGGTGAGGTGGCCCCGGTCGAGGCGGTCGGGCTGGACGGGGACGCGATGGAGGCGCAGGCCTTTGCCTATCTCGCCGTGCGCGCCGTGCGGGGGCTACCAACATCGGCGCCCGGCACCACCGGGGTCGCTGCCCCGGTTGGAGGCGCGAGGCGATCCCGCCCCACGCAACGGAGCCTCGCCTAGGGGCCTCGGGACGTCGATGTCGGCCGGTCGCGCGGCCAATCAGGCTCGGGGAATTTCGAAGCCGGAGGGCGCGAGGGTAAAGCCGCTGAACTGAAAGCCCGGCGATACGGTGCAGGAGACCAGTGTAAAATCCCCCGTCGTCCGCGCTGCCTGCCAATGTTCTTCGGGCACGATCAGTTGTGGTGCCCCTGTCGTGAGGTCCGGGGACAGGAGGTGATCCTTGGCCGGACCATCATCTGTGCCTGAAAGGGAGAGGATGAGGGGCGCGCCGGCATGGAAGAGCCAGATTTCGGTGGCATCGACCTTGTGCCAATGGCTGGTCTCGCCCGCTTTCAGAAGGAAGTAGATGCAGGTGCCGGTGGGGCGACCATCATTGTCGGCGACCCAGGTCTGGCGGTAATGGCCCCCCTCGGGGTGGGGGGCCAGATCCAGCGTTTCGATGATCTGATCGGCGGTCATTCCGCCGGCCGGGCCGCGCCGTTGCTTGGCGTCTCTTCGGCTGCTGGCGGGTCAATGGCTTCGGGGGCGACGGGGGCAGGCCGGTCGCGCAGGGCACTCTCGGCCAGGCCTTCCAGACCGTTTTCCAGGCTCAGACCCAGCTCATCGCCGAGCTTGCGCAGGGCGGGCATCTGCACCGCCATGCCCATGATCGAATCGAGCGCCTGGTTCACGACGGGCCTGTCGCCCGCTCCGGCGCTTGCGCCAGCCCCGCCATTGCCGCCGCCAAGGCCACCCACCTGATGGATCTTGATCGAGTCGATCTTCTCCACCGGCTTCACCATCTGCTCCATGATCGCCGGGATCGCCTCGATGCGCGCCATGTCGATCTTCATACCGACGATCTGCTCAGACAACGCATTCTCGGCCTCGGTGATGGCGCGCGTGCCTTCGGCCTCGGCCAGCATGTCCTTCTTCTTGGCCTCCGCGCGGATGGAGATTGCGTCGGCCTCGGCCTGTGCCTCTTCTCGGCGGGCATCGGCCCGGTCCTGTGCGGCGTCTTTCTCGGCGGCCGCGGCAAGCCGGATCTTGGTGGCTTCACGCTCGGCCTCCCGCTGCGCCTCGATCAGGGCGATCTGCTTGGAGCGCTCGGCCTCGGCCACTTCGCGGGCGGTGGCCACGGCCTCGGTCGCCTTGGTGGCCTCGGCTCGGGCCAGATCGGCGCTGGCGCGCGCGCGGCTTTCTTCCTCGGACTTCTGCTGGATGATGATCTGGCGTTCCTGTTCAGCCACTTCCAGCTCGCGTTCCTTGGTGATCTCCGCTTGGCGAATGTTGCGTTCACGCGCGATCTCGGCGGCGCGGACCTGTTCTTCGCGGGCGATGCGTGCGCGTTCGCTTTCCCGCACGGAGTCTTCGCGGCGCAGCGCAATCTCCATTTCCTGCGCGGCCTTCATAGTCTCGATCTCCTGGATTTGGGCGATCGCGGCGCGTTCCTCCTCCTCCTGAATGCTGAGCTTCTGACGCTCGGCCTCCATCGCGGCGCGGCGCACGGCGACCTCGGCCTCCGCATCGATCTCGGCGCGCTCTTTCTTGGATTTCGCGATCACCTCGGCGAGTTTGCGCATACCCACGGCGTTGAACGCATTGTTCTCATCAAGGCTTTCAAACGGGGTCTGGTCGAGGGCGGTCAGCGATACCGATTCCAGCGATAGACCGTTCTTCAACAGATCCTCGGAAATCGCGTTCTGCACCTGCTGCACGAAATCCGAGCGATTTTCGTGGAGGTTATCCATTGTCATCTTGGCGGCCACAGCGCGCAGGCCGTCGATCAGCTTACCCTCGATCATCTCGCGCAGCTGATCCACGTAGAACGTGCGGTCGCCAAGGGTCTGGGCGGCCCGCGCGATACCTTCATCCGTCGCCATGACGGAGACATAGAATTCCACGCCCACATCCACCCGCATCCGATCCTGCGTGATCAACGCGCCTTCGCCCGTGCGGCGCACCTCAAGGCGCAGGGTCTTCATGTTGACCGGGCTGACCTCGTGCAGGAGCGGGATCACCAAGGTGCCGCCATCCATGATGACCTGTTTACCGCCGGCGCCGGTTTTGACCAGCGAGACCTCACGCGTTGTGCGTTTGTAGAGGCGACCGATCACAAGGCCCACAAGGACCAGCGCGCCGATAAGGGCGATGACGATTATTCCAAGAAATCCAAGTTCCATATTCAGTCCTTTCAAATGGGGAGCGCCCGGAAGGGGTCAGAGCGCGATCAAACGAAACCCGCCGGTGGGGCGGTGGCGCAGAACCAGAACCTCTGCGCCTTGGGGGATGACGTCCGCGTCTTTCAGGGGTTCGGCGCGGAGGTAGTGGGTATTGCCGTAACGGTCCGTCACGCGAACCTCGGCGGGGGCCCCGCGGGATGCGGTGCCCTGGGTCACGGTGCCCTTGCGGCGGCCCAATTGCCGTTTCGAGACGGACTGGCTTTCGGTTCTGGGCAGGACCCGCGCGAAGAGCGCGCCGAACTTCCCGGTAAACCACAATGCCGCGGCGGCGCTGGGGATGGCCGCAAAGATCACGTTGAGGGGGTTGCCCGTCAGCGTGCTGACAAGCCCCTGGAGTGCCACACCGGCCACCCCGAAGGACAAGAAGATCGACGCCAGCCAAATCAGTGTCGGCATCCGCCCCAATCCCAGCCAATGCAGCGGGTTTGACGCGGCGACGCCCGGGCTCTCCGTCGCAACATCGCCGGGTGTGTCCAGCTCGAACTCCGCCGGATCCACGTCGAAGGCATCCAGATCGAAGGCGTCCAACTCGACATCCACGTCGAACTCCGCCCCCAGATCGACGCCCGGGCCATCGATCAGATCGGCCCCCTCCGCGTCCGCGCCGTCGCCCATGAGCGACCCGCCGACCATAAGGAACACGATCTCCAGGGCCAGCAGGCCAAAGAGCAGGGCAAGCGAAAGTGTAAAGGGCACGAACGGCCCGGACAGGAGTGTGTCGAGCATATATTCCGTCTTTGTTAATTGTATACGAGTGTATACATAATATAGGCGATCACGGAAGCGTTACAAGAGACCCGCCTCGCATGCGGGGGACGTGACAGGATCGAAAATGCCATGAAACGCGGGCGCGGCAACGGGGAAAAACCTCCGGTTGCGCATCGTTGTCCGGGTGCGGGCCGAAGGCCGCACGCGAGCCCCTCAGGGGGCGATGGGCAGGTGCAACGTGACGGTGGTCCCGTTTTCGGAGCTGCGCATGCGGAACGCGCCGCCGGATTGCTCCGCAAACCCCTTGGCCATCGGGAGACCAAGCCCCGATCCGCTTCCGGGCGGCTTGGTGGTGAAGAACGGCTCCAGGGCCCGGTCCATCATTTGCGGGCTCATTCCCGGGCCATTGTCGCACACGGAAAAACAGACATGCGCGGTTTCAAAATCCTCAGTCGGAGTGATGCCAGCGTCGGATGCTGCGCCCTCGGTGACGTCGACGGCCATGATGATATGTCCGTCACCTTCGATCGCGTCGCGGGCATTCAGGAGCAGGTTCAACAGGGCGGCGTGCAGGCTTTCGGCATCCACAAAGGCCTCCACCGGCGCAGCAGGGCGGCGCAATTCCAATTGGATCGTATCGGGCAGGAGCCGTTTGGCCAGCGTGCCCAGATCCTCCAGAAGGCCCCCGGCATCGACCGGCCGAGCTTTCAGCGGCGCGCGGCGCGCGAAAGACAGGAGTTGCGCCACAAGGCCCGTCGCGCGTGATCCGGCGACCTGCGCCTCTTGCACCAATGCATCACGGTCCGCGCCTTCGGGCAGTTCGTGATAGAGTTCCAGGCTGCCTTGAAGGGCTGTCAGGATATTGTTGAAATCATGGGCAATTCCGCCGGACAACCGGCCAATCGCCTCCATCTTTTGCGCCTCCATGCCGCGCTGCGCCGCCTCGCGCAGAACCGCCCGGTTCGCCCGCGTCGTGATGAGCGCCATGGTGTAATAGATACCGACGATCACGCACAACAAAGCCATCACCGCCTGCGCCGCAAGGGAATCGCTCATCGGGACGTAGGTAATGCCGGCAACCAGCACCACAACCCATCCAACGGCGATGTCGATAGGTTCCACGACCTTGGGCGGCTCCTCCCTGAGCAGCGAAAAGACCGCGAGCGCCACGACACCGCAAATGCCGCAGAACGACAGGACGATATCACCTGTGGTCATCAGGTAGAGCGGAAGCGAAATGAAGATCGCCGCAGTGGCAACATAGCTGCCAACCCCGATCATACCGGACCGATTGGCTTGGCCATCGGTCGGGCGGAGGAAAGCATATTTGAAGCCGAGCGAGGCGAAGTAGGCCAGGGCCCAGACCAGAACCAGCCAGAGGCCGCTATAGAGCCAAATGCCAAGCGCTGCGGCCGCAATCACGACACAACGCATGGCCCATTCGCGCCGGTTGCCGAATTCGGTCAGCCACAGTTGGTCCAGTTCGTTCATATCAACGAGGTGCCGTTCAAAATATTCAGCGGCCTGCATCTGCGCCACGATGTTTAACTACCTTTATATGTGTCTAAAATGCCATACCATAGTTGTATGCGAATGCCAGCCAACAAAAAGGGCGCCACTCGCGCAGCGCCCCGAAGCAGAAATCCGGAATGTCGTATTGCGCCGCTATTAGCCTCGCAGAATCGACCGGCCCGCGTAAGTTGCCGTTTCGTCCAACTGTTCTTCGATCCGAATCAGCTGATTGTATTTGGCCAACCGGTCCGATCGGGCCAGCGATCCGGTCTTGATCTGCCCGCAATTCGTGGCGACAGCCAGGTCGGCGATCGTGGCATCCTCGGTCTCGCCGGAACGGTGGGACATCACGCAGGTATATTGCGCGCGGTGCGCCATGTTCACGGCGGCCAGCGTTTCCGTCAGGGTGCCGATCTGGTTCACTTTCACCAGCAAGGAGTTCGCCGCGCCCCTCGCGATGCCGTCCGACAGGCGCTCGGGGTTGGTGACGAACAGGTCGTCTCCCACCAACTGCACCTTGTCTCCCAAGGCTTCGGTCAGGGCGATCCAGCCGTCCCAATCATCCTCGGAACAGCCATCCTCGATCGACAGGATAGGGTAATCGGAGACCAAGGCCTCCAGATAACGGACATTTTCATCCGGGCTCAGGGTTTTACCTTCTCCGGCAAACACATAGGCGCCGTCCTTGAAGTATTCGGTCGCGGCGCAATCCAGCGCTAGCATAATGTCGTCGCCCGGCGCGTAGCCCGCCTTTTCCACGGATTTCAGCACGAAATCGAGCGCGTCGCGGGTGGAGCTCAGGTTGGGCGCAAAGCCGCCCTCGTCGCCGATCCCGGTGGAAAGACCCGCCGCCGACAATTCCCCTTTCAGCGTGTGGAACACTTCCGCGCCCATCCGCACGGCTTCTGCGATGGAGGTCGCAGAGATCGGCATGATCATGAATTCCTGAATGTCGATCGGGTTATCCGCATGTTCGCCGCCGTTGATGATGTTCATCATCGGCACCGGCAGGACATGGGCCATGGTCCCGCCCACGTAGCGATAGAGCGGCTGCGCGGTGAAATCCGCAGCAGCCTTCGCGGTGGCCAGCGATACGCCGAGGATCGCGTTGGCGCCCAGGCGGCCCTTGTTATCGGTCCCGTCCAGCTCACACATGACGCTGTCGATGGCGACCTGTTCGGTTGCATCAAACCCCACCAGCGCTTCGGCGATCTCGCCGTTCACGGCCGCCACGGCCTCCAGCACGCCTTTGCCCTTGTAACGCCCCTTGTCGCCATCGCGCCGTTCCACGGCCTCATAAGCCCCCGTGGAGGCGCCGGACGGCACCGCAGCCCGCCCGAACGTGCCGTCTTCCAGGGTAACATCAACCTCGACCGTCGGGTTGCCCCGGCTGTCGAGGATTTCGCGGGCGTGTACGTCGATGATGGTGCTCATATGGGGGCCTCCGATGCCAGGTTGCGGGCGCTATAGCAGAGGCGGGGAAGCGCGCGAAGAGCTATGTTAGCGATAACGGGCCGGCATCATGCCGCGCGGGTCGCCTCACGTTCGCGCCAGAGCGTGTAGAGCCCGGTGCAAATCACGATGCCCGCGCCGATCAGCGTCCACATGTCCGGTCGTTCGTCGAAGACGGCATAGGCCAGCGCGAGCGCGAAGATCAGGCGGGTGTAACGGAAGGGTGTGACCACCGGAATTTCGCCGACCCGCATCGCGGCCGTGATCGCGTAATACGCCACCAGCGCGAACAACAGGGCCGCTATCAGAAGAATACTCATGCGGAGGTCGGGGATAGTCGCGCCGCCTTTGAAAAGCAGGATACCGAACCCGGCAAGGCCCGCCGCCACGAAACCCCAGGCGGCCAGGAGCAGGGTCGAGACCTCGCCCGGGATCGCCCGCGTCGCCAGATCGCGACCTACAAGACCGAAAGTGCCCCCCACGGCCCAGAGGCTGGCCGCGTTGAACCCATCCAGCCCGGGTCGGACGATCACAAGCACGCCGACCAACCCGATCAGGATCGCAACCCAGCGCCGCCACCCCACCTGCGCGCCAAGAAAAAGCGCGGCCCCCAATGTCACGAGCAGCGGATTGGCCTGAATGATGGCGGACATGAGGGAGAGGTCGATCTTCGCCAACGCCACGACGATGCACACGGTGCCGACGACCTCGGACATCAGGCGGATCAGGAACGGCCGCGTGAACAGGCCGGGATCGAGAACCGTCTCACCGCGCGCCCTGGCCCACAGCCCGAAGATCGACGCACCGCCGAAGCTGAAGATCACGATGACCTGGCCAATGGGGAGCGCGCCGAGCGTCAGCTTGATGAACGTGTCGACCAGCGCGAAGCCCAACATGGCCAGCGTCATCCATGCCATGCCCTTGAGATTGTCCATGATGTAACCCGCCCGCGCCTCAGCCGTCCCGCCTTACCCGGCAACCCGGTTCGGCGAAACCCCAACCGCCCCCTGATCGGGACCCGTCTCGTCTTCCAATGGTCCAAAGTACCCCGGGGGAGGCGCAGCCGGGGGCAGCGCCCCCTCTGTGGCCAATAATTCACGGCATCGCTATCTCGCCGTGCGTGGAACGGCACAGCGCCCCGCGGGGGTGCCCGGGCGACGGCGCAATCCCGGTCAGCTTTTCTTGATCGGAACCCCGTATAGTTCCAGCCGATGGCCCTTCAGCCGGTAGCCAAGCTTTTCGGCGATCTTTTCCTGAAGCGCCTCGATGTCGGGGTCGACGAATTCAATCACCTCGCCGGAATTCATGTCGATCAGATGGTCATGGTGATCGCGTTCGGCATCCTCGTACCGGGCACGCCCGTCGCCGAATTCAAGCTTGTCGAGAATACCGGCCTCCTCGAACAGCTTCACGCTGCGATAGACGGTTGCGATCGAGATCTTGGGGTCGACGGCAACGGCACGGGCATAAAGCTCCTCGACGTCGGGGTGATCGTCGGACGCTTCCAGCACACGCGCGATCACGCGGCGCTGCTCGGTCATGCGAAGGCCCTTGTCGGCGCAACGGGCCTCAATCGTGTCGTTCTTCATGTCCCCTCCGGGTGGGCACGGTGCGCCCGCTGGGGGTGGGTCTAGGGGATTTGCCCGCCCGGATAAAGTCCGCGCGGGCAGGGTTTAGCCTACTTCCGATACGGCGTGCCCTGGCCTGGTGTGCCCTGCAACGTCTTGCCGCCGCCGGGGCGTCCGCCCGCGCTGGCAGGTGCGGACATGGGCTGCGAATAGGCGCGGCTGTTCTCGGTCTTGCCCCATGGCTGCTCGGGCGTGGCGCCGTAATCGCCGGACATGCGCCGCTGGACATGGCCGCGGGCGGCATCTTCGAGGCCGAGAGCATTTGCAAGGTCGTCGGCAAAGTCCCGTTCGCGGCGGTTGTCGACGTCGATGGCGGACATCGCGGCGGCGAAGATCTGCGCGCGCAGGCCGGGATGATCAGGGATGTCGCGGGCAAAATCCCGTATGTCGATGTCGCGGTTCAGCTCTTCCGCCACAAAGGCCCGCTCACCGGGATCAAGGTCTTCAAGCTGGCCCAACAGGGCTTCGCGCTCGGCGGCATCAATCCGGCCGTCTGCCTTGGCCGCCATGACCATCGCGCGGATCATCAGGGCGGCCATCGCCTCTTCCTCCTCGGTTGGCGGGTCGGACGGCTCGCCACCGCTGAGCAGGGATTCGTTCAGGCGCCGCCCGAAGGCCGGTTCCTGACCGCGCCGCGCGCCGCCCAGAAGGCCGCCGAGCAATCCGCCGCCAGCCCCGCCGGCCAGCATACCGCCCAGGCCGCCAAGGGCGCCCGAGCCGCCAAATTCCTCAAGAATATCGCCAAGGCCGCCGCCGGATCGCCCCCGGGATCCACCGCCGCCCAGAAGCTCTCCCAACCCGCCGCGGTTGCCGGACCCGTCGTGCTGCCGCAGCGAATCGAGCAGGCCGCCGCCGCCGCTGTCGCGTCCGCCCTCTGCGGCGCGGCGTTCGCGATTGCGGTTCACCAGCGCGCTGGCGCCGCGCGCTGCCGCCACACCGATGGCCACGCGGCCCAAGGTTCTCAACAGGCTCATAGTCAATCCTCCCAGATAGATCTTCCCGCCAACATGGCAGAGAAGGCCAGTTTTCTCAAAGGCAGAACGCGGGCGCGGCGCAGGCGGTTCCTTGACAGGGTCGATGGCGGCGGTCACTCCGGCCCGGTGCAATGGAAGGAGCGGCGATGGAGCCGAAACCCCGCATCGATGCCTTTGGCGCGATTTCCCTGACCGGGTTCGCCCTGCTGCTGGCGTTCAATCAGGTGGTCATCAAGGTGGTGAATGACGGGCTTCAGCCGATCTTCTTCGCCGGGTTGCGGTCGCTTGGCGGCATGGTGCTGATCTATCTGTGGATGCGGGTGCGCGGCATGTCCTTGGCCATCGCGCCGGGCACGATACCGGCCGGTCTGATGATCGGGGCCTTGTTCGCCGTGGAATTCCTCTGCCTGTTCTGGGCGCTTGACCTCACGACGGTCACACGCACCTCGGTGATCTTCTACACGATGCCGATGTGGCTTGCGCTTGGTGCTCACGTCTTGATTCCGGGCGACCAACTGACGAGTACCAAGACGGTGGGCTTGGCGCTGGCCTTTTGCGGCGTCGTCATCGCGCTGGTGATGCGCGGCGGGGCAGGGGGCGAAGCGTCGATCCTGGGCGATGCGCTGGCGCTTCTGGCGGCGATGGCCTGGGCCGGCATCGCCCTCTGCGCCCGGGCGACGACGTTGCGCGAGGTACGCCCGGAGATGCAGTTGTTGTGGCAATTGGGGGTTTCGGCAGCCCTTTTGCTTCTTGCCGCCCTCTTTTTCGGCGATCTGTTGCGGGAACCGGGGCTGATCCACTGGGCGGGCCTCGCGTTCCAGATCATCGTTGTGGCGGCGGCGGGGTTCCTGTTCTGGCTCTGGCTCCTGTCGATCTATCCCGCCAGTTCCGTCGCGGCGTTTTCCTTTCTGTCCCCCGTCTTCGGCGTGGGCTTGGGATGGTTGCTGTTGGGTGAAGAGGTGGGGCCGGGGATCTTGCTGGCCCTGGCGCTGGTCTGCGGCGGCCTGATCCTGATCAACCGCCCGGTGCGCGGATCATAGCGGGATTGCGCCGGCTTCGCCGTCGCCGGGGGCAGATTTTCTTGCGAAAATCTGGGCGCGTGGAGCGACGGCGTGAAAACCGTTGAAGCTTGTGGCTATGGCCGATGGTGGATTTGCATGTTCAGGGAACAAAGATGGGTCAGGTGCCGCAGAAGGTCTGCGTCACGCGCTGGGCTTCCGTTGGGGAGTGTTGCAGGTCGCCGATGTCGGAGCTTTCCGTGAACGGATGGGCCAGCGCTGCGGTGAGGCGGTGAAACGGGGCGTAGTCGCCCGTAACGGCCGCCTGGATGGCCTCTTCGACCCGGTGATTGCGTGGGATCAGCGCCGGGTTCACGGCCTGCATCGCCGCCTTGCGTTCGATGGCATTCTGCGGATCGCGTGCCAGGCGGGCCTGCCACGCGTCGAGCCACGGGGCAAGGAGAGCGGGGGCCGCGAAAGCCTCTGACGCGCGTGTCGGATCGTCGGATGCGAGGGCCCGAAAGGTTTGCGTGAAGTCACCGCCGCCTTGCGCCATCCGGTCCAGCAAATCGAAGGCAAGCGCCACGTCATCGTCTTCTTCGGTCGACAGGCCCAGTTTTGCGCGCAGTACCGCGTGCCATTCGGCATCGAACCGCGCGGCAAAGCCATTCACGGCTTCGGTGAAGTCTTCGATCGCGGCTTCCCGATCCGGCATGAGTGGCAGCAGGGCCGTGGCCAGTTGCGCCAGGTTCCACGCTCCGATCTGGGGCTGGTTGGCATAGGCGTAGCGCCCGAATTGGTCGATGGAGCTGAACACCATGTTGGGGTGATAGGCGTCCATGAAGGCGCAGGGGCCGTAGTCGATCGTCTCGCCCGATAGCGTCATGTTGTCGGTGTTCATCACACCGTGGATGAAGCCCACGCCCATCCATTGCGCGATCAGGTGGGCCTGGGCGCCTATGGCGGCATCCAGAAGGCCGCCGGGCCCCTCGGCCTCCGGGTAATGGCGCGCAATGGTGTGATCGAGAAGCGCCTGCAGCGCCTCGGTATCCTGCCGCGCGGCGAAGAACTGGAACGTGCCCACGCGGATATGACTCGACGCGACGCGCGTGAAGATCGCACCGGGCATCCGCCCCTCGCGCAGGACGATTTCACCCGTCTCCACGGCGGCCAGCGCGCGGGTGGTGGGTATATTCAGGGCGGCCATCGCCTCAGAGATGATGTATTCGCGCAGGACGGGCCCAAGCCAGGCGCGCCCGTCCCCCATGCGGGAATAGGGCGTCTGGCCCGCGCCTTTGAGCTGGATGTCGAACCGCCTGCCATCGGGCGCGACGACCTCCCCCAGCATCACGGCGCGGCCATCGCCCAGTTGCGGGGACCAGCCGCCGAATTGGTGGCCGGCATAGACCTGCGCCAGCGGGGCCGCCCCCTCGGGCACCGTGTTGCCCGCAAAGAGCTCCGCCAGATCGCGCTCATCCTCCGGAAGCGTTAGGCCAAGCTGCTCGGCCAAAGGCCGGTTCAGCGCGATCAGCTTCGGCGCATCGACGGGCACCGGGGCTTGCCGGGTGAAAAAGCGGTCAGGCAGGCGGGCATAGCTGTTGTCGAACGGGAACTGAATGGTCATCGAAGGATCCTGGCGCTGTTGCCCAAGATGTAGGGATTGCCACGGCGGGGCGCCAGTGGGCGCGGCATCACTCCGGCGGGCAGGTCATGGTGAACTCAACGTGCACGGTGACAAGCTCGGACCCCAAAGGCGATCCGGCGACCATGGCTTGCCCAGACAGGACTGCAGCGATGGTTCCGTCCTCCGCGACTGTCATGTCGCTGATCCGGGCATCCGACGGGGTCACGAACGCATCAATTGCATCACCGGTTTGATCCAGCCGAAGAGTATCGACCGACCATTCCTCGGACGCGTCGCGCAAGGTGATCCGTAGAAAGGGTGGCATGGGAAATCGAAGATGCAACTGCGCGAAGGTGAGGCTCAGGTGGTCCGCGCCACATACCACCATGGGCACCGCGCTGTTGCGATTGTCTGCGGACAGGAACAGCGTTTGATCCCGGATGGTCACAATGGCTTCGCCCGTGCCCTGCGCGGTGAGCGGCGCGGTGGAAAACAGGACCAGAAGCGCCGCCAGACAGCGCATCAAAGCCGCCCGATGCGCTCCACCAGAAGCGCAAAGAACCCGTCCGCGTCCAGATCTCCCATGAACATGGCGTTTTTCGCCCTGTCCGTGACGCCCCACCAATCGGCAACCGTCATGCCGCGGGTCAGATCGGATTGCGTTTCAATTTCCACATTCACATGGTGGCCCTGAAATAGATCGGGCCGGATCAGGTAGGCAATCACGCATGGATCGTGGAGCGGCGCGCCGGCGGAGCCGTACTTCTCCTTATCGAAGCGCTCGAAGAAATCCGTCCATTCCGCCACCATCGTTCCGGCCTTGCTGCCCAAATCGCGAAAGGCCTGAACCCGGGGCGCGGTTGTCAGCGCCTTATGGGTCACGTCCAGCGGCATCACGGTGATCGGCCTTCCGGATTTAAACACGATATCAGCGGCTTCCGGGTCGACGTAGATGTTGAACTCGGCCGCTGGCGTGATGTTGCCCACCTGGAAATACGCCCCGCCCATCAACACGATTTCCTGCACCTTCCCGACAATATCCGGGGCCTTCTCGAAGGCCGTGGCGATATTGGTCAACGGCCCCAAGGGGCAAAGCGTGACGGTTCCCGTCGGCTCCGCCCGCAGCGTGTCGATGATGAAATCGACCGCGTGCTCTGGCTGAAGCGGCATCACGGGATCGGCCAGCCTCGGCCCGTCGAGCCCGGTCTTGCCGTGCACATGTTCCGCCGTCACCAGCGCGTGGCGCAGCGGCCGGTCGCAGCCCGCGAAGACCTTCACATCCGGTCTACCGGCCAACTCGCACACGATGCGGGCGTTCTTCGCTGTCAATTCCAGCGGTACGTTGCCTGCAACCGCGGTGATCCCCAGAACCTCGACCTCGGGCGAGGTGAGCGCCAGAAGGATGGCCACCGCGTCGTCTTGCCCGGGATCGGTATCGATGATGATCTTGCGTGCCATGCCAGCCCCCCAAATCCAGTCGCAATGTTTGACCGGATGGTCAGGAACATGCAAGGAGAGGGCCATGAAACTGACCCTCCACCACATCAACCTGGTCACCGAAGACGTTCCGCGCGCCGATGCGTTCTGGCGCGATGTGATGGGGCTGGAGCGGCCTGATCATGGCTTGCCCCGGCTTGAGAAGGGCAAGGGTTATGCCGGCGATGTGGCGTTCCTGAGCGACGGTGCGATCCAGACCCATCTGGCCCAGAAGGACATGCACGCCGCGTTCCGGGCCGGGCAGGTGGTGAACCCGGTGAGCCGGGGGCACATTGCCTATCGCTGCGATGATCTTGATGCATTCCTGGCGCATCTGGATGCCAATGGCGTGCCCTATTCCGATTGGGGCGACCAGGCGGTGCAGGGCTGGCGGCAAGTGTTCTTCTACGACCCCGATGGCAACGTGATCGAGGTTCATCAGGTGGTGCCGGGGGCGGAGACCGGACCAGACACTTGACGCGCGCGCGCGCGCGCAGCATGTGGGGGTCATGCGTATTCTGATCTATATCCTCATCGCTCTTGTTGCCCTGGTTGTCGCCGCCGCGATCTATGTGCGCCTTGCACCGATCGATGCCGCCGAATGGCACGTGGACCCGACAGGCATGACCGCGCCATCCACGCCGAATTTCGCGCTCCTGACGGGCACGACGGGATCTTACCTGAACGCCCCGCCGGCTGAGGCCGGCGCCCGGCTGCAAGCCGTTGCCGAGGCCAATGGCGCGGAGGTCCTGGCCGGATCCGCGGAGGAGGGGCACGTCACCTATGTGGTGCGGTCCCGTGTGATGGGCTTCCCCGATTTCGTGTCGGTGCGGCTGTTGCCCGAAGGGGCCGGGACGCAGATCAACATCTTCTCGCGCTCGCGCTACGGGATGAGCGATCTGGGCGTGAACACCACGCGCGTTCAGCACTGGTTGCGGGCCATCCACGAGGATTAGCGCGGTGTGATCCGCCCCGCCCTGTCCTTGCCGAAAGCCCCGCCCGATGCTGCCCCGAGACCGCCTGCGCCAGATCACCGACCGGTTCGAATTTCTTGAAGCGCAGTTGAATGCGGGGCCCGAGGCCAGCGAGATTGCCCAGATCAGCCGCGAATATGCGGAACTGAAGCCGGTTGTCGCCGAAATCGCGGCTTACGAACAGCTCCTGGCCGATCTCCAAGAGGCCGAGGCAATGCTGGACGATCCCGACATGAAGCCGCTGGCCGAGGAGGAGTTGCCCCGCCTACGCGCGGCGATCCCGACGGCGGAGACGTCTCTGCAACTGGCCTTGCTGCCGAAAGACGCCGCCGACGCCAAGCCCGCGATGATCGAGATCCGCCCCGGCACCGGCGGGGATGAGGCGGGGCTTTTCGCGGGCGACCTGCTGCGTATGTATACCCGTTATGCCGAGGCGCGGGGCTGGACGATGGACATCGTCGAGCTGTCGGAATCGGAGCTTGGCGGGATCAAGGAGGTCACGGCGCGGGTAGAGGGCGAAAACGTCTTTGCCCGGCTGAAATTCGAATCCGGCGTGCATCGGGTTCAGCGCGTGCCCGAGACCGAATCCGGCGGACGCATCCACACATCCGCGGCCACAGTCGCCGTTCTACCCGTGGCAGAGGAGGTCGATATCGACATTCCGGCCAATGACATCCGTATCGACACGATGCGCGCCAGCGGGGCAGGCGGGCAACACGTGAACACGACCGACAGCGCGGTGCGTATCACCCACATCCCGACCGGCATCGTCGTGACGTCGTCGGAAAAATCGCAACACCGCAATCGCGAAATTGCGATGGGGGTGCTGCGCGCGCGGCTCTACGATGCGGAACGCCAGAAGGTGGCCGATGAACGCGCCGCCGATCGCAAGGCGCAGGTCGGCTCCGGCGACCGCTCGGAACGCATTCGCACCTACAACTTCCCACAGGGGCGCATGACCGATCACCGCATCAACCTGACGCTCTACAAGCTCGATCAGGTGATGCAGGGCGATCTGGACGAGATCATCGATGCCCTGACGGCAGAGGATCAGGCGCTGCGCCTGGCGGAGATGGACGGGTGACGCAGGGCGTGGAGGGCCCGCTCCTGCGCGATCTGACCCGCGACTACATGGCCGAAGTGACGGAGTTCCTGTCGCCCTATGAGGCGGCGCGGGAAGCGACGCTGGTGATCGAGCATCTGACCGGCTTCACTCGGACCCAGCAAAGTACGCGCGGCGGGGAGGCCTTCGACGGCCCCGTTGAGCGATTTCAGGAGATCGTCACCGCCCGCCGCGCCCGGCAACCCCTGGCGCAGATCCTTGGCACGGCCCGCTTCCGCGACCGCCCATTCCGCGTGACGCCGGACGTTCTGTGCCCGCGCGCCGATACGGAAACCCTGATCGACCTGGCGCTGGCCACACCCTTTGAGACATTTCTGGATCTCGGCACCGGCCCCGGAACCATCGCGCTCACGCTTCTGGCGGAATGCCCGGGCACCACCGGCGTGGCCACCGATATCTCGGAGGCGGCATTACGGGTGGCGCGGCAAAATGCCGAGGATCTCGGTGTCGCGTCGCGCGTCAGGTTCCATCAATCCGATTGGGTCGCGGATGTGACCGGCCGGTTCGATCTGATCGTCTCCAATCCGCCGTACATAGATGCCGAAACCTACGGGTCTCTTCCTCCGGAGATCACGACATGGGAGCCGAAGATCGCCTTGACACCGGGGGGGGACGGGTTGGCCGCCTACCGCGTGCTCGCGCAAGCCGCGCCGCGCCATTTGGCACCCGGTGGCCGCCTGCTGGTCGAGATCGGACATGATCAGGGTGGGCCCGTCTCCGCCCTCTTTCGCGCGGCGGGCCTTGAAGATGTGGCAATCCACTCCGATCTGTCTCGAAAGGACCGTGTCGTCCTGGGCAATGCCCGCCCGCACGCCCCCTGAAGCACGATTTGCCGCAAAAACCCGCCCATTTCGTGTAAATACAACAGCAACAAGGCGTTTTACGCTGGACAGGCCCGCGCGGCCATGCTTACTCAGGCTCAGGTGCGCATGATGGCCTTTCCGGCCAACCGCGCCTTTCTTACCAGATAGCGCAGGTGTCGGATGCAGTCCGGCCAGCCGCACACTGAGACATGTATTGGGCCCCGCCGCGTTTTCGGGGGAGGCCCCCGACCAGAACAACTGGACCAAGTATTCCCATGAGATCATCGAAGAACCGTTCGCGGAACAAGGGCAATCGCAACCGCTCCGTTGGCAATATCGTCAACCGCGTGTTCGACTCCTCCGGTCCCGAAGGCAAAGTCCGCGGCACCCCGCAACAGATCATCGACAAGTACAATCAGCTCACCCGCGACGCCCAACTCGGCAATGACCGTGTGGCGGCCGAGAACTTTCAGCAGCACGCCGAGCATTATCTGCGCATGTTGGCCGAGGCCCAACGGGAGATGGACGCCAAACGCGAGCAGCAGCAGGCCCAACAGGGCGGCCAGAACGCGCAGGGCGGGCAAGGCGGCGGCCAACAGGCCGGCGGCGGCAACAACCAGAGGACTCGCGGTGGTGGCGAGAACGCGGGCGGCTCCGGAAATGAGGGTGGGCACCAACAACCGGACGAACAGCCCAGACCGGCGGCCAATGCCGAGAGTCAGGGCAGCTTCGATGCCGTGATCGATCCCACGGACGGCGACAGTGGCCTTGTGGAAACGCCCGAAAACGCCCCCAAGCCCAAACGTCAGCGCAGCCGTCGACGCAAACCCGCCGAGACCGAGGGCGGCGATGGCGGGGATGGTGGCGATCAGCCGCCGCAGGAAGCCGCGGAATAAGACGAAGGACAAGGCCCGCAGGGGCCTTTTCTTTTGGCGGTCAGGGTTTGGCCATTACCCGGGCGAGGGCGCAGAAGCCCTCGATCGGCACCTGCTCGGCCCGATCCGTGGGGGTCAGCCCCGCCGCGATCAGCCGATCCTCGATATCCGGGGTCAGAGCCTTCAGCGCGGCGCGCAACATCTTGCGCCGCTGTCCAAAGGCCATCTTCACCACGCGGCTCAGCACCGCGGCATCGGCCTCGAACCGCGGCTCCGGCAGGGCCGTCACATGCACGACGGCGGATCGCACCTTGGGTGGTGGCGTAAACGCCTCGGGCGGCAATGTCATGGCGATATGCGCCTCGGCCCGCCATTGGGCCAGCACGGCAAGGCGGCCATAGGCCTTCGATCCCGGCTGCGCCACGATCCGCTCGGCCACCTCGCGTTGAAACATCAGGGTCAGACTGTCCCATTGCGGCGGCCATGCAGGCGGCGTCAGCCACCGCACCAGAAGTTCCGTTCCCACATTATAGGGCAGGTTGGCCACGATCTTGCGCGGCGGGGCCAGCTGCGTTGCCCAATCCACATCCAGCGCATCGGCATTCAGGATCTCCAACCGTCCGGGATAGGCCTCCGCGATCTCTCCCAGCGCAGGCAGGCATCTCGCATCCTTCTCTACGGCCAGAACGCGCCGCGCGCCTTCGGCCAGAAGCCCTCGCGTCAGCCCGCCCGGGCCGGGGCCCACTTCCAACACATCCGCCCCGGAAAGATCCCCGGCGATCCGGGCGATCTTTGCAGTCAAATTCAGATCCAGTAGGAAATTCTGCCCCAACGCCTTGCGCGCCGACAGCCCATGGGTGGCGATCACCTGCCGCAAAGGGGGCAGATCGTCGATCGCACTCATCCCTCACACCTTCTTCCACTGGGTCCCAATACCCCCCGGGGGGCGCCGCAGGCGCGGGGGCGGGCGGCCCCCTCCCCAAGCCAGCACCGGGGGCCAACGCGCCTTGTCGGGGCCGGGTCGCGCGCGGGGCGCAAGGGCCCGCAAGGGGCCGAGCACGCGGCGATGAGCCGCCTCACGGCGCGCGCCCGCTGGCGGCGCGCGCGTCGGCCATGTTCCGCGCCATGTTCAGCGCGGCGATCAGGCTGGTCGGGTCCGCCACGCCCTTGCCCGCGATATCGAAAGCCGTCCCGTGATCAGGGGAGGTGCGGATGAAGGGCAGGCCAAGCGTCACGTTCACCCCGCCGGAAAAATCCAGCGTCTTGATCGGGATCAGGGCCTGATCGTGATACATGGCAATCGCCGCATCGTATCCGGCGCGGGCGGCTTCGTGAAACATCGTATCGGCGGAATGGGGCCCGGACAGCGCCAGCCCCTCGGCCCTCAATGCCTCGAGCGCGGGGGCGATCAGGTCCATATCCTCGCGGCCCATCGCGCCGCCTTCCCCGGCATGGGGGTTCAGCCCGGCGACTGCAATCCGCGGTGCCTCCAGCCCGAAATCCTCGCGCAGGGCGGCGTGGGTGATGCGGATCGTATCGTGGAGCAGGGCGGTGTTGAGCGCCCCGGGCACCTCGGACAGCGGGATATGGATCGTCGCGGGCACGACGCGCAGTTGCGGGCAGGCGAGCATCATCACCACCCGCTCCACCCCGGCTAGATGGGCCAGGTATTCCGTATGGCCCGGAAACCGGAAGCCCGCGCCATCGATCAGCGCCTTCTTGTGGATCGGCGCCGTGGTCAGCGCCGCGGCCTCCCCCTGCATCACGAGATCGACGCCCCGCGCGATCACGTCCACCACGCCCTGCGCATTGGCCGGGTCAGGCGCGCCCGGGATCGCGTCGGCCGCGAAGGGATGCGGCAGCACGGGCAAGCCGCGTGAGGCAACGGCCATGGCGTCGGCCGGTCGGGCAATCTCGATGAGTTTTGCGCCGTGTCCCGTCAGGTGGCGCGGGTCCCCGATCACGAAAAACGGCAGGCGGGCACCCAGCCGCATCCATGCGGCGGCGACCAGTTCGGGGCCGATCCCGGCGGGCTCGCCCACACTCACCGCAATCGGACGGGGCGGCGCCATGGCGCGTCAGTTCAGATACGTGATGTTGGCTTCGGCCCGGAGCTCTTCGAGATAGCCATTGGCATAGGCCTCCAGCCGCTGGCCGATCAGCCGCTCGCGCACCTGATCGCGCCCGCCGTCGGGATCCGCGGTGACGCGGTCACACAGCATCAGGGCCAGCAGGATGGTGCCGTTGGAGCGGGTGACGGAGGTCGACATCTCGTTTTCATCCAACGTGCGCAGGGCCAGCGCGATATCTTCTGCCAGCTGCCCCGGGGCCACGCTTTGCCGTTCAAACCCGCCAGGGATCACGCCGTTGAAATCGTTGCAGGTATCCACCGACACGCGGAGCCGCTCAGCCTCGGCCAGGGCCTCCGCACTGCGCCCGCCGGGAATGGCGATGGTCACGTAGTCAATCGCCGTCACGGGCAGGGACGGGGCCTCGACCTCGCGCTGGCCACGGAACTGGAACAGGGCAAACGCCTGGCCGCCGCCAAGCGGCACCGGCTCGGTCACCTGACCCACACCCATCGTCATGAACCGGTCGCGCAGGCCCTCGGGCAATTCGCGCAGCGGGCGCCATCCGGTGACGCCACCGGCTTCGCGGGTCGGTGCGGCAGAGAACCGCCGGGCCGCTTCCGAAAATTGCTCCGTCGAGCCGTTGAGCTGTGCGCCAAGACGCGCCAATTCGCTTTCCAGGTTGGCCTGGTTCTGTGGCGTCACCGGAATGATGATCTCACCCAGAATGATCTCGATGCCGCCGCCCAGAATCGTGCCCAATTCTATCGCGCGTTCGACGTCTTCGTCGGTGACTTGCGCGCGGGAGCCGAAGCGGGCACGCACCACGTTGCGCCACGAGATTCCATTGGCCACGAAATCCCGCACGGTTTCCGGCGCGATGCCCGATTGCGCCATCTGGCGCAGGAACTGTTCGGGGCCCAGATTTGCGCGCGCCGCGAATTCCTCAAGGCCGGTCTCGATATCCTCGGGCGAGGCCTCGGCGCCGAGGCGGCTCGCGGCGCTGCGCTGCAGGCGTTCGTTCACCAGCGCCTCGACGGCCTGCTCGCGCAGATCGCCCTGCGCATTCAGGGCGCGCAGGAACGCCATGCGTTGCTGGATCTCGAAGGTGGTCACGATCTGATCGTCGACGCGAATCGCCGCTTCAAACGGGTTCTGCGCGGCAGCGGGCAGTGTCAGCGCGCAGCAGCTTATCGCTGCCACCAGACCGATGCGCTGCGTCAGCGTTCGTATTGCCCGGATGATGCCATTCATGCCTGAAACCCCAGTCAATTGCTCGTCCGCCATGGTGGCGTGCCTTCACGTTCCGCCGATATCAAACGCCTGCCTTATCCCCGGCAGCTGCGCGCCGTCGACCGGCCTTCACGCCCCGCACCAAAGCCCGCCAGGGATACGGTAAATCCGAAGCTGGTGGCCGGTTCAAGCGTTGTCGACGTGGTATAGCGGCGTGATACGGAAAACTCCATATCAACGCACTCATTCTGGAAGCCCAGGGACAGGCCCGCTCGGGTCGGGCTCGTTTCCATGAAATCATAGCGCCAGTTGACGCCGGCCTCCCATCCGCTGTTGAGATTGTAATTCGCGTCAAAGGCCCATTCCGCGAGGTCGTCGGGACGATCTTCGCCAAGATCCGCCTCAAGGTAGGTGTAGCTGGTCACAAGGTCGTGGCGGTCGCCGGACCAGTAGAGCGACAATTCCGATGACGTGAAATCGAGCCCGTTGTCAAAGAGCGAGCGGTTCACCAGTGTCAATTGGTCGTTATAGCTGAGATGGGTGGCCATCAGGAAATCCGATTGCACGCCGTTGAGGCCCGATCCATCGGTCAACTGGTTCTGTTCATCGGTTCTGAAGACGACGCCGCCGGCCACCCCAAGCGTCCAGCCCGAGGGTGCGATGCGCGAATAGCTGAGTCCCACATTGGCCCGCGGCCCCACCTCGCGCTCGTCCGAGCCGGGGAACCGGTCGAGGGAAAACAGGTTGGCCTCGTCGAATTCCACGATGAAGCTGTCCTCATTCGGCACTTCGTTGCCATAGGTTTCCGACCAGACGAGTTGTGCGATCGGCTCAATCACATGGCTGACGCCGCCCGGGGAAACCGCCTGCATCGGGTAGCGGAATTCGACGGCGGCATAGGGCGTCAGGCGCGTTTCGGCGCCGTTCAGCGTGCCGCCCTGCTGCGTATTGTAGATGCCACCATGCAAGGCGGTCTCGAACGTGGTCAGTAATCCGCCGAAGGTTTCGGAGCGTTGCCAGTCCAACTCGCCCGTCACGCGGAACACGTCGCGGCCATTGGGGTCGGTCATCGTCGCCTCGGCCGTGGAGAAGCGATAGAAACCGGTGCCCTCAAGTTCCGCCGTCAACAGCCCGCCGATCAAAGACGGGGTGATCCGGCGCGTGATCTCCGCATGGGCGACGCGGGTGGGCAGGGTGTCGTTGTCCACCCCCTCTCGTATCGATTGATAGAGCGTGGCCGAGGCTTCGATGTATTCGTCGCGCCGCACCCGGCTGATCCGGGCGAAGCTTTCCAGGATGTCGGGATCGGTGAAGCCATAGGTTGTGAGGTAGCCCCGGTCGCTGACGGCCTGCACCTGCAGGTCCAGCGTGAAATCGCGGGCCAGATCGAACTGACCAGTACCGAACAGGTAGGCGCGTGTGTCATCATCGGTCAGATCATCCCAGGAGACCGCGCCTTCAACCTCAACCTCGCCGTTGCGGAAGGCCTGCCGGTAGCGGGCCTCCAGCGTTTGGGCGCCCACGCCGATCCACGGTGTGATCGTGACATCGGCATGATCGCCAAGCCGCACGAAATACGGCACGCGGATCTGCGTGCCGGTGCGGTCATCGGCGCGGATCGACGGGGCCAGGAATCCGGTGGCGCGTTCCAGCGTCGGGTCGGGCAGGCGCATACGGGGCAGGAAGAAAACCGGCACGCCCATGATCCGGAACTGCGCGTTCTCGAAATAAAGCTGCTGTTCCTGCTCATCATGGATGATGCGGCGCGCGCGGATTTCCCAAAGCGGCGTGGGGTTTTCGAAACAGACCTCGCAAGACGACGCGACGGCCTGATAAAGCTGCGTGTAGCGCCCTTCGGAGCGGTCGATCTCCGTGGCGGCGATCTGGAGCTGACGGTCCAGCACCAGCCGCGCGGATTGCAAGACACCGTTTTGCAGATCGTCGCTGAGCTGTGCGAATTCCGCGACGATCACGGCATTGCCGGACGCATTGGTCAGCGTCAGGGGGCCTTCCACCTGCAGGGTGTCGGTGGCGCCGTCAAAGGTGATTGATTGCGCCCTCAGGCGCGCGCCGTTGTAGAACACTTCCACCGAGCCACGGGCCGATACGCTGTCGCCGCCGTCGAAGCGGATATTGTCTGCGATCAGGGTGGCAGGCGGAAGCGTAGGGGTGCCCTGCGCCGCAAGGGGATGTCCCATGCAGACGAGCACAGCCAGTGCGGCCGCAAACATATGGCTCAAGCGGCGCCTCACCCGTCCTCCGTATGCAAAAGAAGGCCTAGAGCCAAGAGAATTGCCGCGATTGGCGGCGTCCAGGCGACAAGTGTTGCCGAAACCTGCCCCGTCTCTCCAAGCACTTCCGCGAACCGGCGCAGGAAGACGACGCCAAACCCCAGAAGAATGGCGCTCATCACCATGATACCGGTCTTGCCGAACCGCGTATGGCGCATGGTGAAGCCGGCACCGATCAGGACCATGGCGGCCAGCAGGAGCGGGGACGACAGCTGCATCTGGAACCACGTGCGATGCTGAAGCGCGGCAAAGCCGGCATCGTTGAGTTGCCGGATAAAGCCCGGAAGCTCAAAGATCGGCACCGTTTCCGGCTTGCCGAAACTGTCCCGGATCTGCTCGGCCGTCAGGGTAGAGGGCAAGGTGAGCGTCTCATACAGCTCCGCATCCGCCTCCGCGTTGGCCGATCCGGCCAGCGGCCAGCGCTTTACATCCGTCAGGGTCCAGGCGCCGAGGTCCAACACCGCCTCCCGCGCATCCATGCGCTCCAGCAAAAGACCGGTCGCATCGAAGGTGAAGAACGAGGCGTCGAACAGATGGGTGCCATCAGAATTCGTGCTGCTGGCCCGTATCACCGTCTGCTCGCTGGCTACCCCCTGGCGCAGCCAGAGGCCTTCACCGGTGAGCGATACAGTGCGACTTTCCAGGCCCGAGAGGCGTGCCAGGGTCAGATCGTATTGCCGCGCGGTGGCCGCCACAAGCGGGTTGAGCAGCAGGAGCGACAGCACCCCGATCAGCAGCGCCACGATCACCGGAGACGCCGCGGAGCGCAGGGCCGAGCGGCCCGAAGCGCGCACCACCACAAGCTCGGACGTGCGGGCCAGCCCAAGGAACAGGACCAGCGTCGCCAACATCACGAACAGCGGCATCAGCCCGTTCAGCCCGCGCGGCAGGTTCAGGAGGGCCAAAGACAGGACGGCCATGAACCCCTGATCCGACCCGATCCGGCGCAGCTGATCGGCCATGTCTATCGGCAGCAGGATGGCGATGAAGACCGCCAGTACAATGCCGAAGGCCCGCAGGAAGCGGCGCGCGATGTAAAGATGCAGGATCACGCCGGGATCCCCCGCCAGCCCTGCCGCGGCCGCATCGCGAGGGCCACCATGATCGCCGCGACCAGTGCGGCGACTGCCGGTTGCAGATAGGCGATGGCCCAGGCCTCCGCGTCGGACCGCACCGCCGCCTCGGCCGCGTTGCGGATAAGCTGCATCGGCAGAACCAGCGCCACGGCGATCAGGATCTGTTTCCACACGCCGAACCGCGAAAACGTGCCGAGCATCAGGGATGCCGCCGCGATCAGCGGTACGAAGATCACGAACAGCGCCTGCGCGATCCGGTCATGCCCCTCGAACACCATGTGCGACAGCGGAAGCTCAAACGCATCCGCCATCTCCTGATCCGCGATGAGCAGGACACCCGTGGGCAATTCGCGCACGTCGACCCGGCGACCAACGCCATTGTCGACCAATCCGCCGACATCATAAGTGAAATCGCTGAATTGCACCGTCGCAAGCCGCCCGGTTTCCAGATCCAGCGTTTGCGCCACGCCGTCGAACATCACGAGGCGGGGCCCGGTATCGGACCGCACCAGAAGGGCGTTCGTGGCGGTATAGGTGACCTCGACGCCGGGATTGGTGGCGTCTTGCAGGAAGATATCGCGAAACTCGCCCAATTCGCTGATCTCGCGGATATAAACCGTAAGGCCACCCGCCGGATGGATGAACTCGCCCGCGCGCAGGAACCGCCCGGTCAGATCATCGCGCACCTCGTCCTGGCGATCCATGAACTGCCCGCGCGCCAGCGGCGCCAGGCCGTTTCCGAGCCCCCCCACCAGCAAGGCCATCAAAAGCCCGAAAAACAGCACCGGTCGCAGCAGGCGCAACGCCGATAACCCGGCGGTCTGCAATACCACCATCTCCGACTCGCCGATCATACGGTTGAAGATGTAGAGCGTGGCGACGAAGGCCGAGACCGGCAGGATCAACTGCACGATCCACGGCAGGGTCAGGGCCGAGAATTCTAGAAAGACGCTGACGTTCTGACCGTCGGCGATCAGGGAATCGAACAGGCGCGCGGCCTGGTTCACCCAATAGACCGACACCAGCACGAGGCTGAAGAAACCGAACAGCATCACCAGCTGCCGAAGGATATATCGGTCGAATTGACCCAAGGCCACGTTACCCCCACATGCGGTGTCCGGGTGGCAGCCCGACCGCGTCATCTATGTTTTAGGCCAGTTTTTCGGCGATGCGTAGGGGCGATCTGGCCAAGTCTGGATTGCCGCCCTAAGGTCGCGACCTGAATGTCACGCTTTTCGCCCATCAGGAGCCGCCCATGACCAGCCCGATCACCATCGATTTTGCCGAAACCGACCTTGACGCGCTGGCCGCGGCCGAGGGCAAGCTGGCCATTCTGGTCACGCCGGACGGCAAGCTGGATCCCGCCGGGCGGCGGGTGAACCGGCTGACCAAGCAGGCGGTCGCGCGGCTGGTCGAGTCGGATCGGTGGGAGAAGGTGAAGTCCGGCGAAGGCTTCACGATGGGCTTTCCGGCGGGTCTGGCCGCCAAGGCGCTTCTGGTCGTCAAGCTGGAGCGTCGTCCCAGCGTGGAAGACGCCCGCAAGGCGGGCGCGTCGCTGGCGAAGTTCAAGGGCAAGACGCCGCTGCTGGTCTGCGCAGGCGCCTATAATCGCGTCGCGGACCTGACCCTTGGCCTCGCGCTCAGGGCCTATGGCTTTGACGATCACAAGACGGCGGACAAGGAAGATGCTGAGCCCGCGACGATCTATTGTGCAAAGCCCGACGAGGCGCGCGACGAGGCGGAGGCCGCCAAGGCCGTGGCAGAGGGGGTGTTCTTCACCCGCGATCTGGTGAATGAGCCTGCCAACATTCTGACAACGCAGGAATTCGCGGATCGGCTGACCGCGATGAAGGATCTCGGCCTGAAGGTGGAGGTGCTGGAGGAAAAGGACCTCGAAAAGCTCGGCATGGGCGCGCTTCTGGGCGTGGGGCAGGGCTCCGACGCGCCCTCGAAGGTGGTCGTGATGGAGTGGAACGGCGGCGGCGAGGAGAAGCCGCTGGCGCTGATCGGCAAGGGCGTTGTCTTCGACACTGGCGGCATCAGCCTGAAGCCCGCCGCAGGGATGGAAGACATGACGATGGATATGGGCGGCGCGGGTGTGGTGTCGGGCGTGATGCGCACCCTGGCCCTGCGCAAGGCGAAGGCCAATGTGGTGGGGCTTGTGGGCCTGGTCGAAAACATGCCCGATGCCCGCGCGCAGCGGCCCGGCGATGTCGTGACCTCGATGAAAGGCGACACGATCGAGGTGATCAACACGGATGCCGAGGGACGTTTGGTTCTGTGCGACGTGATGTGGTACGCGCAGGAGCGGTTCGAGCCCACAGGCATGATCGATCTGGCCACCTTGACCGGCGCCATCATCATCGGCCTGGGCCATGAAAACGCCGGGGTCTTTTCCAACAGCGATCCGCTCTGCACCGCATTCCTGAAGGCGGCTGGTGCCGAGGGCGAAGGCGCGTGGCGGCTACCGCTGGCGCAGGCTTATGACGACCTGCTGAAATCGCGGATTGCCGATATGAAGAATGTCGGCGGACGGGCTGCGGGATCGATCACCGCGGCGCAGTTCCTGGGCCGTTTCGTGAAGGACGAGACGCCGTGGATCCACCTCGACATTGCGGGTGTGGCTTCGGTGAAGTCCGATACGATGCTGGCACCCAAAGGGGCGACCGGCTGGGGTGTGATGGCGCTGGATCGGTTGGTCCGCGACGAGTACGAGACCTGAAAACCACATGAGGAACGGCGGATAACCCGTGGGAGAAGCGTATTTTTATCATCTGACCGAGCGTCCGATGGAGGTCACGCTCCGGGTTCTGCTGGAGAAATCCCTCCAGGCCGGGTGGCGGGTCGCCGTTCTGGGCCGGACAGCCGCGATGCTTGACCGGCTCGACGAACAGCTCTGGCTGCGCCCCGAAGACGGCTTTTTGCCCCACGGCCGGGCCGGGGGCGATCACGATGCGCTGCAACCGGTGCTTCTGACGTCCGAGCGCGCCGCTAATGACCCCACCTGCGTGATCTCCGTCGAGGGGGCAGACGTCACACCCGACGAGGTTGGAGCCATGGCGCGGGTCATGGTGTTGTTCGATGGCCATGATGAGGCCGCGTTACAGACCGCGCGAGAGCAGTGGAAATCGCTGACCGGTGCGGGGGTGGCGGCCAAATACTGGTCGGAGGCGTCAGGGAAATGGGAAATGAAGGCTGAAAGCGGCGCCTAGCGCTCCAGCACCAAACGCCCTTCGGCAATTTCCAACCGGGAGAACCGGTTGAGATAGGACATGCCCAGAAGGCTTTCGTCCATCTCTCCCCCATTCACCACGGCCCGCATGTCGGTCTCCACGACGTCACCAAGGGCCAGCGTTTCGATCCGCGTGGGTGCGATTTCCACGGTGCCGTTGGCGGTGTTGGCGCGGCCTGAGAAGATCAGCAGATCGGTATCGATGCCGGCCGCCGTCGCATCGGCCCGCGTCAGGACGATATCGGTTGCCCCGGTATCGACCACGAAGCGCGTCGGCACACCGTTCACATCGAGGGTCAGGTAGAAATGTCCGTCAGGGGCGCGTGGCACCTCGATTGCGCCACCCTGCAATACCGACTGGCGCGGCGCGATATCATCGCGGATGTCCTGCCACAGTGCGACGGCGACAATGGCACCCAGAAAGATGAAACCCCAGATCGCCGCATATTGCACCATCTTCCCGAGGTTCCTGCGCTGGGACACGAAGAAATAGCCGCCAATCACACAGCCCAGAAGGACGAGATAGATCAGGCTGGCGGTGCGGTCGGGATCAAGCATGGGAGAGATATAGGGTGCGTTCAGATAACTTGCAGGTCCCTCAGGCCATCGATCACGAATTGCACGGATAATGCGGCCAGAAGCATACCCAGGAGCCGCGTGATCACGTTGATGCCGGTGGGTCCCAGGAGCCGTTCGAGCGGCGCGGCCAGCAGGAACAGCATGAAGACGCAGCCGATGACCAGCGCCATGACGCCGTGGATGATGGCCAGATGGGTCAGGGACGTGTCCTGACCGGTCAGAAGGATCATCGTGGCAATCGCGCCCGGCCCCGCGATCAGCGGCAGCGACAGCGGGAAGATGGACGGATCGTGTTCATTGCTGTCGGCCTGACCCTGCCGCCGTTCCGTGCGGCGTTCGAACAACATGTCGAGCGCGGTGAGAAACAACAGGATGCCACCGGCCATCCGGAACGCGGGCATCGAGATGCCGAGGAAATTGAGCACCGCTTCCCCCGCCACGCCGAAGATCGTGAGGATCGCAAACGCCGCAAGGCACGCCCGGATCGCGATGCCACGCCGACGCCGCGCCGTCATGCCCTGGGTCAGGGCAACGAAGAGGGGGGCGAGGCCGACGGGATCGATGATCACGAAAAGGGTGACGAAGGCGGGGATGTAGGGGGCGAGGTCCATATGAGGTGACCTTGGTCAAATAGCGCAGCTGCGCTGCATTCGATTCGATGAGGATTGGGGGCGCTGCCCCCGGCCTACGGCCTCCCCCGGAGTTTTTCGGCCAAGATGAAAGGGCTCAGGGGCGTTCGGCCTTGTCCAGGGCATCGGCGGATTTCACCCAGAGAGATTCCGCGCGGTCGAGGCCTTCCATGATCTCGGCATACTTCTTCTGCCATGTGGTCAATTCACCGACACGTGTGTCCTCATAGAGCGTGGGATCGGCCAGCTTCCTGGCGAGTTTCTCGCGCATCTCCTCGATCTTGGCGACGCGGGCTTCGGCGCGCTTCACCTCGGCGCGCAGATCCCTGATCTGATCGCGGGTGAACACCTGCTTCGGTTTTTGCTTCTGGGGCTTTTGAGCACGTGGCTCCTGGCCCAGAAGCGAGGCGCGGTAGGTTTGCAGATCGCCATCATAGGGCGACACATGGCCGTCTTTCACCAGCCAGAGCCGGTCGGCCACGAGGCTGAGCAGATGCATGTCGTGGGAGACGAGGATGACGGCGCCGGAATAGGTGGTCAGCGCCTCCACCAACGCCTCGCGGGATTCGATATCGAGGTGGTTTGTCGGCTCGTCAAGGATCAGCAGGTGCGGGGCCTCGATGGTGGCGAGCAGGAGAGACAGGCGCGCCTTCTGACCGCCGGAAAGCTTGGCGACCAGCGTTTCAGCCTGATCCGCGCCGAGGCCGAAGCCCGCAAGCCGCGCGCGGAGCTTGGGCGGCGCATCATTGGGGCGTTCGCGGTGGATGTGATCGAGCGGCGTTTCATCGAGGTGCAGCTCATCCACCTGGTGCTGCGCGAAATAGCCGACGCGCAGCTTGGAGGAGGAGGTGATGCGCCCCTCCATTGCCTTGAGCTTGCCCGCCAACAGCTTCGACAATGTCGATTTGCCTTCGCCGTTGCGGCCCAGAAGCGCGATCCGGTCATCCTGATCAAGGCGCAGGTTCAGCCGCCGCAGGACGGGCGTGTCGGAATACCCGACCGCCGTGCCATCCATGTTGATGATGGGCGGGCTGAGTTCCTCGGGCTCGGGGAAGGTGAAGACCGTGCGCGCGGCATCTTCGGGTGCGCGGATCGTGTCCATCCGCTCCAGCATTTTCACCCGGCTCTGGGCCTGCTTTGCCTTGGAGGCCTTGGCCTTGAACCGGTCGACGAAGCTTTGCAGATGGGCGCGCTGCGCCTCCTGCTTCTTGGCGGCCGCGGCCTGCACCGCCCGGCGTTCCGCCCGGGTTTTGGCGAATGTGTCGTAGCCGCCGGTATAAAGCGTCAGCTTGCGGTCGTTGAGGTGCAGGATATGGCCCACGGCGCGATTGAGCAGCTCGCGATCATGGGAGATGATCAGCACCGTGTGGGGATACTTCGCCAGATAGGCTTCCAGCCACAGCGCGCCTTCAAGATCGAGGTAGTTCGTCGGCTCGTCGAGCAGCAGCAGATCAGGCTGCGCGAACAGCACACCGGCGAGCGCCACACGCATCCGCCAGCCGCCGGAAAAGGCGGAGCAGGGCATCTGCTGCTCGCCATGGGTAAAGCCCAGACCCTTCAGGATCGTGGCGGCGCGCGCCTCGGCGCCCCAGGCATCGATGGCGGCCAGCCGCTCCTGGATCTCGGCGATGCGGGCGGGGTCGCTCGCGTCTTCGGCCAGCAAGGCGGCGCGTTCGGTGTCGGCTTCCAGCACCGTGTCGATCAGCGGCGTGTCCGACGACGGCACTTCCTGCGCGACGCCGCCGATCTTGGCGCCGGAGGGCAGGGTGATGGTGCCGGTATCCAGCGCCAGTTCGCCCCGGATCAGACGGAAGAGCGTGGTCTTGCCCGTGCCGTTGCGCCCGACGATGCCGACCTTGTGGCCGGTGGGTATGGAGGCGCTGGCTCCCTCCAGAAGGGGGCGACCCGCAACGGAATAGCTGATGTCCTGTATCTTGAGCATGGGCGCGACGTAACAGAGGCCGCGCCGGGCCGCTAGAGGCGCTTTGAGGCAGCGGACGGGGCTAGGGTGTTCTTGCGCGGGCGCTGCGCAATTCGGCAATCCACGCGCCCGTCTGTCGTGCCGGTCATGAGGCCATTAGAGGCGCGGCGGGCTGTTGTCGGGCGACACGGTGGGGCAGGGGGCGCGGAGCCGTAAGATGGACGCACCGAGGCCAAGCCGTCCGTAGACGCCGCGCGCGCCCCGGGGGCCTTTCCAATCCCCGTCGCCCATGTTAGCCGGGCCGCGAAATTGACCTGTCCCGAACCGGAGCACCAAAATGGCCATCCAGCGCACATTTTCCATCATCAAGCCCGACGCCACCAAGCGCAATCTGACGGGCGCCATCATCGCCAAGTTTGAAGCGGCCGGCCTGCGCGTCGTCGCCCAGAAACGCATCCAGCTGACGCTGGCCCAGGCGCAGACCTTCTATGGTGTGCATTCCGAGCGTCCGTTCTTCGGCGAGCTGTGCGACTTCATGATTTCCGAGCCGATTGTGGTGCAGGTGCTGGAAGGCGAAGACGCGATTGCGAAGAACCGCGAAGTGATGGGGGCGACCAACCCCGCCGAGGCCGCCGAAGGCACGATCCGCAAGGAATTCGCGCTGTCGATCGGTGAGAACTCCGTTCACGGTTCCGACGCGCCGGAAACGGCCGCGGAAGAGATCGCCTTCTTCTTCTCGGGCCTGGAACTGGTGGGCTAAGCCACCTCAGGCTTTGAAGATCATCGGGCCGTGCGGATCGCGCGGCTCTTTTCGTTTTGGGTTTATCGGCGCAGGCCGGTACCGATGGCATTCAGAAACCGCTCCAGCTCCGGATCATTGCCGGCGTCGGCCTCCTCGGCCTTCAGGGCATCGAATTGCGCGCGCAGCGCGTCCTTCTCCGCCCCTTTGCAATCGTTCCAGGGGCGGCCCTGCAACGCCATGTGCAGGACATAATACATGATGAAGTGCGGCCGGATACCGGTCTGCAGGATACGGCGGTAGGCCTCGTGTGCGCCAAGATCACGAAGTTGATCGGCGGTGTGGATCCCGACCTTGGCCAGCGTCTCGGCCTGCGACGGGCCGATATTCCGGAATACGGTGACCGGGTCAGCCGACGCACCGTCCGCAATGTGTTGTGTCATCCCGAGCCTCCGTTCAGGCTCGTGATGATATCAGATACTGGCCCAATCCGAATAGCGTACTGGCTTTGGGCGTTCTTTGATGGGGCCTTGGCCTTTTACAGGCACCGGCTTCTGGGTGGGCATTTTTGCCTCCGGTTTTTTTGCTCGATTATCTGCTCTCAACGTCAAAAAATCGTGCGCCTGGAATCGGGCAGGAACCGGTACAGAAATGTGGCGGAAATGGGGCGGGTTGTGCGGATGCCTTCAGATAAAGGCGCTGGCGACCCGGATCATGTGGAAGAGAGACGAGAGATCGGGCCGCCAGCAAAGGCCTGCCGATCCGTCAAGCGTCAGAAAGGGAGGAGACGCGCTTGACCGGTTCGACTGCTCCTTTATCGCTGGCGTAGGGAGGGGCGGGAAGCTTTCCGCGTCTGACCGTAACCGGAAAACCTGATCTGCTTAGATCATGGGCGGTATTTTCTGCGCATGGGTCTCCTTTCGGCGCTACCGGCATAATCTGGGCCAGTCTTTGCGAATCCCGTCTGGTGCCCACCCCCCACGTCACCGCTCCCCCTCCCTGAATATGTCACTCCGGCCGCCGCAATCTCACGCCAGCGAGATGAGCGGTCACGGCGCTGTGGGGTTGGTGCGGGGCGGGATATCGTCTGTGCATCTATGCA